>JADJBU010000026.1 GCA_016703605.1 Candidatus Villigracilis adiacens | reverse complement strand
CCTTCGCTTCGCCCATCGAGAAGGTCTTGCGGGGCAGAGCGCCATCCAGGATGACGGTCTTGAACAGTTCGTTCTTGTGCATGCCCGCCAGGTAAAAGCCGACATTTCCGCTTTGCAGGGACAGGCGTTCGACCACATCTTCGCCGTGGACGTAGTCAATTTTCTCCGCGCCGCCGTTCTTCACGAACGGGTCGAGGAAGGCTTGAATGGTTCCCACCGCCAGATTGGTAGACGGCTTGCTGATCTCGATCACGCCGAATTGTTGTCCGCCGCCGACCACGCCGATGAGTTGATTTTCTCCAGAGGCAGAGTCCACACGTTGAGTCATCTCCGCGCCGTTGGCAACGGGGTGTATTTGTAATTCTCGCCGAAGAAAGACTTCATCTCAGCAAAGACATCTTTCTTCAAGCCGAAGACTACGCGGTGAATCGGCTCGAATTCCAACGCCTCATCATGGACGTTTTCAATTTCAACCAAGGCATAACGCGCGGGGTGATCCATGCCCACTTCGGCTTTGATCTTTTCCCAAATGGCTTTGGCAGTCGCAAGCGAGTGATTGCCGTCGCCCATGGCGAAGAGCAGCACCGGCAGAGATTTGTCCACGCCGTATTTGGCGGCGAAGGTTTCAGGAGAGGCGAGTCCGCGCAGGGCTTCGACGACTTGATTTTCAAAGTCAGCATTCACGGCAAAGCCAGCGAGATGACCACTTCCCAGCATGGTCTCAAAATCATATAGCTTCTCAAACTTCGCTTTCGCCGCCGTCAACGGTTCGATGACGGTCTTGTTCGGGTCGTCGATCAACACCAAAATATGCGGGAATTCAAGCTGTGCGCCTTCGCGAATTTTGATGCGCGGAGGCAGGCGATCCACGATCGTCCCTTCGGTGGCGCGGATCAGGCTGGAGGAGCCTTTGTTGTAATCATAGCGTTCGAGGTCGAGGCACAGCATCACACCTTTGCGGGTCTTGCCGTGCAAGGTCTGGCGCTCGACATACACAAAACCATCATGCGGCTGGAGGATGCCTTCATCCATGTACTTCTTCATCGCCGCCTGAATGTTCTGAATGCGTTCATCCCCGCCCGGTCCTTCGAGATAGACTTCGGGGAAGGTCAGGCGCAAGGTCGATGGCGCATCGCCGACGATCTTCTCGACCTCGTTCCAATACTCCGGCTCGGACGTGAACTGGTCACACGCAATCACCGCCCACTTCTGCGGGTCAATGCCGGGCTTGGGAAGAACCACTTGCGGGATCTGAATGCCAATGTCGCTGATGATTTTCATGAATAAGGGTCTCCTCTTATTTAGAATCTGACAGGTTTTGTGGGAAAGGGCCCTCCTCAGGACTGGATGGTTTATTTCTTCGCGAACGCGATCAACTTCTCTGCCACTTCCGCGCCGACGCGGGCTTGGGCTTCTTTTGTCGCTGCGCCGATATGCGGGGATGCGATGACGTTGTCAAGCTTGGCGAGTTTCCAGTCGGTGGGGGGCTCTTCGTTGAAGACGTCCAACGCGGCTCCGGCGACCTTTCCACTGGTCAGCGCTTCGTAGAGTGCTTCTTCGTTGACGATTCCACCGCGCGCGCAGTTGACGATGCGGACGCCGTTCTTCATCTTGGCGAACTGTTCTTTGCCGATCATATTGCTGGATTCTTTGGTCTTCGGCAGGTGCAGGCTGATGTAATCAGATTGGGCGAGCAACTCATCGAGGCTGACCAGTTTGACGCCAGCCATTTCTTTCACATACGGGTCGTAGGCAACCACGGTCATTTCCATGGCGAGGGCGCGTTTGGTGACTTCCTTGCCGATGTTGCCGATGCCGATCAGCCCGAGGGTCTTGCCGCCGATCTCGTCGCCGTTGAAGGCTTTCTTTTCCCATTTTTCGGCTTTCATGGTGGCGCTGGCTTTGTAGAGCGAGCGAGCCATCATCAGCATGTAACCAATGGCAAGCTCCGCCACCGATTTGGAGTTGGCGAGCGGAGTGTTCATGACCGTGATGCCTTTTTCCTTGGCATATTCATGGTCAATGGTATCGAGCCCGGCACCGCCGCGCAGGATGACCTTGAGGTTGGGGCACACGTCGATCAGGTCTTTGCGGACCTTGGTGCGCGAACGGACGACCATGCCCTCATAGTTCGGCAGTTCAACCAGCAACTGTTCCGGGGTGATGTCGTCACGCACGTCAACGGTCAGCCCGGCGGCGCGCATCTGTTCGATGTATTCTTTTTCGGTCTTGTCGCAGATAATGATCTTCATTGGATTCTCCTGTTTTAGTAGCGCGAAATTCTTGCCCTGAGTTTGGCGAAGGGTATTTCGCGCTACCATGAGTGAAATTAAAAACAGGAACCAAACCGCCGAAGCGGCTGAGTTCCTGTTTGTGAATTCATGCGCAACACATCGGTCATTCTAACAATGAGGATATTCTTTGTCAACGACAACCATCAGGTGGGAATCGTGCCATTTGTTCTTGTAGGTTTGTCTGACAAAATTTATAATGAATTGGATGGTAGTGTCTGATTTGATACAATGCAACAGGGCAGGCAACTGCTGTCGAAACAGAGTCAAGCCCAAGTCTACGATCGAGGCGTTTGTCCTTCAATCCATTCAAAACAGGAGTCTGAATCCATGTCTGATTTAAAACGAGTCCATAATTTCAATCCGGGCCCGGGTGTGCTGCCGCTGGAGGTGTTGCAGGAGGCGCAGGCGGAGTTGCTGAACTTCAAAGGCACGGGGATGTCGGTGATGGAGATCAGCCACCGTTCGAAGGAGTTCGAAGCGGTCATCCAAACTGCCGAAGCCGATCTGCGCGAGCTGCTGGGCATCCCGTCGAATTACAAGGTGATGTTTTTGCAGGGCGGCGCGACGCTGCAATTTGCGATGCTGCCGATGAACCTGCGGGCGGCGGGCGCTTCTGCCGATTATGTGGTGACGGGGTCATGGAGCAAGATCGCCTTGAAGGAATCGAAGAAGTTGGGAACGGCGCGCGCCGCCGCGAACACCGAAGCGGACGGTTTCAACTGCCTGCCCAAGTCTTTGGACCTCGACCCGAAAGCCGCGTATTTGCATTTCACGTCGAACGAGACCATTCATGGCGTGGAATTTTTCAATGAGCCGACCCCGCCCGATGGCGTGCCGCTGGTCTGCGATACGTCGTCCGATTTCATCAGCCGCCCGATTGACGTATCGAAATATGCGTTGTTATACGCGGGCGCGCAGAAGAATGCCGGTCCTTCAGGCGTGACCGTTGTGATCGCGCGGGATGACATGCTCGCCCGTACTCCCGAGAACCTGCCCGTGATGCTCGATTACAAGACCCTCGCCGAGAGCGGTTCGTTGCACAACACTCCGCCTTCGTTTGCGATCTATATGGTTGGCTTGGTTTTCAAGTGGGCGAAGAAGGTCGGCGGACTCGCGGCAGTTGAAAAGATCAACCGCGAGAAGGCTGGCATCGTCTACAACGCCATTGACGAAAGCGGCGGTTTCTATCGCGGACATACCGTGCCGGAAGCGCGTTCGTTGATGAACATTCCCTTCCGCTTGCCGAGCGAGGAACTCGAAGATACTTTTGCCAGGGAAGCCAAGAAGAACGACCTGATCGGCTTGAAAGGACACCGCTCCGTGGGCGGGATGCGCGCCTCGGTTTATAACGCGATGACGATTGAAGGCGCGAAGGAACTGGCGAAGTTTATGAAGGAGTTTCAGAAGAAGAACGGGTAAAGAGCAGTGAATAGGGGATGGTGAATAGCAAATAGTGAGCGGAAAGAAAAAGACCTCCGAAGTTGATTTCGGAGGTCTTTTTTATGGGTTACAACTTATGGTAATGCGTTGATAATGAAGTAATCAAATTGTGCCGGACCGGGTTGGGAGCCGTTTGCCTGCGCGGCGGTCAAGCCGACGAAACCGGGATTCATATCGGTTTGGTGGGTGCCGATCACCTGCCAGTCCGCGCCGTCGAGGCTGCCGTAACTGGTGTATTTGTTTCCTTCGCGGCGCAGTCTCAGGGAAACGGTGTCTCCCGAGGTGATGGCGGTGGCGAAGTTCTGCCCGCCGAATACGCCGTCCACGAACATGTCAAAATAGAATCCATCTTTTGTTGGGCATGGACCGCAAAAGGCGCGCCCGAATTGTACAAAGTTCGGACCGCTTTCGTAGATCACCAATGCCGCGATCTGGAAGTTGCCCTTCGGCGCGAAGATGACCTTCGTCTCCAGTTCGAAATTCCCCGTGGGAATGGGGCGCAACAACAGGTTCTTCACCGTCCCATCGCCGATGTAGCCGGGCTGCGCGCTCATCTCCAGCCAGCCGGGGTTGGTCGTCAGGTTCCAGTATTTGTTGTTCTCGTTCGTCCATGCCCAGCCTTCATCCAATGCGCCTTCGAAATCGTCGCGGAAGAGGAGCGGGTCTGGCGTGGAAGAAGGTTCGAGTGTTGCGGTGGGCGGAGAGGCTGTGTCGGTCGGGGGCGGAAGCGGCGTATCAGTGGGAGCAACCGGGGTGGGCGAAGCGCAGGCAGAGAGGATCACCGTGAGCGACAGGATGATCCCGGTAAAATTTATATGTTTCATTACATTCTCCTTTTTTGGCAGTTGTGATTCCAAGTATATGAAGGAGCGGGAAATTACGATAGTGACAAGAGTCTTGAATTTGTGTCCGCCTCACCCCTTGACGTAGGACAGTTTCTGCGAGATCAAGCCTTCCCTTACCGTGAAAATATCCACGCCGCGCACGTGACCCTCCCCCCAGGAATATTTCCAGCGCATGACGCAGTGTTGACCCAGACCGAAGATGTCTTCGATCTCGATGTGCGCCTTCGGCGATTCGCGGAAGAAGTCAACCCAGAATTGAGTCACCGCCTCTTTGCCGGAATAAACCGTCCCGTCCGGCGCGGGAGCCGTGTTCTCGAAGACGGTATCTTCTGTCGTCAACTTCATCATACCGGGGACGTCGTGCCGGTTGAAGGCTTCGTTGAATTCGAGTACGAGACGCATCCCCGCTTCGACTTTCGATAAACGCGCTGGGCTCATGGGATTCTCCTTATTAAGGACTCAAAAGTCTCCCGACTTTTGAGTCCAACGACGGGAGTCGGTGGATTCCGCTATTTACCCGCCAGCGCTGCTTCGATCAATTGCTGCACGCGCGGCGCCATCGACGACGGGTCGGGGTGAATGCCCTCCACCAGCAGGGCGCTGTCGAAGATCTGTTCGATGACGATGTTGCCCAACTCGGACCCCGCATCGAGTTTAAGCAGGTTCTTCAAAATCTCATGCGATGAGTTCAACTCCAACACCTTCTTTGGAATTTCGTACTCCCTGCCGAGATATTTATACACTCGCTGCAAATCGGGGTTGGAATTCGCATCCGCATCCACCAGCCGCGCCACGGAAGTGACCAGCCGCCTGCTCGCGCGGACGTCCGCGACCCGTTCGCCCAAAACCTGTTTGAAGCGCTCCACCAGCGAATTGAAATCTCCCTCGGGAATCTTCTCCGCTTCCGACTCCGCCCTGGGCTGGTCCTCCCCATCCACCTCCGCCCCGGCGACGTTTTTCAACTCGTAATCCTTGAACTTGCGCAGACCCATCAACATGAATGAGTCCATCGGTTCGGTGAGCAGGAGCGCTTCCAACCCCTTGGCGTGGAATGAATCCAAATGCGGGCTGCGCAGTACGGATTTGGAATCTTCCCCCACGATGTAATGGATGACCTTCTGCCCGTCCTTCATGCGCGAGGCATATTCTTCCAGCGAAGACCAGGTTTCGGGCTGTAGATTCGTCTTGAAGCGCAAAAGAGGCGTGATCGTTTCCGTATCCGCCGGGCTGGCGGCGACTCCCTGTTTGAGATAGACGCCAAACTCGCTCCAGAAGGAGTTGTATTTTTCTACATCTTTTTTCGCCAAAGATTCCAATTCCTTGATGACCTGATTGGTCAGGACCTTTTTCAGCTTCGGCATCAAGCCGCTGGATTGCACCGTCTCGCGTGAGACGTTGAGCGGCAGGTCTTCCGAGTCGACGACGCCCTGCACGAAGCGCAGGTATTCAGGCAGCAGGTCTTTGTTGTATTCGTCGATCAGGATGTTGCGCGAGTAGAGCTTCAAGCCGTCATCCTTGCGGAGCGAGAACATATTCCGCTCGGATTTGGCGGGCAGGAAAAGCAGGGCGTACAACTGCACGGGCGCATCCGTCACCATATGGATGTGCAGGAGCGGGTCTTCGAAATCGAGCGTGGTCTGGCGGTAGAAGTCCTTGTAGTCTTCCTCTTTGACTTCGTTCCGCGCCGTGCGCCAAAGTGAGGTCTGTTTGTTGACCGGTTTCTCTTCCGCGCCGATATAGATGGGAAATCCGATGTAATCCGAATGTTTGTTGACGATGTTCTTGACGCGATACTCTTCTGCGAACTCCGCCGCATCTTCCTTGAGTTTGATCTCGATGCGTGTGCCGCGTTCGGTCATCTCAGCGGCGCCCACCTCATAAGAGTCGTCGCCGGTGGCGTACCAGGTCACAGCCTGGGCATCCGGTCGGAAGGAACGCGACGTGACCCGCACCCAATCCGCGACCATGAAGACCGAATAGAACCCGACGCCGAATTGACCGATCATCCCCGAGGCGTCCACGCTTTTGTCTTTTGCCGCTTCCATGAATTTCCGCGCGCTGGATTGGGCGATGGTGCCGAGGTGGTCGATTATCTCTTCACGCGTCATGCCGATGCCCGTGTCGGTGATCGTCAGCGTGCCATTCTCTTTATCGGCTGTGATGTGGATCTTCAAATCCGCCTTCGGGTCGAGCACGTCCTGCGTCGTCAGCATCTCGAAGCGCAGGCGGTTGATCGCGTCTGATGCGTTCGAGATCAACTCGCGCAGAAAGACCTCGCGGTCCTTGTACAGCGAATGGATCAAAATATGAAGCAGTTGTCTGGTCTCTGCCTTGAAATTGAATTGTTGCGGGGCTGTGTCTGTCATGTTTTGCTCCTCGGGTGCGTCGCGCCTGACTCAGGAGAAAAATCCAACCCGCGAGTTTCGCCTGTTTTGGAATTTGTCTACCCGTCTGGTGCGACGTTACTGTATGCTGGTTTTCTCCATTTATAGCCGGAAACCGTAAAATTTTTGTAAGAGAAAACCCGCCCATATCGGGAGGTTTGTCATCTTGAAGTCGTAACCTTTCTCCCTATAATCGTCAGTGAAGAAACCTTCGGCGCGTGGGGGCGTAGGTTCAGATATGAAAGTGACAGTCACCTCGCAGGTGACTGTCACTTAGACGATAGTATAAGGAGATTGTGCAATGGCTAAACTTGACTCAATGGTTCAGGATTTTCTTGCCCAGAAAAGGATCGCGGTGGTGGGCGTTTCGGACAAGCGCGAGACGGGCTGCAATGCGGCGTATAAAAATTTCAAGGATGCCGGGTACGAAGTCTACGCGGTCAACCCGCGCCTCGCTTCTTTCCAGGGCGAGGCCTGTTACCCCGACCTGGCCTCTCTGCCGTCCAAACCGGATGCGGTCTTCATCCTGGCGAATCCCAGTGTGACGGACAAGGTTGTCAGCCAATGCGTGGATTTGGGCGTGAAGCACGTCTGGATGCATTGCATGATGGGAACCAAGCCCGGTCTGGCGGCAGGCATGACCAGCGTCTCACAGTCGGCGGTGGATGTGTGCAAAGCCAACGGCATCGCCGTCATCCCCGGCTCGTGCCCGAACCAGTTCTTGAATCCAGACGGCGGTCACAAGTTCATGCGCGGCATGTGGAAGTTGTTCGGGTTCATGAATGTGAATTGAATCATGCAATTGAAACGTCCCGAAGGCTGCTGGATAGGACTCATCAATATCCTACAAGCCTTCGGGACGTTTTGTTATTCCCATGAATGGACTTTGCAAGTTCTACTTGCGGGAATCCAGAAATTCTACTTCTGGATTCCTTTTATCCCTTTGAGTCGAAAGTCGGGAGCCCTTCGACAGGCTCAGGACAAGACTTTCGACTCCTTTACGGGGTCAATGTGGGGAAGATGTAATTCACTTCCTGAATTACCAGGTCTGAGAACGAAACAACCACCGGGGTTTCGCCTGCCGAGCGGACGAAGACTCCGAAGGTGCCGATGGGGAAGGAGGGGTCATTCATGCTGAATTGAAAGCGTCCGTTGAGAAAAAGGCGCATTTCACTTCCCACCGCCCAAACGCCAATGCGGACAGTTCCCGGCGCGCCGGGCGGGACGTCTCCGCTGGGGATGGGCTGTTGCAGGACGAGCCGCACGCTGTTGTTGACGCGTTCTCCACGGACGGTGCCGTCGCAGGCGAGGGCGAAGCGATAGTACGATCCGCCATTGGCGCGGACGAGGATGCCGTAACTGTCGTCGTTTTTGCACAACCCCGGCTGGGCGGTGATCTCGGCGTAGTAGTCGGTGAGCAGGGTGTCGCGGCGCAGGCTGGTCATGTAGATTCCGCTTTGGGCGGCGAGGGTCAGGCGGTTGTCGTTGATGTCGGCGCTGGCTTCGTCGGAGGCGGCGAGTTCCCAGTCGAAGGGATTCGTGAAGCTGTCGGTGAGGATGCCTGCGCTGAGACCTGGGCGCATCTCAGGCGTGGGTTCCTTGGTGGATAAAAGTTGGGGCGTGGGCGTGGCGGATGGGGGGAACCAGACCCGGGTCGAGGTGGGAGCCGGGGTTTCCGTCGAAGGGATGGGGGTCGAGACAGCGAGCCAGTCGTCGAGGGAGGAACAGGACGAAAGGAGTAATGTCAGGAAACCTGAAAGGAAAAAAAGTTTGAAAGTCATTGGGGTTTTGTGACTATTTTTTGTTTCAATGTGTCGTAAAATATTGATGTCATTCCTATTGTGTGAAGGATGACGAGACGAAAACATTCTAGCATATCAGGAGTTGAAGATGACCGATAAGCAGGTGCTGATTACGGGTGCGTGTGGTGAAATTGGTCAGGCGCTGGTGCAGGAATTGGCGAAGAAGGGCGGCTATCGCGTTGTGACCTCGGACATTGCCCCCCTGCCAGAGTCGATTAAAAATTTAGTTGCGGAGCATGTGCAGGGGGACCTGGTTTACAAGGTAAAAGTTTTTTATGATTATGATTTCGATGTGATCTTTCATTTGGCGGCCTCGCTTTCTTCAAAGGCGGAGATCGCCACGGAAGAAGCGCATCGCATCAATGTGGAGGGGACGATGCAGCTGCTGATGCTGGCGGCGTATCGTTCGGAGAAGTATAAGAAGGCGGTCAAGTTTTTATTCCCGAGTTCGATTGCGGCGTATGGGATGCCGAATTTGGATGCGAAGAACGGCGCGGGCGCGGTGAAGGAGGAGGATTGGGATGTGCCGCATACGATGTACGGCTGCAATAAATTGTATTGCGAAAAACTGGGCGTCTATTACGGGAAATATTTCGGTCAGAAGCATTTGGATGAAGCGCCGCCGGTGATGCTGGACTTTCGGGCGATCCGCTTTCCGGGTTTGATCAGCGCCTTTACCCTGCCCAGCGGCGGGACGAGCGATTATGGTCCAGAGATGTTGCACGCGGCGGCTCAGGGCAAGCCGTATGCCTGTTTTGTGCGTCCCGATACGAAAATTTCGTTCATGGCGATGCCGGATGCGATTAAATCTTTGCTGGTGTTGATGGACGCCCCGCGCGAAAGCCTGACGACGAATGTGTACAACGTCGCCGCCTTCGCCATCACCGCCGAGGAGTTCCGTCAGCGGGCGGTGAAAGCCTTCCCGAACGCGGATGTGACCTTCGAGCCGAATCCGCGCCGCCAGGGGATCGTGGATTCCTGGCCCGAGGACGTGGACGACTCCCGCGCCCGGGCGGACTGGAACTGGAAGCCGGATTACGACGTGGACCGCTTCTTCGAGGAATATTTCCTGCCGGAGATTCGGAAGAGGTATGGGAAGTGAGCAGCTGACAGATTTTCACGCGCATTTAACCCAGGACGCGCAGGAGTCACCACGATGCCTTCACATAGAATTTTCGCAATGAGATTTTCGGACGTATATCCGCTCTACATCAAAAAGGCGGAGCGCAAGAACCGCACAAAAGAGGAAGTTGACCAGACCATCCGCTGGCTGACCGGCTACACCCAGGCGGGGTTACAGAAGCAGGTCAAACAGGGGAACGATTTCGAGACCTTTTTTGCCCAGGCGCCCGCCATTAATCCGGGCAGTTCGCTTATTTCAGGCGTCGTGTGCGGCGTTCGCGTGGAAGAGATCGAAGACCCGCTGATGCAAAAAATCCGCTGGCTCGACAAGTTGATTGACGAACTCGCAAAGGGGAAGACAATGGAGAAGATTTTGCGGAAATAATTATTCGGTGATGAGGAGATTTCCATGCCCATTAAAACAATTGACGAATTCATCTCTCAATACCCGCCTGAAGTTCAAACCATTTTGCAAAAGATTCGGGCGCTGATTCAAAAGTCCGCGCCGGGGGCGGAGGAGGCGATGGCGTATGGAATTCCGACATTCAAACTGAACGGCAAAAACCTCGTGCATTTCTCCGCGTTCAAGGAACACATCGGGTTTATCCCACACCGTCAGGGATTATGAAGTTCAAGAAGGAATTGTCCGCGTAGGAAGGGGCGAAGGGATCGGTCAAGTTCCCGCTGACCAAGCCGATTCCGTATGCGTTGATCGGGAAGATCACTCAGTTCCGCGTGAAGGAAGTAATGGGGCAGGCGAAAGAAAAGGGAAAGAAAACGTAACTGCTCAGCCTGTCATTTCGACGAGCGCCAGCGAGGAGAAATCCAGCGCAATATTGAGAAAGATTTCTCGTGGCGCCTCGCGCCACTCGAAATGACAAGGCAGGGTAGTGAATTGGCTGAGCAGTTACAAGAAAAAAGCGTAAACAAAAACTCCGAGGTCATCGCCTCGGAGTTCGGTTTTATTTCCCCGCCGCCTTTGCCCTCGCCAATACCTTTTCCGCGCTCTTCAATAACGGCATGTCGATCATCTTGCCGTCCAGCGAATACGCTCCCTTGCCTTCTTTTTGACTGGCTTCAAAGGTCTCGACGATTCTCCTTGCATACGCAATCGCCTCCGCAGATGGAGTGAACGCCTCCTGCGTCGCCGGAACCTGATTCGGGTGAATGACCTGTTTCCCGCTGAAGCCGAGTCCTGCTCCCTGCTCCGCCTCGGCTTTGAGCGCATCCAAATCCTTGTAGTCAATCGCGACGATGTCAATCGCCTGCAAATCGTACGCCGCGCAAGCGACGACGACCGTCTGCCGCGCATACAGCAGTTCGATGGCATCTTTCGTCCGCGTTGCGCCGACTGACGCCGCGAAATCTTCGCCGCCGAAGATGACCGCATCCAAACGCGGATGCGCCGCGATCTCTTTGAGGTTCAAAATCCCCTTCGCAGTTTCCACGCCGATCAAAATACGAATCGAATTCACCCCCCAGCCGTTCTTTAACTCGGCATCTTCGATGATGCGGCTCGCCCATTCCACCTGCTCAAACGATTCGACTTTTGGAATCACGATCCCATCTGGATGATGGGGGAGGACCGCTTCGATATCGTCCTTCTCCCAGCCCGAACCGACCGAGTTGATGCGTGCCAGCTTCTCGCTCGCACCGAAGTCCAGCTCTTGCAGCGCCTTGGCAATCGTGGCGCGTGCTTCCGTTTTTTTGTTAATTGCAGTGCCATCTTCCATGTCCATGCAAATGGAATCCACGCCCAGCGTGATGGATTTGGAAATCATCTTCCAGTTGTCGCCGGGCATGTAGAGTAGTGCGCGTCGTGAATGCATAAAGCTCCTTGTCAAAGGTTACAGGTCGAAGGTCAAAAGTTGGCGACCTTTGACTTTTGACCTTCGACTATTTTCTTAAAAATAATGCCGTTCTCTCAAACTCAACCACAATGGTTCCATCCGGCTTTGTGCCCGTACATTTTATCTTTATCAATCCAGCATTCGGTCTTGACTTTGATTCACGCTTCCCAATGATCTCGCTTTCAGCATAGATCGTATCGCCATGAAAAACAGGACTTGGATGATTCAACTTGTCATAGCCCAAATTCGCAATGATGGTTCCTTCGGTCAGGTCTGCCACGGTCAAACCGACGACCAAGCCGAAGGTGAAAATCCCATTCACTAGCCGCTGACCAAACTCGGTCTTCGATGCAAAATCTTCGTTGAGGTGCAGCGGTTGGGTGTTCATCGTCAGCGCCGAGAACAGCACGTTATCCATCTCGGTCACCGTCCGCCCGCCGTGTTTGAAGGTCATCCCAATTTCGAGTTCGTCAAAAAATTTTCCGGTCATTTATTCAACCTCCACCAAAATCTGTTCGCGTTCTACCGTCTGCCCCTGCGCCACCGAAACCGATTTCACCACGCCATCCTTCAAAGCCTGAATGCGGATTTCCATCTTCATCGCCTCCATCGTCAGCAGGGTTTGACCTTTCTTCACGGCATCGCCCACACTGACAGAGACGCTTCGAATCTGACCCGGCATCGGGGCGATCAATCCCCCGGCATGGTCGTGGCGGACGCCTTGTTTCGCGCCAGAGGTTTTCGTGAGCATTAACGTCCGCCCGTTAATCGTGACCCAGCGCCTTGCCATATCCGACGAGACATGCGCCGTCACGCGCTGCCCATCCACGAGCAGGTCCATGCGCCCGTTCGACGCGCGGGCGATCTGTACGTTGACGGTTTTGCCATCAACTACAGCAACGAAGTTCTCGCCGGAGGGATTAAGTTCGATGGTTTGGGTGTCGAAGGTTGTTTTCATGGTATCTTGCAGCCTTGTCATGCTGAGCGAAGCGAAGCATCTCTACGATCAACTCAGGGTGGCATTAATTGCGATAATTCCCCGTCCCCTTCCAGGGATTGAACGGGTCGGTCTCGTTGGAGACGGCGGGCCGGGCTTTGCCGCCGACGAATACCACATCCGCCAGCGCGGCGGCTATGAGCGCGTGAAGCTCCGGTTGTGGGACATTCCACTCGCCGAAAGTTGTTTCAACCCAGCGCGTGGAGACTTTGCCCTGCTTGAAATCGTCTGCTTCAAGGACGGCGCGCATGTAGTCAATATTGGTCACAACGCCGTGGACGATGAAATCGTTGAGCGCGTTCTTCATGCGGCGGATGGCGTCCTCCCGGCTCCCGGCATGGACGATGAGTTTTGCCAGAAGCGGATCATAGTAGTGGGTAACTTCATCGCCTGCGGCAAACCCAGAATCGACGCGGATGCCGGGTCCCTGCGGCGGGATGAATTGCAGGAGCCTGCCGGTGCTGGGTAAAAAGCCCGTGGACGGGTCTTCGGCGTAGACGCGGCATTCAATGGCGTGCCCATGCTGGTGCAGGTCGCTTTGGGTGAAGGGGAATTTTTCTCCCGCCGCGATTCTCAATTGCCAGTGGACGAGGTCGAGTCCGGTGACGAGCTCGGTGACGGGATGTTCCACTTGCAGGCGGGTGTTCATTTCGAGGAAGTAAAAGGAAGGTTGCAGGTCAAAGGTCGAAGGTCGAGGGTCGAAGATGAATTCGACAGTTCCAGCATTGTGATAATTGACGGCTTTGGCGGCGTTGACGGCGGCTTGCCCCATTCGTTCTCGAAGTTCGACGGTCAGAAGCGGTGAAGGGGATTCTTCGATGATCTTTTGGTGGCGTCTTTGCACGGAACATTCGCGCTCGAAGAGGTGGACAAGGTTGCCGTGTTTGTCGCCGAAGACCTGTATCTCGATGTGATGCGCGTTTGCTAGATATTTTTCGATGAGCAGGCGTTCGTCGCCGAATGCGTTTTGCGCCTCGCGTTTGGCGAGTTCAATCGCTTCCTTCAATTCGCTTTCCTCGTTTACCACCCGCATCCCTTTGCCGCCTCCGCCCGCCGCGGCTTTGACGAGAACAGGATAGCCGATCTCCTTTGCGGCTTTTTTGAAATCGCCGTAACTTTCCAAGCCTTCATAACCCGGCACGGTTGGCACACTGGCTTTCTTCATCAGAATCTTCGATTCGGCTTTATCGCCCATCGCGCGGATCGAGTCGGCTGAGGGGCCGATAAAAGCCAGGTTCGCTGATTCGACCCCGGCGGCGAAAGAGGCGTTCTCTGAGAGGAATCCATAGCCCGGGTGGATGGCATCTGCCTGGGAGTCGCGAGCGGCTCGGATCAAGACATCCATATTCAAATAAGATTCTTTTGGCGCGGCATTGCCAATGAAAACAGCTTCGTCGGCGAATTGAACGTGCTGTGAATTTTTATCCGCTTCGGAGTAGACGGCGACGGTTTTGACGCCGAGTTCGCGGCAGGCGCGCATGATGCGGATGGCGATCTCGCCGCGGTTGGCGATGAGGATTTTAGCGAACACGCAACAACTCCAGTAATTCCTTTTCGCGTTCGGGTTTCAGGCCGGCTTTCATTTCGTATCCCTCGGGGCGTTCGGGTTCCCATTCGTAAATGTCTTGAATGGTTTGGGCGAGCGGAGTGAAGGCAAGCCCGGCGCCGATTGCTTTGGAATTATCAACATGCGAGACGCCCGCATCGTCGCCGGTTTCGGGAAGCCAGGCGGGCATGTCGCTCCAGGGTTGGACGTTGTGCCTTTCGAGAAAATCCACCGGCGCCCAATGGAAGACCGCCCTGCTTTTGCTGATGCGCCGCGACGTTTCGAAGACGGTGTTCAAGGTGACGGGGTTGTTGACTGCGTTGAAGACGCCCGAGACGTTGTTGTCTGCGAGCCTTACAACAAAATCGGCGAGGTCGCGCGCGTCTATGAATTGGGTCATGGCGGATGGGTTGTCGGGGGTGAGAACGTCGCCGCCTTTGGCGATGCGCAGCGCCCAGTAGGTGAATCGATCGGTGGGGTCGTGCGGTCCGACCACCAAGCCGGGTCGGATGATGAGCGAGCGGGGTCCGTAAATTTCCTGCGCGGTTTTTTCGCAGAGCGCTTTCAAGGGTCCGTAGGTTTCGCCGGTGATCTCTTCGGCGCTTTCGTCGTCGAGTTTGCCGACCGGCTCGCTTTCGTTGATGCCGATCTTTTTGAAACTGGCATAGACCGAGACGCTTGAAATGTAGATGTATCGCCCGACCTTTTCCTTCAACGCTTCGGCGGACAGGCGGACGATTCTTGGGACGTAGCCGCAGGTGTCGATGACCGCATCCCACCCCGCCGTGAGTTGATCCAGGTCATGTTCCCGGTCTCCGCGGATGGTTTTGACTCTTCGAAAAAGACCGGGGTTGGTCTTGCCGCGGTTGAAGAGGGTGACTTCATGCCCATGCGCGCGGGCTGAGTTGACGAGATGCCTGCCGACAAAACGAGTCCCGCCGATGATGAGGAGTTTCATGCATTCACCTTGTTGAGGATGGCTTCCGTGGCTTTCGCTTCTTCGCCTTCAGGCGTGATGTTGTAGGCGGTCATGATGAGTTCGTTCCCGATCAATTTTACTTCGGTGCGCCAGCCCCAGTCGGGTCCGCCGGTTGGGTCGGGGTACGAGCCGAGGACGGAGAATCCGTTTTCGATGGCGTTGCCTTCGCAGAACATGATGGCGGTGTTGTTGTGGAAGGAATCCACCCAACTGGCTTCATAACGTTCGAGCGTGGTGTTGTAGCCGAAGGTGAACATGCCGTGCTGCGCTTCGCCTTCGATGGAGGATTGGTAAAGGAAGAGGGCGAAGCGGCCGTCGAGGATGAGTTGGATGGTGCCGACGATGGGGGATTCTCCGGCGAGTTTGTCGGGTTCGAGCCATAATTTACTTGTACCCTGCCAGTGACCGGCGAGTTGGGAGAGGAAGTGGTGAGGAGTTGTTGATTCGAATGGCACAGTGAATTCCTTGTGAAAGAAGAAAGAGGAAAGAATTATGGCATGGGTACTTCTGAATCGAGGGAGAAGGTTGACGATTGAGTTATATATTCTGCCGGTTCTTCGCGGATGGCGTTTTTGCGTTGGTGGGGAATCATTGGAGTAAGCATTCCTATGATGTGAGTGGTTAACCCGATACGATGCACAACAACTTCTTCTTTCAAAACATGGCGGGATTTGTAGTACCAGTCCCGGCTTTCGCGGGCGGAACCAAGCGAGGACTCGATGAAGCGGGCGCGATCCAAACCCTTGCTTCGGGAATATCCCTCCGTCAGGTTCGCGCTGATCGAACCCAATGAGCGATGAAGTTGGTCGGCAACACTGTACATCAAAGGTTGTTTGGAAATGAAAAGGACGTCATGACGCCCGATGTCTCCTGCAAACAAGGCAAGACGGTAAACCTCCAGTTTCCAAATCGGATCCTTCCGAATTTCGATAAACACGGTTTCCTGCCACTCAGCATACTTCATTGCGCCATTCCTTCTTTCATCTTTCCTCTTTCATGCGCTACATCCTAAACACACCGAAGCCGCCTTCTTCCTTCGGCGCGTTGAGCACAACTGAGAGCGCCAACCCCAACACCTGACGCGTATCGGCCGGGTCAATGACGCCGTCATCCCAGATTCTTGCACTTGAATGGTAAGGGCTGCCTTCGCGCTCATATTTTTCCAATAAGGGACGTTTGAACTCTTCGGCTTCTTCTGCGTTGAGGGGCGGTTTGCCTTCTCTTGCAAGTTGATCCTGTTTGATGGTGAGCATCACGTTCGCGGCTTGCTCGCCGCCCATGACGCTGATTCTTGCATTGGGCCACATCCACAGGAAGTTGGAGCCGTAGGCGCGTCCTGCCATGGCGTAGTTGCCTGCGCCGAATGAGCCGCCGATGACGAGAGTCAGTTTGGGGACTCTTGTCGTCGCAACGGCATGGACCATCTTCGCGCCGTCTTTGGCGATGCCGCCGGTTTCGTATTCCTTGCCGACCATGAAGCCGGTGATGTTCTGCAAAAAGATGAGCGGAATGCCGCGCTGGTCGCACAGTTCGATGAAGTGCGTCCCTTTCAGCGCGGACTCGCTGAACAAGACTCCGTTGTTGGCGATGATGCCGACCGGGTAGCCGTGGATGCGGGCGAATCCGCAGATGAGAGTCGTGCCATAGCGTGCTTTGAACTCGCGGAACTTGGAACCGTCCACGATGCGGGCGATGATCTCGCGCACGTCGAAGGATTCTTTGAAGGTGCGCGGCAGGACTCCGTACAATTCGTCGGCGTTGTATAAAGGCTCCTCGGGTGGAGCAACATCCAGCGCGGAAAGATGCGAATGCACGTGTCCACGCGGTAAGGTCTCAACGATGCTGCGTAGAATTTCAAGCGCGTGGTCATCATCCTCTGCGAAGTGATCGGCGACGCCCGATTTGCGCGTGTGGACATCCGCCCCGCCCAATTCTTCAGCAGTGACATCCTCCCCCGTGGCGGCTTTGACCAACGGAGGTCCACCGAGGAAGATGGTGCCTGCGCCTTTGACGATGACGGCTTCATCGCTCATCGCCGGGACGTACGCGCCGCCCGCTGTGCAACTTCCCATGACAGCGGCGATCTGCGGAATACGCTTGGCAGACATGCGCGCCTGATTGTAGAAGATGCGCCCGAAGTGATTGACATCGGGGAAGACTTCATCTTGAAACGGCAAATTCGCCCCGCCAGAGTCGACGAGGTAGAGGCAGGGCAAATGATTTTCTTCGGCGATCTGTTGGGCGCGCAGATGTTTCTTGACCGTCATCGGGAAGTACGAGCCGCCTTTGACAGTGGCGTCGTTGGCGATGATGAGCGCTTCACGATTCGAGATGCGCCCAATGCCGGTGACGATGCCCGCGCTCGGCGCTTCGTTGTTATAAAGATGGATCGCCGCCAGCGCGGAGAGTTCAAGGAAGGGCGCGCCGGGGTCGAGCAGACGTTCGATGCGTTCGCGCACGAATAACTTGCCCTGCTCTTCGTGGCGTTTGCGATACTTCTCGCCGCCGCCTTCGCGGACATCCGCAAGGTGTTTCTTCAATTCCTGCGCAAGGGCGCGGTTGTGTTCGGCGTTGGCTTTGAATTCGGGGGAGTGCGGGTCGAGGGCGGAAGATAAAGTTTCCATGGGGAGATTGGTAAATGGTAAATGGTGATTGGGTAATGGGAATAGGGAATGGGTAATGGTGAATAGGGAATGGGTTTGGAGTTGGGGTGAGTCTAGCATAAAAAAGGAGGATGGGGAATGAGTTGACGAGAGACGAGGGATGAGTAACGAGGGATAAGAAACGAGGAAGGGCTTAGCCAAGCGCCAAGTCCTTCCTCATTTCTCGTTACTTCAATTTTTCCAGCATCCTCTACCCGCTCTTCATGGGTCGAATTGAATTCATGGGGCTTAGCCGTATACGACAAGAATAAATATCAGCAAAATAAGAGCCGCGAAGTAAATACCGGGCTCGCCTAATAGATTTGGCGGCATGGCTGCCATCATTCCGGCGACGATTTCTGAAAAATTGGCATCGGCGGCTGGCGCGATGACGTTTTCATAAGGGTAATCGGCGATATGGAAATAAGCCAGGATCGAACCGGCGATCAAATATCCGTTTATGCCTCCCATTACCGCCCCAAACAAAACATCGGATAACTTTTCACGCACCGCTTTCGATGCAAGCGAGACAACGCTCGCAACAGTTTGATATCCAAAATATACCAGAGTGATTGTTACAGTTGACCGCGCCCAAAACACGGAAAGACTGTTGTCTGGCAAATCTCTTAGCCAGGGAAAATGCCCGAACAATAATACATTGACCGCCAGGGCAATGACGCCGCTGAAGACGACCAGCAATTCCTTTGCCCAGCCCCGCATGGCGCCGATCACGCCAAAGAGACAAACGAACATCCAGAACAGACTCACGACGTTCATGCCGCCGCTCAAGGTCCATTCGATGGGAGGGGATGCGGTTTCAGCCTCGGGGATAGAAGCGGGTCTCGATATGATACTGGCAACCATGATCGTTACGACGGTTAAAACTGCGAAAATATAAAGATAAATCGTAATCGGGTTTTGAGACCGTTGTTTTACATCGCTTTTTTGTACTGCCCCGCGGGAGGGATCGGAGGCGTTTTCCAATAACTCGGAAAATCCTGCTTCAGAAAGCGTTTTTGTTGATTGGGATTTTTCAGGCTGTTTCGGTTGTCTTATTTTCACGAACGATCGAACCGATTTGCCCCATGACGCCAGGGTCTCTTTTACTTCCTCCGGGCTTCGAATGACCGACCAGATGCCAAGAATACTGCTGACGATTCCGACCAAATTGAATAGAAATGAGAAAAAACCTTTTATTATTTCCATAAAAAATCCTTTTCCATTGTGGGTGGCGTCGTCGCTTTGTCCATCACGATCACTTCAACTTTTCCAACATTGCAACGGCTTCATCATACGCGACCTTGTAATAATACGGCGGACCGTCGCAAGTGGCGAGTTATTCGCCATACCTACCTGCCCTTATCACTCATTATTCATCACCTGCAACTCCCCAATTTTACAACCAACTTTCCACTTTCCACTCCCCATTTTATGCTATCCTTCGCCCATGAACTTCTCTCCCATCACCGCCGACCTTTTCATCGGCACCACCCCGCATAAAAAGGATTATGACCAACTGCGCAGACTCGGCATTCGCCTGGTCATTAACATGCGCTTCGAGCGGATGCCCCACCGAGACCCGCATCCGACTCCCATTGAGCGGCTCTGGCTCCCAACCTTTGATACGCCGCTGATACCGATTCCCATCCGTCCGCTCGTGCGTGGGGCAAAAGCCGCGCTTGATGTCATTCAGAACGGCGGCAAAGTCTTTGCTCATTGTGCCTATGGCGCTCACCGCGGCGTGACGATGGGAGCCTGCATCCTCATCGCGCAGGGGATGAATCCGCTGGCGGCGATGGAATTGATCAAGTCCAAACGTCCGCAAGCCGACCCGGATGCGTTCCACATCCGTCCGCGCATCTTGAAGTTTGCGAGGGAATGGAATAAACAGATAACGCTGGTGGTCGAGTAGTGGCGCGTGATAGCCGCGCCACGTATCGAGACCACCGGATATAACTAAAATGAAACGCATACTAACTTTATTGGTTTTCCTCACCGCCTGCACCGCGCAAGCGACTCCCTTCCCCAGCCCAAAACCGACAGAGACTCCCGCGCGGATCGTTCCAACTCCAAGATATGATGTTCCGACGCAGGGACAGGTCGCTGTAACAAATGAGGCGACGAAGCGGGCAACGTCCACGCCGACGGTCGAAGCGAAACAAGTCACAGCGACGCCGAATCTCGATGCGTGGATGAGTCTCCCGGTGAGGCCGGAAGCGGGGTTGAATATCCGCGAAATTTACGAAAGGGGAATCGCACTTGGCAACGATCCCAACGCCTTTTCCATCTTCGGCGATTGCCAGGCGGAGCCGCAGGAATTTTTGGGTGTCTACGATACCGATGAGTCGCTGGTGGAAAGTTTGCCGCCCGAATTGCAGGAGACGGCGGCGCATTTTGCAGGTTCGTTCAACCGCGAGAGTTCCACCGCGCAGGACGGCACGACGCCCGGCGCATTGTTGTGGGATCAGTGGCATCGCGGCGAGTATGGCTGTTCGTTCGGCGAAACGCCCGTTGATTGCGAGTTGAGAGTCCATCGCCCGTCGTTTGTCATCATCCAGATCGGCTCGCATTTTGAATCGCGCAACACCGAATATCTGCGGCGCGTGATCGATCAATTGCTGGCGCAGGGCGTCGTCCCCATCCTCGCCACCAAAGCCGATAACCGCGAATTGGATCACCGCGTCAACCGAGACATGGCGCTGCTTGCCGATGAATTCGATCTTCCGTTGTGGAATTTCTGGGCGGCTGTTTCAAATCTCCCCGACCGCGGACTTTATGTAATGAAGGGACGCGAACTACAAGGCGCGATCTATCTCACCGATGAAGCAAAAATCATCCACCGCGAAACCGGCTTGGATGCACTGAACATCGTCTGGCGGGCTGTGGGACAACCTTAAGGTTGTCCTACCCTTTCAGCGGCGGCGCATCTTTATCGTACACAAAGACCTGCACATCCATGCCGTCTGAATTCAACATGTCAATCGCGGGCTGGAAGGTTGCATCCTTGATCTTCTGCATGTCGCCCGCCGGAGCCAGCACCGTTAAACGCGCCTCCTCGTCCGACATCTTCGTGGCTTTGATATCCGCGCTCGCGCAGGCGGCTTTGATCAGGTCGGTCATTTTTTGGATGGCGTCGTCAATGGACATGGTTAGCTCCTTTGTTTTCGAGATTATACCAATCCGCTACCCCGCGTTCAACTTCGCCACCGTCACGCCCTCGCCGCCTTCGTTGGAAGCGCCCTCTTCAAACGACTTGACATAGGCATGACCTTTCAACGCCTCGCGCACGGACTGACGCAGTTTACCCGTCCCTTTTCCGTGAATGATTCGCACCCAGGGCAAACCCGAAAGATACGCCTGTTCGAGATAACGTTCCATCTTGTCGAGCGCATCCTCCGACATCAACCCGCGCAAGTCCACTTCCATGCCAGGCGAAGAGGACGATGGACGATTGACCGTGGACGACGCCTCTGCCTTCTGCTTCCTGCCTTCTGCTTTCTGTTCATTGGATACAGCCTCTGCATTGCGCCTGACCAACTCCGACATCTTCGCCCGCACGCGGATCGTTCCAATTTGCACTTCCGCATCGGACTCACCCAAAGCGGTCACCACACCCTCGGCATTTAGCGTGCTGACGGTTACCTTCTCGCCCAATTTGAGAGATTGGAGATTAGAGAGTAGAGATTGCGAAGTCCTCGAAGAGGGGTCTTGTTTTCTCTCGACAGGTTGAGTCGCTTTTCCTTCAATGGTCTCCATCTTCTCTTCAATCGCGCGGATGGCAGTCAACGGCTGGCTGGCTTTTTTCAACTGCGACTTCAACGAGTCGATATTGCGTTTCAAGACCGCCACTTCCAACTCACCTTCGGCGCGGGCTTTGGCGATGGTTTCGCGGCGTTCGTCCTCGATCTTCTCAAGGCGTTTTGCGAGTTCTGCGTTTTGTGTTTCGAGTTTGGAGCGTTGCTTTTCCAGTTTTTCTCTTTCACGCGAAGTTCGGTTGCGTTCCTTGCGGATATCGTCCAGCAGTTTGTCGGCGCGCAAATCCAGCGGGTTGATCTCCGCCTTCGCCGACTCGATGATGGATTGCGGCAGTCCCAGTTTTTGGGCGATTGCCAAAGCATTCGACCTGCCCGGCAGACCGATGGTCAACTTGTAGGTCGGGCGAAGCGTTTTGATGTCAAATTCGAGAGAAGCATTGACCACCCCTTCGGTCGAATGGGCGAAGGTTTTTAGTTCGGGGTAATGCGTGGCGACCAGAGTCATCACACCCGCTTCGAGCAGGTGACTGAGAATCGCCCGCGCAATCGCCGCGCCTTCCTGCGGATCCGTCCCCGAGCCGAGTTCGTCGAAGATGACCAGTGAGCGGTTATCTATTTGTTTCAAAATGCGGATGATGTTGGTGATGTGCCCACTGAACGTCGAAAGCGACTGCTCGATGGATTGCTCATCGCCGATATCGGCATACACCGACTTGAAGAACGGCAACTCCGAGCCGCTTTGGGCGGGGATGTGAAGTCCGCTTTGCGCCATGAGAACCAGCAATCCGACAGTCTTCAACGAAACCGTCTTGCCGCCCGTGTTCGGTCCCGTGATGACGATGGCGCGAGTCCCTTCGGCTGGGTCAACGTCCACGGGGACGACGGTCTCGGGGTCGAGCAGGGGATGGCGGGCTTGGATTAATTTGATTGACGATTGACGATTGACGATTGACGATTGTGGGTCTGCCTTCTGCCTTCTGCTTTCTGCCCTTTGTCCTTTGCCTTCTGTATTCTGCAATTCCGGTTCACTCGCCCTCAACTCCTCCCCATACTTCGCCTTCGCAAACGCCAGATCCAACACAGCGAGATTTTCCACGCCGTACTTCAACTCACTGGCATGGGCGCCGACCACAGACGAAACCTCCGCGAGGATTCTGCGTTCTTCGTCCCGTTCGGCAAGCTGCAACTCCCGGATTTCGTTGTTCGCCTCCACCACCGGCAGCGGCTCGACGAAAAGCGTCGCCCCGCTGGAAGATTGGTCATGGATGACGGCTTTGATGCGTCCTTTATATTCGGCGCGCAATGGAATCACATAGCGTCCATCACGCTGGGTGATGATCGACTCTTGCAGCATGGATGAGGTCTTGGAGTCGGTCACATATTTTTGCAGGCGGCTCATCAGCCGGTCGTGCGCGACTCTCAAATTACGGCGGATGTCCGCCAGTTTGACGGACGCCGAATCAAGCACCTCGCCGCGATCCGAGAGAACGCGCGAGATGGCGTCCACGATGCCGTGAGTCTCGGGCAGTCCCTGCGCGATCAGGCACAGGCGCGGATATTCGCCTTCCTTCTTCTCGAAAGTCTTCTTCAACTCGCGGCAGGCGATCAGCGTGGACTTTACGTCCAGCAATGCCTGCGGGTCGAGGACTCCGCTGCGGGCGGCGAGGTCTGCGGCGGGGCGGATGTCGTGCGCCGCGCCTATGCTCACATCCTGCACGGAAAACAATTTCCGCGCCTCGGTCGTTTCGGCAAGGCGGGCTTGGGCAAGGTCGTAGGAGTCGGTCGGTTCGAGCGAACGCGCCAGTTCCATCGAAGCGGAGAAGTCGCAGAAGCCTGCGAGTTTGCCGAGAATTTTTTGGTATTCGAGTACGTTGAGTGTCTTGCTGTCCATGATGGGGGATTATACTGTAGCGCAAGTCTATAGACTTGTGCTACAAGGAGAAACCATGAGACTGAAAAACAAAACCGCCATCATCACCGGAGCGACATCCGGCATTGGAATGGCGACGGCTCTGCGCTTCGCCGGGGAGGGCGCGGATTTGGTCGTCACCGGGCGACGCGTCAGCCTGGGGAAGGCTGTCGAAGCGGAATGCAGGTCAAAGGGAGTCCGATGCGTGTTCGTAGAGGCGGATCACTCAAAGGGCGAAGACTGCTTGAGAGTCGTCGAAGCCGCGCTTAAGGAATTTAATCGCATTGATATTTTGTTTAACAACGCGGGCATCGTTACGAAGGGGACTGCCGAGACGACGAGCGATGAGACTTGGCAGGATACGTTGAATATCAATGTGACGGCGGTGTGGAAGATGTGTCAGTTGATGTTGCCGCAGATGAAGAAACAGGGCGGCGGTGTGATTATCAATAACGGTTCGGATTGGTCGGTGGTGGCGGGCAGGAATGCTTTTCCATATATCATGAGCAAGGGCGCGGTGGGGATGATGACGAAGGCGATGGCGTTGGATTTTGCGCGCGATGGAATCCGCGTGAATGCGGTTTGCCCGGGCGATACGTTCGTGGATCGCTGGATGGAGAAGGGATATTTTGAAGGCTCCGACCCGGTGACGTTGGAGGAGGCGATCAAGGAATCAAGCGCGTATATTCCGATGGGGCGTTTTGGAAAGCCGGAGGAGATCGCCAATGCGGTGGTGTTTCTGGCGTCGGATGAATCTTCGTTTGTAACGGGTCATCTTTTGCTGGTGGACGGCGGTAATACGGCGCAATGATAAAATCATTTTGCAGGTCAGGCTTGCAGCCTGACGTTTTTGTTGAATGGAGAATATGGCGGGTTGGAAACCCGCCCTACGGAGTTTTATGCAAAAGAAGATCATCATTGCCATCATCATGCTTGCCCTGTTGAGCGGCTGCGCGATGAACAATCCGTTCAAAGATTCGCCGAATGTCATCATCATTCTGACCGACGACATGGACATGACCTTGATGCCCTACATGCCAAAAACGAATCAACTCATCGGCGAACAGGGCGCGACGTTTGAAAATTATTTCATCACCACACCCATCTGCTGCCCGTCGCGCTCGTCCATGCTGCGCGGACAGTACGCGCACAATACCGATATTCTCGAAAACTCGCCCGGCTTTGCGCGTTTCTTCAAACTGCAAGAAGAAGAAAGCACGCTGGCGGTCTGGCTGCAAGATGCGGGGTATCGCACGGCGCTCTTCGGAAAATATCTCAACAACTATCCGGTCAATGCCGGGAGGAATTACGTCCCGCCCGGCTGGACGGATTGGGCGGCGTTCATTGCCGAGAACGACGACGGCGATTTTTATTTCAACTACACCATGAACGAAAACGGGACGCTCGTCTCCTACGGCGACTCTCCCGAAGAGTACAGCACCGATCTGATTTTGGAGAAGTCCCTCGCCTTTATCGAATCGAGCGTCGCAGCCGATTCTCCCTTTTTCCTTCTCGCTTCGGTGTACGCGCCTCACGGACCCGCGACGCCTGCCCCGCGCCATTCGGCAGTGGACTCCGCCCTGACCTATCCGCAAAAACCTTCGTTCAACGAAACGGACATCAGCGACAAGCCGCAGATCATCCAATCTCTGACGCAAACCGGCGACGAGTTCGATGAAGGCGACGCGAACAACGCCTTTGCCGGGCGCGTCGCTTCGCTTCAAGCGGTGGATGAATTGGTGGAAGGACTGGTTCGATCTCTCGAAGAGACGGGGCAGCTCGAAAACACATACATCTTCTTCGTCTCCGATAACGGATTTCGCCTCGGCGAACACCGCCTGCCCTCCGGAAAAGGCACGCCTTATGAAGAAGACATCCGCGCGCCGCTGATGGTGCGCGGTCCGGGCATCGAGCCGGGGACGACCGTCCCGCAGATGACCGCCAACATTGACCTTGCCCCGACGATTGCAGAAATGACCGGCGTGGACATTCCCGATTTTGTGGACGGTCGTTCCTTCCTGCCATGTTTGACCGGGGAGGAAGTACCCTGGCGGGATGGTCTCTTGATAGAGTTCGGGTATATTGATGAAGAGGCTATTGATGAAGCCCTGAAAGACCCGGAGACAGATAACCTGCTGGTTGATATCGTTGGCGGCGCATTCCGCGGCATTCGCGGGGAGGGTTATGTCTATGTGGAATATGCCAACGGCGAGATCGAATTCTATGATTTGCAAGCCGACCCGTACCAGCTGGAAAACCTGGCGGGGAGATTAAGCCCCGAAACGCTGAGTCGGCTCCACGTCCGGTTGGAGGCGCTGATGGAGTGCGAAGCATCCGCCTGCCGTTTGCTGGAAGAGGATTTGAAGAAGGAGAATCAATGATCGTCGTATCAGACATGATGGGAACGCTCACCACCGGCTCGCCTTTTCTTGGGCTGATGGATTGGGTGAAGCACAATCAAAGCAAAGCCCGCGCGAATTGGTACATGGCGTCCATTATGCCCGGCTACCTGCTTGCAAAGCGGGGGGTGATCGACTGGCAGGAATGGGGGCAAAAACTAATGGTGAACAGCCTTGCTTATATCAAGAATGCCACGCCTGAAAATGTCCGCGATGCTTCAGAGTGGATCGTAGAGCATGATTTCTGGAAAAAACGCCGCGTGGATGTGGTGACGCGTCTTATCAAACATCGCGAAGAAGGGGCGAGGGTCTATATTGCCAGCAGCGTCGTCGAACCGTTTATCGAGCCCTTCGCCCGCCGCATCGGCGCAGATGTGATTGGCACGCCGACCGAGATCGTCAACGGACGGTTGCGAATGGTCGGTGGATTGGTGGCGAACGAAAAGAAAATCGAACAGGTGCTGTCCCGCCTCGGTGTGGATAAGGTTGATGTTGCATACGGCGATACGATCCTGGATGTGCCCATGCTCGAAAAAGCGGACCATCCCGTGGCGGTGTACCCCGATGCGAAGTTGAAAAAGATCGCGCAGGAACGCGGATGGGAGATATTCGGCGATACCGGATGGTATGAATAACGAAAGGAATGGAACATGCACAAATACGACGAATTCGTCCACAGGGAACTTGCGCCTCACCTCACGCCGGGGGAGGGGATCGCGCTCACAGGTTTTCTCTTCACCAAATCCTTGAAAACCGTCATCCTGACGAATGGTTTGAGCCTGATCGGCGGCGGATACTACTTCGCCGCCCTGACCCGCAAACGGATGTTCATCATCGCCACTGAGATGGGCATCGTCTCGCTGAAGATGGAGAACAAAGGCTTGAGCGATATTCCCTATGCGGACATAAAATCCGTTAAACCAAGCGGATTCTTGAATCAAAAAATGATCGCCATCGAACTCAAGGACGGCGCGACCTTCGTCTTCCGCCTGAACTCGCTTGCCACGCATTACGCTTCGGGTCAGAAGCAGTTCATCGAGACGTTGGTGAATTTTTACCAGGCGGCAGGGTGAGTGTCGCAAGATTTATCTTGTCGTTGGCAACCTGAAGGTTGCGGTACGAGTCTAAACCGAGTTCAATGCCCTCACGAACGCATCCACCATCTTTTCGATGTTGATCTCCTCCAAAACGATCCGAAACGACTCTTTCCCCATTTCCCGCAGACGCGCTGTATCAGACAGCGCGTTTTTTATTGCAGCGACCAACGCGTCGTAATTCTCCGGCTCGATCTGCCAGCCGTTCGCTTCGCGGACGAGGTCATCCTGTGTACCGTCTCCCTTGGCGACGACGACGGGCAAGCCGTAACTCATCGCTTCCTGGACGGCGAGTCCGCCGGTCCCGGGCAGGACAAACAAGTCTGCCTGCTGGAAGTACGGCTTCAACTCCGCGCCGTGTTTTGCGCCGATGAATTCTGCGGATGGATAGACTTCCTTTGCCAATGTTTGCAACGCCTCGCGCTCCGGTCCATCACCGACAATAAGCAGATGAGGTTTGGATTCCATTTCTGCGCAGGCGCGGAGCAGGGAGTCAACTCGTTTGCGGGCTTGTAAACGTCCCACGAACAGAATAGTCGCATGGTCTATCGTCAAGGGTTTATCGTCTGGTTTTTCAGGCGCAGGCGAAACCGAATTATGCGCCACGAAGATCTTCTCGCGCGGAAAGCCAAGCGCAGCATATTCCTCCGCCCCGCGCTGACTGTAGGCGATCATCCCGTCGAATTGACCGATGAAGCGTTTCCAGAGTCCGCTTTGTTTTGGCGCGCCCAAGCCCCAGCCTAAGACTCGCCGTCCGCGTTTGCGCATCCAACTCACGGCGGAGGGAGAGGCGAGGTAGCGCGGGTTGGCTTCCATGATGAGCGCATCGGGATTCCAATGGTTGAGCCAGTCAATGAATCCGCGCTGATAGCAGAAGTAAAACGAGCCGCCGAATAGATGAAGATTATCCGCCATCGCGCGTTTTGCGACCCTTCGACCATGCTCAGGGCGAGTTTGCGTTTCCCCATCGGCGATCATTTCTTCAGGGCGGGACTGACCCGCCAACAAACTCATGCCGCCTTCACAGCGACTTGCCAGCAAATCGAAGAACGGAACGCGATAACCCGGCAGAACGCGCTGCTGTAAACCTAATTTGCCTTTGAAGTTCATCGCTTACCCAACATGCGGCGCGGAATATGCCGGTGATTTATGCACATGCGCCACTTTCCAGGCATTGTTAATCTTCACCATTACGCGGCTCTCGTTGTGCGCAGCCACCTGCACGCCCGCAGAGGATGAAGTGCTTATCAGCAATGTGTAACTTGCAATCGCAGTATCGCTGTAGCGTTGAATATGCAGGTTCGATAGATCGAAGCGCGTCTTGCCTGTCTGTTCCGCGCCGAAGACCGCGCCGCGCTCAGCGTTCGAGTTCATCATGAACTCATGGAAGGGCAGCCCGTCCAACCGGTGCGGCGCGACCCACCACTCGTACAGGGTCAGATCCTCCGCCGTCGTTTCGTGATACGAAGCGATGTCGTTGTTCATGATGCCCTGCAAATGCTTCAATAAAAATTCGTGAATTTCGTTATCCATCCGAATCTCCAATCCTTCGACTTCGCTCAGGACAAGTCTCCATTTACCAATTATCCCAACAACACCTTGAGATATGCCTCCACCATCGCATCCAGCCCGAACTTTTCCTCCGCCCGCCTCCGAGCCGCCGCCCGGAATTGATTCTGTTTCTCCAGCACAGACTCCGCCGAAGCCGCAAGCCCGGCGATATTGGGCGTTTCCAACTTCCAGGGATTCGCTCCATAAGGGACGATCACACCCGCCTCTCCGCCGACCAGTTCCTTGAGTGAACCCGTATCGAAGCCGATGACGGGCAACCCGCACGCCAGCGCTTCGATGACCGAGTTGGGGCAGGGCGGGTTGACTTCGGCGGAATACATCAGGTGGGAGGAGCGGGCGAGTTTGGGTACGTCTGCCCGGGGAACAGTGTCGAGGAATTTTATATTTAATTTGCTTATGCCGCCGTCCCCGGCAGCGGGGACGCCGCCTTGAGCGTATTGGATCAAGGAGTTGATTTTATTTTGAGTGCTTTCGTCTACCGTCCCGGCGACGACGACTTCCATCGGGTATTTTTCGGAAAGTTTTTTTGCAGCCTCCACAGCATGAAACAGACCGGAGTTCAACCCGCGGGCGAGGCTGCCTTCGAGAAGCAGCATTCGATAGCGGTCTGTGGGGCGGTCACCCTCTCCGCTTTGCGCGTAGGCGTCCAGGTCAATTCCGTTGTGGATGACGGTTGCGGGAGCGTTTGCAACTCCGTACCAGTCCTGCCACCATCCGCGGATGAATTCACTTTGGTAGATCACCCGGTCTGCAAAGCGATTTCGGATCAGCGCGAGCATGGCGTTCCCATACACGGCGCGGACGGTGTATCTCACTCCCGACCATTTCACGCGATGCACCCAGTTGATCCCGTCCAACCTTTGGACGACGCGAATGCCCCGTCGGCGGACCCGCCCCAGGTCAGGTATGAAGCGCGTGCCTGCGAGGACGAGAACGGCGTCGGCGTTGTCACCCAGTTTGTGAGTCAGATCAATGCCGCGGACGCGTAATCCCTCTTCAAATTTTAAACGGAACGATGCCATGCCGCCCGTCCCTTCCACGCGCGGCACAATGCAAATCTTTGTCATCCCAACATTATACAATCATCCACCATTCATCCTTCATCCTTGAATTTATGGTATCCTTCGTTCATCTCATCCGGGAGACATTGTTCATGTATATCGCCATCGAGGGCGTGATCGGCGTGGGGAAGACCACGCTCGCCCGCCTGTTGCAGCCAGCCTTTGAAGCCGAAGTTTTGTTGGAAGTGTTCGAGGAGAATCCCTTTCTCTCTGATTTTTACGCCGACCGCGCGCGCTATGCCTTTCAGACGCAGATCTTTTTTTTGCTCAGCCGCTATCGCCAGCAGAACAGCAATGTGCCTGCAGCGCTTGCCGACGGAAAAAGCCTGATCGCCGATTACACCTTTGCCAAGGACGCGTTGTTTGCGGGCATCAATTTGAAGGGTGATGAATTGCAGATGTATCACAAGGTCCATGAGGCGCTGGGCGAAAAAATTCCCAAGCCGGAGCTGGTTGTTTATTTGCAGGCGACGACCGATACATTGATGAGCCGCATCGCCTTCCGCGATAGACCCTATGAACGCCAGATGGAACGCGCCTATATCGCCGAGTTGAATGTGGCATACGGGGAATTCTTCTCGAAGCCCTACGACCATACGCCGATCTTGAAGATCGATACGAACGACCTGAACATTATCCAGAACGCGGAGCATATAAAGTTGATCGAAAACCGCATCCGCGAAACGCTGGGGCTTTCGCCCTACCAGCCAGCCCTGCCCATGAAATAGCCATGCGCGTTACACGAGAATCCCTTTTACGCATTGCCAAAGAAACCGTCCAGGAACGGGCGTATAACGATTCCGATATCGTCGCCGCCTATCTGACCGGTTCCCTGCGAGCCGAACCGATGCTGGGCGGCGCGGCGGATATCGACCTGGTCTTTGTGCATAAATCGACGCCGGTAAAACCGCGCGAGTTCGTCAAACTGACGCCGGATTTTCACATCGATATCAGCCGCCGCGCAAAAGATGAGTTTAAAAATCCGCGCGAGTTACGCGGCGACCCGTGGCTTGGTTATGAGATGTACGATCCCGTCCTGTTGTACGAGCGCGAGAAATTTTTCGACTTCGTGCAAGCCAGCCTGCGCGCGGGCTTCGAGTTCGAACAACCACCGCTCATGCTTCAACGCTGCCGCACGCTCCTCTCGCACGGGCGCGGCAATTGGATGGACCTTTCGGAGTTTGAGGGCGCGCCGGGTCCGAAGGAAATCCGCAAGTATATGAAGTCCTTGTTCCACGCCGTTAACGCAATTGCCGAGTTGAGCGGTCCGCCGATGTGGGAGCGCCGCCTGCTGCTCGACCTGCCCGTCCGCGCCGAAGCCATTCAAAAGCCCGGGCTGGTTGCCGCGGTTTATGGTTTGATCGGCGCGAACCGCGTGGATGCGGAACAGGTCAGGGGCTGGCTGTCGGATTGGAAAGCCGCGTATCGAGTCGCCTGCGAAACCCCCGGTGTGGATGCGCGGATTCACCCTGCCCGCTTGAATTATTATGAGAAAGCCATCAAAGCCCTGCTGGAGGGGGAGACGCCTCTTTCCGCGCTCTGGCCCTTGCTTCATACCTGGACCTTTTCCTCGCAGGCGCTGGGCGGCGACCATCTTCAGTTCTGGCAGGCGGCTTGCAATTCCCTGGGATTGATCGAAGGCTTTCAGGACCGCGTGAACGGACTTGACCACTTCCTCGATGAGCTGGAGATCATCTTCGATGAATTCGCCGCCGGTTATGGGCTGGATGCCGAACCTTCGACAGGTTTGTAAATGCGGGTTTGCTACCGCACATCCGTCATTGCGAGCCGCCGTCCTTGTTTTTTGGCGGCGAAGCAATCTCAGAATTAGGGATGGGATTGTGGCGCGCGGCGCCAGGCAAGTGCGCCCTCGCAATGACGGAAAGTGGTGGTTTGTACGGTAGAAAAAATGCGGGTATAATCGCGCCGATGTATAAAAGAATTGACGCGTTCCACCCCCTGGATGTGTTTCGACCTGACGCATTTGTGTTTTGTTCTCGAAAAGCCTGACAAGTAATTGTCAGGCTTTTCCTTAATGATGATTGCATGTGTCATGCTGAGCGAAGCGAAGCATCTCTACGCCGAACAAGAGACCTTTCGTGGCGCGAGGCGCAACTCAGGGTGACATTAAGGAGTAATCATGAACGAATTTACCGATGTAAAACTCGAGATATTCATCCCGCAAGACCATGCGATGAAGGTCGCCGATGCGCTTTCCGGGATCGGGGTGGGCGTGATCGGAAATTACGACCATTGCATGGCGCTGATCCCTGTGCGCGGATTTTTCCGCCCTTTGCCCGGTTCCAATCCCTTCGAAGGGGAGGAGGGCAAACTGAGCGAAGTGGCAGAGTACAAACTTGAAATTAATTGCAAAAGGGAATTGGTGAATGAAGCGATTAAGGTGATAAAAAGCGTCCATCCCTATGAAGAGCCGTTGATCAATATTTTTCCGCTGGCGAATCATCTCTTTACCTGATCTCGATCGACACGAACGATCTCTATTTACCCAAAATTTTCCAAGGAGCCCAAATGCCCACTACACCTTCCAACCCCTATCTCCCCTTCGGTGAGAACAAACACGCCGACTGGTACGGCAAGGATATTATTTCCGTTAAACAGTTCAGCCGCAACGACCTCGAATATGTCTTCGGAGTCGCGCACGAGATGCGCGGCATGGTCGAGCGGGTCGGGACCTTCGACCTGCTGAAAGGGAAAATCCTTGCCAACCTGTTTTATGAACCGTCCACCAGAACGTCGTCGTCGTTCACGGCGGCAATGGAGCGGCTCGGCGGTTCGGTCATCCCGATCAATGAAGTGAAATATTCATCCGTGTCGAAGGGTGAGAGCCTGCCGGACACGATCCGCACGCTGGAATGCTATGCCGATGTAATCGTCCTGCGTCACCCTGAGACCGGTTCAGCGGCAATTGCGGCAAAGGCGGCGCGGAAGCCTGTCATCAACGCCGGAGACGGGGTGGGCGAGCACCCGACCCAGGCGCTGCTGGATGCCTTCACCATCATGGAGGAAATCGGTCGACTCGACAATTTGACCGTGACCATGCTCGGCGATTTGAAATACGGGCGCACGGTCCATTCTCTGGCACGTTTGCTGTCCCTGTTCGGGAATATCAAACTGAACTACGTCTCACCGGATATTTTGAAGATGCCCAGGGAAGTGATGGATGAGGTTGCGGAGAAAAAAGTTCCGCAAGCCGGGTTTGCGTCCCTTGAAAAAGTCCTGCCTGAGACCGATGTGCTCTATGTGACCCGCGTGCAGAAGGAACGCTTCGAAGACCCCGCTGATTATGAAAAGGTTAAAGGCGCGTATGTGATCGAACCTGGCATCATGAAAGCCGCCAAAAAGGAGATGATCGTCATGCATCCGCTCCCACGCGTGACCGAGATCAGCATGGATTTCGACGACGACCCCCGCGCCGCCTACTTCCGCCAGATGGAATATGGCTTATACGTGAGAATGGCGCTGCTGGCGATGGTGCTTGGTAAAGCGTAGTGGACTATCAGGTGATAGAAACAGGTAGACAAGAAAACACGTTCAGTACCACCTGCGTACGTGTACACCTGACACTTCTTAATCCTCCGCCGCCCTTGCCACTTCATCCGGTTCGAAGACGACTTCCTCCTTGCCGGTCAGTTTCGCTTCGATCTTCGAGACGATCAACCTCAAATGCCCGTTGTGGGCAACGTAATCCAGATCGTCGGCAGGGACGGCCAGAATCGGGCAGAGGGTGTAGTTTTCGATCCATCCTTCGTAGAGGTCGTTCAGGTTTTGCAGGTATTCGGGGGTGATTGTCCGTTCATAGTCGCGCCCGCGCTGGCTGATGCGGCTCATGAGCGTATCGACGGAAGCGCGCAGGTAGATGACGAGGTCTGGCGGCGGCAGGAACTGCACCGCGGTTTCGTACAGGTCGCGGTAGGTCTGGTAATCGCGTTCGGTGATGTTGCTTTGCAGGTAAAGGTTGTAGGCGAAAATCTCAGCATCTTCATATACGCTGCGGTCTTGAATGACAGAACTGGGATGTTGGGCGAGGCTGAAATGCGAACGCAGGCGGTGGGTGAGAAAGAAGACTTGTGAGTGGAATGCCCAGGCGGTCATGTCCTTGTAGAAATCGGCGAGATAGGGGTTCTGCGCCACTGGCTCGTAGAAAGGGTCCCAGCCCATCTGGTCACATAACATTTTAACAAGCGTGGATTTTCCAACTCCGATATTTCCCGCAATGGCAATAAATCGTTTCATGTCCGTCTCTCTGGTTGATTTTGTTCTTATTCAGAATAAGACAAATCATCTTGCAAATTGTCACCCTGAGTGGCGCCTCGCGCCACGAAGGGTCTCTGAGACAATCGTAGAGATGCTTCGCTTCGCTCAGCATGACATGCTAAGGCGTTAGGCAATTACAGGTACCCTGAATAATATCTGTATCTTACCACTGGCATGAAATCAGGCGCGGAGTTTTAAGAAATACGGCGGACTCTCTAGTCCGCCGTTTGGTTGTCGCCCTCCCCGCAACGAAAAATTACTTCGGGATCTCGCCCGCCAGTTCCTTGTCGATGATCTGGGTGAAGGTGGCAAGCGGCTGGGCGCCGACGACTGCCAGCCCGTTGATGAAGAAGGTGGGCGTGGACTGCACGCCGAGGTTGAGGGCAAAGTCCATGTCCTGTGAAATGAATTCGTCGTGTTTGCCGCTGTCGAGACAGGCGGTGAATTCCTCCACGTTCAGGCCCAGGTCGGTCGCGTACTGGATGAAGGTCTCGCGGGTCAGGGCTTCGCTGCTGAACAATTTCTCGTGATAGTCCCAGTAGGCGTTCTGGTCGTTTGCGCAAAGCGATGCGACGGCCGAGGGCATCGCGTCGGGATGGATCGAAGTCAGCGGCAGGTTGCGGTACACGAAGCGGATCTGCCCGGGGTAGGCGTTGAGCAGGTCGTTGTAGGTCTCATCGTGGAAGCGGCGGCAGAACGGGCATTGGAAGTCGCTGAACTCGACGATCACGATCGGCGCGTCGTCGGGACCAAGGCTGGGGTAACCTTCGGTGGGGATTTCGTACCGGGTGAATTGCGGTTCTTCTGTCACGACGGGCGCTTCCGCCACCGGAGCGGCTGCTGCGGGCTGCGCTGCGTTGGTCCCTGCGTCTGCAACAACGGCTGTGGTACCCCGTCCCCACATGACGTAGCCGAGCAGGATTCCCACCGCAAAGGCAAGCACGACCAGCACAGAATAGAAATGGCTGCGCTTGAAGGTGACGAATTCCTCCGGGTCGCTTGCGGCATCTTCAAGAGGTTCGTCGATCTCGGTCTCGTATACTGCCGGTGTGGATTTTTTTGATCTGGAAGTTTTGGGAGTGGTCATAGTGACGGGATTATAGTCTTGCGGGCGGGTTTTGGAAAAGGGACTTAGTTTTCTTTCATCCTGCATCGTTTTCCACGGAGAGGCGTATATCGGGAAGGAGATTTTTCAAATGACCGCTCATAAACAATCCATTCCCTGGTACTTGTGGCCCTTTGCCGCCATCTGGAAATTGCTGTCCGTCATCGTGGAGATGACCGGGCGTCTCGTGGCGATGATTCTCGGCATTGTATTTGTCGTCGTCGGCGTCATCGTCAGCCTGACGGTTATTGGCGCGATCATCGGCGTGCCGCTGGCTGTGATCGGCTTGTTGCTTTTCTTCCGCGGGATGTTTTAAAGTAGCGCCGACTTCAGTCGGCGCTACTGTGGGGTATCCGTTTTCGGAGTTTGATCTTGCTTGAAGCGCAGACTCAGGCTCCCGGTCCGGGCTGAGGCGATGAATCGCTTGACGGGGGCAAGCCTCAGGAGGAGAAAAATCCCGAGGATGAGTCCATAGATCAACGGGCGGATGATGTCTCCGGAAAGCGCGAAGATATCGCCTTTTTTGCTCCAGGCGAAGTGCAGGATGGCAAGCGGCGCAATGAGGTAGACCGTCTGATGCAGGCGCTTCCAGTTTTTGCCGAGGCGGACCTTCCAGACATCGAACGAGGTAATGCCGAGCGGGATGAGTAAAATGAATGCCGCCGCGCCGACGAGGATGTAGGGTTTTTCCAGCACTGTGCGGACGATGAGACTCCAGGCGAGACCGTAATCGAGGTTGACGAAGATCAGGACGTGGATGGTCGCGTACATCAGCGCGTATAAGCCGAGCGTGCGGCGGCGTTTGAGCAGTTCGGGGAATTTGATCAGCATGTTGAGCGGCGTGCATATCAACGATAAGACCAGCAAGGTGACGGCATGGCGCCCGGTGCGCTGTTCGAGTTCCTGAATGGGGTTGATGGAGAAGGAATCTGTGAGCAGTTCGACGATGATCCAGACGATGGCAGACCAGGCGTAAAGATGAATTGCGATTTGCAGCGGGGTGTAATGGTTGAAGATTTTCATTTATTAAAAGTTCAAACTCAAATCCATATCGGCGTAAAGGTCGGCGACCTGTTCGCCGTAGCCGTTGAACATCAGCGTTTCGCGGCGGCTGAGTTCGCCGATGCGCCGTTCGGAGGCTTGAGACCAGCGCGGGTGATCGACGTTCGGGTTGACGTTGGCATAGAAACCGTATTCGTTGGATGCGACCGTCTTCCAGAGCGTGTTGGGCTGTTCATCGGTCAACTCGATCTTGACGATGGATTTGATGGATTTGAATCCGTACTTCCACGGCGCGACCAGGCGGATCGGCGCGCCGTTCTGCGGCAGGATGGTCTCGCCGTAGACGCCGGTGGCGAGCAGGGTCAGGTCGTTCATGGCTTCGTCGAGGCGCAGACCTTCCTGATAAGGCCAGGGATAGAATGCGCTGCCCTGTCCCTTCATTTCTTCCGGGCGATAGACGGTTTCGAAGCGCACGTATTTTGCATCGAGGGTCGGCTCGACGGCTTTCAACAAACTTGCCAGCGGAAAGCCGTTCCACGGAATGACCATGCTCCACGCTTCCACGCAGCGCAGGCGGTAGATGCGGTCTTCCTGCGGGAACATCGCCAGCAGGTCTTCGATGCCGAAGGTCTGGGGCTTGCCGACCATGCCGGTCACTTCCAACGTCCAGGGCGAGGTGGTGAAGCCCTTCGAGAGCGGGGCAACGGCTTCCTTGTTTGTGCTGAACTCGTAGTAGTTGTTATAAGAAGTGATCTCTTCGTAGGCGTTGGCGGGGTTGCCGAGTTCATCGCTCAGGGCGGGAAAGGTCTGGGCGGACGCGGCGCTTGATTCTTCTTCGGCGGGCGCGCAGGCAGCGAGCGCGGCGCTGCCCGCCACCACACCCGCGGCTTTGATAAAGTCGCGCCGCGAGAGGTACGTCTCTTTTGGGGTGATCTCGTACGAGCGGACTGGAACGGACTTGTAAGGATTGCTCATGACTCTCTCCTTTGTGTGTTGTTCATCATGATGGATGGGAATATTCTAGGAAAACTTACTGATAACAGGATGATAATTGAGTTAGGAACCATTCATTATCAAATCAAATGGAAGGCTGCGCCTCTTCCATAGCCGACAGTTGACCCGCCCCGGTAGAGCGTGACCTCCCCGCCGCCGTGGACTCTCCATTCCCCTGCGGGTTCGCTGACCATGCCCGTGGCTTCGTCTATGCCGATCAGGGTCGCGTCCGGGAGCATCTCCCGAAGTTGACCCGCCCAGCTTTTGCCAAACTTGTTGTGATGCGGCAGGACGCAGGCATTGGGAATCAAATCGAGTCCGCGCAAAAGCCTTTTTTCATATGGGTCGTAATAATGCCCGCACATCACCATTGCCCCGGCGCTGCTCCCCGCAATAACCGCGCCGTTTTGCCAGGCTTCCAGCGCGGCAGACCAACAGGCGCTGTCTTTCAACGTCTCGCCGAGGTGACGGGGAAACCCTCCCAGCAGGTAGACGATCTTCGAGTTTCGTATCTGCCCCGCCAGCCCGGAATCATTTGCCGATTTTGAATCGATCACATCCACGGTAAAAACATTCTTTGCGCCCAGGCTCTGGAACCATCTCGATCCGTTTTCACCCGCGCGTTTGTGATTATTATCCGGCGCGGCGGCAGTGGGGAGGATGGCAATCGGCGCATCGAAGCCGCCTGCAAGTTCTATGGCGCGCAGGTCCGGCTCAGACATCCGTCCGCCAAACTCCGCGCCGCCTTCCAATAAAAGGTAACTCATATTTTTTTCTCACACCATTCACCATTCACCATTCACTATTCACCATTCACTATTCACTATTCACATTCACTATCCACTATCTTCTCCCCCCTTTCCACCGTCACCCGCATCTCCGTCCCATCGGTGCTGACGTCGATCCAGCCGTAGCGGTCGGTGCGGAGCAGGGAGTAGCCTTCGAGCGAGTCCAATACCTCTTGATCGGGAAGCCCGTTTTGGTCGCCTGCCGCCACGCTCAACACCACCAACTGCGCATTCAGATTCTCGAAAATATCGGGCGGGTTGCCCGGCGCGTATCCCGATTCGGCGAGCAGGAGCACATCCACTTTGCCGATGGCGTTGCCAAACTCCAGGGTATCGTAAGTCCCTTCATCCACTCCGATGGGGAGCAGGGCGCGGAAGACTCCGTACTCGACCAGCAAAACGCATCCACGCGCACCGGCGGCTTTCACTTCGACGAATGCCCCTTCGCCAAGGTCGAGCTTTTGCCCGGTCTCAGCAAGAGAGACGGGAATCTCATTTTGGGCGAAGTATTCGTCCAATGTTTGCGAGGAGAAGGAAGCCTGCACGTTTCCACAGCGCAAAACATTTTCTGGGATGTATCGTTCTGTGACGCGGGGCAAAGCGGCGAGTTGTTCCTCCTGGGTGGATGCGATAACGAGCCAGTCCAAATTACGGGTGAAGAAGGGCAGCCTGCGCCCGAGTTCGTCAGAAAGTTCTGATGCGCTTGCGCCGCCGTTGATCAATACGTTGCGTCCCTGCGGGGTTTGGATGAGGACGGCGTCGGCGGAACCGGCTTCGAGGACGATGAGGTGAAAACGCCCGTCGCCGGATTTCGACGACGCGCTCCAGAACGTCACCATGCAGATGAAGATCAGGGCGAAGATCAAGGTCCAGGCGGCGGCTCGAAGCGATGCGGCTGAGGACTTGAACCAGGTTTGGATGGCAGACCAGTTGAAGGTCACGAGAAGAAGCGGGGTGTATATCATAAAAATAACCCAGAGGGGGACGTCGCCGAGGACGATCACGCCGTTGGGAATCGTATCAAAGAATTCCACAACGCGGATGGTGTATCCGGCAAAGGGCCAGGCGACCCATGCGAGCAGTTGACCGAGCGGGAGCAGGATGAGGCTGACGAAGACCGCCAACCCGCCGAGGATCATCACCGCCGGTTGGACGGGCAGGATGAAGGGATTGGCGATAAATGAAATGACCGAGATGCGGTTGAAATAATACATCATAAGCGGGATGGTCATGACCTGCGCTGCGAGGGTGAGGATGACGTTTTCGTTGATGATGCGGATGACCGCGCTGTTATCGGTCCTGGAAATTTTTTGGATGAGGTTTGCGGTGAAGTTGGAGAAGGGTTCGGCGTAAAGGATCAGCCCAAGCGTGGCGAAGAAGGAGAGTTGAAAGCCGATGTCCCATAAGGTGAGCGGGTTGATGAGCGCCATGACCAGCGCGACAAAGGCGAGGGTGTTGATGCCTGCGTTGCGCCTGCCGATCTGTTTTGCAAATAGAGCGAGACTGCCCATGAAAGCGGCGCGCATCACTGCCGGGTCAGCGCCGACGAGAAAGGCATAGAGGAAGACGGAAATCACCGCAAGCCCGGCGCCGAGCCTTTCGTTTTGAAGGAAAGTCTTGAAGATCGAAAAGAAAAGTCCCGCGATGATGGCGATGTTGAAGCCGGAGATGGCAATGATGTGCGCCGTGCCGGTGTTCTTGAATGCCTCTTGAAGTTTTTTTGGCAGGCCTGTATCCACACCGAAGAGGATGCCCGCGAAGAGCGAGGCTTCGGGGTCGGGAAAGATTTTGTAGGTGTTTCCGACCAGTTTCGCTTTGAAGGCATAGACCAGCCGCCAGACCGGGTTGCCGCCGTCCCCGGGCAGGCGGGTCACTTCGGCTTTGGTCATGTAGGAATGAATTCCCTGCCGGGCGAGATAATCGCGGTAGGAGAATTCCTCGTTTTCGGGCGGAGTCTTCAACTCGCCGCGCAGGCGGATGCGCTCGTCGTATTGATATTCCTCGTTTGGCAGGACTCGCACCAGGAGACGACCCGAGGCTTGCAGGTTGCCGTCGCCGGTATCCACGGCTTCGACATCCAATGTCAGGTTGGTGTAACCATCCCGGTAGTCGGGCGGTTCGGCAATTGAGCCGGTAATTAGTAATTGGTACTCCCTGTCGTTGTAGAAGGCGATGTGGAAGGCGTCTATATTCGGCTGGCGAGACTGGAAGTAGGCGGAGCCGAGGAAGAGGATGGTGGGGAGGAAAAAGTGGAAAGTGGAAAGTGGGAAGTGGGAAGATGTGTTTGAAAAGCGACGACGAAGAAGGAAGAGAAGAAAGAAGATGGCGGCGATGAATGCCCATGCCCAGGCGGGAAGGGGGATGGAGGCGGCGAGGACGATTCCCGCGAGAAAGGATAATGAAACCCACAAAAGCGGCATGGATAAAGTATAACGTAGAGAAATGATAGCGTGCCGCTCATTCAAAAGTTATAATCCGAGCATGATCGCTGCGAAACTCATTCTCGTTACCGGCGCGACCGGGTATGTCGGCGGACGTCTCGTCTCCAAACTTCTTGAAGCCGGCTGCCGCGTGCGCTGTCTTGCCCGCGACCCGTCCCGTTTGCAGGGACGCGCCTGGCTGAACAAAGTCGAAGTTGCCGCGGGCGATGCGCTCAACCCCGAAGAACTTTCCGAAGCGATGAGGGGTGTCTCTGTCGCTTATTATTTGATGCACGGCAAACAGGGCGGGAGTGCAAGCGCCGTCCGCGATTTGCAAGCCGCGCGAAATTTTTCTCAAGCCGCCGAGGATGAAGGCATCGAGCAGATCATCTACCTCGGTGAACTCGTCGATCCTACTGCGGACCTATCACCCTACCTGCGTTCGCGTCACGAAGTCGGTTTTGTGCTTCGGCATGGGAAGACCCCCGTCACCGAATTGCGCGCAGGCATGATCATCGGTTCCGGCTCGGCGTTGTTTGAAATGATCCGCTACGTCACCGAACGCCAGCCGATCCTTACCTGCCCCGCCTGGTTCTTCTCGCAGGCCCAGCCGATTGCGATCCGCGATGTGCTTGCATATTTGGTGGACACGCTCAAAACGCCGGATGCGACCGGACGGGTCATCGAAGTGGGCGGACCGACGCGCCTCACCTACGCGGACATGATGCTGGGTTATGCAAAGGAGCGAAATCTCCGCCGATGGTTGATCCGCACACCGATCCACGCGCCGAGGCTTTCCGCGTATTGGGTTCACATGGTCACGCCGATCCATTGGCGCGTGGTTGCCCCGTTGATCGAAGGTTTGCGCGCCGAGTTGATCGTCCGCGATGAGACGGCGAAGAAATTATTTCCGCAGATTCAACCCATTGATTATCAAACCGCGGTTCATCTCGCTTTGGGGCGGATTGCCCGCGATAACGTGGAAACGTCCTGGTCCGATGCGCTGGTGACGGCGGTCGGGGATGTCAGACCGTATCGCTTCACGGTTGAAGATGGAATGTATATCGAACGCCGCCAGATCGTGATCGACCTTCCGCCTGAAACGGTCTTCCGCTCCTATACTGGTATCGGCGGCGAGCGCGGCTGGCTTTTCATGGATTGGGCGTGGGGAATGCGCGGCTGGCTGGACAAAGCCATCGGCGGAGTCGGTCTGAGGCGCGGACGTCGTCACCCCGATGAAATCCACGCCGGGGAGTCCCTCGATTTCTGGCGCGTGGAAACAGTCGAAAAGAATCGCCTGATGTGCCTGCGGGCAGAGATGAAACTTCCGGGCAAAGCCTGGCTTCAGTTTCAGTCCGAGCCGGTGGATGGGGAGAAGGATAAGACCCTCTTCACCGTCACAGCCTATTTTGCGTCTTATGGCTTTTGGGGTTTTCTCTACTGGTATGCCATGTGGCCCTTCCACAAACCCCTCTTCGATGGCCTGACCCGCCGCCTCGCCTCCCGCGCAAGAGTTCTGGCAAGGGCATACTGATCACTTCTCACTGCTAACTATTCACTATTCACTATTCACTATTCACTATTCACTCCCCTCCACTTTCCACTTTTCACTTTTCACATTCCACCCATCTCCCATGCCCACCTTCCTCTTCCCCCTCCTCGCCTATCTCTCCGGTTCGCTCCCCTTTTCGATCTGGATCACGCGCTTTGTCAGGAACGTGGACGTGCGCGACTCAGGCTCCGGTCATGCCACCACCACGAACACCATCCGCCAGGCGGGATTCGGCTGGGGCGCCCTTGTCTTGATCCTTGATATCGCAAAAGGATTTTTACCGACCTATCTCGCGGTTCGTACCTCCGGCGAGACCTGGGTGATCGCCCTGACTGCGACCTTCGCTGTTATCGGTCACTGCTGGACCCTCTTCGCCCAATTCCGCGGCGGGATGGGGCTTGCCACTGCGGGCGGATGCATCCTTGCGTTGAATCCACTCGGATTTTTGATCTGCCTGGGATTATTGATTTTGCTTGTCTTGGTGGTCCGCCATTCGGCGCGGGCAAGCGTCTTTGCCGGAATCCTTATGGCGCCGGTTCTGTGGGCGTTGAATATTCGCGACGTTACACTTTGGGCAGCAGTGGGAGTCGGCGTGGTGATCGCCCTCCGTTTTTTGATCGACTGGAATCGCAAGTACCGCGAGTTGTGGCTGGATCGAGAGAAGAAGAGTTGATTTAGAACTTTTCCAACACCCAGACGATCAACGGCGCGACCGCCAATGCGGGCAGGAAATTCCCCACGCGGATCTTTTTGATCTCCAATAGATTGCTGATGCCCAGCCCGACCAGGATCACCCCGCCAGTGGCGGTCATCTCGATCATCATTGGGTCGCTGATGATCGAACTGAGCGCACCCGCCAGCAGGCTGACCCCGCCCTGATAGATGAGGATGATGATCGAAGAGAACATCACGCCGATCCCGAGGGTGGAGGCAAAAGCGACCGAGGCAAAGCCATCCAGCGTGGATTTGACCGCCAGCAGGTTGTAGTCGCCGGTCAACCCGTCCTGGATCGAACCGAGGATCGCCATCGGACCGATGCAAAAGAGCAGGGAGGAGACCATGAATCCGCGCACGAAGCGCGAGCCTGCCCCGCTTTCCTCATCGTTGGAGAAACGCTTTTCGAGGGTCAACCCGAGGGCTTGCAGGCGGTCTTCGATGCCCAGCCATTCGCCGAAGATCGTGCCGAGGATCATTGCGCCCAACACGATCAATTGATTCTCGCTTTTGGTGAACATTTGCAAACCCATCGCCACGGTGAACAGACCCATGCCCGCGATGATCGTGAGTTTGAACCGTTCGGGAATGCGCGAACCAAAAAGCAGACCGACGCTCCCCCCGATGAGAATGGCAATAACATTGATGATCGTTCCAGTCATGGTTTCCTTTATATAACCAGACTTCCGAAGTCTGGTTTATTCTATTCCGCCTTTGCCAGCGAAGTCTTTCTCCCCGCGTTTTGATTTTCCAGTAACTCCAGCACAAAACACAGCGAAGACAAACGGTTGAGATAGCGTTGCAAATGCGGGTTAATGACTTCCTCCCCGTCGAACAACTCCACCACGCGCCGCTCTGCCCGGCGGACGACCGCCCTCGCCATCGAAAGCGCCGCGCCGCCCAGCGTGTCGCCCGGCAGGATGAACTCGCGCGGCATCTCGACCACTTTGCTCAATTCATCCGTTTCGTGTTCGATCCACTTCACCCGTTCGTCGTCAATATGACGGAAGGTCTCCGCGTTTTCGGGCGTCGCAGCCACCTCCGCCATCAGCTTGTATAAATCCCGTTGGACAGCGACCAGGATGCGGGGAGTCTGAACCGCGGAGCATTGGGCGCGGGCGAGTCCCAACGCGGCAGAGGCTTCGTCCAACGTGCCGACCGCCTCCATCCGCGCATGATATTTCGGCACCCGTCCCGCGCCGAGCAAGCCTGTCTTGCCGTCGTCGCCTTTGGCAGTATAAAAAGTCATGCGGGCATTATACACGCGCGGGCGTATCCCATCTTGGCGGCTGTAAACTCCGCTATAATGACGCGCATGATTGCCCAATACCACATCGAAATGACCCGCGAGGCGCTCACCCCGCATTTCAGCGAACGCGCGCTGGAGATCATCATCGCCGCCAACCTCAAACAGGATGCGATCCGGAATCAATTCTTCCACGACGAGATCCATTACGACAACAACGCCATCGAAAAAGGCGACCGCTACATCAACGAACAGCGCGGTTACGTGCTCGCCACCCTGCTCTCGCCCGGCATCCTCGGCGCGTGGATCGCTTTCGGGCGTCTGATTCATACCGCGCAGGATTTCTACGCCCACAGCAATTATGTGAGTCTCTGGCTGGATCAACACAATAGCGCGCCTCCCGCCCCGCCCGAAATAGAGCCGCTAAAGAAAGAGTTGATCAAAAGCCCGAGCCTGCACACCGGCAAAATCTACTTCCCGCTCGATGCGCTGTATTTCTTCAAGTTCATGCGCCCGCTCGTGTTGAAATTTCTCCCCAAAGACTCGCACGGCTGGATGAACCTCGACTCGCCCGAACAGGGACCGAAATTCCCCTACGCCATCGCCGCCGCCACAAAACGCACCGCGCATGAGTTCGACCTGTTGCGCAAACTGCTCGCCCCCGAAATGTTCGCGCGGTTTACGGATAAATGACCCGAATAACGCGCGCTTGCGCCAATTTGCAAGCGCAGGTGAAGGTATAATCAGGTCATGCAAAGAACGTCTGGAACTGTAAAGGTTGTCAGAAAAGCCAGGTTGACCGGCAGGAAAATCTTGCGGCCGCGTGTGCGCGCCTTGAAACTGGCAAAGGAGTTCCGCAGGCGCCTGTCGAAGGAATTGGGAAAGCCTGTCAAGGTCATCATGTATGGCTCGCAGGCGCGCGGGGATGCGACCCGCGAGTCGGATATTGATCTCCTGGTAATTCTGCCTGCCATTGATAACAGTATGATCAAAACCGCTTCTTACATCGCATGGGAGCTGGGTTTCAACGCGGGCAAGGTCATTTCGGTCGTTCCAGACACCCCGGAAAACATGAAGCGATATTCTTTTCTTCCCTTTTATCGAAGTATTCGCGAGGAGGGAATCGTCGCGTGACGGACTATAAAAAAGACCTGATCGAGTACCGCCTTGACCGCGCAAGAGAGTCGCTTCGCGATGCGGAAATTTTATTCGAGCATGATGGAAGCCCTCCAGCGTGGTTAACCGAGCCTATTATTCGATCTTTTATACGGCGCTGGCTTTGCTGATAACAGTCGAAGTCGAGCCGTCCAAACATAGCGGCGTGCTCTCGAAATTCGACGAACTTTTTGTAAAGCGGGGCGAATTTCCAAAAGAGATGAGTCGGATCATCCATCGCGCTTTCGATATGCGGCAGGCGGGGGATTATCAGAAGTCGATCACTCTCACACGGGAGCAGGCAGCCGAGGCGCTCGACTCGGCGCGGCAATTTTTGAAAACGGTCGAGGATAAGATTTCCGGCAAGTGATTTCAAGAGAGTGGAAACTCAACAAGATGTACGGGCATTCGTTCAGGGAGATTATCATGAAAAAACTCAACCTCATTACTTTCATCGCTGCGTATCTTGTTGTAGCCTGCGCCCCGCAGGTGACTTCCACCTCCGAGGTGACAGTCACCCTGACGCCCATCTCAACGCCGACTCTGCATCCCGAATTCGCCGCGCTTCAACAAACCATCGCGGACTCCGGGTCGCGCTTCACCCTGGGAGCGGACGGACTGCTCTACGACGGCGAAACCCCCATCCCCGGCATGACCGTCGCCCCGGACGGCACGATGACCCTGACCGTAAACGGCGAGACCGTGACCCTCGACCCCGCCGATGTGGATTTTGACGATGAAAAAGGCATAACCATAGACGGCTACGAATGGGACGAAGAAGCGGGCGCCTGGGTGGAGGCGGAGAGCGCCGCCATGCAGCAGACCAATGCGCTGCTAGACCAATACCACATTGACCCAGAGACCGTCACCATAACCGAGGAGGGCGGGGCGGTGAATGTAGTGGATAACGAAACGGGCACGGTATTGATAAGAACGATTGGGGAACAGAGCAAGTTTGACCTGGGATTTGCGGTTGATGGCATTGCCGCAAGCAGTTGTGAGGCACTGCCATATAAACCCAATAAAGTAGGACAAATGCTGGGACAATATTTGCCAGAGTTTATTGAATATAAGAGTGAAATGTTAACAGAACTTGGTTATAGTAAGACTACGGGATTAGATTCTCCGATTTTACTTGACCGAGTAAGAGGGTGTTGGGGAGCGTTGATTAACGATACTCTATTTTATAGAGACGAGGAGCATGTACCACACGAGCTTTTTATTTCATATGACGAGAGATGAAAGAATCGAATTTGTAACGAGTAGGTAACTGATTGCTGGCTGATTTTTGCAAATGATTGTCAATATGCTACTATCGAGGTATGGGGAAAAGGAGGTGGCTTTTAGTTTTTTTGATTTTACTGATAGCGTTGCTGCTGGGTGGGTATGTTTTTTTTGTTAAGACAGGTGGAATGGGACTCTCCAGAGTAACGTGGCATTACTTCTTCCGCGACCTACCAGACAAAAAATATAGCTGGCAAGAGTTTACAGACCGCGGGACAGCACAAGGGATAAGCGGGTTTTATGCCTTTGGCAACCAAAACGGCTTTAGCATGTGGACACTGTCGGGACTCAAAACATTTCGCCATGTTCCTGGCACTAGCATTTACCAACATGAGGATATTTGTGGGGCACTAAAGGCGCTACAGGATAACCTGCAAGCAACGGGGAGTGGAATGAAAGCGAATAAGCAGGTGACGGGGGTCATAGAGTTTTGGCAGAGTTTGATGAAGCAAGAAAACTTGGTGACGGTACTGCGACTGACTGATGGGGAACACCACAATGATATAGATAAGGTGTGGTCGTACTCTGGCAAATATAGAGTATTAAACAAACTAGATCCAGGCGTATGCGATTGAAATATAGATTGAAGTTGCTTTTTGTTATTGCGACCATGACACTTATTGGTTGGGTGTGGTTACAGACACCTGCTTTTGCTCAAGAATGTGGGGGAGATTGCTCGGTTGTATCGTGCGACCCAGCAACTACTGAGATTTGTACTGCTCCTGGTGATTGTTATGATCAGCCGAATTATTGTTCTTCCTGTGGGGGGAATGGGTGTTCGAATGTTGGCTGTCCGTCGGGACAGTATATGGCGAACGATGGGTGTCGGGATATAGGGGAGGGGGGAGGGCAGACGGGCGGGGCGGCGGGGGTGCATACGGATATCCCACTTGTGGGGGGAGTCAGGTTTTGAAGTGTGGGAATGATCCGGTTTTGTATTTGGGAGGTGGCGGGGGAGATACCAATGATGTAAACCTGGCATCGTGCGCATACCGGGGAACGTGCGGCGACAGTTATTTTCCCTCTGCATTTACCGAGACAGGCTGCGACGGCAAGGAGACCAAGGGGCAGTGCCAGACAAACTGCGACTGCTGCAACCCGGGCGAAAACTACGTCAAGTCAACGGTCACAGGCTCAAACTATACGAGGGAAGTCAGTTGTCATTCGTCCATTCCGTCTTTGTATTGTAACGACTGGGACGACACCTTTGTCTCCAGGTCTTATGGGACAGGAGCCGGAAACTGCTACTGTAACTGCGAAAACGAGGATGGATGCGGAGCAAACTGCACCAGGGGCGGCAACTGGGTAAAGAACGACATGATCACCTGCGCAAGCAAAACCACCACATGGTCATGTGTAGACGCCTGCGCCTCCACCGCCCCCACAAACCTGAGCGTGACGCAGGGAGCGAGCGCGACCGCTGCCACCCTGAGCTGGAGAAGCGGGACGGGCGGGGCATACCAGGTGATTTATGTGGGGAGCGACCAAAACTCGGTAAACAATGACTGCGCGTATGGAGGGTGTGTCATAACCGGCGCGCAGCTAGCGCCGTTTTATCCAAATTCCAACTTTAGCTACCCAGTGACCGGGCTAAGCCCCAATACCACCTACTATTTCCGGGTAGTAACGCATGAGAACTCATCCTGCCGACCGAGCGCAACGACATCCTATACCGCGCCCGACCTGTCCCTATCCGGCAGGGTATACCTGGATACCAACAATAACTGCTCGACCGCGACACCGTGGAGCCTCGGAGGGCTGACGGTCACGGTGCGGGGTACGGCATATACGGGGAGCGTGGGGAGTGATGGGAGGTTTGGGATATAGCATAAATGTGTGAGACGGGCGCATTACCCCAAGAAAGGTATAATCAACCTCATGGATACAAAAGCAAAACTCAACGAGTCAATGAAATCCGCCATGAAGAGCGGCGATGAAGTCCGCAAGCGCACGGTGCGCATGGTTCTGGCTGCCGTCAAACAAGTGGAAGTGGATAAGCGCGTCGAACTCGACGAAACCGCGGTTACAGCCTTGATCCAGAAAGAGGTCAAGAACCGGCGCGAGGCGTTGGAAGAGGCGAAGAAAGCCAATCGAAGCGATTTGGTCGCGGAGAACGAATCCGAGATCAAGGTGCTGGAGGAATTCCTTCCCCAAGCCATGCCCGCCGAAGAACTGCGCGCGCTGGTGCAAGCCGCCATCGCCGAGACCGGAGCCGCCGCCCCCAGCGACATGGGCAAGGTCATGAAAGTCGTCATGCCCAAGGTAGCCGGACGCGCCCCCAACGACGCCATCAGCGCGACGGTTAAGGAATTGCTTGCGAAATAATTCGGGGTCCAAAATCTCCCGATTTTGGATTTGGGCTGTCAACGACAAGTCAACGACAGGAGTCGTCGACTCCGAATCTCCTCCTGATTTTGAACTGCCAACGACGGGAGTCGTTGACTCCGAACCCCCTGACTTTGGACTGCCAACGACAGAAATCGTTGGCTCCGAAACCCTCAAATGACCCCGCGAGTTCCCGCTTCCCGTTCGACTCGCTTGTTACAGGCAAGCCTGATCGTCCTTGTCGGTCTGGCATCGTTCGGTATTCTCATCTCACCGCTGGGGTTGAACCCCAGCCTCCAAACCACCGGCGAGGGGGATGTGGCGCAAAACACCATTCAATCGCCGCGCGACATCGAATACGTCAGCGAGGTCCGCACCGAAGAGGCGCGCAAGGCGGCGGAGAGCGCCGTCCAGCCGGTCTACAGTTCCCCCGACCCCGCCATCGCCCGCGAACAGATCGAACGCTTGCGCACATCGCTGCAAAATATCGCCTCCATCAGGGATGATATCGAAGCGACGCTCGCCGAAAAGGAAACCAGCCTGCTGGCATTGAGCGACCTGCGCCTCAAGCCCGAAACAGTGGATTACCTTCTCAACATTTCCTCCATCCGCTGGGACGCCGTACAAGCCGAAGCCGTACGCGTGCTGGAGCAGGTTATGCGCCGCGCCATCTACGAAGACAAGGTCGAGTCAACGCAGGCGGGAATCTCATCCCTTGTCAGCCTCACCTTCAACGAACAGCAATCCGAACTGGTGACGGAATTGGTGACGCCCTTTGTCGTGCCGAACAGTTTCTTCAGCCAGGAACTGACCGACGCCGCCAAAAAGACCGCGCGCGATTCCGTCCAGCCCATCGTCCAAACCTACAAGGCGGGCGAGACCATCGTCCCTTCCGGCGAGATCATCACCCCGGCGGATATGGAAGCCTTCCAGCAACTGGGCATGATCCGACCCGGACAGCGCTGGGAGGATATCGCCGCCGTGGGAGCCATGGTTCTCTTATCAGCCGCTTTCGTTCCCATTTATTTTTACCGCCGTCCCCGCGCGGTTTTCCTCAACAACCCCCGCAACCTTGTCATCATCGCGCTGGTTTTCATCCTCTTTCTTGTTGGCGCGCGTTTATTCGCCGGGCGCACGCTTGCCCCCTACGGATACCCCATTCAAGCCGCGGCATTGCTCTTTACCGCATTATTCAACATCGAGATCGGTCTGGTTTTTTCGATTCCGCTGGCAATCCTTGCCGCCTATGGGCTGCCCAACTCCTACGACCTGATCCCCTATTACATGTTCTCATCCCTGATGGGGCTGCTCGTATTGGGACCCGCCCGCCGTTTTTGGGGTTTCCTCCTGGCAGGGCTTGCCATCTCACTCTCGGGCGCGGCGGCGCTGCTTGCGTTTCGCATTCCGCTCATTACCCTCGACTGGCTCGGCATTATCCAATATATCGGCGTGATCGCGCTTGCCGGGCTGGCATCCGCAAGTATCGCCCTCCTGCTTCAATTCATCCTTGCCCAAATGCTCGGTCTGACCACCGCGCTTCAACTGCTGGATATTTCCCGCCCCGATTACCCGCTCCTGCAATTCTTTTTACGCAACGCCCCCGGAACCTACCAGCACAGCCTGCAGGTCGCCAACCTTGCCGAGCAAGCCGCCGAAAAGATCGGCGCCGACCCGCTGCTCACCCGCGTGGGCGCGTTATTTCACGACATCGGCAAGGCGCTCAACCCGAATTTCTTCATCGAGAACCAGGTGCAGGGCAGTATCAACGCCCATAAAGACGCCAACCCCGAAGAAGTCTCCGCCACCATCATCCGCCACGTCACCGACGGCGTGCAGTTGGCGAAGAAGCACCGCCTGCCGAACCGCCTGCACGATTTCATCCTCGAGCATCACGGCACATTGATCACCAACTACCAATACAACCAGGCAATGGAGGCGGCTGGCGGCGATGTGACAAAAGTGAACATCGAAAAATTCCGCTACCCCGGTCCGCGTCCCGCCTCGCGCGAAACCGCCCTGCTCATGCTTGCCGACGCTTCCGAAGCCCGCGCCCGCGCCGAACGCCCCGCCACCGACGAAGATATCCGCGCCCTCGTCGCCAGCGTCATCCAGACCGTGCAAAAACACAACCAGCTCGACGACACCCTGCTCACCCTGCGCGACCTCAACCTCATCACCGAATCCTTCGTCACCACCCTGCGCGGAACCTATCACCCGCGCATCCAATACCCCAAAGCCGCCGTCCCAGACCAGGACACCACCCTGCTCTCCGCGAGAAAAGAAAAATGATTCACATTGATAATCAAATGGATTTCCCCGACGCCGCGCTGCTCGAACGCGCCGCATTGTTGACTCTTGAACTCGTCCCGCCTCTTTCCCCGCCCGGGCTTGATTCTACCCACGGAGATTTATCCATCGTCCTGAGCGACGACCGCCATCTCCACGAGCTGAATCTCGACTACCTCGGCGTGGACTCTCCCACAGACGTCCTCTCCTTCCCCGCCGCCGAAACCGACCCGGAGACCGAGTCGCTTTACCTCGGCGACATCGCCATTTCGATTCCCCGCGCCATGCAGCAGGCGCAGAATGCCGGTCATCCCGTCGAAGCCGAAGCGCAATTGCTCGTCGTCCACGGCGTTTTGCATCTGCTCGGTTACGACCACAGCACCGACGAAGAAAAAGCCGTCATGTGGGCGGAACAAGCCAGGGTGCTGGAAAGACTCGGCTTGTCACGCATCCAGATTCAGGAATAACCGTGAAGGAATTTTTTCTATCCCGCGTCCGCGCCTTTCATTATGCCTTTCAAGGCTGGGGCTACGTTTTGCGCACCCAGCGCAACGCCTGGATTCACAGCCTGATCGCCACCGTCGTCTTCTTTCTCGGCTTATGGCTGGACCTGTCGCTGCAAGATTGGGCGATCATCGTCCTGACTGCCGCCCTGGTATTCACCGCCGAATTCATCAACACCGCCATCGAATCCGTCGTGGACCTTGCCACCCAGGAACATCATCCCCTCGCCAAAGCGGGTAAGGACGTGGGCGCGGCAGCGGTCCTCGTCGCTGCGTTAGCCGCCATCCTCGTCGGCTTGCTCATCCTCGGTCCGCCGTTGTGGGAAAAACTCATGGCAATTTACGATTTTTGATTTTCGATTTTACTCACCTCGTAACTTGTAACTCGTATCTCGTTACTCACCCCCCCGGAGCCCCCCATGTCCCTTTCCTTCAAATTCGGAACCGTCGGTTCACCTTCTGGAACGCCCAGGAAACCCGGCGGCACAGTCGGCGCGATCGCATTCAGTAAAAGCATCGGCTTGGATACGCTCGAATTGGGCTGGGTGCAATCGGTCCGCGTGAGCGAGGCGACCTGCGCGGCGATCAAAGCCACAGGGGAGGAAAATTCCGTCGCGTTGAGTGTCCATGCGCCGTATTTCATCAACCTGAACGCGGAAAAGGACGAGTGGCCCAAATCGCGCAAACGCCTGATGGATGCGGCGCATTACGGATATCTTGCGGGTGCGACGGACATTATCTTTCATCCCGGCTCGTATTTTGGCAATGACCCCGCTGAGGTCTTGAAGACCGCGCTTCCGCGCCTTGAAGGATGCGTGAAGGAATTGCAGAAGAACGGCGACAACGTGACCCTGCGTCCTGAGACGATGGGCAAGTCTGCCATGCTCGGTTCGTTCGAAGACGCGCTGGCGATGAGCAAAGCCGTGGACATGGTTCAGCCCTGCCTCGACTTTGCCCACCTTCACGCCCGTCCCGGCGACGGCTCGATGAATACCTACGATGAATGGTCGCGCCTGCTGGACCGCTATGGGAAGAATTTGGGGACCGCCGCCTTGAAGCGTTTGCACATCCATCTCTCCGGCATCGAGTATGGACCGAAGGGGGAGAAGAACCACCTGCCCCTCGCCGAAGCAGATCTGAATCTCAAGGCGCTCTTCAAAGCCCTGAACGATTTCGGCTGCGGCGGGCGCGTTCTCTGCGAAAGCCCCATCATGGAGGAGGATGCCTTGACGATGAAGAAAACATGGATGAAGATCAGCGGGGAGAAGGAAAAATAGCCGCGCCTTGTAGTGGTGAATTCAGTCACCCTTGCCCGGTATAACACGACTAAAGTCGTTACTACGTAATAAGACGTTATGAAAAAAAGCGCCCCTGATGTCTCAGGGGCGCTTTCCACTTTCCACTTGCTATTCTTACTTGGTCAGCCCGACATTGATCTCGTTCAGGTCCGGGTCGTTCGGACCGGCGATGAGATTGTCGGCGTACGAGTCGTAGTACCCTTGCGCGGCGAAGACGAGGGTGAACTCGGTATCGCGCGGGATGCCGTTGATCTCGTATTGCCCATTGGCGCCGGTTTCGAGATATGCATTGACATAGCTCTCGTTGAAGTTGGAAGCCTGCCATTCTTCGTAGGTGGTTCCCGGCGTCAGGACGAAGACGAACGCGCCGGAGATCGGTTTGTTGGTCGAGGCATCGTAGATCAGCCCGTAGACGGTGATCGTGTCGCCGCTGGAAGGCTGCTGAGTCTGTCCGCCGCTCCCGCCGCCGCTGACGGCTACTTCATTGGAGTTGCCCATTGCGGTGAGCGCATCGCCGGCGAACAGTTCAAGGCGGTAGTTTCCGGCGGGCATCGGGTTGCCATCGTTCGGGAGGATGGTTCCGAACAAGCCGCTTTCGCCCCACTCCCAGGCGTAACTATATTCAGCTGCCTGTTCGCCGTTCAAATACCAGCGCTCAAGCACCAATTCGCCGTCTGTCATGCCGCTGTATTCGAACCCGGCGGCAATGCACATCGCCGAAGAGCCGTAGTCGTTTACGGGCGTGTCGTTGAATTTGCATCCCTGCGAGCCGCTTTCAGAGGTATCGAGCCAAATGAAATTCGTCGCGGATTCGCTTCCACTGCCCGGGTTGCCGACCGTACCCGGGGTTCTGAATGGGCTTGTGTATTGTTTCCCTCCCTGCGCGGCTTCGATCAGCGGCAGGGCAAGGTTTACCGGGCGGATGCCGTTCAAGAAGCCGCCGATGGGAACGCAGCTATCGTTCTGGTCGACTACGCCGTCGCTGTTGGTATCCTGAATGACGCGGCAGTCGGAGGTCTCCGCTTCGCGGCTGGATGCGGCAATGGTCGGGACGCCGATGATGTTGCCGTTATTATCCGCTGCGAGACCGCCCGAATTACCGCCGGAGATCGTTGCGTCGGTTTTGATCCAGGCGCGGTCGCCGATCTGGTCTTCCGACGAAAAGCCGGAAACGGTTCCCTGGGTAAAGGTGATGGTGTTGCCGCCGATGGAGGGGAAACCGAAAATATTGATATTGTCGCCCACATGCACGTTGTCCGAATTCTGGAGGTCTACATAGGGCAGGTTCAAACTTCCGGCGCTGACGGTCGAACCGTCCACGGTGGAGACGATTTGAATGACTGCCAGGTCGAGGAAACCGTCCACCGCAAGGACATTTGCAATGTAGGAAGGTACTGCGGGTTTATCTTCCGAAACGACGACTGCCACGACCAGCGTATCGGGTTCCAGTTCGGGGGCGCCGACGGTTGTCGGGCTGGCGACATGCGCATTGGTCAGGATCATGCCGCCCGGGTTGAGGACTGTGCCCGACCCGACATAGATCGGATTGCCCCCCTGCAGGGCGATGATCTGCACCGTGGCAGCGATCAACTGCGACCGGGTTGCCTGCGATAACGTGCCCGCTTCGGAGGTTTCCGTATTTTCGTTGGAAGGCGTCACCGGTTCGAGCGCCGGGGTTCCGCCCTGACATGCCAGGGCGGCAAGCGCCAGGACGGATACAAATATCAAGAAATGTTTGAGGGAGTTGGGTTTCATGTTCTCCTCGTTTTCCTAGTAGGTGACAGACTTGAGGAAGGTGTGGAACCGTTCCAGGTCGAGTTCGAAATTGTTTTCATCGGCATGGAAGGAAACCACCAGGGCGCGTTCGCCGTTAAGATAGACCAAATCCATTCCGCGCACCACACTTGGCAGTTCGGCATGGGTCAGGTCGGGGTTTGATTCGACATACACATATTCGATCATGAAGGCGCTGCGCCCGTTGCTGTCCAAAACCTCCTGTTGTTCCAGGATGCGGAAGGCGAGCAGTTCCTGCGCGTTCTTGAGCGCCACGGCGCTTGCCACTTCCGAGGCAGTCGCTTCGGAAGTAACCGCGATCTGGCGGATCGTGTACGTTGTGCCAAACCCGCTGGAGTTGCGGTCCACCGCGCGGAATAATTCCTCGCCGGAGGGTTCGGAACTCAACCATCCCTTTGGCGCCTGGGCGCTGACGCCCTCCGCTTCGAACGGGACCGAGGCATTCTCCACGCCCGATTTATAGAACCAGCCCGCGGCAAGCGCGATTACGGTGACGAGTATGACGGTGAATTCCGCAAAGCGGTCACCGAGGGAGCCTTGTTTATTAGCCATGTCTGCTTCTCCTACTTCCCTGCCTGAAGGGATTTGATGCTGCGGCGCACCAGCCAGAGAATGACCCCCGTGGTTGCCAGCGCAACAACCGCTGCCAGGACAAGCCCCAACCAGGTCGGGGTTATCGAGCCGCTCAAAGTGATTTGGGGCTGGGTAACGGCTCCCTGCAGCCAGTTGAACAATCCGTTGAAGATTGCCGCGAGCGTGATGCCGAGCGGCATCCACCAGACCGGTTCGGATTCGAATTTTGCCCGCCCGAGGAAATACCCTGTGATGCCGGAGAACGCTGCCTGCGCCAGCGCGACGACCGCCATGCGAATGATGCCCGAGCCCAAATCCACGCCGCCGTTCGAGACGACGAAGTTGATGTTTAGGACGGTGGCATATCCCAGCCCTGCGGCGGTGGCGTAGATCACGCCGTCGGTGGGTTCGTCGAACTCACTCGAGTTGTAGATGCTGTAACGGACGGCGGCGTATTTCAGGTATTCCTGTGTAAAGCCGACCACAAGAATGCCGCCCATGATGGTGGTGAGGGCGTCGGTGTACAGCCAGTGAGAAACGCGGAACAAGCCGTCTGTCATTGGGATGCCGATGGCGGCAGCGAAAAGCCCGCCAAGCGCGAAAACGCCCAACACAAAACCTTTCGGTTCGGGTTCGGCGCGGTCTTGCAGGTAGAAAAAAACAAGCCAGATAAAGGCGGGGACGAGCGCCAGGAACACCCCCGTCAATAAAAGGGTGGATGGTGTGAACTGAGGCTTGAGCGCGTTATCGAGGGCGTAGACGATGCCCACGAACACGCACATGACGACGATGAGCAGGATCTCATCGCGCCAGACATGCTTCCGTTCATGAACTGCTTTGGATTCATTCATGGAAATTCTCTCCTTTGCTGATGTTGGTACTATTCATGATATAGAAAAGAGTGGAAAACGTCAATAGCCCAAACGTGACAAATCATGGCTTTTCCAAAGTCAGGAAAACCTTAACGCGAATTTCGCGAAAAGGCGAATGTCGCGAATTTCTTAATTGGTTTTCGCGTAAATTCGCCCAATTTGCGCTTTTCGCGTTAAACCTTGCTGCAAATTCAAAGGGATGTCAAGCGACTTTGCAAAAACCATACGTGACAAATGACCCATAAAATAACAGCGTGCGGCATCCGTGACCGGCTTGTTTGCTGCGCCGCTTAAACCAAAAAGAGACACGCGCTCATGGAGGGCATGTCTCTTTGATGAAGGAATTTTCACCGGGAACGAAATCAGGAAATGTAATCTCTCAAATTATGTTCCACCGCATAGGCAGCCGCCTCGGCGCGGTTGTTCACGTTCAATTTCGAGAGAATGCTCGAGACGTAATTGCGCACGGTGCCTTCGCCGAGGAACAGGTTCTTGGCGATCTCGCGGTTGGTCTTGCCCTCCGAGACCAGCAATAACACGTGTTTTTCCTGCTGGCTGAGATGCGCGAACGCCGACGCCTCTTCTTCCTTGACCGCGCGCCTCACTTCCTGGAAGACGCGCTGGGTGACGGCGGGGTCGAGCAGCGCCTCGCCGCGTCCGACCGATTCCAGGGCTTTGATCAGGTCTTCGCTTCCGATTTGTTTCAGGATGTACCCCGATGCCCCCGCGCGGATGGCGGAGAAGAGCATTTCATCCTCGGCATAGGAGGTGAGCATGATCACTTTGGTATTGGGAAACTGGCTGACGATCTGTTCGCAGGCTTCGATCCCGGAGGTGCCCGGCAGGCGGATATCCATCACCACCACATCGGGTTTGAGGGAGGCGGTCTGTTCGAGGGCCTCGCGCGACGAGCCCGCTTCGCCGACCACATCGAATTGGGGATGCCGTTCCAGAAGGGATTTCAGCCCGAGCCGCACCACTTCATGATCGTCCACCAGGATGATTCGTTGTTTTTTCATGGGTGGTATTTTACCGCAGGAACCCGAAAAAACGGGCAAAATTCAGGTTTTTTGGGGGGTTATCAGCGAACCAAGATGCTCTTCGACGTGCGCCAGGCTGCGCTCCACCCAAAGTTGAAGCGTCAATTCCCGACCCAGGGATTCGTGCCTGCTAGGGCGCGACCAACTCCCAGGCTGGGCGTTACCGAGCAGGTCGGTTACTTCTTTGACGCTTTCCTGAAACTCGCTTAATATTTTTTCCAGCGGTTCTTCATGGTTGTAATGTGCTTCCATCCACTCGTCGGGGCCGAAATTATTGAAGAGTGGGTTTTCCTCGCTCAGCGTCCGGCGGATGCGCATTCCGTAGACTTCCCGGTCTACATCCCGCACATGAAAGGCGATTTGATGGGCAGACCAGCCGTCTGGGGTCTTCCCGTGCGGGTTGGCGGGAGTCCGGCAGGCCTCGCAAAACTCCGCAGCCGCTTCACGCAGGCGCAACAGCAGCTTTTCTCGATATTCCATCAGTTCCTTCATAATACCTCCGGCGCATTTCGCGCCTCTTCACTAATCAACCTAAAACCTGAAACCTGACACCTGAAACCTGACACCTGAAACCTGAAACACACCTGACACCTAATCACACACCGGTATTGTATCGGTGTTCGTGTTCGCGTTCAACGGCATTCCAAAATACGGCGACGGGTCGTAGGTATTTTCGATCTCGAGTTCGTTCAGGAAATTCCCAGAGCCGTCGTCCATGACGATGGAAATATGCAAGTGTACGCCGACGGGATTCCCCGGCTCGCCGGAGAAATTGCCCATATACCCCAGGAAGGTCCCTTCTTCGACGTAAACTTCGCGCGTCCCCTGCGGGAATTGTTCCGAGACGAAGGAGTTCCCGTCCGCGTCTGCCATGTGGGTGTAGTAAACCCAAATCTGGCGGGACGGTTCGAGCGGGTCTTCCGGCGCGCGGATGATGACGGTGGACTTCCAATCCTCCTGCCGGGTGAGAAAACCGGGATACGCCGCAACGATGGGAGTTACGCCCACATCCGTCCCGCCGAAAATGTCCAATCCGCTGTGACGGTGACCGGGGCGGAAGGAATCGTCCCATATGAAGCCGATCATTCCGTTGGTGGGAAAAGCAAACGGGGCGTCGCCGCATCGAGAGCCGAGAGTCATCATCAACTCGGGGCGGGAGGCGGGGTCGTTGAACCAGGCAAAGGCCTGGGACGTGCGCTCAACTGTTTTCCCGTTTCCAAATGTGAAGAAAAAATAAATGCCTGCGATCGCAATCGCAAAAGCGGGGATCACCAGGGGCAGAATGGTCTTTTTCGACATGGCTTCGATTATAAGCGCGGCGGGCAGATCGGAATCGCCGCCCGGGGGGAATTCATATATAAGAACTATCTTTCGTTATCTTTTTTCTTACACAAAAAATCTATCCTTGGCGTAATCATATTGGTAAAAGAAAAAGGAGACCAAAACATGTCGCTATACATTCAACCCTTCCCGTTTCGCCGCGCCGTTCGCCGGGTCGCATCCCAGCCGCAGCCGCGCGCGTTGAGCGTCAATGTCCGCGAGGAGGAGGATGCCTACATCCTCTCGGCGCTCGTCCCCGGCTTGAAAGCCGAAGACCTGAACATCCAGGTGCTCGAGAACATCGTCAGCATCGAAGGCGAATTCAAGGACGAAGACGCTGCGTTCCTGATGAACGAACTTCCGCGTGGAGCCTTTCGCCGCAGCCTGCGAATGCCGTCTGAAATAGATTCAGGAAAGGTCGAAGCAAGAATCGCGGACGGCGTCCTGACGCTGACCCTGCCCCGGGCAGAATCCGCCAAGCCGAAGAAGATTCCGGTCACCGTTCACTAAAATTATGTAGGTCACGCTTCATACCCCTTCGGGGCACTTAGCGTGACCTGCATTTTTATTTCCCGTTATAATTCCGGGACTCTAAATTCCGGAGATTCTTTGTGCGTGTAAAACAAGTTTTCCTTTTCGTAATCGCCATTTTGATTTTGACCGCCTGCGGGGGGGATGAAACGCCTGAAGTCGCCGCCCCGACGGTTGTCCCGTCTCAGACTCCGCCCCCGTCTGCCACGCCCATCCCAACCTTGTCCACGCCTTTGGCTTTGCTCGTCCTCCCGGCAGACATGGACAAAACCACATCCGACCTGTATCAAAGGACGGTTTACGATCTCGCGCTTGCCTCCGGGTTTCGCTTCCAGGTGCGCAACGCGCTCTCCCAGCAGGACATCGCCGACCCAACCCTCAAAGTGGTGATCGCCCTGCCGCCCGACCCCGGTGTGTTGACCTATGCGCCCGCCGCGCCCAATGTGCAATTCCTGGCTGTCAATATCCCCAACCTCCCCGCGGGCGGAAACATCAGTGTGCTTGCGCCGAGCAATGAAGTGGAAGTCCCCGCCTTCCTTGCCGGGTATACCCTTGCCATGTTATTGGATGAATATCATCTGGGCATGTTGTACCCCGACGGCGACCAGAACGCGCTGGCGGCGCTGAATGCCTTCAATAATGGGATGCGCTACTACTGCGGCTTGTGCGATGGAATTTATATCGACCCAGTTGCCTATCCGGCTGTGTTGGGGATTCCGCCCAACGAAGACCCCGGCAAATTCGGCGGATACGCCAATGTCTTGATCAACGACAAGGATGTGGATGGGTTGTATATCTATCCCTCCCTTGCCAGCGACGATTTCCTCTCGTATGTGGGGACCCAGGGCGTTTATTTGATCGGTATCTCACGCCCCGAGCCGCGCCCCGGAGGCTGGGTGATGACAGTCACGCCGGATACCATCAAAGCGATTCAAACCGCCTGGCCCCAGTTGACTGCCGGGCAGGGCGGACAGAACGTTCAATCCCCGCTCGGTCTGGCAGACGTGGACCCGGGCATCCTCTCAGACGCCAAACTGCGCATGGTGAAGGAAACCCTCGAGTCCCTGATCGCCGGGCGGATTCGCACATCCAACCCCTGACAGATTCATAGCGGGGTTGTAAATACCGCAAACTTCAGTTTGCGCCCCGGCGGGCGAGATAAATCTCGCGGTACTGGGCAAAATCTTTGCGATTGGCATAGTTTTTACAGAGCAATACTATACCTACCAGGATACAGACTGCCTGCGCGGAACGACCCAGTCATAACGGGCTAGCCATGCCAGCGACTTGACCAGCAGCGCCATCGGGCTGATGGAGGCGGAGATGGTTTCGCTTACCCCCGCGCGGTGATATTCAAGCACATCCGGGTTTTTGAGATTCGAATCGAGAAGTAACAGGGCGCCGTTTGTGGTGGAGCGCAGGTCGCGGCACAAGGCGAGGCGTTCTTCATCGGGGATGTCCATATCGAGAAGGATCAGGGTGGGGGAAAGCGTCCGCGACGAGGAAACGCCATCCGCCCCCGAAGATTCGCAGACGACCCGGCAATTCCTCTGCTCGAAAAGCGTTTTCCAAACCTGCGACATGCCGGCATCCCTGGAAATGATCAGGATATTGCGATGGATATATGGATCAAGGGCGGATTTTTCAGCAGTCATACCTGACTCCTTCTTTGGTTAATCTGTTGCCGAAACCCCTTCAAAAGGTTTGCGTTGAACAATACGAAAATCAAATTTTTCCGCTTGACTTCCCCCCAGCCTGCGTGATAGACTCAAATCACCTTGAAAAAGGAATTCCAAAGAAAGGAGCGCGCTACCATGTTCATGAGCAAGTTCACCCTTATCCCCGCATCCGCCAAACTGGCTGGATTCGCCGATAGCCGTAGCGCGCCTGCACGTCGTTAGGTTTTTTTCCGAACAACCTTGCGACCACGGCGCCTCAAGCCCCGTGGTCGTTTTCTTTAACCAGTAAAGCGGTCGCGGAGCCTTCTCTGTGACCGCTTTTTGATCGAAGGAAGAGAAACATCATGCTTGCTTTACAGCCCCAATTATTAGAAGAAACGGATGTCTGCCTTGGCGGCATAGACCTTCAGGCGCATCCCGTGGTCGAGTCTCGTTGGACGCATGACGCCGAATTCATGCGCCTGATGGAGTTGAGACCCGTCTGTCCGCTCTCGCCTGCGACCGTGAAGAAACGCTACGAAGCCATTGCAATGGAGATGCGGGACGAAGGAAACCTTTTCTACTTCACCATCCGCGCCCGGGAGGATGATCGTTTGATCGGCAAAGCGCTCATCGAATACGTGGATTGGTCCAGCGGCAACGGTTACATCCGCCTGGGCATTGGCGAACCTGAATCCCGCCGCCGCGGATACGGCTTGCAAGCCCTGCGCCTGCTGCTGCGTTGCGCCTTCAATGAGTTGAACCTGTTTCGCGTTACGGCTGTCGTCCCGGCTTTCAATGAAGCGGCATTGCGCCTCTTCCAAAAGTTCGGATTTATCGAAGAAACCCGCCGCCGCGACGCCCTGTATTCCAATGGAGAATTTTGGGACGTCATCGGCTTCGGCTTGCTGAATGCCGAATGGCGCGAATCAATTCAAGGTCGGGGATGAGGCGCTGCGCTTCATCGCCTTTTCCTCCAGATGAAAGGAATCTTTATCATGACGAAAAACACGCTTCTTGACCCAAGCCTGCGCCTGCGCGCTGCGACCCGGGCGGATGTCCACCCTGTGGCGGATCTCATCTACTCTGTCTGCGAAGCCGACGGCGATGTCACCGTTGCCACAACGCCGGAGAATTTGGAACATGCCTGGCGCGAAGACGGCTTCAACCCTGAAACGGACGCTTTCGTCGTACAAACCGCGGACGGGCGCATTGTCGGCTACGAAGAACTTGCCAACGAGCAGGCATTTGCCCACTTCTCCGCCGACGGGTACGTCCACCCGGACTTCAAAGGACGGGGAATCGGCACAGCGCTGATCACCCGCGCCGAAGAACGCGCTCTCGCGATGATGAAACAAGCCGAACCCGACTTGCGCGTTTACATCCACGCCGCCGCCGACGGCAAGGACGAGACCGGGCGGGAGATGTTTGCCCATTTGAGTTATCAAATTGTGCGCTATTTCTGGCGCATGGAAATCACGCTCGACTCGGCGCCTGCCTTTGCCCTGCCCGCCGGGATCGAGTGTCGCCCCTTCGACAGGGACGCCCACGCCCAACTCGTCTGGCAGGCGGATAACGAAGCCTTCCGCGAACATTGGGGCAGCCACGACACGACCTTCAAGGAATGGTCGTTCAGAAAACTCGAAAGACCGGAGTTCGACCCTGCCCTCTGGCTCGTTGCCTGGGATGGCGACGAGATCGCCGGTTTCTCCCAAAATCGTTTTCGCATGGGAATCGGCTGGGTCGGCACGCTGGGAGTCCGCAAACCCTGGCGCGGCAGGGGGCTGGGGCTGGCATTGCTCCAGGCATCCTTCGCAGATTTTTACCGGCGCGGCATGAAGACCGTCGGCTTGGGCGTGGATGCCTCCAACACCACCGGCGCAACCCGCCTCTATCAACGCGCCGGGATGCGCATCGCCAGCGAATTCGTCAACTTTGAAAAAGAACTCCGCCCCGGGCGGAGTTTGGAAGAAGAATAAGCGCATAATCGGCGGTCTCTACCGCCGGTATGCGCGGCTCAAACAAGAGGAAACCATGAAAGAACAACTTGCAACACAGATTCAATTGCCCGAAGGGTTCACCGTGCGCGGCGCAACCCCGGCAGATGCCGAAGCCGCCGTTGAGATGTTCAACATCTGGATGCAGCGCATGGCTGGGCAGGATGACCTTGCCAGTGGAGACATCCTGCGTGAAGATTGGGGCTCGCCTCGCTTCGACCCGGAGCAGGATACCCGCCTCGTGTTTTCCCCAACGGGACAGTTGGTCGGCTACATCGAGGTGTGGACGACATCCACGCCGCCGGTTCACCCGTGGATCTGGGGGCGCGTCCACCCGGATTTTGGCGGGTTGGGAATTGGCACCGCCCTGATGGGGTGGGCGGAAGAACGCGCCTGCCGCGTCCTCCCCGATCTTCCCGCCGATTTGCGTTTTGCGCCGCGCACTGGTTCACTGCGCATTGCCGAGGATTCAAAGCGGCTCTTCGAAGACTGCGGCTTCATCCGCATTCGCAGTTCCTATGAAATGCGGATCGAGATGGATGAAGCGCCTCCCGCCGCGATCTGGTCTGAGGGCATTACGCTCAAGACCGGCAGCCACGAGGAAATTCCCGCCATTTACCGCGCTTTTGAAGAATCCTTCCGCGACCATTTTGGTCACATCGAAGAGCCGTTTGAAGAAGGGCTTGCCAGGTTCTCGCACTTTATGAAGTCGGACGGGCAGGACCCCTCGATGTGGTTTCTTGCCATGGACGGGGACGAGATCGCTGGAATCAGCCTGTGCCGCCTCGAAAGCTACTCCGACAAGGAGGTGGGCTGGGTTAATATTCTGGGAGTCCGTCGTCTCTGGCGCAAGCGCGGGCTGGGAATTGCCCTGCTTTTGCACAGTTTTGGCGAGTTTTATCGGCGCGGACGGCGCAAAGCCGGGCTGGGTGTGGATGCCGAGAACCTGACCGGCGCCCTGCGGCTGTACGAAAACGCGGGAATGAGCGTCCACATGGTCTTTGACACCTATGAAAAGACGATTCGCGGAGGACGTGAAATCAGTGTAGAATCACTGGCAGAATAAGACTACCCTTTGTAGGAGAGAGCCATGCTTAACCTGCGTTGCCTTTATTGCCAGACCCCCTTCACCGTTGGGCGGGCGGAGATGTTGACCGCGCTCATCACCATGGATGAGAAGAACCAGAACCACCACGACGCCCACTGCCCGCGCTGCCGCCGCGCCAATTCCATTTCGCGCCAGCGGATGGAGTTGTTCTTTCCCAATTGGCGCGAGGCTGCCAAACAGCTGCCAGCCACGCCCGCGGGCGAATCTGCATCCGCTTCGGCGGCGATAAAGACGGAACCGCTTCCCCGGTCTTTGAAAAATGCCGTGGTGAAAACCGCCGCTTCCAAGAAGACTTCGGCGGCGAGCGCCAAAGTGTCCGCGTCGAAGCGGAAACGCGCCTCGAAACCCGCGTCTGCCAAGAAGAATGCGCCCGCGCCGAAGGGAAGTTCTGCAAAGCCTAAAAAGCCAGCCTCGAAACCTGCATCGAAACCCGGCACAAAGAAAAAGTAGGCTGCTTTCCCGCGCATGACCGTGACCCGCAGGTGATTTCGATTACCTGCGGGATTTTTTTAACCGCCCGCAGGCGTAAGAGTCCAATTGATAAAATCGGCGCTACCGTTTAACGGGAAAAGAAAAACCATAGCTGCGGATCACGCGAATTCACGCGGATTTTTCTTTGACAATCCGCGAAAATCAGTGAAACCTGTACGGAGCCTGTCGAAGTGTCCGCGGCAGAAGTTCTTCTGAACGGGCGGGTATCCTGTCAGTAAACAGAGAGCCATATTTTTTTGGTAACTGCTCAGGCATTTGCATCTCTGCCATGTCATTTGGAGTGGCGCGAGGCGCCACGAGAAATCTTCCTCAATATTGCGCTGGATTTCTCCTCGCTGGCATTCGTCGAAATGACGGGCTGAGCAGTTACTTTTTTTGAGGAACATGATGAAGATACAAGCAGTCTTTTTCGATTTCGGCGGCGTCATTCAGCGCACCGAGTTTCAAGCGCCGCGCCAGCAGTTGGCGCAGCGTTTTGGCATGGAATATGACGACATTGACAATATTGTCTTCAACAGCCCAACGGCGAAACAAGCCACAGTGGGGGAGTTGGCTGCGGAAAAGCATTGGGAGGCGGTTGCCAAACGTTTGAAGGTCGGCAGGAACGAGATCGCCGATGTGGAACGCGAGTTCTTTGCCGGGGATGTCATCGACCATTCGATTGTGGAGTATTTGCGCTCGCTGCGTCCGCGTTTCAAAACCGGGCTGATCAGCAATGCCTGGTCGGATATGCGCGAGTATCTCGTCCGCCAGAAGTTGGATGAGGTCTTTGATACGCTTACCATCTCGGCGGAGGTTGGGGCGGCAAAGCCTGAGGCGAAGATCTATCTCCTTGCGTTGGAGCAGGCTCGGGTCGAGCCGAAGGCGGTGGTCTTCGTCGATGATGTGCCTGCGAATATCGAAGCCTGTGAAGCGCTTGGCATGAAGGGCATCCTCTTTCGTGACCCGCTCGAGGCGATGAATGAGTTGAAGAAACTTTTGAAAGAATAAACCATGAATACAAAATCTGATTTATTGATCCGTGACCTCGGTGACGGTTTGATCTTGAGGCGCGGTTCGCCCGCCGACGCCGATGCATTGGCAGACATCAACAGCCGGATGCACAGCGACAACGGACCTGACGAACCGGATGCGAGCGTTGATGCCTGGATCCGCGACCTGGCCGCGGGGACGCACCCGACAACGAACGCCGCCGATTTTACGGTGGTGGAGGAGACTGCCACCGGGCGCATCGTCTCGACCTTGTGCCTGATCTCGCAGACGTGGACGTATGCCGGTGTTGAGTTTGGCGCAGGCAGACCCGAATTGATCTGCACATTGCCTGAGTATCGCAGGCGCGGCTTGGTGCGAATCCAAATGGACGAGGTTCACAAGTGGAGCGCGGAACGCGGTCACTTGATGCAGTTCATCACGGGCATTCCGTATTTTTACCGTCAATTCGGTTATGACATGGCGTTGAATCTTACCGGGAGGCGCAGCGGCTATGAAGCCAATTTGCCGAAATTAAAGGACGAAAACGAGCCGGTTGCGTTTCGCGCCGCCGATGAAGGCGACCTTGAATTCGTGTTGCAAACCTACGAAGCCTGGGAAGGCAAACATCTCATCTCCTGCAAACGTTCGCCGGAGATCGTCCGTTATGAATCGTTTGACAAGAATCCAAAAAATGCGCTGTGCTATGAAAAAATGATCATCGAAAACAGGGAGGGAAAACGGCTTGGTTTCGTTGAGCATCCAAAAAGCATGTGGATGGACGGTTTGGTATGCGTCTACTTTGCATTGGTGGATGGTGTTTCGTTTTTAGAGATATCACCCAGCGTGGCGCGTTATCTATGGAAGAAAGGCGGTGAAATTGCGGCGCGGGATGGAACAACGCATACCATGTTCGGTTTTTCACTTGGCGAGCATCACCCCGCTTACGAGGCTTTGGATGACTGCCTGCCCGCAAAGCGCGAGCCATACGCGTTCTACACTCGTGTGCCGGATCTGCCCGCTTTCTTGAAGCGCATCCAGCCGGTTTTGGAGGAACGTTTGGCGCGATCCATTGCGGCGGGATATTCGGGCGAGTTGAAGTTGGATTTTTACACCAGCGGAATCCGCATTGCCTTCGAGGGCGGGCGCATTACGTCCATCGAGCCGATGCAGGTCGGATCGGGCATTGAGACGGATGCCAGTTTCCCCGACCTGACCTTCCATCATCTTTTGTTTGGGCATCGCAGTTTCGACGATTTGCACCATGTCTTTGTGGATTGCTTTTGGAGCAACAACACGGCGCGGGTTTTGGTGAATGCGCTCTTCCCGAAGAAGCTTTCAGTTGTGTACCCGCTGGCGTAGTGGGATGTCCGCTGGCTTGCGCGAAGCGGGGGAAGGCGCAGGCGGCGGATCATGCCGGGCGGCGGGGGCAGGTTCGGTTCGAGGGGGAGGCGATTGTTGTTAAGGCTGGGAAGGTTTGGGCGTGGACCAATTAATAAATGGGAAAAGCCGACGGTGTGAGGCATCCCATACAAGAGTGCAAACAGGTTAATTGACGCATTCTTACTTTACCAAGTATAATTTTGCGCACTCCCTTTATAAGAGGGATTTAGAGGATTTATGGCGCTTCGCGGAAATTTACGAGATTTTACGATCACCCAACTCCTGAACCTGATCAATCTTGCCAGCAAGACGGGGACGCTGGTGATCGATGGGGTGTCGGAACAGGCGTTTGTTTCGTTCCGCGAAGGGAAACTGGCGTATGCCCGCATCGGCAAGGAGGATGGGAACCTTGCCTCGGTGCTTTATAAATCGAACAAGATCAACGCCAACCAGTATAAGGCCATCATCGAGAGGGCCGGGCAGATGTCGGATAAGGAGCTGGGTCTGCTGTTGATCAACGCGGGGTATGTCTCGCGCGAAGATATTCTGCTGAATTTGCAGACGTACTTTACCGACCAGTTGCGGCGTTTGTTCACCTGGGTGGAGGGCATCTTTCGGTTCGAAAACGAGATGCTGCCGCCGGAAGACCGCATCAATGTGCGGCTCGACCTGGAAAACATCATCATCGAAGGTTCGCGGCAGTTGCGTGAGTTGGAGCAGTTGCAGGATGAAATTCCGAGCCTCGATATGGCGCTCAAGTTCACCGAACGCCCCCTGACCAACGTCAACCTGAGCGTGGATGAGTGGAAGGTGGTCAAGTTCGTGGACCCGAAAAATTCCATGCGCCTGATCGCCCGGACGAATAAACTCTCCGAGGTGGAGATCCGGCGGATTGTGTATGGTCTCTTGCAGGCAGGTCTGGTGGAGCTGGTACGCCCCGCCGATGCGCCGACGCCGCAGGCAGCCAAGCCGCTGGCGCCGCAGGAGATCGAAGAAAAGAAGACATTGGTCAACAAATTGATCGGCCGTATCCGTTCATTGTAGTTATCGAGGCCGAAAGGATAGGAATTATGCAAACGGTCAAAATGGTGGTCACAGGTCCATTCAGCGCTGGCAAGACGCAGTTCATTCAGTCTGTCAGCGAGATTGACGTTGTTGCCACGGAGCGCAAAATATCTTCCGATGACGAGCGCGCGGTGAAGAACGCCACCACCGTGGCGATGGATTTCGGGCGCATTACCGTGGATCAGGACCTGGTTCTTTATCTGTTCGGCACGCCGGGACAGAAGCGCTTTGATTTCATGTGGGAAATCCTTTCGGAGGGGATGCTGGGTTTCATTGTGATGGTGGACAGCACCCGCCCGGAGACGTTCCGCGAGGCGCGTTCGATTTTGGAGACATTCCGCGCCTATGCGCCCACTCCGTTCGTGGTTGCCGCCAATAAGCAGGACCGGGACGATGCCTGGGACCTGGAGGATATGGGTCATGCCCTGCGGCTCGATAAGCAGACCAAACTTCTGCCCTGCGTTGCGACGGAGAAGGATTCCGTGAAGACCGTTTTGCTCGAATTGCTGTACAGCATTATGAGCGAGATGGACGGAAAATAACGGCAGGCGACGTTTAACCGTGTCTTCCATTACGACTGACCAAGGGATCGTTCATTATGAAGTGTATGGACGGGGGAAACCCGTCATCCTTCTGCATGGCTACCAGGGCTCGTGGGGGTTGTGGGAGGATACGATGGCTTATCTGGGCGCGTTCTACCGCACGTACGCGCTCGACTTTTGGGGATTCGGGGAGTCTGGCACCAAGCGTTCGACCTACGCCGTCAAGGATTTTGTCAGCCTGGTGTATCAATTCATGGAGCAATTGGGCATTGTCCGCGCGCCGCTGGTGGGGCACAGCATGGGCGGCACGGTCAGCCTGATGACCGCCATCCAGCATCCTGACCGGGTGCAGAAGGTGGTGGTGATCGGTTCGCCGATCGCGGGGTCTTCCTTATATTTCTTTCCGCGGGTGTTCGGTTATCGCACCATGGGCTGGTTGACGTATCATAATTTGTGGATCTACAAGGGGTTCTACCGCATCCTTTCCCCGTTCTATTCGAAGGATAAAAATTGGGCGAAGATGATGGACCGCGATGTGTCGCAGGTTTCGCTGGAGGCGTTCTTTTCCAGCATCGGTTCGCTGCGCCGCACCGACCTGCGCCCGAGCCTGCACATGGTCCAATGCCCGGTACTGGGAATGTACGGCGATACGGATATCGTTGTCAACCCAAATCAATGGAAACCTCTTTTGGAGGGCGTGGGCAAAGCCCGCATCGACCGCTTCAATACGGCGGGGCATTTCATCATGCTGGATGAGCCGATCCAGTTCAACCAGAAATTAAAAAACTTTCTCGATGAAGACCTGCAGCCTCAATGAGTACCGCCGCCTTTGGATCCCCTCAAAAGATGGGCAGGATCATCCTGTTGGGGTTGGAGGAGGTGATCGGCAGGGGCGGACTGGAAGCGGTCTTGCAGGTTGGCGAGTTGGAAGAGGCGGCGCAAAATGTCCGTTCCGGTCTTGAAGAACGGACGTTTTCTTTTGAAGCGGTCAGCCGCCTGCACCAGGCGCTGGAAGAACTCTATGGTCCGCGCGGGGGGCGGGGGCTGGCGCTCAGGGTTGGGCGGTCCTGTTTCAAGTATGGATTGAAGGAATACGGTTCGATGCTCGGGTTGACTGAGACGGCTTTCCGGCTGCTGCCGCTTTCGACCAAACTCCATGCCGGGGCAGGTTCCTTTGCGGGGCTGTTCAACAAATACACCGATCAGCAGGTGCGGGTAGCGGAAACTGATTCGGAGATTCTCTGGCATATCGAGCGTTGTCCCCTGTGCTGGGGGAGGGTTGCGGACGAGCCGGTCTGTCATCTTGCGGTGGGGCTGCTGCAAGAGGCGCTTTATTGGCTGAGCGGGGGAAAGGTGTTCCAGGTGGAGGAGATTGCCTGTCATGCCCGCGGCGATGAGCGTTGTACGATCCTGATTCAAAAAAAACCGTTGACGTAGGGCAAAAACGATTTTGTATGCCCAATCATCGCGCCCCCGGCGCGCTTTGATTTATAATTCCCGCCATGCTCAAGGTCATCCTTAACGCGCCGAACCACGTCACGCCCTTTTGCGAACCTGCGCGTGAACTCCGCATTCAAAATTCCCCCCTCTGGCTTCACCAACGAAACCTGCTTGCTCCCTATGTGACCCGCGAGATGGAACTCAAACACGGCGAGCGCGTCCAGCCGGTGCGCGAGCCGACCATCATGTACCGCGACAACCTGTTCTTCGATAAACATTTTGTCGAGGCGTTTATGACCGAGGCGATAAAACGAAAGCGCCCCGTCCGCGCGGCGTTTCGGGCGGACGACCCGGCTTTTCGCGAACATGCCTTTCCGCTTTCCACATCGTACACGCCCGCGGGGAGTTTGTACCTGGCTGATTTCTGGTATTACCCCAACGGTCCTGTGGCGGGAACCGAACCGCTGGTCATTGATATGCAGGCGCGCGAGATCGGTTACTACCATGTGCCGACCTATATGGGCGACCAGAGCGGCGACCTGGTCTTTCAGGTTCCGCTGCGCGCCCTGATCGCAATCGACTCCTGGGTGCATGTGTTCATTGCCGACATGGTCTTCAGTCAGTTTGCCCGGGGAGCGCGTTTCGAAAAACGCCTCAACGAAGATCTCGGGTTCAAGTTCAAGATCATCGGCAAAGCCATTTATGAGGGACGCCAGATTCTGGAGTGTTCGGAATTGGTCAAGGTCGGCAAGGGCTGCATCATCGACCCGAGCGCGGTCATCCACGGACCGACCATCATCGGTGACAATGTCACGATCAATGCCGGGGCGGTCATCGAGAATTGCGTCATCGGCAATAACGTCAACGTCTCGCAGGATGTGCAGTTGATGCTTTCGGTGGTGGGCGACGGCGCTTTTCTGCCCTTCCGCACGGCGCTGTTCATGACGACCGTCATGGAGAATACGATGGTGGCGCAGAACACCTGCCTGCAAATGTGTGTGGTGGGGCGCAACACCTTTATCGGCGCCGGTTCCACGTTTACTGATTACAACCTGATCCCCCTGCCGATTCGCGCCCGCGACGGAAACGGGATACTCTCTCTCTCGAATCGTCCGGTCTTGGGTGGGTGCGTGGGTCACAACTGCCGGATCGGCTCGGGCATGGTGGTCTACCCGGCGCGCACGATTGAATCGGACGTGGTGCTGGCGGCGTCTGCCGAGCGGCGGGTGATCGACCGGGATGTGACCTACGAACAAAGCGACCATCATCACTGGAAGCAGGCGCACCTGCACCAGACCCCGTATCACCAAAGCCGCCATAAAGAGACCGAGTCCTGGTAGCCCCGACAGAATATGGATAGCTTCGCCTTCATCATTCACCCCATCGACCCCAAGCGCGATGTCAGCCGGAAATTCCCATTTCTGGGCAAGGTACTCACAGAGGGGCAAATTGACTTCTTTTCCACTTATTTCCCCCCGGTTTACATTTCTGAAATCGAAGGAATCACCTCGCAAGCCACCGGAAAACAGGTGAAAGGCTGGTTCCTTGCATGTCCGTATACTCCGCGGCGCATGATGCAGTTGCCTGAGGGGGCGGTCTATCGTAAAATTATCCAGACAGGCCGCATGGCGGAAAGGCTCGGCGCGAACATCCTCGGGCTGGGCGCCTTTACCTCGGTGGTGGGGGACGCCGGAACGACCATTGCCAACCGTCTCGCTATCCCCGTCACCACCGGCGACTCATACACGGTGATGATGGCGGCGCAAGCCATCCGCGACGCGGCGAAGGTCATGGATATCGAAATGAAGGATGCGACGGTTGCCGTGGTGGGAGCCACCGGTTCGATTGGGCGGGTCTGCGCTGAACTTTTGGCTGGTGAGGCTGCCCGGACCTTGCTCATCGCCCGGGACGAGACCAAACTTCGCGTCTTGCGAGACAGGTTACAGGTCCAGGCGAGAGGCGAGCTTTTCATCAGCACGAAGATGGATGTGTTGAAGGACGCCCAGTTGATCCTGACGGTGACAAGCGCGATCCATGATGTCATCCAGCCGGAACATTTGCAGCCGGGCAGCGTGGTTTGCGATGTGGCGCGCCCTCGCGATGTTTCTGCAATGGTGGCGGCTGTGAGAGATGATATATTAGTGATTGACGGCGGTATGGTGGATGTGCCAGGCCCCGTGGATTTCCATTTTAACTTCGGCTTTCCCGAAGGCAAGGCGTATGCCTGCATGGCAGAGACAATTGCCCTCGCACTGGAAGGCAGGTTCGAAGATTACACGGTGGGTAGGGAAATCACGCTTGAACGCGTTCGGGAGATTACCGCGATTGCCGAGAGGCATGGGTTCCGGTTGAGCGGGTTTCGCTCCTTTGAACGCGAAGTGACCGAGGAACAGATCGAAGCCGTCCGCCGGAATGCGCGGCGCAGACGGTGATGAAAATATCATGAATGAAACGTATGCCGTTCGCTTGGAGTTTCGGGAGAACGCCCCGAAAAAATCGATGACCGGCAGGAGGCTTACATGGGAACTGCCCGCCTATTGGTAGTGGAAGACGATGGCGACATTGCCAACATGCTCAAAATCTATTTCACGGGTTTGCAATATGATGTGGACGTTGCAAACCGCGGTCGTGACGCGTTGGAGAAGACCCGCCAGGTCCTTCCGCACCTGATCGTGCTGGACATCATGCTCCCCGACATCGACGGGTATGAAGTCTGCCGCACCCTGCGCACCAACACGCGCACCAGCCACATCCCGGTCATCTTCCTGACCCAAAAGGACGAACGCAGCGATAAACTGCAGGGCTTGGAACTCGGCGCAGACGACTACATCACAAAGCCGTTCGACATCGAGGAGTTGAAACTGCGCGTGCAGGGCGCCATCCGCCGCGCGGAACGCGAAAGCCTCACCGACCCGCGTTCGGGGCTTCCGGCAGGCAGGTTGATCGAAGAGCAGCTGCGGCGCATCATCCGCGAGAAGTCGTGGGCATTGCTCGATTTGCGCATCAATAACTTTGAAGGTTTCAAGGATGTCTATGGGTTTGTGGCGGGCGACGATGTGCTTCGCTTTTCCGCCATGTTGATCGGCGAAGTGGTGGACGAAGTGGGCACGCCCAACGATTTTATCGGTCATGCGGGCGGCGATAATTTTGTTATCATTACCACGGTCGAGGCGGCTCCCGCGATCCGCCAGAGGATCAAGGACCGGTTTGCGGAGGAAGTGCAAAGCCACTATAACTTTATCGACCGTCAACAGGGGTTCATTCAGGCTCCCAAAGCCGAGGGCGGTTTCGAGAAGGTCGGTTTCATGACCTTTGCGGCAGGGTTGGTATCGCCGGATATTCATTCCTTTGCCGATATTCGGGAGATTACCGAACTGGCGGCGGAAGCGCGCCGGCAAGACCCCACGGCAGATCCCGGTTCCTGAATTCAGGCGGGTGTTTAAATGTCTGCCGATTTGGGCGCTGGAGTACTCATCGCCGGGCTTGCGGTTGTCGCGCTAGCCTGGGTGGTATTGCGCTCGATGGCGCGCTCCCAATCCGCCCCTTCCGGCGAACTGGTTTCCTCCTCCTTATATACATCATCGAATACTTCGAAGGATGCCATCATCGTCCTCCAGGCAGGAGGACGGGTGGAGTATGCCAGCCTGCCAGCGCGCGACCTCTTCAACCTGCGCGAGGATGAGCCGCCCGATCTCGAGCGCCTGACCCGGCACGTGCGTCCGGCGGATGACTTCCTCGATCTTTGCGTAACGCCCGGTATGAAGCGGGTGACGATCGGCGGCAAGCCGGTCGAGCTAGTTTCTTACGAAGTGCCGGGCGTTTATCCAAAAATGCTTCTTTCAGTGCGCGCCAAAGATCCCTCCGCCGCGATCGGCGCCAATGGCAGCGACGGCTCGGATGAAATCTTGCGCGTGGCGACGGAATTCAGCCAGGACGTTGCCTCAAGCCTTGACCTCGAATCGACCGTGCGCTCGATCCTCGAAAACGTCGGGCGGCTGGTCCCCTCGGATGTGCTGGAACTGAAATTGTGGAACGTCGAACGCAACGCGCTCATCCCCTTTCGCTACCAGAACCCCTCCTCGAACAGGATCGTCACAGCGTCGTTATCGCGCTTCGGCGGGTTGACCGATCAACTGTCGGAGCGGCGCGAACCGCTGCTCTTCAACGACATCGCCTCCATGCAGCAGTATATGACCGGCGGCGAGATGAATCCCATCCATTCCTATCTCGGCGTTCCGCTCATGGCGGGCGGCGAACTGGTTGGCACGCTCGAAGCCGGGCAGATGAGCAGCGGAGCCTTCGGCGCGCACGACCTGAACCTTTTGCACCTGATCTCGGGGCAGGCGGCGGTTGCCATTCGCAACGCCAGGCTGCATGAGGAGGAACAAAAACGCCGCGCCGAACTGGCGGGCCTGGCAAACCTCAACCAGGTCCTCGGCTCCGTCCGCGAGGGGCAGGATGTGATCGCCCGCCTTGTCGAGAGCATCGCGCCGCTCTTTCAGGCTGAGATCATTGGCTTTTTGCTTTACGACGAAAATAAACGCCTGCTCGAAGGCAGGGTTCCATTCCGCGGGCTGCCCGCCCATTTTGTAGAAATCTATCATGCCCTCATCGCCGCCGGCAGCCCTGCCGAGAAATTGATCGAGAACCAGCAGCCGGTCATTACGACCAATGCGATGAGCGATGAAGCATGGCGGATTCTTGGGCTGGGGGATATCGCGACCGCGGCAAGCCTCCGCGATGTGGCATTGATCCCGCTTCTTTCTTCGGGACGGATGCTCGGCTTTCTGCAAGTGGGTCACCACTCCCGGGGTGTGATCGCTTTCAGCGCCGAAGAAGTGCGCCTGATGAGCATCGTTGCCAGCCAGGCGGCTTCGATCATCGAAAACGTCCTGCTGGTGCAGCAGGCGCGCGCCCGCACCCAGCGCGCCGACGCCCTGCGGCGTATCGCCAGCCTTGCCGCTTCCTCCGCCACATTGGACGAGATCATGAAATATTCGGTGCGCGACCTGGCGCGCCTTTTCAATGCCGACACCGGCGGAGTCTTTTTGCTGGATGAAACCCGCGGCATGTTGATTCTTAATCAACCCTCCACGTATGGCGTCCCCGAGGAACTTGGGGATTCGTTCATCCAGATCTATTTCGACGACCCACAATACCGCTACACGGTTTCGGGCAGCAAGCGCCCGTTCGTTTCCGGAAACTTGAGCCTCGACCGGCGCATCCTTCCGGCATACCGCCCGCTGGCAACCGCGCTTGCCATGGAATCGGCAATGGTCGTGCCGCTTGTGGTCCGCGACCGCAGCGTGGGCGAGTTGTTGCTCGGCAGTAAAAAGTCGGACCATTTCAATACCTCGGACCTGCAAGCCGTATCCACGGCGGCGGGTCAACTTGCGGCGGCGGTTGAATCGGCAGCCCTGCTCGCCCAAACCGACAGTGGACTGCGCAAACGGGTCGAACAGCTGGAGATGATCACGCGGGTCAATCGTGAGATGGTCTCCTCGCTGGAGGTCAAACACCTGCTGAATATTTTGCGGGAGGAGACGATCCGAATATCGGCGGCAGATTGCTGTTCGATCATCCTGATCGACCAACCGGCGGCGTCTGAACCGGGCATTTTGCTAAAAGCCGGGTGTGAACGGGGAGCCGCCATCACCTCCTTTGAGGCGAATGTTCTCCGCAGCGGGGAACCTCTTGTGATCGACGATTTCGTCCGGGAAGCCGTTCTGCCGCCCCATGAAAACGCCCGGTCTGCCGCGCTCCTGCCAATTCTCTTTCAGGCGCGCGCCGTTGGCTTGGTCAGCGTTCACTCCAATCGGGCTGCGTTCTTTGCGCCTGAAACCGTTGAATTGTTAAAAATGCTCGCGGTTCAGGCGGGTATTGCGATCAATAACGCCAACCGCTACCAGGTGGAGAAGCAGCACAGCGAGTTGATGCGCCGCCGTTCCGAGACACTTGTCCGCCTGACGGATGTGAGTCACAACCTTGGGCACGACCAGCCGCTCGACCAGGCGCTTCAAATGATCGCCCGCGGAATCCGCGACGCCTCCCCGTTCCGGGTTGTGCTTATCAGCATGGTCGAACAGGAAACAGGGTTGCTGCGCCGGATCACCTCGGCAGGGCTTGCCCAGGAAGCCTGGAATGAGCTTTCCACCCGCAAGCAGCCGCTTTCGAGCGTCCAGCAGTTGATGCGCCCTGAATTCAAGATCAGCCATTCTTATTTCATCCCTGCCGACCAGACCCCCATCATCCCGCCCGATGTGCATCATCTCACGCTGGATGTTTATACCCCGGCGGCAAAAAATATCAATGCCTGGGCGCCGGAAGATTTTCTGCTCGTCCCCCTCGAAGACGCCGAGGGCAGCATGATCGGTTTGATCAGCCTCGACGATCCCTCCAACGGGCTGCGCCCGGATAAAGCCGCCATCGAATCTGTGGAGGTTTTCTCCGCGCAGGCGGCGTTAATCGTCCGCAACATGCTTCGCCAGAACGAACTGCGTTCGCGCATCGAATCGCTCAACTCGGCATTCGAACGCCAGCAAAAATTGATCGACGTGGCAAAGGACGACCTGCCCGTCCTGCTGCGCAAGGACCTCGAACAGACCATTGCCCTTCACAACCTGGACCGGCGCGCCCAGCGCGTTCGCGCCGGGTTGGCGATCACCGAATCGGTCAGCCGCCAGTTGGATGCCGGGTCGGCGCTTTCGGCTTTGGGAAGGGAAACGCTCACCCAACTGGGCATGTCCGTTGCGCTTGTGGCGGAAAAAACGGCAGACGGATCGCGCCTCCAGCACGTCATGGGCAGCCTGCCGCGTTCCACCAATGTGGAGGCGTTGTACGGTCAGCGCAACCCCCTGCGCGCCTGCCTGCAAACCGGGCATTCCATCCTCATCCCCAATCTTGACGAAGACGACGAGTGGCGCGACGCCCCCCTGCTCACCGCCCTGCGCGCCAAAGGCATTATCTGCCTTCCCATTCTTGTCGAAAACAACCCTGTTGCCGCCATGCTGGCGGCAAGCCCGGAACCCATGTCTTCTTTCACAGAAGAAGACCGCCATGTTTACGCCCAGATTTCGCAGCAGACTTCCGTCATTCTTCAGAATATTTTCCTGCTCAATCAGACCCGCCGCAGGCTCGATGAAGTAAACCTGCTTCTCGAATTCAGCCGGGGCTTATCCGGCATGGAAGCTGATGCGGTGCTCGAATCGCTCCTCGAAAGCGCCCGGCGCGTCATCCCGCACGCCCATGCCGGGGTGGCGCTGCTATGGGATTCGAATGTCGAAAGCCTCGTTCCGCGCGCCGTCTCGGGTTATGCCGACAACGAAAGCATGATGAAGATCAATTATCGCATCGGGGAAGCCCTGCCCGGCAACGCCTTTATGAATCGCAGGGCGCGCCGGATCGATGAGGTGAACTTCCCGCGCGATTACAACTTTGGCGCGGAAAACCTTGCGAATTACCGCCAGGCAACCGGCGGGCGGCTGCCGGTCGCCTCGCTTGTCGTGCCAATTGTGGCGGGGGAACAAAGCCTTGGCTTGCTCGTGCTGGATAACTTCAATACAACCGGCGCCTTCCGCGAAGAGGATGAAACGCTGTTGATCTCCCTCGCGCAGCAGGTGGCGCTTTCGCTCGATAATATGCGCCTTGTGCAAACCTCGCAGGAACGCGCGGGACACCTGCAAGCCCTGAACGACGCCTCCGCCTCGCTGACCACGAGTTTGAGCACCGAACAACTCATCCATTCGCTGCTCGACCAGTTAAGCCCCATCCTGCCCTTCGATACGGCGGCGTTATGGCTCCGTGAAAGAGACCGGCTGACGGTCGTCTCGACGCGCGGCTTTTCGGATGTCGAGGAACGGCAGGGCTTGTCCATTTCGGTGACCGACAGCGCGCTTTTCAAGGAACTGGCTCACACCAACCAGCCGATCTTTGTCAGGGATGTGCGCGAAGACCCGCGGTTTATCCCGGTTGAATCTCCGCGCCTTTCATGGCTGGGCATTCCGCTCAGTTACAAAAACGAATTAGTGGGCGTCCTTGCCGTGGAGAAATGGCAGGCAAACTATTACACCCGCGAACAGATCCAGGCGGGGCTGACCTTTGCAAGCCAGGCGGCGGTATCCCTCGACAACTCGCGCCTCTTTGAAGACAGCGTCAAACGCGCCACCGAACTCGATCAGCGCTCGCAGCGTTTGACCGCCCTCAACCGTTTCACCTCCACGTTGACCCGTTCCCTCGACACGGAACAAATCCTGACCGCCACAGCAGAGGAGTTGTTCCAGGGGTTGAGCGCGAGCCGCATCTCCATCGTCACCTTCGAGCGCGGACAAAACCTCTGGAAGTACAGCACGCCCCGCGTTCGGGCGAAACTGCCGCGGCTCCTGCCGGATGCGCCCATCTTCAGCCGCCTGCGCGAGTCTCAGGGTATTTTCACCACCGATAACGTCCATAACGAGCCGGACCTTAACTCCATCCTCGAAATGCTCGGAGAGAATTCCAAGGCGCTGCTGATCCTGCCCCTGACCAGCGGCAAAACCCTGACCGCCCTCGCACTGGCGCAACTTGTGGGCGACGCCCGCTTCGGATTCAACGAACTCGAAGTGGCGCGCACCATCACCAACCAGGCAAGCATCGCGTTGGAGAACGCCCGCCTGTACCAATCTTCGGTGCGCATGGCGGAACGCTTTGCCGTGCTCAACGAGACGAGTTCGCTGGTCAGCGCCAGCCTTAACCCCGAGGAAGTGTACGTCTCCGTTCATCATGCGGCGGAACGACTCATGCCGCTCGATTCCTTCGTCATCACCCTGCTGGACCAAGCCGCGGGCGAGGTTGACGCGGTCTATCTCCACGACCGCGGCAAGCGGCTGCACGGCGAACGTGTTCCATTTGGAAAAGGCTTGAGCAGCGAGGTGATCGCCTCTGGAAAGCCCGTCATGATCCCCGATGCCGCGGCTTCAAAGATCGATTTTGTCCAAGCCGGCGACGGCGATGACGACAGCACGCGTTCGATCCTGGCAGTGCCGATGACGCTGGGCGGCAAGGCGCTGGGAATGCTCTCCGCCCAGAGTTACAAACCGGATGTCTACACCGACGAGGATGCCCAATTACTCGGCACGCTCGCCAACCAGGCAATCGTCGCCATCCAGAACGGACGGCTCTTCAACGAGACCCAGACCCTCGCCTCCGAACTCGAATTGCGCGTCATGGAACGCACCGGGCAGTTGCAGCGCGAGAAACAGAACACCGACACCCTGCTGCGCATCCTGACCGAGGTCTCTTCGAGCCTCGACCTCGACCGCGCCCTGAACCGCACATTGTCGCTGCTCAATGACGCCACCGGCGCGGAGCAGGGCACGATCCTGCTCGTTCATGCGGAAGACAACCTCCTGCACTACCGCGCGGGGTACGGCTATCTCTCAGACCGTTCCACTTCATCCAACAAGGGCTTCACATTGAAGATCGGCGAAGGGTTGGCAGGCTGGGTCGTCAAATACCGCGAAGCAGTATTGATCGGCGACCTGTTCGACGACCCGCGCTGGGTGCGCAGCACAGCCAGCGGACAGGACCATCGCAGCGCGATTGCCGTACCCATGTCGGTGGGCGAGGATGCCATCGGCGTTCTGATGGTTTTCCATCGCGCAAAAGATTTCTTCAGCGCGGAACTGCTCAACCTGGTGACAGCCATTGCCGGGCAGGTGGCGGTGGCGATCAACAACGCCCGCCTGTATGAACTGATCCGCGACCAGGCGGAGCGCCTGGGCTTGATGCTGCGCAAGGAACAGGTCGAATCGAGCCGCTCGCAAGCCATCCTCGAAGCCGTGGCAGACGGCGTTCTGGTCACCGGCGCCGACAACAATATTTCATTCGTCAACTCATCCATTACAAAGGTGATCGGCGTTGGCGAAACCCAACTGGTCGGGAAGTCGCTCGAAGGATTCGCCGGGCTGTTCGGCAGTTCCTCCGTCGAATGGATCAAGACCATCCGGCGCTGGTCGGCGGACCCCTCCACCTACCATCCCGGCGAAATGTATTCCGAGCAGCTCGAACTCGAGAACGGGCGCATCGTCCTCATCCATCTCGCGCCGGTCATTCTCGTTCATGATTTTCTCGGCACGGTGTCCATCTTCCGCGACATCACCCGCGAAGTGGAAGTGGACCGCCTCAAATCTGAATTTGTGGCGACCGTCAGCCATGAACTGCGCACCCCCATGACCGCCATCAAAGGCTACGTGGACATTTTGACCATGGGCGCGGCAGGTTCCCTGAACGAGAACCAAATGCACTTCCTCGACGTGGTGCGCAACAACATCGAACGGTTGAGCATCCTGGTCAGCGACCTGCTGGATATTTCACGCATTGAATCGGGCCGCGTCAAACTGGAGGAGGGGTCGGTCAACCTCTACGAGATCGCCGAAGAAGTCGTCGCTGAAGTCCTGCGGCGCTCACAGACCGAGAACAAACCGGTTGCCCTGTCGCTGGATGCCCCCCGGGATTTGCCTCTCGTTCAGGGCGATAGTTCCCGCGTGCGCCAGATCGTCAGCAACCTGGTTGTCAACGCTTACAATTACACCCCCGAACACGGCGCCATCCTGGTGAACATCCGCCCCGTATCAGACCAGGTTCAGGTCGACGTGCAGGATAACGGAATCGGCATCAAGGTCGAGGACCAGGCACGCATCTTCGAGCGTTTTTACCGGGGCGAGCATCCCCTCGTCTTATCCACCCCCGGAACCGGGCTGGGGCTGCCCATCGTCCGCCAATTGGTGGAAATGCACAACGGGCGCATCTGGATGCAAAGCGCGGGCGTGCCGGGCGAAGGATGTACGTTTTCATTCAGCCTGCCCATCTATAAAAACGGAGATTAAATGGCAAGAATTTTAATTGCAGAAGACGAACCAGACATCCGCGAACTCGTGGCGTTCACGCTTCGCTTTGCCGGCCATGAAGTGACCGCCACCTCCAACGGCGAAGAGGCATACCACAAGGCGCAGGAGATCATCCCCGACCTCATCATGATGGATGTGCGAATGCCGCGCATGACCGGTTACGACGCCTGCCGCGCCATGAAACAGATCCCGGCGCTTAAAGACATCCCCGTCGTCTTTCTCTCAGCCAAAGGACAGGAATCGGAGATTCAGTCCGGGTTGGAGGCGGGCGCGGAGGAATACCTGCTCAAACCCTTCGCCCCCGACCAATTGGTCGAGCGTGTCAGGGCAATTCTTTCGAAATTTGGAAAATAAATGAGCGCGATCATTCTCGACGGTTCGATGGTGCATTACGAGGCATTGGGACGCGGACGTCCCATTATCTTCCTGCACAGCTGGGTGGGCTCATGGCGTTACTGGATCAACGCCATGCAGGTCGCATCCACATCGTTCCGCGCCTATGCCATCGACCTCTTCGGCTTTGGCGACACCATCCGCGACACGAGCCGATACAGCCTCGACCGCCAGGCAGACCTGCTCAACCGCTTCCTCGACGAAATGGGCATCGGCAAGATCGCCCTTGTCGGGCACGATCTCGGCGCGCTGGTTGGCTTCCACTTCCTCAAGGGACGTCATGAAAGCGTCGACCGCATCATGGCGATCAACACGCCGCTCGACATGAATGCGCTCAACCCCCGGATGAAGACCGCCCCCGCCTCCGAACTTGCCGAATGGTTGACCGGAAAACAACCCGACGCCATGACCGCCCTCTCAGACGCCTCCAAAGTGGACCCGGCTGCTGTTGCCGCCTCGATGAGCGGTTTACAAACTGACATTTTTTCCCACGTCCGCGGTTTTGGCGTGCCCTGCCTGTTCGTCTATGGCGCAAACAACCCGGCCTTCAACAGCATCCCCTCGCCCGAAAGCGCCAACCTGCCCATGCACATGCACCAGATCAACCTCGAGAACTCCGGTCACTTCCCCATGCTCGACAACCCTCCGCAGTTCAACCGCCTGCTGACAGATTTCCTCGCCCTCGAATCCGGGGTGACCCCCAGGGAATTGCTGCTAAAAGAAGAATGGAAACGCCGCGTCCGCTAATGTGCCGCAAGACTTGTCTTGCGGTATGTTTTACTGGGCGCGCTAAAAGGTTGTAAGGGCGGAGTCCAAACAACAAACTTTGAGCGCTCCCTTTTTACTTGACATTCCCCACTCACCGCCCTATACTTCGACCCACAACTGAACGGGGAGTCCCGCCCGATGGGACTGAGAGGAGCGTGAACGCGCTCGACCCGCATTACCTGATCTGGTTAATACCAGCGGAGGGATATCTTATTTTGCCTGCCAACATCCTCCGCTGCCGAGGATGTTTTTGTTTTCGCCATTCTGTCATTGCGAGGCGGATGCTCTTCCGCCGAAGCAATCTCATCACAATTGAAAAAATATATGTCTCGCATCATCATCTTTGCCAACGGCAGCCTGCCCAATCTCGAAAAAGCCCGCGCCCTCCTCCGCCCCGATGACTTCATCCTCTGCGCGGACGGCGGCGCACGCCACGCCCTTGCCCTAGGACTCACCCCCAACCTCATCATCGGCGACATGGATTCATTGCCTTCAACCTTAAACCTTCAACCTGAAACTTTTATCCGTTTTCCCACAGACAAAAACGAAACCGACCTCGAACTTGCCATTAACCATGCTCTCACCCTCAACCCCGACCAAATCCTCATTCTCGCCGCTCTCGGTGGTCGCATGGACCAAACCCTCGCCAATATCGCCCTGCTTTCCAATCTTCAACTTGCAACCTGCAACATAAAACTCACCGACGGCGTAGAAGAAATTTTCTTTTGTAGAGACCATGCCCAAGTCATAGGAAGAAGCGGAGACATCGTCTCACTCATCCCCTGGCAGGGAGAGGTCACCGGCGTCTTCACCGAAAATCTCAAATGGCATCTCGATCACGAAACTTTGTATCCCGACAAAACCCGCGGCATCAGCAACGAAATGACTGCCGATATTGCCACGGTTTCAATCAAGAGCGGCTTGCTGCTCATCACTCACATCACTGGTAACTGATTACTAAACTCAAAAGGGAACTTCAATGACTAAACCGCCTTCTGCCTTCCGCCTTCTGTTAATTGCCTTCTGCCTACTACTTTCCGCCTGCGCCCCTCAAGGTCCCACCACCCTCACCGTCATGACCCACGACTCGTTTGCGATCAGCGAAGAGGTTGTTGTTGCTTTTGAACAAGCCAACAATGCTGATGTAGTTTTCTTGCAAAGCGGTGACGCGGGAGCCATGCTCAACAAAGCCATCCTCGCCAAAGACGCCCCGCTGGCAGACGTGATGTTCGGCGTGGACAACACCTTCCTCTCCCGCGCCCTCGAAGCGGACATCTTCGAACCCTATCAATCCCCCGCGTTGAATGACATATCTGCTGAATTTGTTTTAGACCCTTCGTATCGCGCATTGCCGGTCGATTATGGCGACGTGTGCATCAATTACGACAAGAAATATTTCGCCGAAAATAATTTAGCCGTGCCGCAGTCATTCGAAGATTTGGCGAAGCCCGAATACAACGGCTTACTCGTTGTCGAAAACCCCGCTACCTCTTCGCCCGGATTGGCGTTCATGCTTGCGACCCGTGCTTACTTCGGCGACGGCTTTCTCGATTACTGGAAGAGCCTCAAAGACAATGGGGTGGTGGTTGCAGATGGTTGGGAAACCGCCTACTACACCAACTTCTCCGCCTCCTCCGGGCAGGGACCGCAGCCGATGGTCGTCTCCTACGCCTCCAGCCCTGCCGCTGAAGTTTTCTTCGCCTCCGAACCGCTGACCGAGTCTCCGACCGCGTCCATCGTCGCTTCGGGCATGTGCTTTCGTCAGATCGAATTCGTGGGCATCCTTAAGAACGGACAGAACCGCGATCTCGCCGAAAAATTTATAGACTTCATGCTCGGCAAACAATTCCAGGAAGACATGCCGCTCAATATGTTCGTCTATCCCGTGAACCAGACTGCGCAATTGCCGGAAGTGTTCACGAAATATGCACAAGTTGCAGAACAACCCGCTTCTATCACCTACGATGATATCGCCACCAACCGCGATGTGTGGATCGAGGCATGGGTTGATGTAATGAAATAAAAATATTATTCACCACAGATGAACACAGAAAAACGCGGATAACAAACCATCCAATTCATCTGTGTTTATCTCTGGTTGAAATTTATAAATGCGTCTTTCATCGGCACTTTCCACTAAAATACGTTCATGCCTATCTGCCAACTCGCGGATTCTTCTTTGGATTCCCGCCCTCATCTTTCTTCTTTCCACTTTCTTCTTCCCCCTCTCCAAAATCCTCGCCCTCACCTTCAACTTCTCCACCCTCACCGACCTCGATAACCTCCTCATCGCTCGCAACTCGCTACTTTTTACTTTTTACCAGGCAATTCTTTCAACGCTCTTAACTTTCGTCCTCGGTCTGCCATCTGCGGTCTTGTTTTCAAAATTCAACTTCCCCGGCAAATCCCTCCTCCGCGCCCTGACCGCCGTACCCTTCATGCTGCCAACGGTTGTCGTTGCCGCCGCCTTTAATTCCCTGCTTGGAGAGCGCGGACTGCTCGCTACAACCTTCGACCTTCGACTTTCGACTTTTGACCTTCAACCTTCAATTTTCAACTTTCTACTGATCTTAGCCGCCCACACCTTCTACAACACCTCCATCGTCATCCGCATTGTCGGCAACGCCATCTCACGACTCGACCCCAAACTCGAAGCCTCTGCCCGTTCCCTCGGCGCAGACACTTTCCATGTCTGGAAAGATGTCATCTTCCCAATCCTTCGTCCCTCCCTCCTCGCCGCTGCCTTGCTCGTCTTCATGTTCGACTTCACCAGTTTCGGCGTCATCCTGCTGCTAGGCGGCTCGCAATTCGCCACCCTCGAAGTGGAAATTTACATCCGCGCCCTTCAACTTCCTAACCTAAATCTCGCCGCGCTTCTTTCCGTCATTCAACTCATGTTCACCCTCATCTTCTCCATTCTTTATTCTCGTACCATCAACCAAGTCCAAACCCAAACCGCCCCGCGCTTTTCTACAGCAAGACCTCCTAAAACCATTCAAGAAAAACTCTTCGTCACCACCCTCTGCCTTCTGCTTTCTGCTTTCTTCCTTCTGCCTTTACTCTCTCTCCCCATCCGCTCCCTCACCCGTCTCGAAGCTGACCGTGGACAACGTGACCAAGTCCAATATGGATTCACCGCCGACTACTACGAAGAACTCTTCATCAATCGACGCGGCTCGTTATTCTATGTTCCGCCAGTGCAAGCTGCCCTTAACTCGTTGGGCTTTGCTGTTATCACCGTCATCCTTTCGCTTGCACTCGGTTATCCAGCGGCTTATGCCCTCGCCAAACCGACTCGTCTCGAAAAAATTCTCGATCCATTTCTCATGCTTCCACTTGGCGCGTCGGCTGTGATGATGGGACTTGGCTTCATCCTTTCCTTCGGGCGGCTCATCGCCTCGCCATTCTTTATTCCAATCGCACATACATTGATCGCCTTGCCTTTTGTGATTCGCACACTTCAACCCGCACTGGCTTCTATTCCCGAACGACTACGCCAAGTCGCATCCACTCTCGGTGCATCACCATTCCGTGTTTGGCAAACGGTGGATCTTCCAATTCTCTCTCGCGCCACGCTCAGCGCCGCCACCTTCGCCTTCACCGTCTCGCTTGGCGAATTCGGCGCGACCCTCCTCATCACCCGCCCCGAATATCCCACCATCCCCATCGCCATTTCGCGCTTCCTCTCGCAGCCGGGCGGGCTCAACTACGGTCAAGCCATGGCGATGGCAACCGTCCTCATGCTGCTCACCACGCTCAGCATTTTGCTCATCGAAAAGTTACGTTTCAACAACGCCGGAGAACTCTAATGCTCGAACTTCGCAATGTCGTCAAATCCTACGAAGGCAAGCCGCTGCTCACCGATATCTCCTTCACCGTCGCAGAAGGTGAAACGGTTTGTTTGCTTGGCGCATCGGGAAGCGGCAAAAGCACCATCTTGAGGATGATCGCTGGATTGGATTTTCCTGAACGTGGAGCGATTCTGCTAAACAACCTTGACCTCGCCGGTACACCGCCTCATCTCCGCGACTTTGGCTTGGTCTTTCAAGACTATGGGCTTTTCCCTCACCTGAACGTTTTCGACAACATCGCCTTTGGTTTGCGAATGAAGAGCATTAAACACAAAGGACACGAAGTACACAAAGGGGAGATTGATCGTCGTGTGTACGAACTTTTAGAGCAGGTCAATTTGGTAGGCTTTGACTCTCGCAAAGTGACCGACCTCTCCGGCGGCGAACAGCAGCGTGTGGCTCTGGCGCGCGCGCTTGCGCCAAGTCCGCGCCTGCTGATGTTCGATGAACCCCTCGGCGCATTGGACAGGTCACTGAAAGAAGACCTGCTCAACGAAATTCGTGGCATTTTGCATAAGACAAAAATCCCCGCCATCTATGTCACTCATGATCAGGAAGAAGCCTTCACCATCGCAGATCGCATCCTCGTTTTACACGAAGGGACGATCATCCGGGATGCCGCTCCGAGTGAAATCTGGAGAGACCCTCAATTCGCTGCGGTCGCAAAACTGCTCGGTATCGGCAACATTATCGAAGCCGAGATGATTTTAGAAAACAAAGTCAAAACCGTATTTGGCACATTCAATTTAAACTGCGTAAAAAATGCCGGGGAAAAACTTCAATTGCTAATCCAACAGCCCCCCTCCCTTTCAGGGGAGAGGCGGGGGGGAGAGGTCATAGAGCAGATTCAACTCACAGTGGAAGACATTCTCTTTAAGCAGGACCAATTCCAGGTCAAAGCAAGAGGCGCTGTCCTGAGTGAGTCGAAGGGCGGGCTCGTCATCCACATGAAAGAGGCGCCAAAGGTTGGCGATGTCATCACTGTGCAGGTTCAGGTAAAATGCCTGTCATGAAAATCCTGAAAAAGAATCTGGCAGACGAAGTGACCTGGCAATACGACAGCGAAGTACTGCGCCGCGATGAAAACTCGATTACGGTTGAAGCCTTCTTCAATCGTGATGACATGCCTTTTCAAGAAATCGTCTTGAAACGCAATGACCGTTTCGTGGAAACTTTTTACACCGATAAGTGGTACAACATCTTCGAGATTTATGACCGCGACGATGGGCAGTTGAAGGGCTGGTATTGCAACATTACTAAACCGGTTGTGATCGAAGATGGACAGATCTCGTATGTTGACCTTGCTCTCGACCTGTGGGTCTCTGCCGATGGCACACGCAAGGTGTTGGATGAAGATGACTTGGAGCGATTGGGGTTGGATGAAGAGATGAAGCAAAAAGTCTTTGCAGGCTTGCGCGAACTTGAACAATATTTTGAATCAAAAAATCCCCCGCCGTAGCAGGGGATTCTTTGATTTGCGGCGTCTAGTAGTTGGTCCACACGTAGTAGCCGCCGATTGCGCCGATGCAGCAACAACACAGCAGCACGACCGCCACGATCGCGATGATCATGGTGGTGTTGTTCTTTTTCGGTTCCTCAGACGACGGGGTGACGGGCATTTCAGACATGATTTCTCTCCTTGGATGGGTATTGGAAAATGACTTGCCGCATTATAAACGATGTTACGCGGATTGGGATTTTTGCCTTCGGTTACTCCACCACCAGATCGCAAGCGTTAACATAATGAGGGCAAGCGCCGCTGCTATGATGGGGAGGACGACAGCCAGGATCGATGCGATCGTGGCGATAATATCCTCGGCAATGGAAACCGGGATGTTGCCTGCTCCGGCGGTGGCGGCTGTGACGGCGGGACGCACTGCCACGGCTTTGACGGTGTGGACGCTCCCCGCCACGAGCAAGCCGCAGGCAAGCGCAAGCACCGGGTTGATGTCTGTGATGACGTTGGCGCTGGCGGCGAAGGCGATGGCTCCAGCGGCAGGGCGGACGATGGTCTGGATCAGGTCGTTGACGTGGTTGGCGGCGGGGACTTTATCCGCGACCATTTCGATCAGGACCAGCACGCCGAGCAGGATGAGGATCCACGGGTTGGCGAGCAGGTCGAAGGGTGTGGCGAGGTTGAGCGTGGCGGGGAAGTAGTGTGCGACAACCCCGACCACCAGCAGGGGAATGTAGGCGTTCAACCCGGCGCTGGCAGAAAGCCCAAAGGCGGAAAAGATTCCAAGCAGTAGTTCCATATCTTTCTCCTTTCATTTCTGTGTCATTGCGAGGGCGCTCTTGTACTTTGCCCGAAGCAATCTCGTTTAATGGCTGGAGATTGCCCGCCGCAATGCTCACAATTACATTATAACTAACCGGAGAGACCGGGAAACCCGCCCCATGTGCCGGTGAAACTGAGTCGGAACAGGTCGATTCCCAGCACGAGGAGCAGCGCCAGCGTCAGACCGGCTGTGAATGCCAGCCAAATCTCACGCGGATGCTCGAAGGTGTTGTCCTGCTTCATGATGATGATCCACAGCAGGGCAAAGACGATCACGAGCAGCGACAAGGTTCCAATTGCGCTGATGTAGGCGATGGGGTACAGCGCGAAGGGACTGTCGGTGAGAATGAGCAGGTTGATGCCGATGATGCCAGCGACAAGAGCGCCAAGTTGTTTCCATTCGAGGGCGGGGCGGTCATCCAATGCGCGCCAAAGCGATTGGTTGATGACGGGATAAAGCATGGCAGCCAGGGCGATTCCCATTCCGCTGCCGGTGAAGAGGCGCAGGATGTGGTTGGGCGTGTAAAGATTTGGGATTTGGTCGAGCGGGCTGCCATTGCCGCCGGTCTGTTTGAGCAGGTAGAGATACGAGTTCGAGCCGTCCACGCCGAAGGCGACGAAGAAGGCGAAGAGAACCGCGAGGACTCCGCGCGAGGGGAGTTTGCTTTTTCGTCCGCTGACGACGGCTTGAAAAAGAAGCGCAACGCCCGCCGTATAGAACTCACCGGTGCAGCGGGCGCATAACGGCAGTTGACGGTCGTCGATCTGGAATGAACGCGCGTCTATACGGTGACAGACAGCGTAGCCGATGGCGTCCAGTTTGCCGAGCGCGCCTTCGGGGGCAATGATGAACCAGGCAATGACCGCCGCAATGGCAGCGATGGGGACAAGATAACTGGCGGCGGTTTCGAACTTGGAGGTTTGTGAGGTCGTTTGCATCGGTTACATTATATGGGGGATGGGAATGAATGGCAAGAAAGGCTTTTGCAGAATGCATGGCTATTGCGAAGTCAGAAAATCTTAATGCGAATTACGCGAAAAGGACAAAAAGCGCGAATTTTTTCGCGATGTTCGCCGCATTCGTGCCTTTCGCGTTGAGCCTTTCGACTTGGATTCAGGCTTGTCAAGCGACTTTGCGAAAGCCGTATTGCAGAATGCGAAACACAAAACGCGGGGTGAGGGCGCGTTTTTGGGTTATGATACGCGAGACAGGAGCAATTGTTATGAAACGAATCGGAATCCTGACCGGCGGCGGCGACGCCCCCGGACTCAATGCGGTCATCCGTGCGGCGGTGAAGACGGCGCTCAACGAGTATCAATGCGAGGTGATTGGGATTCGAGACGGCTATGACGGCTTTCTCGACCCGAAGAACGGAATTATCCCGCTTGGCAATGAAGAGGTGCGCGGAATTTTGCCGCGCGGCGGGACGATCCTCGGCGCGGCGAATCGCGGCAACCCGTATGCGCGTAAAGTGATTCGCGACGGGCAGGAGGTGACGATTGACGTTTCGGATGAGATCGTGAAGGGGATTCGCGACCAGAAACTCGACGCGCTTCTCGTCCTCGGCGGGGATGGGACCCTGCACATTGCGCATGAACTCGCCCTGAAAGGGGTTCCCATCATCGGCGTGCCGAAGACGATTGACAACGACATCGGCGGGACGGAGATCACCTTCGGTTTCGACACGGCGTTGAACATTGCCACCGATGCGCTGGACAGATTGCACACCACAGCCGAGTCGCATCACCGGGCGATGGTCATCGAGTTGATGGGGCGCGACGCGGGGTTCATCGCGTTGAACGCGGGCGTCTCCGGCGGTGCGGATGTGATTCTGATTCCCGAAATCCCGTTCAAGTTTGAAAGCATCATGAAGGAGATTCGCGAACGCGCGGAGATGGGACGCAAATTCAGCCTGCTGGCGGTTTCCGAAGGGGCAAAGCCCGCAGGCGGGGCGCAGGTCTATTCGCGGAAAGGGGATGAAGTCTATGTGCCGAGGCTGGGCGGAATTGGTCAGGTCGTTGCGGAGTACATCGAACAACAGGGATTCGAATCGCGCGTGACCGTGCTTGGGCATGTCCAGCGCGGCGGGACTCCGACCGCCTTCGACCGCTGGCTGGCGACTCGTTATGGCGCGGCGGCTGTCCGCCTGGCGGCGAGTGGCAGATTCGACCGAATGGTGGCGTTGCAATGCGGCGAGATCACAAGCCTCCCGTTGAAAGAGGCGGTTGCCGTCCCGAAGCGAGTGAACCCAAAGGGAGATGCAGTCGTCACCGCCAGAAACATCGGCATCTCATTTGGGGATGAATAAAAAACGGGTCACGCTTCCGCGCAACCCGTAAACTTGTAACCTGAAACCTGAAACGTTATTTCCCAAACACAAACTGCCCGTTCTTGTAAAACAACTCGCCGTCCACAAGGATTTCCGAGTCGGCGCGCAGGTCGCAGATCATGTCCCAGTGGATAACGGACTTGTTCTTCGAGCCGGTTTCGGGGTAGCCGTTGCCGAGCGCCATGTGGAACGAGCCGCCGATCTTCTCGTCGAAGAGAATGTTGCCGGTAAATTTTTGAATATCGAAGTTGGTGCCGATGGCGAACTCGCCGAGGTAGCGTGAGCGGCTGTCGCTATCGAGGGTCTTGAGCAGGAAGTCCAGATTTTTGGCTGCGTTTGCAGAAGTCACCTTGCCGTTCGAGAAGGTCAACTCGGCGCCTTCTACGCTGGTACCGCCGTAATTGGCGGGATAAGTAAACTTCACCCAACCGTTGACGGATTCTTCCACGGGTCCGGTGTAAATTTCACCATCGGGCATGTTGTGTGTGCCGTACGAGTTGATGAAGGTGCGTCCTTTGACCGAGAGAGTCAAGTCCACATTGGGTCCGCGCAGGGTGACTTGATTCTTGCCCTTCATGAATTCTGCGGCGGACTTTTGATTTTCCTTCACCTGGTTCCAAAAAGCGATCGGGTCTTCTTCATTGGCATGGACCGCGCCGAAGACGAAATCTTCGTACTCCATCAAACTCATGCCCGCATCCTGCGCGTACGCTTCGGTGGGGTAGAGGGTGGTACACCATTTGAACTCATCGGTCGCCCCGCGCCGGAATTGCGCATCGGTGATGACGGAAGTGGCTTTCGCCCGCCGCGCGATCTTCGACGCGTCAATGTTCGATGTCCCCTTGGTATTGGTCGCCGAATGAATGCGGACCCGCCCCTCGAATTGTTCGTATGCCAGTTTGTAGAACGTCGGCACAAAGTCCAATTGCGCGTCGGAGGCGTAGGTCAGGTACATTTCATCCTGGCTGAAGGGCATCGTGCCGGGCAGCGCCATCATCAAATGCGGATGCCCGCCTTTTTCCAGAATTTGAACGTACAGTTCGCGCAAGAGCGGCTCGGCGGCGGTCGTCCCTTCGAGCAGGATGCGGTCGCCGGGTTTGACTCGGGTGGAATGTTCCACCAAAATTTTTGCATATCTCGAAACGCGGATGTCAGCCAATGTGTTCTCCTTGATCTTGATGACGGGATTATACACCCGTCCATTTTTCACCTCAAAAGGTAACTTTTGTCACATGTAATTCCCATAAAATCGGATATGATGGGTCTTATTGGATTTTGCAAGGAGACAGCATGACCATTCTTTCTGTGAAAAATACAACCGCCTGGGCTGAAGTGGACGAAACCGGACGCCTCATTCTTCCGCCCGAAGTTGCCCAGCGCTACGGGCTGAATCCCGGCTCGAAGGTTCGTCTCGACGAAGGGCACAACTTCGTCCGTATGCACCGCCCGATCACGCACCTGACGAAAATTTACATCGAACCCACCGTCGCCTGCAACCTCGACTGCATCACCTGTTTCCGCAACGCCTGGGACCAGCCCATCGGGCGCATGACCGAAGAGACTTTCGAGAGCATCTTCAACGCCCTGAAACAAATGGACCCGATTCCCGATGTCTATTTCGGCGGCATCGGCGAACCGCTTTTCCACGTCAAAACCATCGAATGGATTCGCCGCATCAAACAGGAACTTGGCGTAAAAGTTGAGCTCATCACCAACGGCACCATCCTCACTGAGAAAAAATCCCGCGAGTTGATCGACACCGGGCTGGATACGCTCTGGGTTTCGATAGACGGCGCGTCGCCTGAAAGTTACGCCGATGTGCGCATGGGCGCGGAACTGCCGAACATCGTCGCCAATATGAAGCGCCTGGTGAAAATGCGCGCGCCGGGTCATTACCCCAAACCGGAGATCGGCGTGGCGTTTGTCGCCATGAAGCGCAATATCAAAGACCTGCCCGAGGTCATCAACATCGGCAAATCCATCCGCGCCAAGTATTTTTCAGTGAGCAACCTGCAGCCGCCCACCGAGAACATGCAAAGCGACCGGCTTTATAACCGCGCCACCAGCAATATTGCCTACCTCAACGCCGAACACCTGCCGCGCATCAGCCTGCCCAAAATGGACTTTACCGAAGAGACCCGCGACGCCCTCTTTGAAGTGTTCAACAGCGGGTTGAATGTCAGTTATGCGGGCAACAACTGGGGCGGGGCAAACGATGTCTGCAACTTTGTCGAGAACGGAACCATGTCCATTGCGTGGACGGGGGATGTCAGTCCGTGCTGGCCCCTGATGCATACGCACATGAGTTACCTGCACGGCAAGCCGCGCATGGCTCAAAAACATATCATTGGCAATGTGCGCGAAAAAATGCTTGAGCAGATATGGCTCGACCCTGAATATCTTGCCTACCGCGAACGCCTGCATAACTTTGCCTTTGCCCCCTGCACCTTCTGCGGCGGCTGCGATCTCTCGGAGACCAACCAGGAGGATTGCCTTGGAAATGTGGTTGCCCCTGTCTGCGGCGGGTGTTTGTGGGCGCAGGGCATTATTCAGTGCCCGTAAACCTGAGTGGGGGGCGCATCCATCCGAGGCTTCAAGGCTTCGGATTTTTTTAATGTGCCTCTTTGTGATAGAATGTAGTCGCAAGGAGATATAAAGAATGACTGAGTACCGTGTCGGCGTCCGCGACCTCAAAACGCATTTGAGCGCCTACCTTGAAAAGGTTCAAAAAGGGCATACCGTCATCATCACTTTTCACGGCAAGCCCATCGCGCAGTTGACCCCCACCCGCGAGGAGTTGATGGATCGTGTGCGCGACTTGCAGAAGGCGGGTTTGATCGCATGGAGCGGAAAAAAGCCGTCGGTGCAAAAGCCCAAACTTGTGAATTCCAGCGATATCCTTTTATCTGATCTTGTTGTGGAATTGCGCCAATGATCCTGTACATGGATACAAGCGCCTTGATCAAGCGATATATCTATGAGAAAGGCACGGACGATGTGATTGGGTGGATGGAAGATGCGGATATGATTGGGACGGCATTGATCACCCGCGCCGAATTTTCCGCAACCATCGCGCGCGCCATTCGCGGAAACCGCCTCCCTGAAGCGGCGGCGATTGAAACACTGGATGAATTTCGCGCAAACTGGCTTAACTACCAGCACATTGCCATTGATGAATCGTTGATCGCCCGCGCGGATGGGTTGGCGGTCTCTCATGCTTTGCGCGGTTACGACGCTGTCCACCTTGCCTGCGCCCTGACCTGGCAGGAACTGCTGGGAGCGCAGGTTTCCCTGGCAACCTATGATTTTGAAATGCGCGAAGCGGCGCAAAAAAACGGATTGAGTTTACCGGTGTAGAAAAGGAGCGATGGAAAACGACATGGAAGAGATGCTTATGAAAGTCAATTTCTATGCCACACTCCGCCCAATCGTCGGGCAAAAGACGGTGGAGTTGACCCTGCCGCAAGGCACAACCGCCATTCAACTGGTACACATGTTTGTGAAGGGCTACCCCGCCATGCGCAAGGAACTGCTGGATGCAGAGGGAAAATTCCTGCCGCATATGAAGTTCTTCATCAACGGGCGCGAGGCGGTGTACCTGCCTGAGAAATTCGACACCATTATTCAACCCGCAGATAAAGTGGATATCTTCCCACCGGTGGGCGGCGGGTAATGAAAACCATCGTCCATGAGATGCGGGGCATTCCGTTCTTTTTGCTCAAGGAATATCTTGAGGAGATGGGCGGGAAGGAAGTGGAGGAGAATCTGATCCAGGGCGAAGGCTGGACGGTGCGCCTGGAGAAGATGGAACCCTTCCGCCTCTTTTCTTTAACGGTGGGGCAGGTTCGGCTGACGGTGGACCTCGACGACGCTGTTGCCGATGACTTTACCGAGCGCTTCCGAAAGAAGACGTTGAGGGCGGGGGGATAGGCGCAAGGATAAAGGATGAATGAGGAAGGATGAATTTATCAGCGGGGGGAAATGTTTGAGGAAGCAGAAGCAGGTTCGAGATTAAGAGAGACGCGGGTTTTTAATCAAAAAAGAGACGTATCCATTGGACACGTCTCTTTTTGTTTACTGGTCACTGACTACTGACCACTTCTCACTGAACTAGACGATTTCCAGTTCCTTGAGTTTCGCTTCGGGCACAACGCCGTTGACCCATCCGCGCTTTTCGTAGTATTCGGCGAGCATCTGGTCGAGTTCGCAGACGTGACCCACGGAGCCGGGCTGGGTGGAGGCTTCTTCGGTGAAGCGTTTGGGGAGGGTGTCTGTGCCTTCGCCGATGCCAGCCAGGTTGTTGAAGTGGCGTTCGAGGTTGTAGATGCGTTCGCCGGTCTTGAGGACATCGTCCACGGTGAAGGGCACGCCGGTCATGGCGGAGTATTGCATGGCGTATTCTTCGCCGCCCATGGCGAATGCGGAGAATTTGCAGAGGTCCATGCTGTCGGAGAAGGCGTGGACGTTTTGGAAGATCATGACGAGTTCGCCCTTGCCCTTCCATTCGAGCGGGTCTACCTTGAGCGAGCCGAAGGGCATGACGCCGAGTTCGGCGGCGGGGGTGTAGGCGCGCAGGTGGCAGGCGCCGCGGTTGGAGGTGGCGTAGCCGATGCCCATGCCTTTGAGACCACGAGGATCGTAGGCGGGGATGCCCTGTCCGCGGACGGTCATGGCGAGTTCAGGATGACCGAAGTAGGCGGCGGTGGCGTTGGCGCCGTCTGCCAGGACGCTGCCGAAGCCTTCGCGTTTGGCAACCATTGCGGCGGCTTTGGTCATGCCGTCGCCGTCGCCCCAGGCGAGTTTGCCTTCGCCCTTGGTGTAGCCTTTTTCGGAGGCTTCCATCCACACGGAGAGCGGATGACCGATTTCAATGGCGTCCATGCCGAAGTCGTTGGCGAGGTCGATCATCTTGGCGACGAGGCGGGCGTCGGAGTTGCCGCAGTTCGCGCCGACTGACCAGGCGGGTTCGTATTCCACCGATTCCATGCGCAGACCGGCATACGGACCGTCCTTGATTTCCACTTCCTTTTTGCAGGCGACGGGGCAGGCGTGGCAGGTGGGGTTATCGACGAGGATGTTGGCGTTGACCCATTCGCCGGCGATGGTTTCGGCGCCTTCGCCAAAGGAGGTGACGGTGCTGTTCTTGGTGGGCAGCGCGCCGATGCTGTTGGTGATGTTCATCAGCACGTTGGTGCCGTAGACGGAGAGACCGCCTTTGCGCGGGCTGGTGATGTTTTCTTCCGCCATGATGTTCTTAAGGGCGCGGTCGTGGGCGGGCTTCCAGGCATCGCGGTTTCCGGCTTTGACGATGGTCTTTTCGGCTTTGATGACGATGGCTTTGAGCATTTTGCTGCCGCCCACACAGCCGGTACCGCCGCGTCCTGAGGCGCGGTCGTTTTCGTTGATCCAGCACGCGAACTTGACCTGGTTTTCGCCCGCAGGTCCGATGGCGATGACGGTCAGGTCTTTTTCGCCGTATTTTTCCTTGAAGTGTTTGATCGTGTCATGCACGCCCTTGCCCCAGACCTCGGAGGCGTCGAGCAATTCGAGTTGACCGTCATGGATGTAGGCGTAGGTGGGCTTGGCGGCTTTGCCTTTGAACACCAGCCCGTCGAAGCCAGACCAGCGCAAGCGGGCGGCAGACCAGCCCCCATGGTGAGAATCAGTCACGGTTCCAGTGAGAGGCGACTTGGTCACGATTGCCATGCGTCCGCTCATGTTTGCTTCGGAGCCGGTCAGCGGTCCATTCATGAAGCACAGGATGTTATCGGGGGAGAGGGCGTCCACTTTCGGTCCGTTGTCGAAAACGTATTTCACGCCCAAGCCGCGCCCGCCGATGTATTTTCGGGCGTCGTCTTCGGCGATGGGTTTGTACTCCACTTTACCAGCGGAGAGATCGACCCAGGCAACCTTGTTTGCATAACCACCAAGTTCCATGATGTTTCTCCTTTTTGACAAATGAATATAGAACGGCGCGTGCCGTCCTGTTTGTATATAAAGTAGCATTTACCGAAAATTATTTCAATAATTAAGGAATTCCTTAACCGAAAGCGTGACATTCCTCCTTTGTGCCCCATCTCACATGGAATTATGATCGTAATCGAGATGCGTTATACTTTTGCCCATGAAGCAGCTTTTGCAAAATATCAAAGACGGCAAAACCATCGTCGAAGACATTCCCATCCCAACCCCGCGCGAAGGGCAGGCGCTTGTCAAAGTTTCGGCGAGTCTTGTTTCGGCAGGCACCGAACGCATGGTCGTCGAGTTTGCTGAAAAAAGTTATCTCGGCAAGGCGCGTTCACGTCCCGATCTCGTCAAACAAACGCTCGACAAAGCCAAACGCGAAGGCATCCAGCCCACCGTGCAAGCCGTCTTCAACCGCCTCGACCAGCCGATGGCGCTCGGTTATTCCTCCGCTGGAACCATCGTGGCACTTGGCAGGAACATGCAGGGTTTCAAGGTCGGTCAGCACGTGGCGTGCGCGGGCGGCGGTTATGCCGTCCATGCCGAATATAACGTTGTGCCGCGCAACCTGCTTACTCCGCTCCCAAAAAATGTCGATTTTGAATCCGCATCTTTCACCACCCTCGGCGCGATTGCGCTTCACGGATTTCGGCTTGCAGAAACTCAGCTTAGCGAAAACGTTGCAGTGATCGGTCTCGGTCTTTTGGGATTATTGACGATTCAACTGGCGTCTGCGGCGGGATGCAACGTCCTCGGCATTGACCTCGACCCGAAGAGAGTCCTGCTCGCTTCTTCTCTTAACGTTGAAGCGGTTACACGTCCCCAGGCAGAATCTGCCGCCTCAGCCTTCACCCAAAATCGCGGCTTCGACAGTATCATCATCTGCGCCGACACATCATCCAACGACCCCGTTGAATTGGCTGGCGTCATTGCAAGAGACCGTGCGAAGGTCGTTGCCACAGGCGCGGTCGGTTTGAACTTCCCGCGCAAAATCTACTACGAAAAAGAGATCGCTTTCATCAACTCGCGCTCGTATGGACCAGGTCGCTACGATGCCAATTACGAGGAGAACGGACAAGACTATCCCATCGGTTACATCCGCTGGACGGAAGGTCGTAATTTTCAGGCGGTGGTGGATTTGCTTTCCAGTCGAAAGTTGAAGGTCGAAAGTCTGATCAGCCATCGTTTCGATATTGAAGAAGGGGTGAAAGCGTATGAGGTCATTACTGGGAAGAAGAAAGAGCCGTTCCTAGCTGTGTTGCTTACATATCCTGAACGAAAGACGAAAGAAGAAAGAAATGTTGTATTTCCTTCCATCGTCCATCGCCCGCAGGGGTCGTCCATTGTCAAGCTTGGCGTTTTAGGCGCTGGTCTCTTTGCCAACTCCACACTATTGCCCATCCTCAAAAATAACAAAGATTTTGAATTGATTGGTATTGCATCTTCAGGTGGTTTACACGCCCAGCATTCCGGCAAGAAGTTTGGTTTTCAATATGCTGCTTCTTCCGAAGATGAAATCATCAACGACCCGAAGATCAACACCGTTGCCATTCTCACTCGTCACGACACCCACGCGGATTTGATCGTAAAAGCTCTCAAATCTGGGAAACATGTGTTTGTAGAAAAGCCGCTTGCCATTACACCAGAACAACTCAAGAAAATCGAAAAACAATTACCAATTACCAATTACCAATTACTCGTCGGCTTCAACCGCCGCTTCTCCCCCCTCGCGCAAAGTCTCAAATCTCACATCTTCAATCTCCAGGAACCCAAGCACTTGCACTACCGTGTCAACGCCGGTTTCATCCCTGCCAATCATTGGACGCAGGACGAAGCCATCGGCGGCGGACGCATCATCGGCGAAGCATGTCATTTCATTGATGTGCTCACGTATCTGGTCGGTGCGCTGCCGGTGAAAGTCTCGGCACATGCTTTGCCGAACAATGGCAAATACCGCGAGGACAATGTCTCGATGACCTTCACTTTTGCGGACGGTTCCATCGGCGTGGTGGATTATCTTGCCAACGGCGACAAGTCCATGCCGAAGGAGAGGCTGGAGGTGTTTTGTGGGGGGAAGATCGCTGTTTTGGATGATTATGTTAAGTTGGAGATCGTTGAAAACGCAAGGTGGAAGGCAGAAAGCGGAGCGCAGGATAAAGGCTGGAGGGCGGAAATGGCTGCCTTCGCTGAGTCGCTCAAGGCGGGGAAAGAGCCGCCGATTCCCTACGAGCAGATCATCGCTGTGACCAAGTCCACGTTTGCGGCGGTTGAGTCGATTCGAAGTGGAAGTCCGATAAGTATTAAATAATCTTCTGAAAAAATGTCATGCTGAACGGAGCGGAGCATCTCTACGACCATCCAAGAGACCCTTCGCTGCCGCTCAGGGTGACAAGCCCCAAGAGGTTGCATGGAAACAATCTATCTGGACGGACAGAGTTTGACCTTTGAGCAGGTGCAGGTGGTGGCGTATGGAGGGGCAAACGCGCCTAGAGTGGAGATCAGTGACGCGGCGAAGAAGCTGGTGACGCGTGCGGCGGATGCGGTGCAGACTTTGCTCTCGCGCGGTACGATTGCGTATGGAATTACGACGGGATTTGGCGCGTTCAAAGATAAGATCATTCCGCCAGATCAGGTGGAGTTATTGCAGCGCAATATTTTGGTGAGCCATGCGGTGGGGGTGGGGAATCCATTTGACCAAGCGACCACGCGGGCGATCATGCTCATTCGTGCCAACACGCTCTCACGCGGACATTCTGGCATCCGCCTGACTACTTTGCAATTGTTGGTGGACATGCTCAACGCGGGGATTCATCCGGTGATTCCAGAAAAAGGGTCACTCGGTGCGAGCGGTGACCTGGCTCCGCTCGCACATATGGCGCTGCCACTCATCGGCGAAGGCAAAGTGGAGTATCAAGGTGAGGTGATGTCTGGGGCAGAGGCGTTCAAGCGCGCGGGGTTGAAGTCCATTACGTTGGCGGCGAAGGAAGGCTTGGCGTTGACGAATGGCACGACCATCATGACGGCGATGGGAGTCTTGCAGACCTTGCGTGCGGAACGCTACAGCCAAACCGCTGATATTGCCGGATGCCTAAGCCTCGAAGCCTTGAATGGAACGGATCTGGCATTCGATGAGCGCATTCATAACCTGCGACCGTTTCCACGCCAGATCGAGTGCGCCAGTTATTTGCGAAGTCTATTGAAAGGCAGCGAGTTCACCCGTGAACACGAGTCGTTGAATGTGCAGGATGCGTACACGCTGCGTTGCATTCCGCAGGTGCATGGAGCGGTCCGCGATGCGATTGCGTATGCGCGTTGGACGTTTGAAATTGAATTAAATGCGGTGACGGATAATCCGCTGATCTTCATTGATGAGAAAGATGAAATCACGGTTTTATCTGGTGGGAATTTCCATGGCGAGCCGCTGGCGATTGCGATGGATTACCTAGCGTTTTCGGTGGCGGAATTGGGCAATATCTCGGAACGCCGTGTGATGCGTTTGACCGATGAAAGTTCGAACATCCATACTTTGCCTGCCTTCCTCACCAAAGAAGGCGGACTGAATTCCGGCTTTATGATCTTACAATATACGGCGGCGGCATTAGCAACCGAGAACAAAGTCTTTGCCCACCCCGCCAGCGTGGACACGATCCCCACCTCTGCCAACGTGGAGGATCATGTCAGTATGGGCGCAACAGCCGCACTTAAGCTGCGAAGCGTGATCGACAACGTGGAGAGAATCCTCGCGATTGAGTTGATGTCTGCCGCGCAAGGCGTGGACTTTCGCAAGCAAATTATCGGCGAAGAAAAACGTCTGGGTGAAGGGACAAGAGGCGTCTACGCGTTGATCCGCGAACGTGTCCCATTTATTGAAGCGGATACGGTGATGTATGAGTATATGGAGTTGATGCGTCAACTGGTGGCGGAGGGGAAGATTTTGGTGTAAACCAAACTGTCTTCCCTTTGAGCCTGCTCAGGGCAAGCCTCTGCCACTCCTCTGCGGATACCCTGACGGGCACTTCGCAAGCCCGTTGCCCCACAAGGGGATGATACGCGAAGCGGACGAGTTGTATCAAAAACTCCGCGCCGACCCGTGGATTGATCCATGGCTGGATGAAGAAGAACCCTACTCAGGGCAGGATTGAAACATGGAAAAAATCAATTGACATCCAATCTTCTCGGAAGTATGATGTTTGTAAGAGGTAAAAATGGTTGAGTTGGCTTTAGGAATTACCGTCGACCCGTCTGTCCGTTTTGGCAAACCTGTAATTAAAGGAACCCGTGTGCCAGCGGACACTATTGTGGCGCGTGTTGCCTCTGGAATGAGCATCAAAGATATTGCTGAAGAATACGGCATTACAGAGAGAGATATTTACAACGCCTTACACTATGCCGCCATTCGCCTTTCTGAGGAACAAGTATGGGCGACCTCGTGACACTTCGCTTTCTCATTGATGAAGATGTCCCCCGTTCAACGACCCGCGTTCTTCGTGACGCGGGTTTTGACGTTTTGAGCGTACATGAAGCAGGTTTGCAAGGCAAAAGTGATGATCTTGTTTTTGCCTTTGCTCAAAGTGAAAGCCGCCTGCTCATCACTTGTGACATGGGATTTTCGAATATTCTAAAATTTCCACCCTCGGAAAACCAAGGTATTCTCGTAAGTAAGAGTCCCTGATAGCGAGCCTATTGACGTGTTCAATCGGGAAGTTTTGAACGCCATTCATGAAGTTGGCGAAAACCTTTTGCATCACCTCGCCATCGTAGAAATTGGCAAAGTCCGTCTGCGTGGCTGATTCCAAAGATATAATTTACGGGGATACCCCATGCTTTTCAATTCATCCTTCATCATTCCTCATTCATCATTATGACTAACCGCCCTCTCCGCGTTTTCCTCTGCCATTCCTCTGCGGACAAACCCGCCGTCCGCGAGTTGTATAAAAAACTCCGCGACGAAGCATGAAAGTTTTCTTAATGCACAAATAATTTTTCAGGCATTACTTACATGAGGATGTATCTATGGGTAAAAAGAACAGGGGTTTTGACGTAATAGCAGAAGCTCATGAACGGGCAAATCACAACATCAATCCCTATTATTGGATTAATCGGGTCACTTCACATCAGGTGGCACAATGGCGAGTGTGGAAAATGCTATCGCCAATATTTTTTGTTTTTTATACTTTATTGGGTTACCTTGCATTGAGTAATTTTAACAAAATTGCAGCAGAACAAAACCAGACATTTTTCTCAGCTCTTTTTGATTTTACAGATTCAGCCACAACTGCCAGATTTGTTGCTTTTTTGTTATTTTCCTTTTATTGGGTTGTCCTAGGGATAGGGACAATTCAGAATATACTTCGGTTTATATTTGCGCCGCCTTTGCCTGAACCAGAAGTGAAGAAAGAAAAGAAGAAGAAACAACCCAAACGTCCGAAAAATTATAAATAGACCCCTTCTCACTTCCACTGGGGGGAAGTAACCATCCACGAATTTCGACCACGAATGCCGCCCGCACTCGTTTATTTGTGAAAGGTCTATTCGTTGACGGTCTTTACCCAATCCCCAAAAACTTTCGAGAAAACGCACGGACTTGCTTTGCAATCTTCAACGCCTCTTTCGCGTCATCCATTTCGGGAGTTTCACCCGAATACCGCGCCCGCACCGCATACGAAGATAAAAGCTCAAGAAGGTCTTCCGAAATTTGCATGTCCACCCCTACTTGCTGTAGTAAAGTATTGAGGATGACCAAGTCGTGCGTCATCGGAAAACGCTGTTCTCTGAAAACCAGAATCGCCTTCATATACTTTTCAGCGCATTGCTGGGCGTGAAAACATGCCCCGTAAATCGAAGGTTTCTTCCCGCGCAATAATTTTCCCGCCGCGTTGAAATCATCCTCCGCATGGTCGATCCACACGTCAAGATCGTTTTCACCTTTCATAAAGCACTTTCCCTCTGGTCACAATATCGCGGATAAAAAAATTCCGTTTGTTCTTCAACGCCTGCTCCACCTCTTTTGGCGTTTTGACGATAATATCAACAGGAAACTGGCGCGGACGCAATAACCGTCCCACCGTGAGATAACGATCTTTTGTTTTCTGCCTCGTGCGCATGATGACCAGCAAGTCCACATCGCTGTCGGGAGTCGGCGTGCCGTACGCATACGACCCGAACAGGATGATCTTTTCGGGGGCAAGTTCATCCGCGATTCGTTTCACCGCCCTGGGCAATGTCAACGCCACAGGTGGGAAGCCGACAGGCTGGATATTTTTGGGTAAACGCATTCTTTTGAGCATAAACAATTTGATTATACCTGCCTTTCTTTTCATCGCTCTTGCGGCTTTATCATCGGAGAAGTAAACTTCACTCACCAATCTCCAATCTCCAATTACCAATCTCCAATTACTGCCCACTGATTACCACCCCACTTTCCCCCAGGAGTTCTTCATGAAATTGCGCGGAATATACGCCCCCATCGTCACCCCCTTCAACGCGGACGAAAGCATCAACTACCCCGTCCTTGAACAACTGATCGAATACCTGATCGCCAACAAGATCGCGGGGCTCGTCCCTGGCGGCACCACGGGCGAAGTCTACGCCTTCACCGAAGCCGAACGGCTGGACATTTTCAAATTCACCAAAGAGAAAGTCAACGGGCGGGTGACGCTCATTGCAGGCACCAACTCTGGCGCCACGCGTGACGTGGTCCGCTATTCGCAGATCGCCGAGGGCATGGGCTACGACGCGCTCATGGTCGCCGTCCCGCCGTATTCACGTCCCAACCAGCGCGAACTGCTCGCGCATTACGAAGCCGTCGCCAAAGCCGTCAAAATTCCCATCGTGCTTTACAACTTCCCCTGGCGCGCGGGCACCGAAGTCAGCTACGAAGTGATGGACGGTCTGACCAAATCCGATCACATCATCGGCATCAAAGAAGCCAGCAGCGACATGTCCCGCGTCTACGAGTTCCGTCTGCGCTACGGCGACCGCTATCAAATGATCTGCGGCTCCGACGATCAGGCGCTCGACTACTTCCTGTGGGGCACCACCGCATGGATCGGCGGCGCCGCCTCCTGCGCTCCGCTCGAACATCACAACGTCCTCGAAGCCGCGCTCGCCAACGACTTCGTCACCGCCCGCAAGCACATGGACAAACTCCTCCCGCTCCTCCGCAACATGGAAAGCGGCGGCTACACCCAAAAGGTCAAAGTCGGCTGCGAACTGCGCGGCATCCCTGTTGGCAATCCACGCCAGCCGCTGCTGCCCCTGTCCGCTGAAGACCGCGCGGAATTTGAAAATATCTTCAAGGCGATCTAAAACGATATTCGATACTCGATATTCGAATTATCCAATATCGAGTATCGTCTCCCGACCTTCGACCTTCGACTTTTGACCTCACACCCATGAAACGAATCCCATACTTGGACTCCCACACCGGCGGCGAACCCACGCGATTAATCACCTCGCTTCCCTTCGACCTCGGAACTGGTTCCGTTGCTGACAAATTATCCACGCTGAAAGCGCATCACGACGACCTGCGCCGCACCGTCCTGCTCGAACCCCGCGGCTCAGACGTGCTCGTCGGCGCGTACCTCGTCCCGCCCGCCGACCCGACCTGTCAGTTCGGAGTCATCTACTTCAACAACGTCGGCTACCTCGGCATGTGCGGACATGGCACGATTGGCTTAATTGCATCACTTGCCTATCTAGGCAAAGTCCAACCTGGCGTGATTCGGGTGGAGACTCCTGTTGGGGTGGTGGAAGCCACACTTCATCCCTCCCCTCTCCTCTCAGGAGAGGGGTCGGGGGTGAGGTCCGAGTATCCCAATCGCGTCTCCGTCCAAAACATCCCCGCCTATCGCCACCTGACTCATGTCCCTGTCACAGTTGATGGCAAAACCGTCCACGGTGATGTGGCTTATGGCGGCAACTGGTTCTTCCTCGTCCACGATCATGGCATGGACGTGAACATGTCCAACCTCGAAGCGCTGACCGATTTCTCGTGGCGAGTCCGCGAACAGTTGACAGCCAATGGCATCACCGGTGCGAATGGCGCAGAGATTGACCATGTGGAATTATTCGCATCCACTCCCGAAGCGGACAGCAAAAGTTTTGTCCTCTGTCCCGGCAAAGCCTACGACCGTTCTCCCTGCGGAACAGGCACGAGCGCAAAACTCGCTTGCTTATATGGCGATGGGAAATTGCAAGTCGGTCAGGTATGGAAACAACAAAGCGTCGTCGGCAGTATCTTTGAAGGCAGCATTCAGATTCAGGATAACCGAATCATCCCAACGATTACGGGCGAAGCGTGGGTCATGTCCGAAGGGACCATCTTGGTGGATGAGCGTGATCCCTTCGCAAACGGAATTTGACTTTTGACCTTCGACTTTTGACTCTTTCTCGTCGAAGGTCGAAAGTCGAAGGTCTTGTGGAGTTTGAATGACAAAAAAACACGATGTGTTAGTGATCGGTGGGGGACCCGTAGGCTTAAGCTGTGCGTATTACCTTTTGAAATCTGGAAGCGAAGTGTGACCGTGCTCGACGCCAAAGAGATCGGCAAGGGAAGTGGATCGGGTAATGCGGGGCATATCGTGCCAAGTCACATCATTCCGCTGGCGGCGCCGGGCGTGGTAACTTCTGCTCTCAAGTGGATGCTCGACCCGGCGCACAGCCCTTTTAGCATGAAAGTCAGCCTTGACCCGAATTATTTGATGTGGTTGCTGCGCTTCAGCCTAGCGTGTAGCCAGAATAATGTGAATCGCTCACTGGAGCCGCTCAACCAACTTAGTCAACTCAGCGCGAAGAACTTTTCTCAGATCATCGCCGAAGAAAAATTCGATTGTGCCTATCAAGAGAAGGGTTTGTTGCATCTTTTCAAAACCGAGAAAGCTTTCCACGAAGGACAGCACGAAGGCGGGTTCATGCAGAAGCATGGCATCCCCGTCAGCGTGTATGACAAAAATAAAATCCACGAAGTTGAACCCGCCGCCGTGGACGATGTCATCGGCGGTGTGCATTTCACGGGAGATGCGCATCTCAACCCGGCGGTGTTTCTCAACTTGCTAAAAGAGCGTGTCAAGTCTATGGGCGCTGAATTGTTAGAGTACACATCCGTTACCGATTTTGAGACGGCGAATGGCAAGATTGTCAAAGTCAAAACAACGGCTGGGGATTTTGAAGCGGAGCAAATCGTCCTTGCCGCTGGCGCATTGACTCCCTCCGTTGCCAAAGATCTGAAGTTGAACATTCCCACCCAACCAGCCCGCGGATACAGTATGACCCTATCCGCGACGAAGACCATGCCGAGCCATGCATTGATTCTGGGTGAACGTCGCATCGCCGTCTCACCGATGGCTGGATTGCTGCGCTTCACGGGTCGGCTTGAAGTTGGCAATTACAGCATGGAGCCGAATCCGCTTTGGATTCAACGCATTGAAACTTCGGCGCGTGAGTATCTGCGCTTGGATGAAACACTGGATGTGAAAGAAACCTGGGCGGGGTTGCGTCCCACCACGCCTGATGGTGTGCCCATTATTGGCAAGTCACCGAAGCATAGCAACCTCGTGCTGGCAACGGGTCACGCCATGCTCGGTCTCTCACTTGCGCCGGGAACCGGCTTGGTTGTAAGTCAACTGCTCAATGGGCAGGAACCAGCCTTCAGTTTAAGTCGGATGCGCTTGGAGCGGTTTGGGTGACGCCGGTTTGATCCTGATCGACACGCGGACGGGCTATTGTGGTTAAATAGAAATCAGGAGATTAAAAATGTCCGCCGAATTCGAAACCTTCCTTAAAAAATATCCCACGTACAAACAGACGCAAAAGATAGATGACCTGCGCAGAAGCGATTACTCGCGCCTCGATGCGGGCGAACATGTCTATCTTGATTACACCGGCGGCGGCATCTACGCCGAGTCGCAGATCCAAAAGCACCAGCAGCTTTTGCGCGAGAATGTTTACGGCAACCCGCATTCGTCGAACCCCACTTCGCTTGCCGCCACGCATCTGGTCGAAGGCGCGCGCGAATACATCCTCAAATTTTTCAACGCGGATCCGGATGAGTATCTCGCCATCTTCACGCCCAATGCCAGCGGCGCGTTGAAACTTGTCGGCGAGTCTTATCCCTTTCCGAACGGACGTTATCTCCTGACCTTCGACAATCACAATTCGGTGAATGGAATTCGCGAATTTGCCCATGCCCGCGGCGCGGATGTGACCTATATCCCGGTCATGCTGCCGGATATGCGAGTCGACGCTTCGCAACTGGAACTTGAGTTGTCCCGCCCTTCCACGGCTGGTCATAACCTGTTTGCTTTTCCCGCCCAATCGAACTTCTCCTCCGTCAAGCATCCGCTCGAATGGATCGAAAAAGCCCACGCCCACGGCTGGGACGTGGTGCTGGATGCGGCGGCTTTTGTGCCAACGAGTAAATTAGACCTCGGCAGGGTCAAGCCTGATTTCGTTCCCATCTCGTTCTATAAAATCTTCGGCTACCCAACCGGACTCGGCGCACTCATTGCAAGAAAATCTGCGTTAGCGAAACTTCATCGTCCCTGGTTTGCAGGCGGGACGATCACTGTCGCATCGGTGCAGGGTGATAAATACTATCTCGCCGACGGCGCGGCTGCCTTTGAAGATGGGACGCTCGATTACCTGAATATCCCCGCGCTCGAGATCGGGTTGAGACATATTGAATCCATTGGTTATGATGTCATCGGCGAACGAGTCAAAACATTGACGGGCTGGCTCCTGGAAAATCTCACATCCATGAAACACAGCACCGGCGTGCCGCTGGTGCGGGTCTTTGGACCCACCACCACCGAGGGGCGGGGTGGGGCGGTCACGGTCAACTTCTACGATCAGAACGACCAAGCCTTCGACCATCGCTTCATCGAAAGCGAAGCCAACAAGGTCAACATCTCGCTGCGGACGGGCTGTTTCTGCAACCCCGGCGCGGGCGAAGTCGCTCTCGGCATCTCGCGCGTCGAGTTGGACGTCTGCTTCACCCGCCCCGAACACAAGGATGTCATGTCCATTGACGAGTTCCGCAAATGCATCGACGGCAAATCCTCTGGCGCGGTGCGAATCTCGGTGGGTCCGTTTACCAACTTCAACGACGTGCAGGCGCTACTGGCGTTCGCGAGAGGGTTGTTGAGTTAAATGTCATGCTGAGTGGCGTCTTTAGCGCCACGAAGCATCTTTCCTTCAGCCCAAAGACTCTTCGTTCCGCTCAGAATGACGAAAGGAACAACCATGAACATCAAAAACATCCACCTCATGTACGAATACAACTACTGGGCAAACGGACGAATCCTATCTGCCGCCAAAAACATTACACCGGAACAACTCCTTGCCCCGGCGGAGTTCCCCTACGGGAATTTGCGCGCCACCCTCGTCCACATCATCGATGCGGAATACGGCTGGCGCGGCTTGTTCGAGGAAAACAAGTTTGGCGAAGATATCAAACCGGAGGAATTTGCCGATATCCCCTCCATAGCCGAGCGATTCCACATGGAAGAGCAAGCCATGCGCGCCTACCTCAACGGGTTGACGGATGAAGATATGGAAAGCCACAAGAAATACACCGCCGAAAATGGCGAAGCGCGCGACCGCATCCTCTGGCACTGCTTGTATCATGTAGTCAACCACGGAACCCAGCACCGCAGTGAAGCCGCCGCAATATTGACCGGTTTCAACGCCTCGCCCGGCGACCTGGATTTCACCGTGTTTTTGAACGACATTGCAATATCGAAGTAAGGTGAAATTGTATTCATGCTGAAAAGAATCGCCGGGTTCATTCTGATCGCCGCGTTCACCCTGTTGGTCTCGTACGGCGTCAATTTCCAATTCCTGCGCCTGTCGGAGCGTTCAGCCATCGACCAGAAATTGATGGTCTTCCTCCTCGCCTGCGCGTTGACTTACATCCTCTTCATGTTCTGGGTGGATGGGATGTCGATTCAGTGGAAGTGGAATCCGCCGCGGTTCGACCCGGCAGCCTGGCGCGATCATCTGCCCGGCATCGCGCTATCGGTCATATTTGTTTTTGTTTACCTGCGCTTCGCTGTCACCTTGAATAATTTCGGCGTGGGGCAGGTGGATAACCTCTTCGATGCCGATGTCGGCTCGTGGATGCGGCGCATCTCCTCGGACGACGTCAAGGATTTCGAAATGCGCGGACCGCATCCCTTCACTTATTTCATCTTCCGCCCGTTCGGGATGATCCTCAACCTCATCACGCAAGACCCGACCTTCTCCGCGATCCTTTTCAATGCGCTGGCGGGCGGAGCGTGCGTATTTCTGATGTGGCTGCTTGTCAGGCGGAAGTTTGGGAGCGGGACCTACGCCTTTCTCATGGCGGCATTTTTGGGCGTGAGCGCCTCGCACTTCGCCTTCGGCAGCATCATCGAGACGTATATCTACTCGGCGCTGGCGTTGATCCTGTTCTGTCTTCTCCTTTTGGATGAGAACGCTTCGTTCGTTTCCATTGTGGCGGCGGGAGTCCTCACCTTCGGCATCACGCTGACGAATTTCATCCAGAACCTGCTCGTGTTCAGCGTTGCCCGCCCGCGCTGGAGGGAGATCGTCCGCTTTGCAGGCTGGGCGATTTCCATTTCCCTGCTGCTGACCTACCTGCACGCCTATATGTACCCCGCCAGTAAACTTTTCTTTCTCGTGCCGGATGTGCAGAATGAGGAGAAATTCTTTCTCAATATCTTCAATATGGAAGATTGGAGGATGGAAGGGCGGGTCTTCTATCTCGCGCGGACATTGTCTTTGTACAGCGTTGTCGCTCCCGGCGTTCTTGTTCTGACGGAGGAGGTCGGCGCGACAATTCCCGAGTTTCGGTTTTATAAAATTTCCCCCGGCGTATTTCATCAGACAAATTACGACGGGCTGGGTCAAATCCTTGTCGCCGTGTGGGCGTCGATGCTTGCCGTCTCCGGCGTGGTCTTTCTTTGGAAACTCGCGCGCGAGCGAAAATTGGAACTGCCCCTGGCTTTGGTCTTGTGCCTGTTTTTCAACTTTGCCATTCATGTCAATTATGGGCAGGAGTTATTCCTGTATTCGCCCGACTGGACGTACGCGCTGGTGTTGTTCGCCGCTTTTGGGCTGTCTCCTTTTGCAAAGAACCGCCTGTTTCAAGGGGCGATGCTGGTCTTCCTGGTCCTGCTGGCTTATAACCAATGGCAGTTTATGAGCGTTATCTTGACCTCGCTTGAAGATTACGTGGCGACGCTTCCGCCTGCGGTTCCGTAATAGAACTCTTTAATAAATAGTTTGTAACTGCCCAGCCGTGTGCAAGCAAAACATGTCGGGCACGGAGTCGAAAGCGGCGCAGAGTGACGCCGTGGCGGCATCTCCCGACTTTCGAGCAAAATCGGGAGACCCTTCGACAGGCTCAGGGCAAGTTTTTGCAGTCCACATTGACAACCTTTGCTTGCACACGCCCAGCCTGTCATTTCGACGAGCGCCAGCGAGGAGAAATCTTGCGTACCATTGAGAAAGATTTCTCGTGGCGCCTCGCGCCACTCGAAATGACAAGTCAAAAATGCGAACAAAGCTGAGTAGTGATAATAGTTTGGCAATGTTACATTTCAAACCTTTTACCACACAGTCCACAAAGGAGGGGAAAAGCAGTCATGGGTGTGCAGGCAAAACATGTCAGGCACGGAGTCGAAAGCGGCGCAGAGTGACGCCGTGGCGGCATCTCCTGACTTTCGAGCAAAATCGGGAGACCCTTCGACAGGCTCAGGGCAAGTTTTTGCAGTCCACATTGACAACCTTTGCTTGCACACAGTCATGGAGATGCAGCGAACACTGAGACCAGCCTTAAGAGATTAAATGATATGCGCCCCCCGTATCGCAAGATTCATCCTTCGCGGCGCAAACTGAAGTTTGCGGTACGAGCCGCGTTATGCGATAACACCCTGACTGTTTGCGGTACGAGCCGCGTTATGCGATAACGCCCAGATCGTTTGCGGTGCGAGCCGCGTTATGCGATGACGCCCAGATTGTAATCAACAGCCCGTAAAACAGCAGGCTGCCGATGAATTGCGGAGAAAGCATCAGCGTGGACCCGGTCCACTCGAAGAGGGCAAGTGAGAGGTCCTTGGGAACCGAGAGCAGGATCAGGCTTGGGGCGAGGAGGAGGCGCATCCAATTCCTGTAATTGAGTCTTTCGGGGTTTCCCAAAATCATTGCGGCGGGAATCAGGAGAAGGGCGAAGTAATGCGTCCAGGCGATGGGGGAGGTGAGCAGGGAGAAGACCAGGATGATGAAGAATTCGATGGCGTGATGCTGGGCGGTCTTTTCGGTCTTGCGCCCGGCGATTAGGATGTAAAGCGCGGGCAATGCAAGCAAAATTCTGCCGATGTTCGAGGCGGCGATGTATGCGGGGGTTGGAGTGAGCGGGTCCCAGCCGTAATTGCCGGGCATGAAGATGCGCGCGAGAAACCCGTTGAGCGATTGGTTGTTGTATGCCGCCGTCGGGTTGCCCGCCATCATCAGCACGCAGCGCTCCAGCCAGGTCGAATTTATCTCGAGGGGAATCAGGACCAAAGACAGGAAAAGAACCGCTCCTGCGACGAGCAGCCCGCCCCCGACCACCTTCCACTTCCCGCGCAGGAGGAAATATCCAGAGGGCAATACGAGTGGGAGTTTGATCAAGCCGCCCACGCCGAGCAGAATGCCGGTGAGCCAGTCCCATCCGCGGTTGAGGGTGAAGAATGCCAGCAGGACGAAGAGCATGACGATCTGTGTGGTGTTGCCGAGCCAGATGCTGTAGTCGAGCGGACCGTTGAGCGCCAGCAGCGCCAGCACGAGAAATCTCCGCCAGCCTTTGACTTCCGACGCTTTGACAAGCCAGCAGGCAAGCGGGAGCAGAAGTAGATACCCGACCAGGAAAAAGACGCGCCCCGATAATTCCTTTGGCAGGTTTGCGAGTGGGACGAAAAGATAGGCGAAGAGCGGGAAGTTGGTAAAACCGTAACAGGCGTCGTCGTATAGAACATCAATGTTGCGTACGACCTTGCGCCCGCCGTGAAAGTAGCCTTTGAAATAATCGTACAGGGCGTGCTCTTGAATGACGTAATAACCGACGAGCGCGATCAGGGTGAGCGAACCGATCCACCAGAACCAACGCAGGCGGGGGGACGATAATTCTTTCTCGAAGAAAAAATAAAGCCCGGCGAGGAGGATGGGCAGGAGGGTGACGGGCAGATAGTATGAGTAATACGGCATGGGAATCGCTGTTGACGCGGGGATTATATCATCCGCGATTCGACGATAAAATCATGTCATGCAAACCAACCAGACCCGTTCACAGATTAAACCCGGCATGACCGTTCTCATCGTCCTCAAACAGGACCAGCGCACCGGCAAACTTACAAAGGGCATCGTCAAAGACATCCTGACCAAATCGCCCACGCACCCGCATGGGATCAAGGTCCGCCTCGCTGATGGACAGGTGGGGCGCGTAAAGGAGATTGTGCCTGCGTAGCGTAACGCCTCAGTATGGGCGTGCTATACTCGCTACAATCATCCGTTTGAGGATATTCCATGAAACGATTGCTTGCTGGATTTTTTATCTTTTTTCTCGCCGCCTGCGGATCGCCCGCCCCCGCCCCGCCGACAGCGGGCCTGCCCGCCCTGATTCCCCCCACGCCGACGCCGCTTTCTGAATTCGCTTCGACGGAAGACGCCTCCCAACCCGACCTGCCGCAGGAGGAAACTCCGATCGCTGCCGCGCCGACGGAGGAACCGGTGATCGCCGTTACGCCGGTCTGCATCGACTCTGTGCCGACCCAGGCAGACATTGACCGCGCGCTTGCCTTCCCCGGCAGGGCTTTCGATGACGGCGATTGGGAACGCTCGTACACTGTGGCAAGCGATAAGATTGTGGTGACGTGGCAGAGTGAAGCCATTCCCGCCATTGTGACTCTGGAGGCGTTGGTCTTCCCCTGCGGTTACGAAGACCTCGACCTGGATGCCTATTTCAACGATGAGGGCTGGTCCATCATTTTCGGCAACTATCAGGGCTATGAGTACGTCAACGAATGCCGCGACGACCGGGGATTGCGGCTATATAACTTCATCGCAGTAGACCAGGGCTTCGCCTATACCGTCCGCTACTGGGTGTGGAGCGATACCCCCACCCGCGTTATATCGTTCATGGTCGTCATGCCGGATTCCACGCCTCAAATGGACGAACTTTCCTATGCCATATTTCCCCAACTCGAATTCTGCCCATAACGCAATCTCCAACCACCCATTACCCATTACCAATCTCCAATTACCAATCTCCCATGCCCTCTCGCTACGATATCCTCTTCCAACCCATCCAAATCGGACCCGTCACTGCGCCGAATCGTTTCTATCAAGTGCCGCACTGTAACGGCTTCGGCTGGCGAATGCCAAAGAGTATGGCAGCCATGCGCGGCATTAAAGCGGAGGGAGGCTGGGGCGTGGTCTGCACCGAAGAGACCGAGATCCATCACACCAGCGATCTCTCGCCATACTTCGAAGGTCGCATCTGGGACGATGATGATATCTCCACATGGCAACTCATGACCGACGCCGTCCACAAGCACGGCGCATTGGCTGGCATTGAACTTACGTACAACAGTCACGACGCGGCGAATTTATATTCGCGCACATCCGCATTCGGTCCGCGTTCGATGGGCATCACCGGCGGGGGCGGCTACGAACCCGGTCAATCACGCGCGGCGACAAAGGACGACCTCAAACAAGTCCGCAAGTGGCATCGCAACGCGGCGATCAGGGCAAAGCAGGCGGGATTCGATATTGTCTATTGCTACGTCGCGCACGGCATGACGCTGGCGTTTCATCTACTTTCAAAAGACAACGACCGCGCCGACGAATACGGCGGCTCGCTCGAAAATCGCACCCGCTTCATGCGCGAGTTGATCGAAGATACAAAGGAAGCGGTCGGCGACAAATGCGCTGTGGCTGTCCGCTTTGCCGTGGATGAACTTCTCGGCGCGGATGGGATTCAGCACGACGGCGAAGCCCGCGACATCGTGAGTTTGCTCGCCGAACTGCCCGACTTATGGGACGTGAACATCAGCGCGTGGAAAAACGACTCCATCACCTCGCGCTTTGGCAAAGAGGGACATCAAGAGAAATATATTTCCTTCGTCAAAGGACTTACGACCAAACCTGTGGTCGGTGTGGGTCGTTACACCTCGCCCGACTCAATGGTCTCCGCCATCGAGCGCGGCGTTCTCGATCTTATCGGCGCGGCGCGTCCTTCGATTGCCGATCCGTTTCTGCCGAACAAAATCAAAGAAGGACGCAACGAAGACATCCGCGAGTGCATCGGCTGTAATATCTGCGTCACCGGCGATACCCGTTTCGTTCCGATCCGCTGTACACAGAATCCCACCATGGGCGAAGAGTTCCGCCGCGATTGGCATCCCGAGATCATTGCGCCGAAAAAATCAGAGGATGAAGTCCTCATCGTCGGTGCAGGACCGGCTGGGCTGGAGGCGGCTCGGGCGTTGGGTCAGCGCGGGTACAAGATCATTCTCACCGACGCGCAGCGTGAGGCGGGCGGTCGCGTCCTGCTTGAGTCACAACTTCCAAATCTCGTCGAATGGCGGCGCGTCATTGATTGGCGGCTCACGCAAATCAACAAACTCGAAAATATTTATTTCTATCCCTCCAGCCCGATGACCGGCAAGGATGTCCTCGAAGCCGATGCGCCGCATGTCATCATCGCCACCGGCTCGGCATGGCGGCGCGACGGCGTGGGTCGTCATCTTTCACGTCCGGTTCAAGGCAACGGCAACATCTTCACACCCGATGATCTGATGGCTGGCAAACTCCCCACGGGCAAAGTCATCATCTACGACGACGATCATTATTACATGGGCGGCGTGCTTGCAGAACTTCTCGCCACCAACGGATGCGAAGTTACGTTGATGACCCCCGCTCCCACCATCTCCGCGTGGACGGAATACACCCTTGAGCGGGATCGCATCTACAAGCGTTTACTTAACCTGAACGTGACTCTCCTCCCACACCACTCTCTCGCCTCTCTCTCGCCGGGGACTGCTACTGTTTCCCAAACCATCACCTCCGCCGAAGCGACTCTCCCCTGCGACGCCATCGTCCTGGTCACAGACAGAATCCCCAATGACAGTCTCTATCACGAACTCAAACCCGCCCTCGCGGACGGACGACTCAAATCGCTCAGAGTCATCGGCGACGCCGACGCGCCCAACATCATCGCCCAGGCCGTCTTCAGCGGTCATCTCGCGGCGCGTGAATTCGACGAAATCATTGATCCCGATGTGACGCCCTTTAAGGTGGAGCGATGAAGCATACCTATTTCCTATTCACCATTCCCTCAACCAGGTGAATAGTGAATGGTGAATAGTGAATGGTGAGTGGTGAATAGTGAATAGGTTCTTTTCCATGCCTTCCCCTCCGATCCTCGTCACCGGCGCGACCGGGTACATCGCCAGCCAGTTGATTCCCCGGCTGCTCGAACACGGACATCCCGTCCGCGCGATGGCTCGCCACCCGGAGCGATTGCGGAAACGCCAATGGTCTGCGCAAGCCGACATCGTCTGCGCGGATGTGATGGAGCCGGAAACGCTCGCGCCCGCATTGGACGGAATCCACACCGCCTATTATCTCGTCCACAACATGTCTCGCGGACACGGCTACACCGAAGCCGAACTTCAGGGCGCGAAAAATTTTGCCGAAGCGGCGGAAAAGGCGGGCGTGGAACACATCATCTACCTCGGCGGCTTGGCAGACCCCGAACAGCATATCGCGCCGCATATGCGTTCGCGCATCAAGACCGGCATCACATTGCGAAAAGGCAGCGTGCCCGTCACTGAATTTCGAGCGGGGGTCATTGCCGGTTCGGGCAGCATCTCCTTCGAGATGATCCGCTTCATGACGGAATTATTCCCCGTCATTCCCGGTCCGGTATGGATGAAAAACAAAACCCAGCCGATCGCCGTCGAAAATGTGATTGATTATCTGCTTGCGGCGCTGGTCAACCCGAACGGGCGCGGACAGATATTCGAGATCGGCGGACCGGAAATCCTCACCTATCAAGAGTTGATGCAAAAATATGCCAAAGTCCGTGGACACAAACGCGGCTTCCTTTTACTGCCGCGCGTCCCGCTCTGGTTCATGGCGTTTGGCATCGGGCTGATGACTCCCGTCCCGTATCCGATTGCGTACGCGCTGGTGGGCGGGTTATCCAGAGACAGCGTCGTGCAGCATGGCGGCGCGGAAGAAACCTTCCCGGAGGTAAAACTCGGGGATTACGAATCAGCCGTCGCCGGGGCGTTGAAGCGTTTGCATCCGCTTGAGATCGAGCCTGTGTGGGAGGAGAGTCAAAACGCGGCGATCAGGCACGAGGGTTTTTTCATCCGGCATCGCAAAGATAAAACGGCGGGCGAACTCGTTTATAAAACATTTGCCTTTGGCGAAGAATGGTGCGATGGGCAAACGATCTTTTTTGCGCCGTTTGGGATGCGCGGTTTTCTGTATGCCTTCCTGCGCGGGCTTTGGTGGTAGAATGCTGTAAATACGAATCGCAAGCGGCGAAGTCCGGTGCAAGTCCGGCGCTGTCGCGCAACTGTAAAGGTAGTTGAGTAGTGCAATAGTTGAATAGTTAAGTAGTTGAACGACTAAACTACATAACCATCAAACTATCAAACTACAAAACTACCTAAGCCAGGTCGCCCGCTTTGATTCGGTTCAACCACTTCTCGCGGAAGGAGGTGGAGGACGGGTCCAATCGGATTGCCTCTCCCCCTCCCCGGCTTCGGCTGGGGATTTTGATTCTGTAAGACCGACTTAAGTCGGTCTTACTCCACCCTTTAGGAGAAACCATGTTTCGTAAGACTTTGATTTTGACTTTGCTCATCACCCTGCTGGTCGGATGCGCCCCCGCGCCTCAGACCACGCCGGAAGTTGATCCTGCTCCGACGGAAGTTGCTTCCACTGAAGCCGCTGCCACCGAAGCTGAAACCTACCTTGTTGCCTCAGATGGGCTGGGACGTGAAGTGACTCTCGCCGCGCCCGCCCAGCGTATTGTGACTCTCGCTCCCTCGTTGACGGAATTTGTTTTCGCTGTCGGCGCGGGTGAACAGTTGGTCGGGCGCGATGACCTTTCCGATTTCCCTGCCGAAGCCGCGGATGTCGCCAGCATTGGCTCGACCTTTGGCGACATCAATACCGAAGCCATTCTCGCCCTCGAACCCGACCTGGTGTTGGCGGCGGAGATCAACACCCCCGAACAGGTTCAGGAACTGGAAAGCCTGGGGCTGACGGTTTACTATCTCTCCAACCCGCTGACGTATGATGAATTGTACGAGCAGGTGAATCTCTTTGGTCAACTCACCGGGCATGAGGAAGAAGCGGCTGCGCTGGCTGAGTCGCTTGCGGCGCGGGTCGAGGCGGTGACGTCCGCTATTGCGACCGCCGCCGAGAAGCCGACCGTCTTTTACGAAATCGACGGCACCGATCCCGCCAAACCGTGGACGACGGGTCCCGGCACGTTCATGGATACGATGATCACGATGGCGGGCGGAGTGAACATCGGCGGCGTGTTGAGCGACGCGTTCGCGCAGATCAGCGCGGAGGAGATCGTGGCGCAAGACCCGGACATCATCATCCTCGGCGATGTGGTATACGGCGTGACGATTGAATCGGTCGCCGAGCGCGCCGGTTGGGCAGACCTGACCGCCGTGAAGGAAGGCAGCATCTTTGCGTTCGATGATAACCTTGCCAGCCGCCCCGGTCCGCGTTTGGTGGATGGGTTGGAAGAGTTGTTGAAGATTTTGCATCCTGAATTGGTGGTAATGCAGTAGAAAGTAGACAGGTAAACAGGTAGACAGGTACACAAAGGAAGTTGAGACGACTTGTCTACTTGTCTACTTGTCTACTTGCCTACTTGCCTACTTGTCTACTACTTGCCTACTTGCCTACTTGTCTACTTGCCTACTTGCCTACTTGTCTACTTGCCTACTTGTCTACTTCTCTACCTAATCTGCCCGATACATCCCCCCATGCGCCGCTTCCCTTTTCTTTCCTCGCTTCTCCTTCTTGCCCTCGCATTGCTTCTCAGCCTTGCGATTGGTTCGGTATTCATCCCATTGAAAGAGATATTTGCCGCGCTTCAAGGGAATGGAACGGCGTTGACGGAAAACATCCTCTGGAAGATCCGCCTGCCGCGCACGGTCTTGATCGCGTTGACTGGCATGGCATTGGGCGGGAGCGGCGCGGCGTATCAGGGATTGTTCCGCAACCCGCTGGCTGACCCGTACCTGATCGGCATCGCTGCGGGCGCGGGCTTGGGCGCGGTCGTTTCGATGACGGTGCAATGGTCGTACTCGTTTTGGGGGCTGATGGCGATTCCGTTTTCGGCGTTTATCGGCGCGTTGTTCACAGTGACCTTCGTCTATTTCCTCGCGCGCGTCGGGCAGACGGCTCCGGTGACGAATTTGATTCTGGCGGGGGTGGCGGTCTCGTCCTTTGCCACGTCTTTGATGTCGTTCATCATGCTGCGTTCCGACGGTGAACTGCGCCGCGCGATGAGCTGGTTGATGGGCGGCGCGATCCAACTCAGTTGGACGTCCGTGCTGGCGATGCTGCCGTATCTCGTCATTGGGCTGGGGACGCTCACCCTGCATGGACACGCGCTTAACCTTCTGCAATTTGGCGACGAGCAGGCGCAGCAACTTGGGCTGAACGTCCAACGCACGAAGCGGGTCATTCTTGTCACCTCGTCTTTAGCCACGGCGGCGGCGGTTTCCTTTGCGGGCATCATCGGCTTCGTTGGGCTGGTCGTGCCGCACATCATGCGCCTGTGGTTCGGCGGCGATTATCGGCGTTTGATTCCGCTTTCGATCCTGGGCGGGGCAACCACGCTGCTCGTCTCGGATGTGATCGCGCGTGTCGCGCTCGCGCCGCAGGAGTTACCCGTTGGCATCGTCACCGCATTGGCGGGCGCGCCCTTCTTCTTATGGATTCTGCGCAGGACGAAGACGCAGGGATTATGGTAAAGAAATGTTGCGTAAGGCGCGTTCTCTTACGCGCTGATTGGCGTTAGTTGGCGTCAGAGAACGCCAACTACGCATAAAAGGATAAAAATGAAAAAAGGACTTCTCATCGTCAATACCGGCGACGGCAAGGGAAAATCCACTGCCGCGTTTGGCACGGTCTTACGAGCCTGGGGGCGCGGATTTCGCATCTGCGTGATTCAATTCATCAAAGCGGAGACGGGTCAATGGGGCGAGATCAAAGCCGCGAAGAAACTCGGCATTGAGTGGGTCGCCACCGGCGACGGCTTCACCTGGACATCCAAAGACATGGACGAGACCATCGCCCGCGCCCGTCACGGCTGGGAGACCGCCAAGGAAAAAATTTCCAGCGGCAATTATGATCTGATCGTGCTGGATGAATTTACCTACACCCTCGCCTACAACTGGCTCGACGCCGCCGAAGTATTGGAATGGCTGCGCCTCAACCGCCCATCTGACCTGCATCTGGTCATCACAGGCAGGTCTGCCCCTGAGGCTTTGATCGCCCAAGCCGACCTCGTGACCGAGATGGCGTTGGTCAAGCACCCGTACGAGCAGGGCATTCAGGCGCAGGCAGGGATCGAATTCTAAATGAAGAAAGGACTGCTTATCGTATGCACCGGCGATGGCAAGGGCAAAACCACCGCAGCTTGGGGATGATGTTCCGCGCCCTTGGGCATGGAATGCGCGTGGCGATGCTGCAATTTATGAAAAGCCCCGATGCCGGGTATGGTGAATATCAAGCTGCAAAACGATTTGGCGTTGAAATTCTACAACTCGGCGATGGCTGCACCTGGAACAGCGCGGATTTGAACCAGAGCGCCGCGCTTGCCGTCCAAGCATGGGAACAGGCGAAGGAGCGCATCGTCAACGGCGGGGACGACCTGCTCGTGCTGGATGAATTTACCTTCCCTTTTCACTTTGGCTGGCTCGATGCAGCGGAGGCGGCAGACTGGCTGAAAACCTACAAGCCCCAAAATTTGCATCTTGTCGTCACGGGGCGCGGCGCTCCCTCCGAATTTCTGGAACTGGCGGACCTGGCGACTGATGCAATGGAAATTAAACATCCCTACCAGCGAGGCGTTCAGGCTCAGGCGGGGATCGAATTCTAGGACAAGGATGAATGAAGAAGGATGAATGATGAAACTGGATGAAGTTATCAAACAAATAAAGCCGCTCGATAAAGAAGCAATGCAAGCCGCGAAAGAACGCCAGGATATGCTTACCAAACCGGCAGGCAGTTTGGGGCGGCTGGAGGAACTGTCGGTTCAACTGGCGGGGATTCAGCGCAGGGCAATGCCCGGTATCAAAGACAAAGCCGTGATCGTGATGGCGGGTGATCATGGCGTGACTGCCGAAGGCGTCAGCGCGTATCCGCAGGAGGTGACTCCGCAGATGGTGTTGAACTTCCTCGGCGGCGGCGCGGCGATCAACGTGCTGGCGCGTCATGCCGGGGCGCGGGTCGTGGTGGTGGATATGGGCGTGGCAAACGATATCCCATCGGCGGATGCGAATCTGATTCGGCGGAGAGTCGGCCCGGGGACGATGAACCTGGCTCAAGGTCCAGCCATGAAGCGCGAACAGGCGGAGGAATCGATTCAAAGCGGAATCGAAGTCGCGTTGGCGGAAATATCCAAAGGCGCAGACATCCTCGGAACCGGCGATATGGGCATCGGCAATACGACCCCGTCGGCGGCGATTGCCTGCGCGTTGATGAATGTTGCGGCTGAAAAAATTGCGGGGCGCGGCACAGGCGTGGACGATGACGGACTCAAACGAAAAATTTCTGTCATTGAAAAAGCCCTGGCTGTGAATAAACCGAACCCAAAAGATGGTCTGGATGTTTTGTCGAAAGTCGGCGGCTTTGAAATTGGCGGGCTGGCAGGCGTGATGATCGGCGCGGCTTCAAAGCATGTGCCTGTGATGGTGGACGGATTTATCTCGACGGCTGCGGCGATGATCGCTGTGACTCTCGCGCCCGAATGCAGGCAGTATCTGATCTCCGCGCATCGTTCAAAGGAAAACGGTCACGCGCTTATGCTCGAATGGCTTGGCATAAAACCCCTGCTCGACTTTGACCTGCGACTCGGCGAAGGCACCGGCGCGGCGCTGGGCATCTCGATGGCTGAAGCCGCGTGCAAAGTGTTGAGCGAAATGGCAACATTCGGCGAAGCGGGTGTTAGTCAGGTAGTTGAGTAGTTGAATAGTTGAGTAGTTGAGTAGTTGAGTAGTTGAGTAGTCGAATGGTCATATGCCACTTTCCACTTTCCACTCACTATTCACTATTCACTATTCACTATCCCCTATCCCCTATTCACTAATCCCCCATGACCCCCATTCTCGCCGCCTTCCAATTCCTCACCATCTTCCCCACCATCGTCAAGCGCATGTTCACCTCGCAAGAGATGGGACGCGCCGTGGGGTGGTTTCCGCTTGTGGGCGTGACGCTTGGCTTCGCGCTCTATGGCGTGAATTATCTTGCCAGCCTTCTTTTTCCGCCGATGGTTTCCGCCGCGTTGACTCTCTTCGCATGGATCGCCTTCACGCGCTTCTTCCACCTCGACGGCTTCATGGACTCGCTCGACGGTTTGTTCGGCGGCTGGACTCCCGAACGTCGACTCGAGATCATGAAAGACTCGCGCATGGGCGCGTTTGGGACAATTGGCGGCATCCTGGTTTTGTTGACGAAGTTCGCGGCTCTTTCTTCGACCTCTGTCCTGTTCCCGTCCATCATGCTTGCGACAACGCTGGGACGTTGGGCATCTCCGCTCGTGATTTACTTCTTCCCCTATGCCCGTGAAGATGGGCTTGGCATCGAGATGAAACGCAACGTAACCATCCGCGAGATCATCATTGCAACGGTTATCACAGGCGTTACATCGTGGCTCGTCTTCGGCTGGCTTGGCTTTGCCTTCATGCTCGGCGCGGCAGTCATCGGCTTTCTCACCGCCGCCTACGCCATGCGCCTGCTTCCCGGTCTCACCGGCGACATCTACGGCGCAGTCACCACATTGGTTGAAATGCTTATATTGGTTTTCTTTACCATACAATGAACATTCCAATCAAAGGTATTTCCATTTCTCGAACTGACAGCGCCATTCATGTCGAAAGCGCGGCGCCGCTGGTCACTCTGTCCTCTGCCATCGTCGGCGGAGGGTACGGCAGGACGCGCCATATTCTCAATTTTCATGTGGATAAGGATTTCAACTCCAATAATCCCAGGGCATGGCTCCGCTCAAACGCCAGGGAACGAAATATTGACGAGCCATTCATCGGCTTGTTAACCGCCGTTAAATTACGCAAGGCGCGTATCGTCTTTTTGGAACGGGACGGGCTTTGGGCGGCTTCAATAATTACGGCTGGCACAGGCAACGCGACCGCTGCCGGTATTTCCCTCCCATTCCCGCAACAACCCGGCACAATCAACATCATTCTTCTCCTTGGCGCGCGGCTAACGCGCCCTGCAATGCTGAATGCAGTCATCACAGCGACGGAAGTAAAAACCGCCACGTTGCGGGAGAAAAATATACTCACCCCGGAAGGAAATACTGCAACTGGCACATCCACCGATACTGTTACGGTGGCATGTGCCAGACAAGGGATATCGCAACCATATGCGGGTCCCGCCACAACCATTGGCTGGCTGATTGCCCGCGCTGTTCGTCAATCTCTGGAAAAGGCATTGTCCGCGCCATGACCATCATTCTTGCGCTTGTCTTTGATCTTCTTTTTGGCGACCCGCCCAACCGCTTTCACCCCACTGCATGGATGGGAAACCTCATCCGTTTTTTGTTGCGATTTCGCCCGTATGGGAATTCATTGTTGGAATTTCTCTATGGCATTTTTATTCTCCTCATCGGGCTTTCTCTCGTTCTCAGCATTGGATATGGAATCGCAGCCCTCGCCTCTTTTCTTCCGACCTGGGCTGGGATTGCTTTACAGGGAGTTTTCCTTAGCTTGACACTTTCCCTTCGCGGACTCAACTCTGCCGCCAAAGAAGTAGAATCCGCGCTTCGAGCACAAAGCCTTCCCGAGGCGCGGCGGCTGCTTTCATGGCACCTGGTCAGTCGCGATACATCACACCTCGACGAATCTCAAGTCTGCGCGGCTGCGATTGAATCGGTCGCCGAAAATGCCTCCGATGGAATTGTCGCTCCCCTGCTTTTTTACGCAATCGGCGGGCTGCCTGCCGCATTTGCCTATCGCTTTGTTAATACCGCGGATTCCATGCTTGGCTACCGGGACATGGAAAGAGAATGGCTTGGAAAATTCCCCGCAAGATTAGATGACGTATTGAATTTCATTCCTGCAAGACTGACCGGGTTGTTCATCATCGTGTCTGCGCCGGTTTGCGGCGCAAAATTTCAAGGGGCATGGAAAATCATGCGGCGTGATTCGCGTACAACTGCCAGCCCCAATGCAGGGATACCCATGAGCGCGATGGCGGGCGCATTAAATGTAGAATTACAAAAAATTGACCTGTACCGCCTTGGTAAAGGCTTGCGCAAACCCGAACTTTTTGACCTTACCCGTGCCAGAACCATCCTTTTTGTCTCCATCGTCCTAACATCCCTGTCGCTTGTCTTTTTTCACCCCTTATAATTTTTTATGAAACTCCTTCTCACCCGCCACGGTCAAACCGACTGGAACATCGCCCGCCGTTATCAAGGGCATAGCAATACCGGGTTGAATCAAACCGGCATTCAACAGGCAGAACAACTTGCCAGACGGCTTTCATCAGAAACCATCCACGCCATTTACTCCAGCGACCTCTCCCGCGCGGTGGATACGGCAAACCGAATTCAAATCCTGCAACAGACGGCTAAAGCCGTCGCTACTGATATGCGCTGGCGCGAATTGTCCTTTGGCGATTGGGAAGGCATGACCTATGAAGAAATGTCGGCGCATTCGCCGGAACTCTTCGACGCATGGATGAAAGACGCGCTCACCGTTTCCACGCCCAACGGCGAGACGCATCGTCAACTGGCAGAACGGGTCAAATCCGCATTTGACGAACTCAAAGCAAGACACAAAGACGCGACCGTCCTCCTGGTCGGTCACAGCGGCTCGATGCAAACCCTGCTTGCCCTGCTCCTCGGCGTGGACTTAAGCCGCTACTGGCAATTCCGCATTTCGCAGGCATCGCTCTCCGAGTTGACCGTCTACGACGACGCCGTGACGCTGAATCTCTTCAACGACATCTCCCACCTAAAATCCTAACCACTCACTGTCCACTGCTTACCATTCACCATTCACTGCTTACCATTCACCATTCACCATTCACTACCCACTACCCACTACCCACTGATAACCACCTTTCGGAGTCCCCATGCCCAACATCACCTTCATCCTCGGCGGCGCGCGAAGCGGAAAATCAACCTACGCCCTGAAACTCGCCGAAGAGTCGCGTAAGCCGGTCACGTTCATCGCCACGGCGCGGGCTTACGACGACGAAATGTCCGCGCGGATTCAGAAGCACCAAGCCGAACGCCCGGCAGGCTGGCAGACTCTCGAACTTCCGCTCAGGGTCACATCCGCCATTCCGCAGATACAATCCGATGTCGTCATTCTCGATTGCGTCACGCTCTGGGTTACAAATTGGATGATGCAATTCGTCCGGGACGATCTCGTGGATGAAGCCCCGTTCATGCAGGCGGCGCAGGCAGAGACCGAAGACTTGCTGGCGGCGATCCGCAAAACGAAGCAGGAATGGCTGATCGTCTCGAACGAAGTCGGCTTGGGGCTTGTCCCGCCGTATCAGATGGGGCGCGTCTTCCGCGACGGGCTGGGCTGGGTCAACCAGCGCCTGGCAAAAGAAGCGGATAAAGTCATCTTCATGGTGGCAGGCATTCCGATGACGGTCAAATAACTGTTTACTTCTTCATCACTCATCACTCATCATTCATCCTTCTGAATTCCTATGCTCAAAATCCAAAATCTCTCCGCCTCCTATCATGGACATCAAGTATTGCACGATGTCTCCTTCGACGTTAAGAACGGTGAAGTGCTTGCGCTCATCGGTCCCAACGGCGCGGGCAAGTCCACCATCATCCGCGCCGCGAGCGGAGTCATTCCATCGACAGGTTCAGTTCGCACCAACGGCGACGACTTCCACTCGCTCGACCCGATGCAGCGTGCAAAGTACATTGCCGTCGTGCCACAGGCGATTTCATTACCGCCCGCCTTCACCGTCTGGGAAACGGTCTTGATGGGACGCACACCCTACCTTGGTTTTCTTGGCAACGCCTCAACCCATGACGAGGAGTTGGCTCGCCAAGCCCTGACTCGAGTCAACGCCTTGAATTTTATCGACCGCCGCGTGGGCGAACTCTCCGGCGGAGAAGCCCAACGCATCCTGCTCGCCCGCGCCTTGTGCCAGTCCACACCCATCCTCTTGCTTGACGAACCGACCTCACATTTAGACCTGCAATATCAAGTCAGCCTGTTGGAGTTGATCCGCGAGTTGGCGCATAAAGAAAATCTTGCCGTGCTCATCGCGCTTCACGATCTCAATCTCGCTGCCCGTTATGCAGACCGTGTTGCTCTACTCGTTGGAGGAAGAGTAAATGCCATCGGCACCCCGCGCGAGGTGCTTACCCCCGAAACCATATCCAATGCGTATTGTTTGCCTGTGCAGGTGATTGAACATCCCTTTGCCGATTCCCCGCTTGTTTTACCGGATTCTTCGACGCGTGTTCCCCGGTAGATGCGTTCCCAGTCCAATTCGTCAGACAAATCCATAAAATTAACACGCATCTCTAACAGTCCGTTAACCGCGCCCCTGCTATAATGTCCCTGCCACTACATAACGGCACAGGATGCCTGACACGCGAAACTCTGCGCGTGACACCTCTGAAAGGCAGGTACACCATCATGATTCTTCTTAACTTCCCCCTCTTTCACCCTTAAGACAAGCCGCGTCCTTTGTATTTGCGCGAGCCGATATATCTTTTCCCTTTGACTTTTCACGCCACTTGACCCTTGGCGTTTCTGGAAACTTAACATCATGACTCAACATCGAATCACAGACGACCTCGAAGCCCTGCTGGACGTACTGCCTGCGAACATCCGCCATGCGGTCGAGAAGGCGAACAACAGCGACAAACTGCTGGAGATCGTCATTGACCTGGGACGGATGCCGTCCGCCCGCTTTGTGGACGGCGAAATTCCGTTGCTCGACAAGGAAATCACCCACACTGAGATCGATCACATTACCGAGCGCATTGGCACCTTCGACGCCGACAACCGCGCCGGGATGGAACGCACGCTTCATCGCATCTCCGCCATCAAAAACCGCCGCGGAGCCGTGGTGGGACTCACCTGCCGCGTCGGTCGCGCTGTGTACGGCACAGTCGACATCATCCAAGACCTGATCGAATCCGGCAAGTCGGTTTTGATTCTCGGTCGCCCGGGCGTTGGTAAAACAACTCTCTTGCGCGAAGCCGCCCGCATCCTCGCCGAGAACAAGCGCGTGGTCATCGTGGATACCTCCAACGAAATCGGCGGCGATGGCGATGTGCCCCACCCGGCTGTGGGCAAGGCGCGCCGGATGCAAGTCCGCGAGCCGATGCTTCAGCATGAGGTGATGATCGAAGCGGTCGAGAATCACAACCCCGAAGTGATTGTCATCGACGAGATCGGGCGTGAACTCGAAGCCCTTGCCGCCCGCACCATCGCCGAACGCGGCGTCCAACTCATCGGCACAGCGCACGGACAAACCCTCGATAATCTTTTGCTGAATCCAACCCTCAGCGACCTTGTCGGCGGCATCGAAGCCGTGACTCTCTCCGACGAAGAAGCCCGTCGCCGCGGCACACAGAAGACCGTCCTCGAACGCCGCGCGCCGCCAACCTTTGACGTGCTGATCGAAATTCAAACCCGCGACCGCTTCACGGTGCATCAAGACATCATGACCTCGGTCGACTCGCTCTTGCGTGACGCGCCCATCCCGCCGGAAGTGCGCACACGCGATGAATCAGGTGAGATCAAGATCGAGAAAGCCGCACCCGCTCCAAAGTCCAGAAGTGAAGCGCCGACGAAAACCCCGCTTCGGACTCGTAGACAGCCTGCTTCTCAACCCGTCGATCATTCGCCTACGCCGAATCAAGTTCCGAACGTTGGCGCAAAGTTGCAGACCATCCGCATCTTTGCCTATGGCGTGGCGCGGAATCGACTCCAGCAGGCTGCGAAACGGCTCGGTGTTCCTGCCGTGATCGTAACCGACGCGGAAGAAGCCGATGTGCTGGTGACGCTGCGGACGTATTACCGCAACCGCGAACACACCATCATGGACGCCGAAGCACGCGGGATGCCGATCTATGTTCTGCGCGCGAATTCGGTCTCGCAGACCGAGCAGTTCGTCAGCGACCTGTATAACCTGACCGAGCATGTGCAGCGCGATAACATGGAAGATGTTCGTGATGCGGCAAAGCAAGCCATTAGCGCGGTCTTGAACGGTGAACGCTTTGTTGACCTGCCGCCGGGACCGTCGCTTGTGAGGCGCATCCAACATGAAATGGCGCGCAATGCCGAGTTGGTTTCTCATTCGTATGGGAAGGAACCGAGACGGCATGTGAGGATATTCAGGGAATAAAAAAAAGTAGACAAGGAAACAGGTAGACAAGTAGAATGCTCGCTTGTTTACCTGTTTTTTTCTTGTTTACTTGTATACCTGTCTACTTTATACTTGCCCCATGTTCATCACCCTCGAAGGTCCCGAAGGCTCGGGCAAAACTTCTCACATTCCCCATCTCGTGGAATTTCTACGCGAGAAGGGCTATACTGTCTTTCCCACCCGCGAACCCGGCGGGACGTCCATCAGCGAACAGATCCGCGATGTGTTGCATGATATGAAGAATGCCGAGATGCATCCGCGTACAGAGACCTTGCTCTATCAAGCTGCGCGTGCCCAGATTGTGGAGCAAGTCATCCAGCCGCGCCTAGCGGACGGGGAGATCGTCATCTCGGACCGTTATTATGATTCGACGATTGCCTATCAAGGCTATGGCCACCAGCAAGACCTGGATGAGATCCGCGCTTTGGTCAAATACGCCACTGGCGGGTTGACTCCAGATTTGACGATTTTGCTCGATCTGGACGTTGAAGTAGGCTTGGGAAGAAAGAAGAAAGATAACGAGTGGAATCGGCTGGATGCGTATACTGTCCAATTTCATCGCAGAGTCCGTGCCGGGTATTTGGAGATGGTTAACGCCGAGCCGAAGAGGTGGGTGGTGGTCAACTCGGAGCAGGCGTGGGAGTCCGTGCAGGCGGAGTTGAGGAAGGTAATTCTAGCAAGGATGAAGGATGAAGGATGAAAGTGCGCAGGTTATACTGATTTTACAGACCGGCGCGGAAAGACCATTGAAACTCTGATGCAATCCACTTAATTTGTATACATACTCGTTTGGAGTAATTCGATGACCGACGAACAATGGATGCCTGAAAACAAGGGAGAACTCCTCTCCGCCATCGAGCGCGAGTGGAATCTGTTAATCAAACTTTCCGACTCGCTGACCGACGGGCAAATGTCCGCGCCGGATGAAGGCGGCTGGACGCCGAAGGATAACCTTGCCCACCTCACCGAATGGATGAACATCCTCATGGACTATCACATGGACAAGCGTCCGTATTATGATGCCGTCGGCGTGGCGCGGGAGGAACTGCCCGAATGGAGCGTGGAGGCGGTCAACCCGATTTTCTTTAATCGCAATCGAAGCCGTCCGCGCGCCGAGGTGATGGACCATCTCAAGCGGGTGTATGCCCTGCTTGTGGAAAAGCTGGATGAGATGCCTTTCGAAGACCTGCTTCAGCCGCGCCACCCGGACCGCCCAGACCCGCTTCTCTTGTGGGTGCTTGGCGATACCGTCGAACATTTCAAAGAACACCGCGAGACCATCGAAAAGGGAATCAAATGACAGCCAATGACGAGAAGGATATCACCGGGCTTAAAGCCGCGGGGAGGGTCTGCGCCCAAGCCATGCAATTGATGATGGAAAGCGCCCGACCCGGCATGACCACACTGGAACTCGACCAGATCGGCGAGGAATTCCTGAAAAAGGAGGGAGCGACCTCCGCGCCGCGGGCGATGTATAACTTCCCCGGCGGGACGTGCATCAGCGTTTCCCCGGTCATCGCGCACGGAGTCCCTGGTGATTACATCATCAAAGACGGCGACCTGGTTAACATAGATGTCTCCGCCGAACTTGGCGGCTATTTCGGCGATACGGGCGCGTCTATGGTGGTGGGGAAGTCGAAACCGGAATACGATAAATTACTTGCAACCACCAAAGCCGCGCTGGAAAAAGTGTTGGGACTGGTGCAGGCTGGCAGGCCATTGAACATCATCGGCAAGACGGTTCAGCAGGAGGCGGCGAAGAACGGCTATAACCCGATCTTCGACCTGACCGGGCATGGGATCGGGCGTCAACTGCACGACAAACCCGCCTCGATTTACAACTTCCACAAACCCGACGACCGCCGCATCATGGACAACGGACTGGTTCTCGCCATTGAGCCTTTCCTCACCACCGGGCAGGGACATGTCGTAGAAAAAAATGACGGCTGGTCGTTGAAAACCGTGGATAACACCATCGCCGCCCAATTCGAACATACGGTTATCGTCACAAAAGGCGAGCCGATCATTTTGACTTTGCCGTAATGACCCCTTCGGGATTGAGAATTACTCTTCCTTCATCCAGCGTTTGACTGCGTCATGCGGGTGTTCGTAATTTCGCATGGAGTCCAGTAACTTGTTGGGGTCGGCCTCAAGTGAAATTGCCTGCCTGTGTTCCGGAAAGATAAAACCTTCGGCAACTGCATGGTCTATTGCTGTAAAAAGGGGGGCGTAAAAATTATTCACATTGAGCAAGCCGACCGGTTTTTCATGCCCGCCGGTTTGCGCCCAGGTGATGGTCTCGAAGAGTTCGTCCCAGGTGCCGAAGCCGCCGGGCAGGGCCATGAAGCCGTCGGACAGGTCGTGCATTCGGGCTTTGCGTGAGCGCATCTCGGGGGTGACGTCCATGCGGGTCAGACTGGTATGCGCCAGCGCGGGCGTGTTCATCGAGGGGATGATGACCCCGATCACCTCGCCGCCCGCAGACAAGGCTCCGTCTGCCACCCTGCCCATCAACCCCGTTTTTCCGCCGCCGTATACCAGGCAGATGCCTTGTTGCGCCAAAGTTACCCCCATTTGATATGCCGCCTGTTTGTAATCTTCGTGAACCAGGTCGGACGAGCCGCAAAAAACACAAACTGATTTCATTCTTTCCTCATATCTGATTTTTAGGGGGCGGACTGGAAACCAGCCGCCGCGAACGGAAGGATGTTGTCAATTCCAATTGTATTCCATACCCGCCATAACTGGAGCAGGTTAGAGTTACGTAAGTGCAAGGCTTCTGCGCTTGACCCTTGCGGGTGAAGGGATGAAAATAGAAAAATGGATTATAAGGATTACTACAAAACCCTGGGTGTGGAGCGCAAAGCCAGCGCGGACGAGATCCGCGCGGCGTATCGTAAACTGGCGATGAAATATCATCCCGACAAGAACCCGGGTGATAAAAAGGCGGAGGAGAAATTCAAGGAGATCAACGAAGCCTACCAGGTCTTGAGCGACGAACAAAAGCGCACCCATTACGACCGGCTTGGCAGCGCCTACTCCAATTATCGTTCGACGGGCGGGCGCCCCGGCGATTTTCGATGGGAGGATTGGGAGACGCGCGGCGGCAACGTGAACATGGACGACCTGTTCGGCGGTTCAGGCGCGACGGGGGGCTTTTCCGATTTCTTTCGCATGATCTTCGGCGAGGCGATGCGCTCACAGGGACGCGGGAATCCATTTGCGCAGGATTCGCCGGGGTATGAGCAGGAAGTTGGCATTACATTCCAGGAAGCATACGACGGTACGAGTCGTCAGGTACAGAAACCCAACGGCAGCAAGTTGACCGTCCGAATCCCGCCTGGGGTGAAGACCGGCTCACGGGTCCGCGTGGCAGGCTTGGGTCCGGATGGAAGCGATCTCTACCTGCTGATCCAGGTCGAAGAGGATGAACGCTTCCAGCGTGATGCAGGCAACCTGACCACGACATCCACCGTGGATGTTTTTACCCTGATCCTCGGCGGCGATGCGGAGGTGGAAACCCCGACGGGCAAAGTGAAACTTGGAATTCCGCCCGGCACGCAGCCGGAGCAGGTCTTTCGCCTTGCGGGGCGGGGGATGCCTTCGGTGAAGGATGCGAACGCGAAGGGCGATCTGTATGTGAAGTTGAAGGTTCAAGTTCCCAAGTATTTAACGAGCAGGCAGCGGGAGTTGATCGAAGAAGCGTCCCGCATCAAGTTTTAGATTTTGGAGTTGCTGAAAAAATGAAAAAGACTGTTCTCTCGACCCTTTTCCTTGTGCTGGCGATGCTGGCATGTCAGTCGCCATCGTTCGCCGTTCAGGAAACGGAACCGGCTCCACCCCCGACCGCCGTGCCGGAGGAGGCCGTGCCTGCGAGCGCGCCCATTAATGCCAACCCTGTGAACCCGGCGTCGCAGGATGCGTTGGTGGTTTTGTACGAGAACGTCAGCCCGGGCGTGGTTGCGATTTTTACCGGTACCGGGCAGGGTTCGGGTTTTGTCTTCGATGATGAAGGGCATGTGGTTACGAATTACCATGTGATCGAGGGGTTTCAGACCGTGGAAGTGCGGTTCACTTCGGGTTACATGGCGTATGGAACGGTGGTTGGGACGGACCTCGATTCAGACCTGGCGGTCGTCAAAGTGGATGTGCCTGCCGGGGAGACTCATCCGCTGGCGTTGGGCGATTCGTCCCTGTTGAAGGTTGGGCAGACGGTTGTGGCAATTGGCAACCCCTTTGGCTTGGAAAGCACCATGACGGTGGGGATCATTTCCGCGCTGGGACGCACGCTCGATTCGCAGCATTCCACGCCGGACGGGGCAGTGTTTAGCGCGGGCGATATCATCCAGACCGATGCGGCGATCAACCCCGGCAATTCGGGCGGACCGCTGTTCAATATCAACGGCGAGGTGATCGGCATCAACCGCGCCATCCGCACCTATAATCAAAATACCACCGGCGACCCGGTTAACTCGGGCATTGGGTTTGCGATCTCGGGCAATATCGTCAGGCGCGTTGTGCCGGCTCTGATCGAAACCGGCGAATATAACTACCCCTATCTCGGCGTTTCATCCAATAGTACGTTGACCCTGGAAGCGATCGAGGAATTGGAGCTTGCGCAGTTTACCGGCGCGTACGTGACCTCGGTCGTCCCTGGCGGGCCGGCGGATCAGGCGGGGCTGAAAGAGGGGACGGACCCCACGGACATTCCCGGCTTGTTTGCGGGCGGCGACCTGATCATCGCCATTGACGGGCGCGAAGTGCGGGTCTTCGACGACCTGCTGGCTTACCTGATCACCAGTAAAAGCCCCGGCGATACCGTGGTGTTGACCGTCCTGCGCGGCGAAGAAAAAATGGATATTACGGTGACGTTGGATAAGAGGCCATAAACGAAACCTCCGAGGTCTTCAAGACCTCGGAGGTTTTTCTTATCAACCGAATCGTTCTTCGCGCCAGACGTCGGCGCGGTTGTGGTAGCCAGCCTGCTCCCAAAATCCGCGTTTGTCGCCGGGCATGAATTCGATGGAGCGCAGCCACTTCGCACCCTTCCAAAAATATGGCGTTTCCATATCCTCGCGCCCGGGGATGTATCCCACCACGCCGCGCAGGGGGTAGCCGTGATCGGGCGTGATCGGCTCGCCGTTGAAATGGGTCGCCAGCAGGAAGTTATCCTGCAAGGCCACTTCCAGCGGCAGGTTGACCGTGAAGCCGTATTCGGCGTGCTGCATTACATGAGTCGCTGTCGGCTTGATTTTGAAGAAGCCCTGGTCGAGCAGGGTCTTCACCGAAACCCCCTCCCAATCGGTGTCGAACTTGCTCCAGCGGGTTACGCAGTGGATGTCCATGTGGAGTTTGGTTCGCGGCAGTTGATTGAACTCATCCCAACTCCAGCGTTTTTCCTGCTCCACCTCGCCCCACACGCGGAAGTCCCATGCGGCGGGGTTGAACGCGGGGACGGGGCCGTAATGTAAAACGGGGAATTTTTGGGTCAACGACTGGCCGGGGGGCAGCCGTCCTTCAGAGCGTACCTGGTCCTCCTGCTTGCGGCGGTCCATACCTTCGAATTGAAACATAAGTCACCTCTTTTGTAACGCAAGTCTCCGACTTGCCTTCCTTGTGCTGCGGATAATTTCATTGCAATAGACAAGCCATCCCCGCCGGGTTTTACCCGCTGCAGATGATAAAGTTCTTAACCGCGCCCGCCGCCGTTATTTAGCCGATAAACCGCCGATAAATGGTAATGGACAATAAACTGATAAACCATCGGGATTAAGTATATCAGCAAAAATTTTGCCGGATTTTTCCTATATCATGCGGCTGATTGCCCGTATAATAGTAACTGCTCAGCCTACTCATTCTCGATTGTCATTTTGAGCGATAGCGAGAAATCTTTTTAACGTTGCCCAAGATTTCTCCTCGCTCCGCTCGTCGAAATGACAAGCCGCTGGGTAGTTACGTATAATAGCCAAATTCCAAACCGCCCGAGGAGAATGCATGAAAACGCCCACCTTCAAACAGAGATTCCAATACTGGTTCGATAACTACATGTCGCGCGGCACCGGCGCATTGATCGGCGGACTGGCTTTGCTCTCATTGGTCATCATCTTCATCGCCGCCGCCGTCATCCGGGTTGGCGCAATTGCCATGGATGGGGAGAACGCCCCCAGTTTTGGCGAAGCCGCCTGGATGAGTCTGATGCGCACCCTCGATGCGGGAACCATGGGCGGGGATACCGGTCCCGGCTTTCGCGTCGTCATGCTGCTGGTCACCGTCGGCGGCATCTTCATCGTTTCGACCCTGATCGGCATTTTGAGCAACGGGCTTGAAGAGCGCATCGAAAGCCTGCGCAAGGGACGCTCGCTCGTCCTCGAAAACGACCACACCCTCATCCTCGGCTGGACCCCGCAGATTTTCACCGTCATCTCCGAACTTGTGGCTGCGAACGAAAGCCGCAAGAACGGCGCGGTCATTGTGGTATTGGCGGAGGAAGACAAGGTCGAAATGGAGGACGCCATCAAGGAACGCATCCCTGATACGAAGAACACGCGCGTCATCTGCCGTTCGGGCAGCCCCATGGACATGACCGACCTCGAGATCGCCAGTCCGCACACCTCGCGCTCGATCATCATCCTCTCCGAAGGCGAAGACCCCGATACCCGCGTCATCAAATGCGTGCTTGCCGTCACCAACAACCCCGGGCGTCGCAGCGAGCCGTATCACATCGTCACCCAGATCCGCGACCCGCAAAACATGGACGTGCTCAAACTGCTCTCGGATAAGGACACCGTCCAACCCATCCTCACCACCGACCTGATCGCCCGCGTCGTCGCGCAGACTTCAAGACAGAGCGGCTTGTCCGTCGTCTACACCGAACTGATGAACTTCGGCGGCGACGAAATCTACTTCAAACAGGCCCCCGCGCTTTCAGGCAAAACCTACAGCGAAGCGCTGCTCGCCTTTGAAACATCTGCCGTGATGGGCATCCGCCGCGAAGACGGCTCGATCCTGATGAGCCCCGCGATGGACACCCGCATCATGCCCGGCGACTCGATCTTTGCGATTGCCGAAGACGACGACAAGATTCAACTCTCGAACACGCGCTTCACCCCGGACGAGAACCTGATTCAGCGTGCTGGAAACGGGTCCAAGCCCAAGCCTGAGCGCGGACTGATCCTCGGCTGGAACCGCTCCGGTCCGATCATCGTCCGCGAATTGGATAACTACGTCGCCAAAGGCTCGCAACTGCTTATCGTCTCGGATGCGGAAGACCTCGAAGACGAGATCCGCCGCGATGTGGGCAGGCTCAAGAACCAGAAGCTCGAAGTCATGGAAGGCGACATCCGCGACCGCGCCCTGCTCGACGAACTCGGAGTCACAGAGTATGACCACGTCATCGTCCTGGCATACAGCCATCTCGAAGTTCAAGAGGCGGACGCCATCACGCTTGTAACCCTGCTTCATCTGCGCGACATCGCCGAAAAGGACGAGACACCCTTCTCCATCATCAGCGAAATGCTCGACCTGCGCAACCGCGAACTCGCCGAAGCCGCCAAAGTGGACGACTTCATCGTCAGCGAACACCTCATCAGTCTGATGCTCGCCCAACTCTCTGAAAATGCCGCGCTCAAAGATGTCTTCGCCGACCTCTTCGACCCCGAAGGCGCGGAAGTCTACCTGAAACCCATCGGCAATTACATCAAGACCGGCGAACCTGTCAACTTCTACACCGCCGTCGAAGCCGCCAAACGCCGCGGCGAGACCGCCATCGGCTACCGCCTGATGAGCGAAAGCCACGACGCAGGCAAAGCCTACGGCGTCCACACCAACCCGAAGAAGTCGGACGCGGTGGCGTTCAAACCGGAGGATAAGTTGATCGTGATTTCAGAGGGGTAATTGGCAGAAACAAAAAAAATCGCCCGCAGGTTGACGGGCGATTTTTTGTTGGGCAAATATCTGGTGTTTAGTTATCCCTCCCCTCCGGCGCGGGGACGAATGCCTCGACCCTCGCCCACAACTCGCGGATGTTGATCGGCTTGGACATGTACACGTCGCATCCCGCGGAGAGCGCTTTTTCGGCGTCGCCTTTCAGGGCGTTGGCAGTGATGGCGATGATGGGCGTGTATGCCAGCGCGTATTTTTTACTTGCGCGCACGCGGCGCGCCACTTCGTATCCGTCAATGTCGGGCAGGTTGATGTCGAGCAGGATCAAATCCACGTCTTCCCGTTCCGCCAGTTCGACCCCTGCGATGCCGTTGAAGGCTTCCAATAGGACGTACCCGCGGGCTTCCAATGCGCGTTTGACGAGCATCATATTATCCGGGTTGTCTTCGATGTAGAGAATGGCGTTTCCCATAAATCCTCTTTATTCCTTCGTTTTCTCTTCCATCTTTTCTTCGATGACGTCGATGACCTTGTCCACGAATTTTCGGGTGGGCAGGGATCCCTTTTGATAAAGCGCCTCAATGTGACCGTTGAGTCGGCTGCGCTCTTCGTTGGTGATGTCCTTTGCGCTGACCACCACCACCGGAATGTGCCGGGTGCGCGGGTCCAGCTTCAATTCCTCGACCAGTCCGAAACCGTCTATGCCGGGCATGGTCAGGTCGCTGACGATCAGGTCGGGCAGTTTTTGGCGCGCCATTGCCAGCCCCTCCCAGCCGTCCTTGGCATGGTACATCCGGTAGTTCTTCCTGCCTTCCAGCAGGCGGCGGATGAGCAGGGCGTCGTCTGAATTATCGTCTATAAGCAGCACAGTGGTTGTCGTTTCATCGAGGTTTTCGAGGGCGGCTTGCAAGCCTTCGCGCGGAGCGGGAGACTGGTCCTTGCTGAGATGCACGTCCACCGCCCATTGATCGCCGAGGACGTGTTTCTCAACCGGGAAGGTATGACCCGTGCAATTGACTGCGACCAGTTCATCCCTGCCAATGATACCCTGTTTGGAAAGTTTCTCGAACCCCGCAAAGGCGACGGCGGTTGCCGGTTCGACCGCCATGCCCTCGCTTTTGGCAAGCGATTTCATGGCGTTGTAGGCTTCGAGGTCGGTCACGGATTCCATCACCCCGCCGTATGTTTGGGTGAGATTCCATAGATAAGTATAGGCTTTGCCCGGGTCTCCGGTGGAGAGGATGATGATGCGCGTATCGGGAATGATCGGCTCGGCTGTGTCCTTGCCCGCTTTGAAGGCGTTGACCATTGGGGCGCAGCCTTCCGCCTGGATGACCGCCAGTTTGGGCACCTTGTTGATCAACCCCATTTCGAACAATTCCTTGAATCCCTGGTAAACGCCGAGCGGGCCCAGCCCGCCGCTGACCGCCTGGATGTACCAATCCGGCGCGCGCCAGCCGAGTTGTTCGACGATCTCGTAGGCGATGGTCTTCATCGATTCGCGGGCAGGCACAGAACTCGCGCCGCGGTCGAGTAATAGATTTTTGCGCTGGGCGAACTGGCTTGCAATCTGTTTGGTCTGGTCGTAGTTGCCGCTGACGCGGATCACTTCCGCGCCGAAGAGCGCCGCCTCGCGCAGTTTTTCCTGCGGCACGAGGCTGGTCATGAAGACCCATAGTTTGATTCCCGCGCGGGCGCAGGCGGCGGCGTATGCCACGGCGGCATTCCCAGTTGAAGCGATGACCGCTTCGCGGATTCCGCTTTCGTTCATTGCGGCCACCGCCACCGCCGCCTGGCGGTCTTTGAAGGAAGAGGTCGGGGAGTAGCGTTCGTCCTTGATGTAAACAGAACCATGCCCGAGGTCCGGGGCGAAGCGGTGCGAGAGCCACAGGGGAGTTCCACCAGCGGGATATAGGTGAAGGGTGGAGGGATCCCTCAATGGCAGGACATCCTGATAACGCCAAAGGTTCGAGGGGCGGTTTGGAATCCCGCGCAGGATTTCGCGTTTGAAGGATTCGTAATCGTAACGGGCTTCGACCCATTGCGATTCGCATTTCTGGCAGATGGCGGGCTGGAAGGGCACATAGGGTTGTTGATGCCCGCAAAGGTTGCATTCGAGGCGGTGCGGCGTTGCCATCTAGGATTTTTCCTTTTTTTCGATGATGTCTGTGATGCGGGCTTCGAGGGGCATTTCCACAAAGAAGGTGGAGCCTTCGCCTTCGATGCCGGCGCTTTCAGCCCAGAGTTTTCCGCCATGCATTTCGATCAGGCGGCGGCTGATGGGCAGACCCAAGCCTGTGCCGCCCGCCTTGCGGGTTGTGGAACTGTCGACCTGGGTGAATTCCTGAAAGACCGATTCGAGTTTTTCAGGCGGGATGCCAAGCCCGGTATCCTTTACCGTGATCAATGCCCTCGCGCCGTCCATGCGGGCAACCTTTACCACGACCTGTCCTTTTTCTGTGAACTTGATGGAATTGTTGACAAGGTTGATCATGACCTGCCGCAGGCGGGTATTGTCGGCGTAGATTTCGATCTCCTGGTCCGAATCCGGTTCGACGAAGACCGCCAGGGTCTTTTCGCTGGCGAGCGTGGAGGTGATGCTGACGACCTCGTCCAAAACGCTGTGGACTTTGAAGGTTTCGGGGTGCAGGTTCATGCGCCCGGATTCGATCTTCGCCATATCCAGCACGTCGTTGATCAGGTGCAGCAGGTGCTGCCCGTTCTTTTGGATCAGGCGCAGGTCGTTGTCCATGTACGCGGTCAGTTCGCCGTCCAGACCTTCGAGCATCACATCGGTAAAGCCGAGGATCGAGTTCAACGGCGTGCGCAGTTCATGCGACATGTTCGCAAGGAAGGCGGATTTGAGGCGGTCGAGTTCCCGCAACTCCTCCGCGCGTTTTTGCAGTTCCTCGGTCAGGCGCAGGGTTTCAAGGTGGATGCTGGTCTGCGCGGCAATGGAGGCTGCCAGGTCTCTTGCCTCCTGCGAAACATTTTGCAGCCCTTTAACCGCCAGCTGCCCGATCTCTTCACCGCGCACAAACAGGGGTTGTGCCAGCGCAATATCGCTGATCTCAGTTTCGCCGCCCAGGGGTGAAACCTTGAGCGAGTCGTACACAAAACCCACTGCGCCATCTTCACGTTCGGCATAGGTTCCCCAGTTTTGGCGGGTCAGGCGGCGCGTGGCTTCCTCGGCTTCGGCGCGGGCGCGCGAGGCATCCGCCAGCAGGCGGATATTTTCGACCTGCTGCCCGACCTGCCTGGCAATTGTGCCGATGAATTTTTTATCGTCTTCGGTGAGCGCGTTATTGCCCTTTACAAAAAGCCTGCCGATCTGTTCGCCGAGGGTTTCCATGATCTCGGCATGATCGTACTCGGCGGGCGCGGGCTCGCTAAACGGTTCCACAGCCGCCTGGTCGTAGGCGTAGCCAATGCGCTCGGCATTGTGGATCGCGTCCAGAAAATTTGCCCAACTCTTGTGCGTAAATTGATGCGTGGCTTCCTCTGCGGCGGCGCGGGCGCGTTCGGCTTCCGAAAGCAGGCGCAGGTTTTCGATTTGCACCGAGGCTTGCTGCGCGATGGCATTCGCAAGCTCGATGTCATCCCCGCTTAGCGGACGGTCTGCCGGTTTGGCAGCCTTGACTTCGCCGATGGGTCTGCCGCCGGAAGTGAGATGCGCCTTAAGCGCATCCGCCTCATGCGGACCTGTTACCGGGTCGCTGCGGACCGGCTGGACCTTTTCCCCGTCGAAAACGAATCCGACCTGATCCTTTTCATAAATGATCGGGGCGGGCGCCGGTTCCGCCTCCTTTTGCTTAAGGCGCGTCTCCAACTCGCGGACGCGCTCCCTCAAGGTTTCCAATTCCTGAAGCGGCGAAGGCAGCTCGGAAGGCGCCCGCTCCACGGGCGACAGGTCATGTCCGTTGAACGCCTCCGCGCTGAGTTGTGTCAGACCTGAGAAGAGGTCGTCCACGCGCTTCCTGGATTTATCGATGTTTGCCATCAGCGGTTCTCCTGCCAGCCGTTAGGAGCTTGAGTCTTTCATGGTCAATTGGGCAACCGTCATCGGCGCGCCCAGGGCGTGACCGAGTTCGCGCGCGGCGATCTGAAGCACCGCCTCCACCGAGGTCGCGCTCTGAATCTTCTGGTTGATGACGTTGAGCATGGCTTCGCGCTCCGCCTGTTTTTGCGCGCGCTCGAACTGGCGCCGGTTTTCCAACACGGTGGAAACCTGCGGACCCAGCGCCACGAACAGGCGTTTCTCCTCTTCCGTGAAGTTATGCGGCTCTTCGCCTTCGAGCATCAGCACGCCGGTCTGTCTCGTCCCGACATGAAGCGGCAGGACCGCCACCGCGTGAAGGTTTAACCTTTGGACAAGATTCATTGTGGCGGGGTCTACGCGCTCGTCGGAAAAGGCGTCGTTAAAGAACAGCGGCGTCGGGGAGACGAACATTGGGATCATGCGAACCATTTCGGCGGTGTAATGTGTGCCGACGACGGTCGCCTGCATCCCGGTTCCACCCCACCAGTTGGCGATGACATCCAGCCCTTCCAGGTTGCCGTCCGCGTCGTAGTTGAAGGTCGTCAAAATGGCGCGGTTGATGACCCGGATGTTGATCGACTCGACCGCCGCGGCGGTGAGCCCTTGCAGGTCCTGCGCCTGTGTCAGCACGCGGCTGGCTTCGAATAATTTTTCCGATTGCGCCAGCGCGGACTGCGTCTGGTCGAAGAGACGGGCGCTTTCCAGCGCAAGGGCAACCTGTTCGGCAATCTGGCTCAGAAAGTCGCGGTCGTCCTTCGTAAACGGGCGGCTGGGATCGTTTTCCACAGCCAGCGCGCCGATGGTCTCGCCGCCAGGGATGCTGATGGGAATGGTGTCTGAGGCTTCGACCGCGGCGGATTGTTTGAGCGGGGTCACTCCGAGGCTGTCGAACACAAACCCGGCGGGCAGGGCGTCTGCCTGGCGGTAGGACTGCCAGCCTTCGCGGCTCATAACCCGGTAGAGGCGGGCGGTCTCTTCGATTTTTTCGTTGGCTTCTTCGCGCAGGCGGGTGCTTTCGATGGCGATGGCAATCTGCCCGCACAAGCCTTCCAGCAGGATCTGATCGTCTTCGCTCAAGACTCCGGCTTCATTACTTTGCACGTCCAGCACGCCGAGAACGATGTCGCCCATTTTGATGGGGACTGCGATTTCGCCCTTGGTCTCCGGCAGGAGCGGGTTGGGCTGCCAGTCTGGGTCGTTCTCGAGCGTGGGGCGGAGGATGGTCTCGCCGGCTGCCGCCACGGTTCCGATCAAGCCGCTTCCCATCGGCATGATGTGACCGGCAGCCAGCATCTTCGTCCCGATTTCGCCGTAGCCGGTCACGAGGGCGACTCCGTTGCGGGCAGGGTCGAAGCGCAGGAGTTGCGTGTGATAGTAATCGAACTGTTCCTTCACCTGGGATACCACGCGTTCATACAATTCGTTCAACCCGGCTGTCGCGGCGATGGATTGGGCGATCTGTGTGGAAAGCCGCATCTGCCGCTCGCGCTTTTCGAGCGAGGTTTGAATTTCCTGTTCCAGTTTTTTACGCTCGGTGGTTTCCACCGCCGCGGCAATCACCACTTTTTGCCCGAAAAACTCGCCGGGGTACAGGCGCACATCTTTTGGGAAAGTTTCGCCGTTTTTGCGCAGTCCCCAAAATTCAAATTGCTGCGGCTCGCCTTCGAACGCCCGCCCAAAGGCGGCCAGCACTACGTTCATATCGTTTTTGCCGGGCGCGCTGACGAAATCGGGCGTCTTTCCGATGAACTCTTCGCGTGAATAGCCGTACATGCTCAACACGCCGTCGTTCACGTCCACAAAGCGGCCTTCGGCGTCCTGGACGTAGATGGCTTCGCTCATGCTGTTGAAGATGCCGCGGTAGGTTCTTTCGCTCGCCGCCAGTTTTTCTTCCGCCTGTTTGCGCTCGGTGATGTTGCGGATGAAGCCCCAGAAGCCGCTGGGGTTGCCAGCCTCATCGCGCTGCAAATATACAGCCAGTTCCACCGGGAAGATATGCCCATCCTTGTGGATGTATTCCTTCTCGTAAGGCGGCGCAAACCCATTGGGGATGACCTGTGTGGTGAGGATTTCCGTTTCCATCGGCAGCCATTTGGCGGGCGTCAGGTCGGAGAGATTCATTTTCTTCAGTTCCGCCAGGGTGTAGCCGGTGATGCGCTCGAAGGATGTGTTCCCATCGGTGACGTTGCCTTGCATGTCAATGCTGGCGATGCCATCTCGGGAGGAGAGGATCAGTTCCTGATATTTTTTCTGAACCGTTTCCGCCTGTTTGCGCTCGGTGATTTCGCGCCAGACGGTGTGGATGACCTGCCGGTCTCCGATGGCGATGGGCGTGAGCAGGACTTCGACGGGGAAGTCCTCGCCGTCCACGCGGCGGTGCATCCACTCGAAGCGGTTGCTCCCGCGCTCGAGTGTGGCGCGGATCATTTCATCCGCTTTCTCGCCGGAGGGGCGTCCGTCGGGCTGGAATTCGGGGGAGAGCAGCGAGGGATGCAGGGACAGGAATTCCGCCTTGTTTCTGGCGCGCATCATTTTGACGGTGGCTTCGTTACAGTCGGTGAAGATGCCGCCTTCCAGCAAAAGGATGGCGTCGGCGGATTTCTCGAAGAGCGAGCGGAAAATATCGGTGGCAGGTTGTGATTGCATGATTTACCTCCGGTTAAGACTCGGATGCCTGTTTGGCGGCAAGGTTGGTCTGGATGGTGACCCGTTTTCCGAGCAGTTCGCCCAGTTCGCGGGCGGCGGTGCGCAAAATGGTTTCTGGGTTGGCAGAGGAACGCACGGCGCTGGTGATCTGGCGCAGGGCTTGCTCGCGCATGGCGCGTTCGCGGGTCTGTTCGGTGAGCCGCAAACTTTCCAGGTGTTCGCTCAGGCTCCGGGCGGTGGATTCGATCAGTTCCCGGTCCTGATCCGAGAGGGATTCCGCTCCCGGCACGGCTAGCGACCCAAGTTTTTCGCCGCGGACTTCGATTGGGACGACTTTGGCATTTTCCAGTTGCTTTGGCGGTTCGGGCGTCACTTTTTGGGTGTCGTAATAGTACCGTATGGAAGCCTGCCCCGTATTTTGCAGATAATCCTTCCAGCCTTCGCGGGTGAGGCGGCGGGAGGCTTCCTCCGCCTCGATGCGGTAACGTTCGGCGGTTTCCAGCAGGCGCAGGGATTCGATCTGCTGGGACACCTGCCGCGCGATTGTGTCGAGCAGGTCCCGGGCGCGGGCTGGCAGGGGCTGGCCCTCCGCTTCAACCACCAGGTTTCCGAGCGATTCTCCCACGACCGTGATGGGCGCGACCAGGGCATTTTCAGAAACGGGCTCTTCCCCGGTTTGCGGCGCGACCTTGCCGCCTTCGAAAACGAAGCCGGTCTTTTCGGGCATGTGAATGGCGTCGAGATACTCGGACCAATTGGCGCGGGTCAGGCGGCGGGCTTGCGCTTCCACTTCGGCGCGGGCGCGCTCTGTTTCCTCGAGCAGCCTGGCATTTTGGATGGCGATTGCCAGCTGCCCCGCCAGCGTTTCGACGGCTGGCAGCAGGTCGCGGCTCAATGCCCCGGGCTTGTCGCTCTGCAAGTCCAGGACGCCGATTACGGTTTCGCCGATGAGGAGCGGCGCCGATATTTCGGAGCGCGTCTCGGGCAGGAGCGGGTTGGGGCGGAAGGTGGAACTGGAGAGGGTGTTTGCGACGGCGACGGCATTTTTCTCGATAGCCGCCCGTCCGTTAATCGAAGCGGTATCCAGCGGCAGGCGGTGAGAGCGGCCCAATAATTCCCTGCCGACCAGTCCGGTGCCGGATTGCAAGATCAAATGGGTTTTTCCGGGGTTGATAAGATAGATTTGCGTATAGTACAGGTCGAATTGTTTGCGGATGAGTTCCGCCGCGTCGGTCAGCATGACGTCGAGGGCGCGGACCTGCGAGACTGCGCGCCCGACTTCCACCGCCAATTCGAGGTCGTGGGTGCGTTCGGCGACGCGCGTTTCCAGCCCGCTGAGGGTCTCTTGAAGTTGGGCGGTCATGCCGTTGAATGTGCGGGCGAGGTCGCCGATTTCATCGTCGGTCTCGATGGAGGCGCGTGCGCTTAAGTTCCCGGCGGCGATTTCGCCGGAGGTGCCCGTCAAGTTTCGAATCGGGCTTGTCAGATAATGCGCTGCGAGGGAGGAGATGAAGCCCGCGCCCAAAATAACGATCAGGCTGATCAATGTAATCGTGCGATCCGCCGCCTGGATGTCTGTGGCGTTGCGCAGCAGCCAGTTGGCTGTGATCGTAACCGAAGATACTGCCGCCAGAACCACCACCAGAAAGATTACCAGCAATTTGGTGGAAATTGGGTATCGGGCAAATTCGCGGACGACGATCCATCCAAATGCGAGAATGGCAAACGCCGCCAGCCAGGGGACTGTGCTTTGCAAAGCCGGGATCTTTGCCTGAATCGATTCGGCAAACGTGTTGATTGCCATAATGAAAAGGGCGCCGAGTCCGCTGACGCTCAACACGCTGTTGAGGGTCTGGCGCGGCAACGCCTGCGCCGCCAATACGAGCGAGACAAGCACGACCACGCTTGCAAGCAAAACGCCCACATCCGCCACCAGCGCAGACCCCGCCAGCCCGCCGATGATGGTGGCGATAATTACGACATTCATGGCGAAGGCGGGACGTTGGCGATTGCTTAAGCTGATGCCTGCCCAGCCCGCCAGCGTTAGAAAGAGGCTGATCGCCACCAACCCCCATAGTTGCCAGCCGCCTACAAACAGGGCAAGCGCCGCGTATACCAGGGCGGAAATTGCGTTTGCCGCCATGAATATGCGGCTGGCATTGCGGGCGTTTTGAACCTGCATTGCGCCCGGCATCGAAACGGGAACTGTATTTGTATTCATGAATCACCTGTTCCTTGGCTGCCGGCGGCGGGTTTCGCTGAAAAGTCCGCCGATATTCCGGGAGTGACCAATTCCAATATCTCCGATTCGCCCATAAGAAATCCCTTGTCTTCCGTAAGGAGAATGTCGCCGAGCGAGTTGACCAGCCCTGCCTCCAGCGTGCGTTTGCACAGGTCCAAAAAAACTGCATACTTTTGCAATAGACCTTCGGGCAGGGACTCGAATTTTTCACGTAAAAGATGTATGTAGGTCTTCGTGACGTGCATCCGGCCCGGCGCGTCGGCGCGCATGAAGGATTCCATGAGGGCGTCGCGCTGCGCGGCGTCTTCGATCCCTGAAGACCTGATAAAACCTTCCAGCAGTTCTGCGTTCGGCTGGTTAAATAGATTGATGTTGAATATGCCCCATTGGGGGTTCTGTCCCAGGTCAATCTGGCGGTCGCCCAGGTCGTCGAAGATGCGGACAGCGCCGTTGAAAGGACCGGCGATCAGCCTCGAAAGTTCAGGATGCTGGTAAATATCTGCCAGCGAAGGAATGTCCGGCTGGTAATATCGGTAGATGATATATACGGCTGTCACTGCGCTCATCAAGCCGGAATTGGCGATAACCGTACGCACAATCTCTTCCGTATGATTGTCCCAGTACTTGGAAACGCCTCCGGTAATGAGGTACTGGCGGCTTAAGTCTCTTACATGCGCCTGATTGGACAGCACGTCCACGCAAATGGCGCGCAGCATGTAAGGCAGGTCTTCGGGGTGATCGTTTATCTCCCCTGCCAGGCGTTTAATCTGGCGCAGCGCTGAAAGATAGGAGGATATCTGCCTGGAAACCGGCTGCGTACAGGGCTCGCCTTTCTGAATCTCGTTGTTGATGTGACGAACCGCCGCCAGCATGGCTTCGTCCCCCCGGTCCATGGTTTGGTCTGCCCAATATGAAATGGCGATGGCTACCGCCGCATTGCAGAGCCGGTCTGTATCCTGAATCTCGCCTGCGGCGATGGCGGCGCAGAATGCGACGGATTTTGGCGCAATCTGGTTCATGGTTTCATCCAATTCCAGCAGCGATGCGTGCGGCATTCCCTCCGCCAGTATCTTCCGAAACTTTGTGACAAAATCGGCATGGATGGTTTTGATTTGGAGGAGAGTGGAACTTTCATAGACGACCGGCGGGTAGGAATCACCGAAGATCGGATTATTCCAAAGCAGGCGCAACAGGTAGGACAGTTTTTGAGAGTTTTTCATGTCAGACATCTTTTTTTACCTTTGGCAACGGTGTGATTTGGGTGAAGGCAAATGGATACCCTTCGAGGCCGCGACAGGCGCGGCGGATTTACGCATAAATGATGATCTATCTTTCGACGGGCTCAATGCCCAGTTTGGCTTTTACCCGCGGCGCGCCCAACGCGAGACCGAGTTCACGGGCGGCGGTTTGCAGGGTTTCTTCCACGGTGGCGGCGCGCTGAATTCTTTGCGCAATGGTGTTTACCATGGTTTCCAACTCTGCCTGCGCCCTGGCTTGCTCGAATGAGCGGGCGTTTTGGACGGAGGTTGCCAGTTGCGCCGCCAGGGCGGTCTGGATGTTCACGTCTGCGTCGGTGAAGCGCCCAACCTGGTCGGATTGCACGTCGAAGACGCCGATCACGTTTCCGCCGAAGATCATCGGCACAGCCAGTTCGGAACGCGTTTCGGGCAGCAGGGGGTTGGGCAGGAAGTCCGGGGTCTGGGTCACGTCGTTGACGGTGACGCCTTTTCGTTCGCGGGCGGCGCGCGCCACCAGCGATTGTTCGCGGTCGAGCGGGATGGAGCGTTTCTCAGCCGCCATGATGCGCCCCGGTTCGCCCGCGCCTGCGGCTAGCACAAGGTTTTTGCCTTCTTCATCGAGCAGGTAAACGTGCGAGTGGTACAGGGCGAAGCGTTCCTTGGTCAAGTCCACCACTTCCTGCAGGAGGCGGCTCGTCTCCAGAATGGCGGCGGTGGCAGCGCCCACTTCAGCCACGATTTCCAGGTCGCGGGTGCGGTCAACGACGCGTTGTTCCAGTGTGGCAAGCGCATCGCGCAGTTGGGATGTCATGGCGTTAAAGGCGTCGGCAAGCAAGCCTGTTTCGTCGGCGGTGCGCACGTTGGCGGTGACGTTAAAATCTCCGCGGGAGATGGTGTTTGCGGCATTGGTCAGCGCGCGGATCGGGGATGCGATCTGACCGGTGAGGAACCATAGCAGAACCAGGGACAGCAACAACAGGATGATGCCGATAAAGGACTGTTGCAGCGCGGCGGCGGCGGCGGGTGCGGCGATCTTTGAGTAGGGGATGAGCAGGCTAAAGGTCCAGTGAGAACCGCTTTGTCCCAGTTCCACCGGCACAAACACCCTTAAGGTCTCGCCATCGGGGCTGGTATCGAGAAAGGCTTCCCCGGTTTCGATCCGTTGTTGGAGTTCGGCGAAATCAGGGTAAATTGTTGCGGCAGATTGGTTGACAAGTTCGGGTCGGTTGCGCACGCCAATCAGCGTCCCGCTAGTGGTCAGCAGGACTGCGTCGGCAGAACCATCGTACAGATTGATGCCATCCACAATTTCCTGCACGAATGCGATGGGCGCATCTATGCCGGCGATGCCATAGAACTGGTCGTCGAATGTGACCGGCACGATAAAGGAAGCCATCACAACATCCACGCCGCCGATGGGATAGATGAGCGGGGCAAACGTCATTTCCTGTTCGGACTGGCGCGGCAGGATATACCAGTCTCCGATCCCCGGGGTTTCATACTGTTCGAGCGGGATCACGCTGACGCTGCCATCATCGGCGCGCACCCAGTAGGGGATGAAACGCCCGCTTGCATCGTGCGCCGGCGTATTTTTAAAAGTCGAATCCAGGTTGTCGAAGGCGTTGGGTTCCCAAAGCGTATAGGTGCCGAGGAAGGATGGGTTTTCGACCAGAACCTGCCTCAACATTGCATTGACCTGCTCCCGGCTCAATGAAGCGCCGCCCGCCGGGTCTTTCACTGCCGTCAATGCCTGCGCCAGGGAGCGCGCCATACTGAGCGGGATTTCCGCGTCGGTCTGGATTTGGCGGGCTTGCGATTCGGCGATGGCAAGCGCTTCCGCCTCAGCGGATGCGATGGAGGATTGGCGGAAAGCGACCACAGAATAGGCTACCAGGATCGCGGAAAGCACAACCACGATCGCGCCCGTCCAGACAATGATCTTCAAACGGATGCTGGAAGCGATTTCCCGCCGGGCTTGATACAAACCCAGGACGAGGATGCTGACAACCAGAAAGATGATCGCGTACGGTCCGAAGAAGGGGGTCGAGAAGAAGGAAAAGCGGAAAGACGGATTCCAAAATTCGACGGCGGCGATAACCAGGGCGATTACAAGCGGTCCATATTGGTACCGCCTGCGCCACGAACGCGGCTGTAAATAAAAAACGTTTATGTATCCGATCCATAAGGCTGAAAATGCCAGGATGAGACCGGCGCCGGCGGTAAAGAGAGCGTTTGGCGCGATGGCAAACATCGTGGACCAGTAGAGCGTTTTCAACCCAAGTTCCGCCCGCCCGCGCCGAATCATCACGACGCTGGCAATGTCCAGACCTGTGGCAAGGGCAGTGACCACAGTCACAACATACACCTGCCACGCGGGGGTGGCGAAGGATGTGTACACCAGGAGTCCGAGCGAGCTTAGGGCAAATACGGTGAAGATGATCGCGACCCAGAAGGCGCGCTGGACGTTGATGGATTCATCCTGAATGGATTGTTGGGAATTTTGTTTATCCATATCACAGTTCCTTTGAAAGGCGCGCGCGGCAGCGCTGGCGGCTGGCTGTTTGGGGGGCATCGGCGCTTCCTGCGAATGCGACAATAAGCAGGGTCACCATGAAGTAGGCGAATGTAATGAAATTCGACAGGAAGGAATCATGGTTCTCGTTTTCGTCCTCGAATACGGGCGCGGAGAATAAACGTCGGATGGAATTTGACACGGTTTTCTCCTATGCTGCCTTGTCCATGACGCCCGGCTCGATCTCCACGAGCGTGGGCTTGCTTCCCAGCGCATGACCAAGTTCGCGGGCGGCGACCTGCAATGCCGCTTCCACGGTGGACGCGCTTTGGATATTCTGCGTGATCCGGTTCAGCGCCTCCTGCTGGCGGGCGCGCTGGGTCGCCAATTCCTGTTGAAGGACCGCCTCGGTGATGTCGGAATGCGAGCCTGCCATGCGGTAGGCGGTTCCGTCCGGGCGGCGCAAGGCTTTGCCCCGGTCGCGGATCCAGCGCCAGGTCCCGTCTTTGTGGCGCAGGCGAATCCGGACGTCGTATTCAGGCGCGCGTCCTTCCAGGTAGTCATCGAGCGCTTTGACGGCGTAGTCGCGGTCTTCCGGGTGGATGCGTTCCTCCCATTCGACGAAACCGCGGGTAAGTTCATATTCTTCATACCCAAGCATGGCCTTCCAGCGGGCGGAATAGAAAATGGAATTGTTGGCAATATCCCAGTCCCAGATGCCGTCGTTGGAACCCTCCAGCGCCAGGGTGTACTGCTGCTGGAATCTGTTTGCCAGTTCGTACTGACGCGCGTTCTGGATCGCGACCGCAATTTGCGATGCCAGCGTGGTTTGGATATCAACGTCGGCGTTGGTGAAGCGCCCGACCAGGTCGGATTGAACGTCGAACACGCCAACGACCTGGTCGCCAACGACCATCGGCGCCGCCAGTTCGGAGCGGGTATCGGGCAGGTAGGGGTTGGGCAAAAAGTCGGATGCCCGAGTCACATCATTGACGGTAACGCCTTTTTGCTCGCGGGCGGCGCGCGCCACCAGCGATTGTTCGCTGTCGAGCGGGATGGAACGTCCCTCAGCCACCATCTTGAGCCCCGGTTCACCCGCGCCTGCCGCCAGCACAAGGTGGTCGCCGGTTCCGTCGAGCAGGTAAATGTGGGCATGGTAGAAGCCGAAGCGTTCTTTCGTGAGGTCCACCACTTCCTGCAAAAGTTTGTCAGTTTCCAAAATCGTGGAAGCGGAGGTGCCGACTTCCGCCACCGTGGAGAGCGCCCGGGTGCGTTCCGCCACGCGCTGTTCGAGGCTGCCGATCAGTTCGCTTAATTGAGCGGTCATGATGTTGAAGGTCTCGCCCAGCGCGCCGATTTCGTCCTTCGAAGTGATTGGCGCGCGCGCGTTCAGGTTTCCCTGTGTGACCTGGTCGGCGGCGGCGCGTAATTGCAGCAGGGGACTCGAGAGCGCCTGACTGATGAACTGGCTGAGAAGCGCAGCCCCCAGCAGCACGCCGATCAGAATCAGCGTGGTCAGTTGCTCTGTGTTTTTGTTCTCCGCCTCGACTCGTTCGTTTGCAGCGAGATACTTGGCCTCTAATTCGGCAACCGGCGCAACCAGTCCGATGCTGTAACCGACGCTTTCGAGAGGCGCGTATGCCAGATAATATTCAACGTCTTCAACGGTGACCCTTGCCAGCCCGTCCCCGCCCTGTGTCATCTTTTGCGTGATGTCCTGCAACTCAGCGGAACCCAATCCCAGCACAGTCTGCTTCGGAATCTCATCCACCGGCACAATTTCCGGTTCGAGATCGAAGAAGGCGTACCCGGCATCGGTCATGGCGATGACGCGCCCGGCCGAATCGACCAGAAAGGCGAAGCCGGATTCCCCCGCCTGGATGTTTGCCACCTGTTCGGTAACGCGCGTTAGTTGAATGTCCGCGCTTATTACGCCGCGGAAGTTGCCACGCTGGTCATAGACCGGGATGGCGCTGGTCACAAGCATTCCCATCCCGGCCGGGTCTTCGTAGGGAGGCGTCCAGACCGGCTTGCGTTCCGGGTTGTTTTCCGGTGTGGCGACAGTGTAGTAAAGACCCTGACGCGGGTCGAAATCGGGCGGCACCACGTTGACAAAGTCAATATTGGGGTAATAAGTAATCCCGCCTTCCCGCAGCATGTAATATACCGCGACAACATTTGGGTGGGCGTCCAAAAAGGAGGGCGCGACGAAATCCAGGTAGGCGGAAAGGTTGAATTCCGCTTTCGACGATTCAGTCAGGGGAATGCCAGCGGGCAGGAATGCCGATGCAATGTCGGAGGTCGAGTTGCCATATTGTCCCCCCTCAAATTGGGCGAGGGAATCGCTGCTCCAATATTGCCCCGCGCCAAGCATTTCGGACTGGCCGTACAGCGCGGCCCGATAATCAGCAAGCTGCTGAAGCGAACGCGGGATTTGTGCGAGAAGGTCTTCCGCAACATCAGCCTCGCGCGCGGCGGCGCTGGTCAATTCCTGTTCGGCTTGTTCTTGCACAGTGGCTTGCAATTCATCCGAAAGGAAAGCCTGCGATTGAGCAGAGCGGCGGGAGGTGAAAAATCCGTAGGCGCCGAGCGAAAGGGCGGTAATGACTGACATGCTGATCAGCAGTTTTGTGCGCAGGGAATAGTCGCGGAACTGGCGCAGGATAACGTACCCGAGAATCAAGATGACGGCGGCAATGATGCCCGGCAGGAAGGTGCGTGTGGCTTCGGGCTGGGGCAGGCGGTAGGGCGGCAGGAACTGGTCCAGCAGGATCGAGGCGATGGCGCCTGTGACGCCGATTCTCACCGCGCGCGCCGCCGAGTCTGAAGACAGCGTTTGCCCGGCGATAACAGCCACGAGAACGCCCAGCCCCACCCCAATGACCAGTCCCGTGCCTTCGATTAGCAGCACGGTTCCGACGAAGGAGATCACCGCCGCCCAAATGATCAACCACATGCCGGTGGATATTCGTCCGCGCCGGATTAGCGCGCCGCCAACAGCGACCGCCGCCGCCAGCGCAAAAATATCCGCGCCCCAGGCGTAAAGCTGCCAATCCCCGGAGCGTATGCCGAGGTATAGATAAAATGAGGCGGAAATGGTTGAAGCGAGAAAACCGAACAGCGCAATGCGCAGGGCGTTGCGTTGTTCGACGGGGCGATCTTCGGGAAGTTGAATCGATAAAAAGCGATTCTTCATACAAATCTCCTTGTTTGCGCCAATGGTTTTATCCGACTTGTCTCGAGATCAAGGCTGGACGGCAAATTAACGGTGAAACGCGAACCTCTGCCCTCTTCGCTTTCCACGTTGACCCGCCCGCCATGCCCTTCCACGATGGACTTGACGATGGCAAGACCCAGCCCGTTGCCGTCCACTTCGCCAGACTTCCCGGTGCGGACCCGATAAAAACGATCGAAAATAAAGGGCAGGTCCGCAGCCGGGATGCCGTACCCATTGTCGCTGATTTGGATGGATGCGCCGTCCGGCTCTTCGCGGGCGGTGAATTGGATGCTTCCGCCCTGGGACGTGTACTTGACCGCATTGCCGAGCAGGTTGCGGAAGACCTGCCGCAATTGCAGCGGGTCGCCCTGCACGCGGACTGGGTGATCGAACCCCTTGCAGTCCAACGCCTGTTTTTTGCCCTCTGCCTGCGGGGCAAATTCCGAGGCAACTTCTTCGAGCAGGGGTTTTAAGTCAACGGCTTCGTATTTTTTTTCGGCTTGCAGGTCGATCTGCGCGAGTGACATCATGTTTTGCACCAGCTCGCTCATGGTTTTGACCGAATGCAAAATGCGCTCCACGAACTCATGCTGGTTTTCGTCCAGCGAACCGGAGTGGGCGAGCAATTGGGCAAACCCGCCAATGGACGTAAGCGGATTTTTCAGGTCGTGCGAAGCCGTGGCGATGAATTCATTCTTGATGCGGTCGAGGTCCTTGAAACGGCTGACATCGTGCAGGATGGCGGCTGAACCGCCTTCTTCGATCGGGGCGAGATAGACGGTAAACGTGCGCCCGTCGTGCCAGAGGATGTCGCGCGAGAAAGGCATGGCGGCGTCCTGCGCCTCCCGCACCGCGCGCGCCAAAGGCTCATACCCGCGGTCTTCCGGGAGGGGCTGGTCGAGTCTGATGGAGGATGAATTGAGCAGCCTTTCACCCGCCGGGTTCAGCAGGGTCAACCTTGCCTGCTCGTCGAAGAGCAGGATGGCTTCCGAGGCGTGCCGCAGAATGGCGGAAAGTTTTTTGCGTTCCTGCGCCGCTGCGGAATACAGCCTCCCATTCTCGATGGCAATCGAAGCCTGGCTGGCAATTGCCTGAAGCAGCAAAAGATGGTCGGCGGAAAAATAGAACTGCGTTTCATGCGCCAGGACGATCACTCCCAGCAGGGAGGTGCGCCCAAACAGCGGCGCAACGAGGATCGACCGCGCCGCGCCGGACGCGTCTGCCAGCCACAACGGATCGTGGACCGGGTCGTCGATCACCAGTCCCTGCCGCGCCGACTGAACCTGCCGGATCAACTTCTCGGGCGGGGTGAGGTCTTCGCCCGCGCCCGAATGACTCAATAAAACCTCGAATTTTTCGCGCACCCCGCCCGTCTCTTCATCCAAAATGAACATGCTGCCCTGAAATGCGCCAAGCGTCTCGGCGGTGCGTTTGAGCAGCACATTTGCCAGGTCCTTGATATCCAGCCGCGCGCTGAGTTGTTTGCCGATCTCCGGCAGCAGGTTCAGTTCGCGGTTGCGGCGGCGGATGACATCCTCCGCCTCCTTCACCCGCAGCTTTGTGCGGATGCGCGCCATCAACTCATGCCGGTCGAAGGGTTTGGTGATGTAATCGTCCGCGCCGAGGTTCAGCCCCGACTGAATATCCGCCGGATCGAGCCGCGCCGCGGTAAGGATGATGACCGGGATGTGCGCCACGCTTGGGTCGCGGCGGATCTCCTCCAGCACTGTGAACCCGTCCTTGTTCGGCATGTTCACATCCAGCAGCAGCAGGTCGGGCAGTTCGTCGCGCACCTTGTTCAGGGTTTCCAGCCCATCCCTGGCAATGACCTGATCGTAGCCCTCGTATTCGAGGTAGCGGGTCAGCAGGGTCACATTATCCAGCGTATCGTCTGCAACCAGAATCTTGAACTTGCGCCGCGCCGCCGCCGTTTTGCCCGTTGGATGCGTGGCTTGCCGCATTTCGCGGATGGCGTTCGAGGCGATCTGAAAAATCTTTTCGGGGCGCACCGGCTTGATGATGACATCGTTCACCTTCAGGCGCTGGGCAGATACCTTCAAACCCGGCACGTCGTACGCGGTGATCAAGTAGGAATAGGCGGGTTTGCCGCCGGGATGATTTTGTAATTTTTCGACCAGTTCCAGCCCGGTCATCTCCGGCATGATCATATCGGTGAACAGGATATCCACGCCCTTGTCTTTCACTTTTTCGAGCGCGTCCAAGCCGCTGACCGCCGAGACCACATCGACCGCCGGACCGATCTGGGAGAGAGCGCGCGCAAGGGTTGTGGCGGTATTCGGGTGGTCGTCCACGACGAGGATGCGCACCATTTCCTGGGAGGGGGCTATGGGAGTAGTCATGATCCCATTTTCATGGGATTCGCCCCCAGGGTCGGTTAGGTTGGGATGGATAAAGGTTGGGAAAAGTTGGAAACGAAAAACCCGCCTCGGGCGCGGACCGGAAGCGGGTTCTTATCCATTGGGCTTGGATTCAACCCCAAGCTTTGGTCAAACTAATCCGCCACCAGCCGGTAGCCTGTTCCCCGCACATTGAGCAAATAACGCGGGTTGTGAGAATCCTGTTCGATGATCTGGCGCAGCTGGTGGATATGCCATTTGGCGAGTTCCTGCGCCTCGCGTGGATCGGTCTGGTAGCCCTGCGCCTCCGCCACCAGGGTCTGGTAATCCACCACGTTTGGGGCGTGACGCGCAAGCGCAAGCAGGTAATCGAAGGATGTAGGCGGCACGTTGATCGGCTCTTCGCCGAGCAGCACGCGCCGGGTGAGCAGGTCAAGGACGAGCGCCCCCCGTTTGAGGAAGCGGTCCTTTTCAGCGCCGTTCAAAGCGGGAACGGGGGCGGGGCGTTGCGCGGCTTCGCCGGCTTCGAGGCTTTTTAATTCGTTTTGCAGGCTTTCGATCTGAAGCGCGATCTCCCGCTTGCGTTTTTCGGTCTGGCGTTTTGCAAGAATGGCGCGCGCGCGTTCGATGATGATTTCGGGCTTGATGGGTTTCAGCAGGTAGTCGGTGGCTCCGTGCCGCAGCGCCTCCACCGCCGAGTTGACATCCGGCTGGGCGGTGAACAGCACAACTGCAATTTGGGGGTGTTCGGCATGGATGAGTTTGAGCGCGTCCATGCCGTGCATCCCGGGCATACGCAGGTCGGTCAGCACAAGGTCGTAGGGGGTCGTCCTGAGAAAGTCGAGACCCTGCCCGGCGCTTTCGGCGGTGGTGACCTCAAAGCCCGCGTTTCCAAGCACCCGCGCCAGTGTTTTGCGCAGCGGGGCTTCGTCGTCTATGATGAGAATGCGTCCGGTCATGTGGATGAAACCTCCGCTGGCGGCGGTTTGATTGGAAGCCAGACCTTGAATATCGCGCCGCGCCCATTGGGGTTGTTTTCCGCGGCGATCCGCCCTCCGTGTTTGATGACGATCTCGTGTGAAATGGTCAGACCGATGCCCGTGCCTTCCTTTTTGTTGGTGATGAAAGGCTCGAAAATAAAGGGCAGAATGGAGGGAAAGATTCCCGCCCCGGTATCGGCTATGGACACCAGCGTTTCGTTGGCGCCTTTCAGGAACGCGCTGCTGACCGATAGTTTACCGCCGCCGGGCATGGCTTCCACGGCGTTGATGAAGAGGTTTATGATGACCTGTTTGATCTGGTCCGGCAGGACGGTTGCGGCGGGCAGGTCCTGGTCGGGGTGGAATTCAAACGCCACATCGTTCTTTCGCAAATGGGCGGCGAGCAGGGCGTACACATCCTCGATGACGGCGTTGATCTGCGTCTCCTGGAATTCCTCCGCATGGGGCGGGCGGTAGGTGTCGCGCAGGCGTTCGATCAGCCCGGACATGCGCTCCGATTCGGCGAGAACGATCTCCAGGTCGCTCAGCCCCTGGGGCGAAAGCCCCTGTTCGTCCTTCAAAAGAAAGAGCGCATTCTGGATCGCTTGCAGCGGATTGTTCAATTCATGCGAAACAGACGCCAGCAGCCGCCCCATGATGGCGAGCCGTTCGTTCTGCACCAACTGGCTGCGCATGGCTTTCTCCTGCCGCAGGGCGGTTTGCAGGTTTTCGTAAAGTTCGGCTTTGTGCAGCGCCACGGCAAGCTGGTCGGCTATGTTTATAACCAGTTGCTCGTCGCGTTTGGTGAATGGTTTGCCGCCGTCCTGTTGAATATCGAGGATGCCGTAAAGTTTTTTCCTGTGGCGCGCCGGTATCGCCATTTCTGCGGTGGTATCCGGCAGGGAGGGGTCCTGCTGGAAGAATACCACTTCATCCACATGGTTTGTGAAGAAGGGGCTGCCCGTCTCTGCCGCGTACCCGACGATGCCCGACCCCGCCCGCACCCGATGGTTGAGTTTTACCAGCCGCTTGCCAACCTCTCCGCTGGCGGCTTTCAGCAGCAGGTCTCCGCTTTTGGTCTCGATCACAAAGACCTGAACGTGATAATAATCGAACTTGTTCTTCAACAATTCAACGGCGTCATTCATCAGTTCAGAGGCGTCCAGCGCGACCAGCTTCTGGTTGATGTGATACAACGCGCTGGTTTCCTTTAGCGCCTGCCGGGTGGTATTGATCAACAATGCGCTTTCCAACGCGGCAGTGGTGGCATTCACCAGCGGCCTCAACCGGCTGATCGTCTCCTCCGAGAATTTTTCCGGTTCATCGCCATCGATGTATAAAAGACCAAGAAGCTCTTCGTTCCACAACAGGGGCAGGCAGAGATTCGAGCGGACCCACTCCAAGCCCGGAATGAACCTCCAGCGCGGATCTTTTGTCGTATCGCTGATGATCGAACTGCGCGGATTCTCGATGATCTCCCGGTCGATCTGGTACAGGTGGGTGGTCTTGGTCAAGCCCTCGAAGACCTCATCGCCTCGATTCTCATAACCGCGCCAGGCCGCAGTGCGGATATGCTCCCCCTCCAGCAACCCCACATTTGCCGCGCAGCCCGGCAGCAGCCTTTGCACCTGGTTGAGAATCTCGTTCAAGACCTCGCTTTGTTCCAGGTGCGAAACCAGCGCCAGCGTGGCTTCGGCGCTGGTTTCGGCGCGAAGGCGCTGCTCACGTTCAGCGTCATACAGGCGCGCATTCTCGATACCGATGGCAGCCTGTTGACCCAGTTCCCCGAGCAGGTTGATCTCGTTCTGCGAGAAGGCATGAGGCTCCTCGCTCTGGATGCTGATCGTGCCGAATTCCTTTTCGCCGCTGATAATGGGGGAGACCAGCAGCGAGCGATACTTTGCCCTGGGGTTCAACGCGACAAAGCGGCTGTCATCCTGAACCGATGGGATGTAAATGCTCTGCCCCCCGGCGATGACCAGCCCCGCGATGCCCTCCCCAACCCGCATCCTGCCCCGGCTTTCATCGAACTGATCGAACCCGGAGACCGCTTCAGGCGTGAGATAAGCCTGTTCCCTGTCCATCAAATGGATCACCGCCTGCTGCGCCTTCGGTATAAGCTCCCGCGCCGAGTGGACGATCAGTTTCAGCACATTGGGCAGCCCCACCCGTTCAGTCTGGCTCAGGGCAGTGGTGATCCTTGCCAGCGTTTCCTGCTCCTTAAGGCGTTGTTTGATGCGGCTGTCCTGTTCGGCATTCCAGATCGCAACCGCCACATGGTTGGCGGTCCGTTCGGCTCGTTCCATCTCTTCGGGCGTGAAGCGATGGGGGGTATTGAAGGCAACGATCAGCGCGCCGAGTTTATTTTCTCGAAAGACGAGCGGCGCCCCCATGATCGAACGGGACGGGTAGCGCCTTGCGATCTCCGGGTCGATGTGCGGCGAATGCGATACGTCTTCCGCTGTCAGCGCGCGACCCTCCCGAAGAACCGAAGAGGTCATGGTCACATGCCCCGCCTGGAGGACATCCTTCTCGTACGGGCTTTTCAGCCGCGCAGTTGTGGCTTTGGGAATGGTCTGCTGTTGTTCCTCGTCCCACCGTGTAATGAAGCAATCGTCCGCTTCGAGCAGTTTTGCCAGGTTGCCAGCCAGCTCCACCAGCACCAGGTCGAGGTCCTGCGAGGCGAGGATGGAGCGGGTCATCTCGTTCAACATGGCGAGTTCCAGGGCGTGACGCTGTTCGGTCTCGTAAAGCTCGCGGTATTTTTTACCGCCCTGCTGCGGAGAGCCCGCGGGCTTCTTTTTCACTTGCCCTGTTTTCGAGTGAGGCATTTTCTTTTTTGGAGGACTGGAAGCCTTGCTTTGTGCCATGAAGTCTCACTTTGGGAGGCTTTCTTAACTCACCTTGCGATACCACCGGATAAGGAAATAAAAACCCATCCCGTCAGAGACTTATTTTAGCACTCTGCGGGATGGGTTCAATCAATCGTAACAGCCTTGCAAGGGATTACTTGGCGTATTCGGTGGCTCTCGTCTCGCGGATGACCGTCACGCGGATCTGACCGGGATACTGCATGGTCTCTTCGATCTTCTTGGCAATGTCGCGCGCCAGCCGCGTGGAGCCGAGGTCGTCAATCGTCTCCGGCTTGACGAGAATGCGCACCTCGCGCCCGGCTTGAATGGCAAATGCCTGCTGCACGCCGTCGAAGGACATGGACATTTCCTCGAGCGAGCGGATGCGCTTGATGTAGGCTTCGAGGTCTTCGCGCCTTGCGCCGGGTCTCGCGCCGGAGATGGCGTCTGCCGCTTCAGCGATGACCGCTTCCACGGTTTCCTGGTCCACTTCATGGTGGTGGGCGGCGATGGCGTTCACCACCACGGCATTCACGCCGTAGCGTTTGCAGAACTCCGCGCCCAAGCCCGCGTGTGTGCCTTCCTGGTTGTGGTCCATGGCTTTGCCGATGTCGTGCAGGAAGCCGCCCAGTTTGGCGAGTTCCACATTCGCGCCGATCTCCGCGGCGAGAATGCCAGCCAGTTTGGAGACTTCGACCGCATGGGCAAGCTGGTTCTGACCATACGAAGTGCGGAACTTGAGACGCCCCATCATGCGCAGGATTTCGGGATGCAAGCCGGAGACGTTGGCATCGTAGGCGGCTTGTTCGCCCGATTCGTTGATGATCTTCTCGACCGCGCGGGTTTCGTCGTCTATGACCTTTTCGATGTGAGCCGGGTGGATGCGCCCGTCGAGGATCAGTTTGGAAAGGGCGCGGCGGGCGATCTCGCGGCGGACGGAGTCGAAGCAGGAGACGGTGACGGAGTCGGGCGTATCGTCCACGATCACGTCCACACCGGCGGCTTGCTCGAAGGCTTTGATGTTGCGCCCGTTGCGTCCGACGATGCGCCCCTTCATTTCCTCGCTGGGCAGGGTGACAACGGCGCGGGTCACTTCGGCAACGTGCTCGGAGGCGACGCGCTGGATGGCATCGGCGATCAGTTTGCGGGCGCGCTTCTCGCCCTCCTCCCGCGCCTCGGCTTCGATCTGACGGATGATGCGCGCCATGTCGCCGCGGGCTTCCTTTTCGACGGCGGCAAAGAGGTCTTTGCGCGCCTCTTCCGGCGTCATCTGTGCGATCTCTTCCAGTTTCTTCATCTGGTCTTCGTGCAGTTTTTCGGCTTCGTTCGCGCGCTTGTCAATCTGCGACTGGCGGCGGTTGAGGTTCTGCTCGCGCTGTTCGATCTTGTCGTAGCGGCTGTCCACTTCGGAGCGGCGTTTTTCGAGACGCTCGGTGTCGCGGTTCAGTTCGATGCGGCGTTCCTTGATCTCGCCTTCGGCGGCTTGAATGATCTTGGTGGCGTTATCCTGCGCGCCTTTGACGATCATGTTCGCCTGGGTCTGCGCGGCCTTGACGATGTCGTCGGCTTTGTCCTGCCGGGCTTTTGTGGCGCGCTCCACCTGGTAGCGGTGGAAGAAATATCCCGCCGCCGCGCCGATAATGAGTGCCAGCAGGTCTATCAGTATGATGATCGGATTCATGTCATGTCCTCATCTTCGTATTTTGTTTCTTCTGTGTGCGTCTCGTTCCAGATGCGGGTGACGGTGGACGTAACCACAGAGTAGGGGAAGCCGCGCCTTGCGAGATGCTCGGAGAGTTTCCTGCGAAACTCGCTCCACTCCAGACTGGCGAGTCTGGGAGCGCGTTTCAAGGCTGTTTCGTACGCCAGGGCTTCTTCGTCGATTCCGGCGACAGCCTGTTTGACCGTTTCCTCGTCGAGCCCTTTTTGACGGAGTTCCATCGTCAATGCGCGGCGGCTGCGCGGGCGGAATGTGTTGCGATTTTCGACCCACGCCTGGGCAAATTCGTTGTCGTTGGCGAGCCTGTTTTCGCGAAGGCGGGTCATCGCATATTCGATGGCGTCTTCGGGATATTCGTGCTTTTTCAGGTTCTGCCGTATTTCCTTCTCTGAACGCGCGCGATAACTTAGGAAGAGCAGGGCTTGCTGCATTGCCTTCTCTCGCGCATCTTCATTCTGTAGTTGGGCGATCCTCTCGTCTGTGAGAACGTCGCCGATTTTGAGCCATGCGGCGGTGATGCGCGCCAGCCCGAAGGCGAATTCCCCGTCGAGGTGAACGTTCACCCGGTTGGGATTCTTCTTCTGCGCTTCGAGGGCGGTTATTTTTTTCATGGTTGCGGTACGACAATCTTTAGATTGTCTGTGTAGGCGCAAACTGAAGTTTGCGGTACTGCAATCTTTAGATTGTCTGTGTAGGCGCAAACTGAAGTTTGCGGTACTGCAATCTTTAGATTGTCTGTGTAGGCGCAAACTGAAGTTTGCGGTACTGCAATCTTTAGATTGTCCTTTTTCAAGATGTCGGACTTCACAAGGATTAACTCCCAAAACCGGGGGAGGTATCGTGCTCGAATTTTCCAGTCAGTTTCTAGCAGAGACCGCTTGCGCGGATGGTGTCTTCTTTTCCTTAATTATACATGAAATTTGCAGGATGTTAACATAACTTTTTCATAACCGGGGGGTAATAGCAGTTGGAAGTCGTGACAAACGGAACTATGAGATTTTCCGGCGGTATGCAATAATCGAATACACTCAAATTTTGGAGGCATTATGGCTAAGTTCACACGTGAAGACGCACTTGAATACCATCGTTTGAAAGGCAAGCCCGGCAAGGTGGCGATTGTGCCCACCAAGCCGATGGACACCCAGCGCGACCTGAGTTTGGCATATTCTCCCGGTGTGGCGGAGCCGGTTTTGGAGATCGAGAAGAATCCGGCGGATGCGTATGAATACACGTCGAAGGGAAATTTGGTGGCGGTGGTCTCGAATGGCACGGCGATTCTGGGACTCGGCGACCGGGGAGCGCTGGCGAGCAAGCCGGTGATGGAGGGCAAGGGCGTTCTCTTTAAGAAGTTTGCCGATATTGACGTGTTCGATATCGAATTGAATTCGCACGACCCGGATGAGATCATCAAAGTAGTCGCGGCGATCTCTCCGACGTTTGGCGGGATCAATCTCGAAGATATTAAAGCCCCCGAATGTTTTTACATTGAAGAAGAACTGAAGAAGATGCTGGATATCCCCGTCTTTCACGATGACCAGCATGGCACGGCGATCATTTCCTCGGCAGGCTTGGCGAACGCGCTGGAGATCGTGGGCAAGAAGCATGAAGAGATTCGCATTGTGATCTCCGGCGCGGGCGCGTCGGCGATCTCCTGCGCGGAGTTGGCGATCCGTTGGGGTGTGAGGCGCGAGAACATCATGCTGTGTGACAGCAAGGGTGTGGTGTACAAGGGTCGCAAGGAAGGCATGAACAAGTACAAGGAGCGCTTCCTGGTCGAGACCGATGCGCGGACTCTCTCGGATGCCTTGCGCGGCGCGGACGTTTTCTACGGCTTGTCTGTGGCGAATGTGATGACGCCGGAGATGGTCAAGAGCATGGCGAAAGACCCGATCATCTTTGCGATGGCGAACCCCGACCCGGAGATTCGCCCTGAATTGGCGAAGGAAGCGCGCAAGGACGTCATCATTGCGACCGGTCGTTCGGATTATGCCAACCAGGTCAATAACGTGCTGGGATTCCCGTTCATCTTCCGCGGGGCGTTGGATGTGCGCGCCAAGCAAATTAATGAAGACATGAAATTCGCGGCGTCGAAGGCGCTGTCGGCGTTGGCAAAGGAAGATGTGCCAGATTCAGTCATCAGGGCATACGGAGGCGAGCCGATCAAGTTCGGGCGCGAGTACATCATTCCGACTCCGCTCGATCCGCGTGTGCTGCTGTGGGAGGCTCCCGCCGTGGCAGAGATGGCAATGAAGACCGGCATGGCGCGCAAGACCATTGATATTGATGAATATCGCGAACAGTTGGCGTTCCGCCAGGGCAAGGGTGAGCGGATCCGCTACTTCTTCCAAAATAAAGCCCGTTCTTCGGGCGGGAAGAAGCGCGTGGCATTTGCGGAAGGCGAAGAGCAGAAGATCATCCGCGCGGCGTATCAGATTCAAGAAGAGGGCATTGCGACGCCGGTGTTGATCGGTCGCAAGTCTGTGATCGAGAATGAACTCAAATCGCTCAGTTTCGATTACAAGCCTGAGATCGTTGATCCGGATGGTTACTTCAAAATCGAAGCATACGCCAGGGCTTTCTATGAATTGCGCCAGCGCAAAGGGATGACGGCGGGCGACTCGCTTAAGAAGGTGCGTGACGTGAACGTGCTCGGCTCGATGATGGTGAAGATGGGCGATGCCGATGCATTTATTTCCGGCTTGACCTATGATTACCCCGAAGTTATCCGCCCGGCGCTGCAGGTGCATCACACCGCGAAGGGTGTGGCGCGCGCGGCGGGCGTATACATCATGATCGTGGATGATAAGGTTTTCCTCTTTACGGATGCGACCGTGAACATTGACCCGACCGCAGATGACTTGGCAGAGATCGCCATTCTCGCGGCGGACTTTGCCAAGAAGATCGAACTCGACCCGCATGTGGCATTCCTCTCGTTCTCGAACTTTGGTTCCACTCCGCATCCGCTTTCGGACAAGGTCAGCAAGGCAGTCAGTATCGTTAAGACCCGCCGCCCCGACCTGCGTGTGGACGGTGAAATGCAGGCGGATACGGCTGTTGTGCCTGAGATCGCTGAAGAGCGTTATCCATTTAGTGCGGTGAAAGATGCCAATGTGCTGGTCTTCCCTTCGCTCGAGTCGGCGAATATCGCTTATAAACTTTTGGCACGCCTCGGCAATGCCAAAGCGATCGGACCGATCCTGCTCGGCGTGGGCGCTCCTGTTCATGTGCTCCAGACCGGTGACGATGTCAACGCGATTGTGCAGATCGCTTCGGTGGCGGTGATGGATGCGATGGGGAGGGGGTAGGGGTGATTGGTAATTGGTAATTGGTGATGTGCGGTAGGGGCGACCCGTCCAAATCTTATGGGGCATCGTTGCGCGGACAAAGGGTCGCCCTGTGGCGTGATTAGTAAGCAGCGAGACCCTGAAGGTTGTGAGGCTTTCGGGGTCTTTTTTGTTTTAGGGGGTAAAATTTGAAAAACACCGATATTGCATGAACGTCCCGAAGGTTGTTGCAAGTCAGGCAGATTTTCGGTTTGAACCTTCGTGACGGCACCCATCCGAACAGCGAGGCGAGACATGGATATTCCCCATTTGGCGCAAGAGACTGCAAAAATTCTGGCTCCGTTCCTGCCGTATTTGATCGCGGGCGGTAAGGAGGCGGCGAAGGCTGCTTTTGCCAAAACCGGCGAGAACTTCGCCGATGCCGCGTGGAAGAAGGCGGAAGATTTGTGGGGAAAGATTTGGGGCAAGGCGAAGAAGAAGGAAGCGGCAAGGGAAGCCATTGAAGACGCCGCGCAGCATCCAACCGATGAAGACGCGCAAGCCGCCTTTCGCAGGCAGTTGATCAAACTGCTCGAAGCCGATGAGAAGTTGCGCGATTCGGTGAACCTGATCATCGGCGGGGACGTGAAGGATGCGCAAATTGCGGTGGGCGACCGGAATATTCAAATCAAAGATTCTCCAAACGCACAAATCTATGTCAACCCGCAATTTGCAGGAATACCCGCGCAGGATATTCCTGATAAAGAACTTATCCTTGCCTATCTGCGCTCGCTTGCCAGCGAATGCAGTCGCCTGCCGCTGGGCGTTGTTGACCCGCGCTTTCTTGAAAAGATGCAGGATGACTCTCTTTCCCTTTCCGGCATCTATATTGACCTTGATGTTCAACCGCCCTTTGAAGAAGGCGAGGAAAAACACAAAGCGAAAGAGGAGTTTCAATTTCTTGAACGGGAACGCAATAACCGCGTTCCTGTCATGGAAGCCTTGAACGATGAAAGATTACGACATTTGGTTTTACTTGGCGACCCTGGTTCCGGCAAAACCACCTGCTTGCACTATATCACGCTTGCCCTTTCCCTTGCCCGGCAAGACGATTCTGCTGCTGAAAATTTGCTCCCCGAAGATTGGAAACTAAAAAAGCATTTCCCCGTTCGTTTGATTCTGCGCGACGTGGCGGCACAGCATATCTCCGCAGACTTGAAAAAAGGCAACGCCGATGTGGTTTGGAATGCCATCCGCGCCGACCTTGTCTTGCGACTTGGCGAAGAAATAGCCAAAAGCCTCTTCCCAAAACTCCAACAATTCATCCTTAAGAACCCCTGCCTGTTGATGTTCGACGGCTTGGATGAAGTCACCGAAGCCGACAACCGCCGCGAACGTTTGATCGAAGCGATCAACGCATTCTGTGCCACCATGAGCAAGGAAACCTGTGTACTCGTCACCGCGCGCCCCTACGCTTACACCGACCCTAAATGGCAATTGCCGCGCTTCAAAACACTGACTCTGCTGCCCTTCAATGAAGAACAGGTTGGGCGTTTTGTGGAACGTTGGTATCAAGCCATGCGCGAAGTGATGAAATGGGATGAGAACACCTCGAACGACAAGGCGCAAAGCCTGAATGGCGCAGTGCAGGAAAAGGAATACCTCTCTGACCTTGCCCAGCGCCCCTTGCTATTAACCCTCATGGTCACCCTGCATACCAGTTGGGGCAAACTGCCCGAAGACCGCGCCGACCTGTACGATGAAACCGTGCGTCTTTTGCTCGACCGCTGGCAACGCTGGCGCGAAGCCCGTGACTCGCAAGGCAACCTGGTGATGGAAAAATCCATCTCTGCCGCGTTATCGATTGAAGAAAGCAGTGTGCGCCATGCTTTAAACACACTGGCATTTAATGTGCATACCCGTCAGGGCGAGGATACGCAAAACCGCCAGAACCAGCCCGCCGATATTCGCACCGATGAAGTGCTGGATGCCTTTTCCCCTTACTTGCCCGATACCACTCACCCGCGCGTTATCATCAATTACTTGGAGACCCGCGCCGGGCTTTTACTTGGACTTGGAAACGGGATTTATGCCTTCCCGCATCGTTCCTTTCAGGAATACCTTGCGGCATGTTACCTCAACGACCAGCCCGATCCTGCCAGCGAATATTCGGACAGGGTTTTGAAAGATCCCGCCTGGTGGCGCGAGGTCTTTCTGCTTGGCATTGGCAAGATGAGCCGGGGTGGGTTGGGGACTGCGCTTGCGGCTCTGCAAACCCTATTGATGAACCTGCCCGAAGGGCCTGATCGTGCCGATAAAGATTGGCAGGCATTTGCGCTGGCAGGGCAAGCCATCACTGAAATGAAGCTCGGCGCAGATTCAAGCCGCTATGAGAAATTGATTCACTCCATTCGGATGCCGTTGGTGGCTTTGGTCGAAGGCTCCCACCTCACCTCGCGCGAACGCGCCGAAGCCGCAGACACGCTCGCCCGCCTCGGCGACCCACGTTTCGATGCCGAGGGCTGGCAGTTGCCGAAAGAACCGCTTTTCGGCTTTGTTCACATCCCCGCCGGTGACTTTCTGATGGGCACGCGCGAAGAAGATATTAAAGGCTTGATCGAAAAATTCGGCGGTGAGGAAAACACTTATAAGGATGAAACTCCCCAACACAAGATCACCCTGCCCGATTATTACATGGCGCGCTATTCCGTCACCACGGCGCAGTTTAAAACCTTTGTGGAGGAAAGCGGACACAAGCCGGATATGGAAGCCAGCCTGCGCGGACTGCCCACCCGCCCGGCGGTATATGTGACCTGGTACGACGCCGTTGCCTATTGCAAATGGCTGGATGAAAAATTGAAAGCCGCCGCGCCAAATCGAAAAGGATCAAACGAAGCCGAAGAAAACTTCTGGCGCGGGTTGGAAATCGGAAGGCTCACGGTCACTTTGCCCAGCGAAGCCGAATGGGAGAAGGCGGCGCGGGGCGGTCTCCCCCCTCCTCTCGGGAGAGGGGCCGGGGGAGAGGTCAGGAACTTCCCGTGGGGCGAGGATGTCAACCTCGATAAAGTGAACGGCAACATGGTGATCGGACGCACCAGCGCGGTGGGCGCATTTCCGCTTGGCAAAAGCCCTTATGATTTACAGGACATGAGCGGCAATGTTTGGGAGTGGACGCGGAGCAACTACAAAAACTATGAATATGATCCAAAGGATGGAAGGGAAAATATGGAAGCGGAGAAAAACGTCGCGCGTGTTCTGCGTGGCGGCGCGTGCGGCGATGAAGGCGTGAATCTGCGTTGTGCGTATCGCCTCAGGCTCAATCCCTACTACAGGCTCACCACCTCGGTTTTCGTTGTGTGGTGTGCGCGTCGTTCCCTATTTCTCCGTAAATTTGTTCTGGTTTCTGAATTCTGCGACCGAAGGGAGTTCTGGTTTCTGATCTCACCCCCTTCTCCACTCCTAATAGGAAAGGGGAGTCATCCTCCCGCCCGAAGGGCGGGAAAATTTTTAAAAAATGAAAGAAGACCTGACAGGTTTCATTAGAACCTTATTTCATCAATAAGGTTTGCGCGGGTACGACATCCGCTCAACCGGACTCTCTTGAAAACCTGTCAGGTCTTGCAGTTGGTCTCTTGAAATGAGGAGAATATATGCAAGAATCGCCCATCTTTGTCAGGACGTTCGACATGCTGGCATGGCTATTGCCGGTTACGCAAAAATTTCCAAAGGAACAACGCTTTGCATTGACCGCAAGACTGCAAAACGCCGCCTTCGATTTTTACGAAGCCATCACCGCCGCCTCGATCAGCAAAGAGAAAAAATTTTTACAGCAGGCGGATGTGGAATTGCAGCGCTTGCGGCTGTATTTGCGTCTATGCCAGAGAATGCAATTTTTCAACAAGGGACAATATGAGCATGTCTTCAAAATGGTGGAGGAGATCGGCAGGCTGTTGGGCGGCTGGACGAAAAAGGCGTAAAGCAGGAGACAGTCATGGCGCCACGGCGCTATGACTGTCTCCTTGTATAATGGGACCTGCCGGAGAAATCCGGCGGGGCTGGCTGATAACGTCGCGCGTGTTCTGCGTGGCGGCGCGTACAACAATGAAGGCGTGAATCTGCGTTGTGCGTATCGCAACAGGAACAATCCCAACAACAGGAACAACAACATCGGTTTTCGTTGTGTGGTGTGCGCGTCGTTCATGCTTCTCATGTGGAAAACACACGGGTCTTGCGCCTGTATGTTCAGGTCGGAAATGCGTCTCATTCACGGATGACCGCCGAGACCGCAACGGAGAAATAGCGCAGTCACGTCCCGGCTGACCTCTCCCCCAGCCCCTCTCCTTGCAGGAGAGGGGAGCAAAGGTAGAATCAGGCGAATATAGAAGAGCCGCCCTGCCTCGCCCTGAGCGTAGCCGAAGGGCACGCAGGGCGGCACCCTGTTTATACAGACCTGACAGGTTTCATTAGAACACCTCCAAGCCAGGATGCCTTGCATGGAAATCAACCTTATCCCGGTAGAGCCTGATGGAAACGCTTCGACAAACTCAGCGCACCGCCTGTCAGGTCTTGCCCTATACGATTGGGAAAACCTCCTGTTCGCCTACCGCAAAGCCGCCAAAGGCAAGCGCGGTCATGCAGACGTGGCGGAATTCGAGTACCGCCTCGAAGAAAACCTGCTTCAACTCCAGCGCGAATTGCAGGAACAAACCTACGAACCGGGGAAGTATCACAGTTTCTACATCCGCGACCCGAAGAAACGCCTCATCTCCGCCGCGCCCTTCCGCGACCGCGTCGTCCATCACGCGCTTTGCAATTTGATCGAACCCATCTTCGAGAAAAGTTTCATCTTCGATTCCTACGCCAACCGCGTGGGCAAAGGCACGCACAAAGCCATAGACCGCGCCCAGCAGTTCGCAAGGCGTTACAAGTTTGTGCTCACCTGCGACATCCGCCAGTATTTTCCGAGCATCGACCATGAAATATTGAAGAGCATCCTGTACCGCAAACTTCAGTTTGCCGCGCCGGACAAAACCCCGTACTGCAAACTTCAGTTTGCGCCCCCCGACAATCTGAAGATTGTCGTACTTCCGCTCATCCAAAAAATCCTGCAAAGCGGCGCAGGCGTATTGCAGGAAGAATACAACATGGTCTATTTCACTGGCGACGACCTCTTTGCAATTCATCGCCCGCGCGGACTTCCCATCGGCAACCTCACCAGCCAGTTCTGGGCAAACTGCTATCTCGACCCCTTCGATCATTTCGTCAAACGAAACCTGCGCTGCAAGGGCTACGTCCGTTATGTGGATGATTTCCTCCTGTTCTCGAACGACAAAGCCGAATTGAACGAATGGCGCGGGAAAATCATCGCCGAACTCGCCAAACTCCGCCTGACATTGCATGAAGACAAATGCCAGCCGCGCCCCGTCACCGAGGGGATTCCGTTTCTGGGATTCATCGTTCATCCCGACCACAGGTTATTGAAGCGGCAAAAGGGCATCGCGTTCCAGCGCAAATACAAATCCGCGCGCAGGGCGGTGAGGGAAAGGCGGCTCGCATGGGAGAAACTGACCGCCTCCATTCAAGGCTGGGTGAATCACGTCCGCTTTGCGAACACCTGGCGTCTGCGGCTTGCCATGCTCCGCCCAAACTGAAACTTACCGCGCAAACCATCCCCGAATACCCTTCGGGTACGATGTGGGTCTCGAATACCCGAATGTCCGGCGCAACGTCATTCGAGTATTCGAGGGTTTTCATTCGTGGACGGTACTGCCCACTGATAACTACTCACTCCCACCAATCACCATTCCCCAATTACCCATTCCCTATTCTCCATTCCCCATTCACTCCCCCCTGTTATACTTCCCCCCCATGAACACCCCCGACCTCGAATCCATTGCAAGAAAAATCACAGCCGTCCTCTTTGCCCAGCAATCCCTCGCCTCGGCAGGCTTCATCGCCGCGGCAACCCTCAACTCCATCGTCGGCAAGGAACTCAGCCAGAACCCCAGTTGGGCGGGCGTGCCGACGGCGGTTTATCTATTGGCAGGCGCCTTCTCCGCTTTCATGTGGGGATACGTCTACGACGCCATCGGCAGGCGCAAAGGCTTGACACTGGGGCTCTCCTCCGGCGTGATCGGCTCGAGCATTACCTTCTATTCGATAGCCATCCATTCGTTTCCAATCTTCATGCTGGGGATGATCTTCATGGGCATTGCCAACTCGGCCGTGCAGCTCGGTCGCTTTGCCGCGGCGGAAGTGAATAAACCCGAACATCGCGGACGCGCCATCTCGAACGTCGTCATTGGCGGCACGGTCGGCTCGGTCATCGGTCCCTTCGTGGCAGGACCCGCCGGTTCCCTCGTCGGCTCGTGGGGCATCGACGAACTGGCGGGCGCGTACATGGTGGCAGGAATCCTCTTTGCAATTGGCGCGCTGGTCGTCTTCTCCAGCCTAAAGCCCGACCCGCGCGAGATCGGGGCACAGATTGCAGAAAAATTCCCAGAAACGCTGATCAGGCACACACACGTCAGAAGCGTGCTCGAGATCTTCCGTCAACCCGCCGCGTTGGTGGCGTTGCTCAGCATGGTGCTTGGTCAAATGGTGATGGTGCTGGTCATGGTCATCACCTCCCTGCATATGCGCGACCACGATCACGGGCTTTCGGATATCTCCGCTGTCATCGCGTCTCATACCTTTGGCATGTACGCCTTTTCGATCGTCTCCGGCAGGCTTTCCGATAAATGGGGGCGTGAGACGGTCATCCTGATCGGCTCGGCGACTCTGATCGCCGCCTGCATCGCCGCCACCATTTCACCGGATGTGCTTCCGCTCGGTGTGGCGTTGTTCCTGCTCGGCTTGGGCTGGAATTTCTGTTTCGTCGGCGGCTCGGCTTTGCTGGCAGACCAACTCTCTCCGGCTGAACGCGCCCGCACCCAGGGCTTCAACGACCTGCTGGTCGGTCTCGCCTCTGCGCTCGGAAGTTTGGAAAGCGGTTTCATCTTTGCCTCGCTCGGCTATAACATGATGGCATACGTCAGCGCGGCGGTGGCATTGGTGCCGCTGGCGGCTGTCCTGTTTTGGATGATGCGAAAACCCGCCGCGCCCCAACCCGTTTCATGATCCATCTTCTCGGACCCCGCTATAAATTATTCATCCTTTTCTTCGCGTTTGGCGCGGGGTTGATCTTCCTCATCGGCTGGCTGACGCAGTTCCACGCCCTCGGCAACGACTACTGGAACATCCTTTACTACGGGCGGCACATGACTCTCTCCCAGCCCGAGTCTTTGTATAACGGATTCTTTCCCTTTGGATACGCCTTCCTCATCGGGCAGATGCCGTTCACGTATGTCCTGCCCCTGTCCTACGCCGTGAACGCGCTTCTTGCCGGCCTTTTTGTTGCCTCTGTTTCGACGCTTGTCGCCTACGCCGATTCCGTTCCCGCCACGATCCTGGCATTCTACCTGTCCATCGCCGCCCCCTTCGTCTATCAAAACGCCATCACCCTCAGCCCCGACATCGGCGCGGCCGGCTTCACCGCCTTTGCCGTTTTCCTGCTTTGCAGGGATTGGTTCGATTCCGTACCACAAACTTCAGTTTGTGACTTTGGCAAATTGAAGTTTGACGTACGCCCCATCCTCGCCGGTATCTCACTCGGTCTCTCCTTCCTCTGGCGGACTCACGCCGCCGTTTCAATAATCGCCATCCTTGCCGGGTATTTTTTGCTCACCGGAATCCGTCCCCTCCGCCCGCGCTTGTTTTTGCTCGGCGCGCTTGCTGCAACCGCAGGTCTGCAAGTCATCGTCAACCTCATCTCCGGTCACGGAGCCTTCGAGACCGCCCAAGCCTTCAACCTGTATAAATTCTTTTACGGCGTGGATTGGACAAACCCGCCCGGACCGGCAGAGATCGGGGGCTTCTCTCTTTTCAAAACCATCGCCGACGATCCCGCGCGCGCCTGGGGCTTATACCAGCCTTTCTTCTATTATTTTCTTTCACACGCCTGGGCGGCTGGGCTCGCCTTCCTCCTCTCTCCAAATGGACGTTATTCCCGCCTCTTGTTACTCTTCTTCATTTTCATTGTTCTTTATGCCATCCCTATCTCCCTCAGCGACAGCGCCCGCTCGCCCGTGGTCTTGATGGTGGTCTTCCTGCCATCTGTCGCGCTTTTACTGGCAGCCCTGATCGATGCGGCGAAAAAGGTCCTGCCGAACCTCCGCTTCTCTGAGTGGATCCTTACTGCATTATTCATCGGGATCGGTTTCAACACCTTCTCCGGGTGGGCGTTGTACGACATCGGCATCACCCGCGCCGCAGTTGCCGAACGCCGGGTCCTGACCGCCATCGAACAAACCCTGTTCGATAACGGCATGACTTCCCCCGCTCAAATCTTCGCCGACCGCTACGACTTTTACACGCCCAACACCATGCCCTACCGCGCACGCGGCATTGACAAATGGTCTCTCGACTGGTTCTGGGGGCTGGCGGAGGAATATCCGCTCCTGCCCAATGATTCGTGGGAGACGTTCTCAGCCATGTGCAGGGAACAGGGCATCCGCTATCTCGTGCTGGGTCCCAACAGCCACTTCCGCGGCGAAATATTCCCGCCCATCTACAACGACGAGGTTGATCTCGACTCATATGGTTTGCGTTTCATCGGGCAGAGGGGCAAAATGAGGTTGTACGAATTCAAATGAAAGCCCGGGTGCAGGTTTTCTTCAAATCGCCAGACGCCGCCCCATTCCTGACCGGTCTCGTCGTATCGCTGCCTTTGCTGTTTCGAAATGCGGTTATTCATGTTTTCCCGATGGGTTACGCGGGTTTGTTTACCCAAATGGCGGCTCAGATCGCGGATGCGAATTTTGCGCTTCCGGTTTCTTCACCCTTTTACGGTCCCGGCGGGATTCCTTTTGCTTATCCGCCTCTTGGGTTGTACCTTCTCGCGCTGTTTATTAAATTCACCGGCAGTACCTACTTTTTCCTGCGCTGGCTTCCGCCCCTTTTGAGTCTGCTTTCCGCAGCCCTGACATTTTTCCTCTCGAAAAAATTCTTCAACCTCCCCTTCGCCGCCATGATAACAATGATCCTGACCGCGGCTTCGTTCGATCTGCATACCGCGCACGCCTGGTCGGCGGGAATTGTCCGCGCGCCTGCTTTCGTGTTTGCGATCCTTTTCATATATTTTTATTCCCCAGGCACCGCCGGACGTTCTTTGAAAAGCTCCACCATCGCTGGCGTGTTTTTGGGGCTTGCCTTCCTGAGCCATCTCGCCTATGGGTTGTTCTGCCTGTTCTGGCTTGCGACCGCCTCAGCCTCCCTGCCCGATTGGAAGCCATCCATCCGCGCCGCATTTGTAACCGGGGTGATCGCTGTGTTGGTTTCAAGCGTGTGGATCATCCCCGTCGTTTCGACTCATGGGTGGGTGGTTTTTTCCGGCGCTTTGAATTCTCACGGCGGGAGTCAATTTCTCTCCGGTTCTTTCCGCTGGAGCGACCTGCTCCGGCTTTTGTATTTCAACCTTGCGCCGATCCTTGCCAGCCCGGTGCTTGCTTTCCTTATGCTTGTGGGTTTGACCCTTCTGCTTTTGCATCGGCAATTTCGGTTTGTATTCTTCTTTGTCTTGATAACCCTTTTCTTCCCCGAGAACGCCCGCTTTGTCTCCTGGCTGGGCTGTTTCATCGCCGGGTATGGGCTATGGTTCGTTTCAATTCAATTGGGCGAATGGATGGGGAGGTTTGTCAGGATCCCTCAATACGTTTGGATATTTCTCGCGCTGTGTGTTTTGTGGTGGAATGGGTTTGCAGCGTTGGTTCGTTTTTCGCCGCTTCTCACCGAATCCGCGCTGGATTTGCAGGAGAGGCGGGCGGAGATATTTTCGGGGGATGGAACCTATCTTGCCCTGCTGGCACAGGATGAGGCGGAGTGGCTGCCCTTCCTTTTGGAGCGTGAACCGCTTGTCTCTCAGTGGGGCAGCGAATGGCTGGGGACGTACGATGAGCAGACCCGTTTGATGTCGCTGTTTCAGTCCTGCCGCAAGGAGAAGGATTGGGTTTGTGTAATGAACGTTATCGGTCAAATGGATGAAGCGCCGCGGTTCATTATCACGTATCGGGTGGAGAGGAAACTCAATGGGCAGATTTCCGCCGACGATGCCTGGGTGGAGATCCATGCCAATGGACGGTATATCGTTTGGGCGGAGTCTGAGCCGCGCTGAGGGTTGGGTCAGGTTTGGGAATCAAAAAAGAGTCCGCGGGTGGGAATCCACGGACTCTTTTTATGAATGTTTAGCCGTCCGATTTTTCGGAGGTTGATTTGGTTTCGGTTTTGGGTTCCGCCTTCTTGGTGGACGAGGTTTCACCCGAGGGCGATTTGTGGTCGGTGGCGTAGAAGCCCGAACCCTTGAAGATGACCTTGGTGGGGGTGATGACCTTTTTGAGCGATTTCTTGCGGCATTCGGGGCAGGTTTTGAGCGGGTTATCCGTGAAGGATTGCTGTTTCTCGAATTGGATTCCGCAATTTTCACAGCGATAGGTGTAGACGGGCATACGTTCTCTCCTTGACTTTCTCTTTCCTTGATTACGACTGCGGCATTATAGTCCGCTTGCGGGGGCGTGGCAAGCCTGCGAAATTGGCATGTTATAATTTTCTTACATTTTGACGACCTGACACATCACTTGGATGCGCGACCGCTGAAAAAGTGACAACGACCGGGCGGGTCTGATGGAGAAACTCCCATGCTGAGAATCGAGATCGTTTATTGCGCGGTCTGACATTACACGAGCCGGGCCGTGAGCCTGGCGGATGAGTTATTGAAGAATTATGAGCATGTCATCGAAGAGGTGACCCTTGTCCCTTCGGATGAAGGCAGGTTCGAGGTCAACGTGAACGGCAGGCTGATCTACTCCAAGCTCCAGACCAAACGCCACGCCGAAGCGGGAGAGATCCTCGGTCTGATCTCGAAGATGGTTGACTGAATAACACGTAGGGGCGACCCGCCTGTATCCTTCACCATGTTGCGCAAGGGAGGGTCGCCCCGCCAGGAACGGACAGCCCTCCCATCCAGGATAAGCGCATCTTAACGCCTGGACGGGTTGTTCCTACCATAAAACATACAATGAGGAATGGAATGGCGAAAAAAGGACGAGTATTTTCAGGCGCGCGCCCCACAGGACGACAGCATTTGGGGAATTATCTGGGTGCGATCCAAAATTATGTGGATCTGCAAACGGACTACGACTGCGTGTACTGCATTGTGGACGTCCACGCGCTGACGACGGTGGAGACGACGCAGGAACTTCGGCAGAATACCTTCGAGATGGCGCTGGATTGGCTTGCGGCGGGAATCCGCCCGGAGGATTCGATTTTGTTTGTGCAGTCGCATGTGCCTGAGGTGATGGAACTTCATACCTATCTCTCGATGGTTACGCCGCTTGGCAAACTGACCGACCTGCCGACCTTCAAGGAGAAAATCCGCCAGCAGCCCGAGAATGTCAATTATGGTTTGCTCGGTTACCCGGTGTTGATGACCGCCGACATTGTTCTCTATAAAACGGATGTGGTCCCCGTCGGCATTGACCAGGCGCCGCACATCGAATTTGCGCGTGAGACGGTCCGCTCGTTCAACTATCGTTACAATACCAAGGCGCTCATCGAGCCGCAAGTCAAACATACAGAAGTGAAGAAGGTTCTCGGCATCGACGGCCGGGAAAAGATGAGTAAGAGCCTCAACAATCACATCGAGCTGGCGCTTACCCCCGAGGAGACGACCAAGCGCGTCCGCGAGATGGTTACCGACCCGGCGCGTCAGCGCAAGACCGACCCCGGCAATCCCGATGTCTGCAACGTGTTCACCATGCACAAGATATTCTCCCCGCAGGAGGAGGTGGATATGATCAACATCGAGTGCCGCCGCGCGGGTATCGGCTGTGTGGATTGTAAAATGCGCCTCGCTGCCAACCTCAACAAACATCTCGAACCTTTCCGCGCCAAGCGCGCCGAATTCGAGTCCAAGCCCGCCGAGGTGCAGGATGTCCTCAATGACGGCGGAAAGCGTGCCCGCGCCATCGCGCAGGAAGTGATGGTAGAGGTAAGAGAGGCAATGAAGTTACCGTAAGAACGTAGACAGGTACACAGGTCGCACATACCCGTCTATGTGTATACGTGTCTACTTCATACTTACCCCCATGCGCCTCCTCATTCAGCGAGTCTCCCAAGCCAGTGTCAGCGTCGAAGGGCAGACGATTTCTCGAATCGGGAAAGGTTTGCTTATTCTTTTGGGCATCGGTCATGGCGATGGGGAGGAGCAGGTCCAATTCCTTGCCGAAAAGACCGCCAACCTGCGTATCTTTGAAGATGAACATGGGAAGACCAATCTTTCTGTGTTGGATGTGAAAGGGGAAGCCATTGTCGTCTCGCAGTTTACGCTCTACGCCGACAGCCGCAAGGGACGCCGTCCTTCGTTTATAGATGCCGCCCTGCCCGATGTCGCCGAGCCGCTGGTGAATCGCTTTGTCGAGCTTCTACGGTCGCACGAGGTCTCAACCCAGACGGGGAAATTCGGCAGCCACATGGAAGTCGAGATACACAACGATGGTCCCGTCACGATCTGGCTGGAGAAATAAGCCATGAAAGAATTCGTACGCCGGCATGGATTGATAATTCAACTGGGGGTTTTCCTCGTCTATGCGCTGGTGAGGATCGGCACCACCCTGCCTGCGCTCCAGTCGCCGCGGGACCTTGCAGATACCGATATCTATATCCGCCTGGCAGACGAATCGATTCTTGGCGCCGGTTTATTGAACGCCGACCGGCCTGTCGGTTTTCCCCTGCTTTTGCTTATTGCCGGTCACGATTTTTCGCTTGCGGCGGGCATACAACTTGCGCTCACAATTTTTTCCTGGGGAATGCTGGCGTTCGCGGTCTCTCGCAGTTTTCAATCGATGGTCGTCCGCTTTTTTTCCTTTGCGATCATTCTCGCGCTTGGTCTGGCGCGCCATCTGGCTGGATGGGACTTCGTCATGATGACCGAGTCCCTCTCCCTGTCATTGTTTGCCCTGTTGATTGCGTGCGCCGCCTGGCTTTTGCAGGGCTGGCGGACCATTAAGTTAATCGCGTTGGCGGGGGTCGCGGTCCTCTTTGCTTTTACGCGCGATACAAATGCATACCTTCTGGCAATGGCGGCTGGGCTTATACTAATTGCAGTTATGTTCCGTTGGTGCAAGCCGCGCGGAATGGCGGTTTCCTTCATTTTCCTTGCCATATTTGCGGCAAGTTACCTTACTGCGAACATGGGCGAAAGGTGGGTCTTCCCCTTTGTAAACGTAATGGGCAGGAGAATTCTTCCCTATCTCGACCGGGTTGAGTATTTTGAAGACTGTGGTATGCCGGTGACCCCCGAATTGATGGAAATGGCATGGTATTTTGCGGGCGGAAACGACCGCCGATTTTTCAATGATCCAGCCCTGGAGGGGTTTCGCCAATGGCTGGCGGAGGATGGAAAGGCGTGTTATATGAAGTGGCTTGTTTCCCATCCTGCCGAGACATTTGCCGAAGTCTATCGCGAATTCGACGGGCTTATGTTCTTTGACGGCGTTGGGGAATATTTTTCCCGCAATTATTCCGACCTTCTCCCGTCGCGGATCGAACGATTGCTGTACCCCGTTTATTTTGCCGATTGGATTCTGGCGGCTTTGATGGTGGGCGCCATTGCTGCAAGCATCCTGCGTCCGTGGGTGAAAAATCCCCTTTGGGCGCTTTTCATTATTTTGAGCCTCACGATCTTTCCGCATGCCTACATTACCTGGCATGGCGATGCCATGGCGCCGGAACGGCATATGCTGTCTGTCGGGATGCAGTTATCGGTTTCGTTCTGGCTGCTTCTTTTTTTGGCGGGTGAAAGAGTCGGTGTTTACTTTGGGGAAGGAACGCGCTAACTTGCCCTGGGAGCGTTTCTTAAGCCCTCGAGTAACTGCTCAGGCATTTGCATCTCTGCCCTGTCATTTCGAGTGGCGCGAGGCGCCACAAGAAATCTATCTCAGCATTGCGCCAGATTTCCCTTCGCTGAAATTACCCTGGGCGTGTCGAAGGGCTCGTCGAAATGACAGGCTGAGCCGTTACGAGTTGACAGGGATTTTCAAGGGGTTTTCGCGGAATTCCCCGCGCTGATATGTAAATGAGTTTGAGCGGGGTCGAACGTCGGGATTAGATAAAAGGATCATTTACTTCTTTGATCTTCAATCGCAATTCACTTAACAGTTCACTGGCAATGCCCTGTTTGGATTTCGACAGGTCAATTAATTCCTCCGGATCCTTTTCTATATCGAATAATTGAACCATTTCTCCGTCCGACAACTCATCGGGGTACCCGGAGTAGTACGCTAATTTATAATTTTCCTTGACCATCATAATAGTGAAGTGTTCCAGAGGCCTGGCTGGATCATTCCTGGCAGCTTGAACGGTGTAGATGTTGCGCTTTTCGGGGGAACCATACGGAGGCAGGAGCGCCCCATCAGACCATTTGGCGGGAGGTTCCCCTGCCAAATGGAGGAGCGTTGGAAGCATATCCACTGCGCTGGTTCTTTCGTAAATGTCCGCCCGTTCCGTTCGCCCCGGTTCGAAAATCATCAAAGGTATCCGGACGACTGGCTGGTAGAGTGATGGCGTGATATGCCCTTGAATTCCGCGCTCGAATAACTCGCCGTGATCCGAGGTAAAAACCACTATGGTATTGTCTAATGCGCCCGAGGAATCGAGGAGGTCGAAGAACTTTCCGAACTCGCGGTCGAGATAAAGAATGAATTCATCGTATTCCATTCGCTGCTTGAGCATGAATTTATCAGAGTGAACCGGAGCAAAAGGATCTTGAGTTTTTGCGATATATGGCAGACCGTCGCCTTCAAAAGCATTAATAAACTCGTGAGATGTTTTATACGGTTTATGCGGCGGTAGAAAATGAAAATACCCCAAAAAAGGCTGGGGAACTTTGGGCAGTTCCCTGCCCAGGTAATCAAAAACGTGTTCAAGTAAAAAGTTGTCGTCATCCCATACCTTTGGCAGCCCGCGCGGAAAATTCGCTTCGTACCCCGCGATTTTGACGGAGTTATACTTTCGGTAAAGTTCCGAAAGAAAAAGAGAATACGCGACCTCATCATCGTTTTTGATGAAAGTGCGGGACCATGCGATGTTCGCAGTATCGTCATCATTCTCGAACGTTGTTTGGGCAAAGTTTCCACCGCTGATAAGGAAGCGGTTATAAGGAATATTATTGGTGATGGATGCGTCGAACTGGCTTAGGAACCGAACAACGTGCGGATTGTGGCTATAGGTTATTTTGTAATACGAGTTAAAAGCCGAAAAAAAATTATTTTTCCCGTAAAAGTCTGCGACTTCATCCTGAAAGCGAAGGGCGCGGTGTTTCCACGGTAAAACTCCCGTCAAAAGCGAACCTGCTCCCGTGACTGTATAATTGCCTGCGGCGTAGTGATTATGGTATACAATTGCCCGTCCTAATAGCCTTGAAAGATTTGGCGTCGTAAGGCGGTTGTACCCATAGGTATCCAGGTGGTAGGCTGAAAGCGCGTCAAATAATATAACAAGGATGTTTGGTTTGCCCAAACCGTCCCTTAGCTTTATCGAAGGTTGTTTTATTAACATCCCAATCGATGCAAAGGCTGCTAGTTTTAGAAAGTCGCGCCGTCCGATTCTATCAGGCATGAACTGCTCCTCATGGCAAGCTTATCACAACATCAGTTGTTCAGGCTATAACCGTTCGATCGGTGTGCGGGCAAAAGGTGTCAGGCACGGAGTCGAAAGCGGCGCTGTGGCGCCATGGCGACATCTCCCGACTTTCGAGCAAAATCGGGAGACCCTTCGACAGGCTCAGGGCAGGTTTTTGCAGCCCAAACTGACACCCTTTGCGTGTACACGTTCGATCAAACTATGCCCGCCCCGGTTGAAAAAAAATTATGGATAAAAAACCGAACGCCCTGCAAAAATTAATTCACCGTTTCCTGATGCTCCGTCCTGTTACGGCAATTTTGGCGCGCATCCTCCATCATGCCGACCGCGCGCTGTTCAAAATCAGCGGCGGCAGGCACAGCGCTGCCGAGATCGTCGGCTTGCCCATCATCCAACTCACCACCATCGGCGCAAAAAGCGGACAGCCCCGCGCCATTCCGCTTGTAGGCTTGTTCGACGGCGAACGGATCGCGTTGATCGGCTCGAACTTTGGGCAAAAGCGCAACCCCGGCTGGTATTACAACCTGGTCGCAAACCCAAATTGCGAGGTCGTCAAAGGCGGGCGCGCCCGGCGTTTTACCGCCCGCGAAGTCTTTGGCGATGAGCGCGAAACCTACTGGCAGATGGCGCTTTCCTATTACGACGGCTACAAAAAATACAAGGAACGCGCCTCCCACCGGCATATCCCGGTCATGCTCCTCGAGCCTGACAAATAATTGCCAAGATTGCAGTTTAATGATAAATTAAGCCTGAAGGATGCAAGAGGTTTTCGTTGTGGAAGGAAGAAGACGACGGCTCAAAGCAAGACCTGAGCCGTATTTTTTTACCACCCGATGAACACAACTGCGTCACCCACATTTTTTCTTTTGCTCAGGAGGCAAATATGGCTGAACGTATCATCGGCACGGTGAAGTGGTTCAATGGGACCAAGGGCTACGGTTTCATTGCGCGAGACGGCGGACCCGACGTCTTCGTCCACTTTTCCGCGATTCGCGGCGAAGGCTTCAAAAACCTTCAAGAAGGCCAGAAGGTGGAATTCACCATCGAGAACGGTCCCAAAGGTTTGCAAGCCGCGGATGTTGTGGTTCTCTAACCCAACCTAATGAAAGAGCCTCGTCGTGAGACGGGGCTCTTTTTTTTGGATGTGCGGGTGGGTGCGTCGCACCAAAATTAATTGGACTCACTTACCCCTGGACTTGTCTTCTTAACTGACGTTATGCAGTGCATCGCGCCAAACGGGTCAGAATGTCCAGTAAACAAGGCGAATCTTCTCGTGAGACTCATCTGTTTCTGGCTGGCGCGACGCACTCTCTCAGGCAACCGCTTCATCCGGGACCCAGAGCCGGGCATCCATTTCGACGGCTGTTGCCCCCGCCTTGAGCATCGACTCCGCGTCTGCCTGCGACCAGACCCCGCCAGACCCGATCACATTCAGCCCGATCATCGCCGCCGAGCGGACGATGTCTAACGAGCGCGGGAATAACGATTGCCCGTATATCCTGCCTGTCACGAAATTCCCTGCCTTGTCGTTCAGCGCTCCCCGCGGCGCGGCGATGCTGATTGCGCTTGCTCCGCCATCCATAAGCTGGCGTCCCAACGTCAATACCTGTTCATGCGGAAGCGCAAAGATGAGCGGGATTTCTCCCAGGCACATTTCCAAATTCATCAGGATGATGTCGTCGGATAAAAGCGGCGCGAAGCCGAGTTGAACCGCCATCACATTTTCGACCGTTTCCAGGTCGCGCGTCATTTTTTGAGTCTCTTCGGGTCGGTCTGCCATCAGGTGGGGGATGATCGGGATTTCGGCGCGGTTCCATTTGGCGGAATATTTTTTCAGTGCGGCATGAAACCCGGGGTTGGGCAGGCCGGTATGCATGAGGAATCCGCCTGGGAATTCGACCAAAGCCGGATGGGACGTCGGCAGGCGCGGGCGGAGGGAGATCGGGTTGGTCACGAATGCGCCGAAAGAATCCAGCGGAATCCCGGCGCGGGGGTCGGGGGTGAATCCCAGTGATCCGGCCGCGTTGATGAGAGGTTTGCTAAAATATAAATCGCGTTTCATATCATGGACAAAACCTGACAGGTCTTAGAGTCTCGCTGGCATAATGATTAATTTTTTACACAGAAGTTTTGTTGGTCACGGCTCCGATGAGACCTGCCAGGTTTTTTAAGGAATCTCATGCAACCCTTGCAAAACATTCGCGTGCTCGATCTCAGCCGTGTGCTGGCTGGACCTTATTGTACGATGGTTCTTGGCGACCTGGGAGCGGAGGTCATCAAAGTGGAGCCGCCCGAAGGCGATGAGACCCGCGGCTGGGGTCCGCCGTTTGCGGGAGGGGAGAGCGCGTATTATTTATGCGTCAACCGCAATAAGCGCGGGGTGGTGGTGAATTTGAAAACGGATGAGGGGAAAAACATCCTGCGCGAACTTGCCCTGCGAAGCGATGTGCTGGTCGAAAACTTTCGTCCGGGCACGTTGAAAAAATTCGGGTTGGATTTTGAGGCGCTGCATAAAGCGAACCCGGGGTTGGTCTATTGCTCGATCTCGGGCTTTGGGCAGACGGGGCCCCTGAAAGACATGCCCGGTTACGATTTTATGATTCAAGCCATGGGCGGCATTATGAGCGTCACCGGCGAGCCGGAGGGCGAACCGATGAAGGTCGGCGTGGCGGTTGCGGATTTATTCGCGGGGCAGAATGCGGTCATTTCCATTCTGGCGGCATTGCAGGCGCGGACGATGACGGGCGCGGGGCAATGGATCGATATATCCCTGTTCGACTCTCAACTCGGCTGGCTGGCGAATGTGGCGGGTAACTTTTTGGTCTCTGGCAAAAAGCCGGGGCGTTACGGAAATGCCCATGCCAATATCGTGCCGTACCAGAGTTTTCAGGCGAAGGCTGGCTGGCTGGTGGTGGCGGTGGGAAACGACAAACAGTTTGCGTCTCTTTGCGCTGTGATCAAAAAAACCGAGCTGGCGGCTGATGCCCGCTTTATGACGAACCAAGCCCGGGTCGAGAACCGCGAAGCGCTGCTCTCCATCCTCAAGCCGGTTTTCATGCGCAAGACGGCGGACGAATGGCTTGCGTCAATCGGCGATCAATTCCCCTGCGGACCGATCAACGATCTGGGGCAGGTCTTCTCGATGCCGCAGGTGAGGGAACGCGAAATGCTGGTGCGGATGGAGCATCCCACCATTGGGTCGCTGCCGCTGGTCGGTTCGCCGCTTAAGATGGGCGGGACGCCCGCTTCGTACCGTCTCCCGCCGCCGTTGATGGGGCAACACACTCATGAGGTTTTGAAGGATTTGCTGGGTTATTCTGATGATGTGTTGGACGAACTGTCTGGGAACGGGAGCATTCGATGGTCGAAGGGATGAAAACGCCATCCCGAAGGTTGTCGGCCCGAATTCCCATCCTTTCAGAACCTTTCGGGACGTTTTTTCATATCAGAACACAGAGAATCTTGAGAAAATCTTTTAAAAATCGGTTCCACCGTTTTTAACGGGAAAATCATTTTCACCACAGAGGACACGAAGGTCACGAAGGAAAAACGCCTGTAAATTTGACGCCTTTTTCCCCTTTGTGTGCTTTGTGACCTTCGTGGTAAGGCTCTTTCCCATCAATTACGGAAGTGCCTAAAAATCTCCGTGAACTCGGTGTTCTCTGTGGCTGAGGCTCTCTCTTAGGCGGTCTCGACCATTCCCAGCGCTTGCAGCATCTCGTCGTTACTGGCAAATTTGAATTCATCAAGCCCGCGCTTCGCGGCTTCCTCGGCTTCGAGCGTTTCGAGTCGTCTGAGGTCTTCGCTGGTGATGACGGGTTTGGGCAGCGCTTTCAATTTCTCGTCCACCATGCCTGCGCTGATGTTTGACGGGGCTTTGCCTTGCAGGTATTGCAGCACCGATCTGGCGGCATTCGTGCCGTCCTTGCGGGCGTAACCGACCAGTCCCTCGCTTGCCTTGCGAGACCAGCCGCCGACAAAGACGCCCTCGGTAAGCGATTCGTACGAAACGCCCTCCACGGGGAACTTCGGCTCCTTGTTCTTGACGAATTCGCCCCACTCCACGGGCAGACCGAATCTCGAATCCACCTGGTCGCCGATGGCGAAGATGACCGTATCCACATCCAGCGCGCGTTTTTCCCCGGTCCCTTTTGCGCTTGTCTTCCCGTCCCGCTCGGCAAGGATGTTTTCCTCAATCTCGAGTTTGGCAAGCAGCCCGTCCGCGCCGCTCATCCCGGTGGGGGAGGCGAGGAAATCGAAATGGAATTTTGCGTTTTTCGTTTTTGGGTCCGCCTTGGATTGCGCCTCGAGGATTTTGTTCCGCCCGATCTGCGGGTCCTGTCTCACCGCTTCGAGCGCCGGGAGGATGCGCTTCATCTCCTTCTCGAATTCATCGAGGTCGAGATAGCCAATGAGATGCTTCATCTCATCCCTGGTGAAATTTACCTCAGCCGGCCCTCGGCGAACAACAGCGGTCACTTCCTCCGCGCCCTGGTGAGTGATCAGGTAACGCGCGATATCCACCATCACATTGCCCGCGCCGATGATCGCGCAGCGCTTTCCAAAGCGGAATTTGCGCTGGCTGAACGGAGGCAGTTTGTTGTAGTGGTAAACGACATCCTTGGCATGGTAGACCCCTTCCAGGTCTTCGCCGGGCAAGCCGAGGCTTTTCGTCCCCTGGGCGCCCGCCGAAACCAGCACCGCGTCGAACCCCAGTGCGCGAATCTGGTCCAGCGTTAAATCACCCTCCAAACCGACCGTCACATTGCCGTAATAATTGATATTGCTCAACCCCAACGCCTGCCGGAATTGTTTTCTCAAGCCCTCTTTCATCGTATGCTTTTCGAGATAGATACCATACTCGGCAAGCCCGCCGGCTTTAATATCCCGGTTGATCAGCGTAACATGCGCGTTATTGTTCGCCAGTTCTCGCGCGCCAAAAATGCCAGCCGGTCCCGCGCCGATCACCGCGACTGAATATTGATTTACCACAATCTTTTCTCCTTGATTTTAGACACAAACCATCGCATTATATTTGAAAACAAACCGACCCACAAGCCGATTAAAAAGTTGCCAGGCGGCGCAGTCAAAAGCCGGGAGACTTTGGGCTGCAAAAACCTGCCTGAAGCCCGTTGAAGGGTCTCTACGATAATCTTAGAGATTCTTCGCTCCGCTCAGAATGACACTGCGTAAGGTGAGTTATCTCATCTTACGCGGAGAGTGCGTTACACCAGCCAGAAAAAGATGAGTCTCACGAGAGAATTCGCCCTGTTTACTGGACGCTCTGACCCGTTTGGTGGGGAGCACTCAAAGTTTGTTGGTAAATAGGCTCAAGCCGCCGTCCTCGGCGGCGTTCTGCGAGTAAATCCTTCGCCGAGGACGGCGAAGGGAGCAACCTCATCTACAAACTTTTAGCGCACCCGTTTGGTGCGACGCACTGCGTAACGTCAGTAATTATGTTAGGATTATGAAACGATCCAACGACACAAACAGGAGCCGCCATGACAGAAGAGCCGAAGAAACAAGATCCTGTGGAAAAATTCCGCAAACTCATCGCGTCCTTCATCCCCCTCTCACGCCTGCCAAAAAAAGACCCGGCAAGGCAGGACGGAAAGAACGAGTCAGCCCCCGAACCCAAACCCGGCGCCGATAAAAACGCCCTGTTGAGTTCGCTCCCGAAAAAAACGGATTCAGGACGGAAACCCTCCACGCCCCAGCCGACTCAGCCAGCCAATCTTGAGTCGGACCCCGCGCCCGCCTCAGACCTGCGCCCGAGGTTGAATCCTGCAATCGGGGCTGGGACCTCCCCGTGGGCTCCGCGCTTATGGACGACCGCAAGCCTCATATCTCTTACCATCAACCTGCTCATGGCGGTGATCCTGCTCGTCCTGATCGTCAGCGTCTACCGCCTGAAATTGGACATGGAAAAGGTCTTGAACGCCGGAACCGCCTTGATGGGGCTTCCCCGCGGCTTGTATACGAACTTCGAAATGATGGAACGCGCCAGCATCCAGACCGATGTGGTCGTCAACGCCGCCATCCCCGTGCAATTCGACCTGCAACTGAACCAGGCCACCAATGTCGTCCTCAGCCAGGATGTCACCATCACGAACGCCAAGGTTACGGTCAACACCGGCGGGCTGAACATCACCCAGGCAAACACAACCATCGTCCTGCCGCAGGGAACCGTCCTGCCGGTGACATTGAATCTTACCGTGCCGGTTGATAAACAAATTCCCGTCACATTGAACGTGCCGGTTAATATTCCGCTCAGCGCCACATCCCTGAACGACCCATTCATCGGCTTGCAGCAGGTCATCCAGCCGATCTACTGCATACTCGAGCCGGAAGCGGTCGATATGGATGGACAGCCCGTCTGCCCATAACATGAGGAGATAAATGAAACATCCCGTCACGCAAGTCCAACTGAAGAACGGCATGAAGGTCATGCTGAAGGAGATTCGCACCGCTCCCATCGTTTCCTCATGGATCTGGTACAAGGTCGGCTCGCGCGACGAGCCCACGGGGCGCACCGGCGTTTCTCATTGGTCCGAACACATGATGTTCAAGGGGACGAAGAAATTTCCAGGCAATGTGCTGGATAAAGCCATCTCCCGCGAGGGCGGCAGGTGGAACGCGTCCACTTCGCGCGACTCGACCCGTTATTACGAGACCATGCCCGCCGCCAAAATAGACCTTGCCCTGCGCCTCGAAGCAGATCGCATGACCCGAAGCCTTTTCGACCCCAAAGAAGTCGCCTCCGAGCGGACCGTCATCATCTCCGAGCGCGAAGGGTCTGAGAACGAGCCGATGTTCCTGTTGGGCGAAGCGGTGCAACATGCGTCCTTTCGCGTACATCCCTATCATCATGAGATCATCGGCGATATGGCAGACCTGCGCTCGATGACCCGTGAAGACCTGTACGACCATTACCGCTCCTTTTACGTCCCGAACAATGCCGTGCTTTCCCTGGCGGGAGATTTCGAAACCAAATCCATGCTCAAACGCATAAAAGAGTTGTTCGAGTCGATCCCGCAGGGAGAAACCCCGCCGCGGCTTGCCCGCCCCGAACCGGAACGCAATGGGGAGGTGCGGCTGACGGTAGAGGGGCCCGGCGAGACGGCGTTCACACAGATCGCCTATCCATTTCCAAACGCCACCCACCCGGATTATTTCCCACTACAGGTTCTCGAAAGCCTGCTCAATGGCGCCAGCGGACTCTCGTATAAAACATGCCGCCTCTACCGCGCCCTGGTGGATAAGGGACTGGCTGTGGATGTATCCGGCTGGGCAGAAGCGACCATCGACCCGTATTTGTATCGCTTTACCATCGTCCACCGCCCCGACAAGGAGCCGCGCGAAGCCCTTGCCGCCCTCGATGACGAGATCAAACGAATGCAGGACAAACCCGCGCCCACGGCGGAGATCCAACGCGCAGTCAAACAGGCGCGGGCGGTCTTTGCCTATGGCAGCGAGAACATCACCCACCAGGCTTTTTGGATGGGATACACCTCGATGTTTTCCGATTACGGCTGGTACACAACTTATTTGAAAAAACTGGCAAAGGTCACGCCGGGCGATGTTCAGCGCGTGGCGCGGGAATATTTTCAACCGAAGAAACGCGTGGTGGGAGTGTATCTCCCCAAAGGGAAGGCGGCATAAAATGACGAAAAAAAACAGAACCTCCTTTCCCAGCCCCGAGGATGTGTATCAGACCACGTTATCGAACGGTATAACCATCCTTGCGCGTTCCAACTTCAACAGCCCGGCGGTTAATATCAGCGGGCATTTGCCCGCCGGTTCGCTCTTCGAGACAGACGACAAACTTGGTCTTGCAGATTTCGTCTCAAGCATGGTGATGCGCGGCACGCAGAAGCGGACCTTCGATTCCATCTACAACGAACTGGAGTCGGTCGGCGCGAGTCTCGGCGTCGACTCGGGAGTCCACAATGTCAACTTCGGCGGACGCGCGCTTGTGGAGGATTTGCCGCTCCTGCTGACCCTGTTATCCGAATCCCTGCAAACGCCGACATTCCCGCGCGATGAGGTGGAACGCCTCCGCACCCAACTGTTGACCGGTCTTGCCCTGCGCGCGCAGGATACCTCGGATATGGCGGACCTGGTCTTCGAGCAATTCCTTTATGCGGATCATCCCTACGGCAAACCCACCGATGGATTCGTGGAAACGGTCCAGTCGATCACGCGGGATGACCTTGAGCGGTTTCATCGCCTCCATTTCGGACCTCGGGGCCTGGTCATTGCCATCGTTGGGGCGATCCACCCGAAGAGGGCGGCTGAGGCGGTGGAAAAGGCCCTCGGGAGCTGGCAGGTTCCGGGTCAGAAAGAGCCGCCCGCCCTTCCTCCGCTTAAGCCTGTTAAGAGGACAATCAAGGGGCATCATCCAATCCCCGGTAAGTCGCAATCTGACCTGGTGGTTGGCACGTTGGGACCGAATCGTAAAAGCCCCGATTTTATGGCGGCTTCGCTTGGAAATTCTGTGCTTGGGCAGTTTGGGATGATGGGGCGCATTGGCGATTCGGTTCGTGAAAAAGCCGGGCTGGCTTACTATGCGTATTCGAGTTTGCATTCGGGGATCGGCCCCGGCAGTTGGGAGGTGGCGGCGGGGGTGAACCCGAAGAATTTGAAGAAGGCGCTTGGGCTGATCGAGAAGGAACTCAGGCGGTTTGTGAAGAGCGGCGTAACGAAGGAAGAACTTGCCGACAGCCAGGCGAATTTTGTCGGACGCCTTCCCTTATCGCTGGAGTCGAATGGAGGGATGGCTGGGGCGATCTTAAACATCCATCGTTACGATCTTGGGATGGATTACTACCAGCGTTATGAGGGGTTGGTGCGCAAGGTGACTCGCGCCGATGTGGTCGAGGCGGCGCGGAAGTACATCAACCCGGAACGGCTGGTGGTTGCAACGGCAGGACCGTAGGGGCGGCGCGTCATGCGTTATTCATCCATGGAGGTTGGTGATCGGTGATTTTGCGAACGGGCGTTGACCTGGTAGAAATAAGGCGCATCGCTGAAGCGGTCGAGCGGCATGGGCGGCGTTTTTTGAATCGTGTTTTTACGCAATACGAGCAGGCGGAGTGCAGCGGGCGCGCGGCTTCTTTGGCGGCAAGGTTTGCGGCAAAAGAAGCCGTTGCAAAGGCGCTGGGCTGCGGGATCGGCAGGGTTGGCTGGACTGAAGTTGAAGTCCGTTCGGATGAAGCGAAAGCGCCGCATCTGGTTCTATATGGGGAAGGGGAGAGGATCGCGGGGGAGTTGGGTCTGACGACCTGGTCTTTGAGTTTGAGTCATACGGAGAGTCAGGCGATTGCTTTTGTGACTGCAATGGGTGAATGAAAATCCCCTCCCGTACGCCAGTTTACGGGAGGGGATACAAGGAGACAGGACGGCGAAAGGAGAGTCCATATCTCGGCTTGACTGTGTTTTCGAAAATCGGGGGATTCTCGAGTTGGACGAACTATTTTTGATCTTCTGTGCCGATCCAGAAATGACCGGGCATGACCGAGCGATAGGCGCGGACGACGAGTTTGCCAAGCTCAACCTGTCCCTTGCCCGCATCCATCATGCTGGGGTGTACCAGGCAGAGGTCTGGGTTGCGTCCGAATTTTTTGCTGTAGTAGTCCATCGCTTTTTGGATCTTGACGCTTAATGTTGTGCGCGGATCGTTGTCGTACCATAAGAGTCCGGTATGCATAAGGTTTTGCCTTTCTTAATCGAGCGCGGGCAGCCAGAATTTGAGCAGTTGGGTTCCCTCGCGCATGGCAAACTCTTCACGAGGGGAGAGGTGGTTTAGCGCGGAGTTGCCGGTCAGCAATTTTCCGGTCTCGGAGTCGTCTACGAACCCGAACAGGCGGGTGCGGAAGAATTCCAGCCATTCTGCCATTGCTTCAGTATGTTCAGAATTCATGGCGGCGAAGGTCCACACGCGGCGGCTGGGTCCGCGCAGGAGGAGCCAGCGCAGGTTTTGGCGGGTTCGTTCGTCGAGGGTGCTGACGTCGGTCAGTTCGTCTATAAGCAGAAGGATGGATTGTCCTTCTCCCTTGTTGTTGTGCGCCCAGTTGACAAGCGACTCGATCAGTTTGACGGCGTTATCTTCGCTGGAACGATAGATGCCCGCATTGTTACTGGCTTTGTAAAGGTTTTTCCATTCGTCCGGGTTTTTGGTGATGATGCCGTATTGAACAAAATCCGGGGGATGCAGGGATTCTACTGCGCGGGCGACGGTTTGCAGGAATCGTGTTTTGCCGCTGGTTGGGTCGCCTGCGATCAGGATCGGACCGGGAACCGGGTCAAACAGATTGAGCAGGACGGGCAGCCCGTCATTTGCCATGCCAAGGAAGAGCGCATCTGCCGGGAGTGGGGAGATTCCGGCGAGGACTCTGCCCAGGTCTGGCAGGGCAGGCGCGGGCGGAGTTTGAGGCGGGGTTTTTATCCCTTTTTCTTCCGCAATTATTTCCGTCAATGCGTTCAGCATCAGGTCGAGTTGGTCGGTGTTTTGCATAATAGAACTTATGTTCTAAATATAAACGAAGCAGGCTTGACTGTCAAGGGGCATTTTTCGAGAATTATTTCAGGTTCATTGCGCTGAAAATTGCTTGACGCTCGGAATTGTTTTGGTATAATCTGTCCGCTTAGTTTGCCGACGTAGCTCAATCGGCAGAGCACCCGCCTTGTAAGCGGGCGGTTACGAGTTCGATTCTCGTCGTCGGCTCTGGATTACCGGGTGAGCGAAGAATCGGTGATCGATTAATAATAAAAATGGGCAGTTACCCAAGTGGCCAAAGGGGACTGACTGTAAATCAGTTGTCAGAAGACTTCGGAGGTTCGAATCCTTCACTGCCCACTGCGTCAATGCGATATTGACGCACCCCAGTCACATGGGGTACAGCACGCAATGCCCTCATAGCTCAGCTGGCAGAGCACACCCTTGGTAAGGGTGAGGTCACGGGTTCAAATCTCGTTGAGGGCTCAGTTGCTGAAAAGCATTTCTTCACTATAACCAAGGAGAGCGAAACATGGCGAAAGGAAAGTTTGACAGGAGCAAGCCGCATTTGAACGTTGGGACGATGGGACACATCGACCACGGGAAGACAACGCTGACAGCGGCGATCACGAAAGTGGCAGGGCTGTCAGGGCAGGCGGATTTCAAAGCCTACGACCAGATCGACAACGCGCCGGAAGAAAAAGCGCGCGGCATCACGATCAACATCGCGCACGTGGAGTATCAGACCGACAAACGGCACTACGCGCACGTGGACATGCCGGGACACCGCGACTACATCAAGAACATGATCACGGGCGCGGCGCAGGTGGACGGCGCGATCCTGGTGGTGGCGGCTCCGGATGGACCGATGCCCCAGACGCGCGAACACGTGTTGTTGGCGCGCCAGGTGGAAGTGCCGAGCATTGTGGTGTTCCTGAACAAAGTGGACATGATGGACGATCCGGAACTTTTGGAACTGGTCGAACTGGAATTGCGCGAACTGCTCTCGAGCTACGGTTTCCCCGGCGACACGACCCCGATCGTGCGCGGCTCGGCGAAGACCGCGCTGGACAGCGCGTCGCAGGACTCGAACGCGCCGGAATATGCCTGCATCAAGGAATTGCTGCGGGTGGTGGATGAATACATCCCGGAACCGAAGCGCGAGACGGACAAACCGTTCATGATGGCGGTGGAAGACGTGTTCTCGATCAAGGGACGCGGAACGGTCGTGACTGGACGCGTGGATCGCGGCGTAGCCAAGAAGGGCGACCCGATCGAGATCGTTGGGTTGCGCGAGACGAAGAGCTCGGTCATCACCGGCACCGAAATGTTCCACAAGGAACTGGACGAAGTGGTGGCGGGCGACAACGCGGGCATCCTGCTGCGCGGCATTGAGCGCACGGACGTGGAACGCGGACAGGTGCTGGTGAAACCGGGATCGGTGACGCCGCACAAGAAGTTCATGGCGGAAGTGTATGTGTTGAAGAAGGAAGAGGGCGGTCGTCACAAGGCGTTCTTCAGCGGATACCGCCCGCAGTTCTACATCCGCACGATGGATGTGACGGGCGACATCAAGCTGCCCGATGGCGTCGAGATGGTGATGCCTGGCGACAACGTGAACCTGGAAGTGGAATTGATCGTCCCGGTGGCGCTGGAGCAGGGCTCGAAGTTCGCCATCCGTGAAGGCGGTCTGACCGTCGGCGCGGGTGTCGTCACCAAGATCATTGCGTAAGAAACTGAAAGTAAGGTAGTAACATGGCTTCCAAGAAGAAAGACGTTCGTCCGGTGATCACCCTGCAGTGCAACGACTGCAAGGAACGCAACTACACCACTGAAAAGAATCGGCGCAACGATCCGAACCGGATGGAATTGAAGAAGTACTGCGACCGCTGCAAGAAGCATACAGTACACCGCGAAACCAAGTAGTGAAATGGTGTCAAGTGCGAAGTGTCACGTGTCAGGTTTCCTGACACGTGACACCAAAACACCTGACACTTCTAGGCCAGTGGCTCAATTGGCAGAGCTCTCGTCTCCAAAACGAGCGGTTGTGGGTTCAAGTCCTACCTGGCCTGCCTAAGGCAACGCCGCGCCCCGCGGCGTTTTAGCCGTAAAAATCTGAAGGAGTAGTCCCTTGGCTGAGAAGGCAAAGAAAGTCAAGAAACAGGAAAACGCCATCCAGCGTTATTTCCGCGAGACAACGGGCGAACTGCGAAAAGTCAGCTGGCCTACCTGGCCCGAGGCGCGCCGCCTGACCGGGCTGGTTTTGCTTGTGATGTTGGTGGTTGGGCTTTTCCTGGCTGGCGTGGATTTCCTCGCCGGAGAATTATTGAACCTGATCCTCGCGATCTAGTTTGGAAGATTTATATGGATTTTCCGGAACCGAAAGAGCAATTCGATCAAGAACCGATGGAGGAAGCCACGGTGGAGCAGCCTGCTTCAGCGGATGTTCCCGATTCGGGTCCGGAACCTAAGCCTGCCCCCGCGCCCGAGGCGAAACTTCCCTCGAACCTTCCCCCCGTAGAGACCACTGTTGAAGGTCCCGCGTGGTATGTCATCCATTGTTACTCGGGTTACGAGAACAAGGTGCGCCACAATCTCGAACAGCGTATCGAAACGATGGGCATGAAGGATAGGATATTCGATGTCTTCATCCCCATGCAGGAAGAGATCGAAGTCAAAGATGGCAAGCGCCGCACGGTGGAGCGCCACATCTTCCCCGGGTATGTGCTGGTCAACATGGCGTTGACCGAAGAGTCCTGGTATGTGGTGCGCAACACCCCTGGCGTGACCGGCTTCGTTGGAATGGGGAATTCCCCGACCCCGCTGCGCCCCGAGGAAGTGGCACAGATCGTCAAGCGCACGGAAGCCGATTCGCCGACGGTCAAGGTCACATTCAAGCAGGGTGAGCGCGTCCGCATCATTGACGGACCGTTCAACGATTTCCGCGGCGTGGTCGCCGAGATCGATATGGAACGCAGCAAGGTGCGTGTGATGGTCAGTTTCTTCGGGCGTGAAACGCCGGTGGAACTGGACTTTTTGCAGGTAGAAAAATCGTAGAACCAGTAAGCAGTCGTCAGTTGCCGGTCCTCAGTTCGCTGAAACTTGTTTTCTGATTACTGATTAGTGGGAGTGGCGCGAGAACGTCACGCTAAAACCACAGGAGTAAATGAAATGGCAAAGAAACTAAAAGCAATCGTACGTCTCCAGCTTGAGGCTGGAAAGGCAAACCCGGCGCCCCCGGTGGGTCCTGCGTTGGCAAGCCATGGCATCAACATCATGGCATTCTGCAAGGAATACAACGCGCGCACATCCAACCGCCCGGGTGAAGTACTTCCGGCTGAGATCACCATCTTTACCGATGGTTCGTTCACCTTTGTGTTGCGCACCTCGCCCGCGGCTGTGCTCCTGCGTAAAGCCGCCAAGGTCGAAAAAGGCTCGGGTACCCCGAACAAGGACAAGGTCGGCAAGGTGACCCGCGCCCAGGTGAGGGAAATTGCCGAGTTGAAGATGAAAGACCTCAACGCGATCAGCCTCGAAGGAGCGATGCTTCAAATCGAAGGCACCGCCCGTTCGATGGGTATTACGGTAGTTGACTAATTAATTGTGGGAGGACGGCTTCGGGCTGTCCGCTTGTACCACGGAGGATAAAATGGCTAAACACGGAAAGAAATACACGGCGGCTCTCGCCAAGGTTGATATTGAGAAGGTCTATTCCGCGAAGGAAGCGGTGGCTTTGGCAAAGGAAACCAGCATTACCAAGTTCGATTCCACCATCGAAGTTCATATGCGCACCACGCTCGATTCGCGCCAGTCTGACCAGCAATTGCGCGATGTGGTTGTGCTTCCCCACGGTTTGGGCAAGACTGTTCGCGTTTTGGTTTTTGCCCAGGCAGATGGCGCCGCCGCTGCCCGCGCTGCCGGCGCGGATTTTGTCGCGGACGATGATGAATCACTGAAGAAGATCGAAGGCGGCATGTTGGATTTCGATGTCGCAATCGCCACCCCCGATGCGATGGGGAAGGTGGGTCGCCTGGGTCGTGTGCTTGGTCCGCGCGGCTTGATGCCGAACCCCAAGGCTGGGACCGTTGTGCCCGCCTCGGATATGGACCGTGCCATCAAGGAAGCCAAAGCAGGCCGTGTGGAATACCGCCTTGATAAGAGCAATAACATCCACGTTTCCATCGGCAAGGCTTCTTTCGATGCCCAAAAATTATTTGAGAATTACGTGGCTCTGATGGACGCGATCAACAAATCCCGCCCATCTGGCGCGAAGGGCAACTTCGTCAAGCGCATTACGGTTGCCTCCACCATGGGACCCGGCGTTAAAGTCGACCCCAATGAACACATTGATGGAGAAGGATAAGCAGATTATCCTATAATTCCTGATATACCACTTCGCCAATGAAGGCGGGTGTGGCGCTTATGGCGTCACTTAATTTCCTGCTCAGGTGAGGACCCAGTAGCATTTTTCAGCGCCTCCGCGCTGCGCGTTTGCGAAAAAGTCTTTGCCTGCGAGAGTGGCAAAGACTTTTTATTTGAAAGGAGGTGAATACCCTTTGGCAATTTCAAAGCAACGCAAGGAAGAAGTGCTGGCTCAGTATAACGACTGGATCAAGCGCAGCGAAGCAGTCATTCTTGTGGAATACACAGGCGCAAACATGAAGTCGCTCGATGGTCTGCGCGCGAAGATCCGCGAAGCCGGCGGCGAATTCCATGTGGTCAAGAATACGCTGGTCCGCCGCGTTTTTGCAGACAACGGCATGGATATGCCGGGCGATATGCTGGTCAAGTCCACGGCTGTCTCGTTCGCGTTTACAGACCCCGCATCCACTGCGAAAGCGCTGACCGACGCCACAAAAGGCAATGAGTTCGTCAAGGTCAAAGGCGGTTTCATGGCTGGTAAATCCATGAGCGCCGCCCAGGTCAAGGCATTGTCTGACCTGCCGCCGCTGCCCGTCATGCGCGCGACCCTGCTTGGCGTTTTACAAGCGCCGGCTGGCAAACTCGTCCGTACGCTGGCAGAACCCGCCCGCGGACTGGCTGCCGTCATCAAGGCTCGCGCCGAAAGCGCGCAAGCCGCCGCGTAGTTTCTGCGAGCCAGACTCGCAAATCCGTATCAAACATCAACTATTTCTTAGCAAGGAGTGCTAAACAATGTCCGACAAGCTCGCAAAACTCGTGGATGAACTGTCCACCCTTTCCGTTCTCGAGGCCGCTGACCTCGTGAAAATGCTCGAAGAAAAATGGGGCGTTTCTGCTGCCGCTCCGGTGGCTGTTGCCGCCGCTGGCCCCGCCGCCGCTGCCGAACCTGTTGAAGAGAAGACCGAATTCGACGTGGTCATCAAGGATGCTGGCGCCAAGAAGATCGACGTCATCAAGGTCGTCCGCCAGTTGACCTCCCTCGGTCTCGGCGAAGCCAAGACCCTTGCCGAAACCGCCGGTTCCAAGGTGCTCACCGGCGTGGGCAAGGATGCCGCCATGGACGCCAAGAAGAAGCTCGAAGAAGCCGGCGCCCAGGTCGTCGTCGAGTAATTTTCTCCGAAATCAAAAAGAGACCGTCCGATTTGGATGGTCTCTTTTTGATTCTAAATCTTTTGGAGGTTACGCCGCCATCCGCTCCATTTTGCGGATGACCATGACCACCTTGCCCTTGATGTCGATGGTCTCGTTCTTCTTGATCATAATCGGCTTGAAGGCGGGGTTGGCGGGCTGGAGGCGGTAGCCATCCTTTTCCTTGTAGTAATACTTGAGCGTGGTTTCGTTGCGCTCGGTAAGCCAGACAGCCACCATCTCGCCATTGCGGGCATCCTGGGCAGGTTTCAGGATCACGATATCGCCGTCGTTGATCATCGCGTCAATCATCGAATCTCCCTGGACTTGAAGGGCGAAGAGGTCTTTTCCCTTTTCCCTGGAAGGCATCATGGACATGGCGATCTCGACCGAATCTTCCGGGGTAAACGGAGACTCGGAAGGCACGAGGATGGGTTCACCGGCTTGAATGACGCCCATCAACGGAACGCGGAGCATGTCGCCGAGGGGGTTGTTATCGCCGATGAGGCGCATTCCGCGCGAAATTTTGCGGTCACGCTCCAACAGCCCTTCCTTTTCAAGCTGGTCGAGGTAGTAATTTACAACCGAAGTGGAGGAAATATCACAGTGTTCCCCAATTTCACGAATGGAAGGGGGGTGCTTGTGTTCGCGCTGGTAAGACGCGATAAACCCCAGGATTTTTTGGTGGCGTTCGCCAATTCCCTTGCTTTTTCGAACCATCATTGTTTCAAGCCTCCTGCCAGCAAACTGGCATGGGTACAGAGCATTCTTCGCTCATTTGTGCTAGGAATGATAACCGAACGCCTGTTCTGTGTCAAGGATTTTTTTCGCGGGTTTTACCGTTAAATCCATGTCCTGCCGCGCATCCAAAGATACATAAGGAAGGGCAGCCCAACCATCAGCCCGAGGGTGACAGCGAAGGCTTGCTGGCTTGTCCAGCCGGATAGTTGGGTGACCGGCTCGAAGAAATTCATGCCGAAGAAGCCGGTAATGAAGGTGATGGGCATGAAGAAGGTTGTGATGACGGTTAAAACCTTCATGATCTCATTCATGCGATTGTTCGTGACCGAAAGGTACGTGTCCAACGCGCCGCTGACCAGGTCGCGCAGGCTTTCGTTCAGGTCGTGAAGGCGGACGAGGTGGTCGTAAATATCGCGGAAGAAGACCCGGTCGCGGGGGGCGATCACCCGGTAGTCGTCGCGGGCAAGTTTGTTTAACACCTCACGCTGGGGGAGCAGGATTCGTCTCATCGTGAGCAGGATGCGTTTCAGGGCGAAGATCTGCTCGAGAATCTCAGGGTGAGGCTTGTCGAAGACTCTGTCTTCGATCTGATCCACTTGCGCGTCTATGTCTTCGATCAGGGGCATGTAACTCATTACCAGCGAATCCACGATGCGGTAGAGCAGATGATCGGCGCCGTCCTGCACATGGCGGATGTCGCGCTGACAGGCGATCCAGGTATCTTCGACGGCTGTCAGTAACTGGTCGTGGAAAGTGACCACGAAGTTCTGACCGAGGAAGACGTCCAGTTCATCCATCTCGGCGTCGAATACCCCGTTCTCCTGCCGGTAGTTCAGGATGCTCAAGACGATATAAAGATAATCGCCCCAGTCGTCGACCTTGGGAGTATGCGTTTCTTGCAGGGCATCGTCAATGGCTAACGGATGGAAACCGAAGCTTCGAAGAATTGGCTCGGCTTGATCGTCCGGCTCGCCGATGAAATCCACCCACAACATTCCTCTTCGGTCGCGGATGAGCCGGGGAAATTCGGCGGGGGGGATGTCGATACGGATGGGCTGTCCGGGTTTGTAAAAAAGAGAGCGGATCATATAAACCTCCACGGAGATTAAGAATTTTAAAGGGGAAATCAATAATCTTTAATGAAGTATTGAAAATCCTTATTTATGCTTGACAAATAATAAATAATAAGTATAATTTTATTAGGATTTGAGATGTGCGCATTGGCATTTCTCAAATCCAGATTGAAAATCTTGAATTTTTACGAAAAAACGACCCTTACCCGCCAATTATAAATCGGAGATACCCATTATGCGACCCGCCCCAACCCGTTGCCCGATCTGCCAGTCTGAAATGGAAGTTGTCCGCCTGCACTGCTCCAGCTGCGATACCTCGATCGAGGGTCAGTTTGCAATGGGGCAGTTTTCGAACCTGTCTCCAGACCAGGTCGAATTCGTCATTTCTTTTGTGCGGTGCGAAGGCAAGATCAACCGCATGGAGCAGGAGGAGCGGTGGGGGTCGTATCCCACCATCCGCAACCGACTGCATGAAGTGATTCGCAAACTCGGTTTTGAACCGGGCAGGGATGAATCGCCGGACGTGGATGAGGGAACTCGCAGGGATGTCATTGCCGAGTTGGAAGCCGGGAAGATCACAGCCGAACAAGCAATGCGCATGTTGCGCGGCGAGGAGGAATAGACCATGTCCAGGACGATCAATGCCGGAAGAACCCCGCAGATTCAGATCGAATCTGTCAGCGGCGATCTCAGTCTCGTGGGCTGGGAGGGGGATGATATTCTGCTCAAGGCGGATGACGACGCATTGCGAGCAGACCACGAAGGCGACCAGGTGCGCATCTCCTGCACCGACGATCTTTCGATCCGCGTTCCCAAAGGCTCGGGGGTTTTGATCGCCAGGATCGACGGCGACGCCTCGATCCGCGGTGTGATGGGCGGGATCGAATTGAAGGATATTACCGGCGACCTTTCGATGCGCGATGTGAATTCGGTGGCGATAGAAACGGTTCATTCGGACTTTAGCCTGCGTGGTGGAAAAGGGAATTTGTACATCCGTAAAGCGGATTCGGATGTCTCCATCCGCGGCGTGGAGGGCAATGTGACTCTCGACTCCATTACAGACGACCTTGCCCTGCGCGATGTGCGCGGCAGCGTTACCGCCAATGTGGGCGAGGATGTGGTGATGTACATCAACCCCCAGCCGGGCAACGTGTACAACGTCAACGCGGGGGACGATATCCTTTTGGTCATGCCGCCCAAGACAAACGCCGCCCTTTCCCTCAATGCCGACGAGATCGACGTGGAATGGGACGGCGTCAACAACGAAGAGGATGCCACCAGCCGCGTGATTACGCTGGGCGACGGTTCGGCGCAGATCACGTTGAGCGCCGGCGGCGACATCCGCGTTTCGAACCGGTCGGATGCGGGTGATTCAGCCGAGGATTTTGGCAATTTTGCGGGCATGGGCATGGATTGGTCCGGGTTTGGCGAGCGCATTTCGCGGCGCGTGGAGCAGGCGACCGAACGCGCCAATCGCAAGATCGAAGCAGCCAATCGCCGTATCGAGCAAAAGGTGCGCGATGCGGAACGACGCGGACGGGGCAGGGCGGCTTTGGAAGTCGGCCGTTGGAACTGGAACTTTTCGTCCAAGGGGGTGCCGGTTCCGCCCAAACAGCAGGTTTCGGATGAGGAACGCCTGGTGATTCTGAAAATGCTTCAGGAGAAGAAGATTACTTCGGAGGAAGCGGACAAGCTTTTATCTGCATTGGAAGGAGGCTCGTAATGTCTTCAGAGGAGAGAAGGAAGATTCTGCAAATGGTTGCAGATGGCAGGATCAGTGCGGAGGAGGCGGCGACATTAATGCGCGCGTTGGATGAGTCTGCTGGGGATGGGTTGGTGGGAGAGTCGGCTGAGGCGGAACCGGAGGTCTTTATGCCGGAATCAGGCATGGGCGGGGAAAGAGCCGCCGCTCCCGAATTGGATGCGGTCCGTTCGCGGGCGCATCGCTTCACCTCCGCGTTTCTCTGGATCGGTATCCTCATGACGGTCTTTACCGCGTGGTGGATGTTTAGCATCCAGCAGAATTCCGGTTTGAATTTTTGGTTCTATTGCCTGGGAATGCCGCTGACCTTCGGTATTTTGATGATCGCGCTGGGCGCGGGCAGCAAGACCTCGCGCTGGTTGTATGTGAACGTGGACCGCAGCCGGTCGAGTGACCGGGAGGGGCCGCGGAAAATTTCGCTGGCGTTCCCGCTGCCGCTGACCCTGACGGCGTGGTTCATTCGCATGTTTGGCAGCCGCATCGACGGCTTGAAGGACAAGAATGTGAATGAAGTGGCGAAGTTGATCACCCTCTTAAAGGATACCCGCGACCCGTTTGTGGTGCATGTGGATGACTCCGACGACGGTGAAAAGGTGCAGGTCTTTATAGGATAAAAAATGGAAGTCATCAAGAAACAACCTTTATTGAGCGGATTGCTGATTCTTTTCCTGACTGCGATGATCTTTGCGAACATCGGCGGGAGCATGTATGACGGTCTTTTGCCGTTATATTTGAAGGAACTCGACGCAGACATCACCGACATCGGCTTGTTCTTTACGCTGGCGATGATCGTGCCGTTGTTTTTGCAAATTCTGGGCGGCTGGGTCTCGGACTCGCTCGGACGTTTGCGCGCGATTGCCATTGGCAGTATTTTCGGCACGCTGGGATTTATCCCGCTTGTTCTGGCGGATAGATGGGAATGGCTCCTTTTGGCGACGGCGATTGGCGCGGTGGCTCGTTCGCTGGTCGGACCGAGTTTCGACGCTTTCATTGCCGAACATTCGACCGAGCAAAATCGCGGCAAGGTGTACGGTGTTTCGCAGGCGATCTTCATGATCGTCGCCGTGGTCGGGCCTCCGCTCGGCGGCTGGCTGACCAGCGTCTACGGCTTCAAGTGGATGTTGTTCATTGCGGGCGTGTTTTATTTCATTGCGATGATCATGCGCCTGAGCATGGCGCGCGAAGCCGCGAAGGGCGAGAAGGCGAACGGCGAGAAGAAGAGCCTGTCTCTTACCAGCCTCAAGACGAACATGGGCGTGATCGTCGGCATGATCCTCTCCGGCGGTTTGCTGACGTGGATGCTCATCACCGACGGCTTGCGCGATGTGTCCTTCCAGTTTTCAGGGAGCCTCTTCCCGGTGTACATGCAGGAGGTCGGCGGGCTTTCGTATCAGCAGATCGGCTGGGTGACTTCCTTCTTTGGGATTTGCATGATGTTGAGCACCATCCCCGGCGGCTGGCTTTCGGATAAAGCGGGTGAACGCGTCGGGATCGCCCTGGGCATGATCCTGATGTCCGCGGCGTTGTTCCTGCTGGTGAGCGTCTATTCGCTTGGACCTTCGGGGCAGTGGTTGTATTATGTCGGCTGGGGCATGGCGGGGTTGGGCGCGGGAGTTTCGCAGCCCGCGTATTCTTCGCTGATCAGCAAGGCAGTTCCAAAGGAACAGCGTGGTTTGGCGTTCGGCTTTCTCAGCACAAGCCTGGGAGTCGTTTCGCTCCCCGCTCCGTGGATCGGCGCGCAGTTGTGGGACAATTTCGGTCCGACCACGCCCTTCACGATCACGGCATCCGTCCTCCTGCTTTCGGTCATCCCGATCTGGTTGAAGTTCAAACTTCCGAAGACACAGGAACAGCCCGAAGCGGAAATGCCAGTGGAAGAAAACGCCGTCGTTGCGGCGGGATAAATATAGCGTAGCGGACGTTCTCTAACGTCTGCTCGCCAGGGCAGGTATAGCGTCTGACAAACGGCGAAAGGAGAAATGGAACATGGCAAACGTAGAAGAAAGAATGAAGATCCTGAAATTGATCGAGGAAGGCAAGATCAGCGCGGAGGAGGGCGCGAAACTGCTCTCTGCCTTGAGCGACTCGCGCAAGGGCGTGCCAGCGCCGCCGCGTCCGCCTTCCGCGGGAGGCGCGCGGATGCTGCGCGTGCGCGTCACCGATACCCGCACCGGGCGTTCCAAAGCCTCCGTTCAAATTCCGCTTGCGCTGGTGGATGCCGGGCTCAAGATCGGCGCGCACTTCGCTCCCGAAGTGGAGGGCGTGGACATGACCAATGTAATGGAAGCCCTGCGCATGGGCGTGACGGGCAAGATCATCGACGTGACCGACGAGGAAGACGGCGAGCACGTCGAAATTTTCGTCGAATAATGAAAGGTGAGCGAGAGATGCTAGCCTATTACCTGTACAAGTTGATGCAGTAAGCTCCTCCAGGACTCCAACGACTCTGTCGCTGGATGTTGTTCAAAAGTCGGGAGATGTCGCCATGGCGCACTGCGCCGCTTTTGAGTCCGAAGCGGACTCAAACGACTCCCGTCGTTGGAGTTTTGTCGCAGGAAAAACATAATCATGGAAAACACAGACACAAAACAACCCAGCGGCATGTTCGGCTTTACCGTCGTCTGGCTCGGTCAGATCGTCTCCGTACTTGCCAGCGCCATGAGTCAATTCGGCCTGACGATCTGGATGTTCCAGCAGACCGAAAGCGCCACCGCGCTCGGCTTGATGCAAGTCTTCTTCATCACGCCCTTCCTGCTGATTTCGCCCATCGCCGGGGTGATGGTGGACCGTCACAACCGCAAAATGATGATGATGGTCAGCGACCTGACTGCCGGAATTGCCACGGTTCTCATCCTTGTCTTTCAGGCGTTGGGCATCCTTGAATTCTGGCATTTGTACTTCGCCTCGGTCATTTACGGTTTGGGAAATGCCTTTCAATGGCCCGCCTATTCCGCCGCGATCAGCACCATGGTTCCCAAGGAACAACTGGGGCGGGTCAACGGCATGATGTCGCTCGTCGAGGCGGGACCGAACGTGGTCGCGCCGCTTTTGGCGGGTGTTTTGCTCCCCATCATCGGCTTGACGGGCATCCTCTTCTTCGATGTTGCGACCTTCATCCTTGCCATCGGCGCGTTGATGATCGTCCATGTACCGCAGCCGCCGCGCACCGCAGAGGGCGAGCAGGGCAGGGGCAGCGTCTGGAAGGAAGCCGCCTACGGCTTCAAATACATCTTTGCGCGCCCAAGCCTGCTTGGTTTGCAGTTGACATTCTTCATGGGCAACCTCTTTGCTGGTATCGGCTATACCCTTCTGGCGCCCATGATCCTCTCGAAGACCGGCAACGACAGCCTCATGCTCGGCTCGGCGCAGACGGCTGGCGCGGTGGGCGGTTTGATCGGCGGAATTGCCATGAGCGCCTGGGGCGGATTCAAACGCCGCGCGCATGGCGTTCTCATCGGCTGGATGATCTCAGGCATCGGCATGGCGATTCTCGGCCTGGCAGGCGGTTTGCCGGTATGGATCGTCGGCATGGTTACAACTGCGATCGTGATCCCATTGGTCAACGGGTCCAACCAGGCAATCTGGCAATCGAAGGTCGCGCCCGACGTGCAGGGACGGGTCTTCTCCGCCCGCCGTTTGATCGCATGGTTCACCAATCCCATTTCGCCCATCATCGCCGGAACCCTCGCAGACTTTGTCCTCGAACCTCAAATGCGGACTACTTCTACCCTCTCTGAAATTTTCGGCGGGTTGGTCGGCACGGGACCCGGTACAGGGATGGGAATCATCCTCCTCTTTTGCGGCGTGTTGAGCGCGCTCGTCGGCGCGGCTGGATACTTCATCCCCGCCATTCACAATGCCGAAACCCTTCTACCCGATCACGATCAATTGAAAAAAGCCGAACCCGAAGCCGCGCCCGCGTAATTTTTTTCACCACAGAGTTCACAGAGAATACGGAGAAAAAATATTAAATCTCTGTGACCTCCGTGTTCTCTGTGGTGGATGCTTTAAATCCCCCGCTTCTTAACGGACATCAAGCCTGAATCGCATACCGGAACATTTCCATCCCGAAATAGACCTGCCTGCGCGTGAACGCCATTCCGCATTTCTGCAATACTTTTTGCGAAGCGACATTCTCCGGGTCGGTCAAACCGATGATTTCCCTCAGCCCGGCTTTTTCGACCCCGAACCTTACTGATTCCTTTGAGGCTTCGGTGGCGTACCCCAGTCCCCAAAACGATTTGCTCAACAAATAGCCGACTTCGGTCTCGTTCGTCTCCGGCAGGAATTCCAGTCCGCACCACCCCATAAGTTGACCGGATTCCGTCAACGTCACCGCCATTTGACCATAGCCGAATTTCTCCCAATGCTGGGTCTGGTGAAAAATACTGCGCTCTGTCTTTTCCACCGTCCAGCCGGTCCTGGTGGGAAAATATCGAAAAATATCCGCTTCATTGGTGATGGCGAACAATTCTTCGATATCGTCCATGGTGAACAGGCGCAGCGTCAGCCTTGCGGTGGTGAGGATGGTCGTATCCATGTAGACTCCTGCGGTGTAAGATATACTTCCATTGTAAAACAAGTCTATAGACTTGTTTTACGTAAAGGATCATTCATGAAAATCATCATCTTCGGTTCCGGCGGCGTCGGCGGGTATTTCGGCGGACGGCTCGCCCAAAGCGGACAAAACGTCGCCTTCATCGCTCGCGGCGCGCACCTCGATGCCATTCGCCAAAAAGGTTTGCGCGTGGATTCGGTGAACGAAGATTTCATCATCCAACCGGCGCAAGCGACCGACGACCCCGCCTCCCCCGGCAAAGCGGATTTGATCCTGCTCTCCATAAAAGGCTGGCAGTTGGACGAAGCCGTCTCACAAATAAAACGCTTGATCGGCGCAAGGACCCTCATCCTGCCGTTGATGAACGGGATGGAACACATGGACACCCTGCTCGAAACTTTCGGCGCGGAACACGTCCTGGGCGGTTTATGCCGCATCAGCGCATTCATCGAAGCGCCGGGGCACATCCGGCATGTGGGCATCCAGCCATATATCGCATACGGCGAATGGGACGATTCCAAAAGCGAACGCATCCAAATGCTCGACGGCATCTTCAAACCGCTGACCGGAGTCACAGCCGAACGACCCGCCAGCATTCAAACCGCCATGTGGGAGAAGTTCATCTTCATCGCCGCCACAAGCGGCGTCGGCGCGTTTACCCGCAAACCGCTGGGCGAATATCGCAGCGACCCCGCCTCCCGCGCCATGCTTGCCGCCACGCTCGAAGAAACCACGGCCATTGCCTGCGCGCGGAACATCCCCATCGCCGAAACCTTCGTCGAAGCCACCCTCGCCCGCATGGACGGACTCCCGCCCGCAACCATCGCCTCGATGCAAAAAGACATCATGGCTGGCAAGCCCTCCGAACTCGACCAGCAAACCGGCGCCGTCATCCGCATGGGCAAAGCATCCAACGTCCCAACCCCCACCCACGAAAAAATCCTCGCCGCCTTGTTACCCCTCGAACAAAAAGCCAGAAGCAAATAATCACCACCGCTTTCCGCCTTCCGCCTTCTGCCTTCCGCCTTCTGCCTTCTGCCTTCTGCCCTCTGCCTTCTGCCCTCTGCCCTCTGCCTTCTGCCCTCTGCCTTCCGCCCACCGCCCCCCTACCCAAACGTCCAGTACCGTCCCATCCCTTTCACCGATACACTCCAGCCATGCCCTCGCTACAATGAGGCAAAGGAGTAACCATGAGCAAAAATATTTTTAGCGAACTTTCCGAATCCATGGCGAACGCCGCCGAAAAAGCAGGCAACTACACCGTGCTGGTGGATGCCCGCCGACGTATGCCCGCCAGCGGCATTGCCTTTGCAAAGGACATGATTCTCACCGCCGGTCATGTGGTGGAAAAGGAAGAGGATATTCGGATTCTTCTTCATGACGGGAGCGAAGCAAAAGCCCGCCTCATCGGTCGGGACCCGGGAACTGATCTCGCAGTTTTGAAATTAGACTCCGCCTCAGCCTCTCCCGCTGCCGCGGCAAAGAAACCCGCCCGCGTGGGTGAGTTTGTGCTTGCCATCGGTCGTCCCTCCGCGGATGGAATCGAATCCAGTTTCGGCACGGTCAACAAGATCGGCGGACCCGTCCGCACCGGGCGCGGCGGCATGTTGGAGAAGTACATCAAGACCGATGTCGTCTCCTACCCCGGCTTTTCCGGCGGACCGCTCATCAACGGCGACGGCGAATTTTACGGCATCAACACCTCCGGTTTTGGCATGGGCGGCGAAGCGATCACCATCCCCGCCGAACTTGCCTTGAAGATCGCCGAGACGCTTGCCAAACACGGCAAGATCAAACGCGGCTACATCGGCATCCGCAGCCAGACCGTTAACCTGCCCGCCGAAGCGGGAAGCCAGTTGAAGCGGGAACAGGAAACCGGCTTGCTCCTCGTCGGCATCGAAAAGGACAGCCCCGCTGAAAAAGGCGGTTTGATCGTCGGCGACATCCTCGTCGGCGTGGGCGGCGAAGCCGTTGAACATCACGACGAGTTGTTCACCCGCCTCAGCGGCGATGTGGTCGGCAAACCCACGCCGATGGACATTCTGCGCGGCGGCAAGTTGCAGACTGCGAATGTGGTTGTGGGTGAGCGATAAAGTAGCGCAAGATTTATCTTGCGCCGCCGGGTCTTCACAGCCATAACCGCAAAGTGAACTTTGCGCTACTGAAGGAATTCGATTGATCCACGTAACCATCGTCTCTCCCAACCACGCCCTGCGGGTGGGCTTGCGCGAAATGCTTGCAGGTCATCCGTCCATTCGCGTGGTGGGGGAGGCGGCGCGGCTCGCAGATGTGAATGGTAAAGAGACCGAGGTGGCAGTGCTGGCTTCGGTCTCTTCTTCGTCCCGCGGGATCGGGCAGGTTGATTTTGGAATCCTGTTTCTGACCGACGACGTTGATTCGATCCGCAGGATGTTGACTTCGAACCTCCATGCCTGGGGCGTCTTGTCGCTCGAAGCGGGCGCGGGCGAATTGGCGGCGGGAATCGTCGCAGTGGCGGAGGGGCTTTGGGTCGGCGAACCAGCCCTGGTCGAGGGGTTGATGCGTCTGCCAAAGGGCGGCGAAGGCTTGGGAGACGAGTCGCTTCCAGAGCCGCTCACTGCCCGGGAGAAGGAAGTCCTCCACAAAATGGCGGAGGGACTTGCCAATAAACAAATCGCTTTGGAACTCGGCGTCAGCGAGCATACGGTCAAGTTTCATCTTTCGGCGTTGTATGCCAAACTGGGGGTTGCGAGTCGCACCGAAGCCGTGAAGCGCGGGATCGAATTGGGGTTGATCTCGTTGTAACGTTATCGCGTGAGAATGCGTCGCACCAGACTAATGAGCTCTTTCCGCAAACCGGTTTGCGCGATCCGCGCGATCTGGAGCGTGCAGAAGGAATTGGTGGCGGGCGGGGAGTTGATCCTCTCGGCTGAAATCGGCAACGACCCCGGGGTGAACGAGTTCCTCGAGTAGAATGCCGCGCCAAATTCGGTTCCGGGGCGAGGTGCAGGAGATTCGGCTCCGCCATCGAGATGTGGCGGGTGAGGATATAAAAAGAAGCGCCGGGTGGTTCAAACCCGGCGCTATTGTTTATTGTGGCTTACTCCGCTTGCGCGTTACAAACTTCACGACCAGCCAGATGATTAGAACCGGCGGGGCGAAGATGGGCACGACCACCAGCAGGACCCAGATCAGGAGATCAATGATGACCCGGTAGGCGTCGACGAGGGTTTCCCAGGCGCTTTCGACCGTTTCACCGGGCTTCCAGGGCTCCTTGGGTGTCGGTGTCGGGCTGGGAGTGGGCGTTGGCGTGGGGGGGACGTAGTCCGGCAGTTTCGGCTCAAGGTTGACCGTGATGGTCGAGAACGAGGAACGGTCTTGCAGGTAATTGATGCGCCCCTTGATCTCTTCGATCTGGCGCTCGATCTCGGAGAGCTGCTGGTTGATGAGCAGCGCCTCCTCCACGGTTTGAGCCTGATCGAGGAAGGATTTGATGCGTTCGCGCGTCGCCTCGAGGTTGATGAGTTGGGACTGCAAATCCACGTATTGGTCGGTCACATCCTCGCCTGAAGCGGTTTCATCCAGGACTTCGAGCGAAAGATCGCGCAGACGGTTGAGGGTGCGCTCGAAGGCGATGACCGGCACGCCCATCGTGATCGTGGCATATTTGTAGTTCTTGCCGTCCAGGTGCGTTTGATTCCAGACCCGCGAACTGATGATGTACCCGCCGGAGTCTCCCACCGCCTGGGTAATGCGGGAGATGGCAATATCGGAATCCTCCACCAGCAGGCGCATGTCGGCGTTCTTGATGATGAGGTGGGTGGTGACGGGGAGTTCGTTCTCGACCCCCGTCTCATACACCGAGCCGTCTTTCAGGACCGATTCCGACTCTGCCGGGGCGCCCTGTTGCGGTTCGGGCATTGCCTCTGCGGGCGCTTCGGTGGCTGCGGGAGCTTCTTCGACGTAGAAAAATTCATCCTCCGGGGCGGCGGGCGCTCCGCCGCAGGCGTTCAGGACCAGCATTCCTGTGAGCAGGAACGCCAGCAGCAATGTCATGCGTGATTTCATGTTTTCCTCCGTTTGGAATATGGATATGGACTTTCGGCGTTGTCCAATTGACGAGCGTTATGGGAAAAATGTTCCTACATCATGAGTTTCCTCCTTTCAAAAAATCCGCGCAGATTCGGCGTCTCTGCGCGGACCGGCGTCCATTTCATCTTACGGAGAATAAACGGCTATTTCAATAACACTGTGGTATGGATTTTCCCGGCTCTTTCATGCCGCCGCTTTTGTTCCCTCACTGCTTACTCCTGCCGTCCCATTTAATCCTCGCGTATCACCACGCTTTCCCCCCACCCATCCCGCTGCGCCTTCACAACCAGTTCCGCCAGCCCGCGCGGGACGACGTTTTTTTCCAACAATTCGCCCAGGGGCATCCAGACCGGGTTGTAGGTTCCGTTCTCCTCGTCCACTTCGTCGAATTCCTCGCCAGTACCGGTGCCGTATTCGCCGCCCAGCCATTTCACCAGGAAATACACCTGGTCGCGCCTGCCTTCGCGCAGGATGGTGGCGGCTTTTTGGACGATACCCACTTCGATCCCCAATTCCTCCATGGCTTCACGGATGGCGGCTTGCTCGTCCGTCTCGCCTTCGTCCACGCCGCCGCCGGGGAAGGCGAAGTAATGCCGTCCCTGCCGGTGACGTTCCATCAGCGCGAGTTTTCCTTCCTGGATCAAAATGATTCCCGCTCGTTTCCTCATACCGGTTTTCCTCCTTCATATATATTAGACGTTATCGCAAATTAAAATTAGAAACCTGATTTTCGATTGGGGTTTGTCATTTCGACGAGCCCTTCGACACGCTCAGGGTAAACCCCGCGAGGAGAAATCTTGTTTGCGCCAGGTTGGATTTCTCGTGGCGCCTCGCGCCACTCGAAATGACAACACAAACGTTAATTCCGATAATGTCTATTGGACTCAAAAGCGGCGCAGTGGCGCCATGCGACATCTCCAGACTTTCGATGAAGTTGCGATCTAATCCTTCGCGCTCAAAATCTCGCGGGTCTGGTTTACATCCTCGTGAATTTGTTCGATGAGCGCCTCGACGGTCGTGTAACGAATCTCGTCGCGCAAACGCGATACGAATTCGAGCGTCAGGGTCTCGCCGTAGATGTCGCGGTCGAAATCGAGCAAGTAGGCTTCGAGACTGGGAATTTTTCTTTCCGGCGTAAAAGTGGGATTCAAACCGATATTGGTCGCCGCCATGAAGCGTTCGTTCCCAAGCCGCGCCCGGCAGGCGTAAATTCCGTTCGGGGGGATTGCCTTGTTCTTTGGGTAGGCGATGTTTGCAGTGGGGAAGTTGATCTTTTTGCCGCGCCCTTCGCCGTGGATGACCTCCCCGCTCATCGAATAGGGATAGCCGAGCAGTTTCCCCGCTTCGGGCATGTTGCCGGTGGAGACCAGTTTGCGAATCTCGGTGGATGAGATCACGCCGCTTTCGTCGCCCAGGGCGGATACCACTTCGACGGTGTATCCCAGCTCCGAGCCGATCTCGCCGAGCCGCGGCGCGTTGCCTTCGCGTCCCTTGCCGAGGGCGAAGTCGTAGCCGATGAGCAGGCGGCGCAGCCCAAGATGTGTTTGCAGACGAGACATATACTCATGGGCAGATAAAGCCGCGAGGTCCGGGGTGAAGCGCTGGGTGACAACAGAATCAACTCCGAGAGAGAAGAGCAGGTCGGCGCGTTCGTCGGGTGTGGTCAGGCATCGAATCTCCCTGCCGGTCAGCACTGAGGCGGGGTGGGGGTCAAAGGTCAGCACGACAGCCGGGGCGTCCATCGCGTGGGCATCCCGCGCGAGTTTGTGGATGATCTCGCGGTGGCCGCGATGCACGCCGTCGAATACGCCGACGGTGAGATGGGAATTTTTGAGCGATACTTCTTCGAGGGATCGGTAATGGGACATAAGAAAAATGCCGCCTTCGACGGCGGCTGTATTTTATCATTCTGTCATGCAAATGCTCTCCCGGGGCAAAGCCCCGGGAGAGCAAAACATTAATCAGAGGTGAAGAAGACCTTCTTCGGCTGCCATTCCTTCGAGCCGTCTTCGGCGTTTTCCATCTGCATCATCAGGGCAACCAATTCACCCTGCGTGCTCACGCCGCGGACTTTTTCCTGGGCGGCATCGGCGGGTTTGACCTTTACACGGTGACCGTGACGGATGGCTTCCACTTCATCGGGGCTGAGTTCCACGGCGTACCAGTCGCCGAGCGCTTCGGCGGCGGGGATGAGGTATTGATACCAGTTGCCCGCGGTGAAGGCTTCCTGCAATTTCCTCAGCGGCACTGCGTCGCGCAGGGTGAACTTTCCGCTCTTGGTACGGCGCAGACCGACGAGATACGCGCCGCAGCCCAATTTTTTACCGAGGTCGTTCGCCAGCGAGCGGACGTAAGTGCCGGACGAGCAATGCACATCGATGACGACTTCGGGCGGGGTCCATTCGAGCACTTCGAGGTGATGCACGGTGATGGTGCGCGGTTCGAGTTCGACCTCTTCGCCCTTGCGCGCCATTTCGTAGGCTTTGCGCCCCTGCACTTTGACCGCAGAGTAGGGGGGCGGGGTCTGTTCGATCTCGCCGACAAAGGTCTTGAGCGCTTCCTCAAATTCGGCTTCGGTGACGTTTGCCGGGTCCTTGGTGGGGGTGAATTTGCCTTCCGCGTCGTAGGTGTCGGTGGTGCCGCCCAGACGGATGATGGCTTGATAGCGTTTATCCGAAGCGGAGACGTATTCGCTCAAACGCACGGCGGGACCGACCAAAATCACAAGCACGCCCGAAGCGCGGGGGTCGAGCGTTCCGGTATGACCGGCGCGGCGCAGACCGGTGCCGTTGCGAATGGCTTGTACAACGTCGTGGGAAGTCATGCCCACGGGCTTATCAATCACGAGTGCGCCTGAGATGGCGTTCTTTACATCTTGACTGTTCATGTTTGGATTCCTCCTGAATTATCCTTTTTTCCTTGTTCTAATTATGACACATTTATCTAAATTTGCAATATTAAAATCCGTACAATGCATGGCTTTTCCAAAGTCAGGAAAACCTTATTGGTTTTCGCGTAAATTCGCCCAATTTGCGCTTTTCGCGTTAAACCTTGCTGCAAATTCAAAGGGATGTCAAGCGACTTTGCAAAAACCATACCGTACAATGGTACCAACCTGAATGGACAAATTTTACAGATTCAATAACTCTTTTGTTTTTGCAAAGGCTTCTTTTTGAATATCTGCCAGGCTTCCTTCGATATCCGCCCCTGCGGCGGCGGCGTGACCGCCTCCGTTGAAGTGTTTGGCGATGGGGGATACATCAATGCCCGGTTGCAACGCCCTCCATGAAATTTTTACATGATTGTTTGCCTGCTCCACAAAGACCATCCCGACCTTGTTGCCGTCTATGGCTGAGATCATATTGATCAGGTCGGCGTCGTCGTTCCCGCCGTAGCCCGCGGATTTGCGGTCGTTCAACGTGAGCGTACCCCAGACGATCCCATTTTTGCTTTCGAGGCTAGCAAGACCCGCGCCCCAATACTTTGCGGCGGGGAAGGATTTCCTCACCAGCGACTGCATGTAGATCTCTGGAAGGTCTACGCCGGTTTCCATCAGCGTCGCGGACTGGCGCAATGCTTCGGGAGTTACGTTCGAGGTGCGGAAGCCGAGCGTGTCGGTGATGATGCCGGTCAGCAGGGCGGCGGCGGCAGGTTTGCTGATCGGCAGACCCCACCCAGGCAGGTGGTTGGTGAGGATCGCCGCCGTGGCAACCTCGTCCGCTTCGATGAGATTCAGTTTTCCGAAATTCTCATTGGTTTTGTGATGGTCGATATTGATATCGGGCTGACCGAAATTCTCGAAGATTTTCCCCGTGCGTTTGAAGTCGGCGCAATCGACGGTGATGAAAGTGTCGTGCCCGCCTGCCGGTTCTTTCTTTACCTGGCTGCTGCCTTCCAAAAATTTGAACGATGACGGCACGCCGTCTGCGAGGATCATTTCGACGGTTTTGCCAGCCTCCTGGAGAGCCAGCCCCAGCCCGAGCAGGGAGCCGATGGCGTCTCCGTCCGGGCGTACGTGTGATGCGATGACCACTTTCTTTGCGTCGGCGAGTCTTCGACTGATTTCCCCTGAAACCTGATTGTTCAATTTCTTTTTCTCCATTGAATGGTCCGCGCTTCCCGGCGCGGGCGTTACGCTTGTTCGCTATTTCTTGTTTCTTAATTCTGCAAGAATCTTTTCGATATGGTCGGCGTTCTCCGGGGTCGGGTCCCAGTGGAATCTCAGCCTGGGGAAGGAACGCAATTCCATCCGTGAGGAGAGGATCCGCCTGAGGAAGCCGGAAGCCGATTCGAGTCCAGCCAAAACCTCGGCGGAGCGCGAAGCGCCTTCCACAGCCGAAACATAGACTTCGGCGTAGGCAAGTTCCCGGTCCACCTTCACGCTGGTCAAAAAGATTTGTTTAAGGCGCGGGTCGTTGATTTCCTGGATCAGCAGTTCTGAAATCTCCTGCTGAATGCGGTCTTCGATGCGTTTGATGCGGATGGGTGAGGGCATGAAAATACCAATTACCAATTACCAATTACATGTAAATTGTAATTGGTAATTGGAGGTTTTTATTCCAAAATATAACACACCAGCGAATCGCCGGGCTGGATGTCTGCGAAGTTCTTGAAGCCGACGCCGCATTCGTATCCCTGACGGATCTCCTTCACGTCGTCCTTTTCGTGGCGCAGGGAGGAGAGATCGCCTTCGTAGATAATGTCGGAATTTCGGTAGAGACGCACTTTCGCGCCGCGCTTCAATTCGCCGTCCACCACGCGGCAACCCGCCACGCGCCCAAACTTGGACGCGGTGAAGACTTGCAGCACGGTTGCCTTGCCGAGGATCTTTTCCACATAATCGGGTTCGAGCATACCCTTGAGGGCTTTCTCGATGTCTTCCGTCATGCGGTAGATGATCTCATACAGGCGGATGTCCACGCCTTCCTTTTCCGCCATGCGGCGGGCGTCCACGTCGGCTTGCACGTTGAAACCGATCATGATCGCCTTCGAGGCGGCGGCGAGCATCACATCATTGTTGCCGATATTGCCAGTTTCGGCGTGCAGGACCTTGATGCCGATCTCACCCGCGCCGAGTTTGTTCAATTCGGTGATGATCGGGTCGAGGGAGCCTTGCACGTCGGCTTTGACGATCAGGTTGAGTTCCTTCGCCTCGCCCGCCTGCACCCTGGAGAACATATCTTCAAGCGAGAGTTTTTTGCGGGATTGCGCCTGGGTCTTTATGGCTTCAAGCCGTTCACCGACAATGACGCGCGCCTCTTTTTCAGATTCTACAACTTCGAACAAATCCCCAGCCGAAGGGACATCGCTCAGTCCCATCACCGCCACCGGCGTGGATGGACCCGCCTTCTTGACCGGCTTGCCCTTGTAATCGGTGATTGCGCGTAATTTGCCGTGCGCCGTTCCCGCCACAACCACATCGCCTGATTCAAGCGTCCCGTTCTGGACGAGCAGGGTCGCCATCACACCCTTCGATTTATCCAATTCCGCCTCGATGACCGTACCGATCACCTTGCCGCTCGGGTTGGCTTTGATCTCGCTGCTGTCTGCCACAAGCAATACGCCCTCGAGCAGGTCGTCTATGCCCTTCTTCTGCTTGGCAGAGACAGGCACAACCATGGTATTGCCGCCCCAATCATCGGGGACGAGTTCCATTTCAGCGAGTTGTTGTTTGACGCGGTCCGGGTTGGCATTGGGTTTGTCGATCTTGTTCAGCGCCACCACAATCGGCACGCGCGCCGCTTTGGCGTGGGCAATCGCTTCCCTTGTCTGGGGCATCACGCCGTCGTCGGCTGCCACCACCAAAATGACGATATCCGCGCCCTGGGCGCCGCGCGCGCGCATCTGCGTAAACGCCGCGTGACCGGGCGTATCGAGAAACGTAATGAGACGTCCCTTCATTTCGACTTGATACGCGCCGATATGCTGGGTAATGCCTCCCGCCTCGCCAGCCGCCACATCCGTCGAACGGATTGCGTCCAGCAGGCTGGTTTTGCCGTGATCGACATGACCGAGAATCGTCACCACCGGTGGGCGGGCTTTCAAGTGCGCCTTGTCCTCCCCGGCGATCATCTGACGCCACATCGGCACTTCGCCGGATTCTTCCTTCGCCTCTTCCTCCACCGCCTCCGGCACCGCTTCGAATCCATACTCGGCGACCACAATTGCGGCGGTATCGTAATCCACCGCCTGGTTGATGGTCGCCATCACGCCGTTCGTCATCAATTTTTTGATCAGGTCGATCGGGCTTTTTTCGATCATCTGCGCCAGGTCGCGCACGACAATGCTGGCGGGTATTTCGATCCTGCTTCCATTACTGCTCATAAGCCACCTCCTTCAATCTCAAACTTGTCTGCTGTCGCGTAAATCAGGTTGCATGTGAGCGAGGGGCTTGGTCGTTCACATGGCTGAACCGTCTGTCTCTGCCTCGGGCAGGCTATTCATGAATTCCAATAAACGGGCGCGGTCTTCCTTGCTCAATTCCGTTTTCAACGCGCGCGCCAGCGCGCCTTTCAATCCGCGCGCCCAGCACGAGCGTTTATCGTGCAGGTAGGCGCCGCGCCCCGCCAGTTTCCCAGTCGGATCCAACCGCACACCATCAGCCGTGCGGACGACCCTCAGCAGTTGCCGTTTTGCCAGCGCCTCCCGGCAGCCAACACAGGTGCGCTGGGGAATGTGTTTTACGCGTCCTACCACGGTTTTTTTCGCCACATCCGTTCAACTCTCCCGCTCTCCAAACAACCCCACTCGAAGGTTGGAGAACGGGCATGTTTCTACCACTCAGTTTCGCTGCCGCCGTCGCCGCGTTTGTGTTTCTTGCGCGAAACGACCTCGCCCAATTTCTCATCGAACTCGAGCGCCACGCCTTTCTTCTTACCCTTCTTGCCTTTTTTCTTGTCGTCAGATTCCTCGTCTGTGCCTTCGGCGCCCTGGAACATCTCAGGCTTGATCGAGAACAACTCGTCGAGGTTGACTCCGTCCTTCGAGACTTCGCCGTCCTCTTCCGGTTCTTCGACGACGCGCTTCGGTTCTTTCTTCCTTTCGGCTGTTTTCTCCGCCGGGGGCGTTTCCTCCACCGCAGCCGACTCTGCCACCGCCTCCACTGCCGGGGCTGATTCCACAGCCTCGGGCGCGGGAGCAGGCTCGGGGAAGGTCAGAGCCGCGATACTCTCTTCGATGTTTTGAATCGCCTTGGCGCCGATCCCCGCCAGGCCCAGCACCTTGTTCTGGTCGGTCTTCAGATCGAACATCAATTGACCGATGGTCTCATACCCGGCTTCGGTCAGGATGTTGAAGACATGCTCCTTGATCTCAGACGCATTGGAGAGCGGCATCGAGAAAGCCGAAACGGGGATCTCGGCGCGGATGGCAGAGATGCGCTCGTCTTCGACGCGCGAGGCTTCCTCCCTGGCAAGGATCATGCGGCGTTCGACACGGTCTACAAACTGCTCGAGCGCGTGATATTCCTCGGGGGTGATGGGGCGGCTCTCGGCTTTCTTGGCGAGCGTTTCCTCGATCTGCGGCATGGTTTCGACGGCGGTTTTCAACATTCCTTGCAATTCTTCATCGCCCCTGAGTTTGTTGAGCGAATCGCCCGCGGCTTCGGTCAGCGATTTGATGTCAATGCGCCAGCCCGTCAATTTGGCGGCGAGACGCGCATTTTGCCCGTCGCGCCCAATGGCAAGGCTGAGCTGGTCTTCGCCGACCACGACGGTGGCGGTATGCTCGTCTTCGGAAAGATACACGCCGCTGACCCGCGCCGGGCTGATGGCTTTGGAGATGTATGCAACCGGGTCGGCATCCCACAGGATGATGTCTATCTTTTCGTCGTGCAGTTCCTTGACGATTGCCTGGATGCGCACCCCCTTTTGCCCCACGCACGCGCCGACCGGGTCGATACCCTGCTGGGTGGCGGAGACCGCCACCTTGGCGCGCGCTCCGGGTTCGCGGGCAATCGCGCGGATCTCAACGATACCGTGGTAGATCTCCGGCACTTCGTTTTCCATCAGGCGGCGCAAAAAGTTGCGATGCGCGCGCGAAAGGATGATCTGCGGGCCGCGGTTGCCGTCCTTGACCTCGATCACCACAGCGCGGACGCGGTCGTGTAATTTTAGTTTTTCGCCGGGGATGCGCTGGTTGTTGGGCATGGTTCCCTCGGCTTTCATTTCCAAGCCGATGGTAATGCCCTGCGCGTTGATCGCCTGCACCAGACCGGAGACGATCTCGCCTTCCTGGCGCTGGTAATACTCCATCTGATTCGAGCGTTCCGCCTCGCGGATGCGTTGTTGAATCACCTGCCGGGCGGTTTGCGCGGCGACACGCCCAAAATCGGCGGGGGTGCTTTCGACAATCACCATGTCGCCGGGCTGGGCTTCGGGGTTCACCTTGCGGGCATCGTCCACCAGTACTTCGGTGCGTTCGTCCACCACGCTGTCTTCGACCACTTCCTTTTCCGCGAAGACGGTGACGATCCCCGTTTCGGGGTCGAGTTTCGCCTCGACATGCTGGGCAGCGGATGCTCCCACGGCGCGCCGATATGCCGAGACCATCGCCGACTCGATTGCCGAGACGACCACATCCTTGGCGAGTTGTTTTTCTTCCAGCACTTCGTTGAATGCCAGCGCAAAATCATTCTTAGCCATCGTACTGCTCCAAAACTCCTTTATAAAAAGCGAAGAAGTGGGGGCTACCCACTTCCGGTCGACTTCATTATTGGGTTGTCCTTACGCGCGAGATTTTAGCACGAAGGGTTTTTACGCGCAAGGTATGGAGTCAAAAGTCTCATGGCTTTTGCAAAGTCAGGAAAACCTTAGCGCGAAAAGGCGAATGTCGCAAATTTCTTAACTCACCTTACGCAAAATACCCTAACAGCCCAAAATGCCCTTCGACTGCGCTCCTCGTTCACACTCGTCGCTCCGCTCAGGGCGGCAGCCGTGCTGAGCGGAGTGGCGCTCGAAGCGCCACGTAGTCGAAGCACAGGTGCGTAAGGTGAATTCTTAATTGGTTTTCGCGTAAATTCGCCCAAATTGCGCTTTTCGCGTTAAACCTTGCTGCAAATTCAAAGGGATGCCAAGCGACTTTGCAAAAACCATATCAAAAGTCTCCCGACTTTTGACTGATTTTTGAAGAACCTCCAACGTCGGGAGACGGTGGAAACCTGTTGGTATAATCGCCGCCATGACAGAAAGAGACATGGATAAAGCCGCGCTGCGCGGCGAACCTTCGTATGTATGGCGCGACGGGCAGAAGCGCCGTTTGAAAATGATCGAGCAGTTTGCGGGGGAGCGGATGCGGGGCAGGGTCCTTGAAAACGGATGCGGGGTGGGCATGTACGTCGAAAAGATGACCGGACTCGGCGCCAACGTGACCGGTTTGGAATTCGATTTCGACCGCGCCCGCGAAGCGCGCGTCAACTCCGAAAGGATCGTCAACGCCGCCGGGGAATTCCTCCCGCTTCCTTCCCTGACGTTTGACCTGATCCTCAGCCATGAAGTGATCGAACACGTGCAGGATGACCGCTCCGCGATTGCCGAAATGGTGCGCGCGCTCAAAGTGGGCGGGCGAGCCGTGATCTTCTGCCCAAACCGCGGCTATCCTGTCGAGACCCACGGCATCTTTTGGAAAGGGAGATATTACTTCGGCAACAAACCCTTCGTGAATTACCTGCCAAGAATTTGGCGCGACAAACTCGCCCCGCATGTGCGCGTCTATTCCCGCCGTGACATGCAAAAACTGTTCGATGGCCTGCCCGTCAGGTTCATCGAGCGCGCGATCATCTTCGGCGCGTACGATAACATCATCGCCCGGACGGGAAATTTTGGAAAAATTATCCGCGCCGTGCTGCAATTTGCCGAAGCCACGCCGTTAAAGATATTGGGTTTATCCCATTTTTGGGTGGTGGAGAAGGTGTAAAACGAAGCGACGGTCACCATCAAGGTGACCGTCGCTTTTTATTCATCGCCTTCATCTCGTGCCGCGCCCGGCTGTTCCACGCGGACGACTTCACCGTGGTAATTGATGACCACCTTGAAGCCCATCATTCCCAGATACGCTCTCATATCTTCGGGAAAACCGGTTTGCAGGACGGCGTCGAACTGTTTCTCGATATTCTTCAATTGATTTTCGATCATCGCCTTCGAAAAGGGATCGTCCTGACCGAGCATCCTGGCAGCCTGGTCGGAGAGCAGGTCTTCGCTGCCTTTCATCATGCCTGCCATCTGGTTCAGCACGGCGCGGTCCACCTGCTCGGAGGGGATGTGGCGTTTGAATCCCGCATCGTCTATCACATAAGCGGGTTCGCTGCCGATGGAGGCGGTTCCCACAAGATTACCGTTTTCGTCCACGATGAGACCGGAGAAGAGGGGTTGGGGCATGGGTGGTATTCAGGAGTGCGTCGCACCAAACGGGTTGACTTGTCTCATTAAGAAGACGAATCTGCCCGTTGGATTAATCTTGGTGAGTCCGGTGCGACGCACATGTGCTTTCTTTATTGCTGGCGTCCCTCGATCGCCGCCAGCAAAATACCAGCCGCGATGCCGAGACGGCGGTCGAGTTGACCGATGGTATCCATGCTGAAGTCGATGTTCAATTCATACGTGAAGGGGTTGAAGTTCTGCTTGTAATCTGCCACGCGGGTTTCGCCAAAGGTCAGGTCGTAGTTCTGCGGCACGAGGTTGGTGAGCAGGCGGCGAAGCATGGCAAGACCCATGCTGTCTTCGAACAGCCTGCCGCGCACATTGTCGTTGACATCGAGGATCTCCCATTCGTCGCGCAGCATCGAAGCGAAACCCTTGCGGCGCAGCGCCCCGATCTTTTGACCGCCGGCGCTGTCGATCACGTCGAAGGCGGCGGAGAAGTCTATGATCTGGCGGGCTTTGATGGCAAGCACCTCCTGGGTTTTGCTTTCATCGGAATACACGCGGATATCCTCGCGCAGTTTGAACATCTTCTGTTCGCTGAACAGGAGCAGCCTGCCTGCCGGGTCGAAGACGCGGAACTTGCCTGCCAATGCAAAGACCTGGCGTTTGAGCAAATACTGATTAAATTGGAAAATCGGGTTCATCTCTCTTATCCTTTTCGGCTTACAAAATTTTTCCTGCCAAACCTCGCACTCATTCAATCACCACCTTCGTCCCTGCGCCGGGCTGGTTCAGGTAATCCACGTTATATGGCACGACGGGGTTCGTCCAGCGATAAACCCACTTGGCGATCTTCGACGGCAGGTTGACGCAGCCGTTGCTGCGCTGGCGTCCGTAGTCGTTATGCCAGTAGGTGCCGTGAAAGGCGTGACCGGAGCCGGTGAAGAACGAGCACCATGGCACACCCGGCAGGTTGTAGATGTTTGCCACGGCATCGCCGCGGTTGGTCATGTGAATGGAGGGACCCTTGTGATAGGTCGTCCATTCGCCGATCGGCGTATCGGTGCCGCGCTGCCCGCTGGCGCACCGCACGGAAAGGACGATCTTTTCGCCTTCGAAGGCGGCGACCATCTGCGATTTGAGGTCGACATGCAGCAATTTTTCCTCGTTGGGGACTTCGGGCGATAGCTGGGTCAATTCTTCGTTTGGGATCAGGCGCATGTTATACGATGGGACGAAGAAGGATTCTTTTAACTCTTTATCGTAGATTTCATAAAAGACGTTCTTTTCATCGCGCGCGATAATGATCTTCTTCACCCAATGGGTCGTTTCGTAGTAGATGCGGTGGGCGTTCTGCGCGCGAATGAGCGGCGCGCGATAGGTGAGGCTGTACGGCGCGGAGACTTCCGCCAGTTGACCTTCGGGCGGGATTTGATAAACGGGTTTCTGATAATTTGTCTCGACTGGCATGACGGGCGCGGAATAGACGTAGCCGCCGTCAACCTCGTACCAGGTGGTGTTGAGAGGGTTGTCGAAGTAATCGCCCTGGACCTCGCCGAGCAGGTCGAAGACCTGGTCCTTGCCGATCAACTCGATCTTGTTGGCTTTGACGGAGGGAGCGTCCCAGATGGGGACCCCGCTAAAGAGGGCGAGTCCCTTCGAGGCGGGGGGGGCGGCTGAGGCGTTGCCCAAACCCAACTCGGAGAGAACAAGCCCGAGCGCGCCAGAGGCGGTCAGTTTGAGAAAGTCGCGGCGTGAGAGTCGAGTCAAATCCATGAAACAATCCTAACTATAAAGGTTGAGCGGGGGATTAAGAAATGTCCCTTTGGTACTACGCTATGATCTCCACTTTCGTCCCGGTGAAGCCGTAGGAGAATTCCTTGTTGAGGGGGACGGAAGGCGACGACCAAAGATAGAGCCATTTTGCGGCAGAGGAGGAGAGGTTGATGCAGCCGTGCGAACGCGGACGTCCGAAGTCGTTGTGCCAGAATGTGCCGTGGAAGGAGATGCCGCTTTTGGTGATGTATTGCACCCAGGGTACGCCGGGCAGGTCGAAGCCGCTGGCGGCGATGTCTCCGGCTGCCATGTGCCGAGACGGTCGTTTGTAAAATGTGATGAAGTTTCCCTGTGGGGTGGTGTAGGTGCCGCTGCGCAGGATCGCGCCCGACGACATGGGCACGACGAAGACCGGGCTGTTGGATTCATACGCGATCACCAGTTGTTGATCCAGACGCACAACGATCCTTTTTTCTTTCATTGGAACATCGGGCGAGATGGGTGCGAGTTCTTCGAGGGGAAAGATGCGCAAATGTTCGGCGCGGACGTAATAGGACTCGTCCCATTTATCGTCGCGGATCTGGTACCAGGGCTGCCCGTCTGTGACCCCCGCGACCATTGCCTTGACCCAATGGGTCGTTTCGTAATAGATGCGATAGCCGACTTTTGATTCTGTTGTCGCTTCGGTGAAGGCGTCTGTGTATGGAACGCCGACTTCTGCGAGCAGGCCTTCTTTGGGGATGTCGCCGCTGTGGGGCTGGCTGAAGATCGTGCGCACCGGCTGGACGTTGACCGAGTGGACGTAGCCCTCGTCCCCGACCCGATACCAGATGCGGTTGCGCGGTTCAAGATCTTCGCTGACGGCTGTGTTGCTGATCTTGAAGAGGGAATCACGCTGGAGGAGTTTGACCTTGGCAGACGTTTCCGACGGCGTTTCATGCATCCAGACCGTGCGGACGGTGACCCGCCCCTGCTGGAGGTCGAAGGGGTCGTTTAAATCAAAATTGAGCGGGGGCGCCATGAGACCGGCAAGACCCAGCCCGCTCAATTTTAGAAAGTCGCGGCGTGAAAGATTCGTCATTTCATCCGTAAGTACTCAATCAATCATGTACGTTCACCACGGTTCCGACCGAGGCGAAGTTGTACGCCCATTCCGCGTCTGGGATGCTGAGGTTGACGCAGCCGTGGCTCATTGGCACGCCGAAGTTGTTATGCCAGTATGTGCCGTGGATGCCGTAATCGCCGTGGAAATACATGATGTAGGGTACATCGGGCAGGTAATAACCGGGCCCAGACATGGGCGCGGAACGCAGTTTGATCCATACTTTGAATTTGCCGGTTACGGTCGGCGTTTGCCAGGTGCCGGTGGAGACGACAAAGGTATTCACCAGCGTGTCGCCTTCGTAGGCATACATGCGCTGATCGGAAAGGTCCACGTCGAACCAGTGCGCGCCTCCGCTTCCCCCGGTACCGGCGGGCGGCACATATGCAACCGCGGTCGGCGGCGCGACATATTCCGCCGTCGGCGTATCAGGGACGATTGCCGCCTCCGCCACAGCCTGTCCGGTTTCGACGACTGCAACCGCTTCGATTGTCGCTGTGGGTACGATCGCAACATCAACGGGCGGCGCAATCGTTGGGGCATCCGTCGGCGGGGCAGCGACCACCTCCTGGGCAGTCGGCGTCACAACAGTGGCTGGCTGAACTTCCTGCGCAACAGGCTGGATTGCCGCGGGCATATAGGCTGGCTTTGCAATATACACCTGCGCGAACGATTCGCCTGGCGCTTTCTGCTCGAACTGCGGCTGGGCCGGACCGTTGATGATGGACGCCATCACAGGCGATGTGACTGCCGACCATGCCGCAAACGCGAAGACGGCGCATCCCATGAAGATCAATAACAACGGAAGGATGAGATTCCGCTTCTTTTTCAGACCCTGGGCTGTTTTGCGGTTCCCCGGCTTGTTTCCACCCGAAGGAGTTGGCGCGCGTGAGATTGCAGGTTGGTTGTACATGAGTCACCTTATGTGGTCTACAAATAATGGCTCTTCAGGATTAAGTGGGGGGGGGGGGGGGCCCCCCCCCCCCCCCCGCCCCCCGGGGGGGGGGGGGTTTTTGGGGTTTTTTTCCGGGGCCCCCCCGGCCCCCCGGCGGGAAAGGGGGGCCCCCCCCCCCCCCGGCGGGCCCAAATAAAGAAACCGCACGTTGTTCAATGAAATTATAAACAAAAAGTCGCGGTTTTCACCATTGAATTTCGACCGGCACGCCCACTTCCGCCCAGTCGTAAAGCAATTGCGAGTCGTAGGTATCCAGCACAATACATCCGTATGAGATGGGCCTGCCCAGAAAGCCCGCCCATAAGGTCGCTCCGTTCGAAAGGATCGGCAGCGCGTGGATTCCGTTCTCCAGGCTGCCCGCCCAGTAAATGCCGAGCCAGTTGGGCATCCAGATATCCCAGGTTGCGCCGTAGGCGTTGGGAATCTTATCCAGCACGCTGAAACTCCCGGCGCGGGTGGCGTTGTTCATCCCGGTCGAAGCGATGAAACTAAAGACGAGCAGGTCGCCTTCATAGACGTACATATGTTGTTCGGATATATCGACGAGGATGTACTTCCCGCCCGTGTAATTGGACTCCTCCTCCTGCGCCGTATCGATCCGCTCGGGCGAATCGACGATGACCGCCTGCGCCACCGCCTGCTGGGTGGACGTCGGCATTGCGGTCGGGAGCGGGGTGGAGGTCGCTGTCGCTGTTGCCGTCTGTGTGGGTGAAGGGGAGGGCGTATACGTCGGCTTGAGGACCTTGGCAACTGCAAACGAAATCCCAGCAGTGGGCGTGGGTTGAACCGCCGGGTCAAATGCCTGAAACGCGCCGACAGCCCACGTCCCCGCTCCAAGCGCTAAGAGCGTCAAAACGAACAGGAGTCCGCTTTTGAAAAATTTCATGGCAGGATGGTCGGCAAAACCGCCGGGGTTGGCAGGACGCTTTCATTATTAACGAAACACAGGATGCCCTGGGTTACTCCCTCTGCCACGAGGTCGGCGCGTTTGGTCAGCAGTTCCTGGTCGAGATACAGGAAGCCGGTTTCGATGATGGCGGTGATGGTGTTCGGGTCGATCTCGGAGAAGGCATGATATTGGGTCATATCGGACGTGATGCTGTTGGCGTGGAAGTAAAGCCCGGTCATGCGCTGGTAGCGGTCTGTCAGGCAGGCGGTCAGGCGCTGGGCGCGGTTCACATCGCGGGTCTCGAGCGATGCCGCCACCTTGAACCCCGTCGCTTCATCGTTGATGTATTCGCAGGAGTCGTTATGGATGGAAACCAGAGCCGCGGCGCGGTATCCGTTCAGGCGCGTGTCGAACTCGTTGAGCAGGTCCACCTGGAAGCCGCGTTCGGTCAGGCTGCGCTGGACGAGTTTTGCAATCGAAAGGTTTACGTCCACTTCGGTGATGGTTGCCTCGCCGTTTTCGTCGAGGCAAGCCGCGCCTGAGTCGTTGCCCATATGCCCGGCGACGATCCCGATGCGCACCTGCGGCTGGGGAGTGAGTCCGCTTTGCGCGGCGGATTGTGGCGTGAGCAGAGTCCGCAGTTGTTCCCGCAGGTTGCTGGTGAAAATGCTGTTCGGCGTCCATGCGGTGAAGAGCGTCGCAAGCAGAACCGCGATTCCCAGCGTGGATAAAAACGGATTCGCGCCGCGCGGCTTGTGCCTGCGGGTAACCTTCGGTTCGGTCTTGATATGTTCTTCAGTGGATTGCATAACCGGGATAATATTACCTTAATTCCCCCTGCCATGTGTTTATTTAACCAATCGCGTGCAAGCAAAGGTTGTTGGCATGGACTGCAAAATCTCCCGATTTTGCTCGAAAGCCGGGAGCCTTTCGACTCCGCACCTGACATGTTTTGCTTGCACACAGCGGTGACATTACGATCCCCGGTTTGAATCTTTCGCCGCGATATTGAAAAGCCTCCCCATCGGTTTCAATCGCGCAAGCGGCATCAAGAGATTCTTGACATGCGTGCGTTCGTACTGAAACGTCCGCGCATTCGGCTGGAGCAGGGTCGAGCGCGCGCCCATTTCTTCGTAGGTCGTGTAACCCGCCATCAGAACATCCATGCCGTAGACCCAGATATTGCCCCATTCATGCGGCGCGACAATGTGCGCCTCGCCAAAACGTTCACAGCGGATCCCGATCCGCGCCTCGGGCATTCGCCTGACATGCAGGGAGGTGATGGAATAGAACGACTCGTCGAGCTTTACCTTGACCCCCGGCGGGAGACTGAGCCCCTTACGCTTCATGTTCCGCGCCTCGTCCTGCCCGCTGATCTCGACGATCAGTTCCTCCGCCGATTCCGATTTCAGGGTCAGCGCCCCGAGCGGAATCCAGTTCTGCGGCTTGCTCCACGCCGACGGCATGGCATGGACGAGATAATGCGGCTGGCTTTTCGAAACGACCTTTTGCAGGTCTTCCTGCGATGACGCCACCAGACCGGTCATGAATGCGAAGAGGTACAGATCATTGTACGAATGTCCATCTCCTGCATGGGAATCAGACGGCACGAGCGCGGGCGCATCCATCAACACGGCGGGGTCTTTGCGTATCTCGGTGATCTGTTCGCGGCGCGAAATGAGATACGACTTGAGGTCACAGCGATGACCGTCCAGCACGACGTCGAAACGTTCCCTGTCTGTGAATGGCGTGGATGCCTTGACCTCGAAGGGGATATTGTTCTGGGAAAGATACCGCCGAAAAGCAACTTCGACCGCGATGTTTGCCACCAGCCTGCGCAGACGCCCATACGGCGACCGGCCTTCTCGTTCGTACGTGTAAGCCAGCGACCTCAAGGCAAACTCGATCCCGCCTTCGGTCAGGTCCGGGGTGTAGGGCAGACGGAGGAAGTCGGCAGGGGAGAGCATGGGGGAGGTAGTGAATGGTGAATGGTGAATGGTGATTGGTGATTGGGTGTGGGGGTGTGGAGGGTTGGAGGCGTTTCCCACTGATGCGCCTATCGTAAATCAAAAATATGTAAAGAGCAAGGGAAAATGGAGCGGAGTCGAAAGTCAGGAGACTTTCGACTCCAACGTCGGGAGACGTTGGAGTCCATACTATTGCACCACGATCTCCATGTAGACGGTATCGCCGAAAAGATTCCCATCGGGGGCGAGGGCTTGCCAGGTGGTTTGATAGGTGCCGGGTTCGGCGGGGGCGGTGAAGACGATGCGCAAGGTGACTTGTACGCCGGCGCGGGCGGGGAAGAGCGGTTGTTCCTCCGAGACGCCGAGGGTGAAACCGCCGACCCATTTCAATTTGTAGGTTGAGTCCCAGTCACAGGTGCCTTCGTTTTGGACGAGCCATTGCTTGTCAATCGTCGCGCCGGGGGCGAAGGTTGTGCCGTCTTCGATGGTGAGATCGTCGAGGAAGGTCAACTCGTTCGTGCAGGGACCGGGTAATGGAGTCAGGGTCGGTGTGAGGGTGGCGGTGGGAGTGATGGTCGGGCTGGGGGGAATCTGCGTCGGGAGGATGGCTGTCGGCGGGCGGAAAGGCGTCTGTGGGGGTGGGGGGGAACAGGATACAGCGAAAAGAATGATCGGAAGGAGGATCAGGAATCGGCGGGGAGTGAAGCGAAACACTGAGCGAAGGCGAAGTGTCATCATAAGAAAAAGTGGACACGTTTCCGTGTCCACTGTATTTTACGCTTCTTCTTCGTTCCCGGCTGGGGCTTCTTCGCCGCCGCCGCCGTCGCCCATGTCGAGCGGGAGGGCGATCTCGCCGGACATTGATTTCTGGCGGATGACGCTTTCGATCTCGTTCATCAGGTCGGGGTTGGAGCGCAGGTAATCCTTGGCGTTCTCACGTCCCTGACCGATGCGGATATCTCCATAGGAGAAGAACGCGCCGCGCTTGGTGATGACCTCGAACTTGGTCGCCAGGTCGAGCACGTCGCCGCTCTTGGAGATGCCTTCGTTGAACATGATGTCGAACTCGGCGGTGCGGAAGGGAGGCGCGACTTTGTTCTTGACGACTTTGACGCGGGTGCGGTTGCCGATGACTTCCTCGCCCATCTTGATGGACTGGATGCGGCGCACGTCGAGACGCAGGGAGGCGTAGAACTTGAGCGCCTGACCGCCGGTGGTGGTTTCGGGGTTGCCGAACATGACGCCGATCTTCTGGCGGAGTTGGTTGGTGAAGATGACGGTGGTCTTGGTCTGGTTGATGGCGCCGCTGAGTTTGCGGAGCGCCTGAGACATGAGACGCGCCTGCATACCCATGCTGGCATCGCCCATGTCGCCTTCGATTTCGTTACGCGGAACGAGGGCAGCCACGGAGTCGACGATGACGACATCGACAGCGCCGGAGCGGACGAGGGTCTCGGTGATTTCGAGCGCCTGTTCGCCGGTATCGGGCTGGGAGACGAGCAGGTTGTCAATATCCACACCGAGGCGGGCGGCATAGACGGGGTCGAGGGCGTGTTCCATATCAATGAAGGCTGCGGTGCCGCCGCTCTTTTGAGCTTCGGAAACAATGTGCAAACAAAGGGTGGTCTTACCCGAAGACTCAGGTCCGTAAATTTCGACCACGCGCCCACGCGGAACGCCGCCGACGCCAAGGGCGATGTCGAGGGAGAGCGAGCCGGTGGGGATGATCTCGGTGACCATGGCATGGGCTTCGCCCAGACGCATGATGGAGCCGTCGCCGTAGCGTTTGAGGATGTCGCCGACGGCTTTATCTAAAACAGCGCGTTTGGCGTTATCGATATTTTGAGTGGATGCAGACTCTGCGGCTGCGGCGCGTTTTCTGGCCATGTGTTTTTCTCCAATTTCGGTAGTTCACAAAATTTTCGCGTAGGTTGCGTTCTCTAGCGCAACCCTTGACGTTAGAGAACGTCAATTACGCACTCTCATGAAACACCGATTTTTGTTCTTAACCACAATGGGTACAGGTTCGACAGGGGTCGGGTGGGTTAAGTATGGGCGAGTATAGCACAGATGTTCTGACTGTCAAGATGTGTGCGGGGTTGGTTACGGGTTGGAGGGGTATTGTCCAAGGTTGAAGGTTGAAGGTCGAAGGTTGCAAGTTATGGGGCAGGCGTGCCAGTCGGCGTTGCCGTTAAAGTAAGGGGAAACGCCTCTTGCGCCGAGACAGAGCGCGACAGGAAATTTAATGAGATAAACAGGGCAAAAAGGAATGTCAGCCCTATCCATCCAAATACATTGTGTTGGGGTTTCATAATAATCCTCCTATCATTCTGATGAAGTTTTATTGAGTCTTTAAGGTAGGCGTAGTTTCAGTATGGGGCTAGGAACATAATAAAGGTCTTGAACTTCCGGTAAGCTTATCAAGTGCCATCCTGATTCTTGAAAAACTATCCCGCTTTCATCGTAATACCAGTTTTTAAAATGCCAACTCATATACTGCTGATATATACGCTTACCTTGTGGCGAAGTGTATATCCCATATTTGCGTATCACATACTTTCCTGATGGGGATGGAACGTCAGTGTCATCAAGTGAAAAATCCACTATCTCATAGTCCACGCCCAAGTCTTTCATTAACCTCTCAAGCAATTCCCCCTCTTTATAACCTTCGTTGTAGACGCCAAGGATTGATTGAGAAAGGATAAAATTTTTGTTTTCGTTGAGGTCGGAAGATAAGGCAATCAGAATGTTCTTTCCGTGATGAATGAAGACCTTGTCCGCAGATTGAAAATACTCGTAGTACTTGGGGTCAAACTCGCCTTCAGAACGTGGAAACCAAGTTAAATCGAGTAACTCATGACGCTTGCCGTCCCTTAAATCCAGTATGTAGTCTGGTCTGTAATTTTGACTTTCCGGTTTGGTTCTGCTGCCTTCCAGCCAGACCCATCGGGAACTAAGAAAAACTCCATCTATCAACAAATGCGGATCGACGGGTACTTCCCTTTTTTCGCCTGTTCGTAAATCCAGCAGATAGGCATCATCTGTCTGCCCCTCATAGATAAACACTGCCTCTCCGCCCGGTATACCCCATGCGCCGGGACGTTTGCAGGCAGAAACAAGCATCTCAGTATTGGGAGGGCGGAAGATATCTTCTTTGAGACATAGTGTAAAAAACAATAAGTTTGGCAGGTTGCAACACAGCAATACCAAAAGGAGCGCCCCCAGCGCGAATCGAAGCGGTTTATTTTCTTTGAGTCTCTTCATGATTTGAAATCTCTCTTCTAAAACTCAAATGGTTGGTTGTATGCATCTCACGAGTTGAGTCGTCATGGTGTTACTGGTAATGATAACTTGAGGACGGGTTTAGGAATAAGATAGTAAGAACCGAGGAAAGGATGACTAAATAAAAATGGTTCAACCTCTTGAACCACAAGCCCTGTCTCGTCATAGTACCATCCCTTGAAAAAGTCCTTAAGAGAGTAGTTCTTTCCAGCATATTGAGGCGTCATAATTATTGTATTCGTTTTTAGGTCATAAACCCCATCATGTCTGACAGTATATGTTTCCCATTGGCGAAGGGATATCCGCATGTATACGAGCGAAAAATCAATTATTTGATATTTCACCCAAGATTCTTGCATGATCCAGTTCAAGCCATTTGATATGGCTCGCTTTGAATGCCTAATGAAGGTTCAAAAAATATTACACTCTTCCCCGGTTGTTGTCGAAAATTAGGCGATAAGCGCAAAGCTAAGACTGTTTCTTCCGTGATGGATATATATACGCTCTGCGGATTGAAATGAAGAATAATTCTGAACATCAAATTCACCATCCTTAAGAGGAACCCATGTTAAATCTAATAACTCGTACCGTTTCCCCTCTTTTAGGTCTAAAACATAATGGGGATGGTAATCGGGGTTATAAGGTCCCACCAAACTTCCTTCCAGCCAAACCAGATCAGAACTTAGAAACACGCCTTTATCCAGGAAAAGTGGATCGTCAGGTATTCTCCTTTTTTCTCCCGTGCGCAAATCCAATAAATACATTTTGCCTGTTCGTCCTTCATAAATGAAAACATCTTCCCCACCGGGCACACCGATAGCGAAAGGCTGTTTGCAGGCAGAAACAAGTACTTCTGAGTTAGAAGGACGAGAAATATCTTCTTTGATGCATAATGATGAAAAGTACAGCAAGTTTGGTAGGCAACTCAAAGGAACACCCAAAGGAGCGCACTCAGCGCGTATCGAAGTGGTTTGTTCTCTTTGAGTCTCTCCATGATTTGAAATCTCCCTTCTAACGCTCAAATAGCGTCAAATAATTGTATCAAGGCATGGATGTCGGCGTGGCGGGCAAAACTTCGGGCAAAAATTCCAATGTCGAGGCGGGGGGACGGGCGACGGTAAAGCCTTCTTCATTCTTGTATGTGAAATACGAAACCTGACCGGGGAAGATCTCCACCCAGGTTTGCACTTTTTCGTCGTCGTACTTGAACGAGACTTTATAAATCCCCGCAGGCAGGTCGCCGAGGACAAGATTCTCTTGATAGTACGGGTCCGGGTTGACCGCGCCGCCCTTGCCATAGGTCCGAACCGTGAAGGTGCGCGAGGCGCGTTCGGGCGCGACCAAGACTTCCATCTGCTGGATCAGTTCGTCCTTTTCGTTGACGATGCGCCCTGCCAGCACGCCCCATCCCTGCGGGGGAGCGATCCACAGTTCGGGGTTGTATGTATAGAAGAAGGAATTATTTGGGAAGCGCACCTCGAAATGCAAATGCGGACCCGTCGTCGCGCCGGTGGTGCCGACGAAGCCGACCACTTCGCCCGTCTCCACATGCTGACCGACGATCACGTTCATCCCGCTCATGTGGGCGTAAACCGTATATAACTGCTGGTCGTTGTAGCCGAAGTCATGCCGGACCGCGACCGCCAAGCCATACGGGTCAGAGGTGTCACCGGGCGTTTCGAGGAACAAGCCCCAGCCCGCCCAAACCACTGTCCCGGGTCCGGCTGACAGAATGGGCGTGCCCTCCGGCGAAGGGATGTCGATGCCGGTGTGGACGATATTGCGCCCAAAGAACACGCCGCCATAACGATAATCCGCGCTGGGCCAGTTGGTCTGGTCCGCGGCGATGGGACGGTTGAAGAAGAAATGGTCGTAGGGAGAGATCGCCCACGGCACCGGGTAAAGCGGCGGACGCCAGTTCGTGACCGGTTCCGCGCCGGGGGTGGGAAGGCTGAACTGAAACGGCTGGGGCGATGGAGTGATCACCGCCTCGAACGGGACCTCAGGCTGACTCAGCGCTTCGGGCTGGATCACCGGCGTGGGCGTGGGGACATTCCCGACTTCGTAGTTGCAGGCGGTGAGGGATAAGATAATGAGAGAATAAGAAAGAAGGCGTTTGAGAGTCATGGTATGTACCGCAAACTTCAGTTTGTCTGCCGGGGCGCAAACTGAAGTTTGCGGTACCGCGGCATCAGGGAATGATCGTCGGCGGGGTGGGCGTGGATGTGGGCGGGGCTGGCGTAAGCGTAATCGTCGGGGTCAGCGACGGGGTGAAGGTCATGCGCGGCGTGCGGGTGGGGACCTTCGTCGGCGTGAGAGTGGGCGTATCGGTGGGGGTCAATGTCGGCGCGAGGACTTTGGTCGGCGTGATCAACGCTTCGACCGGGTACAACTCGCGCATGGCTTGATACCAATTCAAACCGCCGGTCATCGCAAAAGTGGTGAAGCGCGCGCCTTTGTAATAGGTGCGCCACGTCGGCAGGGACGGTAGGCGTTCCCAGCCATAGGCTTGCGCGAGGGATGTGACGTCCACCCAATACCCGGCTGGGACGGGCGCATAATCACCGCCTTGTTCATAGGTGCGCGGGTCGAGGTCGTAACGCGCGTTGAGATTCCACGGCGCATTGTGGATCGGCTCGCCGAGCGAACCATCCTGCACAGAACAGCGGATGTAAACGCGCCAATAGGTCTGCGAGCCGGAGTCTTCGCGCAGGGTCACCATCCACCCGGCATTGGACATCAACGAATTGATGGCGAAGGCGCGACCGGTGTAAAGCCAGTCATCGTCCAAGCCCGGTTCGAGGCTGGTGGTTAAAGGGACGAAGGCGTTCTCCAAACTGGCGAGCGCATCCCAGCCGGTCTCTTGTGATACGCGCTGTCGCAGGGCGTTGAACGATTCGTCGACCAGGTCATGCAATTGCGGGAAGGGCGCCTGCACATCGTTGATCGGAACAACGGTGAAACGCTGGTTGGGTACATCTCCGCCCGGGGTGACGATGGGCGACCAAAGCGCTCCCGGCGTTTGACTCTCTGCCTGGGTCCACGAATCAGGCAAAGGCGTGGAAAGAGCCGCGCTGCCCCAGGTCATGCCGCGCACCCGTCCGCTGAGGGGGATCGACGCGATCAGGACATCGCCGTCGAGGTCGTACATTGTCAGGAAAGTTTGGTTGGCTGTGCCGACCGCCGCCAGGACGCGGTCTTCGGCTTCGTTCCATGTGCCGATGTCCCCGTCGCCGATCCAATGCGCGTTTCGTTCCGGCTCGGCGGCGTCCCAAAGATACAAACCGCTAAAGCCGACGGTCTGCGAAATGGACGACCATAAAAGCTGCGAGCCGTCGCGGTTCCAAAGCGGGAAGTTCTCGGAGGCGAAGGGCGTATTGCTCAGGTTTTGATAGCGGTCGTTGCTGGTGATGTCGAGGTTCGCCAGCCATACATCGCTGTCGCCGCCGCGGGTGGAGATGAACGCCACGTTGCGCCCGTCCGGCGCCCAGACGGGCGAGTGGTCGGATGCGGGGTCCTGCGTAAGCGGCACGACCTCGCCCGAGTCCACGTTCACCACCGCCACTTCGAGATTCTCGTTGACGTACGTTTCAAACGCCAGCCATTGCCCATCCGGCGACCAGGACGGGGACGAGTCATATTGCGGCGAATTTGTGACTTGTTTGATTTCGCCGGTTTGCAATTGCATCACGTATAAATCCCAATCGCCGTCGCGGTCTGATGCAAAGGCAAGGCGCGTCCGGTCCTGGTTCAAGATCGGGGTGATGTCGTTCCAGTCCCCGGCGGTGATGCGCGTCAACGTCAGTTCGAGCGAACGGAAGAGGAAGAGATGGGCGAATCCATTTTCTTCGATGGAGAGGAACGCCACCTCACTTGCTGGATCGATGACCCGTACCGGAGTCTCTTCGACGACCTGCGGTTCATCCGTGGGGACGGCTGTCGCCTGCGCTTCGGGCTGTGAACACGCCCCGAGCAGAAGGCTTAATGTCATTAATGTCACCCTGAGCGAAGCGAAGGGTCTCTTGTTAAATGTGCGAGACTCTTCGGTCGCACACCTGCCCTGGCGGGCGGTGCCAGGGAAGCGCGTTCCCTCAGAGCGACATGTTCTTTTTGATTCCATATCAATTTGCGTCATCTTGAGGATGCACTTCAAAAGTAAACGAGTGCGGCTCATCGGTGGGACCGTCATCCGGGTAATACAGCCGCGCATCGAGCGTGTACGGGTTGCGCAGTTCGCCGCGGATGTGCATGGTGAATTCCAGCTTCCAGCCCATCGGCTCGACGATACTTGTCGAAGCGACCTCGCCGCCCCCGGCGTCCTTGAGACTGACTTCGATGTACGGACGTTTTTGAAACGGCGTGACTTCGAGATTGACCCTCAACCTGTGCCCGTCGGGCCAGGCTTCGGCGGTCAAGGATGTGATATGCGTCTCTTCGGGCGTGGCGCGGGTGAGGTTGTCTTCGGGAAAGAAAAAATCCATGCCGGCGATTATACCCGCTGGGGTTAAGCGGTTTCGTGAGGTTGGATTACAGTTTCATTAAGGGGAGAGCGTGTATAATCATAAAAAAGGCGAATATCATGAATACCATCAGCATTAAATATCCACCCGAAGTTTTATGGGCAATGCAGCAGGATCCAAAGGAGTTCGAACGTGAAGCCCGAATCCTGCTGGCGGTCAAGCTTTACGAAAGCGGAAAATTGACCACCGGGTTGGCTGCGCAAATTGCGGATGTGCCGCGAGTGACCTTTATCCATCTCCTCGGACAGTACGGCTTGTCGCCGTTTGGCGAAACTGCAAGAGAAATTGCCAGGGATTTGAAACATGCCCGTCAAGCCCGTCGTCGTTAATAGCACGCCGCTTGTGGCGTTTTGGTCCATAGGGCGGCTCGATATCCTGCGCGCGTTGTTTGGAGAAATCGTCATTCCCGCCGCTGTCCGTGAAGAATTTCTTTCCACTGAAAAAGAATTGCGTCGTCAGGTCTTGCGCGATGAGGCATGGATACGGGTGGTGAAACTTGAGAACCCAAATCGGACGGGGGCATTTTCGAACCTTGACCAGGGCGAAGCCGAGGTGCTGGCATTGGCGGAGGAATTGGGCGCTTCGCTGGTATTGATCGATGAACGGAAAGCCAGGCGTTATGCTGAAAGATTGAAACTGCCTTTGAGCGGTACTTTGGGCGTGGTTTTGCTTGCGAAAGAAGAGGGTATTGTTGCGTCAGCGGCTCCACTCTTAAGATCAATCCAGAAGGCTGGCTTGTATTTGCACGAAGATTTGATCGCGCAGGTTTTGAAAATTGCCGGTGAAGACTGAAAAAAAACGGGGGATTTCGAATTTGGTTACTAAACTCACCTTAAGCAACTGCCCTTCGACTACGTGGCGCTTAGAGCGCCACCCCCTCAGGGCGGCTGCCGCCCTGAGGGGAGCGACGAGTGATCGCCGAGGAGCGAAGTCGAAGGGCGAGTGGATGTGGAATGACCAAAATTGCGTAAGGTTAGTTACTTAATCCTCCCATGAACATTGGTTTAATCGCAATACCTCTCAAACGCTTTCTGCTCGTCGAGCAATGCCCGACGGAGTGGAGGGGCTTTGATCTGTATCTGTTCCGCGATGATGAGGTTGGGTTCTATGCGGGGCAGTCGCAGGTTGCGTTTGCACGGGTATGGGAGCATTTGCTGGGCGGCTTCCACGGGCATTCCATCGTCGGGCGGTTCATCTGGTGCAACTGGCCCCGGTCGATGAGTTTTACGATCGAGTTGATGAGTTCGCAGTCGCAGGATTTCGATGGGGTGGGGAACGATTTGAACGCTTCGGAGCGTCTGTTGATCGAGCGCTGGTCGCCGTGTTTCAATGTCTCGTTGAATGACAAACCGACTCCTTTACCCGCTTCGTACCTGCCGCCAAACGCTCCATTCCGGCGCAGGCGAGGTTTGAAGGCGTTGATCCATGAGGCGGAGCGGGCGGTCAGGGCGGAGGATGCAAGGCTTTGGCTGGAGAATTTGGATTAACGAAACACGGAGTCAAAAGTCGGGAGACTTTTGACCCAACGACGGGAGTCGCTGGAGTCCTTTTTTCTTTATAGGAGTAAATATGCAAATCCCTCAATCTCTCATTGATTTAATCGATTCAGGCGCGCATGCGCATTTGGTGACGATGAACAAGGATGGCAGTCCGCATGTGACGGTGGTGTGGATCGGCGTGGAAAACGATGAGATCGTCTCGGCGCATTTGCCGCGCAACCAGAAGGTGCGCAATATCGAGCGGGATGGTCGCGTTGTCCTTTCGCTTGAGGCGAGCACGTTGAGCGATTTCGGGTTGAAGGAATATGCTGTGGTCCATGGCACTGCCCGCATCACCGAGGGCGGCGCGCCAGAATTGCTGCAAAAGTTGGCTTACATTTATATGGGGAAGGGTGTGAAATTCCCGCCGATGGAGAATCCTCCGCCCGGCTATGTAACGAGGATTCGTGTAGCCAGGATTGAGGGAGTCGGTCCGTGGGTGGTGAAGTGATGAAGATAATCCGTCGGGCTATTTATACAACCAAGCGCAAGCGACTGTCACCTGCGAGGTGACAGTCGCTTTGGCATGTTGCAAGCCAAAGCCGCGATTCGCAAGCTGAAGCTTGCGGTACGGTATTGGGCAGTAGTCACTTTAGTGCATTTTACGGCTCGGGGACTACGGAGAGAAAATCGGCGGCGGCCCAGCCGGCGCGGGTGTCGTCGTAGGAGGCGACCATGTACCACCAGATATAACCGTCGGCTTCCTGCGGCCCGTCTTTGACGAGAAAGACTTCGGCTTCTTCGCCAAGGAAGACGGTTTCGGTATTCAGCCCCGGCGCGGAGCGGATGCGCAGTCCGTCTGTGCCGACTTCGATGATCTGGACGTAGCCGTCAATGTGAATGGTGCTTGAGTCAACGGTTGGGGAGGCGAGCGGGTCGAAGGTGGGCGTGGCGGATGCGGCAGGGGTGTGAGTCGGGGCGGGGATCATGGTCAGGTCGGCTGGGGCAAACCCAACTTCGGGGGAGAGGCGGGGCGACGTCCACCCGATGAGGATGAGTGTGACCAGGATCAGAATCGCGGCGGTGATCAATGCGCCGAAGACGACGAAGCGGTTTAGATAGGGGCGTAGGTCCATGGTTTTGATTGGGCGGGTGCGTCGCACCTTACACAGAGGATTCGTCCTACCCGTCTGGTGCGACGCACTTTCTATTTTCGCGGATTTCTCAGCAAGTATAAAGCGTTTTCGGGCATCAACACTTTCAGGGCGCGGTGCCTCACTTGAATCTCCGCCTTATGACCGCCGAGCATTGGGTCGCCGTCCACTTGAATGGAAAAGTTCGCGTCCGATTCGATGGTGACGTTTTTGAAGGGGATGCAGCGCGCGTAGTCGGATGAGAGATGTTTGCCGGAGACGAGTTCGTAGAAGTGGCGGAAGGCGTCGGCGACGTTATCGCCGCTGAGCAGCCAGAGTTCCATTTCGCCGTCGTCGAGCAGGGCATTGGGTGAGATGAGCGACATGCCGCCCGCATAATGCCGGATGTTGGATGCGACGGCGACGAGGATGCGCCCTTCGATCAGGTTCCCCTCGGCGCGGACTCGCAAATCCAATCCCTGCCAGAAGGTGGCTTCCCAAACCGTGGTGACGAAGAAGTGCGGGACGGAGATATGCTTGAACAGGCGCGGACGCGGCTCGATCTTGTTGATGGTGTGCGCGTCCAAGCCGATGCCCGCCCATAAAAGGAAGGGATGATCGTTGCAAACGCCCACATCCACATATTGCGGTTCGACGTTCGACAACAGGCGCGCATTCTCGCGCAAATTTCCAGGACGCCACCAACTGAAGGGCCTTTGTCCCTGTTCGAGCGCCCAGACGTTGGTCGTCCCGGCGGGGAGGACGGCAAGCGCGGTTTCGGTGTGGACCAATCCGCTGGCGACCTGCCCCATCGTGCCGTCGCCGCCGATGGCAAAGACCGCATCGTATTTCTCCCCCGCGGCCTGGTGCGCGGTCTGGACGGCGTGGGTGCCGCTGAGAGTCTCGGCGATGTCGATGCTCCAGCCTGCATCTTGAAGCGGTTTGATGATGCCGCGCACGTAGCGGCGGACCGGAAACCTCCCGGCGGCGGGGTTGTAGAGTAAAAGTCCCTTGCGCATGGGGGGATTATAGCTGATGGGCGGGGGAGCCAACTTTGGTGACCCCATACACTATTCACCATTCACCATTCACCATTCACTATTCACCATCCCCCATCCCCCTCCCCATCTCACGGTATAATCCCAACACAATGACCGAAGGCGCATTACTCAACGACAGATACCAACTCCAGGAAACGCTGGGGACAGGCGGCATGGCGAACGTATATCTAGCCCGCGACGTCGTGCTGGACCGTCCCGTCGCCATCAAGGTATTGCGCAAGGAATATTCCGGCAGCGAAAGCTTCCAGAAACAGTTCCTGCTCGAAGCGCGCTCGGCGGCGAATCTTTCGCATCCCAACATCGTCACCGTCCACGATTTCGGCATCGCCGACAACCTGGTTTACATCGTCATGGAGCACGTCCCCGGCAAGGATCTTAAAGCCCTTGTCCGTGAACGTGGACGTTACCCGTACGAGCAGGCGATCCCGCTGCTTATTCAGGCTTGCGCGGGTGTGGGATATGCCCATCGCGCCGGACTGGTGCATTGTGATATCAAGCCACACAATATGATCGTCGCAAAGGACAACCGTCTCAAAGTCACCGACTTTGGGATCGCGCGCGCGCTTGCCACCATCAAACCCGGCGAACGCAACGATGTGGTCTGGGGCTCGCCTCTTTATTTTGCGCCCGAACAAGCCGCGGGCGAAACACCCACTCCCGCCTCCGATGTCTATTCGCTCGGAGTCGTCCTCTACGAAATCCTCTCCGGCACGCCGCCCTTCACCGCCCAATCTGCCGACGAACTTGCCCGCCTGCACATCTCCGCGCGCCCGCTGCCCATCAGCGAATACGTCCCCGATATTCCACCCGCGCTCGAAGAGATCGTGATGAAAATTCTCTCCAAGGAACCCTCTGCGCGATACCGCACCGCCGACCAACTCGGGCGCGTCCTGCAAAAATTCGGCGCAGCCCCCGCCCCGGTCAAAGCGGCGAAGGAACCGGTTTCCACTCCACCCGTTATCACCATCAAACAGGATATTGCGGATCGACTCTCCCCCCCGAGTCAACCCCGCCCCCAGCCTGATCCTGAACCGGAATATTATCGCCCCCCATACCCGCCTCAGACGATTCAGCCGGAACCTGTTCCAACACCTGAAGCCGGATTCACCCCCGAGCCAATTGACTGGGCGGCGGTCGGGCTTGGTTTGCTCGCCCTCCTCGCCTGGGGCGGACTCATCCCCTTTGGCTTGATGATCTATTTCAGCTACTTCCCGCCAGGATAAAATGCAGACCTGACAGGTTTCTAAAACCTGTCAGGTCTTTTTTGTTATGAACAAATTCCTCCTCGCCCCCTCCATTATCGCCGCAGACTTTTCCCACATTGCCGACGAGATCGCCTCCATCGAATCCGCCGGCGCCGACTGGATTCACGTCGATGTCATGGACGGTCGTTTCGTGCCGACCATCACCGTCGGTCCGCTGTTTGTCGAATCTCTCAAGCGCGTCGCCAACCTTCCGCTCGATGTACATCTGATGATCCTCGAACCGGAGAAACATCTCGAAGCCTTTGCCAAAGCCGGGGCGGATAACATCACCGTCCATGTCGAAACCTGCCCCGACCTGCCGGGGATCATCCAAAAGATAAAAGCGCTGGGCTGCGCCGCCGGTGTCACCTTGAACCCCGCCACGCCCGCATCTGCGATTGATTCCGTGCTGCCAATGGTCGACCTGGCGCTGGTCATGAGCGTCGTCCCCGGCTTCTCCGGTCAGAAATTCATGCCGGAGATGATCGTCAAGGTGGAGGAAATCCGCGCAAAGTTGAACGCCCTTCGCTCCACTGCCCGCCTTGAAGTGGACGGCGGCATCAACGCCGAAACCCTTCTCTTAATGAAGAAAGCCGGAGCCAACGTATTCGTGACCGGGAACGCGGCGTTCAAACACCCGCAGGGCAGCGGGGCGGGGGTGCGGGCGTTGAGAGAAGCCATGAGTGCGTCGCGCCCACCGGACTCCAACGACGGGAGTCGTTGGAGTTAAAAGTCGGGAGCTCACCTTACGCAGCTGTGCTTCGACTACGAGCGGGGAGAACATCCCGCGCTCCGCTCAGCACGGCTGCCGCCCTGAGCGGAGCGACGAGTGTGAACGAGGAGCGCAGTCGAAGGGCATTTTGGGCTGTTAGAGTATTTTGCGTAAGGTGAGGTCGGGAGATGTCGCATGGCGCCACAGCGCCGCTTTTGACTCCGTGTTAAAAAAATCGCGGCGCTGAATGCGCCGCGATTTTTTAGCCGGGGGGAGAAAACCTTAAGCCGCCGATTTGCCGAGTGTCTTGATGCACTTGGCGCACAGCGTTTTCTTCACGAGGCGTCCCTTTTCCATCACCGAAACCTTCTGGAGGTTCGGCTTGAAGGCGCGGTTGGTTGCGCGCTGGGAGAAGGAGCGGTTGTGACCGAAGGTGGTCGCCTTGCCGCAGTGGTTGCACTTTGCCATGTCTGAGAATCCTTTCTTCGTCTTTCCTTGCCAAATAATTCCAATTGCCCTTTTCGAAGGCACGGCATTTTACCACGGAACGCAACCATCTTCAAGATTAGATGTTAAAATAAGAACAACGTAACCAAAACCGGGCGGTAACGCCCTCTGATAACGAGTAACGAGGAAACCATGGGCGAAGAAACGACTTCATTGGGCGGGATTCATGTCTCGCCGAACGCGGTGGCGACGATTGCATATCATGCCACGTTGCGATCCTACGGAGTGGTGGGGCTGGCTCCCAAGAACCTGGCGGACGGTATCGTCTCGACCATCACCCGCGAGCCGTCGCGGGGGGTATCTGTCCGCTATCATGAGGACGAGATCCACATCGACGTGCATGTGATCGTCGAATACGGCACGCGCATCAATTCAGTGGCGGAGAGCGTGGCGAACACCGTGCGCTTCCATGTCGAAAAGGCACTGGGACTCAAAATCGAAACGATCAACGTGCATGTGGCGGGCTTGCGCATCAGTAATACGGATTAGGAGATACTGAATCTATGGCGATCGATACTGTGCGAGTCGAAAAATTCCGCAAGCGTACCATTGACGGGCAGGCGTTTAAACGCCTCGTCGAAGCCGGGATGACCTGGCTGCGCACCAACCAGCAGGTGGTCAACTCGTTGAACGTCTTTCCGGTGCCAGACGGGGATACCGGCACGAATATGAGCCTGACCCTGCAAGCCGCCTGGAACGAAGTCAAGGACAAGGGGTCTCGTCACCTCGGGGAGATGGCGGCGGCGTTTTCAAAGGGCGCTTTGATGGGCGCGCGCGGCAACTCGGGCGTGATCACCAGCCAGATTCTGCGCGGTTTTTCGCGCGGCGTGCATGAAAAAGAGACGCTGGATGTGGAGACCTTCGTCAGGGCGTTGGGCGAGGCGCGCGATACGGCGTATAAGGGCGTGGTCAAGCCGGTGGAGGGCACGATCCTCACCGTCATTAAAGAAACTGCCAATGCCGCTGAAGCAGCCGTCGGGTCTGTGAAGGATGCGATTGAACTGCTTGAGGTGGCTGTCAGGGCTGCGGACGAAGCGGTCAGGAAGACGCCTGAACTTCTTCCCATCCTCAAACAGGCGGGGGTGGTGGATTCTGGCGGCAAGGGGTTGTTCTTCTTTTTGGAGGGGATGCAGAGGCATATCTACGGAGAGTCGTTGGAAACGCCGACCATGCAGGTTCAGTCCTTGTCTGCCATGAGCCTGGAAGGCGCGCTGGAGGAGGTGGAGGAGGGACAGGATTACGAAGTGGTGGTGGATTTTGTGCCGAACGGGGAACTCGACCTGCATGGGTTTTATGGGAGGTTGGAAGAGATGGGCACGTCCATTCAGGTGGGCGAGGGAGATGGCATGTACCGGATGCACATCCACGTGCCGACCGAAAACCGTTATGTGCCGATCGATTACATCATGGGCATCGGCACGGTGACGAAGGTTGCCATCGAGAATCTGATGGCGCAGATGGATGATATTCAGAAAAGCAAGTCGACTCAGATTCAATTCAGCGCGGTGGAGCCGGGGAATATTGCGGTGGTGGTCGTCTCGCCGGGGACGGGCATCAGCCGCATTTTTGCGAGTTTGGGCGTTGCCGCTGTTGTCGCAGGCGGGCAGACGATGAACCCGTCGACGCAGGATATTTTGGGTTCATTCGAGAACATGCCCACAGACAAGGTTATCATCCTGCCGAATAATAAAAATATTGTGATGGCGGCAAATCAGGCGAAAGAGGTAACGGTCAAGAACGTGCATGTGGTTCCGACCCGCACCGTGCCGCAGGGACTTGCCGCGATGCTGTCCTTCGACCCGGGCGGGGATGTGGCGGAAATTGCCGCAAAGATGAACCGCGCGATGAACAATGCCAAAACCGGCGAGGTCACCGTTGCCACACGCTCGGTCGAGATCGACGGTGTGACCGTCAAGGACGGGCAGGTGATCGCCCTGCTCGACGGCAAACTGGTCGCTTCTGCCGACACGGTGGAACACAGCCTGTTCGAACTACTCGAAAAAGCGGAAGCCGTCGAACATGAGATCGTGACGCTTTTCTTCGGCGAGGATATGACCCATGCGGAAGCCAACCGCCTTGCGGATGCCGTCCGCGAGAAATACTCCAACCTCGAGGTCGAGGTGCAGGAGGGCGGTCAGCCGCATTATCAGTTCATTCTTTCGATTGAATAAGGGAAGTTGAAGGGAATCCGAAAGGTCTCCTTTTGGCATAAAAAAATCCTGAAGTAGAACTTCAGGAATCCATTCCAGGCAATGTGACAGTCACCTCGCAGCAGGTGACTGTCACATTTTTAACTCGATAGTTTTACTTCTGCGTCACCATCTTGTAGATGGATTTGATGATCTCCACCAGTGAGCCGAAGATTGCCAGCCCAAGGATGATATCCAGGCCTTTATCTGCCATGGTCTCAAGTATGTTGAGCGCTTCGAGGTCGTTCACCCCGGCGGCTTGCAGGCTGTCTGGCGTAAGCGCCAGGATGGAAGGACCGGCAATCAGCAGACCGAGGATGACCATCTGGAAAAGTTTCGTGGCGATGGATACGAGCCTGGTCGAGGTCGTCCATTTTCCAGAGCGCAGGAGCATGCCGTTCAGCACGATCTCAGCCACCCAGGCAATGTTCATCAGCGGCAGCCAGCGGAAAAAGGCTTCGGAAAGCAAAGGCAGGACATGCCACTTGTTCCCATCGAGGTAGTAGATGCCAATCAACTGCGGGTTGAAGTTGAAGATGCTCAGCGCGATGAAGGTGAACACGATCGCAAGCATCGGTTCCCAGATCTTGACATCATCCGGTTCGGGTTCTTTCTTGAGTGCGGCCGGATCCCATTCCTTTTCTTCATCCATCTTGAATTCGGATGCGGGGGCGTAACGTTCGATCAGCGCAAACACCAGCGCAAGGTTGCCGAACGCCGCGATGCATGCGGAAACGATATTCAGTAATCCTTTGCCGATGGTCGAAAGCAAATCCACGGCAGTCATGGGCGATGCCGACATGATCTGAATCCCGGTGGCGATGGTCAAGCCCAATGTCACAGCGGCAACTACGATCTTCAAGATGAACATAAAGAAGGGGAAGATGCGCGGACCGATCAAATACGGATTGGGATTGTAAGTCTCCGCCACCCTGCCCGGCGCTCCGTATTCCTTGAGCAATTCCATTTGCATGGCTTCATCGGCGGGTTCGCCTGCCTTCTGGGCGCGCTCCTCCAGCATATCCTCCAGTGTGGAGCGCAGTTCGTTCTCGATATCCTTGCGACCTTTGACGAGCAGCAGGTGCTTGCCGACTTCGGCAACATAACGATCAATCAGGTTCATGATTTTTTCCTTTCTTTACGAGAGCATCTTGTCCATTACCGAGACAATGCCCGCCCATTCCTTTTTAAGCTTCGGCAGGAGTTTCTTTCCCTCTGCGCTGACGACGTAATAGCGGCGCGGGCGAGCCTCCTCCAATTTCCAGACCGACTCAAGCAAGCCCTGCGCCTCCAACCGGCGGAGGAGCGGATACAACGTGCCCTGGTCCACGTCCAAGCCGAGGTCGGCGAGTTTTTTCAGCAGAGAGTAGCCGTATTCCGGCGCGCCTAATTGACTGAGCGCCGCCAGCACGATCACCCCGCGCCTCAACTCCAGAACAACATTTTCGAGAGATTCTGTGTTTGCCATATCTCATCCTTTGTCGCATTATACTGTGTGAAATACAGTATGTCAAGGGTGGAATATAAAGTGACAGTCACCCCCGAGGTGACTGTCACTTTGAGTTATGTTAAACTTTGCCCATGAAACTTGGAATCGTCACCGACTCGACCGCCGACCTGCCTGCCTATCTCATTGAGCAGCATGAAATTCAAGTGGTGCCCACGGTCTTGATCCTGGAGGGGAAGGAATACAAGGATGGGATCGGAATCTCGCGCGAGGAGTTTTACACGCGCCTGCCCTCGCTTCACGCTTCGCGCCCGGCGACGACTGCCGCGCCGTCCATTGGAGATTTTCTTGCGCCGTATCATTCCCTGCTCGATTCCGGCTGTGACCATATCCTGTCCATCCACGTTTCGGGCAAACTCTCCGGCGTGGTCAATGTGGCTCGCCGCGCCGCCCAGGAATTCCCCGGCAAAATCACCTGCGTAGACAGCGGCTCCCTCTCGATGGGCATTGGCTTTCAAGCGCTCGCCGCCGCCGAATCAGCAGACCTTGGCTTACAGGCAGCTTTGCAAGCCGTTGAACTGACCAAACAGAAATCAAAAGTCTTCGCCGCGCTGGATACGATGGAATATCTCAAACGCAGCGGACGGGTCCCGGCCGTGGTTGCCAACATCGGCGGGATGCTCTCCATCAAGCCGGTGGTGGAATTGCGCGACGGCGAAGTCAAACCGATGGCGGTCAACCGCACTGCCAGCCAGGCAGATGAATTTATTCTCAATAAACTTTTGGAAGTGGGGGAGATGGAACGCCTTGCGATCCTGCACACCAATGCCGAAGACCGCGCCCGTCACTTGCTGGATAGCATGATGCAAGGCAAATCACGCATGTCAGTTCCGAGGGATGTTTTGTTCGTGAATGTCACCGCCGTGATCGGCACACACCTGGGACCGAACTGCATCGGATTTGCGGCGGTGAGAAAGTAAAACGACACAGACCGCTGACCATTGACCGCGGTCTAGCCTGCCAAATTTTTCTGAACCGCCTCTTTCCCCTTCCAAAACAAAATCACCAAAATCCCAACCACCAATATTACCGTCACCGCCAGACCGCCTTCGGGACCGAACTCGCCGCCGGTGAGCCAGTCTGCGCCGGTTTCCATCAGGTTGATGAGGGTGCCGCCTTCCGCATCCGTACCGCTGACCTGGAAGCCGAAGAAATTTCCCTGAACCCAGTTCCAAACGCTGTGCAAGGCGCTGATGCCCCACATCGAACCTTCGCGCATGGCATATAAGCCAGCGAACACGCCAAACAAGGCGAGGTTGACGAGGGCAATGGCGCTTAGGCCGGGGTTGAGTCCGTGCAGGAGGGCGAAGATGAGAGATGAGATCAGCAAACCAAGCCAGGGTTTATAGCGTGCCCCAATAACGGGCAAAGCCCAGCCACGGATGAGGACTTCTTCCGCGCCGCCCTGAATGACCCAGCCGATGAGGACGAGCATCACGCCTGCCATGGCAGCGAGTCCCTGTTTGGATGGGTCGCCCTGCTCGAAGGAGACGCTGCCGAACAGAGCTAAAATCCCCACAGAACCGGCGAACATCAACGCGCCGAATAAAAATCCGCGCGCGTATTGGGCGAGGGCGTCCTTCATCTCATAGCCGAGAGTCCAAAAGGGACGTTTCTCGAACCATTTGAGCCAAGCCCAAAGAATGGCGTACACCAGCACGAAAGCGAAGGTCAATTGCATTCCCATTAATAGTCCAGCCATGGTGTTGGGAATGCCCGCCAGAGGGATGCCGGTCTCGCTAAAGCCGTAGATTGCGCCCAGCGCGATCACGAGTGGAATTACACCGAACTGGGCGACAACGGCAAAGATGAACGAAAGCGGAATGACTGCGGCGATGTGCGTCAGGCGCTGCCCCCGGCGGGCGAGGTCGAAGAGTCGGCTGTGGTTGAACCAGTGCATGAGAGGCTCCTTGGTTGAAGGTGAAAGGTTGAAGGTTGCAGGTTGAAAGTTATGTAACCTGCAACCTTCAACCTGTGACTTGTAACCCATCAATCGAATTGCAGGATTATACGCCTTGCAGAAGAATTGGTTGCGCCCATGATAAAATTGACCATTATGCAACCTTCATTGGAAAAACTGAGAAAATTCTTCCGGCTCGAACACGAAAACAAATACGAAAATACCGCCATCATTGGCGGACTTGCCAGGATGCTCGATTATTGGGAGGGGGAAGCCCGCGCCGACGGCGTGACCGAGGATGTGATTCAGGCGGTCGTTTCGCGGTTGCGGGCGTATGAGAAATTGTCCCCGACGGGCAGGGCGGATTCGTTGAAGGGGCTTTGGAAGCGGATCGGCGAGACCTACCCCGAAGCGGGGCAAAAGCCCAGGACGCAGAACCAGCCTCCCCGTCCGGCGCGAAGCGATGCTGATGGGGAGACGAATGCCCCGGAGGTGAATCAGGCTCCGCCGCAGAATCAAAATCAACAGCGGCAGCATCCCCAGCAACAGCAAAAACAGAAACAGGCTCCGCAGCGTTTTGAATCGGCGACCAGCGCAAAACACAGCCAGACGCCCGCTGCGTTGGGCGCGCAGTTGACCGTGCTGCAAGGCGTGGGACCGAAGAGTGCGGAGTCGTTGGAACGCCTGGGGATGAAAACGCTCGGGGATATGTTGTATTACTTCCCGCGCCGTTATGAAGACTACACCCTGCTCAAGCCGATCCAGTCGTTGATGTACGGCGATGTGGTGACCGTGCTTGGCACGATCCAGAGCGTGCATAACCGGCCGGTGCGCGGCGGCAAGATGAACATCATCGAGGTCGTCATTGCCGATGGCACGGGTTCGATGCGCGTGACGTTTTTCAACCAGCCGTGGCTGCTGAATCGTTTTAAGGTTGGCGACGCGATCTCGGTTTCCGGAAAGATCGACCAGTATCTCGGGCGCATCGTGATGAACAGCCCGGACTGGGAAAGTGTGGAGATGGAAAACCTGCACACGAACCGCATCGTGCCGATCTACCCGCTGACGGAGCGCATCACGCAGAAGTGGCTGCGCAACCAGATGAAGCAGGTGGTTGCGTTCTGGGCGCCCGCCGTGGTGGATGCGCTGCCCGATACGATCAAACGCGAAGCGGGACTGGTCTCGCTCGGCGAGGCGTTGACGCAGGCGCACTTCCCCGATTCGCAGGAGAAGAAAGACCGCGCGCGCCAGCGATTAGCCTTCGACGAAATCTTTTATTTGCAGATGGGCGTGCTGAGACAAAAACGCGACTGGCAGAACGTGGATGGAAAACGGTTCGCGGTCTCGGACGGGTGGCTGGATGCGCGTTTGTTGGCTTTGCCTTTCACCCTGACCTCGGCTCAACAATCCGCGCTGACGGATATCCGCGGCGACCTGGATTCTGGCAAGCCGATGAACCGTCTTGTGCAGGGCGATGTCGGTTCGGGGAAGACGGTCATTGCCGCGCTGGGGGCGAGCATGGTCGTCTCGAACGGGGCGCAGGCGGCGATCATGGCGCCGACTTCGATTTTGGCGGAACAACATTACCGCAACTTTACGAGTTTGCTGGCTGGCGAAAACGGATTTTTGCAATCCGATGAAATCCGCCTGCTGGTGGGCAATACGAGCGGGTCGGAGAAGGAAGCGATCCGCGCCGGGTTGGCGGACGGCTCGATCAAGATCGTCATCGGCACGCACGCGGTCATCGAACCGGATGTGCAGTTCAAGGAATTGCAGTTCGTGGTGATTGACGAACAGCATCGCTTTGGCGTGGAACAGCGCGCCGAGTTGCGCAGCAAGGGCACGAACCCGCACCTGTTGGTGATGACGGCGACGCCCATTCCGCGCTCGCTGGCGTTGACGATGTTCGGCGACCTCGACATCTCCGTTATGAATGTGATGCCGGTCGGCAGGCAGCCGATTGCGACTCACGTCCTGCGCCCGCAGGAACGGGAACGGGCGTATACGATGATCCGCGCGCAGGTGAGGCAGGGGAACCAGGCGTTCATCGTTTATCCGTTGATTGACGAGAGCGAGAAGATCAACGTCCGCGCGGCGGTGGATGATTTCGAGACCCTCTCGAAACAGGTCTTCCCGGACCTGAAACTTGCCCTGCTCCACGGACGGATGAAACCCGCTGAAAAAGACGAAGCGATGCTGAAATTCCGCGACAGGGAATTCGACATCCTCGTTTCGACCACGGTCATCGAAGTGGGCGTGGACGTGCCAAACTCGACGCTGATGCTGATCGAAGGCGCAGACCGCTTCGGCCTGGCGCAGTTACATCAACTCCGCGGACGGGTGGGGCGCGGTTCGGTGGCGTCCACCTGTCTGCTCATCCCCACGCATGAAGATGCAGCGGAGAATGATCGCCTGCAAGCCATGTCGACCACAAATGATGGTTTCGAACTCGCCGACCTCGACCTGAAACTGCGCGGCCCCGGCGAATTCCTCGGCACGCGCCAGGCGGGGTTTGCCTCGTCGCTCAAAATGGCGAGCATCACCGATGTGGCATTGATCGAAAAAGCGCGGGAGCAAGCCAAATCCCTTTTTGAGCGCGACCCGGAACTGTCCCAGCCTGAACATTCGCTGCTGGCGGAAGCCTTCGAGCGGTTCTGGAAGGGGACGAGTAGCGATCTATCTTAAACACAAAGGACACCAAGTACAAAGAGGAAAAAGGCATTGTTCTTAACCTTCGTGACCGTCGTGTCCTTCGTGTTAAAAATGTTTGGAGAAAAATGGTTAGAGCCTTGTTTCCCGGAACGTTCGACCCCATCCATTACGGTCACATGGACATTGCCAACCGCGCCTCGAAACTATTCGACGAAGTGGTCATGGCGGTCTATGACAAGCCTTTGAAGAACCTGTTATTCTCCCCCGAGGAGCGCATTGCGCTGGTGCGGCAGTCTTTCAAGGAGAATCCCAAGATCAAGATCACCGGCTACAGCGGGCTGACCATCGAATTCGCAAAAAACATAGACGCCCAGGTCATCGTGCGCGGACTGCGCGTCTTCTCCGATTTCGAATTCGAGTTTCGCATGGCATTGGCGAACCAGCGTCTCGCCGGGGGCGCGGTCGAAACCGTGGCGCTCATCACCGCCGAGCAGCACACCTTCCTTTCATCGTCCACCGTGCGCGAGATCGCCATGCTCAACGGGGATGTCTCCAGCATGGTGCCGTCGTACGTCGACCATGCCCTGAAGGAGAAGGTTGCCCAAATGGGGGAGCAGTCCCTGCCGAATGCGCTGCGGGATTAATGTGCTAGAATAAAGAAAATCACCCAATTGGTGAACTGCTTATGGATATTCTTCAACTAATCGACCGTCTCGAAGAGCTTTTCAATGATGCGAAGGCTGTGCCCTTCACGCATAACGTTGTCGTGGATGAGGACAAGATGCTCGAACTGATCGACCAGATGCGCATCGCCATCCCCGAAGAGGTCAAGAAAGCCCAGCAGATCGTCGCCCAGCGCGACCGGGTCATGGCACAGGCACAGGAGGAATCCAACCGCACCCTGCAACTTGCCCGCGATAAAGCCGACCAACTAGCGCAAAAGGACATCATCACGCAGGAAGCCCAGCGCCGAGCCGAGCAGATCCTCGCCCAGGCGCGCGCCGAAGCCGAAGGCATCCGCGCCGAGGCGGATAATTACGTCCTCGATATCTTGATGCAATTGCAGGACCAGATCGCCAAAGTCAGCAACCAGGTCAACAACGGCGTGCGCGTCCTACAGGAAGACCAATTGCGCAAAACACCGGCAAGCGTCCCCGATACCGAACAATAAATTGAAATCCCCGTCATACTGGCGGGGATTTTTTGATGTGGATGAGTATGCGCGTCGCGCCAGACGGGTGGACGAGTCTCATTAAGTCTGGCGCGACGCGCCCCGTTTACGCGCCTCTCTTCTGGACCTCGAGCCTGAATCCTGTTTCCCAAACCTTCGCCATGCTGACGAAGATTCCCGTTCCCAGCAACAACAGCCCGAAACCGGTCAGAGTCATCCCTGTGTTGAACGCGCCGGCATAGTTGACGCCGCCCCAGGTGTGGGTCGCGCCCATTGTGTATTGGATGGTGAGCGTCATGATTCCGAGCAGAATCGCCGCCGTGCCGCCCGCGGGTTTGTTTCGGTCGGCTTTGGCTTTTGCGAAATCAACTCCCTGCCAGATGCCGGGAATCTTGAACAGCAGGAAGACAACCAGCGTGAGGACGGTCGTGTACACCACCGCATCCACCGGCATGGACGCACCGCGCAGCATTTGCGACATGTAAATGTGCAACCCGCCGACCAGGGTCCCGGCGATCAATGCCTGCAAGCTCATCCTGTATGAGTCGGACCTCCCGCGCACAAGGTTGACCGTCGCCCGGATGCCCCAGATGCCGAGGGCGATTCCCGCCAGCACAAAGAGGATATACAGCCACTGGAACGGGGCAAGCGCCGCCATGCTTTCGTAATTGGCGGGGAAGAGCGCCGCGCAGGTGGTGCCGATTCCGCCCAGCAGGGTGAAGCCGCCCGTCAACCCCATGAGGACGATCCCGATGAAGCGCAGGAACTTTGCAAAGAAATTATTGGTGGACATTGTTTACTCCTTTCGTGGGAAAAAAATAGGTCACGCTCCGAGCGTGACCTACAACGTATTTCGAATAAAACCGTGTTGCAGTTTTATGTGTCTTACTCTAATGCCTATCCCGCCCAGCCTGCCGAACATGATGCCGATGATGGCGGACATGATGAAGTCCGCTTCGGGGGTGAAGGCGGGAATGCGCCCGATGATGAGTTTGGCGATGACCAGGAACCAGATCAGGAAGAGATAGACTTTATCGAGCGAGAGAGTGACGGCGTGCAGGTTCTCGTCCGCTTTCATGGGCACGATGAGACTCAGTAGAAAGCCGACCGGGATGAAGGATGCACACACCAGGGCAACCCATTCCCATTTGAAATATCCGTTCGCAATGTCTCGGAAAAAGTACAGGGCGAACATGACCGAGAATTGGAACAGCAAAAACGCCCGCAGCCAGATCTTGTAACGGCTCTTCTTCAACTCGCCGCGCATGGATCTGAGTGAGGAGATGATTCTATCCATACTTGAATCCCATCACGAAGCACAGGCTCATCAGGAACAGGATGACAGGCAGGATCTTGTGAATGACCTCCTGCGAGAGGATGGGTTTGCCCGCCTTGAGGAAGGACAGCGCCAGCCCGCCAATGCCGATCAACGCGCCGCCGACGCCGACGAGGGAAAACATGGGATGCGCGTTGCCTTGAATTGATAAAACGATCGGCAGGAGAAAAATCGTCATGCCTGCGATGCCGTGGACGATTGCCAGCACGATGGTCGGGATTTTGCCCGGCGCGGGGATCGAGCGGGTTAACGTCACGGCGAGGAAACCGATGATGGCGAAGACCAGGTACCAGGTCCCGAACGAGGCGGCGTGCTGGTGGATGAGTCCGACCGCCAAACTCAGGGGAATGATCGTTGAGACGATGACGACGATGGGGGAGTCCAGCACGCCAAATCCCAAAATGAAGATGAGCAATGCCGCCACGAGGATCACGCCAAAGGCGATGGTATAGGCGATGATGGGCAGGGTATCGAAGCCGTCTATGCCTGCCGAGACTTGATAAGAGGCGAGCAGGACGGTGAGGAGCAGGAGGATGCGGTCGAGGGGGGAGAGTTTCATACGTGTTTTTATGGAGTCCAAAATCTCCAGATTTTGGAAAGTCCAAAGTCGGGAGACGTTGGACTCCGGGTTATTAGATCACTTCCAGCACGACCAGGATCATCGCGGCGAGCATGTAAACGGATGCATATTTGAACAGACCGAAGTTGACGCTTTCGGTGGGTTTGAAGGTGATGGCGACGGCGAGCATGAGCAAGCCCGCAGAGAGGACGCCGAGCAGGCGCAGGAAGCCCCAGTCCATGCCGATGCCGATGCCCGCAACAATCATGGCGAGCGCGGCCAGCACGGACGAGATCGCAATCGTTGCGCGCGTCACGCCGAGCCCATAGGTGGACGGGAAGGTGGGGACGCAGGCGGCGGCGTAGTCTTTGGAGAACTTCATGCTGAAGGTGAGCGTGTGAGTCGGAATCCAGAAGAGGATGCCGAGGGCGAGGGTGAGTCCGACCCAGTCCACGGCGCCGAGACCGAGGGCGCGGCCCGCGAGGATGGGCATGGCTCCTGAAACGCCGCCCCAGACGATGCTCCAGGCAGTACGGCGTTTGAGCCAGATGCTGTAAACGACAACATCGAAGAAGAGACCGGCGAAGACGATCAACCCGTAGAGTGCGTCCAGCGCAACTGCCCAACCGACACCCACGAGAGAGAGGAACAAGCCGACGCGCAGGACTTCTTTTTCGGTCAATTGACCAGAAGAGGTGGCGCGCTTTTGTGTGCGTCCCATTTTGGCGTCAATGTCGCGGTCCCACCACATGTTCAGCACGGTGCTGCCCGCGATTGCAAGAAAGAGACTGCCTGCCACACCGAGGATCGTACCCATGTTGAAAACAGGACAGCGCGCGCTCATGTAGCCGGCAAGTCCAGTGGCGAGGAGCAAGCCAGATTGGAGGGGTTTGGTCAGGCTCCAGTAGAGGGAGATTTTTTTGGGAGTTGGTAATTGGTAATTGGTAATTGGAGATTGGGCGGTCATGTTGTGTCCTGCGGCTCAACGATAGATGATTGGAGAGTAAAGAGCAATTACCATTTACTACTTACCATTTACCGCTCTCTACTCTCACCATTTTACCTCACACACCTGAACCCAACACCCGGGCTGAAATACATCGGCGGGGCGGAGTTGCGAACCCAGATGCGCAAGTCCATGTCGTAGGTGTCTTTCGAGCCGCCCTTCATGAAGCGGTCGCTGAAGCCTTCCTGCGGCTGGACGTCGCCGACCCATTGCCAGACGTTGCCCGCCATGTCGTAGAGTCCGTAGGGCGAGGCGGAGTCGAGTGTTTGATAGCCGTCGTAGGCATTTCCGTTATAGAAACCGACGGGACTCGTCCGCGAGCCGAAGGAGGACATATCTTCAAACGGGTCACGCGACGAATAGAAGTTGGCGTTCTCGCGCAGGATTTCATCGCCCCAGGGGAAGGGACGCTCATCCTCACCGCGCGCGGCTTTTACCCATTCGGCTTCGGTGGGGAGGCGATAGTCGTAATATTCGCAGTAGCCCCACGCGCCAAACCAGGTGACCGAAGTCATGGGATGGTTCTCGTATCCGGGCTGGACCGTGAAACTGGTTCCGTCAAATTCGATTCTCTGCGCCGGGTCATTCAGCGGGATGTATTGCCAGTCTCCCGCTTTGATCTCGAGTTCGTGCTTGACGCCGTGGAACGGGTCGCCGGGATAGTAGCCGAGGACGGAGTCGCCTTCGATTTTCAGCGTGCCATCCGTAAGGGCGGCATTGAGGAAGTCCGCGTATTGCTGGGCGGTGACATCGGTGATCATGATCTCGTAAGCGTCGGTGGTTTCGATGTCTTCGTGCTGACCGAAGTAGAACTCGCCTGCGGGGACCTGCGCCCAGGAGGTCGGATCAATGCCCGTGTCGAAGGCGGGGATCGGAGCGTTCAAATCTACCGGGGCGCACGAGGCTAGTAACGCCGTCAACAGGCTAAGGGTAAAGAAGAGGCGTTTCATTTCGTCACCTCCTGCGCGAGTTCGTGAGTCGTTTCTTCTGTCCAGCGTCCCTTTGGTTTGAAGAGGTCGGTGAGACGCCAGACCATGACAACCGCAAGCAGGACGAGCAACATGCCAAGACCGAAGTCAATCATGTACATGAGCGTGTTGACGAGCGGTTGTTGAGTCGCTTCGTCAATGAAGAGGCGTTTCATTTCGAAGACCGTCACCGCGCCGAGGGCGATGTCGGAGAGGAAGATGAGCGACCAGCCGTAAATTTGGCGGACTTTGCCTTTCAGCCCGAGCATGTCGCCGTAGTACATCAGGATGATGGTGGCGATGATGGCGGAGAGCGCGTGCCAGTGACCCGTCAGTTCGATGCGTTCTTCGCGGGCGGGCCACATGCGGAAGATTTCGTCGAGGCGGATCGCCATGAAGATGCCGATGCCGCTGGTGGTGAAGTTCATGAAGAGCATCTGCCAGGTGGGACCGAACTTGAGCGGATCGCTGACCATCGCACCGAGTTTCTGTAGGAAGGTGGGTTTGGTAATGTGCGCTGTGCCTTCTTTGGCGAACTTGCCCCAACTCCAGATGAGCAGAAAAAGCGCCGCCAGCATGGACGGAGTCGCGCCGACGTAGATGATCATGTGCGCCACGGGTTCGAGCGGAGTGACCACGCCCCACACGCCGAGGTTCAGCACGATACAGCCGAGGATCATCAACGGCATGGCGACTTTGTGCCACGCGCCTTTGAAGTTCAGCCAGCGCCCGATGATGAGCGTGAGCATGATGGCGATCAGCGCCAGCATGATGTGTAAATGCCCGATGATGGAATATTCCATCGTGGTCTTGTGCGGCAGGCGGATGACATTCTCCGCGAGGAAGGTCTCGAAGCCATTGCCGAAGAACGAGCCAGGCACTGCGCCGAACAAAGCGGAGATGACCGTTGTCACCGCGGCGGTGAAGAATGCGACGCGTTCCAGGTCAACGCCTTTTTTTGTGCGGGCATAATCCTTGTCGGTGATGTAATACTCAGGATTCCAGGGCCAGAGCGCGATGCACAGCAACACGCCCGCAAAGAAGATCAGCGAAAGCCCCGTGATGTACAGTCCGTGGAACGCCCAGTTGCGACCGAAGTACGCGAAGCCCATGCCGAAGACCATTGTCAAAATGTAGCCGACGGTGATGAGGACGCGCACAGCCATCTTGTAGAACTCTTTCATCTTCAAGAGTCCCGTCACCATGTAGGTTTCGATGGCGACGACAGCCATGGCAATCGAGTGATACAGGATGATGATGCGCCCCTCGCGCTCAGACTGGACGATGTCCATGCCGAGGAGTTTGATCACCACCTCGCGCACGCCCATCTCCGCCATGGGTCCCGAGAGCATTCCCCACGTGGCTGTCACCACCGCGATCATCGCGATGGCAACGAGGATCAGTCCCTTGGTGGAACCGAAGAGATAATTCAAACGGGATTTTATAAATTGCATGGTTGCTCCTAATTGGGAGATTTAAGCCTGCGTACAAAATATCACAAAGCGGGTGGGCTGTCTTTGACAAAAGACAAATAACCCAGTCCTTATGTGAATTATTGCACAAATGAAACCAAGATTCTGTGACAAAGGTCACACCCCGCTTCGGACCCGGCGTTTGACCTGTTTCCCCACTCAAAGAGGGGAATCCGCCCAGGCGCGCCTCCTTTCTGACCTTTGAGCGGATTCTGTTTCGACGGGCATTTTTCACCGCGAGATTCCCGCTACCCCGCCGCGTTCCACGCCTCGAGCATTTTCTTTGTGCCGGGCAGCAGCAGGTAGATCAGCAGTCCCGTGCTCATGATCGGCGCGGGCAGGAACATCGAAAAGCGATGTACTTCCACCAGCGCGTTATGCAGCCCAAGCGGATAGCCCGCCAGCATGGACATGCTTGCCGCGAAGATGCCGACGGGAATCGCCCAGGGTTTCCTTTTCAGCGTGGCGAAGATGAAGACCGCCCATCCCGCCGCGCCCCACCAACTGACCTGCTGCAAGATCACGTACATCCCGTTCCAGAACGTGTTCGCATTTTCGGCAAATGCTGTCGGCGCCTGGAAGGTGGTTTGGAATTTGGAGATCGGCGCGACCCCGTCAATGAAGGTCAACACATAGGCGAGACCTGCGATAAAAGTAAGCGTGATAACCTTGCCGCTCACACCGCCCACGAGGAGCATCCCAAACCACATCACCGCCGCCAGCAGAAAGACCCACATGGTCGGCGTAGCCAGTCCGCTGTCTGCGGCAGGGATCATCGGGAAGAATCCCGCCAGCAAAAGAACGGTCGCAGCGACCGCGCCCCAGAACCACGCCCAATCCTGTTTGTTCAGGAATCCCCACAAAACAGCGGCAGAGAGCGCGCCAGCGGCAGTCCCCAGCCAGCCAAGCACGGCGTAGACGACCCGCACGGTATTGCTTTCCTCCCAATCGCCCGCGTTGAAGTGGGTGTGGATGACCGCGTTGTAGGTATCCGCGATAAAGTACAGGCAGAGGATTCCCGCCAGGATGCCGAGCATGGCAAGGACGGCTCCAATTTTGAAATTATTTTTCATGTCACATTCTCCTTGTTTCGGATTTGAATTGTCAACGAACCATCCCGCGCGCAAGTGTTGAGACATTCCATGCAGCGCACACATTCGGGATGATCGAGATTGATCGGCACATCTGCGATGCCCATCGAGCATTCGATGTCACAGCGTCCGCAGTTGTTGCAGTGGTTGGTGTCCGTGACGAGGCGCACGGGTGAGATTTTGTTGAAGATGGCAAGCGTCGCGCCGAGTGGACAGAGATACTTGCACCAGAAGCGTTCGACCAAGATCGAGCCAGCCAGAAAGATGCCGAGCGCGAGCCACAACAGTGGAGTCATCTTGAGGCTGAACACAGCCCGCACGGGACAAAACTCGCGCAGGGGCGGAAAGGCGGTGTAGAGACTGGCGAACAGGATAATTACCAGAACGAAATATTTTGCGTACCGAAGCGGACGATCCACAGCGGCAGGCAGGCGCAGGGGCAAAATGGCTTTGCTTTGTTTACCGCGGATGTGGTGTCTCTCGCCGAGCAGTTTCCGCGTCCACTCTGCGATGAAATCCTGGAGCGCGCCGAGTCCGCACAGCCAGCCGCAGAAGGCGCGTCCCGCCACGAGCGAGACTCCCAGCGTGGCGATCAGAACCGAGAAGTTGAGCAGGTTGGTGGACTTGAGCAGATGTCCCGTGGAAAGATATGGCAGGAGCGTTTCGATCCCGCCAAAAGCGCAGAACGAGTCGAAGGACCCGCCGCGCGAGGCTTCGCCTGGCATGATGTGGCGCAGTCCGAGCACGAAGGTGCCGATCACCGCCAGCCATTGGATGACGCGGCGGCTTTTGGCAAGTGAGAAAGGTTTTTCACGGATGACGGTGGTCATGCCAGAGTCTCCATAGTTGCGAAGGCGATTTGAATCAACGCGCTGTTTCCGTGCCCTTCGCCTCCGCGCTCCGGTCCGAAGCCAAGCAGGATGCCAAGCAGGAGGAAAATCACGTACGCGGCGATGATGATGGCGGGGTAATAGCGAGGATTGATTTTCATGGGATGATTGTTAAGACCTGACATGTCTCCGCGAAAGTTCGATTAATATGCGCCATCGCCACGCGTGGGTTCCGGTTGGGGGCGGCACGATGAGACATGTCAGGTCTCTACCTATTTACTCTTTATTCTTGCAGCAGCACTCTTCCTCATGGATGAGCGCATTTTTAAATTTCGGCATGAGCAGGACAATGAACATCCCGAGCATGACGGGCATCCCGTAGGTGTAATCGAGGGCGGTCGAATCGGTCATGGTGAGGCGGATGATCTGCATCGGAACGTCGATCGCGGTCAGGGATGTCACCGAGACGAGCGCCAGCCACCAGCCCGAGAATTTTCGTTCCGCGATTTTGTAGATGGCGATGAAGAGCAGGATCACGCATATCCATTGGATGGGCTGCGACCAGGCCAGCACCCAGATTCCCAAGCCGTCATACATCGGTTTTTCGGGGCGGGTCATCAACGTGCGCAGGTTGCCGATGCCGACGATGAAGGCGTGCGTGCTCAACATGCCCGCGAAGGTCAGCGCGAGGAACTGACCCCACTTGATCCACTTGTCCACATTGCGGAGCAGGATCAGCGACCAGAAGAAGATCAGACCCACGATCGAGACTGCCATCGGGATGGGGAAGCCGTCCACGAATGAGACGTAGGGCATGAACATGAACATTCCGCCCGCGGAAGGGAAGGCTGAGGCGAGTAAAGCGACCGGGAACGTCCACTCCTCTCCATGGTAGATGGGACGCGCCAGCAGGAGCAGGGCAATCCCGCCGATGAAGATCAATCCGCGGTAGAGAGGGAAGGCGTAGGAGAAGAGCGGTATCCCGCTGGCGTAGGCAGGCCTCTGCGCCGAGACGATCTGCAGTTCGGTCACCACCCGCTCGATCGAAGTCTGGATGAGAAACGGCGCGACCGCGATCATGAACAGACCGACGATCACCGCCAGGACGGCGAGAATGGAGCGTTTGGTTTGAGAGGTTTCTTTCATGGCATCCTCCATTTGTATCTATGTGATGTATATCACAAACGGTCTTGTAAAATCTTTGCCTTAAGGCAAAAGGGAAAAGCGATCCAGGGTTTGGGCTGAAAAACAGCAGGACAGGCAACAGAATGTTTGTCACCTGTCCTGCGTTTCAGTTTTTACCCTGTCAGGTTACTCCTCGTAGTTGGTCAGGGTGAAGAAGCCGTCCAGGTCGGCGTTCTCAAGGACGAAGAGCGCGCGGGCGTTCCAGTATTCCTGATAGTCGGCCAACTCTTCGGGGGTGGCTAGACCAGCCGCCACCTTCTTGCCCATCTCCGTCCGTGCCGGAGTAGGAATCGGCAGGATGATTACGAGGTTGAATTTGACGCCAACCTTCGCGCCCGTGTCGAGGCGGGTGAATATCCATTCCCGCATCGGGGGCAGTTGACCGGTCGGTTCATCTTTATAAACCATCTTGTTCTGCCGCACGAAGAGATCGTTCACTGTGCCAAACTCCGAGCCGTTGAAGCCGGTGTGAGGAGCTGCGCCGGTGACGTAGGTGATGATGTCGCCAAACACGCCGACGAACCATTCATCTTCCGCGCCCGGAGCCTCCACTGCAATCTGGCCGCGGACTGGAATTTCTCCGTTGGGATACAACGCCTCGAGCGCCTTGCGGGTGATCGTCCATGCCCCCGTGGTCGCTCCGCAGGAATGTCCGGCCAGTTTCACGGCTTCTTCGTAGTAGTAGGGGACGGGTCCCGATGTCTGACCGAAGATGCCAAAATACGGTTCACTCATCATGATTGGCGGCACTTCGGTGATGTACGCCTGGTCCCAGACGAAATCTTCAGCCGCTGCAGTTGCAGGTTCTCCCACGATGGCGTCGGCGGTGGTGGGGGTGCCTTCCTGGTAAACCTTGACGTTGAAAAAGCCTTCCAACGTGTCTGCGTTTTCGAAGACGAATTTCGCGCGGGCATTCCAGTACTCGTAGTAATCGGCGGCCTCTTCAGGAGTGGCGGCGCCGGTTGCCATTTTCTTGCCCATTTCCTGACGTTCCGGTGTTGCAATTGGCGTGATGACCGCCAGATTGAAATTTACGCCCACTTTTGCGCCATTATCCAGGCGGGTGAATATCCATTCCAATTGCGGGGGTTGCTTTCCGCTGGGCGCGTCGAGGTAGACCATTTTGTTCTGGCGCACGAACAGGTTGTTTGTCTCACCGAACTCCGCGCCGATGAAGCCCGTCTTCGGGGCTGCGCCGGTGACATAGGTGATCACATCGCCAAATACGCCCACGAACCATTCGTCTTCCGCGCCCGGGGCTTCCACTGCGATCTGTCCGCGCACAGGAATTTCGCCATTGGGATACAAGACCTCGAGGGCTTTGCGGGTAATCGTCCACGCGCCAGCCACAGCGCCGCACGAATGCCCTGACAATTTGACGGCAGTTTCATAGGTATAGGGAACCGCCACCTGCGACTGCCCGAAGATTTGGAAATATGGTTCCATCATCATGATCGGCGGGACCTGGGTGATGTAATCCTGCGTCCACAGGATAGGCTCCGTAGGTTCGGTGGGCGATGGCTCTTCCACAACACCCGCCTCTGTCGGGACCTCAGTGGCAGGCGCGGCCTCGTTGACCTCTTCCGCCGCTGGGGCGGGAGTTGGCGCGCAAGCCGCCAGTACAAGTACGGCGATGATTACCGCCGCGAAGGCAAAACGTAGGTTTTTCATTGCTTCTCCTTATGTGGATGTGTCTGTCTTGTGGCGCAATTTTGCGTCACTTATATGTGAAGATTATCACAAATAAGTGACAGCGTCTTTGCCTTAAGGCAAACCCGGGATCAGAGCTAACTGATCCCGGGTTGCAAAGGAGAATGCGGATGAGTATCTGTGAAGGTTAGTCGCCTTTTTCGATCAGGAATTGCTTGAAGGCGGGGATTAGCAGGATGGCCAACAGAACCGTGGACAACAACCCGCCCTGCAGCCATTCAGTGGAGCTGCGCACGATGAAGCCCTGGAAACTGACAACGGCGGTCGCCAGTGCTGTGGCAGTGGCAATGTACCAGCCTGTTTTGTTTTTCATTGCCATCAACGGGATGGAGACGATCAGCAGGATGGAGGCGATGTAGAGCAGGAAGCCGCCCAGCAGAAGCGCCAGCGTCTGGGGACTGTATACCGCTTGGTCAGAAACCATTTCGAAGGTTTTCCAGTCCAGGTGGTCGAGGTTGGTGATGTAATGCGCCAGCGGTGTGGTGAACAACGGCGGGTTGGGGTTGGCGGTGATCAATCCATTGGCATCGGTCGTGAATTCGCCGGGGATGTGAATGAAGTAGCGCACGCCATGCTGTCCGTTCATGAAGACCATACCGGATACGATGCCCAGCGCCGTGAAGGGGATCAATTTCAGCGCCTTGTTCTTGAGCGTATCCTGATCTGCAAACAGGATGATGAAGTAGAATAACAGACCAAGCAAGATGATGGGCATGGCAGGCGGCATCCCCGTGATGGTGTGCGCCGGGACGCCCTTTTCGGGATACTCAGCCAATACCAGCACAAACCAGGGGATCATCATGGTCATGCCCGCGACCGAGGGGATGGCGAACAATCCGAGGGCGGTGGCGCGCGCCCACTTGGCGCCGTCGTAGATCTTCTTTGCCAGCACCAACAGCATGGCTCCCGCCAGCACAAAGGCGATGATCCATGCCGAGAAAGTGACCGAAAGGATCGGCACGGCGGGATAGAAATCCGCGTCGTGCGGTACGAGGCGCAGCATCACCTGGTCGAGCGCGATCTTCAGGGTCTGCATCGCCTGGGTGGGCGCTAGCAGCATCAGGTACAAGCCGCCGATCACGGCGACGATCGTCATGACGATTCGTCCTGTTTTGGTGGTTTCGTTTGTCATGTTTTTGCTCCTCAAAGGGAATTTGAATTGACCTGCCATGCAGGATAATTTACACTGTAAGAAAAATATCACAAAGTCACGGCTGTGTCTTTGACTTTTTATAAATCGATCGAATGGAGCGGAGTGCAAAGCGGCGCAGTGGCGCCATGCGACATATCCCGACTTTGCGCCGAAGTCGGGAGACTTCGGACTCCGAAGATCAGGTCTCATGCAAACCGTCCTCGAATGTCTATCCCGCGCGCCCGTGTTCGAAAAACTGTCAGACGCCGACCGCGCTGAACTGGTCGGCCGCGCCAGCCGCAAAGTCCATGAAAGAGGCGAGGTGATTTGCTGGCAGGGCGAATTGTGGGCGAACGTCGCCTATATCGTTTCGGGTCAGGCGGAATGGGTGATGGTCTCGCCCGAAGGCAAGCGTCAGGTGGTGTTCAATCTTGGCGCGTGCGAAGTGGTGTGGGGGCATTCGATCTTCGACGACCAGCCGATGCCTGCCTCCCTTGAAGCAGCCCAGCGTGTTGAACTTTTGATCTGGCCGCGTGAGGTGGTCGTGCCGATCGTCTCGCGCAACCCGCAAGCCGTATGGGAGACCGGGCGCGTGCTTGTCCATTACATGCGGCATGTACGCGAAGTGGTGTACGGATTTGCATTCCACCCCGTGGCAGGACGGCTCGCCCGCCTGCTGTTGACTCACTATCAGCACGCGGAGGGCGACTCCGCACCGCGCGACCTGACCCTCGACCAGATGGCAGACACGATCGGGACGACCCGCGAACTGGTCAGCCGCACCCTGCATCGCTTTGCCGACGAGGGCTTGATCCGCGTCAACCGCGTGGAATTGGCATTTCTGGATCGTGAGAAACTCGAGACAATTGCGGGAGGAAACGACCGATGAACGAGATAACAGATTTGTTGAAGAAGAATCCCGTCTTTGCGCCCCTCGCCCAAAACGACCTGGAGTTGATGGCGCGTCAATCCGTATTACGAAAATACGATACAGGTGAAAAGGTGATTTTGTACGGCGACGTGTGGCCGCATCTTTTTCTGGTGGGGCAGGGGAGTGTGGATGCGTTGAAGGAATCGGGCGAGGGGCGGACGCTGTTGGTCAGCACGTTTTCAACGGGCGATATTTTCTGGGGGCTGGCGTTCTTTCAAGAGGATGCGCCCATGCCTGTTACGCTCGAGGCGAATAAACCGAGTCAGTTGTTCCTGTGGTCGCGCGAAACGCTGGAGCCGATCCTGTTCCGCAACGGGCGAGCAGGCTGGGAGTTGTGCCGCCTCATGGCGGGACGGATGCAGCGTGCCAGCGCGATTCTCGAAGAGATGGCGTTTCATCCCGTCGCAGGACGGCTCGCCCGCCTGCTGCTCGATAATTTCGAGACGGCGGGCGATGCGGCGATCTCGCGTCATTTGACTCTCGACGAAATGGCGGCGCGGATCGGCTCGACGCGCGAGATGGTCTGCCGCGCGTTGTATGGGTTTTCAGACAAGAAGTTGATCGAAGTGACCCGCACCGAGTTCGTGTTGACGAGCCGCGAGGGGCTGGCGCGTTTGGTGGAGCGGGTATAAAGGGTGATTGTCCCGCCCAGGCGCAATAGTAGTTTGTGCTTGATGAATAGGCTGAACGCCGCGGGCGCGTGCCGGGCGGCGTTCAGTTTTTTTTGTTTCGCCGCGATGTCAACGCTGGAACTTTAGCAGGGCGATGATGACGATCCAAGTAACCACGCGGAAGGACATGGCGCCGACGCTTTGAAAGGCGGCGGTGTTCCGAAGAACGGTCAAAAGCAGAAGCAGGATAACCGCGTGGACGCTGAATATTGCAATCGAGGCGGGCAGCGCATACCGATGACCGACCCAAAGCAAGTAGGCGGGGACCAGGGTCAGCAAGCCGATTGAGAAGTTGTACACGGGCAGCCAGTTGATCACCGTCCAGCCGGGTTGCCAGCCGCGCAGGACCATCCCGCCCGCGAGGATGGACATGCCGCCGACAAGGATGGCGAGGATGGAGGGAAGTTTATTCATCAATGCGCTCATGATTTGCTCCTTTTTGCAACAGCCTGTTTGAGAATTTGCAGAAATTGATCCAGCGGGACGCGATGGATGCGTGCCGCCCATTCGACGGTGACTGCCTTCGCCGCCAGCATTCGCAGGGAGTAGCGTCCCACGCGCTTGATGCCGAAGACTTCCATTACGTCGGCGATGTCGCCGTATTCTTCGAGGATGGCGGAGACGCGGGTGTCTTTGGTGATGTCCATTTTATTTTTGTGGTGTTCGCAAACTTCAGTTCGTTAATTTGAGTTCGCAAACTGAAGTTTGCGGTACGGGGGGTTATGCCGACTCGATTTTTTTCAATCCAACGCGGGCGATCTCTGCCAGTTCCTTGAGCGGTTGGATGATTGCCAGCGCGTAGAGCACAAAGGCGATGCCGTACACCATCCCTTCGGCGGTTCCGCTGAAGATGCTGACCCAGACGAGGACGCTGCCCAGGTTTGCCAGCGCAAGGCTGAGCCAGTTGCCGCCGAGTTCGGGAGTCTCCTCTTTGAGGAAGAAGCGGCGGGCAATGTAGGGGATGAGGGCAATGCCAAATTGCAGCACCCAGCCATAAATCAGGGCTTGAGGCGCGGTCGATTCGATGGGACCCGGCTCGAGGAAGCCGAGCAGCAGCAGAGGCGCCATCATCACGGGCAGCAAAATCCAGATATAGGAAGCGACGAGGTGCCATCCGCCTGCGCCACTCAATTTGCCGCTTTGGTTCAACGTGCGGACCAGGGCGACGACCAATACAACGGTGGCGGAGATGTGCAAGACCAGGCCCGCCACGGTGGGGGGCAGGCTTCCGCCCAGCCATGGACCGAGCACGAGACCGAACGCGCCGAGGGTCATACCCCAGAAGATGTAGGCGGTGGCGTTTTTGGAAGCGAGCGGTTTGCCCGTGACCATGGGGATGAAGTCCACCATCAGCCCGGCGAAGACCAGCGACATGAAGCCCCACGAGTTGGCATGGATGTGCGCCTCGAGCGGAACTTTGATGTAGAGCGCGTCGCTCCAGTTGAGGAACAAGCCCGTGCCGATGATGATGCCGACCAGCAGGTAGAAAAAGCCCGACAGATAAAACTTGAGGCTGGCAGGCGCTTCGCCGCCGCGAATGTTCCAAAGTTGCAGCATGAGCAGCAGCGCGGCAATGAAGATTAGCGTGCCGCCGGTGAAGATCATCGGGTGGTTCACGCCTGCAAAGCCCGCAATGAGAGCGACCAGCCCCGTGTTGAGCGTGAGCCAGATATCCCAGCGCATGGCGGGTTTTTCTTTTTTGGAAAGCGACGCAATCAGGATGGGCAGCAGCCCGAAGACCACCTGTGAAAGGATGCCCAGGGTGATGAAGTGAACCCGCACCCAGCGCAGGGCGGGGAAGGCGCTGAAGACGCTCATGCTGACGAGGGACGCATCCGCCGCCGCAAGCAGGGCGACGAAGGTGTAAAGCAATGTGGTGAGTAGATATGGGATTGGCATTTTAGTTTCCTTTGGTTTCGTTTTTCATTTGCACAACAGCGACGCCGAGCAAAACCGTCGCGAGGAAGATGGACAGTCCGCCGACCAATACAAGGTAGTACGGCAAGCCGAGGTAGACTTCGCCTAGAATGCCGAGCGGCATGAGCAAGCCAGCCAACGCCAGCCAGGAAGCCCATTTGGCGAGGTTGTCTTTCAGGTTAAGTTTCATTAGCAGGAAACCGAAAACGATGTTGAGAAGGGAAAACAAGTTTCCATGCACATGCGCGAGCCGCGCTTCAAAATGCGCGCCCGTGTTGTACGATTCGATCCAGGCTTCCTTGCCGGGGGCAAAATCCCGCAGGTAGATCAGGACAAATCCATAGATCATGAAGGACGCCATCACCCAAAGCCCAACGCCGATGTTCCATTTGCCAATGGTTGTTTTCATTTCTTTCTCCTTTGTGTACAGCGATATTAATATCGCCGTACAATTTATTTTCCATACCACATGCGGGCGAGCAGGTTATCCTTAAGCATGAACTGGTGATAGAACGCCGCGCCGACGTGCAGGAATACCAATAAAAGCAGGGCAGGCACAATGAAGCCGTGCAGCATCCGCGCCGCGAACTCGAAGAAATCGGGGGGGAGCGGGTTGCCCGAACCGCCGAAAACGATCGGCACAAGCCCAGCCTGCATCGAAAGCGACATGCCGCTGACCGCCGTCAGAAAGACCAGCAGGTACAAGGCGTAATGCACCGCTTTACCGATCCAATCGAAGAAGGGGTTGCCCGCCGTGGCATGTTCGGGTCTGGGGAGTGTCATGCGCGTGATGAAACGCGTTACGATCACAACCAGCGTAAAAATTCCCACGCTCATGTGCAATGCCAGCGGCGCAAGTTTGTTCGCATCGTTCGGCAGTCCGCTCATGGATTTGCCCATCACAAAAGCGGCGATCACCAGAAGCACAACCAGCCAATGCAATGTGACCTGAACAGGGTGATAGCGTTTTGGCGCGTTCATTATTGTTCTCCCTTCGCGCCCAAAAAGATCACGCGTGTCTTCGCATTCATGCCGCGTTTCGCGCCGCTCGGCACCACCACCGTCACACCGGGTTTGATGGCAAAGGCTTCATCGTCCACGGTCATCAAGCCTTCGCCTTCGAGGAAGTGATACATCGCCGCCTCGCCCGGGTGAACGGGAATTTGTCCGCCCGCCTCCAGCCCAACGACCAGCGACTTGAACTTCGGCGTGTCGATTAAAAACTGTGGCTTCGGTCCATCCGCGGCAAAGACCGCCTTTGATTTTGTTTCAGCAAAATAGATTTGATTTGTCTCAGACATATCGTCTCCTTTCAGATATGCCTGACTTTAATGGAAATCCCCGCTTCACACCCCGACTTTTGTCGGGTTTTTCAACCCAAACCTTAATCTCCCCGAAGCATGGCTCGCTCCGCCAAGCCCGCGCGGTCCAGGATGCGGATCTGCTGTTTGTCCATCTCGATCAACCCTGCCTTGGTCAACTCGCGGATGACGCGGCTCAATACATCGGGGACGGTTCCCAGCCGCGACGCAAGTTCGGTCTGGTTCGTCCAGCGGCGGCGTTCGATCACGTCTCCCTCGGCTTGTTCCAGTAACAGATTCGCAAACCGGGCTTCGACGGTTTTCAGCGACAAGTCCGCGGCGAGAACGACGAGACTGATCACCTTGTCTGCCATGTTCTCGATGATCTGCATGGCGGTTTTGGGATGCTCCGAAACGATCTCCTCCAGCACGCCCCTTGGAATCAACCAGATGCCGGATTCCTCGAGCGCAACCGCCGTGGCAGGATTCGGCTTCCTTGCCAGGACGCCAATCTCATTGAACACCTCGCCCGCATGGATGAATCTCAATACCTGCTCGCGCCCGTCCGGCGCGGTCTTGATGGCTTTGAGCGAGCCGTATTGCAGGTAAAACAAATTTGTCTCGATATCGCCTTCCCAAAACACAACCGCGTTGGGCGGGTAGACCTTCCAGACCGCACTGTCTGCCAGGCGGGAGAGGGTCGCCGCGTCCAATCCGCGCAGGAAGTCGAAGGTTTTCAGGCGTTTGAGAAGAATGTCGGGCTTATTGTGATTGGTGTCGTTCATTTTGCAGTCCTTACCCCCGTCATTGTACAACAAGTTTTCTGATCGATTGATGCCAACGCCGCCTGCTTGATGTTTCCGTTCAGTGTCTATCCGAAAATTGCTTCGTAGTGACGGCTTCAGCCGCCCAATAAGCGACTGAAGTCGCTACTACAATATTTTTAGTATTTTCCAAAAGTTGGCAGTCGCTTCGAAAGCGACTGCCAATTCTCTGCGGACTATCCTTTCTTCGTAAAGCCCAACGCAAATGCCCCGGTCATCAGGAAGAGCAGGGGGGTGAGGATAAGCATCACGAAATCCGGGCTGAAGAAAAGCAGCTGTCTGCCCATGGTGATGAACGCCAGCGCAATACCGCCCAGCCCGATCAGCAGACCGCCGATGCCGACCCACCAGAATCCCTTCGGCGCGCCTTTGGCAACGAACGGACCCGCAAAGATGACCAGTCCCGCCACGCCGTGGAAGAGCGGGACGGCAATCTTCTTGAGTGTGTCCATGCCGCCGACGCTGGTCACGGCGATGGCGACGAAACCGACCGCGGCGAACCACTTGAAGTAGGTCTTCCAGGCGGGGAAGTACTCCTCCGCCAGTCCCATGGAAATGCCCAGGGGAATCAGGCTGGCAACCGTCAGCACGTAGGGCGAGGCGAGGATTCCCATCCCGAAGCTGATGAGCAACAGCCCCGAAACTAAAAGCACTGCGAAACCCATCAGATAGTACAGGTTATGCAGCGCCTTGTGCAGTTGATAACGCTGGAAAAAATACCAGCACAGGTACGCGGCGATCAAGCCGGTGAGCAGAAGGAAGATGATATCTTTCATGGCATTCTCCTTGGTAATATGATTTCTTCCTTGTGAATTATTGCACAAATAAAACCGGTTTACTGTAACTAAAGTCACACTTTTGGCTCTGCCACAATCCAGATGGAAGGAGTCGCTTTATTGTAGGAATTCCTAACTGACTTTACGCGCCGTCCCGAAGGTTTTGACGAAAGACAAGCCTGAATTATGAGAATATCGCCACGGCGCTACAGCGACGCCTTCGGGACGTTCTGCGTAAGGTGCGGCCCAAAAGCATTGCCACTCGGCGATATTCATCCCCTTGTGAGACCCTACAGGTCTGGATGCGGCGACAATATAAAGAAAGGGTCGCGCCTGCCGCTAAAGATCTGTCACAGCGGGTTTTATCTGTAGTAAGGAAAAAAATCGTACCCTCCAATCATTCGGGGTGAACGGAGTTCATGGATACTCTGTGGTGAAAAATGGGCGACCCCACCAAATACCAGAGAGCCAGTCAAGCAAGAGTGAATCTTTGCCTTTGAAGATACTGGCGGCTTCGCGTTAAGGCCTTGGTTTTGACCCGGGATTTTGAGAAGATAAACGGCTCTACCGTTTTTAACGGGAAAAGAAAAACCGTAGCCGCGAATTTCGTAACTGCTCAGCCATCCTGGGTTCGCGGGGATAAATCCCCTGCTCAGCACATGGAAGCCCTTTGGGCTAGTCCGCTTCAGCGGACTTTCACGAACTGAGGCAGGACTTCAGTCCGCCCGAACACGGCGTAAAACAAAATGCCTGAGCAGTTACCGAATTTCACTGATTTTCGCGGATGGTCAAAAAAAAATCCGCGTTCATCCGCGGCAAAAGCTCTTGTGAGCAAGTGGTTATCCCGCCAGAAACGGGAGAGCCAGATAAACAAAATCCCGAAGACCGGCGTCTCCTTCTTCAAAGGACACACGTAGAATCTCATGCTACCGCGCAGGGTAAGTTAAGTATATAATTTTCAACGGCGACCCTTTTACATGTATCGACGATTAATGGATGCTCTTTTTTCAGTTTTGAGGATGCGATATAGGGAGCGTATTTCGTCGCTTCAGGAATGGCGCCTGCAATTATTGAACGGCATCCTGGGGGGAATTCTCTTTTTTTGGCTGTTGGCGCTGGTCGGGGGAATCAATAATGCCCTTGATGCCTACCGCGAAGACCAGGGCGGCTTGTACGAAAACCCGTTGGCGGTTCTCGTGTCTGTGATCGTATTTTACGTTGCGGTTACGGTTGTCGTCATCGTTGCCGCTTTCAATCGAAAACTGTCTTTCAACCTGCGGGCTGGGGCTTTCCTATTTATGTTATACGCGCTTGCTACCGTTGGCATGGCGCTGACCTCTTTCAGCGGCGACGGGCGAATCCTGTTTTTTGCATTCGTGATCTTTTCCGCCATCCTGTTCGATCTTCGCGCCAGCCTGGCAGCCTTTTTACTGACGCTCCTGACCCTGAGCGTGACCGGGTACGCGCAGGTATCCGGCATGTTGTTTGTGCCGCTGGAGTGGCAGGCGAACGCGGCGGTCTCCGGGGCATGGATCACCGGCGGGCTGGTTTTGATATTGCTGATCATCGCCGCGATCATGTCGATCAATTACCTGTTGCAGGCGTTCGAAGGCAGCCTGGTCGAGGCGCGCGAAACGCTCAAACGCGAACAAAGACTGGTGCAGGTTCTGCGCACGGTCAGCGAGGTGAATCGACTGACTGCTCGCGCAAAGGATCGCCAGAGTCTGCTGGATGGCGTTTGCGCGTTGTTGAAATCTGGCAGGGGATACGCATTTGCATGGATCGGTTTTTTGGGACCCGACGGCGTGACGTTACAACCCGGAACCTGCGCCGGAAATTATTCCGATAAAGATATCAGTGGGTTTGACCTGAATCTGACCGCGACCCCTCCCGCATGTGTCGATGCCGTTCTTCGGGAAAAACGATTGTTTCAAATCCAATCCTCCAACCGGAGTGAAATCTGCCGGGGTTGTCCGCGCAGTTTGGCATACCCCGGTCGTTCGGGCGTGGCTGTTCCGCTTCTTTATGAGAGCCGCGCGTTGGGGGCGCTAGTCGTGGATTATGAAGACCCCTCCCTGGTTTTCGACGAGCAGGAGATCGTCCTTTTGCGGGAACTGGCGGATAGTGTCGCCTACGCCCTGGTCAACATCGAAGCGTCCAACCGGCTGGAGTTGTACGCGGGGCATCAAAAATTTCTAAACGACGTCACCCAGCTTGCCCTCGGCAATTTCGATCTCGAGACCCTGTTGCGGGAATTCGTGAAAAGCCTGGAAGGCGCCCTGAACGCCGACGGTTATTACTTTGCCTTGTGGGATGAAGCCCGCCGTTTCCCATCAAAATTTGTTTCTTCAGAAAACCTCAGGGATATTCCGGCGGTCATACCGGAGGATAAACTCTTCAGCCAGGCGATCCTGGACGCCGGGCGCATCCTTGTGATTCCAGATGTGATCGCGTCTCCTTATATCAGCCCGCTGCTGACTGAAAAGTTCAATTTGCGTTCGGCGCTTGGTATTCCGCTGGTTGCCAATACCCAGCGGCTCGGCGTTCTTGTATTTGGATATGGAGAGACGCGCATCTTTTCCCAGGATGAATTGGACCTGGCGGAACAGGCGTCGCAGCAATTTGCGCTTGCCCTCCTGAAAGCGAAACTCGACGACGAAACGCGCGTCAAGGCTGCGGAACTTGAAACCCTGTATGCCGCCGCCAACGACATGGCATCCAGCCTGCTGGATCCGTCCGCGCTTCTCGAAAAACTTGCCCGTCATATGACCGAGTCGTTGAAGGTTACCAGCGCAAACATCATGTCTGTGAACCTCGCAAACGACACAATGAAGGTCGTGGGGGAGTATTGGAGCGAACATGCGCTTCCGCAGGAGATTCACCCCGACCTCGGGCGCGTGTTTGAAAATGCGCCCTACGCCACCATACTCAATTCGATGGTGGCGGGAAACGTCATCGAAATGCACTTTGACGATACGGAAATGATGGCTGCCGAACGCGAGCAATTTTCCGAATTCGGGATCAAAACCATGTTGTTTGTGCCGATCATGGCTCACGGACAGTTGTTCGGCGACGTCGAACTTTGGGAGAGCCGGTCTCGCCGTGAATTTACAGCGTCCGAAATCCGCCTCGCGCAGGCGATGGCGGGGCACGCCGCATCCATCATCGAGACTGCCGAGTTGTTCGAACAGACTCGCAAACAGGAAAGCGAGTTGCGCGCCTTGCTGACGGTCTCCCGCGCCATTTCCTCCAGCTTGCAGCCATTCGACGTGCTGCGACAGGCGGCAAGCGCCCTGGCGCGCCTGATGCGTGTTGATTTTTGCGCCCTGTCCGATTACCTCCCCGAGCGAGGCGAGATCGTCACGATTGCCATTTATTCCGCAGACCATGATGTCAGCGAGCATGGGGATATCGGCCGTGTCTTTTTATTGGACGAGTACCCCGCGACCCTCGACGCGCTTCAAACCGGGCAGCCGTTGGTGACGCGCCTGGATGATCCCGCCGCCGAACCATCCGAGATCGGGCAGTTGAAAGAGAATGAGATGATCTCATCCCTGCTCATCCCCCTGCGCTTGCGCGGACAGTCGCTCGGGCTGGCTGAAATGTTCACCTCCGATCCGGGGCGGGTCTTCCTTCCCGCTGAAATCCAGTTTGCGAGCGCGCTTGCAGACCAGGTGGCGATTGCGGTCGAAAATGCCAGGCTGTACGGACGCCTGGAACAGCGCGAAGCCCATTTTCGCGCCCTGATCGAAAATTCAGCCGAAGGGGTCGCCATCTTGAGCGCAGAGGGAAAGGTCATTTACATCGCCCCTTCCTATGAGCGGCTGTCGGGGTATCCCATCGAGGAAATCGTGGGGGGAAGCGCGTTCAGCCACATTCACCCCGAGGATATGGCTGAAGTGTTGGATGTTTTTTCCACGGGCGTGGCGACTCCCGGCGCGGTTCGGACGGCTGAATACCGCTTCCAAAAAAAGAATGGGGAATGGCTTCACTTCGAAGCCACCGGGCATAATATGGTCGACGACCCGCAGATCGCGGGAATCGTCATCAATTACCGCGATGTGACAGAACGTAAACTTGCCGAACAGGCATTGGAAGAGTCGGAGGCGCGTTATCGCACCATCTTTCAGTCGGCGGGGGTCCCCATCTGGGAGGATGACTACTCCGCCCTGATGAAACGAATCGACGAGATCAAGGCGGGCGGCGCGGACGATTTCGAAGCCTACCTTGCGGATCACCCGGAATTCATCATGGAGGCAGCCGGTCTGATCAATGTCCTGGATGTCAACATGGCGGTTGTCGAACTGATGGAAGCGGAAGATAAAACCGACCTGCTTAAACCGTTGCGTGTCTTTCTCTCAGACGGCGAAACCGCCCATTTCACCCGCGAAGTGACAGCCCTGGCAAAAGGAATGCGGCAGTTCACGCACGAGTCCGTCCTGCATACCCTAAGGGGCGGCAGGCGCGACGTTTTGATCTCGATCACACTTCCGCCCTGGACCACCAGCTACGAGCGCGTCCTGATCAGCACCCTCGACATCACCGAGTGGAAAAGGGCGGAACGCGCCCTGCAGGAAAACCAGGAACGCCTCGCCGGAATCATTGCCACGGCGCCGAACGGCATCATTACCATCGACAAATCGCAAAAGATCGTATTGTTCAACCCCTTTGCCGAAAAGATTTTCGGCTGTTCGGCGGAATACGCCATTGGAAAACCGCTCGATATCTTTATTCCCCAGCGTTTCAGGCATTCCCACGAAGGCAACGTAAAAAATTTTGGCAGTAGCAGCGTTTCGAACCGCCGCCACGGACGGCTTGACAACCTCTATGGCATGAGGGTGACCGGAGAAGAATTCCCCATGGAGGCGTTCATCTCCCAGCACACCATTGGGGAGGAAAGATTCTTTACCGTCATCATGCGCGATATCACGGATCGCAAACAGGCGGAAGAGGCATTGAAGGAAAGCGAAAAAAGATTCCGCGCGCTGGCAGAGAACATCCCCAGCGCCGTCTACATCTGTTTGAACGACGAACGCTATTCGATGCTATACCTCAACGATTCTGTCACAGACCTCACCGGTTATCCAAAGGAGGCATTTCTCGAGCAGGGCTTGAGTCTCTCCGACCTCTACCATCCGGAAGACGCGAAAAATATTTCCAATGTCGCTTTGAATCCCGAAGTGAACAAGGAAGCGTTCCATATCACCTACCGCATCCGCCACAAGGACGGAGACTGGCGCTGGGTGGACGAATGGGGGACGGGCGTTTTGGATGCGAACGGCAACGTCCAATTTGTCGAGGGTGTCATGATCGACATCACCGAAAGAAAACGGGACGAGGAAACCCTGCGGCGGCGCGCCGAAGAATTGCAATCGCTGGTCATCGTTTCCTCCGCCCTGCGCTCCGCCTCGAACGTCGAAGAGATTCTGCCGCTTGTCGTGCGGTATGCCGTGGAGATCGTTGCCGGTGATTTCGGCGCCATCTACCAGCTCGAAGAACCCTCCGGTCATCTTGTCTCACCCGGCTGGTTTACCGCGCAGCGCGGCGGCGGGATCAAAATAACAGGCAACCCCTCCCTCCGCCATGTGGATGGAAAAGGCATTACCGGCTACGTGGCGAAGACCGGGCAAATTCACATCACCGAAAACCTGCATGAAGACCCGCTGGCATATATCCTCCCGGATGAGGTTGAGATTTTACGCGAGGCTCACAGCGGAATTTCCCTGCCCCTGCTTTCACAGGAAAAAGTCGTCGGCGTCCTGCACATCCGCCTGCGCAAACAACACGTCTTCTCAGAGACCGAGATCCGCCTGCTGACCGCCATCGCCGAAATGGCGGGCAATGCCCTGCATCGCGCAAACCTGTACGAGCAAACCCTTCTTCAAAGGGAGGAACTTGCCCGGGCATACGACAACACACTCGCCGGCTGGGCGCGCGCCCTTGAACTGCGCGATGAATTGACCGAAGGACACACCCGCCGCGTCACCGAACTGACGCTCGACCTTGCCCGCATCATGGGCATCCCCGAAGACGAGATCATCCAAATCCGGCGCGGCGCGCTTCTTCACGATATAGGCAAAATGGGCGTTCCAGACTCCATCCTCAACAAACCCGGTCCGCTGACCGCCCACGAAAAACGCATCATGCGGATGCATCCCCAGTACGCCTTCGAAATGCTGTCCTTCATCCCATTCCTGCAGCCCGCTCTTGAAATCCCCTACTGCCATCATGAATGGTGGAATGGGAACGGCTACCCGCGCGGACTGAAAGGCGAAGAGATTCCCCTGTCTGCCCGCATCTTTTCCGTGATCGATGTCTGGGACGCCCTGACCTCCGACCGCCCCTACCGCTTGAAATGGACGCAGGAGAAAACCCTAAAGCACATTCGAGACGGGTCCGGAAAACAATTCGACCCCCGCGTGGTGGATGCCTTTCTAAAGTTGATCGAAAAAGCCTAGAGAGCGTTTCTTAATACCCACCTTAAATGCCCCGAAGTTGTCAGCCAGAATTCCCATCCTTCCAGAACCCTTCGGGACGTTTTTTCAAAGGCAATTTACCACGAAGAACACAAAGATCGCGGAGTTTTTCACTGCCTTTTTCCCTCTGTGTACTTCGTGTCCTTTGTGGTCAGGCTTTTTCCCGTTAATTACGGGTAAGCCGAAATTATCTCCAATCCCGAATCCCGGGCGAGCAGGTCTTGGGTTGTCTCCCGGCGTTGGATCACCTGCGCCTTTCCCGCTTCCAGCCAAAGAACAGCCGGTTTGCGCGCCCCGTTGTAATTGGACGACATGCTCAGGTGATAGGCTCCCGAAACCGGAATTGCGATCAAATCCCCTTCTTTGACCTTCGACATGGGCAAATCCTCGATGAGGACATCCCCCGATTCACAATAAGGACCCGCGATGGACACCCTCCCGGTTCTTTCCCCGCCCGGGCTTGATACCGTTAAGCAGGAATATCCCGCCCCGTAAAGCGCATACCGCGGATTGTCCGCCATGCCGCCGTCGGTTAGCACCCAGACTTTATCCCCCCGCCTCTTCACCGCCCCAACGCGGTAGATCGCGACCCCCGCCCGCGCCACAAGACTGCGCCCCGGCTCGAGATGCAGGTGGGGGAGGTTCAGTCCGCGCGTTTTGACGCCTTCGACCACGGCTTCGGCAATTCCGCGCGCATAACTTTCAATGGAAGGATGCGGCAATTCATCTTCGTGATACGCCACGCCCCAGCCGCCGCCGGGACAAAAATGCCATTCGTCTTTGAACCCGATTTCTTTGGCAATATCCAACGCCATTTCGATCGCGGGAATCAACGGCTCGGGGTCGCGGAAGTTGGAGCCTTGATGAAAGTGAATGCCTTTCAACGGCAGGTTGTTTGCTTTGCAGAACGCCGCCGCTTCGAGGATTTCTTCGCGCGTCATGCCGAACTTGCTTTCGTGGTGTCCTGTTTGGGTGTGGGCATGGTGCGTGGCGACGGTCACGCCGGGGAGCAGGCGCAGCCAGAGGGCAATGTCACCCTGAGCGGAGTGAAGGGTCTCTACGCTGGTGCGGAGATTCTTCGCTTTGCTCACCTGTGCCTGCGGCATTGGCGCAGGCAGAATGACATGAAGCCGACGGAGTTCGCTTGGGTTGTCCACGACTATCGTACCGGCATGTTGGATTGCGGATTTGAGGTCGTCCATTGATTTGTTGACGCCATGCACAAGGATGTTTTCACGCGGGACGCCCGCCGCGACGGCAATTGCAATTTCCCCCTCGCCCGTACAATCCATCGTCAACCCATGCGATTGAGTCCATTGTGCGAGGGCAAGGCTGAGGAATGACTTCCCGGCATGGGTGACAGAGGCAAGCCCGGGGTAGAAAGAACCGAGAGCCGTTTTGTATTCCAATGCGGCGGCGTCGAGAGTCTCGCGGTCGTAGACATAAAGCGGGGTTTTGTATTCATCCGCAAGCGCGGAAAGGTCCTGCCCGGCAATGGTCAGCCGGTCGTTTGCGATCTTCGCGCTTATTGGAAAAAGTTCAAGGCGTTTCATAGTCACCGGCAAATTTGACGCGGTTGCGTCCCTGCTGTTTGGCGCGCAGGGCGGCATGATCTGCGGCAATGACCAGTTCGCCCGGCTGGACGGCGTCTACGGGGTAGGTGGCAATGCCCATGCTGAGGGTGTATCCCGGCACGGGGGCGTCATTTGCCGGGGCGTTCGGCGCGCCTGCGATGATTCCCTGCCGCAGACGCTGCGCGTACATGAGCGCCTTGTCGCGGTCGCATTCGGAGAGGATGATGGCAAACTCGTCGCCGCCATAACGCGCGGCGATATCGTATTTGCGCAGGGTTTCGCGGATGATGTCTGCCATGGCTCTCAACCTGGCGTCGCCCGCCGGGTGCCCCCAGGCGTCGTTGTATTCCTTGAAGTTATCGATGTCGAAGATGATCAGGGATAACTGGGACCCGTTCCGCTCGGCGCGCTCCACCTCCGCCCGGATTGCCTGCTCGAACAAATGGCGGTTCGAAAGACCGGTCACGGCGTCGGTGGTTGCCATGGCTCTGAGTTCGGCGTGCAGCCTTGCGTTATCCACCGAGATGGCAATGGGACCGGCAATTGCCGATAATAATTCCACATCCTTCGGCGTGAGGCGTTTCTCGCGGCTTGATTCGACGTTGAGCGTGCCAAGCACCCGGTCCTCCTTCATAAGAGGCACGCAGATCTCGCTGGTCAGGTTCGTGTCTGCCTTCAGGAAGGAACTGTCCTTTGAAGTGTCTTCGATGAATTGAATTTCTTTTGTGCGGATCGCCCTTCCTGAAACCCCCTGGCTGACGTGGATGTTTTTGATGATCATTTCCTCGGGGTATCCAACCTGGGCGGCGAGGTTGAGATAATCGTCCTTCAAGAAGTAGATGCTGGCGTGCGAGTAGTGGAAGGTCCCTTTCAGGTTTTCGACCACTGTCTGGCTGATGGTTTCGAGATCGAGAAAACCCGCGACAAGTTTCGACGTTTCCTGGATCATGGCAAGCGTTTTCAGGTCGGATTGGGTCTGCGCGTACAGGGCGGCGCGCTGAAGGGATTCGGATATCTGGCTGGCGAGCGTTTCGAGGGTAACGACATCCAGTTCATCGAAGGCGTTCTGTTCGAGGCTTTCGACATACAAGACCCCGAAGACCGAATCCTGTTTGAAGATGGGCGCGCAGACGGCGGACCCGGTCCTGATGTCGGTTGAAAAGTAGTGGGCGTCTTTCGAAACATTCCCCGACACATACGTTTTTTGCAGTTTCGCGGTATGTCCGATGATCCCCACGCCCAGTTCCTGGCGAAACCCCGGTCTGTAGCCAAAATCCTCCGTGCCGGAGATGGCGGCGACTTCCAGCATTCCGTCGGCGGTCAGAATCGAAATGGCGGTTTCGGCATACCCGAAATTGTTTGTGATCGCATCCACCGCGCGTTGAAGGATTTCCCTTTCATCGAACGTGTTTGCGATCTTTCTCCCGGCTTCCTCCAGCAGAGCCAGTTGTTTCGAGCGGCGCTGTTCATTGACCAACAATCTCTGTTCGCGCGTGACGTCCTGGTAGACGATCACCCGCCCGATCAGCGTTTCGTTTTCCCCGCCGATGGGGATTACCCTCACCTTGTAACAGGATGAAGCGTCCCCGCGGGCGATCTCGATCTGTGTCGAGTCTTCGGGCGTGTTCCAGATTTTTTGCACCTGCTCCCCATGCGGCAGGATGGAAAAAACCGGTTCCTTCTCCCCGACTTTTTTGATTCCGACCAGCTGCAGCGCCTTCCGGTTGATGTCGGTGATCTCATCTTCGCGGTTGACGACGATGATGGCATCCTGTAAATTTTCCACCACCAGCGCTGCTGCCAGCGGGAAGAGGCTCGAAATACCGAACCGATAGAACCCAACGGCGAGCATCGGCGCCGATAAGCCAAAGGAAAGCGGGGTGGGGTCGATGGAAACCCCATTTTGCAGCGCCAGAAAGACCAGGTTCGCGGCGGCGGTCAGGATCGCCCCGAACAGGATCAGCCCGGATTTGACGCGCATCACCCTTCCATGGTTGAAGTAGCCGACGATGTACACCGCGATGCCCGCCAGGATCATCGCGTATGCAATGACGGTGAACATCCAAAACCCGGGGCCGTATTCGAGATTCAACGGGGATGGCGACTCGTGAATGATCGAGATCGTTTTCCAAATAAGGTGATGCCGCTCGTTCGTTAGCCCAAGGAGGAAGGCAATGATCCCCGGAATGGTCAGAAGGAAGGCCCGTCCCTTTTCAGACCACCATTTTCCGATGCCCGTGTATCGAAGGGCAAACCCCAGCCATAGCGGCGGAGACAGGGTCATGCCGAGGTAAAGTATCTTTCGGGCAAGGAACTTTACGGCCAGGGAGGGATGCGCGATCTCAAGCAGATAAAACCCCGCCCAGACCGCCATCGCTGCCAAGAGGAATCCCAATGTCCGCGCTCCGGGCGTTCGCCAGGCAAGGAATGTCCGGATGGCGATTCCCGTGACGACCACGACCAGAATGGCGAGGCAGGTCAGGTAAGCCGGTATGAACAGGTCCATTTTAAATTCTTATTGGTCGAAGAAAAGCGCCCGCCAGATTTCCCAGTTTTGCATCGGGGTGGGGGATGGGATCGGCGTGTTGACGATTACCGGAGCGCTGCCTGGAATTTCCACGGGGATGACGGGCTGGTCGCCTTCCTGAAGATAATGCCCGTCGGTGCGCACCCATTTTTCCACGGCTTCGGTCGAGGCGGCATACGCCACCTGGGTTTGCAGCGCGATCTGCGTTTGAACAGACTGTGTGGCGAGCGTGCGCGTTTCATCGCGCTGCTCGTTCAGGCGGTTCAATTCCTCCAAACGCGTATTGAATTCGATGACGAAAAGGATAAGGATGAAAATTCCCGCGAAAACTGCCACACGCTTTAAGCGGATGGGGAACTGGTTCATGCCATTATCTTAACCGGTATCCGGCGCGTTGGCAATTCCCCAGGTGTGGTAAAATCCCGCCTCGCAAGTCGTTGTACCCTTCGACTTGACATCAATTTTCCGAAAGGGCTTAGAACCATGAAAGTATTACTGATCAAGGACGTTTATAAACTCGGCCGCGCCGGGGAGATCAAGAAGGTCGCCGACGGCTACGGGCGCAACTTCCTCCTCCCGCAGGGGCTGGCTGTGCTTGCCACGGCGGGCGCGCTCAAGCAGGTCGAGAAGATCAAGGCGCAGGCTGAGATTCGCCGCAGCACGCAGAACAATGAATTGAAAGGCGTTGCCGACCTGATCAAGGAAGTCACCCTGATCTTCCCCGCCAAAGCCGGCGAGACCGGGAAACTCTACGGCTCCATCACCACCGGCGACATTGCCGCCGCGCTGACAGAAAAGATCCGTTACGAAGTCAAACGCCAGCATGTGGACACACAGCCCATCCGCACCCTGGGCGAGTTCACCGCCCACGTCCGCCTGACGATGGACCTGATCCCCGATTTCAAGGTCATTGTCCACCGCGAAGGCGAAAGCCCGGAATCAGTCACCGGCGCGCAGCATCATGAAGCGGAGAAACCTTCCGCGGCTCCTGAAAAGCAAGAGGAACCCGCCGAAGAAGCAAAAGTAGAATAGCAAGCGCTCACTCACCCCGATTAGTCGCGGGTGAGTTTGTTTTTGGGCTATAGTATTGCTCTGTAAAAACTACGTCAATCGCGAAGATTTTGCCCAGTACCGCGAGATTTATCCCGCCGCTGCCGGGGCGCAAACTGAAGTTTGCGGTACAACCGCGCTATGAAGATACACATCCTGCCTGCCAACCCCGAACAAGCCGGTGCCCTGACTGAAATTGCCGTGGCTGCCAAACGGTTTTGGAATTATCCCGAAGACTGGATTCAAACCTGGCTTCCGCAATTGACGATCTCTGCCGGTTACATATCTGCGAATGAAACCTGGCTTGCTCAAACTGCTGGCACACTCGCCGCCTGGTATTCCTTGCAGGAGACAGGCGGCGAACTCTGGCTGGATAACCTGTGGGTCCTGCCGGGTTTCATCGGCAAAGGGATCGGCAGGCGGCTCTTCCTGCATTCCCTGGAAAGAAGCCGGGTCCGTAACGCGTCTTTGTTGAAAATTCTAGCCGACCCGAATGCAGAATCTTTTTACCGCCATTTGGGCGCGAAAAAGACCGGCGAAGAACGCGGCGAAGTGGGCGGCGTTCCGCGCATCCTGCCGGTGATGGAGATTGCCCTGTGACCACCTACTGCGATTACTGTAATTCACACCCTGAAGACACCTTCAATAAAAAATATCACGACACCCAATATGGCTTTCCGTTGAAGGATGACGACGAACTCTTCGAGCGTCTCATTCTTGAGATCAACCAGGCGGGCTTGTCATGGATCACCATCCTCAAGAAGGCGGATAATTTTCGCAACGCCTACAACGGCTTCAAGATCGCAAAAGTGGCGGGCTACAAGGCGAAGGACCGCGCGCGCCTGCTCGGGGATGCGGGCATCATCCGCAACCGCTTGAAGGTCAACGCCGCCATCGTCAACGCGCAAAAGATACTCGAATTGCAGAAGGAATACGGCTCCTTCAAAAAATGGCTCGACAAACACCATCCGCTCTCGAAGGATGAATGGACAAAACTCTTTAAGAAAACATTCGTCTTCACCGGCGGCGAGATCGTCAACGAATTCCTCATGTCCACCGGCTACCTTCGCGGCGCGCACGCGCCCGGCTGCCCCATCTTCAAAAAAGTCGCCGCAAAGAAACCGGCGTGGATGAGGAAGGGGTGATTAGGAAGTGGAATTATAGAAATGGAAATCGTAAATCGAAATTCGTAAATCGTAAATCGTAAATCGTAAATCGTAAATCGTAAATCGTAAATCGAAATGCCCACCTTCGCCCTTGCTGGCAAACTTACCCGTGAATATCTCCTGCCGCCTTCCGGGCGGCCCCGTTTGGATTCTCCCGGCGGCGACCTGCTCTATGCCGCGGGCGGGCTTGCCGTTTGGGACTCGTCCATTGGCTTGATTTCAAAGGTCGCTTCCTCCTATCCGCCCGAATGGATGGACAACCTATCGGCGCGCGGACTGGACGCGCGGGGCATTCATCGCGACGTCGAATTGACGGCTGACATGCGCAGTTTCATCGCCTACACAGAAGCCAACGAACGCAGCCAGTCCAACCCGGTTTCGCATTTTGCCCGCCGACAGGCGACCTTTCCCAAATCACTGCTTGGGTATCAAAGCCCGCCTGAAATAAAAAACCCCCTGCGCGATATCGACCCCCTCTCCCCCGATGCGCTGCGAGCGCCAAAGGATTACCGCGATATTCGCTTTGTGCATATTGCCCCCTTCGACTTCACAAACCAAAACCAGGTGATCGGTCTCTTCAAAGGCGGCTCCAATCATTTTGTCAGCCTCGACCCCGACCCCGGATACATGAAGCCCGACCTCTGGCGCGGGATGCGGATGGTCCTGCTTGGCGTGAATGCCTTTCTGCCTTCAGAGGACGAACTTCGCGCCCTGTTCTGGGGCGAGACCAACGACCTGTGGGAGATGGCGCAGACGGCCAGCAATTATGGTCCCGGAATTATCGTCATCAAGCGCGGATCATTGGGACAGTATCTCTACGACTCTGCGGCAAAAAAGCGATATGAGATTCCCGCCTACCCTGCCCGCCTCGCAGACCCGACCGGGGCTGGTTCAGCGTTCTGCGGCGGATTCCTCGCCGGGTACGGGCACACGGACGATCCCTTGATGGCGGCTTTGCATGGGAACGTCTCTGCCTCCTTGAAGATCGAGGGGACGGGGCCCTTTGCGGCGCTGGACGCCATGCCCGGTCTCGCCGATGCCCGCCTGCAAGCCTTGAAGGAAATGGCAAGGGAAGTTTGACGATTTGCGATTTACGATTGACGATTTGCGATTTACGATTGACGATTTTTGATTTACGATTAGACAATAACCAATCCCCAATTACCAACCATGACTCTTCCCGAACGCGTCCTCGCCCTTGCCATCCAAATCCAGCAAATCTCCGCGCCCACATTTGCCGAGGGTCCGCGGGCGGAATTTGTGCGCGATCTGTTCACAAAAGAAAACCTCGAAGATGTTTCGATGGATTCGCTGGGCAACGTCTTCGCGCGGCTGCCGGGGAAACAGAAAAAGGCAAAACCGTTGATCGTATCTGCCCACACCGACACCGTGTTTCCGGCGGGGACCAAGCTCCAGGTCCGGGAAGAGGCGGGGAGGGTTTTCGGTCCTGGCATTGGCGATAACTCCATCGGGGTTGCGGGGCTGTTCGGCATTCTGTGGGGAATCCGCGGCAAAAAAATCCAGTTGACGCATGATGTTTGGTTTGTGGCGAATGTGGGGGAGGAGGGGCTGGGCGACCTGCGCGGAATGCGCGGGGTGGTTGAGCGTTTCGAGGCGGAGGTGATCGGGTATTTGATCCTTGAAGGACTCGCCCTGGGTCATGTGTATCACCGCGCCATCGGCGTGAGACGATATCGCATCACGGCAAAGACCCGCGGCGGACATTCGTGGTCTGATTATGGCAGCCCTTCGGCGGTGCATGAACTTGCGGCGCTGGTTACGCAGTTGACGCAGTTCCGCCTGCCGCGCGAGCCGCGCACGACGATGAATGTCGGCACCATTCAGGGCGGGACGGGGGTGAACGTCCTTGCTGCCGAAGCCAGGTGCGAGCTGGACCTGCGTTCCGAAGACCCGGCTGTACTGGCGAAGACGGTTTCGCGGGTGGAGGATATCATTTTGCATTGGACGCGCGAAGGGGTAAAGATTCAAGCGGAGGTGATTGGCGAAAGACCGGCGGGAGAGGTTCCAGCGGCGCATCCGTTCGTGACCCTGGCGCTCAACTGCGCCCGCGAACAGGAGTTGGATGCCGCGCTGACGACCGGTTCGACCGATGCCAATGTGCCGTTGAGCCGGGGCATCCCCGCGGTTGTGATGGGAATCACCACCGGCGGCGGCGCGCATACGCTGAACGAATATATCGATACCGGACCGATCGAAAAAGGGTTGGAGAGTTTGGCGAGGTTTGTGGAGTTGGTCGGATTAGTGGAATAGTTGCGTGGTCGAATAGTTAGGTAGTCGCTGGCTTGTGGGGAACAGTCACTGAAACAAAAAAGACTCCCAAAACGGAAGTCTTCCATCAAACTATCAAACTAAAACACTACTTCAGCCCCAAAACCTCGAACACCTCCACCGGCTTCGACCTGCCTTTCACGATCATTTCATCGATCGGTTTCGCGTCCACCTGTTTTTTCACGCGCTCGTAGGCTTCCCGGCTGATGATGATCTGGTTCTTCGCCGAATTTTCCTGCAAGCGTTTGGCAGTGTTGACCGTATCGCTGATGGCGGTGTATTCCAGCCGTTTTTCGGTTCCGATCAACCCAAGCACGGCGTCGCCAAAGTGGATGCCCACGCCGAAGGAAAGATGCGCGTCGCTGGCGAGTTCTTTGTAGAGATTTTCCACCGACTCGCGGATGGCGACGGCGGTTTTGACCGCGCGCAGGGTGTGGTCGGGTTGGGGGATGGGGGCGTTGAACCATGCCATGATCGCGTCGCCCATGAATTTATCCACGGTGCCTTCCTGTGCGAGGACGGCATCTGCCATGGCGGCGAGATACAGGTTGAGGATGCTCACCAGTTTTTCAGGCGCAAGGGTTTCGCTGTACGTGGTAAAACCGCGAATGTCTGCGAAGAGGGCGGTGATCTCGGTGCGTTTGCCGCCGAGCTGCAGACTGTTCGGGTCGAGTTGATCGATGACCGCCGGGGAGACCATGCGCTCGAAGAGCCGCCGCTGCGCCTCCAGTTTCTTTCTTTCCGTGAGATCGTCCAGCACGATTGCCACGCCCTGGGTCTTCTGGCTGGCGTCTTTCAGCGGAGAGAGGTTCAGGCGCCAGTCCACATTTCCGCGTTTGGGCAAATTGTGGCTGATCTCAAGGTCAACGATGGGTTTTTCGGTGTTGCGGACTTCCGTCAGGTGCGGACCCAATTCCGCAGAGACGGATGCAAGCGCGTCGTTCAGGTGGTGACCGATGATCTCCTGCGTGGGCGAACCGAGGATGTTCTCCGCGGCGCGGTTGGCGAGCGTGATCGTATCCTGCACGTCGGCGGTAATGACGCCGCTGGCGATGGAGGCGAAGACGTTGTCCATCAGGTTCTTGAGCGCCGTCACCTCTTCGAGAGTCTGCTTGAGCGAGGAAAAGAGCCGCGCATTGTCGATGGCGACCGCCGCCTGGTTGGCGAAGGCTTCCAGCAAATCCTTTTCGGTATCGGCAAAGATGCCCGCGCGGATGCGGTTGTCGGCATAGATCACGCCGATCAGTTCATTCTTTACCTTGAGGGGCACGCATAAAATGGAGCGCAGGTTGAAGGCAACAATGCTTTCCTGCCCGACAAAACGCTTGTCTTCCTGCGCGTTGGTGGTCACGACCGATTCGCCCGTGTCGATCACGCGCTGCACGACCGTGCTGCTGACGTTTTTCTCCGACGAGTTGATCGACTCCATCTCCCAGTTGCGGGCGATGCGCGCCGTCATCTCGCCGTTCTCGTTGCGCAGCATCAGAAAGCCGCGCTCGGCTTTGGTCAGGCGCACGATGTTGTCCATCACGATGCGCAGAACCTCGTCGAGTTCGAGCGATGAGTTGATGACCTGCCCCGTTTCGACCAGCGCCAGCATGTTGCCGTGTTCGCGTTGAAAGGTTTCGATCTTGCTGCTCACGGTATCCAGCGTGGTCTTAAGGAAATGCATCTGCTCGAGCATGTCCTTGGGCGCTTTTAGTTTGCCGCTGTTGAGTTCCGCGTGAACCTTCCCAGCCAGGATGGCAAGCGCGGTCAATTGATCGTGAACGGTGCGGGGGCGTGTGGTATTGTCATTCATAAGGGATACGGTGGATTTTCCTGTACCTCCGCGTAATTGTATCCCAAGATGGCAATTTTTAGTCGCTTTTGCAAAATTTTGTAAAGAATATTCAAGGCAGACCTTCGCGCGCGCGCCGGGCTGCCCGCCTGCGGCGTAAACAACTGCGTTTGGTGTTCCTTGAGGAGCGCATCAATCGAATCAGCCGCCTCGGGCAGCAGGCGTTTCAAAAGTTGGGCGCGTTCCAGGGCAGTGACATGCCCCGGCTGCGGGCGCTTCATCCATTTAAGACCGAGGTTGACGCTGTGGAAATGCCGCTCGATGGGGGGGCTGTTGCCGAGCGCAAGCGAACGGCTCAACCACTCGGGGGGAGTCCATCCGCTTTTTTCGATGGCGCGTTTAATCAGGGAGGATGCCGTAACAGACGGGGCAAATCTCTTTTTAATAGTCAGCGCAAGCAGGATGAAGAACACGCCTCCGAGCCATGGGAGGGCTTTTCCCAGCCTCCCGGTCCACGCGGCCGCTGGAGACTGATCCTCTTCGATGGCGTCTGGAAGCGGGGGTTGTTCCTTCTCTTCAAATGGCTGCCTGTTTACCGGGTTGACAAACGGCGCAGCATTCGGTTCGCTTTCATCCCGCTCCCGTGGGCGTTCGAGCGGGTCCTGGTTCGTCGTCGGTTCAAACTCCACCCAGCCATATTCAGGGAAGTAGACCTCGGGCCAGGCGTGCAGGTCCCGTTCGCGCACCACGAAAATACTTTTTTGCGCGTTCGGTTCCCCCTGGGCGTATCCCGCCGAAAGCCGGGCAGGGATGCCAAGCGAACGCAGCATCAGGACCTCGGCGGTGGCGTAATAATTGCAGAATCCCTTTTTGCTTTCGAAGAGCATATATTCGAGCGGGTCAACGGTTTCATCCGGCAGGGAGACCAGCGGCGAGTACTCGATCTCCTGCCGCAGGTAAGCGGTCACGGCCGCCGCCTTGTCGAAGGGATTGTCGTACGGGGCGGCGATCTGCCCTGCCAGTTCGCCGATGCGCGGCGAAAAATCCTCAGGCAGTTGCAGGTATTTCTCCATTACCCAGGCGGGATAGCCCTGCCCGGCGCTGCGCAATTCGCCCATGGTCGGGTTGCTGATCCGCGCCCCAGCCCGGTACAGGTCTCCGATCTCGAGAGCGGGGTTGGCGCGTAACGCCATCACATCAAGCGGGATTTCCCCGTCCACGGGCGCGGCTGCTAATTCCGAGTAAAGCAGGGTTGCGTCGTGGTTGACCCATACCGGCTGGGCGGGCGCGTAGAGGATTTTTTGTCCCTTGGTCAGAATATCGAAGGTGAAGATGTACCGGCGGCTGTGACCGTCATCCGGGATCGTAATATCCCCGTCTGAAGGCTCGCGGCGTATCTCATCTTCGCCCGTGGTCTGCCATGAGCCGCCTTCATAATAGTCATAAACCTGCCCGCGCCAGTACAGACGCGGCAGTTCGACCGCGCTGGATGGGGCAAAAACGCGGAAGACCACCAGGTCGCTTTGCGGGGTGCGCGTGCCAAGCAAAAGTTCGGTCTGGAAGTTGCGCGGTTTGGGCTGGGCTTCCTTATCCACCGAGGCGAAAATGTTTTCGAAACGGTTCGATGAGAAGACCTCGCCGTAGGTTTTTCGCCAGAATTCACGCCCGCCAGCCGTGACGGGCAGGACGTACGGAACGCTCCATGCCAGAAGGATCAAGACCGCCGCCGCGGTAAACGTGGTGTTGGTCATGTCCAGTTCGCTTTCACTGGAGACCTGCACGCGAGTCTCGTCCCATCTTTTGCGGTCTTGGATATATTTCAGGCGGCTGAGCAGAAGCAGGGCAAGGAAAAAATACACGCCGAACATCCAGGTGTAGTCCTTGACCGTGTAGTGATACACATGGACGATGAACATGAGGATGCCGTTTGGCAGGATCGATTTTAGAAAATCGTCCCAACGGGTCAGGTGATATCCGCTGTACAGGCTGGCGAACCAGTACGGCAGGCACATCAAAGCCACAACGAAGAACTGGTCCTTGACCGCCCTGCCCGCCTGTAATTCGCGCATGTCCGTCGCAAGCCGCCCAAAGAGGATGGAGAATTTATCCAACAACCAGGTTTGTTCTTCGCCGAACTCGATCATCCCCATCAATTGCCAGAGGGTGACGACCAGCATATATGCGATGGAGAGGGAGATGACGCCGCGCTTTTGAAAGCGGCTGTATCCGAGGGCGAGCCCCACCAGATACCCGATGACCGCCACATTGTGGATCTGCGCAAGCCCGTCCGCCCAGTTTGCAGTTTGCAGCCTCCACGCCGAGAAAAGGACAGCCAGAAAGAGGATCAGGCTGGCGGGCAGATCAGGCTGGCGGGTTGTCGTTTTTGCCATGCCGTTGAGTGTACAATGGGCGAATACAACCGTCAATTGATTTCGCTCGAAAACCCCACTGGAGGACTGGATGCAAACCCTGATTGATTTTGGAATAAGCCTGATCATTGCCCTGCAGCGGGCTGAAGAATGGGTTTACCCCATCATGGATTTTTTCAGCCAGCTTGGCACGGAGGATTTCTTTTTCATTGTCATGCCGATGGTTTACTGGAGCGTCGATGCCGCCCTGGGGATTCGCACCGGCGTAATCCTGTTGGGAAGCGTATACATCAATACGCTGGGGAAGGTGCTGTTCGCGGGTCCGCGCCCGTATTGGGTCAGTTCGCATGTCCGCCCGTTGTGGCCCGAGAGCAGTTTCGGAGTCCCGTCGGGACATGCGCAGCATGCCATGAGCATCTGGGGCATGGCGGCTGTGGTTGTGAAGAAAACCTGGTTTACCGCGCTCTGCATCTTTCTGATCTTCATGATCGGTTTCTCCCGCCTGGTGCTGGGGGCGCATTTCCCGCATGATGTGGTTGTGGGCTGGCTGCTGGGCGGCGGCTTGGTATGGGCGGTCAACCGTTATTGGGATGTCGCAGCGCGCTGGCTTTCCGGTAAATCCTTTGCGCAGCACGTTCAGATCGCCTCCCTTATCACGCTCTTTGCAATCGTGCTCGGGCTGGCGGTGTACGCCTTGAGAAGCGATTTTGAGATTCCGTGGGATTGGATGGCGAATGCGGTTCGTTCGGGGATGGAGCCTGAGCCTGTTGACCCCAATTCTCTCTTCACTTCGGCGGGGACGTTTTTTGGCATGGCGTTTGGCGCGGCGTGGATCCACTCGATGGGCGGGTACCAGGCTCGAGGCCCGGTTTGGAAGCGGGGTTTGCGATACGTTGCCGGACTGGTCGGTATCCTCATCCTCTGGCAGGGGCTGGGCGCGGTCTTCCCCCGCAATGCGGATGTTTTGTCCTACCTTCTGCGCTTCATCCGTTATGCATTGGTGGGGTGGTGGATCATCGGCGGCGCTCCATGGATATTCAAACATTTCAATTTAACTACATCTTGATTCGCCGGGTTTGGCTCCGGCTTCATCTGATATAATGCCCCGCATTCAAGAAATACAGTCTTTAAATTATTTTCAGGTGACCGATCTCAATGACGCTGGATAAAGGCACACTCATACACAACCGCTACCGGATCGTCGACATCCTCGGACAGGGTGGGATGGGTTCGGTCTATCGCGCCATCGATGAAAACCTGGGGGTTTCCGTGGCGCTCAAGGAAAACCTTTTCACCACCGACGAATACGCCCGCCAGTTCCGGCTCGAGGCGGTCATTCTCGCCAACCTGCGCCACCCCAACCTGCCGCGCGTGTCGGACCATTTTGTGCTGGGAGACCTGGGTCAATACCTGGTCATGGACTTTATCGAAGGCGAAGACCTGCGTTACCGCATGGAACGCGTGGGGATGCTCGAAGAGGACGAAGCGGTGCATATCGGCGCCGCCATGTGCGACGCGCTGGCGTACCTGCATACCCGCAAACCCCCCATTCTGCACCGCGATTTGAAACCCGGCAACGTCAAGATCGCGCCGGACGGTCACATCTATCTTGTGGACTTTGGCCTGGCAAAGGTCTATCAGAGCGCGAGCCAGGCAACCACCACCGGCGCGCGCGCCATGACGCCCGGTTATTCGCCGCCGGAACAATACGGCACGGCTCGCACCGATCCGCGCACCGACATTTATTCACTTGGCGCGACGTTATACGCGGCATTGACCGGCATCATTCCCGAAGACGGTCTCGCGCGCGCCATGGATAACGCCCAACTGACCCCGCTGCGCAAACGCAACTCGAAGGTTTCGCGCAAACTTTCAGCCACCATCGAAAAAGCCATGGCGGTCGATCCGAGCGACCGTTTTCAGACTGCCGAGGAGTTCAAGGCGGCTTTGCTTACCTCCAAGTCGCTGACGCAGCAGGCTCCCGGTTCATATAAGGTGATTCCGCCTCCGCCCGATGCCGCGGCTTCCCAAGCCTCGCGCGACATTCAGGCGACGGTGGTCGATGATGAAAAACCGGTCAACGGCGGGAAGAAAACCCCGGGTCCCGTCCCGTCGAATTCTGCCCAGACGCATGAAGACCAGCCTTTTGTCTCGCCATTGAAGCGTCAAAAGGAACGCGAACGGAAGCGACGCGCCTCATTGGTAAGGTTTGCCGTCTTTGCGGCCATTTTGCTGCTGGCGGCTGGAATTTTTCTGGTACTGTCTCCAGATGTTGTTCCGGCCGAGGTGCGCGGATTGGTTCCCTTCCTTGTGCCGACCGCCACACAGACCTTCACCCCGACTCCCTCCTCGACCCCCACACAGGCGCCGACAGCGACCAGCACGCTCGAGCCGACAAATACCCCAAGACCCTCCCCGACTGCGACATTTACCTTTACGCCCACCCCGCAGGAGGCAGCCACTGAATCCGCTTCAGGCGATGTCACACCGACCTCAGAATTTTTGATTGCAATGGGCGGCGGTTCAGGGCAGATGGCGTTTGCCTCTGAACGACTCGGCGCTCCGCAGATATTCCTTTCTGACCTGAGCGGAGAGAATGCCTTTCAAGTGACCAATATGCCCAACGGCGCCTGCCAGCCCTCCTGGTCGCCGGACGGGCTGCGCATTGTCTTCATCTCTCCCTGCCGCCGGAGCGAGGAAACATACTCCGATGCCAGTTTGTACATCATCAATGCCGATGGGACCGGCTTGACCACCCTTGACGCCTCTCCCGGCGGGAATTTCGACCCAGCCTGGTCGCCAAAGGGCGATAAGATCGTCTTTACCTCCCTGCGCAGCGGTCAGATGGAGTTGTTCGTCATTGATGTGAACGACGTCGCCCAGGTCCAGCAATTGACCAGGGGTGAGATGCGCGTTGAATCCCGGATGCCTGCCTGGTCTCCGGATGGGTCCCAGTTGGTCTATGTGGTTAAGCGTGTCGGCGTCAACCAGGTTTGGATGATGAACTCAGACGGCACGGAGCCGGCGCAGATCATCCGTTCGGGGCAGGCGTATAACGATTACCTGCCAGACTGGTCACCCCGGAATGACACGATTATTTTCAACCAACGCTGCGCCAAGACCTTCTGTAACCCCTACCTTTTAAGCACATCCGCCACAGACCGCTCCTCCGAGCAGGGACTTCGCCTTCCCTTCAATCTGACCTATATCGAGAATATTGATTACTCGCCCGACGGGTTCTATATTGCCTTCGAAGGGTCGGAAGAATCCCTGAACATTGATGTATATCTAATGACCCTTTCCGGCGGCGACAGGGTGCGGCTCACATCGGGTCCCGAAGGCGACTTTGACCCGGCGTGGCGCCCCGTAGTGCAGCAGCCATAAACGCAAATGAATGAACTCCCGCCCAGGCGGGAGTTTTTCTTACACTGCTCTTATTGACGCATCATTGCTATCACTGTATCATTATTCCGCACTCAATAGCACTCTCAGTATGAGAGTGCTAACTTCATGACATGAACCAACTCACCGAACGACAGAAAACCCTCCTGATGTTGATCATCCGTGATTACATCGACACCGCCCAGCCCATCGGTTCGAAGCGGTTGGTGGAGCATTACCATATCAGCCTGTCATCAGCGACCATTCGCAACGAGATGGCGGCGCTCACTGAGATGGGCTACCTGCGTCAGCCGCATACCTCGGCGGGACGTGTGCCCACCGAAGAAGGCTACCGTTACTTCGTCAGTGAGATGATGCACAGCGCTGAACTGCCCGAAACCGTTCAGCACACCATCTCACACCAGTTTTATCAATCGCGCCCCGAGCTCGACCAGTGGATGACCCTCGCGGCGTCCATCCTCGCAAGCCAATCGCAGGGCGTTTCAGTTGTCGCCGCGCCACATGTGGAGACATCAAAATTCAAGCATGTGGAACTGATCTCGACTCAGGGCAGGCAAGTGCTTATGGTCTTGGTGATGCTTGGCGGGGAAGTATCCCAGCAGATTTTGACGTTGGCTGAACCTGTCGCCCAGGAGCGACTCAGCGGAACCGCCACGCGTCTTAATGGACTTTTAGTGGGTCAGACCACCCAAGCCATTTCCACGCTGACGGCTCGCCCCGACCCGCTCGACCAGGACATCCTCCTGCTTATCTTGCAGGATATGCGCCGCCTGACCGAAAAAGCTTCCGGCGAAATCTACACTGACGGCTTGACCAATATCTTGGGCGAACCCGAATTCTCCGAAGTGGATGGTCCGCGCAGGGCGTTGAAAATTTTTGAAGAACCCGCCACCTTGCAAGACTTGCTGACGAAGACGACCAGCAACAGCAATGTTGGCGCGTTGCAGGTGCTTATCGGCGGCGAAGGTGAATATGATGATCTGCGTCAGTGCAGTTTGGTCATCGCTCGCTACGGAGTCCCCGGCATGGCGACGGGTGCGCTGGGCGTGCTGGGTCCCATGCGCATGGCATACTCGCGGACAATTCCCACCGTGAGATTCGTGGCTGGGTTGTTGAGCGATCTGGTGAACGATAATATAGTGAATAGTGAATAGTGAATAGTGAATAGATAGTAGAGAGCGGTGAGTGGAAAGTATTACTACTCATCTAATCTCTAATCATCTAATACCTATACTGAGAGTGAGACACATGGCAGAAGAAGTAAACAAGCAGGAAGAAATCGAAGAGACTCAAGCCACAGCGGAATCAAAGACTGAGACGACCGAGCAGACTCCCGGCGACGCGGAGCGTGAGGCGTTGATCCAGCAGTTGAAAGAGGCTGAGGCGAAGATCGTCGAATATAAGGACGGTTGGGCGCGGACGCAGGCGGATTTCCAAAATTTCCGAAAGCGTGTGGAACGGGACAACGAGGCATTCAAGGCTTCGACGAAGGGTGACATCCTCAAGAAGGTGTTGCCCGTGCTCGATGACTTGGAACGCGCTCTGCAAAACCGCCCCGCCGACGATGCCTGGGCAAACGGCATTGAGTTGGTGGCGCGCAAGTTCCAGAATATTTTGGATATGGAAGGCGTGAAGCGCATCGAAGCGAAGGGTGTGGCGTTCGACCCGAACTTCCATGAAGCGATTTCGCATGAGCCGTCTGACGAAGTGGAAAGCGGACATGTGATCGACGTGGTGCAGAACGGCTATGTGATCGGCGAACGGGTGATTCGCCCGGCATTGGTGAGAGTGGCGCAGTAAAAAAATCAGTCAAAGGTCGAAGGTCGAAAGTCAATGGTTTGACATTCGACTTTTGACCTTCGACAATCATTGAGGAGAAATTATTTCATGGCGAAGATTATCGGAATTGACTTAGGCACGACCAACTCGGTGGCGGCGGTGATGCAAGGCGGCGAGCCGATCGTGATCCCATCGGCGGAAGGGGAGCGTTTGGTTCCTTCTGTGGTGGCGATGAATAAAAACAATGAGCGTTTGGTGGGACGTGTGGCGCGCAATCAGGCGATCACCAACCCGACCAATACGATCTTTTCGGTGAAGCGTTTTATGGGACGCAAGGCTGACGATGCGGAAGTGGAACGCACAAAGAAGCGTGTGCCGTATGCCGTAAAAGAAGCAGAAAATGGGGATGTACGCGTGGAACTCGGCGGTAAGGATTATTCCGCGCCGGAGGTTTCGGCGATGATCCTCGCGAAGATCAAGGCAGATGCTGAGGCGTATTTAGGTGAGACCATTACGCAGGCGGTCATTACCGTGCCTGCTTACTTTAACGATGCCCAGCGCAATGCGACCAAGGATGCGGGCAAGATCGCAGGCTTGGAAGTGCTGCGCATCATCAACGAACCGACGGCGTCTTCGCTGGCGTATGGCTTGGACAAGAAGAAGAACGAAGTCATCTGCGTGTACGACCTCGGCGGCGGTACGTTTGACGTATCCATTTTGGATGTGGGCGACGGCGTGTTCCAAGTGAGAGCCACGAGCGGCGATACCTTCCTCGGCGGCGATGACTTTGACCTGCGCATTATGGACTACTTGATCGCTGAATTCAAAAAAGACAACGGCATTGACCTGCACAACGACCGTCAGGCGCTCCAACGTTTGAAGGAAGCTTCTGAAAAGGCGAAAATCGAACTCTCGACCGTGATGCAGACCGAGATCAACCTGCCTTATTTGACCGCGGATGCGAGTGGTCCCAAACATTTGGTGATGACCCTGACCCGTGCCAAGTTCGAGCAGTTGGTTGCGGATTTGGTAGACCGCACGATTGCACCGGTCAAGCAGGCGTTGGCAGATGCTACTTTAAATGCGGGCGATATCAATGAAATTGTGCTCGTCGGTGGTATGACCCGTATGCCTGCCATCCAAGACCGTGTACGCGCGTTCTTCGGCAAGGATCCGCACAAAGGTGTGAACCCTGATGAAGTCGTTGCCATTGGTGCAGCGATCCAAGGCGGCGTGCTCGGTGGGGAAGTGAAGGATATTCTCCTGCTCGATGTGACTCCGTTGACTCTCGCCATCGAAACTCTCGGCGGCGTTGCCACGGCTCAGATCGAACGCAACACCACCATCCCGACCCGCCGTTCACAGGTCTTCTCCACGGCGGCGGACAGCCAGACTCAGGTTGAAATCCACGTTTTGCAGGGTGAGCGCCCAATGGCAAACGATAATAAATCGCTGGGCAAGTTCATCCTCGATGGCATTCCACCTTCTCCGCGCGGCGTTCCGCAGATCGAAGTGACTTTCGATGTGGATGCGAACGGCATTCTCAAAGTCAGCGCGCAGGATAAGGCGACGGGTAAATCACAACACATTACGATCACGGCTTCATCCGGTTTGAACGAAGCCGAAATCGAAAAGATGCGCAAGGATGCCGAGGCTCATGCCGAAGAAGACCGCAAGCGCAAAGATTTGATCGAAGCGCGTAACAATGCCGATAACACCGTCTATGCGGGTGAGAAGGCGTTGCGCGATTTGGGCGACAAGGTTCCGGCGGAGATCAAGGCTGAGGTCGAGGCGAAAAGCGCCGAGGTCAAGGAAGCGGCGAAAGGCGAAGATGTAGAGAAGATCAAAGCCGCAGTTGAATCCTTGGGGCAGACCATCCAAAAGATTGGCGCCAGCGTCTATGAGCAGGGTCAACCGTCGGCTGGGGGCGAAGCGGGTCCTTCATCCGATGCGGGACCTGATGTGGTGGATGGGGAAGTAAAGGAATAGTAGGTTGAATGTTTCAGGTTTAAGGTTGCAGGTTTTAACTTGTAACCTTAAACTTTCAACCTGTAACCAAACATGAGCGGTAACCAAGACTATTACGATATTCTGGGCGTGGGCAAGAGCGCGAGCGATGACGAGATCAAAGCCGCGTTCCGTAAACTTGCGCGTCAGTATCACCCCGATGTAAATAAAGAGCCTCACGCCGAGGAGAAGTTCAAGGAAATCAACGAGGCGTATGGTGTGCTTTCTGATTCCGAGAAGCGCGCACGTTACGACCGTTTTGGCAAGGCTGGCGTCAGCGGCGCGGGCGGCGGGCAGGGATATCAGGATTTCTCTGGCTTCGGCGATATTTTTGAAGACTTATTTAACGGATTTGGATTCTCTGGAGGTGGACGTTCGCGCCGCTCTCCGCGCCGTGGGCGGGATCTACAAATGCAGGTTTCGCTTACCTTTGAGGAGGCGATCTTTGGCGTCGAGAAAGAGATTGAGTTCTCGCGGGATGAGACCTGTTCACGTTGCAGCGGCAAGGGAGCAGAGCCGGGGACAACTCCGCTGAGGTGTTCCACTTGTAACGGTCAGGGTGAAGTGCGTCAGGTGCGTCAGACCTTTTTGGGTCAGATGGTGCAGACGGCTCCATGCCCAACCTGTAACGGACGCGGTGAAACGATTTCTTCTCCGTGTACGACCTGCCGCGGCGCTGGCTTGGAACGCAAGAAGGTCAAGAAGAAGGTATCCATCCCTGCTGGTGTGGACGTAGGCACGCAGATCCGCTTGAATGGGGAAGGCGCACCGGGCGAGAATGGCGGTCCGCAGGGCAGTTTGTTCCTTGTCTTGGATGTGAAACCTCATCAGTTCTTCAAACGCCGCGATCAGGATGTGATCCTTAACCTCGATATCAATATCGCACAAGCGGTCTTGGGTGCCGAAGTGACCATTCCCACTTTGGATGGCGAAGATAAACTAAAAATCCCCGCTGGCACACAGCCCGGGAAAGTTTTCCATGTGAGAGGCAAGGGCGTGCCGCACGTCCGCAATAAGAATCAGCGCGGTGACGAGATTGTGATTGTCAATGTAGCCGTCCCAACCAAGTTGACCAAGGAACAGAAGGAACTCTTCGAGAAGTTGGCGGAGAGTTTGGGGACGACGGTCAAGCCGCAGGAGAAGGGTTTCCTGGATTGGTTGAATGAGACGTTGGGCGGGTAGGCTGGTAATTGGAGATTGGTAATTGGTAATTAGAAACGAGCGGATGAGAGTCTGCTCGTTTTTTTGACCGCTGACCGCGGACGGCAGACATTGTAAATGGTGTGCAAGCAAAGGTTGTCAGTTTGGACTGCAAAATCTCCTGATTTTGCTCGAAAGTCGGGAGATGTCGCCATGGCGCCACCACAGCGCCGCTTTCGACTCCGTGCCTGACATGTTTTGCCTGCACACTGTAAATGGCGGTCCGGGGTCTGTCGTCTGCGGTCGTTTATAATGACTCGCCTATGCTTAAACCTCTATTTCGCCTCTGGCGAATCCTGCCGATGTGGGTGCATGTCCTTGTCACAAGACTTGTCCAACCGAAATTCAACGCAGGTGTATCTTCATTGGTCTTCGATGAACTGGGCAGGGTTTTGCTTTTCAAACATACCTACCGAAAATACGAGTGGGGCATTCCAGGCGGGGCATTGGAATATAGAGAACAGCCCATTGAGGCGGTTGTCCGTGAGTTTCAAGAAGAGACGGGAATGCAGATTGAAGTGATTCGGCTTTTACGAGTGGCGAGTGCAAGGGAATTTCCGCATCTTGGAATTACATATCTGTGTAAAATAACGGGCGGAGAATTTAAACCGTCACATGAGATTTCGGAAATGAAATATTTTGATTTAAATGACTTGCCCATCATGCTATTTGCGGAGAAGGATTTGATCCGCTGGGCAGCGAAGGAAATTAAGTGACAAACATTCTTCTCGTTGGTGCTGGCGGATTTATCGGCTCAGTGCTGCGTTATTTATTGAGTGGATACGTACAAGAATCCGCGAATCGCATGGACTTTCCGTTCGGCACACTGGCGGTCAATGTGATTGGCTGCTTTGTCATCGGTTTGCTGGCGCAGTTCGGCGAAAAGTATGGGACGTTCTCGAATGAGTCGCGTGCATTTCTGGTCATCGGCGTATTGGGCGGCTTCACCACCTTCTCGTCCTTTGGCAATGACACGGTCAATCTTTTTCGGCAGGATTTTGTGATGAACGCTGTGGCAAACGTCGGCGCGAATGTAATTCTTGGACTACTCGCGGTTTGGCTGGGGCGAGCCGTTGGACACTTAATTTGGAGATAAACATGAATTGGCTTGAAGTTTCTTTGACTGTCGATGGCGAACTCGCCGAATCCGTTGCCGATGTGTTGGCGCGCTTTGCACCGAACGGTGTGATGACCGAGCAAGGTGTACGTTTTGTGAATGATGAGGATGAAGGCACGGCGACGGGTCCCATTACCGTCCGCGCGTATTTGGAGGTGAACGATCAACTCGAAGAGACGCGACAGAAAATAGAGGAATCCCTCTACTATTTGGGAATGATCACGCCGGTGCCGACTCCGGCATACAAGCAGATCGCGGATCAAAACTGGATGGAAGCCTGGAAACAGCACTACAAGCCGATTCTCATCGGAGAGCGACTCCTGATTCTGCCCGCCTGGCTTGAGTCGCCAGACCCGAAGCGCATTCCTATCAAAATTGACCCTGGCATGGCGTTCGGCACAGGGACCCATCCGACAACGCAGTTGTGTTTGGAGTTGATGGAGAGATCGGTAATTAGTAATTGGAAATTGGTAATTGATGTTGGTTGTGGATCAGGAATTTTGTCCATAGCGGCATTGAAACTTGGTGCAGATAAAGTCCTCGGCGTGGACATTGACATGGAGTCCGTCAGGAACTCGCGCGAAAATGCGGATGTCAACGAAGTGGGGGAGGAACTACTGCTGGGTCAGGGTTCGGTGGCGGAAGTGCTGGCAGGACAGTTCGCGTTCAAGTCCGCGCCGTTGGTGGTGGCGAATATCCTTGCGCCGGTGCTCATCCGTCTCTTCGAGGCGGGGCTGGCAGATTTGATTCAGCCCAATGGAGAGATCATCCTAAGTGGGATTCTAGATCATCAGGCAGAAAGTGTCATAGAGGCAGGTCAAGCCAAAGGGTTGAAGCGAGGCGAAGTCCGTCAAATGAAGGACTGGGTTGCGATTTCGATGTTTCGGTGATGTATAATCCCATTGCCGTTTATTGTGGAGGCAGTATGGATTGGAAAAAATACATTCACTCAGACCCTGAAATTTTGATGGGAAAACCCGTCGTCAAAGGCACGCGGCTGGCAGTGGATTTTTTGGTCGGTTTGTTTGCCGCTGGCTGGACAGAGCAACAGGTTTTGGAGAATTATCCGTCTTTAACCACGGAGTCGCTTCGCGCGGTTTTCGCATACGTCGCAGAATGTATGCGCGACGAGTTCCTGTTTGTCGTTCCTGCATAGCCTGTCCTTATGAAATTCCTTGCCAATGAAAATTTCCCGCTGACAAGTGTGCGCTTATTGCGCGGGGCTGGCTTGACTATTTTCGCTGTTGCGGAAGAAATGGCAGGGGCCAAAGATTCTGTAGTCCTTTCCCGCGCGGTCAGTGATGGCTTGATTGTGTTGACATTCGACAGGGATTACGGCGATTTGATTTTCAAATTGAAATTACCTGTGCCGTTGGGTGTGGTTTATTTTCGCTTTGACCCTGATTCGCCGGGAGAACCTTTCGACCGCGTGATGGAACTGCTTCAAATTGAAGGCTTGATATTGGAAGGTAAATTTACTGTTGTGGATCGCCAACGAGTCCGCCAACGCCCGCTGCCCGGAGCGAAGTAGGAATGGATCGCCGAAAACTCATCCAATACCTGCTGTTGAATGTCTTCGTCTCGGCGAGCGTGACGGGCGGAATCCTGTTCTGGTACGACCGCAATTACCGTGCTGTCAGTCAGCCCGCTGTGGCGCAGGTTCAGGCAACGTCCGCGACTAGCGGCAATCCTGTCTCGGCGTCGAACACTGAATTGCAAACGGATATCCCCGTGAAGATCAGCAGTGTTGTTGGTTCGGGTGTGCTGGCTGCCGAAGTGGTTGTCATTAAGTTTGAAGGAGAAGGTCAACTTGACCTAACCTCATGGCAGCTCAAGGATGATAACGGCAATACCTACACCTTTCAAAAAGTCACTCTTTATCCAAGCGGAGCCGTGCAAGTCCACACCGTCGCTGGAACCGACACCGTCATTGACCTGTATTGGGGCATTGGCGAAGCTGTCTGGAGTTCCGGTGAAGAAGCCCGTCTTTTTGATTCACAAGGAAATTTGAGAGCCGTTTATAGAGTCCCTTGATCGGTTGGTAGTTGATGGTTGGCGGTTGATAGTTTTGCCAAGAACCGTGATTTATAAACTATCCGCCACCAACTGTCCACTATCAACCACCAACTAACCATGACCCAAGCCCTCTACCGCAAGTACCGCCCGAAACAATGGGATACCGTGATCGGACAAGACCACGTCATCCAGACCCTGACTAACTCCATCAAAGCAGACAGAGTCGGTCACGCCTATCTCTTTGCCGGACCACGCGGAACGGGCAAGACCACCGTCGCGCGTTTGCTGGCGAAGGCGGTCAACTGTCTCAGCGAAGACCCCACAAAACGTCCATGCAACGAATGTGACCACTGCAAAGCCGTCAACGAAAACCGCTTCATGGACATGATCGAGATCGACGCCGCTTCCAATAACGGCGTGGACGATGTCCGTGACTTGCGCGAAAAGATCAACTTCTCGCCTTCACAAGGCAAATATAAAGTCTATGTCATCGACGAAGTTCACATGCTCTCGGGCGGCGCGTTCAACGCTCTGCTCAAAACGCTAGAAGAACCGCCTCCACATGCCATCTTTGTTTTAGCCACCACCGAAATTCACAAGATACCGGCTACGGTTTTATCTCGTTGTCAACGTCACGAGTTCCGTCGCGTACCCATCGATGAGATTGTCAAAAATCTCAAAGAGATTGCCGCAACCGAAAACATCCAAGCCGACGAAGAAGCGCTCACGCTCATCGCCCGGCAATCAGCAGGGGGCATGCGCGACGCGCAATCGCTCCTCGACCAGCTTTCTTCCACGGGTACGAATATTACGCTTGCCCTCGCGCAGCAAGTCCTTGGCACGGCAACCAGCCAAACTGTGCTGGATGTCATCAACTCGGTCCTTGACCATCAACCCGCGCGCGGTCTCGAAACTATTCATCGCGCTCTCGACTCAGGCGCCGATCCGCGCTCGCTGGCGCGTCAACTCGTTGAATACACACGCGGTCTCATGCTCATTCAAATGGGCAATGCCGAGCAGGTCGAAGCCACGCGTGAAGTTAAGAACCAAATGGAAGCACACGCCAAAGCCTTCAATACCTCTGACGTTCTGCGCATGATGAAAATTTTCAACAACGCGGCGACAGATTTACGCGGCGGCTGGCAGCCCTCTTTGAGTCTGGAACTCGCCCTCGCGGAAGTGGTCGAAGCCCCAGCCGAGGTTGCCACTATCGCCGCTGCGCCTCAACCCAAGCCGAAGCCTGTATCCGCTCCCGTAGCCGAATCCAAGCCTGAGGTTAAGAGCGAAGCGTTAACTCCAGAAGAGAAACCAGCCATCAACTCAAACGACATCGTCAAAGCATGGAAACCGCTCATCAATGCGCTTCCCAAAGCGCAGGCAAATCTCGGCGCGTTGATGAACTCCGTCAGGAATATCGACGTGCAAGGCAAGACCCTCATCCTCGGCATGGCAAGTGACGTGCTCGTGGAGAAGCTCAACAAACCCGACCAGATCGAAACCATCCAGCGTCTTATCAAAGACCACTTCCACGTGGAGTTGTCCGTGCGCTGTGTGGTCACCAACGCCAAAGGAAAACTTCCCAGCCATGTTTCGCAAGATGGCATGGTCGCTGCTGCGATCCAACACGGTGGTGAGATCGTGGATATGGATGATTAGTGCAGTAATTAGAGACTAGTAACTGGTAATTGAGGTTGATTATGGCAAGTAAGAAAAAAGACGTAAAAATTGAATTCACGATCAGTCCTGTGCTTCAGCAAGCGGAGAAGAAAATAAGCGAGGCGCAAAATTTTCAACTGGAAGTAATTGCCAGGACGAACTTCAATTCTTTTAATGGCAAGAGAATTGCCGAGTGGCTGAGGGAAAATCACCGAATGTGGCGGGCAGTTTTGCTGCCGCTGGATTTTATTTCCCTTCGTGATATGGCTGATGGTCACTGGCACGCCGATACGCTTTATATTTACCCCGAAAATGGTTATGGTTTCAAGTTGGAAGAAATCATGAAAGAACAATTCCATGCCGATGAAACGCAGTGGATTGGGCGAGAAAGCGCAATGGATATGCTTGGAACAAGTGAAATAAAAGACACAGGATATGTGCTTCTTTCCGCATGGTGGGATTGAATACCCAATCTCTAATCACCAAATACCAAACCAGGAGACTAACGAATGGCAAAAGGATTCAACAAAGGACCCGCCATGGGCGGACAGGCTGGCATGATGCAGCAATTGCAGCGGATGCAAAAACAAATGGAAGAAGCACAGGCGAAACTCGCCGAAGAGACTGTGTCTGCAACGGCGGGTGGCGGCGCGATCAAAGTCACCATGACCGGCGACCAGAAATGCAAATCGGTTGAGATTTCCCCCGATTTCCTCAAAGACGCTGACCCCGAAATGTTGCAAGATATGGTCTTGTCCGCCGTCAACATGGCATTGGACGAGTCCCGCGCTTTGCAGGAAAAACTGATGGGTCCGCTCGCGGGCGGGATGCCTTTCTAGGTTACAAGTTACAGGTTGAAAGTTGCAGGTTCTTGCTATAACCTTCAACCTTCAACCTTCAACCTTCAATATGTTACTCCCCGAATCCATCCAATCCCTCGTCACCGCCCTCGAACGCCTCCCCGGCATCGGACCCAAATCCGCTTCACGGTTGGCGTTCTATCTTCTGCGTGCCTCTGAAGATGTCGCGCAGGATTTATCCAAAGCACTGGCGAATCTCAAAGCCAATACCGCCTTCTGCTCCGAATGTTTCAACATCACCGACGCCGGACGTGAACGATGCGAGATTTGCGAATCACAAAAACGTGATTCATCCCTCATCTGTGTTGTCGAAGAAGCCTTGGATGTCCTCGCTCTCGAGCGCACCGGCGGTTTCCAAGGCAAATATCACGTCTTACAAGGAGTTTTATCTCCCATCGAAGGCATTGGCCCCGACGATCTCAAGATCAAACAGCTTGCCGAACGCGTGGCGCGCGGGGGAGTGGGGGAGGTAATCATCGCCACCAATCCCAGCATGGAAGGTGATGCGACGGCGCTTTATCTTCGTCAAGTCCTTGAGCCGATGGGCGTCAAAGTCACCCGCCTCGCGCGTGGTCTCCCCGTTGGCGGCGACTTGGAATACGCCGATCAAAACACCTTGCTTCGAGCATTAGCAGGTCGACACGAAATGAACTAAAAAGCCAAAGACCTGACAGGTTTTTAAAACCTGTCAGGTCTATTTTTATTTATGAATATCACGATTCTCACCTTCGGCTCTCGCGGCGATGTCCAACCGTTTTTACCCTTATCCCTCGGCTTGATGCCTCGCGGACATAAGGTCATTCTTGCTGCTCCAGCGCGTTTCAAGTCACTGGTCGAAGGGCATGGCATCACCTTCTTCCCACTTGCTGGCGACCCCGAAGAACTTAGTCGTCGCCTTAATGATGCGGGCTATAACTTTTTCAAACTCCTCAAAGAGTTGATGTCTCATGCAGTGAATATCGGTGCCGAGATGATGCGCCAGACTGATGAAGCCTGCCGCGACGCAGATCTCATCATCCACGCCTTCGCTCACGCCGTTGGCGCTCACACTCTCGCCCGCGAGAAAAACATCCCCGATATTCACATCCAAACCTTTCCCATGTTCACGCCTACCGGCGATTATCCCAACATCTCTTTGCCCAATCTCGGGAATCGCTTTTTGAATCGACTGACGCACACAGCCTCTTTGAAAATCACTGAACTAACTTCTTCTTTGGGATTTGAACAAGTCCGCCGCCGAGCGGGCTTACCCAGGCGGAAACTTTATTCTCCCTTCAAAGATTCCCCGCCTCGCCTCCGGACCCCGATCCTGTGTGCCTGGTCCCCAAACCTTATCCCACCCTCAAGCGACTGGCATCCGCGTGTGCATGTCACTGGTTATTATTTCTTTCCATATAATGACTCATACACACCACCAAATGAGTTAAGCAGGTTTTTAGAATCAGGAAGACCGCCAGTTTGTGTTTCATTTGGAAGCATGGTCAATAAGAATGCAGAAAAGTTTGATGGAATTATCCGTGAAGCGTTGCGGAGAATTAATAATCGCGGCATTATCTTGTCAGGGTGGGGGAGTGAAAAACGTGAATCAACCGGTGATTTGCTGTATCTTGAGTCTGCGCCGCACGATTGGCTGCTGCCAAAATGTAAGCTGCTTATTCATCATGGCGGTGCTGGGACAACATCCGCTGGCTTGCGTGCAGGGATACCACAAGTGGTCGTGCCATTCATGGCAGATCAACCATTTTGGGGAAGTAGAGTCCATGCGATTGGTGCTGCACCAAAGCCGATTCGTGTGAATCAGCTATCGGTGGAGTGGATGGTGAGTGCCATGGCTGAGGCTGAATCAAAAAATATTCTTGAGCGGGCGCAGGCTACAGGTCAAAGGATACGAGGCGAGGACGGTGTGATGGATGCAGTGAAGTGGATCGAGTCATATGCAATGAGATTCAACGAATCCGTCTGAAAACTGGTCCGATTTTTTAAGGTTGAAATGCCTTGAATCCATTGACAAATAATTACAGATGCATATAATTCTCCCTCGCCAGTAAAAACAAAAGATTTCGTCTCCCAGACAGATCATTGACAACTGAGTAACCGTCCCCCATCAGAGACACAAAGCAAAACGGTTTTGCAGCCTGATGAACCGATGCGATAGAGCAGGAAGCATCGGTATTTTAGTCTGTAAAAACCTTGACGACGGTATACCCTGCGGGTAGAATACAGCCCGCTCAAATGGCAGGCACCTTAACAATTGAACAGTGATAGGAAACAGTAATGATGATGAACCAGTCAATTCCGTGATCTTTGCACTCGCAAGAGTGTTGATTTTATGCGGAGAGTTTGATCCTGGCTCAGGATGAACGCTGGCGGCGTGCCTAATACATGCAAGTCGAACGAGGTGCTTGAGTAGCAATACAAGAGTATCCTAGTGGCGAACGGGTGAGTAACGCGTGGATGACCTGCCCCAAAGTGTGGGATAACAGTCCGAAAGGATTGCTAATACCTCATGTGGTTATCGGGTTTAGAAATCGATAACTAAAGTGGCGCTTTGCGTCACGCTTTGGGAGGGATCTGCGTCCCATCAGCTAGTTGGTGAGGTAACGGCTCACCAAGGCGACGACGGGTAGGGGACCTGAGAGGGTGGCCCCCCACAATGGAACTGAAACACGGTCCATACACCTACGGGTGGCAGCAGTAGGGAATATTGCTCAATGGGCGAAAGCCTGAAGCAGCAACGCCGCGTGCGCGATGAAGGCCTTCGGGTCGTAAAGCGCTTTTCTACGAGATGAGAAAGGACAGTATCGTAGGAATAAGTCTCGGCTAACTACGTGCCAGCAGCCGCGGTAAAACGTAGGAGGCGAGCGTTATCCGGATTCACTGGGCGTAAAGCGCGTGCAGGCGGTTCGGTAAGTTGGGCGTGAAATCTCCTGGCTTAACTAGGAGAGGTCGTTCAATACTACCGGGCTTGAGAGTGGTAGAGGAAGATGGAATTCCAGGTGTAGTGGTGAAATGCGTAGATATCTGGAGGAACACCAGTGGCGAAAGCGATCTTCTGGACCATTTCTGACGCTCAGACGCGAAAGCTAGGGTAGTAAACGGGATTAGAGACCCCGGTAATCCTAGCCGTAAACGATGTTAACTTGGCGTCGGCGGCTTAAACTCCGTCGGTGTCGTAGCAAACGCGATAAGTTAACCGCCTGGGGACTACGATCGCAAGATTAAAACTCAAAGGAATTGACGGGGGCCCGCACAAGCAGCGGAGCGTGTGGTTTAATTCGATGTTACACGAAGAACCTTACCCGGGTTTGACATGCAAGTGGTAGTGATCCGAAAGGTGAACGACCCGCAAGGGAGCTTGCACAGGTGTTGCATGGCTGTCGTCAGCTCGTGTCGTGAGATGTTCGGTTAAGTCCGCTAACGAGCGCAACCCTCGCCACGTGTTACATGTGTCACGTGGGACCGCCGGTATCAAGCCGGAGGAAGGTGGGGATGACGTCAAGTCCGCATGGCCTTTATGTCCGGGGCTACACACACGCTACAATGGGCAGTACAATGGGTTGCTAAGCCGCGAGGTGGAGCCAATCCCCCAAAACTGTCCTCAGGTCAGATTGCAGGCTGCAACTCGCCTGCATGAAGCCGGAGTTGCTAGTAAACGCGCGTCAGCTATAGTGCGTTGAATACGTTCTCGGGCCTTGTACACACCGCCCGTCACGTCATGGGAGCTGGTAACACCTGAAGCCGGTAGCTTAACCGCAAGGAGGGCGCCGTCGAAGGTGGTGCTGGTGACTGGGACGAAGTCGTAACAAGGTAGGTGTACCGGAAGGTGCGCCTGGATCACCTCCTTTCTAGAGTAAGACGAGCGCTCCCTATGGGGATGACGCTCTATGCCCACACGGTGAATGGGCAAGCTGGTTCGCAAAATGATGTTTCCTGTCACTGTTCAGTTGTTGAGGAGTTCCCCCGGGCTTGTAGCTCAGTTGGTTAGAGCACTGTGCTGATAACGCAGGGGTCACAGGTTCGAATCCTGTCAAGCCCACTCACCAGGCTTTTTCCTGGGGATGTAGCTCAGCGGGAGAGCAGCGCCTTTGCAAGGCGAAGGTCGCGGGTTCAAATCCCGCCATCTCCACTGAGTTCGAAAATCGCAAGTATTGGAGATTAAAGGAAGTTTGTTGAAGGAAAACTGCACTTAAATCGAAAGTTTGCACCGTACGAAGGGTTTTTGCGACCCGGCGGTGCCTGCCGGGTCGATTTGTGTCTGTATGCCGAACGTTGAAAGTTGATCGATGCCCTTGAAGGATATCAAGGGCGTCGATCACCGGTCAAACGGTGGTGAACCTTAAAAACTGAATAGCAATTGATGATGTAGGCCGACAAAGTAATTTGTCATAAAGAAAAGTATCAATTTCTCCGTATCACGTGGAGAAGCTACTAAGAGCTTATGGTGAATGCCTTGGCGTCAAGTGCCGATGAAGGACGTGGGACACTGCGAAAAGCCTCCGGGGAGCCGTGTACAGGCGTCGATCCGAGGATGTCCGAATAGGGAAACCTGCTGTTGCGAACCAACAGCGTCCTCTTACTGAACACATAGGTTTGAGGATGGGAACCTGGGGAACTGAAACATCTAAGTACCCAGAGGAAAAGAAATGATTCCCCCAGTAGTGGCGAGCGAACGGGGAAGAGCCCAAACCGCCCATGCTTGCATGGACGGGGTTGTAGGACCGGCATATGGAAGTTACAAAACAATCAGTTAGCGGAAAGGTGTGGGAAAGCCTGCCAAAGAGGGTAATAGCCCCGTATGCGAAAACTGATCGTCTTCCGCCGTGTTCCTGAGTACTGCCGGGCACGCTAATCCGGCAGGAAGCTAGGGAGTCCACTCTCTAAGGCTAAATACACTTGACGACCGATAGTGAACTAGTACCGTGAGGGAAAGGTGAAAAGTCCCCCCGTTAGGGGAGTGAAATAGAACCTGAAACCATAAGCTTACAAGCAGTTGGAGGGCTAACAGCAGGTTGAGCGCCGTAGAAATACGGATGTTCCTTGCTATGCCTGACAGCGTGCCTCTTGGAGAATGAGCCTGCGAGTTAATCTCAGTGGCAAGGTTAAGGGAGTGACACCCGAAGCCGTAGCGAAAGCGAGTCTGAATAGGGCGCATAGTCGCTGGGATTAGGCCCGAAACCGTGTGAGCTACCCATGGGCAGGGTGAAGCGAGTCTAAACACTCGTGGAGGCCCGAACCCACTAACGTTGCAAAGTTAGGGGGATGACCTGTGGGTAGAGGTGATATGCCAATCGAACACGGAGATAGCTGGTTCTCCCCGAAATAGCTTTAGGGCTAGCGTCATGCGTTTAGTACTGGAGGTACAGCACTGAATGGGCTAAGGGGCTTACAGCTTACTGAACCCAATCAAACTCGGAATGCCAGTACTCCATAGCATGGCAGTCGGACGCCGGGAGATGAGTTTCGGTGTCGAAAGGGAAACAGCCCAGATCATCGGCTAAGGTCCTCAAATCTATGCTAAGTGGTGAACGAGGTGAGATTACTTAAACAACCAGGAGGTTGGCTTAGAAGCAGCCACCCTTTAAAAAGTGCGTAACAGCTTACTGGTCTAGTGATTTTGCGCGGAAAACTTAACGGGGCTAAGCATAGTACCGAAGCCATGGGTCTCAGCGCAAGCTGGGGCAGTAGGGGAGCGTTCTGTCAGCGGTGAAGGTCGATCGTAAGGGCGACTGGAGCGGACAGAAGTGAGAATGCAGGCATGAGTAGCGTACAAATACGTGAGAACCGTATTCGCCGTAAATCTAAGGTTTCCGACGCCAGGTCATTCCGCGTCGGGTTAGTCGAGTCCTTAGTCGAGGCCGAGAGGCGTAGATGATGGACATCCGGTTAATATTCCGGAACCACTGAAGAGTGCGATGGGAGGACGCAACGAGGTAGGCCAGCCCATTATTGGATTTGGGTTCGATCCATCTAGGCGTTGAGACCGGCAGGGAAATCCGCTGGTTGAGCTGAGGTGGGAGCGGGCTGTAATAAGCGAAGTGGCTGAGCCTTGTTGCCCAGAAAAGTCTCTAAGCATAACTCTTTAGTGCTCGTACCGCAAACCGACACTGGTAGATGGGTAGAGTATACCAAGGCGATCGGGAGAACCTTCGTTAAGGAATTAGGCAACATGACCCCGTAACTTCGGGAGAAGGGGTACCCCCTGGGGTGTTAAAGCCCCGGAGGGTCGCAGTGAAATGGCTCTGGTGACTGGTTAACAAAACCACAGGTCTCTGCTAAGCCGTAAGGCGATGTATAGGGGCTGACGCGTGCCCAGTGCCGGAAGGTTAAAGGGAGAGGTTAGTCGCAAGACGAAGCTTTGAACTGAAGCCCCGGTGAACGGCGGCCGTAACTATAACGGTCCTAAGGTTAACAATTCGCTAGCCTTAGTAAAATCGAACTATATGCGGGAAAGTCCTCAACAGCCATGTGGTACTCGCCGTGGAAAGAACATACGGCAGTAAAAATCCACTGGACACGGGGATAATCCGCAGGGAAGGCTTCCAAAATGGACGATGAAACGTTGGAAGAACCCTCAGAGACTTTACGTTCGATCTCGAACTCTTCGAGATTGGAAGCGCAATGGGTTGCAGGGTTTGTCGATGGAGAAGGATGTTTTTATGTCGGTGTCAATGCCCATCCTGAAATGAAAGCAGGGTATCAGGTTTTGCCTGAATTTACTGTTGTTCAACACGAACGTGATGTTCAACTGCTTTTTGCCCTGAAACAGTTCTTTGGCTGTGGCGTTGTACGACAAAATCATGGTGACCGAATGGCGTACCGTGTGAGAGGTCTAGAAAGCCTCATGGAGCGGATTATTCCATTCTTTGAAAAACACCCTTTGAAAACGAAAAAGTATCTCGACTTTCTGAAGTTCAGAAAGGTCTTGATAATGATGCAGAGAAACGAGCATCTGACCCTGGACGGGATCGAAAAGATCCGCCAAATCGCTTCTGAAATGAATAGAGGACGAGAAAGATAAAGTCCGGCTTCTCTGGAAACAGAGTGAGAAATTCCGAGCGAAATTCCTTGTCGGGTAAGTTCCGACCCGCACGAACCGCGTAACAATTAGAGCACTGTCTCGACGAAGGACCCGGTGAAATTGAAATGGCTGTGAAGATGCGGCCTACCCGCAGCAGGACAAAAAGACCCCGTGGAGCTTTACTGCAACTTGGCATTGTATTTGGGCATAATCTGTGTAGCATAGGTGGGAGGCTTTGAAGCTGGCGCGTCAGCGTCGGTGGAGCCTTCAGTGAAATACCACCCTGATTATGTTTAGATCCTAACCCCATTCCGTCATCCGGATGGGGGACCGTGCCAGGTGGGCAGTTTGACTGGGGCGGTCGCCTCCCAAAAAGTAACGGAGGCGCCCAAAGGTTCCCTCAGGTGGAATGGAAACCCACCATAGAGTGTAAAGGCATAAGGGAGCTTGACTGTAAGGCCAACGCGCCGAACAGAGACGAAAGTCGGGCTTAGTGATCCTACGGTACCGAGTGGAAGGGCCGTAGCTTACCGGATAAAAGCTACCCCGGGGATAACAGGCTGGTGAGATCCAAGAGTTCACATCGACGATCTCGCTCGGCACCTCGATGTCGGCTCATCGCATCCTGGGGCTGGACAAGGTCCCAAGGGTCGGGCTGTTCGCCCGTTAAAGCGGTACGCGAGCTGGGTTCAGACCGTCGTGAGACAGGTCGGTCTCTATCCGCTGTGGGCGTAAGGGATTTGAAGGGAGCTGCTCCTAGTACGAGAGGACCGGAGTGGACAGACCTCTAGTGTGCCAGTTGTTCCGCCAGGAGCATCGCTGGGTAGCCATGTCTGGCAGAGATAACCGCTGAAAGCATCTAAGTGGGAAACTCGCCCTAAGATTAGATCCCTGTATTCCCGTAAGGGAGTAAGACCCCAGGTAGACTACCTGGTATATAGGCAGGGTGTGTAAGCGCAGTAATGCGTTCAGCTAACCTGTACTAATGGTCGAGGGCTTCAACCATGTGATACGGGGAAATTGGTACTTTTCCAAACCACTACATCAAACATTGCTATTCAGGACAATTCCCTTGTGAAATTGTCCCTTGGTGATTAGAGCGATATGGGTACACCCGGTCCCATCCCGAACCCGGCAGTTAAGCATATCAGCGCTGATGGTACTTGGAGGGCGACCTCCCGGGAGAGTAGGTCATTGCCAAGGGGCTTTTCTTTTCCTTATCCGCCGCATACAGAAATGTATGCGGTTTTTTGTTTCCCTGCTAAAATTACCGCAACTCCACAGAGGGATTTCATGAACACACCTTCTTCCATTCTCAAAAACACCTTCGGCTACGACACCTTCCGACCGCTTCAAAATGAAGTGATCGAAAACGTCCTTGCCCGCCGCGATACTTTGGCGGTCATGCCGACCGGCGGCGGTAAATCGCTTTGCTATCAGATCCCATCCCTGCTCCTCGACGGGTTGACGGTGGTCGTCTCGCCGCTGATCTCGCTGATGAAGGACCAGGTCGAGCAATTACGCGCGTTTGGCGTACCGTCCGTTTTCCTAAACAGTTCGCTTTCGCCGCAGGAATATCAGGAGAATATGGACGCTGTGAGACGCGGCGAGGTTAAGCTGCTTTATGTGGCGCCGGAAACGCTTCTCACCCCAAGGATTCTCTCGCTTCTTTCCACGCTGAAAGTGGACCTGCTGACCATTGACGAAGCGCACTGCATCTCAGAGTGGGGGCACGACTTCCGCCCCGAATACCGCCAGATCGTCGAAGTCCGCAAAAAATTTCCAGACGCCGTCTGCATGGCGTTGACAGCGACCGCCACCTCGCGCGTCCGGCAGGACATCCGACAGACGCTCAAATTCGCCACCACCAACGAATTCATCGCCAGTTTCAACCGCGAAAATTTATTTATCGAAGTCTTACCCAAACAAGACCCATCCCGACAAGTCACTGAGATTATCAACCGTTACAAAGACCAGTCCGGCATCATTTACTGTTTCTCGCGCAGGCAGGTGGACGATCTCGCCGCATATCTTGCCGTGAAGGGACACTCCGTCCGCCCGTACCATGCCGGGTTGGACGACGCAGACCGCCGCAAAAATCAAGAGGCGTTCATCCGCGACGACGTGCAGATCATCGTGGCGACCATCGCGTTTGGTATGGGAATCAACAAACCGAACGTGCGTTTCGTGATCCATCACGACCTGCCCAAGAGCATCGAAGGTTATTACCAGGAGATCGGGCGCGCCGGGCGGGACGGTCTGCCCGCGCATTGCGTTTTGCTTTACAGTTATGGCGATGTGGCAAAGATCAATTATTTCATTGACCAAAAAGAAGGCGATGAGAGACGCGTAGCCATTGAGCATTTGAATGCCATCGTCCGTTATGCCGAGGATGAACATAACTGCCGCCGCAAACCCCTGCTCAACTACTTCGGCGAATCCTACTCCGCCCAGACCTGCTCCAACTGCGATAACTGCAATTCCGCCCCAACCCCGCTGACAGACATGACCATCCCGGCGCAGAAATTCCTCTCCTGCGTCAAACGCGCGGACGAGAAGTTCGGCGCGGCGCATATCGTGGATATTTTGCTTGGGTCGAAGAATGAAAAAGTATTGCGCTGGGGACACGAGAAACTGTCCACGCATGGGATCGGGAGGGAACTGGATAAAAAGCAGTGGATGTACCTTGCGCGTCAACTGCTTTCGATGGGATTCCTCAAACAGGAGGGGGAGTTCCACACGCTCAGCCTCACGGATAAGGCGTTGGAGTCGCTTCGGAAACGGGAACCTATTTTCGGCGTTATGCAGGAGGCGGGAGGGCGAGTCCAAAAGAAGGGGACGAAGGAAAAGGCCGCGGAGTTGGAATATCATCGCGGGTTGTTTGCCATCCTGCGCGAGAAACGCAAGGAGATGGCGGACGCGGCGGGCGTGCCTCCGTATGTGATTTTTTCAGACCGCGCGTTGATCGAGATGGCGGCGTATTTCCCGCAATCGCAGGAAAGTTTGCTGGCGATCTCCGGCGTGGGGCAGGTGAAGGCGCGTCAGTACGGCGAAGCATTTTTGGCGGTGTTGACCGATTTCTGCCAGCGGCATGAGTTGAAGGAGAAGCCCAAGGCGGCGGAAACGACGCGCGATAAAAGCGACGCGAACCGGCGTTATATGGTTGTGGGCGAGGCGTACAACGGCGGCGATACGGTGGCGGCGTTGATGGAGCGCTACCGCGTGACGGCCGGGGCGGTGCTCGATAATTTGACGCGCTATGTCAACGCGGGCAACCGCCTGCGTGACGGGAGTGACCTGCGATCGTTGACGACCGCTTCGCCCGCCCAGCAAAAGGCGGCATTCGACGCTTTCGATGAGATGGGGACGGCGTACCTGAAACCGATCTTCGATAAATTGAACGGCGCGTTGAATTACGACGACCTGAAAATTTTGCGGATGTTATACCTGATCGAGCAGGAGAAGCATTCATGACGGATTGCCCCGATTATGTGTACAAAACCCTGGCGCGTGCCCGTGAGGAGGGCAGCCAAAATCAGGCACTTAATCGTCTTCTCAGCCTGTAACGAATCGTGTATAATCCCGTTCGCAGATTTGGCAAGGCTTGATCGGCTGGTAAATTTCAAAGGAGTGTGAAGCGCAATTTTTGATCGCAGGATCATGGAGTTCGTTTCAGGTTTTTTGATGGATGCCTTCGGCTGAGTCTGTGCAGGACAGCCGATTTTTTATTATGCCCTTTGGGCAATTTCCATAACGGAAAGGAGGTGACAACCAGTGGCAAGTGTCAATTTACGCAGCGGTGAATCCCAGGATTCATTGCTCAAACGTTTTCGTAAAAAGGTCGTGAAGAGCGGTGTTCTCAGCACGGTTCGCCGCAAACGCTGGTTCGTTTCCAAGAGCGAAACCCGCCGTATGGAGAAGAAGAAGGCGATCCGGCGCATCAAGCGTCGTTCCTTCAAGGACAACGAATAATCGGTACTTCACAAAAGCGCGTAATTGGCGTTCTCCAACGCCAGGGTTGCGCCAGTGAGCGCAACCCGCGCAGTGAACTACCTGGAATCGAGAGGCATGTATGGCTAAAGAAGAAGGCAAAATCAGAGTGGACGGCGTGGTGATCGAAGCCCTGCCGGGGACGCAGTTCCGCGTGAAGCTGGATAATGGTCACGAGGTTCTGGCGTATCTCTCCGGCAAGATGCGCAAGCACTATATCCGCATCCTGCTCGGCGACCGCGTCGCCCTGGAAATGTCGCCTTACGACATGGCGCGCGGACGCATCACTTTCCGCCAGCGCAAGCAGGCGCCCGTCGTCCCCGTCGAAGAATAATAGCCGCTCTCTCGCGCTTGTTTTGCATTTAGGGACCCTCGATTGATTCGAGGGTCTTTATTTTACCCATGATATACTTGCGCAGAAAACAGAAACAATTTAAGCTCTCTCGTAATAAACTAGAAAGAGCCTAAGCACGAAGTACACAAAAGGGAAAGCAATGCTCTGATGTTTTGCCTTTGTGTACTTCGTGTTTGCCAGTATCTGATGCAGGTGAAAAGGCTTTCCGGTTAAAACGGTAGAACCACAATTTCATAACACGAGGAGGAAGGGAAGATGGCAGAGAGTGTTCCGCAAGCCGCGTCCACGAAGCGCGAACGGGTCGCGTGGTATTTGTACGATTTCGGTAATTCAGCGTACGCCTCGGTTGTTTTGCTTGCTGTCTATTCGGCATACTTCAAGAACCAGGTGGTGGGCGGCGCGGAGGGTTCGCGTCTGTGGGGGCTGACCATTTCGATTGCGATGATCCTCGTCGCCATTGCCGCGCCGATCATGGGGGCGATTGCCGATTACTCCGGCGCGAAGAAAAAATTCCTGTTCTTTTTCACGGCAGTTTCGGTACTGTTCACCTCCCTGCTGTTCTTCACTCAAAAGGGGACGGTGGGCATGGCAATCGCCTTCTTCCTTTTGGCGGAGATCGGTTACCGCGCGGCGCAAATTTTCTATGACGCGCTCCTGCCGGAGATCGCTTCCACCGATGAAATGGGGCGCATCGCGGGGACGGGTTGGGCGGTCGGCTCCGCCGGGGGCATTGTCATCCTTCTGATCATTCTCCCGCCGATCCTGATGACCAAAAGCGATTTGCTCGTTGTGCGCGGATCGCTCATCGCCACTGCGGTTTTCTTCGCGCTGGCGGCGATTCCCATCTTCCGTTGGCTGAAGGAACGCGCCCAGCCCCAAAAATTACCGCCGGGCGAGAACTATCTCAGCGTTGCCTTCAAACAACTGCGCGAGACGATCAAAGCCGCGCGTGGATTCAAGGAATTTCTGAAGTTCATGCTCGCCTACCTGATCTACAACGAGGGCGTGATCATCGCTCTCGACTTCGCCGCCATTCTCGGCGCGGTGTTGTTCGGGTTGGAGCAGACCGGTTTGATCATCTTCTTCATTATCGTGCAGGCGACCAACGTGATCGGCGCGCTCCTTTTTGGGAATTTGCAGGATCGCATGGGCGGGAAACGCGCCCTGACGATTTCCATTTTCATGATGGCGACTTGTATTGCCGCCATGTACTTCGCGCAGAACCAAACCCAATTCTTCATCATCGGCGCGTTCATCGGCGCGGCGATGGCGGGCGTGCAATCCGTCAGCCGCGCGATGGTCGCCACGTTCAGCCCGCCCGGAAAGAGCGGCGAGTTCTTCGGCTTTTTCGCGCTGACCGGGCGCACGTCCTCGTTCATCGGTCCGGCTGTCTTCGGCTGGCTTGCGGCGGAGTTGACGCTTTGGTATCAGAATCAGGGTCAGGCGGCGATGGAAGCGGAACAATCCGGTCACAGGCTGGCGCTTCTCTCCATCGGCGTATTCCTGATCGTCGGCTGGGCGTTGATGCTTTTCGTCAACGAGAAAAAAGCGCGCGAAATGGCGAACCTGAAATAGGGCATGGCTGATATAAAACGTCCCGAAGGTTTTGCGCAATGAACCTGTCTTTTTTGATGAATCCTTTGGGACGGTATTGAAATGACCTCGAAAGTTGCGATCATCACCGGAGCCGCGAGCGGCATCGGCAAACATTGGGCGGAAGTCCTCTCGAAGAAAATCGGCGAATATCAACTGGTGTTCGCCGATTCGAATGAAGAGGGCTTGCGCGCCGCCTTTACACCGGCTGAAAATATTTTGCTTTGCCCGCTCGATATTCGTTCGGCGGACGGTTGGCGGGCGGTGATTGACGAAACGCTCCGGCGCTTCGGTCGCATTGACTATCTGTTCAACATCGCGGGAGCGAACCGCCCGTTGTTCTTCCGCGACCAGCCCCTCGAAGCGATTGACCGCACGATTGACATCAATCTCAAAGGCGCGTTGATCGGGATGAAACTCGTCGGCGAGGTGATGCTCAAGCAGGGGGCGGGTCACATCGTCAACGTTGCTTCGCTGGCGGGCGTCTCGCCCACGCCCGGCAATGCGCTGTATTCGGCGGCGAAAGGCGGCTTGCGGAACGCGTCCATTGCGACTGCAATCGAATGGAGAAAACTGGGAGTCGCTGTGACGGTCATTTCGCCCGACCTGGTGGATACGCCCGTCCTGACGGAACGCCTCGACTCGGCGGGAGAGGAAGCCGCCCTCGCCTTTACCGGTGTCACGCTGACGGTTTTCGATCTCGAAAAAGCCTTCTGGAAAGCCATGCGCGAGGAACCGCTGGAGATCAACCTCCCGCGCTGGCGCGGCTGGCTGACGAAGTTGAACGATCTCATCCCGTCCATTATGTTTTTGCTTTATGATGGCATGAAGAAGCGCGGCATGAAACGGCTGAAAAAAATTCGCAGGGAGAGAAAGGCTTAACGCGAATGGCGCGAAGTGGGCGAATTACGCGGGAAGAAAATTAGCGACATTCGTACCTTTCGCGAAATTCGTGTTGAGTTTTTTTCTGGTTTAATCATTGATCGCCGACGCTTAACACAATGAACATGATAAACACCCGTTACCGAAAAATCTTCATTACCGGCGCGCTGGGATTTGTGGGGAAGGCGCTTGCGGCGCAATACCGCGCATTGGGCGCGGAGACTTGCGGACTCGATGTCCGCGCGGATTCGGCGGCGAATGTCGTTGCCGGGGATGTCTCGCGCCCCGACGAATGGCAATCCGCGCTTGCCGGATGCGATCTTGTCATCCACACTGCTGCCATAGTGACCAACAATGTTTCAAGAGAGGAAGCCTGGCGCGTCAACGTTCTTGGCACGCGCCGCGTACTGGATGCGGCGATTCAAGCCGGGGCAAAACGCTTCGTCCACATCTCGTCGCTTGCCGCGATGCGCTTCAACATCGAGGACCAGGCGGACGAATCCGCGCCGGTGATGCCGACGGGCAATCCCTATGTGGATACGAAGATCGCCAGCGAGCATGTTGTCCTGTCCGCCCATGCGAAGGGAGAGATGAATTGCACCATCATCCGTCCCGCCGACATTTACGGACCCGGCTCCCGCCCGTGGACGATTATTCCCGTGCAGATGATTCAAAAAGGTTTATTCCTCCTGCCCGCGCATGGAAAGGGAGTCTTCCGCGCCGTTTACATTGACGACCTTGTGAACGGCATCATGCTCGCGGCTGAAAGAGGCGAGGGCAAGGGGCAAATCTTCATCTTGGGCGGGGAGAAGGCGGTCACTTGCGAGGCTTTCTTCGGGCATTATTACCGCATGTTGGGGAAGGGAAGTCCGCGCGTGATGAGCACTGCATCCGCTGTGGCAATTGCCGAGATCGGGCGGATGATCTTCAAACTGCTCGGCAAACCAACCGAATTGGGTCGTGGCGCGATGGAGATGCTCTCGAAGAAAAATACAGTATCGAATGAAAAAGCACATCGTCTGCTCGGCTGGCATCCGCAGGTGGATTTGGAGGAGGGGATGAGACGGACGGAAGTTTGGTTGCGGGAGCAGAAGATAATCTCATGAAATTCATTAAACACGAAGGACACAAAGATCACAAAGGAAAACCTTTAAACCTTAGTGTACTTGGTGTCCTTTGTGTTTAAATCTTTTGGAGGCTGTATGACCGAAATAACTGTTGGAGAATTGCTCGCTAAATGTTTGCAAGCCGAGGGCATCGAGATGATGTTCGGCATCATTGACGGGGCGCACATCCCCTTTTCGATTCACGCCTCGAGGTACGGCATCCGGCACGTCAACTGCCGACACGAGGAGGGCGCGGTTCACCTGGCGGAGGGGTATTCGCGGACGAACGGCAAAGCAAGCGTGGTCATCGGCTCGCCGGGACCGGGCGGCGCGAACATGCTGGCTGGAATCTCAAGCGCCTACGCGGAGGGACATCCCATCATTGCGATTGCCTGCACCCGCCGCCGACTCACCACAGACCCGGAGCGGGGCGGCGCGTGGCAGGCGACCGACCTGGTCGAGATGGCGAAACCGGTCACGAAGTACAGCGCGTTGATTCGTCAGCCCGAACGCCTGCCTGAAATGATGCGTTCCGCTTTTCGCGCCGCGTTAACCGGAAGACCGGGACCCGTCTTCATTGCCATTCCCGATGAACTGTTGGGCGTGAAAATCGAAGCGGAGAAAGTCCCGGTGTATCCGTCTGCGCAATACCGCATGACGGACATGGGCGCGGGCGACCCGGCATGGATCGAAGAAGCCGCCGAATTGCTGGCGAATTCCAAAAAGCCGTATCTCCACGCGGGCAAGGGCGTGTTATGGGCGGATGCGTCTGCCGAGTTTTTGGAACTTGGAAATTATCTCGCCGCAGGCATGGGATCGAGCATGGGCGCGCGCGGAGTCGTCCCTGAAGATCATCCGCATTATTTCTTTCTCTTCGATATGCAGGCAACATCATTGGCGCGGAATGAAGCGGATGTCGTGCTGGTCGTCGGTTCGCGGCTTGGCGAGTACGACGGTTGGGGTTCTCATCCGGCGTGGGGAGAACCGTCGAAACAGAAAACAATTCAAATTGATTCCGATGCGATTTCCATCGGGTTGAATCGCCCCGTAGATGTGGGAATCCTCGCAGACGCGAAATCCGCTCTTAAGGCGATCTTATCCAAAGTGAAAGAGAAGACGAAGGCGCGGACTGAAATGCCCGACCTCGCGCGATACCGCGAGTTGACGCAGCAGACGATGGCAAACGGTTTCCAGTTTTTGATGGCGCCGCCCGCGCGCGGACTCAACCCCGGGCAGATGGTTTTCAACGCGCGCAGTTTTTTCCCGCGCAATGCGGTGACGGTTCTCGACGGCGGCAACACGACCTTGTGGGGCGTAGCGTTCAACCAGGTTTTCGAGCCGCGCAGTTTTTTGTATTCGGTGAAGATGGGCTATCTCGGCACCGGCATTCCGTTTGCCATCGGCGCAAAACTTGCCGCGCCTGAACGACCCGTGTATTGCATCACCGGCGACGGCGCGGCGGGATTTAACATCATGGAGATGGAAACCGCTTTGCGCGAGAAGGCGAACATCGTTGTGCTTGTTGCGGTGGACGACGGCTGGGGCATGGAACGCAGCGCGCATAATTTCGGCGGCATTCCAGCGGAGCAGCAGCAGGGCGTGAATATTTCAGGCGAGATGCGCTACGATTTGATCGCGCAGGGTTTGGGATGTTACGGCGAGAAAATTGATTCTGTGGATGTATTGCCCGCCGCTCTCCAGCGGGCGGTTGATTCCGGCAAACCGGCTGTGCTGCATGTGACGGTTGATTCCGCCATCAACGCCGACCCGCCGGGGTACAAGCAATTCAGGTATGTGAGGACGCTGTAATAAAAAAGACCCTAAAGGACTCGAAGTCCTTTAGGGTCTTTTTCTAACTGCTCAGATTTGATATTTTTCACGCAAAATTCCCTGTTTTGTCATTTCGAAGGAGCGCCAGCGACTGAGAAATCTTTATTTCCCGAAAAAGGTTTCTCGTGGCGCCTCGCGCCACTCGAAACGACAGGTTTTTTGGTAAGCCTGAGCAGTTACGTCTTTTTGCAAATTGACCGTTACGGCAAATCCCTCCACGAATTCAGTACCTTCATGTAATTTGCACGCTCGAACGCCGCCGGTTCGCGGACGTTCTTCTGGCTCATGCTGCCCTGCATCTGTTCGATGGACTTGTACTCGCGTTCCTTCATCCAGGTTTGCAGGCTTTCCAGCATGGACGGGATGACCTTCTCGCCGTTGTGCAAAAGGTTCGATGCCATCATCGCCACCTTCGCGCCCGCCATCATGGCTTTGAGCACATCATTTGCGGAATGCACGCCGCTGGTCAGCGCATAATCCGCGTTTACCTTGCCGTATAAAATCGAAACCCAGCGCAGGGGGAGGCGCAGTTCGGCGGAGCTGCTCAGGTCGAGGCTGTGGATAATGTCCAGTTCGTCGAGGTCGAAATCGGGCTGGTAGAAGCGGTTGAAGAGGACGAGTCCGTTCGCGCCCGCGTCCACGATGCGTTTGGCGAAGTTGGGCAGGGAGGTGACGAACGGGCTGAGCTTCACCGCCAGCGGAATTTTGATCGAGGATTTCACCTCCGCCACGAGTTCCACTTGCGCGGTTTCAAGTTCGGCGGCGGTCAGGTTCGGGTCGGTGGAGAGGAAATACAGGTTGAGTTCGAGCGCGTCGGCTCCGGCTTCTTCGATACGTTTGGCGTAGGTCGTCCAGCCGCCTTTGGAAACGCCGTTGAGGCTGCCGATGACAGGAATGCCCAATGCCTTCTTCAACCCGGCGACCTGGTTGAGATATTTTTCCGGTCGAATGGCATACATCCCGCCATCGGGCAGGTAGCTGAGGGCTTCGGCAAAGGAATCCGTGTTGCGCGAAAGGAAGTGATCGAGTTCGAGGCTTTCATGGATGATCTGTTCCTCGAAGAGCGAGTACATTACGATGGCGGAAACCCCCGCTTCTTCCAACTTTATGGCTTTGTCTATTTTCTTCGAGAGCGGCGATGCCGAAGCCACAAGCGGATTCTTTAGTTTCAAACCAAGGTAAGTAGTCGATAAATTAGTCATATCTGCATCCTTGTCTACTTGTCTACTTGTCTACTTGTCTACTTGTCTACTTGCTTTCCGAATCGCCATTGCCATAATGCATCGAAGCCATCTGCTGGTACAACGTCCAGCGCGATTTCGCATCCTGTTGGGCTTCTTTCATTAATTCTTCGGCGCGTTCTTCGTTCATCTGTGTGAGCATCTTGTAGCGGGTTTCATTGTAGGCATATTGAGAGAACGGAATGCTCGGCTCCTTCGACTCGATCTGGAGCGGATTCTTGCCCTCGATCGCCAGTCTTGGGTCGTAACGGAAGATGGGCCAGTGACCCGACTGCACCGCCAGTTTTGCCTGGTCGAGACTGCGTGCCATGTCGTAGCCGTGCGCGATACAGGGACTGTACGCGATCACAAGCGAAGGTCCATCATACGATTCGGCTTCGAGCAGGGCTTTCAAAGTCTGCTGGTCGTTCGCGCCCATCGCCACCTTGGCGACATAGACATAGCCGTACGACATGGCGATTAAACCAAGGTCTTTCTTCGGCATCCCCTTGCCGCCCATCGCAAATTTGGCAACTGCCGCCCTCGGCGTGGACTTGGACGACTGACCGCCCGTGTTCGAATACACTTCAGTATCGAGCACCAGGATGTTGACGTTGCGTCCGCTTGCCATGACGTGATCCAGACCGCCGTAGCCGATGTCGTACGCCCAACCGTCGCCGCCGATGATCCACACCGATTTCTTGACGAGATTCTCAGCGAGGCTGATGAGGTCTTTGGCGCGGCTGTCGCTGGATTTTTCCAGTTTGGCTTTCAACTCCTCCACACGTCCGCGCTGGGCTTCGATGCCTGCGTCATCCGCTTGATCTGCGGACAGGATGGCTGTCACCAATTCTGTGCCAACTGTCTGCTCAAAAGACTTGAGCAATTCTTCGGCATATTCCTTTTGTTTATCGATCGTCAGGCGCATACCCAGACCGAACTCGGCGTTATCTTCAAACAGTGAGTTCGACCAGGCAGGTCCGCGCCCGTTAACATCCTTCGCCCACGGGGTGGTGGGCAGGTTGCCGCCGTAAATGGAGGAACAACCGGTCGCATTCGCGATCACGGCGCGGTCACCGAACAACTGCGAAACCAGTTTCACATACGGCGTCTCACCACAGCCCGCGCACGCGCCGCTAAACTCAAACAACGGGCGCAGCAATTGCGCATTCTTAATGGTGGACGGGTTGATCAACTTGCGGTCCACATCGGGCAACTCCATAAAGAAGTCCCAGTTTTTGGCTTCGGCTTCGCGCAGGGGCGGCTGCGCCTCCATGTTGATCGCCTTGCGTCCTACCGCGGTCTTGTCCTTCACCGGGCAGATTTCCACGCACAAGGTACAACCCGTGCAATCTTCCGGCGCGACCTGCACCGTGTACGCAAAGCCTTCGCCGAATTCCTTGAACTTCGATTTCATGTGTTTGAAAGTTTCCGGCGCATCGGCAAGCGCTTTCTCGTCATACACTTTATGCCGGATGACCGCATGAGGGCAGATCAACACGCACTTGCCGCACTGAATACAAATATCTTCATTCCACACCGGAATTTCCAACGCGAGATTGCGCTTCTCCCATTGCGTGGTGCCGGTGGGGAAGGTGCCGTCCACAGGGAAGGCAGAGACGGGGATGTTATCGCCGTCGGAGTTGATGATCTGACCGAGCACATCTTTGACGAAGATCGGCGCTTCATTCGGGACCGGGAGCCTGCGCGTCGTCTTTGACGTTACCTTCGCTGGAACCTTGACCTCATAAATATTCACCACGGTCGCGTCCACTGCTTCGAAGTTTTTCGCCACCACGGCTTCACCGCGCTTGCCATACGTCTTCTTGATGGCGTATTTGATCTGCTCGATGGCTTGTTCCTTCGGCAGGATGCCGCTGATGGCAAAGAATGCCGTCTGCATGATGGTGTTCATGCGTCCACCCATGCCGGTCTTTTCCGCCACATCATAGCCGTTGATGACGTAGAACCTGAGTTTCTTCTTGATAATGTCCTGCTGGACTTCCTGCTGTAAGTTATCCCAAATCTCTTCGGGTCCGTACAGACTGTTGAGCAGGAAAATGCCGCCCTCTTTGGCGTACTTGAGCATGTCCACGCGTTCGAGGAAGGAATATTGATGGCAGGCGACAAAATTCGCCTGATTGGCTTCGATCAGATACGGCGCACGGATGGCTTTCGGACCAAAGCGCAGGTGAGACATGGTCACCGTGCCGGATTTCTTCGAGTCGTAATAGAAGTAGCCTTGAGCGAAGTTCTCGGTCTCTTCACCGATGATCTTGATCGAGTTCTTGTTCGCGCCCACAGTTCCATCGGAGCCGAGACCGAAGAAGACGCAGCTGACCATGCCTTTATTCTCAATCGAGAAGGACGAGTCTACGCTGAGGGAGGTGTTGGAAATATCGTCGTTGATACCGACGGTGAAGTGATTCTTGGGTTCAGGCTTGGACAGTTCGTCGAAGACTGCCTTCGCCATCGCCGGAGTAAATTCCTTCGAGGAAAGACCATAACGCCCGCCAACTACGGTTGGAAGGTTTGAAGGTTGGAAAGTTGAAGCTTTTCCTTCAACCTTCAACTTAGAACCTTCGACTAATGCGCTCACGATATCCATATAAAGCGGTTCACCCATCGCGCCGGGTTCCTTGGTGCGGTCGAGCACGGCGATGGATTTGACGCTCTTCGGCAGCGCCTTGATGAAATGTTCCACCGAGAACGGGCGGTATAAGCGGATTTGCAACACACCAACCTTCTCGCCTTTCGCGGCGAGATAATTCGCTGTTTCTTCGGCAACTTCGCCGCCGGAGCCCATGATGATCATGACGCGTTCGGCATTCGGGTCGCCTGTGTAATCGAAGAGATTGTAGTGACGCCCGGTGACCTTGGCGAACTTGTCCATCATCTCTTGCGCAATGGCAGGGACAGCCGCATAGTAGGGGTTCGCCGCCTCGCGCATCTGGAAGTAGACATCGGGGTTCTGGGCGGTGCCGCGTAGGACGGGTCGCTCCGGGCTGAGTCCGCGGGCTCGATGGGCTCGAATCAGGTCATCGTCGAGCATGAGGCGCAGTTCTTCATCCGATAACTGGATGATCTTGTTGACTTCATGCGAGGTGCGGAATCCGTCGAAGAAATGAAGGAAGGGCACGCGGGCCTTGAGGGTGGCGGCTTGGGCGATGGCGGCGAAGTCCTGCGCTTCCTGTACGCTGCCGGAGGAGAGCATTGCCCAACCGGTCTGGCGCACAGCCATCACGTCCTGGTGGTCGCCGTAAATGGAAAGGGCGTGGGCGGCGATGGCGCGCGCGGCGACGTGGAAGACGGTGCTGGTAAGTTCGCCCGCGATCTTGTACATGTTGGGGATCATCAGCAGCAAGCCCTGTGAGGCGGTGAAGGTGGTGGTGAGCGCGCCGGTTTGCAACGCGCCGTGGACGGTGCCAGCCGCGCCGCCTTCAGACTGCATTTCGACGACGAGGGGAACGGTTCCCCAAATGTTCTTCTTGCCCTTGGCAGACCATTCGTCTGAGAATTCGCCCATCGCGGAGGATGGGGTGATCGGGTAGATGGCGATCACTTCGTTGGAACGGTGCGCAACAGCCGCAGCGGCTTCGTTGCCGTCTATCATGATGATGTTTTTGCTCATTCTTTGGCTCCTGAAAAGGCGATTTGCCCTGGTTTTCCTCAAATGTAGGTCGGATTGGCAATCCGACCTACAGCAGCAAGTGTATTCCCACAGGATGAATTACGTTAGTTATATATGACATATATCCCCCTGCGGGATGTCATATATTGGATAGGATTGGTGGAAATATAAAACGCCCCGACATTTGCGAGGCGTTTTGACGATTTTTGAGCGGTTGTCACTTATTGCTTTCCTTCTCAATAATTTCAGCTAGTGACTTCGCAATGAGGGGTAAATCTTCCTGAATAGTTTGCCAGATCACAGCCATCTTAATCCCAAAATAGGCGTGAACGAGTTTGTTTCTCATTCCAATAATTTCGCGCCAAGGTAGTTCGGGATATTTCTCAAAAAATTCCTTTGGCAGTTTTGAAGCCGCTTCGCCAATGATCTCAATGGCGCGTATGACAGCATAGACCGTTTTATCATCCTTTTCAAAGATTTCATAATCCATGCCTGCCGCAAAATGTATGGCACGATTGGCGTTTTCTGCATATCTACAAGGAAATCAAAATATTCCCTTTTCATACGGCTGATGCCTCGCGTAGGATTTTTTCCAATCTTAGGTTTGAGCGTATCTTTCATGACTAGATCAACTTTGACGCCCAATAGGTCGGAGAGGTAATTTTCAAGCCGTACATATTTCAACAGACTCGGCGATTGTGTAAAGGTGACTAATAGATCAAGGTCACTATTCTTTCTTTCTTCATGACGGATAAGATCCAAACATCTCCAAAGTGGCAATATGATATTGCTCTGCAAGATAAGGTTTTTTCTCACGGAGAATTTCAATGTATTTTTGAAGGCGGGTTTTTCTTGCCATGTACTGAATTATACAACACCAGAAAATTTGGTTACAAACAGGGTTTTACCATCAACAACGCCGCCAGCGACTTGGCATCCGGCATGTCGCCGCGTTCTGCCATTGCCAGCGCTTCTTTGACGGGGATTTTCTCCACCGACAAAAATTCATCATCATCCGCTTCGAGCGGATTGTGCTTCAAGTCCGTTGCAAAAAAGACGCCCATGTATTCGGTCGAGTACCCCGGCGCGAGGTAGAACGAGCCGACGTGTTTCAGCTTGCCAGCCTCCATGCCGGTCTCTTCGCGGATCTCGCGCGCGGCACAATCTGCGAAGGGTTCATCCCCATCGCGGGTTCCGGCGGGCAGTTCAAGCATGTCCATGCCTGCGGCGTGACGATATTGGCGGACGAAAAGAATGTTTCCATCTGCGTCCACCGGCACGAGCACCACCGAACCGCCGTGCTCCACGATATCGAATTTGGTCTCGCGCCCATCCGGCGTTTTCAGCGTGTCGCGCCGAATTTTGAAGGCGCGCCCCTGTAAAAGAGTTTCGGTTTTGAGCAGTTCAAAGGAGGGCATATCGATTTCCTTTTATTTGACTCGCCTTACGCAGTGTCATTCTGAGCGGAGCGAAGAATCTCTAAGATTATCGTAGAGACCCTTCGCTATCGCTCAGGGTGACATTTTTGAGAGCGAAAATGAAAAATTGCGTAAGGTAAGTTATTTGATAGAAAAAAGCCCAGGTATTCTTTACCTGGGCTTTTTTGAATTTCAACTTATGGAATTTGCAGTACCTGCCCAACCGTCAACTTTGCGGAGGCAGCAAGGCCGTTTGCCGTTGCGATGGCATTCGGGTCTACATCGCCGTATTTGCAGGCGATGCTGTAAACCGTCTCATCTCCCGAAGCGACCGTGTAGGATGCCGGGTGTGCAATCAAAACCCGCGGCCCCGGGAAGGTTGTGCTTTTGGGCAGGACCAGTTTCAACCCCGGGTAGTAGATGTCGGGGCTGGTAAGGCCGCTTGCCTGAAGCATGGCATCCGGGTCCACATTATAGCGGCGGGCAATACAGTAGGGCCACTCGCCATCCTGCAAGGTATACACATCGCCCGAAAGGCTTGGGGCGGTTGCAGCCGGGCCCGAAGATGTGGCAGCCGGGATGGATGTAGCCGCGGCGTTGGCGTTGGTGGGGGTTGCGGCGGCCAGCGTCACTGTGGGGGTGGGGGTTGCGGCGGCGGGAGTTCCGGTTACGCCAGGCTGGGCGGTTTCTGTGGTTGCGCTCGTTGCAACGGGGGTTCCCCCGCCTGCGGCGGCAGTTTGCGCGGCTTCGGTCTGCTTGGCAAATTGCTCGATCATCTCCATGGGATTTTCGACCGAAGCGATCGGGGAGACGAAAAGCCCGGTTGCGATTGGCGTGGCGGTTTCAACCGGCGCGGCTGAAATGGATCGTTCACAGGCGGAAAGGATGACGGCGGCAGCCACAAAGACCGATAACGTCAACATCCTGCGATGGTTCTTAATCATATCTTCTCCTGATTCCTTTAACTGAAAAACGATGGTAGCACATGAGCTTTAAAGCGTCAAGAATTCTCATGGATTGCAACCTAGCGATACCCTTGCAGATTCCACTTCTGCCGCGCCTCCTGCCGGGACCCGGGCTTGAATCTGCTCCCAAGCCGCGCAGACCGCCTTGAGCGTTTTCTCCGATTCAAGGACAACCTGCGATACCTCCACGGCTTTCCCGTACCGACCGCCCAGCGCATACGCCCGGACAAAGACCAGCCATTCGCGCGGATCTTCGGGATTTATGCCGAGTTTTACCGCTTCATCTGCCATTGCGGCGGCGGTTTCGTAATCATTCGCGCCCAGGGCAAGTTCTGCTTTGGCGAGGTGGTGGCACCAGTCATGTTCCGGTTCGGGGAGGAATGCAGGCGCGGCAGGCGATGGCGGACTTGGATCGATCAGGGATGGTTTCGAGAGCGGGATGGCTGGCAGCAACTCTTTGGGAAAGTTTGCAAATAATTCCGGGTCGCTTATACCCGGTTCCAGGACGCGCAGGCAGCCGTTCTGCGGTTTGTAAATGACAACAGCCTGTGACGTATTGCCGTTGAAACTCACCGTGCGGTAGGGATAGAATATTTCAACTTCTTGTTCGAGCGAAGGCAGTGTGGAGCCGCCCAGCCGTTTTTCGGTGTAGAGCAGCATATACGGCAGGTTGGCGCGGGTGTAGTTTGGGGAGTACATCCAGTTGATGGGGGCGGTGAAGGAGAGGTCGGTTTCGTAGTCTATGGGCATCTGGTGGGTGAGCAGCAGGGTGTTCGGTTCGAGGGCGGGGATGCGCCATGCCATCTGCCAGTAGATTTCAGCCTGGTTCTGCCAATCTCTGCGGAAGATGTTGGCGTTGAAGAATTGCTGTCCGATGCCGAGGGCGATGAGGGCGGAGCAGGCGAGGATTCTTACCCGGTGGTTTTTGAAGGCGATTTCGACAAGCCCGAGCATGAAGAGCGCCGCGCCGGGCATGATCGAGATCATGAAGCGGTCGTAGGAGGATTGCAGGGTTAATGGAAGGTTTGCCGCCAGGGAGGGGAGACGGCCCAGCAAGATGCCGAGGGTGCCGGTTAATAACAATGAGATGGCGAGTGTCTTATCTGTGGCTTCTTCCTGCGCAGAGCGGGGAAGGAATCGGGCGAGGAAAAGGAAGGAGAGGGCAACCAAGCCCAAAGTCAGGAGTGAGGCGGGCGCGGGGAGGGAGGATAAGGTTTGGGGGAGGATTTGGACCCAGATGTAGAATCCGCTTTTCCAGAGGGCATCCAGCGCCTGAGTCAAATAGTAAGCTGCGTTCGGCGATTCGGCGGAGACTGCGTAGGAGGCGTAGGGACCGAAGTTGTAGTAGTAGTAGAGCCAGGCGGCGTTGAGGGTCCAGATGAGGAGGTATGGAAGCCAAACCTTGAGGGATTTGGTGATGCGTTGGATAGCGTTACCAGGAAAGAAGGAAAGGAGAAGGAGGAAGCGAATGCCTTCGATGCCGAAAAAATATTCGGTGGGGAAGATGCCGCAGAGTTGCAGGAGCAGGGCGGCGGCTGTGTCTGTTTTTCTTTTGGTGCGCAGGGCTTTGAAGGTGTATCCAAAGGAGAGCAAATAGAAGATGAAGGGGATGAGTTCCTGGTTGATGTGGGTGAGCGCGACCCAGTGCTGGCTGTAGCCGGGGAAGACGAGCATGAGCAGCGCGGCGGGATAGGCGAGCGTTCTTCGGTTCGGGAAGATCTGCGTGAAGGTCCACCATGCTGCCATGCCGATGAGAAAGCGGATGACGAGGGCGAAGACCTGCCATGCCAGCGGGTGAAGCGGAATGATGCTGGTGGTGAAGTAAAAGATGGGTCCGAGGAAGGGGCGGAACGGCATGAATGCCGGGATGAATTCGGCGGGACCGAGAAATTTTGCGATCCAGGCGAAGGGCCAGTCGTCCCAGTAGAAGCCGGTCAGGGGCAGGAGCAGTCCGTAGGCGATGACGGTGATGGCGGCGATGAGCAGGGTTTTTTGCGATGCGGGCGTTTGGAGGAATTTCATTGGGTAATTATAAAAGAAGGTCTGCTACCCCCCGATAACGGCAAACACGTTTACCGCCTGGTTCTTTCCCTTGAAGACGATCCTGCCGAGGTCTTCGAGTTTGTATTCTGGCGCGAGCCCCCTGCGGGTGTTCTCGTCGATCAATAGTGGACGCAGCGCCTCTTTTGTGTATTCCTGAATTCGGTCGGCGAGGTTGACCGTGTCGCCGATGCAGGTGTAGATGGCGCGATTCTGCGTGCCGGTGTAGCCCGCCACCATTTCGCCCGAGGTGATTCCGATCCCGATCTGGATTGGGGTTTTACCCTGCGCCAGCTGGTTCTGGTTGAAGACCTTCAATTGTTCGAGCATTTGCAGCCCGGCTTTCACCGCCCGTTCGCGGTGGTCGTCGTAATAGATCGGCGCGCCGAAGACCGCCAGCACGCCGTCGCCGACGATCTGGTTGACGATGCCGCCGTTCTGCGTGATGGCGTCGAACATCATGCTGAAATACTGGTTGAGCAGTTCGATGGAGTCTGAGGGTGCCTGGCTTTCGGTAATGGTGGTGAACGAGCGGATGTCCGAGATCAATACCGTTGCCGTCACCATCTGCCCGCCGAGCGAAAAGCCGTCGCGCAGCAATTCCTCCGCCACTTCCCTGGTGGTGAAGGTTCGGAACAATTTCCGTTGTTCGTCGCGCAGGCGTTTCTTTTCGAGGCTGGCGCCTACACGCGCGCGCAGCAGGATCGGGTTGACGGGTTTGGTCAGGTAATCTTCGGCGCCCAGTTCCACGCATTTGACGACCGCGTCGATCTCCTCCATTGCCGAGGTCATGATAATGGGAATCTGCCGCAGGTCGAAATCGTTCAGGCAGGCTTCAAGCACTTCGAAGCCGTTCATCACGGGCATCTCGATATCCAGCAGCATCAGGTCGAAGGAACCGGTTCGGAATTTCTCCAGCCCTTCCCGCCCGTTTTCGGCGGTTTCAACGATGTGCCCGTCCTGCTCAAGGCTGCGCGAAAGCACCATGCGGTTGATCGTGTTATCGTCCACCACCAGCAGGCGGGCGGGTTCGGGCGATGCGGGTTTGGAAATTGGATTCATTTCAGGCTCAGCAATTCGCTTTGAAGGAGTTCGAACGCTTCTTTCAGGACCTCGAGCCGGTTGCCCGCTTCGAGGTTTTTATCACGCCCCAGCATTTCCAACTCACGCGCCAGCACGGCGAGGTCTTCCGCGCCGAAGGTCAATGCGTTCGATTTGATCGTGTGCGCCGCGCGGCGGAAGGTGTCTGCGTCGCCGGTTTCGAGCGCGCCCCGCAGTTTTTCCATTTGCTGGATCGAATCCTTGATGAAGGCGTCCATCAATTCATCGACAAAATCCGCCCCGGCGCTTTCCTTAAGGGCATTGAGGGTGTTTAGGTCCAGAATTGCCATTTGATTCCTTTGCATGGTCTTCACTGGCTTTATCCGAAGGTTTTTTTTCGCGCAAACCCTCGGTGTTGGAAGGGTCGCAAGCCGCGAGACTCCCGATCGTTTTATTCCGTAGTTGCTGCGCCTATCGCGCCTGGGGCAAACTGAAGTTTGCGGTACGCCGCGCGGTTATGAATTCGCCTTGAAGAGCGCGTCCACCAATTCCACCACGCGGATGGGTTTGGGGATGTAATGATCCATGCCCGCGTTCAGGCACATTTCACGGTCGCCCTGCATGGCGTTGGCGGTCAGACCGATGATGAAGGGCCGCCTGAGGTCTTTCAGGTCTCGAATGCGCTGCGTGGCTTCGAGTCCGTCCATTTCGGGCATCTGCACATCCATCAGGATCACATCATAGGCGGCCTGCTCGGTCATGCGCAGGGCCTCGGTCCCGGTTGCAGCGACATCGGATTTATACCCCATTTGCTCGAGCAGCCGCAGCGCGAGTTTCTGGTTAACGGCATTGTCTTCGGCGAGGAGAATCTTGAGCGGATGCCGCGCCGCCATTTGCGGGTCCGGTTTGAAGCGTTCGGTGGTCGTGCGTTTTGCATCCTCCTCGGTCTGGACGAAGAGACCGACCAGCGTGTCGAACAACTGCGATTGTTTAATGGGCTTGGTCAGGTAGGCGGAAAAGAGTCCGGCTTCGTCGCCCGCTTCGCGCCTGCCCAGCGAACTGAACAGGACCAGCGGGAATTTTGCCTGTTTGCCCTGCAGCCGCTTTGCCAGTTCCAGCCCGTCCATCTCGGGCATGTGCATGTCGAGGATGGCGATGTCGAACGCTTCGCCGTTTTCGACCCATTGCAAAGCCTCGGCGGGAGATTCGGTATCGCGCGGGGTCATGCCCCATTTGGCGGTCTGCATGTTGAGGATGTAACGGTTGGTGGCGTTATCGTCCACGATCAAGACGCGTTTGCTTTGCAGGGCGGGTTGAACGCCGAGATATACCTGTTTCTTTGCGGGCGGCAGGTCTGCGAGTTCGGCTTTGATATTGAAGGTGAAGGTCGAGCCGTGACCGGGCCCATCGCTGAGCGCCCACATCGAGCCGCCCATCATTTCGGTCAGGCGTTTGCTGATGGCAAGCCCCAGCCCCGTCCCGCCGTATTTGCGGGTGGTGGACGAATCCGCCTGGGTGAAGGATTGGAAGAGGCGGCTCATGCCTTCATGCGAGAGACCAATGCCCGTATCGCGGACGGCAAAGGTGATCAGGGCTTTTTCTTTCGCGCTTCCGTTCCTGTACCTCTGGCTGGAGACGGTGACGACAACCTCGCCCTTCTCTGTGAACTTGACCGCGTTGCTGAGCAGGTTGGTGACGACCTGCCGCAGGCGGGTGACATCGCCAAGGATGGCGGGCGGGATGTCGCCTTCGAAGATGTAGGCGATGTCGATGCCCTTTTCGACGGCTTTCGCGCTGACCAGGTCGAGCGCGGTCTCGACGCAGTCGCGCAGGTCGAAGGGCTGGTATTCCAGGTCCATGCGCCCGGCTTCGATCTTGGAGAAGTCGAGGATGTCGTTGATGATGGCGAGCAGGGCGTCGCTCGAACTGCGGATGGTTTCGACGTAATCGCGCTGCTCGTCGTTGAGGGCGGTATCGAGCAGCAGTCCGCTCATGCCGATCACGGCGTTCATCGGCGTGCGGATTTCATGACTCATGGTGGCGAGGAAGGCGCTCTTGGCTTCGTTGGCTTGTTCGGCGGCGGCGCGGGCGGCGCGGGCTTCCTCGAACAGTCTCGCGTTTTGAATGGCGGTTGCCGTGCTGGAGGCAATCGATTCGATTAATTTTACGGCGGCTTCATCGTAGGCGTTCTCGCGCTCGAAGTTCTGGATGGTGATGCCGCCGATCAACTCCCTTCCGACGATCATCGGCGCCATGATGACTGATTTCGGGATGTCGTCCGAAGCGGTCATGTTCGAGCCGAGTTTTTTCCACAGGATGGGGGAGCGGCGGTTGATGATCAGGGTTTTACCCTGCAGCGACGCCTTGAGGGTGAATGAGTTGAGGGGGAAGGGTGGGTACTGCCTGCGTTCATCGCCCTGGGTGACGTAATGCGGGCTGACCGTTTTCGTTTCTTCGTCGTACAAGCCGATGCCGATATTATCCTCGCCGACAAGTTCGCGCATTCTTTCGCCGACCTTCTCGATGATGGTTTGCACATCCAACTGGCGCGTCAGCACCTGCCCGATGTTGTTGAGGATCTCGAGTTCGGCGGCGCGGCGGCGGGTTTCTTCGAAGAGGCGCGCGTTTTCGATGGCGACGCTGGCGGCGCTGGCGATGGTCTCGAGCAGGCGCATGGCGGAGTCGGTGAAATACCCTTCGCTGTCCAGGTTTTGCAGGGATATGCCGGTCATCGATCCCTTGCGGATGACGATGGGTGTGGCGCACAGCGATTTTGGGGGTTTGGAGCGCGAGCCTTTGAAATCCGGAAACCTTGAGGAAAAGTCATCGAAGTTGTGGTTGACCACGAAACTTTTTCGCGCGCGCCGGACTTCGTTGACGATAAATGTGTGCAGGCTGGTGGCTTTCTTGGGGGGAATACCCCATTCCCTGCCCTGTTCGTAGGCGAATTCGTAGGTCATGACCTGGGTGTCGAACTCGACCGTGTAGATGACGGCGGAGTGAACTGAGAATATCTCGGCGAGTTTGCGCCCGACAGCCTGGTAAATGGACTTGATATCGAGGTTGGAGACTAGCGCCTGCTGCACCGAGTTGAGCGCTCCCAGGTCGGTATTCTGCTGTTCGGTCTCTTTGAGCAGGCGCTGGGTTTCGCCGAACAGGCGCGCATTTTGAATGGCGGCGCCCATGTTGGCGGAAAGGATTTGCAGGATTCGCAAATTATCCTCATTGAACGCCCCGCCTCTGTAGCTTTGCACGTCCACCACGCCCAGCACCTGGTCGCCGACCATGATTGGCACACCCATGTACGATTGGATATCCTCTTCGTCCGCCGGCGCGGTGATATAAGCCGCCGCGCCGTTTTCATTGATCTCCCCGGCTGTGTTTAACAACAGCGGCTGTTTCGAGATGATGATCTTCGAGGTCAGCCCCTCTCCCAGTTCCCAGGGCGGCTCGTCTTCGTAGTAGATATTGTTGCTGAAACTGTACGCCAGGCGCACGACCCTGGTGGCGGCGTTGTAGAGCAGGATGTCCACGATCTCGGCGTCGAATATTTCTTGAATCTTGTTGCCCACATTGCGGGTGACGGCGTTCACATCGAGGGCGCGGGACATCGATTCGCTGACGCTGTTGAGGATGGCAAGTTCGGCGGCGCGCTGTTCGGTTTCCTTGAGCAGGCGCTGGGTCTCGTCGAAGAGGCGTGCGTTTTCGATGGCGACCCCGATCGAGTTGGCGATGGTCATCAGCAGGCGTTTGTCCGATTCGGTGAAGGCATCCTCCCGTTCAAGATTTTGGAGGGAGATCACGCCCCGCGCCTCATCGCCGACGATCATCGGAACCCACATACCGGAGCGCACCACCACGGTGTCGTCTGCGTTCGCGCCGAGGTTGTTGGATTGATACCTGCGAGACTCCACTTCGAAGTTGCGGTTGACGAGGATCGGTTGGCGCGTGCGGAGGACATGCCCCCCAAAGCCGCTGCCATCCTCCCGCAGCGGAAGCGGGTCCTGGTACAGTCTTTCGCCATTTTCGATGATGTACGGGTAATGGGTGAGTTTTTCCTTCTGGTCGTACACGCTCAAGACCACGACCTGGGCGTCGAATATCTCGCGGATTTTTTCCCCGGTGCGGTCGTACATGGATTGAATGTCGAGGCGCGTATCCAGCCCGGAGAGGATGCCGTTGATGATCTCCAGTTCGGAGGCGCGTTTTTGCACTTCATCCACAAAATGGGCGTTTTGGATGGCGATTACCGCCTGCAGGGAGAGTTCCTCTTGAAAGCGCAGGTCTTCCTTCGAAAATGGCTCGCCGCCCTCGCGCCAGACAGCCATCATGCCGTTGACCTGTTTCCCCGAAAGCAGGGGCGTTACCATCAGGCGTTCGTTGCGGACCGAGTTCGTGCCGGGGATCTGCAGCGTGCGCGGGTCGAGGTTCGTATCGTTGATGTATTCCGCCCGGCCGCGCTGCGCCGCCGAGCCGATGATGCCTTCGCCGATCTTGATCGTATCGACAAGGATTTCGTCTGCGATCTCGCCGCGCGCCACCAATGCCCGCATCGTTTTGTTGTCTGATTCGGGCAGGTAGATGGCGCTGGAGGAACCCCGCAGCAGGTCGAGCGCGTGCGAGGCGATCTTATCCAGCAGGGTGGCGAGGTTGAGCGTGCTTGAGATGTCGCGTCCGACTTCATTCAAGACTTCGGACTCGCGCGCGTGCCGCAGGGTTTCGTCGAAGAGGCGGGCTTTGTCGAGCGCCCCGCTCAAACTGGCGGCAATGCTGGCGAGCAGGTTGGCGTCTGCCTGGGTGAACGCATTTTCCCGGTCGATGTTCTGAAGGCTGAGGATGCCGGTTGCCTGACCGTTGACGATCATCGGCGCAAAGAGCAGCGATTTTGGCGTTTCGCCTGCGGAGGCGGGCGCTTCGCCGAGTTCCTCGATAAGCGCCAGGTACCCCTGGTTGATGGTGAGCGTTTTCCCCGTTTCGATCACTTGTCTTCGCAGCCCGTCGATGGGAAAGGTCCCGTTTACATGCATCCTTTGCCCGCGTTCCTTGACGTAGCGGTGCCGCACCTCCGCCGCCATCGGGTAATACAGGGTGATCAGGGTGACTTGCGCGTCGAATATGTCGGCAACCTTGTCGCCGATCAGGTCGATGATGGACTGTGAATCGAGGTTCGAGACCAGCACCTGTTGCAGGCTGTTGATGACGCCCAGCTCCGCATTGCGCCCGGCGGTTTCTGCGAGGAGGCGTTCGGTCTCTTTGAAAAGGCGCGAGTTCTCGATGGCGACCGAAGCCTGGTCGGCGAATAATTTCAACAGGCGCAGTTCTGATTCGGCAAAGGTCCGCGGTTCGGCAAAGTGGATGTTCATCACACCGACGACCTTCATCCGGTATACGAGGGGAAGACCGATCAGCGAGCCTTTCCAGCCGGGGATCGAGCCTGCGTACAGGGGGTGGGCGCGCATGTCTTCCACGAGGATGATCTCGCCCGTCTGCGCGACGGAATGCGTGATACCCCCCGGGCGCGGATTTGCAACCGGCGTATCTGTGATCTGCCCATGTGCGATGGCTGTGCCGAATGTAAGTTTGTTTTCCTCGTAAATGAACAGGTTGATGTTTTCGATGCCCGGCATGAGCGCCGATGTCTTGACCAGCAGGGAGTCGAGGACGGCGTTGTAATCAAGGCTGCTGGAAAGGTCGATGACCGCGCTGCGGATGGCTTCCAATTCCGTGTTGCGCTTCCGGGTTTCATCCAGCAGGCGGCGGGTTTCGTCCATCAGGCGGGCGTTCTCAAGCGCGGCGCCCAGGGAGCCAGCCAGCGTTTCGAGCAGGCGCACATCGAAGGGGCTGAAGAAATTTTCCCTTTCCATGTTTTGCAGCGAGATGACCCCGCGCACATTGCCGCCCGATACCAGCGGGACGAACAAGGCCGATTGTGGAACCAGCGCGCCGACGACCATTTCGGCGTCGTATTCCCTCATGCGCCGGGCGACCTTGTCATTGAAGAGCAGGGTTTTCTTCGAGCCAATGAGCGCCCTGACCAGCCCGCTCATTGGGCGCGGTTCGGGAAATTCCCGCCCAAGCCTGTCCTGGTAGTAGTTGAAGTGTTGCGTGCCGTTACTGTGATCGAAGGTGGCGATGATCGTCGTCTGCGAGCCGAACAGGTCGCGGATGTTATCCCCGATCAGTTCGTAAACCGATTGCAGCTCCATGTTGGAGGCGAGGGCATCCTGGGCGCTTTTGATGATGGCAAGCTCCGCCTCGCGCTGCGTCAGTTCCTTTTTGAGCAGGGCGGTGTGACTCAGCCCCGCAGGTTTCCTTTTGGCGGTTTTCTTCACGGCGGTCTTTGTGGGTTTCTTGTCCGTCTTGCCGGGTTTGGGCATTGTTTCCTCTGGTCTCGAATCAGTTTACATACGGCGTCAAAAATCGTCAATAGCGGGATGAAAAAAAACAGGCGTTGTGCGCCTGTCTGTCATTCAATTGTCATGTTCGCTCAACCCATTCTGCGCAGGGCGAGGATGGTGATGTCGTCGAACTGGTCGGCTTCGCCGATGAACGCATCCAGTTCGGCGCCGATCCGCGCGGCCAGTTGGGCGGGGCTTTCCGGCTTTTCGTTCAGGATGTCTCTTACGCGGGCGATGCCGAAAAATTCGTTTTGCGGATCCTTCGCATCCGGGATGCCATCGGTGAATACGAGCAGGCTTTCGCCGGGTTCGAGGCGCGTTTCCCGGGTCTTGAATACCGCCGATGGGTTGAATCCGATCACGGGTCCGGTCGGACGCAGTTCTTCGATCGCCCCGTTTTTGCGCAGGATGCAGGGCGCTTCGTTCCCCGCGTTGATGTAGGTCACCGCGCCGGTCGGTCCGTCGATCAAACCGATGACCAGCGTGGAGAAGACCAGCGCCTGTTCGTGCGTCTCGGCAACGTAGCGGTTGGTGACGCTCACCACTCTATGCAGGCGCGCGGCAGGGGAGAGGTTGGACGCGTCGCCTTCCAAGGGCAGGCTGGCGGATGCGGTTGCGCGGATCAGGCTGCGGAAGAGGGTCATGAACAACGCCGCGCCGACGCCCTTGCCGCACACATCCCCAACGACGAAAATCAATTCGCCGCCGGGCAGGGTGAAGGCGTCGTAATAATCGCCTGCCACGAACTTGGCGGCTTTGAAGTACGGCGCAAGTTGCCAGCCGGGCAGTTCGGGCATTTCGGGCGGCAGGAACTGCGTTTGAATATCCCGCGCGATATTCAACTCGTTCTCGAGGCTTTGCAGGTAAATTTGTTCCTGGTCGCGCAGTCGTTTGCGGTCGAGGCTGGCGGAGATGCGCGCATTGAGGATGACCGGCTCGAACGGTTTTGGCAAATAATCCTCCGCGCCGCGCTGGATGCCCCTGACAACACTTTTCAGGTCGTTGTTGGCGGATATGATGATGATGGGGATGTTCCGCGTGACGGCGTCGGCTTTGACCTGCTCAAGCGCGGCGAATCCATCCATGACGGGCATCATGATATCGAGCAGGACCAGGTCCGGTAGGGATGCGCGGATCGTATCGAGGGCTTCCTGTCCGTTGGTGGCGCTCAGGAGTTCGAAGCCTTTGTCTTCCAATTCCTGTTCGAGGTAATCGATGTTGAGCGGTTCGTCGTCAACGATCAGGATGCGGGGCGGGTTATTCATGGTTTTCCTTTTTGGAGTGTGTCTGACCAATCGGGCGGAGTAGCGCGGAGTCCAAAGCGGCGCTGTGGCGCCATGGCGACATCTCCCGACTTTGAACCGCAATTACATACCCATCCCATTAACTCCGGGCAGACGCGCCCAGATACCTGCCGAGCATCTCGAAGAGTTTATTCTCGTCCACCGGCTTGGTCAGGTAGTCGCTGCATCCGGCGTCGCGGGCTTTGATGATCTGGCTGTCCATGGCGTGCGCCGAAAGCCCGATGATGGGCGTCGTTGCCAGCGATTTGCGGATTTCGCGCGTCGCTTCGTATCCATCCAGAATGGGCAGGGAAATATCCATCAGGATCAGGTCCGGTCTGGTTTCGAGCGCCATCTTTACGCCGGCGGCTCCATCGTTTGCCACAAACAGGGTGTAATCGTCTTCGAGCAACTGGGTGAGCAGGTCGATGTTGAGTTCCGTGTCTTCAACGATCAAGATCGTTTTCATAATTGCTCCGATTGTGAATTGCTTTTTTGATTTCCTGAGCGAGCTGCGCGCCGTCGAAGCCCTGTTTGCGCATCACAAGACTGACGCTTTCCTTGAGCATCCTGGATTCGTCCTCCGTCAGTTCCTTTACGCTGATGACGATGACCGGCAGTTCGCGCGTAGACGGGTTTTCACGCAATTTTTGGATGACGCCGAATCCGTCCAGGCGGGGCATCATGATGTCGAGCAGGATCACATCGGGACGGTCCGCCTCGACCGCCTCCAGGCCTGCCACACCATCCAAAGCGGATGCCAGTCTGAATTCGGATTCCGGCAGCTGCTGGCGCAGCAGGTCGGCGATGTGCGGGTCATCATCCACTGCAAGAATGTTGATGCGCTCCCGTTCCTTTTGTTTGATGACCTTGCGGAGCGTTTCCAGCACTTCTGCCGGGTTGAGCGGTTTCAGCAAATACGCCGCCGCGCCCAAACGCATGCCCAGCGCTTTCTTATCCACGATGGTGAGCAGGATGATCGGAATATTAGTCGTCGCCGGGTCGCTTTTCAGGTCGTGCAGGACCTGCCAGCCGTCCTTGTCTGGCATGAGGATATCGAGCAGGATGGCGTCGGGGTTGAGTTCGCGGGCTTTCTGTTGACCCTCGTCTCCGCTTTGCACGCCGACGATCGTGTACTCCTCATGGGTCAGGTTTTCCTGCAAAAGATAGACGGCGTCCGGGTCGTCGTCGATGACGAGGATCAGTTTTTTTGCAGAATCCGCTTTCGGCTGTGACCCGGCTTGATGGGCGGGCTGAGGCTCGGGTTCGCGTGAGGCGGGTTTTGTCCCGTATCGGATCGGGACGGCGAGGGTGAAGGTGGAGCCTTTGCCGTATTCGCTTGCCGCGGTCAGGTCGCCGCCCAGCAGACGGGCGAGGTCGCGGCTGATGGTGAGTCCCAGCCCGGTGCCGCCGTATTGACGCGTGGTGCTTGTATCTGCCTGTTGGAATTCTTCGAAGATCCTGCCGAGGGCTTCCTCTGTAATGCCGATGCCGGTATCGCTGACAGCGACGATGAGCATTTCGTTTTCGATGGCTGCCTTCAATGTGATCCTGCCCGCGGCGGTGAATTTTGCGGCGTTGCTCAACAGGTTGAGGACGATCTGTTTGATCTTGTCCTGGTCGGAATGGATCGCGCCGAGGTTGGCGCTTGCCTGTTTGACGAGACGGACTGCCGGTTTGACGAGCGGGGCGGCGGTGTTCGTACACAGGTCGAGGAGCGCGTTGACGTTGAAGTTCGAGGCTTGCACATCCATGCGCCCGGCTTCGATCTTGGCGATGTCGAGCACGGTGTTGATCAGGCTCAGCAAATGCTCTGAACTGCCGAGGACTTTGTCGAGGTTTTCGAGTTGTTTTTCAGGCAGCGTCTCTTCGCCCTTTCTGCGGACGATGCGCGTGAAGCCGATGATGGCGTTGAGCGGCGTGCGCAGTTCGTGACTCATATTGGCGAGGAAGGCGCTCTTTGCCTGGTTGGCGTGTTCCGCCGCTTCGCGGGCTTCCTCCGCCTCCTTGAAGAGGCGCTGGGTCTCATCGAAGAGGCGGGCGTTTTCGAGCGCAACGCTCATCGAGTTGGCGAGGGTTTGCAGCAAACGAACGTCGGTTTCGGTAAATTCCCTGTCGAGGGCGAGGTCTTCCAAAACAATGACGCCCCAGGCTTCCCTGCCTCTCAAGAGGGGCACGCCCAGCCAGTGGGTATCGCCCATGGGAGGTTGATCGTCTGGCGACAAAAAACCGCCATCAAACTGCGCATGATATTTTGTGCTGTAGTTTAAAAGCAGGGGCTTGGCAGTGCGTAAGATGTGAGGTCCAAACCCTCCGTCGCCAATTGCATAAGGTTGTATTTGGGATCTTTCATTTCCCTGCGCGTGATAAGGATGATGGATTGTATTTGTATTCCGATTCAGAATGCGAATGGATACAACGCGCGCTTCATCGGCTTTCCCAAAGAAAATCTCGCGGATTTTGTCGCCGACCAGATCATAGATTGCCTGCATATCCAATTTGCTTGCAAGCCCATCCTGCACGCTGTTGATGATGGCGAGTTCGGCGGCGCGGTCTTCGGTTATCTTTAAAAGACGCTGGGTCTCATCGAAGAGGCGGGCGTTTTCGATGGCAACGCCCATGTTCGCGGACAGGGTTTGCAGCAGGCGCAGATTGCCTTTATTGAAGGCATGGGCTTTGTAGCTTTGAACGTCCACCACGCCCAGCACCCGGTCGCCGACCATGATGGGCACGCCCATGTAGGATTTGATATCCTCTTCATCCACCGGCGCGGTGACGTATGCCGCCGCGCCGTTTTCATCTATTTCCTCGGCGGTGTTCAACAGCAGCGGTTGTTTGGTGACGATGATCTTCGAGGTCAGCCCTTCGCCCAGTTCCCAGGGCGGTTCGTTCTCATAATACTTGTTATCGCTGTAACTATAGGTCAGTTGGACGATGTTCGTGGCGGGGTCGTAGAGCAGGATGTCCACGATCTCGGCGGTAAAGATCTCCTGCACCTTGTTGCCCACATTGTGGGTGACCGCGCGGACATCCAGGGCGCGCGTCATCGATTCGCTGACGTTGTTGAGAATGGCAAGTTCCGCAGCGCGCTGTTCGGTCTGGTTGAGGAGGCTCTGACTCTGTTCGAACAACTGTGTGTTCTGGATGGCGATCACCGCCTGACGGGCGAGGTTGTTCATGAACTCAAGTTCGGCTTCGGTGAAGGGATTATCCACTCCGTGCCGCCAGACCGCCATGAGACCTTTTAACTCGTCATTGGCAAGCAATGGGATCGCAAGCATGTGCTCATCTGGCGAAGATTCGGTCCCGGCGATGATCAGGGCGCGCGGATCGTTGTTGGTGTCGTTGACGATCTCAGCTTTTTTGGTAAGCGCGATATTGCCCAGCAGTCCTTCGCCGGTTGTGATCGTATCGTTCTTGAGTTCTTCGGCTTCGTTGCCCACGGCGGCAATGGCGCGGAAGATCCTCCCATTCTGTTCCGGCAGGAAGAGCGCGCTCAGGTCGCCGTCGAGCAATTCGCGGGCATGGGTGGCGATGCTTTCCAGCACGGTGGCGGCTTCGAGGCTGGAGGAAATATCGCGCCCTACTTCGGTGAGGGTTGCCATCTCCCTTGCGCGGCGCTGTGTCTCAGCATGAAGCCTTGCGGTCTTGATCGCCGACCCGGCGTTGGCGGCAATGGTGGCAAGCAGGCGCAGTGAGTCTTCATCGAACACGCCTTCCTGCCGGGTGCTTTGCACGCTCAGCACGCCGATGGTCTCGCGCCCGGCTTTGATGGGCACGCCCAGGTACGAACGCGCCTTGCGCCCAAGCCTCTGAATGCCCAGGGCGTTGCTTTGTTCTTCCACATTGCGGTTGAAGATCAGCGGCTGCCCGTCGCGGATGATGCGGCTGGTCATGCCGTCGCCGTAGGGGATCGGCTGTATCTCGTCGCCGTACTGATAGGGGAATTGGATCGTGTTCGTCTGCGGATCGAGCAATGCCAGGTAGGCGATATCTGCATCGAACGTTTCGCGGATCTGACTCCCGATCAATTGAATCATGTTATCCAGGTCTGACTCTGCCACCAAAGCCTGGGTGACGTTACCGATCGCCGAGAGTTCTGCGGCGCGTTCCTCGGTCTCACGCAGCAGACGCTGGGTCTCGTCCAGCAGGCGGGCATTTTCGAGCGATACGCCCATGCTGGCAGCCACGGTTTGCACCAAGCGCACCTGTGACTCGCCGAAGGCGTACTCTCTTTCGTGACTTTGCACGATGATGACGCCGATCACGCGGTCACTGCCGATGATGGGCACGTTGACGCTGGATTTGGCGGCTTCGGTGTTTGGCAGCAGGGTCAGCCCCAGGGCTTCGCGCTCGGCAAGGGTGTTGCGCACAAAGGGCTGGCGGGTCTTTGAGATCCTCTCGAAGGTGCCGCCTTTTACGGGCGGTTTGGATGGGTACTCGCGGCGTTCACCCTGAATGTATTCGTACACGTAATGAATGAGATTATTTTGGGTGTCGTATAAGCGAATGCCCAAGTCTTCAGTACGAAGTACCTCCCGCAATTTGTCTCCGGTCAACTCGATAATGGCTTGCGGGTCTAACTCGGCTGCCAAGCCTTGTTGAATGCTGTTGATTACGGATAGTTCTGCGGCGCGGTCTTCGGTGATCTTGAGCAGGCGTGTGGTTTCATCGAAGAGACGGGCATTTTCAAGGGCGATGCCCATACTGCTTGCGAGCGTTTGCAACAGGCGGACATCCGATTTGCCGAAAGCATTTTCTTTTTCAAAGTTTTGCAGGCTGAAATAGCCGTTGACTTGCGACCCTGTTCCAAACGGAACGAAGATCAAGGTTTTTGCTAATTTTGTTCCGTCTATGGTTTTTAAGCCATATTTTTGGGATTCTTCAAAAGCATTTTCATTGATGATGATTGGCTGGCGGGTCTCAATCATTATTTTGTTTGCTGGGCTAAAGGGCAGCAACTCGTCATCGACAATTCGTTGACCCTCTTCAAAAGCGTATTCCAGTTTTGAGAGTTCTTTCTGATGGTCAAACGAACTAATAATGACCGACTGCGCATTGAACATGCTCTGAATCTTCTCGCCGACCAGGTCGTAAATGGACTGCATATCGAGTTTGGACGCCAAACCTTCCTGCACCGAGTTGATGATGGCAAGTTCGGCGGCGCGGTCTTCGGTGATCTTTAAGAGGCGCTGGGTCTCATCGAACAGACGGGCATTCTGTAGCGCCACACCCAAATTGGCGGATAAGGTTGTGAGCAGACTGACACTGGACTCTGGAAACGCATTTGGTTCATTCGAGTAAAGCGTAATGACGCCGATGACCCTGCCCGTTGACCAGATCGGCGCACTGACGACGCTTTGGGTCAGGTCTTCTTCTTCATCATCGCCGATCAAAATTGACGTGTCCATCCCCAATTTCATTTTCCGCTGGACAATATTTTCATTGATGACCAGTGTAGTGCGGTTTGTGATAGCCCAACCGGCATACCCAGGTCTAAGCGTCATCGGCTCAATGGGGAAACGGTCGCCATGCTCGATGTAATAGGGGGTGGATAGGAGATTGCTGGCTTCATCGTACATGGCAATGTACATATCTTCGACTTTGAAGTCCTGCCGTATCTTTTCACCGACCAGGTCAATGATGGCTTGGAAGTTCAGTTCACGCACCAGTCCTTCGCTGACGCTGTTGATGATGGCAAGCTCGGCGGCGCGGTCTTCGGTGATCTTGAGCAGGCGCTGGGTCTCATCGAAGAGACGCGCGTTCTCGAGCGCAGTGCCCAACGACGCGGCGATGGTGGTCAGCAGGCGCAGTTCGGATTCACCGTAGGCATTCTCGCGTTCAAAATTTTCAGTGCCAATCAAGCCCCGCACGCGATCACCACTGATGATCGGTATCCAGACCGCCGACTTGGTACTCTGATCTGTACCAGGGATTTGATATTGTTGCATCTTTGCCATCTCAGCGACGGTATTGATCACATAAGGCTGGCGTGTTTTCTGCAGAGTATCGAAAACTCCACCTGAAGGCGGATTCACTGGCGGGAGTGTCATCCGTATCCCGTGTTCATAGGTATAAAGGAAATGCAGGAGGTTGGTCCGCTCGTCGTGCCATCTGATCTCGAAATCTGGCGTGTTGAACACCTCGCGCAACTTATCGCCGACCAGATCCACAATGGCTTGGAAGTCCAACTCGGCGGCGAGTCCCTGCTGGATGGAGTTGATGATCTGCAACTCGGCGACGCGCTCCTGCTCGGCTTTGAAGAGACGCTGAGTCTCATTGAAGAGACGCGCGTTCTCGAGCGCAGTTCCCAACGAGGCGGCGATGGTGGTCAGCAGGCGCAGTTCCGATTCGCCGTAGGCATTCTCGCGTTCGTAGTTCTCGAGTGTGATCGTCCCAATGACACGGTCACTGGTAATAATGGGAACCCGCACCCCAGATCTACTATCGTCTGTGCCAGGCACAGTTGGGAACAGCGCATTCCCTTCATCAGCTGTATTCCATATGATTGGTTTGCGAGTTTTCAGCATTTCCATGAATGGACTATCTGGTTTCGGGGTACTTGGCGGGACAAAGTACCGTTCTCCGTGTTCATAGCTGTAAAGGTAATGGATTAAATTGGTTTTCTCATCATACCAATTGATGCTGAGATCGCGCGTATTTAGTACTTCACTTAACTTATCGCCCACCAAATCCACAATGGCTTGGAAGTCCAACTCGGCGGCGAGTCCCTGCTGGATGGAGTTGATGATTTGCAGTTCCGCCACGTGTTCCTGCTCGGCTTTGAAGAGACGCGCATTTTCCTCCAAAAGCCGCGCATTTTCGAGCGCAAGGTCTTCAGATTTTGGTTTTGATATTGAACGGGGAGATTTCACTTTTTGTGAAGAATCGCCAACGGCAACCCGCTTTTTGTCAGCGGGTAATTGACGGTCTTTCTTAACAGCCTTGCGTACGGACGATGACTTTCCTGTCATTCCGTTGCTCCTCGTCTCTAAGATATTTGTAAGTTTACAATTTTATATACCTTTAGTCAACGCAATTTCCCCAAAGTGGTTGAATTAGGAAAGAAGTTTCCTGATGTTCTGAATCGGCGTCTGGATGACCAGGTCGCAGCCGGGCCAGACCGCATCCACCCCCGCTTCTTTCGACCTTTGAACTGCCTCTGCAACCGAGCCTTCGTTACCCTGCCACAGCGTTGCCACCGGGTCTATGTTGCCAAACAGCAGCTTGTCTTGTAGCGCAGCGCGAGATGCTTTGAGATCATTCAATTGGTCCACCGAGATCGCATCCGCGCCGGATTGCGCCAGCAGACCCATGGCAGAGTCCGTTTTCCCGCACACCGAAAGCACAGCGGGGCGGGGCAGAGCTTGCCCTGAGCGGAGGCGAAGGGTCAGTTTTTGAAGCGCAGGCAGGACGAAGGTCTCGAACGGCTTCGGCCCGATAAATCCCGGCGAGCCGCCCATCTCGTGAATCGTGATAAAGTCTGCGCCTGCATCGAGATACGCATTCCCGATATTTGAGAGAAAGGAGGAAAGACGAAGGAGCGCATCCAACACCATTTGCGGTTCCTTCTTCATTTCGAGCACGAGATTTTGCACCTTGCAAATATAGATCAGTAACGTATACGGACCGGGAATCATGCCCGAAACGACGGCATGTTCGCCGATGTCTTTTTTCGTCAATCGAATTGCTTCACAAATCAACCCGATCCTTCCCCGCTTCCAATCTCCAATCTCTAATTCTCTAATCTCCCGTGTGCTTTGAAACAACAACTTGCGCACCTGCGGAAATTGCATCTCTTCATCATTATAGAAGATCAACTCCGCGCCCAGCGCCTCGGCAGGGGAGCATAAGTCCAAGGGCAGCGCCGCAGATGGCATCCCCGTCAACTTGAAGGTGCTCGCCGCCGCCCGCGCCATCTTGCCCGCATCGTGATGGACTTCCTGCAACGCCAAGCCCTCACTCGCCAGCCCCTCCGTCGTGACGTGAATCAACCCGCTAAAGGCGGGGATGCCTGCGGGTTGTTCCCCTTTCAGAAGCCCCAGGATTTGGTCTCGTTTGTTGGTTTCTTGTTGGAGAGGAGTCATGGTTTAACCTTGTCTGCTGTAATTTTACCTGCTTATCCACCCCAAAGCGCCTGCGCGCAAAATTAAAACCATCCACGAAAAGCCCGGCTTCGTGGATGGTTCGCTTTATGAAAGCGCTCAGCCGTTATAAATAATACGTCATCCTTTGCAAATGGGTCGAGGGGTCGATATGCTGCACCTTGACATGGTTCGGCACATTCAAATTGACCGGCGCATAGTTCAGGATCGCCTTCACGCCCGCCAGAATCAATTGGTCTGCCACTGCCTGTGCGGCGGAAACAGGCACGGTCAGCATTGCAATCCTGACCCCCGTTGCCTTTATACGTTCGACCATTTCCCCCGCATCCTCCACGGTGAACCCGCCCATACTCTGCCCGACCTTCGCCTTGTCGCTGTCGAAGATGGCAACCACGTGAAAGCCCCGGTCGCGGAAACCCTGATAATTGGCAATGGCGCGGCCCACATCGCCGGCTCCCACCACCACCACATCCCAGATGCGGTCCACCTTTAAAATCTCGCGCAGTTTATCGATCAGGTATTCGATGGAATAGCCCGTGCCCTGCTTGCCGAACTCGCCGAACTGCGAAATATCCTTGCGGATCTGCGCCGCAGAGATACCCACGCGCTCGCCCAATTCCTGCGAAGATGTCGTCTTCAATCCCATGTCTGCCATGCGTTGAAGAGCCCGCAGGTACACGGGCAGCCTTCCTATGATGATGTCCGGTATCTTTCTCGTGTTCATGCGACCTCGCCTTGAGTGATATGTAACAACTATACCAAAAAAAGAGTTTTTGTACAATTCGGTACAAATACTGCACAATCAGATTAACAACGCGCCATCAAGGCAACGCCGCGATTCGAATCTCATACTTTGCAGCCCCGTCCGCGTGAGACGCGATCTTGATGAGATACGTCACATTCGGCTCGATCTCAAGGATTTGCCCCGCGCCGCACGAGAAAGCCGCAGCCGTGGCAGGAACCAATTCCGCCCGGACGCCCTGCGCGTCGCACAAGAATTCAAAGCGAACCCTGGGCATCCCCGCCGAAAAACCCACCCAATCTTCCGCATCGCCCCCGGCAGTTGAAACCCAGCCTTGAAAACGGATCGAACGAACGGTCACGGATGATATGGTGAACATGGCAAGCGGCGCATCGGCTGAATCACCGTCTCTCGGTAGGACCGCCGCCGGGCTGGCGGGCTCAGCGGGAATATCCGTTTCAGTTGGCTGCCCTTCCTCCACCGCCACCGGGAGCGTTTCGATTCCGCCTGTTTCCAAAAACTCGGCTGCCACCCAGCCCGTCCCATCCGGCGCGGGCGGAAATTCGATTTGCAGCCAGCCGCCCGACGCATCCCTTGCGAGGATTTCCACCACATCATATTGATTAAGCAAACCGAGGGAATCGAAATCCCTGCCGGGTCTGCTCCGCACATTGACTCCCCTCAAAGCCGCGCCTCTCAACCCGGACCCGGAACCTGACTCTGCGCCCAAAACCGGAATCTCCGCCGAAGCCTGGACGTAATCCGCGCGCACCCAGCCCGATCCGCCGTCGAAGAGAATCCGCAGCCAATACCCAAAGGCTTCGCTGCCCTCGACCTGGATCGCAGTGAACGGGGGAAGCGCGCCAAGCGATAAACTCGCGGTGGAGGGTTTCTCCCGGACGTTGACTTCGCTGGTGGTCGTCGCCGCGACAGGTTCGATGGCTGGGGCGGCAGTGGGCAGCGGGGAAGTGGCAGAAGAGACCGGGGTTGAGGTGGGGGGCAGGGTGGCAGTGACAAACTCCGGGGCAGGAAGAACCGGGGTCTGGGGAGGAGTCGCACACCCTGAGACGCAGAAAAAAAACGCAGACCAGAGCAAAATTCGTTTTCGCATGTCCCGATAATTGTATCGCAGGGGAGATCTTCAACATTGGGAGACGTTGAACCCATAATCAAAAACAGACCGCGACAACGGTCTGTTTTTTGGCGCCCCCGCGCAGACTCGAACTGCGCTCTTCGGCTCCGGAGGCCGACACTCTGTCCACTGAGCTACGGGGGCGGGCGAGCCAAATTTTACCATAGGGATAAAAAGAGGCTGGCGGTCGGGCCGTCAGCCTCTTTTTGCGGAGCAAAACGGCTCCCGTCATCGGCTGTTCAAGGATTTGACTCCGCAGCCGTTGATTGTGTTTTAGGTCTTTGCCTGCGCTGCAAGGCCGCGGATGCTCTCGCGGTGTTGCTGGATGATGGCGGCATTGCCTTTCTCGTCGCCGAATTTTTCGAACTGTTCCTTTTTGTGCGCGAGTTCGCCCAGGTATTGATAGAAATGATCGGTGGCTTTGTATGCGCCGCCGCTTAACGCCGCCATGCGGGCGCCGAACTGGAAGAAGGAGACCGCGGTCTTGAATTGGGCTTCCGAGATCAGCCCGCTTGCCACTTCTTCGCGCAGGTGCTTTTTCAAGAGTCCCTGTTCGTGGCGGATGAGCCAGGCGATGAAGCCGAGGAAGATCAACCAGCCCGCCCATTCGAGCAGGACGACCAGGGCGAAACTTCCGAGCCCGGAGACGAAGACCAGCGATGTGTTATGGAAGGAGTGGGCGAGGACTGCCAGGATGTAACCGATTACCGGGGCGGCAAACTTGATGAGAGTATTGCGGTTTGTGCGCGCCACGGCAAAGCCAAGCCCTGTAAACGCGGTGTAGAAGGGATGCCCCCAGGCGAAGACGCCCACGCGCAGGGCGAAGTTTGTAAACATGCCGCCCCAGCCCGCGTCGCTGTACTGGCTGAGGAAGTAGAAGACATTTTCGGTGGCGGCGAAGCCCAGCCCGGCAATGCCGCCGTAGATGATGCCGTCCAGGATCGAGTCGAATTCCTTGCGGAAGAGGAAGAAGACGATCATGACCGCCAGACCCTTCATGAATTCTTCGACGATGGGCGCGGTGATCGAACCGCCCGCGATGTTTTCGAGCGCGGCATCGTTCAGGACAATGCTGAAGCCGATCTCGAAGACGGTTGCGATGATCAGCGTCCCAATGATGGCGACGAAGCCGCCCCAGAAGAAGGTTGCCAGCAGCAGCCAGCGCGGTTCCTTCTCGTACCGGTCGAGCCAGTAGATGAACCATGAAAAGAAAAATGCAGGGATGAACGCCATGGGAATTGCAGCCAATAGTGCCATGTTTACTCCTCTGTTGGTTGGGTTGGGTGTGAAAACCGGGTTTATTTTAACGGACTATTTGAAAAAATCAAACTGTATTTTTGGAGGATGACATGGTTTTTGCAAAGTCATGAAAATCTTAACGCGAATTCCGCGAAAAGGCGAATGCCGCGAATTTCTTAATTGGTTTTCGCGTAAATTCGCCCAATGTGCGCTTTTCGCGTTAAACCTTGCCGCAAATTCAAAGGGATGTCAAGCAACTTTGCAAAAGCCATATGGAGGATGATGGTTTGCCAAAGGTCGGCAGGACTTCCACATCGATGCGGTTCTCGCGGGCAGGGTCTACTCTTTGAAAATCAAACGCGTCCGTTCCACCCTTGCCGTATCCGCCTCGATGCCCAACGCGCCGAGGACTTCCTCCGGTCTGCCTGTTGCGCCCTCCCGCGCCGCGAGAGTCATCTTCAACCAGGATGACCCGTCTGCCATGCCGACGACGCTCAACATCTCCACCAGCGGACGCAGGTCGTAGGATTTTCCCCTCCGTTCGCGGATGAGCGACTCAGACATCATCAACCCTTCGACCCTGCGCTTCAATTCGGACCCGGCGACTGGTTCCGTTAAATGGACGTCGTACGCCGCTGAAAGCGTCTGCGTCTGCAGGGCGGGCAGTTTTTCATCCACGGTTCTTACTTGGACGACCTTGATGTCGGGCGGGAGGCTGTCCTTTAACCTCGCGGATAAATCTTCCACCGCGATTTCTTCGTTCAGTCTCACATCCATCACTTCGGCGCGCGAGGAGAATCCCAGCGGCAGGGCGGCGGCAAGACTGATCTTGGGCTGGGGATGAAAACCCTGCGAATACGAAAGGGGCAGTTCGGCGCGGCGCATGGCGCGTTCCCATAAGCGGTGCAGGTCAAGATGACCGATGTACCTCAATGCCCCCTGTTTGGTGAATGTGATCCGGATGCGCATGGTTTATTTGTTCTCAGACGCGCTTTGTTTCAACCAGCGCTCGATCAGGACCGACTGGCGGCGGTAAAACCGATAGGTATGCTCCGCAACGCGGTGATACAGGTCGTGGTCGAGGCATTGATGATGGCTGAGTTTTTTCAGCAGTTCATGAATGTTGCCATAGACTGCCAGTTCCTCCGAGACGATCTCGTCGAATTCGATGTTTTTGTAGGCGTCCAAAACCGACAGGTCATGCCCGCCCTTCTCGTACAGGGGAGATTCGTAATCCGGGCAGCCAAATTGGGACCGGAACCCATCCAGGGCTGAGAACGAAGCGGATGGGGAGTAGGTCTCTCCGTGGTGGATCTCGCTCAGGCGGTCCGCGATGAACTGTTCGTGCGAAAGCGCCTCCGCCAGCAGGTCCTTGACCGTCAACGCGCCCGAAACGCCGCGCAATGTCAACCGGCGTGAAAACCCGACGCGGTTGAGCAAAAGCTCGAAATGGTCGCGTTCGTTTTGCAGGCGTGAGAGGAGGATGGTTTTGTTCATGTCGCTGTGACGCGGAATAAATCCCGCGCCGCCAAATTTTTCAATCGCCGACCAGGGGCAATTCCATTTCCATCTTTTTTGTCGGGGATTTTACCTCGGGGCATTTCCAGCCTTCGCCGGGGTTGTCGCGCCGCAGGTTTGCAAAGGTCGGCAGGATACCGCAGGCATAGCAGTTGAGGCGGCAGTCCACGCGGATCTGTCCTTCGAGCGACATGCGGAAATCCTGAAAGAGGAAGTTCTTGCGCACCGCCGTTGTGATGTGTTCCCACGGGAAGACTTCATCAGTGCGGCGCTGGCGGTATGTGTAGAAAGCCGGGTCGAGACCGTGTTCCTCAAAGGCGGCGATCCAGGTATCGAACTTGCGCCCTTCCTCCCAGGCGTCAAATTTTGCGCCGTTCTTCCATGCGGTGTAGATCACCTCGGCAATGCGCCGGTCGCCGCGGGAGAGCCAGGCTTCGATGAGCGTATCGTCGGGTTTGGTCCAGCTTAGTTTGATGTTCCTGTCCTTGAACAACTCGCGCTTGAGCAGCGCCTGTTTTTCGAGAATGTTGGCGCGCGTGTCGCATGAGACCCATTGAAAGGGCGTTTGCGGTTTGGGCACGAAGGTGCTCACACCCGCGTTGAGTTTTACCTTCCAGCCTGCAACCTTGCGTCCCTCGGCAATGACCCGCTTGCACAGGTCGGCAATGGCTTGCACGTCTTCGAGAGTCTCGCTGGGGTGACCGATCATGAAATACAGTTTGATCGTCGTCCAGCCGCGGCTGTAGATTTCGTTCGTTGTTTTGATGATGTCTTCATCGGGGATGAACTTGTTGATGATGCGGCGCATCCGTTCGCTGGCGGCTTCGGGCGCGAGCGTAAACCCGCCGGAGCGGTGCTGCTTGAGTTTTTCCATTAATTCAATCGAAACAGACTCGATCCGCAGCGAAGGCAATGAGACGGTCAACTTGCGTCCCTCGAAGCGTTTGCTGATGGCGTCCACCAGGTCCTTGATGTAGGTATAGTCTGACGACGAGAGCGACATCAACGCCAGTTCCTCGAACCCTGTCGAGCGGACGGCCGCATCGGCGGCATCGACCACCTCCTGCACGCTTCGTTCGCGGACCGGGCGCGTGATCATGCCAGCCTGGCAGAATCGGCATCCGCGGGTGCATCCGCGCATAATCTCGACCGAGACGCGGTTATGCACCACATCTATATTTGGCACGATGAATTTTATGGGCGGCGGCGGGAGTTTTGCCACAATACGCTTTTTTACCAGCCTGGGCGCTTCGGGGATGACCGGTTCGGTGGCGGCAACGGTGCCGTCTTCCATATAGGTGGTTTGGTAGAAACGCGGGACATATACGCCGGGAAGTTTGGCAAACTCTCGTAATACATCTTCACGGTGGAAAGTGGAAAGCGGATTCCCACTTTCCACACTTCGACGTTGCTCAGCGCATGCTTTCCACTTTATTATTACATCAATGATCTCATGAATCACTTCCTCCCCCTCTCCGACCACAAACGCGTCGATGAAGGCGTGCATCGGCTCGGGGTTGGTGGCGGAATGCCCGCCTGCGATGACGATGGGATGCGACTCATCCCGGTCTGCTGAACGGATGGGGATGCCTGCCAGGTCGAGGATGTTGAGGGCGTTGGTGTAGAGAGTCTCGTAGGGGAGGGTAAAGCCGATGAGGTCGAAGCAGGCCAAAGGTCGTTTTGATTCGAGCGCGTAGAGCGGAATCCCATGCTGGCGCATGAGGGTTTCCATGTCCAGCCAGGGGGCGTAGGCGCGTTGGGCAAGCGCATCCTCCCGCTGGTTGACCTGGTCGTAAAGCACCTTCAACCCGACGTTGGAGATGCCGATGTCGTAAATATCCGGGAAGATGAAAGCCGCGCGGGCGGTTACCGAGTCCCAATCTTTGATGGTTGCATTCAATTCGCCGCCCACGTAGCGCCCGGGGCGTTCCACCTTTAAAAGGATGCGTTCGAGTTTTGCCTCGATCTGTTCAGGGGTAAACATGGCGCGATTATACCTGATGCGAATTGTCCTTTTCGCGCGTATTTGTGGGGCGAGTCGCCTGCGAAACGCCTTCTTTACACATTTGAAAAGGAAATCGTTCCAGGACTAGCCCCAACGGGTCAAGCAGTGATCGGGGGAAGGACATAGAATACGTGTGAAGACATCACAACAGGAGCATGACATGAAAAAAATACTGATACTTCTCCTCGCGCTATCCTTGCTGCTTACCGGCTGCGGGGTTGTGCAGCCAGCCGCCTCAACTGAACCGCCCACGCCGATTGTTCAAACGGTTGTAGTGGTTGCGACCACCGAAGCCGCGCCGCCGACCTCCGTTCCGTTGCCCACGCAGGGACCCACCAATACCCCCGTCCCGCTGCCGACAGAGACGGCAACGAGCCAGCCGCCAACCGCAGAACCGCCGACCGCCGCGCCTCAAGCCACAGTTTCGACGAATACCTCCGACCTGAACCCGGTTTATGTGGATAATATTCTCGGCAAGGGAATCTTTGCGGATATTACCTTCTCGAGCGACCGCGTGACGCTCAATTGCTATCCGCGCGAATTCGAGATCACCCTGCGCGCCATTCACCCCGATGTGACCCGCGCCGAGATGTTCTACCGCATGGTCGAGGCGCCGACCTACTTCCGTTATTCCGACTGGTTCCTGGTCGGCAATATGAACACAGACGGCAATGGGAATTTCTACATCACCTTCAAAGCCACCGACATCACCGCCGACTGGCGCGGGCTTGATGAAGCCGTGGTTGAATTCCAATTTGCCGGTGTCAACAAGGGCGGCGGCGTGGTTGACAGGACCCAGAAAATCGAAAAGCTGGTGAAGTACTACAAAGACTGCCCGCCTGCGCCGTAAATTTCCGGGGCGCCAAAGAATCATCGGCGACCTGATGATGCGCAGGTTCAAAGAATAAAAAAACATCCGGCAGGGATCATCCGCCGGATGTTATCGTTTAACCGGGTATTACTGAGCAGGCGCGGCTGCGGGTTTTGCCATCCGTTCACGACCCCAGAGCCAGAGCGCGCCCAGACCGAAGAACATGATGATGAAGCCGAACAGCCAGCCGACCAGCGGCAGGTTGACCAGCGCGCCGATGATCACTGCGCCGAGCAGCACAGGCCAGACCCTGTGCTCTGCAAGCGAGGGGTTGAAGCGCCCGATGATCCAGCGTCCGCCGAGCCAGGCAACCAGAGACTGCGAGCCCAGACCGGTGAAGAGGACAAACCCAACGATCAGGGCAAAGATCGCCAGAATGCCCACCCAGACAATCACACCGGTCACTCCGCCGAGAGTCAGCGCGCCAAAGAGAATTCCGCCAACGGTCATCGCGACCAGGATGAACATCAGGGCAAAGAAGAATGCGGCGTAGGCGACCAGTCCCCAGCCGAAACTTGGCGCAGGCTGGGTTTGCATTTTGTCCATCAGACCTTTCATGAAGAGCGGCGCCAGCCAGGCGAGCAAAAGACCGAAGAGGGCAAGGGTCGCAATATCGCGGATCAGGTCAAAGGTCCAGCGCGCGGCGGTTTCGGCAGGGGTTGGGGGAGCGGGCATTTTCGTCTCATCCACCACCGGTTCCCTGCGGGTCACTTTTCCATCCACTGCGCCTGCGGGAAGTTCAATATCCTTCGATTGGCTGTAGCTAAAATCACCGCCGATCTTTGCGCCTTCCACGATCTTCAAACCGGGGTTGACGCTCGGCATGGAGATTTCGGTATCGGTGATATACATTGAGGGGGAAGGTCCAGCCTCGTCAGATTCGCCCACCTCGACGGTCAGGTCGCCTGCGATCTCGCCGCGGATCTCGATTGCGGCCCCCGCCACGAAGGCATTACGACCCACCGACCCGGCAAACAAACCCTGCGCGCCTGCATAAAGCGCGTCGGTTTCCACAACGCTGCCCTCTTTTGTTTCGAGGCTCGCGCCCCCGGCAAGCAGGTCGCCCCCGATTACCGCCTCATCGCCAAGCAGCAGAGCTGCGCCGGCGATGCGGGCATCGTCTGTCACCGTGCCTTCGATCACGACTGTATTGCCCGCCGCGATCAAATCGCCTTCCACGACGCCTTTAATGACGATGTAATTTCCGAACACGATCAGGTCGCCCTGAACCGTTCCCTCCAGTGTGAATATGTTTGCGGTCACATAGAGGTCGTCCTTTATGGTTTCATCGGCTTCAATCACGACCACATCGCCGGAACGCCCATCGAATGCGCGCGCCGGCGTGGCGAAAGCGAGGGAGAACAGCGCGATTAAAAGAAAGATTGTCGAAATACGTTGAATGGTTTTCATGGTTGCTCCTTGGAAAATGCTTCCAATGGGGATATACGCCCGGTTTTCCCAAAGGTTGTAATGCCCCCGGTTCCTTCCTGATTTGAGTTGATTCTGACCATTGAGATCATCCAAGCCCCAGCCCCGCGCGAGGACAAGCCCCCGCGTCATTCCTACAAACCCCGCTAAAGCGGACTCCCTGTTATGCGTCACAACTCTTTTAACGCCGCCGCCCGCCCCATATACCAGTTCATCAATTGAACGAACCAGTAACAATATTTCCCATTCTCATCCGCGATCCCCGCCTGAATCTCCTCGAGGCTCATAAATTTGATCTCGGAAATTTCGCCCGGGTCAAACTGCGGCTCACGACCTTCCAGCCTGCCCTCATAGACTTCGCTGATCTCATTGTCGTTCGGTCCATATTCCATTTGGATCTTTCCGCGTAATGAAAGCTCAATGCCTCCCACCCCCATCTCCTCCTGTATTCCGCGGATCGCCGCTTCGAGATACCCTTCCCCCGCCCGGACGTGTTCCGACACCGAGCAATCCCACAGCGACGGCGAGTTGGCGCGGTCGGCGCTGCGTTTTTGGACGAGCATCTCACCACGCTCATTAAATAGAAAGACATGCACCCCGCGGTGAAGCAAGCCTTGTTGGTGCGCCAAGGAGCGCAATGCCTGCCCGGTCACTTCATCGGCGGCGTCTACAACGTCCAATAATTCGTCAGGCATGGGTCTCCAATCGAATTCAGGGCGGTCACACCGCGCCTGTATCGGCTTCGGCTTTATGGAAAAAAAACACGCTTTCAGGGTCTGCGCTTACGCAAAAACAGAGAAAGATGGACAGCGGGATGATTTGAAAAATCAGGCGCTGTTGAGAAGTCAGCAGGTGCCAGTCCAGGTCGTACGGCGTGACGAGGTATACCGCGCCATAACCCAGGATTTGCAGGACAAGGACTGCGGTCAATACGAGGACTCCCCTTTGCCGGATCGAAACCGAACCGACCCCCATGAAGAGCGTGTACAGGTACATGATGACAGCGTGCGGTTTTAGAAAATCGGACATGAACGACTTGATAATGGTCATATATCGATCCGGGTCCAGGATTTTATCGAGCAGCCCGGTTCCGGTATTTGCGATCAGGTCGTTTGGCGGAGACAGCGACTTGAAGTACAGGATCATCATGAGCGGCAACAGCAGCCCCGCGAGATAGTACGCCAGAGCCTTTTTGAAATTGCCGGATGCCGCAATAAGCAGGGCAAACCCGCTGACAGCGATGAAGATCAGCCCTTCGTTCTTTGTCCACCCGCATAACCCCGCCATGAACCCCGATACCGCCAGCAGCGGGAGATCGCCGTTCAACGCATACAGGTACATCAAAATGGCGGAAGCCAGAATAAAATAGGACAGCGGGACATCCGCGACAAGCGACGTGCCCGACGGCACAATTCCAGACAGGGCGATCAACGCCAGGGTGGCAAGAGAAGCTTGCCCGGGAGTCTTAATAAGGGAGATTGCGCCAAAAAGAAGAAAGATCGTCGCAAACGTGAAAATTCCGCCCTGCATCATTGGGACGCGAAGAGTTTCATTTCCCAAAGCATCCCATCCCCAGGCAACATTGAGGGGAACGAGAAGGGGATAATCGGCATGGCGCAGAAGGGGCAGATCGGGCGAAAGAGTCGCTGCCCAATGTTCCGGGTCACGGTAAATGAACCGCGCCGCCCGGTTCCAGACGCTCCACGCATCCAGGGCGCCCTGCGGCCGCGAGATCACATAATTTGCAAATACCAAAACGGATACGGCAAGACAGGCGGCAGTCAATCCGACCAGGCACCATTGAAACCATGAAAGGGATGGAAAGGAAATGACGTTTGGGTTTGTCCTTCGATATTTTCTGAAGACGAATACTGCAAGCACAAGCGCAAGAACTGTTTGCAGGACGGGCATGTTTAACCGCCCGGGCGGGAACTGAAGCGCGATAAAATACAGGATCGAACTCAAACCCATCCCCAAACCCGCGCCGATGGACAATATCAATAACAGCGGGGAACGGAGTTTTGGGGGCCATACTAGGCAGACGGTCAATGCGCCCAGCAGAATTGCCGGAGTGAAGGCGATGGCGCTTAATAACGTCATTGCTCCCCCAGATCGCGCAGAAGATGGAACTGCCCTTTTACTTCGATGATCTCGTATTCCCCCGGGTTTGCCTCCAGCCACATTTCCAGGTATTCGCGCCGCAGGACGACGATATTCCACTCAGCCGCGAGTCCCTTTTTTAGTATCAGGGGGGCAAGGGCATACTGGGTCAGGATGAATTCCGTTTCATTATCCCAAAAGGCATATTCCACCCCCTCCAGCTCTTCCTCGGAAATATAGCCGATAAGACCCCTTTCGACCGGCAGGGTTTCCCTCACAAGCTGCATGTCCGCTTCCCAGCGGTTCAATCTTTCCGAGCCTGTATCGCCGATATTTTGCGAACCCGACAGCGCCAGGTGCATATTGTAGATGCTAAAAACGACAAAGGCGGCGACGATATACTTTCTTATTTCTCTGAAAAAAACAACGATGGGTTTCATAAGGATGTCTTGGCGGGCTTTCCGGCTTGATTTTAACCCAGTTGTCGCTTGAGTAGCCCTGCCGCCCCCCGCGCCGCCCGTTGACCCTCCAACGCGCAGCGACCCGCCGTCTCGACGCCACGCAATAAATTGCCCGCCACGAAAACTCCCTGAACCGACGATTGAAAATTCCCGTCGATCACCGGTCCCTTCGTGCGCGGATTTAACTCCAGCCCGCCCATGCGAGCCAGTTCATGCTCGGGAATCCAATTGCCGGTGAAGATGACCGTATCACATTCAACAAGCTGCTTGCTTCCATCCTTTTGGGTGAGCTCGATTCCTTCGACTCGTTTCCGACCAAAGATATTCGATACCCGAGTATTGGTTAAAATGGGCGTTCTGGAAATAATATCCGCCAGCGCCCATTTCATCACCACGTACGGAAATTCAATCTGGTGACTCGCTTCATCCGTCACCATCATTTCGCATTTTACGCCTGCGCCCATCAACGACATCAACGCCGAGAGGCTCACCAACTCCGCGCCGACGATGACCGCCCGCTTGCCAACGGGTAATTTTTCTTGGTACAAGAATCTTTGCAACGACCCGGTTGTATAAATTCCCTGCGGACGTTTGCCGGGAATCAACCGCGCCGAACGCGGACGCTCCCTCACGCCGGTTGCCAGCAACACCGCCTGCGCATTAATTATCCCTAATCCGCCTGGAGAAGTGAAACTTAATTTCTTCTCCGTGCCCTCTGTGTTCTCTGTGGCTAAATCTGCCCATCCCAAAATCGTCGTGGATGTCCGCACCTCCACATCCATCTTCTCAGCCAACTCGCGGTAGTACTTCGCATATTGCGGTCCCGACCACATGCGCCACAAATCCTCGCGCCCAAAGCCGGTGTGATGACACATGCGCGGCATCCCGCCTGCCTCCGGTTCGCGGTCTACGACGAGAATGTTTTTGATTCCCTGCTTCTTCAACTCAACCGCCGCCGAAAGCCCCGCCGGTCCTGCGCCGATGATTAATACATCCACCTCAGACCTGACAGGTTTTATGGGAAACTTTATACCGTCGGCATCTTGCGCATGGATGATTTTTCGTGAGGGAGAACTTGTGAGGAAACCTGTCAGGTCTTTTTGTAGTTTCGCATGACAATTAAATCCCTGGCATCGTCCCTGTGAAGCGCGAGTCCTTCTGCGTAATGCATCCACTGTCGTGGCAGGGATGGGCGCATTCATCGCATCGGTCAACTCGCCGCGCGAGACGCGCTCGCAGTGACAGACCATCTCCGCATACATCGGGTTCGCCGCGATCATCTCCGGGTCTTGATGCGGACGAACAAAAGATTGTCCAATGGTCGGCAGTCGCACGGTTTTGAATTCATCTTTCAACTTTAATTCCAAGCCCGCATCGCGCAGTAACTCTACACCGTATTCGGCAATGCCCATCGCGCCGGAAATGCCCGTCGAGCGGATTCCGCCCAGGCACAGGTAGCGAAGCGCCGCATCCATTTCGATCTGGTAGTCGCTGCGTTCCGTCGCCGCCCGCAAACCGGAGTATGTCGCAGTCACTTCCTCATCCAGCAGTTGCGGCAAAATTTGTTTTCCCTTATCGAGTAAAAACTTCAAACCATCTTCTGTTGTCTCGGTTGCAAATTTATCGTCGAGGTCTTCAGCGGTCGGACCAAGCAAAATATTTCCGTAGACGGTGGGACTGATCAAAACGCCTTTTGTGATGGATGTTGGCACGGGCAGCAAGACATGATTAATCAGCGGACGCGCCATCTTATCGTAGATAATTAACTGCCCCCGCCTCGGAACGACCCGGAAGTTGGTCTTTCCAAATTGGGCATTGATCTCGTCTGAAAACAATCCCGCCGCGTTGACGATGTGTCTTGAAAATATTTTTTCTTCACGTACGCTGCTTATTTCATAAACCCAATTTCCCTCTTTCTTCTTTCCGCTTTCTTCTATTTTCTTCACCTGAAAGTTTAGTTGTAACTCCACCCCATTTTCCACCGCCTGATATGCCATCGCCAGCGGAACCGAGAATGTGCAGAGAATCCCTTCACCGGGGACAAAGAGTCCACCAAGGGCGCCTTTGCTGATATGTGGTTCGCGCTGACGGATCTCCTCCGCCGAGATGATGCGGACATCCTTCTCACCGTTGTCGTGCGCCTGCTCCAATAATTTGGGTAGGGTATCGAACTGTTCCTGATTCCATGCGATGAGCAAGCCGCCCAGGACTTCATGGGCGATATTTGCCTCTGGCATGTAATCCTTCATCAACGCATAACTGCGCCGCAGAAGTTTCGCTTCGAGCGAGCCGGGCTTGGCATCGTAGCCGGTGTGCCAGATGGCAGTGCTGGCTTTGGATGTTCCCATGCCCACATCCGAATTGGCTTCGAGTAAAACAATCTTCAGATTGTATCGCGATAATTCCCGCGCCATGGCGCATCCCACCGCCCCCGCGCCGATGATGGTGATGTCGTAATTAGTATTGGTTGTCATGTAGGTAGTATACAAGTAAACAGGTAGACAAGTACTTGTATACTTGTCTACCTGTTTACTTTCTCACTCATGAAACTTCTTCACTGCATCCAACGCCTTATTCCACTTCTCCAACTTCCTTCCTCTTTCTTCTTTCGTCATCTTCGGCATATAGACCTTCTCGGCTTTCCAGCCGTTCGCCAACTGCTCGAAACTCGTCCCCAGCACGGAAACGCCCGCGAGGTTGGCAATGCCAATCGCGGTCGCTTCCACCGAAGCGGAGACGCGCACTTCGAGATTGAGCAAGTCTGCGATCATTTGCATCAGGTAGGGATTGCCCGCAGGACCACCATCTACTTTAAGATGTGGGGGAGGCGTGCCTGCATCTTGAGACATAGCCGTCACAACTTCATACACGCGGCAGGCAATGCCATCCAATGTGGCGCGGACAATGTCATCGGAGGTGGTGCTGCGGTTCAAGCCGAACATGGCGCCTTGCACGTCCGTGCGCCAGTGTGGGGCGGCGAGTCCTTGCAAGGCAGGGATGACGACCACGCCTGCGTCTTTTGAATTATTCGCCGCGTCATGGCTTGCAGCGGAGTCAGGGATGAATTTGAGATTGTCACGCAGCCATTGCACAGCGGAACCTGTCACAAAAATGCCGCCATCGAAGGCGTACGCGGTTTGACCGTTGAAATTCCAGCCGACGGTGGTGAGCAGTCCGTTGTTCGAGAGTTTTGGTTTATCGCCGATGTTCATCAACAGGAAACTGCCCGTGCCGAACGAGCATTTCATTTCACCGGCTTTGAAACAAGCCTGACCAAATAGCGCGGCTTGTTGGTCCACCAACAACGCATGTAGGGGTAAGGCTCGCCCTTGCCCTGTAAAATCCACATCGCCGATATAACCTGCCGACGGTTTCACTTCGGGCAACATGCTTGCGGGTACGTCGAATAATTGCAGTAATTTTTCATCCCACTGGAATTTATTCATGTCGAACAACAACGTGCGTGAAGCGGTGGAGGGATCGGTGACATGCAGTTTTCCGCCGCTGAGTTTCCAGATCACCCACGTTTCCGTAGTGCCAAACTTCAGTTTGCCTTCATGCGCCCGCTTGCGAATCTCAGGGTTATTATCGAACACCCATTTGAGTTTTGGGGCGGAGAAATAACTGTCCAACAGCAACCCGGTCGTTTGGCGCAACCAGTTCAAATCCACGTTTGAGGCGAGAGAGTCACAGACCGATTGCCCCCTCGTATCCTGCCAGACGATGGCGGGAGTCACCGCTTCGCCTGTTTCCGCATCCCACACCACGAAGGTCTCGCCCTGGTTGTCAAACCCGACGGCGGAGATTTTATATTTGGAAATGAGCGGGGCGCAGGCTTCTCTGACGGTGCGGACGATATCCTCCGGCTCCTGCTCGACCCAGCCTGCCTGCGGGAACCGGGCTGGTAACTGCGCCGAATGTTTTTCGATCATCCCGCCAAATTCGTCCACGATGACGGCTGTTGTTTGAGTGGTGCCCTGGTCTATGCCGAGAAGATATTTCATGGTTGCTCCAGTAGGACAAACTTAAGTTTGTCGCACAAACGGTAGGACAAACTTAAGTTTGTCGCACAAACGGTAGAACAAACTTGATTTTGCCGCACAAACGATAGGACAAACTTAAGTTTGCCGCACAAACGGTAGGACAAACTTAAGTTTGTCGCACAAAAAGAGATTGGAGATTAGAGATTGGTTGTGCCAACCTGCTAACCTCCAATCTCCAATTACTTATTACGAATGGAATTAAGCTTCGCCGTATTTCTTCTCGATGTCGGCGATCATCTTCTGGCGTTCCTTGATCTTCTCGCCTTCGGGCACGCCTTCGAAGCGGCCATCCTCGCCGCCGGTCATGAAAGTGACGGCGGTGCCGATGATGCCAACGACGATGGCGATAATCGCGGTGGTGCGGTCGGGGACGAGGAAGTGGAAGATATTCGCTTCATTGACGGGCAGGAGGGTCAAACCAAAACCGACCACTGCGATGGCAATGCCGATCGGAGCGAACTTCTTCGACCAGAAGGCGAACAGCGCCACAACAAAGACGATGGTGAAGTACAACACCTTTTCATTGGGCGGGAAGAAGCCGCTGATGGCGAGTGTAATGCCGAAGATGATGGCAAGCACGGCGTTCGGTTTGGAAAGTCCGCCGAGGTTGAACGGACCTTTTTCCTTCCACTTTGCAGTGCCTTCTGCCATAAGACCTGCCGCAATGGGCATGACCATGGAGATGTACAGGAAGACTGCGCAAGCCACTGCCAGGATCAGGTAGGCGGGCGCATACAGGGTGCTGGCAAAGGCGAAGATGGCGGAAACCCAAACCGCGGTGCCGGGGGTGCGATACTTGGTGCTGACGTTGGCAAGAGCCTTGGATCCAGGCAGACCGCCATCACGCGCAAAGGCGTACATCATGCGCGAGGTGGAGGTAAGACCTGCCAATGCACAGACGTAGTTGACAAGCACCATACCTACAGCCAGAAAGACGCTCAACCATTGTGGCATGCGGGATGCGCCCCACATATAGAAGAACGAGCCCCAGCCGAGGGCAGCGGCTTCATTTAGATCTGGCATGGTTAGCACATAGGCGGCAACCGCCACGAGACCGAAGACCCACGACCAGAACACGGCAGTCCACATACCTTTCGGAACGTTGACCTGGGCATCCTGGGTTTCTTCAGAAGTGTGAGCCGAGGCATCGAAGCCTGTGATGGTGTAACAGACGTAGGAGAGACCGAGCAGGAAGGCAAATGCCACGCTTTCAGTGCGGAACGGAACCACGCCACCGCCAGCATCACCGGTCACGTTTTGGAAGGTCCAAAGGCGGGTGAAATCAAGAGGCACGGAGCTGAAGGCGAACAGGGTGATGATCAGGATCACGGTCAGACCGAGGATGACGTAGCCGCTCAAGTCGGTGAGTTTGGTGGTGATGTCGATGAAATAATGGTTCAAGAGGGCTTGGGAACCCAACGCAAAAATGAGGAAGATGGTTTGTTGGGTAGCGCCCCAGCCGGATACATCCACACCGAGTACGGTGGCAAGAAGCAGGTCTTTGAAGAAGACGGTGTAGAGCAACACGTCTACCGAGGAGACCACGCAGACCAGACCGATGAGGTTGAACCAGGCGGTCATCCAGCCCCAGAATTTCCCGCCGAGGCGACTGCTCCAGTGATAGAGGCCGCCCGCGGTGGGGAAGGAGGAGGCGATCTGTCCCATGCCGAAGGCAACGCTCATGGCGAGCACGCCGCCGACGAGCCAGATCAGGAATGCGCCGCCAGAGCCGAGTGCGTTAAAGGCAGCGGGGAAGGCTGAGATACCACCAGCCAGAATACAGATGATCGAAAATGAAATTGCGAAGTTCGAGAACCCGCTCATGCGGCGGGAAAGTTCCTGCGCATACCCCAATTTATGCAGGACCTGCTTGTCGTGCGCCTGACTTTTTTGCGACATTTCGTAATTCTCCTTGATGTTGAGTTGGTTTTTATATCAAGAGATCGAACTTACGAACAGCGTTTGGTATTCACTATAGGGCGCCTCCTTCTCCCGTGGGAGAATCCTCTGAGATTATGTAATGAAAACACTGGCTGTCAAAAATAGGTACGGCTGGACTTTTCTATTTTACACGCAGAACAAGTATTTTTGACAGCCAGATTTTGCCAAGCTTTGTGATTATCCGAACAAATTCATCATTTGACTGACGTGAACTACGCCGTCAAAGTCTTTGATGTCGCCTTTGCGCATCTCAGCCTTTTCACCATCCGGGTCGCCGAGGCAGGAGACGATGACATCGCCCGCGCTGACGTCTTCCTTTTCGGTGTAATGGTTGGTGGTGACAATCACCTTCGCGCCTGCGGCTTTCGCGGCGGCGAGACCGTTCTTGGAATCTTCCACGACCATCACTTCATCGGGTTTCAGCCCGAGTTTTTCAAGCGCGAGGTTATAGATGGCGGGATCGGGTTTTTTCTTTTCGACCACATCGCCTGCCAGCACCACTTCGAACTTGATGTCTTTGAGCGGACCCTCGGTGATGGCTTTCGCCGCCTGTTCATTGGATGTGGTGCAGATGGCGAGCTTGAGACCCGCATCCATCGCCTCTTTCATGAACCGGTGAATGCCCGGGCGAAGGGGCAGTTTACCCGTCTCGATCAGTTCCACGAACAGAGCGGTCTTGCGCTTGTGCATTTCTTTTACGAGCGCGTCGATCTCTTCCTCGGTCATCGGCTTGGAGAATCCCTTCGTCTGCCAATGCTTCTTCATACGTTCCTTGCCGCCACCGACTTGCAGGAGCTCGTGGTAATACTCGATATCCCATTCGTCGGTGAAACCGAATTCTTTGAAGGTCATATTGAAGGACACTCGATGACCGTCACGCTCGGTGTCGATGATCACGCCGTCCTGGTCGAAGAAGACTGCTTTTATTTTGGACATGGTTGCCTCCGGGGTTAAGAGTAAACAAGTTGGACAAGTTTTAACCTGTGTACTCTTGTTGCATACCTGTTACTTTTTCACACCAAAGAATTCAAGCACTGTATTGACGAAGAGTTCATTCTCTTCCTTGGAACCGATCGTCACGCGGAACCAGCCGTCGGAGCCGTATTTCTTGCTCTCGCCGCGCAGGATGATGCCCTTGGTCTCGGCGTAGGCGAGGACTTCCTTGCCGGTCTTGCCGGTTTCGCCGCAGTCGAAGAGGATGTAGTTGGCTTTGGACGGCATGACGTAGAAACCGGGGATGACGCTCAACGCTTCGCTGATGTAATCCACCGCATCGTTGTTGTATTTGACGCGTTCCGCCAGACCTTCGGGATCTTCGAAGGCTGCAAGCGCCGCCCACATGGGGATGGTGCCCACGTTCCAGGGCAGGAGCGAACCGGCAACCTGTTTGAGGGTATCTTCGTGGGCAATCGTGTACCCAAAGCGCATTCCCGCCAGGCCATATGCCTTGGAGAGTGTGCGGGTGATGAAGACGTTCTTGTATTTCTTGGTCAACTCCACCTGCGACATGCCCAACCCTGCATATTCAATATAGGCTTCGTCCACCACGAGCGGAATGCCCAACTTGGCAAACGGTTCGAAGTGTTGCGGGTCCATGAAGTTGCCGCTGGGGTTGTTGGGGTTCGGGATGACGATGATCTTGGTCTTGTCAGTGACGGCTTTCATCAAACCTTCATGGTCAAATTTCAGTTTGTGATCTTCGTAAAGCATCGGCACAGAGACCATCTTCGCGCCGAGCAGGGTTCCGCGCAGACCGTAAATGCCGAAGCAGGGTGTGTGCTGGATGACCTCATCGCCCGGTTCGATGAACATGCGGAAGATGTTGTCGTACACTTCGCTGGAGCCATTGCCGATCATCACGTTCTGCGGACCGGCTACGCCGTTGATCTCCGCGATCTTCGAGCGCACGACCAAACCCTGATCGGGGTAGCGGTTGGTCATCTTGGCATACTTGAACATCGCCTCCAAGACCTTATCGGAAGGCGGTACAGGGTTTTCATTGGACATCATGCGATGCAGTTCAGGCTTGCGCCATGCCAGTTCAATGTGTTCCGAAATGTACATTGGAATGCCCTTCACCCACGGGGCGTAATAGTCTTCGATATTCTTCATTTGTGTTTTCTCCTTGTGTTATGTAGAAGGGTAAACAGGTATACATATGTACACACGTAACCTGTCTACCTGTCTACCTGTCTACTTGTCTACTTGTCTACTTGTCTACTTGTCTTTGTCTACTTGTCTACCTGTCTACTTCTCTACTTCTCTACGCCTTACCGTTACAGCCCAACTTATCCATCCAGTGCATCACCGCCTTGCGGGTCGCATCGCGGACGAAGACATCCAGCTTGCCGGGGTCGTATTCATCGCGGTGGGCGCTGAGATATTCCCATTTGGCGTTGATCAGGGTGTGCTTCAACTCGGTGGAGACGTTGAACTTCGCGCCGCCAGCCTGAAGCAGTTTGGCAACATAATCATCGGGCAGACCGGTTCCGCCGTGGACGACGAGCGGGGTTTTGACGCCATTGCCATTCAACATCTTGTGAATGGTCGCCATGCGTTCAAAGTCGATCTTGGGATTCTTGGTCTTGTATACGCCGTGCGCGGTACCGATGGCGGGAGCGAAAATGTCCACGCCGGTGCGTTCGACGAATTCGATGGACTGTTCGGGGTTGGCAAGCTGCGCTTCATCTTCCGCGACCTTGATCTGGTCTTCCACACCGCCCACGGTTCCGAGTTCGCCTTCAACGGAGATATTGCCGACGCTGTGGCAGTAATCCACCACTTCCTTGGTCTGGCGGATATTCTCTTCATAAGACTGCTTGGAAGCGTCGATCATGATGTTGGTATAGCCAGCGTCCGCGCACTTCTTGCAGTAATTGATGTCGGTGCTGTGGTCGAGGTGCAGGCAGACCGGCACCGGCGCGGACTCAGCCAGGGTGCGGTAGATCGCCACCATCATATTGGTACCCAGGAATTGCGAGGGCTTGACGGAGGTCTGCACGATGACAGGGGCTTTCTTTTCAATTGCCGCGTCGATCACCGCTTCGAATTGCAGCAGGTCTGTGACGTTGAACGCGCCCACTGCCCATCCCTCTTTTGCTGCCGGGATCATGATTTCTTTTGCATTTACGATAGACATGGTTTTCTCCTTACGTAGTTTCCTTTTGTAGATAATTGAATCTTATTAAAAGGATGAAGGATGAATTTTGAAGGATGAATTTTTTCTTCATCCTTCATCCTTCCTCATTCATCATTTTTTCTTGGCAACATCCTTCAACCACTGTTCCCAGCGGTAGTCGGTGACGTGCATCCGGTAACGCCCGAACCACAAATTGGCGTAGCCCTGGAAATCTTCCTCCAGCGTCGAGATGACCGATTGGGTCGTGCCCCACATGGCTTCGTGCAGCTCAGACATCGCCCACATAATTCTCAGACGGGCATAATGCTTGGGTTGGAATGACCCAAAATAGGCGTTAAGGAAGAGCCGGATCTGTTCCTCGTTCAAACGATGATGGTGCGAAAAATTCCCGAGGTCAAAGAAGATATCGCCCATGCCCGCATATTCCCAATCGAGCAGGCGAATCTCACCGATGTCGCCTGGGGCGTCTTCATCCAGCCAGTTGAGGTTGAGCAGGTCGTTGTGGCAGGGGGTGGGTTTGTAGGGGTCTTTCAACAAAGCCTTCTCTGCCTCGCGCATTTTCTTTTGAATGAAATCCCAATCGTGCGGAAATTGCGCGCCCTTCGACCTGGCAGTTTTGGTCAGCATCTCCACGCGGCGGAAGACGTTGAACTCGCCTTTCAGTTTCGGCGCGTTGCGATGGAACAAACGCAGTTTTTGCGCGATGCGGGTCAGATAATCGGGCTTGATGATATCTTCCGGCATGATGCGCTTGCCGGTCACAAAACGGGTGACGATATAGCCTTCGGGTTCGATGAAGAACACCACTTCGGGCGCGATGCCCAACTGCCCCGCCACTTTATTGGCGGCATGTTCCACGTCGCGTTTGATGCCGAGTTGGTCGGTGCCTTCGCCTGCGAGGCGGAGGACGTATGCCTTCCCGTCCGCTTCGATCTTGAAATTCAAGTTGGTGATGCCGCCGCTGAGCGGGATCTTCTTGACGTTCTTCGACTCCGCGAGAAACGGCACTCGTGCGATGGCTTTATCGATGGCAAGCGTATTCATATGACTGTGTTCCTTCCTTTGGTTGAAAGAATTTTTTTGCGGATGAAGAACCCGCTTCTGTCCTGAACTTGAACCTGCTTCTGTTTTCTCGAACCTTTTCTTACACTTTGATTGTCATGCTGAGCGAAGCGAAGCATCTTTACGACTGTCTTAGAGACCCTTCGCTATCGCTCAGGGTGACATTACGCCTTAATCCTCTCGTTCTTCGCATCCCACAACACGTTGACCGTCACCTCCGCGCCGACTTGCTCGCCGAAGCATTCGATCTCAAGCTTGGTTCCAGGTTTGGAATATTCCAACGGCAGGTAGGCATACGCAATGGATTTCGCAACCGAGTAGCCAAATCCACCTGAGGCGACCCAGCCCACGATCTTGCCATCGACGCGGATCGGTTCCTTGCCCATCACAATGGTGCGGTCATCGGCAAGAGTCATCGTGCAAAGTTTGGTTTTGACTCCTTCCGCTTTTTGTTTGACCAGGGCTTCTTTGCCGATGAAGTTTTCTTTATCGAGTTTCACGGCAAAACCCAGCCCCGCTTCGTAAGGAGTGTAATCGGGCGAAATCTCACCGCTCCAATAGCGATAGGCTTTTTCGAGGCGCAGCGACTCAATGGCTTTGTAACCGCCAGCCACCATGCCTTCGGGTTGACCGGCTTCCCAAAGCGTGTCCCACAAACGCAGACCGTATTCCATCGGGCAGTAGAATTCCCAGCCGAGTTCACCAACATACGTCACACGAGAGGCGAGCACGGGCACATCACCGACGTTGATGCGTTTCGAGGTCATGTACGGGAAGCCCACGTTGGAGACATCCTCGGTGGTGACTTTCTCAAGGATGGTACGAGCCTTGGGTCCCCACATGCCGATACAGGCGTAGTTCGAGCCGACGTCTTCGATGGTCACACTGCCATCTTCTGGCATCTGAAGCGAGAGCCAGGACATGTCGTGCTGACCGAACGCCGTCCCTGTAACAATGAAGAAACGGTCTTCTGCAAGGCGGTTGACGGTGAAGTCGCATTCGATGCCGCCGCGTTTGTTGAGCGCTTGCGTATAGACAAGGTTGCCGACGGGCACATCAATTTGATTGGCGCAAACGGTGTTGAGGAACTTCAACGCGCCCGGTCCGCGCACTTCGAACTTGTTGAACGAAGTTTCATCGAACAGACCAGCATTCTCACGAGTCATGAGATGTTCATGACCGATGGCGCGGCTCCAATTGTGACGCATCCATCCGCGCGGCTCGTGACCATGCGTGGCAAGTTCTTCATATTTACGGAACCAGTTGGGGCGTTCCCAACCCATCTTCTCGCCAAAGGAACAGTTAAGGTCGCGCAAACGGAAGTAAGTGGGGGAGACGCGCACATTGCGTTTGGAAAGTCTTTCTTCGCCGGGGTAGTGAATGTCGTAATACTGAGTATAAGTTTCGAAAGTTCGCGCGCGCGCATATTCGAGGCTGTTGTAGTTTGGACCAAAGCGGCGCACATCCAAACGCCAGACATCCCATTCAGGCGATCCGTCCACGATCCATTCTGCCATTACTTTGCCGATACCGCCCGCGCCAGCAAGACCATGCGCACAGAATGCACACGCTACCCAGAAACCTTTGACGGAGGTGGGACCCAGCAGGAATTCGCCGTCGGGGGTGAAGCCTTCAGGTCCATTGAGGAGAAGTTTCACTGGAGCACTTTCCACTGCAGGCACACGGCGAATGGAGTTTTCCATCAACGGGGTGAAGCGATCCCAATCGGGTTCAAGGAGTTTGAATTTGAAATCACGCGGAATGCCATTCATGCCAAAGGTGGCGGGTTGACGTTCATAGCCGCCGGTGACAAGTCCGCCTACTTCTTCGCGGTAATAGACAAGCAAGTCTGGGTCGCGCAGGTTGGGGAATTTATTGGTCACACCTTTGATGGGTTCGGTGAGGATATACAAATGCGCCATGGGGATGACTGGCAGATTCAAGCCGACCATTTTGCCGATCTCGCGTCCCCACATACCGGAGGCGTTGACCACGATCTCAGTCTTGATCGTGCCTTTGTCTGTCACCACTTCGCTGACGCGCCCGTTGACGACGTTAATCTTCTCAACATTGGTATAGAAGAAGAAACGCGCGCCGCGATTCTTTGCGCCAATGGCGAGGGCGTTGGTGAGACCGGTCGGGTCGATGGAGCCATCATTGGGGGTGTAGGCTGCACCGACCACGCCGGTGATGTCCATGAGTGGGAACATATCTTGCGCTTCTTTGGGGGAGATTAACTCCATGGGCACGCCGAAGGAACGGGCGAGACCGACGAGACGCTTGGTCTCTTCCATGCGTTCATGCGAGGAAGCGAGGCGAATACCGCCGACTTCGCGCCATGACGTGTCTTGTCCGGTTTCGGCTTTGAGGCTGCGATACAGGTCGGTGCTGTAGTGCATCATGCGGGTTAGGTTCGCGTCGGAACGCATTTGCCCGACGAGCCCTGCCGAATGCCAGGTGGAGCCGGAGGTCAACTCGTGGCGTTCAAGGACGACAACATCCTTCCAGCCGAGTTTGGTGAGGTGATATGCGATACTGCTTCCACCCACGCCGCCGCCGATGATGACGACCTGGGCTTGTGTTGGGAAGTCGGACATGAACGTCTCCTTGTAAAGCAGGACAAGCTTAAGCTTGTCCTACTGTTATTTCTGCCAAACCGAATCAGGTCTTGCCATTTCTGCCACAATATCAAAGGTGGAGATCGCGCCAAGCGGAAAAGAGTCGGGATTTTCTTTATCCACCACCACCAAACGATGATAATGATTTTGAATGAGCATGTCTGCCGCTTCGCGCAGGCTGGCGTTGATGTCGATGGTGAGCGCGGGGTGCATTACGTCGCGGACGATCTTGTTTTCTGCGCTGCCATTTTTTACCAATTGCATCAAGTCATGTCCGCTGACCACGCCGATAACTTTGCCGTTCAAGTCCACCACCAGCACCGAGCGCCAGCCGGAGGATGTCATGGCATAGGCGGCGGAGAGAACCGGGGTCTTGCCGCGGCAGACCAGGATGGCATTGGACATCACGTCGCCGACTTTCTCGCGTTTTGATTTGATGCGCTCGGAAAGGCTGGCGACAAAATCGGATAATGAGATCGTGCCAACAGGTTTTTCATTTTCCAAAACTAAAAACCGCCCAACTCTTTTCTGAATGAAAAGATCGGCGGCTTCTGTCAGCGGGGTGGCGGCTTGGATGGTGTCCACAGGCTTGGTCATGAGGTCTGAGGCGGTCAACTTCCGCATGGTGTTGAGGCTTTCGGGGTCCGAGGAAAGCCATTCGCCTGTCATCAGGTCAAAGTCTGAAATGACCCCGACAATGCGCCCATCGCGATCTGTGACGAACAAGGCATGGACCTGATGTTGATCGAGCAGGGTTGCCACCTGTCCCAGGGTTGCATCGGGTTTGCAGGTGATCACGCCTTTGTGCATGAGGTCTTTGACAAGTTTTGTCATGGGGTCTCCAAAAACAACGAATATTTTTATTATAAGCAAAAAATCAAAATCTTGCAAATTCCTTCAGATTCTTATATAATCCCTCAAATGGGTAAACCCCTCATTCCAGCCCAACGCAGAGAGAAAATTCAGGAATATCTTGGCATTCATCAAATTGCGCGCACAGCCGATCTGATGGATTTGCTCGAAGCGTCCGAAGCCACGGTGCGCCGCGACCTCGAATGGCTGGAGCAAAAGGGCGTCCTCGAACGCGCGCACGGGGGCGCGATTCTGAATCAGCGCGTGATCTTCGAGCAGGAATATCAACTGCGCCTAAAGAATTTTCCCGAAGAAAAAAAACTGATCGGCGAACTTGCCGCCTCGCTCATCGAAGAGGGCGATATTGTTTTTATTAATAGCGGCACCACTGCGACCCAGGTCTTTTCGCACATTCCGCGCAGTCCGCGTATCACTGTTTTCACAAATAACGTCAGCGCGTTGGTGGATATCGGGGACCCGGGCTTTTCTCTCAATTTGACCGGGGGCGAATTCCAGGCTCGTTCCAACTCCCTTTCCGGCCGCTTCGCGCTGGACAGTTTGAACATGGTCTTTGCCAATAAGCTGATTCTTGGCGTGGATGGAATCTCCCTAAAACATGGGCTGACGGTTCCCACCGCGCCTGAAGCCGAGGTGGTGCGCAAAATGATCGAGCGTACAAAAGGACAGGTGATCATTGTCTCGGATCACAGCAAGTGGGGGGCGGTTTCCAATTTCCATGTGGCGAATATCGATGCGATGGATACGCTGGTCACAGACGCCGGGTTTGGCAAGCAGGCGAAGAAGGAATTGGCGGAATATTCCATCGAAGTTTTTCTTGCGAATGGCGCTGTGGGAAAGTAGACAGGTAGATAGACAGGTAGACAAGTTTACAGACAATACACGGAGACGTCATGAAATCACACGCAGAGATCGTTGTTATCGGTGGGGGGATTTATGGGGCGCAGGTTGCGTATCACCTTGCCAGGAACGGGCGCAAGGATGTGGTCATTATCGAGAAGGGCGAGATCGCCAGCGGCGAGTCTTCGCACGCGGCGGGGTTGGTGACTCAGTTTGCTACGTCGCAAGCCATGCTGCGCTTCCGCATGTATAGCGTGCAGTTGTATAAAGAACTTGGCTTATTTGATACGGTTGGCAGTTTGCGCGTGGCTTCAAGCAAAGAACAATTGCTCGAAATGGAACGCAGTGTGAGCCGCGCCAAGGCGTTGGGACTTGATTGCGAAGTCATCTCACCTGAAGAGTCCAAAAAATATATGCCGCAAATTTCGGATAAGGAATTGTACGGCGGCATTTACCTGCCCGGTGACGGTCAGCTTGACCCGTACACTGCGACAACGTCGATGGCGCGTTTTGCCAAAGAACTTGGCGTGGAGATTTACACCAACACCCGCGTGACCGGAATCAAAGTGTCAGCGAAGGGAGAGGTTGAGGCGGTCGTAACAGACAAGGGCGAAGTCCGATGCGAGATCGTCGTCAATGCTGCGGGGATGTGGGCGCCGCGCATTGCTGCCATGGCAGGTCTGCATGTCCCAACGACTCCAGTCGATCATCAACACATTGCATTGCGGGCTGTGCCGGGACATGAGTTCAACGATCAAACGCCATGTCTGCGTGACCCGGATAATTTGGTTTATATGCGTCAGGAAAAAGGCGGCTTGGTGATCGGTGGCTATGAGCCGAAACCGCTTCCGCGCTGGATCGATGGCACACCGTGGGAACATGGCAGCAAATCCTTCCCCGGTGATATGGATCAATTCGAGATGCTGTTGGAAGGCGCAATTCGCCGTCTGCCGTTCTTGGATCAGGCAGGCATTATCACATTGGTGCGTCACCCCGGCGCTTATACGCCAGATTGCCAACCGCTGCTTGGACCAATGCCCGGCGTGAAAGGCTTTTGGATGATGGCAGGCATGTCGCTCAATGGGTATGGTGGCGCGGGCGGCATGGGCAAGTTGATCGCAGAATGGATCATTGACGGTGAAGCGCCAATGGATGTGTACGGCTATCGTGCCACCCGTTTTGGAAATTATTATTCCGATTTCAAGTATGCCGCCGAGCGCACGATGGAAAGCGTGAAGTATTACTACCGCTTGAAGTTCCCGCATGATGAACATGAAGAAGCGCGTCCGCATCGTACCAGCCCGGTGCATTATCGTTTGATGGAGAACGGCGCGGTCTTCGGTGAGAAGTTTGGCTGGGAGCGTGTCAATTACTTTGAACCCGGCAAAGAATGGCGGCGAATGGGCGAAGATCAGCGCAAATGGGGTTGGGCAAAACCGCCTTATTTTGAGCGAATGCGCGTAGAACACACCGCTGCTCGTGAGCGTGTGGCTTTGTTTGACTTGACCTCGTTTGGCAAGATCGAATTAAAAGGTAAAGGCGCATTGCCTTTATTGCAGAGACTGACCTCCAGCAATATTGACAAACCAGTCGGCAGTGCGATCTATACCCAATTCCTGAATCGCAATGGCGGTATCGAGTCTGACTTGACCGTGACCCGCTTGGGCGAGGATCATTTCTGGGTCATTACGGGTTCTGGTTTTATTGCCAATGACCATGCCCGTATTTTGATGCACGTGGATGAAAAGGATGGCGACGTATCCATCCGTGATATTACGCAGGAACATGCCTGTCTGGCGTTGTGGGGACCGAAGGCTAGGGACGTGTTACGAAAGGTGACAAGTTCCGATGTGTCCAATGAGGCGCATCCGTATTTGATGACCAAGCCCATTGTTATTAATGGCGTGAAGATACTGGCTCAGAGGGTAAGTTACGCGGGCGAACTCGGCTGGGAGTTGTACATCCCCAACAACCGCGCCACCATGGTCTGGGATATGCTCATCGAAGCCGGGAAGGAATTTGGCATGGAACTCGGCGGGTACAAGGTGCTCGATCCGCTGCGGCTTGAAAAAGGATTCAAATATTTCACCACAGACATCACGCCCACAACCACGCCCTATGAAGCCGGTCTCGGTTTCTGCGTGGACATGAACAAAGGTGACTTTATTGGACGCGATGCGCTGGTGAAGCAAAAAGCCGAAGGATTGACTCGCAAGCTTTGCACACTGACCCTGACCGGTACCGATGAGTTCGTCCAAATCTATGGCGGCGAGGCGGTCTATCATGGTGATAAACTGGTTACCCGCGTGAGAAGCGGCGGGTACGGCTTTACGGTGAAGAAGAATATTTTGTACGCTTATCTTCCCATTGAACTGGCTGTGAAGGGTAATCGCTTTATGATCGAACTGATCGAAGGCAATCTCGAAGCCGAAGTGACCGCCAGCGTGCTGTACGACCCGAAAGGCGAGAAACTGAAAGTATGAATCTTTTTAAACACGAAGGGCACAAAGGTCACGAAGGAAGCGCCATTAAAGGGTTTCCCCTTTGTGTACTTCGTGTCCTTTGTGTTTAGATTTTTATGGCAAAAAAATCAACTCCTCCCGCCTACGTCGGCTTCGGCATGTTGACCCCGGTCTACATCATGTCGCTCGATCAACTGCCCAGGTTGAACACCGGAGCCATTGTCCACGAAGTCAGCGACTACGTCTATGACGATGCCGCCATCATTGCCTGCAACCTCAGCCAGTGGGGCGTTCCCTCCGGTATGATCGGCACGGCGGTAGGGGATGACCTGCTCGGCCATCATATCGAAGACCAGTTGAAGAAATTCGGCGTGCAGGGGAAGGTGCGGTACACGAAAAAATATCGGACTCCGCTCGAAGTCAACGTCTCCGATAAAAAAGGCGCGCGCACGTACTTCTGGCAGAGGTCCGAGCAGATTCTCGGCACACTCGACACAGCAGACCTGTCGTTGATCAAAAACGCCAAACTGCTTTACGTGGACTGGTACGACGGCGAGAAGCACGTCCTGCGCGCCATGCAGGAGGCCCGCAAACATCGCGTGCCCGTCTTTCTGAACCTCGAACACGGACACCAGGACCGCGACCTGCTGAAAAAATATTCGGGTCTCACCACCATCTGCCAGGCGGTCACCGATGCGGCGCAGATCGGTAAAAAACAAGCCATGCTCGGCACGGCGCGCAAACTCATCGAAGCCGGAATCCAGACCGCCATCATCACCATGGCAAGCCAGGGATGCATGGTCGTGCAGGGCAACGAGATCATCCGCGCGTACGCGCCGAGGGTCAAAACAGTGGATGCCTCTGGCGCGGGCGCGACCTTTTCATCCGGTTTCATTTATGGCTACATGAACGGCTGGAGTTTGGAAGACACCGTCCGTTTTGCCATTGCGGCGGCATCGTTGAAGGTGACACGCTCCGGGTTGAAGATGTTCCCCGCGCGCGAGATCAAGGGACTGGCTCACTCTGTCCGCATTGAGCGGATGCAGTACCGCGACAATCGGTTCGTCAAGATCCGCGAGATGTTCCAACTGCCAGAGACGAACCCCTTGATCGATAACCGCCTTGTGAAGGAAAGCCGAAAATTTGCCGCGAAACTGCTGCCCAAAAGAAAAGTGGAACGTAAAAAGATCAAGCGTTCGATGGTCGAATAACTTTTTATCAAGGATTATGAGCCATGTCATTTGCGAATTTACTTACACAGGAACAGGTCGAAAAACTTCACGATGCGTCGCTGGAGATTTTGGAAGATGCCGGACTAAAGGTCCGCTATGAACCGGCGCGCGAATTATTTCGGAAACACGGGTGCGCCGTCGAGGAGGAGCGGGTAAGGTTTCCGCGCGCCGTCGTGGAAAAATATCGAAAACTGGTTCCGCCCTCCTTTACCTTTCACGCGCGCGACCCGAAATTCGATAAAACGATCCCGCAGGATAGCCCGGTCATTGTTACAGCGAGTTCCGCGCCCGATATCATTGATCCAGCAACCGGCGTGGAAAGACGCGCCGAGTCAAAAGACATAGCGCGGATCGCCCACCTCATCAACGAATTACCCGGTTACGACATTTTCTCCATCTCCACCCTGGCAGATGACGCCCCCGCGGATCAATTCACGATCTCGCGCCTGTATCCGTCCATCAAATATTGTCTTAAACCGATCCGCGTCACCACGACCGATATGAAAGACACGCTCAAGGTCATGGAACTGGCGTACATCGTGGCGGGCGGCGAAGAGGCATACAAAGCGCATCCGTTTCTCACGCATCATTACTGCCCCATCGTCTCGCCGCTGACGATGGACAATCTCTCCACCGAGAACGTGATGTTCTTTGTAAAGGAAGGCTTGCCGGTGTACCCGACCATCGTGCCGAACGCCGGGCTTACATCGCCCATGTCCATGGCGGGGACGCTGGCGCAGGGCAACGCGGAATTTCTCGCCGGGTTGATGTTGATGCAAATGACAAAAGAAGGAACGCCGACCATCTACGCCACGCTTGGTACGGTCGCCGATATGCGCTCCGGCGCGTACACTTCGGGCGCCATCGAATGTGGTATGTTACACATGGCGTTCGCGCAAATGGCGCGATACTATAACGTGCCTTCGGGCGGGTACGTCGGCTTGACCAATTCCAAATTGAACGACGCGCAGTCCGGTTACGAAACAGGCATGTCCGGCATTGCCGGTCTGCTCGGCGGCATGGACATGTTCAACATCGGCGGTCTGATAGACGCGCTCAAAACCTTCGACTTCGGCAAGGCGGTCATCGACGATGAGATCGCGCAGATGATGAAGCGCATGAAACGCGGCGTCAGTTTCAGCGACGATGATCTCGGCATCGACCTCATCAAACAGATCGGGCCCGGCGGCTCGTTCATCACGGCCAAACACACCACCAGCCGCATGAAGACCGAAGCCGTGATGACCAGGATCGCCGACCGCGACGCCCGCACCATCTGGGAAAAGAAAGGCGCAATGGATACGCATACCAAGGCGATGTCAAAAGCCAGGGACATCATGGCGAAGAACACCGCGCCTCTCCTCCTGCCCGAAGTTGACTCAGCGCTTCGGGCCAACTTCCCCGGTTTGATCGCGGGCGAATTAACCCTGTTCGATTGATGGATGTTTGTATACCTGTCTACGCGTGAACCTGTTTACATATATACCCATAACCGAAAGGCTCCCATGTTCGGATTTTTCAGAAAAAAAGAAAGCGTTTTCCAAAACCTGATCGAACAGCAGGCATCCCTGTCCTATGAAGGCTTGCGACTGCTGGTCAAATATTTCGAAACCGGCGCCCCCGAGGTTGCCGAGGAACTGTCCATCAAGGAAAAGGAGGCGGATGAAGTCCGCCGCATCCTGATCGACGAATTGAACCGCAGTTTCATCACGCCCTTCGACCGCGAAGACATCTTCGCCCTCTCCCGCTCCATTGACGACGTGATCGATTACGCCGACACCACCGTGATGGAGATGGTGATTCTCAAGGTCGCGCCGACGCCCTTCATGCTGCGGATTGCATCCCTGCTCAAGGACGCCGCCTACGAGATCATGCATGGCGTCATGCGGCTGCCGAAGAATCCCAATGTGGCGCTCGACCACGCCCAGCGCGCCAAGGCTCTGGAAAACCGGGTGGAAGCCGTGTATCGTGAAGCCGTGGCAGACCTGTTCAGCGGACCCGAAGACCTGCACCATGTCGTCGAGATGCTGAAACTGCGCGAGGTGTATCGTCACTTATCCAATGCGGCAGACAGGGGCGACGAAGCCGCCAACATCATTGCAGACATCGTTGTCAAGAAAGCATAACATACCGTTAATGCCCCCTTTACTGATACTTGTTATCCTTCTGGCGCTTGTGTTCGAATTCATCAATGGGATGCGCGACGCCAGCAATATTGTCGCCACCATGATATCCTCGCGGGCGTTTTCTCCGCGTTCGGCTCTGGGCATGACGGCGGTTGCCGAGTTTCTGGGACCTTTTCTCTTCGGCATCACCGTCGCCAAAACCATCGGCAGCGACATCGTCGACTCGAACCTGTTGACCCTGGAAGTGCTGATCGCCTGTCTCTGTGGGGCAATTATCTGGAATCTCATTACCTGGTTTTTTGGCATTCCGAGCAGCTCCTCCCACGCCCTGATCGGCGGGTTGGTTGGCGCGGTGATGATTTCAGCGGGATGGGGCGCGGTGAAATTTGACGGTCTGTACAGGGTTTTGATCGCCCTGTTTACCTCGCCGGTCATCGGTTTTGTGATCGGTTTCATTGTTCTTCGGTTGATTTATTTTCTCTCCCAAAATGCCACGCCGGGCATCAATAACTTTTTTCGGCGCGGACAGTTTCTTACGGCCGTCAGCCTGGCGTTCAGCCACGGGACCAACGACGCCCAAAAGACGATGGGCATGATTACCCTTGGGCTTGTGGTCGCCGGAGTCCAGAACTCCTTCAACGTGCCGTTCTGGGTCATCCTTGCCAGCGCCGGAACGATGGCGCTGGGAACCTCCCTCGGCGGCTGGAGGCTTATCCGCACGCTGGGCGGCAAATTTTACAAGATACGCCCCGTACATAGTTTCTCGACCCAATTGAGTTCGGCGTTTGTCATCCTCGGCGCGTCGTTTGTGGGGCTCCCCGTCAGCACCACCCAGGTTGTCAGTTCGGCGATCATTGGCGTGGGCGCGTCGGAGCGCTTTGGGAAAGTCCGCTGGAGCGTGACGGACGACATCCTGACCGCCTGGGTATTGACCATCCCCGCCAGCGCCTTGTTTGGCGCGGGCATTTACTGGCTGATGACAAATTTCACTTGAAATCACATATTCACGGTTTGACTTTGAATATTGATAATGCTAAAATGTTAACAATTTGTTAATAAAAGGAGGTGCCGGGATCAGGATTAGTTGGCGCAAGAGATTTCGTTCGTTCGATCAATCCAAACAAAAAATAAGGAGAAAGAGATGCGTACGAAAAAGTTTGCTTATCATGTGCTTGCCCTGTTCGTGATTGCCGCAACCTTGCTGTCTGCTTGTGGCGGCGGGGAGGCGGATGCCTCCGGCCAGTTGAACGTCATTGCGCTTCCGCACGATTGGTGCAACTATGGCGGCGTGATTGATGCGTTCAAAGCCAAATACCCCGACATCACCGTCAATGAATTAAATCCTGACGCGGGTTCCGCGGATGAAATTGAAGCCATCAAAGCCAATAAGGACAACAAAGGTCCCCAGGCGCCCGATGTAATCGACGTGGGCTTTGCATTCGGTTCCTCCTCCAAGGAAGAGGGGTTGATCCAGCCCTATAAGGTCTCTACCTGGGATTCCATCCCTGACGACGCCAAGGATGCCGACGGCTACTGGTACGGCGACTACTATGGCGTGCTGTCCTTCCTCGTGAATACCGATGTTCAACCCGATGTCCCGCAGGATTGGGCTGACCTTCTCGACCCCAAATACAATGGACAGATCGCGCTTTCCGGCGACCCCCGCGCCTCCAACCAGGCAATCCAGTCCGTTTATGCCGCTGCCCTTGCGAACGGCGGTTCATTGGATGACGCCCAGGCAGGCCTCGATTTCTTTGCAGACCTTAACGCAGCCGGCAACCTCATTCCTTTGATCGCCAATAACGGCCTCGTTGCCACCGGCGAAATTCCCGTCCGCATTACCTGGGACTACAATGCCCTCGCCGCAGTCGACTCCTTTGAAGGCAACCCGAATGCGACTGTAGTGATCCCCGCGTCCGGCCGCTTCGCAGGTGTGTATGTTCAGGCGATCAGCGCCTATGCCCCGAACCTCGATAACGCCAAGTTGTGGATGGAATTCCTGTACTCGGATGAAGGTCAGCTTTTATGGATGGAAGGCTACTGTCACCCGATCCGCGAAGCCGACATGCGCGCTCGCGGCGTGATTCCTCAGGAATTGCTGGACAAGCTCCCTGATGTTTCGGGCGCTGTGTTCCCCACCCTCGACCAGCTCAATGCCGCCAAGGAATTGATCACCACCAACTGGGACTCCGCCGTTGGCGCCGACGTCAAGGATGCTCCGTAACCTGAACAGTTAATGATGAAACGCGCGACCCTGCCGACCGGCAGGGTCGCGTCACAATACCCTGGCGTTTAAAGGATGAGGATCTGACCATGGCTGATACCGCGATGAAACCGGCGAAAATGATTTCTGCGCCCGTAAACTGGAAAACATGGCTTGGGGTGGCTCCATTTTTGCTTTTTGCCGTCCTGTTTTTATTCCTGCCTTCCTTGAGGCTTGTCACTGCAAGTTTTACCAACCCAGACGGGGCATTCACGCTTGAGAATGTCGCCCAGTTGGTTTCAGAACCTTTCATACTTAACGCATATAAACTAAGCATCCAGATCAGCGCCATCACCGCATTGGGCGGCGGGCTGCTCGGCTTCCTGATGGCTTATGCGGTCACCGTGGGCGGGCTTCCCAAACCCCTGCGTTCCATGTTGATCACATTTTCGGGGGTGGCTTCCAATTTTGCGGGCGTTCCGCTTGCGTTTGCCTTTGTCGCCACATTGGGGCGCCAGGGATTCGTAACCCACATCCTGAAGGATTATTTTGGTCTGAGCCTGTACGATGCCGGGTTCAACCTGTACAGTTTTGCCGGGCTGAGCCTGGTTTATATGTATTTCCAGTTTCCTTTGATGGTTTTGATCATGGCGCCGGCGCTGGATGGATTAAAACGCGAATGGCGCGAAGCCGCCGAGAACCTCGGCGCGAACACAACACAATACTGGTTGAAAGTTGCCCTGCCGGTCCTGCTTCCCTCGATCCTCGGCGCAATGATCCTGCTGTTTGGAAATGCCTTCGGCGCCTATGCCACAGCTTATGCCCTAACCGGCGGGCGGATTGGCATTGTTACCATCCAGATCGGCGCTCAAATACGCGGAGACGTGCTCTACAACCCCGGGCTTGGCTATGCCATGGCGATCGGCATGGTTGTTATCATGGCGGTATCATTGGCTGGCTATTCCTGGCTTCAGGCAAAGACTGAAAGGTGGCTGAAATGAATTTCGCGTCCCGCTTGCGCAAGGTTCCATTTTGGAGCTGGGTGTGGTTCATCCTTGGCGCCTTGTATTTTGTCCTGCCATTGTTTGCGACATTTGAATTTTCCCTGACCTGGGACCCCGCCAACCCCCTCAAAGCCTACCAGCGCGCCTTCGAAGACAGGGATTTTTGGGAGACCTTTCTCTACTCGAACATTCTCGCGCTTGCCACCATCATTTTCAGCATCCTCCTCATCGTCCCAACCGCATACTGGATTCGTTTACGCCTGCCCGAAGCGCGGCGCATCGTCGAATTCATCACCCTGATGCCCTTCGTTGTTCCGGCGATCGTGCTCGTCTTCGGCTTGATTCGCATCTATAGCTCGTCTTTCAACGTGCCATTCACCGATATTCAACTGATGCAGCCGCTGACGAACTTCAAAGCCGGGACGAACATTCTGATCGTGGCTGGTTACATGGTGCTTGCCATGCCCTACATGTATCGTTCCGTGGATACCGGGATGCGCACAGTGGATATTCGCACACTGACGGAGGCGGCTCAGAGCCTCGGCGCGAGTTGGTACGTCATCATCAGCCAGATCATCCTCCCGAACATTCGCTCCGCATTATTAAGCGGCGCCCTGCTTACCTTTGCCATTGTGGTGGGGGAAGTAACCCTTGCCTCCTTCCTGGGCGTGGACGCGTTTGGACCCTACCTCTTCCTGCTCGGTCAACACCGCGCCTATGAACCCGCGGCGCTTTCCTTCGTTAGCTTCCTGCTGACATGGCTTGCCATGGGGCTGCTTCAACTCGTTTCCGGCGGACAGGGACAGGCTGCCGGAGCGCACTAATCCAACCAAGGAGAAAATCCCCAATGTCTTACCTGTCACTTTCGAATATCACAAAACAGTATGGCGACGCGGTTGTGGTGGACAATTTCAACCTGGAGATCGCCAAAGGCGAATTTATCTCCTTCCTGGGACCGTCTGGCTGCGGAAAGACAACCACATTACGAATGGTAGCCGGGTTTGAAACACCCACCTCCGGCAGGATTATGCTGGACGGCGAAGACATCACCGATAAGGCGCCAAACCAACGCACGGTGGGAATGATCTTCCAATCCTATGCGTTGTTCCCCAATATGACCGTTGCACAGAACATCGGATTCGGTCTGAGCGTGCGCAAAGAGTCTAAGGAGATGATCAAACAACGGGTGGACGAAATGATCGTTCTGATCAACCTTGAGAAACACGCGCACAAATACCCCTATCAACTCTCCGGCGGGCAGCAGCAGCGCGTTTCCCTTGCGCGCGCGCTTGCCATCCATCCGCAGGTATTGTTGCTGGATGAGCCGCTTTCCGCATTGGACGCCAAGATCCGCGTCTCGCTCCGCTCCGAGATCCGCGCCATTCAAAGGAAACTTGGGATCACCGCAATTTTTGTGACCCACGACCAGGAGGAGGCGCTGTCCATTTCCGATCGCATTGTAGTGATGAATGCAGGGTTGATGGAACAGGTGGGCACGCCCTTCGAGATTTACAACTTCCCGCAGACCCAGTTCGTGGCGAACTTTGTCGGTTCGCTCAACACCGTCAAAGCCGAAGTCTCCGACCCTGCCAAAGGGTTGGTGACCGTGGACGGTGTCCAATTCATCACCGCATCGGACATTAAGTCACGCAAGAAGGGCGATGCCATCCGTATCTCTGTCCGCCCTGAGCGCTTCAGTTTTGCTGAAATTCAAAAGAAAGATAATGTGTTGGATTGCACCATTGAGAACATCACCTTCCTTGGCTCAGTCGTTCGTATTCAGGTGAAGATCGGGAATTCCAATTTCAACATGGATACGTTCAATAATCCATTCCTCGAATTGCCCAAGATCGGTTCCAAGGAGCGGGTAACCTGCTCCAAGGAAGCGGTGCTGGTGCTGGATGAGTAGTCCAAACTTCGGAAGTCTCAAAGACTTCCGAAGTTTTTGTTATTGAGGTTTCCATGAACAAAGTCATTCTCGTGCTTTCAGACGCCCTGCGCTACGATGCCGCTGTTGCCAATATGGGCTATCTGATGCATCTCGTTGAATACAAAAAAGCCAGCCTGTACAGGATCGTTGGCGAACTGCCGAGCATGTCGCGCCCGATGTATGAGACCATCCATACCGGGATGCCCTCCAGCGAGAATGGGATCGTTGCCAATTCGATTGTCAGGCTCTCTAACCAGCCCAATGTTTTTAAGTCTGCGCGCGAAGCAGGTAAAGTGACCGCCGCCGCGGCGTATTACTGGTATTCCGAGTTGTATAACCGCGCTCCCTATGATGCGATTGATGACAGGGAAGTGGATGACGCCTCGCTCAATATTCAACATGGACGTTTTTACACACAGGATGAATACCCCGACAACGAGTTGTTCAATACCGCGGCGCATCTCGTCCGCAAGTATTCGCCAGATTATCTTTTGCTTCACCCCATGGGCATGGACTATCACGGTGAGACCTACGGTTCGGATACCAAAGAATACCGCAACCATGCCATTTACCAGGATTCAAAACTCGCGCCGCTTCTCGTGGAATGGCGCGAGCGTGGCTACACAATTTTCGTAACGGGCGATCATGGCATCAATGCCGATGGGGGACATGGCGGCACCACGCCCGAGCAGAGAAACGTTCCCTTTTTTGCGATTCAGCCGTCCCTTAAGGGAAGAGGCGAGACGGGTGAGATCATATCCCATTTGCAGATCGCGCCCACGGTGCTGAGTCTGCTTGGGGTCTCCATTCCATCCACCATGAAGAAAGCGCCGCTGAAACCGGATTAATAACCGCTTCTTAATGACCTGTTCCCGAGTCATTAAAGTGAACTTGCTATCTTATGGGTGGTCAATCGATGGAGGCTTCACCATGAACTTATTTTATGGCATCGCGGTCGTTGTCAGGCTTTTGTTTGCATTGCTGATCCGCGACAAAACAGGAGCGGCTTACCTTTGGCATTTGCTTCAGGAACTTCTTGGCATACGTGCGGCAAAAAATGAGATTGAAAATTCGGGCGCGGTCACGAACCCTGAACCAGGGCTGAGACCAGTTCGCGGTTGAAGTCGGGAATATCCGCCACCACCCGCCCCCAGACCTGGTTGCCTTCGCGGAAGGCGGCTTCATTCGCCCAGACCGCTCCGGCGTTAATCAGATCGTCGCGGATGCCGGTGGAGCCGGTGACGCGCTGACCTTTTTTGATGATGCCCGCTGAAATGGCAATTGAGCCGCCGTGACAGATGATGCCGATGATCCGGTTGGCGTCGTTCATTTCTTTCACCAAATTTTTGACCGCATCGTATCTGCGGAGTTTGTCGGGCGCCCAGCCGCCGGGGAGAATGAGCGCGAAGAGTTCGCTGGTTTTCAGGTCTTCGATCTTCGCGTCGGGCGTGAAGACCAGACCGTTCTTGCCGCGCGCGGGTTTGAGGTCGAGCCCGGCGCTCAAGACCTTTGCGCCTTCTTCTTGCAAGCGCATCACGGGGACGTAATATTCGAGGTCTTCAACTCCTTCGGCTATCAGGGTGGCGATGATTTTGTTTTTCAACCGCATATCCATCTCCAATCTCTAATCTCTATTCACCAATGATTTTTATCAACACTCTTTTTCTTCTTTTTCCGTCAAACTCCCCGTAGAAGATCTGCTCCCAGGTGCCAAAGTCGAGCTGCCCATCTGTGACCGCCACGACCACTTCGCGTCCCATTAGCTGGCGTTTCATGTGCGCGTCGGCGTTGTCTTCGCCAGTGTCGTTATGACGGTATCCGTTCACCGGCTCGTGAGGGGCAAGTTTCTCCAGCCATTTTTCGTAGTCGTGATGCAGTCCGCTTTCGTCGTCGTTGATGAAGACCGAGGCGGTGATGTGCATGGCGTTGACAAGACAAAGCCCCTCTTTTATTTCGCTTTCACGCAGGGCTTCCTCCACTTGTGAGGTGATGTTGACGAATCCGCGCCGGGTGGGGAGGTTGAACCAGAGTTCTTTGCGAAAGGATTTCATGAATTCTTCCTGTAATATTCAAACCATTTTTCATCGAGCGGTTTCCACTCGTCGCTTTGTTCGGCTTGCTCGTCCCAATTCTCCTTGCCGCTCCATTCCTCGATCTTGATCGCGTAGACGGAGGTTGCCCGCAGTTCCTTGTCTGTGACCTCGCGGTATTCCTGCCCGGGTTTCAGGGTGGGGAAGTATTTGCTTATCAATCCGTACAATAATCTTTTCGCCTCCTCCCTGTCTGTTACGACTCGCGCCGTGCCGAAGACATTCACGCTGCGGTATTGCAGTGAGAATTCCAATGCGACGTTCGATGGAAGCATTTGCCCCAACTCGTCCGCCGCAAACGCGACCCTGGGGTTGTATTCGATATTCGAGCGGATTCTCCCCGCGAGGTTGGAGTGAAAGACGATCTGGTGCCCGGCTTCGTCATACCAGAAGATACTGGTGTTGATGAAGGGCTGCCCATCCACTGTGGTGGCGACGCGCCCGACTTTGACGGTTCTTAGAAATCCGCGGATCCAGGCATCGTCTTTGGTGAGATGCGGGCGGCGCTGAAAGGCTGTGGGGTTTTGTCCGATGTATTCTCTTGGCATAAAAATTCCTTAGTAGTACCGACTTAAGTCGGTACTGACTGGCAATGACCGACTGAAGTCGGTACTGACTGGCGATGACCGACTGAAGTCGGTACTGACTGGCGATGACCGACTGAAGTCGGTCTTACTGATTGTCGACGAGCAAATGCAGATACCATGCCCATTGCGCGGCGTAGCCGAGGACGATGCTGGCAAGGACGATCCCCCAGCCGAGCCATGTCACTTCACCGAGGAAGGAGATCAGGAAGTATGCGCCCGCGCCGGTGGTGAGCGAACCCAACAGGGCGACCTCGACGGCGATCAGGTTGGCGATGCTGTAGGGTTTGTTCGTTTTTGGGATGCTGCCCCCGCGCCATTTAAAAGCCGGTTCGATCTCGGGATGGTGGTTGATATAGTATTCCTTGATCTGGTTCATCGCCTCGACCGATTCGTGCCACGCGGCGCGCAGCCTTGCCAGCTGGGCAATGGTCAATGCGCCCATGATGCTCAAAACCAGGAAGAGCGCGAAGAAGGCGAACGATACGGTTTTTGACTGCGACTCCATTTGGGTGCCGACGATGGCGGCAACGAAGGAACCGACCGAAACGAAGTAGAACGATGTGACCCGTGAACGGTCCTCGTTTGCCTGAAAGGCGGTATTGGCAATGTAGTCGTATTCGCGCTGGATCATTTCGTTGGGAGTGAGTTCGGGTTTGCGTGCCACGGGAAGCCTCCTATACAGTAAACGCCCACTCGCCGCCGCGCATGACCGGCTCGCGCGAACCGTCTGCGTAAATACCGTCAATATCCATCTGCGCCGAGCCGACCATGAAATCGGTATGAATCATGCTTTTGTTGCCGCCTTTTGCGGAAAATTCCTCGTCGCTCATATCCTCGCCGCCGGCAATGGTGTTTCTGTACGCGTTGCCAAAGGCGATGTGACACGAGGCGTTTTCATCGAAGAGCGTGTTGTAGAACATGATGCCGCTGCGGCTGATGGGGGAACTATGCGGCACGAGAGCGGCTTCGCCCAACTGCGCCGCGCTCCCATCCGTCTCGAGCAGTTTTCGCAGGTCGGCTTCGCCTTTCTTCGCCGAGATTTTCACCGCGCGTCCGCCCTCGAACGTCAGGCTGAAATCTTCGATCAACACGCCGGAGACGTTGAGCGGCATACTTGCGGCGATGTGCCCGTCTGCCTTGTCTTTGTGCGGCGCGGTGAACACTTCCTCGGTGGGGATGTTCACAACGCAGGTCACCCCGTTTTTGAACGATTCCTGCGCCCCCAGCCACTGATGATTTTCCGCAAGTCCAAGCGTGAGGTCTGTGCCGGGGGCCTTGTAATGCAGCGCGGCGTATTGTTTATGCGTCAGGTAATCCTTGTATTTGGTCAGCCTGCCCACGTGCCCCTCCCATGCCTGCACCGGGTCGGGCTGGTCAACGCGGCAGGCTTTGAAAATGGCATCCCACAGCGCCATTTGCGCTTCGACGGTGGGAAGGTCGGGAAAGACTTTTTTCGCCCATGCAGGGGCGGCGGTTGCCATCACACACCAGTTGGAAAGGTTTTCATATTTACGCAGGGGCTCGGAGACCTTTTGCAGGACGGCGCGGCGCATGGTCGCAATGCGATCCGAATCGATTCCCGCCAGCAGTCCGGGGTCGCTTGAGGCAATCGCGAGCGAAGCGTCGCCGCGTTGGTAGTATTCCTCGTAACGCGGCAGCATCCAATCCGGCACATGTGAGAGAGTCTCCGGGTCGGCGTGTTCGAGGCGGATGCGCGTGATCTGCTCGTCCGCCCACTGTACATCCACAAAGCGCGCGCCGGCTTTGTACGCGCTGGCGGTGACTTTGCGGATGTACGGCGCGTCGTCAATCCCGGCGCGGATAAGCAGCCGCTGGTCGCTGCGCAGGTTCAGACCAATCCGCACTGCCACATCCGCATATTTCTGAAGCATGATTTCAAACTCGTTTTCGTCCATGGTTCCTCCAAAAAAATGCCCCTCAAGAATGTGTCCTGAAGGGCGAAAAATCTATCCGGCGTTGATCGCCCACTCCCCGTTACGCATCACCGGCTCACGTTTGCCGTCTTTGGTGATGCCGTCAATGTCCATTTGCGGAGAGCCGATCATGAAGTCGACATGGTTGAGGCTGATGTTGCCCCCGGCGGCGATAAATTCGTCGTCGTTCAACTCAGTCCCTCCGGCGAGGGTGAAGCGGTAGGCGCGTCCGATGGCGATATGGCAGGAGGCGTTTTCGTCGAAGAGGGTGTTATAGAAGAGATGTCCGCGTTTGCCGATGGGTGACGAGGCAGGCACGAGCGCCACTTCGCCGAGGCGGTGCGAGCCTTCGTCGGTATCCACCAGTTTTTGAAGGGCAGCTTCGCCCTTTTTCGCAGTGACTTTTACGATGCGCCCGTTCTCAAAGTGAACTTGAAAATCTTCGATCAATGTGCCGCCGTAGCTGAGCGGGAAGGTGGCGGAGATGACGCCGTCGGCGCGATTGCGATCTGGTAAAGTGAAGACTTCTTCGGTGGGCATGTTGGCAGTGAAGGCAACGCCGTTTTGTGCCATCGATTGGGCGCTGGCCCAGAGATGCCCGCTGGGGAGACCGAGGGTAAAGTCGGTGCCGGGACCTTTATAGTGAAGAGCGGTGTATTGTTTGGATTGCAAATAGAGAGCCCGTTCACGCAGGGCGGCGATGTGCTTGTTCCAGGCTTCAATCGGATCGGGCTGGTCGATGCGCGTGGTTTCAAAGATGGCTTGCCAGAGTTTTTCCTGGGCTTTGTTGATGGGCAGGTCGGGGAAAATTTTATGTGCCCAGGCTTCACCCGCCGCGGCAACGACACACCAGTTGATGGCGTTCGTGGTCACTTTTTCGCTGATGGGGCTCCAGTTTTCGAGGTGGGTTCGTTGCATCATGCCGACCACTTCGGGGTCGAGCCCGCCAAGCAGGTCGGGGTTGGAGCCGCCAATCGAAAGCAGGGCGTCGCCGTTCTCGATCATATTTTGAATGCCCTGCACCTGCCATTTGGAATATTCGCCAAAGGAGTCCTTGGGCGCATGTTGGACGCGCAGGCGCAGCATTTCTTCGTCGGCGAAGATGGCGTCTACGAATTTTGCGCCGACGCCATACGCGGCTTTGGCGATCTCGCGCACCAACGGCGCAAATTGATGGGGGACGCCGCGCGTTCCAGCGGAAGTGATGATCAGGCGCTGTCCTGCGCGGAGATTCAACCCGACTTTGATGATGGCTTCGGCATATTTTTCGAGCATTTCCTGGTGGGTTTTTCCGGTCATTTTTCCTCGGTATAGATTAATGAAGGTGTCAACAAGTATAGCACGGAGGGATTTTTTATGTCCATTTATCCTCCGTTGCAAAAAACGATGCTCCCGACTGAACCGGGGGTTATATACTTGGATACCAGTCAGCCCCATCTCATTGCAGGAGCATTCACATGCTAAATATTGAACGAGTGGATACGGATAACAAGAAGCAGGTCAAGCGGTTCGTCGAGTTGCCTTTTCGTATTTATGCAGATTGCCCGCAGTGGGTTCCGCCGCTGAATGTGGATGCCTATAACCAGTTGAATCGGAAGAAGCATCCTTTCCATGAACATTCGGATGTGGAGTTTTTCCTCGCGGTTCGGGATGGGCGGGCTGTTGGGCGGATCGCTGTGATCGAAAATAAACCCTTTAATCAGTATCGCCATGAGAAGACAGCGGATTTTTATCTTTTCGAGTGTGAGAACGATCTTGAAGCTGCAACTCTTTTATTCAATACCGCTACAAATTGGGCGAAGGCACGAGGGTTGAATATTCTGGTTGGTCCCAAAGGAATGGGTCCGTTGGATGGGTATGGGGTGTTGGTTTTCGGGCATGAACACCGTCAGACGATGACCATGCTCAATTACAACCATGCCTACTACCAGTCATTGGTGGAGGCGCAGGGTTTCGTCAAAGAAGTGGATTTCGTCTCGTGTTATTTGCCCGCAGATCAATTTCAGATCCCCGAGCGGGTGAAACGTATTACCGAGCGCGTCATGCAGCGCGGGCACTTGGAGATCAAGACCTTTAAGAATAAAAAAGAATTACTTGGTTGGGCAGATCGTATTGGCACGGCGTACAACAATGCCTTTGTGAATAACTGGGAATATTACCCGCTGACCCAGCGCGAGATCGATTTTGTGGTCGAGAATATTATGACCATCGCCGACCATCGTCTGATCAAGATCGTTACGCACGATGAGGATGTCGTCGGTTTTCTCTTCGCGTTTCACGATGTCTCAGCGGCAATGCAAAGGGCGAAGGGAAAACTTTTCCCCTTCGGCTTGTTGGATATCTTAATGGAGATCAAACGCACGAACACAGTCTCGGTCAACGGCATGGGAATATTGCCGGAGTTTCAAGGGCACGGCGGTAACGCCCTGCTGTATTATGCGATGGGCGATACTTTGCTGAACTTCGGTCAATTCGTGCATGTCGAGATGACCCAGGTCGCCGAAACGACCGAGCAAATGCGCGCAGACTTGAAGAACCTGAACGGTGTGGAGTATAAAAATCATCGAGTATATCGGAAGGAGTTGGAACAGGCAGGTAAACACGTGAATACGTAGGCATGTAGACACGTGAACACGTAGACACGTAGACATGTAGACACGTAGACACGTAGACACGTAAAATTCCTATACCTGTGTACCTGTGTACCCGCCCCGCCCCCATGCTCACCATTCGCCTTTTCGGTTCAGTTCGCTTATTCGATGGGGATGAATCCCTGCCGCCTTTTCCCACCCAGCGCGCGCGGGAACTTTTTGCCTACCTCGCAGTCCATCCAAACGCCCCTCATGCGCGGGTGGCGCTGGCATCCCAGTTGTGGCCCGATAAGACGGAGGGAAAAGCCCGGGCGAGTCTCAACACCGAGTTGTGGCGCATCCGTCAGGTACTGGGTGGGGCGGAGTCACATCTTGAATTGACACGCGACACCATCGCCTTCAACATTCCCGCAGCACAGGTGGATATCCATCGCTTCCGTGAATTGATTCGAACGAACGACGCCGCCGCCATCAAACAAGCCGCTGCATTGGCAGACGGCGAATTCTTCGCAGGCTGTTACGCCGACTGGTGCCTGATCGAACGCGAACGGCTGGCGGATGAATTTCGTTCAGCGCTGCACACCCTGCTTCAATTTCACGAAGCGCGGGGCGAACTGACCGAAGCCCTCTCCGCCGCAAAACAACTGGCAGGCTTCGACCCGCTCCGCGAAGAAACCCATCGCGCCCTCATGCGTTTGTACGCCGCCCTGGGCGACCGTTCCGCCGCGCTCAACCAATACGAACGCTGCTGCGAACTTCTCCGGCGCGAACTCAACATTCCGCCCATGCCCGAAACCGAGGCGCTGTATCGAAAAATTTCAGGAGAGCCCGAAAACCAGCCCGCCCTTTCCGTGGTGAGTCCTGAAAAAGTTTTCGTGGGGCGTGGAGATGTTTTGGAAGGATTGTCCCGCATTTGGGAACGGGTGAAGAACGGAAAAACAGCGGCAGCCATGTTGACGGGCGAATCGGGCATAGGAAAGACCCGCGCCGCCGAACGATGGCTCTCGCTCATGCAAAGCCGGGCAGTCATCCTGCGCGGACGCTGCGACGAAGTTCACCGTCAATCGGCTTTCCACCCCGCGCTCGAGATGCTGACACAAGGGATGAATGAATTCGGCGCAATCCCGCTTGCCAGCCTGCCGCGCGCGTTCGGCAGCGATTTGCAAAAAATGATTCCCGGGTTGAAGGACCATTTCCCTCCCGCGCAAAGCGACGCCTCCCTTCCGCCCGACCTGGCGCGCGCGCGTTTGGTGCGGGCATTCGCCCACGGCTTGCGTACCTTTGCCGACCTGGACCGCCCCCTCATCCTTTTCTTCGACGACCTGCAATGGGCAGACACCGAATCCCTTGACCTGATCGCTGAACTGATTCGGGAAGCCGACAGCCCGGCGGCTTTGATCCTCGCCACATATCGACAGGACCCCCTCGACCGCTTCGCCTCGCAACGACGGGACGGCTGGTTCCGCGACCTGGGCTTTGACTCCATCCGAATCGACCCGCTCTCGAAAGACGACACGGCGCAGATGATTCGCGGGCTGGGCGGCTTATCGCACGCTCCCGAATCTTTTGCCGGGCGCGTCCATGCCGAAACAGAAGGCAGTCCGTTGTTCATCGTTGAAACCCTGCGCGGCTTGTTCGATGGCGGGTATCTTTCCGTCAATGCCGACGGCGTCTGGGCGATCCCATTAGATCGTCAACACGATGAGTCTGCCCGCCTGCCATTGCCCGCCAGCCTGCGCGAGATCATTCGCCTCCGCGTTGCGCGGCTGTCGGAGAATCATAAACGCGCGCTCGACAGCGGGGCGATCCTGGGAGGGCGTTTCGATGCCGATGCGCTGGGCGTAATTTCAGGCATGAAACCCGAAACGCTGCAAGACTCCCTGCGCGAACTTCGGCGGCTCGGCTTGATTATCGAAACCCCGCCCGGCTGCGAAATCAGCCACATCCGCATTCGGGATTATTTGCTGGACGGGATGGAACAGGACGAACGCCGCGAACTTCACCGCCGTGCGGCGCGTTTTCTGGAGGCATTGCCGAACCCGCCGCTCGAACAGGTCGCATATCACTTCCAACAATGCGGGCAGACTCACCACGCCCTTGCCGCGTTGGATCAGGCGGGCGATGCGGCAATGAAAATTTTCGCCTACAAAACTGCGGCGGGGCATTTTGAATCCGTCCTGCAACTCATGAAGGAAGATGAAGATGTTTCTGCCCGGCTTCGTGTGTTACTAAAGTTATATCGCTGTCTGTGGGGCACGAGCCATGATTTGAACCGGCTTGAGACCATCCTCGAGGAGGCGCGCGCGATTGCCGAAGGATTGGGGAGTGAAAAAGACCTGGCAGAGGTCTATTACCATTCCGGGGTGAATCGCATCAGCCGGGGAGAGTGGTCGCAGGCGCGGGGCTGGCTGGAAAAATCCATTTCACATGCTTTAAATGAATTTCCGGAGATCGAAATGAAAGCCAGCCTCGAAATGACCAACATCCTGCAATACATGTGGCTGAATGTGGAAGCGCGCGAACATGGACAGCGGGCGTTGACGCTCGCCCAGTCGCTTGGCGATGTGCGTGTCGAGGAACGCGCGCGCTGGGACCTGGCTGAGTTCGATATGAATGTGGTCAATCAATCGCAATTGGGGTTGGAGATCGCAGAACGCGCCTTCGAGACCGGCACGGTTGAATTGATCATTGATCTAGGCAGCAGCATCGTCGGTGCATTATTACGGGCGGGGAATCCCGGCTCGGCGCTCGAACAGGCGGAGCGCTTCCTTGCATTCGGGCGCGAACAGGGCATTCAGGTTTTCGTAAAAACGATCCAGCGGGCGCAGGCGCGCGTTTTGCTCGATATCGGTCAATACGAAACCGCCCTGGGTTTGTTGAAAGAGTCGCTGACCGCCAGCCGCCTGACAAATTATCGTTACGGCGAGATGCGCGCGCTGGCTTGCCTGGGGATGTGTTATGCGGGCATGGGCGACGACGGGGAGGCGCTCCGGTATCTGGCGCAGGCGGAAGAACTGGCAGAGAAGATCAACTCCAAAATGGACGTCAACTTGATTCGGGTCGACCTCGCTGCGGTTTTAGTCAGGCTGGGCAAGCCGGATGCCCTGTCTCATGCGGAGAGACTCGATTTGCAGATTCTTTCCGGAAGGAGCGATGTTCTTTTTCAGGGTCCCGCGATTTTTGCCATGTGCCATCTTGGGCGGGTCCACCTGGAGAAGGGGAATCCCGGAGAATCCCATCGGTATGCCGTCTGGGCGGTAAATGACATGGAAAGCCCGACCAACCGCGATATTGCCATTGATCCGCGGGTGTACTTTAATCAATATGAAATTTTCAAGCGATTGGGGGATGAGAAGGCGGCTCTGGCGCTGCAACGGGCGCGGGTTACCCTCTGCGCCCGCGCGCGGACCCTGCCTCCCCGTCTGCGGCGGGATTACCTGCGGCGCGTCCCATCCAACCGCGACATTTGCCGTTCGCGATAACAAACTTTCCTCAAGGCTTCCAGAATACTGGGAGCCTTTTTCTTTTGTGAGAGTTTTGTGAGGGTACCCAGGTATCGTATTTACAAGATGCCGCAAAACGAGCAAGCCTTCATCCTGCACATCTGGCGCGAGAAGAGTAATGGCGCCTTCATTTGGCGCGGCTCGTTGACAGATGCCCACAGCGGACAGAAGACCTATTTCCAATCCCTGCCCGGTTTGATGGAGTTGATTGAGAAATTTCTTGGAGTCGTCCCGCCGCAGAAAGGAGATCAATCGAAATAGACTCAAAAAAACTGCCTGAAAACGCAAACAAAACAGAAGGTTAAAAAAAGACAACCACCATTCCAGATGTCCATCATTTTCAAATTCAAGGAGTTTCAAATGTTACAAAACCGCACCTATCGAAAGTTCGCTGTTTTTATGGCAGCCGTATTGGCGTTCAGCTTTTTTACCCCCGCCGACATCGCCAGCGCCGACTCGGGCGTCCGGCTTGTGTTTGAAAATCACGAGGGCGCAATCGCATCGGACACAATGCGCGCGGAGAAGTGCGAAAAATTTGACGTCTATGGGGTGGGCTTTACCTTTTGCGCAAAAGCGGAGTCGAAAAATAAAAAGGTAAATGTCTGCGCAAAGGTCGGCGATACAGGCTACAAATGCATGGCTGTCGTTCAAGATGGCTGCCTGAACCTCAACCCGTCGAAGATCCTTCTGAATTTCAAAGGATGCGTGCGCGATTACAAAGCCACCAACACAAATGTTTCCTTCACGTTCAAGGTAAAGGCATGCGCGTCGTTTCCAGGCATTGGTGAAAAATGCAAGACCTTCTGGCAGCCTAAATTTTCTGTTGGGCTTTGATGGTCCATCGTCTCCAAAAAATGGCGTCCCAGCCGCGGACTTATCCTGCGGGTGGGAGTCGCAAATTTCCGCGACGCGCCCCTATACGCCATCTTTTCGTAAGCCTGCCAGTCATTTTATTTGCCAAAGGAGAAACCATGAAAAAGAAGATTGTTACCGTATTGATCGCGCTGTTGATATTCCTCGCCTCGTGCGGGCCCTCGCCCGAGGAAATCGCCACCATGACCGCATCAGCCTGGACGGCAACGCCGACGATCACCCCCTCGCCAACGCCCACGCCGATTCCTTACGACCTCACCCTCAAAGTGACCGATGCGGATGGCAACGCCATCGCAGGCGCAAGCGTGACTCTCGACGAGTCCGAGCCGGTTTTGACTGATGAGAACGGCACAGTGGCATGGACGAATCTCGCCGCGCCTGATGGGTCATTGGCGGTTGCCGCCCAGGGATTTTTCGCCTCCGACCAGACCTTCAGCCTGAATCGCGGGCCCAATGAAGTTGCCTTCGCCCTGGAGCGCGACCCGATCGGTTTGCTTCCGTCACAGGCTTGCGCTTCGGGCGAGAGCCTGCTTTACGTGGAGGATTTTCAGGATGGTTCCGGGCAGGGCTGGAACGAAATCGAATACTTCGCCAACGGCTGGCTGGTGGAGGAATTTGCCGCCGAACCGGGCAACCTTGTCGCCAGCAATAGCAACATGGACCATCACGGTCACAGCCTGCAAGACATGACCTTTGAAGACGCTGTGTGGCGGCTGCGTTTCTTTGTGAGCGGGCGGCGCTTGATTTCGTTCAACTGGCTGGAGAATTACGGCATCGAGATCGACGGGCAACAGGTCGATAATTCCCGGTATCAGATCGTGCTCGATACCGATGGGATTGGCATTCGCCGCCTGACCCTGCCTGTGATGAACATCGGCGCGGCAAGCGGACGGGGAGCCAAGGCTGAAATATGGCACACCATCGAGATCAGCACATTCCAGGGCAGGACGGAGGTCTGGCTTGATGGGCAAAAGAATTCCGGCTACACCGATCCCAAGCCGTTACCCGGCGGGCGCATCGGGTTGGAGTTGATTCCGTTCAACACGGCAAAACCCGGCACGATTGTTTATTTCGATAACATGTCCGTCTGCGGCTTGAGCGCGCCGTTCACTTCCCTGTACGCTGTGCCATAGCAGGGGGAGAAAAAGAACGAGAGCCGCAGGAAATGATGCCCGCGGCTCTCGTTGTGTTTTAAGATTGGAGCCCGTTCAACCGGCGGGCGCAGCGGATGTTCCGCTTTCGAGGTTGACCGGTTCGCTGGTCTTGTGCGTTTCGCCTGCCTCCAGTTTGCTGAGCGGCAGGATGATGTGGAACTGGCTGCCGGGGAAGTTGACTTCGTCGTAGCCGGGGCTTTCGACCCAGATTCTTCCGCCATGCGCCTCGACGATGCCCTTGGATAATGCCAGACCCAAGCCTGCGCCGCCGCCTTTGAAGCGCGATTTGCTGGTCGAATGTTTCCCCAGTTCGCCGGGCTGGTAGAACTTGGTGAAGATCGTTTCGCGCAAGTTCGGGTCCACGCCCACGCCGGTGTCGCTGACGATGATCTCGACGCCGCCGTTCGGCAGGTTGACGATGGCAGGAATGTATTTGCCGCTGACGGTGATCCAGCCGTTATCGGGCGTGAACTTGACCGCGTTGCGGATGAGGTGATGGAATATCTTGCGCAGCAGGTGGGCGTCGGCTTTGACGAGCGGCAGCGCTGGAAGTTTGATGGTCAGGTATTGCTGGCGGTCGCGGATGACCCTGCCGTGTTCGATGCTTGCGTCGCGGATCAACTGCGCCAGGTCGACGGGCTGGAGGTGGGGGATGAGCGAGCGGGCGTCGAGCTGGGCGATGTCGAACATCGAGTCCATGACTTCGTGCAGGCGCATCGTCCCGTCGTGGATGCCCTTCATCATGCTTTTTTGACCCTTTTCGAGTTTCGGGTCTTCGATCAGCATTTCGGTATAGCCCTTGATGACCGTCAGCGGGGTGCGCAGTTCATGCGAGGCGATGCTGATGAAGTCGGACTTTGCCTGGTCGATGCGCTGGAGTTCCAGGTTGTTCTTTTCGAGCGTGCGGCGCGCCTGGCGCAGTTCCTGGTTGAGGCGCATGAGGTTGTCTACGAGGCGGGCGTTTTCGAGCGCGACGGCGGTCTGGTTGGCGTGGGCGCTCAATACGGAAAGGTCTTCGCGCGTGTAGCGGTTGCCGCTCAGTTTCGAGCCGAACGCCAACATGCCGATCCATTGTTTTTTGGCGAAGATGGGAATGTAAACTTCGCAGCGCAGTTCGTAGAACCAATTTCGCTCGAGGGGAGATGAGGCTCGAAACGCCGGATGCAGGTCCAGGTCATATTGAAGAAGCGGTTTTTGTTCGCGGATAAAGTATGAGGCGATGATCCCGTTCTCGTCCAGTTCCGCCGCCACCAACTGGCGTTCCTCCGGGCTGCGCGCCGAGCGGATCTTGTAATTCCTGTGCCCGTCTGCCTGGCGTTCGCCGTCCACCAAAAAGAGGAAGCCGCGGTCGATCTGCATGGCTTCGAGCATGATGCCGATGGCGACGCTGGAGAGGCGGTCCATTTCGAGGATGTTGCTGATGCTTTCGCTGTATTGATGGATGGTCAGGCTGGCGTCGTATTGATCGCCTTTCATCCATTTGGTGATGGCGCGGGAGATCAGGGCGTTGAGGGGGGTGAAGATCAGGGCGATCAACAGGGCAACGACGGCTCCCGCGAGGAGGGGGTTGAAGTTTTCGTTCGCGCCGAACAATGCCTGGACGATGAGGAAGCCCGCGGCGTAGAAGCCGACGATGGCGAGGGTGCTGAGGATGTAGATTAAAACGCGCCGGGTGATGGCTTTCAGGTCTGGCACGTAGTGGGTGCCGACCACATATGCCATGCCGGTCACGACCAGCCAGCGCAGGGGCTGCCCCGCGACAAGCACGTCGGCGAAAAGCAGAATGTCGCTGAGAAGGGTGAGGATGACGGGTCCCCACCAGTAGGCGAGGCGTCCGCGTAATAACGGCTGGCGGCTTTGTCTTTGGGCGTTGGAGAGGTTGATGATGACGGCGATGGATAATCCGATCCAGCCGAGGATGGTCCATGCTGTTCCGAGGCGCGAGCGATATAACACCAGTTCGCCGTTGGTCCATAACGTATCGGGCAGGTCGAGGGCGTTGGTCAGGATGAGCGCCAGCCCCAACGCCCAGACGCCGAGGAAGACAAGCCATGCCCACCAGAGTTCGCTTTTCAGGAATGATTGAAGGGTGAGCATCAGGACGACGGCAAGCCCGAACGAAATATAGATCTGTACTTCCTGGAGGAGCAGGGGGTCTTCGCTATTTTGCCAGACGGCTTCGGTAAAGTTGATGACCATGGCGAGCAGGGCGTACAAAATTACGAGCCAGGTTGCGGCGCCCTGTCCTTCGTCGCGCCGTTGAATGGCGAAAAAGATAACCGGCAGGTAAACTGCGCCGAGCAGGATCGAAAGAATGACTTGTGCCAGTGATGCGCTCATAATGTTGGCGGAAATTTTACTCGAATTCGATGATAATCGGTTATCATTGTTGTTATGCTTATCTCCCGCGCCGCCCGCATAAAATATAATTTTTCACGAGAATTCTTCCGCCCCGACGGGCGGGTTGTTTTTACCGACCTTGCCACGGCGCGGGCATTTGCGGCACAGATGAGCGCGGTGCGTTCGAGCGCTGTTTCTCCCTCTGACCTTTACGTCATCTCCCTGATCAACGAAGCCTATCACATCCTGCTGCGGCAGTATTACAGCCGCCATACCGGCGTGATGGCGCGCGCCATGGGGGCTTTGCAATCGGCGCTCGGTTCGAAGTACGACCTGACCCTGACCAAATTTACCGAGGAATTCCCGCCCATGTCGGTCTTTCGCGGCGAGATGTCGGCGGGGATGTACCTTGCGACGAAGATCGCCAACCTGGGCGAGATGGGCTACGGCGTGCGCGCGGCGGCAATCGAAGAGATGCTGTTGATCGAAAACGCCAACCGCAACCCGGCAATGAATCCCTACAGGGATTTATTCGATATCTCCGTGATGAACGGTTCCGCAATCAAGGAATTCACCACGCGCCTGCTCGACTTTTTCTCGAACCAGCCGGGGTTGGGCGGAGGGACCGGCGGCGCGGAGACTCTCGCCGAGATTTTATTCGGTCCCATCAACGCATCTCCCGATTCGCTCGAAGGTCAGTTGAATTACATCCTCGAACGCTGGGGGCGTTTGCTCGGCGCGGAATTTTCCACGCGGATGCTGCGCGCCCTCGATTACCTGCGCGAAGACGTCATCCGCCTGCGCGGACCGGTCGATTCGACCGGGGTGGAAATTCCCATCCCGACCTTCAAAGGGCAGGAATATGCCGAGTATGAACGCTACAGCCCCGACCAGGCTTGGATGCCGCGCGTCGTTTTGATCGCCAAGAATACCTACGTCTGGCTCGACCAGTTATCGAAGCGATATAACCGCGAAATTTCCACCCTCGACCAGATCCCCGATGAGGAACTGGACCTGCTCGCCTCGCGCGGATTCACCGGCTTGTGGCTGATCGGTCTCTGGGAGCGCAGCCGCGCCTCGCAGCGCATCAAACAGCGCATGGGGCAGGAGGACGCGGTCGCTTCGGCATATTCGTTATACGCGTACGACATCGCCGCAGACCTCGGCGGCTGGGGCGCTCTCGAAAACCTGCGCAGCCGGGCGTGGCAGAGGGGCGTCCGCCTTTCCGCGGACATGGTTCCGAACCACATGGGCATCGACTCGAACTGGGTGATCGAACACCCCGATTGGTTCCTTGCAACGTCGCATTCGCCGTACCCTTCGTACTCGTTCAAGTCTGAGAATCTTTCCGATGATCTGCGAGTCGGCATTTACCTCGAAGATCATTATTACGACAAGACCGACGCCGCCGTTGTCTTTCAACGCCGCGACCTGCAAACCGGCGGTCTGCGTTACATCTACCACGGCAACGACGGCACCTCCTTCCCGTGGAACGACACCGCCCAACTCGATTACAGCAAACCCGAAGTGCGCGAGGCGGTCATCCAGGTTATTTTGCATGTGGCGCGAAATTTTCCCGTCATCCGCTTCGATGCGGCGATGACGCTGGCCAAGAAACATATTCAACGCCTGTGGTTCCCCGAGCCGGGCGCGGGCGGGGCGATCCCCTCGCGTTCGCAATTCGGCATGACCAAAGCCGAGTTCGACGACAGGATTCCCGTCGAGTTCTGGCGCGAGGTGGTAGACCGCGTCGCCGCGGAAGCGCCGGATACGTTGTTGCTCGCCGAAGCCTTCTGGCTGCTGGAGGGGTACTTCGTCCGCACGCTGGGGATGCATCGCGTATATAACTCGGCTTTCATGCACATGCTGCGCGATGAAGATAATGCCAAGTATCGCATGGCGATCAAGAACACGCTCGAGTTCGACCCGCAAATTCTCAAGCGTTACGTCAACTTCATGAACAACCCCGACGAGAAGACCGCCGTCGAGCAGTTCGGCAAGGGCGATAAATATTTCGGCGTCTGCACCGTGCTTGCCACCCTGCCCGGCTTGCCCATGTTCGGTCACGGACAGGTCGAAGGCTTCGCCGAAAAATATGGGATGGAATTCCGCCGCCCCAAGTGGGATGAGACTCCGGACGATGCCTTGATCCAGGCTCATGACTGGCGCATCTTCCCGCTTCTTCACCGCCGCTTCCTGTTCGCCGACGTGGAGAATTTCCTGCTCTTCGACCTTCAAAAACCCTACAGCGGACTCGACGAAAACGTCTTCGCCTATTCCAACCGCAATGGCGAAGAACGCGGGCTGGTCATCTATCACAACAAATACGGCGACACCAAAGGCTGGATCAAAACCTCGGCTTCTGTTCTCGATAAAGGCTCAGGCAAACTGGTCCGGCGTTCGCTGGCGGAAGGGCTCAACCTGCCGCGCAAAGGCTACGCCATCTTCAAGGATTACGCCACGCAATTGGAATACATCCGCTCGTGCGAAGAGATTTGGAAAAGCGGCATGTACGTGGAACTCGGCGCGTATCAATGCCACGCCTTCATGGAGTTCCGCTTCGCCTATGACAAGGAATGGGGCGACATCTGCGCCAAACTCAACGGCGCAGGCGTCCCGTCCATGCAGGAGGAGTGGGGGAGGATGTTTGCGAAAGTTGAAGAGGTCGTGGAAGAGAAACCTGTCGAGAAGAAGAAGCGCGCTGTCCGCAAGGCGGCTGTAAAAAAGAAAGCGAAACCCCTCGGCTCTGCCCAAAACGGGCGTGGAAAACCGAAGGCGATGAAGAAAGAAGAAGGGGAGAAGCCCAAACCGGGGAAGAAGATCGTCGTGAAAAAGACGGCAACATTGCCGCCAGGGAAGAAAATCGTTAATAAGCCGAAATCGGCGGCGAAGAAAACCAAACCCGCCGCCGTGAAAAAAGCCAGCAAGGCAAAGCCGAAACCATCTGTAAAGAAAAAGAAATAGGGTTGACTTAAAAAAAACGGTGTGCAAGCAAAACATGTCAGGCACGGAGTCGAAAGCGGCGCCGTGCCACATCTCCTGACTTTCGAGCAAACTCGGGAGACCCTTCGACAGGCTCAGGGCAAGTTTTTGCAGCCTACACTGACAATCATTTATATATGAAGTTAATCCAACCGTTGCAGGATGTGACTCACCGTAGTGGATGCGGGACCCCCAAGCGATTGAATCAGCCCGAACCTTGCTCCTGCGATCTGGCACGCCTCAGCCTGACCTCGCAGTTGGGTCGCTGCTTCGACGGCTTGATACACGCCCGCAGCGCCGCCGGGGAATCCGCGCGCTTTCATGCCGCCCATCGTGGCGCAGGGGATTTTGCCTTTCAGCCCAATCGAACCGTCTGCGGCGAGTTTCCATCCGCTTCCCCGGACAGCGAACCCAATCGCTTCGAGTTGCAAAGCGGCGAAGATACTGAACGCATCGTGATATTCGAAGAAATCAACCCCATCGAGCGACAAACCCGCCTGTTTCAACGCCTTACCCGCGGATATTTGCGCCGTGTCGAAGAACAGCATGTCCTTGCGGTCGTGCAGCGCCAATGTGTCGGATGAAGAACCGGAGCCAGCCACCTTCACGAGTGGGCTCGCCCAACTGGACGGGAGCAGGTCGCGGCGAGTCAGAACGAGCGCGGCAGCGCCATCCGCATTGGGAGCCATGTCGAACATGTTGAGCGGGTCGCTGACCATTTCGGCTTTGGCATACACTTCCGCTTTGATGGCTTTGCGGAACATGGCGTTCTTGTTGCCCGCGCCGTGTGCGTGCGCTGTGAGCGCAAAGCCCGCAAACCCATCGGCAGGGACTTCATACTCATGCATGTAACGCTTCATCAATAGCGCGGCTTGCGCGGCGGGAGTCATACCCTGCACCGCTTCAAAATCTGAGTCGGATGCAGTGGCGAGGGCTTCATCTACACCGGCGCCAACTTTATCTGTAAATTTTTCCACGCCCACGACGAGCGCCACATCCACAAATCCGCTGGCGACGGCGAGGTAACCCTGACGCAGCGCCGCTCCGCCCGAAGCGCCTGCCGCTTCAACGGTCACGGCTTCGATGCCGTTCAACCCGGCATAATCCGCGATCAATGCGCCGACATGCGCCTGCCGCGAAAGATTCGGCGCGAGCATATTGCCCACGAACAGCGACTGCGGCTTGAGTCCGCCCGCATCTTGAATGGCATCATGGATGGCGGCATAGGCAAGGTCGCGCAGACCCAGATCCCAATGCTCGCCAACTTCGGTTTGTCCTATTCCTGCTATAACGACGTCTGACATATATGATTTCCTGGTTGTGTGATAGGGAATGGTGAATGGTGAATGGTGAATGGTGAATAGTGAATGGTGAATAGTGAATGGTGAATAGTGAATGGTGAATGGTGAATAGTGGTCTTACTATTCCCTATGATCTATTCCCTATTCACTGGGTTTTCTACTTCATAGCCAGCTTGCCACGGAAGCGGACATAGGTCGCGTAATCAATTTCGGTGCGACGGGCAATGTATTCACGAGTCTTCGTGGCGAGGTTTTGTCTGGCAGGGGCTTTATCAGTGACGGTAATGTCGAAGGCATCGGACCCGGCGCCGGAGCCGAAAGAGACGACGAGGATTCGGTCACCGGGTCCGGCGATGTCGAGAGTCGCAGTCAAACCGATCATGGCTGCGCCCGCGTAGGTATTTCCAATAATCGGCACGAGCAAACCGGGTTCGATCTGATCCATCGAAAAGCCGAGCTGACCCGCCACGCGCTGCGGGAATTTAGTGTTGGGTTGATGGAAGACCGCCCACTTGTAATCTTTAGCAGTGGTGCCGGACGCTTCCATGAGATGCGTGGCAGCTTCGGTAACGTGTTTGAAGTACGCCGGTTCGCCGGTGAAGCGCATACCATGCTCAGGATATTTCTGATATTCGCGCCGCCAGAAATCGGGCGTGTCGGTGACGTAGGAGTACGAGGCGTTGATGACCGCCAGCGACTCCTCCGCAGGACCGATGATGTATGCGCCGCCGCCCGCGCCTGCGGTGTATTCGAGCGCGTCGCCGGGTTTGCCCTGAGCCGTGTCCATGCCGATCGCCATGGCGTAGCGACCCATGCCCGAACCGACCAGACCCATTGCAGCGACGAGCGCCTCGGTGCCTGCCTTACAGGCGAATTCCCAATCTGCAGCCTGGGTGTTCGGGACGGCACCAATGGCTTCGGCGACGAGGGTGGAGGTTGGTTTGACCGCGTATGGATGCGACTCCGAGCCGACCCACACCGCACGTAATTCGGTTGGATCGATCTGGGCGCGCATCATCGCATTCCGCGCCGCTTCGATGGACATGGTGATCACGTCTTCGTCCAGCCCGGGGACGGCTTTCTCCTTGATGGGAAGTCCGCTGGTCTTGCCCGTCCACACGCGGGCGACCTCCTTGGCGGGCAAACGGAAGCGCGGCACATACGCGCCATAACCGACAATGCCAACCGGCTTGATGGGTTTGAGGAGGGTGGGGGAGGGTTGAGGAGTAGGGGTTGTCATTTGACCTTCTTTTTACGAGAAGTTTTAGTTTTTTTGATATTGATTTTATCGAGATCTTCCATGATAGTTCAAACGTATATCTCGGCTAATTCCCTCAATATCTCTGTGGATTTCATTGAGGGGACTTCGTAACCTGTTGTATTTGTTCTGGTAGGTCTTTAGGTTTTATTAGGTGTCCTGTGTTGTACCATCCCTGTGCTAACTCGCTGAGTTTATAATTGGCATGAAATGTCTTTTTATGACCAAATATGTTTTTCCAATTAAGTGCCACAACTAAGCTGTTATGTTTTTCAGCAAGTTGTTTCAGGGATTCTATACCGCTACTACCTGTTTCGTATGGGAGAAGAAAGAGTTCTTTTTGACCAATAAGGATTTGTCCAAAAATAACTTGTGCAATTTGAGCCTATTTTACGAGGCTTTTTGCGCCGAATTGATTAACTAATTTTTGGACAAAGCCTAAGTAACACTGGGTGTTTCCATATCTTTGTGGATTTTTGATGTGGTGGATCAAGAGATATTGATAATTCAATATCAAGCGCTATTCCAGGTCCGGCATTTTCAAGTTGGACTTGAGCGTGGATTTGCCCCATGGCTGGGAAACGCAAGGGAAGTCAGGAAATTTAATAAATATTCCATATCTATTTCTCTTTTATGACTTCATCTTTCGTTTTTTTGCAGACTTAATATTTTGCTCTTGGATTTCTTTCCATAAGTTTATCGGAAAATTATTGGAGTTATCAACCTTCACGGCTTTCCAGATGCAGTTTTCAACTTGTTTGACTTTTTCCAAGGGGGGGAAATCCGAATCGTAATTTTTTTGGGGGCCCTTGGGGGGGTTTGGAGGAATTTCGTGGGTTGGGGGGACAGAATTGGTAAGTTAGCGCGAAGACTGTTTTATAAACTTAGCGCCATAGAGGCGAGATTTTTGAAAATCAGTTTTTCGTAGATTTGCTTCACTAAAATTTGTAGCCCATAAACCTGAGTTGGTAATAATCGCGTCTTCTAAATTTGCCTTGATGAATTTGTGTCCTGACAAATTTGTTTTGGACAAATCAAAGTTTCGAAGACTTGTCTTGGGCTCAGATCTAAACCAATTAGAGGCAATTCGAAAGTCAGAAAGGCGACGTTCACGTTTTGCCCGTCGTTCGTCAAGCCAGAATGACTAAGCCAACGAATACACCGCTAATAATGGCTTGGGCTATATCAATGCTTGTTTGAAACCAATTGATTTGATTCATTTATCATTTGTTCCCTTTGCACTTGTTGCCCGTGCAACGAGGGCGACTTGCCTTGCGTGTAGTGACATGTGTCCGCGTTGGATGCTGATAGTGCTGACTGCTTTGAGTAGGTAGAAAGATTTTAGCGGGGGTAGGCTTTCAAAAGCTATCTCGTTCGCTTTAGACTCCTCAATGGATGTAGTCTCAACTTTAGATCAGAATTCTATATATTTTATCGCTCAATTACCTCAATAAGCCTATTTGGAGAATGGACTACATAGTCAGGTTCGCCCCGAAGTAAAGTTTCCAAACTCTGATGCCCCCATGTCACGACAATACTACTCACTCCAGCCTCCTTCGCGGCGCGGACGTCGCTCAGCGCATCGCCGATCATAAAGACCGCTTCTTCATTTTCCACAAAACGCTCCCGCGCAATGGATATTTTCTGTGCCTTCGAGCCGGGTGTGTCCACACCATAAACGGCATGAACGAGACTGTCCAATCCGTGTTTGGCAAGAAAAGCGTGGACGTTTTGCGATGTATTTGTGGTCACAATGGCGAGTTTGTGATGTGCGGAAAGATGACTGATGACCTCACTTAACCCGTCAAAGATGGCGGGCGGAGATTCTTTTTCCGCAAACAGGTTCAGGCTGATTTTAACGAACTTGTCTATGAGAGATTCGGGTACTCCGCAGGCTCGTCCGTACGTTGCAAAGGACATGACCTCGAGATTGCTTAAATCCTCTTTTGTCACCACATGCTTGACGCCTAATTGATTGCAGGCTTCCTGACCGAAGTGGATCAAGTCGTCGAGTGTGTCTGCCAGGACGCCGTCATAATCGAAGATAACCAATGCCATGAAAATTTTCCGTTTCTAAAACGCGGTTGTGACGATGCCAAGGATGGCGGTGACAACTCCGCTCAATTGGAGTTTTGAAAGTTTGTCTTTCAGGAAGATGACCGCCAGCGCAATGGTCACAATGGACAGTGCCGAGGCGATGGGCGTGATCAGAATGGCATCGCCAATGGTCAAGCCGTAGTTGACGAGCGCCACGGCACTGACTTCGATGATGCCCATCAACAAAACCGCGTATTTTGTTTTCGTTGGAATGTTCGTCAGTCCAATTTCTTGCTTTGCAAAAAGGGAAAAAACCAACAAGAAAATTGTGATGCCAATCTTGGTCAGTGCTGTGGACAATAGCCAGCCAATCTCTTCAGAAACAATTTCGCTAATGTTCCAAAACACTCCAAAGAAAAATGCCCCCAGAATCGCTTCGCGTACACCCAATGAAAGCTGAAATCCCTGCTTATTGATGCTCTTCCAATCAATGGCGGCAAGGGTTGCGCCGGAGAGGATCAAGAACACGCCGATGGTTTGGGTTGTGCTCAGGCGTTGTCCCATAAAGAGGAAGGCGAACAGCATGGTGAAGACCGCCCACAAATTCATGGTTGCGGCAATGATCGAGACGTTGCCTTTCTCGAATCCTTTGAAGAAGAATAAATATCCCGCCGAATAGACAATGGACGCAAGCGGTGACAAAGCGATTGCCAGAACGGGAAGGTCAACGTCTGTGCGGAAGGCGAAGACGAGCAGCAAAATAGCGATCAAGCCCGCCAACTGCGACCAGAACAAAGACTTGAACGAACCGATCTGCTTGGAAAAGACCCCGCCTAGAAAATCATAAATTCCCCAGCCAACCATGCCGCTGACACCTAATAAAATACTAATGAGGGTTGCGCTCATGCTTATCTACTTATTTCCTTGTGTGCTTTACACATACCAAAACTTAGACATTAGCCCAGCCTGTCTAAAAATCTCTGCGACCTGCTCCATGCTGCGTCCGTGATACTCAAGCGACATGCGATTGCCGTACCAGAGTTTGGAAAGCTCCCACACCTGCTGAATCGACAGCATCTCTCCGCGTTCGAGGTTATGTCGTTTGCACCACTTGTCTACCCATTCTTCCGACCGGAAGAGCAGCATGGTCGCTCAGGTGAAGACCAGGTCATCGTACCAGTGCGAGAAGGCGAGTGGAAAGTGGACAAGCAAGTCGCCATTTGTAACTTTGCCGTCCTTTACTTCCAACTGAACTGACTCGTTGCTCTCTGTGAATACAGCATCAATGACTGCATCACAATGCAAAGCGGCAGGGATGCCGAGCATGTCCCATGCGCAATTGGCGAAGTAGGTCTTACCGTTGGCATGGACTTTGAAATCAGTTGGAATGCCCGAGAACGGATTCGCCATGCGGATAGCCACTGTGTCCGGTTCGAGGAAAAAAGAGTGCCGGTTGTTTAATTCGGTGTAAAGCTGGCTGGCTTCTTCTATTGAAATACGAAAGTGCGCCGCAGTCTCATCCACACGGGGTGGGCGGGTGGTCTCTGCGATGTGAGCGTAAACGAAGTGACGGGTTTGCCAGAGGAGGGGATTATCAGTCATTGCTTTTCCTTTGATGTTTCTCAACTTCCTTCTCAGCTTTTTGAAGTGTTTGATTCCACATCTCAAGAGTTTCAACTCCGATGCGTGCGGCTTCTTTTGCGATGGCGTTATAGTCGATTGAAAGATCATTGGCATCGCTCAGATCGAAAACAACCATGGAATAAATATCATTTGGATGTTTGTCCGACCTGCCTTCATGCCACGCTTGCAGTTTCCCAATGATGATATCTAGCGGCTGGGCTACCCAGGCTTCGAATGCATTTCCAGCAGGATCGACAAAATTCCTGCGCACCTTGCGCTGAAAGGCAACCTCGTAATCAGGTTCTCTCTTTAACGGCACAAGGTCGGCTTTGATACCTTCATTCGTGTCAATGATATTGAACATAATTCCCATCTGAGTTGAATTTCTCATCATTTCGGGGTCCGCATAGTAACGGGGTAGTGGGAATTTTTGAGAAAGAGCTTCGAAATCCTGTTCGCGTAAATCTACAAGGATGTCGACATCGAATGTAACTCGGGTAATTCCGAAAGGATAGCCGCCAAATGCGCCTACGATCATATAGGGTGCATTGATTTCTTCAAGCGCTTTGACGATTTGGACATAAAACGATACTGCTGTCATTTGATTTCCATTCGAACAGGAGTTAGATAAGCCAATACTTTCATATTTATTTCGGGCATGGATAATTCAGGAAATTTATTTTGAAAAGTTCCTCGTAAAGCTGCCATCGCAAATTCCTGTGCATTTAGACCAGGAATAAGCCGCCTTTCAAAGGGCATTTTGGAAAGCAGTTCCAATTGAGTCCAATCTATTGGATTCAATCCATCTACGATCGCGGAGATTTCTTCGGATGTAAGTCGTTTTCTCTTATCCATATCTGCCATTTTACCTGTCCACTTATCAATTACTACTTATCCAACACTGCCTCAATAATCCCCGCATACCCTCTCGCCGTCTTCGCAAGTTCATCGAGGCTAAGTTGTTCATCGACCACGTGCGCATCACCTTCCGCGCCGGGACCAAATCCAATGGTTGGCACACCGGCTGTACCAATGCTGTACGCGGCGTTGGTGCAGAATCGGTAGGCACCCAGTTTCGGGTCCAGCCCGGAGGCGCGCAGTCCCTTCAAGGCTTTCTGCAAAAATTCATCATCTTCATTCAGTTCCCAGGCGGGAAAGAATTTATTCGCAGTCAATGTTTCGCCTGTGTAAGTGACGTGGTCGCTTTGCGCGATCTTTGCTTTGAAATTTACATCCTTCAACGCAGGCAAAGAAGTAATCTCATTCAACACACCTTCAGGCGTTTCACCGGGCAGGAGGCGGCGGTCGTAGGTCACTTTGCAAAGTGCGGGGATGACCGAGTAACCGGGATACGGCTCAGAAATAATATCGGTCAATGCTAGGATGGCAGGACCCATCAGCGGATGTTCGCCCAATTTCACCTTTTCCACTTCAGCAATGACCTTCGTCATCAGATGCACGGCGTTCACGCCCAACTGCGGCGACGACGAGTGCGCGGGCTTGCCAATGGCTTCGAGATGAATCTCCGCCCGCCCACGCCCGCCGCGTGCGATGTTGAGTTGGGTCGCTTCACCAATCACAACATAATCCGGCTTGACCTCGTCCATCACGGCTTTGAGCGCGCCACCTTCGTACACTTCCTCCATCACCGAAGCGGAGATGACAACCGTCCCAGTGAGTTTGCTTCTGTCCACACTCGCCGCCGCATGGATCATTGCCGCGAGCGAGCCTTTCATGTCCATCACACCGCGACCATACATGTGCGTGTCGGTCACTTCAGCGCCGAATGGGGCGCGAGTCCATACGGACCCGGGAGCGATTCCCACCGTATCGGTGTGCGCATCAAAAAGCAGAGTCTTCCCCGCCTGCGCCCCGCGGATCATTCCCACGGCGGAGCCGTATTTGTCGACCCAAACCTTATCGAAGCCGAGAGCGTTCATCTCGTCCACGACGAGTCTCGTGACCGCACCTTCCTCCCCAGACAAACTTTGCTGGCGGACGATTCGTTGCGTGAATTCAATTAAGGCTTCGATATCCATGTTGGGTCTCCAGTTATGTCACACTGAGCGGAGCGAAGTGTCTCTACAGTGGATTAGCAAGACTCCATGCAGTGGTAGAGATCCTCACTCTATCGCTCAGGATGACATTAATTTAAAGTGACTTGAGAATCTCTTCCGCTCTATCAATTCTCACAACCTTCTCCGCCACCATCTGCGCTGCAACTTTCTCAACCATATCACCGCTTGCTCCAGCCGCAATCGCAACCTGACGGGCATGTAGCGACATATGTCCGCGTTGGATGCCTTCGGTGGCGAGGGCGCGCAAAGCTGCCATATTCTGCGCCAAGCCAACCGAGACGATGATCTCAGCCAGTTCATTGGCAGTTTTCACACCCATGAGTTTGACCGCCGCCTGTGCCGCCGGGTGGACTTTGGTCGCCCCGCCGACGATGCCAACCGCCATCGGCATTTCGAGCGTGCCGACGAGGTTGCCTTCGCTATCTTTGCCCCACGTGGAGAGGGACGTGTACTGTCCGTTTTTGACGGCATAAGCGTGAGCGCCCGCTTCGATGGCGCGCCAGTCGTTGCCGGTGGCGATGACGACCGAGTCCACGCCGTTCATGATGCCTTTGTTGTGGGTGGCTGCACGGTATGGGTCTACGGCGGCGAAGGCATAGGCGGCGATGATGCCATCGCGGACCTGTTCGCCGGAAAAGTTATCAAATGCCAGTGATTTCACAGGGATGGTGCAACGTGCGCGGGCAATGCGTCGGTCGGCGAGGTTGGAGAGAATGCGCAAATGAACTTTCCCGCCGGTGATGGCTTCGATCTTCGGCGCGAGTCTTTCACAAGCAGTGTTGACTGCATTCGCGCCCATCGCATCGCGGACATCATAAATGAGATGCACAACGAGGAATCCGCCAATGGGCGAGTCGTTGAAGATGCGCACTTCCAAGTCTCTTGCGCCGCCGCCAAATTTTTTGAGGATGGGGTCAATTGAATCCGCTTCGGCGAGGAGTTCGGCTTTCTTTTCGTATATCTTTAGTTTTGCTTCATTGAGATTGGTGACGTTGATGACCTGCATCTGTCCGATCATGAGCGGGTCGGTGGTGGTGGCTTGGTAGCCGCCGCCAGCGCGGGCGAGTTTTGCCATAAAGGAAGCGCCTGCCACGACAGAAGGTTCTTCGAGAGTCATGGGTACGAGTACATCTTTACCGTTCACCATGAAATTCAAAGCAATGCCCAAGGGCAGGCTGTGCATACCCACCACGTTTTCGATCATGTGGTCGGCGGCTTCGGCGGAGATTCCGCCTGAGGTCCACGCGGCAAGATCGGGCGGGGTAAGAGCCGCGGCGTCCGCCAGTTTTGCGCGGCGCTCATCCAAGGTCATATTGTAAAAGCCGGAGATTCGGGAAGTTGTCATCATGGTTCCTATTCTAGGTTTTGCCTGCTCCCAAATTCTATCAAACTCAAGGGTATAATCCAATTGAGGAGTTTGGATGTTACTGACCCGCGAGCAATTACAGGAACGCCTCTTTGCCCTGCACCGCGCCAGCCTTGAACTGGTAAAGGACGTTTCATTGGAAACTTTGCTGGAGCGGATCGCCGTCACAGCCTGCGAGCAGGCGGGAGCCCGTTATGCCGCGCTCGGCGTTTTGGATGGAAAGGGGAAACTGGAAAAATTCATCGCTGTTGGCATGAAGCACAGCGAGATCAAGCGCATCGCGCATCCGCCGGTAGGGAAGGGATTGATCGGCGAATTGATGGACACGGAAATTCCGCTGCGCATCCCGGTCATCGAAGAGCACCCCAAATCGTCGGGGTTTCCCGCGCATCACCCCCAAATGACTTCGTTTCTCGGCGTGCCGATCCGCAACAGCGAGGGGCAGGTCGGGCAGATCTATCTTACCGATAAACTGGATGCCGATGAGTTTTCGTCTGACGATGAGATGATCATCCAGATGCTTGCCGCCCATGCCGCTGCCGCCATCGCCAACGCGCGGATGGTCGCCCAGATGAGGGAACGCGACGCGGCATTGACCCGCCGCACCGAGGAAATGCGGCTGCTCAACGACATCGCTTCGACCCTGACCTCGAGCCTTGACCTGAACGAGATTCTCAACAAAACCTTGAGGCTGGTGATGAACTATTTGAAGGTCGAGGCGGGGGAGATCTTCCTGTTGGAGGAGGATAAGACCACCCTGCGGATGATGCTTCACCGGGGGCAGGCAGCCGAAGCCTTTTGGACCCGGAATGTGTTCATTTTGGGCGAAGGATACCCCGGACTTGTGGCGAAGACCGGGCGTCCATTCCTGAGTGACAACCTGGAAGACGATGAAAACTTCCTGCGGAAAGCCGTGGTGGCGGCTGGCTTCAAGCAGGTGTTGTGCATTCCGTTGATGTCGGGTGAAAATGTGATGGGAGTTATGAGCATTTCCTCCCGTTCGACGACCCCTTTTGATGAACGCAGCGTTCAAATGCTCTCGGCGGTTTGTTCCTGGGCTGGGCTTGCCATTGAAAACGCGCGATTGCATACCAATGCCAGGCGGCTGGCGGTGCTCGAAGAGCGCGACCGCATCGGCATGGACCTGCATGACGGGATCATCCAGTCCATTTACGGGGTTGGGCTGGGTCTTGAGGGGGCGAAACACCTATTAGATGAAGATGTCGAGGCAGTAAGGCGGAAGATCGATCATGCCATCGGCGGCCTAAACCAGGCAATCCGTGATCTGCGCGCGTATATCCTCGACCTGCGACCCCGTCAACTTGGCAATGACGGCTTTATGAACGGAATCAAGCGATTGATCGCCGAATATCGGGCGAATACCTTCTCGGAAGTGGACTTCACCATGCCCGATTCAGACCTGAAGGAACTGACCCAATCACAGGCATTGGCGTTATTTCATATATGCCAGGAGGCGTTAGCCAATGCCGCCAAGCATTCGAAGGCAAAAACCGTTCAAATTTCGGTCTGGACGACCGATGAACGCGTCCTGATGGAGATTCATGACGACGGCAGGGGCTTCGATACGAGCCAGATGTCTTCATTCATCGGTCATGGACTGGCGAATATGAAAACCCGCGCCCATTCTTCGGGCGGCGATATCGATATTTCATCCAATGCCGGCGAGGGAACGACCGTGCTTGTATGGGTTCCGCGCGGAATCAAACAATGATTCATGATAATCGTTTGCAACCGCAAAATGAATCACAGGATTTCGAGACTTGTTAAAAACGAATCATGCATGGTGCGCGAAGGGATTCTTTAAGATAAATATGCCCCTTATGCCTCCATCCAACCCCTTATACCCATATATGGGGGGGCATGGCTCGAAGATGGACGCTTTTGGCTGAAACGCCTGTTCTACGAAACGCCCTTGATCCTGGCGAAAGCCGCATGATTCTTTAAGATGAAGCAATCTTAAAAAAACTAAATCTTTTAACATTCCGTAGGTTGAACGACTGTTACCGGACGCAATGTTCTGCTAGAATAGGCGCACGCTGAAAGAACGGATGCATCTTGCTCAAATTCATCCGCAACCCCTGAAAGACCACTGGCAAACAATTCAAAGGAAGAAAATACAGGAAAGCCGCCAAAAATGGGCGGATTAGTTCCATCTACGCTGGAATCAAAACATCCTGAACACCGAGGAAACCTTTATGAACGCTGAACAGGCATGGCAGAACGTCCTTGCGCAACTCCAAATGGATATGCCGCGCGCATCCTTCGATACCTGGGTGCGCGATACCCGCCCCGTGGGGTATGAAAACGGAATGCTTACCGTCGGCGTTCGCAATGCGTACGCGCGCGACTGGCTCGACAGCCGCCTTGCAGCCTCCGTCAACAAGATTCTGATCGATACCCTCAACTCGAAGGTTTCCGTCAATTTCATAGTTTCCCAATCGGAAGAAAACGCCTCACACGAGCCGGAGGCTGGTCCTGCTTCCATACAGATCACCCCGCCCGAGCCAAAACCCCGCCATGTGACCTTGAATCCGCGCTACACCTTCGATACCTACGTCGTCGGGTCGGGGAACAGGCTTGCCCATGCGGCATGTCAGGCTGTGGCGGAAAAACCCGCAAGGGCGTACAACCCGCTCTTCCTCTATGGCGGCGTGGGGCTGGGCAAAACCCATCTCCTGCACGCCATCGGCAACGCCTGCCATGCCAGCGGACTTAACATCCTCTACGTATCCTCCGAAGAATTCACGAACGACATGATCAACGCCATTCGCTCGCACACCACCCAGGCATTCCGCGAGAAATACCGCTCTGCCGATGTCTTATTGATCGACGACATCCAGTTCATTGCGGGCAAGGAATCCACGCAGGAAGAATTCTTCCACACCTTCAACACCCTGCACGGGCAGGACAAGCAGATCATCGTTTCGTCCGACCGGCCGCCCAAGTCGCTGGTCACGCTCGAAGAACGTTTGCGATCCCGCTTCGAGTGGGGACTCACCGCAGACATCCAGGCGCCCGACCTCGAGACCCGTCTCGCCATCCTGCGCTCGAAAGCCGAACGCACCGGCAGGCATATCTCCGATGAAATTCTCGAAAGCATCGCCGAGCGCGTGCAGTCCAACATCCGCGAACTCGAAGGCGCGTTGAACCGCATCATTGCCTATGCCGACCTGAGCGGCGCGTCATTAACGCCCGACCTCGTAGATGTGGCTCTCGCAGACCTCATCCCATCCCGCAACGATATTCAACCGAAACATGTCGTCGATCTTGTCGCCCGCAAGTTTGGTCTGACCGCCGAAAAACTCCTTGGGCGTGACCGCACCAAAGAGGTTGCCCTACCGCGGCAGATCGCCATGTACCTGCTGCGCGAGGAGGCGAAAATCTCCTTCCCACAGATCGGCGAAGTCCTCGGCGGGCGCGACCATTCCACGGTCATGTCTGCCTACGAAAAGATCAAGGAACAAATGCACGCCGACCGCCGGCTCGAGCAGGATATCGTCTCGATCAAACAGCAGTTATATAACCAGCCAGTGGCGATTTAAAATCACAGAAAATAGATCAAGCGGGCGCGCGATTGGGCGCCCGCTATTTTTTATGGCTCTCCCGTTTCTCCCGAAGGACATCGGGACGATGTGGCGGGATAGCGGACTGCTGATAAGCGCTTTTGCCGCGGATTTCGCTGATTTTCGCGGATTGTAAAATAAAAATCCGCGTGAATTCGCGTAAATCCGCGGCTAAGGTTTTGCTCTTCCCGTTAAAAACGGTAGAGCCTTTTTTATCAGCACCGCTCCGTCCACGCGGGATGCGCGTACTTCTCTTTGACCAATTCATCCGCCCGTTGACGTTCGGATTCTGACATTTCCCCACCTTCAAAGCGGATTCCCAACCCCGCCTCAAAACCGTGGACGAAAGCCTGGGCAGCCCGACCCCAGCCTGTTTCCACGCCAGAAACGGATTCGACCGTCGCCGCGCGCGCCAGCAGCCTGTCTTTTGCGTCCCGTCTCGCGGGTCCATCTTCAAACGCCAGCGCGTCGCAAATTCTCGCCAGGTCGCCGGTCAATGGGAGGGAGCCGTGTTGCAGCACGCCCTCTTTCTTCCGCGCCTGCGCCGAGCCGATCAGTTTTTTCCCGTCCACGGTGATCTCATACGTCGAAGGGACTTCGAAGCAGACGGGATTTGGGCGGGTCACACTTGAAGCGTGACCTGCATCTTCTTTTATTTCAACAGGCAGGTCTAATTCACGCATTGCATACAGCAGCGCCCGTGCCAGACGGTTGTAAGACTCAAGCACGCCGCCCGCAAGGATGGGTTCCTCCGCAGAGCCGGTCACAGAGTAGGTCAACTCGTCGGTGTGCAGAATCGCCCGTCCCCCCGTCAGGCGGCGGACGACGTCCCAGCCCCGGGCGCGGAGCCGCTCCACGTCCACATCCTTGAAGGCTTGGGCATGACCGAGCGAGAGACAGGGGGGATTCCAGGCATATAAACGAAGCGTGGGTTTTGATTCGCCGCGATGGATATGTTCGAGGATGGCTTCATCCGCCGCCATGTTCCATGCGCCGGTGGATGGGGGAGTGTGAAGAAGACGCCAGTGGGTCATGGGTGAATTTGTAAAAACATCCCCGCCGCATCTTCCAGTGTCTTCTCGTCCACGCTTTCCAGCGGCGGGCGGACTGACCAATGCGGCAAGCCGTGAATTTTATGGAGCAAGCCTTTGAGCATGGGCGCGATGGGGGAGAACTGTTCGAGGAAATGCCGCTGTTCGGTGACTTTAGCCTGCGCTTCGGCTGGGTCTTTGCCTTCCTGAAATAAATCCCAGACGTTGCGCAAATTATCGGAGATGAGGTTGGCGGGCGCGGTGATCGCTCCCTGCGCGTGATTTTTCAATGCGTGATGGAGATACGAATCCGTTCCGTTGAAGACCAGCAATTCTTTTCCGAAACGCTGCCCGAGGGCGGCGGCAAAGGCTTCATCGTGCGAAGAGTCTTTGATTCCCGCAAACCGATTCGGGAATTTGGTTTTGAGCCGTTCGAGCAGGTCGAGCGAAAAACCGAGTCCGGTCATCGGCGGGATGTGATAGCCGAGCAGGTATTTCCCCTCCGGCACGGCTTGTTCGATCAACTCACTGAACCAGTGGAACAAACCGTCGTCGTTTGCTTTACGAAAGTAGTAGGGCGGCAGGACGACCGTCCCATCGTAGCCGAGATCGTAGGCGAGTTTGGTCAACTCGATGGTTTCGCCCAGGCTGGGGGTTCCGGTGCCGACCAGCAGTTTAAAGTCCCGAACCTGATGGCGGATGACGCGAATGGCGCGCAGCAGCGCTTCGCGTTCCTTTGGCGAAAAGGACGGACCTTCGCCGGTGGTGCCGAACAGCAATGCCCCGTGGCATCCGCGCCCGGCGAGGAAATGAAGGAACACGGCAAGCGACTCGAAATCGAAGGCGGTGTCGGGTTTGCCCGGCGTTCTGGGTTTGCCCAGGTAGGGGGTGACTGCGGCGGCGTAAACGCCTGAAAGGGGGTGGGAAATGGTCATGATCTGCTCGTTTGTGTTTTGTTTTTGTGTTTTGCGTGATACGTTTTGCGTTTTCACATTTCGCAAAACAATCCACAGCGAATCGCAAAGTGAACTTTGCGGTACCGGATTATTCATTTTCCTCGACGAATTGTTTTGCGGCTTGTTCCGGCGGCAGGAGAGGCTGACCCTCCTCCTTGTAAAGATAATGCTGGCGGTCGAGCGTCCACAGGTACAGGTCGCCTTCGGTCTTGTCCGGAAAGTCTTCCAGCAATCCGCTTTCACGGATGATGGTGACGATGGGCAGGTAGACCGTGTCGTACCAATGCTCCACGGCTTCCAGTTCGGAGACATCGCGCTTGAAATCCAGACCCATGAAGTAGCGGTGGACGGCGATGTGCTCCAACATGCGGGTAAAGCCGTCGGGGATGTTGACTTTGATATTGGCGTCGGCGCGCAGCCCATCCAGTCCGGTGCGTTCGAGAAAGTCCACCTTCGCGCCGAGGATTTCAAGGTCTTCGGGTTTGATATCCGGCGTGATGTTGACGCGCGTGGCGCATTCGCGCACTTCGGCTTCGATGAATTCCTGTCCCTGTTCGCGGGCGACCGAAACGCGGTGATGACCGTCCACGACGAAATAGACCTCTCCAACTTTATAAAGCACGACGGGCGGGAGGTGGACGTCTTCGTAAAAGGCGCGGTCGACTTTTTGCCACCGTCCGGCGAGTTGATCCTCCTTTGGCAGGAAGGCGCGGTCGAACTCGTGATAGCGGTTCAGACTTCCCGCCACCTGGTTCACGCGGACGGTTTTTACCCCCCGATAAATGGGGCCGCCGATCTTTAGTTTCTCCTTTATATCGTCGTATGAGAGCAGGTTGTTGCGCTTGCCGGAAAGGACGGCGAAGACCGAGTTGATGAAGGATTTGAATCGCGCGCGGCTGAAATCGGCGCGCACAAGGGAATCAAGTTCGTTTGGCATGGGTTACTCGCTGATTTTCTCTGAGTCGTTCGGGCTTGCATGGGCTGTATCGGGAGCGGGCGGGCGTCTGCCGCGTTGATCCCGATCATGCCTGGTATTCGACGACCTTGTATGGGTAGACATTGACGATTTTCGTCTCTCCGGAGATCGATTCGCTCGCCGCGATATTCCCGCGGTAGAAGTGGGTATGTCCGTGAAGGTGGATGCGCGGTCGGGCGAAGCGGATCAGCCAGTTGATCGCGTCGAGTCCGTGATGCGGTTTGTCGGTGTCGTCGTGAATCCCCGCCGGCGGGGAATGGCTGATGAGAATATCCAGGGCGCGTCCGTAGCGCAGGCGGTTCGAGAGCAGGCGGGGGATCATGCGGAAGGCTCTCAGGTACGCCTCGCGCTGGGTGTATTGATTGGTGCCATCGGGGCGGTAACGCACTGAACCGCCAAAGCCGCCGATCAAAGTCCCATGGTGGCAGACCGTTTTCAGGTCCAGGCTCGAACCGCCTTCGGCTTTGGTATGCGGGTCGTTGGGATTAAAATCCGGGTCGTGATTCCCCGGCACATAAAATAAAGGGACGTTCAACACGGTTACGAGGAACTCGAGATAGGCATACGGCAGGTCGCCGCACCCGAGGATCAGGCGGATGTCGTTGAAATGCCCGTTCGATGCCAGCGAATAGACGCGTTCCACGACCTGATCGCTTACGGCAAGGATTTTCACAGGCGTGATTGTGCCGTAGAATTCCCGCCTTTGCAAGCCGAAATCGGAAACATCTCAAAATTGACAATACCCAGCATCCGCAATTCCCTTTATAATTCATTAATTCGGAATTAAAGGAATGGAAACAAGAAACATCACTTCTCCCATCGGTCCATATGGTCCAGGTTCCGGCGACCCGCAGGCTCGCAAGCAATTGCTGGCGGGGGTTACGCTTGTCAACCGCTATACGATCCAGGAAGTGATCGGGATCGGCGGGATGGGTTCCGTCTATCGCGCGCGCGATATGCACTTCCCGAACGTGGTGAAACTGGTGGCCGTGAAGGAAATGATCATCATGGCGCCCGACCCGTTGGTGCGCCAGAACATTGTGCAGAACTTCGAGCGCGAAGCGAACCTGCTTGCCACCCTGCATCATCCCGCCATTCCGCGCATTTACGATTATTTTTCACACGACGACCGGTCTTATCTCGTGCTTGAGTTCATTCAAGGCAGGGACCTGGAGGCGGTCATCAACGACGCCGACGGTTTTTTGATGGAAGACCAGGTGATCAGTTGGGGTATTCAACTTTGCGATGTGCTGGAATACCTGCACGGACACCAGCCGGACCCGATCATCTTCCGCGATATGAAGCCGTCGAATGTGATGATCAACCAGAACGGGGACGTGGTGCTGGTGGACTTTGGGATTGCCAAGACTTTCCAGACCGGTATCAAAGGCACGATGATCGGCACGGAAGGGTACTCGCCGCCCGAGCAATATCGCGGAGACGCCACCCAACTTGCGGATGTCTACGCTCTCGGCGCGACCCTGCACCACGCCCTGACCCGCCGCGACCCGCGCCTCGAACCGCCGTTTACATTTGCCGAGCGTCCCATCCGCCGCATCAATTCGAACATTTCCATCGAACTTGAGACCGTGGTGCATACGGCGCTGCAATACACCCCCACAGAACGCTTCCAGGGCGCGGCTGCCATGAAGGATGCGCTGATGAACGTTGCGCGAAAAACCGGCGTATTGGCGAAGATGGCGTCGGCGGCGCTGCCAACCCCCATCAGCGCGGGAGTGAAGCCGATCTGGGATTTCAAGTGCGAAGATGAAATACGCGGCACGCCGACCCTGAACCAGGGCGCGTTGTACATCGGCTGTTATGATAACAACCTGTACGCCTTGAACGCGGCAGACGGCAAATTCCAATGGAAATACCCGACCGACGGCGGGATCGTTTCCCGCCCGCTTGTTTACGAGAATAATATCTTCTTCTGCTCCGAAGACCAGCGCCTGCATGTCGTTGGCGCGCGCACGGGCAAACTTTTGTGGACGTACTATACCGAGAACCGGATTTACTCCTCGCCGCGCATTTCGGATGGGCACATCTTCTTCGGCTCCGACGATAACGACCTGCACGCGGTCAACGTCAACAGCGGCAGGCCCGTCTGGAAGTTCACCACCGACAGCCCGATCCACTCCACGCCCCTGATCGCAAACGAACTGATCTATTTTGGGACGGAGAGCGGTTCCTTTTACAGCCTCGATTTTCGCGGCGCGATGAAGTGGCGCTTCCAGGCAAAACGTGCCATGACCTCCTCGCCGACCGGCAAGGGGCAGGCGGTCTACACCGCTTCGCTGGATGGGACGCTCTATGCCCTCGACGCGAAGAGCGGCTGGGCGATCTGGAAGTTCCGCCTCGGCAAGGGGACGGTCTCCTCGCCCGCCATTGCGGACGAGTTCATCTTCATCGGCGCGGCGGACGGGTTCGTTTATTGCGTGGATATTCGCACGGCGAAGGAAGTCTGGCGTTTTAAGACCGAAAACCAGGTGAGCAGTTCGCCCGCCGTTTACAAGGATTCGCTCTACATCGGCTCGGTGGACGGCAATATGTATTGCCTGGAGTACCGCACCGGCAGGCTGCGCTGGAAATTCGAAACAGGCAGCGCCATCACCGGCTCGCCGGTCATCTTCGACGATATTGTTTATTTCGGTTCGACAGACCATCATGTTTACGCGTTATTCGCCTAAAAGGAGAACTTGTGGCTGATTTCTTCAAAAAATTATTTGGTTCCAAGGAAGACACGAAACCGAGGGAGGCGGACGCCGTTACGACTGCGCCGCTTACCGACCAGCAGATTCAATCCATCATCTCCAGCCAGGCTCCGCGTTATGAAATCCGGCAGTTGGTGGCGAGCGTGGGTCAGTCTGTCGGCAAGCAGCGGGACCACAATGAAGACAGCCTGCTGGCAATGACCTCCACCCTTTCAGGAAACTCCGAGAGCGTGCCTTTCGGCCTTTATGTTGTAGCCGATGGAATGGGCGGGCATCAGTTTGGCGAGGTGGCGAGCAATGCAGCGGTGCGCATCGTCGGCGGAAGCATTATCAACAAGTTTCATTCATATCAATACAACCTTCCCTCGCAAGCCATTCAGGAATCGCTCCAGGAAGTCATGGAGTCCGCCATCATGGACGCGCATCAATATATCCAGCGCGAGGCGCCGGGTTCGGGGACGACGATCACAGCCGCGCTGGTGCTCGGTCAACAGATCACCATCGGGCATGTTGGCGACAGCCGCGCTTATGCCATTTACCCCGATGGCAGGACGGAGGCGCTCACCCGCGACCATTCCCTGGTCAAGCGGCTCGAAGAACTGGGGCACCTCAGCAAGGATGAGGTGGAAAACTTCCCCCATCGTAATGTTCTGATCCGCGCGCTGGGGCAGGGAGAAACCCTCGAAGCGGATATCTTCACCATACCCTTCCCGCAGCCGGGCTATCTCATGATATGCAGCGACGGCTTGTGGGGCGTGGTGAACGAAAAGGATATCGTCCGCATCATGAACGAATCGCCCAGTTTGCATCGCGCCTGTCAGAGCATGGTCGAAGCCGCCAATGCCGCCGGAGGTCCCGATAATATAACGGTGATCCTTGCTCAAATCGTAGGATAACCGATGTCCGCCAGCCAGCCCGATCATTACGCCACACTTGGGGTCTTGCGTGATGCCACACAGGAGGAAATCAAACGCGCCTACCTCGAGGCAGCCCAGCGATTACACCCGGATAAGAACGTCGCCGCCGGTGAAACTGAGCTGTTTCTGGGGATTCAACAGGCCTACGAGATTCTGTCCAACCCCAAGCGGCGCGCGCAATACGATGCCACCCTCCCGCCCGAAGCCCCCATCGACAATAAATTCATCCGGCATGAGGTCTACTTCAGCCGGCCGAGCCTGGTTCAGGTCAAGGAAGACCAGTTGCTTTACATCCTGCTCGAGATCGAACCGTCGGCAAAACAATCCGGAAGCCTGCCCGCGCCCCCGCTGAACCTCTGCCTCGTGCTTGACCGTTCGACCTCGATGCAGGGCGATAAAATGGATATCCTGAAGGCGACTGCCGTCCAGTTGATGCGGGCATTGCGTCCGCAGGATGTCCTCAGCATCGTTGCTTTCAGCGACCGCGCCGAAGTCGTCGTTCCCGCTTCGATCAACCTCGACCGCAGAAAACAGGAAAACAGCATCCAGATGATGCATCCCTCCGGCGGGACGGAGATCTATCAGGGTTTGGAGGCCGGAATGCGGGAAATCCGCCGGACACTTGATCCTTCGCGGGTCAACCATATCATCCTCCTGACAGACGGCGAAACCTATGGCGACGAGCAGGACTGCCTTTTGCTGGCAGAGGAAGCCGCGCGGCAGAATGTTGGCATCACCGGCATGGGCATCGGCTCCGAGTGGAACGACATCTTTCTGGACGCGCTGGCAGGCAGGACGGGCGGCTCGTCCGTTTATATTACGGAACCGAGGGACATCGAAAAATTCCTGGTCGATAAGTTCAAATCCCTCACCAGCACCTACGCCGATGAAGTCCTGCTCGAATTCAAGGAGCAGGAACGGGTCCGGCTTAATTTTGCCTTTCGGCTTCAACCCGAAGGCGGGCAGATCGAAACCAATTCGCCGCTGCACCTGGGTCCCATTCTGCGGGACGCCCCCCTGCACATCCTCCTGGAATTGGTGGTCACCCCGGGCGCATTGGAAGAAGGCGACGTCCTGCTTTTGGATGGAAACCTGAAGGCATCGGTGGTCTCGCAGCCCCTGCCCGTCCCCCCGATCCGGGTCAGACTGAAACGGGAGGTTTTCCTTGAACCCAAAGCCGAACCTCCCCCGACGCGGGTTCTTAAGGCGCTATCCCGGCTGACGCTGTATCGGATGCAGGAACGCGCGCAGTCAGCCGCCAGCCAGGGACGTTACGACGAGGCTGCAAAACACCTTCAAAATCTCGCCACCCACCTGCTCTCGCAGGGTGAGACCGGCGTTGCGAAAACCGCCATGCTCGAAGCGCAAAACCTGGAAAACCGCCGCGCATGGAGCGCATCTGGCAGCAAAGACATAAAATACAAGACCCGGGCACTGTTATTGGGCAGCGGCAAGGAGAAAACTTCATGATAATCTGTTCCAATTGCAAGCACGCCAATATGACTGGCGCATTGTTCTGCGCGGAATGCGGCGCGCAACTGATCGGCAGGGATACGTTGACAACCCAATCCATTGCCACCGAAAACCTCAAAACCGCCAGCCGCCGCACCACAGGCGAGATGAGCCAGCCGGTGGAGGGCGATAATGCCTGGGCAAACCTGCACCTGCTCGATACGGGTCAGGTCCTGCCGCTTTCCTCCCGCAACGAATTCACCATGGGACGCATCAGCGAAGGACAGCCGATCATGCCGGATATCGACCTTTCCCCCTATCAGGCATATGCGGCTGGCGTCTCCCGTCTTCATGCCGTCATCCGCCGAACCGGCGTCACCGTGGTCTTCATGGATTTGGGCTCCGCCAATGGCACGTTCATCAACGGCAACCGGCTCACCCCCAACACCGAGGAGACCCTCAAGCATGGAGACATTCTGGCTCTCGGCAAGATGCGCATCCAGGTCCTGATCGACAAAAAGTAATAATGAGGAGAACGATTCGAAATGGCATTTACCGTCATCCTGCATATCCCAAATGAGACATCCGTCGCCGGAGAGGTGGACGATCTCCCAAAGCCGACGGATAATATTATCGTCGTCATGAATCCCCGCCAAAAGGACGGGAAAGACCTGCACTACATCGACCCTGGAACCGACAGGGTCATCTGGCCCCTTGCCAAGGTCAGCTTTATCGAAATCCTTGGCGATTCGCGCGATGAGAAGATCATCGGCTTCGTGAGGGAATAGCATGGCAGAGTTGGACAGACGCCGCATTTTGGTGGTGGACGACGAAGAACGCATGGTGCGCTTCATCCGCATGAACCTCGAACACGATGGTTTTCAGGTGGGGGAGGCGTTCAACGGCAAACAAGCCATCCAAAAGATCCGCGACTTCACCCCCGACCTGATCCTGCTGGATGTAATGATGCCGGATATCGACGGCTTCGATGTGCTCGAGACCGTGCGTGATTTCAGCAGCGTGCCGGTCATCATGCTTACTGCCAAGGGCGAAGAGGACGACCGCGTGCGCGGACTCGAACACGGCGCGGACGATTACATCACCAAACCCTTCAGCCCGCGCGAATTGGTCAGCCGCATCAAAGCCGTATTGCGCCGCACGGAAGGCGCCGGGGGCTCGATGCATGGGTTGATCGAAATCGACAAACGCCTGAAGATCGACTTTGAACGCCGCGAAATCTGGCTCGAAGGCAAGCTCGTCAAACTACGTCCCACCGAATACCGCCTGTTGTACCACCTCGTTCAAAATGCAGGCTGGGTGGTCTCGCACGACCAATTGCTCCAGAAAGTTTGGGGCTACGAATACCGCGACGAACCGCATTACGTCCGCCTCTACATCAACTACCTGCGCCAAAAACTGGAGAAAGATCCAGCAAACCCGGTCTACATCCTCACCGAGCGCGGCGTGGGCTACCGCTTTGTGGATTTCAAACGCAGCAAAGAATAACATCCTCTAACAAAATGAATACAAAACGCTTGCGTTTTTCTAACGCAGGCGTTTTAAATTAATGGCGTAAGTCAAAAATCCATTTACCCAAAGGAGGTACCTATGTCAAACATTATTCGTTGGGAGCCCGCTCGTGAAATGATGACCCTGCGCGAAGCCATGGATCGCCTCTTCGACGACGCGTTCACCCGCCCGCTCAGCCTGACCGGCAGTAACTGGTCTGTCCCCGCAGTGGATATGTACCAGACCGACAACGAAGTGGTGGTCAAAGCCGCCCTGCCCGGCATCAAAGCCGACGAAGTGCAGATCAATGTCACCGGTGAGGTGCTCACCCTCAAAGGCGAAACCAGGCAGGGGAACGAAACCAAAGAGCAGGCGTATCACATCCGCGAACAGCGCTGGGGGACCTTTCAACGTTCGCTCGTTCTGCCCACCGAAGTCATCGCCGATAAAGCCAAAGCCGATTTCGAGAACGGCATCCTGACCATCACGCTCCCCAAAGCGGAAGAGGTTAAACCCAAGACTATCAATATCAAAACCAAATAATATCACCTGCCCAAAAACGGGAGGCGACGTGTTGCGCCTCCCGTTTTTGATTCCCCGGCAGACTACCTTATTAACTCACCTTGCGCAGTTCTCCCTTCAGATTGTCACCCTGAGTGGAGCGAAGGGTCTCTGGGACAGTCGTAGAGCTGCTTCGCTTCGCTCCAAAGAAACAAGGGGTTTTCAAACCCATTTGCCGCAGATTTCGCAGATTGACGCGGATTTTTAAAAACAATTCGCGAAAATTCGCGTAATCCGCGGCTGAATCTCTTGTTTCCTTCTCTTGGAACGGCGTTCTTTCCCGCCGTGGACTTACTCATCATGACATCGCGCGTAAGGTGAGTTATTAAGACCGGCGTTGAGTGTCTGAGAAACGGGTAAAATAGTGGCAATTAACTATGAAAAACTTCGACCCAAAATACAACTCCATTCCCAAGACCGAAATTCACTGCCATCTTGAAGGCGCGATCCGCACCCAAACCATCATTGACGTGGCGCGAGAGCAGGGTGTTTCTTTGCCTTCCTACGAAGTGGGGGGGTTGGATAAGCACGTCAAAGTCCTCGACCAGATGAAGGACTTGCAGGCTGTTCTGGAAGCGTTCGATATTTTCCAGCGCACCATCACCTCGCCAGAAGTCTTTGAACGTATTTCATGGGAACTGTTTGAGGACTGCGCCCAACAAAACATTAAACTCTTTGAGGCGCGCTTCTCTCCCGATTGGGCATTTCACGGCTACAACCTGGACTGGGACGCCTGCCTCGAAGGTCTACTCCGCGCGCAGGAACGCGCCGAAAAAGAATTTGACATGGCAATCGGCATCATTGCCATCACCTCGCGCGGCATGGGCGCGGAATCTTGCGTCAAGACCGTGGATTGGGCGATCCGCCACAAGAAACATATTCAAGCCGTTGACCTTGCCGATAGTGAAAGTTTGTATGCTGCAAAAGATTTTGTGAAGCCCATCTTGAAGGCGAAGGATGCCGGTCTCAAAGTCACCATCCATTCCGGCGAAGACACCCCCGCCTCTTATGTGATCGATACGATCAACCACTTCCGGCCGGACCGTATTGGACACGGCATTCACAGCATCGAGGATATGAAAGCCGTGGAAATGCTCATCGAAAAGGGGATCACCCTTGAAGTAAACCCCTGGTCAAATTACCTGACCAATGGCGTGCGGGCGATTGAGGAACATCCGCTCAAAAAGCTGTTCGACCTTGGCGTGCGCGTAACCATTAACTCGGACGACCCCGAAGTGCTTGAAACCAATGTCAACAACGAATACCGCATTGCGCATGAGGTTTTGGGCATGAGCATGGACGACATCCAAACCTGCAATCGCTTCGCTTTTGAGTCTTCATTCATTGACCCGGCGAAGACCAAACCGATCTGGGAAAAGTATTTTGCATGAAGCAGGGTTGAAAGCCTGGAGACTTTCGACTCCAGACATGCTATCGCAAGGTCGATTGGCAAAATGGAAATGCAAGCAAAAGGCTTAACGCAAATGGGGCGATTGACGCGAAACAAAATTCTTTTTTGCGAAATTTGCCTTGATTCGTGTTTTTCGCATCAAGGGTTTAAGGCTTTGCTACAACCCTGCTCCCCCAGATATGGCTTTTGCAAAGTCGCTTGACACCCCTTTGAATTTGCGGCAAGGTTTAACGCGAAAAGCGCACATTGGGCGAATTTACGCGAAAACCAATTAAGAAATTCGCGGCATTCGCCTTTTCGCGGAATTCGCGTTAAGATTTTCATGACTTTGCAAAAACCCTGCTCCCCCAGAAAATCCAAATTGACCGAATCGGAACCCTTGGGGTAAAATAATGCGCTATCCAACTCAGAACACCCATCCCACCGGGGATTGTGTAATCATCTTTTCCAAGGAATAGGAACGTAGAATGACCAAGCGAACGTATCAACCAAAAATCCGCCGCCGCGTGCGCGTGCATGGCTTTCGCTCCCGCATGGCAACCGCCGACGGACGCGCCGTCCTCAAGCGCCGCCGCCTCAAGGGGCGCCACAAACTTACTGTCAAAATGAACGAACACGTCAAACGGACTCGTTGGTAATCTCCAGCGTAACAACGCGGAGACCATCGTGAGGCGCGGGTGCAGAGAAGTTTTCGACTGTCCCGGTCTGAAGATTTCAAGCGGGTGCGGCGAACAGGCAAGTCCTATGCCCATCCGCTTGTTGTGTTAGTAGCCCAGCCAAACCAGACCAACGGACACCTAAAGATCGGGATCGCCGCAGGGAAGACGACCGGGTCGGCGGTGCATCGCAACCGGGCAAAACGCCTCCTGCGCGAAGCAATGCGGACTTTCATCCCTTCCATCGATCCCCGCCTTCCCCATGTGGAAAGCCAGAACAACGCCTCCGGCTGGGACCTGATTCTGATCGCCAGACCCGCGCTTGTTTCCGCAACCTTGAGCGACACCCGCTCCGCGTTGGAAAATGTTCTCAGACGCGCCGGGATCATCCCCGTCAATGAACCCTGAAATCGAAGAACAATTTCATCTGCACGACTATTCCCATGAACCGCGGCTGCGCGATATGCCGCGGACGATTGGGAATTTTCCGCGCATTCTGGCGCTTTCCATCATCCGCCTCTACCAAATGCTCGTTTCGCCCGGCTTGCCCGCCAACACCTGCCGCTTTTATCCATCCTGCTCCCATTACGGCTACCAGGCGATATATAAACACGGCGCATTAAAAGGCTCCCTTATGGCTGTCTGGCGCGTTTTGCGCTGCAACCCCTTTAATCCCGGCGGGTACGACCCCGTCCCATAACCATGCAAAATTTCGGCAGGGCGTCCGCCTTTCCGTTGTCAGGAGTAAAACCAATTTGAACAGGAAAAAAATATTCGTAATCCTGCTGCTTGCATTTGCAGCGCTGACCTTGAGCGCCTGCAGCGGGCAGCCACTGACCAACACCTGGCCCGGCCTCGCAGCAGACGCGGAACGAGCCTATCTTGCCACCGGTTCCTTCATCTATGCTGTGGATCTGAAGACAGGCGACCAGGTCTGGCAGTACCCATCCGAGGCGGATAACTCGCTTCTTTTCTTTGCGACGCCAGTCCTCACAGAAGATGGGCAGCTGCTGGTCGGGAGTGTCGGCACGACCCACTCTTTTATCAGCCTCGACCCCGCAAGCGGCGCTGAAAAATGGGCGCAGCCTTTCAGCGGGGCAAAGGGGACCTGGGTGGCTCCTCCGCTCGTCATGAACGGAACGATCTACGCGCCGAATACCGACGGCTTTTTATACTTTCTCGATATGAACGGGAAGCAGACCGCCAATCCGCTCGAACTTGGCGGTTCCCTGTGGTCGGCTCCCGTTACAGATGGCGAACTGCTTTACATCGCCTCCCTCGATCATCACCTGCATATCCTGGACCTCGACGGCAACCCTATCGGCGAACCGATCGACCTCGGCGGCGCATCGCCTTCCAGCCCCACGGTGGGGGAGGGCGGCGTTTATGCCGGTTCGTTCAACGCAACCGTCGGCTTTGTCTCTTCGAACGGAGAATTCCAAACCGCCGCCGAAGCCTCGAATTGGCTCTGGGGCTCCCCGGCATTCGATAATGGCGTCCTGTATTTTGCCGACCTGAATGGAAACATCTACTCCGTCGATGCCGCCACCGGATCGCAGAACTGGGGCGAACTAAAGCCCGACGGTCCAATTGTCGCAAGCCCGCTTGTCGCCGGAGACCAGGTCTATTTTGGTTCCGAAAACGGAACCTTCATTGCGCTCGACCGGGACGGCGGAATCGTTTGGGAAAAGGCGATGGGGGGCAGTCTTTACACCCCGCCTGTTCTTTCCGGCGATACCATCCTGGTTGCGCCGTATCAGGCAGAATTTGCCCTTGCCGCCTATGACGCATCAGGCAAACAGGCCTGGACGTTCACCCCGGTAAAGGAATAAGGAACCCACCCATGTGGCAAACATTCATCATTCAACCCATGGTTAATCTCTTGTTGTGGATCTATGACATTTTGGGTCATGGTCCGCACATGTTTGGAATTGCCATCATCCTGTTCACGATTATCATTCGTCTTGTTACCTGGCCCCTGAATGCGTCGCAGGTCAAGGGCGCGCAAGCCATGCAGGAATTACAGAACGACAAGGAATGGCAGGACATCCAGAAGAAGCACGCCAAAGACCGCGAAAAACTGGCGCAGGAGCAGATGCGCATTTACAAGGAACGCGGCATCAACCCCTTTGCGTCCTGCCTGCCAACGTTGATCCAATTTCCGATCATCATCGGTTTGTATCAAAGTATCAGCCGTGCCATGGCTGCCACCCCGCTCGATATGCTCAACCTGGCGCGCACACTCTATCCCTTCCAGAATATCGAAAACATCATCCCGCTTAACAGCACATTTTTGTGGATGCATCTCGGAAGACCGGAGGGGATTCCGCTGCCGTTTGAGGTTTCCTTCCTGCCGAACGGATTCCCCCTGCTGGCGATCATTGTCGCGTTGACCACCTACGTCCAGACCAAACTCACCATGCCCGCCACCCCCCCGAACCCGAGCGACCAGGCTGCCGCGCAGACTGCCGCCATGAGCAGCAGCATGTCCGTTTACATGCCGCTCATGCTGGGATGGTTCGCGCTTACCTTCGCTTCGGGCATTTCGGTTTACTTCATCACAAGCAACCTGCTGGGCATCATTCAATATGCCGCAACCGGGCGCGCCAACTGGAATAATCTTTTACCCGGCGGCAATAAAAAGAACGCAACCAAAAAATAGGGAGTAACCTAACCATGAGTGAGCGGACTACGTTAGAAATCATCGCTCCGACTGTTGAAGAAGCCATTCAGCAGGGACTCGAACAACTTGGGCTGACCGCCGATGCTGTTTCTGTCGAAGTGTTGGACTCAGGTTCGAAGGGTTTGTTTGGACTTGGAGGCCGCCAGGTGCGGGTGCGGCTCTCGGTCAATCCGCCGCCGCAGGCTGAACTACCTGCTTCACAACCCCCGGCGGCTCCGCGGCAGGCAAAACCCACTCCGCCGAAAAAGAACGATTCCAAGCCTCGCGCAAAGGAAACCAGACCGCAGGTTGAAAAGAAGGCCCAGGAGCCGAAACCTGAACCCAAACAGGCTGCGCCGTCTCCCGCGCCAAAACCTGCGGCGGACGGGCATGATCTGGTCCTCAACACCGCCGAAGAGGTTGTTTCAAAATTGATCTTCCACATGGGGCTGACGGCGCAGGTCTCGGCTCATTACGATGAGGCCGACGATGGCGATCACCGCGCCATTCAAGTGGATGTGCGCGGCGAAGACTTAAGCGCCCTGATCGGACGCCGCGCCGAAACGCTGGCGGCTTTTCAGCAGGTGGCTTCGTTGATCGTTGGCAAGCAGACCCAGCAATGGGTGCAGGTGGTGGTGGACGTGGAAGGCTACCGCGCCCGCCGCGAAAAACAGATCCGCCAGTTGGCCAACCGCATGGCAGACCAGGTCACCAAGACCGGGCGCAAGGCGACGATGGAACCGATGACCTCCAGCGAGCGCCGCGTTGTGCATATCGAGTTGCGCGGACATCCCGCCGTGAAGACCGAAAGCACGGGCGAGGATCCGTATCGCAAGGTTGTGATCGTTCCAAAGGAATAACCCGGCGTTGCCACAAGACCGCAGACGATGAAAGTCTGCGGTCTTCTTTTTTATAGATTTATGGTAACTGCTCAGCCTGCTCATTCTCGATTGTCATTTCGAGAAATCTTTTTGGCGTTGTCCAGGATTTCTCCTCGCGGAGTTTACCCTGAGAGTATCGAAGGGCTCGTCGAAATGACAAGCCACTGAGCAGTTATGAGTCGCCTTACGCGGTGCCGCGAGATTTATCTCGCAATTTTAGAGCGACATGAATGTCGCGGTGCCGAGGAACTGCGTAAGGTGAGTATAGATTTATGGGCAGGGCGGGTTTTCAACCCGCAATTCATTAAAAATTCAGAGAGTGTCAGGCTAAAAACCCGACCTACGATTGACTGTGTACAAGCAAAACATGTCAGGCACGGAGTCGAAAGCGGCGCAGAGTGACGCCGTGGCGGCATCTCCCGACTTTCGAGCAAAATCAGGAGATTTTGCAGTCCAAACTGACAACCTTTGCCTGCACACGATTGACTTTTGCAGAAAGACGAAAGAATTCCCTACGGTATAATTCGCCCATGCCTGATTTGTACCCCGTTGATTATCTTCTCCTCGGTCATGTGGCTGTGGATTTAACTCCGACGGGCAAACAACTCGGCGGGACGGTGAGTTACGCGGCGTTGACGGCGAAGGCGATGGGCTTGCGCGTGGGAATCGTCACCTCGGCTGGGGTGGATGCGCCGCTGCATTTGCTGGATGGAATTCAAATTGTCAACATCCCGACGGAGACCAGCACGGTCTTCGAGAACGCTTACACCGAACATGGGCGCAAACAGACCCTGCATCACCGCGCGACCCCGATTGAGTTCGAGCATGTCCCGCAAATCTGGCGGGATGCGCCGATCGTCCACCTCGCACCCATTGCGCAGGAAGTGGATATGACGATGGCGGGGCAATTCCCATCTTCATGGGTGGGAGTCACCCCGCAGGGTTGGATGCGTGCCTGGGACGAAAATGGCTCGGTGTTCGCCAAAGCCTGGGAAAACAGCGAACAGGTTCTCGGTCAGGTGGGAGGCGTGGTCATGTCGCTTGAGGATGTTAACCGAGACCTGGAACTCATCCTATGGATGGCGCATCACACCCGTCTGTTTTGTCTGACGGAAGGGGAGGACGGCGCGGTGTTGCATTGGCATGGCGACGGCAGGCGCTTCCGCGCCTTCAAGGTAAAAGAAGTGGATGCCACCGGCGCGGGTGATATTTTTGCGGCGGGCTTTTTCATCCGCCTGCGTCAAACCAACGACCCGTGGGAAGCGGCGCGTTACGCGACTCTTCTGGCGTCGTGTTCCGTCACGCGTGTGGGATTGCAGGGCATTCCAACGCAACGAGAAATCGAAAATTGCAAGATGGAGGTATTGTCTTGACGAAAATCTATACGCTGGTGAATCAAAAAGGCGGCGTGGGCAAGACCACATCCACGATCAACCTTGCGGCGTACCTGGCAAAGGTGGGGCAGAAGGTGCTGGTGGTGGACCTCGACCCGCAGGCAAATGCAACCTCCTGTTTGGGCGTGGATAAACTCGATGTGGAGAACAGCACCTATGATGCCCTGCTGGGCGAGGATGATATCTTTCCATTTATTTTATTGAACGAGCGTTTGCAGTTGTCGCTGCTGCCTTCCGCTCCGGCTTTGGCTGGCGCAGAGGTGGAACTGGTGGACGAACTGGCGCGCGAGTCACGTTTGCGCAAGGCGATCTTGAAGGTGGCGAAACGCTACGATTATGTATTGATCGACTGCCCGCCCTCGCTCGGCTTGTTGACCGTCAACGGTTTGATGGCGGCGGTGGACGGCGTGATTGTGCCGGTGCAGTGCGAATATCTTGCGCTGGAGGGATTGGGGCAGTTGACCGAGACCATTGAGCGCGTGCGCTCGGCTCTTTTCCCGGAACTGAGGGTGCGCGGCGTGATTCTGACGATGTTCGACAACCGGACGAATCTCTCGTCGGACGTGGTGCGCGAGGTGAACAAACATTTTCCCAACCAGGTGTTCAAAAGCATCATTCCGCGCAACATCCGCCTGGCGGAGGCGCCTTCGTATGGCTTGCCGATTTCGGAGTATGCTCCTCACTCGCCCGGCGCGGAGGCGTATGAAGCGCTGGCGAAGGAATTGCTGAAAGGCGACAGAAACTAAACGTAACTGCTCAGCCTATCATTTCGACGAGCGCTAGCGAGGAGAAATCTTGCGCAATATTGAGAAAGATTTCTCGTGGCGCCTCGCGCCACTCGAAATGACAAGGCGAGGTAGTGAATTGGCTGAGTAGTTACAATTAAACACAAAGTACGCGAAGGTCACAAAGGAAACCCTTTGTGTACTTTGTGCCCTTTGTGGTGGAAAAAAAGGTTAAACCATGGCTCAACGAAAAGGTCTCGGCAAAGGTTTGGATGCGCTCATCCCCGGCGGGAAGTCTTCTGTGCCGCCCGCGAAGGGAGGCGGGGGCGGGGTTCAGCAGGTGGCGGTGGAAGATATCAAGCGCAACCCGCGCCAGCCGCGCGTGCATTTCAAAGAGGAGGAGTTGGATGACCTGGCGGCGTCCATCCGGGAGCATGGGGTCATCCAGCCGCTGATCGTTTCGCCGAAGAACGATGGGACTTTTATCCTGATCGCGGGCGAACGCCGCTGGCAGGCTTCGCAGCGGGCGGGTTTGAAGACCGTGCCGGTGGTGTCGCGTCAGGCGAACAACCAGGAACTGCTTGAGATCGCGCTGATCGAAAACGTCCAGCGTTCAGACTTGAACGCAATGGAGGAAGCCGAAGCCTACCACCAGCTTTCCGAGGAGTTTGGCTTGTCGCATGAGATGATTGCCCGGCGGGTGGGCAAGAGCCGCGTGGCGGTGACAAATACCATGCGCCTGACCAATCTCGCGGATGCGGTCAAGCAGGCGTTGGTGGACGAGAAGATCACCGAGGGGCACGCCCGCGCCCTGCTCGGACTCTCGACCCAAAAGGCGCAGGTTTCGGCTTTGCAGACCGTGGTGAACCTGTCGCTGAGCGTGCGCCAGGCGGAGGAACTCGTCCGCAAGTTGACGGGGCAGCGACCGGTCAAGGTTAAGAAAGTATTCCATAACGCCGATGCCTCCGATGTGGAGAAACGCCTCCAGCGCAGCCTCGGCACCAAGGTCACGCTCAAGCACGGCAAAAATGGCGGAACGGTGACGATCTATTACTACTCGAATGAGGAATTGGACGCGCTGTTGAAGAAGATGACGTGAACCATGAAACTCCTCTATAACGCCAGCATACACACCCTCGATTCATCCAATCCGCTTGCTGCTGCGATTCTCATCGCAGGCGGGCGGATTATTGCTGTGGGCGGCAAAGACCGACTCGAAAGCATCGCCCACGGCAAGGTTGAGAAACAGGATATGAAAGGGGCGACCATCCTGCCCGGGCTGACCGACGCGCATATTCACATGCAATATTATTCGCTGGGGCTTTCCAAAGTGGACTGCGAAACAAAGACCAAAGGAGAATGCCTGCGGCGGGTGGGGGAGCGCGCGCGGACCTCAAAACCCGGCGAGTGGGTGCTGGGTCACGGCTGGCAGCAAAACGATTGGGATGGGAACTTCCCGACCGCCGCCGAACTCGATGCAATCGCGCCGAACAACCCCGTCTACCTCACCGCCAAATCGCTTCATGCCGCATGGGCAAACACGTCCGCATTGAAATTGGCGAACATCACAAATGAAACTCCCGACCCAAAAGACGGCGCGATCCAACGCGACGCCAGCGGAAGAGCCACCGGCATTTTGCTCGAAACCGCCATGGCGTCCGTCCATGCCGCGGTGCCGCAGCCAGCCCCCGGCGAGATCGAGGCGGCGATGCTCAAAGCCCAATCTGTTCTGTGGGGCATGGGCATCACCGGCATCCATGATTTCGACCGGCGCGATTCTTTCATGGCATTGCAATCCCTGCAGGCACAGCGCAAATTAAAATTGCGCGTGTGCAAAAACATTCCCGTTGAAAGCGTGGAGCAGGCGAATGACCTCGGCTTGCGCACCGGCTTTGGCAATGAAATGTTGTGGATCGGCTCGGTCAAAGCCTTCATGGATGGGGCGCTCGGTCCGCGCACGGCGGCGATGCTCGAACCGTATGAGAACGAACCGGGCAACAAAGGCATCCTCAACATGGATGGCGAGGAACTTTTTGAACACGCCCGCAAAGCCGCCGATGTTGGTTTGAGTATGACCGTCCATGCCATTGGCGATAAAGCCAATCATGAAGTGCTGAATGCCTTCGAGCAGCTGCGCAAATATGAAACCCAAAATCATTTGCCGCATCTGCGTCACCGCATCGAGCATGTGCAGGTCATCCATCCCGACGACGCGCCGCGCCTTGCAAAACTCAACGTCATCGCATCCATGCAGCCCATCCACGCCGCCTCCGATATGTTTGCCGCGGATCGTTACTGGGGCAAACGCGCCGAACTTTCCTACGCCTGGCGGACTCAACTTAACTACGGCGCGGCGCTTGCTTTTGGATCGGATGCCCCCGTGGAATCGCCCAACCCGTTTTTGGGATTGCACGCCGCGATTACCCGGCGAAGAAGCGACGGCTCTCCCTCCGCCGACGGCTGGTACCCCGAACAGAAATTGACCCTCGCCGAAGCCTTGTCTGCCTACACCTTCGGCGCCGCCTACGCCGCCAACGCGGAAGACCGCCTCGGCAAACTCGCCGAAAACTACCACGCCGACCTGATCGTCCTTGACGAAGACCCGTTTGCAATGGACGCCGAATCCCTGTTGACAATTGCGCCGTCTGCTGTCATGATTGACGGAGAATGGGTTTTACCGTAGAAACGGATTGGATAAATGGACACACAGCCTGCAAAATTATCCCCTGAAATGCTCGTGCCCCGCCTGGGCGAATACCTTGTCCAAAAAGGGATGATCACCGACATCGACCTGTTTCGCGCCCTCGTTCACCAGCAGGACGCGGCAGAGAAGGGCGGGCAGGCTTTGCTCGGGCAGGCATTGATCGAGATGCATCTGATCACAAAGGAACAACTCGACCAGGTCATCACCGAGCAGATCATCCAGCTGCGCACCGCCTTGCAATCGGCAAACCGCAACCTCGAACAGCGCGTCCACGAACGGACGGCTGAACTGAACGAAGCCATGAACCGGCTCTCCGAACTGAGCCAGATGAAGGCGAATTTCGTCTCCAACATCTCGCACGAACTGCGCACACCGCTCACGCACATCAAGGGGTACATTGAACTGCTCATCTCCGAATCGCTTGGCAAGGTCACAGACGAACAGCGCCACGCGTTGACGGTCAGCCAGCGCGCCACCGGCAAACTGGAGGATATGATCGAAGACCTGATCATGTTCTCGCTTGCCTCGCGCGGCGAAATGAGCATGAAACTCGAAAGCGTCGATATCCGCCGCCTGGTTTCGCTGGTGGCAAAGGGCGCCATACGAAAGGCGGAAGACCGCGGCGTGAAAATGATCATCAATGCGCCTGAAAACCTCCCTCTTGTGCAGGCGGATGGGGAGAAGATCGGCTGGGTGGTGGGTCAACTTTTGGATAACGGGATCAAATTCACTCCCTCGGGCGGAAGCGTCACCGTATCCCTTGAGGAGGAGGGAAAGAACCTCGTCCAAATGACCGTGCAGGATACGGGGGTCGGCATTCCTGCCAACCGCATCAAGGAGATATTCGAACCGTTCCACCAACTGGACGGTTCGTCCACGCGCCGCTACGGCGGGACGGGGCTGGGGCTTTCGCTGGTGCGCCAGATCGTCGAAGCCCACGGTTCGATTCTGGACGTGAAATCCATTGAGGGCAGGGGCGCCGCCTTCAAATTTCCGCTGCTCGCCATGCGCGATTGACCGATGGATAAAAACACGCTCTCCGAACTCCACCGCATTTTTCAGGAGGTGCAATCGAAGCCGGAATTGAAGTCTGCGCTGGATATTTTGTTTTTATCCATGCGCGGATTTTTCGTTTTCGATAATGTCGCCATCTACCTGGGCGACCGTAAAACGCGCGGCTTGGACATTGTCTACGCCCGCGCCATGGGACGCGGCAAGACCGCCGAAGCCGATGCCGCCTGGGGCGAGAGCGTGGCGAACGATGTCATCACCAACGAACACATGGTCATCCATGGACCGCTGGATGATACGACCGGCAGGGATCGCATGTCGCAAACCTACCTGCTGGGCATTCCGCTTTACGTAGGGGCGACCCTGCGCGGGGCATTGCTGTATGTACGTTTCGGCGGACCGGAATATTCGGAACTTCACATCCACACGGCATCGCTTCAAGCCATTTGGGCGTCCGCTTTGATCGAGCGCAAGGAACTCCAGGAGGCGCGCGCCGAATTGGACTCGGTCCAGCGCCAGATGCGTTTGCAGGACGATTTTGTTTCGACCATCTCGCACGAATTGCGCACGCCGCTCGGCTTCATCAAAGGCTACAGCACCAGCCTGCTCAGGCAGGACGCGAACTGGGATGAAGCCACCCAGCGCGAGTTCCTGACCATCATCGATGAGGAGACCGACCGTCTCGCAAAGTTGATCGAAGACATGCTCGAGTCGGCGCGCCTGCAAAGCAAGACGATCCAGTTTAAATTTTCCCCGCTGCGGCTGGATGCGCTCCTGCGCGATGTGACGGCGCGGGTGCGCACGCATCACCCCAAACTGGAGGTTGACCTTCAACTCGAGCCGGTGCCCCCCGTATTGGGAGATGGCGTGCGGATTTCACAGGTCTTTGAGAATTTGTTCAGCAACGCCATCAAGTACGCGCCCGGGTCGCGCCTCACAGTCGCCACGAAAACCGTGAATGGAAGAGTGCGCCTGTCCTTTGTCGATGAGGGCGAAGGCATTCCCGAAGAGTTCATTCCCTTTCTGTTCGAGCGCTTTTACCGCGTGCCCGGCGAACGCACAGTGACCGGAACCGGGCTGGGTCTTTATATTTGCAAGCAAATTGTTATGGCTCATCATGGTAATATTTGGGTAGAGTCAGTGTTGGATCGCGGCACGACCTTCTTTATCGAACTGCCCGCCGACCCAACGCTTTGATTCCTGGCAATCGATCCCCCAAGGAGTTGTTATGGCAAAGCGTATTCTGATCGTTGACGACGAACCCCGGTACCTGCGCCTTCTGGAGGCGAACCTGCACTCTGAAGGGTATGAGGTGATGACTGCCCAGGACGGGATGCAGGCATTGGATGTCTTCTCTGCCAGCCCGATCGACCTGGTCCTGATGGATGTGATGATGCCGCGCCTCGACGGGTTTGGCGCCACCCAGCGTTTGCGCGAATTCACCAACGTGCCAATCGTCATCCTGACGGCGCGCGGCGAGGAGCAGGACCGCGTGCGCGGACTCGACCTCGGCGCCGACGATTACCTGGTCAAGCCCTTCTCTGCCACCGAACTGCTGGCGCGGGTCCGCGCCGTCCTTCGCAGGGCGCAGCCTCCTTCAGATTCAAGCCAGGTCCGCTTCTTTACACATGAAGACCTGAGAATCGATTTTGCCCGGGCGGAAGTCTGGCGCGCCGATAACCCGGTGTCGCTTTCCGCCACCGAATACAGACTCCTGCTTCATTTCGCGCACAACGTCGGCAAGATCCTGACCTCGGAGGAATTGCTGACAAGCGTCTGGGGCGTTGAATACAAGAATGACAAGGAAATATTGTGGGTGAGCATCGCTCGCTTGCGCCAGAAACTCGAGAAGGATGCCCACACCCCCCGCCATATTGTCACGCGCTCCGGGCTGGGATACCTGATGCCCCCCATCGAAGCGTGACGCTTGCGCATGAAAACGGGCATGCGCGTGGAAACAAGCCATGCCTCAAAAGAAAATCCTTATTGTCGATTCAGACTCCGCAAGCCGAAATTTTATTGCCCGCAAATTGCAGGAACTTGACCTGGACGTCCTCCAGGCTGGTTCCGGCAAGGAGGGACTGATCCTTGCCTGGCGCGACCGCCCCGATATGGCGGTCATCGACCCGGCATTATCCGATCTCAAGGGGGAGGAACTCGCCTCCAAACTCCACCGCGATCCGCGTACCGCCCAACTGCATCTGGTGGCGCTAAGCAGCGACCACGATCCCGCCCGCGTCAAATCCTGCCGGGAGGCGGGCTTCAACGAGTACATCACCAAATCGGGACAGGCGGTCTCCCTTTTGAGCGATGCCGTCAGGCGTTTCTTTGGCATTTCCGCCGAAGCGATGAAAAAAGGCGGCTTGATGATCGTCTTCCTGAGCGCCAAGGGCGGAACCGGCGCTTCATCCTTTTGCGCCAACATGGGCGCGGAGATTGCGAAACAAAACCCCGAAGCGCGGGTTGCCGTTGCAGACCTGGTCTTTCCCATTGGTTCGATCGCCCCCATCATCGGCTACGACGGGATGGAGAATATCATCACCCTGGCAGAACGCTCCACGCAGGAAACCTCGCCCGATTTTCTGAAGACCTCCCTGCCCCTGGTCGAATTATGGCGCTTTCATCTCCTGGCTGGGTCGCCCGACCCCGAATTGAGCAATCAATTGAACGTCGAACGCATCTGGGACCTGGTCGCAGGCGTGAAAGCCGCCTATGACTACGTCCTCGTTGACATTGGGCGTTCGCTTTCGAAGATTACCCTCCCGTTGATTCAACATGCCGACCTTGTGACCCTGCTCATCAGCACCGATGTCAGCACCATATCCCTGACGGGAACCATCCTGGATTATCTGCAATCCAAGGGGGTCGGTGAGAAAAACCTGTATACCGTCCTCAACCGTCATTCCGGGTTGGAGGGGCTGAGCAAACGCGAGGCGGAAAACCTGCTCGGCATACGGGTCAACCTGGCGATTCCCTATCTTGATACAAATTTCGCTTTTGCAAACAGCCAGCACCGCCCTTATACGTTAAAATTCCCGAACGACAGCGCATCCATCATATTTCAAGACTCCGCCAGGGAGATGACAGCCCTTGCCCGTAAACTACGCGGGGGGTGAAGTCTCTTAAGGCGGCGGGAGAATGACATGACAATCGAATACGATGAAAAAGGCAAGTACTTCACCAACGTCATCCAGAAGGTACCCGTCCCCTCGGTGATACAGACGGCTTCCGGCCTGGTGCGCGGTTTTGTCCATGTGCGGCAGAACGAACGCTTGAAGGACGAACTGGAAAACGACGAGCGTTTTCTTGCCGTCACCGACGCGACCGTATCCAGCCCGGCAGGCGAAGTGATATTTTCCGGACCATTCATGGTGGTGCAGAAGGAGCAGATTGTCTGGATCATGCCGCTTGCGGATGAACAGACCGGGAATTCGAATTCATGAACGCCCCGCAGCGCCTGACGGGACAGGACCTCATCCGGCTAAAAAAATACCTTGCCGATGCCCTTCTGAGAGCATTGGAAACCGAAGGGATCGAAGCCTCCAAACGAAGCGCCTTCATCCAGCAGAATATCGGAAAGGCATTCGAGTCGACCCAGTTGAGCCTCCCCGAAGACCTGAAGAAGGACATCTTCCGGCAGGTGTTCAACGACCTGCTTGGGTACGGCCCCATCCAGCCCCTGTTGGACGATCCGGATATTTCCGAGATCATGGTCAACGGACCCAAGCGGGTCTTCGTCGAAAAAAAGGGGCAATTGGTAAAAAGCGAAACCGCCTTCGACGATGACGATCACGTCCTGCGGATCATCGACCGGATCATCATGCCCCTGGGGCGTCACGTCGATTTCGACTCGCCCACGGTCGACGCCCGCCTGCCCGACGGCTCGCGCGTCAATGCCGTTGTGCGCCCCGTCGCCATCGATGGACCCTCGATCACCATTCGTAAATTTTCCAAGGATAAACTCGGCGTCGAAGACCTGATCAAGTTCGGATCGGTCACCGCGCATATGGCAGAGTTTCTGGGAGCCTGCGTCAAGGCGCGTTTCAATATCATCATCTCCGGCGGGACCGGCTCCGGAAAAACCACGCTTCTGAATGTCGTCTCCGGCTTCATCCCCGAGGACGAGCGCATCATCACCATCGAAGACGCCGCTGAATTGCAGTTGCAGCAGGAACATGTCATGCGCATGGAGACGAAGCCCGCCAATACCGAGGGGCTGAATGCCGTCACCATCCGCGACCTTGTGCGGAATTCGCTGCGAATGCGCCCCGACCGGATCGTGGTGGGCGAAGTGCGCGGCGGCGAAGCGCTCGACATGCTCCAGGCAATGAATACCGGGCACGACGGTTCGCTGACCACCGTCCACGCCAACAACCCGCGCGATGCCATCTCAAGGCTCGAGACTCTGGTTCTCATGGCGGGCATGGACCTGCCCCTCAAGGTGGTGCGCCAGCAAATTTCCTCCGCCATCGACCTCATCATCCAGCAAACCCGCCTCAAGGACGGAAAGCGCAAAGTGACCGCCATCACCGAAGTGGCAGGCATGGAGGGGGATGTCGTCGTCCTGACCGACATCTTCAAATTCAGCCAGACCGGCGTGACGGAGGACGGCAAAGTCCTCGGCGAGTTGAAGCCCACGGGCATTCGTCCCATCTTCACGCCGCGGCTCGAGACGGCGGGCTACAAACTCGGGGCTGAGATCTTCATGACCGGCAAGTCTCAAGACCCGCATTCAAGACGCTGAATCACTCTGCTATAATAGGCTTCGATAGACGAGGTGCCATGACGAATGCCCAGATCACCATACGAGAAAAAAAACTAGGTTTACTGATTCGAGACGCCCGCGTGGCGGAACGGCGCAGCATCAAGGAATGCGCCGACGCCATCGGCGTCAAATCCGGTTTGTTTCGCGCCTACGAAGAAGGACGGCGCGCCCCATCCCTGCCTGAACTGGAGGCGCTGGCTTTCTTTTTGAAGATTCCGATCGCCCAGTTTTGGGGGACCGAAACCGTCTCCGACACACCAGCCCCCCTGGAACCGGAAGACATCACCCGCCTGATCGCCCTGCGCCATCGCATGATCGGCGCCCTGATCCGGCAGGAACGCACAAACGCCAACATGTCCATCCGCCATTTATCGGCGGAGACCGGAATCTCGCAGCCCCGCCTCAAGGCGTACGAACTCGGCGAAAAGATCGTCAGCGTGCCGGAGTTGGAAAGCATCCTGGTGGTCATGGGCAGCCGGGTCGAAACATTCTTCGACCAAAGCGGTCCGGTGGGCGAGTGGATGTCCGGTCAGCAGGCCATGCAAAAATTCACAGACCTTCCCGCCGAAATAAAAGATTTCGTCTGCCAGCCGGTCAACCGCCCGTATCTCGAACTTGCCATGAAACTTTCCAGCATGTCCAGGGATAAACTCCGCTCGGTGGCGGAAGGACTGCTCGACATCACCCTCTGACCCAAACCACATGGAACCCTCCCAACTTGACGCAAAAGGCAAACAGGCGTTTGCCAAGAAGAACTTCGATGAAGCCGCCGAATATTTCAGGCAGGCGGCGGAGGAATACACCCTCGGGCGCGCCGGATTGTCCGCCGCCGAATCGCGCAACAATTTGAGCGTGGCATTATTGCAGGCTGGCAAAGCCCGTGAAGCGCTCGACGCCGCGCTCGGCACCGACGCGGTCTTCGCCGGCGCGAACGACGACAAACGCCACGGCATGGCATTGGGCAACCAGGCAGCCGCGCTCGAAGCCCTTGGTCAAAGCGACGAAGCCATCGCGCTTTACGAACGCTCTGCGGAACTCTTCAAGCAGGCGGGCGAAGGCGACCTGCGCGCCATGGTTCTCAAATCCTCCGCGGCATTGAAACTAAAAACCGGCAGGATATCCGAATCCGCATTCAAGATGATCGGTTCGGTCGACGCGAAAGACAACCCGACCTTCTTCGAACGCGTCATGAAATTTTTCCTTCGGTTCATCAAATGATCAACCTGCGCCTGCGCGTCCGCCGGGCTGCCGCCCAAGACCAGCGCCAGATCTCCAACCTCGCTTTTCAAGAATCGAATACGCATCGCCACCTCGACTGGCGCCCCGCCCTCGAATGGATCGGCGAACCGAACTTTTGGGTGCTGGAGGAACACGGCGTGGTGACGGCTGCGCTTGCCTGCCCCGAAGACCCTGCCGGTGTGGCATGGATTCGCCTCTTTACCCATTCACCGCATCTTTCGGGACCGGAAGCCTGGTCTGCCCTTTTTGAGACTGCCCACGCCGAAAGCACGTCTCCCAACCCAAACACCCAAATTGCATCCATTGTCATGAAACGCTGGTTTCAATCCCTGCTGCTAAACAGCGGATTCGAACCGCGCATGAAAATTGTCATGCTCGAACTCAACCTCATGAATTACACGCCCCGCAAACCCGTGGATGGAATTCGCATCCGCCTCATGCAAGAGTCCGACCTGCCCGATGTGGCAAAGATCGACCGCGAGGCGTTCGGCGCCTTCTGGCACAACTCGGCAGACGCCCTGCGCCGCGCGCGGAATCAATCCATCTGGTCAACTGTCGCCGAGGATGCGAACGGGGTGGTCGGTTTTCAGATCAGCACGGGCAATCCATTCGGGGCGCACCTCGCAAGGCTTGGGGTCCGGGTTGAAGCGCAGGGCAGGGGGGTCGCATCCGCCCTGATGCATGACCTCGTCCAAAACTCCGGGGCGCTGGGAGCCGGGAGGCTTTCCGTCAACACCCAGGAGGATAATACCGCCTCGCTGATGTTGTATCGCAAACTGGGATTCGCCCGCACCGGGGAATCTTTCCCGGTTTTGATTTATTCTGCGGGAGGCATGTCATGAAGCCAGCCGGGTTATCCCCCCGCGTTATGAATCGTTTTATCGAAACCCTCTCCGCCGGAATTGGGGCGGATACCTACAGCGGCGTGCTTGCGAACTCAGACCTGCCCAAAGACTGGAAACTGCCCGGGTATTTTCTCGCCATGAACGAATCGCAGGCGGCGGAATCATATGCGCGCCTGCAAGCGGCGCTGCGCGCATATTACGGGCGCGGTGCGCGCGGCATTTTATTGCGCATCGGGTCCAAACTCTGGGAACCCCTTATGAACGACGCGCCGATCCAATCGAAAGCGCGATCCGCTTTAATTCGCCCGCTCCCACGGGCATCCCGGCGCAAACCCGCGCTCGAACTGCTCGCCGGCAGGCTTGGCGCCGCCAGCGGCGATATCGCCGTTCACAACGAACACCCCGACCTGCTCTTTGTGGATTACGTCTCGCCGGGAACGCTGCGCCAGAAGGACGCTGCGCCGGTCTGTTTTGTGACCCTCGGTTTGATCCGCGAATGTTTGTACTGGGCGACCGGCGAAGAGCACGATATCGAAGAACAACATTGCAAAGCCGCAGGCGGACAGCACTGCGAGTTTCGAATAATACTTGGAGCGTAATATGAGGCATCAGGAATTCAACTGGAAGGCATTCGACGGCACTGACCTTTTTGCGCAGGTGTGGGAACCTTCGGTGGTCGCCCCGCGGGCTGTGATCTGCCTTGTGCATGGGCTGGGCGAACACAGCGGGCGTTATGCGCATGTGGCTGAGGCATTTGAAAAGGAAGGATACATCCTCTTCGGCTTCGATCATCGCGGGCATGGTCGTTCGGGCGGCGCGCGCGGACATGTTTCCTCCATTGATGATTTCTTGAAAGACATCGACCTGCTGCTCGAACAGGCGCAGACCCGATACCCGGACCTGCCGGTCGTGCTGTATGGGCACAGCCTCGGCGGCATCCTTGTGCTGCATTACGGGTTAAAGCGCAAACCGGCGGTTAAAGGCGTCATCGCCACCAGCCCCGGTCTGCATACGTCCCTTGAGGAACAACCGGTGAAAATATTCATGGCGAAACTCCTCGGCTCGTTGATGCCCAACACGGCGCTCCCAAGCGGTTTGGATGCGGCGGGAATTTCGCGGGAGGCGGCTGTGGTGCAAAAATACAGACAGGACCCGCTGGTACATGACAAAATCACCCTCGGCTTCGGAAAGGTCATGCTGGCTGTAACAACGTGGACACTGGAACATGCGGGCGAGTTTTCCCTGCCGCTCCTGCTCCTGCACGGCAAAAGCGATGCCATTGCCTATCCCTCCAGCAGTACCGAATTCGCGGCTGCGCTGGGGCAAAACTGCACAATGGTCCTTTGGGAGGGCGGCTATCACGAACTGCACAACGACCTGGAAAAGACGGAAGTCTTTAAAACGATGACCATGTGGGTGAATGCCCGCCTGCGCGGGGCGTAAGTTAAGAGCCTCCTAACCCATTTCTGGACAAAACCAAACCGGCGTGGGAAAATTCTTTTCCATAAATACCCCGTGTTTCAGCCGCAAAGCAGCTGGAGCACGAAATCGCTTCGATATAGATAACAGGAGAACCATGGAAAACAAAGAAATGAGCAAGCGCCAGGTACGCAAGGAACAGATACGGCGCAAGGAAAGGCAGTCCCGCCTGATCGGGATCGCCCTGATCTCCCTCGGCGCGTTATTTGTCGCCTTTCTGATCATCTACCCGAATATCAAACCGGTTGACGCGGTGGTCACCGCGCCCGAAGCCAGCCGTCCCGATGCTGACTTCAACGCGGCAGGCGACCCTGAAGCGCTGATCACCATCACCGAATATTCCGATTTCCAATGCCCTTACTGCCGCATCTTCTACGAGAGAACCGAAACCGCGTTGATGGAGCAGTATGTCGAAACGGGGAAGGCGTACTTCGTCTATAAATCTGTTGGCGGGTTTATCGGACCGGAATCCAGGGATGCGGCCGAGGCTTCATACTGCGCCGGCGACCAGGGCAAATTCTGGGAAATGCACGACATCCTTTTTGCCAACCAGACGGGCGAAAACGTGGGCGCATACGACACCCGCCGCCTGGAACTCATGGCAGACGAGATCGGTCTCGACCGCAGCCTATATGATGACTGCATGTCCTCTGGAAAATACAGCGACCTCGTCGAGCAGGACGCGAAAGACGCCACCGCGGCTGGAATTCAGGCGACGCCCTCCTTCCTCATCACCTATGAGGTGAACGGCGAAACCCAGACCCGAATCATTCAGGGTGCGCAGGGCATCGAAGTTTTTGCGCAGGAGATCGAAGCCGCCCTGGCTGAGATGGGGCAGTAGACCAAATTCTGCAACTAAAAAAGACACCGTTTCAAACGCGGTGTCTTTTTTAGTTTCTGCGCGGCGGCTATTTCACCGCGCTCTGCCGGTTGACAATGCCCTGCTGCCAGGCATAGACGGCGGCTTGCGTGCGGTCTGCCAGGTGCAATTTGCTGAGGATGTTGCTGACATGACCCTTGACCGTGTTCTCGCTGATCACGAGTTTTTCCGCGATCTGGTTGTTGGAGAGTCCGTTCGCGATCAGTTTCAACACATCCGTTTCGCGGTCGGTCAACTCGGTAAAGAGGGGCTGCTCCTCGCCGTTCTCGCCGCGGATGTTTTGCAGAACGCGCGAAGCCACCACCGGATGAAGGGTCACTTCCCCCTGCACCGCGCGATGCAGCACGTCCACGAGTTTATCCATCTTCATGTCTTTGAGGATGTAGGAGGTCGCCCCGGCCTTGAGCGCCGGGAAGATATGGGCGTCTTCGTGGTAGGAGGTCAGCACCACCACTTTGGTGCGCGGGCTGATCTGGCGGATGCGGCGGGTCGTCTCGATCCCGTCCATGCCGGGCAGGATCAGGTCGAGCAGGACAATATCGGGAATCAGTTCAGAGACCAGGCTCAGGGTTTCCTCCCCCGATGCCGCCTCGCCGACCACGTGAAAATCCGATATCTTCTCCAGGTACGAGCGGATTCCGCTGCGCACCACTTCATGGTCGTCCGTGATCAATATGCTCATGCGGTGATGTTTCATTTTGTCGCTCCTGCGGTTGTCTTCAATGGGATTTGAACGAAGATGCGGGTCCCCTGACCCGGCGCGCTCTGGACCTGGAATGTCCCGCGAATGCTGCTGATTCGTTCGCGCATCGAGCGGAACCCCAGCCCGGTCGCCTTCTGATTGATGTCGAACCCGCGCCCGTCGTCTGCCATTACCACTTGAAGCAGTTCGTCATTATATACCAGCGAAAGGTCCACCCTTGCGGCGCGGCTGTGACGCGATACATTTGCCAGAGCCTCCTGGATGACGCGGTAAACCGCCTGCTCCAATTCGAGCGGAAGTTCGCGCTCGCCCTGAATCGACAGGTTGATGAGGGCATCGTTGCGGTTCTCCCATTCGAAGACATATTCTCTCAGAACCGCCGGAAGCCCCTTCTCCTGCAAGGCAATCGGGTAGATCTCCTGAATTAGAAAATTCAATTCCTGAATCACCTCATAGACGAGAGTCTCCGCCTCGGTCAGGTGCGGATCGGCTCCCTGCGGGACGGCTCCCGCCATGCCGTTGACGGTTCCCAATTGCGCCAGCGCGGCGAAGGCTTTTTGTTTGGCGCTGTCGTGCAGGTCGCGCGCCAGGCGGTTGCGTTCCTCCATCACCGCCAGTTCGCGGGTCTGGTCGAACAGTTCCATGTTGGCGATTGCCATCGAGGCGCGGTTGACCAGCGCGGTGAACAGGCGGATGGAGTCCTTGGTCAATGCGTCGGGACGGGTATAGGCTACGTTGAAAATTGCCACAACGCGTTCATCCACCACAATGGGGAAGTGGGCAAAGGATTGGATTCCCTCCCTCTCGATCACCTCGCGGATGTCCGGGCGCAGGTGTTCCGGCTCGATATCCGAAACGATCACCGGGTTGCCGGTAGCCATTGCCAGTCCGATCTTGCCTTCGCCGGGGTCGTAGCGCATGGCGGGCAGGGAATCGGGGTGGAAACCCTGGCTGACGCGCGGCATGACCTTGCGCTTTTCTTCGTTCCAGGCAAGCACCACGCTCCGGTCTGCCTGGAGCATCGAAACCGATACATTGACCAGCGTCTGAAAGATGTGGTTGAGCGTAACGGAGCGGATGATCTTTTCATCGGCAAGGTAGAGCGCTTCGATCTCGCTGTTGCGTTTTTCCAGGTCAACCGTGCGAAGTTTGACCACCCGTTCCAGTTCCAGGTTGCGGCTTTCCACCCGTTTAACCCGCCAGCGCAGCCCGCCTGCCACCAGAAGCCCGAAGGCAACGACCATCAAACCGCCGAACCACCAGGTTTCCCAGAAGGGAGGCACGACCGCCACTTCGATGGAATTGGCGGCTTCGTTCCATATGCCGTCGCTGTTCGAGCCGCGCAGGCGCAGGGTGTACGTCCCGCCGGGCAGGTTGGTATACCGCCCGTTGCGCTGGCTGCCGATCTCGATCCAATCGGGGTCGAAGCCTTCGAGCATGTACGAGTATTTGTTTTTCGCAGGCTGTTCGAAGGCAAATGCCGAAAATTCGAACTCGAACGAATCATGGGGCCATTGCAGGATGACCCGGCTCATGTACTCGGGGGTGGTTTCGTGGATGAACGGTTCGCCGTCGAGAGTGATGGCGGTCAGGGAGATGTTTGGCGGGTAGGGGTTGTCTCGTATCTCGCGCGGCTCGAAAATGTTCAAGCCGTTGATGCCGCCGAAATACATCATCCCGTTGGCGTCTCTGGCGAAGGCGTTTTGATTGAATTCATTGCTTTGCAGGCCGTCGCTGGCGGTGAAATTGCGGAAGGTCAACGCGAGCGGGTCGAAGCGCGAGAGACCGAAATTGGTGCTCAACCAGAAATTTCCATTCTCATCCTCGAGGATGCCGTAAATGACGCTGTTTGGCAGACCCTCGTTCTCGGTGAAATGCGAGAAGATTCCCGTTTCGATATCGAGGCGGTCGAGCCCGCCCCCGTGGGTGCCGACCCAAAGTGCGCCATATGAATCGAGGTGGAGGCATAAGACGGCGTTGTTCCCGAGCGATGACCGCTTGTTCGGGTCGCTGCGGAAATGTGTGACCGAACCGGCGCCGCGCTCGATGCGTTTCAGTCCGTCGTCGAAGGTTCCCACCCAGAGATTTCCATGCACGTCTTCGACCATGGCGGTGACGTTGTTTGGCGATTCGTTCTCGGAATTCGAATCGCCGAGATTGAACTCGAAAAACCTCCCGGTATCGCGGTTGAAGCGCATCAACCCCCGGTTGGTTCCGACCCAAAACCGCCGGGTTGAGTCTTCGAAGATGTGCGTGACGAAAAAAACCGGGTTGTCCGAATCCTCGGCGGGTTCGGGGCGAAAATGCGTGAACCGGCTGGTGACGTGATCGAACCTGTCGAGCGCACTGCCTGTGCCGACCCAGAGCGTCCCTTCCGAATCCTGGTACAGGGCGTTGATGGAATTATCGCTCAACGAAGCCGGGATGCCGGGGTTGCTCTCGAAGTGGGTAAATTTTTCGGCGGCGGGTTCGAAGCGGTTCAACCCGTTATCGAATGTGCCGATCCAGACAAAATCTTTTTTCTCGGCAAGGATGGCGAGGATGAAATTGCTGTTCAGGCTGTTGTCGTCGTTGGGGTTGTGCCGGTAATAGGCAAAGCGATCCTGCTGGCGGTTATATTTGTTGAGTCCGCCGCCGTAGGTGCCGATCCACAGAATGCCGCTGCCGTCTTCATAAATGGACTGGACCTGGTTGTTGCTCAGGCTGAACGATATGCCGGGCTGGCTTTGGTGATGGATGAATTTTCCCGTCCCGGGGTCGTAACGGTCCAGCCCCTTGTTCGTACCCGCCCATAACCCGCCAGACTGGTCGACATGCAGGGCAAAAACCGTATTCCCGGCAATGCTGAATTCCTTGTACCGCGAATTTTCGAAACGGCGAAAAATATTGCGCGCCGGGTTGAACTGGTTCAGCCCGTTCGTGGTGCCAGCCCAAATATACCCTTCGGCGTCTTCGGTGATGCTCAAAACGCGATTCCCGCTTAACGAACCGGGGTTCGTTTTATCGGTTTTGTAGACCTTGAAACTTTTACTGCGCGGATTAAACACGTTTAACCCGCCCCCCCCGGTGCCGATCCACAACTGTCCCTTCGAGTCCATGAACAGGGCGCGGATGTTATTACTGCTCAGGCTGCGGTCGGCTGGGGGCATGTCATCGGAGACGCGGTAGTGGGTGAACTTCCCGGTCTCGTATTCGAGATAATCCAGCCCGTCGTCGGTTCCGATCCACAGACCGGACGTATCTGCCCACAGGCTGTAGACGTAATTACTGGCTATCGTATTTTGATCCGCTTCGTTGCGCAGGTATGGCGTGAATATGCCGCTTAGGGGGTCGTAGCGATTTACCCCGCCCTGACGCGTGCCGATCCACAGATTTCCATTTGGATCTTCCACAATCGCGGTGACTGAGCGGTCGCTCAAACTTTCGGGGTTGTCGGCGTCCGGTTTGAAAACCGTGAAAGAGTAACCGTTGTAGCGGTTCAATCCGTCGTCGGTGCCGACCCAGAGAAACCCCTTGCGATCCTGCAAGATGGCGTTGACCACGCTTTGCGAAAGCCCCTCTTCAAGACCGATCTGGTCGAAGCGGATGTTCTTGCCATAAGGCACGAATGCGCCGTCCGAAGCTGATTCAGGCTCGAGGTCTGGCGTGGAAGCGGTGGGCGAAGGGACCGGCGTGGGGGCGGGGGAGGACGTCCCGCAGGCTTGCAGGATGAAAAAAAGGGGGATCAGAAAATGCAGACGCTGCGCCATCTTCATGGTGGTTTGATTATAAGCAATTTATCCATGCTTCGAAGATTCCGGCTCCCACTACGGGAGGGCTGCGCCGCCCCACCCGGGTGGGGTTTTTCGCTTTGGGCGGGGTTGGATTTATTTTTCGCTGAGACGACCTGCGCGCCATTCAAACTGATGGGGAAATCCAATTGCGCAGGCGCATGACATTTATGCGTTCGATTTGTAAGATGGTGGACATGCGGAAGAGTTTTCCTCCAAGAAGATATGACCGCAATTGTGTGGAGGCGGAAGCTTGGGCAGCACCGGGCTTCTGCCTCCTGCCCAGTTCAGGCAAGGAGGTGCGAAAAGTTTGAGTCTTTGAAATGGTGGCTCTCCCGTTTTTAACGGGAAAAGAAAAACCGTAGCCGCGAATTTCACTGATTTTCGCGGATGGTCAAAGAAAAATCCGCGTAAATCCGCGGCAAAAGCTCTTGTGAGCAAGTGGTCATCCCGCCAGAAACGGGAGAGCCGAAATTGTTTACCCGTCTTCTAATTTCAACAAGGAGAAAAAGAGAATGAAAGTAAAAACAACGTTTAATGTCCTCAGCCTTTTGGTCATCCTCGGTCTCTTGCTTGCTGCCTGCGCTCCGGCGGCAGAGACCCCGGTTGAGGAACCCGCCGCCACCGGCGAAGCCGAACCGACCGAAGCGCCCACTGCGGAACCCACCGAAGAAGCGCCGATGACCGAACGGCGCGGCGGCTGGCTGGATGAGATCGTGTTCTCGGCGATTTCGTCCGACACGGCGGTATCGCAGTTGCAGGCTGGCGCGATCGATTTTTATTCCTTCAACCTGTCTTCGAACAGCCTTCAGCAGATCAAAGATGCCGGGTTGAATTACACCCAGTCTTACGGCGGCAATTACGGCATCAGTCTCAACCCGGCGGTCTTCGACGATACCGCCCGTTTGAATCCCTTCTCGAACCGCAAGATTCGCGAGGCGCTGAACTGGCTGATTGACCGCGATTACGTCAACCAGGAGATCTATGGCGGCGGTTCCCTGCCCAAGCTATTGCCGATTACCACGCAACTGGTGGAATACACCAACCTGATCGAGACCGCCCGCGCCCTTGAGACCAAGTACGCCTACGACCTCGACCGCGCCCGCGAACAGGTTGCCGCTGAAATGGAAGCCATGGGCGCGACCCTCGGCGCCGACGGCAAGTGGCAGTTCAACGGCGAACCGATCACCCTCATCTTCCTCATCCGCTCCGACGGCGACGGAACCCGCCAGCCGATGGGCGATTATGTTTCCAATCAGTTGGAGGCGATTGGCTTCACAGTAGACCGCCAGTACAAGACCTCTTCTGAAGCCTTCCCGATCTGGCTCGGTTCGGTCGCATCTGAAGGTCAGTGGCATATGTATACCGCCGGTTACCTGCCCGCCGGCCTGACCCGCGACGAACGCGCCAACATCCAGCAGTATTACCTGCCGTCCAGCGTCCAGGCAAGCGATCCATTCATCTCCAATGTGGCAGACCCCGAACTTCAACAACTCGGCGACGATCTTGCCCAGGGTAACTTCGCCGACAAACAGGAACGCGATGAAATGCTGGCGCGCGCGCTGGAACTTGCAATCGAAGATTCGCTCTTTGTGTGGGTCGTCGACCAGCTCGTGTACGCGCCTTACAATACCAACGTCTCTGTAACCTACGACCTCGGCGCCGGATACGAAGCCGCGTTCATGGGCAACTACAACCTGCGCTTTCTGGGCGAAGAAGGCGGCACGATGAACGTCGGCACCAACGACCTCTTCACCCAGCCGTGGAACACCATTGCGGGCAGCAACTGGGTCTGGGATTCCAACATCATGCGCGCCACCAGCCAGGGCGCGGGACCCGTGGGCGGAACCCAGGGTTTGATGGGCGATCCCTACACCGGTCTTGCCTGGCCCCATCGCATCGAAAGCGCCTCGCTGGAATATTTAAACGGATTGCCGATCACCGATAACAACCTCGGCTGGCTCGATGTTCAAACCGTGGATGAAATTCCGGTTCCCGCTGACGCGTGGGTTGATTGGGATGCGACCTCCCAGACCTTTATCACCGCCGGAGAAAAATTCCCCGACGGAACGACCGCCAAGACAAAGAGTGTCGTCGTCTACCCGGCTGACCTGTATGACACGGTCAAATGGCACGATGGCAGCCCCATCTCCGCCGCTGACTTCGTGATGGCGTTTGCGATCTTCCTCGACCGCGCCAAACCCGAAAGCGCTGTTTATGACGAGTCTGGGGCGCTCTCTGTAGACGCCTTCCTGCCATCCTTCAAGGGTTGGCGCATCACCTCCACCCAGCCGCTCACCATCGAATACTATTCCGATACCTTTGCCGCGGATGCCGAGTTGAACGTCCTGCCTCTGTGGCCCGGGTCTCCGGCCGGTCTTGCAGGTGAAAATAGCTGGCAGATCTTTGCGGTCTCCAATCTTGCTGAAGCCGCAGGTGAACTTGCCTACTCCTCCAACAAAGCCGATGAGTTAAAGATCGAGCAAATGAGCTGGGTTGGCGGGCCAAGCCTTGAGGTACTCAAGAAGTATCTCGACCAGGCTCAGGCTGAAGGGCACATCCCCTACGAAGCGACGCTGAGTCAGTTCCTGACGCCTGAAGAAATTGCCCTGCGCTATGAGAACATGGCGAAGTGGTACGAAGAGCACGGTCACTTCTGGGTTGGCACGGGTCCGTACTATCTCGATCAGGTATTCACAACTGAGAAGTCGCTCGTCCTGAAGAACTTCACCGACTACCCCGACCTTGCCGACCGCTGGGCTTCGTTTAGCGATCCGAAGCGCGCCACGGTCGTCCTCGATGGTCCGGGACAGATAACCTCCGGGCAGGAAGCGGCGTTCGATGTGATCGTCAACTTCAATGACGAGCCGTATGCCAACGCCGATATCAAACAGGTCAAGTACATCCTCTACGGTTCGACGGGCGACGTGATCGCCGTCGGCGATGCGCAGGCTGTGGGTGAGGGGCAGTACCAGGTCACGCTCGACGCGGATTCGACATCCAAACTCGAGACCGGCTCCGCCAAACTCGAAGTGGCGGTCGTGCCGATCCCGGTTGCGATTCCCGCTTTTAGCAGCATTGAATTCGTCGTTGTGAAATAAAAAAAAACAGGCAAGTGAAATTCGTTCAGGGCGGGGCTGCCCCGCCCTGAACGAAACCAGTGAGGTCTCATGTCGGCTGTATCATCACCTTCCCCGGGGAAGATCATCGCAAAAAGAAGCGCAGCTTTCGATTCGTTGTCGCGCATGGCGCGTTATATCGGTTTGCGGCTGTTGACCCTGTTTACCACGGTTGTGATCGGCGTGTACCTGACGATCCTGATCGCCAACATGGGCGGCTATGTGGATAACATCCTCAAGGGACAGATACGGGATACGATCACCCAGACCGTGGCGAACAACCCCGCCTACCGCAACATGGACCCGGATGCCCGCAAGCAATTGATCGACGAGCAGGTTGCCCTCGAAGAAAAACGGCGCGGATTGGATACCCCCATCGCGGTGCGCAATGCGCGGCATCTGGTCAATTCGCTCAAACTTGATCTCGGACGCGCCATCAACATCACCAGCGACAGCGGTTCGAAACAGGTTCGTTTGATTTTGCTCGAACGCCTGCCCGCCACCTTGCTCTTGATGGGAACTTCGCAATTGTTCCTTTTCTTTTCGAGCGTGTTCATCGCGCTCAACCTTTCGCGCAACTATGGAAGCTTCTGGGACAAACTCACCATCGCGCTTTCGCCCACATCGGCAATCCCCTCCTGGTTTTACGGAATCTTCCTGATTCTGATCTTCGCCGCGGGGTTTCGCGTCCTGCCCTTTGGCGGCATGGTGGATTCGCCGCCGCCCGCCAACACCTTCGATTACGCTGTAAGTGTCTTGAAGCACCTGCTCTTACCCGGCGGCGCTTTGGTCGTCAGTTCTTTCTTCCTCAGTGTCTATAATTACCGCACCTTCTTCCTGATCTATTCGAGCGAAGACTATGTGGATATGGCGCGCGCCAAGGGCTTGCACCCCAAGGATATCGAGCGCCGCTACATCCTGCGCCCGACCCTGCCCAATATCATCACAAACTTCTCGCTCCTCATCATCGGCTTGTGGACCGGCGCCCTGTTCACCGAGACGGTCTTTTTCTGGCCCGGTCTTGGGCGCACGCTCTTCCAAGCCGTTGGGTTGTACGATACGCCCATCATCGTCGGCTCGACCATCATCTATGCCTACATGCTCGCGCTGACGGTCTTCCTGCTGGACTTTGTCTACGCCGCGGTCGATCCGCGCGTGCGGATCGGGAACTGAGTCATGGACAATATCGGCTCATCTTTCAAAAAATTGTTTCAATATCCGTCGGCGGTTGCGGGGCTTTTTGTCATCCTGGTCATGGTGCTCGTTTCGATCTACACCATGATAACGATCCCCTATCCCGAGGCGATCCGTCTTTGGCGCGGGGGGGAGGATGTCTGGTACCAGAACCCAAAGTTCGCGCCGCCCGCCTGGTTCAACCTGTTCTCCGACAAGAAATTTTCCGAGTCCTTTGCCGTGAACTCGGCAGACGGCGGAATGGAAAAAATTGTGAAACCGGGAAACGATGGGATCACAACCTATTCCATCACACGCGAGTTCGACTTCGGTTATGACGTGTATCCGCAGGAAGTCTTGTTGTACCTTACAGCGGCGTTCAATGAGAAACAACCATTTGTATCCGTTGAATGGCTGACTCCCGACGGGCGGACGATTCGCATCTCCAATTTTGCCGTGGGAGAGAAGTTCACCTACCGCTTCTCACAAGACGACAAGCTGTCTCTCAAACTTCGAGCCGATGAGAACATCCCAGCCTTGTTCTCCGACCCTGAAACGGGCGAGATCCTGAAAGGCGCATACAAAATCATCATCACCGGGACGACCTTTGAACCCGACTCAAACCTGGACGTGGAATTCGTCGTGCATGGACAGGTCTACGGTCTCGCCGGGACGGATCACGCCCGCCGCGACCTGACCCTTCCGCTGCTGTGGGGCGCGCCCGTCGCCCTGGCATTCGGACTCATGGCAGCCATTGGCACATCCGTCCTGACGATGATCATCGCCGCTGTCGGCACGTGGTATGGCAGGTGGGTCGATCAATTGATCCAGCGCATCACCGAAGTGAACCTTGTCCTGCCCTTCTTCGCCTTGATGATCATGATCGGCACATTTTATTCGCGCAGTATTTGGGTGATTCTGACTGCCGCGATCCTTTTGAGTATTTTCACCGGAGCCATTCTTGCCTATCGCGCCATATTTTTGCAGGTAAAAGAGTCGATGTATATCGAAGCGGCGAAGGCATATGGAGCCAGCAACAGGCGCATTATCTTCATGTACCTCATCCCGCGCATGATTCCCCTGTTGATTCCCAACCTGGTGCAGGCGGTGCCCGCCTTTGTGTTCCTCGAAGCATCCCTGGCGGTCATCGGTCTGGGAGACCCCGTCCTGCCGACCTGGGGCAAGATCATTCAAGACGCGCAGGCGAATGGCGCTTTGTACAAGGGATACTATTACTGGGTTTTGGAACCCGCCATTCTATTGGTCATCACCGGTCTCGCCTTCGCCTTTCTCGGCTTCGTGCTGGACCGCATTTTCAACCCGCGCTTGCGCGAAATCTAAGCGAGCGTTTCTTAAGTCTGTGAAAGGCGTGAAAAAAGAGCCCCAGCCACAGAGAACACTGAGTTCACAGAGATGTAACTGCTCAGCCTGCCATTTCGACGAGCGCCAGCGAGGAGAAATCTTGCGCACCATTGAGAAAGATTTCTCGAAAGGACAGGGCGAGATGCAAATTGCCTGAGCAGTTACACAGAGATTTTTAAAAGGTTTTCTCAAGATTCTCTGTGTTCTCTATGGCAAAAAAGAGGTAACTGCTCAGCCTGTCATTTCGACGAGCGCCAGCGAGGAGAAATCCAGCGCAATATTGAGGAAGATTTCTCGTGGGCCTCGCGCCACTCGAAATGACAGGACAGAGATGCAAATGCCTGAGCAGTTACAAAAAGAGTTAAGAAACAGTCTCTAAGAAATCGGATGACATGAATCAAGAATCTCAGCTTCTCGAAATAAAAGACCTCAAACTTCACTTCCGCACGCAGACCGGAGTCGTGCAAGCCGTGGACGGGGTCAGCCTCGGACTCGACTTCCATCGCGCCGTGGTCATCCTTGGCGAATCGGGCTGCGGCAAGACCTCGCTCTCCAAAGCCATGCTCAGGCTCCTGCCGCGTAATGTGGCGTCCTACAGCGGCGAACTCCTGCTCAAGGGCAGGGACATCATGCCCTTCACCGACGAGGAATACAGGCGGAACGTGCGCTGGGTGGGCATGTCGCTTGTGCCGCAAGCCGCGATGAACTCGCTCAACCCGGTGCTCACCGTTGGAGACCAGGTCGCGGAGCCCGCCATGCTTCATCTGGGAATCGGCAAACTCGAAGCGCTCGGCATCGTGAAGAAGATGTTCCAGCATGTGGGCGTGCCTGTCGATTTTATCGAACGCTATCCCTTTGAACTGAGCGGCGGGATGCGCCAGCGCGTGGCCTTGGCGATGGCCCTGGTCACATCGCCCAACCTCATCATTTTAGACGAACCCACCTCCGCGCTCGATTTGTTGACCCAGGCGAACATCATGAATGTGCTGAAACGCATCAAGCACGAACTGGGCACGTCTTTCATTCTCATCACGCACGACATCGCCACCTCCAGCGAACTCGCCGACGAAGTCGCGATCATGTACGCCGGTCAGGTTGTGGAAACAGGCGAAGCGCGCGAGTTCTTTCCCGCCCCGCTGCATCCGTACTCGCAAATGCTCATGGCGAGCGTCCCCCGCCTGCGCAGCGATTCCGACCCGATGTTCATCACCGGCCAGCCGCCGAGCCTGATCAACCCGCCAAAGGGATGCCGCTTTGCCGCGCGCTGTCCCTTCCGCTTTGGGAAATGCGACAAAGAACCGCCCATCTTCACGAAGGGCAATCGAAACGTGAAATGCTGGCTCCATCAATGAAACGCAGGCAAAAATATGACCACCCACGCCTTGTATGATGCCCTCCATCTGATTAAGGACATCCATACGGTTATTCTTGAATTTGGCGGAGAATTGAACGACGACCAACTGCGCTGGCGTCCGCGCGGATACAGCACCTGTATCGGTTTTCATCTCTGGCATCTTGCCCGCGAGTCGGATTTTTTAAGAGCCGTCATCCTCGAACGCACGCCTCAACTCGTGCCCAAGTTCGGCGATCCCATCGAAATATGGGAAAAGGAAAACCTTGCGCGGCGCTGGGGTTTTCCCACAGAATTGGGCGCAACGCTCGGCACCGGCTTGAGCGACGAAGCCGCCTCCACCCTGCCCATTCCCCCCAAGGGCGAGTTGATGGATTACCTCAAGCGCTCCTATGCCGGGCTGGAGGAATTCGTCCGCTTATTGGATGAGCGCTACCCGACCTTCAACGGTTTGGAGGACGATTTCAAAAGGAAATTGCAAAATATCCGCCTGAACCTGCTTGGCTTCATCTCGCACGACTGTCGTCATCTCGGCATGATGGAAATGTTGAAAGGGATGCAAACGGGTTTTGGATCCGCCACTGAAAAGCGCTGAGCCTGCGGGCGGTCTCCAACATTGCGCGGCTTCGATCTGGTTTGCGAAAGGAGCGCTCTCATGATTACCGATGTAACCGAAATACAAGAGGCAAAACGAATGGCATTGAAAATACAGGAACCCGTCGAGACGTTGTTATCCATTCAAGGCTTGCGCGTCTGGTATGAACTCCGGCGTTTTGGCTTTAGCGTGGTGGGGCATGTCAAAGCCGTGGACGGTGTCAGCTTCGAACTGGCTGAAGGGGAAACCGTGGCAGTCGTCGGCGAGAGCGGATGCGGCAAATCCAGCCTGATGAAAACCATCCTCGGGCTGAACATCCCCACCAGCGGCGAGGTCATTTTCGACGGCGACCGCCTTTCAGGGTTGAGTCACGATGGCTTGAGAAAATACCGCTTCAAGATCGGTTACGTGCAACAAGACCCGTACGGCGCGCTGCCCCCGTTCATGAGCGTGCAAAAGATTCTGGAAGAACCGTTGATCATCAGCGGCATGAAAGACAGGGACGAGCGGCTTGAGCGCATCAATAAAGTGATGACCGAGGTGAAGCTGCATCCGGTCGAGGATTTCCTCAATAAATTTCCGCATATGTTGAGCGGCGGACAGCAGCAGCGCATCGTCATCGCGCGGGCCATGCTGCGCGGGCCCAAACTGATCGTCGCCGACGAACCCGTTTCGATGCTCGACGCCTCGGTGCGCGTGGAAGTGCTTAAACTGCTGCGGACTTTGCAGGAAACCCACGGCTTGTCGGTCATCTACATCACGCACGACCTCTCGACCGTCAAATATTTTTCGCGCCGCATCTTCGTCATGTATGCCGGGAACCTGATCGAAAAAGCCGACACCCGCCGCCTGCTCGAAACCCCCCTGCATCCGTATACGCACGCCCTGCTCGCCGCCACCTCCGACCCCGATGCCGCCAACGCCGATTCGTTCAAAGAGGTCCCGCCGGGTGAGCCGCCGAGTCTGGTCAACCCGCCCAAAGGCTGCCGCTTCCACCCGCGCTGTTCGCGCATCATCAAGGGTTTATGCGATGAAAAAGCCCCGGTGGATTTTGAACCCGAACCGGAGCATTTCGTCGCCTGCTGGTTGTATCAACGATGAAGAACACGCGCCTCTTTCTTGTTTTGGGTCTGGTCCTGTTATTCTCGGGCGTGATCCTGCCCTTCCTGATGGTCATTAAATTGCTCGAGCCGACCTTCCCATTGATCTTCATCTCATCCGGCTCCTCCACGCTTGGGCTTGCCCTCGGCATGGCAGGTCTGGCTGAATGGACGAAAAAAAGACCTTAGGATTTGTAAATAACTCACCTTACGTGTGCAGGCAAAGGTTGTCAGTTTGGACTGCAAAATCTCCTGATTTTGCTCGAAAGTCGGGAGATGCCGCCACGGCGTCACTCTGCGCCGCTTTCGACTCCGTGCCTGACATGTTTTGCTTGCACACCACCTTACGCAGTTCTCCCTTCAGATTGTCACCCTGAGTGGCACAGGGCGCCACGAAGGGTCTCTGGGACAATCGTAGAGATTCTTCGCTTTGCTCACGCGTGCCTGCTGCACGGTGCAGGCACGCGTGACACTGCGTAAGGTGACTTAATTAAACTTTCGCCTCATCCAACGCCCTAAAGCGGTGGATGAAGTAAACCGCGATACCCAGCAAAAGAATCGCATTGGCTTGATGGATGAGCGCAAGCGCAATGTTCACATACGAGAGGATCGTCAGCACGCCGAGCGTGATCTGGAGCGCGACGATTGCCGTGAGCCATAAAAGTCCCTTTTGGATATCGACGGGATAGTTCTGCTTCCTCACGAAGTAATAGGCATACGGCACAAGCAGCAGCCCCAGCCACGCAAACCAGCGGTGGACAAAGACAATGGTCTGCGGCGTTTCGAAGAGATTCACCCACGAATTGAAAAGGTTGGGCGGAATCCACTTGCCGAACATAAGGGGCCAGGTATCTGAAACGTGCCCCGCTTTAAGACCCGCCGTCATGCCGCCATAGGATATCTGAATCAGCAGGATGACGGTGGCGAACAGGGCGAACTTCGAAGCGTACGACCACTTCGCCTTTTTGGAAGCGTCGTGAAAACCGTACTTGTGACCAAAGGTCGTCCATAGGGCGAGGCTGAAAAGGGCAAGCGCAAAGAGAAGATGAATTGTCAGGCGGAAGTGGCTTACCGCGGGGCGGTCCACCAGCCCGCTGGCGACCATGAACCAGCCCATGAACGCCTGCCCGATGAAGAGCATTCCCATCACAAAATAAACGCCGAATTCCTTAAATGGGATGGTTTTCTTGAATAGGAAGGTAAAGACCGGAATGGCGTAGAACAAACCGGCAAGGCGGGCAATGATGCGGTGAATCCATTCCATGTAAAAGATGAATTTATATCCTTCGAGCGTCATGCCCGAGTTGATGTGAAGATACTCCGGCGTCTGCTGGTATTTGGCGAATTCCTCCTCCCAGGCCTGCTGACCGATGGGCGGCACCACCCCGCTGATGGGATTCCACTCGACGATGGAAAGCCCCGAACGGGTCAGGCGGACGAATCCGCCGAAGACGACGAGCAATGCCACGACAAAGGCAAAGACGTACAGCCACTTCATCACGGCGGGATTTTGGGTTTTTGGCATCTGGTTACTCCGTTATAAGATTGCAAGATTATACATCCGCCCCCAGACCGCCCGCTGGAACAATTGTCACATAGGTTTGGTCAGGATGTCACAAAATAAATCCCGCAGAGCCGTTTATGACCCTGCGGGTGATTAAACCGTCAATCGTTTTAGGCATTGCGTATTACGAATTTCTCCCCTATCCGCTTCTCATTTGGCTTAATAGCGCGCGATAGTCCGCGGCGTTGGGCGGGTTCATTAACACGATCTGGTTGATGACGTCCATGGCGCCCTGTTTGTCGCCCTTTTCGAGCAGGGCATCGCCCAGTTTATCCAAAATTGGGACCGCTTCGGAGGTGCGTCCCATGCGGTGTAACAATGCTGCATGGGCGCGTTTCAACAGGGGTTGGTCTTCATGTTCATGGATGAGGTCTTCGAGGAAGGTCAGGGCGGGTTCTTTTTTGCCCTGGGTCTCGAGGTGGGTGATGTAGGCTTCCAGTTCGCTCATGGCGCGGTCTGCCTGCCCCATGCGCATGTTCAATTCGATCAACTGCCTGCGGGCGGCGTCGTCGTCGGGCGCAATGGTGCGGATCTGCTCGAAGACGCGCAGGGCTTGCTTCCAATCCAGCCGCTGCATGTCGATATCCGCCATGCGCTGAAGGATGTGGCTGTTCCAATCGCGGCTGGCGCTTCCCTGCTGGACGAGCCTCAGGGCGTTGGTATAGGTCTTGCGCGCCATGTCCAGTTCGGCGAGCCGGTAATGGATGGCGGCAAGTTCGAGGTATTCCTGGATGGCGTCGTCCACCTGTCCGCGCGCCACGAGTTGGTCGATCAGCCGGTTGCGCGCGCCGAAATCCATTGGCGATATCTGGATGATGCGGCGCAATAATTTCGTGGCTTGCATGACCTCGCCGCGCACGCTGTAGGAATGCGCCACCACGGTGAACTTGTTGATCGCCTCGGGGATGTGCGCCTCCTGCACGAGCAGGTCGCCCATGATGATGTGCAGCGGCAGGTAGGTGGGGGCCTGCTGGAGGGCGTCGTAGGCTTCGTCCATGGCGGAGCGCAGGCTGCCCATACGCGCCAGCTGGTTGATGCGGTTCATTGAATCCAGCACCGAACTGGATTGCACTTGCAGGATCATTTCTGCCAGCGGAGCGGGGATGCCGCCTTCCTGCCTGGGCATTTGTTCGCGGACCTTGTGCAGTTGGTCGCGCCAGTCGGCCCGCAGCAGCAGTCCTTTGATATTGTCGCAAACTTTGCGAAGCGCGGTTTCCTCGGTCTGGTTTTGGTAGGATTCGATCAACGGTTCGTATTGCTGGCGGATGTCGTCGGCGTGCTCCGGCGGGGCGGTCAGGGTGTCGGCGAATTTCAGGGCTTCGAGGTATTCGGTTGCTGCGTCGCGGAATGCGCCTTTTCTGGAGATGATGTCGCCGAGCAGCAGGCGCGAGGCAAGCCCATAGTCTTCATGTTTGACGGAGTTTTGCAGAACGCGCTGGGCGCTTTCGTACCGTTCCACCTTGTAGCGCAGGTAGCCAAGGTTGAAATACAGCGAGGAACTGGTGAAACCGGCGTTGAGGGCGGCTTCCATTTCCTCGGCGGCGAGGGTGTCGTTGCCTTTCGATTGCGCGTCAATGGCTTGACCGAGGTGCAGGACCACCTTCACCTGTTCGGACTGGGCGGAGATGGAGCCGGTTCCGCGCATGATGGCTGAGATGCCTTTGCGGTCCTGGGCGGCGGGGCTGCTTTCGTCGGAGAAATCGAAGAGCAACTCTGCCAGCTGGGTCAAAGCCTTTTGGCGGGCTTCCGCTATCGGGTCCATGCCGGAGGCGGTTTTCATCCGCGGCTGGGTCTCCAATTGTTTGACCTGCGCCATGCGGATGGGTCCCGTCCCGCCTTTGGCGCGGATCGGTTTGGGGAGAAGCTGCCCGGTTTTTAGCAGGGTTTGGGCTTGTTTGACCTCGACGCTGTTGGGGATGAGCGATTGGGCTTTGTTGACCATCTCCTGCGTTTTTTCGGCGTTGCCCGCGCGCTGCAAAATGCTGGCGATGGCGAGATATTCCATGGCGGCTTGCTGGGCGTGACCGAGCGCCTCATGCACCTGGGCAAGGCGCGAGTGGGCGATGGCGTGTTCGGGGTTGATGCTGGTGACATGCACCCAGTTTTGCAGGGCTTTTTCCGCGTCGCGTTGTTTGAGGAAGAGATCGCCCGCGCGGACGGCGGCGTCCATGGCGGTTTTCAGGTCGCCGACGCGCTCTGAAAGCTGCGCCACCTTTTCCATCGGCATGGGGTCGTCGGGTGAAACCTTTACCACGCGCAGGTAGATCTGCAGCGCTTCATCCACCTGGTTTAACTGATGCAGCGCCGCCCCGAGGCTGTTCAACGCCTTGGGATGGTCTGGGAATTCTTCGAGGGCGTGCCTGTATGCCGCTGCTGCCTTTGACCATTCCTGGTCCCATGCGGCGGAGTGTCCCTCGTTCATGGCTTTTTGGAAAACGTCGTCTCGTCCGGACATTGGGTTATTTTACTTCAATGAGTTGGCAATTTTGAATCAATTATGGAATTATAACCTGACGTTGCGCGCGGGCGCGCTAAAAGTTGTTAGTGTGCAGGCAAAACATGTCTCAGGCACGGAGTCGAAAGCGGCGCAGAGTGACGCCGTGGCGGCATCTCCCGACTTTCGAGCAAAATCGGGAGATTTTGCAGTCCAAACTGACAACCTTTGCTTGCACACGTTGTTAATTGGACTGCGTCCTTACAAACTTTAAGCGCCTTCCTGCGCGTCATGGGGAATCGCCAAAGCGAACGGCAGGGATATTGTCCCTGCCGTTCGAACGACCTGCCCTCAACAGGCGTAATGCCGACGAAAGCCGGCGCTACTTTTTCTTCAAATACTCATCAATGGCGTGTCCGGCTTTCCTGCCTGCCACCATGGCGGTAACAACCAGGTCGGGTCCGGTCACGCAGTCGCCGCCGGAGAAGACCCCCTCGCGGCTGGTATTGCCTTTGGCTTTATCCTGTACCGCGATCAGCCCCCAGTCATGGATTTCCAGGTCTGGCGTGGTCTTGCCGATGATCGGGTCGGGCCAGAAGCCGAGCGCCAGCACAGCCGTATCCGCTGCAACGCTGAAGTTCGAGCCTTCCACTGGTACGGGCTTGCGGCGTCCCTTTTTATCGGGTTCGCCGAGTTTCATCTCGATACATTCCACAGCGGCGAGTTTACCGTCGGGTCCGGCGATGAACTTTACCGGCTGGGTCAGGTAGCGGTATTTTGCCCCTTCATCCCGCGCCATCTTGCGGTCTTTCTTTCCGCCGGGCATTTCCTTTTCAGTACGGCGGTACAGGCAGGTCACTTCTTCTGCGCCGAGTCTTAGCGCCGTGCGCAGGCAATCGGATGCGGTGTCGCCGCCGCCGATCACCACCACGCGCCTGCCGATCTCCAACGGTTTCCGCATTGTTTCAGGAAGCTGGTCCACCGGGATGTTCCCGCGGATGAGGAAATCGGTCGCCTCGTAAACTCCCGGGAGGTCGGTGCCGGGGGCTTCTTCCATTTTCGCGTCCACTTCCGAACCGACGCCGATAAAGACCGCATCGAAACCCTCTTCGAACAACTGGTCGATGGTCTTATCCCTGCCGATATACGTATTGCCGACAAACTTCACGCCGGCGCGTTCAAACTCCTCCCACTTCTCCTGCCAGACATCCTTCGAAAGTTTGAAGTTCGGGATGCCATACACAAGCAGCCCGCCCGGCTGCGGTTTGGATTCAAAGACTGTGACTTCGTGCCCCTTTTGCAGGAGGATGTCGGCGCATCCCAACCCCGCCGGTCCTGCTCCTATTACCGCAACCTTTTTCCCGCTGGGAATGGTCAACGGAATGACATACCCCTGTGTCCGGCGTTCGTAATCCACGGTGAAGGCTTCGAGTTCGCCGCACAACACCGGCGTTTGATGCTTGTTCAAAACGCACGACCCCTGGCACAACGCCTCATGCGGGCATACCCGCCCGCATACCTCGGGCAGGGAACTGGTCTTGTGATATATGCCCGCCGCTTCCACAAACTTTCCCTGCTCGATCAGCCACATGGCGGAGGGAATATCGTTCGCGGTGGGACAGGCAACCATGCAGGGAGCCGGGTCGGGGCAGTGGATGCAACGCGCCGCTTCGACCATCGCGCGTTCCGGGTCGAATTCGATCACCACATCGCTGAAATCGCAGACCCGCTCTTCCGCGGGACGCAGATCTAAATCAAAAAAAGGGCGATTTGCCCGTTCTTTGCGGTCAATTGCCAGAAATTCACTTGGGACTGCCTGCATGGAAAACTCTCCAAAATTGAGTGTAAACGAATAAACGCGGTCTGCACGCATGATAACGAATGAAACTGGATAGACAAAGGCTTAAATGTCACAAAACACCGGGACAATCGTCACGAATTTATTAGATATTTCTTAATACGACCCCGCCGCCCAATTATTATTGGGATACATGAATTAAAATCGAACTTCGGCAACCTGCACATTTTATCCACATCATTTCGTATATAGTGTGATATACCCATCATGGTTCGCCCCGCGGACCTGAACTTGTTCCTTTGGAGGATTTCCAGAATGCGTCAGTTTTTTCGAAAATCTCGCGCCGGACGTGGATCGTCATCGGCGTTGTAGCGATTGTTCTGCTGGTCGTCGGCGTTTCGATGACGCGCCAGCCGGAACAGCCCTTGTTTGAAACCGTGGCTTTGGAGCGGGGCGACCTCGCCGCGTCTGTCGGCGCGACGGGCAGCGTCCGCGCAAACCGGACGGCTGTGTTGACCTGGCAGTCGAACGGAAATGTCGGAGCGGTGAACGCGGCCATCGGCGATGACGTGACGGGCGGGGATGTGCTTGCCGAACTGGACAAAGCCTCGCTCAGCCAGTCCATTATTCTTGCCGAAGCCGACCTGATCAACTCGCAGCAGGCATTGGAAGACCTGCTTGAATCGGATACCGCCTTGATCGAAGCGCAAAAAGCCGTGGACAGGGCGGAAGACGCCTACGAAAAAGCCTACAACTGGCGCATGGAACTGAACGGCAAGATCGATATCAAGGAAGTCTGGTACGACCAGTTCGGCAACTTACAAAGCAAGGAATACAGGGGCTTTGCCAGCGAAGAGACCATCGCCAAAGCCGACCAGGACCTTGCCCTTGCCGAAGCAAAACTCGAAGATGCAAAACGCGAGCTCGAACGCCTGCTCAAGGGCGAAGAATCTGAAGCGGTGAAAGCGGCGCGCGCCCGTGTTGCCGCCGCTGAAGCGACATTGAACCTGGCGAAGTTGATCGCGCCCTTCGATGGCGCCGTCACACAGGCGAACCCAGTCGTTGGCGACCAGGTTGCGCCGGGGACGGTCGGTTTCCGCGTGGACGACCTTTCACACCTGCTTGTGGATGTGCAGGTCTCGGAGGTGGATATCAACACTGTGGCTGTCGGGCAGAATGCGACCCTCGCTTTCGACGCCGTTCTGAATCAGGAATACCACGGCGAGGTCGTGGCGGTCGGGCAGGCGGGCGATACCGTGGGCGGCGTGGTGAGTTTCACCGTCACCGTGGAATTGACCGACGCGGATGAGCAGGTCAAGCCGGGGATGACCGCGGCGGTGAGCGTCATCGTTGAAGAAGTAAAAGACACACTCCTGGTCCCGAACCGCGCTGTCCGTTTGGTGGAAGGCGACCGGGTGGTGTACATCCTCAAAGACGGCGTGCCGCAGCCGGTGAAGATCACCCTCGGCGCCTCCTCCGACACGATGAGCGTGCTGATTGACGGCGATTTGAAAGAGGGCGACATGATCGTGCTCAACCCGCCGTCCTTCAACGGCGGCCCCTTTGGCGGAGATTAGCATGGACCTGGTAATCGAATCACAATTTGCTCAAGCCGCCGTCCTCGGCGGCGGCGACTTCTGCGCCGGGGACGGCGCAGGGAGCAAAGTGGGAAGAGGCTGACATGGATTGGGTCATCGAAGCGCGAGACCTGAAAAAGACCTACATCATGGGCGAGTTCGAAGTGCAGGCATTGCGCGGAGTCTCATTCAGCGTGAACCGCGGCGAGATCGTTTCCATCATGGGACCCAGCGGCTCGGGCAAATCCACGATGATGAACACCATCGGCTGCCTCGACCGTCCCACCTCCGGCGAATACATCCTCGACGGCGAATCCGTCGCGCAGATGAACGACGACCAGCTGGCAAGCGTGCGCAACCGCAAGATCGGTTTCGTATTTCAAAGTTTCAATTTGCTCTCCCGCCTGACTGCGCTGGGAAATGTGGAATTGCCTTTGCGTTATGCCGGTCTGACCCAGGGACGCCGCGAACGCGCCCAGAAAGCCCTTGAAGCCGTGGGCTTGACAGACCGCATGACCCACCGCCCCTACGAACTCTCCGGCGGGCAGCAGCAACGCGTGGCGGTGGCGCGGGCATTGGTCAACAACCCTGCCATCATCATGGCAGACGAACCGACCGGCAACCTCGACTCGAAGGTCGGCAAGGAGATCATGAATCTGCTCCTTTCGCTGAACAAGGAACTCGGCACAACGCTGGTCATCGTCACGCACGACCCGAAGATCGCCGATCAGACCCAGCGCATCATCCGCTTGAAGGACGGCGAACTGGATACCATCGAAGAAGGAAAGGGAGCGGCGGAATGAGTTTTACCCAGGCAATTCTTGAAGCGCTCGAAAGCCTGAACGGAAATAAGATGCGCTCGGGTCTCACCGTGCTGGGAATCGTCATCGGCGTGGCGGCAGTGATTGCCATGCTGGCGGTGGGCAATGGGGCGCAGGCCTCCATCACCGGTTCGATCTCGAGCATCGGCACGAACTTGTTATTTGTTTTCAGCGGCTCCCCAAACCAGGAGGGACCTCCCGGCTCCGGCGGGCGCAGCGGTAACAATGAACGTCCGCTCACGCTTGGCGACGCCAACGCCCTGCTCGACCAATTTGCAGCGCCATCCGTCGAAATGATCGCGCCCGCAATTCAGGGCAACGGCTTGTTGAGTTTCTCCAGCGAGAAGGCGAGCACCTCCATCAGCGGTGTCACGCCGGAATACTACCAGGTGCGCAACCTTGAATTGACAGAAGGCGAATTCATCAACCAGGAACACATCCTCGGGCGCATGTCTGTGGTGGTGCTCGGACCTGAAACCGCCATTACCCTTTTCGGTCATGCCGACGGCGTTGTTGGCGAAACCATCCGCATCGAAGGCCAGCCCTTCCGCATCATCGGCGTACTGGTGGCGCGCGGCGGCGGCGCGTTTGGCAGCGAGGATAATGCCGCCTACATTCCATTCACCACGGCGCAAGCCCGCCTCATCAAACGCAGTTCGCGCGACCAGGTGGATGTGATCTTCGTGCAGGCAACCACAGCCGAAGCCGTCCCGTCGGCGGTCGAGGAAATATCTTCGATCATCCGCCAGCGCCACCGCACCCCGGTCGGCTTGGACGACTTCACCGTCTTCACCCAGCAGGACTTCCTCAGCATCTTCAGCCAGATCACCGGCGTGTTGACCATCTTCCTCGGCGGCATCGCGGGCATTTCATTGCTCGTGGGCGGCATCGGCATCATGAACATCATGCTGGTCTCGGTCACCGAACGCACCAAAGAGATCGGTCTGCGCAAAGCCCTCGGCGCGCGCAAACGCGACATCCTCCTGCAATTTCTGACCGAGTCCTCCCTGCTTAGTCTCATCGGCGGAATCATCGGCATCATCTTCGGCTGGCTGATCGCCCGCATCGTCGAGCAGGTCGCCACCGCCACCGGCAATACCTTCGTCCCCATCGTCGGCATGGATGCGGTCTTACTCTCCACCGGCTTTTCCGCGATCATCGGCTTGTTCTTCGGCATCTACCCCGCCAGCCGCGCCGCCAACCTCGAACCTGTCGAAGCCCTGCGTTACGAGTAACAATGCGACGTTTCTTTACACTCACTCTGGCTGTCATGATGATCGCCCAGGGATGCAGATTCACGCCCCAACCGAATGTGGATGGTGGAGCGCAGACCCTAACAGCGACTCCCACCGCCCAGCCTGCCCTGCCCACGGATGTTCCCACGCTTCCAGCCACGGCTACGCCTGGTCCTACATCCCAGCCTTCGGCTACGCCTGAACCGCTTCCCTCCATCCGCATCACCGCCACAGACGGGAATCTCTACATCCGCCGCGGACCGGGCGCCGAATACAACCAGATTGGTTTGCTAACGAAGGGCGAGAGCGCGCAGGTCATCGGGCGGGACGTGCTGTCGAAGTGGGTTCAGGTAAACGTCCCCGGCGCGGAGTTCACGGGTTGGGTTTCGCTTCTCACCCCATTCACAAAACTCGAAGGCGACCTTTCGCAGGTCGAGGCGTTCACGTTTACCGACTGGCCCCTGCCTGCCTACATCAGGAATTGCACCGAACACGACCTTCTGATCGGACCAAATGAACTTTACCTGTTCAATCTTTTCACCAACAGCAACTACCTGAATGAAGCGCAGGTCAACCCCGGCAGGTACGACATCTACGACCTCTTCCTGCCCGGCGAACCAAAGATCCAAACCGTGGATGTTCGAGAGGGCGAAACCGTCCACATCACCGTGGACGGTTCAGGCACGGAACATCTCTGCCCGTAAACGTTTGCTATAAGTACCGCAAGGTTCACCTTGCGTTTACGGTCAACAACTTTATAAAATTTCTTCGAGGACGTCTCCCAGGTCGAGAGACTTTCCTTGTTCTTCATCCCGTTTGAATGCATCCGGGGGAATCCCTTCAAAAATTTCTGAGACCAGAGCTTCAAGCGATTGAATCGTCTCCGGATCGGTCTTTGGATGATTCCGAATCATTCCCCATATCTCAACCGCCTTTTCCATCTCACCGCGCCTTGCATGGATTCCCGCCACCCAGACCAGCGCATCCAACGCAATAAAGTCCGCCTTGATGTCCCTTGCCTCGCGGATGGACTGCTTCAAATGAAACAACGCTTCGGCTTCGTTTCCCAGATGGTATTGCGCCGTGCCGACATTATCCAGCGCGATGGCGATGCCGTAGCGATAGCCCGTGTTGCGATGGGTTTCGAGCCCCTGCAAAAATAGTTCCAACGCGCCTGCATAGTTTTTCTCCTTCAATAAAATCGTGCCGAGGTTTCCCAAGGCTCCCGCCAGGTTGCGCGGCTGATTGATTCGACGCGAGATCTCGATGGACTCTTGCAGAAGCGGTTTCTCTTCCTCGTAACGTCCCTGATTGAACAGCGTCACCGACAGATTGATGAGCGTGGACGAGACTCCCGCTTCGTCATTCAACTCGCGTCGTAAATCGAGACATTCGCGCAACACTCTTTCCGATTCTTCGTTTTTTCCCAACGTGGTCAACGCCGTCGAAATATTATTCAATGCCGTCGCTTCCTCGTGACGATTGCCCAACTCACGCGCCAACTCCAACTGACTGCGGAAATAATGTTCGCCTTTATCTTCCGCGCCCAAAAAGCGCGAAGCAATTCCCAGCGCGTTCAAACACGCCATAATTTGCGGTTTATCCCCAACACCGCGAAAATAGGAAAGACATTCTTCCAATGTTGGTACGACTTCATCAGGCTTGCCCATGTCTGCTAAAAACAACGCGCGATACAAAATCAACTTCGCAATCGTCCGCCCGTGTTCGTCCGTCGGTAAATTGCTCACACTGTCAATCGCGCCAAACCGCGACAAGGCGCGTTCCATCAAATCGTGTCCCTCGCGGTAACGTCCCTGAATGTCGAGATAGCGTTTTGTAAAATTCACCAAGCCCGAAAGCGCGGTTGCATCTTTTTGTTCGCCCGCCCAGATCCACGCCGCGCGGACGTTTTCAAAGTCATCGCGCATCACCGCGAACGACGCGCGTTCATTCCACTTCGCCCGCTCGCTTGCCCACTTCGCAAAATACGCGGCGTGCGCATTCCGCGCCTTTTTCTTCGCGCTCAATTTTTCTTCGGCGAATTGCCGCGTCACTTCATGCAATTCAAAACGCGAATCCTTCCGTCCCACCAGCGATTTGTCCACCAGCGAATCGAATCCTCCCGCCACCTGTTCCGCCGCCTCGCGGGTGAACCCGCCGCGAAAGACAGATAACGCCGCGAACGCTTTTTGTTCTTCTTCGCCCAGCCTCGCCCACGACGATTCAAAGACGGCTCGCAAACTTCGCTGTCGTTCAGGGATGTCCCTTCGCGATGATTCCAGAAAATCCAAGTTCTTTTGAATCTCATCTCTGATGGCTTCGACCGTCATCGAACGGATCCATGCTGCTGCAATTTCAATGCCTAAGGGGAGACCTCCGACCAAACGGCAGATGTCGGACACTGCGGCTTGTTTCTCCTCCCCAACCTGAATCTCCGCCCGCGCACGCTTCGCACTCTGGAAGAAAAGTTGGTTCGCCTCCATCGAGTTGACAGCCAGCCCAGGCAGTTCCACCACCCACTCGCCGTGGAGATCGAGTCGCTCGCGGGATGTGACCAGAATCTTCACCTCATGCGCGGCTTCCAGAATATCGCTCACCAGCGGGGACGACTCGAGCAGATGTTCAAAGTTATCCATGACGAGCAATAACTCTTTTTGACGGAGAAAGTTGAGCAGTTGCTTCTTTGCGTCGCCTTTGGTGAACGGGAAATCGAAGACGTTTCCAATGGCGGGAACCAAGCCGTCAGAATCAACCGCCGCGAGTTGCACCATCCACGCGCCGTTGATGAACATATCGGCGCAGGAACGCGCAACTTCCTGTGCAAGGCGAGTCTTGCCCGCGCCGCCCAGCCCCGCCAATGTGACCAGCCTGCAAGCAGGGTCTGACAGGCGCTGACGTAATTTTTCCAGTTCGCTTTCCCTGCCTACAAACGCCGTGGATGAAGTCGGGATGTTGTGGCGTGACGTTTGCCTTGCCGAGCGGATCCGATCGTAGAGCGATGTTGTTTCGATGGAAGGTTCTACTCCGAGTTCTTTTTCCAGAATCTTTTTGCAGGATTCATATTGAGCCAACGCCGCGCTGATCTGCCCTGTGCGCGCTTGCAGGAGCATCAGTTGACGATGCGCCTCCTCACGCCACGGGTCGAACGAAAGCAGGCGGGAGGCGAAGGCGATGGCTTCGGTGAAGTGTCCGCGTGAGGCGTGGAATTGAGTCAACGTGTGGAGGGCTTGCAGGGCGAGTTCGCGCAGGCGGGCGCGTTCGGTCAACATCCAGTCTTCGAACTCGGGCGCGTCGCGGACGTGGAAACCTTCGAGAAAGTCGCCGCGATAGAGGGCGAGGGAATCTGTCAGAATAACCGAAGCAGGTTCGGGGTCAAGAGAAGAAGCGGAACGGAGGGCGGAGTCAAAGTGAATCGAGTCCACGAACGCGTCGCCTGTGAATTCAATCGCATCGCGGGTGATGGTCAGTTCATCTTCAAAATATTTTTTCAGGTTGGCGAGGGCTTGGCGTAGATTATTTTTCGCGTCCGCGTCGGACATTTCCCCCCAGAGGAGCGCGGCGAGTTTGTTGCGCGAGTGGGCGCGGCGGGTGACGGCGAGATACGCCAGCAAAGCAGGGATTTTGTTGGAGATGAAGTTGGTGATGGGGGAATTGGCGCGGGTGATTTGCGGGGTGCCGAGGTAGGACAAACTTAAGTTTGTCTTACCACTCGCCGAATTCTGGGTTGACATAGGCGAACTTCCAATCTTTCCACTCATTCACCAGCCCCGCTTTAACGGGGTTATTCAAGATGTAAAGAATAATTCGTTCGATCTCCTTTTCGTCGCGAACATAATGATCGTAATATTCGTGATGCCAGAATGCGCCCATGCGGTTGAGCGCGATGTTGCAATAACGGGCGGTGCGACCTTTGAGCAGGCGCATGATCTCGGCGATGGGGGAGATGGCGCTCTTCATGTTGGAAGGCGGGAATTTTTCGATGAGTGAGAGGATGAGCAGGTGGACGTGATTGGACATGATGCAATACGCGTACAGTTCGTAATGATGACTGGCTGCCTTGTGGATTTCGTCCGCGATGATTTGGGCGATGGATTCTTTTTTGAGCCAGTCGTGTCCATGCTCGCAACGGTCAAGCCATTCGTCGTAATAGCCAAAATATTTTTTCTGGATGTTGTAGCGTTCTTCGGCGCTTTGGGCGGCTTGCAGTTCTTTTTCGCGCTGGGCTTTTAATTCGGCAACCACGGCGGCAGGGAGCGAATCCACTAGCGAGAAGGTGATGAACAGCGGGTTATTCTGCGGGTGGATGTGCGGCAGTTTGCGGCGGTAGTAGATGGTTTCGGGCATGGCAGTTCCCAGTTCGACAGACAGTTCAAGTGCAAACTGAAGTTTGCGGTACGGGGTGAGACAAACTTAAGTTTGTCCTTTTTTGGGTGAAAGCGCAAACTGAGGTTTGCGGTACGGGGTGAGACAAACTTCAGTTTGTCCTTTTTTGGGTGAAAGCGCAAACTGAAGTTTGCGGTACGGGGTGAGACAAACTTAAGTTTGTCCTTTTTTGGGTGAAAGCGCAAACTGAAGTTTGCGGTACGGGGTGAGACAAACTTCAGTTTGTCCTTTTTTGGGTGAAAGCGCAAACTGAAGTTTGCGGTACGGGGTGAGACAAACTTCAGTTTGTCCTTTTTTGGGTGAAAGCGCAAACTGAAGTTTGCGGTACGCGGTACGACAAACTTTAGTTTGTCAGACACGGGAAAATAAATGATTTCTAAACGATGACTTTCTATAATGAGCGCAAGATTATCACACATGAGATTGGATGACCAGACTCCATGCCCAATTTTTCACAAGCGCGCCCACCTCGTTATCATCATTTCGTGTTGTTACTTTGGGAGGAGCGCGGCGCGGATGGAAGCCACGCGGCGTGGCGGCTCAGTTTGCAGGACTCGCAGAAGGAGGCGCGTATTGGATTCAAGAATTTGGAAGAACTCACGGCGTTTCTCGAAAAGTGGATGAAGGATTCATCCGAATCAAATGACCAGTTGCCAAAGGAGTCAGAATGATCGTTTTGCTTATCGTCCTTCGCATTCTTCACGTTTTGGGCGGAGTGTTCTGGGTCGGCGCGGCGCTGGCGATGAATCTGTTCATTAATCCCAGCCTGCGCGCCACCGCCGAAGCGGGGCAAAAGGTGACGGCGCACCTGATCACGCAGACGAAATTTGCCGCCGCGTTGATCGTGTCCAGCGCAACCACCGTGCTTGCGGGGACGTGGCTGTATTGGATCGACTCGAACGGTTTTTCCTACGGCTGGATGAACACCGCGACGGGCATCGTCTTCGGGGTGGGCGGACTCTTCGCCTTCGTCGGCTGGGGGACGGGATTCGTCCTCTCGAACACAGGCGCGGCGATGGGAAAACTGGCGGGGCAGATTCGCGGCGCGCCGACTCCCGACCAGCAGGCGCAACTGGCGGTTTTGGGCAGGCGGCAGGTTAATTTTTCGACGATCAATCTCGCCAGCCTGACCATTGCAACCGTGTTGATGGCGATGGCGCGGTTTTTGTAATTTCAATAACAGAAAGCCAAAGGAGAATTTCAAATGAAACTTAAGCACGTTTTTTACCTGCAAGCATTTTTCGGCTTCCTGCCTGGATTGGGATTCCTCTTTGCGCCCGCCGTCTTATGGAACGCCTGGGGGACTCCCTCCGAAGGCGCGGTGATGGACTTGGCGGGACGCAACACGGGCGTATTCCTGCTGACCGTCGGCTTGATCGCCCTCTTCGCCGCGCAAAGCGATGACAGCCCGCTCAGGCGAAATATCACATTGGCGTACGTGGTTCTGCACGGAGTCGGTTTTGTGATCTACACGCTGCCCCTGCTCACGGGCGGAGTCAGTTTCGGGTCGGCTTGGATCTTAAGCCTGATATTTGCGCTGGCGTTTGCTTATTTTCGCTTCGTCAAATCGAACGAATAACCCAAAGGAGTCTCTCATGCTTTATCAACTCATTGTCTTTCTGCACATCCTCTTCGTCATCGGATTTTTGCTCGCGCACGGCGTTTCGGTGATCGTGGCGTTCTCCCTCAAAACGGAACGCGACCCGCAAAAGATGCGCTTCATGCTTGACCTTTCGGCGGCTTCGTATCCCTGGATGACCCGCCTGATGTGGGCGTTCCTGCTCTTCGGCATCATCGCCGCGTTCATGGGCGGATTCCAGGCGCGCATCTGGCCATGGCTCTCGCTCGTGCTGGGATTTTTGATCCTGGTGGCGATGGCGCTTTTCGGCACGAACCATTACAGCGACGCCCGCAAACTTTTGGGACTGCGCTACAGCGTGAAAGGGAAGTGGTTTCCGCCCGAACCCGCGGGGAACATCGAAGAAGTTCACGCGCTTCTGGCGAAGGTCAACCCCGTCATGCTGACCATCGTCGGCTACGGCGGATTCGCCGTCATTGTCTGGTTGATGAGGATCAAGCCGTTTTAGCGGTGGGATTCGGCGGGGGATGAATCCCGCCTCGGCGTGAAAGTCGCTGAAGGACTCCGTGCGCAGGTCGGGACTTCCATGAACTGAGCAGGTGGCTTTGCCCGCTCACCCCGTCATGCTGACCATCGTCGGCTACGGCGGATTCGCCGTCATCGTGTGGATGAGGATCAAGCCGTTTTAGGGGGGGGATGAATCCCCCGCCTCAGTACGTGAAAGTCCGCTGAAGCGGACTCGGCGCGCGGAGTCCGAAGGACTTCCATGAACTGAGCAGGTGGCTTTAGCCCCGCTCACCCCGTCATGCTGACCATCGTCGGCTACGGCGGATTCGCCGTCATCGTCTGGTTGATGAGGATCAAGCCGTTTTAGTTTTCCACGTAACGCAAAATTCATTTTGCGCATCGCAAGGTAAACCTTGCGGTACAAGCCAAAGGAGAATGAAATGAAAAAGATACTCAAATGGATCGGCATCGTACTCGGCTCGCTGATCGGGCTGTTACTGGTCGCGGTCGCCGCGCTGTACTTGATGGGCAAAGCCCGCATGGAGAAGGTCTACGACTTCCCGCCGTCGGGCATCGTCGTCCCGACGGATGAAGCGAGCATCGCGCGCGGCAAACACATCGTTGAGACCACTTGCATCGGCTGTCACGATGCGGACTTGGGCGGCAAGACTCCCTTCATCGCAGTGGACGGGATCATGGCGCTCGACTCCGTCAACCTGACATCGGGCGAAGGCGGGATCGGCGGCGAATTCAGCGACGAAGATTTCGTCCGCGCGATCCGTCACGGCATTAACCGCGAAGGCAAACCCATCTTCATGCCCGCTGTGAAAGCCTTCGCCCACATGAGCGACGAAGACCTGGCCGCGGTCATCGCCTACCTGAGAACCGCCCCGCCTGTGGATCGCGCAACCAAAGAACTCCAGGTCGAACCGATGGGCTTCGTCATCTTTTCGCTGGGCGTGTTCGGTAATATGCCTGTGGAAGACGCCACCCACGAAAACAACGTCACCGCGCCCGCGCCTGGCGTGACCGTCGAATACGGCGAGTACCGCCTCACGCTCAGCGACTGCCACGGCTGTCACTATCCCGACCTGGCGGGCGGAAAATACGGCGACCCGACCTTCGACATCATCGTTCCCAACCTGACCCCAGGCGGCGATCTCGCCAATTGGACGGTGGAGGGGTTTATTCAAACCATGCGCACGGGAGTCACTCCCGAAGGGCGCGGCTTGAACTCGAATGTCATGCCGCTGGACGAGATCAACAACCTCACCGACGATGAATTGACGGCGATCTGGCTCTACCTGCAATCGCTCCCCGCCCTGCCGCAGCGGACAGGAACGGAGTAAGTCAATCTAGGCGTAGGCGACGCTCTCTTACCATATATGCGTAGGCGACGTTCTCTAACGTCAAGGAGAATCTCAATGAACACAAACTATCGTCTCGCGGGCTGGTCTGCGCTCGCTTCGATCCTCATCACCATCTTCGCCATGATCACAGCCTCCATCGGTCTCAGCGTGGGCTGGGAAAAAGTCGGTCTGCCCAACGACATTTCGGTGGTGGCGATGTTCGCCCTCTACATCCCCATCCTTCTCGGGTTGGATGGCATGACCCGCGCCTCTTCCCCCGCCCTGAGTCGGATCCTGCTTCTCGTGGGCTGTCTCGCCGCTGTGATCGTTGTGTTCGTGCAAACCATCTTTATCCTCCGCTTCGTTGACTTTTCGTTCACCGCCTTCCCTGTCAGCGCGTCGAGTGTCGTGATCGGACTCGTCTGCATCGCCTTCAACTGGCTGATCTTTCGCAATCGCGGCTTTCCCACAGCCCTGACCGTCATCGGCATCATCGCCTACGCAGGGATGGTGGTCGCCAGCATCGGTTCGCTCATCCGCCAGGGACATCCCCTCACGTGGATCGGCGGCTCGCTCAGCATCCTCAGCATCGTCTGGCTCGCCTGGGCGGGTCGGCTGTGGTTGAAAAAAGCCGCGTAAGTCGCCTGCCAAAGGAAAAACCCAATGAACACAAACTATCGTCTCGCGGGCTGGTCTGCGCTGCTTGCCGCGCTCACCTCCCTGTTCTCTGTTGTGACCTTCGTGATCGGTATGCAATTCGGCTGGGACAAAGTCGGTCTGCCCAACGACATCGCTTCCGTCATATTGATCGCCCAATATTTTCCCATCTTCCTCGGGCTGGATCGCATGACCCGCGCTTCGTCCCCCGCCCTGGGTCGGACTCTGCTCCTCGTCGGCTGCCTCACCGCGGCGATGGTGGCGTTCGTGCAAATCATCTTCATCGCCCGCATCATAGATTTTCCCGCCACGATCGTCCCCACCTGGGGCGGCGGGATTGTCATCGGTCTGGTGTTCATCGGCTTCAACGGATTGGCGTTTCGCAACCGCTCCTTCCCCGCCGCGCTGACCATCCTCGGCATGATCGCCTACGCAGGGATCGCCGTCTCAGGCGTCGGCTCGCTCATCGAGCAGGGACATCCCCTCACGTGGATCGGCGGCTCATTCGGCAGTCTCACCATCGTCTGGCTCATCTGGGCGGGATGGTTTTGGCTGAAAGAGATTCGCGTGGGCGACGTTCTCTAACGTCGAGTTGATCATGTTCACCGTCTACTACATCCTCATCGGCAACCTTGCATTCTTCATCGCCGCTCTCGTCCTCGGGGTCTGGCTCCGCGCCCACCGCGCCAAAGAAAACGCCGAACGCTCCAGCCGCGTCATGCACTTCTTCTTTTTCGCGGGACAAGTCGCGCCGCCGCTCATCGCCCTCATCCACCCAGGTCTCACCCGCTTCGACGCCCTCCTCGGTCTGCCCTCCCTGCCGTTCAAGCCGCTCATGCTCGCGCTCGGAATCCTGCTCGCCATCCCAGGCTTGTACTTCCTCGCCGTGACGAACAAACTCCTGCGCGCCCTCGGCAGTGGGACGAACGCCTTCATCCTCACCAAGCGCATCGTGGACGACGACATCTACAAGCGGACTCGCAACCCGATGTCGCTCGGTTTCTACCTCTGCGCCCTCGCCGTCGCCTTCGCTTCCTCCTCGACCTTCGTCCTGCTCGCCGCTTCGTTGGGCTTGATCCCCGCCCATATCTTTTTCCTCAAATACTTTGAGGAACTCGAACTCGAATTGCGCTTCGGCGAATCCTATCTCGAATACAAAAAGTCCGCGCCGTTTTTGATTCCGAAATTCTTTTCAAACACAAAGGGCACAAAAGTCACGAAGGAAAACTAAAGCCAATAAACCTTTCCTTCCCCTTTGTGTACTTCGTGTCCTTCGTGTTTAAGAAATTCGCCAAAGGAAAAACCATGACCAATCCCCCCATCCTCCAACTGCGCGTCGCCATCACGACCAGCGACTATGAACGCCTCGTCAAATTCTACTGCGACGGACTCGGTCTCGAACCCGCTGCGGTCTGGAACAACGACGGCGGGCGCGCGCTCATGCTCGAAATGGGTCAAGCCACGCTCGAACTGTTCGACGAGAGGCAGGCGGAAGTGATTGACCAACTCGAAGCGGAGAAACGCGTCAGCGGGCAGATCCGCTTCGCGCTGCAGGTGCCAGACCTCCCGTCCGCGCTGAAGCGTGCGCTCGCCAACGGCGCGACCCTCGTCCACGCACCCGTCGAAACTCCCTGGGGCGATCTCAACGTCCGCCTCCAGGATCCCGACGGATTGCAGGTCACGTTGTTTCAGTCAAAGACACCCCAAAAATAAACGATTTCTAAACGACGGCTTTGTAGAATGTGACCAGATCATTTCACCAAAGGAGAAAAAATGAAACTCGAAAAATCAATCCACATCAACTGCACGCCCGAGAAGGCATTCGCCTTCGCCACCGACTTCAGCAACGCCTCCAAATGGATGGTCGGATTCATCGAATCCAAAATGCTGACCGAAGGCGCGACGCGCGTCGGAACGCAATACATGTTCGTGTCGAAAATGCTCGGACAGAAAATGGAGATGAAGTCTGAAGTCACCGTCTGGGAGCCGCCCGCGCGTTACGAATACAAGACCGTGGACGCGCCTATTTCCATGCACGGCGGATTTACCTTCACGCCCAAAGACGGCGGCACGCTGGTCACAATGTCGGGCGAAGGCGAGTTCGGCGGCTTGTTCAAACTCGCCGAAGGCATGATGAAAAGCCAGATGGATAAACAGATGGACGACACCATGCAAGCCTTGAAGAAGGCGCTGGAAGGGTAGGACAAGATTAATCTCCCTGGCGGGTGCAAACTGAAGTTTGCGGTACGGCGGGTCATGGCGCGTTGTTTTGAAAACTGATGTAGGCTATTAATCCCAAAATGGTGAGCAGGATGCCTGCGAGACCGATCCAGCCGGGGAGGGCGCCGCTGAGGAAAACGATCTCGCCGGTGAGTGAGAAGACCACTTCGAGCGATTGAGTCGAATCGACGGCGGCGATTTCGTAGGGTTGATGGGAGAGATGACGGGCATAAAGAAACAATGTGGTGGCGATCACACCCGAAAGCAAAGCGACCAACGCGGTGCTGATGAGTTGGTCTACGCTTGGGGCGGGAGGAAAGGTCGCTAGCAGCAACCCAGCCCAAAAGGGGAGAGAACCGAGCGTCAGGAGCAGGACTCGCGCAAAGGCGTTATCCAAGATCGGGTGTTGGATATGCGGCAGGCGTGGATGATTCCCCTTGCGCGATTCCCAGACGAGTTGATTGCCGATGGGGTAGGCAAATGCCGCGCCGAGAACGGGCAATGCGCTCAATAACACTTCGCGGAGACTGGCGAGCGCGGCGTGTTCGATGTTGACCAGGACGATGCCGATGAAGATGATGCCTGTGAAGACCAATCCATTGCGCGGCACTTTGCGACCGAAAAGCGCGATGACGACGGGTGTGGCGAGGATGGTGGCCTGCCAGGTGGTGGCGACGACCCAGCCGGAGGCGTATTGCGAACTGAAGGTGATGAGCGAATAGAAAACGCCAAAGCCGATGCTGCCTGAAATGACCCAGAACAACCAATGGTTCAGAAAAACATCCTTCACATCGTTCAACGCTTTTTTGCCGTCTTTTATTATTAAGATGACAATCAAAAAGATGAGCATGAACCCGAAGCGCAGAGAGGATGTCCATGCCCAGTGACCGCCCTGCAAACTCAGGGCGCGGTTGACGACGAAGGTACTGCTAAAGAAGAGCGCGGCAAGACTGCCGAGGGAGATGAGACGCAGCATGTATGTAATTTGTAACGCCGACTTAAGTCGGCGTTACTGCTTTCTACGCGTTGAAACTGGTTTTCTCTTTGACGGCTTTGGGCAAGTCGGGCAAATGACTGCGCTCCACCAAAAAGGTTGAAACTTCGGTGAGTTCCTTGAAGATGTAATGCTGTCTCAATGCGCCTTCGAGATAGCCCGCTCCGCTGGTGCCGCCTGTGCCCATGCGCACGCCGATCATGCGCCGTGCCATCAGCATGTGTTTATAACGGAATTGCGAAAGCATTTCGTCAATGTCGATCAAGGTCGAAAGCAGGTCGAATGGCTGTTGAAAGATGGGCAGGTTGCGGTACATCATAATGAACAAAACCGCGCGCATCGCGCTTACCGAAAATTCACCCAAGCCTTCTTTATAAAAAATCTTTTCCAGTTCATCGAACTGACGCAACTCCACCGAGCCGGATAAACTGTTCTTGTAAATTTGTTTGTAATCGCTCCAGAATTTTTGCTCGCCTTCCTCGAGCGGGTATTTGGATTGAAAGTCCTGCCACAGGGCTTCATCGAAGAAGGGGGTTCGCTCTGCCCATTTGGCGACCAGCCCCTTGAGCGTCGCCTCGGACTCTACGGCGGAGATTGCGTCGTAATCCTGTTGGTTGAATCCACCCGGACGGGTGTTCTTGTAGTAGTTGGCTTTGTGACGCTGCTCCATTTTGAGCCCCAGTTTGGCTTCGATGATGCGAAATTGCAAACTCTGGAATCCTGAAGACGGCACAAGCAGGTCGCGGAATTCGAGGAAATCCATCGGAGTCATCGTTTCAAGAATATCCACCTGGCGGTTGACGACTTCGAATATCTTCACCACCCGCTTCAATTTGTGGACGGCAATACTCATTTCTCCGGCATTGTCCAGCACATTGTCTGTGTCGAATATCTCGCGCGCGCGGTCCAGTTCGTGAATGACCATCTTGAACCACAGTTCGTAGGCTTGGTGGATGATGATGAAAAGCGTCTCGTCGGTCTTAAGCCCGCTTTTGGGATGCTGGCTGTTCAGCACTTTATCGAGTTCGAGATAGTCGGTGTAATACAGAAGGTCTTCGGTCATGGTTCCTCACTAGATACTCTGTGGCGAAAATGACTTTTTTGGCGAGGTCAAATGTCATTGCGTGGAGCGCGCTTGCGACGAAGCAATCTCCAGATTACAAAAGATTGCTTCGGGCAAAGAACAAGATCGCCCTCGCAAGGACAGGGCATTAGAGCGGCTCGAACCTCGCAGTGAAGTGGCGCAGCAACTCGGGCGCGTAGGTAAATTTATAACCGCTCACTTTGCCGGCGCGTGATTTGATCGCGATAAGACAATCAGCCACGTAATCCAAATGACTTTGCGTATACGTCCGGCGTGGAATGGCGAGGCGTAATAGTTCGAGCGCGGGGTAATTCCATCGATTCGTTTCCGGGTCGAGGCAGGCGAACATGACCGAGCCAATTTCCACGCCACGGATGCCGCCTTCGCGGTACAACTCTATGGCGAGGGCTTGCGCGGGGAATTCGTAATTGGGGATGTGCGGGAAGATCGCCCCGGCATTGACGTATACGCCATGACCACCGGTCGGCTGAAGGGTGGGAATCCCAGCCTCGTTCAGGCGTGAGGCGAGGTACGCCGTTTGCCCAAGCCGATAGCGCAGATAATCTTCGTCCAAGCCTTCGTAGAGTCCAACCGCCATGGCATCCAGGTCGCGCCCGGCGAGTCCGCCATAGGTGGGGAAGCCCTCGCGCAGGATCAATTCGTTCTTCACGTTCTGGAAGAGCGTGTCGTCGTTCATGCAGATCAGCCCGCCGATGTTGACGATGGCATCCTTCTTGGCAGACATGGTCATGCCGTCGGCAAGCGAGAACATCTCACGCGCGATCTCTTTGACCGATCTGTTTGCATAACCGGGTTCGCGTTGTTTGATGAAGTAAGCATTCTCGGCATAGCGTGCGGAATCGATGAAGAACGGGATGCCATGCTCGCGATAGACCTGGGAAACCGCTTTGAGATTTTCCATCGAAACGGGCTGACCGCCTCCGGCATTGTTCGTGACCGTGATCATCCCCATTGGGATTTGCTCGCGCCCATACTTTGCAATGAAGGCTTTGAGCTTGTTGATGTTCATGTTGCCCTTGAAGGGGTGACGGTTCTCGGGGTCGTGCGCTTCGTCGATGACGAGGTTGGCAGGGCGGCCATGTCTTGCGCGGATGTTGGCATCGGTGGTGTCGAAGTGCATGTTGCTCGGCACCCATTGACCCGGCTTCACCAGACATGCGGCGAGAATATTTTCGGCGGCGCGTCCCTGGTGGGTGGGGGCAAAGTGCTTGAAACCAAAGACGTCTTCCACGGCGGTTTTGAGGCGCTGAAACGAGCGTGCGCCCGCATAGGACTCGTCGCCGCGCATGATGGCTGCCCATTGGTCGTGACTCATCGCGCCTGTGCCGGAGTCGGTTAACAGGTCAACGAACATGTCTTCGGCTTTCATCAGGAAGAGATTGTAGCCTGCTTCTTGAAGCGCCGCTTCTCTCTCCTCACGCGAAATGAGGCGGATGGGTTCCACAACTTTGATGCGGAACGGTTCGGGCGGATAGGGGGAAGTCATTTTTTCTCCTTAAATTTGAGTGTGCGTCAAATTTTGGGTAGCGAGCCTGGCGTGTGCCCCTGTGTGTTGCCATTCGGTCTCCAATGACCTGGTTATTTTACCGCCTTTCCCCGATTGCCCTGATCGGTTTAAATCTCCCGTTTGAACTCATACCGCTGAATGACCGCCTCGAGAATTGACATTTGTTCAGCGGTCACATCCACAAATTCGAAGCCGAGGTTTTCGTAGCGGGTTTCGTCCCTGCCTGCCCTTGCCAGGCGGGCTTGGATGGTGAAGGGTTCGGGCGGCAGGCTGGCAGTGTCTTTGGGGAATTCGATCATGAGGGTCACGTGTTTGTCCGCTTCAAGGGGCACATCTCCCACCACTCTTGCGCCGCGCAGGGTCAGGTCTTCGAGATAGCCGAGCAGGGTTTTGGGATGGAGCGTATACACGGGCGTGAACGCCATCAATTTTTTGCGGGGTTCTTTGCGTTTGTCGAACATGGCTGCCTCCTGTTGTTGAAAACTATAGCATGGATTTTCCGAATCGGCGCGATGGTTGTGAGAAAAGATACAAGTCGTAACTTTTTTACCCCTTCGGTGGTGTTAATATTGTCTTCAAACACCTTTAATGATGAGTATAATAGCCGTCATTAAACCGCACCACCTCTGCAAGCCAATTTCATTTAGAAGGATTTGCATGTGACCACCATATTTTTTGCGACGGATATTCACGGTTCGGATATTTGCTGGAGCAAGTTCTTGAATGCGGGGAAGTTTTACGGCGCGGATCAGTTGATCCTCGGCGGCGACATGACGGGCAAGGCGGTGGTCCCGTTCATTCATCAGGGTGGAAGTAATTACCGCGTCACTTTACTCGAACAGGTTTTTGAAATTACAAATGAAGATGAACTGACCGACATGCGGAAGAAGGTCCGCAGCCGCGGGTATTATCCGTACCTCACCAATCCGGATGAAATTCAGGAATTGGAGAAGGACCCGGCCAAGGTCAGCGCGATCTTTTTGCAGGAAGTTCTCAAGGTCGTCCAGCAGTGGATGGAACTGGCTGAGAAGAAACTGGCTGGCACGGGCATGAAGATCTACTGCTGCCCGGGCAACGACGACATGGACGAGGTGGACGACATCATCCGCGAGAGCCGCACGGTTGTGCTGGCGGAAGGGGAGGTGGTGAATCTGGCAAGCGGGCATGAGATGATCGCGTCCGGCTGGAGCAATAGAACACCCTGGGCGACGCATCGTGAAGAGGACGAGGATCAACTTGCGGCGCGGTATGAGGCGATGATCTCCCGTCTGAAGAATCCGTCCAATTCCATCTTCAACATCCACGTGCCGCCGTATAAATCCGGGTTGGATGAAGCGCCCGAACTCGACAAGGATTTGCGTCCGGTGCTGGCGGGCAATTCGATGATCCCCGTCGGCTCGACGGCGCTGCGAGCCGCGATTGAAAAGACCCAGCCGTTGGTGAGCCTGCACGGGCACATCCACGAGGGACGCGGTTCGACGCGCATCGGAAAAACTTTAGTGATCAACCCCGGCTCGATGTATGAACAGGGGACGCTGCTGGGGGCGATCATCAAACTTGGAAAGAATAAGATCGAGAATTACGTTTTGACAACCGGTTAACCGTACCGCAAACTTCAGTTTGCGGTACATAATATTTTCAAACGAGGAGAGTTGTTATGAGTGACCTGTTTGTTCGCAAGGCGACCGGCATGGTGCGTTCGTGGTCGGTCTTCGACGCGTTCATCTACGCGTTCTTCTCCATCAATTTGGTGACGCTGGGATTCTACAGCTTCAGCCAGATGTATTATTTTGGAGGCGGGATGATCCCCGCGTTGATCATCAGCGCGGTGTTCATCATCTTTGAAGTGGTGGTGTACGCCTCGTTGATCGCGGTCATGCCGCGCTCGGGCGGCGACTACGTCTGGCAGACGCGTGTCTTCGGCGGCGGCATCGGCTTCATCCTCGCCATCACCGGCTGGTGGTTCACGCTCTGGCTGTGGACTCCCATCTACGGCGACATGCTGAGGCAGATCGTCATCACGCCGCTGCTCGGCGCGTTTGGGATGCAGCAAGCCGCTGTCTGGTTCGCCGGACCTGGCACACCGCTCTTCGTCTGTTCGCTGCTCACGCTCGTCTTCGTGGCGGTGGTCATCTTCCTCGGCATGAAGTCTTATGCGCGCGTGCAGAAGTATTCCTTCTACGCGGGTATGCTCGGCTTGCTGATCGTGATCGTGCTGCTCTTCACCGGTTCGCCTGAAAAATTCAAAGCCGGTCTCGATGCAAACTCCGCCGCATACTTTGGGACCTCGGGCAGTCTTTACGAGCCGACCGTCGAGCAGGGCATTGCTGCTTACGCTTCGACCCCGTTGATGGGCGGCACCTTCGGCTTGATCATGGTCACGCTTCCGTATCTGGTCTTCTTCAATTTGTGGCCCAACTGGGGCGCGACCCTCTATGGCGAAGTGCGCGGCGCGACCGATTACAAGCGCAACTTCTCCGGCATGGCTTGGGCGCTCGGCGTGACCACCGCGCTGGCGATCATTTTCTTCCTCGGCGTTCAGAAAACCATCGGCTGGGACTTTTACGTCCAAGCCAATGCCGCCTGGTGGAACTATGCCTGGGGTTATGTGACCGAAGCGCCTCCGCTGCCGGTGTGGCCCAACCCGGCGATGCTGGCGGTCTTCCTCACCGATAACCGCCTGATCCAGATCGTCGTCCTTTTGCTGATGAGCACCTGGTGGTTCGGCTGGGCTGGCACGCTGTTTCTTTCCTCGACCCGCGTGATCTTTGCCGCCGCCTTCGACCGCCTGCTCCCCGAAAAAGCCGCCGAGTTGAACAAGAACGGCACGCCGGTCAACGCGATGCTGTACATGATCCTGCCCGCCATTATCGTGGCAGCCTTGTATGCCTATGATGTCGCCGGTTTCAAATCCATCACGCTGGCAGCGACGCAGGGCATCGCCATCATGTACTTCGGCACCGCCATCGCCGCGATCATCCTGCCATATAAGAAGAAGGAACTGTATGAAGCCTCTCCCATCGCCAAGATGAAAGTGGCAGGCATTCCGCTCATCACTGTCGCCGGTCTGATCTTCGGCGGCTTCCTGCTCTTCCTGCTGGTGGAATGGTTCTTCGACCCGTGGCTCAACAGCGGCGGCGTGCCTCCCGGTTTGTACGGCATCAGCATTGCCAACACCAACTCTATGATCTTCCTCGGCTCGTGCTACGCGATTGCCGCCGCGATCTACTACGGCTTCAAATCCAAACGCAAGAGCGAAGGCATTGACATGGACAAGGTTACATCTGAAATTCCGGTTGAGTAAGTTAAATTAAGAAAGGTGACAGTCATGGCGCCGTGGCGCCATGACTGTCACCTTTTGCGTTATGGAGCCAAGTATGTCCATCATCGAAGAGATCGCCGCCAAAGTGGACGATTGGAAGGGCAGGGATATTTCCATCGAACAACTTTCCGGTGGCTTAACCAACACCAATTACAAAATTCTCGTAGACGGCAAACCGTACTTCGCGCGCGTCCCCGGCGCAAGCACCGAACTGCTCGCGATTGACCGCGCGAACGAATACCACAACACGGTCGCCGCGGCGCAGGCTGGAGTCGCGCCGCAGGTTCTCAATTACTTTCCCGAACACAACGTCATGGTCATCGAGTTCCTCGACGGCAAAACCATGTCGAAGGATTCGCTGAATGAGCCTGGTCAACCCTCGCGCATGGCTCAGTCCATCAAGCGACTCCACGCCGGTCCGCGCTTCTACTCGGACTTCAATATGTTCCGCCTCACAGAGTATTATCTACGCCTGTGCCGTGACCGCTCCATCAAAACCCCAGACGGCTATGCTGACCGGATGCCGACCGTGAACGAGATCGAAAAAGCGATGTCCGCCAAGCCGCTGGCGACCGTCCCTTGTAATAACGACCTGCTCGCCGAAAACTACATTGACGACGGGGAGCAACTCTGGCTGATCGACTACGAGTACAGCGGCAACAACGACCCGACCTTCGAGTTGGGCAACACCTGCCAGGAAATGCAATTCAACGACGACCAGATTCGAGAAGTCTGCGCCGCCTATTTCGGTGAAGCGACTCCCGCCATGATCGCGCGCATGAAACTGAATATGATCATGTCCGACGTGGGCTGGGGATTGTGGGCGGCGATTCAAGCCAATATTTCCACCATCGAATTCGACTTCTGGGGCTGGGCGCTCGAACGCTGGGGCAGGGCGGTGGAAAAAATGGATGGGGCGGAGTTTGGGAAGTGGATGGGGGAGGTAGTCAAGTAGACATGTAGACACGTAAACACGTAGACATGTGGGCAAGTCGCTTGTATACTTTGTTTGCCTGACACCTGACCCCGCGCACCTGATACTTCCCAAAGGACAACCCTTGGACCTCAAACAAGAACTCCACCGCCTCGTAGATGCCGCGAACGCGAAGAATATTCATTTACGCGCCATCGGCGGGTTGGCGGTGAATATCCATGATAAGAAGAAGCATCCGCTTTTCATGCGCGAGTATGCCGACCTGGATTTCTGCATCCCGCTCAAACAGCGGCGGCAGTTCGAAGCCTTCATGCCCGAGGTCGGCTATTCCGCGCACAAGCAATTCAACGTCCTCAACGGCGATGTGCGGCAGATCTATTATCACAACGAGACCGACATGAAGGTGGACATCTTCGTCGGTTACTTCGAAATGTGCCACAAGATTCCCTTCGAAGAACGGCTGATATCCGACCCGGTTACCATTCCGCTGGCGGAGTTGTTCCTCTCGAAGGCGCAGATCGTCGAACTCAACCGTAAGGATGCCTTCGATCTCACGTCCATTTTGCTGAACAACGATACCGGCGGCGGCGATACAGAAACCATTAACCTCAACGTCCTTGCCCAACTGGGCAGCGCGGACTGGGGTCTGTATAAGACGACCTCCATCAACCTCGACAAGCTCGAAGCGATGATGGAAAAGGGCGAGATTCCGCTCGAAGGGGAGGAGAAGGCGCTCGTCCTCCGCCGCATCAACGACATTCGCAGAACTTTCACAGAGATGCCCAAACCCATCGCCTGGCAATTGCGCGACCGGGTGGGGACGCGGGTCAAGTGGTATCTTGAAGTGGAGGAGGTCTCGCGATGAGAAAAATCCGGCTGGCGCTTGCGGTGATCATTCTCGCCGTGTCCATTGTTCTGCTGGTTTGGGGATTCAGCCCGAACCCGCGCGAAACGCGCATTCAAAACATCTCCCCGACCGAGATGCAATTGCCGCCGTCGTCGTCGTTCCATCTTGATATAAAGGCGGCTGCGTGAAGTCCAGGGCGGTTTTTCGTTATGTCGGTCCTGTCATAATCGTCCTGCTTCTGACTGTGGGGTTGATGCTCGTAATGGGACCCCAAATTGGGGATACTTTTTCAATCATTAATAGTTCTCTCGGCGGTACTTCTGTGGCGGGCGGGCAGACGCCTTTGCCGGAGCGGACCGCGGCGCCTGTCGGCACAGTTTCGCCTGAAATCCCGGAGACTCGCCGCCTGACGCTGGAATATCCGGCGGAACTGAAAGCGGGCGCGGAAAGCGATATTGTGCGGCTGACCCTTGAGGTGGATTCGCTCGGCAACCTCACGCCAACCGCGGTGATCGGCGGCAACGTCGTCGAAGGGGAGGTGATCGAGATTCCCGACCTGTATGAGACGCATAACGTCACTGCCGAAGCGGTTTTCGACATTGCGGGGCTGGAAGTCAAACCGCCTGGAGTAACCTTCCAGCCGTTGAAGCCGGGGGAGAAGTTGGATTTCTATTGGAGTGTCAGCGCCAATAATGTGGGGACATACCGCGGCACGATCTGGCTTTACCTGAACTTTGAATCCCGTTCCAGCGGAGAAAAAAGCCGGGTCGCGGTATCGGCTCAAGTCTTGGAGATTGAGGCGGTGGACTTCTTCGGGTTTTCGGTCAACTTTGTGCGGACGTCCGGCGTGGTGGGATCGGTGTTGGGAGTCATCGTGGGGTTTCCGTTCTTCGACGATATTGTCAAATACCTGTGGGCGAAGATGAAAAAGGAGTCGAAAAAGCCTGTCAAGCGGGGCAGGAAAACGTGACAAATATCACCTGAAAAATTGACAAGGGGTATTGGGAGGCTATTTGTCCTTTATGGTACAATGCGCGTTGACTTGTAATACAACCTTTCCCATTGGAGAGTCCCACATATGAATGAATGGATCTACGTTGCCCTGTTTATTGTTGTCGGTCTGGTGATTCCCATCGGCGCAATTGCGGCGGGTTTTATCCTGGGTCCCAAGAAGCCCAACCCGGTAAAAGAATCGACATACGAATGCGGCATCGAGCCGGTGGGCGAGGCGTGGATTCAGTTCAAGGCGCAGTATTATATTTTTGCGCTGGTCTTTCTCGTCTTTGACGTGGAGGCGGTTTTCCTCTTTCCGTGGGCGGTGAAACTCGGTCAACTCGGGTTGTACGCTGTGATCGAGGGCATTGTTTTTGTATCCATCCTTGTCGTCGGTTTGGTATACACCTGGCGCAAAGGAATGTTGGAATGGGCGTAGTTACACAATAAATCAGAGAGAAGGCTGACGGGAGAAGTCCTATCAGCCTTTTCTTTGTGTAATACCAACGTGTACTCTACGGACGTTAGGGAACGTCCGCTACGCAAACAAACGTAATACCAATGCGTAGGGCGCATTCTCTAATGCGCAATGATCAGGGACGTGAGAGAACGCCCCTGCGCTAAAATGGAGCGATTTATGAGTTTTTGGAATGATCCCTTGAAAGTCGCCGCGGACTGGCTGGAAGGCATATTTACCGGCTGGGGCATGGACGCCGTTCTTGCGCATGTGCTGGTCGCCTTCCTTGGCGTGCTTCTGCTCATCATAATTTTGATGGTGGTGGATATCTTCCTGGTGTGGATCGAGCGCAAGGTGGTGGCGCGCTTCCAGGACCGGCTCGGTCCGAACCGGGTGGGTCCGTTCGGCTTGATCCAGCCGTTTGCAGACATCATCAAACTCATCATCAAGGAAGATACGACGCCCGGCAATGCCGACAAGGTGGTGTACAACCTTGCGCCGATCCTTTCGATGATGTCGGTCTTGATCCTGTGGGCGGTGGTGCCGCTTGCGCCGGTGATGCTCGGCACCGATTTGAACGTGGGCGTGTTGTTTCTCGTCGCGGCGGGCGCCATCGGCACGCTTGCCATCATCATGGGGGGCTGGGGTTCGAACAATAAATTCGCCATGATCGGCGGCTTCCGCCAGGTGGCGGTGATGGTCTCGTTCGAAATTCCGATGCTGACCATGTTGATGATCCCCGTCATCTTCTCCGGTTCGATGAACATGAACGCCATCATCGCGGCGCAGAACCCAATTCCCTTTTGGGTTTTGTCTCCGCTGGGCGCGTTGATCTTCCTGATCGCCGCCATCGCCGAACTGGGACGCGCTCCCTTCGACCTTGCGGAAGGCGAATCGGAACTGGTCTCCGGCTTCAACATCGAATACTCCGGCATGAAGTTCGGGATGTTTTACGCGGGCGAACTGCTGCACGCCTTCACCTTCGGCGGCTTCTGGGCGATCCTGTTCTTCGGCGGGTATCGCTTCTTTGGTCTGGAACAGGTCAGCCCGTTCCTCGCCATCCTGATCCTCGTCATCAAAGCCATGCTTGGATACTGGGTCATCATGTGGGTCAAGTACACCATGATGCGCATCCGCATCGACCAGATGCTTGCCTTTAATTGGAAATTCCTCACGCCGCTGGCGTTTGCCCTTTTGCTGGTAACGGCTCTGATGAACGCGCTTCTTTCCCCCGCTCCGACCTGGCTCTATGCCCTGGGCATGTTCCTCGCGAATGTGGTCACCGGCTGGATCGCGCTGGAGATCGCGCGTTCCGCCACGAAACAGGAGCGCGACCGCATCGAGGGACCGACAAAGACGGCGGAGGCGCATCACTAATTACCAATCTCCAATTACAAATCTCCAGTCTCGAAAAGTGACTGGAGATCAGGGATTTGAGATTGAGTGTTGGGAAGTGAAACTTATGACAGCACAACAAATCATTTTTCTCATTGTCGCCGCCTTCGTCCTCGGCTCGGGGGTGATGGTGGTGACGGCGCGTAATCTCGTCCATGCCGCGCTGTGGCTTGTGTCCACGCTGTTCGGCGTGGCGGTGATCTACGCCCTGCTCAACGCGAACTTCATCGCGGTGGTGCAGGTGGTCGTGTATATCGGCGCGATTGCCATCCTCTTCATCTTTGCGGTGATGCTCACCCGCAGGGATATGCGCGACTCGGGTCCGCAGATGAATTCGAATTGGTGGCTGGGCGCTCTCGTTGCCGCGCTGGTGTTTGTCGGTTTGGTCTTCCTGCTCCAGGGTTGGAGCGGCTTCACGGGGACGGCGGCAGACCTCCCGTCGGGGTTCGAGCCGATCAGTCTGCTCGGCGAAGCGCTGGTCTCGCCCGAGGCGTACGTCCTGCCGTTCGAGGTCGCATCCGTGCTTTTGCTGGCGGCGTTGGTCGGCGCGGTGTATGTCGCGTTCAACAAGAAATAGGAGGCGGAAGAATATGATTCCCCAATCCTGGTATTTGATCCTCGCGGCGGCGTTGTTCGGCATCGGCATGTTCGGCGTGCTGACGCGGCGCAACATGATCGCGATCCTGCTCGGCGTCGAGTTGATGCTCAACGCTGTGAACATCAACCTGGTTTCGTTTTGGCGGTACAGCGACGTGCTGAACATGTCGGGACAGGTTTTTTCCGTCATCGTCTTCGCAGTGACCGCCGCCGAAGTTTCGGTGGGGCTGGCGTTGGTCATCTCCGCCTACCGCCGCCGCAACACGGTGATCGCGAACGATCTGGATATGTTGAAATTCTAGAGGAACAGAGAATAGAGATTGGATAAATAGAGACTAGTCAATACCCTTCACTAATCATCTATTCTCTAATCTCCAATCTCTCTTTCTGGAGGCTTCATGACGACTGAATTATTGATATGGCTCATCCCATTGCCGCCGGTTCTCGCCTTCTTTTTGATCGTGCTGTTCACGAACAAAAGCAGGGCGGCGAGTCATACGGTGGCGGTGGGGGCGGCATTCCTCTCCTGGCTTGGCGCGATGATCGTCTTCGTCCGCGCGCTGGGCGTGGAGCATCTCGCCGAGCATCCGTTCGCATCCGCCATTGACTGGCTGCCGACGGGCGATACCTTCCTGCAAATCGGCGTATTGATTGACCCGCTTTCCGCGATCACGCTTTTCTTCGTGGCGTGGTGCGTGCTGATGATCTTCATCTACAGCGTCGGCTATCACAACTTCGGTCAACCCGAAGGCGACCACGATCACGCCGGTCTGCCGCCGCACGGCGCGACGGTTCACGGTCACGCTGTCCCGTCCGTCGAGCCGATGTATTCGCGCTTCTTCGCCTTCATCGGTTTGTTCGCGTTCGGTATGCTCACCCTCGTCGTCTCCGATAACGTGCTGACGATGTTTGTCGGCTGGGAGATCATGGGCTTGTGTTCGTACCTGCTGATCGGTTTCTGGTACGGCAAAGAGTCCGCGCGCAATGCCGCCATCAAAGCCTTCATGACCACCCGCATCGGCGACGTGTTCATGTTGTTGGGGATCGCCTTTCTCTACAGCGTGACCGGTTCCCTCTCCTTTGAAAAGATATTCAGCGAGGAAGTGTTACACGCCCTCGCCTCTGTCCCGACGGGGGTGTTTGGTCTGTCCGCCGCGGGCTTGATCGGACTCCTGTTGTTCATCGGCACCATCGGCAAATCGGCGCAGTTCCCGCTGCACGTCTGGCTGCCGGATGCGATGGAAGGTCCGACCCCGGTCAGCGCGATGATCCATGCGGCGACGATGGTCTCCGCGGGCGTGTATGCGGTCATCCGCATGTTCCCGATCATCAGCCTCGACGAGAAGACAATGACCATCGTCGCTTTCATCGGCGCGTTTACCGCCATCTTCGCCGCGACGATTGCCGTGGCTCAGAACGATATCAAACGCGTGCTGGCGTACTCGACGATCTCACAACTCGGCTTCATGATCGCCGCGCTCGGCATTGGCGCGTATGTGGCGGCGACTTTCCATTTGGTAACTCACGCCTTCTTCAAGGCGCTGCTCTTCCTCGGCTCCGGCTCCGTCATCCACGGCATGGAACATGGCGTTCTGCACACCGGCAACCATAAAGTGGATCCGCAGGACATGTTCAACATGGGCGGCTTGAAAGACAAGATGCCCAAAACCTTCTGGACCTTCCTCATCGGCGGCTTTGCACTCTCCGGCTTCCCTCTGGTGACGGCTGGCTTCTGGTCAAAGGATGAAATTCTCGCCGATGCCTGGGCGCACGGACATACAATCGTCTTCTTCACCCTTGCCATTGCCGCCTTCCTGACCGCCTTCTACACCATGCGCCAGATCACGTTGACCTTCTTCGGCGAACCCCGCACGGAGGAAGCGAAGCACGCTCACGAAACTCCGTGGACGATGACCACTCCGCTGATCGTGCTTTCCGTTTTCGCAGTCGGCTTCGGCTGGGTTGGGATGCCGCACTGGATCACGGGCGGGTTGGTGGAAAACTGGTTCCATCACTTCGTCGGCTCGATGCTGCATGAGCATTCGGAGGAACTGGCGTTCAACCTTGTTCCGCTGGCAACTTCATTGATCGTTGCGCTCGGCGGTTTGGCGGCTGGGTACTTCACCTATCGCAACGTCCAATCTCCCGCCGAAGACAAACTGCAAATCCCCGTCCTCAAGAATAAATGGTATGTGGATGAACTCTACAACGTCGTCTTCATCAAACCCGCGGTCTGGTTCTCGGAGGTCTTCGTCTCGCAATGGATGGACAAAGGCTTGATTGACGGAATTCTCCACTTGTTTGGACCAGCCACCGGCGGAGTCGGAAGCGGAATCCGCAATTACTTCGACCTGCCTGTCATCAATCGCTTCTTCGGCGACGGTTCCGCGGACGTGACTTGGTGGTTCGGCAAAAACCTTCGCCCGATCCAGACGGGACGCATCCAGCAATATTTGCTGCTCACGCTGATCGTTCTCTTCGTGGTGGGCGGATTGTTGTACTTCCTGTTGATGGCGTAGGAGCGAATCATGGATTATCTCAACACTCATCTCCTCAGCCTCATCCTTTTCGCCCCGGCGGTTGCGGCATTGATTATGTTCTTCCTGCCGGATGACGCGAAACTTCAACGCTGGTTTGCTTTTGCCGCCAGCCTAATTCCCTTTGTTTTGACCATCGTTTTGTGGAATCGCTTCGACCCGAACGCAACCGGTTTTCAGTTCGAAGAAAAATACACCTGGTACGAAGCCATCAACTCATCCTTCCACATCGGCGTGGACGGCATCTCGTTCTCGATGGTTTTGCTCACCACGCTGTTGACCCCGCTTGCCATTCTCGCCTCGTTCAGCGTGACGGATAAGGTCAAGCCGTACATGATGCTCTTCCTCTTTCTCGAAACGGGGATGCTGGGCGTCTTCCTTGCGCTCGACCTGCTGATCTTCTTCGTCTTCTGGGAGATCGGTCTCGTGCCGATGTACTTCCTCATCAACCAGTGGGGGAGCGCCAACCGCAACTATGCCTCGCTCAAGTTTATGATCTACACGATGGGCGGCTCGCTCGGTCTTTTGCTTGCGGTGCAGATGCTGGGCGTTCTCTTCGGGACGTTTGATCTGCTTGCCCTTTATCAAAACTGGAACTCGCTCAACCCCGGCGACATCTTGCTTGGCATGTCCGTCAGCACGGTGAAGTCCATTGCGTTCTGGGCGTTTGCGATTGCCTTCGCGGTCAAAGTCCCCATCTGGCCCTTCCATACCTGGCTGCCCGACGCGCACACCGAAGCGCCGACCGCCGGTTCGATGATCCTGGCGGGCGTGCTGCTCAAACTCGGCGCGTACGGATTTATCCGCCTCGTGCTTCCGCTCTATCCTGTTGAGGCGAAAATATTTGCAGGCGCGCTGGCGTTCCTTGCGGTTGCGGCAATCGTCTTTGGCGCGTTCGGTTCCTTCGGTCAGACCGATTTCAAGCGCCTGGTCGCGTACTCGTCCGTCAACCACATGGGATTTGTCGTCCTTGGCATCGCCGCAGCCGGACTCGCCGCCGGGACCGCCGACGCCCACATCGCCATGAGCGGCGCGGTCTTGCAGATGTTCAATCACGGTCTTTCCGCGGCGGGGATGTTCTTCCTCGTCGGCGTGATCTACGAACGGACTCACACCCGCAACCTCGACGAATTCGGCGGCTTGTTCCCGCTGGTGCCGGTTTACGGCGGCATCCTCATCTTTACTTCGATGGCGTCGCTCGGTCTGCCCGGGCTAAACGGTTTCGTCTCCGAGTTCATGATCGTGCGGGGCTCCTACCAGCCGCTGACGATCTACACCGCCATCTCCATGCTCGGTCTGCTCTTCACCGGCGCGTACATCCTGAAGGGCATCAAGAAAGTCCTGCACGGACCGATGAACGAACACTGGGCACACGGCGAGCACAAACTGACCGAGATCAACCTGCGCGAGATTCTTGTGATGGTTCCGCTTATGGCGTTGATGCTCTTTACCGGCCTTTGGCCCCGCTGGATACTGGAGATCATCAACAAGGCAGTTACGGCGCTGTTTTAGAGAGTAGAGAATAGAGAATAGTGAATAGTGAATAGTGAATAGTGAATAGTGAATAGTGAATAGTGAATAGTGAGCAGCGGCTCCATGATATGCCTACACTCCAATCATCTAATCTCTAATCATCTAATCTCCAATCATCTAATCTCCAACCACCACCCCTGAGGTGATTATGACTTTTCCCATTCTAAGTGTTATTACCTTCCTTCCCTTCGCGGCGGGCATCTTCATCCTGATGCTTCCCGCGCACCGGAAGAACGAAGCCCGCGCGGCAGCCCTGGCGACGGCAGTGATCGACCTGCTGCTCTCTGCCTGGGTCTACGTGCAATACCTGACGCAGGATATGATGGGCTATCAATTCATCGAAAAATATACCTGGCTCAACATCCCGCCGCTCAACATCGCCCTGCACTTCGGCGTGGACGGAATCAGCGCCCCGCTCGTCCTGCTGACCGGTATCGTCATGTTTACCGGCGTCCTCATCTCCTGGGGCGACGACGATCCGCACGTCATGGCGGGCATCCAGGACAGACCGCGCGAATTCTTCGCCTTTCTCTTCCTGCTGGCGGGCGGCGTTTTCGGAGTCTTCGTCTCGCTCGACCTGTTCATGCTGTTCTTCTTCTATGAGATCGCCGTCTTCCCGATGTACCTGCTGATCGCCATTTGGGGCTGGGCGAAGACCCGCGAATATGCGGCGATGAAACTGACCCTCTACCTGTTTATCGGCTCGGTCGTCGCCCTCGTCGGCGCGCTCGTCATGTACTGGACCCAATACCAGAATACCGGCGTGCTTTCCTTCGACATGCTCGAAATGGAAAATGCCGGGTTCTCCGCCGCCTTCCAAAACCTGTGGTTCCTGCCGGTCTTTCTCGGCTTTGCGGTATTGGGCGGCATCTGGCCCTTCCATAACTGGTCGCCCGATGGTCACGTCGCCGCGCCGACCGCTGTCTCCATGTTCCATGCGGGCGTGCTGATGAAACTGGGCGCGTTCGCCGCCCTGCGCGTGGGCGTCATGCTCCTGCCCGAAGGCGCAAAACACTGGTCGTGGCTCATCATGTTATTCGCGGGCGTCGCCGTCGTATACGGCGCATACATCGCCTACGTTCAAACCGACCTGAAATACATGATCGGCTTCTCATCCGTTTCGCATATGGGGCTGGTGATGCTCGGCATCTCCACCCTCAATGAAACCGGCTTGCTCGGCGCGGGCGTGCAAATGTTCTCGCACGGCGTCATGACGGCTCTCTTCTTTGCCGTGACCGGCATGATCTACGACCGCTCTCACACGCGCATGATCCCCGAACTGGGCGGCATTGCCAAGGTCATGCCGTTTGCCACCATCGGCTTCATCATCGGCGGCCTGGTTTCGATGGGTATGCCCGGCTTCTCCGGCTTCGTCGCCGAATTCCCGATCTTCATGGGCGTCTGGGGCGAGCAATGGCTGGTCGCGGTCATCGCCAGCATTTCCATCGTCATCACCGCGGCTTACATCATGATGAACATCCGCAAGGTTTTCTTTTCCCCAATGCCCGAAAAACTTGAAGGGCACATCGGCGATATCACCATGCTGGACAAGGTCGCCATCACCACCCTCTGCCTCTTCATGATCGGGATCGGAGTCTTCCCGTCCATGATGGTGCCGATGATCGAAAGCGGCGTCTCGTACATCATGACTTTGCTGGGAGGTGCATAATGTTTACGACTGTGACCTTCGCCTCCATTCTTCCCGAGATCCTGATCCTGTCCATTGGGCTTTTGGTCCTCATCCTTGAGCCTTTCTGGAAGGACGAGCACAAGCGCAACGCGGGCTGGCTCACCGCAGGCGGACTTTTCATCGCCATGATCGTCAGCCTGCTGTTTGGTCGTCCTGCCGAACCAACTGAAACCCTCGGCGGCATGATCCGCTTCGACTGGCTGGGCTTCTTCCTCAAAATGCTCTTCATGTTCGCGGCGGCGGCCACCGCGCTCCTGCTCATGGACCATGAAAAAGCGGGCAAGCGCGGCGAAGCCTATCTGCTCATGCTGGCATCGCTCATCGGCATGAACCTGATGGCATCCTCCGCCGATCTGGTGATGCTGTATCTCTCCATCGAGACGGCGTCCATTCCGCTGTATATCCTCTCCGGCTTTTTGCTGGACGATGAACGCTCGACAGAAGCCGGGTTCAAGTACTTCCTCTATGGCACGCTTGCTTCGACGATCATGCTCTACGGCTTCAGCCTGCTCTTCGGCTTCTCCGGCACGACGGATTTATACGCCATTGCCGCCGCGTTGACGTCGGGAAAGGTATCTGCCTTGCTTGCCTTCGGCGTGGTGATGCTTGTCGTTGCCGGGCTGGGCTTCAAGGTATCCATCGTTCCCTTCCATTTCTGGGCGCCGGACGTTTACGAAGGCGCGCCGACGCCTGTGGCGGGTTTCCTTTCCACCGCTTCAAAGGCGGCTGGCTTTGCGGTCATTCTGCGCCTGTTCTTCGTCGCCTTTCCCGCCTTCTCCGAATCGTGGACGATGGTCTTCGCCGTGCTGTCCGCCGTTTCGATGACGGTCGGCAACCTGCTTGCCCTGCCGCAGACGAACATCAAACGCCTGCTGGCGTATTCTTCGATCTCCCATGCCGGGTATGCGCTGATCGGCGCGGTGGCGTTCAGTCAACTGGGCGCGGCGAGTGTGGTGTTCTATCTTGCGGCGTATGTGGCGACGAACCTGCTCGCCTTCGGTCTGGTGATGGCGTTCCAGCGCGTTACCGGGCTGGAGGATGTGAAGGACCTTGCCGGTCTCAGCCGCCGCAATCCGCTGATGGGACTGATGATGCTCGCCGCATTCCTGTCGCTGGCGGGGATGCCGCCCTTCGGCGGTTTCGTGGCGAAAGTCTTCGTCTTTGCCGCGGGCATACAGGCGGATTACACCTGGCTGGTTGTGGTGGGTATCGTCAACTCGATCATCGGCGTGTATTACTATTTGAACGTGTTGAAATTCGTCTATCTCTACCGCCTGCCCGGCGAGGACGAGGAGAATCACCCAATTCCGCTGACCCAGCCGTACATGATTGCGCTGGTGGTGCTCGTCGTCGGCGTGATCGTGATGGGGACGGTCTTCACCCCGTTCTTCAACTGGTCGGACGCGGGCGCGTTGAACCTTTTTTAGCGAGACAGGCGACAGTCACCCGCGGGCGACTGTCGCTTTGTTGCGCAGGAAAAGTTTTCAGAAAACAGAGACAGGTCACAGGGCGGGAAGAGGCGTGTTTGCGGGCGGGAACCAGGCTCGGGCGGGGATCAGGCGGCTCGTGATTCCCATCCAAAACCCGTTTTCCATTTCCGTTTGACGCTCTTAGACCTGTCAGTTATAATTCGTGCGCTATGACACAAATGGAACTCGAAGAAAAGCGCAAGAAGATGGTGTACAGCCTGTTGTTCGTGATCATCGGGCAGGTTGGGTTCATCACCCTGATTGTGTTGTTTGCCCTGGTTTGGGGCGGTGTCTGGCTCGATAATTATTTTGGAACGAAACCGGTCATCACGTTCGTGTTGTCGCTGGCTGGTATTCCACTTTCGGTCTTTCTGATGTTCGTGGCTTCGCGCAGGGCGTTGGCGCGGTTTACGGAACAGTTTGAAGCCGAAAAGAAAAAAATTTCTGCTTAGGAGGCGGGGCTTGGAAACCCAAAAACGTACCCCCTGGCGGCGCTGGATTGTTCTGGTCTTGATGATTGCAGGTTGGATCCTTGCGGGCATGTACGCCCCGGTTCGACCAGAGATCACAGTAGCTGCCGAAAAATTGATCGAGGAACCGCTTGCTGAGAATTTTCTCGGTTTTGCGGGTCCGCTATATTTTGTCAATACGCTTCCCACTCTGGCGGTGACGATTATTCTGCTGGTGTTGATCGCGTTTGCGACCAATCGTTCCCTGACCAAAAGCCAGAAGACAGATCTGGTTCCTACTGGTATTGGGAACGCAATGGAAGCCATCCTTGAGATGCTCTACAACCTGACCGAAAGCTCGGCGGGTGCAAAGTGGGCAAAGGCGATCTTCCCCTGGTTTGCGACCATTATGATCTATGTGTTGTTCGCGAACTTGCTCAAGTTGCTTCCCGGCTTCGAGTCTATTGGTGTTATTCACCCTGCGCATCATGGTGCAGAAAGTCATGCAGCCGAACTTCATAGCGGTTGGTATATCTTTGATGCCGCAATGCATGAAGAATTCATCCTTGCGCCGTTCTTCCGCGGTATTTCTGTGGATTTGAACTTCACCCTCACTCTCGCTGTCATCTCCTTCGTGATGATCCAGGTGATCGGTGTGCGTGCTCAGGGCATTGGCTATTTCAGCAAGTTCTTCAATACCAAACGTATGTTCAAAGTGCCGTTCTTCGGCGCGATGGACTTCCTCGTTGGTTTGTTGGAAGTCATCTCTGAATTTGCGAAGATCCTCTCCTTCACCTTCCGTCTTTTCGGTAACATGTTCGCGGGTGTGGTGTTGGTGGCAGTGGTCGCTTCATTGCTGGGCAATGTCAGTATTTTGGCGGCAATGGTCATGATGTTTGAGTTGTTCGTGGGCTTGATCCAGGCATTTGTGTTCGGTATGTTGACCATGGTGTTCATGGCAATGGCGACACAAGGTCATGGTGATGAAGAGCACGCGGATCACTAATTTTTTGAAAATTAATTCATAAATCACTAGGTTAAACCAAGGAGACTTGAAACATGGATGGACAATTTCTTTTAGATGCGATGCGCTTCGTCGGCGCAGGTCTGGCGATGATCGGTGCCGCAGGCGCCGGTGTGGGAATCGGTTTGAGCGTGCAGGGTGCTCTCGGCGGTATGGCTCGCAACCCCGACACCTACGGTAACTTGCTGACCAACATGATCCTCGGCGTGGCGTTCTCTGAATCCATCGCTATTTACTGCCTGGTCATCGCGTTCCTGATGCTCTTCAAAGTCGTGTAGTTCAAGGAGCATTGAAACATGGAAGCTTTAGGTATTAATCTCGGTCTGCTCATTGTCCAGTTGATCGCGTTCACCATCGTGATGCTCACGTTGAACGCCTGGGTCTATCAGCCCATGCTGGATATGATGGAGACCCGCAAGAAGAAGATCGGACAGGGCTTGGAAGACGCCCGTGTCGCAGCCGAAGCCCGCGCCAACGCCGAAAAGGACGCCGCCAAGATCGTTGCGGACGCCCAGGCAGAAGCCGGGAAGGTCGTGCGTGAAGCCACCGAACGCGCCGAAGTTGCATCCAAGGACGTCCGCGCTGCTGCTGAAGGCGAAGCCGCCAAAGCCCGCGAAGCCGCCATGGCGGAAGCCGAACTCGAACGCGGCCGCATCCTCGGCGACCTGCGCGGTCAGGTTGCCGCTCTTGCCATCGCCGCCGCCAACAAACTCGTCGGCGAAGCCCTCGATGAGAAGAAACAGCGCGCCCTGCTCGATGAATTCTTCTCCGGCGTGAAATCCGGCAAGGTGGTTGTGGTGGGTGAAAGCCTCAAAGGCGATGCTGCTGTAGTAACCAGCGCGCTTCCGCTCTCCAACGATGAGCAGGCTGCTGTCAAGCAGAGCGTTTCTGCCAAAGACTATTCCTTCAAAGTAGATCCCTCCATCCTCGGCGGTCTGGTCATCAAGGTTGACGAGAAGGTGCTCGATGCCTCCGTCGCTGGCAAGCTCGAAGGTCTGCGCTCCGCCCTCAAGTAAGGTTGAATGAACATCGAAAAGGCTTTGGTAAAATTACCAAAGCCTTTTTTGTTTAACTCACGGAGATGAACTGACAACCATGCTTCTCAAAAACCTGTTTATTGACTTTCCCTTTTCCCATCCTTCGAATATCCCAGATGTCGAGATCACCGGCATTGCCATTGATAATCGCGCCGTCAACCCCGGTAATCTTTTCGTCGCCATGCGCGGACGGAATGCCGACGGTCACAACTACATTCAAAAGGCGATTGACATGGGCGCATCTGCGGTGGTGGGGGATAGGGAACTGGGTGGATTCAGCGTCCCATACATTCGACTCGAGAACGCGCGTCATTCCCTGACCTGGCTTGCCGCGGCGCTTCATGGCTTTCCCGCCCGTCGGCTGACCGTCATCGGCGTGACCGGAACCGATGGCAAAACAACGACGAGCAACCTGCTCTACAAAATCCTCATTGCGGCTGGACTCAAGGCAGGCATGATTTCCACCGTCAACGCCGTGATCGGCGACGAAGTGCTGGATACCGGCTTCCACGTCACCACGCCCGACGCGCACGACGTGCAAGCCTATCTCGCAAAAATGGTCGAGTCGGGCTTGACGCATGTCGTGTTGGAGACCACCTCTCACGGCTGGGCGCAACGCCGCGTGGACGCCTGCGAGTTTGACATCGCCGTCGTTACCAACATCACGCACGAACACATGGACGAACACGGCGGTTATGAAAACTATCGCGCCGCCAAGGCGCGGTTATTTGAAAGCCTCGAGTGGACTTTGCCGAAGCCTCAAGGCAACCCGCGTTTGGGGGTGATCAACTTCGACGATAAAAAGTCGTTTGACCTTTTGAATGAATTCATCAAAACCAGGAAGGTCAATTACGGGTTGGGCGAGGGGAGCGATGTGCGCGGGATGAATATCGCATACAGCCCATCGGGGATTCATTTTACGGCAGTCTCCAAAGATTTTCGTGTAGTCAATTCGAGCAATTTGGTTGGAGCGTATAACGTCTCGAACTGTCTCGCCGCGTTGACAGCGGCTGTTTATGGTCTCGGCATTGACCCGGAGGTTGCCGCAAAGGGCATCGCCTCGCTTGAGGGCATCCCCGGTCGCATGGAGCGCATTGACATGGGACAGAACTTCACCGCCATTGTGGATTTCGCCCACACGCCCAACGCGCTCAAGGTCTCGTTGGAGGCGGCAAGGGAAATGCTGGAAGGGAGGAAAGATGAAAGAGGAAAGAAGGGCAGGGTTATTGCGGTCTTCGGTTCGGCAGGATTGCGCGATAAGGAAAAGCGCCGCATGATGGCGGAGACTTCGGCAGAGCTGGCGGATTTGACTGTACTCACCGCCGAAGACCCGCGCATCGAATCGCTGGACGGCATCCTCGAAGAGATGGCGCAGGGCGCAATTTCAAAGGGAGGCGTGGAGGGCAGGACCTTCTGGCGCGTGCCGGATCGAGGCGAAGCCATCAAGTTTGCGCTGAGGCTGGCCCAGCCGGGCGATATTGTGATGTCGTGCGGGAAGGGACACGAGCAGTCCATGTGTTTTGGGAAGACCGAATTTCTCTGGGATGACCGCACTGCCATGCGCGCCGCTTTGGCAGATTTTCTCGGCGTGGATGGACCTGCCATGCCATACCTGCCATCGCAGGATAAGCCGGAAGCGGAGTGGTTGAAGGGATAAAGGTACCGCAAGGTTTACCTTGCGGATCGTATGTTGACGTCAAACCATAACCGCAAAGTGAACTTTACGGTACGAACGATGGGAAAATTTTATGGACATACAACGCATCACACTGACAGGCAAACACGTCCGGCTCGAGCCGTTGGACGAGAAGCATATCCCCGGCTTGGCGGAGATCGGCAGGGGACACGACTTCTGGAAATTCATGCTCTACGGCGAGATGAAGACCGAAGCGGACTTCCGCTATTTTGTGGACGACCTGCTTGCCCGCGAGCAAAAAGGCACGGACCTGCCTTTTACGGTCATCCACCTCGCCACGGGACGGGTTGCAGGTTCGACCCGTTACCTGAACATTGACCGTCCCAACCGCGGACTCGAAGTGGGCGGCACCTGGTACGGTCCTGAATTTCAGCGCACGGCGGTGAATACCGAATGTAAATATCTTTTGCTGACCCACGCCTTCGAGACGCTGAAGGCCATCCGCGCGCAGATCAAAACGGATTCGCTCAACGTCCGCTCACAGACTGCCATCGAACGCATCGGCGCGGTGAAAGAGGGCGTCCTGCGCAATCACATGATCACCCCGGATGGACGATTTCGGCATTCGGTGTTTTATTCGATTTTGGATTCGGAGTGGGCGGGGGTGAAGAAGAAGTTGGAAGAGATGCTGGGGTAATGCCGACTTAAGTCGGCGCTACCATGGTTAGAATCAACTTCCGGCGGGGAGTGAGGCGTTGTTCCGGCGTTGAGTCAGCTGGTAGAGCAGGATCAAGCCGAGGACGCTGGTCAGCCCGAAGAGGAGTCCTCCAATCCAAATGGCTTTGGGCGAAACGGCGTCGTTGAGCCAGCCGCCGATGAGCGGGGCGAGCGTGCGCGACATTCCCCAGCCGAACCAGTAGAGCGACATGTAACGCCCGCGCATGTCTTCGGGCGAAATATCGGCGACGTATTTGCTGGCGGTGGGGACGATGATCAACTCGCCGAAGGTCATGATGACCATGCTGAACCAGAACCCCCAAAAGCCGTCTGCGAGCGCGACACTGCCGACGCCGAGCGCGTAAACGAGCATCCCAACCGCGAGGACGGGCAGCGTTTTCTGTTTGCGCGTGATGTTGGTGACGGCGTATTGCAGGAAGACGCACATCGCGGCGTTGGTGGTGGGGATCCAGCCGTAGAGCGCTTCGACGATGCCGAAGCCGGTCTTGGCGTGGACGGGCATGAGAATCCACAGCAGGGATGGGGCGATCATGCCGATGGCGAAGAGGGCGACGAACGCCATGTAGGCTTTATCCTGGAAGACGCGCAGATATCCGCCGGATCGCCCCGCCCCGGTCTTGACCTGAGCCTGCCCGGCTAAAGCGGAGGTTTTGTCTTCGCTCCGGGGTTGATTCAACGTCTCGCGCGCGAAGACCAGCCAGATGATTGCGTAGATCAGGAATCCCGCCGACGCGCCCATGAACGCGAGCGTGTACGATGTGGATGCGAGGAATCCGCCGACGGCGGGACCGATTCCGAAGGCGGCGTTGTTGGCGATGCGGTTGATGGAGTAGGCGTCGGTGCGCTGTTCGGTTGGAATCATGTCCGCGAGCATGGCATCCGCGCCGACCTGGTACAGCGGATTCGACAAGCCGACCAGCGCCATCAGCAATGCAAATTGAACGTAGGTCTCAGCCTGGACGAGGAAGAAGTATGCCACGCCGATCATCGCGAGACTGGCGACCATCACGGCTTTGCGCCCGATCCTATCGGCGAGCGAGCCTGCCAGAAACGAGGCAAACAACCCGACGCCCGCGTTGATGGAGATGAGAGACGCCACCGCGCTGAGCGGCAGGTTCAATTTCCCGCCCGCGTAGATGAGCATGAAGGGCCACACCATGCTGCCGCCAGCGGTGGAGATGACAATGCCGAGAATCATCAGCCAGTATTGGCGGGGGTAGCGGTGGTAGAGGGTTCGGATGCGGGTCATGGGATGGGAAGTGTAGCAAAGAAAAATGAAAGATCAAAGATGAAAAAATGTCACCCTGGGCGGCGCGAAGGGTCTCTGAGACAATCGTAGAGATGCTTCGCTTCACGGCTATAGCAAAGTCGATTGACAAAATGGAAATGTAAGCAAAAGGCTTAACGCGAATAACACAGGTGGGGCGAATTTACGCGTAACGAAGTTCTTTTTTGCGAATTTCGCCTTGATTCGCGCTTTTCGCATTAAGGGTTTATGACTTTGCCACAACCATGTGCTTCGCTTCGCTCCTAAGAAACAAGGGGGTTTCAATCCCATTTGCCGCAGATACTTCGACAGGCTCAGTACAAGTTTCGCAGATTGACGCGGATTTTTAAAATCAATTCGCGAAAATTCGCGTAATCCGCGGCTGAATCTCTTGTTTCTTTCTCTTGGAACGGCGTTCCTTCCCGCCGCGGACTGACTCAGCATGACACATTAAAGTGTTGGTCAATTAAGATTGCTCAGAATAAGAAACAGTCTCTAAAACGAGTTAATTATAGTTCCGAGATTTCCACAAATTTCAAACCGGGATTCTTCTCGGAATAATATTTGAGCAGGAAGGGCGTCTGGAACAACATTGCCCAGGCGTTGCGCGAGTCTCTGGCGAGGATGGCGTCGCCGCGATTGGCAAGGGACTCGATGTCGTTGTCCTCGCCGAGTACCCAGCGCAGGTGACTGTGGGCGAGCCTTTCCAATTCGGTCTTGACGTTGTACTCGGATTCGAGGCGGGCTTGCACCACGTCGAATTGCAATTGCCCGACGACGGCGAGGATCGGCTCGCGTTTGAAGGCGTTGACGTTGTAGAGGATCTGCACCGCGCCTTCGCTTTCGAGCTGACCGAGACCTTTGGCGAATTGTTTCTGCTTGCTCACGTCCACATTTCTCAGCAGGGCAAAATGTTCGGGTTGGAATCTCGGCAGCGGCGCGAATTGAAGCGCTTTTCCAGAGCAGAGTGTATCGCCGATGGCGAAGATGCCGTTGTTGGGCAGTCCCAGCACATCGCCGGGGTGGGCTTCTTCGATGATCTCGCGTTCGTTGGCGAAGGCTTTGTAGGGACGCATCAGTTTGAGGGTTTTGCCGGTGGGCGCATGGAGCAGGTCCATGCCGCGCTCGAATTTGCCGGAGCAGATGCGCAGGAAGGCGACACTGTCGCGGTGCCTGGGGTTCATGTTGGCTTGAATTTTGAAGATGAAGCCGGTAAATTCGGCGTCTTCCGGCGAGACCAAACCTGTGTCGCTGAGGTAGGGCTGGGGCGGCGGCGCGAATTGAATGAACGAGTCAAGGAACATGCGCACGCCGAAGTTGGTGAGGGCGCTGCCGAAGAAGACGGGCGTTTGCTTTTCCTTCAGCACGGCGGCATGGTCGAAGGCGCCGCCTGCGAGGTCGAGCAATTCAATGCTTTCTTTGAGATGCTTCGTTTTTTCTGCCGAGAGCAAGCCCTGCTTTTCAAGATCATCCACGCGGACGAAGACCTCCGGCGCGATCTTCTCGTTGCGTTCGGTGCGTTCGTAGAGATAGACGCCGTCTTCCGCGCGGTCGTACACGCCCACAAATTGCGGACCGTCGCCGATGGGCCAGTTCATGGGAACCGGCTCCATGCCCAACACCTTGCGGATCTCGTCCAGCAGGTCGAGCGGGTCGCGGGAGGGACGGTCCATTTTGTTGATGAAGGTGAAGACGGGAATGCCGCGTTTGCGACAGACCTCGAAAAGTTTCAAGGTCTGCGGTTCGATGCCTTTCGCACCGTCAATGACCATTACGGCGCAGTCCACGGCAGACAAAGTGCGATAAGTGTCTTCGGAGAAATCCTGATGCCCGGGCGTGTCGAGCAGGTTGATGATGTGCCCGCGGTAGGGGAATTGCAGCACGGTCGAGGTGATGGAAATGCCGCGTTCGCGTTCCATCTCCATCCAGTCGGAGGTGGTGGCGCGTTGATTTTTCCGCGCGCGGACGTTGCCCGCCAGTTCGATGGCGTTGCCATACAGGAGCAGTTTTTCCGTCAGGGTGGTTTTACCGGCATCCGGGTGCGAGATGACCGCGAAGGTCCGGCGGGCGGCGATGGGAGAGATTGATTCGGGGAATGTTTCGTTTTGCATAAGTTTCTAAAAACCGACAAAAAGACTTCCGAAGTCTTTTGAACCTCGGAAGTTTTTATTTCAAAATTGACTGCCCTACCGTACATCCGAGATTGCTTCGCAATGACGGGAATTTGCATGTTGTGCGGTAGAGACAAACTGATTATCTTCGGTCGCGTCCGCCGCGGTCGCCGCCGCCCCTGCGATCTCCGCCGCCGCGTCCGCCCCGGTCATCGCGCCGCGGACCGCCCCTTCCGCCGCCGCCGCTGCGACCACCGCCGCCCTTGTCCTTCTCGCGGGCTTCTTCGAGCGTCCAGCCTTCAAGGACTGCCTGGCGCGAGAGGCGCACTTTGCCGCCCGCGTCCACGTCGGTGACCATCACGGTCAGTTCGTCGCCCATCGCGCAGACGTCTTCGACGGTGTTGACGCGCTCCGTGTCCAACTGCGAGATGTGAACGAGTCCGTCCACGCCGGGCAGGATGTTGACGAACGCGCCGAAGGCTTCGATGCGCACGACCTTGCCGGTGTAGATGTTGCCAGCCACCACCGATTCGCCCAACGCTTCGACTCGCTCCTGCGCGATCTTCGCGCCCACGCCGTCGGTTGAGGCGATGTAGACGGTGCCGTCCTCTTCCACGTCAATCTTCACGCCGGTCTCTTCCTGCAAGGCGCGGATGTTCTTGCCGCCGGGTCCGATCAGCGCGCCGATCTTATCCACCGGGATCTTCACGGTGATGATGCGCGGCGCGTGCGGTTTCAATTCCTTGCGCGATTCCGGCAGGACAGCCAGCATCTTTTCCATGATGGACATGCGCGCGGCATTTGCCTGTTCGAGCGCTTCCTTCATCATCTGCGCGCTCAAGCCGCTGATCTTGATGTCCATCTGCAGGGCGGTGATGCCCGCGGACGTGCCAGCGACCTTGAAATCCATGTCGCCGAGGTGGTCTTCGGTTCCCTGAATATCGGTCAGGATTTGGTATCTGCCTGAATCATCGGTGATGAGACCCATCGCCACGCCGGAGACGGGAGCCTTGATCGGCACACCGGCATCCATGAGCGCGAGGGTCGAGCCGCAGACCGAGCCCATCGAGGTCGAGCCGTTGGAGGACAACGCCTCAGACACAACGCGGATCGCATACGGGAAAGTTTCTTCATTCGGAAGGATCGGTTCCAGCGCGCGTTCCGCCAGCGCCCCATGCCCGACTTCGCGCCTGCTCTGCCCGCGAAGGGGCTTGACTTCGCCCGTGCTGAACGGCGGGAAGTTGTAGTGATGCATGTAGCGTTTGGTCTTGATGGGGGAGAGATTGTCCAACTCCTGCGCTTCACCCAACGTGGCAAGCGTGGCAAACGAGAGGATTTGCGTCTCGCCTCTTGTGAACAGACCGGTCCCGTGCGCGCGCGGCGAGACGCCCACGTCGCACCAGATCGGGCGGATCTCGGTCGGCTTGCGTCCGTCGGGGCGTTTGCCCATGGACAGAATCCGCTCGCGGACGACTGCCTGCTCCGCCAGTTCAAATCCCTCGCGGAATTCGTTGACGGGCATGTAGTCTGCCGGGTTCGCGCCTTCGGGCACTTTGCAGAATTCGGCTTCGGCGGTTTCCTTGATGGCGCTCATGCCGCTGTAGAACTCCACCTTGGAGAGCGGCTTGTCGAGCAGTTCGTTCATCGGTCCACTGACGCGGTCGAAGACTTTTTTCTTGATCTCTTCGCTCGGGATGTAAAGTTTCACTTCGCGCTTCGGCTTGCCGATCTCCGCCGTGATTTGCATTTGCAGTTCGATGATCGGCTGGATGGATTTGTGACCCAGCTCCAACGCCTGCACCATCACATCTTCGGGGATTTCGTTCGCGCCGCATTCCACCATCAGGATCGCATCCTTCGTACCGGCAATGCGCAGGTCGAGGTCGGATGCTTCCATTTCGGCGAAGGTCGGGTTGATGACGAATTCGCCGTTCACCCGTCCCACGCGCACCGCGCCGACGGGTCCGCCCCAGGGGATGTCTGAGATCATGATCGCGGTCGAGGCGGCGTTGATGGCGAGGATATCGAGCGGGTTCACGCCGTCGGACGAGAACGAATACATGATGACCTGCACTTCGTTGCGCATCCCATCCTGGAAGAGCGGTCGTAAAGGTCGGTCGGTCAATCTTGCGGTGAGGATCGACTCGGTAGAGGCGCGTCCCTCCCGGCGGAAGAAAGAGCCGGGGATTTTTCCTCCCGCGTAAAGCCTTTCTTCGTATTCCACGCTCAGGGGGAAGAAGTCAATGCCTTCGCGCACGCCGCCCATGGTGGCGGAGGCGAACACAATCGCTTCGTCAATTCCAAGCGTCAACGCGCCGCCAGCCTGCCCGGCTAAGCGGCCCGTTTCGATGGTCACCGTCTTGTTTCCCACGACGGTCGAATATCGTTTACCTTCGGGTTTCATGTTTGGTTGTCTCCTATGGGTAAGCCAAACTTAAGTTTGGCTTACGATCTCCGCCTCATGGTCAGGGACTGAAGAGCATTAACGACCTTGGGTCATTCGCGCTATTCAATTCCTGACGGCGGGTTACATAAAGACCTGGCAGTCACGCTGAAAGCGTGACTGCCAGGTCTCATTTCATTACTTACGGCGCAGATTCAATTTTTCAGTCACATTGAGGTACGACTGATAGCTGCTCTGACGCAGGTAGGTGAGCAATCGGCGGCGCTGGCCCACCATTTTGAGCAGACCGCGGCGGCAGGATTGATCCTGCTTGTTGTTGCGCAGATGCTCGGTCAACTGCGTGATGCGGTTGGTCAAAATCGCGATCTGAACCTCCGGCGAGCCGGTGTCCTTCTCGTGGCGATGAAAACCTTCGATCGCCTTCGTCTTAACTTCCTTTGCGAGGGGCATGACGTATGCTTCTCCTTTCTCAAAAAATTGCAGGTCTCCATGCTGATAGCGATAAACCGTCAACAGGACCAGTCACGAGGCGGGATTATACCAGAGTTCGCCTGGTCAATTCCTCGTTTTTGCGGGCAGGTACCTGGGCAGGTCGTGACCCAGAAAGACCAGCAGGAAGGTCTCCGCAGTTTTGGCATAATACCCAAGCGCCGAGGTGGTCTCGAACCTGAAGGTCTTATCGCCGAGAATGATCCAAAGCACGATGGTCAGCAGGGTGTAGCCGACGATTGTCCAGTAGGTGACGGCGCGGTATTTTTTGAGGACCTGGAGGGGTAAAAAAATAGGCTGCCAGCAGCGCCAGCGACCCAAAGCCGTTCAACACAATCGAGTCCAGCCAGCCGAAGTACGGGTAGCAGAGGATGTGAAAAACAGCCGTGGCAAGGCTGCTGATAATGACGCCATAATGCCAGTAAAATAGTTTCATGTTGAAATCTCCAAAGTTTGACATATGGACGAACGCTGTCTGATATTTATTACGGCGGTTTGCCCCTCCCACTCATGGCAGACATGCCCTATAATTGCGGTATCGGAGGAATTTTCACATGTCAAAGCTTATCCCCGCTGTCGAACGGATCAAACGCGCCCGCAGCCTGATTCAACAAGCCCGGGCATATCCCATCCCGACAGAGGGACTCGGCAAAAGCGACCTCTCCTATGTTGCCAATGTGCGCGACCTGTTGCGGCAGGCAAAGGACCTGGTCAGGTTCATCCCGCAGACCGCGGGCGTCTCGGTGGAGATGAAGGAAGAAGTGAAAAAGATCCACGCCGAGGTCGAACAGGCGCAGGCCGAAATCCTGTCCTAGGAAGGGTTTATGAGCGCGGGAGCCCCGATGCGATCCATATCCAATTCGCAGGAAGTCGAATTATTGAGCTTGAAGAGCCGCGCCTTGAGCATTGCTGCCTACCTGGGGTTCGCCCCATTTCTTTGGTACTTCGAATCCGCTTACGAGGACGACGGTTTTGTAAAACACCACCTCTCCTACAGCCTGGCGTTCGGCATCCTGGGGTTATGCCTGCTTGGCATTCAGGCCGTGGCTTGGGCGGCAATCTACCGGGCGTTTGCCGGAGAAATCATCGTCGACAACCAGATCGACCCGGCGAATCGCTTCTCGAGTTCGCTCAATACAGTGGACGGCATTCTTGTGGTTCTCAGCCTGATTCTCGGCATGATGAATGGAATCAGTATCCTTGGCGCATTCTCGGGGCGCGAGTGGCGGATTCCCGTCATCGAGAGTCTGGCGAAGGTCAAGCCGGTTTTGCAGGTTGCCGTGACCGCCTCCCTGGTCCTCTATGTGCTTTCCGCGGCGGGGTTGGGAGCCGTGATCCATTCCATACAGGTTGCAAACCAAAATCCCGAACGGGCGGATGTCTATGTGTTGTACACCCAGGGCGGTTACATCCCATCTCCAGGTTTGTATGAAACCTTCACGCCTCCCGGCTGGATGGTTTCGCTGGCGTTCTATCCCGTCGTTTTGGCAGGAACGGACAAATTCGGCTCGGACCATGTTGCCGTCCTGCCGCTTTCCGTGGAAAATTTTCGCCGGGCGGTTCAGAATGGCAAGTTTGTCTTCATCGCCTCCCACGGCGGGCAGACTCCCGGAAGCCTGACTTTCTCTTTCAACCCATATGTCGAATACAAACCTGAGAACGTTCCAAGCGGGCTGGCGGGGAGGCAGTTGCAATTCATCTATTTTGCAGGCTGCGACGCGGGGCGGCGCGAGAGCGCATGGCAAAGGGCGCTCGGATTCGACCAGGGAATCATGTTCGACCGCATCTCGCTGGTGGGCGAGCATCTCGTCTGGGTGTGGACGAAGTCTCCATCGGTGATCTACGGTTTGCAGTGACCTTCAGCACATCGCGCATTTGGTTGTACAATTAAAGCGAAGATAAACCCGGAAGAAAAAGGAGCCATCCATGAACGACAAACTCGACGCGCTGTTGGAACAGGTCCATGCCGAGCTCCAAAAGGCGGACAATCTCGACGCGGACAGCCTCGCCCTTCTGAGGGAATTGGAAGAGGATGTTCAATCCCTTTTGAAGAAATCCGAAGTGGAGACGCCCTCCATCCTCGAACGGATGCGGAAGGCGGTGGAACGCTTCGAGGTGGAACATCCCACCCTGACGACCCTGCTCTCGGAAGTGTCCACGATTCTTAGCAACGCCGGAATCTAGAAAAACCCGCAGGTCAAAACGCCCGCCCCCCCGGGGGGACGGGCGTTTTTGTTCGACGGTTCCTTCACCTGAACATTGCCTTTTCTTTATAAATCCTTTACGAACGGGCGTTACACTGCGCATGTAAGTTCGAAAAGAAAAGGAGATAAAAAATGAAAAAGACAATTTTGATCACAGCATTGGCGCTGGCTGCGCTGGCGGCAATGGCGGCGGGAGCGGGGGTCGTGTTCGCCCAGGATGAGACCCCGCCCTTCATGGGGCAGGGACCCATGCGGGACGGCTCCGGACCGCTGCACACCTTCATGGTGGTTGAGTGGGCAAAGGAACTCGACCTGAACGTGAACGACATCAACACCCGCCTCAACGCCGGTGAGAGCATGTACGATATTGCCCTTTCGGCTGGCGTATCGGCGGAGGAATTCCCCGCCCTGATGACGGAAGTCCGCGCGGCGGCTTTGGATGCGGCGGTGGCGGCAAATGTCATCACCCAGGATCAGGCGGATTGGATGAAGTCGCATGGCAACGGGCAGGGCGGGATGCGCGGCAGCGGGACCTGTGACGGGACCGGTCCGCAAGGCGGCGGGATGAACGGTCAGCGCGGCGGGGGAGGCGGCATGATGGGCGGCTGGCAAAATGGACAGACGAACCCGTAACCGTCGAGTGAATCAAAAAGGGAGTCGGCAGCCGCCGACTCCCTTTGTTTTATCCGTTCTCCCGTTTTCGGCGGGACAGTCTATTTTGTATGATCCTCCCCAGGAGCGGGTATTTGAAGTCGTGTCCGCGCATGGTACGCGCGGCGGCGACGCCAGCCAGGATCAAATAAACCGGGTAAAGGACCATCGTCCCCAGAATCACCAATACGAATGCCGCCACAATAATGACCAGCAAAACGCCAAACCCCGCGGAGACCTCCTGGGTTGGGTCGGTCGAAACTCCGCTCGTTACCAGGACGGCGATAAAGACCAGGTAAACAACGAACAACCCGGCGTTGGAAAGCAGGTACGCCATTGTTGCCGCCAGTTGATACACCCCCGCTTGAAGCGCCTGGAATTCGAGCCGGGCAGAACGCTCCTTTTGCGAGAACCAGATGATAAGGGGCGTGATCATGCTCCAGACCTGCAGGATGGCGGTCGCATGGCAGACGCCGCCCACCCAGTATTCCTCCCATTTTTCGATCTCTTCTTCCGTGTTCTGTCCGTTGAATACCCTGCGGTGCAGCCAACTCCCAAGGATCGGATATCGGAAGTCTTTCCCGACCAGGCAAAAGACCGCGCCAACAAAACCGGCAAGGAACATCAATCCTCCCATGCCGAAAACGAGCAACATGATCACAGGCTGGATGAAGAACATCGCCTCGGGCGCCAGGACAGACGGGTCGCTGGACAGGATGCCTGTTGCCACGCTTACGCCGACCACTCCCATTCCGATCAACACCCCGCCGATTAACCATGCCCAAAAAATCAATACCTGATAGCCCATCGCCTGCAGCGCATGGTAGCGGACGTATTTCGACTTGCCGCGCTGAACGACCCAAACGAGCGCCGCGCCTATCGGACCGAAGTACGACAGGACCACCGACGCGTGAGCAAGCGCAGCAAGGGCTTTTTCGTCAGATGTGGGGTTTTCCATGTATTTCCTCCTTGCGGATATTGAGTATGTCCGTATGATACTCCTTTTTAGTAACTACTCAGCCAATTCACTACCCTGTCTTGTCATTTCGAGTGGCGCGAGGCGCCACGAGAAATCCTTCTCAATATTGCGCTGGATTTCTCCTCGCTGGCGCTCGTCGAAATGACAGGCTGAGCAGTTACCCTTTTTATGGAAAACAAAAATAGTCTCGCGTGGACGTTACGTACCATGACCGCTTTATAATCCCCACATGATACCCATCAAAACGGACAGACTCACCCTTCGGCAATTTGACTTGACCGACGCAGATTTCATCCTTGCGTTATTGAATGAGCCCTCCTTCATTCAAAATATCGGTGACCGCAACGTGCGGACTCGCGCCGATGCGGAGAAATATCTCGAAAATGGAGCGATGCCCAGCTACGCAAAGAATGGATTTGGTTTGCTCGCCGTCACATTGACTGAAACGGGGGAGACCATCGGCATGTGCGGACTGATCAAGCGCGACGCCTTGGAAGACGTGGACATCGGCTATGCCTTCCTGCCGAAATTCTGGTCGCAGGGATATGCGATCGAGTCCGCGCAGGGAGTGATGAAATTTGCCAAAGAGGTGCTGGGATTGAAACGCATCGTCGCCATCGTGGACCCTGCCAATGCGGGCTCGGTCCGCGTGCTGGAGAAGCTGGGGATGACCTTTGAGAAGATGATGAAATTGTCTGAGGATGATATTGATTTGAAGTTGTTTTCGATAAATTTGTAAACAAAAACGGTCTCGTGGATGTGATGTCCCGAGACCGTTTTTGCCCTAATGTTTGGTTTCAGTCAACCGCGTTCCATAAAACTACCCCCAAACTGACGATAACATCAATTATGGTAATTATTTTCCAAGTTTTTTTCATCCCTAATCCGATACCAAATGGTATTGTCACGCCAAAGATAAAAATAATAATTGTTACGGCGTTTTTAATTTTCTCATTTGCAAACGAAGAAATTAAATCCTGAATTATCGGATTAAGTCCTAAAATTAATAATAAACCAATCAATATTCCAAGTCCCCATTTTGTTATTGAAAGATTGTTTGCCAGTAATTTGTTTTGGTCAGCTAATCCATTAACCTGTGAATTTAGTGACATTATGTCTTCTAAATTTGAATTGACCTTTTCTTTTAAACCTGTTATTTCATCTGACTGATTATTTAATTTAGTTTGGAGTTCTGTTTTTTGCTTTTCCTCTTTTTCTAAAACATGTGTTAATATTGTTTTTTCTAGCGAAGTTGTTGCTCTTTCTTTTTCTTTCTGGTCAATTAATTTCGTGAGGCTATGATTGATAAGTTTAGCTGTTTTCTCCGCGATGATGTCTTGAATAATTGATTCTTTTTCATTCTCAGAAACCTTATCATCTTCATAGTCTTCGCGGAACTCTTGTTCTGCCCTTTTTTGAATATTCTGAATCTGCTTCGTGAAATCAAAATCCGCTAGTATTTCTGCAGCTACCTGCGGCGTAATATTCTCATATGAACTAAGGATTCTTACAACTTGATCTATGACTATAGGCGAAAACTTGGCATAGGATTGAATTTTTTCAGAAAAAACTAAATCGATAAAAATTTTGTCGTAATCATCGTTTCTTGGTAACCAAGGTCTTAAGAAAAGAAGCCAATCTTTTGAATGGATTGCCACAGGAAGTTTTGAATTTCCCTTTTTGCTATTTTGTTGGGAGTAACCAATTAGATCACCATCTGCGGTCAGCAACCAAAATCAGCTTCCGCGAACTTTGAGCAATTTTTGCCTCTCGCTTTTTCAACTATTTTTAACAATCGGACATCATGAATTAGTAATTGTTCATTTCTGGGCAACTCACCCGGTAAGATTACAGCGTCGCTTAGATGATTCCCTTGCTCTCTTTCAATGATGTATTTTGCGAATCCACTTATCTCTGCTCTTGTTGATATATTTTTTGATACTTCGTCAATGAAATCTGAGGTGATTTGAATTCCAAATTCGTCAGTAAGGATTTTATCAATATTGCTATATTTGTTTGCAAAATGCGAGAGTGCTGTTCCATTTTTCTCATACTCCTTCCAGTAAGCAATAATGAAACCTCTGCTTTCGCCGGTATATTGTAACTTAAGCCTTTCATAATCGCGAGCTAAGGGTGGGTGTTTTTCGAGATAATTAACTGCTCGCCTAAGAGATACTTTTAATTCGTCAATACTTAATTGTGAAACGAAAAGTTTGCAGCCAAATTCTTTTGATGCTTCAATGACTCTTTTTGTCATCCCTAACAAAGATTCAGTTTGTAGCCCAAGTAAACGATAAATGATATTGGAATCCAAATATAAAGATTTGTTATTTAGTGCTGATTTGGCCAAACTTGACATCGTCGGGTCTATATGAAGGAGCGACAAAAAGAACGTACTTTCGATAATCTGAAAGACATATTTTCTGCGCATATCGGTTTGCTTCTTTAAGAAAATTTGAATTGCTTCATTTCTTAATTCTTTGTACAACTTATCGTCCTCCCTTTTTTTCCATTTAGGCTTTTTCTCGATTTTCGAGAAAAAATCTAAACTACTGTTTTCCTCGGCAAATGCAGACTTAATGGCTTGAGCTCCCCCTTCTGCTGCAAGAAGTCCAAAATAAATTTCTATATCTTCATTTAGGTATTTTGTTTCAGTGCTTGTAAGTGGTCTATTAATCTCTTGCTCAATTTGATTGAACCATTCTTGGATGACCCGTAATTTCAAATCCTTTTTAGCTTCTGTAATGTCAATTATTTTAATTTTTTCAATATAGTGTATTTTATAAAGGGTTGGGTTATCTCTATTTTGTTCGATTTTTCCCTGTTTCTTAAGTTTTTTTATTGTATCGATAACCTCAACATTTTCAAACTTTAACGTGAAAATTTCCTCGAGTTTTGATTGTATTGTGCCTGCGTCATTCCACTCTGATTCTAGGTTTGCGAAGGTGTGCATTATGAGATGCTGTTGTAAATCAGCACTTAAGTCAATATCTGATTCTGGATCAAATTGATAGGAGAAATTCGCCAATTTTAATAAAACATTATTCATGTTGTTTGTTTGGCTTGAATTATTTTGATTATCCATTATGAATGACCTCCTAGTCTCTTTACCTCTTGGGCGTAGATTACAAAATTATACTCTCGATTTCTCTCGTTCAAGTAACTTGATTTATTTTAATATGTAAATTGGATTGATTTGGGTTATTAAGATTTTAAGTTTTTATGTAGAATTATCAAACTTATCTTCCCTTCCCACCACCCCATCAACTCACTCAACGCCAATGATGGCGTCGCATCGCCTTGCCTACCCGTATTCCAGGTCACGATTAAATCGCGCTTGGCGCGGGTGATGCCCACGTACAACAGGCGCAATCTCTCTTTGACGTAATCCAAGCGCGAGCGCATCGTCGCTGCGCCTTCTTCGTACCAATCGTATTCACTGGTCGACTCAAGCGCCGTCAACTGCGCCAATGACTCAGCCGCCAAATCCAAGCCGCCGCGGATGAACCACTTCTCCGAAATAAAACGATCATTCGGCATGTTCGAAGGGAAGTCATAATTATTGACCGACATCATATACACGCGGTCCCACTCCATGCCCTTCGCCTTGTGCATCGTCGTCACCACGGCACGTCCGCGATGGCGCTCGGGGTCAAAGCCCGAATCATCCGACGAGAACCCGATGAAGCGCCGTTCATTCTTCGCGATCACCGCCAGCTCCGCCGTCAACTCGGGCAAACGCCAATCCGCATGATCGTCCGCCGCGCTGCGCAGCACCAACGCCAGCTTATTCGCCAGTGCTAAATCAGACACTTCGCTAAACACATCCTGCGCCAGCGTCAACACCAATTGATCGATGGGCAATGTCACCGCATTCAACCAACGCTGAACATTGACCCGGAATTGAGTCAACTCTTCGATGACTTGCATCGGCTCCGTCTCACTCAAGCCTGACAGCCAGTCATCCGCATTTTGTGGCGCGATAAAGTTTTCCACATTCGCCATGCGGCGCAGAAGAGCAGCTGAATAGTTGAGTAGTTGAGTGGTGGAGTAGTTTCCTTCCAACTTTCCGCTTTCCACTCCTCCATTCCCTGCTTCACCATTCCCTATTCCCCTATTCCCTACTTCACTACTCTCTACTCCCTTCTCCCTCCAATCCCTTCTCCACACCTCATACGCCTTCGACAACTTGCGCGCATTGCCCGGCTCCGAGAGATACGACAGCAGATAGCTCAACGCTCCCGCCGCCGCGCGCGTCTCCGACGTGGACGAGATCAACTCGATCGGTTCAATCCCGCGCTGACGCAGCGCATTGACCATCTCCACGCCGCGCTGGTTGCGTGGCACAAGGACGGCAATCGTCGGCTGTTCTTCAATGGGGGAGTCCGCGAACGAATCGACAAATCCCTTGATGGATTTCGCCACCGCTTCCAATTCCTGCTCGGGTGTGTATTTCGTCGAAATGAATTTGACCGCCTCCGGGTTATCGGGCGGGTTTTGCTGCGGGTCATTCTCCGGGACGGTCTCGATGTGCGGCGTCTCGAGCGCGGTCCGCACTTCGGGGATGGGATGCGCTTGCATGACCCAATCAATGAGATGATTTGCCAGCGCGATCACAGACGGCTGTGACCGCCCCGACTCGGGCATGTCTTCATGCGGATTATTCCGAATAAACTCACGCAATAATTCTGGAGAAGCGGTTGTAAACGTTTCGAAGATCGCTTGATTAGGGTCGCCTACTCGAACCCAATTGCCATTCTGACCGGAAAGCAAACCTAAAATTCGTCCTCTCCTGCGTCTGACTCGAATCCTGCGCTTCATCTTCCAAAATAAATGGATAGCGATATTGCAAACGCTCGCGGAATTCATCGTCGCTTTCGAGCAAGGTCAACGCCAAACGGATGAGATCATCAAAGTCCACGGCGCCGCGATAGGCGAGCGCGCGTTGATAGTCCGCGTAGATGGCGTGCCCAAGCTCGGCTAAAGGCAGCGGGGAGAAAGAGGCGTCGAGTTTGAGTCTCAGCTTCTCCGGAGTCAGGAGGCGGTCTTTGGCGGAGCGGATAAAGGCCAGGGCGAGAGAGTCCACCATATCCGGTAATTGCTGACGTTTGATCCAATCGCGTTTTGAGTTATCGAGAGCCGGGTCGAGATATTCATCCAGCGAGTGACTCGCCAGCCAGGCATTGACCGCTTCCTTTCGGATGAAACCCGCCTCGCGCTCGTCGATGATGTTGAAGCGTTCCTCCAGCCCAACCTTCGCCGGTTTCTCGCGGACGATGTCGTGCGCCAGCCCATGCAAGGTGCGCACGCGATATTTGTACAACGCCTGCAGCGGGTTATCGAAGAAACGTTTGATGCGCGTTTCGAAGTTGTCCACTGCCGAGTTGACGAGGGTCACGATGAGCACTTCCTGGTCGTCTTGCAGTTTGCCGCTTTGAATGAGCTGCGCCGCGAGAGCCGAGAGAATGTGCGTCTTGCCCGCGCCGGGCACGGCGGCAATGCCCAACCTCCCGCCGTTATAGCGGAGGATGTTTTGTTGGGAGGGGCGAGGGGTGAAGGAGGGTGTCATGTATTTAGGCGCCAAGTGTCAGGTTTCATCGTCAGCTAAAAAATGCAAACTAGCTAAAAGCAAAAATATTCTTAATACTCTAGAAAAACTCTTTCCGCCGACTCGACCTTTATCTCATCACTACTTACTATTCAGGGTAACTTTAATTGCCTAACACTCTTAGATGTCATGCTGAGCGAAGCGAAGCATCTCTACGATTGTCTCAGAGACCCTTCGTGGCGCAAGGCGCCACTCAGGGTGACAATTTGTAAGGCAATTTGCGTTACTCGGAATAATTCCTTTATTTTTAGAATTAAACCATATGGCATCGATGGAGTAAGCCACAAATTTGATTTCGCTAAAACAGGAGCTATGATTGTAGAATCAACTTCGGCAGCCTTGAGCATCGCGTCAAATTTTCTGAATATTTCATCAAACTGTGGACGCCATGATTGGAGGATTTGATTAAAAACTTTGTCCATCTGTGGTTGAATGCTTGAGATATACTCATTGGCAATTTTCCCCATGTCATCAGAAATTTTCTCAAGCATAGGCATGATCGCTTTACTCATCATCCTGCCAATTCGTCTTAACTGTTCGTCATTCATTTTTGATTCCTTCAAATAAAACCTTTGAACCGATATCTACAGCGTTTCACGCCTATTTAGGTATAACACCGCACATCCGTTGCCCGTGCGAATGAGGGTTGCCCGATTTCTCCAGCAAGGAGGTTTTTCCCTCACTGCCCATCGGGCACACATCCCTCAGGGATCGGGGAAACCTGGCACCTGAAACCTGAAACCTGAAACCTGAAACCTGAAACCTATTGTTCTATCAACACCTTCTGAAACGCCCGCAGCAAACTTCCGCGCTGTTCGAATCCCGCCGCGCCGAGGTCGGAGAGGGCGGGGAATATCTTCTCGCGGCAGCGCGCCAGCAAACCGCCCACAAGACGCGCCAGCGCTTCGGTCTCCAGCGCCATTTCATCCGCATCGAGCCAGAGCCTGCCCGGCGACGCATCCCATTCGCGCGAGAGCACATAGGGGTGAGTCAGCGGCTGAGCCACACGCTGCGACCAGCCGTCCGAGCCGGGATCGAGCCAGAATTGAAAGGCGGCCGGGCGGTTCATCATCAAAAATGTATAGGCGGGGGCAACCAGCACGGCATCCTTGTTTTCGCTGCGCCAGGATTCCAGGTATTGCGCCGCGATCACGCCGTCTTGCAGCATGGCGATGTATTCTTTCCCCAAAGGAAAACCTGACAGGTCTTCACGAAGAGTTCCCGGTTCCTGGTCGGCTCCCGTGAGACCTGTCAGGTTTAGGTTTGTCATCGGTTCCATCGCGTTCCTGAATTTTCTAACCGACTCGACCAGGCTTGCCGCGATACGCACCGCGTCGAGATTCGAATGGTATCCGAAACCGGGTTGTGAAAGGACCTCGCCGAACAATCTCCGCAGAAAGAAATCGAGCGGCATCGGCATAGACGCGCGGCAGGTTTCGATCCAGTTTTGAAGCGTCGCGTAACGGGAGCCGAGCGAGTAGGTGATGCGTTCCTGAACCTCCGCCTTGATATTGTCGAAGGTCGAAAGCCGCAGGTCGCTCTGGCGGTAAATAATGTCGGTCAGTAATTGCGCGCGGACCAGGTCGGTGTGCAACGCGAACATCAGGGCGTGCGTCACATCGAACTTCGGCGGGCGGATGTTCCATTGCGGGTGGGCAAGCGCGGATAAGGTCAGCAGGCATTTGCTGGCGGGTTCATCCCGCAGTGAACGCGACGGGCGGTTGCTGCGCCACGGAATCCCGGCGGCTTCCAATCGGTGGGTGATCGAGAACCGCAGCGAGTCCGAAAGATACGGCGCGAGGATGACGATCTCCGCGGGGGGCGCGCCATTTTCGATCAGCGTTTGAATTTTCTTCACCGCCTCATCGAGCATTTCGGGGTGGAAATGCCTCATGATGAATTCCAGCGCGGGTTCGGTCTCTCCCGTCCCAACCTCGCCTTCGCGGGTGATGGCATTATGCAGGGCGTTCGATAACTGGATGATATTCCCCGACGAGACGAAGGACTCGTTCAACTCGACGACCTGGTCGCACTCGCGGCTCAGGTCCAAGCCGGAGGCTGGGTCGCCGCCCAGGAACTTTCGATACCCTGCGGCCTGGTCGTAGAGCAAAAGCGCCGAGTCGAATTCGGGCAGCCATTCGCGCATGATGTTGTGGGCGCAGGAAATGTCCTCTTCGAGGTTGTCGTAAACCAGGTGACGATAGGATCGGGTCAAATACGAGCGGACCCGTTCGTTCCGCCACAGCCGCGTATTGAACAGTTCGAGTTGCAGGGAAAAATCCAGCAGGTTGTATTCGTAGCAGTATTCGCGGAATAAGGCTGCGCATTCCTGCGCGTCGGCATAGACGCGCCGCTGGGCGGGGTCGCCGAACCATGCCGAGTCCAGCCGCGAACCGATCTCGGTGTGCGGGATGCCGATGATGGCGGCTTTGTTCAGGTTGTCGAGGATCTGCGAGTAGAGTCGGTTGCGGCTGATGGTGACTGAATCGAAATATCCCTTTTCTTCGATCAGCGGTCTCACCAGATGCGCCATGAAGTATTGCGCGGTTTCGAGCGTCAGAAAGACCGGCGGCTGGTCGGGGTTTTTGAAACCGGCTTGTTCTGATGCAAGCGACCAGAACAGGTCGCACATGCGCCGCGCCAGACCGCCGACCGTGGCAGATGTCACTTCTCCGCCCGCGATCCGTTCGGGGCTTTCGAGCAGGTCGAGATAAGGTTCCTGTAATGTGCGTTGTGGGGTTAGCAGAAGAATGGAATCGGCGGGGACTCCGCTCGCCAGCAGATGGTTGATCCGCTCGACCCCGGCGGTTGTCTTGCCTGTGCCTGCCATCCCGGTGACGAAGAGACGAACGCCCGGTGGAGATTCGATGATCTGACGCTGGAGCAGGCTGAACTGGGTCATGAAGCGAATGTAAATTATCGCGGGGGTTTTGTCAATGAAATGGTGTGCAAGCAAAGGTTGTCAGTTTGGACTGCAAAATCTCCTGATTTTGCTCGAAAGTCGGGAGATGTCGCCATGGCGCCACCACAGCGCCGCTTTCGACTCCGTGCCTGACATGTTTTGCTTGCACACATGAAATATCCCCCGACCATTAATGATCGGGGGATCGGTTGCTTGTTCTTATCCGCCTGGGGTGGGTGTGGCTTCGGTCGATCCGTCCGGCGTCTCGGCGGGCGTTTCCTCGAAGGTTTCGCCGCTTGTATCTTCGTAGTAATAGTCGTCGTAATAATCGTCGCCGGAGCCGACGCTGCAAACCGCCGCCCGTTCACTCGTCAGGCAGGCGCTGAGGTTTCCGTAACTGATGACCCCGATCAGCGCAATCACATCGTCCGGCGAGCTTGCCAGCAGGACGAGCGTGCTGCCCTTGCTGCCCGATTCGAAGATGACCACGCCGTTGCCCGGTCCGTTGACATCGCCAAATGCGGCTGTGCTGATGCCTTCACTCCCGATTTCGACATCCGCTTTGAGAAGATAATCTTCGAAATCTTCCGCCGCGTCGAAGGTGCCGATCAGGATGGCATTGCCCGACGAGGGCGCTTCATCCACGAATTCCAGGTCGACATCGAGGAACCGCAGGGCGGATTGCAGCCCGCCCAGCGCGGTGATCATGCTGGGGTCTTTTTCGAGTTCAGGCGAAACAAAGACCTGCGCGGCGCTGGATGTGAAGATAAACGGGAACAGGTCGAGGCTGGGGGTCTGCGAGCCGGAGAGGGCAAAGTCGGCAAGGTTCTGAATAAGGGTTGCGTTGTCGGTGTAGGCGCTGTAAGGGGCGGAGAGGAAGGTGAAGTCGCCGAAAGCCGCCACGGAACCGTCTGCGCTTAAAGCTGCGCCGCCCGCGTTGGGATCATGCGCGTCATCCAGCGACGAGAGATTGGTCTCTGAACCCCGCAACAGGAGGGTCCCCGAATCCGTTTTGATGGAGCGCGCGCCGTAGAACGCCACTTCGTCCAGCCCGAAGGTTAATTCGTTCTTGCCGAAATCGTCGAAGATGACGTTGCGGAAGTTGCCTTCGTTCTTCTCTGTGTTGTAGAGATAATCGTTGTTCACCGAAATATCGAAGTATTTCAAAAGCGAGTTGGCTGCGTTGGCATCTCCGTAGGCGATGGGGTTGCCGGTGATGAAATCGAAGTACAGCATGTTGCGCGTTGCATCGGTGAAGACCAGGATTTTCCCGCCCCGCTCCGCGAAGTTCTTCAATACCTGGGTTTCGTATGGAGTGAATGTTGCGCTCGGTGAAACGGAGACGAACGCGCTGGCGGTCTTCAATAGAAATTCCAGGGTCAGGCTGTCTGCGGCTGTTTCAATGTTCCCTCCGCGCGCGCGCAGGGCGGAGGTGAGGGCTTCGATCTCGTTCAAGGTGAACTGGTTGGCGTGATATCCGTCAAGGACCACAGTGCCTTCCATTTGTTCGATATCGTCCGTATCCGGCGTGCTGATCGAAGGCTCGGGTCTCTCGAAGGAGGCGTAATCGGGTGTGGCGATCTCCGACCGCTCGGGGATTCCGCGGTAATACCAAAGTCCGCGGAGGAGGGCGGGGAGGATCAGTGCCAGGATTGCTATGGCGATGGTTTGGCGTTTCATGTCATCCTCCTTTTTATTTAACCGGCAGGGGCGGGATGTAGAGCATGTAGACGCCCGCTTCTTTTGGGTAGGGCAGGGATATTCCCTCGGCGTCGGTCATGAAGAACAGGAAGGTGTCGGGCTGAATGCCCGCGGGACCCGCCAGGTCGAGTACTTCGTAGTGGGCGACCTTTGCCAGTTCGGCGGCTTTTCTGGCGCCGTCGTTCTCGGTTCCGAATTCGTCTATGATGCCCAGTTTCAGACCGTCGATGCCCGACCAGATCTGCCCGCTAAAGGTGACAGAGTCCTTGCCGGTGAGTTTATCACCCCGCCCCAGTTTGACGGCTTCAAAGAATCCCTGCTTGATCATTTCGATCTGGCGCATATCTGAATCGCGCGGCGCGCCCCAGAGCTTGTAGGGCCCGGTTGTGATGATGTCTTCGATAACGAAGGGCGCGGGCGGCAGGTAGCCGATCACGCCGATATTGCCGACCAGGGAGGTGGGTTTGGCGAAGATGTAATCGGTATTTGCCGAGAGGTAATATCCGCCGCTGGCAGACATTCCGTTGACCACGGTCACCACCGGCTTCATCTCGCGCAGGCGGGTCAGTTCCATATAAATGGATTCGGTATCCACCACCGTCCCGCCGGGGCTGTCCATCACGAGCACCACAGCGCGGACTTCCGGATGATTGATGGCGTATTGAATCTGTTTGATGGTAGTCTGCGCCGAGTAGGAATAAATGGCGTCTTCCAGCCGGATCACCCCCACCACGGGCTGCGGAACAGCCGATGCTGCCAGCATACCGATGATCAGCGGCGCCGCCAGCCAGAGGAGGATGTTGCGTATTCTTTCCCAGCGTTGATCTGCTTCGCTCATGATTTTCTCCTTTACGAATTTTGGCTTCGTCATCAGGATATACGAGAAGCCCGGCTTTGTCAACAAGGTTGTTTTACGAACGGAGATAATGTATATTTGGTCTCAGCGTCATCCATTCTTATTTCACGGAGGTAATTTTCCATGCCCGCCCCAATCAAACCAGGGATCAAGTCCGGTTCGGCAGCCGCCAAAACCACAGCCGTTTCATACGTCAAATTTTCAGACAAATTGACCGCGTCCATCACGGATATTGCGAAGATCATCGAGCAGCACAAGGAGATGATCGACTCGATCCAGGAGGTCGCCATCGAGTTGACCGGGTCCATCGGCTCGCTTCACACCCTGACCGTGAAGTATGCCCGCACTGCGAACCAGATTCTCGACGTGTTGCTTCCCATTCTTAAGAACCTGCCGCTCATCCCCAAGAATATCATGCAGATGCTGGTCAATCTCGAAAGCCTGACCCAGAAGATCATTGACAACGAAAAGACCACCACCAAGACCATCACCGACGTTCAGGCTGGCTTGAAGACCGGCGATGCGAACAAACTCAAGGCGCACGCCGGGCAGTTGCAGGCGGTAACCAAAACCATCACGGCAATCATCCCGAAGGCGTAGCGCAAGCCCGTAGCGCAAGTCTATAGACTTGCGCTACGGGCTTCGAAAATTTGTTGACATTTCCGCAATTCTGCATGTATAATGCAATCCGCTTCCACCCCGGAGGACGAATTCCGGGGTAGTTGTTTGTTACAAACCCAGCTTCCCCGGCAGTCGGCGCAGGTCGTAAGACAGCCCGCAGGCTTGCCCGGCGAAGTGAATGACTGGAGAATAATAAAATGAAATTTGCAATCGTCGAAAGCGGCGGCAAGCAGTACCGCGCCGTCGAAGGCGTCACGGTCGACGTGGACCGCCTTGCCCGCGAAATTGGAGACAGTTTCGATTTCGAACGCGTCCTGCTCATGGCAGATGGAGACGCGGTCTCGGTGGGGACTCCCACCGTCGGCGGAATCACTGTTTCCGCCACTGTGGTAAACCACCTCAAGGGTCCCAAAGTGCTTTCCTTTAAATACCGCCCGAAGAAGCGCATCCGCGTTCGCGGCGGGAACCGCGCCCACTTTACCCGCTTGATGATCGATTTCATCGGCAATTCGGGCGATAAGAAGGAAAAGCCCAAGGCTGAACCGAAACCCAAAGCGGAGAAACCAGCCAAGGCGGAGAAAGACGCGGCCAAGCCGTCCAAACCGAAGAAAACCGCTTCGACCAAGAAGTCGGATAAGAAGTAAAGGCAGGTAGATAATGGCACATAAAACAGGTGGCGGTTCAACCCGCAACGGTAGAGACAGTAATTCCCAGCGCCTCGGTGTGAAGCGCTATGCCGGTCAGTTCGTGCTTTCGGGCAATGTGCTGGTGCGCCAGCGCGGAACCCGCATCAAGCCGGGCTTGAATGTGATGGTCGGCAAGGACGATACGTTGTTTGCCGTCGCCGACGGTGTGGTGATGTTCGATGTTTATCATGGACGCAAGCGCGTCAACATCGTTCCTGCGGAGGCGGTGAGCTAATGAAAACCGATACCCATCCCACAGTGTTCGACGCCAAGGTGACCTGCGCTTCCTGCGGCACGACCTGGACGACGACTTCGACCAAAAAGGAATTGCGCATCGACGTTTGTTCGAACTGCCATCCTTTCTTCACCGGCGAATCTGCGAAACTGCTCGACGTGGAAGGGCAGGTGGACCGCTTCTATAAGAAGTTGACCGCACGCCAGACCTATGTGGAAGACCAGAAGGCGCGCGAAGAATCAACGAACGTCAACAACCGCTCGGTGGACGACCTGGGGCTGACCCCCCGCGCCACCGAAAGCCTGAAACGCGCCGGTCTGCTTACCATCGGCAAGGTGGTTGATAAACTGGCGGAAGGCGATGCGGCGATCCTTGCGATCAACGGGTACGGTCAGTCTGCGTTGACGGCGACCAAGAAGAAACTTCGCGCATTGGATATTGAACTTCCCGAAGCGCCCAAGGTCGAGAAGGAAAGCAAGGAAAACAAGGAAGTGAAGGAAGAGAAGGCGGCTGAATAGTCTTTCAGCCGGTTATCAGGTAAACTAAACAGGCAGATGCCCAGCGTCTGCCTGTTTTTATAATAACCCGCGTTACCAAGTAGGGGAGACCCGTCCACATCACTGAGAACCTCGTTGCGCACACTTGCACCAGCACGCAAGTGCAGGTGAGGAAAGGGCGCCCTTTAGAAGAGCAAGTCTTCCTGTTCCAGGGCGATCCTTTCTTGATGACCGAGCGGCTTGACAAACCTTGACGGATCGCCCCTACGTTTAAATCGCGTAAGGTGAGACAATAACTCTCTGGAGAGAATATCCATGATGCATACCCACGGTCTGATCGAAGTTGTGTGCGGTTCGATGTTCAGCGGCAAGACGGATGAATTGATACGAAGGCTGGTGCGGGCGAAGATCGCCAGGCAAAAGGTGCAGGTCTTCAAACCCGCCATCGATGTGCGTTACGCCGTCGAAAAGGTCGCTTCGCATACCGGTTCGACCTTCGAGGCGATCCCTGTGGAAAAGGCGGCGGAGATTCGCAGCAAGATGGAAAGCGATACGACCGTGGTCGGTTTGGACGAGGCGCAGTTCTTCGACCCTGAAATCGTGGATGTGGCGCAGGAACTTGCCGAGCGCGGAGTCCGCGTGATCGCCGCCGGGCTGGATATGGACTTCCGCGGCGAACCGTTCGGCGTGATGCCGACCCTGATGGCGAAAGCCGAACAGGTGCTGAAACTTCATGCCATCTGCATGGTCTGCGGAGACGAAGCCTCGCGCACTCAAAGGCTGGTCAACGGCAAGCCCGCCCGGTACGACGAGCCGGTGGTCATCGTTGGCGCGTCTGAAATGTACGAGGCGCGCTGCCGGGTCCATCATGAAGTGCCGGGGTAGTTTGGTTAGTCAGATGGTTTTGGCGGTTTAGATGGCGGCTTGTTCGTAGTGGAGAATGGTATTTTGATGTACACTAAGAACGATTAAACCGCTAAACTTATAACCTGCCGAATCAAGGAATTAATCCCATGCAAGATTATAAAGATGTGCTTGCTGAAATATTGATCGACGCCGAAACCCTCGATAAAAGGGTCGCTGAACTTGGCGAACAGATCAGCGCGGATTATCTTGGCGAAGACCTGCTCCTGATCTGCATCCTGCGCGGCGCGGTTCCCTTCATGGTTGATTTAAGCAGGCGCATTTCCACGCCGCACATGATGGACTTTATGGCGGTTTCCTCCTACGGGGTCGGCAAACGCGAATCGACCGGTTTTGCCCGGGTCACGCTCGACCTGCAAACCGATATCCGCGACCGGAACGTGCTGCTCGTCGAAGACATCGTGGACAGCGGCCACACCATTTCGGCGGTTCTACAAATGCTCGGCACGCGCAGTCCGCGCACGCTCAAAGTCTGCGCCCTGTTAGACAAGCCCGAGCGCCGCGAAGCGCATGTGCCAATCGATTATCTTGGCTTCACCATCCCGAATAAATTCGTCTTCGGATACGGTCTCGACCTCGACGAATACCACCGCAACCTGCCCTTCGTCGGCGTTGTGGATTTGAACAAGTACAAGCCTGCCGGGTAAATTTTACAAACCGGGGATGTCATGAGCGACGGGAAAACCGACTCGAAGAATCATGCATACGCGGGGCGTTGGGTCGCCATGGTTCGCGGGCGGGTCGTTGCGCAGGGCGGCACGCCAGACCAGGCCCTTCGCGCTTCCCAGTCCAGCCGATATAAAGAAAGACCCGAAATCAAATTCATGCCAGCAGCCTTTCCCCTCCCTCCCATTCTCGAAAAAGTGATGACCGTCCTTCCCCCCGACGCCGGGGTGTGCCTCGTCGGCGGCGCTGTGCGGGATTTGTTGACCTCGCGCCTCTCCCCCGACTTTGACTTTGCCGTGCCTTCGAAGGGCATTTCCCTCGCCCGAAGCGTTGCCAACGCCCTCAAAGCCGATTTCATGCCCCTGGACGATGAGCGCGATACCGGCAGAGTCGTCATCAAGAACGAAGACGGTTCATTTACCTATCTCGATTTTGCCGCCTATCGCGGCGCGACTCTCGAAGAAGACCTGCGCGACCGCGATTTCACGATCAACGCGCTCGCCCTCCACTTGACGGATATGACCATCCTTGACCCGTTGAATGGAGCCGCCGACATCCGCGCCAAAATCATCCGCGCCTGCTCCCCAGACGCAATGTCCCACGACCCCGCGCGGATTCTGCGCGGCGTGCGGCAGGCGGCGGCGTTTGGTTTCAGCATCGATAAAAACACCCGCGAATGGATGAAATCGGCGGCGGATGGAATCGGGAATGTATCCGTCGAACGCATCCGCGACGAAATCTTCAAGATACTGGCTGGTCCGAAGGTCAGCGCCTCCATCCGCGCCCTCGATATGCTGGGAACGCTTCCCCGCATCATGCCCGAGTTGTTGAAAATGAAGGGCGTAACGCAATCCCAGCCGCACATCCATGATGTCTGGGCGCATACCCTTTCGGCGCTGGACCATCTCGAAGGACTGCTCTCCTCCCTGCGCGTGAACTTCGACGCCGAAACCACCAGCGACCTTTTCATGGGGCTGGTCAGCCTGCGGATCGGGCGCTATCGCGACAGAATTGCGGCTCACCTCTCAAACCCGCTTAACCCGACGCGCCCGCACCGTTCCCTGCTATTCTTTGCCGCGCTCTATCACGACGTTTGCAAACCGGAAACGAGAAGCGTGGACGAGAACGGACGCATCCGTTTCTTCGACCACGATATCAAAGGCGCCGACGCCGCCGCCGAACGCGCGCGCAATTTCAACCTGAGCAACGACGAAACTTCGCGCCTGCGCGATATTGTCCGCAACCATATGCGCTTCCACTTCTTTGCCGACAGGCTGGAGAAGGAAAACCAGCCGCCGTCGCGCAAAGCCATCTACCGCTTCTTTCGCGACAGCGGCGGCGCGGGCATCGACCTGATCCTGCTGGCGCTTGCAGACGTCCGCGGGACGCGTGGCAGCGAACTCACCCAGGAATCCTGGTCAGCCAACCTCGAAATCGCCCGCATCCTGCTCGAGAATTATTGGGAGCGCCCCGCCGAGGTTGTCTCCCCGCCGCGATTGCTCGACGGCAACGACTTGATAAAGGAATTGAAACTCAAACCGGGCAGGATCGTTGGGCAGCTGCTCGAAGCGATCCGCGAGAACCAGGCGGCTGGAAAGATCAACGACAGGGAACAGGCTCTCGGTTTCGCGCGCGAGGAATTGGTCAGGATCGGGAATGAAACGGAGAACTCATGAAAAAGATCGCTCTCGATGGGTTCGACCTTGCCTATGACCGCCGCGGAAGCGGGTCGCCCCTGCTCCTGATTCACGGTTTCCCGTTCGACCATTCCATTTGGATGGACGTTGCACCCCTGCTTGAAGGTGAATTCGACCTCATCCTCCCGGACCTGCGCGGATTTGGCGAATCCTCCACGGTGGACAAATTTTATTCGACAGCCGACATGGCGCGGGACCTCGTCTCATTACTGGACGCGCTGGGGATCGGAAAGACATCCCTGGCGGGTCATTCGATGGGCGGTTATGTCGCGCTTGCCTTTGCAAAACAATACCCGGAACGCGTCCACCGCCTGGCTTTGGTCGCCTCGCAAGCCGCGGGCGATTCTTTGGAACGTAAAGAGGTCAGGTATAAAACAGCGGCTGAAGCGGCTGAGAAAGGCGTCCGGGTTGTTGTGGAGGCGATGATCGGAAAACTAACCGCCAGCCCAGGCGCGCGATCCCGCATCCGACCGCTTATGGAAGAACAAACCGTCACCGGCGTGATCGGCGCGCTCAAAGCCATGGCGGAACGCGAGGATTCATCCGCTTTTCTTGCTTCTTTTAACCGCCCGGTTTTTTTGATCCACGGCGATGCCGACGAATTGATTCCGATTGAACGCGCGTTGGAGATCAAAGCCATCCTGCCGTCCGCCGTCTTGTCAGCGCTATATGGCGGCGGTCACATGCCCATGCTGGAAATGCCGGAAGAGACCGCGCTTGCGCTGAAAGGCATGGCTTAAATCAAAACCGCCCGCCTCCGCAATGGAGTGGGCGGTTTTATTGCAGCCATGTTTTGGGTCAGGAGGGAAGCGGGCTGCCCGCCTGGGCAAATCGGTCAGTTTTTTTTAACATGCTGGCATCCAGTGAGCCGGTGTTGCGACGGATCAACTTCTTGATGTTGGCGACCAGGACGCCGCTGGGAACAGGTTTAACGAGGAAATCGTCCGCGCCGGCATCCAGCACGCTGGCAACCATGCGCGGCTCATTGAGCGCGGAAAGGACGAGAATCGGCACATTGCTGGTTTTGCGGATGCTTTTGCAAACCTGCCAGCCGTCCACATCGGGCATCATTAGATCAAGCAGGACGACGTTGGGTTCGAACTCCTTCACAAGGCGAATGCCTTCCAGTCCGTTGTTGGTGGTCAGCACTTCGAAACCGAAGGTCTTTAACAACATGCTCATGAGTTCTGTTACCGCGAGATCGTCGTCGATCACAAGTATTTTTTGATTGATTGTCATATTTTAAGTAATCCCTGAGGCACATTGATATGCGCCTCGGGGTCATTATCATCCAATTACTTTGGAATTTACTTTGCAATGTGTTTACAGGTGTTTTGGATACCGCGTGTCCAATTCGTGGATTGAAATCCACCCATCCAGTGATATTTGTCAGTTACCAATTGGACTCTTTTTGGTACAATATTTCACAATAAACAAATGAAATGCCAATACTTGTCCTAACCAGGAGGTTGTCATGACGAAATGGGTATACCTTTATAACGAGGTAAAGCAGGTCGAAAAACGCGCCGGAGGTTCATGGGACGGCGTGAAAGCCATCGTTGGCGGGAAGGGGGCGGGGCTGCTCGATATGACCCGCGCCAGGGTTCCCGTGCCGCCATTTTTTACCGTAACGACCGAGGCTTGTAATGCGTACCAGAATGCGGGTAAATTTCCCGCAGGCATGTGGGACCAGGAACTCAAGGCGTTGAAGGTCATCGAGAAGGCAACCGGCAAGAAATTCGGCGACCCAAAGAACCCCCTGCTGGTCTCGTGCCGATCCGGCGCAAAATTCTCGATGCCCGGCATGATGAATACCATTCTCAACATCGGGTTGACCGATGAGGTTGCGGATGGACTGATCGCCGCAACGAAGAATGAGCGCTTCGTCTGGGACTCGTACCGCCGCGTGGTCGAAATGTTCGGAACCGTGGTGATGGACATCGATGATGAGGCGTTCGAACATCCGCTGGATGAATATAAAAAGAAAAAGGGGTACAAACTGGATATTGAAATGAGGGCGGAAGACTGGAAGGAAGTCGTCGCGATCTATAAACAGGCATACAAAAAAGCCTGCGGGAAGGATTTCCCCCAGGACCCATATAAACAACTGTCGCTGGCGACCGAGGCGGTCTTCAAATCCTGGAATGGGAAACGGGCTTTGGCATATCGCCGCAAGGAGGGCATATCCGACGCGCTCGGAACCGCCGTGAATATCTGTACGATGGCATTCGGGAACATGGGCGACGATTCGGCAACCGGCGTGGCGTTCACGCGCAATCCCTCGACAGGCGAGAAAAAGATGATGGGCGAGTACCTGCTCAACGCGCAGGGCGAGGATGTAGTGGCGGGCATCCGCAATACGGACGCCATCGAAAACCTCAGGAAATACATGCCCGAAGCCTACAAGCAGTTCATGACGATCACAGGCAGGCTCGAAAAACATTACACCGACATGCAGGATGTCGAGTTCACCGTGGAGCGCGGCAAGTTGTGGATGCTCCAAACCCGCGTGGGCAAGCGCACCGCGAAGGCAGCAGTCAAGATCGCGGTGGACATGGCGAATGAAGGTTTGATCACCCGCGACCAGGCGGTTATGCGCGTTACTCCCGACCAGGTGGATGCCCTGCTCCACCCGCAATTCAATGATGAAGCCATGGATAAGGCGGAGAAGGAAGGTAAATTCCTGGCGAAGGGCGTGAACGCCTCTCCCGGCGCGGCGGTTGGACAGATCTATTTCGATGCCGACAAAGCCGAAGAATACGCCAAGGAATACAAGCAGGATACCATCATGGTGCGTCCGTTTACCAAACCGGACGACGTTCATGGCATGATCGCCGCCAGGGGCGTGCTGACCAGCGAAGGCGGCGCGACATCCCATGCGGCTGTGGTGGCGCGTCAATTCGGAATCCCTGTGTGGTGGGCGCTTCCACCATCAAGATCAACCTTGAGAAACGCACCATGACCGTGGGCGGGACCACGTTGAACGAAGGCGATTGGATATCGGTGGATGGCACAACCGGCAAGGTCTTTGCCGGTAAGATACCCACCTCCGAGCCATCGCTGGAGGAACAAAAGGAATTGATGACCCTGCTCAAATGGGCGGATGAAATTTGCGCGCGCGGCAACATCCGCGAGGCGGTTGCCAGGGGCTATCCGACCCGCGGGTTGCAGGTCTGGGCGAACGCCGACTACCCGAAGGATGCCCGCCGCGCCCGTTCCTATGGCGCTGTTGGCATCGGCTTGTGCCGTACCGAGCACATGTTCTTCGAGCCGGAACGCCTGCCCATCGTCCAGCGTATGATTCTGGCGGAGACCAGCGAAGAGCGGGACGAAGCGCTGAACCTGCTCCTGCCGCACCAACGCAAGGATTTTGACGGCTTGTTCGAAGCGATGGATGGATACCCGGTCATCATCCGTTTGATCGACCCGCCCCTGCACGAGTTCATGCCCGACGAAGAAAAGCTCCTCGAAGAGGTCATTACCATGCGCCTCAAGGACGAAACAAACGGACTTTCTGAAAAGGAACATTTGCTTGCCGCGGTGCGCGGGATGCACGAATCCAACCCGATGATGGGGCTGCGCGGCGTGCGTTTGAGCATTGCCATGCCCGGCATCGTTGAAATGCAGGTGCGCGCCGTGTTTGAAGCGGCTGCCGACTGCTCCAAGCGCGGCATCAAAGTGAAGCCTGAGATCATGATCCCGCTGGTGGGAACGGAAAAGGAACTGGATTGGATCCAACCGCGGCTGGAACGAATTGCGAAAACCGTCATGGCGGAAAAAGGAATCAAATTCGGGTATAAGTTTGGAACCATGATCGAAGTCCCGCGCGCCGCGCTCACCGGTGAGACCGTTGCCAAGCGGGCGGAATTCTTCTCCTTCGGTACAAACGACCTGACCCAGATGACCTTTGCCTATTCCCGCGATGACGCTGAACGTAACTTCCTTGATATTTACCAGGAGCAGGGCATCCTCAAGAAGAACCCCTTCCAAACGCTCGACCGTCACGGTGTGGGGCGCTTGATGAAATGGGCGATCAAGGATGGGCGCGAAACCCGCCCCAACCTCGAAGTGGGCATCTGCGGCGAACATGGCGGCGATCCCGAGTCCATCGAGTGGTGCCACATTATTGGCAACAACTACGTCTCCTGCTCGCCCTTCCGCGTGCCGATTGCGCGCCTCGCCGCGGCTCATGCGGCGTTGACTCATAAACCCGCGAAGAAGGCGCCAGTGAAACCGAAGAAGATGCCTGTTAAAAAAATCTTGAAGGCAAAAAAGAAAAGTTCTGGAAAGTGACAGTCAAAGCCCCCGCCTGAAAACCCGGCGGGGGTATTTGATTCGCGCCGAAATGAGACGCCTTATTACCAATGGTTGATTGATTATCAATCACAGACAAGGTAATAATACATGACTGGTCGAAACCAATTTTCTGGCGTGTTACCCGGCAGGTATTCCAAGATTATCCTGAATAATACCCTGCGACCGGCTGCCGAACAAAAAAGGAGCAGAGATGAATAAAAAAATGGTTTTCCCGCTTCTCGTGTTGTTGATTGCGTCATGCAACCTGCCAGGCTCGCCGCCGCCAACCGAGACATTACCCCCTCCCACGGAAGTTCCCTCCCAATCGCCGCCCGACCCGACTGCCGTTGACCATCAGGATATTCCGGCATCATCTTCCAGCGTGCAGCCGTATCCAGACGTCACCTCCGACGATACTGCGCCGGACAAACGCGCCCCTTATGGTGATTCCTTTGAGATCAACCGCCTTGAGCGCCCGTTTACGCAGGACATGGCCTACCTGCCCGACGTGGATATTGCCTCCTTTGGAATTAGCGAAGACGATACCTGGTACTATATCTCGATAGAACTGGTTGGTAAGAATCCAAACAATACGCCGGAAATTCGCTTCGCGGTCGAATTGGATACCAACGCGGATAGTTTCGGCGATTTTCTGATCGCCGCCGACCCGCCCTATTCAGAGGAATGGGCAACGGAGAATATTTCCATCTTTACCGATACGAACCGCGATACCGCCGGGGCTTCCGCTTCGCGTTCCGATGCGGTGTTTACGGGAAACGGATTTGATTCGCTGATTCACAAGCCCGCTGAAAATATCGGGACCGACCCCGATACCGCCTGGGTACGGATCAACGCCGGTGAATTCGCAACTGTTCAATTTGCAATCAAAAAAACCTTTTCCGGCGGCGTCTTCTTCTATTCAGTTATGGCAGATGCGGGATTAAAAGATGCGGCGCGTCTCGACTATGTGGATTACTTCAAAGAGTCCGATGCTGGTTCGCCGGTCCGTGAGAACCCAACCTATCCCTTGAAAGCCCTCTTCGCAGTTGACAATACCTGCTATCAGGCAGTTGGCTTCAAACCGACTTTATTTGAGCCAAAAGTCTGCCCGGTCATTGTTCAGCCGGTATTTGCAAATCCGCGCCAGCCTGGACCCGGCGGGACTGCGCCTCCCCCCGACCAGAACAGTTGTGACGCAACTGGCAGCCCAGATCCCGGCAACTGCCCGTGGGGCTGGTCAGACTGGCCCTATTGCGTTTGCACACCGGGCTAATTTAGCCGACAAAGCGCAGGAAGACCTGGTTTCCCAATAGCCTCCCGCGGCGTGTGAGCCGGTAAACTTCCGAAGTTTCAAAGACTTCGGAAGTTTTTCTTTCGAGCAGACCTGCGTTGACGAGTTCTTCGATCTCTTTGGGGAAGACGTCCAAAAGCCCGGCTCCAAAACGGGACCTGAAGTCTGAGTCAGCGACACCGGTTTGTACCAGCCGGAGGTTGTTGATCATGTAATCGGAGATGTCGTCTTTGCGCGATTGTTTGTGTTGGTTGACTGTGGCGGGGGTTAATGGGTAATGGGTAATGGGTAATTGGTAATTGGTCAATCGCTCGATGTAGGTTTTGATCCGAAGAACGTTTGAATAGCGATAGCCATTTGCATATCCATGCGCGCCGGCGCCGAGACCGAGGTAGGGGAGGGAGCGCCAGTATTGCAGGTTGTGGCGGCAAACAAAGGCGGAAGGCAGAAGGCGGAAGGCAGAGTCGTCAGCCTTCTGCCCTCCGCCTTTCGCTTTCTGCTTCGCCCAATTGGAAATCTCATACTGTTCGTATCCAGATTGCTGTAAATAGTCCATCGTCCATTCGTACATATCGGCGGCGAGATCGGGGTCGGGGATGGGGAGTAGTCCGCGCTGGGACCAACGCCCGAAGGGAGTGCCATGCTCCAGTGTGAGGGCGTAGGCGGAGATGTGTTCGGGCTGTAAGTCCAAAATCCGCTTGACGGTGGTCTGCCAGGATTGAAGCGTTTGCTGTGGCAGGGCATAGATTAAGTCGAGGTTGAGGTTATTGAACCCGGCTTTTCTTGCAGCGGATACCGCTTCGATGACGGTGAAGAAATCGTGCGAACGTTCGAGCATCCGCAGTTCTTCGGTGATGGTGGATTGCACGCCGAAACTGATTCGGTTGACGCCCGCCTTGCGAATCGCGTCGAATTTGGCTGGTGAGATCGTGCCGGGATTGGCTTCGATGGTGATCTCTGCATCGGGAGAAACACTAAAGGCGGAGGATAAGGCTGACATAACGGAATCAATTTGAGTACCGGAAAGAAGCGATGGGGTTCCTCCTCCGAAGAAGATCGTTTGGGTGGATTGGTAATTGGTAATTGGTAATTGGTTGCTGATCCAGTTGATCTCTTTGATAAGCGCGTCCACGTAGGCGGGAATCAAAGACTCCTGCCCGGCGTAGGTGTTGAAGTCGCAGTAGGCGCAGCGGTGGGCGCAGAAGGGGATGTGGAGGTAGAGGGAGGTGTCGGGGTTCAAGTGTCAGGTGTCAGGTATCAGGTCGAAGGTTGAAGGTCAAAGGTCGGGGGGGACTTTCGACTTGCGACTTTTGCCCATTTTGAGGAAGTCCGATGAGCAATGCGAGTGGACCGAGGATGAGAATCCACATGGCGGTGCCGAGACCGAATTGATCTGCGAGGGCGCCGATGAGGAGCGGGAGGAGTTTCATCAGCGGGTCGGTGACGGCGCCGATTGCCATGACGCTGGCGCTCTGACCGGGCAGGCTGGAGTATAACCGTCCTTGCAGGATGGGATACCAGCCGGTGTTGAAGAGGTTGACAAGGATAATGAATATTATCTTTGGTATGAAGCCGGGGACGAGCATGAAGCCGACGAAGGCGATGGTGTTGAGGAAGGCGGTACGGCGCAGATATTGAATGGTGTCTTTTTGTTTGTCCACGTAGGGGATGAAGAGGAAGTCGGTGATGAGTCCCATGACGAGCCAGACGATGACGGCGATGCCCGCTTGTGCGTTCGTTACACCAGCAACATCTACAAAGTAGAGCGCGAGGAAACTGAAGAGGACGTCGAGCATCAGGTCGGCGAATTCGAGCAGGATCAACCAGCGCCAGACTTCCTTTCGTTTGAGCGCGGCGAACGCGGCTTTGAACCCGTCGAAGACTTCTTGGAAGGATGGGAAGGGAGTCGCTTTTTTGTCGGCGGGGAGAAAGCGGATGGCGACGAACAGGCTCAAGGTCGAGAGGGAGGCGAGCAGGGCGTACGTCCCGCGCCAACCCAAGCCGAGATAAACGAACAAACCGAGGAGCAGCGGACCGGTGACGACTCCCAGCGAACCGGCGAAGGTCCAACGCGCCATGTTTTGTTCGTGGCGTGACTCGTCGCTGTCCATGAGGTTGGCTTGCGAGAGGTTGACGTATGCGCCGGAGGAGGGGTTGAAGAGGATGAAAGAGGAAAGAAGAAAGAGGAAAGAATGGCTGGCAGATGTGAGGAACAGGGAAACGGTGAAAAACAAACCGCCGATGATGATGAGCAGGCGCCTGCGCCAGACGTCGCCGAGGATGCCGATGAAGGGTTCGATGAAGGCGGCGATGATTCCGGGGACGGAGAGCGCGAGTCCGATCTGCGAGTAGGTCAGGTTGAGGTCGTCGCGGATGAGGGGCCAGGCGGTCTCGCCGACGCCGAAGACGAGTTCGTCGAGGAATTCGATGAGGAGGTAGATCATGGGGAAGGATGAGGGAGGAAGGATGAAGGATGAAGGGTGAAAAGTTGAAAGTTGAAAGTTGAAGGTTGTAGCGAGCAGTCCACAATCTCCAGGCAGGGAATTAAAGGCGGCGGCGACGACAGTGGGAGGTGGGGGGGTGGGAAGTGGGAAGTGGGGGAGGTTTAGGGGGAAAGCCTGAGCCTGGCGACGAGGATGGCGGGGATTTCGCTGTATTTGCCGCCCCAACTGAGCGGGGTGGTCTGCGGCGTTTCGGGCGGGAAGGCGCGTTCTTCGAAGCCGTCGAGGATGAATCCGTTTTTGAAGGCGGTGTTGAGATAGTATTGCAGCGGACGCTCGAAGTAGATTTGCGGCACGGGCTGGTTGCGGAGCGCGAGTCCGCGGGCGGAGTAGGGAGTCATGTAGCGGGAGATTTTGACCGAATAAGCGATCTGCATCTCGCCGTTGTTGTCCATCTCTTCAACGACATGCATGGATGAGGCGTTGTTGAAGCAGGGATGGGTGATGGAGAAGACGAAGGTCCCGCCGGGTTTGAGCAGTTTGGGCAATGCGCGAAATAGCGGTTCGATGTCTGCCATGTCGAAGAGCGCCATATTGGAGAGGGCGGAGTCGAATTTTGTTTCGCCGAGGGAGAGGAGTTGGGATTCATCGGTGGCGTCTATGACATGGTAGGAGATTAGAGATTGGAGATTTGCCCTGAGCCGTGTCGAAGGGTCGGTTGTGCGGGCTTTGGCGTATTCGATCAGGTTGGCGGAGAAGTCGAAGGCGGTGACGCGGCAGCCCATTTCGGCGAGGCGGCGGGAGGTCAGCCCGTTTCCGCAGGCGATGTCGAGGATGTGAGAATCAGGTTTCGGGTCCAGAAGGGAGGCGAGCGGAGACCAGCACAGGAGGTTGAAGAAGTCGTTGCCTTCGTCGCCCATGCGTTTATCCCAGACTTCGGCGTTGGCGTCCCAGGCGTCTTTGGTGGTTTGGTTGAGGTTATCCATTTCGGTTCCTTTGGAGCGCGGGATGTGAAACGCAAAATACAACGCCTTTCCAGCGCGGAATTTTGCGTGGACGGGGATTATCCATGATGATTTTGATTTATACAAGGGAGCGCAGTAAAAAATATTCACCGCCCAAAAAGATTGACACCCCGGCGGAACAGGGTATAACTCCGCGCAACAGAGTCTACTCAAAGACGGTTCCATTTGTTACGCGGGGAAACATCCCGCGGATCAATGGAAAAGGTTTTTGGGTGGGTTCTTTACTTTTTAACACCTGAGGTGTGAATGAACGCTGCTTTGAAATTGGGAGAACACTATATTTTCGATCTCTCCGACTGCGACCGCGAGATTCTCATGGACAGCGAACGGTCGTACGCGCTGTTTGCGCAAGCCGTCCGCGACAGCGGGCTCACCGTTGTGGACGAGGGATTTTATAAATTCAGTCCGCACGGGTTTACCTGCTTTTTGCTTCTCGCCGAATCGCATGCCAGCCTGCACGCCTGGCCCGAATACGGCTACTGCGCCATTGACCTGTTCACCTGCGCCCTCGGCACGGACTTCATGCCCGTGTTGATGCGCCTCAAGCAAGCCTTCGGCGCGGATGACTTCTCGGTGCGCAAACTGGACCGCGAGGCGTCGGTAGAAACCAATCTGCCGATTGCGGCGTGAATAAATATGCAATCGCGTAGTTGGCGTTCTCTAACGCCAACAGAGAGCATATAAGGAAACGAATGAGTATCTGGTTCACGGAAGAATTACATCCATATTACCGCAAAGGGATTCGCATTAAACGAATCCTTGCAGACGAGCAGACGCAGTACCAGCATCTGCAATTCGTCGAGACCGAGTTCTTCGGCAACGCGATGATCCTCGACGGCATCATCCAGCTCACCGAGCGCGACAACATGGGCTATCACGAGATGATCGTCCATGTGCCGATGCTGGCAGTTGGCAAACCGAAAAGAGTTTTGATCGTCGGCGGCGGGGACGGCGGCTCGCTGCGGCAGGTCTTGCGATATGACTCGGTGGAGGAAGCCGTCGTCTGCGAACTGGATCAGCGCGTGGTGGATTTATCCCGCGAACATTTCGCCGCCTCCTTCGGGGACCCGTGGTCTGATCCACGCTCCAAACTGCTCGTTCGGGACGCCTTTGGCTACTTAAAGGAAAACCCCGGTCAGTTCGACGTCATCATCTCGGACACGACCGATCCCATCGGCATGGCGGAGCGTTTGTTCTCGGACGAATTTCAAAAATTGATGGTGCGTGCCCTCGCTCCCGGCGGCGCAGCGGCGACCCAGTGCGAACAGCCGTATTTCGATACGGAATTGATAAAGACCATCTATCGCTCCGCCAAATCCCTGACGAAGAATCCCGCCTATTACTACGCCAACATCCCCACCTACCCCGGCGGGGGAATCGGCTTCATGTACGTCTCGGACACTCCCTGGGAGAACGGATTGGAGACGCCCTACCCGCCCGGCGAGAATCAATATCTCAACCCCGAAGTCCACAAGGCGGCGTTTGCCCTGCCGGAATTTTTTCGGAAAGGGTTGCATGGGTGATTTTCACACCCAATGATAATAATGTGCCGGGCGCCGGAAGGGTATAATTATCGTACGAGGTGCGCCATGACCGATATGGAACAAACTATCATGCTCGAAATTTCCACGCTGCCTGAGAGACGATTGGCGGACGTTTTAGCGTTTGTCCGTTACTTGAAATTGAGCATACCGACAGAAGAAAAGGATTTGGAGGAAAGATTCGATAACGCCTTGAAATCCATCCGCGCGCGCAGAGAAAATGAACATCACCGACGAAGACATCAAGGCGGAAATCCGCGCCGTACGGGAAGGCAAATAATGCGGGTTGTTCTCGACACCAATATTTTCATCTCTTCCACGTTGGGCGGAAAATTGAAGGTTATTGTTGACGAGTGGAAAGCGGGAAAATTCAAATTGATCGTATCAGAAGCGATTGCCCGCGAATATCTTGACGTAATCAACCGCCCGAAGTTCAAAATCCCCCAGATCGAGATTGTGACAGCCACCGAGTATCTTTTACAACACGCTGAATTTGTAACACCCGAAGAAGAAATTGTCGTCATTGTCGCCGATCCAACGGATAATAAATTTCTCGAGGCAGCCATTGCGGGAAATGTGAATTACATTGTCAGCGGGGACAGTCACTTGCTGGAACTTGGCACTTTCAGGGGCATACCCATCACCAGAGCCGTGGAATTTATCGAATTGCTGAATTCGTAGACTCTGAAAAACTGCCGCGCGGTTGAATGATCGCCACTGGGCGCTTATCCCGGCGTAGTAGGAGATTACCCCTACGTGGCGCGACGCACTATTCCAAGCAGCAGTTGTTTTGTTACGATACGGGAATTGTTTCCTTTTTCTTGCGTGCTATAGTGGGATTGGACAGTGCGTATGAAAACCTTCCCGCGAACCCGACATCGCCGATATTTCTTGACCGTTTTAGTCATGATGATTTTCATATCTCTCTGCCTGCCTTTTCAAAACGCGGGTGCGACTCCGCGCGGGGCGTTCAGCCAGATCAGCTTTGTGGCGAATATCGAAACGGCGGGAGTGACCGTCAGCGGCGCGGGTTTGCCCGCGTCGGCGCAGATGGCATACCGCCGTGTCGGAGAAACCAACTGGCAGACCGGGCATAACCTTGTGCGCATCAAGGATGGGCGTCTGGTCGGCAGTCTCTTCAACCTCGCGCCTGCATCCAGTTACGAAGTCAAGGTGACGGATGGGACGGGGGAGATCGTCGGCTCGTTTACGACTCAGGCAGATGAATTGCTTTTCACGCCAACCAACATAATTTACGTCAACGATGATGCCGCCCCCGGCGGGGACGGTTCTTTTGCCGCGCCGTTTCGCACGATTCAAGAAGGCGTCAACCGAGCCCGCGCCGGGGACACAAGTCCTCGTGGCGGATGGGGTTTATAAAGAGTCTGGTCACCTTCCCGGCGAGTGGAATGCCCGGGAGTTGGATTCAGGTCAAGGCGGAGGGCGGAGGCGCGGTCCTCGATGGGTCCGATGTCATGGCTCCGGATGTGTGGACGTCGTATGAGTCCAAGCCCTATATCTGGTACACAAGAATCGGATATTGGATCAAGTATCTCGCGCGCGACGGCAAACGCATGTATCAATACGATTATTTGGATGATCTGCTCAACGCGCGCGGGCACAACGGCGTGCCGATGAGCGAGGGCTGGTATTACGACCCGAACACGGGGAAGTTATATGTGCGAACCCAACAGGAACCGAAAAAATATTCATGGAACCTGCCGATCTTCAACCGCGCGTTTTATGTGGACGGGCGCGATTGGATCTGGATCGAAGGCTTCGAGATGCGGTTTTATGGAACGGGCTACGGCTGCGGCGCATGTTTGAAGGACGCCTCGCATATCGTCGTGCGCAGGAACCGCATCCACAACATGCAGAACCCGGTCTTTTTGGAATGGAACGGCGCAGAGGGGCGCGGGGACGACACGCGCATCGAGTACAACGAGATGTACGATGTGCTCGACAGTCCCTGGGCGTGGAACGCGCAAAAGGGGACTTCGATGGAGTCGATCGCCATCGTCCTGCGCGGACATAACGGCGCTATCGTGCGCGGCAATACCATCCATCATTATTTCAACGGTATGTATACGAGTTCCTCCGCCGCACTCGATAACCCCGGCGTGATGTTCGACGCCGATATTTACAACAACCGCATCTACGCCATCGGCGATGACGCCTTCGAGCCCGAAGGGACCTGCGTCAATCACCGCTTCCGCAATAATACAATCGATTCGGCGTTGGTGGGCATCTCGCTTGCGCCGGTCACCATGGGACCGGTCTGGGTCTTGCGCAATACCTTTGCCAATTTCACCGGCAGGAGCGTGAAGTGGGATCGGTATTCCGACGGCTGGGTCTTCATGTATCACAACACCAGTTGGACGAATTTCAACGCGCCGAACGCGCTCGAGTTCATCAGCCCGGTGCGCAATTCGGTTTTACGAAACAATATCTTTCAAGGCGGCATTTATTCGGTGGAAGCGCGCAACCCTGGCGCCTTCGGTCACGATTGGAACTACGACAATTGGAGCACGGGCTTTGGCTCACGGTTCAAATGGGAAAACGTGGATTACCCGAACCTCAACCAGTTCTGCCGCGCCTCAGGGCTGGAATGCAATGGGCATGAATCCACGCCCGGTCTGACGTACCCGGCTGGCGCCGATTTTTCATTACTGCCCACGAGCGCAAACATCGACCGCGGATTATTCATCCCCGGCATCAATGACGGCTTCTACGGTAGCGCGCCTGATATCGGCGCGGTCGAATCATTCATCGTGACGACGCCCGCTGTTTCAGCGCTCGTCCGCGCGGATGTGAATCCCACCGGCGCGTCCATTGTTAATTTCAATATTGTATTTTCAAAGTCGGTCACCGGCGTGGACGTTACAGACTTCATTCTTGCTGCAGACCCATCCATTACCGGCGCGTCTGTTCTGAATGTTACGCCTGTCAATGAAGCGAACTATATCGTCAGTGTCAACACCGGGTCGGGCAGCGGAAATCTCCGGCTCGACCTGCCGGACGATGACTCGATCCGCGACGCGAACGGGACCCGCTTGGGGCATCGGCGCGGGCAACGGCGGATTCAATGGGGAGTCTTATTTCATTGACAAGACATTGCCATTTGCAAGCAGCATCCTGCGCGCGGATGCATCACCGAGCAATGCCGACGTCATTCATTTCACAGTCAATTTTTCAGAGAACGTCACCGGCGTGGACCCCGGCGATTTCCTCCTAACCCCGTCTGGTTCGATTTCAAATTACGCGATCATTGAAGTTTTGGGATCGGGTAATTCTTATGCAGTTACCGTCAACACGGGAGTCGGTGATGGAACCCTGCGCCTCGACCTTGCCGGATAACGATTCGATCCTCGATGAAACATCCCTGCCTTTGGGCGGACTCGGTGCCGGGAATGGAAATTATTCATCCGGCGATGTGTATGTGATCAACAAAGCGGTTCCTACCGTGACCTCGATCCTGCGCCTCGACCCAAGCCCCACCGCCGCCGGAAGCGCGCGCTTCACGGTCACGTTCTCAGAATCCGTGACCGGCGTGGACGCGGCTGATTTCGCGCTGACCGTTTCGAGCGTGTCGGATGCGGGGGTTGCATCCGTCAGCGGCTCGGGGACGACTTATACCGTCACCATTTTCACCGGCAATGGAGATGGTTCACTGCGGCTTGACCTGCTCGATAACGACAGCATTCTCGATGCGGGTTTATCCCCATTGGGCGGCGCAGGCTTGGGTAACGCGAATTTCTACAACGGCGAGACGTATACGATAGACCGCGCCGCGCCGCTGATCCAGACCATGACTTTTTACTCGGACGGGGCGCACGACGGCTGGATTTTGGAAGGGAAGGAGACCAGCAACAAAGGCGGGACGATGAACAGCAGCGCAGCCGTTCTGCGCGTGGGCGATAACGCGCAGGATAACCAGTACCGTTCGATCCTGCATTTCCCCACATCCACACTGCCGGATAACGCCGCCATCACGCAGGCGATATTGACATTGCAAATGGAATCGGTTGTTGGAGCGAACCCGTTCAAGACGCACCGCAACATCTGGGTGGATATCCGCCAGGGCGCGTTCGGCAGTTTTGGTCCGCTTCAGATCGGCGCGTTGCAGAATTCCGATTTCCAGGCGGCGGCTTTATACACGGCAGGCACGATCCTCGATAACGCCGTCGGCGGCTGGTATTGGGCGACCCTGGACGCCAAAGCCCTGCCCCTCATCAACCTGAAAGGCGTCACCCAATTCCGCCTCGGCTTTTTGCTCGACGACGACGACGACCGCAAGGATGATTACATCTCCTTCTTGAGCGGAAATTACAGTGTGACCACCGCTCGTCCGCAATTGACGGTCAGGTATTTTGTGCCGTAAAAATCCCTGAATAGTGCCTTCAATTGATCTATGTAAAAGCCTCTTGCCGGGATTTATGCAAGAGGCTTTTACTTTTATTTGTTATTGGAGTGCGACTAATATCTCCCCAATGCCTGTAACATCTGAAAACTCTGGAAGGCGAGCAGACCGAAGAGGAGCCCCATGTAAACGCTGCCCATGAAGACCAGCCCGAAGACGGCGAGCGTCCCCCCGGTAATGACGGAAATCCAGAGGAGGTGCGCATTCCATTCCACGGGTCGCGCTGGATGAGGAAATAGCGAGACATGTCCGCCATCGAGGGGATAGACGGGCAAGCAGGTTGATGATCCCCCAAAAGATGTTGACCCATAAGATCGTGATGAAGACATCGGTCAGGATGCCGTTGAAGGCGGGGATGAAGACAATCGGAAAGGGGATAACTCCCAGGATGGTGGAGAGGATGATTTCCCCGCCAAGCGCCGCGCCCACAACCAGGGAAAGACCGGCGAAGGCGAATCCGGCGAAGGGTCCCGCGAGCGAGACGACGATGTGTTGATCTGGGTCAGTCCCACGCTGGCGTATCCTCCGCCCCACGGCATGGATCCCGGCACGGTCAACCCGCCGGTTGCGTGCAGCAGGATGTGAGAGGGTGTCCGTACCTGCGAAAGGCAAAGGCATGTCCGAGTTCGTGGATGAGGATCGAGATGAACACAACAATGATCCAGACCACGACCATGAGCGAATGCCCCGAGTTGCTTCCGAGGAGAAGTGCGATCACCCAGAATAAGGGATGGACTCGCACGGGAATCCCGGCGATGGAAAATTGCAGGTCGAAACGGGTTGGGGAGACGGATTGGAGCATGTCCGCGAGTATAACATCGAGCACAACTTCCGGAGATCATTAGAACGGGCGATTAAACGAAAAACCCCTTTCCAGGGGTTTGTGGGCGCACAGGGACTCGAACCCCGGACCTCATGTGTGTGATACATGCGCTCTAACCAACTGAGCTATGCGCCCCAAGCGGCCGGGATTATAGCCCAGCCCCCTTGCTTTTGCAAGGAATCAATGCGTAAGGTCTTCCGGCTTGAAGCAAGCTTCGTAATCTGCGCCAAGGATGACGCGGTATTGTGCGGCGCTGTTGGGGTCGGGGAGCGAAAGGACATTCGCAGAATATGTCCCCAGCACGTTGAGGATGGTCTGGCGTTCGTTCGGGTCCTGGTTTGTTGTGAAATCCACGAGGACGGTGTTGCCATAATTGCGGTTGTCCGCGCCGCTGGTGAGGGTTTCGTACCCGGCGTAGTTCAGGCGCGAGGCGGCGAGGGTCTCCATGGTGTCGAAGTACGAACCATTCTGGACTTCGATGATGATGCTCTCCCGCGCAGCGGCGAAGGTGGAAAGGGTTGTCGCTTCGGTCAGCAGTCCCTGCAGCGCCTCCTCCTGCGGAAGAAGCACCGAGGCGCCCCCGGGTGTTGTCCACGGGACGACGTAGGGCGGGCGGATGTAATAACTGCGGATGTTCGCGTTCGTAAAGTTGACGGCATACGGCGCGAGGCTGAGCATGTCGCCCAGACCCATATCCGTGATGACCGTGCTGGAGAAGTCGTTATAAAGCTGGGGGATCTTGCTGAAGGTATCGGTTTGCAGGGCTTTTTGAAAGAGAGTGCGGATCACTTCCTGCTGGCGGCGTCCGCGGTCGAAGTCGCTTGATTTCGAGCGGGAGCGGGCGTACCACAGCGCAAGGTCGCCGTCCATGTGAACCTGACCCGGCCCGACCGTGAAAAGCCACCAGTTGTTTTCGTTGTTTTCATCCAGTTCGGGGGAGATCAGCCGCCAGTCGGTGTAGGGACAGGATATGGGCAGGTCGATCCCGCCGAGGGTGTCCACGATGCGGCGAAAGCCGTCGAACTCGACCATGGCGGTGTGGTCGATGCGGATGCCGAAATTTTGCAGGATGGTGTCTTTCAATAACCCGTTTCCACCGCCGGGGTAACCGCCGGACTCGCCGCTTTGAAAGGCGGTGTTGATGCGCTGCATCCCAACCGTGGGGATGTACAGCCAGGTGTCGCGCGGAATCGAGATAAGCGAGACCTGCCCCTCGCGGTACCAGACGATTGCAATCAACAGCGTATCGGTGCGGTGCGATGTGCCTGCGGGCCGGCGGTCTGAACCGATGAGCAGGAAGTTGATGGTCTCGCTGTCGGTCAGGGGCGGCAGGGGCGCGGAATCAACCGTCGGCGGGGCGGGGGGCGGCGCAGCCTGGGTCGGAAATAACTGCTCGATGGAGGCTGTCGCTGTCGGCGGGGTGGGAGGCGTGGAGGATGGGAATCCGGTTGGGGTTGCAGGGATCGCCGTCAGCGTGGGAATCGAATCGCCCACCAATAATGAGGGAGAGGTTGGCGTGGCGAGCGAAGGTTGGAAGGGTGTGGGGGTGGGGCTGGCGTTCGGCGCAGACGTGATGAGGATGAATGGCAGCGGGGCGGGCGGCTGTTCGGCGGCGGGCGGGGCGCAGGAAACCAGAAGAACTGCCAGGCAGGCGGCGGTGACGATGTGTCTTGTTGTTTTCATCGATGAAAGATTGCGCTAGGGCGTGGGTGTCGTTTCGGGGAATGGGGTCAGCGTGGCGGTCTGGGTTGGGATGGGCGAAACGGTGAAGGTCGGCGCGGGGGGCAGTGTCAACGAAGGCGTGAGCGTGAAGGGCAGCATTGTGCCAGGCTCGGTGAAAACCGGGGTGGCGGTCGAGCTGTCTGTGGTGGGGGCGCTGGGGACGGGCGTGCTCGTGAGCGGGCGCGGCGCGATATTCGGAACCCAGATGACTTCGCCCGCGATCAACAGGTTCGAGTTGGCGCAGTTTACCCGCATGATCTCGCGTTCGGTGGTGTAGTATCGGTAGGCGATGCCGTAAAACGTATCGCCGCGTTTTGCGGTGTAGGTCTTCGACCAGTTCGGTGCGCCGGGGACGCAAGCCGCTGCTGTGCTGGTGGGCAGGTTCGGCACATAGATGGACTTGCCCGGGAGCAGTTCGCTGCTGATCAGGCAGTTATTGCTTTTGAGTAAATCGGCGGTGATGCCGTACCTTGCCGCAATGCCATCCAGCGAATCTCCCGCCTGCACGACATACGAACCCCAGCCCGGCGGCGGCGGGCAGAGCGTGGATTGAATCAGCGTGCTGGTGACGATGGCAGTCGGCGTGACCGCGCCCTGCGGCTGGGTGGGAGAGGGCGGAAGCGTTTGAGTGGCGGTTACGGGAATGGGCGATGGGATGGGGGTCAGGGTTGGCGGCTCGGATTCTTCTGGAATAAATCCCACCAGCGAAATGGACAATGCGCCCAGCGTCAACCCGACCGAGAGGATGGCAGCCACCAGCGCGTTGCCAAATCCGCGCGCGCTTCGCATTTCCTAATTCCTTTTCTGAATATCGCCGGAGATCGGCAGAAGCACGCTGAAGGTTGCGCCAGCCCCCGGCACGCTTTCGACCCAAATGCGCCCGTGCTGGGCTTCGGTCAGCGTTTTCGCAATCGAAAGCCCCACGCCCGTATCGCCCACGCCCTGGATCAATACATTGTCGGCGCGGTAGAGGCGGGTAAAGACGCGCGGCAGGTCTTCGGATGCGATGCCCCCGCCCTGATCGGTGACCTGGATCAGGATGAACTCGGACCTTTCCTCGCTTCTTGTCTGGACCTTGAGCCGGACCGTCCCTTCGTAGGGAGTCGCCGCCCCGGCATTCTGCAACAAATGGATCAGGATCTGCTGGAGCGCCTCGCGGTCGGCGTGGATGGACGAGACAGACTTTGGCACCTCAAGGTTGATCGAGATGTTTTTCTCGCGCAACTGCGCGCTGGTATAAGACATGGCATTGTCGATGATCGTGTTCAAATCCACCGATTCGGGCTTGAGTTCGTTCAAGTCTGTTGCCAGGGTGGTGATCTGGATCATGTCGTCGGTCAAACTGCGGATGCGCTCCGTCGAGACCTTGATGCGGTCGACGAATTTGCGCTGCAATGCGCCGAGAATCCCGACCGATTCGCCGAGCAGCAGGTCGGTATAGCCGACGATGGAGGAAAGCGGCTGGCGCAATTCCTGCGAAATCGAGGCGATGACCTCCGCCTGTTCGGAATTTTTGGTCGAGGCGTGCCCCTTTTCCAGTTCGAGGATCGTTTTGTTGGCGTGGGCGAGTTCGTTTTGAAGGTGCGCCATTTCCCGAAGCGTGGCTTTGAGATCGCCCTCCAATTGCGCCGACGGCAGGTTCCTCCCCGAGCGCAGTTCGGCATTTTCCTTTTGCAGCTGCTCGATGATGCCCTGCGATTCCTCCTGGGCGTGTCGCAGCGATGCGAGTTCCGCCGGGCGCGCCTCTTCGCTTTCACCCCGGGCCGATTCGATCTGGCTGGTCAATTCGCGGATGCGCTTTTCGAGGTCTGCCGCATGGACCTTTGCAATGCCATGCTCTTCCTCGAGTTTGGTCACCTTCTGCGTGCGCTGGATGATCGGCACGAGCGAATTGGCAATGTTCGCCAAAAATGCCTGGTCTTCCGCGCTCCATGTCCTGTCGGAATACGGCGAAAGCAGCAACACGCCCCCAAGCGTTTCCTTGTCGGGCGTCAGGATCGGCACATAAAGCAAATGACCGGGGTTGCTCAAACCCAGAATGTCTGCCAGACCCTTGATATCCGCCGATGTGCTGCTTGCCGGGAGCCGCAGCGGGCGTCCGCGCTGGATCGAATTCGCCAGCATCGGGATGGAGCCCTTGGAGACCGGCCCCCCCTCCAGGCTGTCTTCGCGGATCAGGTCGTAGCCGCCCGCAATCACCATCTGTTTGTTTTCGTCGGTGAGATAGATCATGAAGCACAGGTCGGCAAGCATGGTCTGCGCGGTGGCGCGCGTGATCGCCTGGCTCATCTTTGTCGAATTATTTTCGGCGGCAACTGCCAGCAGGGCGTGAAAGGTCTTGGGGTCGGTGCTGTAGCGCCTGCGTTCGGGGCGTCCCTGCGTGTCCGATTTGAGGATGGTCGGCTTGACCGGCAGCGGAGGCTCGACGATATTTACAGCCGAGAACCGCTGCGGCAGGGTCAGCAGGATGGGCATTGCCGCCATATACGCCAGCCGCACGATGCCCGGAAAATCCCCCTCCAGACCGATCAGCAACTGACCGAGATGCCCCAGGAAACCGATCAACAGCAGCAGGATGCCGTACCACATCCCATCCGGCTTGCGGATGAAAATGACCGCCATGCCCAGCGCCGCGAAAATCAGCGAACCGATCTGCCAGAACAGATCGTCAAGCGTCAGGTTGTAACTGAGGACCGCCGCCTCCGGATTCGCGATCTGTTGGTTCCAGGAGATCAGGCTCAAGCCAAGCGCGGTGAAAATGAACATGCTCAACAGGGTGGCAACCGCGTCTCCGCTGCGGTTCGGTTCGGGGAAGGCGTATAACCAGGTGATCCAAATAATGGCGAAGGCAAGGAAACCGCGGTCCATCGGCGGCAGAATGGATTTGGGATCCACCAATTCCTGCCAGCCCAGCCCGCTGAAGATAAACATGAATATTTGCGCGAAGAGAAGGACCCCAAGCCCGATAAACGCGCGTTTCGCCTGCGGAAATTCGCTTGCCCGCCAGTGATTGAACGCCGACTGAAGCGCGCTTGCTATAACGAACACCAGCACGATGTAATAGATCAAATCGCCCGGCGGAACCGTCAACTGGTTCAATACCAATTGTATGAAGTCGCTCATCCGTTCGTGATTATACTGCCAGTTCCCCAATATCGCTTAGAATTGAAATCATGTTGCGACGGAACCTGACTCCCTGGCTGGTCGGATGCCTCCTCATCCTTTCCGCCGCGGCAACCGCGCTCGTTTCGGGCTTTGTCAGCCTGGGTCAGGCGCGGGCGGCGAAGGACCGCGGGGAATTTCAAGCCGCTGCCGAACGGTACGCAAATGCCGCAGCCTACCTTTTTTGGCGTAAAGACCTCTACGAACAGGCGGGAGTCTCCGCAGCCCTTGCCGGGGATTTTCCAGCCGCCATTGCCTACTTTGAACGAATGCCGCTTTCCACCGAGGAAGGCTGGATGTGGTTTTGCGCCGCCCGCATCGAACAGGGACAACTCGACCAGGCGGAAAGCGTTTGCTCCGAGGGGGCGGGCATCCACGACTCTGCGGCTCTTTACCGCCTGCTTGCCCACGTTCACCGCGCCCAAAAAGACTGGGACGGCGAACTCTCCGCGCTGATCCACCAGACCCGGCTCGAACCCGGCGACGCCTACGCCGCCTATCGTTTGGGCTTGCTGTTGACTTTGTACGCGCCGGGAGATGCCCTCGCGGAATTGACCCGCGCTTCGCAGCTTAACTCCGAGGTTGATTCAGCCGTCCAGACCTTGCGCGCCGCTGCGGCGGTTTCCAGCCAGCAACCCGGCCCGTCCATGCAGAAGGTCGTCATTGGGCAGGCGTTCGGTCTTGTGCAGGATTGGGAACTCGCGCAAACCGCCTTCGAGATGGCAATTGAACTTGATGAAGAAAATGCCGAGGCGTGGGCATGGCTCGGAGAGGCGAAACAGCAACTCGGTCAGGATGGAAGAGCCGAATTGGATCGCGCCCTCGACCTGAACCGCGAGTCAGCCAACGTCCGCGCCTTGCGGGCTTTGTATTGGAGCCGTCGGGGCAGGTACGAACAGATGCTGGCGGAATACCTGATCGCGGCGGGGGTCGAGCCGGAGAATCCGCGCTGGCAGGCAGGCATCGGCGACGCCCAGGCGGGCATCGGCGACCTCGTCTCCGCGCTTGCCGCCTATCAAAGAGCTGTGGAACTTGCCCCCGCATTTCCCGATTACTGGCGGATGCTTGCAATCTTTTGCGCCGACAACAATGTGCAATTGGAGGAGATCGGTCTGCCCGCCATCCAGCAGGCGGTCTTGCTTGCCCCGGGCGATATCGTTACGTTGGACGCGCTGGGATATGTTTATTTATCATCCGGTCGGTATGCAAACGCTGTTGAGATTTTACTTTCGGTGATCGAAGATTCGCCTGATTATTTTCCCGCTCACATCCACCTCGCCATGGCATACCTCGCCCAGGGAGACCGCGCCGCCGCCTACAATGTATTGACCTTTGTGCGCGGCTCGCCCAATGCGGGCGCGTATGCGGGATCGGCGCGGGAGTTGTTGGAGAAATACTTCCCGTAACCCCGGAGTGGAAAGCGGCGCAGTGACGCCGTGGCGGCATCTCCCGGCTTTCCGGCCAACGTCGGGAGACGTTGGGCTCCGTGGCGGTGTGACGTTGGAGTCCGGGAATGCCACTTTCGATAATGATAAAATCACGCTCATGAATCGCCTCCCAATTTTCTTATCCATTTTGGCGCTGTTGCTTGCCTCATGCGCGGGCGCCCCGGCAGACCAATCCCAATCTCCCGCCCCAGCCCAGCCCTCCGGCTCCGTCCTCTTTCAGGATGATTTCGCCCAACCCACCACCGGCTGGGACCGCCTGCTCGTCACCGAGGGCGTGATGGATTATTACTCCGGCGGCTATCGAATGCTGGTCAATTCCCTGCAAACCAATTTTTGGGCAACCCCGCGCCGCAGCTTCACCGACGTCCGCGTGGAGGTGGATACCGGCAAACTGGCAGGACCCGACGAAAACCGAATCGGCATTCTCTGCCGGTATTCAGACGGCGATTATTATTTCTTCATCATCACCAGCGACGGTTACTACGGCATGGGGCTGTTCAAAGACGGGCTGGCGACCCTGCTCGGTCAGTCGGAGATGCTTCAATCGCCCAACATCAACCAGGGCGTTGCCGTCAATCACCTGCGCGCCGACTGCGCCGGAAGCACACTGACCTTTTTCGCGAACGGGGCGCAACTGGCGCAGGTCCAGGATACGACCCTGCCAATGGGCGATGTCGGAGTCATTGCCGGAACCTTCGGCGCCCCCGGCGTGGACATCCTCTTCGATAACTTCGTCGTCTTGCAGCCGTGAAGGAAGCGCGCCGCGCTTCCCGCCTTCTCTCATGAAAATCTTTCTCGACACCGTCGGATGCCGCCTCAACCAGGCGGAGATCGAAAGCATGTCGCGGCAGTATCGCGCCGCGGGGCATGAGATCGTCGCAACTGCCGAAACCGCCGACATGGCGGTGGTCAACACCTGCGCCGTCACCATCCAGGCAGCCTCCGACTCGCGCGGAAAGATTCGCGCCATCGCCCGCGCCGGCGTGAACGAGATCGCCGCCACCGGCTGCTGGACCTCCCTCCAGCCAAAGGAAGCCGCCGCGCTGCCAAACGTCAGGCATGTCATCGGCAACGACAAAAAAGATTCGCTTGTTTCCCAAACCCTAAACCTTCACCCTTCAACCTTCGACCTGGAACCGATCAGCCGCATTCCCATCCCCGGCATTCACCGCCGCACGCGCGCCTTCATCAAGGCGCAGGACGGCTGCGACAACGCCTGCACCTTTTGCGTCACCACCCTTGCGCGCGGAGCGGGGCGCTCGCGTCCGCTTGCCGAAGTGATAGACGATGTCAACTCCGCGCTGGCGGGCGGCTCGAAAGAGATCGTACTTACCGGAGTCCACCTCGGCTCATGGGGCCAGGAACACGGCTCGCATCTCCGGCAGCTTGTCGAAGCCCTATTGCAAAATACGGATGTCCAACGCTTGAGATTATCCTCCCTCGAACCCTGGGACCTGGACCAAGCCTTCTTCTCCCTCTGGACCGACCCCCGCCTCATGCCCCACCTGCATCTGCCCCTGCAATCCGGGAGCGATTCCACGCTGCGGCGGATGGCGCGCAAAACGACGACTCGATCCTTTTGCGAGCTTGTCCGCGCCGCCCGCGCCGTCTTGCCCGATGTTGCCATCACCACGGATATTATTGCGGGCTTCCCCGGCGAAACGGATGAAGAATTCGACCACACGCTCGGCTTCGTCCGCGAGATGGATTTTGCGGGCGGGCATGTCTTCTCGTATTCGCCGCGTCCCGGCACAGGGGCGGCAAGGATGAAGGGGCAGGTCGGGCCCGAGTTAAGAAAGAGGCGGAATCGCATCCTGCAAGATACGCTGGACGAGTCGGCAAAATCGTATCGTGAAAGATTTATCGGAAAAACCTTGCCGGTCTTGTGGGAATCCACCACCGAGTACGGCGGGTCTGGCTGGCGCATGGAAGGCTGGACGGGCAACTACCTGCGGGTCGGCGCGTTTGCCCCGTCGCCGCGCTGGAATGAAGTGGATGAAGTTGTGTTACAAAATACGGATGCCGGACTTTTTAAAGGAGCCATCAAGGTTGTATGATGTCGAATCTCCGTTCGTTGACGCCTAAGCACAGCGATAATGCCAGGAATGCCGGCTTCGTTATTTTGATCATATTGTTAATAACCTGGATTTTTTTATCCCGAATTTATAAACTCGACTCGGCGCCTGCGGGGCTTTTTTTCGACGAGTCTTCGATCGGCTATAATGCAATCACCATTCTTAGGTCGGGTCAGGACGAACATGGGGCGCCATATCCTGTTTACTTCAAATCTGTTGGCGATTACAAAAACCCTGTTTATATATACGCTGTCGCAATTGTTTTCAGCCTGTTTGGCGTTTCGGAGTTTTCGCTTCGATTTACGAGCGTGATGTTTTTTGGGGTTGCCCTGTTTTTCGGGACGCTTTTGATTTCAAAAATATTCAGTACCAGGAGAATTGTCGTTGTATTTGCGCTGATCGCATTCGGCTTTTTGCCGATGTTCTTTACGCTTTCAAGGATTTCGTTCGAGATCATTAGCCAGTTGGCGGTCGTCTCCGCGTTGAATTTTTTTATTTGGATGATATTTAATAACCCCACCGCGGCCAGCCATTGGGTTCGCAACGGCGTGGCGTGCGGTTTTCTGCTTGGCTTGTCCACATACACTTACACCACTCAACGGCTTGTCTCCAGCCTGACGCTGGTCGTTTTGTGGCTTGTCTTTTACAAGCGGGAGAATTTCAGGAAACTACTTTTGATCTCTTTGATCTTCTTCCTGGCTCTTGTGCCGTTCTTTATTTTTGCTAATGGCAACCCCGGGGTTGTCACCGAAAGATTTAATGAGCTGTCATATGTCGACGACCCTATTCCCCCATTGCAAAAAGCCGGGTTGTTTATTCAAAATTATAAGTCCTACTGGCTTCCGGATTTTTTGATTATTCATGGCGACCCTAACCTTAGGCACTCTACAGGCCATGGGGGCGTGGTTTTTATTACAGTATTCATCCTTTTTATTGTCAGCTTTCCCGTTGTTTTGGCGCGGGCAAGGCCAAGAAATTTTATTTATTATGTTATAGCCAGCCTGGTCTTAACGCCGGTTCCGGCGGCATTGATAACCGAAGGCGCGCCCCATGCTTTAAGGAGCATGTTAATGGGTTTTTATATCCTGTTGTTATCCTGCTATTCGGTGGAATGGCTGGTAAACGCGCGGCAGTATCGCGCATTAAAAACGGTATTGGTTACCTTTTTGTTTTTTGGATTGCTTTTTGAAGCGGTCAACTTCGAATTGGATTATTTTCTTTCCTATCCTTCGCGGAGCGTTGAGGATTTTGGAAGTTTCGACTTCAGGTCGGCGCTGGAATTCTCGTTGGAACACGAGCCCCAAAAAGTAGTCGCGGTTGGGCTGCCCCCTGGAGGGGATGCCCATGTAAAATTCTATTCTGAAATTATTGAGAATCCGCAAGGAATACCGATTGAACTCGGCGAATTCGTGGAACCCGCGCCGGGTGTCTGCGTTCTATTCCATCGCAAAACAGATGTTGAAAGCAGGCTGGAGCAGTATTCGTTATCGTACGATGGATTCGTCAGTAAAAATAAACTTGGTCCGTTTGAGAAAATGTTCGATACGAAAAAAACCAGCGGGATGATTAAAGTCCGATGCTATTGACGGCGAAGTGGAACCTGTCGAATCTGGCGCGCCGGGTTTCAAGATTAGATGAGATGAACGATGGATTTTGAGGTTTGATGGATAACCAGCCGGGTAAAGCCCCCCTTTGTGCGCTTCTTGCGCTTATCTTGTTTAACCTGGTTCTGGGTTTGCTCATCGGCAGCCATTACGGCCAGACCTGGGATGAGCCTTCGTTTTATATTTATGGCGAACGCTCTTATGAGGCCTATACGCTGGGGCTGGCGGGAAAACCGCTAACTCCCGAACGCCACATCTTTTTTCTGGACTTGCGCTACTACGGACCCTTTTACACGGCGCTGGGCTGGAAACTGGTGAATCTGCTGGGACCATTGATGAAGGGCTGGGGGGATATGGATATCTGGCACCTGATAAATTTTTTCCATTTCCAGATCGGGCTGGTTTCAATGTACTTCCTCGCAAAAAGATTCGCGCGTTCGTGGACGGCTTTTTTCGTCGTCCTGCTTTTTGAAACCCAGCCCCTTCTTTTTGGGCACGCGTTCATTAACCCGAAGGATGTTCCTTTTTCCACCTTCCTGCTTGCAAGCGTGACGGCGGGGTTATACATGACAGACGCCATGCGTACCAGGCAGTCCCGGGTTGGGCAGCCTGCCGCAGACCCTTTTCCGTCATTTTCTTTGATTCTGGCGGCCCTGTTTGGTTTGTATGTTTTCACATACCTTGGCAGCGACCTGATTTTTTCGATGATCAGCCGCTTTATTACCGCGATATACCTTGCGCCCGCAGACTCGCTCCTGGGGCGGCTTTTTTTCGCGCTGGGCGGTACTGCTGCGCGCCTGCCGGTGGAAAACTACATCCACAAGGCTGCGGCGTTTCACCTGGAGCGCATTATCCTGTGCCTGGCAGCTCTTCTGACGATGGGGAGAAGGATTTACCTTGATCGCAAGTCTGGCAGGGAATGGAAACTGCGCTTTGGCGTGGATGCCCGCCTCGTTGGGTTGGTCCTTTTGGCGGGTATCATCCTTGGGCTGGCGACATCGGTCCGCCTGCTTGCCCCATTTGCCGGGATTCTGGTGGTCGTCTACGCGGTAACGAAGAAGGGTGGGAACGCCGTTCCAACCCTGATCGTTTATGGCGCGATTGCCGCCTTTGTCTCTTTATTGACCTGGCCATTTTTGTGGGATTCCCCCTCTTTTCATTTCCTGGAGGCGGTCCGTGTCATGCAGGATTTTCCCTATAATGCCGAAGTCAGGTTTATGGGCGACAACATCGCGCCATCCAACCTCCCCTGGTATTATGTGACCTTTCTGGTGTGCGTTCAGGTTACAGCGCCGGCGCTGGTCCTTTCAGCGCTTGGCTTGGGGGCGGTCTATTACCGGCGGGAAAACATCAAAGATGCCTTTGTCCTGATCGCCTGGTTTGTCGTGCCGCTTGGTTTGCAGGTGGCGTTAAGATCCAACGTTTACGATAATTTCCGCCAGTTTTTATTCGTCCTGCCCCCCTTATTCGTTCTGGCAGGGGTGGGGTTGGAGCGCGCCATGGTGAGAGTGAAACCGCCAGCCATGAAGATCGCCCTTACCGCCCTGTGTTTGCTGCCCGGTATTGTTGGCGTGATCAACCTGCATCCGTATCAATATATTTATTACAACACATTGGTCGGGGGCGTTTCCGGCGCGGAGGGGGATTTCGAATTGGATTACTGGCTGACTTCCTATCGTGAGGCGGGAGAATATATCAACGAGCGCGCCTCGCGGGATGCAAACATCCTGGCATGGGGGTCCACATACAACGGCGCGCGCGAAGATTTGGACGTGTATGGTTTCGGTTCGGAAGAGGACCTTCAGGCAAGCAGCCTTGCCTTCGAGTACGCTGTGATCTCCACCCGCTTTTTCAGCCATGTAGGCGTCCTGCCAGACGCCCCGGTCGTTTTTGAAGTCCGAAAGGGCGGCGCATTGCTTGCTGTCGTCAAGGAGCTTGCCAGATAAATTCTCCCTCCGAACGTTGGCGGCAGCCCTGACAAATATCACTAGCCATTGCCCCAAAGGAATATGTATAATGCCCATGGAATTCACGTTAAGGAGCAGACCATGACAGCCCAATTGATAGACGGAACCGCCATTGCGCAGAAGGTTCGCGATGGAGTAAAAGAGAAAGTGGCGAAACGACTGGCGGGGGGAAAGTCCCAGCCGGGGCTTGCCACCGTGCTGGTCGGAGACCGGATCGACTCGGCGACTTACGTCAGCATGAAGCAGAAGGCTTGCGCTGAACTGGGGATGATCTCGTTCCATCTCCCCGTCCCGGCGGATGTTACTCAGGCAGAACTCGAAAAACTGATCAAGGAATTAAACGCCGACCCAAAGGTGAACGGCATTCTGGTGCAACTGCCTTTGCCCGAGCATCTTGATGAAGAGCGCGTCCTGCAGTTGATCAGCATCGAAAAGGATGTGGACGGTTTTTCCCCGATCAACCTCGGGCGCCTCGCCCAAAAGGGGCGCGAACCGCTCTTCGTCCCCTGCACGCCTTACGGATGCATTTACCTGCTCAAGGAAGCCGGGGTCAGGATCGCGGGCGCGAATGCAGTGGTGCTTGGGCGTTCCAATATCGTCGGTATGCCCGCCGCTTTGTTGCTCGTCAAGGAGAACGCCACAGTGACCGTGGTCCACTCGAAGACGAAGGACATCCCCGGCATCCTGCGCGATGCGGATATCATCATTGCCGCCATTGGGCGCGCCGAGATGGTGCGCGGCGATTGGATCAAACCCGGCGCGGCGGTCATTGATGTGGGCATCAACGGCATCCCAAAACTCAACCCGGATGGCACGCAGGCGATCAGCCAGAAGACCGGCAAACCGCTCCAGCGGCTGGTGGGCGATGTGAATTTTGAAGAAGCAAAGGAAGTCGCCGGTTTCATCACACCCGTCCCCGGCGGCGTGGGTCCCATGACGATTGCGATGTTGATGGCGAACACCCTCAGGGCGGCGGAGATCCAGGAAAAGTAAGTAAGAGACTGTTTCTTAAAGGCTTTTTCTGTACACGGAAGGCACGGATTTCACCGATGCCCCCGGAAAGACTTTTAAAAAAATCCGCGTTCGTCCGTGCAATCCGTCGAATCCGTGTACGAAAAGAGAAGGCAAAGTCACTTAAGAAACACTGTCTAAGGATAATACGCAAAAACAGCCCCATCGGTGAGATGGGGCTGTTTGTTTTTCAATCCGTTTAATCAACATCCCATCGAGATCGTTTTGCTGCTGGTCGCGCCGGCGGCATTGAAGGCGATGATGTAGTAGCCCGCGGTCTGACCTGCCAGAAGCGTGATGGTTTCCTTGAACTCCGTGGTATTGGCGGCGAGTTCGGCGACGATGATGTCATTGCGAACCACGCGGTAGCCGGACTCTTCCTCTTTATCCGCCCAGGCGATGGTGATATTGGCTTCGTTCGTCTCGTAGTTGCAGAAAATATCCCATTTTTGCAGGCTGACATTTTCCGGCGCCCCCCCTTCGATGGTCGGAACGGCGGAGACGGTCGGCACCGCGCTGGTATCCCCCGCCGGTGTGACAAATTGCCCCGCCACCCAGCATTCTCCCTGGTCGGTTTTGACGATCCAGAAATTGGGTGGGAAGAAGCCGACGATCTCGACCGACACTCCGGGCTGAATCTGCGTGACAGGTGGATAGTTGACCCCGGGGCCGGTGCGGCAATTGGTGACATCCTCAAAGCTGGCAGACGCCGCCCCTTCGGCAGAGGGAGAGGCTGTCCCTGCGGCAGTGGCGCTAGCAAGCGGGGTTTGGTTTGCCAGTGCGGCTTCGATGGTCTGCGCGGCGGCGGTTGAAACGGCGGTGTCGGGCGTCGCGCCTGCCTCGGGCATATTGCACGACGATAAGAGCAGGGCGGCAAGGATCAGGAGGGAGCAATATGGCTTCATTTTATTCTCCGGTGTGATGAAATTTTTACTCCCCGTCGCCTTCGAGCCAGGTTTCCATGTAGGGCTTTTCCATTTCGAGCGCGGCGCGGGTCATTTGAAGCGGGTTGAAGGTATCCACCATCACAGCCAGTTCCTTCGTCTCTGCCTTGCCGATGCTGGCTTCGGTCATGCCGGGCTGCGGACCGTGCGGCAAACCGAATGGATGCAGGCTGATGTCGGACCGATCGATGCCCTTGCGCGACATGAAATTCCCTTCGGCATAATAGATGACTTCATCAGACTGGACGTTGGAATGGTTGTACGGCGCGGGGATGCCCTCCGGGTGATAATCGAACAGGCGCGGGACGAAGGAGCAGACGACGAAGTTGTGCGCGTCGAAGGTCTGGTGGATGGGCGGCGGCATGTGGACGCGCCCGGTGATCGGCTCGAAGTCTTCGATATTGAAGATCCATGGGTAGAGATACCCGTCCCAGCCGATGACGTCGTGAGGGTGATAGTCGAGGATGTGAAGCGAAAGCCGGTCCCGCACCTTGACCCGCACTTCGAACTCGCCGCGTTCGGTATGGGTTTCCAACTCCGTTGGCACGCGGATATCACGTTCACAATACGGCGCATGTTCAAGCAGTTGACCGTAATTATTGCGGTAACGTTTGGGCGGCTCGATCTGGCTGGGGGTTTCGATGGTGAAGAATTTGCATTCTTCATTCAACTCCATCCGCCAGGTGACGCCGAAGGGGATGACGATGTAATCGCCTTTGCGAAAGGGCAGGCTGCCGAACTGCGATTTCAAGACGCCACTGCCTTCATGCACCCACCAGGTTTCGTAGGCTTGCGCGTTGCGGTAGAAATAATCCATGCTGTTCTTCGAGCGCGAAACGCCGAGGATGACGTCGTTGTTGCCGAGGAGTGGAATCCGCCCGGCAAGGGGATCCGCCCCGAGCGGAGTCTGATCCGTTTTCAGGGCGCGGTGACGGATCGGCCCGAAGTCTGCGTATTCGGGTTGGGCGGGTCCGAGGTCGCGCGTCTCCTTGATGCGCGGCGGCAGGAAGTGATGATACAGGATGGACTGGATGGAGGAAAACCCCTCCAGCCCCATCACTTCTTCGCGGTAAAGTTTGCCGTTCGGTTTTTTGAATTGGGTATGGCGTTTGTGGGGGATGGCTCCCAGGGTGTGGTAGAAGGGCATGGTCTCTCCTTATTCTTCCAAAATGATAATCGAGGAGATCAATTCGTCCAATGCAATAAGGGACGGCGCGAATTGACCGCCCGTTGCAGACTCTACTTGAGCGTTGACGGTTTGGTAGTAGGTTTCGAACTCTTCCGGCGTCGTCAGGGTTTGCCCGATAAAACCGGCAAGGAATGGCGCGTCCACGCTCATGATGAACGAGACGAAAAATTTTTCGTCATCCGTCACGCCCTGGTACATATAGGTCAGCGTTGTGCCGGTAAGCGGGTCGGCGGAAAAGGATTTGGTGAAGAGATAGCGGTAGCCGTTCCCGTTCCGAAACGCCAGCGGGATGAGCTGCGCGTCGATCAAACTCCCGGCTCCCGCCATGCGCGGAAAGTCGCTGTGATGATCGGTCTGCTCATCAAGGACGGCGTACAGCGATTCGAGCGCGCCGGTTTCGAGCGCGTCGATCTCTTCGGCGCGGAAGACGCGAATGCCATTGGCGGTAAAATCCTCCGACCCGCCGGGGTATGCGGTAAAGAAGATGCGCGCATTCTGCGGGTAGGGCAGGTCGAAGGGCGCCTGCGGTTCATACGCGCCCAGCATGCTGGTGGCGATGCTTTGTGAAAACCCCTCTGGATAATCGAAGCCGACGGAGATTCCCATTTCGTCGAAGCGGATGACGTTCCCCGCCTCATTCTGCGACTGTGGAACTGGTTCTGTTTCCGCGGCTTGAGTCTCCGCCCAAACCTCCGTTGCAGACGGCTGTGTTGTCGGCGCGGTTTCAGCGGCGCAGCCCGTCATGAGCCATAATGCAACGGGAAGGATTATTCCTTGAACGCGGTTGGTCATTGTTTTGCCTCGCAGTTTGTCTTCCCGTTGAAAATGGTGGAGTTCAATTGCTTTACTCAGTCAAAAGATTACGCGCCTTTGCAATCAGCCGTTATTTCCAGGCGAAAATGATCTCGCCCTCCGCCGCCGTGTTCCAATACTGCGGGTTGGGGGTCAGGGTCATGCCCTCGTCCGTCCATGAAGTGATGACGTACGCCCCGCTGGAAATGATCGTGCTTTGCCTCGTGCCGTAGGAGGGATTCTCCAAAGCCGCGGCGGGCAGGATCGCAAAGGCAGGCTCGGCAAGGTAGGTCAGCAACTGCGGCTCGAGGCGGTTGAGATGCACAATAAAGGTGTTCGCATCCACCTTCTGCACGCCGTCCACCTGCGAAACGGCGCGGTTGTCGGCTCCGCGCTCGCCGTTGAAGGCGAAGAAACGGTTAATCCAATTGGGGAAACCCCCATCGCCGTGGTAGGGACTGGCCGGCTCGAACCAGCGGTTGAAATTATTCGCAATCACATCCACCGTGACGCGCGACCCGTCGCTGAACCGCGCCGCGGGGTTGATCTCGAAGATGTAATCCAGTTCATCGTCCGAGATCGTCCATGATTCAGCGATGCCCGGCTGGATGTTCCCCCCGGCGTCCACGGTCACAAGCCCCTCATACAAATAGCCGCTGACCATCAACGAATCCGCGTCTGTGGTTTTGGCGGGGTCGAGGAGGAGGTCGCGTTGAACGACCATTACGTTTTGAACTTCAATGGTCGCCTCTGCCACAACGACGATCTGCGTGGGTTCGGCGCCGTCTGCGCCTTGCGGGTCGTCCTTTGGTCCGCAGGAGGCCATAAAAAACGCGGTGAAAAGCAGGGCGGGCAAGCCAATATGGATAAGGTTTTTTCTCATGGGTCACTCTCTCAGTCTGGGAAGGGCGTAAACTTGCGAAAATTATAACTCTGATGCAATTCAGCCAGTCCTTTGATACGGTACTATAATCTTAACCTGCATATCTTTTGTCGCTCGCTAAACCCTTTTCGGGTGGTTTTCGCTACAAATTTATTGAGCGCGAAAAGGATTTAGGAGAAATGCAACAATTCGTTTTGGACTGGATTAATGTGAGGTAAATATGTGGATACCAAAGAATAAAACCAACCTTTTACAAATATTTTCGCTGTTGGTGATCGTGTCCCTTCTGTTGACCTCCTGCGCCCCGGCGCAGGGATTGGAAGGCGCAGGCGGCGAAGGCGGAACGGAAGAACCGGCTCCGCCTACGGAAGAGCCTGCCCCGCCAACCGAGGAACCCGCCCCCCCGACGGAGGAACCCGCTCCGCCCACCGAGCCGCCCCCTCCCGCTTCGGAAGAGCCGCCCACCGCCACAAACACCGCCGAACCCCCCCCAGCAGCGCAGGGAGGGCAGTCCGATTCCCAGGCGCAACCGACTGCCACATTTACGCCCACCGCTACCGCCACATCTGAACCGGCGCAGGGAAATGCCCCTGTCAACCCGCCAGCCGCCACCAGCACTCCCACAGCAACCTCAAGCGGCGTGGGCAGCCAGGGCGCGCAGAACCCGGCGACTGATACCCCATCCCCGACCCCCCAGGGCGGAGACGCCGCTCAAAAAAGCGCCGCGGCTCCCGACCCCTACGTGGGTTTGGGCGTGGCATGTAACAACGACCTTTCCGCCACCTTTACCATTACCAATATCGGCGGACCTCTTGCGGGAGGTTCTTATACCGTTTCGGAGCCGGGCAAATCATCGGTTTCGTACCCGCTTGACCTGAACACGAACCAGAGCATCTCTGTGAATGCGGCGGGCAACGCGACAGTTACCGTCAACTATTCCACGTCTGAGTTGGATACTGTCAACCTGCAGGCGGTCGGAACCTGTCTCCCCCTGTCGGTGGCTACCAACACCGCAACCCCAACCGCCTCCAAGACCCCCACAGCCACAAAGACGCCGGGTCCCACCAAAACCCCGACAAATACCCGCACTCCCACCGCCACCAATACCCCGGGTCCATCACCCACGCCGTCCAATACCTTTACGCCTTCACCGACGCGCACCCCCAAACCCACGCGCACGCCAACCTCAACGCCCACCCCGGGTCCATCACCCACGCCTACAAACACAAAAACGCCAAAGCCCACAAACACTCCTTCGAATACCCCCACACCCAGCAATACACCGCCGCCTTCCGCGACTCCCACCTTTACGTTTACCCCGGCGCCCACCAGCACCCCCGTGGACGGTCAACTGGACCTGAAAGTATTCTGCAACACCGACCAGACCGCGACCTTCCTGATCACCAATATTTCAGGCAGTGTCAGTGATGGAACCTACGTTCTGTCTGACCCGTCCCAAAGCGGACCTGTGGATATACAACCCGGTCAATCGGTTACGATCAAGGGCGCGGGTAACGCCAACATGACCGTGACGTACAAAACATCGTTCCTCTCCTCGGTGACGTTGAACGTGACCGGTTCCTGTTCGCGCCGCCCGACCCCCACGCCCACCGCCACCAGCGACCAGCCGGTCAACCCGCCCGCGCTATCTATTACGGGCGCGTGCAACGGTATCAACACCGGCTCTGCCACCTTCACCATCACCAACAACGGCGGCGACATGACCACCCCGTATAGCTACCAGGTGGTGGACGATACCGGCGCAGTCGTGGATTCCGGGACGATCAACATCGCGCCGGGAAAAACCGTTACGGTGACAGTAAGCGGAAATTCGTCATCCTTCACCTTCTCTTCCCCCGATGACGCCTCGTTGACAACGGTTGTGGATATGTCCACCTGTCAGACGCCGCCACCGCCGCCCGCCGACCTGACTGTAAACGGCTCCTGCACCGCCGGAAATGGAACTGCTGCATTTACGATCACGAACAACGGATCCGACATGAGCGCGCCGTATCCGTATGTGGTTGTGGATGATACCGGCGCTGTGGTTTCGTCCGGCGTCATTGACCTGCCCGCCAATCAAAGCACAACGGTCACAGTCACGGGTTCATCGTCCAGTTATACGTTTGCAACGCCCAACGATGCCTCCCTGACCACCACTGTGGATATGTCGGCTTGTACGAATGCCGCGCCGCCGGTTCCCCCGGCAGACCTGATCGTCAGCGGCGTTTGCTCAGCCAGTACTGGCGCTGCCTCATTCACGATCACAAATCAGGGCAGCGACATGTCTGCGCCCTACACCTATGTGATCCTGGACGATAATGGCGCGGTGGCTGGCACAGGCACCATCGATCTTGCCGCAAACCAAAGCGTGGTGATCTCGGTTTCGGGAGCATCTACAAGTTATACCTTCACAACCCCGAATGACCCGGCATTAACCACCGTTGTGGATATGTCTGCCTGCGTGGCTGCTGGAGCGGTTCTACCGCCTCCCCCCGTCCTGCCGCCTGCAGACTTGTCCATCAGCGGAGCCTGCACGGCAGTGGGTGGAACCGCCGAATTCGTCCTGACCAACAACGGCGCGGATATGACCGTTCCCTATCCCTACACGATCACCGATGCCAGCGGCGCTGTCGTCCAGACCGGGACGATCTCCCTGCTCGCAGGGCAGAGCATCACATTGACGGTGAGCGGCTCGTCCACCGGTTACACCTTCTCGACCCCCGCTGATTCCGCATTGACCACCGTGGTGGATATGACCACCTGCGTTGTCCCGCCGCCTCCCCCGCCTGCATTGAGCGCAAATGGCATCTGTGTTTCGCAGGATGCGGCTGAATTTACCGTCACCAATAACGGCGGCAATATGACCGCTCCCATTACGTTCACCATCACAGACCAGGATGGGAATATCGTCCAGTCTGGGACGATTCAATTGAATGCCGGTGAAAGCGTAACCCTGCAAGTAACCGGGGTGAACCAGGCTCTGACGTTAAACCTGACAGACGCCGCGGGAACCACCGTCCGCGCCGCAATGGCAGACTGCGCCGAACCGATCACCTCGGTCGCGCCCGCAGAGCCGGATATCTGCATCCAATGCCTGGTCTTCCACACCTTCCGCGACGACAATCTCGAAGTCTACCGCTTGGACGGAGTCGAAGGGCAGCCCGGCTTCAAACTCTATAACCTCTCGAAGGATGAAGCAGTGGACAGCCGCCCCAGCCGCGCGCCCAACGACTCATCGGTTGTCTTCCAGAGCAACCGCGACGGCAACGTGGAGTTGTATTACACCGATTTGCTCGGTTCCGGCGAAGCGATCCGCCTGACGGAGACCCAGTCCAACAACACGAATCCGATGTATGGACCGGATGCCCAGACGGTCGTCTTCCAAAGCGACAGGAACGGTCGGTTCGACCTGTTCACCATCGACCAGCAGACCGGCGAAGAGACCCAGATCACCAGCAACCCGGCCGACGACATCAACGCCTTCTACTCGCCTGAGATCGACACGCTCGTCTTCCAGAGCAACCGCAACGGCAACTGGGACCTGTACGTTCTCGACGTGGAAACCCTGACCGAAAAGCGCCTCACCGATTCCCCGGCTGATGAGATCTTCCCCGCCTGGTCACCCAACGGCAAGCTGATCGCCTACATCGTTCAGGACGAGAATGGCGGCGCCAATCTCTTCGCCATGAACGTCGAGACCGGGCAGGTGAAACAGGTGACCAGCGATGGCAAGACTGTCAACGCGGTCTGGTCGCCGGAGGGAGACCGCATTGCCTACCAGTCTGAACGGGACGGAAACCTGGATATCTACAGTTTCGATTTCCGCACCAACAAGGAATATCGCGTCACGGACTATGCGGGTCTGGACTCCGGCCCCACCTGGGATTGCGGCGGTACGAACCTGGCCTTCACCTCAGACCGCGACGGCGACCCGAACATCTTCCAGGTCTTCTGGCAGGGCGGTTCCGCCGGAAACATGACCATCGACCCGGCAACCGACAAATGGTCGCAATGGCGCCCATCCAATGACGTTTCAAGTGTCGGAGAATAACCGATTTGAAAACGCCCCCGCATGGGGGCGTTTTTTCATGCCGTAAACAAGCCTGTAGACTTGTTTTACAACTTACAACAGGGATCGCTCAAAGTTTGTTATTTGGACTGCAAAATCTCCTGATTTTGCTCGAAAGTCGGGAGATGCCGCCATGGCGCCACAGCGCCGCTTTCGACTCCGTGCCTGACATGTTTTGCCTGCACACTTACAACTTACAACAGCATACTAGCCACGATTCAGCACTCATTGGTATAATCCGCCCGCCTGCCTGAGCAGAAACCCGGGATGGGCAAAAAACAACACAAGGAAAGATGATAGCATGATCGACGTAAACGAACTTCGCAAAGGGGTTACCTTCGAACTGGACGGGGGACTCTACAAAGTGCTGGACTACAGCCACAACAAAACCGGGCGCGGCAACGCCAATATCCGCATCAAGGCGCGCAACCTGATCACCGGCGCCAATATCGAACGCACCTTCAACTCCGGGCTGTCGGTTCAGGATGTCAGCCTCGATTTTGCCAATGTCTCCTACCTGTATAACGACGGCGACATGTACTACTTCATGGACAAGGTCACATTCGAACAGCCCGCCATCAAAAAGGAATCCCTCGGCGAAAGCGCCCAGTTCCTTCAGGAAGGCATGGAGGTCAAACTGACCTTCTACAAGGGCGAAGCCATCGACGTTGAAATGCCCACCTCGGTGGACTTGAAAGTCGTCGAAGCCGAAATGGCCATCCGCGGCGATACGGCCACCGGCGTCACCAAAAAAGTCACCACCGAAACCGGGCTGACCGTGCAATGCCCGAACTTCGTCAACGTCGGCGACACCATCCGGGTCGACACCCGCACCGGCGAATACGTCACCCGCGTCTGACCCGCGCAATGAAAACCCCCGCCGGGCATGAATGTCCGCACTTCTATGGCGATTACTTCCGCGGCAGGAACGTCGAAGAATGCCGCCTGCTCAAGGCGCAGAACCAGCCCTGGTCGCGCGACCTGTGCGCAACCTGCCCCGTGCCCGCCATTGCCCGCGCCAACTCATGCCAGAATATGAAATTGAACGCCCATGTATCCCGCCCGCTTGCGGCATTCTTCCAGCGGCGGGTTCAAATCCGCGCATATTGTGAAAAATCGAAAAAAGACGTTGCCGAACCCCAGGTGGGCTGCGGCGAATGTCATGCCCTGCCTTTCAAATTCGAAATAAAAGAATAAGATCTCAGACTCCGGGGGAGTCTTACAACCAATGACGCTCACCCTGCTGCTCGACCTCGACGATAGCCTGCTAAAGACCAACCAGGCAGCCTTTGTACCCGCATACTTCCAGGCTCTCTCAACCAGGCTGGCTCCGCGCCTCGACCCCAACCGCCTCGGGCGCGCCCTGCTTGCCGGTACGAATGCAATGAATCACAGCCAGGATTTTTCGCGCAGTCTCAAAGACGTGTTCGACGATGTCTTTTACCCCGCCCTGAACCTCGAAAAAAACTCGCTCGAAGCCGAGATCGAAACGTTCTACGACGAAAGCTTCCCAACCCTGCAAGCGATCACAGAAAAGAAACCCGAAGCCCGCCCCTTTATAGACTGGGCAAAACAGCGCGGATACCGGCTCGTCGTTGCCACCGACCCGCTCCTGCCGCGCAAAGCCGCGCATCACCGCATCCGCTGGGCTGGCTTCGACCCCGAAGAATTCGAACTCATCACCGTCTTCGAAGACTTTCATTTCTCCAAGTCTTTCCCCGCCTACTACGCCGAAGTCCTCGGGCGCATCGGCTGGAGCGAGGGTCCCGTCATCATGATCGGGAATGATATCGAGCGCGACATCCTCCCCGCGAAACGGCTCGGGCTGCCGACCTTTTTTCTGGATGGAGAACCCGGCTCAAGTTCCAGACCCGAAGCGGGGTTGCGCGGCTCCCTGCCTGATCTCCGCCGATACCTTGAGTCTGCCGCGCAGACATCCCTGCTTCCAGATTTTTCCACAAAAGAAGCCATCCTCGCGATTCTTTCATCCACCCCCGCCGTTTTGAACGGGCTGACATTCGATCTCGACCCAGCCTTGTGGGCGTTTCGACCCGATCAAAACGAATGGACATTGACGGAATTGCTCTGCCACCTGCGCGACACCGAGCGCGAAATTCACCAGCGGCAATTGAGTCTGTTCAACGGACAGGGCGCGCCGTTCATCCCCCGCCCCGATACCGGCGTCTGGGCAAGCCAGCGCGACTACGCCCACGAAGACGGACCCGCCGCGCTCCGCGACTTTATCGCAGCGCGGCGTGAGACGCTTGAAATATTGACGAACACCAACGACCAGGGCTGGCGACAAAAAGCCCGGCACGCCATATTCGGACCGACCGACTTCCGCGAAGTGACCGGCTTCATCGCCGACCACGACCGGATGCACATCCATCAAGCCTGGGCGGATTTGAAACGGCTGTAAACGACAGACCGCCCCATCGTTCTTCGCGTGTCTAAATCCTCCATTTTGTGTTAATTATGAAAGACTCTTGCGTAAAGCGCGTTTTCGAATGCGCGGACTTTGCCATTATTCCGAGACTATTTATTGGAGGCTCATGGAAATGCGGAAACGTGTCGTTGTAACGGGGCTGGGCTGCGTCAGCCCGGTGGGGAATCATGTGAAGGACACCTGGAGCGCGTTACTGGCGGGGAAATCTGGCGCAGCGCCCATTATGGCGTTCGACGCCAGCGCTCATAAGACAAAATTTGCGGCGGAGGTCAAAGACTTCGACCCGGCGGCATTGCTCGGCGCGCGCGATGCGCGAAAAATGGACCGCTTCACCCAGTTCGCCTCAGCCGCCACGCTGGAGGCGCTCGAACATTCCGGGTTGAAGATCGGCGAATCGAACCGCGACCGGGTGGGGATCCTGATCGGGTCCGGCATCGGCGGGGTCATCACCACCATCGAACAATATGAAGTATATAAAGAACGCGGACCGGAGCGGGTCAGTCCCTTTCTCGTGCCGATGATGATCTCAGACAGCGCGGCGGGGAATCTCGCCATCCGCATTGGCGCGCGCGGACCCAATATGTCGCTGGCAACCGCCTGCGCCTCCGGCACGAATGCCCTCGGCGAAGCGGCGGAAATGATCCGGCGCGGCGCGGCGGATGTCATGATCGCGGGCGCGGCGGAGGCGGCAATCCATCCGCTTACGATGGCGGGCATGAATGTGATGACCGCCCTGTCCACCCGGAACGATGACCCCGAACACGCCTCCCGTCCCTTCGACAAGGACCGCGACGGCTTCCTGATGGGCGAAGGGGCGGCGACCCTCATCCTCGAATCGCTCGACCATGCCCAGGCGCGCGGCGCGAATATTCTAGGCGAATTCGCCGGTTACGGCACAAGCGACGATGCCCATCATATTTCCGCTCCCGCCGAAAACGGCGCGGGCGCGGCGATCTCGATGCGCCTTGCAATGAAGGATGCCGGTTTGAGCGGCGCGGATATTTCATACATCAACGCTCACGGGACCTCGACCCAATTGAACGACAAAAGCGAGACCGCCGCCATCAGGACGGCTTTCGGCGAACAAGCCTATAAACTGGCAGTCTCCTCCACCAAATCCATGACCGGGCACCTGCTGGGCGCATCCGGCGCGCTCGAAGCCGTAATTTCAGTTTTGGCGATCATGGATCAAATCCTGCCGCCCACCATCAATTACGAAACCCCCGACCCCAACTGCGACCTGGATTATGTGCCGAACAAAGCCAGAAAGGCGCGGGTCGAACACGTTATGTCGAATTCATTCGGCTTTGGCGGACATAACGCCACCCTTATTCTCAGCCGCTTTCATTAAGGAGAAAGAATGCCATTTGCGCACATCACGGGCTGGGGTATCTCGGTTCCCGAACCCATACTCACCAACGACGACATCGCCAAAATGGTGGACACCAACGACGAATGGATCCGCGACCGGACCGGGATTCGGGAGCGGCATATTGCGCGCGAAGACCAATCCACCTCCACGCTGGCGGTCGAGGCGGCGATCAAAGCCTTGCAGGTTGCAAACCTCGCGCCCACCGATTTGGACCTGATCATCGTTACCTCGTCCTCACCCGAGTATATTTTTCCCGCCACCGCCTGCCTGGTGCAGGACCAGATCGGCGCGACCAAAGCCGGGGCTTTCGACCTGCTGGCAGCCTGCTCCGGGTTTATTTACGCGGTAAACATGGCGGCGCAGTCCATCCGTTCCGGCTCGATCAAGAATGCGCTTGTCATTGGTTCGGAGACTCTTTCGCGCTTCGTAAACTGGAAGGATCGCAACACCTGCATCCTTTTTGGCGATGGGGCGGGGGCGTTCGTCCTGCAAGCCAGCGACCAGCCCGGCGGCGTCCTTTCAGCCGTGATGCATTCCGACGGCTCCGGCGCCGATTCGCTGACCCTGTTGGGGGGCGGGGCGCGGCATCCCGCCACCGAACTCACCGTTCACGAGGGCAAGCATTTCGTGCAGATGGACGGCAAGGCGGTCTTCCGTTTTGCAACGCGGGTGATGGGCGCGGCGACCAAGGAAGCGCTCGAACTTGCCGGGTTGACCACCGCCGATGTGGACTGGGTCATCCCGCATCAGGCAAATTTTCGAATCATCGAGACCGCCGCGAAATACCTCAAAATGCCCATGGATAAATTCGTGGTCAATGTGGACCGCTATGGCAATACCTCCACCGCGTCAATCCCCATTGCGGCGGTCGAGGCTGTCGAAAAAGGACAATTGAAAGCCGGGCACAAGATCGTCTTCGTGGGCTTTGGCGCCGGGTTGACCTGGGGCGCACTCGCCGCCGAATGGACGGGTCCCATGCCCGCCAAAAAGCATGTCCATCCCGAGCAATATCGCCTATTCGCCCGCCTGCGCTCGCTCCTGCGCCGCGCCCTGCGCTATATCGAAGGTTTGTTGTCGCGCCGGGAGCTTTAACGCGTATTTGCCAAACCATGGTACGATAACCGCAAGTCAAGAAAAAGGAGTAATTTATGCCAATACGATTTGGACCCCTCGAATTAATCATCCTGCTCGTGATCGTTGTCCTGCTTTTCGGACCCGGGCGCATCGGCAAGGTGGCAGGCGAGATCGGCAAGAGCATCAAGTCTTTCCGGGAAGGGATCGGCGGCAAGGAAGAAGAGAACAGCCAGCCTTCCACAACCGATGAAACAAAAAAGTAAGACGATTAAAAACAACAGCCGCTTCTTGCGGCTGTTGTTTTTAATGCCGGGTAATGCCGCGTCAATAAATCAGGCGGATTTTTCTTCCGTGTGTTTGATGGCGGCGTCGATCATGCTGCGGAAGGCGAGCAGCATTTCCTTGCGGGCAGCGCGGCGGTGTTCCAAAAACCCCGGCGGCAGGATCGTCTCCATACCCTTGCGCATCTCGGCGCGGGCAGCCTTCATGTGTTCGACCGCCTCCGGCGGAAGTTTCTCCCGCAGTTTTTTTCTTTTTTCTTCATTCATGGGGTTACTCCTTGTTCATATGCATTATAGCACTGCTGTTTGTTACGGTCCCGGCGTCATAACCGGGTAACCGGAAATGTCCATATTCGGGTCGATCTCCATGGCGGAAAGCGGCACCCAGCATGGATTGTTGAAATACGGGTTGCGGATCACGATCCAGCCATCTACAGCCCCGATGCCAAGGATGACCACGTTCTTTCTGCCTCTCGAGTTCAGTTCAATATTACTGATCAAGGTATAGGTGTCGCCGGGGCCCGTCCAGCAGCCGGTCTGGGCGATCAAGCGCGGCGGGTTGATCTGCGAAGGGTCGATTGTTGGAGCCGGGGTGTCTGTGAAAGCCAGGGTTGGCGTTTCTGTTGGCGGCAGGGGCGTGGAAGTGGGCGCTCCTGCGGTTTGGGTCAACATATCGGCGGCAAGCTGCACGGCGACCGTGCCGACCACATCCACGGTGGGGGTGGTCGATTGCGGCAGGCAGGCTGATACCGTAACTGCCGTCAGAACCAGCAGCATACCCCGACAAACATGTAAATTTTTTGTTTTCACTTACTACCTATTTCCCTTTCTTTTCCATTTTTGCCCATGTATCCTTGAGATTGACTGTAAGGTTGAATACGGGCTTTTCGGGTGTGGAATCCTTGTCAACGCAAAAGTATCCGAGACGCTCAAACTGGAAGCGTGAACCAGCTTCGGCGGAGGCAGGAGCCGGTTCCACATACCCATTGAGAATTTCCAATGAGTTGGGATTCAGACAGTTAAGGAATCCTTCCTCGCCTTCTTCTGGGTTTTCCTTGGTGAAGAGCTGGTCATACATGCGGATTTCCACCTCTTTTGCATGGTTTGCCGACACCCAATGGATCGTGGATTTGACCTTGCGCCCATCGGGAGAGTCTCCGCCCTGGGTGGCGGGGTCATACGTGGCATGGACTTCCACCACTTCGCCCGCTTCATTCTTGACTACGTGTGTGCATCTAATAAAATAGGCATAGCGCAAGCGGACTTCGTTGCCGGGGAAGAGGCGGTAATACTTGGGCGGCGGTGTCTCGCGGAAATCATCCTGTTCGATATAAACGACCTTCGAGAACGGAACCTTGCGGGTTCCAGCCGATGGGTCTTCCGGGTTATTGACGGCATTCATCTCTTCGACAAGGTCATCAGGGTAATTGTCGATAATCACCTTCAGCGGGCGGATGACCGCCATACGTCGCAGGGAGGTTTTGTTGAGGTCGTCGCGCAGGGTTTCCTCCAACTTGGCGATATCGCCGGTCACGCCTGAATTGGACGTTGCCACAGTTGAGTATCCCATCCCGGCGACAAAATCCAATATAGACTTGGCCGTGTAACCGCGCCTGCGCATTGCGCGTAAGGTGGGCATGCGCGGGTCGTCCCAGCCTCTGACAACCCCCTCTTCAACAAGCCGGCGTAGTTTGCGCTTGCTCATCACAGTGTAATTTAAATTCAAACGCGCGAACTCGATCTGGCGCGGTTTGAACACCCCCAATTGTTCAGGGAACCATTCGTACAATGGACGATGATCGCGGTATTCGAGCGAACACAATGAGTGCGTGATCCCTTCCATCGAGTCGTTTTGACCATGCGCCCAATCATACATCGGGTAGATCTTCCACTTGCCACCGGTGCGGTGATGCGGCGGTTCATGAATGATTCGATACATGGCCGGGTCGCGCATGTTGAAATTGGGATGCGCCATATCGATCTTTGCGCGGAGAATCCGCGAACCATCTGGGAACTCGCCGTTCTTCATCCGTTCCAACAGGTCCAGGTTCTCTTCCACCGGGCGGTTGCGGTACCGAGATTCTTTTCCGGGTTCTGTCAACGTCCCGCGATTGGCGCTCACCTCATCGGCAGTCTGATCGTCCACATACGCCAGCCCCTTCTTCACCAATTGCACAGCCCAATCGTAAAGCAGACCAAAATAATCCGACGCATACGTCACCTTGACCCATTCAATGCCAAGCCAGCGCGCATCGTCCATAATGGCTTCCACGAACTCGGTCTCTTCCTTGGCGGGGTTGGTATCGTCGAAGCGCAGAATCAACTCGCCGCCATTTTCCTTGGCAACGAGGTAATCGATCATGAACGCCTTGACATGCCCAATATGCAAATATCCGTTCGGCTCGGGGGGCAGGCGCGTGCGGACGTAGTTGAATCTTCCGCTTTGCAAATCTTCCGCAACCGCCTCGCGGATAAAATCGGATGGCTTTGTCGTTTCTTCTGGACTCATTTCGGATTTGACCTTTACCTGGATTTAAGCGGATACAAAATTCCGCTTCGTTTCTATAGCCGACGCCTGCCAGCGTTTCAGCAACCTTTGCCCACGCTGGGAGCGTCGTAATTGCGCCAATTATAACAAAGCGCCCGTCCCCCTGCCTGACAAGTTTTGCCTGCGCGCCTGACTTGCGCCGCGCGGATGGGCGTGATAAAATACCGCCCGCTGGAAAATTGAAACTCCTTTGGGGATTGGTGAAATGGCATCACGTCGCGCTCTGGACGCGAAATTTGAGGTTCGAATCCTTGATCCCCAGCACACAAAAAGCCCGGACTGCTCCGGGCTTTTTGTTTTCATCCTGCTACTTATTGATCAACTTTTGCCAGGTAACCGGCCCGACAATACCGTCTGAAGCAATGCCCTTCAACGCCTGGAAATCCTTCACGGCCTGGGCAGTGACCGGACCGAATATCCCATCCACATTGACGGTGTTGAAACCAAATTTGCTTTTCAAAAGCTGCTGCACCGCGCGCACAGCCGGGCCCGAATCGCCCTGTTTGACGGTGACGATCAATGCCTGCCAGGTTTCAGTACCCACAATACCATCCTCGGCAAGGTTTTTCAGGGTCTGGAAATCTTCGACTTCATTCTGAGTTTCGACTCCAAAGATGCCGTCAACCGCCGGGGTTTGCCCATGGTGAACAAGCAAATATTGAATGGCATAGACCTCGTCGCCGCTGTCGCCCTTTTTCAGCGTGGGCCAGTCGGGGGCGGTTGTTGCCTTGACCTGCACCCAGAACGGACCGGTGGAAAGCGCAAAGATCACGCCGCTTGAGTCTTTCAACTTCCAGTTGCCTTTGTAGGTTCCCGGCGAGTTTGGCGCAATGAGATTTACCGAAACCTCGAGAGTTTGACCCGGAGCGACGGTTCCATTCGTCAGTTGTTGAGAGGCGGGCCCGCTCATCTGGTCGCCGGAGTCGAAGATCAGGAGATAACCCGAGGTCCAGGTACAAGAGCCGACGTTCTTCAACTTCCACGTTTTTGTGAACGCCTTCCCGACCGTGATCGGGGTGTTGTCTGGAATCGTAATATCTTCCACGAAGGATGCGCGGTTGCAGGGCTGGGATGTGGCAGTGGGCTGACCCGACTGCGGCGGCTGGGATGTCGCCGTTGGCGCGCTTCCCTGCTCCTGAGCGCTTGTCGGCTGAACCCCGGTCCCCGTTGTGGCTGTGGGCTGGTTCTGACCGATGGACGCCTGCACGGTCAAGGCTGCCAGGGTCGAAACCATATCGAAATCATCCTGCGGCGGGGGCGTGCTGGAAGGCAGGTTGCAGGCGGTAAGAATAAAAATCAATAAGACAAAAAAAGCGGCGAACCTTTTGTTCATGGCGGTCTCCTTGTTATTGAGAGTGTACCCACTTGCCCGTCTCGAATCAATTTGACATTTGTACTACGCTGGCGCATTCCGCGCGTATTCATCCAGCGCTACACCCAGCCCGTCTGCCACGCGGTTGACGTAGGCGTAGTAGGCGGCGGTCTGGTTAATGTCGAGGATGGCGCGGTCGTCCCAGCCAGCATCGCGGAGCGGGGCGAGGTCGGCTTCGGTCATATCCCAGGGGGCGCGGGTGAGTTTATCGGCATAATCGAGCATCGCCCGCTGGCGGAGTTTGATCTCGGCGTTTCGGTAATCGGTTTTCATGGCTTGCACAAGTTCGGGGTTTTTCGTGAATCGCAGCAGACCGCGCGAATGGTGCGCAATTCAGTAATGACATTTGTTGATGACGCTGACCACCACGGCGATCATCTCCCGTTCCGAGCGGCTAAGCGGACTCTTTGCGTGCATCACCGTATGGTACAAGTCCGCATGTGCGCGCAGGGTGGGCGGGTTAAGCGAATGGACAGCCAGGATGTTATCGACGCCCTGCTTTTCGGCATCCCATTCCTGTTTGTAGTAGCCTGCCAGTTCACCCCCGGCTTCTTCCTCAGGGACGATATGAATCCATGCGCGTTTTTCCATAAAGACCTCTTGTACTCTGACATGCTTGCGCCGCTGTCCTCGGCGGTGAGTCATTTGAAAGAAAACAGCCTCCAGGGAAATTCCCCGAAGGCTGTGGTGATTCGAGCAAGCAACTACTCAACAATATTGATCGGCAGGGAATTGTTCGCTCCCAGCGCCGCCACAGACGTTTTCTGGGCGATCTTCATGGCGATGTCGGTCAGGGCTGTTGCGACGGGGGAGTTGGGGTGCGAGTCCACGATCGGTTTGCCGCTGTCGCCGCCGATGCGCACATTCTGGTCAATCGGAACCTGCCCGAGGAAGGTTGTTTCTGTGGCTTGCGCCAATTTCTCGCCGCCGCCTGAACCAAACAGGTCCATCTTCGAGCCGTCTGGCATTTCGAGGTAAGACATATTCTCTACAATACCGAGGATCGGCACTTCGAGAGTTTTGAACATATTGAGTCCGCGCCCGGCATCTTCAAGGGAAACCAACTGTGGCAGCGTAACGATCACCGCCCCGCTGAGGGGCAAGGCTTGGGCGAGGGAAAGAGCCGCGTCGCCTGTGCCGGGGGGCAGGTCAACGATGAGATAGTCCAGTTCGCCCCATTCCACCTCCCCTAAAAATTGGCGGATGGCGGAGTTGAGCATGGGTCCGCGCCAGATGAGCGGTTGACCCGGTTTGACGAGCAGACCCATCGAGACCATTTTCAACCCATATGCTTCGGCAGGGATGATGCGCGGTCCGTTCGGGGGCGGGAGTTGCGCCACGCCGAGCATGGTGGGGGTGTTGGGGCCGTAGATGTCGGCATCCATCAAACCGACGCGCGCGCCGGTCTTTGCCAGCGCCACTGCCACATTGACGGAGACGGTTGATTTGCCGACGCCGCCCTTGCCGGAACCGATGGCGATGGCGTTGCGAATGGGCGTGTTGACCAGCCCGCGCATCCGTCCGTCGTTTGGCACGTCCGAGTCCATTTTGATGTCCACGCTTTTCACGCCTTCGACGGTCTTGAGCGCATTGCGGCAGTCTGCTTCGATCTTGCCCTTGAGCGGGCAGGCGGGCGTGGTGAGCATAACGGTAAAGGAGACTTTGCCGCCTGAAACTTCCAAATTGCGGATCATGTTCAGGGTCACAAGGTCCTGCCCGAGGTCCGGTTCTTGAACCGTGCCGAGGGCTTTGAGTACGGCTTCTTTTGTTGGGGTCATTGGGTTCCTAAGGTTAAGTACACAGGTATACAGGTATACAGGTAATAGGTACACAGGTAATATGGATGTCTACGTGTTTACCTGTGTACGTTTTTACGCTGCCGCTTCTGCCTTGGCAGCTTTTGCAGCTTCCTTGGCTTTGCGCGCATCTTCTTCCTTGACGTAATTCAACGGGCGGATCTCCGCATAGTACGAAGCGGGTTTGAGCAGTTTCTCGAGATTGTAGACGTTGCGCCCATACGAAGCGATGGCGAAATCGTGATCCATCTTGATCGCATCGAAGGGACAGTATTCGGCGCAAAAGCCGCAGTTCATGCAGATGTCCATGTCGATGTAAAAGTTCTTCGGTTCGGGCACGGGTTTGCCGGTATTCGGGTCATTGGTGCGCACGATCCAGATGCATTGCGGCGGGCAGACCTTGGCGCAGATGCCGCACGAGGTACAGCGCACTTCCTTTTTGCCTTCCGCGCCTTCGTTGTAGACCAGGAACGGAACATAGCGAAACTCCTCCGGCTGGATCAATTGCTCTTCGGGGTATTGCACGGTGAAGATGCCGCGCGTATTTTTTGAGGAACGGTGCGCAATGCCTTCCTGGGTGTAATAGCGTTTCCTGCCCTGCAGCCACCACGAAATGTCGTCGAGGTAGGTATCTGCAAAGCGTTTGAGGGTGACGCCCAACCCCTTTAATATGCCTTTTCCATACATTTTAGGTGCTCCTGTGTCATGTATCAGGGGTCAGGTTTTCATTCGTGCCAGAGAACCTGACACCTGGAACGTGAAACCTGACACCGATTTATCGATCCACTTCGCCCATTACGATATCGAGCATCGCAAGCAGGACGACAAAGTCGGCGATCTTGACGCCTTTGCACATTGTTTCGACGGCGGTCAGGTTGACGAACGAAGGCGCGCGGACGTGATAGCGATAGGGATTCGGTTTGCCGTTCGAGACGACATAATAGGCGAGTTCACCCTTCGGCGATTCGACGCGACCATACGCCTCACCAGCCGGGACCCGCACCTGATACTGCGGTTTCTGCGAGTTGATCGGCCCGCCGGGAATTTGTTTAAGAGCCTGCTCCAGAATGCGCAGCGACTGGCGAATTTCATCGAAGCGGATCAGGTAGTTATCGTACATGTCGCCGTTGTAGCGGACAGCCACATCGAAATCGAAGCGGTCATAGACCGAATACGGGTCGGCGCGGCGCAGGTCATAAGGCACGCCCGCGGCGCGGAGACAGGGTCCCGTTACCGAGTGGTGGGTGGCTTCTTCGGCGTTGAGCACATGGATGCCCTTCAAGCGGGCGACCAATACCTCGTTCTCGTTGAGGAAGCGTTCCATTTCATCGGTCTTGGCGGGCAGGCGGTCATGGACCAGGTCTTTGATCTTCCGCAACACATCTTCGGGCACATCGCGCACCACGCCGCCAAAGCGGAAGTAATTGCACATCATGCGCGCGCCGGAGACGGCTTCGAAGATGTCGAGGATCAGTTCGCGTTCTTCGAAGGCATACAACGACGGGGTGTACATCGAACCCATGTCGTTGATGAGCATCCCGATAAAGATGAGATGGTTCTGGATGCGGCTCAATTCCGTCATGATGACGCGGATGTATTCGGCGCGTTCGGCGACGGGGATCTTCATCAATTTTTCAACGGCGATGGCATACCCGAAGTTGTTCGCCATCGAATTGAAGTAATCGAGGCGGTCGGTGTAGGGCATGATCTGGAGGTAGGTGTTGCGCTCGCCGATCTTGTCGTGATTGCGGTGCAGGTAGCCCATGACCGGTTTCAGGCTGGTGATGGTCTCGCCGTTGAGTTCCACCGCCACGCGCAAAACGCCATGCGTGGACGGATGATGCGGACCCATATTGACGACCATGTGATCGCCCATCTCTTTTTCGCGCCCAACATCGTGCTTCTGGCTGGAGCGTTCGAGCGAAAAGTAAAGCTGGTCTTCCGTCTGAGGCTGATAATTGTCGAGGCTGAAATTCTCGGGCAGGTTGAGGTTGTCGCGGAAGGGATTCTTGAACTCGGCGTAGGTGTGATTGCCTTCAGGCCAGCGGCTTTTGTAAGGTTTGGTTTCCTCTTCAAAGAAGGCTTCCTTGTAATCCTTGCGCAGCGGATGCCCTTCAAAACCTTCCCACATCAGAATGCGGCGCAGGTCGGGGTGGCCGGTGAATTTGATGCCCAGCAAGTCCCAGGCTTCGCGTTCCTGGAAATCGGCGCCTGCCCACACATCGATGAGCGAAGGCACTTCGACAGGATCGACTCGCTCTGCTTGAACCTTGAAGACCAAGCCAGGTCCGCCGGTGGTGCGGTGGGCGTGATAGACAACCTCCATTTTATTTTCGGCGAGATAGTCCACGCCGGTGACGGAGGAGAGCAGGTCGAAGCCGAATTCATCGCGCAGGGCGGTGGCAACCTCCACGAGGTTTTCTTTTTTGACGATAAAGCCCGAGAACCCGGGGCGGGCATCGGCGGTGACAAAGTCTGGGAATCGGGCAACCAAACTTGCGCTGACCAAATCCAAAGTCAGGGTTGAAGCGGGGGCGGTCATGCGACACCTTCCTTTTTGACGGCGGCGGCTTCAAATTCAGCAGAGCGGCGCACGTCGATCAGGTCCGGTCCCAAAATCGGCATGGGCACGTAATTCGAGTCCACTTTGCCTTTTTCGTACCAGCGCACTTTCTTGATGGATTGTTTGTCAATTTTTTCCTGCAGTTTGATCATGCCTGCGATCAGCGCCTGCGGGGTGGGCGGGCAGCCGGGGATGTAAACGTCAACGGGCAAAAATTTATCAATACCCGCAACGACGTTGTAGCCTTCCTTGAAGGGCCCGCCGCTCGAAGCGCAGGCGCCCATTGCCACCACGTACTTGGGTTCGGGCATCTGGTTGTACAGGCGGATGATGGATGGCAGCATTTTTTTCGTGACCGTGCCGGAGACCAGCATCATGTCTGCCTGGCGCGGGGTGGGGCGCATGACTTCCATGCCAAAGCGCGCCATGTCGTAGCGTGAAGCCTGCGCGGCGATCATTTCGATGGCGCAGCACGCCAGGCCGAACATCAGGGGCCAGACCGACCAGCGCCGTCCCCAGTTGTAGAGGCGGTCGATGGTGGTGACCGAGACCACGTTCTGAATGTCCTCCGGGATGTTGTAGTTCGGCAGGTTCAAGCCTTCGTACTTATTTTCTTCCATGGATGTGCTCCTCGTACCAGTCTTGGTATATCGCGTAAAGGATGTCGTCGTTCGCGAGCGCGGGATCATCCTCGAATTCCGAAAGTTCAAGAGTCCAGTTGTAGATTTGCCCCAGGGTCACGTCTTCGATGTTTACGTCCTTGTGATTACGGCGCAGCTCCATTGCAATCGCGTAGGTGGATTCCCAGTTCAGAGACATCGATAAATGGTGTTTTCCTTCACAATCCGTTGGATTATAGTCAGAGGCTGGGAAACCGTCAATTGAATTATGCAAAAATATATTTGTAAAAATGGAAAGGTGAGTATAATCACCCCGGTTGGATGACATGCCGCCTCTTTCCCGTACCTGGGTTTGATCCCGGTTTCTGGGAGTTTTTTCTCCGCTGTAATCCCGCGCGGGAATGAACCCCCCGCTAAAGCGGACTCTTTGACGCAAGAGAGCATCAACCACACAAGGTACAATGACCGCATCCCGCCAAAAAATTCTCACCCATCTCAAAAAGACCCGCTCCGCGTCTGCGCGGGAGATCGCGCGCGCGTTGAAACTGTCCGCGCCGAATGTGCGGCATCATTTGTCGGTGCTGTGTTCGGACGGGCGCGTGGAGTTGACGGCGTTGAACAACCGCGAGGGCAGGGGGCGGCCGGAGAAGGTGTATTCGCTGTCCGAAGCGGCGTTGGGAGATAACCTGTCCGCGTTGGCTGAGGCTGTTTTGGCAGAGACAGGCTCCTCGTTAAGTATGGAGGCGGTGGCGGGTCGCATTTTGGATGGGCGTCAGTTTGCAGGTCAATCCATGAACAGGCGGCTGGCGTTGCTCGTCGAAAAATTGAATGAGATGCATTATCAGGCGCGCTGGGAGGCGGGCGCGGGCGGTCCGCGGGTGATCTTTGGGCGCTGTCCGTACGCGCGGGTGATTGAGGGCCACCCGGAAATCTGTATAATGGACGCAGCCTTGTTGAAGAATGCCCTCGCGCGGGGTGTTTCGCCGGTGAAGAAGAGCGAAATTTCCACGAAAGATATGTGCCCATTTATTTTTCAGATCGGATGAATTATGCTTTTGACCTTTTATGAATTTACGGATGAGGATTTGAATTCGAACCAGCGCGGTTTGATCACGCCGCGCCAGAGGCAGTGGGTGTTGGGGATGGCAAAGGGCATCCGCGCTTCACAGCGAGGCGGATTTCCGATCGTTATTTTCTTTATGATTCTGGGTTTCGGGCTGGTCCTGGGGATGAATCTTTCGAACGAGCGCGCGCGGATCGCTTTTTTATCCGACCCGCTTAATATTATTCTATTGTGCGCGACGATCCCCGTCATTCTTGGGATATTCGGGCTGGGCGCATTTTTTGCGAACCGCCGGGCGGCAAAGCTGGAACGATCCAGGTTGAAGGCGGCGGAGGGAGTCATTGAGTGGGAGGAGGAATCTTCGCGGGTCGGGCCGACCTATTTTTTATACGTGGGGGATACCGAGTTTAAGTTTGGCGAAGATTTAAGCGGCGTTTTTCCGGCTGGCAGGCGCGGCAGGGTTTTCTATTGCGAGACTTCGATGCTGCAATTGATCCTTTCGCACGAACTGCTGGATTGATAAACGGCTGGACGGGAGTCCTGAAGTAGAACCTCAGGACTCCGAAAATCTACTTTTTTTAGGATAACCTCCTCCGTGTTTTTTTTTGTTTTTTCGGGGCGGGGGGCGCCGCCCGCCGCAGAAATCTTTCTTGATGTTACGCAAGATTTCTCCTCGCTGGCGCTCGTCGAAATGACAGGCTGGGCAGTTACCTTTTAGAGCCTTTAATTGGCGGGTGGAAGAAATTCTTTTTGCGCCGCCTCGATATTTGCAGCCTTCAAAAAATTGACCGCGTTCTCGTCGCTGCGATAGGCAACGCTGTAGACGATGCGCGCGATGCCCGCGTTGATGAGCGCCTTGGTGCAATTGATGCAGGGCAGGTGGGTGACGTAACAGGTTGCGCCCCTGGTCGAAACGCCGTGTAATGCGGCCTGGATGATGGCATTCGTCTCGGCGTGAATTGTGCGGACGCAATGCCCTTCCACCATCAGGTGACCGATCTCGTCGCAATGTCCCTGCCCGGCGGGGGAGCCGTTGAAGCCGGTGGTCAGGATGCGCTTATCGCGCACCAGCACACAGCCCACGAAGGCGCGGTCGCAGGTGCTGCGTTCTGAAACGGCGTAGGCGATCTTCAAAAAATAGGAATCCCAATCGGGTCGCATGAAGTTTCTCCGTGTTTGTGATGAGGGGTATTCTACCCGCTGGAACGGCGGCAGGGGAAATCCTTTTCGGGTGAAAGGTGTTCTTACCTTCAAAAGGAGCGTTTTGTATGTCTGATACCCCTGTTGCATCTTCGTTTTATGAGCGTCCCAATGTGGAGAAATCGGTAATTCCGGTTGGTTCCGGCGTGCAGCTCGGCTTGGAGGGAGTCTACAACCCCCGGCTGGGAATCGGAGGCGCGTATGGTTCCTGGGGAGAATGCTACAGCAACGCGTCCCTGCCATCCTTCCTTGCGGAGCGGAACGGAAGTTCCTTCGAAGCGGGCGATATATTGAACCTGTCGGAACTTGGTTTTCATTTCCGCCAGCACGTTCCAAACCTGAACCAGGCGGAAAGCCTGCAATTGGAACTCGAAGCCGGAACGCGTTTGTTGAAGAAGACGCTCGAAGTCTGCGGCTGGAAGGCATCCGAAGTTGAAGGGGTGCTGATCGGCATGACCGGACCGATCTCGCTGGATTACATCCGGGAAATTTCGCGCATGGCTGGGATTCCCGACTCTGCGCTGAAAGTTTCCGTCCACAAAGCCTGCGACGGTTCGATGGGCGCCCTGCACCTGGCTCTCAACCCAAGCCTTTCCCAACCTGGAGGCTTGAACATTGCAGAGCGGCTGCGCGGCAAAAAAGCGCTGGTGGGCGGCATCGAAGGGCTGAGCCGCATCATGTGCGGGACGAGCGACAAGAACGCCCTGCAATTGTTCGGCAACGGCATGGGCGCGATCGGCGTCATCCCCGGCGAGACGATGCGCTTCCTGGTGGGGAAAAGTTTTGAAGCGTACGACGAGGAAGGCTTGCTGGCGGTGAAAATGCAGTACCCGCATTCGGGTCCGAAGACCGAAGCGTCGTTGCTGGACTTTACCGGCGATGTCGAAAACGAGCTGCGCGTAGCCGGTCTCATGAACGAACCCAAAAATGGAGAAGCGGTGGAGATGGCGGGTCTGATGGGCATGGTCAAGTTGTTCGTCCGCAACGGCGTGCAGGTGGTTGAGGATGTGTACCGCGAATATCAGTCGTTGATGGAGCGCATGGGCGAATCCGGCAAATCCATCACCATGGGGATTGTGCATCATGCCAATTTCAAGATCAACGCCTTGAAAGCCAGGCATCTCTCGAAACTGGGAATCGAATTCCCCATGCCCTGGCTGTTGAGCGATTTCGGCAACGTCAGCGCCGCCTCGAACATGATCGCCTTCCTGCGCAAACTGCCGGAGATCAATCTCGGCGACCATATCCTGTTCGACGGCTTCGGCGCGGGCACGTATTACGATGTGATGGCGGTCTCGATGGGGGAGTGATACCCCTTCCCGGTACCGCAAAGTTCACTTTGCGCTGTAAGAAGCAAACAACCCCTGCAAACGCAAGGGTTGTTTTGTTAACTCATCTTAGTATCTCACCTTACGCGAATTTGTTGTAGGGGCGACCCGTCAGGGTTTAAGCATATATCAATCTTCAAGAAAGGGTCGCCCTTTGCGAGAGATTTTCGCAAAATGTGGTTGGGTCGCTCCTGCTGCGTAAGGTGAGTTAGTATTACAGCGCAAAGTCACGCTCAGAGCCGCCGTACCCATATCTGGGCATAAATCCCCGGCGGCGGATTGCCTGGAAAGCCTGCGCCGGGGACGGCGCAGGGAGCAACCTTGCGCTGTAATGTTAGAGAGTGTTTCTTAACTCCTTTTTTGGACACGGATTACACGAATTTCACTGATTCTCACGAAAAAAACTTGTAATAATCCGTGTTTGACCGTGTAATCCGTCGAATCCGTGTACTTAAGAAACAGTCTCTTACGCGATGTCATGCTGAGTAAGTCCACGCGGGAAGGAACGCCGTTCCAAGAGAAAGAAACAAGAGATTCAGCGTAACTGCTCAGGCATTTTGTTTTACGCCGTGTTCGGGCGGACTGAAGTCCTGCCTCAGTTCGTGAAAGTCCGCTGAAGCGGACTAGCCCAAAGGGCTTCCATGTGCTGAGCAGGGGATTTATCCCCGCGAACCCAGGATGGCTGAGCAGTTACGATTCAGCCACGGATTACGCGATTTGTTTTTAAAAATCCGCGTCAATCTGTGAAACCTGTGCTGAGCATGTCGAAGTATCTACGGCAAATGGGTTTTTAAACTTAGGAGCGAAGCATCTCTACGACTGCCCAGAGACCCTTCGCTCCACTCAGGGCGACAATCTGAAGGGAGAACTGCGTAAGGTGAGTTGTTAACCGACAATGTGAACATTGTCGTACTTTTTATTCCACGGTTACGCTCTTCGCCAGGTTCCTCGGCTGGTCCACATCCAGTCCGCGGATGGCGGCGATGTGATACGCCAGCATTTGCAAGGGCAGCACGGTGATGATCGGCGAAAGCATCCACGGCGCTTCGGGGACCCACAAAACATGATCGGCCATATCCTTCACCAGCTGGTCGCCTTCGGTGGCAACGGCGATGACCATGCCGCCGCGCGCCTTCGCCTGCTGGATCTGCGAAATCATCTTCTCGTGCCAGGGGTCTTTCGGCGTAATGCATAGCACCGGCATTTCTTCATCAATCAACGCAATCGGACCGTGCTTCATTTCGCCAGCCGGGTAGCCCTCGGCGTGGATGTAGGATATTTCCTTGAGTTTCAACGCGCCTTCGTAGGCGATCGGCATGTTGATGCCGCGCCCCAGGTACAAACATCCCTCGATGTCTTTGAGCGCGTGCGCCACTTTTTCAACATCGGCTTCGCTGTCCATCACCCTGCCCGCCAGGTCTGGCACGAGGCGCAGGTCTGAGACGAGTTCGCGGCGGGTCTTTTCATCGATCACCCCGCGCAGGTCTGCCAGCAGGATCGCCAGCATGTACTGGTCCACCAGCGGCGCGGTAAAAGCCTTGGTGGATGCCACGCCGATCTCGGGTCCGGTTTGCATCGAGATGAATCCGTCTGCCACGCGCATGGCTTGCGAGCCGATGGCGTTGACGATGCTCCAGACAATGCCGCCCTTCTTGCGTCCCTCTTCCATGGCTGCCAGCGTATCCGCCGTTTCGCCGGATTGCGAGATGGCAAGCACCACCGTATTCTCGTCCACGATCGGGTCGCTGTAGCGAAACTCCGAGCCGATGACCACCTCCACCGGCACGCGCGCGATCTTTTCGATCAGATACTTTCCGACCATGCCCGCGTACGCCGCGGTGCCGCACGCCGTAATGTAAATGCGCTGGATGCGTTTCGCCAGTTCGGGCGTCAGGTTCAACTCCGGCAGGCGGATGCGCCCCTCTTTGAAGTCCACGCGCCCGGCGAGGGTATCCGTCAACGCCCGCACCTGCTCGTGGATTTCCTTCTGCATAAAGTGGCGGTACTCGCCCTTCTCGGCAGAGACGGCATCGAAGGCGATGGTGTGAATTTCCGGTTTCACCTCTTCGCCGTCCAGGGTTTCGATGCGCGCGCTGTCTTTTGTCACCACCACCATCTGGCGCGACTCGAGGAAGATCATGCGGCGGGTGTGCTCCAAAATGGCGGGGATGTCTGAGGCGAGAAAGTTTTCGCCTTCACCCAAGCCCACCACCACACCCCCGGCATTCCCGATGCGCGCGGCGATGATCTTATCCGGCTCGTCTGTCGAAAGCAGCAGGATCACATTCGCCCCTTCGATCTGTTTGAACGTGCGCCGCGCCGCCTCCTCGAACGAAAGCCCGCTCGATTTGTGATGCTCGGCAAGATGCACGATCGTCTCGGTATCGGTCTCGGAACTAAAGGTTACGCCCTCCGCCCCGAGTTCGTCCTTCAACTCCAAAAAGTTTTCCACGATCCCGTTATGCACCACCACCATTTTTCCGTTGTTGCTGATATGCGGATGCGCATTGCGGGCAGACGGCGCTCCGTGCGTTGCCCAGCGGGTGTGACCGATGCCCGGCGCGCCCTCGAGCGGCGACTTGGCGACCAGGTCCACCAGTTGCTGTAATTTACCCGCGTCGCGGCGGATGTTGATCTGATTGTTTTTGATGACGGCGATCCCGGCTGAGTCGTAGCCGCGATATTCAAGGCGTTTCAAGCCATTCAGGATGATCGGCGTCGCTTCACGCGCGCCAACATAACCGACGATTCCACACATGATGGGGAGTCCTCCAATTTTGATTTGAGTTTAAGAGCCGGGGACTTCGCCGCTTCCTTCCTGACCTTGCGGCGGGTCCGCGACCCATGCGTTTTGCCACGCCCCGAGCCTTTGTTCCGCGGTTGCCCGCGGGTTTGTCTTCGGGGTTTCATCTGGAGGGGAATGATGGACGGGTCATGGCAGACCCGGAAGGCTTCCGCTGATCTTTCGATTTTCAGGCGCCGGTCTGGCGTCTTTGGCTCCATTTTGCAATGGAGAACCTTCATCCTCGTCAACCCCGCGCGGCGCGGGGTCCATGCGCTGTCATTCCCGTTTAAGTTTTCGTCTGTCTCCTTTCTTTTGTTCTTATAAGTGATGTTACGCAATTCGTCATAGGGGCGACCCGTCTGGGCTTCATGTAAGCTCAATCAGCAAGAAAGGGTCGCCCCTACCATACTGAATGCGGTCACAAATTGCGGTTTTAACACGATTGATTCGGCGGGCTAACCCACAGGGCGCGAGCCCTGCCTCAGTTCGCGGAAGCCCTTCGGGCTAGTCGGCTTTAGCCGACTTTTATGTACTGAGCAAGGGATTTATCCCGATGCTTATGCGCGCAAGTCCGCATTATACCGGAAAAACAACCGCCAACTGTTTATGCTGGCGGTTGTTTTTTTTATTTTTGCCGAATTTAGCAGTCCGTACAGACCGGCGTGTAAGTCGGCGTGCGGGTTGGGGTCTTGGTTGGCGTGCGCGTCGGCGTTGGCGTGATAACCGTCGGCGTTGGCGTGCGCGTCTTGGTCGGCGTATTGGTTGGGACGGTGGGCGTCTTGGTTGGCGTGCGCGTCGGCGTATTGGTCGGGACGGTTGGCGTGCGCGTCGGCGTCTTGCTCGGCGTACGGGTAATCGTCGGCGTGCGCGTGATGGTCGGCGACAGTGTGCGGGTCGGCGTGCGGGTAATCGTCGGCGTGCGCGTGATGGTCGGCGTGTTTGTGCGTGTGAAGGTTCGGGTCGGGGTGGCGGTGTAGTTGTTGATGCTCGAAGACACCACGCAGGTACCCCAGCCGGGGAAGTCGAAGGTCAATGTGACGCTCCACACGCCTGCCCAGGTGGAGTTACTGGAATCTGCCAGCCAAACCGCCTGGGTCCCGTTGCCCGTCAGTGGCAGGTCTCCTGAAGCGGCGCTTGTATTCTGTGAAGAGATGGTAATCCCAGCCCCGCTGGTGCCGCTTGGGTTGTAATATGTATTGCCATTAAAGCGCGCGTAATCCATATACTTGCCGCCCGTCAGCGGGGATGGATTCCAGGTGAGCAATGAGCTGATCAAATAGGCGGTGGCTGTATTGTTATTGCGGACGCGGACGTCAAAATCGTCTCCGTTGAAGCGGGCGACACGGTCAACAAAAAGCAAGCTGCACGAAGGCAGGGGCGTATTTGTCGGCGTGGGGGTGTGCGAGGGCGTGCGCGTGATGGTCGGTGTGCGCGAAGCGGTCGGCGTGCGGGTCTTGGTCGGCGTGCGCGTGATGGTCGGCGTCCGCGAAGGGGTGCGCGTGGGCGTCTTGGTCGGCGTGAAGGTATTGGTTGCCGTGTGGGAGGGTGTCTGGGTCGGGGTCGGCGATTTATACACAAAACCGCCGCCGCCGCCGCCGGGGTTGGGCGGTGGGAAGTTGATGATCTGCGCCGTCTCGAAGGATTCGTTGCGCCCAACCCGGTACGAAGCGAGGTGGATCATGTCGGGCTGGATTCCGAAGAGGGGCAGGACGATGAAGGTGAAATTATAGTCGGTGGCGACGACGACCAGGTCGCCGGGGTCGCCCGCGCTCCCGTCAGTTCCACCGCCATCCGTGGTGCATTGAGCGTACTTGGTCAGGCTTCCCATCTGCGGACGGACGAAATACTCGCCGATCGGGTCGGACAAGGCTTCATCCTCCTCTCCCGCGCAGACGGTGATGTTGAGGTACTGGTTGTCCGGCTGTGAAATACCTTCGTCGTAGGCAAAGCCCAAAATGACCCGCCGCGTTTCATCCTGAATGGAAGGCAGGCGCGCAGTCTTGATCTCTGCCTCTTTATCGTCCTGGGAGCAGGGGGTGTCATCGGCGCAGTAGGCGGCGTTGTACGAGCCTGCTGTGGCGTAGCGTATTCCGAAACGGGTCGAGTTTTCGACGATCAACCAGGCATAGAACAATCGCCCGTATTCGATCAGCCCGACGATCACCAGAAGAAGGATGGGGATGATCAGGGCGAATTCCACCATGGCTTGCGCCTTTTTGGGGCGCGGAATATTTTTGGGTATACCGGGTCGCATCATAGGAAGAACTCCATAAAAACTTGAAAATAAAACTACTCGGAAATTTTTGTCGCAATATTCTGGGCGATGATCTCGAAGATTTCCAGCAGGTCAATATCCTTCGGCGCGTAAAAGTACTCGCCGTGGCTGATCTCTGAATCCGGCAACAGGTCGCCGGCTTCGCGCGAGATATACCTTAGCAGGTACTCCGCTTCGCCGCAATCCCGCATGAAAGACACGCCCAAATCGTCCACTTCCTCCACCTCGCAGGTGACCGCGGGCGTGCCGTTCGCCTTGATCTCTTTCACATTTTTACCCAGACCAATTGTGTATATTGTAACGCCGTTCCCGCTCTTCATCGCCGCGAGGTTATCCGCCATGTCGCGCGCATAATCTTCCGCGTCGTAAAGCGACATGGGGTCAATCGTCTGGGCAGCGTCGAAGGGATTTGTAAAAGCAATCTCGTCTGACGCGCTCCTTTCATTTCCTGAGACGGCATCCCTGCACCACTTTGGTTTTGGGTCTGACATGAGGTAGAACCACCAGGTATTTTCTGGACAGTATCCATAAGGATGTTGGATTTCATCCCCTGGAAATGGCGTGCTTGCATTTGCCGGACCGCTGGCAAGCATGACGGTTACCCATAGTGAATCGGGGCGGCGCTCGTCGGTATCGCCGCTTCCGGAAAAAGCATCCTGCGCCAGCGCCATCATACCTCCGAGATTGCTGGATGGGCATGAGGAAGGGTCTGAGATCGCAGAGGTTGGCGGACCGATTAATTTTTCGAACATCGGACAAATCGGTTTTTCATAGGTAGCCCCTTCATATTTCAGGCACTCGCCGGGCGCGGGGGTTTCGGTGTCTGGGTCGAAGGTATCGCCGACGGGGTCGGTATCAACCGAGGTACAAACGCGGGGTTGATACACCATCAGGTTGTCAATGCTGTCCAGAATCACGCTCTCTTCGAAGATCAAAGGAATGACTTCGGTGGGATCCCGCCCGACTGCGTCATTGATGTCAGTTGCCTGCTGGGTCATACTGATGACCGAAACACGGTCATATCCGAAATAGATCAAGGATTCGACGAATATTCCCGCAATATTCTTCACCGCCCGCAGAGGCTGGCAGCCGACCGCGGGGTCGCCTGAGTTGCGGTCCAGCTCATTACATGCCCGGGGATCGTCGCCAGGGTCTACGATATCTGAATCGCCCACCGAGTCTTCAACCGTTTCGTACGCCATGGAGCCGGAGGTGTCAATCAAAAGGACAAGATCAATAGTTGCGGCTTCGCCGATGGAGGTCACCACCACTTCGGCGCTGTTAATTCCGATCACGCGCAGGAAGGCAAACCCCACATTCGAGCGGGCGGTCACTTCAACCAATTTGCGGTTTTCGATCGGGTTGCCGATCGGGTCAGGATTGCACAGGTCCGGGCGGTCTGGTCCCGTCTCTTCACAGGTGTGGATCTCCACGTCCGCCAGGTTGTCGATCTGGTTGACTTGCAGGAAGGTGCGCGCCGCATTTAACATGGCGGTCGAATTCAATACTCCGGTAGCCGGGTCGGGACGGAACTCCTGGGCGGCTGCGACCGCGGCGGCGTCCACGCTTCGTTTCAGTTTTCCATATTCGATCAGGAGCAAGCCGGTATCGGTCACCAACCCCACCATGGCGACCAGCCCAATAAATGCAAAAGCGAGCAGGATGATCGCCTGTCCGCGTTCCGATTTTTTCGCCTGTTTCTTGAAAATTTCTGGCTTCATAAGAATATAACCTTTATGGCGTTCCGGATGTGTCTCGAGGCTTTACATAAATGGTCGGCATCACCGCGGAGACGTACATCATCGAAGGATTGTCCGGCGAAAAGAAAGGGAGGGTCCACGGCAGGTTGAGCGTCCCTTCGTACCCGTAGTAGATTTCGACGATCACAAACCCGGCGTCGGCAGGCTCGGCGTTGTCGCGGGTCAGGAAGTCTCCAATGGCTGAGTCGGTGTAGGTGGAGGACGGGTCGGTCTCGTCGAAGTGTTTGTAGTAATCCCCCCCGACGTCGAAACGGTTGATGCCTGAAATCTCATCGGGGTCGGCGCTTTCGTCCACTTCGACTCCGATCAACGAGATCAGAATATTATCGCGTCCGGCTTCAAGGGTGATCTGCCTTGAGTCCGGGTCGCCCGTTGGCGCGAGCAGTTCAATCGCATATTCGGCGGCGCCGGAATAAAAATCAGGGTCAATATTCTCGCTGGCATCATACGGGTTGATCGTGCTGAAACGGCGGGCGGTCGAGCGCACGGCGTCCTGAACCGAAAGATAGGTGTTTAACATGAAGCCGAACTCGATCATGCCGGTAAAGAGCAGGATCAGGATCGGCAGGGTGATGGCGAACTCGACCAGGCTTTGCGCTTTCGCGCCGCCGCGCCTGTTCCCGCGCCCTGGTTTTTTAAACAATTGCGTTTTACTCATTTCCATCTCTCATAATCCAAATCGAATAAGGAAAAAATCGTAACTGCTCGGCCAACTCACTACCTTGCCCTGTCATTTCGAGAAATCTTTCTCAATATTGCATAGATTTCTCCTCGCTGGCGCTCGTCGAAATGACAGTGTGCAAGCAAAGGTTGTCAATGTGGACTGCAAAATCTCCCGATTTTGCTCGAAAGTCGGGAGACTTTCGACTCCGTGCCTGACATGTTTTGCCTGCACACAAATAACAGGCTGAGTAGTTACAAAAAATCCCTGTAATGTGACCGCGATCTTTGGTTGGGAGGTTGTGGGGGATGCTGCGAAGGATCGCCTGCCGATGCCTGAAGATAATTATAAATCACTTCCCATGCCCGAACAATGTGCAAGAAAACTGCAATACTTTCATTTCTGTAAGCGTTTTATGCGCCGGACTCGATGGCGGCGCTGTGGCGTCATGGCGACATCTCCCGACTATTTGATGAGAATGACCTCGGGCATCGACATCGTCGCCCAGTTATCCTCTTCTTCATACTGGATCTCGATGTTATCCGTGCTGTTCACTTCGATATTGTAGGCGATCATCTGGCTGTGATATGCGCCGCCCCGGATCGCGTCCAGACCGTTGATGCGCAGCGTGCCGTGCAGGGCAAGGATGGTCCCGCGCAATTTGGAATAATCGCTCCCGTTCAGGTTGATCGTGCCCCAGTTGCCGCTGGGCATGTAGATCAGCAGCCCGGCTGCCCTGCCTGTTTTGGGCGCGCTCAGGTCGAATTCCGCGTAGCCGCTGAAACGCACATCCCCGTCCTCCATTACAAAAACGACATTCTTGCCTTCCAACGTCTGCCCTTCCTTGATGATGAAATCATCCTGCAGGCAATAGACCCCGGATTCAAGATACTTGATTCCATCCGGCGGGAAGACACCCTCTTCATAATTGCCCGATGTGATCGTGCCATTTTCGAAATCGGGCGTGGCGATCTTCGACCCGCAGCCCACCTGCGGAAGCTGGTAGGGCGGCGGGTAGGGGATCGGCGCCCTGCCCTCGTCCACGGGGAAGGGCGTGATCAGCTGCGGTTTCTGGATGTTCGCCCCCCCCACGACCGTGATCCGGTTCGCGTCGCGGATGCGGATGCTGCCGCTGCCGTACGACATCAACGCGCAATCCGGGTTGTCTGAGTTGACGAAGATCCCGCCTCCGTACAAATTGATGGTGGCTTCGCTGTGGATCGAAAAGGCGCGGTGATGTTCGCACTGTGATTCAGGCGCAAGGCTCACCAGCGCGTACCCCGGAAACATTGCTCCCATTTCAGAGGGCTTCGACTGCGAGATGACCCGCGCCACGCTGGTGATGGTGGGGATTCCGACCACCACGCCAAAATACGTCCGCAGGCGCGAGGTCAGGACCACTTCAATGTATTCAGAGTCTCCGGCGTAGGGACCTTCCAGGGGCGGTGTGTTCAATTCGACGGTGTTGGTGACGCCGTTATTGTCGTATCCGTTCGCGGCGGCGGCGGCGAGGGCGGCGGCGCGCCAGTTCCCACCCTCGATCCTCGTCAAAGCGCCGGTCAATGCCGCGGCGGAGGCGGCGGTTTCCGCGCGGCGGCTGTCAATGAAGGCGTTGGTGCCGTCAATGGCGAGGGCGGCGGCGCCGATGATCCCAACGATGGCAAAGACGATAATGATCATCGCCTGCCCCGCTTCGCGCGTTTTGGTCTTTGTTTTCATGGATTTTATTTGCATGGCGGCTGGAGAATCACGTTCGAGGCGGTGGCTCTTAAACGAAGGGTGTCGGAGCCGATGATATTGCCTGTGAACGGCATCAGGATCGGGTAGAGATACGTGACCCGCACCTGGACGTAATTCGCGGTTCCCTTCGTCGCCCCTTCGCAGGCTTTGCCCTTGACGGTGATATCCACGATCACATTTTCGCGGTCTGTCAGGTCGACGGGCGAAGCGAACACTTCGGTCTGCTCTCCCAGCGGCAGGATGTAGCGGGCGCGGTTTTCGATCTCTGCCTTGTTGCCGGGGTTGAATGAGGCGTAAAGGGCGCCCTCCTGGGCGGCATCCCTCACAACGGAATACGAGAACAGCGCCATCCCAAAGTCGAACGAGGCAAGCATGATCAGCAGGATCACCGGCAGGCTGACCGCCAGTTCGACGAGACTCTGACCCTTCTCGCGCCGATTTGCTTTTCTGCTCATGCTATTTGCTCGAATCGACCGGGTAGTTGATACAGCCGGGGTTGCCAATCGTGATGATGATCCGCTCGGTCTCGTCGCGGAAGTTGTAACCCTGGTCGAAGATGAAAAAGACCTCCGATTCGCCCGCCGGAATGGTCGGGTAATATCCCGGAATGAAGGCGCTTGGGGTAAACAGGTCGCCGTCCCACACCTGGCTGGCAAGGACGATCTGCCTCAGCCGCAGTGAAGGCGTCCCGCCCGTGTCGTGATTCCAGGATACATAGACCGACGCGGTCGAGAGGTCGTACCCGGTTTTGTTGAACAACCTCATTGACATGACGTTATCCTTGAATTTGAGCGGTCCATGCGAAACGCCGGTCTCTCCGGTGCAGCTGATCGCGGTGGAGGTGGAGGTGGGCGCCTTGCTTGCCGTCGGCGTTAGGGATGGGGTGAACGTCAGTGTCGGCAGGGGGGTGTTGGTGGCGGTGCGCGGGAATTGGGTGCGGATCGCCTCGTATGTCAAATTGAAGGTCGGGACGAGAGTCGGCGGTTCGGTCTCCGTCGCGTTTGCCGGTATGGTTTTTGTCGGTACTTTCGAAGGGGTGGCGGTCTCCGCGTCGAACCCGGTTGGGAAGGCGGAGCCGAAGATGGGAACCGAGATCAAAAATGTGCGCGCATTGGCGGAAACGATCTCCAGCGATTCGATGTTGTTCAAGGAAAGAATCGGTTCATACGAGGCTGAAACCTGCACAATGATCCGGTCACCGTTGCGGATGACGTCGTCTTCGATGGGGCAGGTGTCGGCATCGGGGCTGGGGTCAATATCGAGAATCGGAATCTGCTCGCCCTCCGCGGTGATGCCCCGGTCATACGTGATATTGATCTCTTCGAATTCCGTCAGAATGGCAGATTGGCTGGCGACCTCGCGGATGCCGTCGCAGTCCTGGAAGTAGGTTACGCCGGAATTCGGTTCGCCGCTCCCCGCGCCATAGCGGGCTGCCTGGCGGGAACCGTTTGCCACCGACGCCACAATGAAGACCAGCCGCGACAGTTCGACGACGCCGTACAACAGGATCACCAGCACCGGCAGGACAAGCATGAATTCGACCATGGCTTGCGCGCGCTGGGAGGTTCTCGAACGGGGGTGGGGATTTAAGTGAAAGCGTTTCATGGCGGGGTTCTCTAACCGGGCAGGATCGACTTTAGCGCCTCTGGAAAGTACACAATGATCCCGGCTCCGAACACAAAATACGGACCGAACGGAATGAACATCATCATTGCATTCTCGTCGTAGCGGCGCGAAAGCATCAGCCCGACGATCATCAGAAAACTGACCAGCCCGCCCAGCAGGATGCTCAGAACGATCATCACCAGCGTCAATGTCGGTCCGCCGACGAGCAGCCCCAGGATCGTAACGAGGATGACGTCGCCCTGACCGAGCGCTTCTTCGTCGTCCGCTTCCAGCCCCTGGGCGCGCATCCGTTTGGCGCGAAGCCGGGCAAAGAGCGCGCCGAAGTAATAAAAGGCAAGCATCACGAGCAGCCCGGTCAGACCGCCCGACAGCGTAGTCCCCAGCCCGTGGGCAGACAGACCAAGCGCGAGGGCGAGGATCGAACCGGCGATGCTGGTCGGGTGCAGAATCAACTTGTGTTCCATGTCGATGACGATGACGATGCCGAAGTAGGTCAGGAGCAGCAATCCCGCCCAGTATCCGATCTTGAGCGGCGGGTTGAAAAATAGATAAAGACTCAGCGCAGCCGAAATGACCTGCGTGATCCAGACCCGCGCCGGGCGGGCATGACCGTTCGGGCATTTGCGGAAAAAAAGATATTCTCCCGCGCCGATCGGCGCGCCGCATTCCAGGCAGACCGGTTTGCTAAAACGCCGCGTGATCGGCAGGACGTCGGAGAAGTAATTGACGACCCAGCCGGATAGCCAGCCAGCCAGCAGTGGAACGATCCATTCCAAAATCATGAATTCATTATAATTCCAATTTTTTGGAGGCGGAAAGCCCGCCGCGTGTGTAAGCCGACTGCAATGTAATTGGCGGATTACACAAAAGCCCATTACAATTTTGTTTGGATAGGAGATCCTCAAATGGAAGAATTCGTTATCGAGGGCGGCGTCCCATTGAACGGCGAGATCACGCCTTCAGGGAACAAAAATGCCGCCCTGCCTTTGCTTGCCGCCTGTCTTTTGACCGCCGAACCGGTCACTTTGCGAAATGTGCCGCAGATCCGCGATGTACTTGCCATGCGCCATTTGATCGAAAGCCTCGGCTCGGTGGTCGAGGATTTGGACGCGCATACCTGGCGGATCACGACAAGGGAGTTGACCGCTTCGCACCTGGACCCGGACCTGTGCCGCCGCATCCGGGCTTCGATTCTCATTGCGGGTCCCGTTCTCGCGCGCGCGGGCGCGCTGAAACTGCCGCCCCCCGGCGGCGATGTGATCGGGCGTCGGCGGCTCGATACGCACATCCTTGCCTTGCGCGCACTTGGCGCGGATATTGCCTATGACCGGGTCTTCGATATCAAAGCCTCGAACCTGCGCGGCGCGGATATCCTGCTCGACGAGGCCAGCGTCACTGCCACAGAAAACGCCGTCATGGCGGCTGTGCTTGCCAAAGGGACGACCCACATCCGCAATGCGGCATCCGAGCCGCACGTTCAGGAGGTGTGTAACTTTCTCAACCTGCTCGGGGCGAAGATCGAAGGCATCGGCTCGAACGCGTTGACCATCACGGGCGTTACGGGCTTGGGTGGCGGCGATTTCACCATCGGTTCCGATTTATTGGAGGTGGTCAGTTATATTGGCGCGGCGGTGGTCACGCGCGGAACGGTGAGAATCCGTAATGCGGGCGTGCGGCATTTGGAGATGGTGGCGCAGGTCTTTCACCGATTTGGTGTCCATTGGACGGTGATGGGCGAGGATATTCTTGTCCCCTCGAATCAGGAACTCAAGGTGCTGTCCGACCTGGACGGCGCGGTGCCGGAGATCAAGACGAACGTCTGGCCCGCCTTTCCCACCGACCTGACCAGCATTGCGATCACGGTCGCGACTCAAACCGCTGGCTCCGTCCTTTTTCACGATTGGATGTTTTCCGGCCGGATGTATTTCACCGACAAACTGGTCGGCATGGGTGCGCGCATCATTTTATGCGATCCCTACCGCTGCCTTGTGCAGGGCCCCACGCCCCTGTTTGGTGAGAAGCTCGAAAGTCCCGATATCCGCGCTGGAATGGCTTTATTACTTGCCGCATTGGCGGCGGAGGGCGCTTCTACGATCAGGAATATCGTGCAGATTGAAAGGGGCTATGAAAAGGTGGATCAGAAATTGATGGCGCTTGGCGCAAAAATCCGCCGTGAGGTGGAGTAGGGGATCGCGCGGCAAGGGGTTAGTCTCTGCCCAAAACTTTTACACGCGGCGTGAAGGTTTTGCCGTATGCAAAAAACCCGTCCCAAAACAGTACTGTTTTGGGACGGGCTTTTTTAGCGCAGTGCAGCCGGGCTACTTTACAATGATGACTTCCGGTTTGATCTTCACGACGAAAAGATGATTGTCGGCAACACGGTTGTTAATATCCCCGACAGCGTTGCTGGTATCGCCGTCCGGATATTCGATCCAGGCGTACGCCCAATACTCGCCCTTTGGCATGGCGATGGTCAGTTTCTCGTTTTTCTTGATGATGTAGGTCTCCGCGCCGCATTGACCGTGCTGGTTCGTTCTGAGATTCAGCGAGAGCGTGACGGTTCCGCCCGTCTCATTTTCAAAGCGAATGTTGGAGGTGGGTCCTGCTTCGCCGCGGTTGATTGGATGCAGACAATTATCTTCGCCGCCGCTGGATGCAGCCGCCTGGGTTGCCGTCGGCAAAAGCGCGAAATCAGGCGTGGGGCTGGGGAGCGGGGTAAAGGTCGGCAGGGGAGTCGGGGACGGAGCCTCGGTGGGGGGCAGGGGTGTGTTGGTGGGGATGGCTGCCTGGGTCATGGCGACCATCGTCAGCGCCGCCGAAATGGCAGTGCCTTGAACTTGATCCGGCGCCAGGGTGGGTTCAGCAGGCTGCCCGCCGCAAGCCGTGAGAATCACAGCCAGAAGCGCCAGGGTCGGGATTATCTTTTTGATCATTTTCACTATCTCTCCAATTTTTGATTCAAATGAATGGAATCTCAATCTTTCTTTATATTGATTCTATTCTTGTAAAACGTAATTGTGACAAAACCATCTTTGTCCATTTTGAAACTTCCATCGAACTGCGCGCCGCCCACCCAGGCAACATATGTATAGCTGCCGGCAGGAGCGCTTACCGACAAATTCTTGTTGACCGGGTACTCAAGCAGGGTGACATAACCTTCCCTGGTCACACAGCGGAGCGAGATGTAGGCGTCCGCGTCAGATTTGTTAAAGAATTTGATCGTCCCATACGGCAGGAAGGGCGCCTGGGTGCCGACCGCCCCGCCCGAAAAGGGGGTTCCAGAGGTTGCAGCGGCTTGACCGCTTGCAACGGCAGTTTCAGAACCGCCGGGTGTTTCAGCGCCAGGAGTTCCAAGGGTTGATGTGGCTGCCAAAAGGGTGGCGGTGAGCGTCAATAATACCGGGTTTTCGGTTTCTGTGGGGCTTGGCTGGGTTGCCGTTGGCTCAGGGCTGAGTATGACCGGCGTTTCCGTCGGAATGGGCGATTGTGTCGGCAGGGCAGCCAGGGTTTGTTCCGAAAGCGCCGCCGCAGTAAGGCGCAAAACCTCATCCGGGACGGGGGTGGGTCCGCTTTGAGATTCGGAAAACGCCGGGAGACATGCGCTCAAAAACGACCCCAGGGCAACGACAAATAGAATCCGTTTTATCATCCCGGCTCCGGGAAACTCTTTCAGGCTTTCTGCCCCGCAACTTCCATGAATTGATTGACGACATCCCTCAACATCCGTTCAGGCAGCGCGCCCACCTGGCGGTGGACGACCTTGCCATTGAATACGAACAGCAATGTCGGAATACCCTGAATGCCGAACTTCTGCATCCATTGGGCATGGTCGTCGGTGTTCACTTTGGCGATCAGAAGTTTGCCTTCCATTTCTGCCGCGAGTTTATCGAGGGTCGGAGCGATCATTTTGCATGGATTGCACCACGGCGCCCAAAAATCCACGATCACCGGAAGATCGGACTGCATGACAACTTTTTCGAAATCTTCGTCTGTAATATGTTGAGGTTGAGCGGACATTCTTATTCCTTGTCGAAATCGCGCTTTATTCGATATTTAGCCAAAAAAGTATAACATAAAATCCGCGGCGCATTACGGTATAATCGCCGCCCATGAGCGTTTTCTCACGTTGGAAAGAGGGACTATCCCGAACAAGCAAAGCCGCCTTCGGGCAGATCGCTTCCATTCTTGGCGCGACAGAGATCACAAACGAAACCTGGGACGATCTCGAGGCGTTGCTGATCCAGGCGGATATGGGAATTGAAACAGCCGCATCTGTGATCGGGGAATTGAAGCGGCTCACCCGCGCCGAAGGCTGGACACGCTCCGATCAGATTTTTTCCGCGCTGAAACAGGAATTGCGTTCGCGGCTCTCCCAGCCGCCCTCCCTGCATTATATGGAAGCCCCCGCGGTAATTCTTATGGTTGGGGTCAACGGTTCGGGCAAGACCACAACCATCGCAAAACTTTCGTCGGTTTTCACAGCATCGGGCAAAAAAATCCTGCTCGGCGCCGCAGATACCTTCCGGGCTGCGGCGGTGGACCAACTTCAAGTCTGGGGAGACAGGCTAAACGTCGAAGTGATCGCCGGGGCTCCCGAAAGCGACCCGGGCGCGGTGGCGTTCAGCGCCGTCCAGGCTGGAGTCGCCCGCGGGGTCGACATCATCCTGATCGATACCGCCGGAAGGCTTCACACCCGTTTTAATCTGATGGAAGAATTGAAAAAGGTGTATCGCGTGGTCGGCAAGGCGTTGAACGGCGCGCCGCATCACGTCTGGCTGGTATTGGACGCTACAACGGGGCAGAACGCCCTGCAGCAAGCCCGCTCGTTCAAGGATGCGGTGAACGTGACAGGCGTGATATTAACAAAACTTGATTCATCCGCAAAAGGCGGCATGGCGTTTGCCATTCAACGCGAACTGAACCTGCCGATCCTTTTTGCCGGGCTGGGAGAAAAACCCGAAGACCTGACTCCCTTCGACCCGGATGCTTTTGTGGATGGAATTCTGGCAAATTTTCAGGAGTAACCATGCAGGACTTGATGCAGCGATTGAATGCCGCGAACGAGACGATCCAACAGCTATTGGAGCGTCTTTGACCTGACCGGCAAACAATCTCAACTGGACCAGTTGGAACGCGAAGCCGCGATGCCGGACTTTTGGAACGATTCTGTTTCGGCGCAGCGGGTGATGAAAAATGTGTCCAGCCTGCGCAGTGAAGTGGATGGGTGGGGCGCCATCCAGCAGCAGGCGCGCGATTTTGCGGAATTGGCGAAACTCGAAGACGAATCCCTGCGCCCTGAACTTGAAAGCGAGATTCAAAAACTCGAAAGCGAATTGCAAAAGCGGTCGTTCGCCGCGATGCTTTCAGGTCCCTTCGACCATGACGATGCGATCCTTGCCATCCATGCCGGGGCGGGGGGGACGGACTCGCAGGATTGGGCGGAGATGCTCCAGCGCATGTACCTGCGCTGGTGCGAGAGCCGCGGTTTTGCCGCTGAAATCCTGGATTCAACCCCCGGCGAGGAAGCGGGAATCAAAAGCGTGACGATCTCCGTCAGTGGGCAGTACGTCTACGGATACCTGCGCTCCGAAAAGGGCGTCCACCGACTTGTGCGCCTCTCGCCCTTCGATGCGGCGCATCGCCGCCATACTTCCTTCGCATTGGTCGAAATCCTGCCGCAAGTGACCATGGATGAGGCGGATGTCGAGATCAACGCAAATGATATAAAGATCGACGTTTTCCGTTCCTCGGGCGCGGGCGGTCAGAACGTGCAGAAGAACGCCACCGCTGTGCGCCTGACGCATCTTCCCACGGGTATTGTAGTGACCTGCCAGAACGAGCGTTCACAAACTCAAAACCGCGAGTTTGCCATGCGCATCCTTCGCGCGCGGCTGGTCGAATTAAAACGCGCCGAAAGGGAGGAAGAACGAGCCGTGTTGCGCGGAGAGTACACCAAAGCCGAATGGGGGAGTCAGATCCGCTCCTATGTGCTGCATCCCTACCAAATGGTCAAGGATCACCGCACCGATTTCCAGGTCGGCAGCGCTCAATCGGTTTTGGACGGCGACCTGGACGGGTTTATGGAAGATCATTTGAAGAATACGGCAGGCGGAAAGAAGTAGCCGCGTTATAAAGGAGTCTAATTGCAAAAGCCACTGGGGTTTTATTGTAGGTCAAGCTTTTAGCCTGACGCGTTTTGCGACGCACTCTCTGCGTAAGGCAAACTATTAAACAAAAAGAGCGGACAGGGAAACCTGTCCGCTCGAATATTTTCGGCACGGTTTAACCGCCGGTGGGAAGGCGTTTCTCAAGCGTGCTGCTGAAGAGGTCTTCCTTTTCGCGGGATGTGCTTTTGATGGATTTGGCGCGGATTTTGTTCTTGCCGTTTGCCTTGTCCAATGCCTGCTGCCAGGCGATCTGCATGGCGGTGAACTCGGGGATGTTCGAGACTTCCTCATCCATCGCGTAAGCCTCTTCATCCTTTTTGCCGCCCTTGCGTTTTCCCTTGCCCTTGTATTCGGCGGGTTTGGGGGCCTCTTCGATCATCTCGGACTCCTGCAAGGCTTTGATGCTCAGGCGGATCTGCCTTTTGCGGCGGTCCACATCGAGAACCTTGGCTTCCACTTCGTCGCCTTCCTTGACGACCGCACTGGCGGTTTTGACGAAACCATGCGCCAGTTCGCTGACGTGGATCAGACCGGGTCTCTCCGCGCCGAAATCGACGAATGCTCCGTAGGTCTCGAGGCGGGTGACCCTGCCCTTGACGACCATGTCTGCTTTGAGTTCCTTCCAGTCGTAGGCGAGCGGTTCCACCATCGTCAACTCGATGCGGTCATTGCGCACGCGTTTGACCCAGACGGCAACTTCCTGCCCTTCCTTGAGGACATCTTCCACTTTGTTGATCGGGGTCTCGCTGATCTGTGAAATGTGAAGGACGCCGGGTACGCTTTGTCCTATGTCTACCAATGCCCCCGCCAGAGTGATCTTCAAAACTTTGCCGCTTAGTTTGGTTTTTGGTTCGAGCGCCACGGCGGGCGCAGTATCGGGTGTTGTCATGATTTGCTCCTGCTTGTTTGAAATAATGCCAAGGATTGATTATACCTGTCAGAGAACAAGCCGTCAATGAATTTGCAATGAAATTTTGATGAGCGTCGGCGTAATTCCAGGGCAGGGAAAAGCCGGTCAGGCTGCAAAACCATCCGGCATTGTCGTCTCACCGGCGCCCAGTCCGTATCTCAAAATATCTTTTTCACGCTCCGGGTAAGACTTCAATAATTCCTTTTGCGCTCCGCCTGTAAAAATATCGCCTGTAAAACCGGGGGCGAGGGTGCAGCCAAACAATGAAAACCTGCCGCCTTCCATGCAGTGACCCGCCTGCCACACCCCGGCGGGAATCACAAATTGAACCTGCTGCCCCATCAACGGATCGCCGCCCAGAAACACATCGCGGCTCGACCCATCGGGGTACAACAAGATCAACCGCAGCGGATCGCCCCCGTAAAAGTGCCACATCTCATCTATACTCAATTTATGGAAGCAGGATACGCTGCGCGGCTCGTGGCAATACAAACCGATCATGCCCGTCCCAAACGGTTTCCCATTGGGCAAATTCTCCGCCGACCGATACGTGCTTGTAAATAAAGTTCCCTCCACTGGCAATGGCTGAAACTTGAAATGCTCGATTAATGCCTTGATTTCAGAATCCACATTACCTCCCACCAATTTTCCAACCTGCCATTCCCTATTCACTGCCCCTCACCGTCAAATTCACCACCAGCGCCCCGCTTGCTTTTACCAGATTCTCCGGCGTGATCATGATCTCCTCGCCCCATTGTCCGGCTCCCGTTCCCAATACCGGCTCATTCATCAGAGTCGCCTCGAGGAAGGAGCGGAATCCCTCTGGCTGCCAGCCAAAGGCGGGGATCGAGCCGATGACGTACCCGGTCACATCCTTCACCCGTTCCGGCGGCGCCATTTGAATGTTGCGCGAGCCAATCGCTTTCTTTAAATTGCCCGAAATGGCGTTCTGATCGCCGCCCAGCATCACCAGTGCGCACTCGCCCGTATCCACAACCTGAAAGATCAAGGTCTTCACCGCCTGTCGTTCGGGAAAGTTCAACACCCTGGCGACGTTTGCCGCGCCCTTCTCTGTCTCCGTTGAAAAACTTCTGGCTTCGTATGGAATATTGTTTTTGTCCAAATGCAGGTGAGCGGGCAATTTCATATGTCAAGTCCTTTACGAACGATATCAACGATCTCTTCGGGCAAATGGGAGATGTCAACCATGACCGTCTCTCGCGGCTCTTCCAACGCCTCGAACTGACTCTGCAATAATTGTACCGTCAGGTAGCGACCCTTGCGCCGCTTCAGACGTGTTTCGGCCTGTTCGTCAGCCCCAGGCAGGTACGCAAACGGGGCTTTTCCTTCCCAGCCAGCATCTCGCGATACCGCTCAAAGTTCGACGTGCGCGTTACCCGCTCCGGCTTGAAAGGAAAATGCCCGCCAGTATCAACGCCCCGCCGATCAGCGTCATCCATGAAGGCGTTTCATTGAGCAGAAAGAATGCCAGGATCGCCGAGCCGATGGGCTCGCCCAGCACCGTGACTGCCACCAGCGCGGCATTCAGGTACTTCAATGCCCAATTGTAGGCGCTGTGCCCGATCAATTGCGGAATTGCCGCCAGTAAAATTATCCAGCCGTAGGTTGTTGCCTCATAACCAAACGGGGTGTTGCCTGAAATGAGCATGACGATAATCAGCGTGATTGCGCTCGCGCCATATACCAGGAAAATATACGGTATGAGCGAAGTTTCCGCCCGCAGTTTTCGCCCGATGATGAGATAGCCCGTTACCGCCCAGGCGCCCAGCAGCGCGAGAAAATTTCCCCACATGGCGCGCCCCTGCAAAATATCGCCCAGCGCCGGGCAGACCAGACCGCGATCCCACGCGCAGGCGTCGCCTAACGCAATGACCGTCCCGCCAATGACGGCGATCAGCAGTCCAACCACGGTCGTTCTGGTGATATGTTCCTTCAATAGCAGGGGCGAAAGCAATGCCACCCACATGGGACCCGTCCCGACGAACACAACCGAACTGGCGACGCTGGTATATTCGAGCGATGTGATCCATGTGGCGAAATGAGCGGCGAGGAAAATGCCTGAGAAAACGCCGAGCAGCAACCCGGTCCGCGTGAAGCGCTTGATCTCATCCCAATGACGGGTGAGGGCAACCGGGACGATCAGCAAGGTGGCAAACGTCAATCTTAGCGCGGCGATGACGAGGGAGGGAGCGCCGTCAGCCTGGGCAAAGCGGATGAAAATGCTGGAGGTCGAAACCGCCAATGTGGCGGCGATCAGGGCGAAAGGGAGCAGGAAGCGGGTTTTTGAATCCATGATGCCGCCCAGTGTAACTGAAAATTTCTGCCGCGCTCATAAAACTTGCGATTCAAAGTAAGGTATGCTACATTCGAGTTATCAACGTTTATAAGGAGAACTAAAAATGTCTACAGTGAAACAGGAGATTGCCGGGCTGGTCGTCAAGAAGGTGAAGGGTATTACCCAGCCGCAAGCCGAACAAGCCGTGGAAGTGGTGCTTGACTTCGTCGAAAAGAAACTGCCGCCCAATATCGGCAGCAAACTGGATGCGATCCTCGCCGGGAACATTGACCTGAGCGACGGTATCGGTCTTGACGACGCCGCGGGTTTGTTGGGCGGCCTGCTCGGCGACAAGAAATAGCCGGTCAAATAGCCGCATCGATTGATGCGGTAATTTTGCGCGGCAGTTTGAATTTATTAGATTTTTGTAATAAAATTGATTTATTCCTGTTGCCCGCGGGCAGGCAGGATAAAATTACCGCACCAACTCAAATTATCAGTATCAAGGAGAATCCCATGGCTTTTGAACTTCCCAAACTTGCATACGCATACGACGCCCTCGAACCCCACATTGACGCGCGCACGATGGAGATCCATCACACCAAACATCACCAAACCTACATTACCAATTTGAATGGCGCGGTGGAAAAGACTCCCGAATTGCAGGGCAAATCACTCGAAGCGCTGTTAGGCGATCTCAACGCTGTTCCCGAAGGCGCGCGCATGGTTGTCCGCAATCATGGCGGCGGGACTTATAACCACAACCTTTTCTGGGAGATCATGGGACCCAAAGCGGGCGGCGCTCCCAAAGGCGACCTTGCCAAAGCGATCGATGCTTCCTTTAACTCATTCGACGCTTTCAAAGATGAATTTACCAAAGCTGCCACCACGCGCTTCGGCTCCGGCTGGGCCTGGCTCGTCAAAAAGGGCAGCGGACTCGCCGTGGTCTCCACTGCCAACCAGGATTGCCCGCTCTCCGATGGTTTGACCCCCCTCCTCGGCATTGATGTGTGGGAACATGCCTACTATCTGAACTACCAGAACCGCCGTCCCGATTATATTGCCGCCTTCTATAATGTGATCAATTGGGAAGCGGTCTCGGCAAAATTCTCGGCATAAAGTTTCAATAAAGATGAAGCCCCGTCGCGAAGGCGGGGCTTTTTGTTTGCTCAAGGAGCTTTTCCCAGGCTCAGGTTGTGGGCAAGCAAAGAACGTAAGGGTTCGTAAAAAAACAACTTCCTGCGTCATGTCCTTGCGAGGGCGTTTCTCCCGAAGCAATTTCCCTGCGGCTGAGGGAGGTTAATTACTGACGTTACGCAGTGCGTCGCACCAAGCGGGTCAGAGTGTCCAGTAAACAGGGCGAATCCTTTCGTGAGACTCGTCTATTTCTGGCTGGCGTGACGCACTCTTCGCGTAAGGTGAGTTTTTAAATCTTTTTAGGACACGGATTACGCGGGTTTCGCAGGGAAAACCATTTACAAAAAATCCAGGGAAAAGAATCAGGGCGTTTCCGCGTATTGCCGGAACCACCAATCTGTTCCGGGCAGCCCGCTCTCTTTTACCAGCCCCAGCAGCTTATCAATGTCGAAATAGACCCGCCGCATGTCTGAGCGTAGAAAATTCCCATCCTGCTCAAGAATGGCGTACTCAGCCCAGGGCAGCAGCCTGGGCGGGTTGCCCGGCGTGAAAGGATAAAGAAAGGCATTCCCCACACTGCCCGAATTGAGGATCAAATTTTTCCCGTTGCGCCTGTGCATCTGGATGTGCGAATGACCGCCGATGAAAACCGACGCGCTCTGCCCTCTGAATAGATCATCCAGGTTATCCTGCGGCGTGGTCGCAACGATCAGGTCAGTGGTGGCTTTGGGTGAACCGTGAAACGCCAGCAGTTCGATCCCATTCTCGAACCGGACAGTATGCGTGTTCTTGAACGAACGGATGAACGCCATGTCTGATGCGGGCAGCCGCTTCACTCCCCACTCCAGGTCTGGAATCAAATGCGATGTAATTTCAAATGCCTCAGCGCGTTCCGGGTCAAGGATCGCCTGGTCGTGATTCCCCATGATCGTCACGGCATTCCATTCCCGCAGCGCATCCAGCACTTCACAGGGCTGCGGTCCCAGGCTGACCGTATCGCCCAGGCAGATCAACTGGTCGACGCCTTCCTTTTTGATATCTGCCAGGACGGCTTCGAGCGCGGTAAAACTTCCGTGAATATCCGAGATAAATCCAATTCGCATGATTTGAATTATTTTACACGACATGACTGGGTTTTCCCCGATAAATAGAACCTTTGGGTGATGAAAGCCCCGCTTCCAGACGCGTACCAGGCCTGGGTCTGCCTCTCAGGCTTTTACCACGTCCGAACCGTGATCTCCTTCATGTTGACTTCCACCTCGAGCGGATCTCCGTATTGAACATCCGCAATCTGTTTTGCGATGACTTCGATCAGGCTTGGGTCTTGAAAATGTCTCTTCTTCGTCTCGGGGTGCGGATAATATACCCAGCCCGGGGTTGCGTTGCCCCTGAAATAAACAAAGCAGCGCGAGAACGAGAAGGTCTCGGGCGGATGCAGGTCGGTCCACTTCACAAGCGGAAAGGTGAACTCCGGCGCGCGCATTTCAAATGTAAGCGGCGCAATCGATATGTTGAGTGTGCCGTTGAAGGTTTCGTACAAATCCAGCCCGAGGGTTTTGAAGAACGGTTTTTGTTTTTCGAGTGCGCTGTATGGATAATCCTTCGACGGGCGCGAGGCGACCTGGTGTCCGCGCATGAGAATGCCGTGGATTCGTTTGAGCGGGTTTGTTGTTTTCATCCGCCGCAAACCCTCTGTTACCTGCCGAGTTGTTGGATCAATTTATCGAAGACCCTGCCGTAGTTGTCTGTGGCAGCGACGAGGAAATCGGTGAAACTGACATTCGCAGAGTGGTCGGCTTTATCCGACATGGCGCGCACGCACAGGAAGGGCGTTTTGTTGATCTCGCAGGTATGCGCAATGGCGGCGGCTTCCATATCCACGGCGAGGGCGGCATGGGTGGCAAGCAGTTGACCGGCTTTTTCGACGCTGCTGATGAACTGGTCTCCGCTGATGACGCGTCCTTTGTAAACATTCGGTTTGCGCCCGTTGATTTCGTCCAGCGCTACCGACTTTGCGGCTTCAAATGCCAGGTTGGTCAGGTTGGGGTCGGTGACGAAGGCGTGACGCGACGTGAAGCCGAGTTGACCGGTTTCGGGCTTGGTGACGACATCGAACAGAATTTCTCCGGGCTTCATGCCCCAGCCGGTCAGGTCGAAATCGTGCTGAATGGCGTCGGTGGCGATCACGAGGTCGCCAACTTCGAGGTCGGGGGAGAGCGCGCCGGAACTGCCCATGTTGAAGAGACAGTCGGGTTCGAAGAAATCAAGCAGTTGCTGCGCCGCGATCACCGCGTTGACCTTGCCCGGGTCGCAGCGCGTGAGGTAGACCTGGTGCCCGTGCATGTCGCCGTGCCAGTAGGTGCGGCTGCCTTTTACGATCTTTTCGAGATGCTGGGAGAGCGCGCGAATGGGGATGAGTTCCTCGTCTAATGCGCCGATGATGCCGATCTTCATGGGTGGATTCCCTTTCAAGGCAATATGGTGTGTATCGTTCGGAAACGATTTTACCGCTTCTCCAATCCATCTGTCGAAGATCGGATGCGGGGGGCGCGCTAAAAGGTTGTTAATTGGACTGCAAAATCTCCTGATTTTGCAGTCCAAAGTCGGGAGATGCCGCTGGCGCCAACGACGCCAGCGCTGCACTGCTTTAGACTCTGCCCCTGGAATCTTTTGGCGTTCCGGCGATATGATTTTTGTAAAGTCGCTTGACCTCCCTTTGAATTTGCAGCAAGGTTTAACGCGAAAAGCGCAAATTGGGCGAATTTACGCGAAAACCAATTAAGAACTCACCTTACGCGGAGGGTGCGTCGCACCAGCCAGAAACAGATGAGTCTCACGAGAAGATTCGCCCTGTTTACTGGATACTCTGACCCGTTTGATGCGACGGACTGTGTAACGTCGGTTAAGAAATTTGCGACATTCGTCTTTTCGCGGAATTTGCATTAAGATTTTCCTGACTTTGCAAAAGCCATGACCCCGGCGAATAATTATCTTGACACCCAAAAACAGGCATGATAATCTTGCGCCTGTTGCCCGGCACGTGGCGTCACGGCGCCCTGGCGGGCGATAATTTTTAAACAGCAGGAGTAATAAAATGTCTGACCGTATCGTTGGAACCGTAAAATGGTTCAATGCGACCAAAGGCTACGGCTTTATTGGGCGCGATGGAGGCGAGGATGTGTTCGTTCACTTCAGCGCCATTCAGACCGACGGCTACCGCAAATTGGAAGCCGAGCAGAAGGTGGAGTTTTCCATCGAGGAAGGACCGAAGGGCTTGCAAGCCGCGAACGTGGTGCCCGTCTCGTAAGAAGATAGAACCCCATTTGCCAACCAAACAGGATCGTCGCGAGACGGTCCTGTTTTTTTGTTTATGACATTTGACACTATTTGGGCGTCGGCAAGCAGATTTAGAATTAAGCGGATTGTCCCGTAACTTTGCGACATGAACGCGACAATACCATTGGAGTATTACTTGTCCATCATTGATCTGCTTTCTTCCCGCCCGGCAAACATGGCGGCGGGATTTGTCGTGCCAGACCCGTATCGCTGCGTGCAATGCGGCATTTGCTCGTATAACTGTCCCATCGGCATTGATGTTCGCACCCATGCGTGGAGGGGGGAACCGGTGCGGCACAGGGAATGCCTGACCTGCGGCGAGTGTGTTGCCCGCTGCCCCCGCGGGGCTTTGCGCTTCGAAAAAACTGCGGGTGGGGGCGGCTCATGAGATACGTCATCATCGGCGCAGGCGTGGCGGGCATCTCGGCGGTCGAATCAATTCGCGGCGCGGATCGAACCGGGGATATCGTTATGCTGGGCGACGACCCGCACGGATATTATTCCAGGCCCGGGCTGGCATACTTCCTCACCGGCGAACTTCACGACAAGGCGCTCTTCCCCAAAAAACGCGAAGATTACAACCGATTGAAGTTCATATATAGGAAAACACGGGTAATAGAGATTGACAGGGCGGCTAAAAACGTAACCCTGGAAAATGGTTCGCTTCTATCCTACAATAAATTGTTGGTTGCCACTGGAGCTTCGGCCGCCCCCCTGACCATTCCTGGCGCAAATTTGCAGGGCGTGGTGAAACTCGATCACCTTGAAGATGCGCGCGCGATCCTGAAACTTGCCCGGCGCGGGCAGACAGCGGTCGTGCTTGGGGGCGGAATCACCGCGCTCGAACTGACGGAAGGACTGCTTGCGCGGGGTATGAAGGTTCATTACTTGTTGCGGGGCGGCCGTTACTGGAACAGCGTGCTGGACGAACAGGAATCGCGCGTGATCGAAGCCCGCCTCCAGGAGGAAGGCGTGGAACTACACCTGCGTTCTGAAGCGATCGAAATCCTCGGGCGGTCTGGGAGGGTAGCCGGGGTACGTTTATTGGATGGGCGCGCAATGAAATGCGACCTTCTGGCGTTTGCGGTCGGGGTTAAACCGCGTATCGATCTTGCTAAAAATGCCGATCTTGCCTGCGACCGGGGCATCCTTGTGAATGAATACCTTCAGACCAACGACCCGGATATTTACGCTGCGGGCGATGTGGCGCAGGTCTACGATCCGCTTACGGGGCGGTCTGCGCTGGATAGTTTGTGGAGTCCGTCACGAGAACAGGGTTCTACCGCAGGTTTGAATATGGCAGGACAAAGCAAGGCGTATATTAAATCGGTCCCGTTCAATGTCACCCGACTTGCCGGATTGACAACGACCATCATCGGCGCGGTGGGGTCAGGTCACGATGACGATGTGGTTGGAATTGCAAGAGGAGACAGCGAGACCTGGCGTCAACTGCCGGATGCCATCATGACCCAGGGCGGTTTCGATGTGAACCGGGTGCGTTTGCTGGTGGGTGAGAGTCGTCTGCTTGGGGCGGTGGTGATGGGCGACCAGAAACTCTCCGCGCCTTTGCAGCGCATAATCTCGGAAAAAATCAACATCTCAGCGATCCACGACAAATTGCTAGCGAAAGATGCCAGGATTGCCGATGTGATCGTGGACTTCTGGGCGGAGCATTTGGCGGCTGCCTGATCTGTGGGCTCCTAAGCCCACGACATTGGACACTCACAGAAATATTGTGTAAATCAACTGCCTTGGGAGGGCATCAATGTTACGTGGAAATCTCGAACTTTGGCTTGCATTGGTCACCTGTACCTTGATCGCCGCCGGGTACGGGCTGTTCGCCTTCTGGACGCGCGAAATTCCCGCCGCCGGCGAGTTGTTCGGGCATACCTTGGGGATCATTGGCTTTGTCCTGATGTTGATGACCGAAACCCTGTACAGTTTGCGCAAACGAAGCCGCGGCACAGCGCTCGGGCGCATGTCCACCTGGTTGAAATTTCACATCTACATGGGTTTGGTCGGTCCGTTCATGGTCCTGTTGCATACCTCATGGAAGTTCAACGGGCTTGCCGGCGCGACAAGCCTGCTTACAATCATCATCGTCCTTAGCGGCTTCGTCGGTCGTTACGTCTTCACCCGCATTCCGCGCACTCTCGACGGTCTTGAGATCGAAGGCACACTCTCGCAGGAAGCGCTTAACCGGGCGCGGCAGATAATGTCGCTCTGGCACGCCGTACATATTCCCATCGGCGTTGCGTTGTTTATATCCGCGTTTGCCCATTTGGGCGGGGCGTTGTATTACGCCACGTTTCTAAAATAGGAGGAAACATGAATAGAAACAGCCGTCTTGGCTGCCTGACAGGTTCAGGTTTTATCGCCGCAATCCTTACAATGTTTTTTCTTGCCGGCGCGGCGTTTGCCAGCGGGGGGCAAATGTTCAGTTCCGGCGCGTTGAACGCCCAACCTGGCGAAACCATCGGCGGCGTGGATTCTCATGCCCAAATCCAGGAATGCAAAGCCTGTCATGCTGCGCCGTGGGAACAAGCCGCAATGGCGGATCGCTGCCTGGAATGTCATACGAATATTGCCGATCAAATGCGCGATGTTGCCCGGCTTCACGGTTCCGTCCTTCAAAAATCCCCCAACCTTGCCTGCCGCGACTGCCACAAGGAACATCGCGGGCAAACCGCGTCCCTGACCGACCTCGGTGAAAACACCTTCCCCCACGACACATTCGGCTTCACGCTCGACGAACACACCCGGATGGAATCCGGCGAACCGATCGCCTGCGATTCGTGTCATGGGGAAGACTTGACGGCTTTCGCCTCAGACTCGTGCCGGTCCTGTCACAGCGACATGGATGTTGCCTTCACCCAGACTCATGTTCTTTCGTTTGGCAGGGAGTGTTTGGCTTGCCACGACGGTGTGGACCGTTTTGAAGATTTCGACCATAATGCCTATCCCTTCAAACTCGAAGGCAGACATGCGGAGGGCATCCCCTGTACCAAATGCCATCTCAATGCGGGTTCGATAGCCGACCTTCAGTCTGCACCGCAAGATTGTTATTCCTGTCATGCGCGGAACGATCAGCACAATGGCGGGTATGGGACGGATTGCGAGTCCTGTCACAACCCCGGCTCTTGGGAGGATGCGGATTTTGACCATAATCTCTCCGCTTTTAGGTTGGAAGGAAAACACGCTGAAGCTGCCTGTGAAGAATGCCATGTAGATGGTATTTTCAAAGACACCACGAGGGATTGTTATTCCTGCCACAGCGTTGACGACGATCATAACGGCAGGTACGGAACACAATGCGAAGCCTGCCACAATCCATCCGGTTGGGAAGATGCCGCCTTTGACCATGATCGCATCGCGGCAGTGAATGCGTGTGTAGACTGTCATGCTGAGCCGCAGGAACACGCCGGTCAATTCGGTGCAGACTGTGCTGCCTGCCATTCCACGCGTGCCTGGGAACCTGCCTCCTACAATGGCGTCCATACTTTTCCGCTTGGGCATGGAGATGGAAATGGCAACTGCCAAACCTGTCACCCTGACAACCTTACGACCTATACCTGCTACGGTTGTCACGAGCATAACGAAGCGAATATTGCTTCGGAGCATCGCGAGGAAGGCATCACGGATTTCCAGAACTGTATGGAATGTCATCTTGATGGGCGCGAGCATGAGGGCGGCGGAGATGATGATTAATTGAGTACAAAAGACCGCGAGCGATGTGGCTCGCGGTCTTTTTTTATTTGCCGTTCTTTTTTGTTTCTTCCAGTTCACGCGGTTCGAGCATCCCCCAGCGCCCCGCGCCGAGGTAGAGAATTTCCAGCGCCAGGTCTGTGTGACCGATCCCTTCGGCGGCGGCTTGCAGGCAGAGATCGCTGTAGTTGGGAGTCAGCCCGGGCAGGGTGTTGATCTCGATCAGGCGCGGATTGCCCTCTTCGTCCAGCCGGATATCCGTCCGGGAAACATCCAATACGTTGAGAATATTGTGGGCGCGATAAGCGAGATGCTTAAGCTTCTTTTCGAGTTCGGGGTCGATCTTTGCCGGGCAGAAAAAGCCGGGATTGCCTTCCGGACCGACATCTTTCGATTTGGCTTCATTCGTGTAAACCCACGGACCTTCGCTGTTCCCCGTATCCAATTCGAGGATGGGGAAGCGGTGGAAGCCGTCTTTTTCGTACCATTCCGGATGCCGCCCATATTGCTTTGCGTCGGCGCGTCCCAGTATGCCCACTGTGAACTCGCGCCCCGGCAGGAAGTTTTCCACCAGGGCAGGCTGTTGATAAACGCCAATGATGTATTGCGCCCGTTCGCGCAATTCCGCTTCATCCTTGACGATGGCTTTCATGTCCACGCCCATGCCCGTCCCTTCGCGCGCCGGTTTGACGAAGAGCGGAAATTTCAATTCGGGGCGCAGGGGTTCATCGCCGAAGGTGAATTCCTGAAAGGGAGCCACAGGCAGGCGCCGGTCGCGCCAGATGCGTTTGGTCAATGTTTTATCGAGGGAAATGCCGTTGGCAAGGACGCGCGACCCGGTATACGGAATGGCAAGCAGTTCGAGCAGGGCTGGCACTTGCGCTTCGCGCGCGTCGCCCCCAAGCCCTTCCGCGATGTTGAAACAAATATCAGGTTTGACCCTGCGCAGGTTGTAGGGGAGTTCCCTGTCGGCTTCGATGAAGACCGTGGTATGGCTGTCTGTTTCGATGGCGGCTCGAAGCGCGTCGACGGTTTCGATATGATCGAAGTCTGCAAAAGCATCCGGCGGAACCCCCTCCGGTTTGGGATGCTCTTCATCCTTGATGTTGGCGATCACCGCCACCTTCCATGGGCGTTTCGAGCGGCGAATGGGTTTTCCATCTAATGGCATCAATGATCGTGCGCTCCAATTCTGTTGAACATTATCGGAATTAGGGTGACAGTCGCTTTTCGCGCAAATAATCAAGTTGAAAATCATCCGAAGCGAGTCGCCTGCTTATTACCGATAAAGTTTATTCACTCGTCGAAGTATAGTATAAGAAGGGACAAGGGTGAAGGTATGACGGGCTGTTGGCGGTGAAGAAATGGCTTATCGCGATTTCAAGAAATTAAATTTCCGCTTTCATTCGGGTTCGAACCTGTTTTCTTGACATAAACCCCTCCCGCCTGTAAAATCCCCCTGCTTAAAAGGCGAAAGCCTTTATTTTTTTCATCTCTGTAGGAGGAGTATCCTTTCATGTTCACAATGGGATTGACCAATTTTGAACAGATCGCGATTTGGGCTGTCTTTGCCGTTGCATGGCTCGGGCTCGGATACGCGATTTTTTTACGCTCGCAGATCCTCGGTGAGGATAAGGGGACCGAAAAAATGCAGGAGGTCTGGGGCGCGATCAAGGACGGCGCCAATGCGTATTTGCAGAAGCAGTTGCGCTCGATCATTCCTTTGATCCTGATCCTGACCTTTGCATTGTTCCTTTCCGTTTATGTGGTTCCGCCTTCGCCGGAGGCGTTGGAACGCTTCGAAGGAATGGACGAGAACCGGATCAAACTCATCATTGGCATTGCGCGCGCCATTGCGTTCATCATGGGCGCGGGCTTTTCGTTGACGGTCGGTCAGATCGGGATGCGCATGGCGATCGAAGGGAATGTGCGCGTGGCGGCGGCTTCCAAAAAGTCGTTCGGCGACGCGCTTCGCATTGCCTATCGCGCCGGCACCATCACCGGTATGCTTACCGACGGTCTCGGTTTGCTCGGCGGCACGATCATCTTCATCATCCTCGGCATTGCCGCGCCTGACGCCCTGCTCGGCTTCGGCTTTGGCGGCACGCTTCTGGCGTTGTTCATGCGCGTGGGCGGCGGTATCTTCACCAAGGCTGCCGATGTCGGCGCGGACCTGGTCGGCAAGGTCGAGGCGGGCATCCCCGAAGATGACCCGCGCAACCCGGCTGTGATCGCCGATCTCGTCGGCGACAACGTCGGCGACTGCGCCGGTATGGCGGCGGACATCTTCGAATCGTACGAAGTGACCATCGTCTCCGGCTTGATCCTCGGCCTGGCACTCTGGCATGCCACGGGCCGCCTCGAGTGGATCGTCTTCCCGCTCATGGTTCGCGGTATCGGCGTGCTTTCCTCCATCATCGGCACCTATTTTGTGAAGGGCGGCGAAACCGGCAAGAGCGACGACGCCATGAAGGCGATCTTCAGCGGCTTCATCACCTCCGCCATCGTGTCTGTGGTGATGTTCGCAGCGGCCGGGTACTTCTACCTGAACACCGCTGAAATGAATCAGTGGGGCGGTTGGTGGCGTATGCCTGCCGCGGTGGCTGTCGGCGTTCTGCTTGCCATCCTCATCGACCGGTTGACCGAATACTTCACCGGCACACATGCCGCGCCCGTCAACGACATCAAAAAATCGGCGGATACGGGACCCGCGACCTTGATCCTGAACGGCATCACCGTCGGCTTCGAATCCTCCGTCTGGTCGGTGTTGGTCATCGCCATGACCATCATCGCCTCCATCTTTATTTTCGGCACCATCCCCGGAACGGACGGCACTCTCAGAGCCACCTTCATTCTCTACGGCGTGGCAATGACCGGTATCGGCATGTTGACCCTGACCGGCAACAATGTGGCGATGGACTCGTTCGGCCCCATTGCGGATAATGCCAACGGCATCGGCGAAATGTCCTGGTCTGGCAAGACAGACAAGGCGACGAAAGACGCGCAGCAGATCATGGCAGACCTCGACGCAGTCGGCAACACGACCAAGGCCATCACCAAGGGTGTCGCCATCGGTTCCGCAGTGATCGCAGCCGTCTCCCTGTTCGGCTCCTTCCTTGTGGATGTGGAACGCGCCCAGCTTGCCGCCAACCTTGCGGCGGAGGCGCTCGGGAAGGCTGCCCCGTTTGCGAAATTCATCACCGAAGTCGGCATCCGGGTGGATGTTCCGCAGATCTTCGTTGGTATGCTCATCGGCGGCGCCCTGCCGTGGCTGTTCTCTTCCTTCGCCATTCAGGCTGTAACCCGCGCCGCTTCCCTCATCGTGTTGGAAGTCCGCCGCCAGTTCAAACTGGGCGTGTTGGACGGCAAGGTCAAACCCGATTACGCCCAGGCGGTCAGCATCTCCACCACTGCCGCCCAGAAGGAATTGGTCTCCCTCGCCCTGCTGGGTATCGTCACCCCGATCGTGGTTGGACTGACCCTCGGCGTGGAAGCCCTCGGCGGCTTTTTGGCCGGCATCATCGTCTCCGGTCAGTTGCTGGCGGTCTTCCTCAACAACTCCGGCGGCGCGTGGGATAACGCCAAAAAACTCATCGAAGACGAACCCAAAGACCCCGCCAAGAACCTCGGCAAAGGCTCCGAACGTCACAAGGCTGGCGTGGTGGGCGACACCGTCGGCGATCCCTTCAAGGATACGGCAGGACCCGCCCTCAACCCGATGATCAAAGTCGTCAACCTCGTGGCTGTCATTATCGCCCCGATCGTGGTCCAGTACCAGGGCGTGACGGGCACGGCTCTCTTCGTTGTTTGGGCTGTTGCCATCGCCCTGATCGGTCTCCTCGCCTGGGCAGTGATGCGCTCCAAGGCTCCCGCCCCATCCATGAGCGCGGATGTGGCTGGCGCTGCGAAGTCATCCCCTGCAAGGACCGCCTCCGCAAAGAAAAAGACCACCAAAAAGAAGTAGAAATCGAAATGAAAATCCCGTTCCAGAGTATTGGAACGGGATTTTTTCATGATCGGCGCTTCGCGGCGCGTGATAGAATCCCGCCATCTTTCATCGAAAGGAATCCTTATCATGGCGGATGTAAAAGAGTTCGGCGAACGGATCATTGACAGTCTCGAGAAAGTGATCGTCGGCAAACGGCAGGCGCTCGAATTGGTGGTGATCGGGCTGTTATGCCAGGGGCACATCCTGATCGAGGATGTGCCGGGCGTCGGCAAGACCGTGCTGGCGCGCAGCCTGGCAAAGTCTTTGGATTGCGTCTTCAACCGCATCCAGTTCACGCCCGATATGCTCCCCAGCGACGTAACCGGGGTTTCCATTTATAACCAGCAAAAAAACGAATTCGAATTCCGCCCGGGTCCCATCATCGGGCAGGTGATTCTCGCGGACGAGATCAACCGTGCCACGCCGAAGACACAGGCGGCATTGCTCGAAGCCATGGAGGAAAGACAGGTGACTGTGGATGGCGCGACCCATCCCATGCCCAAACCCTATATCGTCCTGGCCACCCAGAATCCCATCGAATACGAAGGGACGTTTCCGCTCCCCGAAGCGCAGTTGGACCGGTTCCTCTTACGGATGCGGTTGGGCTATCCCAGCATCAACGATGAGATTCGCGTCATGGAAGACCAGCAGGTCCAGCATCCGCTCGAGGCGTTGAAGCCGGTCGCAACCGGCGGCGACGTCATGCAGATGAACGAGGCGATCCGCAGGGTGTATCTCTCCAATGCGGTCAAGCGTTACATCGTCGAACTCAGCACCCGCACCCGCCAGAGTCAGGACGTCTACCTCGGCGCCAGCCCGCGCGGAAGTCTATCCCTCTCCCGCGCCGCGCAAGCCCGCGCCGCATTGCACGGGCGCGATCACGTCCTGCCGGACGATGTCAAAGCCCTGGCTGTGCCCGTCCTCGCGCACAGGATCATCGTCAGCGCGGCGGCGCGGCTGCGCGATTTGGGTTCAGACCGCATCGTCCAGGAGATCGTCCTCTCCACGCCTGTGCCGGGGGGCAGTTTCGAAGCGTCAGCCAGGGATAAATAAAGAATGAAGGCAGGGCGAATCCTCATCGCCTTGATTTTTCTCGCCGGTGTCGTTGGCGCGCTTGTCAACGGAGCGGCGATCTTTTCGCGCTTCCTTTACTCCAGCCTGCTGTTGACCTTGTTTGCCTGGGTCTGGACCCGCTGGGTTGCCCGCAAAATTTCCTTCGAGCGCAGTTCGCGCGCATTACGCGCCAACGTCGGCGATGTACTGGAGGAGAATTTCAAACTGACCAACCGCGGCAGGCTTCCCATTCCCTGGGTCGAAGTCGTCAATAAGACCGGCATCCCTTTTGCGGCTGGCTCGCGCCTCTTCACCCTTGTGATGGGGCGGCAGCATCGCAGTTACACCGGGCGGACGTGGCTGACCCGCCGCGGCAGTTTTCAACTGGGTCCCACCCAGGTATCCGTTGGCGACCCGTTTGGATTGTTCTCTGTCAGCCGGGAATTCAAACCCGGCGACACCCTGATCGTCTTCCCGATGATCCACGATATCCGCTCCTTCCACTCGCCGCAGGGAATGTTGACCGGCGGTCCCGTCATTCGCAAAAAGTCGCCGGACATTACGCCCCACGCTTCCGGCGTGCGCGAATACGTCCCCGGCGACGCGATGAAGCGCATCCACTGGCAGACCAGCGCGCGCCGCGGGCGCTTGATGGTCAAGGAGTTCGAGCAGGACCCGCAAGCCGAGATTTGGATCTATCTCGACTCTCAAAGGACGGCGCACCAGCAGATCGCGCAAAAAGAAGTGGAAGTTCCCTTCCATTCCATGTTATTAATGAAACGCCCGAAGATCGAACTCCCGCCCTCCACGCTGGAATATTCGGTCAGCATTGCGGCTTCGCTTGCCCATTACTTCATCCGCCAGGGAAGGGCGGTGGGGCTGGCAAACGCCGGTCAAACATTGACCATCCTCCCGGCGGAACGCAGCGAAAGACAGGAGGCGAAAATTCTCGAAACGCTCGCCTTTGTCAACTCAGATGGAAATCTCTCGCTGGCAGGCCTGGTCGCAACGCAATCGGCATTGCTTCCCCAAGGCTCGAGCGTCATCCTCGTTACGCCCAGCGCGCGCGCCGATCTGTTGCAGGCGGTGGACGAACTCCAGCGAAGATTCCTTTCGCCGGTCGTCGTCCTGCTGGACGCAAAAACCTTCGGCGGACCGGCAAGCCCGGCGGAACTGATAACCGCCCTGCGCGAACGCCGCGTGCCGGTCATCCCGATTGCCTGCGGCGACGACCTGCCGACCGCGCTTTCAGAACTCTCATCCAAATTCAAACATCAGGAAACCCGCGCATGGCAAACACCCGTATCGTACTCATCGACCTGAATTTTCAGGGGAAGTCCCAGGCGATTGCATCCTATCTCATTCGGGATGGGGATGCGGCCGTGCTGGTGGAAGCGGGACCCGGCTCGACTCTTTCCGCGCTCGAAGCGGGTCTGGCAAACGAAGGCTTATCTCCCCGCGACCTGACCCACGTCCTGCTGACGCATATTCATCTCGACCATGCCGGGGCGGCGGGATGGCTCTCGCAGCAGGGCGCGCAGATTTACGTCCACCCCATCGGCGCGCCGCATTTGCTCAACCCCGAAAAACTGATCGCCAGCGCGACGCGCATCTACGGGGATAGGATGAATCAACTCTGGGGTGAGTTCCTGCCCGTGGCGCAGAATCAACTCAAGGTCCCGAAAGAAGCGGAGGAGATCGTCATCGGAAACCTGAGATTCCTCCCTGTCCACACGCCCGGTCATGCCGAACATCATTATTCCTATGTATTCGAGGATGTTTGTTTCAGCGGCGACGTGGGCGGGGTGCGCATTCCCGGTTTTCAATATTTGCGCGCGCCCATGCCGCCGCCCGAATTGCATTTTGGAAAGTGGCGCGACTCTCTGGCGCTCTTGAAGGGGATGAAATTCGCGCGCATCGCCCCGACCCACTTCGGCATTTATGACGATGTGGACTGGCATTTGCAATCGCTCGACGAGACGCTGGCGGAGATGGAACGCTGGCTCGAGCGGGTCATGTCGCGCGAGCCGTCCATCGAAGAATTGCGCGGGGAATTTACGCAATACATGGAGCAGGAGAGCCGCGAGAAGAATCTCAGCATGGATGTGATCCGCGCCTACTCGCTCTCGAACCCGGTCGGCATGAGCGCCGATGGGTTGATGCGGTATTGGAAAAAAGTGCGCATGGCGTAATTTGTCATACCGTTTGCGTGATGCTTTGGACGTGGCAAAAATGGTCAATGAAGATATACTAACAGTAGAACAAGTCTATAGACTTGTTCTACTGGAACAAGGAGACTCTATGAAGGACTTTATCGCAATATCCGATTTCTCATCGGACGAAATTCAAGACCTGCTCGACCTGGCGGTAAAACTCAAGAAGCAATATTTCAAAAAAGGCAATAAATCCATCTTCAAAGGCAAAGTGCTGGGGATGATCTTCCAGAAACCCAGCCTGCGTACGCGCGTATCCTTCGACATGGCGATGCGCCACTGTGGCGGCGACGCGCTCTATCTTTCCCCGGCTGAGATCGGGCTGGGCAAGCGCGAGTCGATTGCGGATGTGGCGCGGGTGCTTTCCGGGTACGTGCAGGCGTTAATGGCGCGGACTTTTGACCACGCGCATGTGGTGGAACTGGCAAAGTGGGCGGATGTGCCGGTGGTCAACGGTTTAAGCGATTACAACCATCCCTGCCAGGGCATGGCAGATGCGCTGACCATCGTCGAGAAGTTCGGCAAAAAATCGAAGGGGCTGAATGTCAGCTACGTGGGTGATGCCAACAACGTGGCGGTTTCGCTCATGCATGTCTGCGCCCAACTCGGCTGGAACTTTATCATTGCCAACCCCGAAGGCTACGACATGGACCCGAAAGCGGTGGAGATCGGGCAGAAGCTCGCCAAAAAATCGAAAAGCAAAATCACCTTTTTGCGCGACCCGCACGAAGCCGTGAAGAAAGCCCATGTCATTTACACTGATACCTGGACGAGCATGGGGCAGGAGGAAGAAACGGCGAAGCGTGAAAAGGCTTTCCCACCCTATCAGGTCAATGCGGGGCTGGTTGCCGAAGCCGACAAGGATGTGATCGTAATGCACTGCCTGCCCGCCCACCGCAGCCAGGAATTGACCGACGATGTGGCGGATGGAAAGCACTCCGTCATCTTCCCGCAAGCGCATAACCGCCTCCATGCCCAGAAGGCGATTTTGGCGCGGCTGTTTGGGGCGGGGTAGGATGTTGGTAATTGGTAATTGGTAATTAGAGATTTGAGATTGCTAATCTCTAATCTCTAATCTCTAATCTCTAATCTCAAAAACAACTCACAGGATTTTATTACATGAATACTCAAGAATTTATCAAGATCGAAGAGCAATACGGCGCGCATAATTATCATCCGCTTGATGTCGTCATCGAAAAGGCGGAGGGGGTCTGGGTTTACGATGTGGAAGGCAGGAAATATCTCGATTGTCTTTCCGCGTATTCGGCTGTCAATCAGGGACACGTTCACCCAGAAATTTTGAAGGCGCTGCTGGATCAGGCAAAGAAGGTCACGCTCACCTCGCGGGCTTTTCGCAACGATCAACTGCCTTTGCTGTATAAAGAATTATCCGAAATGACAGGCTACGACATGTCCCTGCCGATGAACTCCGGCGCAGAGGCGGTCGAGACGGCGGTCAAACTTGCCCGCAAATGGGCATACCAGGTCAAGAAGGTTCCGCGCCATCAGGCGGAGATCATCGTGGCGGGGAACAACTTCCACGGGCGCACGGTCACCATCATCTCGTTTTCCACCGAGCCGCTCTACCGCGACGATTTCGGTCCGTTCACGCCGGGCTTTGTGGTCGTGGAATACGGCGACGCAGCCGCCATCGAAAAGGCGATCACGCCCAACACGGCGGCGGTTTTGCTGGAGCCTATTCAAGGCGAGGCGGGCGTCATCATGCCGCCCGAAGGGTATTTGAAATCGGTCGCGGAACTTTGCAGGAAGAATAACGTGCTTTTCGTTGCGGATGAAATTCAAACGGGTCTGTGCCGGACCGGGAAACTTTTCGCCTCCCAACACGAGGATGTCCGCCCGGACATTGTCATCGTGGGCAAGGCGCTGGCGGGCGGCTTTTACCCCGTCTCTGCCGTGCTGGCGGATAAGCCCATCCTCGGCTTGTTCGCGCCCGGCGAACACGGCTCGACCTTCGGCGGGAATCCGCTGGCGGCGGCGGTGGCTCGCGCTTCGTTGAAAGTGCTGCGCGAGGAAAAACTTGCGGAGCGTTCCGCGGAATTGGGCGCGTATTTTGTCGAGCAGTTGAGCGAAATCCCCAGCCCGCACGTCAAGGAAGTGCGCGGCAAGGGGCTGCTCATCGGCGTGGAACTTAAACCCGGGGCGGGCGGCGCGCGCCGGTTCTGCGAAGCGTTGAAGGCGAAGGGTATCCTTGCCAAGGAGACGCACGATAACGTCATCCGCTTTGCGCCGCCGCTGGTGATCGATAAAGAAACGATAGATTGGGCGCTTCCCGCCATCCGGGAAACGCTCAATATGAAATAGGATAAGTTGTCTGTTGGGGGTGTCTACTTGTTTACTTGTGTACTTGTATACCCGTAAACAAGTAGACAGGTACACAAGTATTTTGTGGAGGCGCTATGTACATCGGAATTCCAAAAGAAAGCAGACCCTTTGAGTATCGCGTGGGTCTTTCCCCGGCCGGGGTGGAGATCCTCTCCCAGTTTGGGCACCAGGTTTTCGTCGAGCATGATGCGGGGGCGAGCGCGGGGTTCAAGGATCCGGATTATGAAAAGGCTGGGGCGCGGATCGCCTTTTCTCCGCAGGAGGTTTTTGGACGCGCAGACCTGCTATTGAAAATATCGCGCCCGCTCAAGCAGGAGCTGGAGTGGTTGAACGAAGGCGCGATCCTTGCCGGATTTTTGCATCTTGCATCCGCGTCGCAGGACCAGATCGACCTGCTCCTCGAAAAGAAGATCACGGCTCTCGCTTACGAGCAGATCACCGACCCGCAGGGCGGGCGGGTCGTCCTGCGTCAATTCAGTTTGATCTGCGGCGCGATGGTGGCTCAGATCGCGGCGCGCTGGCTTCAGACCAACCGCGGCGGAAAGGGAATCATGCTGAGCGGCGTTCCGGGCGTGCCGCCCGCGGAGGTGGTCATCCTTGGCGGCGGGGCGGTGGGCACATCTGCGGCGCGGGCATTGCTTCAGGCGGGCGCGCATGTAACCGTGCTGGACAAGAGCATGACCGCGCTCGAAAGTATTCACGACAAACTACCCGGCGTGGTGACCATGATGGCGACCCGGCGCAACATCGAACGGGCGACCGCCTTTGCGGATGTGGTGGTGGGCGCGGTTCTGGTATCGGGGCAGCGCGCTCCCGTGATCGTGACCCGCGACATGGTCCGCGCCATGAAGCCGCGCTCCGTCATCATCGATGTCAGCATCGACCAGGGCGGCTGTGTGGAAACCTCGCGCCCGACCATGCACGACAACCCGGCGTTCATCGAGGAGGGGATTGTGCATTATTGCGTGCCGAACATCGCCAGCACCGTGGCGCGGACGGCAAGCCATGTCCTGCTGAATTCAGCCTTTCCCTATATCGCCGAGATCGCCAACCATGGGATCGACGCCGCCATGAAGGCTGATCCTTCCATTGAAGCCGCCGTCAATACGCATCAGGGCAAACTGCGCAATCTCGTCCGGCTGGGCGGCGCGGAGGTGATGGAATGAACGCCGCCGCCCTTTATCAATCGCGCGTTACGACTGCGGCAGATGCCATAAAGAAGACTGTCAGGTCGGGCAATCGCATCTTTCTAACCGGGAACGTTTCGGTCCCAACAGCCCTTTTGGCTGCCCTCGTTCAACATGCGCCAGATTTGCAGGATATCGAAATCTGCCAGGCGTTGACCATCGGCGGCGCGGATTATGTCAAACCGGAGATGGAGGGACACCTGCGCGTGAACTCCATGTTCATCAGTGCCAACATCCGCAAAGCCGTACAGGAGGGGCGCGCCGATTTCACCCCGGTGCTGCTTTCCGAATTTCCCCTTCTTTTCAAACGCGGTATTCTACCCATTGATGTGGCATTGATCCACGTTTCGACGCCGGACGAACACGGTTTTTGCAGCCTGGGCGTGGAGGTCGGTCTGACCAAGTCTGCGGCGGAATCAGCCAGGGTCATCGTTGCCGAGGTCAATGAACAGATGCCGCGCACATTGGGCGATGCGTTCATCCACGTCAGCCGCCTGAATCATATCGTACCGGTGAATTACCCCATCCCCGAACATAAGATGACCGCCGAAGGGGATATGAATATCATTCAGGGAATCGCCGGGCATGTCGCCTCCCTCATCCCCGATGGCGCAACCATGCAATTGGGCATCGGCTCCATCCCGGATGCGGTCTTGAAATTCCTGATGGACAAGCGCGACCTCGGCATTCACACCGAATTGTTCTCCGACGGCGTCATCGACCTGGTCAATGCGGGGGTTCTGACCAATGCGCGCAAATCCCTGCACCCGGGCAAGATCGTCGCCGGGTTCATCCTCGGTACGCAGAAACTCTATGATTGGGTCAACGACAACCCGATGGTCGAAATGCACCCGACCGAGTACGTCAACGACCCATTCATCATCGCCCAGAACGAGCGGATGGTGGCGGTCAACTCCGCCATCGAAGTTGACCTGACCGGGCAGGTCTGCGCCGACAGCATCGGTCCCAAACTTTACAGCGGCGTCGGCGGGCAGTTGGATTTCATCTATGGCGCGTCGCGTTCGAAGGGCGGCGTCCCGGTCATTGCCCTGCCCAGCGCCGCCGTTATGCGGGACGGCGCGTCCATCAGCAAGATCACCGCCATGCTCAAACCCGGCGCGGGCGTGGTAACCAGCCGCAACCATGTGCGCTTCATTGTCACAGAATACGGCATCGCCGACCTGTATGGCAAGACCATCCGCCAGCGGGCGCAGGCTTTGATCGCCATTGCGCACCCGCAATTCCGCGAAGACCTCACCCGGCAGGCACGCGAACTGCATTACCTGTAATCGCGCAGAAAGAAACCCAGGCGCCGAGTTTCGTAACTCTGCGCCTGTTTTTTTGTTAACCTGATAATCAAAAACCCTTGCTTGACAGGTTCCGCCTTTTTCCCTATCATCGGGGCGCTTTGACGGGTAACCCGCAGCCTGGCCCGGCTGGAAACCCAACTCATGCAAGGCAAATAAACCTGAACAGGAAGTATTCGGTAATGCGTAATGTAAAGATCGTAGCAACCATCGGACCGGCATCGGATTCGACGGCGGAATTGGAAGCGCTCATCAATGCGGGAATGAATGTCGCCCGCCTGAATTTTTCACACGGCACTCATGAACAGCACCGCGAGCGGGTGAGCCGCATCCGCGAAGCAGCCAGGCGGCTTAAAAAACCGGTCGGCATTCTCCAGGATTTACAAGGACCCAAGATCCGCGTCGGCAGGTTGGAGGCTCCGCTTCAACTTTCGGTCGGCGAAGAGGTCAGCCTGTATGCCACGCAAGACGAACCGCCCACGAACGGGCATCAGATCATCCCGGTGGATTTTCGAGAATTGTTCGACTCAGTCCGCGACGGCGATAAACTCCTGTTGGACGACGGCCGCCTCGCGCTTCAGGTCTTAACCGCGGAGGGGCGGGTGGTCCATGCCAGGGTTTTGGTGGGCGGGGCATTGTTTTCGCACAAAGGCATCAACCTGCCGGGAGTCAAATTACGTATAGCCGGTTTTACAGAAAAAGACAAAGCCGACCTCGCCTTCGGAATTTCACAAAACGTGGACGCAGTTGCGATCTCTTTCGTCCGCAGCGCCGAAGATGTGAAAACGGTGCGGGAAGCGATCCGCGAATACTCCGCCGGAAAGCGCGAACCGCTTCTCATCGCAAAACTCGAAAAACCCGAAGCCCTGAATGAGTTGAATGAAATTCTGGACGTTGTCGACGGCGTCATGGTGGCGCGCGGCGACCTGGGCGTGGAACTGCCCCCCGAACGCGTGCCGTCCCTGCAAAAGACGATCATCCGCGCCGCAAACAGCCGCGCCAAACTCGTCATCACCGCCACCCAAATGCTCGAATCCATGATTCAAAACCCGCTTCCGACCCGCGCCGAAGCCTCAGACGTGGCGAATGCGGTTTTCGACGGCACCGACGCCGTCATGCTCTCCGCTGAAACCGCCTCTGGAGAGTACCCGCATCTCTCGGTTGAAATGATGTCGCGCATCGTGTTGGAAGCCGAGTCGCATTTCAAAGAGTGGGGAACCCGTCAAGACGGCCGGGCAGGCTTGGGCGAGAGCGACGCGGCGTCGATGGCCCGGGCAGCCAACGCGCTTGCCAGCGATCCCGAAGTCGAAGCCGTCTCCGTCTTCACCATGCGCGGACGCTCCGCCTGGTTGATGTCCAAGGCGCGCCCGTCGAAGCAGATCCTCGCCTTCACGCCCGAGGAGGAAACCTACAACCAACTGGCATTCCTGTGGGGAGTGCGCCCGCATCTCGTCCAGTTTGCGCAAACCATGGACGATATGCTTTCCGAGGTCGATTCCGTGCTGTTGAAATCGGGCATCACCCCCGGGCAGCAGGTGGTGCTCGTCTGCGGATTCCCCATCGGCGAACAGCGCCCGCCCAACATGGCCCTGCTGCACGCCGTCGGCGCCGATGCCACGGTAAAGTTGGCGCGCAAACTCGCGGATAAAAAATAGGCATCGAAGATTTTCTCCAACCCTCGGGCGCTTAGTCGTATTACGGTAAGGTCAATTAATGGGGATGGAAGACCCCTCCCGGGCATTTTCCTGGCGGATGCAGAATCTCCCCTTCTGCATCCGCTTCTTTCCTGACCGGTATCCGCCTCAGCGCTGCAAGCCTTTCACTCCCTCGAAGCGATTAGAATCCCAACCCCGATCAACACCCCGCCGATGATGAATAATGGCGTAATTGCTTCCGCCAGGAAGAACCAGCCGAGCAGGGTCCCAACCACAGGCTGGGCAAAGAAGGTCAACGACGCCACAGCGGCGGGCAGTTCTGCAAAGGCGTAATTCCACAGGAACATGGCGATGGCGGTCGAGATGATTCCGAGGAAAAGCAATCCGCCGATGATGCCGGGGGTGATCTCTCCGATGCCGACCGTATTGACCTCCCAGATGGAGAGCGCCAGGCTGGAGGGGATTCCGCCCAGCAGCATGACGGCGCTGGAGATAAGCAGGTCCTGGGTTTGCGAAACCTTGCGCACCAGAACAGAATACAGCGCCCAGGTCAGCGCCGCGGCAAGCAGGCTCATATTTCCCCAAAACAATGAAGGCGATAATTCCGCATTGCGCGGATCGATGACCGCCAAAACCCCCAACGATGATATGACAAGAGCGACGATGCGGCGGGTGGTGGTTTTTTCACCGAGCAGGAAGGGTGCGAACAGCAAAACGAAGGCGGGCGTTGCGGACGTAACCAGCGAACCGTTCGATGCCGTGGAGAGTTTTGTCCCCACGAATTGAAAGCCGAGCGAAATCCCATATCCAACCACGCCGACAAGGAAACTTTTGCAGAATAATTCTTTTGTAAAACCTCTCTTGTTTTCAGAGTTTTGCCTCCGAAAATATATGACCGCGCCGAGCGCCATCGCCCCCATCACGAGGCGGATCAAAAGCAAAGTGAATGGCGGGATGACCTCCAATACCACCTTGGAGACAACGTACATGCCGCCCCAGATCGAGGCGGCGGCGAGACCGGAAATGAGACCTGCGAATGTGTGATGTTTGCGCATAATTCCGTGATTATATCGAAACTCCTATTCGGCAAACCCCGCTTTGCTTTGGCGCAATTTCTTCACTGCGCCGCGCTGTTTTTTTTCTTTGAGTCTTTCCTCTTTGGATGCCTTTGTCGGCTTGGTCTTTTGGCGGGATTTCGGCGTTTCACCGGCTTTGCGAATCAACTCGCGAAACTTTGCCAGGGCATCCTCGCGGTTCGCCGCCTGTGTGCGGAAGCGCCTGGCTTCGAGGATCAGCACGCCGTCCGCGTTGACTCGTTTCCCTGCAAGGCGAATCAGCCGTCCCTTAAGGTCTGAGCCGAGCGACGGGGAGCGGGAGATGTCGAAGCGCAGTTGAACCGCCGTCGCCACTTTATTCACGTTCTGTCCCCCGGGTCCTGATGCGCGGATGTATTCGAGCTGGATTTCGTTTTGAAGTTTTTTCATCGATGTCATTGTCTGGATTTTTGCCATGTTTTTTTGTTGATGGCGCGGTTTAAATCTCGCATCTTTTTGAAGCCCTGATTATAAAAGAATCCGTTCGTTTGGTGATTTTGGGGGATATTGGTTATCGGGTGAATCGGCGATATAATCATGAATGTTAGGTCATTGCAAGGCTGGCGGCGACTTCTCGGCAAGTATTTATACTTTTTTACTCTTTTTACGTGAATTTGGTAAACTTGGCGCATGTTAAACCGTATCGCTCTCGGTCGAGGCAAGGATTACCCGTTCAATGCTTCTGCAAACCCATCGCAATGGGGCGTTCTGCCTTTATGGGTGATGACCACAGACATATTTCAACGTCGCTCCACCTGCCGTGTAGGGCGGGTGAGTCTTTTTTTTTGGATAATTAGCCATGTCATCCCTTAAACAGTCCATTTTTTTGGTTGCGTCGTACCTGGCGGCTATTTTTATTCTCGCGCAGTTCGACTATACCGACTCTCCGATCATCGATTTTGCGAAGTATTTTTATTTTGCCGCGATGGTGGCGGTGCCTGCCACGGTTTTTATTCCCAACATTACGAAGGTGAATGTCGCTGTTCCGCTCGTGCTTTGGGGAAGCGTGTATCTTGTGATGTTGCAGCTGTTGGACAGGTCGGTTTCCGCGCCGAACAGCACCTTTGCCATTATTTTGCTTGAGTTTGTTCTGTTTATGATCGGGGTCTGGCTTGCCTATCAATTGGCGGAGGGGATCAGCCACGCCGAATCGATCCTGGACGCCATGGCGATCAGCGCGTTTCCGAATCGTGTCCGCGATATTCAGGAGGCGACCCGCCAGGTTAAGCTGGAGATTGCGCGAAGCCGTCGTTACTACCGCCCGTTGTGCCTGGTTGTGTTTAGCGCGGAGTTGTCGCTTGCCGCGTCTTCGAACAAGATCATTATTAATATACAGCACGATTTGACGAACCGTTTTTCCCTTGCACGCATGAGTCAGATTATCGATGAACATGTCCGCCAGACGGATATGGTCTTCCGCGACAACCGCAATCGATTTATCATTCTTTGCCCGGAAACCAACTACGATAATTGCGTGCAGTTATCCCAGAGGATTGGGGGGCTGGTCAGGGAGAGGGCTGGGGCGGACTTGATATCGGGGACGGCGGCTTTTCCCGACGACGCGTTGAACTTCGACGATCTGATGGAAGTTGCCCATCGCAGGCTTGAAAACCAAAAAGCGGAAGCGCTTGAAAATAAAACCCCGGTTGAAATTCAAAATAGCAACGGTTGATTTCACAAGCCGCCAATTGGAGCCCCCGCATGAGAGTTGTCGATCATGGATGGATAAAAAATTTTGATCCCGAGAAGCGATGGTTTGTTGGGAGGGATTACATGCGCCTGAAGCGCTTTATGGACCTCGCGCTTGTTTTGGGTTCCTCCCCGTTCTGGCTTCCTGTGATTGCCCTGTCGGCGCTTGCCGTCTGGGTCGAGAGTCCGGGGGCGCCGGTCTTCTTTACCCAGACCCGGACAGGAAAGGGCGGCAAACTGTATTCCATGTATAAATTTCGTTCGATGGTGCCCAATGCCGAAGAGTTGAAGGCGAAATATGCCCATTTGAACGAATTGGTGTGGCCCGAGTTTAAGATCACAAACGATCCGCGGGTAACAAAAGTGGGACGAATATTGCGGCGAACCAGCATCGATGAACTGCCCCAGTTATTTAATGTGATTAAAGGGGAGATGAGCCTTGTGGGACCCCGTCCTGCCGATTATGGGCCGGAGACATTCAAATTGTGGCAAACAGAACGACTGGACGTGCTGCCTGGTTTGACGGGTTTGTGGCAGGTTACCGCAAGGGGCGCCGTCGATGTTGATGTCCGCTCGCGGCTGGACATCATGTATATTGAAAGGGCAAGCATCTGGCTGGATATAGTAATCCTTTTCAGAACGGTTTCGGCGGTCGTCAACCCTCCCGGCGCCGTTTAATGGGGAGGCAATCGGGCTGCCTTTTTGTTCTGTGTTTTGAGACTCGTTTAAGCCCTCGCAACGCTGATCACTCTGACTATTATCGTGTTGTTACACTCTGGTTGCAGGGTTTAAAATAGAACCAAACTATGGTAGAGTTAAAAACTGTTTGGCAAACGATTGTGAAGAATAAACGGTTGCCAGCGGCGGACTGGCAGGATTCTTTTTGTGGAAATGCCCTGGCTGGTCGAAAGTTTCCTGCGTGAGAAACCGGCAGGATCGGCGCATTTTTTTTTCAGTTTTATTTTCGAATTTATAACAAATACTGGGCTCGGAGGTCCTTTTTATGGAAATTCGCTTGTACTTTCAAATGTTGAAGCGGGGCTGGTGGGTGGTCTTGCTGACAGCCCTGACGGCGGTGGTGGCGGCGCTTGGCGCTTCTTATATCGTCACCCCGCAATATAAGGCGGTTGCCCGTTTTCTCCTGAGCCCAAGAAACATTCTGCCCAGCAGCCCCGGTTTGGGGCTGGAAGGACTGGATATTTTGGGGAACCAGACGGTGATTACCACATATATGGAGGTAATGAGAAGTAATCGCGTTTATCGCGACGCCCTGGCAGAGTTGGACCGCACCCCGGAGGAAATGGAAGACTACGTCTATGAGATTCAAGTACTTCCAAATTCAAGCGTCATAGAGTTGAGCGTTACGGGACCCAACCCCGAACTGGCGGCTGCGTTCACAAATTCCATAGGAAATCAGGCAATCCGTTTTACATCGCTTTTGAGCGAGTATTATCGCGTCGACTTTTTGGATGAGGCGCTTCCCCCGGTTGTTCCGGAAAGCCCGCAGCCGGTCCGCGATTCGATTCTGGCATTCGGCATCGGCTTGTTGCTTGGCGGCGTGCTGGCTATTGTGCGCGACCAACTAATGACCTCGCTGGACTCCTACCGCCTCCGCTTTCAATTGGATAATATTACCGGCGTGTACAACCGCCGCACCATTCGGAAATTCCTGGAAGATGAGTTGACTCAAAACCCGGATGGGGTTTTATCGGCGGGTATTATCGAACTGGTCGGGCTGGCAGATATTGAAGACACCCTGCCGACAAGCGGGTACCAGAATGTCTTAAGGCAGGTTACGGCCACGCTGCAAAAAGAGTTGAGAGGACACGACATTATTGGACGCTGGACCGACAATAGTTTTCTCGTCATTTTGCCTAAAACGCCGGGTCCCGCAGCCAAGGGGATTTTCAGCCGCATATCCACCATGCTTTCCCTCCCGGTTGCCTTGCAGCATTTGGATCTGTCAATCGAACTTACTCCATATATCGGCGCCGCCGAGTACAGCTTGAACATCTCCATTGAGGAATTATTGGAGAAAGCCAGTGAGGCGTTGGAAAATGCGCGGAAAAACAAGGCGAACCCCGTCTATGTATGGGAAATGAAAAACCCTTTCTGGAATACCGAAGCGCAGGAATAGAAAGCGCCTGGCGCTTGATGTTTAAAGGAGAAACCATGAGTAAGAAGTCAACAAGACTTATGTTATTGGTGATTTTATTTTTAAGTTTGTTGTTGAGCCAAACCATCCCGGTTGGCGCGCGGAAGTTGGAGTCTCCCCCGGCGCAGACAATTCCTACAACGGAAGTAATAAGCATGGATGCGACCGAGGTGCCCTTCAAAATCTTTGCAGAGGAGGATATCCCCCTTTCGGGACCGTTTGATTCGGCTTACTATGCCTTCCCAATCCCAAACTCATGGGCGCTATCTCCCGGCGCGGAACTCCACCTGGATATGACGGTCAGTTATACCGATGTTTTTTCGTCCGAATTTGGATATCCGCTGGTGGTTGGCGGCGGCACGCTGAAAGTATACATGAACAACACCCTGTTGGGCGTGCTAAACCTGAATGAAAACGGCAATGTCCAGACGGTTTTGCCGATACCGCCCAAGGCGTTCGTCTCCAATCGTTCGGATGGGCGTATGACGTTTTACGCGGAACTGGATGCCGGCGACTTTTGTTATGTGGATGAGGATTTCAATCTGATCGTTCATCCAACTTCGTATTTTTTCCTGCCTCATGAGATTTCGGCGCCGCAGCCCGACATTATCAACTTTACAAAAATACTGTACCAGGGCACCTTTGTTCGCGAATCTGCCCTGATCGTGCTTCCTGACCAGCCTTCTGCGGCGGAATTGCAGGCGGCGTTAACGGTGGCGGGGGGCATTGGTAATGTGAGCGGAAATGCCTTGCAGCTTGATACGACGACGATGAGCGCGTTGACCCCGGAGCAGCAATCGTCGAATCACTTGATCCTGGTTGGCGATCCCTCGTCTTTCACCATTTTGGATGTTTTGAACCTGCCTGATTCCCCGGTTGACGGAGCTTTTCAAACCCTGGCGGGAATTACCGACGCGGGCATTATCCAGTTGGTGAACTCTCCCTGGAATATTTCCACTGTTGTGATGTTTGTGTCCGGGAATTCGGATGCGGGTGTTGTCAAGGCGGCCCAGGCGCTAAGCACGGGCGTCATACGCCCCCATCGATTTCAAAATCTGGCGGTTGTGGAGGATATTCAACCGCTTCAGTCTGTCCAGGCGCCTGCTTCGGCATCCAAGACGCGAACCCTTGCGAGTATGGGATACTCCAATAGTTTGTTCGCTCTGAGGGGCTTTAATGTCGAAACCTATGGTTTTCAGGTGCCTCTCGGTTCGACGGTTGCCGAAGACGCTTATTTTGAACTTGCCTATGGCAATTCAAGTTTGATGGATTTTGACCAGTCTGGGATTGTTGTGATGCTGAACGATAACCCGATCGGAAGCGTTCGATTCGACCTGGAAACTTCAAAGAACGCCATCAATAAAGTAAGGATGAACATCCCGCAATCAGCAATTGTTCCCGGCCCGAATCAACTGGAAATTCAGGCTTACATTTATCCGGAGGATATTTGCACCCCGCCGGATGCCGAGGGCAATTGGATTAATATCTGGAATGATTCCATATTGAGCACCCCGTTGATTCAAGAGCAGGTGGATGAAACCGCCACGGTCAACCTGACGGGCTACCCGGCTCCGTTTACCTTTGATGCGGAGTTGGGCGATACGGCGTTTGTTCTGCCTAAAAACGACCTGGATGCCTGGCGCAGCGCGGTCAAAATCTCTTCATACCTGGCTTCACAAGCCAACCCGCCGATCGTTACCTTGTCCGCTTATTTTGGTGATGAATTCCCGCAGGATCAGCGCCAGAACTTTCATGTGATTATGGTCGGCAAACCGAGTCAACTGCCTGTGGTTGGCGAACTTGGACAATTGCTGCCAATTCCCTTTGAAGCAGGCAGCGACAAGGCGCTTGAAGGCAATATGAGGGTGATCTTCAACATCCCGCCAGATGTGCCGCTGGGATATGTGGAGTTGTTGGCATCGCCGTGGAATCCCGAAAATATCATCATTGCTGTTTTGGGGAATAACACCCAGGGCGTGGTATGGGCTTCATCTGCCCTCACTGATGCCGCCTTACGTTCTCAAATTTCCGGGAATTTATTAATTGTAAATGGCGCGCAGGTTCTGGCTTCTGATACGCGGATATTCCCGATTTCGGAAGACCCGTCTGCCGGGGAGGGAACGCCGGATGTCAGTATCATGTCCACCCCTGACCCTGTTTCTCAAAACGAGACGGTATCTCAGAACCGGAGTTGGATTCCGGTCGCCATCATGATCGGCCTCGGGTTGATTGTCTTGATCATTGCCATTGTGACGATCAGACCTTATTTACAAAAGCGTTTCCGCGGATAGATTATCGGATTAATTAACAACTATACGAAGACCGTCCCAAGGGCTGTTGTTTGCCTTTGGCTGCTCAAAAAAACTTTGGGACGGTCTTTTCGGTACGGGCTATTATTGCGGCATGGTTGAACTGTCATTGCAATGGCGCGCCTGGTCCGAGCGCGTTTTTATACGGTTATCGAGAGTAGAATAAATATGCTTGCAAACCCTCCTGCGAATCAATTACGGTATACGCTGTTTATGTTGGGGAACGCCATTATCGTTGGCGTTCTCTTGGGAATGGGGATTACATTTTCTTCACCGGGTATTATCGCGTTAGCCCTTGCGGTTTTGGTATCGGTAATTTTGGTGTGGAAGAACCCGGTCTGGGGGATTGTGGGCTTTATTGCGCTTACGGCAACCCTGTTGGATTCGGATGTAAACCCTGGAGTCTCCCTGGGGTTTGGGCACATTTACCTGAGCGACATCATTCTGCTTACGATGTTCTGGCTGATCGGCTGGGAATTATTTACCCGCCTTGAGGCAAAATTTGTCAGCACCCCCCTGGATATTCCCTTACTGGTGTTTGTCGCAGTTACCTTTCTTTCCACAATTCTGGCAATGATAAAGGGCGCTGTTTCCCTTAAGGGGGCGCTGGGACCGATGCGGGATGTTTTTAGCCTGACGCTCTTTTTTGCCGTTACCAACCTTGTAAAAACCGACAGGCAGGTTAAGCTGTTGCAAGGAACGATAATTGCATTTGCGTGCCTGGTTTCCATTGTCATGGCGGCTCAATATGCCACCGGGGTGGAGTTGCCATTCCTGGCTGGGCGCGTCGAGGTTCTGACGACCGAGGGGAATACTTATACCGGCATCACGCGAATAATTCCGCCCGGCTATTCGATCATATTTGTCGCTTTTGTAACAGCATGTTCCATTTGGTTTTTCAATACCAAATATTCGAACAACCTTGCCCTTGCGCTTGTCATTTCCCTGACCGGCGCCGGCGTCCTGCTCACCTTCAAGCGTCATTTTTGGGGAGCGCTGGTCATCATCTTTTTAATCATGGTCCTGATGAGCAACCGAAAGGAAATACAACGCATCCTGCTTCGAGGTTTTTCCGCATTTGCGGTCATGATCGTCGGACTTTATTTTGTGATGAACTATACGGGTTCCGCAGGCTCGGCGTTGGTGGCAAGTTCGGCTGACAGAATGTTTTCGCTTTTGCGAACAGATACCTACGATGACCCAAATTCAAGCCTGCGCTGGAGGGATTTCGAGAACCAATATGCGATGCGCCAGTTTGTTTCGAACCCTTTTATCGGGATCGGACTTGGCACCATGTATAGACCCTGGGTTCCAGATAAAGACTGGAGCGGGTTTGACGGGAGGCGTTATATTCATAGCGGGTTTTACTGGCTGTTATTGCGCACCGGCGGGATTGGATTTTTATCCATGCTTGCGATGATGACGGCAGTGGTTGCGAGGGGGTTCAAGTACTGGCGTGTTGTCCCCAATGGGGTCTATGTGCTGGGTTTTACACTGGCGATTGTCGGAATGCTCATTGGAAACTGGGTGGAACCTTTGATCTCCGAGTGGTACTGGACCGGGGTTACCGCCACCCTGATGGGATTGAACGAAATTGCGTTTCGCTCAATTTCCCCATCAAACGGGGATTGAAAGATATTAAAGCTGCCAATGTCGACAAACAAATCAATAATCTCTCATTTCTTCTCCGGCACAATTTTTATTGGCTTTGCGAGGGTATCCACCATTGTGCTTGGGCTTGTCAGCGTTATGCTTGCAACCCGTTACCTGACAACAGAGGCCTATGGCGCCTACGTGCTGGTTATGCTCTTTTCAAGTTTCCTTGCGCAATTTATCAGTTTCGGTCTCGGATTGGTTATCCCCAGGTATTTAGCCAGCAGCGAGGATGAGTTATACAAAACGACGCTTATCAATACCGTCTTCCATTTCAGGATCATCGTCGTTTTTGTGGCCGGGCTGCTGATAGCGGTTTTTCGCCCGTTGATCGCGGGCTTTCTCGACAGCGCGTTATTGACGGATATATTGACAGCGACCCCCCTGGTATTTTTATTCGTCAGTTTCAGCCAACTGTTCGAATCCATTCTCCGGGGGCGTTTCGAATTTAGAGCCATTGGGGTGATCGAATTCATCTCGGAAGTATTCGAACTTGTCTTGTTGATACTCCTTGTTGTCGTATATCGGATGGGCTTTTGGGGCTTGATCATGGCAAAGGCTGCCACGCGCGCGATCTGGATTGTTTTGGCGTACCGCGCCATCCACTTCAAGCATCGATGGGAACTGGACGCGCCGCTCTTGAAGGAGTTGTTGAAATTTGGGTTCCCGTTGCAGATGCAATTTATTTTTGATTTTGCATTTTCCAAACTGGACACCCTCATTGTAGGCTCGCTTTTGGGCGCCCGCGGGGTGGCGTTTTATGACATTGCCAGGAAAATTCCCGACAGTCTGATGCAGTTATATTCGGTGTTTATTTCGGTCTATTTCCCGCTTAGCGCCAATGTGTACGCCACTGAAAAACGGGAGAAAACGGATTATGTATTAAATAACTCAATACGTCTGGTTGCATTCCTGGCGGCATTCGCCGCGCTGATCATCGCGTTTTTTGGAAAAAACATCATCGTCCTGCTCTTTTCAGAGGAATACCTTGCCGTTTATTGGGTGCTGGTTTTGTTGATGATCGGGCTTGTTGTTGATATGGTGGAGGAATTACTGGGATACTCCCTTGTCGCCATTGGAGAGCCTGATAAACCTTTGTATATAAACATAATGAAGGCGGCGATAAGCCTGGTTGGCAACCTGGCAATCCTTCCAGTTTTGGGATACGTTGGCGCGGCGCTCGTATACATTTTTGGAAATCTCGTTGCCCTGCCTGCGAATGTATTCTTTCTAAGAAAGAAAGGGATTTCTCCAGACCTTGGGGCGTCCTTTAAGCTATTTATTATTTTTGGATTGCTCTTCTCCTCCTTTCTATTATGGAACCCGGACAGCGTCCCGGTCGCGTTATTTTTGGCGTTTCTCTACTTCCCCTTGAACCTCCTGCTGTCCGTGATCACACTTCGGGATGCGTCGATTCTCTTTGGCGAAGTGGCGACGCTTTGGGCAAAATTGCGAGACAAACTTCCCGGCAGACAAAAGGCGCAGTAGGCTTTGAAATCAAGCGCCAAATCTTTACGAGCGTTTTCCGCTCCGCGTTGAATCGCTGGATTGACACTGTAGGAATAATTTATGCGCTGGATATATGTCTCCCCGCACCTGGATGATGCGATCTTTTCCGCCGGAGGATTGATCTACGAACAGACACAAACCGGCATCCCTGTCGAAATTTGGACGATTTTGGGCGGCGTCCCCGCACATGGGGAGTTGTCCCCGTATGCGGTAAGGCTTCATCAACGATGGGGCACAAGTTCTGCTCATGAAACCATGCAGATTAGACAGGCGGAAAACGAAATGGCAGCGTCTGTTGTTGGCGCCGCAAATCGTTACTTTGACTTTGCAGACAGCCTCTACCGGCTTGGGCGCAATGGGCGGATATTGTATACAAATTCTTTTTCCCCGCTCCACAAAGACGAGACGGATTTGCCCCGCCAGATTGCCGAAGAAATTGCAAAACATCTCCTGCCAGACGATGTATTGATTTGTCCCCTGGCGCTTGGCGGACACATTGATCACGTTGTCGTGCGGGAGGCGATTAATCTGGCGGGAATTTCGCCCTTTTATATGGCAGATATTCCATATCTATTCGATCATCCTTACAGCCTGTGGCAAAGGACGTTTGGTATGAAAAAAAACTTCCATCCGGTATCCGAAGAAGGGCTGCGTTTCTGGCTAAAAGCAGCCCGGGCTTATGAGACCCAAATCCAGGTTGAATTTGAGAATGTTGAGATGATGGAGAAAAGCATAATTTCCTATTGTCGGAAGAATGGGGGTATTCGACTTTGGAGAAAGCGGTGATTCCTTGAAAACACCTTTTCAGACGCTTGCAGACTATACAGTTATCATTCCCACGGTGGGGCGCCCCATTCTGCGGGAATGTTTCGAGGCGCTGATTAACGGACGTGTTTTACCGGCGCGCGTTATTGTCATAGATCAGGGGGATAATCGCGATGTGGCGGAGTGGCTTCGAATTTTCGACGGGTCGGGAATAAGCGCCTCTCATATTCGTTCGACAGGCAGAAGCCCCTCGTCTGCCAGGAACGAAGGGATGAGACTGGTCCAGACCCCGTTTGTTGCCGCCATTGATGATGACTGTCTCGCTGAAGCCGGTTGGCTGGAAGCAATGGCTTTGCACCTTCGTGAAGACCCGTGGCAGATTGTTACAGGCCGCGTTGAGGCGGCAGGCGATGGGATCCCCCAAACCGTTATTACATCCACAGAACCTTATCTTATACATCATCTGCCCATCCAAAATCTTAGTCCCCTGGCGACGGGAAACATGGGAGTCTCCCTGGAGGCGGCGAAGCGCATCGGAGAGTTTGATGAAAACCTCTTTACAGCGGAGGATACCGACTGGGCGTATCGCGGGCTGAAAATGGGTATTCCCGTCCACTATACGCCGGATGTAGTTGTATATCATCATCACTGGCGGGACAGATCGCAATCCTCCGGTAATTACAAGGAATATGCCAAAGGACTTGGCGTATTTTATGGAAAACATTTGCGCCTGGGAGACTTGTCCATGATCCCCCGCGTATTGCTGGCTTTGTTCAGGGGCGTGAAAATCCTGTTCCAGGGCTGGAGAACCAGCGATAATGATTTATATCAAAAAGGTTATGCCCGCCTGACCCGGCTTGTTCCCAGTTTGGTGCGCGGATTGATGGGAAGCCCCCCGCCGAAGCGAAGGGGGTGACCCGGTACTTTTCTCAAATCAGGAGTGCGCGAGTTTGTGTACCAGCGCAAGATACTGGTCAAACTCTTCCTTCCAGGAATATTTGTTTGTAAACATTTTGTCGGCGTTCTCAACGAGATTTTTCCGCAAAGACGGCGAATGATATAGTTTCAGGACGTGATCGCAAAATTCGTCAATATTTCCAGGGGTAAAGAACAGAATTGACGTATCATCGAAAAATGCCTCCAAAATGGGAACCCGGCTTGCCACGACAGGAATGCCCATTGTGGCGAACTCGAGAACTTTCCCCGGCATGGCAATACTCATATGCGGATCGGGCAGGGCGGTGTATACGCCCACGTCCGCTTTGGCGATCTCCGATGGAATCTGGTCTGTTGGCATGAATGGAACGAAATTTACATATTCCGTGACATTAAGCCTGGACGCCAGGGCGATGAGTTCCTCGGCGTGTTGTGAATGTTTGCCGATGATTTTTAACTCAAGATTGGGGATTTCCTTTGCCAGTCTCGGCAGGGCTTGAATTGCATTATCAAGACCGTACCTGGGGGCAATGGTTCCCGGGAAAATAAGGGTGAATTTATCCGACGCCCCGCGCGGTTCGACCTTGACGTTCTGGCGGTTGAAAAGATTCCGGTTTGGAATATTATTGATTACAAGGATTTTTTCTTTTGGGGTTCCGCGTTCGAAAAGCAAATCCTTGAACATCGGATTTGCCGTAATAACTTCGTGGGAAAGGCTCGCCGAAAATTTTTCCTGCATTATAAACATCCGCACAACAGGATGGTCCTCGCCCATGCCGTATTTCGACATGAAGACGTTGGGCATGGGGTCGTGAATGTCAAGAATAACCTTCGCCCCAAAAAGCCTGGGAATAAGCGCCGCCAGAATTAAAGTATCCGGCATGTTGTTCACATGAATAATCTGATACCTGCGTTTGAAATATAAAAAGAAGGCATATAGTACAAGAAAAAAGGTCGAGGTAATATAGTTGGTCATATACCCCAGCCCGTCCCTGTAGTTCCTTGCGATTGGAGTGGAATAGACCTTGATGTTCGGGTGCTGGTTGGGGTCGTTGCGCTTGGAATGCTTAGCCGCAATGACGTCAACCTCGGCGCCTGCCCGGGCGAGCATATTGGCATAACTCATGACGCGCGCGTCTGTATAATAGATCTGGTTTACGATCACGCAAACCCGCACCCCGCTTAACTGAATCTGATCGGAACCGCTCGGATTACCTGGGTTGGACACAAATCACCTCTTCTTTGCCATGATTATCTGTTTGTAAAATGATAGAACATCCCGGGCAGAATCGCCGGAGTTGTGAACCTTCGAAGAATCCTTGAAAAACGCGCCGGGCTGTTCGAACACCCGCGATATTTTTTCGGCGAGGTCTGACGCTTTTTCAGAAGCAATGTATCCGCCCCCGGCGCTTTCCACGATAGTACGGACATCACCCACATCAACAGAAACCACCGGCAAATGACAGGCTAATGCCTCTCGAACAGCCAGGGGAGAGCCTTCATGGCTGGACGTCAGGATCATGGCGTCGCAGGCGCTCATATATTTGGCAATGATCTCGCGCGCCTTATTATGGATGGTCAACAGTTCGACATCATAAGCCGCGCGGAGGGTGGCAACTGCCTCCTGCGCAAGTTGGTACCTTTTTACGGGGCGCGCCGGGTCCCAGGGGAACAGGACCAGTTTTTTCCCCTGCGCCAGTCCCAATTCTGAGCGTGCCTGGGGCGCCGAGTAGGGCTTGAAGATGGCGGCATTGGCTCCAAATGGGATCACGCGCGCATCCTGGCGGGTTGAGGCTTTTTTCATTTCCTCGGTCATGACAATCACCCCGTCTGCCATGCGCGCCGCCAGCCTGCCGATCCTGCTGTCTTTTTTGCCGAGAAGGTCGGACCCCAAAAAAGTTACAATCACCGGATATTTCTTTTGAAGTTTCGCCAGCACGCCGGTATGCCCATAGAAGGCATGGATAAGGTCGTATTTTTTTGGCGTGAATGAAAGGGAAAAGAGTTTCAATGCGCCGACCAGATAGTTGATCTTCCGGCGGCTGTCGATGTATAAGATTTCGACCGACACCCCCAGCCTCATAAGATCGTCAACCTGGTCCTTGATGCTGGGGGTGTCCCCCGGTCTTGCCTCAGACGGGAAGGTGTTTGTCGCAACAAGAACGCGGATGTTATCTCCCATACGTTTGGTTTACCATATGCGCCATATCGACCATGCTGATGGTTTTCATCCTACCGGCCGCCACTTCCTCGGCGACGCTTTCGAAGATATAGCGCAGTTTGCTAAAAGCCCCTTCGGAGCGAAACTCCTCCGGATGCACCCAAATGTGCGCCACCTTTTTCTGGGCAGCCGCCTTCCTGACCGCCCTCACAATCCTGCGGACACGCAGGGTTGGAAAGCCCCATTTCTCCAATAAAAGATCGGTGTCGCGGCTGAAGCCAAAAACGTGCTGGGTGGAGATCAAATTGACCATATTCCCGCCTGCGAAATCCTTCAAATCATGGATCGGCGGCGTGGAAATTCCCAGGATATGATCCAGGTTTTTCGCCATCCGCCCAACAATGTATTTATTCCTTGTAAGCAGGGGCAGGGATTCTTCGCTGCGATAGCAGACAAAGCCGTATTTTTCGAAAAGGTCAAGATGCCCAACCTTGTTGCGGGGAAAAACAACGGACTTTGCATCGATGCCCTTTCGGCTTGCCACCCTGATAAATTCCCGGATCTCGATCTCGGCTTCTTCCCGGCTCATGGTGTTGAAGGTTTTGTGCGAATAACCATGAAACGCGATTTCGTGTTTCATTTTTTGATTGAGAAGCATGTCAACCACATCCGCCCCATACCATAAGGGATGCCGGGTTTTATAGGCGTCTTCGTAACTCTGGTATTTTCCCTTCCATTCAAGGATCGGGCATATTTCACATTCCTCGCAGTGTTCGTAAAAGATATGCCCTACCACCGCCCAGGTTGCGGTAATTTGAAATTCTTCCAGCAACTCCAGGATGCGCGCGATGTTCTCCCGTTCGCGGGACCCATCCGCTGAAAATATCCTGTTGCGAATTTCGTCATAGTCGAAATACCCTGTGCCGAGTTCTGTATCGAGGGAAAAAATAAAATATCCGGTATTGTTTGAACTTTCGTTCATCGAGTCTCTTTCTCCTTTAAACCATGCTCCAGCGCCTGTTTAAGATTATGGGCGGATGATTGCCACGTCCACTTTTTCGAGAGCAGCGCCGCATTTCCACCCATTTCTGCGAGCCTGTCCCGTTTTTCTTTTACCTGTTGTAAGGCCCCCAGCAGCCCCTGCTGGTCTGAGTTTTCAGCCCAGAATGCGACATTGTTGTTTTCGATCACATCTGTATGGCATACGATCCGGGTCACCAGCACGGGCAGTCCCGCTGCCAGGTATTCGAACAACTTGATCGGGCTGCTGACCCGGAACTTTTCCTCGTCGGGGAAGGGCAGCGCGCCCACATGGGCTTTCGACAGCCAGGCGGGAATCTCCGCGTGCGGCACGGAGGGATAAATATGGACATGCCTGCCCTTTTCCCTGGCGTATTGTTCCAGTTCAGCCCTGGCATTTCCATCGCCGACGATGGTCAGGATAAAGTTTTGCCGCTCGGCATTGGCTTGCGTCACCGCCTCGGCCAGCTTCAGCAAATTTCTTTCATGATGCATACAGCCGATGTAGATGATGTTGACAGGCTCTTCGCGCCGCGGCATATCCCTGTTTTGAGCCGCATTCGAGAAGGTTTCCAGTTGAACGCCGGAATGCCAGATGCCCCACAGTTTTTTTGGGGGAATATTCAACGATTCAGCCATCCGGTTTGTGATCGCCGTTCTTCCATCAAATACGGCGTTTGCCAGTTTATTCATTTGAATGAAGACTGCCCCCCTGAACCGCTCTCTCAAGGATGCTTTATCCTCGGGTTCCATGGGCAGGGTGCGCGTGTCCATGATGAATAACGGGCGTTTTTTTCGGGTAAGTTTTAAGAAGACCAGGAAAAGCAGCAGCCAGGGCGCGGATAGTTCGTGGAATAACAGGGCGTCGATCTCAGCGATTTGCCGATAAAGTTTCTTTGCCACCCGCCAGTGAAAAATAGCCTGGCGAAGAATGTACACCTCCGGCCTGGGGATGTGACAAACTTCAACGCCGCGGATCAGGTGTTCGTCCGGGTTGCCCGAGGCGATAAGCGTGACCTTCCATCCGGAATTTCTTAACTCTTGTGTGGTCGTTAAAAAGGTAGCCGCGTCCATTTTATCTTTGAGACTGCCGCTGTATACCCATGCCAGGTGCGGGGGAGTGAGGCGCGTATTTTCATTCATTTTCTTATTTTACTCGTGAAGCGTTTTTTTTGAAATGCTCCCGCTTTTTAAGGCGTGGCTTTGTCATGGAATTGACAGCGTTACCTGATCGACAAAAGCCCGAGGCTGGAGCGTCAGGCTGTCTTGTTCAGGCGGATGCCGCCAGCCCAGGTTTCCAACTCGCTCGGATGTTTGAAGCGGTAGACCTTCAAATGGTCGTACCCCGGCAGGGAGAGCAGGACGGGGAATTCGCGCTTCCTGCGCCAGTAGGTTTTGAAAAGCCAGTGAAAGAGCGAATCCTGCGACCACAGTTTGAGATGCCGCCAGAAGGTCTCGCGATTGCCGTTCCATAATTCTTCCTGGGTTACGGCGCGGCGGAGGGTCCGTTTGAGCAGGCGCCAGAACAGGATGCGCAGGGGATAATCCAGCCAGATAACCGCATCAGCCTTTTCCCAGATCATGTGCTGGACCGACCTGTAATTGCCAGCGATCACCCATGCCTCGCCTTCGATGGCGTTTTCGACCCGGTCCCAGAAGGCGTAGGGATCGGCTTCCCGCCAACCCGCTTCCCAGTACAGCGCGTCCAACTCGACGTAAGGAATGTCGAGCCGTTTCGACAGTTTTTCCGCCAGCGTGGACTTGCCCGCGCCCGTCGTGCCGATCACCGCGATGCGTTGATGTGGAAAGTCGTTCATGGCGGGGGGATTATAATTCGTGTTACGCGACGCGTATTTGGATCTACGCTTCACGAATTACACATCACAAGGACCTTCCATGTTCGACCTCCCTGATAATGAAATCCTGCCCCTCTCGAAAGAGCACATCTTCTGGACGTGGTCTGCCCAAGCCAAAGTCAACCCCATTGCGGTAAAACGCGCCAAAGGCGCGTATTTCTGGGATGTGGACGATAGGAAGTACCTCGACTTCAACTCGATGACGATGTGCGTCAATATCGGTCACGGCGACGAACGCATCATCAAAGCCATGCAGGAGCAGGCGGCGGAACTGCCCTATGCCGCGCCGGGCATGACGACGAAAATCCGCGCATTGGCGGGCAGGGAGGTGGCGTCTGTCACGCCGGGCGGCAAATTGAACAAAATTCTTTTCACCCTCGGCGGCGCGGATGCGAACGAGAACGCCATCAAACTCGCGCGCGGATACACAAAACGCCACAAGATTCTTACCCGTTATCGTTCTTATCACGGAGCGTCCGCCGGGGCGATGGCGGCGACCGGCGATCCGCGCCGCGTGGCATGGGAACCGAACCTGATGCCGGGCGTCGTCCATTTTCTCGACCCGTATCGTTACCGCTCGACCTTTCACCGCACAAATTCAAACATCTCCGAGGCGGAATTTGCGCGGGATTATGTCAACCACCTGGAAGAGATCATCCTGTATGAAGGACCAGAATCCATCGCGGGCGTTTTGATGGAGTCGGTCACCGGCACGAACGGCATCATCATCCCGCCGGATGGGTACATGCAGGGTGTGCGTAAACTTTGCGATAAATACGGCATCGTGATGATATGCGACGAAGTGATGAGCGGCTTCGGGCGGACTGGAAAATGGTTCGCCATCGAACATTGGAATGTCGTGCCGGACATCATGACCATGGCAAAAGGACTCACGTCTGCATATGCGCCGTTGGGGGCGGTGGCAATGAAGCCGGAGATCGCGGCGGCGTTCGATGAACACGCCTTCGAAAGCGGGCTGACGTATACGTCGCATCCCGTTTCGCTGGCGGCGGCGGTGGCGAACATCCAAGCCATGAGGGAGGATCAGGTCGTCGAACATGCGGCAGGCATGGGCGGAGTCTTGAGGCGCATGTTATCCGACCTGGGAGAAGCCCATCCCTCTGTCGGGGAAGTCCGCAATATCGGCTTGTTCGGGATCATCGAACTGGTGAAGGATCGCAAGACAAGGGAACCGATGACGCCCTGGAACGGGTCGTCGCCGGAGATGAACGCGTTGAAAAAATATTGCATGGATCACGGTCTGTTTCTTTATACCCACTGGCATACCGTGCTGATCATTCCGCCGCTGATAATTTCAGAAGCTGAACTGAAGGAAGGCTTTGACGTGCTGGATGAGGCGTTGAAGATTACGGATAGGGTGGCGCCGACTTAAGTGGCGCTACGGCGCGGGGAAGATGGGCATTTGCGCGAGTTGATAGGCGATCTCGTATGCGGTGTCTGCGCCGCATTCGCCTTGAATTGGCTCGATACGCCCGTTGCCATTCAGGTCGTCGCCGTAGAGCAGCAGGCTGGAGAGCGACTCCATTTCCGCAGCGACCGGCTCCATGCCGGGATCGAAGGGCATTTCGTTCAATTGCAGCGCAAGTTCGAGAAGGCGTTCCCCCGCCGCTTCCATATTCGAAAAACAGGCTTTCAATTGAAGGTTTGTTTCCGCCATGTATTTGGCGGCGTCTGGCGCGTCTGCGGCGAGTTGAATGGTATGAAGGGTCTGCGGCAGGTAGCCTTGCGAGCCATTGCGCAACAACCCGTAACCCAGAACGGGGTCTGAGATTTCACCATCGCCGTTCCAATCTTTATAGCGCTCGGTATTCCCGCTTCCCACAAACTGGTTGATGACCTCCTCGGTCTTCAACCTTAAGGTCGCTTCATCCCCTTCGTCGAACGCGTCGTTGAGTTCGATCACAGAGGTATCAATGGTATCTGCCGCGAACCACAAGCCCTGAATGAGCGCGGTTCCCCCGGGTGCGCTTCCGATGGCAGACAACACGTGCCGGATATGATTCAGCGCGAGCGGCGGAATGACAGACGAGGCGACAACCTCGCCGCTGGATTCATTTGTGTTGGGATCGCCATCCGCTTCGCGCGTGATTTCGACCTGGTCGAACAACGAGAGCAGGTTTTCACTTTCGGGATCGATATAGGTTAATGAGCCGATTTTGCCCGTGAAGCTGATCTGCCCCAGGCTGCGGCGGGTCTCTCCGCCCTGCGAGAGGAACCACGCTTCGTAGTGTGTTCCACTCTCTGGCAGCGGCAACCCATGCACCGAGATCACGACCTTGTCCATGACGTAGTTGAAATCGAAAAAGGCGACCTGCCCCGCGACTTGATCCGGCGCGGGGGGCGCGGGCGTATTCGCTGGCAGCAGCCGCCAGATTCCGAACGCGAGGAAGGCGGTTGCAAGCAAGCCGACTCCGCTCCACAACAATGAGAGCCGGGGCGTCTTTTTTACAGCCGGGGCGGGCGAAGGTTCGACCTGGCTGAGTTTTTGCGTCTCTTCAGATAATGCGCCGCCTTCCAATGCGGATTTGAATTCATCGGCAAGCGAACCGGCGGATGCGAACCGTTTGGCGGGTTCCTTGGCAAGGGCGCGGTTGATGATGGCTTGCAGGCTGCGGGGAAGTCCCTCGATTGGCGGGGGAGGTTCATTCAAATGTTTCATCAGAACGCCGAAGGATGATTCGGCTTCGAAGGGAACCGTCCCGGCGAGCATTTCGTACAGCACCACGCCGAGCGAATAGATATCGGTTCGGTGATCCACTTTATCGCCGCGCGCCTGTTCGGGGCTCATGTAGGCGGGCGTGCCGGAGACGGTTCCGGTCGAGGTCTGGGTATGAGAGTCGAGCAGGCGCACCAGCCCAAAGTCGGTCAGAACCGGTTCTGCATCCCCCGGCAAAGGCTCGGAGGGGTCGATCAATCCATTTTGTGAACGGAGCAGGATGTTGGCGGGTTTGATGTCGCGGTGGACGATGCTGCGCTCATGGGCGTGATCGACCGCCGAGGCAATTGAAACCAACAGCCGGGCGATGGTTTCGCGGGGCAGCGTTTCGCCGCGTTTATGCAGCGCCTTGAGATAATTGCCGAGGGATGCTCCCGGCACAAGGTCCATGACGAGGCTGGGGCGTCCCTCCAGCAGGTTGTAATCGTGGATGCGGATGATGTTGGGATGTTCGAGTTTTGCGATGGCGCGGGCTTCGCGTTCGAACCTTGCGCGGGTTTCAGGGTCGTCTTCGACATGGTCGCGCATGATCTTGACTGCCACGTCCCGCTTGAGCGTGGTGTGAGTCCCCCGGTAAACCTCCGCCATGCCTCCGCGGGCTATCAATTCGCCGATCGTCACGTTGCCGAGAGACTTGCCGCTCCATGTGGACATGCGGCGGATTATACCCGCATAAAAAGACTTCCGAAGTTTCTGAAACTTCGGAAGTCTTTTCTTTCTTTCCGCATTTGCCCCTTTTTATGTTTTGGCGCGGAGCCTCCCTTGGAGGCGCGTTACTCGCTTTCGACCTTTACCAGCACGGCGCGCACCACCCTGCGGAAGTAATAGCTGTCGCTCTTGGGCAGGTAATACTGACAGGTGATGAGTGTGAGATAGGACTGTTCTTCGAGATGTTCGAAGGCAAAACTGGTGGTGTATGGGCGCGAGAGCCGCGAGTTGCGCACTTCGAAGGTGTATTTCTCGTCGTAGAGGTGGACGATGATCTGGTCGCCGTATTTGAGTTTTTTCAAATTTGCGAAAGGACCTTCCAAGCCATCGGCGTTGGTGACGTGGGCGGTGACGACTGAGTTGCCTTCCCAGGTGGGGAATGCCGTTCCGTTCAGCCAGCCGATGTTATTGGCGAGCCAGGTCACATCCCATTCGCCTTCCGCTGTTTGAGGCACGCCCACAATGGGCTCCTTCACGCCGAGGGCGGGAATTTCGATCCACAGGTCTCCGAGGTCGGCATATGCCAGGTCTGCGGGCTGCTCCGGCAGGACGGTGACGCGGTTCGGCGCGAAGCCGGTGGCGGGGAGCGCGGCAATGGCGAGGGCTGAAATCTTCGTGTCGTCGCCGCCTCTTCCTGCGCCTGCTCCGCCCCCGGCGGAGGGCACGCTAATCTGGAAGTTGCGGATGAAGTCGGTACCGGCGGCGCCGTTGCCGGAGAGCGCTACAGTTGGGTCAGCGGCAAGCACGATCGAAGTGGTTCCGCACACAAACAGGCGGTAATACCCGGCGTTTGTCAGCGCTGAGCTGAGGTTGAGGGTGGCGATGAATGGACCGGAACCGCCTCCGTCGCTGTAGGTTACAGTAGTGACGGGGATGCGAATATCAGGCGCGACCACGCCGCCCGCGGCAACAACCGCGCAGGATGGGGTGTTGAATGCGCCGGCTGCTGAATACAGCAGAATGTAGTTCTCGGGGTTGTCAACATCATCTGTTCCGCTTGTGCCAGCCGGGTTGTCGGCGTCCCAGTTGAATTGAACGGTGATCTGGTTGACGTTGAGCGTATTTAGAATGACTTCATTCTCGGCGATGGTTGCGTCTCCGGTATCGGGAGCGGAGTTGACGTTTGGAACGAGCAGGACCGGGACGTCGTCGTCGTTGAAGAAGGTGCAGGTGACAACTTCGCCTAATGCCAGGGTTAGACCGTCACTGCCATCCGTATCGGCGCCGCCGGTGCAGGTAATGGCGGTCTGGGTGTAATTCGCCGGTCCGCTTTCGGTCAGCGTGTAATTGCCTGCGCTCACGCCCGCGCTAGTGATAGCCGCGTCCACTTCGATGCCGCTGACGGTGCTGGGACCTGTCGCAGTCAATGTCCAGTCTGTATCGGCTGCGATGCCGATGTTGTTGTTTGTCACATCCTTGAGCAGGGTCAGGGTTGCGCCGATGTCGTCGTTGAAGAAGGTACAGGTGACGTTCTCACCGGGATCGAGGTCCAGTCCGTCCGCGCCGTTTGCATCGCTGCCGGAGCATGTGATTGCGGTCTGGGTGTATCCGGCAATGGCAGTCTCCCCGAGGCTATACGACCCTGCATCTACAATTGCGCTGGTGACGGCTCCCGCGCCGGTCACGCCGCTGATCGTGGATGGACCGTTTGCATCCAGCGTCCAGTCGCCAACCGCAGCCGTGCCACCGTCGTTATTGGTCACATTCTTAACGAGGGTCAGGGTTGGGGCGATGTCGTTGTTGGTGATGGTGCAGGTTGCGCTCTCTCCCAATGCTAGGGTGATATCTGAGCCTGTTTGCGAACCGCCCACGCAAACCCAGGCGCTGGCCGTGTAACCGCTGGGTCCGCTCTCCGCTAAAGTATAAGTACCAGGATTCACGTTCTGACTGACGCCGGAGGTAAAACTGGTGCCATCGGCTGTTAATGTCCAATCGCCTGCCGCGTTCGATCCGCCATTATCATTGATTACCTGTTTAACGAGCGTCAGGCTGGCGGCGTTATCGTCATTGGTGATGGTACAGGTGACCGCCTCTCCAGAAGACAAGGTCACCGAGCCGCTGTTGTACGCCCCGCCGCCGCCATTGTTACAGGACCACGTTCCTTCGGTGTAACCGGAGACATCGCTCTCACTCAGGGAGTACGTTCCGGCGTTTACGGTTAGGGTGGTGGCGGTGTAGGTGGTGTTGCTGCCGGAGGGGACGCCCGCGCCGAAGGTCAAGGCTCCTGCGGAGGTGCTGATGCCGAAATCGCCGACCACAGCCGCCCCGCCGTTATCGTTGGTAACGACCTTGACGATGGTCAGGCTGGCAGGCTGGTCGTTGTTGGTGATGGTGCAGATTACCGCTTCGTTCAGCGACAAGGTCACCGAGCCGCTGTTGTACGCCCCGCCGCCGCCATTGTCACACGACCACGTTCCTTCGGTGTAACCGGAGACATTGTTCTCGCTCAGGGAGTACGTTCCGGCGTTTACCGTCAATGTAGTGGCGGTGTAGGTGGTGTCGTTGCCGGAGGGGACGCCCGCGCCGAAGGTCAAGGCTCCGGCGGATGTGGTGATTCCGAAATCGCCGACCACAGCGGTCCCGCCTTCATCGTTGGTGACGACCTTGACGATGATCAGGCTGGCGGCCTGGTCATTATTGGTGATGGTGCAGGTGACTGATTCTCCCAACGACAAGGTCACTGAACCGCCATTGAAGGCTCCGCCGCCGCCATTGTTACAGGACCACGTTCCTTCGGTGTAACCGGGCACATCGCTCTCGCTCAGGGAATAGGTGTTTGGCGCCACTGTCAGCGTGGTGGCGGTGTAGGTGGTATTGCTGCCGGAGGGGACTCCCGCGCCGAAGGTCAAGGCTCCGGCGGATGTGGTAATTCCGAAATCACCGACCACAGCCGTCCCGCCGTTATCGTTGGTGACGACCTTGACGATGGTCAGGGTTGTGGCTTGGTCGTTGTTGGTGATGGTACAGGTGACCGCCTCTCCAGAAGACAAGGTCACCGAGCCGCTGTTGTACGCCCCGCCGCCGCCATTGTTACAGGACCACGTTCCTTCGGTGTAACCGGAGACATCGCTCTCACTCAGGGAGTACGTTCCGGCGTTTACGGTTAGGGTGGTGGCGGTGTAGGTGGTGTTGCTGCCGGAGGGGACTCCCGCGCCGAAGGTCAAGGCTCCTGCGGAGGTGCTGATGCCGAAATCGCCGACCACAGCCGTCCCGCCGTTATCGTTGGTAACGACCTTGACGATGGTCAGGCTGGCAGGCTGGTCATTGTTGGTGATGGAACAGATTACCGCTTCGTTCAGCGACAAGGTCACCGAGCCGCTGTTGTACGCCCCGCCGCCGCCATTGTTGCAGGACCACGTTCCTTCGGTGTAACCGGGTACATTGTTCTCGCTCAGGGAGTACGTTCCGGCGCTTACCGTCAATGTAGTGGCGGTGTAGGTGGTGTTGCTGCCGGAGGGGACGCCCGCGCCGAAGGTCAAGGCTCCGGCGGATGTGGTGATTCCGAAATCGCCGACCACAGCGGTCCCGCCTTCATCGTTGGTGACGACCTTGACGATGGTCAGGCTGGCGGCCTGGTCATTATTGGTGATGGTGCAGGTGGCCGATTCTCCCAACGACAAGGTCACTGAACCGCCATTGAAGGCTCCGCCGCCGCCATTGTTACAGGACCACGTTCCTTCGGTGTAACCGGGCACATCGCTCTCGCTCATGGAGTACGTTCCGGCATTGACCGTCAGCGTGGTGGCGGTGTAGGTGGTGTTGCTGCCGGAGGGGACGCCCGCGCCGAAGGTCAAGGCTCCGGCGGATGTGGTGATTCCGAAATCGCCGACTACAGCCGTCCCGCCGTTATCGTTGGTGACGACCTTGACGATGGTTAGGCTGGCGGCGTTGTCGTTGTTGGTAATGGTACAGGTGACGTTATCCCCAGCCCCCAGATCTACAGAGCCGCCGTTATAAACGCCTCCATCGCCATTATCACAGGACCAGTTTCCTTCGGTGTAACCAGGTACATCGCTCTCGCTCAGGGAGTATGTGCCGGGTGCTACTGTCAATGCAGTGGCGGTATAGGTAGTGTTGCTGCCGGAGGGGACGCCTGCGCCGAAGGTCAGGGCTCCGGCGGAGGTGGTGACCCCGAAGTCGCCGACCACGGCTGTGCCGCCATTATCGTTGGTGACAACTTTGACGATGGTCAGGGTGGTGACGACGGGCGCTTCGTACGAGCCGATATCGCAGTTGACTCCCTGCGGACGGGCAAGTCCGTTTTGGGATTGATTGCTAACCGGAGTGGCTGCGCAATCTGCGTTATCGCCCGCATTTATTGCCGGGCTGCCTGTATTGAGAGGGAAATATTCAGGTGCGGGTGAACCGGTCAATGCGCCGAGGTCAGGATCACTGTTTGAGAATCCAGCGCCACAAAGGTCGCCGCCGTTGAAGTCGATATTATTGCCGCCATCGACGATCGTCCCTCCGCAATTGTTTGCCGCACCATTGGCAACCCCGTTCGCTAAAATCGTATTTATTAATGTGATTGTTCCATTCGCGCTGTCACGGTAAATGGAGCCGCCGGATGCGGAGCCGACGCCTGTAAAGGATGCGGTATTCCCGGACAATGTAACGTTTGTAAGAGTCATTGATGGATTGGGACCATCGTCTGCTTGATAAATTGCGCCTCCCCGCGCTGTGTCTCCCACAGCGCCGCCAGCGCCAGTCTCGCTCACCGTGTTTGCTGTGAAGGTGGAATTTACAATTCCCACCACAGTGCCTTCGCTGTAGATTGCGCCGCCTGCAGTAGCGTTGTTGGCGCGGGAAGCCCCATTGCCATTGAAAGTGCTTAGCGTGATGGTTGTATTGTTGCTGGTATCGTTGATGAAAATCGCGCCGCCCTCGGATCGAATTGCGGTGTTCGAATCGAAGATTGTATTGCTGATTGTCGCGCTGTCGGAGTTAATGCGAATGGCGCCGCCGGCATCAGCAGAATTGCTTTCAAAGGTGACTCCCGCCGTATTTCCGATGGTCAGCGTTCCATTAGCTGCATATATGGCGCCGCCGTCTCCGCTTGCAGTGTTTGAGGTGAAGTCGCTGCTGTTGATATGCAGGGTTCCGCCGTTTAAATAGATTGCGCCGCCGTCGGATCCGCCGCCATCTATTGCGCTGTTGCCGGTGAAATCGCTCCCGGAGATCGTTACATCCCCGGCGTTGATATAAATTGCGCCGCCATCGTCTATATCGCCGCCGTTATGATTTTGGAAAATGCTATTCGAGATCGCGGCTGTGCTCCCTGCAAAATAAATCGCCCCGCCATTGCCAGCCGGGTCCGTGACGCTGAAGGTCGTGTTGGCGACCGATAACGTGCCGCCTGCAATATAGATCGAACCTCCGTTCCGAATATCGTTACCATCGCCGTTGCTGGTGTTGGTGAAGGAACTGTTCGTATCCACAATCACTGTGGATGCGCCCATGGAGTAGATCGTGCCGCCGTCTTCATCGCCAAAATTGCCCGTAAATGTGACTCCCGACGCATTAAGGGTGGTATTGTCAACGTAGATCGCGCCGCCGTGGTTGTCGCCGGCGCCGGTAGCGCGATTAACTGTGAAGGCGCCGCCCGTAATGTCCACGGGCCCCGCAGCGTAAAGACCGCCACCCAGGGTGGTGGTTCCATCTGTTACTGTGATGTTGTTCAAATTGAGCGAAGAACCCGCCAAAACATGAAAGATGCGGTCAATATCATTGGCGTCAATGGTGGCTGTTCCCGCCCCGCTCGTGTTGATTGTCAGGCTGTTGGTATCGGTTATATCAAGATCGCCGGTGGCGGCTGCGTCTTCTCCCGCGCCCGCAATCGAGAGCGTATAAGTTGAACCGCTGGCAAGCGTGATGATATCCGCCCCGGCAGTGGCGTTGGCAGCGACGACTGCTTCACGTAATGAACAGTCGGCATCGCAAGCGCCATCATTTGTGTCGGCAATTTTGGTTACAGTGAAAGTCGCCGCCCGTGCCGGTGTGACTGGCATCGTCGCCAGGGCCAGCATCACGATCAAACCTGCCGAAAAGAATTTGGTGAAAAATATTTTGTTCATTGGGTTATCCTTCTTTGTTGTGAATGGGGGAGGGAAAATAAAAAAATAATTCCTGTGAAATCAGTCCGGCAATAATTGCCCCGTGCCGACCTTCAAGACCACAGATGCTTTTCGTAAATTGCTCAATTGAACGTTGTTGTCGCTGAAATCATCGAACTTCTCGTATTCCCCACGCCAGATCTTTAAAGCGGTCGGCTCGCTGCAGCCTAATTTACGCATTTCCCCAATAAACTCATCGCAGGACATATTAATGCCTTCTGCAAGCGTTTGAACGCGGCTTTTGACCCCTGGTGTGCTTATCGATCCCAGCATGGTTCACCTCGAAACAGGTTTAAAAATATATTTTTAAACTTAGGCAAAAAAAGAACCGGCTTTTCAGCCACCTTGCATTTCTGATAGGTTGTTAACCTATTCTAATATTTTTTTCATAAAAGTCAATGAAATTTCCGGCGCAAATCTCCTGATAAAATTCGACCATTGGAAATGGAGACCCATGGCAGATTCTTTGGAAATTCGTATAGCCAGTAAACTGACAGAACGCCGCTTCACACTTGTCACAGCCGAATCATGCACCGGAGGGTTGGTTGCCAGCCGAATCACGGATCTCCCCGGCTCGTCCAATTACTTTCTGGGCGGGGTGGTGGCATATTCCTACGAAGCCAAGGCGGAACTGCTCGGCGTTTCGTGGGAAACCCTGAATGGACACGGCGCGGTCTCGCGTGAAACGGTGATCGAAATGGCGCGCGGCGCGAGAAAGTTATATCGCGCCGATATTGCCGTCAGCGTGAGCGGCATTGCAGGACCCGGCGGCGGCACGCCCGATAAACCCGTGGGAACAGTCTGGGTTGGGCTGTCAACTTCGAGCGGGGAAGAGGCGCGGCATTTCATCTGGGATGGCGACCGGGTTGGGAACAAATCGCTTTCGGCAGACGCAGCCCTGCAATTCATCCTCGATTATCTCGAAGGCAGGCTTGCATGAAGGTGGTCGTGATGATCTCCGCCATTGCCGAGTGGAAGGCGGTTAAAGAAATTTTTCCCTCGCTGGTCGTTGCCCCGTCTGCCTATGGCGACACGGCAAAGTTGACCCTCGGCGGTTTTGAATTGAATTTACTTCACAGCGGCTGGGGCAAGATCGCCTCGGCGGGCGCGATCCAATACGTGATCGACCACGACCGCCCCGGCCTGATCGTCAACCTCGGCACCTGCGGCGGCTTCAGCGGGGTGACGGAACTGGGCGACATCCTGCTGGTCGAGCGGACTTTCATTTACGACATCGTCGAGTTGATCGGCGCCCCCAACATCATGGACTATTACGCCTCGACCCTCGACCTGGGCTGGCTCGCTGAACCCCATCCTTATCCCGTCCGAAGGGGAATCCTCGCCTCCGCCGACAGCGACCTGCCGCCCGAAAAAATTTCTTATCTCAAATCGCTCGGCGCGATTGCAGGCGACTGGGAATCAGGCGCATTGGCATGGGTGGCAAAAAAGAACGCCGCGCGGTTGTTGATCCTGCGCGGCGTGAGCGACCTGGTGAGTGAAACGGGGGGCGAGGCATACGATAACCTGTCCCTGTACGAAGAACGGACGAAGGTCATCATGCAAACATTGTTCGACCAGCTTCCCGGCTGGCTGGGGAGTGTAAATATCTAAAGAGACCTGACAGGTTTTCAAAACCTGTCAGGTCTTAGTTTTTACTGGGGATTCACCACCCGCCCAATAAACAAAATCTGCCCGCTTTCCAGGTCGCGGATGAAGTAAATGAACGGACGGTCGATGTGCAGTTCGTTCTCGGGCATCATCGCGCTCGTCCCTTCCATGATGACGGCGGTTGCCGCGGCGGCTTCAGTGCCTTCTTCATCCACAGCCACAAACGCCTTGTGGATGACATTGCCAATATACAGGGCTTGCTGGTCGGTCATGCCGGAGAAATCGGCGCGGTTCTCATCGAAGGCGAAGGGCATTCCCATGGCTGCCAGCGTGTCTGAGAGCATAAAGGAACTTTCGTATTCGAATTTCGGCATCCGCAGGGTGACATCTGCCGGGGCAAGGTTTGCCAGCATTTCTCTGAACATCGCGCCGTTCAATTGGGATTCGATCTCTTCAAACCTGCCTGCATCCGGCACAAGCAGGGTCATCACCGCTGAATCGCCGGCGTAGGGAAGTTCTGCCGCGGCGTAACCCTCTCCAACGTAGTAGGGGATATACATGCGCTGTCCCATCATCGGCGCGGTGACCTCGGAACCGTCCAGCAATGTGAATGTTCCGTCGTATGTGTCGTTGGCGTCAAACGGGGAAAGCCAGTCTGCTTTGAAATAAATCGCGTTGACCAAAACCATCTTTGTGTTTGTTGTAACCGCGTTTTCCGGCAGCAGGTCGTTGATCTTGTCTTTGGTCTCATCGCTGACCCATTGGTTGATCTCTTTGCGCGAAGGGTCCGGGTTATTGGCGAAATCCATCAGGCGGATGCCTGCGCCGTAGTTGACTGAAAGCGTATCCAGAAAATCGGGCAGGAAGGCGAAGGTCTGCTCGGCGAAGACGGCGTTGGCGATGTCCAGTTGCATCGGCTCCTGTTCCTTATCGAGGATGATGCCCTGGGCTTCCAGCGCGAGGTCGAGCGCGTTGAAGGCGGGATGGGTTCGTTCCCGACCGGTGAAGTTCAGCGTGTCTGCCATTTGGGTTTCAGTCTCGCCTCTTGCGCCGGAGTACGTCATGGCGAGGGCGAGGGAAATGCTGAACGGCGACAGGATCAGGTTCTCGTCGCGGTTCCGAAGCGATTGGTAAAGGTCCAGCCCGAAGGCGTTGTTTCCGTCTACAAGGGAATCGATATCCGCCTTGTCCACGTTGGGGGTATTCTCGCGCGCCCGGCTTGATTCAGCCAGCCCAGCCGAACCTCCGCCGCCGCAAGCCGCAAGCAGGATGGATAAGACGGTCGAAACAATGACAAGTTTTTTCATGGATGCTCCTTTTTGATATTGACGAAACACAGGCTGGATTTGTTTCCATTGTAGCAATTGGCGCGGATGTATTGTGAATTTTGGGGGTCGCCCGTTTCTCCCATGTCTCGGCGGAATCAAAAAGTCTGCGTACTTTTTGATGTGTAGCGCAAAAGTATCGGTGACTTGCTCAAAGCCGCCGTCCCCGGCGGCGTGTTGCGCCGAAAACCCTGCGCCGGGGAGCATTCAAGGAAAATACCGATACTTTTGCGTCATACCCGACTTTTTGGTGTGCAAGCAAAACATGTCAGGCACGGAGTCGAAAGCGGCGCCATGGCGACATCTCCCGACTTTCGAGCAAAATCGGGAGATGTCGCAGTCTACATTGACAACCTTTGCTTGCACACGTATGGCGTGTTTGTGTTTCAGGATTGATAATGTCATGTAAGCGTATCGTAAAACATCGAAAAAAAAGACCCGCTGCCAGGGGCGTCGGGTCTTTCTGCTTATTACTCGTTCCTTCTATTTTTTGCCCGCCTCCAATGCGTTGCGGATCTGCTCGTTGTGCGCGTTCAAATGGAAGCCGGGCTGCAAGAGCCCCAAACCGAAGCGATAGTAGCTGCCCTTGTTTTCCACGAACTCGGCGGGGATCAACTCGGTGTAGATGAGCAGTTCGTTCACCATGCGGCGCAGGGCGTCCAGCATCTGTTTGATGGACGGGTTTGCCCTGACCGTCGCTTCGACCGAGGCGTTGACGTTGCTCCCAAAACCGTCGGTTGTTGGTTCGTAGCCGTCGATCAGGCTGGAGAGATAATTGGCGTTGAAGCGCTCGCCCTGGATCAAATGCGCCACCACCTCCAATGCGCTCCATTCATTGGGCGCGGGGCGTTTCATGGCTTGTTCGTCGGTGCAGCCTGCGAATGTTTTTTCGATCTCATCCAATGCAGGCTCGAACATGGCGCGGGCTTGTTTTGCAAGTTCTGCCGGGTTGAACGGCACATCGGGCATGGGACGCTTGCTCATTTGCATCGAAACTTTTTTCTTCTCCGCGCCGCGGTACAACTCCACCTCTACCACATCGCCGCCCTTCACTCCGGCAATTGCAACCTGCAAGCTGCTGAAATCGTTGGTGATCGGCTTGCCAGCCATGCTCACCAGCACATCGTCCCGTTGCAGCCCGGCGCGTTGCGCGCCCATGCCGTCCACGGTCCCGTCGAGGCGCAGCCCTTCACGTACCGGGACCCCAAGCGCGGCGGCTTGCTCCGGGGAAAAATCGCCGGGGATGATGCCCAGCATCGGGCGTTCCGCGATGCGCAGGTCCATGCCTGTTTCAAGGACGGATTTCAAATTCCGCAGGCTGTCCTGCCAGTTTTCGCGGAAACTTTCGGGCTTGCCCTTCCATGCTTCGCCCTCCGGCGCTTCATGGTCCATGCGCACATTGACGCCGCCGTCCTTTTCGGCGAAGGTGACAGTCACTTCGGTGGGGGCGGGGTCTATGTTCGAGAACCAGCGGAATTTGACCCGCTTGTTTTCCTCCACTTCAAGATAATGCCCGCTGGAATAAAAATCGCCAGCCCACCACAGGTACATGCGTCCGTGCGGGTGCGGGGCAACGGTGGCAACGTCGCACAGCCATTCGCGCAGCGAGGTGGCGTTGGTGAAGGCGCGGAATGCAAATTTCAATGGGACTTGCACAAAGGTCTCGGCAGTTACGGTGGTCATTGGGTCTCCTCGGTAAAATTTTTTTGGCTCTTCGGGATTAAGTGGGGTGAAAACCCGCTTTATCACCAGGTACACAGAGATCACGGAGATTTTAAAAGATTGGCTCTACCGTTCTTAACGAGAAGAGCAAAACCTTAGCCGCGGATTTGCGCGAATTCACGCGGATTTTTCTTTTACAATCCGCGAAAATCAGCGAAACCTGTGCTGAGCGTGTCGAAGTATCCGCGGCAAAACCACTTATGAGCAGTCTGCTATCCCGCCACATCATCCCGATGTTCTTCGGGAGAAACGGGAGAGCCAAAAGGTTTTTCCTCTGCAGGCTCTGTGATCTCCGTGGTGAAAAATGGGCGACCCACCAAATACCAGAGAACTTTTTTCCTTTATAAAGCCCCGTCATTCTTTCGGCAACCTACCCGGGAATGGGTTTAAAGAAAAGACGCCGCGTGATGCGCGGCGCCTTGGATGTTTACGGAGTTCCCGGGGGCGGCATTTGGTTTTCGCCTTCGAGGATCGGCATGTCCGCCATATACTCGGCGTGTTCGTACGCGGTGACTGCCCCGCCCTCGCCCGCAACCGGATCGACGCTTTCATTGCCGTCCAGGTCGATGCCTTTGTGGATTTGCTCCGCGAGGGATACGGCCAGGCGGACATCCGCTTCGGTGATCTGATTCGACTCGAGGATCCGCTTCGCAACGTCGCGCAGCTGGGTTGCCCAACCCTCGACATTCTTCCCGCTGACGGCGACGTGCCCGCTGTGGAGGATGACGTTTTCAGAGGCGTCGCCCGACCCTGCCGCGAGTTCGGCGTGAGTGACCGTGCCTTCGATGTAACCGCTTTGGTTGCCGTTCAACAGCAGTCCGAAGCCGTCGCCGGGGTTTTCCACCCTGCCGTCTTTATCCCAGTCTTTGAAATCGCCGCTGTTACTCCCGACGATCAGGTTGATCATCGCTTCGGCGTTTGCGCGGACGAGTTTTTGGCTGCCGTCTTCGTGGGCGGCTGCCATTGCGCTGCCAGTGTCGTCTATGAGTTCGGCGGTTTCCAGCAAGCCGATGGTCATGGCGGTTTGATTCGGGTTGCTGCTGAAGCTTCCCAGAAGGTGGCGGATGTGAGTCAGCGCGCCCGGCGGGATGGCGGATGAATACGAAATCGTTTCCGACGGGTTGGGGCTCGGGTCGGGGCTGGCTTCGAGCGTGATCTCCATGCGGTTGAATACGTTCAAGAGGTTGCGGCTTTCGGGGTCGAGATAGGTGAGGGCGTAAAGACCCGATTCGCTTTTTTCCAAAACGCCGAGGCTGATGCGCGTTTCGTTGGCATCGTCGATCAGCCAGGCTTCGTATTGGGATCCGCTGGCGGGGTCTGGGTATGAGCCGCTGATGGTGACCTGGTCTAATGCGCCTTGAAACCGCAGCACATTGGATGGGTTCACTTCGACGGCTGTGCCGGGGTCTGCGCCCGCTTCCTGCGTGGATGTTGTGTGGGTTTCATGCGCGGGAGCAGACTCGGCGGTTTCGGTTGCCGCCTGCCCGGGCAGGAAGGCGAAGATGGAAAGCCCCAATGCGCTGGCGAGGATTACCCCGAAACAGAGGCAGGCAAAAATCCCGGCGCCGATCCAGAGGAAATTGTTCCGGCGTGGGGCAGGCTTGTTGCTAAGAGTGGCAGGCGGGGGCGGGGTCTGGAACCGCAGCGAATGGACGGTATCCGCTTCGGCATGCATCCCGATCGCTTTGTAGAATTCCGCCAGAAGCTGCCGGGCGGATTGATATCGGTTTTCGGCGAGTTTTTCCAACCCCTTGCTGACGACTGCCTGAATCTCGAGGGAGACATTTTCAATCGGCGGCGGCGGTTCGGAGATCAGTTTGAGGATTACGCCGAGGGTCGAGTCGCCGTCGAAGGGGGGGCGCCCGGCGAGCATTTCGTAAAGGACAACGCTTAGCGAGTAAATATCGGTGCGGTAATCAACGGATGACGAATTGCCCTGCGCCTGTTCCGGCGACATGTAGGCGGGTGTGCCGCTGACCACGCCGGAGGCGGTCTGGTTGACCGAGTTGGCGATGCGCACCAGTCCGAAATCGGTGATGACGCAGGCGGTGTCTATGGGCAGGGGTTTGTCGGCTGTATATTCGGCGCTGTTGTTGGTGAGGATGATGTTTGCGGGTTTGATGTCGCGGTGGATGATGCCCTGCGAGTGGGCGTAGTCGAGCCCTTCGGCGAGCGGTTTGAGTAATTGGGCAACCTGTTTGAGGGTCAGCCTGCCGCCGTTTTTGTGCAGTCCGCGCAGGTAGGTTGCCAGTGACGGTCCGTTGATATATTCCATCACGATGTAGGGATGCCCCTCATGCGTGTCGAAATCGTAGACCTGGACGATGTTGGGATGACGCAATCCGGCGACCGCTTTTGCCTCCCTTTGGAATCTCGTGAGCAGTTCCGGCTCGGATTCGACGTGGCTGTGCATGAATTTGACCGCTACGTGCCGGTCGAGGGTGAGGTGCGTGCCGAGAAAGACCTCCGCCATGCCCCCGCGCGCGAGGTAGGTTTCGATGCGTACCTTTCCGATGGTCTGTCCGATCCAGTCTGCCATGCGCGAATTATACAGTGAAATACGGAGGGGGATGGTCTGAAATATGGAGTTGAAATGGAGGTGGGTGGCGGAAGGTTACAGGTTTAAGGTTGGAGGGTTACAGGTTGTAGGTTGGAAAGTTGGGGGTTGCTCAAAAAAGTAAAACCCTCAGGCGTAACAGAACAATAACGCCAGAGGGTCTATGTTAATAGCGTAACCTTCCCCGTTCCATCTCGATCACATCCGCTTCCAACTTCTTGAACAATGGACCCGGCTGATTCAACTTCTGTCCCGGCTTCAAGTCGCTGGGTTTCCAGTACGACAAACTTCCAGTTTGTCCAGCACGGTAACGCAGAACCTTATGCGTGCCGATGGCGTCGGTGACATCTTCGGTGTATCCCTCGCCGAAGAGCGGAGTTTCGTACCCGAAGAATCCATGCAGGCGTTCGGAGGTGAAGGGGAGGAACGGCGCGAACATGACTTTCAACGAGTCAATCGCTTTCAACGCGGTGTAGATGGTTTTGGCAGCGCCGTCTTTGTCGGTCTTCACCGCAGACCACGGCGCGTTGACATCAAGGTATTGATTGACAACCGTGGCGAGTTTCATTGTCTCGCTCAATGCCGAACGCAGGCGCACGGCGTCGAGTTCGGCGCCCACAGCCTTGAATCCAGCCTCGATGGTGGCGAGCAGGCTCAAGTCCGAGTCGCGAAGCGAGGCGGGGTCTATATCCGGCACAACGCCTTCCCAATGTTTATAACAAAACGACAGCACGCGGTTGGCGAGGTTGCCCCAGGTCGCCACGAGTTCGTTGTTGTTGCGCGCCACGAACTCCGCCCAATCCCAATCGCTGTCTTTGGCTTCGGGCATATTGACCGTCAGGTAATAACGCAGGGCGTCGGGGTCGTAGCGGGTCAACGCGTCGCGTCCCCACACACCCCAGTTGCGCGAGCCACTGATGCGTTTGCCTTCCATGTTCATGAACTGGTTGGCAGGAACGTCATACGGCAGGATGAGGGGCGCTTCTTCCTCGCCCGTGAAGAACTCCATGAACGCACTGCCTGCGCCCATCAACTCGGCGGGCCACTGCGAGGCGTGAAAGAAGATGTTGTCCTTGCCGAGGAAATGGAATTGCTTTGCCTTGGGGTCAAGCCACCAGTCGCGCCACGCTTCTTTCGCACCCGATAACTGCGCCCACTCAATCGGAGCGGAGAGATAGCCGATCACGGCTTCGAACCACACGTACAGCACTTTATTCTTCCATTGCGGCTCATCCACCGGGACGGGGATGCCCCAGTCCAGGTCGCGGGTGATGGAGCGGGCTTTCAAGCCTTCGCTTTCGATCTTGCGCAATGATTCACCCAAGACCGTATCGCGCATGTGGTCGGAGCGTGATTGTAGAAACTCCTTGACCTTTGGTTCGAGTTTGGAAAGGTCGAGATAGAAATGTTCGGTGTCGCGCAGTTCGAGTGCGCCATCGCCGGTTTTCGCGCGCGGATTTTTCAACTTCTCCGGCTCGAGCACGTTGCCGCAGTTGTCGCATTGATCAGAACGCGCGCCTTCGAAGCCGCAGATGTAGCATGTCCCTTCGACGTAACGGTCGGGCAGGAATTTGCCCGCGCTGGGGGAGTACCACTGCTTGCTGAATTCGCGGTAGAGGTAGCCATTCTTCTGCAGAGCAAGGAACATCGCCTGTGAGACCTTGAAGTGATTATCGCTGTGAGTGGTGGTGTAGAGGTCGTAGGTGATGCCGATCTGTTGGAACAACTCGATGAAGCCCTCATGGAAGGATTTGTATACTTCCTCAACAGGCTTTCCGAGTTTGTCCGCACTCATGGTGACGGGCGTGCCGTGTGAGTCGGTGCCGGTGATCATCAACACTTTGTTGCCCTTCAGGCGGTTGTAACGCGCGAAAATATCCCCGGGTAAATGTGAACCCGTGATATTCCCAACGTGGATTTCGGCGTTGGCGTAGGGCCAGGCGACTGCTACTAAAATGGTTTCGGTCATTCGTGCCTCCGGAATTTTTTTTACCACGAAGGACACAAAGGACACGAAGGAAAAACCTTAATACCTTTGTGTGCTTCGTGACCTTTGTGTTTAAAGGTTTTACAAACAAAAAGGCTGTCCGCGAAATGGACAGCCCGTTTTTTCAGGTATGAAAAACTATGCTTTCCACTTGGCGCAGGGGGACATTTCCATTCGCATGTTGCGCATGGCCATGGTCATTGGCACCATCGGGAAAGCAGAAGTGAATTTCATGGGCGGTATTTTACAGCAAATCCTTCAGTTTTGCGAAGGGTGAATCCGGTTCTTCGGGGCGGTGACCGCAATCCCTTTCGTTGAGGTTCTGCCCGCATTCGGCGCATAAACCCCTGCAATCCGGCTTGCAGACGGGGTTGATCGGGATTTCAAGCAGGGCGTACTCCCGCAACAGTTCTTCGACTTCGAGATGGGCGTCCTCGGGCAGGATCAACCCCGACTCGGTCAGGGAACGCTGGTCGAAGGCGTAGAGTTCGGTGAATTCCCATTCCAACGCCTGCACGAAGTTGGTCAGACAGCGCGAACAGGTGACGGTCGTCCTGGCGGAGAAATTGCCTTGAACGATGAGTCCCTGCGGCGTCTTGCCGACGTTGACATTGCCCGCGAAGTTCCACAATTCCAGGTCATCGCCGAGCGTGACCTTTTCGAAATCGAAGGGAAAGTCGTGGCTGTAGCCGATCTCTTCATGGATGATGAAGCCGACGTTGAAGCGGAAGGGTTTGCGGGGATTGGGCATGGGAAGGGATGAAGGATGAAGGGTGAAGGATAAATGGATAAGGGTGAGTGGAAAGTAGAAAGACTACCTGACTACTCAACTATTTGACTACTCAACTACTCACCCACCTACACTTTCCTATCCACAATATATTTCGCCAAATTTTCCAGCGCGTCGCGTTCGGCGGAGGCGGGCATGTCTTCGAGGCGGGCGAGGGCGCGGTCTATGTGTCCGTCGGCTTCGAGCATGGCTTTCTTGGTGCAGCTGCTGGCGCGGATCTTTTCCACGAGACGGGTCATGTTCTCGTTGTTGGTCCAGCCGCCCTGGGGCAGGGAGAGGACGTCCGGGTCGGAGGGATTGACTTCGGCGTAGTAAATGCCCGGGAGGGTGACCAGTCCGTTAAGTAAGTCCGAGCCGAGCGGTTTGCCGACGGCGTTCTGGTCGCCGGTGAAGTCCAGGATGTCGTCCACGATCTGAAACGCCATGCCGATCTGATAGCCGAAGTCGCGCATCGACTCGATGGTATCTTCATCCACCGGGCTGACCATTGCCGCGGCGCGGGAGGTCATCTCGAAGAGCGAGGCGGTCTTGGCGTAGATGCGCCTGTAGTAGTTTTCGCGGTTGACCAGCCCGCGCGAGGTGAACATCTGCGTCAGTTCGCCGTTGACAATGATCGCCAGCGTGTCGGAGAAGAGTTTCATCAGCGGCAGGTGATCGGTCTCGGCGGCGAGTTTGGCGGCGCGCGCAAAGAGGAAGTCGCCGGTTAACACAGTTGCGGGCGGCGACCAGCGCGCGTTGAGCGTCGGCGTGCCGCGCCGGAGCAATGAGCCGTCAATCAGGTCGTCGTGGACGAGGGTGGCGGTGTGCAGCAGTTCCACAGCCGCGCCGAGCGTGACGAGTTTTTCCAGCGGCGCGCCGAGCATGTTGCCCACGAGCAAACCCAATGTCGGGCGGACGCGCTTGCCTCCCGCCGAGAGCAGGTGTTCGAGCGCGGCGCGCAGGTCGGGATGGGCTTCGTCTGCCTGGGCGCGCATCCGGGCTTCGACGAGTTTGATTTCTTCCGTTACGGGTGAGAGAAAAGTTACAGCGTTCAAGTCAATCTCCCCATGCGAAGAGCCGCGCCGCGTTGGCGGTGGTAATTTCGGCGATCTCCGCAGGGCTTTTGGAATGGATTTCCGCTATTTTATCAGCAATATGGCAAACAAAGGCAGGTTCGTTCCTTTTGTCACGAAACGGAACGGGGGTCAAAAAAGGCGAATCGGTCTCGATCAGCAGGCGGCTCAGCGGGAGATTTTTGATCATCTGGCGGTGCGCTTCGTTTTTTGGATACGTGACCGGACCCGTCACCCCCAGGCAAAATCCACGCTCAAGCCCCTTCGCCGCAAGCCCGGCATTCCCATTGAAAGAATGAAGCGTCCCCGGCGCAAGCCCCAGCGGATGATTCTGCTCCCTCCATTTTTGAATCCACGGCTCGATCAACTCGAAGAAGTCGTCGAAGACGGGTCCCTCCACCGCGTTGTTTTCCTGCCGCAGGTGAATGACCAGCGGTTTGTTCAGCGCCTCGGCAATCTGGACCTGGGAACTGAGCAGGCGCTTCTGGCGTTTTTGCTTCTCTGAATCCTTGACCCAATAATAGTCCAGCCCCACTTCGCCGATGGCGACGACCTTTTGGTGTTCGGCGAGTTTGTAGAGTTCATCCAAACCGTCGTCGGGGAAATCGTCCGCATCCGTCGGGTGGATTCCCACCGCGGCAAAGACCTGTTCGTATGTTTCGGATAATTCGATGGCTTGCCTGCTCGTCTCGATCGTCGTGCCGGGGACGAGCATCCGCGTGACGCCCGCTTCGATGGCGCGCTGAATCACCGCCCCGCGGTCTTCGTCGAATTTGCGCCAGTATAAGTGACAATGGGTGTCGGTGAGGGACATTTGAAAGGATTATATCAGCCGCGCTTTTATGAGGTTTACAGGTACAATTGGATCTGTCATTTCGATGCGCGCCAGAGAGAAATCCGACGCCATCATTGAGACAAATGTCGATTGACAAAATGGAAAAGCAGGCAGGAAGGAGTCGAAAGCGGCGCAGAGTGACGCCGAGGCGGCATCTTCTTACTTTCGAGCAATTTCGGAGACCTTGATGGTCAGGCGCCTTTCGCATTAAAGGCTTTCGCGCCATGATCATTATTGCTACAACCATGAGCGCGATGCGCCCCCGTGGCGAATTAAATCACTGATGTTACGCAACGCCCCGAAGGTTTGACTGGAAAATCGGTTCAATCTGCAAGAACCTTCGGGACGTTTTGCATAGGATGAATAAATCAAAGCGAACACAGGAGAACCAATGAAACGCATTTATACCTTGCTGCTTGTGCTGTCGTTATTGCTTGCCGCGAACGTCCAACCCGCCCGCGCCGATGCCGCGCCGCCCGAAGCGCCCCCAGGGACGACTCTCCTGCCCGGCGAATCCGTCACCGAAGTGCGCATGGTTTCAGAGACGGTCATCCTGACCATTTCCGCCGACCCCGCCGACAAGGATGGCGCGATTGCAAAGACCGACGCCTCCTTCACCATGCGCAATCTTGGCGCGGAAACGGAAACGATGGCAGTCCGCTTTCCGCTTTCATTCTTCAACGGCAACTCGGACGGCTACGGCGGTTTCCCGGAGATCGCTTCGATCAACGTCAAAGTGGACGGCAAAAGCGTCTCGGCGCGGCGCGAAGTCCAGCCGTTCACCGCGAGCGAATATTCCTACCCCGAACGCGACGAGATTCCCTGGGCGGTCTTCGATGTGACGTTCCTTCCGAACCAGGATGTGACGCTCGAAGTCTCATACACCGTGGACGGTTACGGCTATTATCCCTACGAAGCGTTCAAATATATTCTCGAAACCGGCGCGGGTTGGAACGGCACGATCGGCAGCGCGGAGATCATCGTCCGCCTGCCGTACGAAGTCAGCGAACAAAACCTCGACCTGACGGGACAGTCCGGGTACGGCGAATCAACTTCCGGCGGAGTCCGAAGCGGGAACGAAATCCGCTGGACGTTCACCGACCTCGAGCCGACCTATCAGGATAATATTCAAATCGCCGTCGTCGTTCCGTCGCTTTGGCAGGCCGTGTTGCAGGAAAAAGAGAACGTCGAAAAAAATCCGAACGACGGCGAGGCATGGGGCAGGCTGGCGAAGGCGTATAAAGAGGCTGCCATGATGCCGAAGGGATATTTGCGCGGCGACCCCGGCGGGCAGGAGTTGAATGCCTTGAGCAGGGACGCCTACGAGCGTTGTCTTGCGCTCCTGCCGGATGATCCGCTTTGGCATTACGGGTACGCAGACCTGCTCTGGGCGCAATACCAATATGAAATTTATTTCGCGGGCAGGCAGGATACCGAAGGGATATTAACAACGCTCCTGTCCGAACTCCAAACCACACTGGCGCTCGACCCAAACAATCAACTGGCAAAAGATTTATTGCTTGAGATTCATTATCAAATTCCGCAGGCTGTTCAACAGAACGATGATGGAAGTTTTACCCTCCTCGGATTGACGGCGACTCCGGTTCCTCCCACGCCCTGGGGCGGATTCGCCACCGAAACCGCGCTTCCTTCCACGCCCGAACCTGCTGCCCCGCCCAAATTTGAGTTTACGCCCACGCCGCCAATCGAAGTATTTGGCGAAGAAGCCCCCATTTGCGGCAGCGCGGCGATATTTCCGCTGTTGTTTGGGCTGGTTTTGATCGTGAAACGTAAAACGTAAAACGCAAAAAACGGCTCATCTGAAAAGGATGTGCAACCATCTGACAGAGCAAAGAAATTCTTAACGCGAATGACGCGAATGTAACGAATCTCGCGAAAAATTGTAACTGCTCAGCCTGTCATTTCGACGAGCGCGAGCGAGGAGAAATCTTGCGCAACATTGAGAAAGATTTCTCGTGGCGCCTCGCGCCACTCGAAATGACAGGGCAGGGAAGTGAATTGGCTGAGCAGTTACGAAAAATTCGCGTCATTCGCCCGATTGGCGTAATTCGCGTTTTGCTTTTGTACCTTGACTACACATGAGCCAAAAAACAAGTCGGCGAGTTGATTTTCAACTCGCCGACTTGTACCACGTACCTCGTAACTTACTTAATCCCCGCCACCTTCAAACCATCCTCCAAAATCGCCTTCACCTTGTCCGCGTGCCGCGTCTCGCAGTACACGCGCAGGATCGGCTCCGTGCCGGAGAAGCGGATGAGCATCCAGCCGCCGTCTTCCATCTTGAATTGGAAACCGTCCACGGTGATGACTTCGGTCACTTTCAAACCGCCCAGCGTGGACGGGTAGTTATCGCGGATGATCTTCTTGCGCGATTCGTGGTCGCCGCTAAAGGGACTATCCACGCGGTCGTAGAAATATTCGCCGCCCACTTTGGCGAACAGGTCTTTGAGCAACTCCGTCGGTTTCTTGCCGGTTTTGACCATGAAGTCGAGCATGTACAAGCCCGCCAGAATCCCATCGCGTTCGGGGACATTGCCGCGGAATGCATAACCGCCGCTTTCCTCGCCGCCGATGAGCGCGTCCGTCTCGGTCATCTTTGGGGCAACAAATTTGAATCCAACTCCCGTCTCATGGACAGGCACGCCGTAAATTTCACCGAGTTTGTTCAACATGCCCGTTGTGGATAAAGTCTTCACAATATCCCCGCGTTCCTTGCGGATCTCGAGCAGATAATAAGCCAGCAAGGCATACACGCGCAGTTGATTGATGAATTCACCCTTCTCGTCGCCGATGCCGCAGCGGTCTGCGTCGCCGTCGGTGATGAGCAGCACGTCGGCTTTATTTTCGACTGTCGCTTTCAAACCCACATCAATGTTCGGGCGGATGGGTTCCGGGCGTTTCATCTCCGGGAAAGACGGATTGCGCTCGTCGTGAATTTCGATGATTCTCGTCTTCCCGCCGCCGAGCAGGCGGGTGAACCAGCCCGCGCCGTTGCCCCACATCGCATCCACAACCACGGTCAGACCTGCGTCCTTGATCGGCTGCAAATCAATCAACCCGTCGCGGGTCAGGTGTTCGATGTAGGGAGTCGCCGCATCGAATTTGACGATCTCTCCAGCAGACATCGCCTCCGCCAGCGGTTTGCGTTTTACATCCTTCACATCATCGGGGATGCTTGCCTCGATCTGCTTCAACCCTTCCGGGTCAATCGCGCCGCCTGTCTCGTTGCGGACTTTGAATCCGTTGTCCGTGGGCGGGTTGTGACTCGCTGTGATGTTCACCGCGCCCGCCGCCTTTTTATCCACCACCGCATAGGCGATCACTGGGGTGGGAGTGGCTTCCTGGGTTAGATAAACTTTCAAGCCGTTGCCAGCCAACACCTCGGCAACCGCGGCGGCGAAATGCTCGCTGCTAAAACGCTTGTCATGCCCCACGATGATCCACTGTCCCTTTTTGCCCTGCGCGAGCATGTACGATGCAAAGCCCTGCGCGCAGCGGCGCAGATTGTCGAAGGTGTAATCCTCGGCGATGACTCCGCGCCAGCCGTCCGTGCCGAATTTGATCTTGAATGCCATTTGAAGTTCTCCTGAATGATCGCGAATTTTTGCGATTATATCATCGGCAATAATGGATTAAATATCCATTCCATATCCATCAGTCTGCCCCGCTCTGGATCGAGCTGTTGATCGCAAAAGATATTCGATGGCACGTTGCCGAAAGGTCGAGCGTTTATTTCAAGCCAAGAAGTTTGTATATATCATTCAAAAAGTTAACCGCAAATACTACGCCTTCGTCCGGCACTGCCAAAAGGATATTCGCAATGATGGTGATGAAAGCCAATAGCAGCGCCGCGCCGGTTAATATTCGCTGAAAGGAATTTTTGCCCTGCAACCCATCGTATTGCAGCCCTGTTTGAATGGTGATGAAAGTTGCCATTGAAGGCATGAAATCCTCAACAAACCTCATTGCCGGAAAGTAATATGAAAATATGATCAAGATCGAGATCAGGCTTGTCCCCATAAGGGAAAAGGACAACCACGATCCTGAAAAAAAACGGGGCAATGCGACGGGTTTTACGGTGAGAACGTCTCCAGCCCATCGCATGATCGGGAATGCCAGTAGGAAGACGTACGGCGCGATGAAAAACAACCCGGCAAACCTTTCGTTGGAATTGACATATTCGATCGGCGCAATAAACGGGAAGCGCGATGAAACGTTCAACGGATGGGCAAGATAAAGCCCAGCATTGAGTGGCAATCTCGAGATATTGAACACGTTCGTGAAATTGGTGTAATCAATGTTCGCTAATTGATAGGTCAGCCCGAACTCAAAGACCGAATCAAAGCGCGCCCAGTTGTACCATGCCAGCATCCCTCCGCCAATGAGGAGCGGGATCGCCACCCCAAGAAAGGCAGGGGCAAACATTCGGATATTTTTTCCTTTGTAATATCTGTAAACGAAGACGAGGGTTAATCCTACACAAATAGCCACCCCCGGCAGGACGATAACCCTCGAGCCGACGGAAAGCGCCCAATGGGCAGCAGCAAGGGCTAACTTCCAAACAGGCGGGGAATCGTCCAGAAACGCTGAATATGCCCAGAAACACCCGCCCATCAGGAATAGCTGGCAGCTGAATATTGCCGCATCGTAGACTTTTGCGCCGTCCAGCATGATGGGAGCGGGAGTCATAAAACCCACTGCCAGCAAGAGAATTCCAAGCAGCCAGGCAGGCGCGTGCTTCAGTTCCCTTTTCCAATATGTTGCAATGAGGAGTATCTGATAAATGAAGAGTCCGCAGGCGGCTGCCAACGCCAGATGATAATCTCCGATTCGATTTAATAGATTGCGGCTGAGAAGGGATGCAATAGCGGCAGGAGTGGGTCCCCAGTAGATATAGAATTTGTCTTTATATAGCGACAGGTCCCAGGGGAAATTATCCACCCCTTTTTCCCTGCGCAGGAAGTAATCGTAGGGGTTTTCAAGCGCCAGAAGTTCCGGCGGAGGCGCTAGTTCAAGATGAAGATCTCCATTCTTGAAACTTTTTGCCATTTCGACGTAATATTCGAAATCGGACCCCACAATGCGTTCGTCTAATTCGATGAACCAAAAATAAGCGGAAATCACGACCGCGCATGAAACGAAGGATGCCGCTATGACTCTGGACGTGCGGCTTGATCTTGCTTCTACGAAGGCATTGAACTTTTGTACAGCACTGGCAGCGGTGTTTCCGAAGAAATGAATTGCACCGCCGATGATCAAACCCGAGATACCCGCAAGAAGCAGGGCGACTCGTTTGGGACCCCAGCCTGAATCATTATCAAGCCCAAGTTGAACGGAAAAAATCGCCAGGCTGGAGAGCGTAGCTCCCGCCGTGATAAAGAAATATTTCAAGATTAATCTCCTGCCTGATTGGGGTTCTAGGGGGTCGGTGGCGGGAAGGGCGTCGGCGTGGCGGTGAATTCTGGCGCGGAGGAGGGCGTTTCAGTCGCAACCGCCGTCGGGGCTGAAGTCGCAGTGAAAGTCGCCGTCGAAGCGGGCGCATTGCCTGAGACCAAAATCTGCCACGCAATTTCCAAATCACCCGAAGCCACCACCGGGAAGTCAGGCAGGTTACCGAGCGACATATCCAGCCGCTCGATGGCTTTATCCAAAACAGCGTCATCCTTTTCCGCGTTCAATTCCGCCAGCAGGTCGCGCGCCGCCTGCGCGTCCGTTTTCGCCAGCCCGAAATTACTCTGCGCAAGATACAGCCTGGCGCGGGCAAGCGTATCCAATGCGCGGGTGAACATCGCTTCGTGTTTCAACTCGAGCAAAAGCGCGTCGTTGTTCTCCCCCAACTGCTCCTCGAGAGCCGCCTGCATTCCTTCCAACTTTTCAATCGAAGCCGAATGCGCCTCGATCGAACCTTCGAGCGTCGTCACGCGCCCGTTCATCTCATCCAGTTGCGCTTGCAGGTCGGCGATCTCCGCCTCCATTTTTTGAATTTGCTCGGTATTCTCCTCCACCGGCGCAATGAACGTCCTTTGAATATAAGGCAGCCCATAATAGAACATCGCGCCGACCGCAATAAAAAGCATCGCAAGCAAAACCAAACGGATCAACGCCCTCATAAAGAACAGGAATGCCCGCCCCAAACGCCGGAAGAATGAATCCTGCCCTTGAGCCGAATCCTGCGCAGGCGGAATCTCCCTTACCGGCGCGGGCATCGCCTCTTTCTCGACCGGGACCATGGCGCTGTTTTCTGATTCATTTCCCTCCGCTGAGGCAAAAGACTCCAGCCGGGCAAGTGTCGCTTTCCCCATACCTTTCACCTTCAGACAATCCTCCACCGCATCGAACGGACGCGCCGCAATAAGATTCCCCGCCAGTTGACGGTTCACGCCTGAGACCTGCGTCAATGTTTGAAGGTCGGCGGTATTGAGGAAATAAAGGAAGTCGCTCATGGTGATTCTCCGTTACGCTGATTGTACAACAAATGCCGGAGGCGTTCAGCGATTAGTACCTTATCGCTGGAATCCTTGCATCGCGTGGCGACATTTTTTGTGCGAGGATTTTCCACCACAGGGTTCACGAAGATAAACAAGAGGTTTTCTCTGTGAACCCTGTGCCCTCAGTGTTCAAATCTTTTCTGGCTTGTCCGGGTTGGGGTTGATCAACGCTTCGATTTCCTTCGCGACAGATTACAAATCGGGCGCGTCCGCCGCTGAGTCTGCAAACGCAGCGTTTGACTGTCTGCGAGTGCGCAAGCAAAACAGGTCAGGCGCGGAGTCGAAAGTCAGGCGCTGTGGCGGCGTCGTTTGCGACACCGCGCGTGCTTTGCGGGGCGGCGGGCAATGGATGATATAATGAAACCATATCACAAAGCGACATGGCATTTTGCGCCAGCCCTTTTGCGGGGCTGGCGTTTTTCATCTGAATCAAGGAGCAGTCATGGATTATCAAGTCGGCGATTGGGTTGTGCATTGCAACCATGGTCTTGGTCGGGTGCTCGCCATCGAAGAGCGGACAAACAACGACCAGACCATCCTTTACTACAAGGTTCAACTCACAGACCTTACCATCTGGGTTCCCGCGGACGAAAACCAGGACAAGCGCCTGCGTCTCCCAACCAGCAAGACCGAGTTCGACAGGCTGCTCTCCACGCTCTCCGGTCCCGCCGAACAACTTCTCACCGACCGCCGCCAGCGCAACCTTCAATTGCTCGAGATGCTCAAAGATGGAACCGTCGAATCGCTTTGCAGGGTGCTCCGCAATCTCTCCGCCCATCGCCAGCACCGTTCCTGGAGCGAATATGACAGCGCCCTGCTCAAACGCGTCCAAAAGGCGCTGATCGGCGAGTGGAGTTTCGTCTCATCGATCACCCCGCTTGACGCCGAGGTCGAACTGCAACACCTGCTTTCAGCGGGAAAAACGAATTGAGAAAATATCGCGTAATCCGGGGAAGAAACGATCTCGCAATTTTAGGGCGACATGAATGTCGCGGTACCGAGGAACTGCGCAAGGTGAATTAATCCGTACCCGCGCTGAACGGACCGACGCTCCATCTTTGTGTGCAAGCAAAGGTTGTCAGGTTGGACTGCAAAAACCCGCCCTGAGCCTGTGGAAGGGTCTCCCGATTTTGCTCGAAAGTCGGGCGCTGTCGACTCCGCGCCTGACATGTATGCTTGCACACCCATCTTTTTAAGGAATACCGCATCGACGGTGTATAAGGCCACACTAGGTGGAACGGAATCATGGAACCATCCCAATTTTACGAACTGATCGGCTATGCCGGATCGCTGCTGGTCGCATTTTCCCTGAGCATGAAGTCGTTGCAGCGATTGCGCATCGTCAATATGATCGGCGCGTTGTTTTTCATCCTCTATGGCGTCCTGATCGGCGCGCTGCCGGTCGTGCTGCTCAACGGACTGACCCTCTTCCTCAACGCCTACAACCTCTGGCGCATGTGGCAGAAGCAGGACTACTTCACCCTCATGCAGGTCCGCGCCGACAGCGCCTACCTCAAACGCTTTCTTGAATTCTATCGCAGGGAAATTTCAGAATTCATCCCCACCTACCAGTTCAAACCTGACGATCAACAAGTCGTCGTCTTCATCCTGCGCAACATGATGCCTGTCGGGCTGGTCGTCGTCAAACCGGAGGGGGAGGAAGCCCGCATCTTTCTCGACTTTGTCATCCCCGGCTACCGGGACTTTCGCGCCGGGAGATTTCTACTCGAAGAAAGCGCCGAGTTCTACCGCCAGCAGGGGATTCACCGCCTCTCCACCGCCTCCGGAAGCGTCAAGCACGAAACCTATCTCAAACGCATGGGCTTTCACATCGAAGCGGATGGACGCTACTATTACGAACTTCCCACCCGCCTGATCCGCGAACACCTTTGACCGGCCCACGCCGATTTTTCAGCATCTGCCTGGCTCGATCTCAGCGCAGGGGCGATCCTTCAGGGTTTGTCGAACCGCCTAACCATCATGGGAGGATCGCCCCTGCTGTTCTTCTCACATCTCCAGATATTTCAGGATTTCGTAGACCAGGGTGGCGGGCCAGATAAACCCTTTGAGGATTCCAAGTAACCCCATCCATATTGACGAGGCGGTGGTCAGATAGTAATACCATGCGCCGAACAACCCGAATGCATAAACCGCTTCCGATGCGCCGCCGCGGTAAGTGCCTCTTTTTACGGGGCGTTTTTGCCCGACCGCCGTTGTTTCGTTTGTCATTCCGGCTCCTTTTTAACTTCGCGCAAACCTACTCCGCCGGGATGACGATCATCGCCAGAAGATAGATGAGAATACCCGGCACCCCGCCCGGAATGAACGCAATGAACATGGCAAGCCTGAACCAAAACGGGCTGATTCCAAAAAATTCGCCAAGTCCGCCGCATACCCCGGCGATGATCCGGTCATGTTTCGATCTTCGTAAAGATTGTCTTTGCGCCTGCATTTTTTTCTCCTTTATGTAAAGATACGCGATATGCGCTGAAAAGTCGCGTGGCAAGCCTTCATTTCTCTTCGGGGTATAATGCCACTCTTACACCGGCAGCAGGAAGAGAAAAAATGAACCCGCCTATTTACGGAAACGCGGAACCGACAACCCCGCGCCTTCACGCCAGCAATTGGGGAAACCGATGAGAAAATTTAGAACATCCCGCGCTCTGTTTTTAAGTTTGCTATTTCTAACAACCGCCTGCCGTCAGGAGATTACCGCGGACGGAGCGCTTCCCCCTGTGACCTCTGTGGTCGTTTCCACGCCGGCGCCCGCGATCACCCCGGTTCTTGCCACGCCTCTGCCTTCCGCCACCCCAACCTTTGCCTTTGCCTCGCCGCAAGCCCTCCCAGCCGGACCCATCTACATCATCACCATCGGCGACGACCTGACACGGGGCGACGGCGACGAGACCGGGCGCGGCTACCCTGGGCGGCTTCTCGAACTCGTCAGCCAGATTCGACCCGGTTCGACCGTCATCAGTTTTGGTCAAACCGGCTGGACGTCTGACGACGTGATCCTCGGCGCCGCGAATTTTTCAGGGCAGTTGGACCGCGCCGTCACCGAAGTCCGTTCCGCCTCGGCGCAGGGACGCCCATCCGTGGCTCTGGTCTGGATCGGCGGGAACGACCTGTGGGAACTCTACGCTGGCGATGGCGAAGTGACCCCCGGGCAGGAGGAACTTGACCTTGCGCGTTACTCCGAAAATATATCTTTGACCATTTCTGAATTACGCAAAGCCGGGGCGGAGGTGATCGTCGCCAGGTTGGACGACCAGTCCAAACGTCCAGCAAGGAACCGCGGCGAACTTTATCCCTCCATCACCGCCGCGGAATTGGAAAGCATGTCGCTTCAGGCGGAAAAATATAACGAAGAGATCGTGAAGTGGTCTGCGAAATACGGCGCGTTGACGGTGGATTTTTGGGGCGGTGAAATTTTTACCAGCGCCGCCACCCTCTCTTCCGACGGGATGCACCCCAATGCGGCGGGCTACGAAGTGATCACCCAGTTATGGTACAAGGCTCTCATCCCCATCCTGCCCTGACGCGCGTCCAAAGTAACTGAAATAAACCGTCCCGAAGTTTGCCATCCAACGCTCAAATTACCCAGCAAAACCTTCGGGGCGGTCTCCACAAGTTGTTTCCGATAACGTCTAATTTGAACCGGAGGACGCCGCCTTGGGCATAATTTTCAGATCGGTTCTAATTTCTTTGAATACTGATCTGTTCGATGATATCTCCCTGAAAGGACGGGTTTGCATCCGGGTCGCGTAATGTGATTTCGGATACCACATCCATGCCTTGCAGCACCTTGCCGAAGATCGTAAATCCGCCGTCCAGCCAGGGCGCTGGCACGAAGGTGATGAAGAACTGGCTGCCGTTCGTATCGGGTCCCGCGTTTGCCATGGCGAGTACGCCGGGCTTGCTGAAGGTCAGGTCGCTGTATTCGTTGATGAATTCATACCCGGGTCCACCCATGCCGGTTCCGGTTGGGTCGCCGGCCTGCGCCATGAATTCGGGCAGTACGCGGTGGAAGGTTGTGCCGTCGTAGAATCCCTTGCAAGCGAGAAAGACAAAATTGTTGACCGTGATCGGCGCCTGATCGTCGTACAGTTCGATAAATATCTCCCCGCCTTTTGCCATGCGGATCGTCGCTGTGTAACGCGCCAGGGTATCGATCACTACCTCGGGCGGAGCCGGATATTGAGCCGCCGCAGGAATATCGCTGAACGGTTCGCAAGCATATTCAGACGCATCATACGGAAGCCCGGGGGTTAGTCCGGTCTCGACGATGGCGGGCGGTTCCGCTTCTGTTGCAGGCGGCGCTTCAGTCCCCCCGCCCAATGCCTGACAGGCCAGGGAACTTAAAATAAAAAATGCGACCCAAAATGGGATTTGCCTAAACGGGTTTTTCATCATAGTTATCTCCGGTTTTAAAGGTTTCTCAAGATTCTCTGTGTGCTCTGTGGCAAAAAAGATTTAAGAAACAGTCTCTAAGAAAAACGTCCCAAAGGTCTGCGCGAAAAAACCTCGGGGGCGCGGCAGTTGGTGTTTGGGGCGAAATTTTATACCAGTGCGAACGCCGCCACGCTGAATGCAATGGCGACATTCAGGGATCGTTTTTGTCCGCGCATGGGGATCGCCAGCATTTCATCAGACAGCGTCAACAGGTCCGGGTCCACGCCGGTTACTTCGCTGCCGAGGATCAGAACGGTTTTTTCCACGGCGTTATGTTTGCGCCGCCGAATATCTTTTGCGCCTTCGCCTTCCTCCAGCGCGACCACCCGCCAGCCTTCGCGTTTCAACCCTGAAACCAGATTCACCGCGTCCTTGTGATGCGACCACGGAAGCGTTTCCTCCGCGCCGAGCGAGGTCTTCGTCACCGCTTCATTTTCCGGGGTGGGGGTGATGCCGCAAAGATAAACATGGTCAAAGCCGAAACCGTCGGCGCTGCGAAGGATCGAGCCGACATTCCACGCCGACCGGATATTATCCAGCAAAACGGCATGCAATCCATTTTTTTTCATCGCGGGCTTTTCATTCATACGCCCTTCATCGCCGACCGTTTTACTCGCCGCAACCCGCGTCCCGCCCAAACAATGCGGGCATCGCTCGCCGAAGGCGTGTCCCTTTTGCATGGGGTAGCGCAGCCCGCAACTTTGACATACCCGAACCTCAAAGATCAAATCGCTCATCGGGTATGATTATACCCATGCGTTACCTTCTCTTCAATAAACCCTACGGCGTCCTTTCACAGTTTACCGATGAAGGCACGGGGCATCCCACATTGAAGGACTACATCAGCATCCCAAACGTCTACGCCGCCGGGCGGCTCGACCGCGACAGCGAAGGCTTGCTTTTGCTCACCGACGACGGCGCGTTGATCAAACGCCTCACCGACCCGCGGCATCATATCGAAAAAACCTATCTTGTGATGGTGGAGGGCAACCCGACCCAGGAGAAGTTGACTCAACTCTCGGACGGAGTCCAACTCAAGGATCATTTCACCCGCCCCGCCTCCTTCCGCCTCATTCCCACCCCGGGCCTGCCAGCCAGACCCAAACCTGTCACCCCGCATGGAGCGACTCACTGGCTCGAAGCCAAATTACGCGAAGGCAAAAAACGCCAGATCCGCCACATGACCGCGGCGGTTGGCTTGTTCACCCTGCGGATATTTCGCGTTGCAATCGGCGATTTGACGCTTGAAAACCTGTCCGTTGGCGAATGGCGCGACCTCACCCGCGACGAGACCGCCCTCTTGCGCTGACCTTGACCCTTCGATAAACTCAGGGCAGTCCCTTTTTCCCCAGCCCCGCCTCAGTGACAATTCGCGGCACGCTCTCCTCCCAGCCCACCGCCATAATGTGGATTCCGCTCACACCCTGTTTGGGTTTTATCTTCTCCACCAGTTCAAGCGCGATCTGAAGCCCCTCCTCCTGCTCGTTTCCCTTTTCCTTTGCGGCTTCCATGCGCTTCAAGACCTTCTCCGGCACGAACACGCCGGGGATTTTTTTCGCCATGTATGCGGCGGTCTTGTAATTCTTCAGCGGCGTGATGCCGATCAGGATGTAAACCTTGTCGAGAATATCGCGCCTGGTAATTTCATTCAACCATTCATCCAGCGCGTCCGCGTCGAAGACCACATTGGTCTGGAAGAATTGCGCCCCCGCGTTCACCTTCTTCTGCTCGCGCAGCGCCTGAAACTTCATATTCGACGCGAACGGTGAAGCCGCCGCCCCAAGGAAATACCTCGGCGGAAATTTGATCTCGCGCCCATCCAGGTATTTTCCCTCGTCGCGCATCCGGCGCAGAACCCACAGCATTTGTATCCCGTCGAGGTCTACGATATCCAGCCGCCCCTGCGGACCCGGTCCCAGCGCCATGCTGTCGCCCGTCAGGCAGAGGACGTTGCGCACGCCCAACGCCGAAGCGCCTATCACGTTCGATTGCAGGCTGACGCGCGTATTATCCCGCCCGGTGATCTGCATCACCGGTTCGGCGTCGAGGTCGAGCGCGGTTTTGCTGCACGCCAGCGAAGACATGCGCGGAATTGCCGAGGCGCTGTCTGTAAAGTTGAGCGCCGTCACATACGGCTTGAGCATTTCGATGTTTTCTTTGAGTTTGCCGGTGTTCACCGAAAGGGGAGGGGTGACTTCCGCCGCGACGACGAACTCACCGGCTTTCAGGCGCTGCTCCAGTTCAGATGCCGCCCCCTCGTACTTTGGCGCGTGATATTCAGAATCACCCTGCCACCAACCGGGCTGGCGGACGGGTCTAAAGATGGAATCCAAGGTCTGAGAAACTGAATCAGCCCCGCCCGAAGTCAGACCCGAGGCGACGTTCTTAATCCCCACTTTGCCCGCCTGCTCGAACACATCGCCCCAGGAATCCGTCCCGGCTTTGTTCCAATCCATCGGCGGTAAAACTTCGAGCAATAACGCTTCGCGCCCCAGTTTGAACGAACGCTCATAGATCTTGTACCAGATGCAGGGGCGCGAAGCGTCCACATAACAGCGTTCCGGCGTCGAGCCGCCGCACGGACCGTTGCGCAGCCCCTTGGGGCATTCCATCGGGCAGATGAAGGCGGTCTCCTGCAACAGGCAGTTTCCGCACATGCGGCAGCCAAACAACGGACCTTTGATGGCAGCCTCGATCTTTGCCAGCGCGCGTTTTCTGAACGGCTGTCGTTTAAACGGCATGAACGGCGGTTGATAGCGTCTTCCGGGTGTAAAGCCTGGCATGGAGTGCGTCTCCTAGAGATTATACATTATATATAATTTTACCCCCAGGTCATGGATTTTGAGAAGCCTTGCTGGGTATAATTTTTGGATGCGACGATTCTCATTCCAAACCTTTACCGCGCTTCTTTTCCTGACCCTTATCCTGCTTCCGTCCGATCGGGCTGTTTCCCGCCCGGGGCTTTTCTCGCCAAATGCCGCAGCCGCCGAACTGATCGGCGACCTCAACGCCCTGCGCGTTGCAAACGGGTTGACTCCCTATCTTCAAACTTCGGTTCTAATGTCGGTTGCGCAAAACCACGCCGACTACATCGCAAGCACCGGGGTTCTGACTCATTTCGGCAGCGATGGGAGCCGCCCATACCAAAGGGCGGTTTCGGCAGGCTATCCGGTCGGCGGCGATCTTTCTCTCGGCGGCTCATTTGCCGAGTTGATCCATTCCGGTTCGGCGGTGACCAATGAAGACGCGCTTGCCTTCTGGCAGGCAAACAGCGCGGACTCGCAGGTCTTGCTCTCGCCCGAATTCGAGGATGTGGGCGCAGGCATTTCAGCCGCAAACGGGTTGACCTATTTCGTCCTCGTTGCCGGTTCAGACGTTGCGCCAGCGACCGGTTCCGGTTCGCCGACCTCCGCACCGCGGACGGTTACGCCGGGGACGGTGGTCCCGAACACCCCGCTTGCAAACGGAGAGATTTATCACATCGTCCAAAAGAACGAGGCGCTTTGGAGCATTGCCATTGCGTACGACACAACCATTGCAGAGTTGAAATTATTGAACAGCCTGGCAGGCGATGAAATCTTTGAAGGTCAAAAATTGCTCATCCGCCGCGCCTCGACGGCGACCCCCACGCCGACGGAGGTTCCGGTTACAGTCACATTGGGGATTCCCACTTCGACGATTGCCCAGCCCGTAACGCCGACGAACACCAATACGCCAACGCCGCTCCCAACCCCGCCGACATCCATCGAAAGCGGGCGGGCGGTGGCTGGCGGCATCATCCTGTCGGCTTTGCTTGCGGCGGGGCTGGCTTCGTTTCTTTCAACACGGAAGCGGGTCGGCAAGCCGAAGGCGGATTAATATCACTTGGATTTTGTTACAAAAGTTTTTGAACGGTCTGATATACTTGCATTGTGAATAAAATCACAAATAAACGAGAGGAAATTTTTTATGTCCGAGATTCGAATCGATTCATTGCTCCCGGCTGAAATGGCGACCAAGGCGGAGTATCTTGGCGTTCGCAAAGCCGAGATGCCAGCCTTTACCATGTTAATGCTTGCCATCCTGGCTGGCGCATTCATTTCGCTTGGTGCGGTCTTTGCCACCACTGTTTCGGCAGGCGGCATGTCTGTCACGGCGGCAGACGGCAGCGCAGCCTTTTCGACGGGTTTGCCCTACGGGGTGACGCGCCTTCTGAGCGGACTGGTCTTCTGCCTTGGCTTGATCCTGGTCATCGTGGGCGGCGCGGAACTCTTCACCGGCAATAACCTGATCGTTATGGCGTGGGCGAGCCGCAAAGTGAGCACCCCGGCGCTTTTGCGCAATTGGGCAATCGTCTACACGGGCAATTTCATCGGCGCCATCGGCACTGCTGTCCTGATGTTCTTCACCCGGCAATATACCTTCGGCGCCGATTCGGTCGGAATTGCCGCGTTGAAGATCGCCGTCGCCAAATGTCAACTGGATTTTGTGCAAGCCATTGCCCTGGGAATTCTGTGCAATGGGCTGGTCTGTCTTGCGGTCTGGCTGTCCTTCAGCGCCCGGACCACGCTGGATAAGATCGCGTCCATTATTTTCCCGATCACCGCCTTTGTGGCCGCCGGGTTCGAACACAGCATTGCGAACATGTACTTCATCCCCTACGCCCTGTTTGTCGATATGTTCGATCCGGCTTTCGTCGAAAAGGTGGCTGAAAAAGTTCCCGGGCTGGAAGCCCTGACCTGGAAGGCATTCCTTGTCGATAACCTGATTCCTGTTACGATTGGGAACATCATCGGAGGCGTCGTCCTGGTTGCCTCCATCTATTGGGTGGTTTTTCTGCGCTCGAAAAAAGAATTGTAAAAAGGAGACACACAATGAAAGCCTATGTCCTGATAAAAGTCCGCGCCGGGGATGTGAAAGATGTCGTCGAGCAGCTGCGCCGTATCAAGAACATCAAGGAGGCGCATATGACCTTCGGTCCGTATGACGCGGTGGCGGTCGCAGAAACCGAGGATGTGGCGGCGCTGGGCAGGGTCACCGCGCTCGAGATTCAGCCGATCCCCGGCGTGGAGCAAACCCTGACCTGCCTGGCTGTGGATGTTTAACACACCCTGATGATCGGGCGCTTTGATCAACCTTGAAGGTTGTCGGCGTGGACTGCAAAATCAGGGGATTTTGCAGTCCAATTAACGATCTTTTAGCGCGCTCCAAGCGGGTGTGTGCAAGCAAAACATTTCAGGCACGGAGTCGAAAGCGGCGCAGAGTGGCGCCGTGGCGGCATCTCCCGACTTTCGAGCAAAATCAGGAGACCCTTCAACAGGCTCAGGGCGGGTTTTTGCAGTCCAAACTGACAACCTTTGCTTGCGCGCAAGCGGGTTGACGGGTAACGTCAACCCGCTTTTTGTTGTAGAATAGGCGGACTTTGAGGACGAATGAAGCGGCTTGAACAACTGACATTTACACGATTTATCATCATCATCCTGGTTTTGTTTGCGCATAATACGACGGGTCCGTACCTGGAACCGTTGTTATTTTTCCCCCTGCGGGCGTTGATTCAATCCGGCTCCAGCGGCGTATCCTACCTGTTCATTATGTCCGGCTATGTCATGACGCTGGTGTACTACCGCCCGGGTCAAAAATTTGACTTCGCCGCCTTTTGGCGGACGCGCTTTATTCGCCTGTACCCCCTTTACATCCTGGCTTTTTTGTTGACCTGCGTCTACTATTACGATGCATTCATCACAGTAAAACCGCAAAAGATACTTGCCAACATCTTCATCCTCCAGTCCTGGATACCCGCCTATGCCCAGTCCTTTAACTTTGTCGCATGGTCGATGACGGTTGAAATATTTTTTTATTTTTTCTTTCCGTTCCTCATCCTTTGGGCGTACAAACAATCACTCCGCCGGCTGATCTGGTTCTCGGTCATTGTCTGGGCGGTTAACATGCTTGTCTATCATGCGATGTGGGTCGTTTACCTCGACGTCAACCGGGAACTTGTGCTTTACTTCCCGCCCATGTACATTGGTTCCTTCATCATGGGCGTGGTGGGCGGGATTTGGTATTTGCAGATCGGTAAAAACGAGGGGCTATCCTCCCGGAAGCGATTTGCCGCACTTGCGGCGAGTTTTTTGCTGCTGGCAATCTATACCGTTGTCAGCACCGATTTTCTTCCCTTTCTGCCGCATTTTATTCAACCCATTACCGGTTTACTCGCCCCGCTCATGGTATTTTTTATCCTCGCCTTGTCGCTGGACGACACGGCGGTTTCGCGTTTTCTCGCGCATCCCATACTTGTGAACATTGGCGAACTTTCATACGCCATTTACATTCTGCATATTCCGGTCCTCTGGCTTTACGGGAAGGCGCTGGTCTCGTTCGGGGTTTCCAGCGTCGAGCCGGTCCTGGAATACACATTTTTACCTTTGATCCTGGCGGTCTCTTTCATTGTCCATTTTTATGTCGATACCCCGGTTCGAAAATGGATGAAGGATTACCTGAAGACCATTCAATTGCGCGCCCTGATGATCGACCTTGCCGTCTTTATACCGGCGACGTTCTTTATCTTTCAATTGCGCTTTGAAGAGAGGGAATATCGCCTCCTCTACCGCGAGATGGAAAGGCTTGTGTTTTGGGTTGCGTTTTTCACCCGCCCGTTATTTGCCATGATCCTTGGCGCATACCGTCCGTCCATTTTGCACGGCGGCGGGTATCGGTGGGCGGTCTCCGCGGTCGTTTCGGTTACGCTTGGCTCTTTTGCAATGGCTGCCTCGGCGTACTGGGGGTATTTCACCGGATGGTTCGAGAACTTCCCCCGCAGTATTTTTGTGATGGACTGGCTCATCGTATTGACGTTAACCCTGCTTGCGCGGGCGCTGCAACGATGGCTGATGAAACCAAAGCCAGCCGCGCCCCTGCCTGATTGAAAGCGGATGTTGAACATCAACATCCGCTTTTTCTTTGTGGTATCCTTAAATTCCCAATCATGAAAAACCTAATACGTGCTGCCGATTTTCTGCGTCCTTACGCGAGGCAGGTCTTTGCAAGCCTGCTGATGTTGCTGCTCATCACCGGGTTGAATTTGATCGTCCCCCGGGTGATCCAGACGGTGATCGATGACGGACTCCTGCGCGGCAACTCTGCCTACCTCGTCCGCTCTGCGCTTCTTTTGTTCGGACTTGGGCTTGTCTCGGCGCTGCTGGGCTTGGGCAACCGTTATGCCTCGGAGTGGGTGGCGGCGCATGTGGGCTACGACCTGCGCAACCGCATGTACGATCATATTCAATACCTGCCGTTCACCTATCACGACCATGCCCAGTCGGGTCAGTTGATCTCGCGCTGTATCGAGGATGTGCGCTCGATCGAAAAATTTGCAGGCTCGTCCATCCCTGAACTGGCGCGCTTTGTTTTGCTCACCCTGGGCATCCTGGGCGTGATGCTTTCCAGCAATAGCGAGTTGGCGGTCATTTCCCTGCTGCCCATGGTCCCGCTGGTTTTGATGACCGGCTGGTTCGGCACCAAGATTGGAAAATTGTTCTTCGCGGTTGACCAGGCAGTGGGCGAAGTGTCCAACCGCCTGCAGGAGAATGTGACCGGCGTGCAGGTGGTGCGCGCCTTTGCGCGTGAGAATTACGAAATCCAACGCTTTGAGTCTGCCAACATGGACGTGTTCCGCAGGTGGTTGCATGTCATTGACGAGTGGGCGAAGATCATGCCAACCACCAACTGGCTCATCACCATCGGCACGATCCTGATCCTGTACTTTGGCGGGCAGATGGTGATCGCAGGCGAGTTGACCGTCGGCGCGGTGGTGGCGTTCAATGCCTATCTGTTGATGATGGCGGAACCCGCTCAGGCGTTGACGGGTCTGGTGAACGCGGGCGGCGAAGCCGCGGCAGGCGCTCAACGCGTATTCGAAGTTTTGGATACAGAACCAGACATAAAGTCCAAAAAAGAGGCGGTGACTTTATCCGCTTTGAAAGGCGAGGTGGAGTTTCGGAACGTCACCTTGAAATATCAGGATGAAAATAATCAATCGCTGAGCGGTATCGATGTGAAGGTGGGGAAAAACAAGATCGTGGCGCTGATCGGACCGACCGGCTCAGGGAAGACGTCGCTGGTGAATTTGATCCCGCGTTTTTACGATGTGACCGAAGGCGCGGTTCTGGTGGATGGGCGCGATGTGCGCGATGTGGAGTTGACCTCGCTGCGCAGGCAGATCGGCATTGTATTGCAGACGTCGCTTTTGTTTTCCGATACCGTCCGCGCCAACATTGCCTACGGCAGACCCGATGCGGCTGAGGATGAAATCATCGCTGCCGCAAAAGCCGCGCAGGCGCATGAGTTTATTGAAGGCTTTACAAAAGGCTACGACACAATTGTGGGTGAACGCGGTGTGACGCTCTCCGGCGGGCAGCGTCAACGGGTGGCAATTGCGCGCGCGTTGTTGATGAATCCGCGCATTTTGATTTTGGACGATTCGCTTTCGAGCGTGGACACGCAGACTGAGAAATTGATCCAAGCCGCGCTGGATGTGTTGATGGAAGGACGCACGACCTTTGTCATTGCGCATCGCCTCAGCACCGTGCGCCGCGCCGACCTGATCCTTGTGATGGATAAGGGACGTATCGTAGAGAAGGGGACGCATACTGAATTACTGAAGGCAGGCGGCTTGTATAAGGAAATTCACGACCTGCAACTGGTGCAGCGCGAAGATGCCCTGGCAGATATTCAACCCGTTGTTGGCAGTAAGCCGTCTCATGAAAATACCATCTATGCTCCGCGTTCCAATGCTGGGTAAGTATTGATAGCCGCCCTGAGCGGAGGGACGATGCGCTTCCGTCCCGCAGTCGAAGGGCGAAGAAAAAATAAACCATGACCAAGATCATTCCTCCTGAATTCATCACCAAGTCTGAAGAGCAGCTGGACAAGGGTTACGACCCCAGGGTTGCGCAGGGACTGATGCAGTTCCTCAAGCCGTATGCCGGGCGCATGATCTTTGCGCTGGCGTTGATGGTGATCGTCACGGCGGCGGCGGTCTCTGGACCGTATTTCGTAAAACTCGCCATCGACGACGGCATTGCCGCCAAAGACCCGGTTGCGCTCCGCAATATTGCTTTAACCTATCTTGTTGTTTCGATTATCCAACTGGGTTTCAATTACTGGCGCGTGCGCATTATGGCTCGTGTGGGTCAACATGTTTTGTATGACGTGCGCACAGTCATGTTCGCACATTTGCAGAAACTGTCGCTTAGTTTCTATAACCGTTACAGCGTGGGGCGCGTCATTACCCGCGTCATCAACGATGTGGGGACGCTGCGCGAATTCATCACCTGGGCGGTGCTGGCGATTGTGCGCAATCTGTTGGGCATCATTGGCACGCTGGCCGCCATGATCGCGTTGAATTTTCAACTGTCCATGCTGACATTTCTTGTATTGCCGATCATGGTGTTGGCAACGGTCGCCTTCCGCAAAGTGGCGCGGCAGAATTACCGCAAGGTGCGCGCGGCGGTTTCGTGGGGCAACTCGGTGCTGGCGGAGAATGTCAACGGGGTGCGCGTGGTGCAGGCGTTTTCGCGCCAGGGACATAATTACGATTCGTTCAGCGGATATGTCAACCGCTATTATTTGGAGACCAATCTCGACGCGGTGTGGGTGGCGTCGCTCTTCACGCCGGTCATTGATCTGCTTGGGGCGGTGGCAACGGCGCTGGTTGTTTATGTCGGCGGGACGGCGGTGCTGGGCGAATCAATTACCGCAGGCGTGCTGATCGCTTTTGTGCTTTACATTGACCGTTTCTTCGAGCCCATCCGCGATTTGAGCCGCCGCTTCGATACGCTTCAATCCACGATGGCGGGCGGGGAGCGCATTTTGGAATTGCTCAATACGCCGGTCGAAGTTCGGGACGAAGCGAATGCCGCTGAAATGCAACCCATTACCGGCGCGGTGCGATTCGACAACGTCTCCTTTCACTATTCCGATGACCCGGCCCTCGTCCTCGATTCGATCCAATTGGATGTAAAGCCCGGTGAGACGGTTGCGCTGGTGGGTGAGACCGGGGCTGGCAAGACGACCATCGTCAAATTGCTGGCGCGCTTCCACGACCCGACCTCGGGCGGGGTGTTCATCGACGGTGTGGACTTGCGGACAGCGACTCAGCAATCGCTTCGCGCTCAGATGGGCATGGTGCTGCAAGACCCGTTTTTGTTTAGCGGCACGGTGAAGGAAAATATTTTGTTCGGGCGGTTGGACGCGACCGAGGATGAAGTGACCGCCGCCGCCAAAGCTGTAGGCGCGCATGATTTTATTCGCGGACTGAAGAACGGTTATGAAACGTCTGTGGAGGAAGGCGGCTTGACCCTGAGTGTGGGGCAGCGGCAGTTGATCTCGTTTGCGCGCGCGCTGCTGGCGAATCCGCGTATTCTGATCCTCGACGAAGCGACTTCCTCGGTGGATACGCAGACCGAGCATATCATCCAATCGGCTTTGGCGACTCTCTTGAAGGGACGCACATCTTTTGTCATTGCGCACCGTTTGTCCACCATCACAAATGCGGATAAAATTGTGGTCATTGATGGCGGTAAAATTATTGAGCAGGGCAAACACAACGGGTTACTTGCCAGTCAGGGACGTTACTACGAGTTGTATAAAACAGGATTTCAGGATTGAACATGACAGATCACCAAAACGAATTTCTTTACAAAATGTCCAGCCACCTGCGCGGCGGACTTTCGGATGTGCAGAAAAAATTCAACGATGTCTATCGCCTGGAGGAGCTGGAGGATATTGTGCAGATCCCCGATTCCCCGCTGGCGCATCTTAATGCTGCAATCATGCCGCTGGTGATTCAGGTAAACGATTTTGTGGATTATGCCGAAACCGTTACCAACCGCATGGAGTTGGATTTGCAGGATGTGGACGTCCATGCTCTCATGGAAGGCGTCCTGATGATGGCAGATCAACTTGCCGAGCACAGGGGCGGCATCGAGATCGAAGAGGATATCCCTGAAATGTTACCGTCCATCGAAGGCGACCCAACCCGTCTTTCGCAAGCCTTGCTCAATTACATTCACAACGCCGTAAAATTCACCGATAAAGGTATCGTCACGGTGCGCGTGGAAAAGGAAGCCGACCGCCTGCTATTTGAAGTCCGCGATACGGGCATTGGCATTGCCGAAGAGGATCAGGATAAGGTCTTCGAGCCGTTTGAGACCATCCTCGAAGATAAGAACGATCCGCGCCTGGGGTTTGGTCTCGGCTTGAAGATCACTGAGCATATTGTCAGCCTGCACGACGGCGAGACCTGGTTCGAGAGCGAAGCCGGGCAGGGTAGTTCGTTTTTCTTTACCGTGCCTTTATAACAGCGGATACGCGCTGAACGAATAAAAAAAGCCGGGTCGAATTTTCTAAATTCGACCCGGCTTTCATGCGCTAGCCCAGGTTCTTTTTCATCGAAGCCTTGAGGGCGATTTTATAAATCCCGCTCAATTTTTCGCCCATGGCTTGGGCTTCGGGGTTGTCTGGCTGTGATTCCATTTGGGTGGCAAGCCCGGTCAGAGTATCGAGCAAGCCCTGCGTCAGAAGGTCGGGGTTTTCGTTCAACGCCTTTTCCACGGATGCGGAATCCGGCAGCTGGATCAATTGCTCGATGATGCCGATCTCCGGCGGGGCGCTGGCGGCTTGCAGTACCTGGATCATCTTTTGTAATTTGCCCATGCGCTCGTATTCGTTCTTCTCCGCCGCCGCCCTCAACATCTGCTGCGCAATTTCGACCGCGTCCTGCGTAAACTTGTCCAGGTTGGCGGTGACAGCCTGCTCGATATCGGCTTCGTTTAACAACGCTTCGACGAATTCCTGCGCCTGCTTGTAACGCGCTTCGAGTTGCTTGTCCATGTCTGCCACGTAGCCCAGCAACTTCTCGCGGATTCTCTCGAGCCGGGCCTTTTCGTCGCCGGATGAGGCTTCGATCCGCTCGCTCAAGGTTTGGAAGAAGACATAATCCATGCCGGGACGCGCCAGGGAGACGTAGGCGCGGAGTCGACCGTCAGTTTTCGAGGCGAGGACGAAGTCCAGCAATTTCTCGCGGGTCAATCCCTGACCCGCATCCTGCAACTCGTGTTGAGCCGCTTCCAACTCTGCGACCGATTCTTTCAATTCGCGCCCGTAGTCGGTTTCTTCGAGCAACTGGGTCTGGATGTCGATCAGAACCCGCGCCATTTGTTCCTGCCCGCTGTTCATCGCGCTCTGGGCGATCCGGCTGAACAGGGCAAAGAACTGCTCGTCTATGATTGCCGTATTTTGTTTGATCAACTCGCTGCGGACATCCTTCGAGGTGACCTGCATCAACCTCTCGATGAACTGCGCGCGGTCCTGCTGGCTTTTGATCATCTCCGGGGTCACGCCGTCTTTGCCGAGGATGGTCTCGATCATGGATTCATAGGTCAGGTTGGCTTGCGGCTTGAGCAGGTAGCCCTTGCGCCTCTCTGCGGGGAGGCGGTCCATCACCTGTTTGATGAGCGGGCCGATCATGCGTTCCTGTTCGTTGACGGGCAGCCCCAGTTCCGGCGGGAAGAAGGTCAACAGCAGTTCCTTCTCGTTGTCATGATAGACCACCGGGGTGGCAAGCCGACCCTGGTATCCGCAGTAGGGGCAGCGGGCATGGTTGGATTGTCCGCCCAGCAGGCGTTGTTTTGCCTGCGGGTCGGCAGTGACATCGAACAGCTGCTCGACATTGGCGGGGATCATTTGTTTACAGCGTGGACATGCGATTTGTGTTTGAGCCATTACGGTTTCCGATTTTAGATTTACGTTTTTAGATTTGTCCTGAACGACGAACCCCATTTTACACGATTACGCATCACGGGTTACGAAATACGTAACCTGTGATGCGTAAGACCAAACCTGCCAACCGACCAGTCGGCTAACCGATCAATTCTTCCAGCCTGTCGATGTACCCTTCCATTACAGCAAAGGTCTCCTCCACCGCCTTGGGCGTGGTCAGATCAACCCCGGCTTTTTTCAGAACATCCAACGGGTAGACCGATGAACCGGATTTGAGGAAACCGAGATAATTTTCAACCGCGTTCGGCTCGCCGCGCAGTATCCTGGCAGACAGGGCATGGGCGCCGGAAATGCCCGTGGCGTATTGATAGACATAATAGTCCGCGAAAAGATGCGAGAAGGTGGACCAGACCATCCCCACGCGCGGACGGTCAATTTTCACCTTTGGTCCGAAGGCTTCGCTGAACAGGTCTGCCATCAGGTCCTGCATCGAATCGGCGGTGAGGGCTTCGCCGCGTTCGGCGCGCTGGTGGGTCTCCAGTTCAAAACGCGCCAGGGTGGGCATCTGGAAGAAGTAGCGGAAGAAATTCCCGCTCACGGCTTCTTCGATGAGGGTGATCAGGAAATTCCTGTCCTTGATGGTTTCGAGCAGGCGCGCGCGCATCATTGCCTGGTTGAAGTTCGAGGCAACCTCCGCCACGAAGAGCGAATAGGCGGAATAGGCGTAGGGCTGGTTTTTCCATGTCAGATACGAATGCATCGAGTGACCCAGTTCGTGCGCCAGCGTGCTCATGCTGCCAACATCGTCGGTGTAAGACATCATGATGAAAGGATGGGTTTCGGGCGACCCGTAGGAGAAGGCGCCGTTCATCTTGCCCGCATTGGGAGCCGAATCGACCCAGCGGTCTTTGAGGCATCCCTGGCGCACCGTATCCACGTATTCACTTCCGAGAGGCGCGAGGCTGTCGCAGATGTAATCCACGGCCTTTTCATACGAAACCGGGACCTTTTTCCGGGCAATGGGCGCCCACATATCGAAATACTGAATATCCTTGAGTTTCAGCGCCTTGCGTTTGATGTCGAAGAACCGATGCCAGACGGGCAGGTACTTTTTAAAGGTGTCGATCAGGTTGTGGAACACCTCTTCAGGCACATTATTGTTGAAGAGCGAAGCCGAGAGGGTCGTGTCGAACCTGCGGGCGCGCATATTGAACACATTGGCGGAGATGGATGTCGAAAGATTCGTAGCAAGCGTATTCTTGAATTCGATATGCTTGTCGTGATAACTCTCGAACGCGCTCTGGCGTACCTTGCGGTCCGGGTGTTCGAGCAGGGTCGAATAGAAGTTGCTTTGTGTGACGGGGATCTTCCTGCCCTTGCTGTCTTTCGCGGGGTCGAATTTGAAGTCGGCGTTCACCAACATGCTCGTGCTCGAAGAAGGACCGCTGAACGGATCGATCGCCATGCCCAGGATTTCCTCCACCTCCGCCGAACGGACGTGCGCCTGCTGGCGGAACAGGTCTTCGAACGAATGCCGGTAGGTTTCGAGTTCGGGGCTGCCTTTCATCCACGCGTCGAGTTTTTCCCAGCCGATGTAAAGCAGTTCGGGGTTGAGAAAGGAGATCGCCGCGAATGCCTGCCCAGACATGCCCTGGGCTTTGCCGACCATCGCCGCGGATTCCTGGTTGGTGGTATCCACGGCATAGGCAAATTGCGCATACATGAACACGGTCTGCGCCCGGAGCGAGATGCCTTCGATGGCTTTGATGCCAGCCAGCAGGGTCTCGGGGCTTTCTCCGAGTTTCCCTTCGTATTTTTTTACATTGGGAATGTCGTCAATGACCGCCTTGAGAGCCGCTTCCCATTCCTTCGCGGATTTGTAAACGCTCTCGGCGTTCCATGTGTATTTCTTGCCGACCTCTTTACGCGCGGGGATTTTTGCCATGATTTCCTCTTTTTTGGGGTGGTTGGTTTTTACAGGGGTTTCCCTGGTGAAGTACGAGTACAGGTATTTTACCCTCCCTCCCGCATCCTGCTACCTACTGAGGAAGGGAATAAAAAGGGTGCGTTTCAATCGTCCCGAAGTAACCAGCTCACCATACGCGCGATGTCATGCTGAGTAAGTCCACGGCGGGAAGGAACGCCGTTCCAAGAGAAGGAAACAAGAGATTCAGCCGCGGATTACGCGAATTTTCGCGAATTGTTTTTAAAAATCCGCGTCAATCTGCGAAACCTGTGCTGAGCATGTCGAAGTATCTGCGGCAAATGGGTTTGAAAACCCCTTGTTTCTTTGGAGCGAAGCGAAGCAGCTCTACGACTGTCCCAGAGACCCTTCGCTCCACTCAGGGTGACAATCTGAAGGGAGAACTGCGTAAGGTGAGTAACCAGGATTTCTTCGCAGGAACTTTCGGGACGGTTCTTTAGTCCATCCTTTGGGCATCCTCCAGGCTTAGCGCGGGAGCGAGAAACAGATTCGCGCCCCGGCTTCCGGTTTTGACCTATCCTTTGAGCCGTCGCGTCCCTCCGCCCAGATGCGCCCGTTGTGCGCTTCCACGATGGCGCGCGCCAGATAGAGACCCAGCCCCGCCCCCTTGGTCTGTTTAACGGCGTTGTTCGAGCGGTAAAAACGGTCGAAGATGTGCGGCAGGTCTTTTGCGTCGATCCCGGGTCCTTCGTCGCTGACGCAAATGATGACCTGTTCCGGCACAACCGACCCTGAAATTTTGATCTCACCTTCGGGCGCATATTTCAACGCGTTCGAGACCAGGTTGGAAAGGACCTGCTCCAGCCGGTTTTCGTCGCCGAGAATGACGGGGAATTTTTCGGGGAAATCCGTGACGATGCGGTGTTTTGGGGATTGGGATGAAAATCTCTCGCTCACACGGGACGCAAGGCTGGGGAGCGCGACATCGGCATGGTTCAAGCTCAAGCCCCCCGCCTGAAGGCGCGACGCGTCGAGCAGGTCATCGATCATCTTCGAAAGGCGGTCGGCTTCCTCTTCGATCACACCCAGCGAGTCGTTGATGGTGCGCTTGTCCCATTTGGCGTCGGCGCGCCTTAGTGTGGAGGCGTAGCCCTTGATGAGCGCAACCGGCGTCCGCAATTCATGGCTGACGATGGAAATGAAGGTGGCTTTGATCTCGTCTGCCGTGCGGAAGTGGGTAATATCGCGGATGGCAACCAGCACATTGCGTAATTTGCCTTCATCTGAAAGCAGGGGCGCGTAGGTGATTCCCACCGGCAGGGGCGGCGGCAGCGGGCGTTCCAGGTCGCCTTCCACATAGAGTGTGGCATTGGGCGACAGGGGCCATCCGTTTTGGATGGATTCTTCGAGGGTTTTTCCATGCGGTTCCTTCTTCCAGCGAATGATCGCGTCGTGGGGCTTTCCGGCGATCTCGTCTGGCGCGGTTCCGAAGAGTCTTCCGAAGGCGGAGTTGCAGCGTTCGATGGTCATCCCCGAGTCGAGGATCAGGATTCCGTCCGCGGCGGAGTCGAGAAGCGCGTCGAGTCGTTTTTTTTCGTAGGTCACCTGTCCGTATAACTGCGCGTTGAAAACGGCAATCGCCGCCTGGTCGGCAAAGGATTGCAGGAGCACGCGGTCGTTGGGGGTGAACAGGTCGGGGTAATTGCGGAAGATGAAGATGACGCCGATGACCTGGTTGTGGGCGGCAAGCGGAAGCCCGGTTCCGTTGAGGATTCCGCGGCTGGCGGTGTAGGTCATTTCCTTTAACATCCGATTAAGTTCGCGCACATCCAGTTCGCGGACTTTTTCTTCGGCGAGGAGTGGGGTCAGGTAGGAGAGAAAAGCCGGGGCGATGCCGTGAGCCGCCGCCACCTTCCAGCCGTCGGGCAGTTTCAGGGCGATCAGTCCCGCCTGCCCTGCGAGCATTTCAATGGAGATTCGCAAAATACGCGCCAGCAATTTTTCCAGGTCGAGTTCCTGGGTGAGGGCGCGCGAAATTTCAAGAAGATAGTCGCGCTGCCGGACTCGGAAGTCTGGCAGCATGGAGGGGATGATGGACATGCGCGGTAATTTTATCACCCAGACAGGGCTGGAGATGTAGGTATTGCATAAAAAAATATATGTATATACATATATTTGACCTTTTCTTTTCCCTTTTGTTAGTATTGCGTGTTGACCCCGGTACTGATTGGCTATAAAATTGGATAAATTTATATTTTTTTAATTTCGAATGCATTGACCCGCAGCCCAAATCGGCGGTATCTGCCGGTTTGACGGTGTGACAGGCTGTGGAGCGCGAAAGGCAAGACCATTATCCCCGCCGGTTTTTCCTTTTCATTCCAGCCTCACCCCAGACGCTCTTCAATCCATTCATGATTTGCTGCGAATACTGTTTCGTCGTTGCAACGTGGAATTTATTTTTATGTCGAGGATGGTCGCCATGTTAAAATCGTTTAAGCTGCTGATGCTGGTCCTTGTGTTGACCGGTTCGCTCTTTTTGGGTCCGGTTACCACAGTGCGGGCGTTGACATACCCGGCGGAGATCAATATGAGTTTTAATCTGATATCCATTGCTTCGGGCGGCACCTCCCGCCTGCGGGTGACCATCTATAACCCCAACTCGAATGACCTGACGTCCGCCGGTTGGCTGGATGATTTAATCGGCGTTCAACCCGGGCTTTCGATTGCCAACCCGCCGAACGTTGTGCAGACTTGTACCGGTACGATTACAGACGGCTCGGGCGGCTCGGTTGATCCTGGCGATACTTCCATTCGGCTGGCGAATGGAACGGTCCCGGGGCAGGTGGGACTGAACCCCGGAAGTTGTTACGTTGAAGTCAGCGTTACCTCCACCACGCCGGGCAACCTGATCAACACCATCCCTGCCTCTGCCTTGGCGGCTTTCACTGTTGACCCGGACGATACGAACATCCCGCCGACTCCGGTTGCGATTACAAATACAAGCCCTGCCAGCGCGACCTTGAATGTCGTGGCGGTTCAACCGCCCTCGGTGAGCAAGGGGTTTGCGCCGAATACGATTTTTGTCGGGCAGGTCAGCACGCTTACCATTACCATCCGCAACAACGACCTGAACGCCTCTTTGACCAGTACCACCTTTACCGATACGCTTCCAGCCGGGGTCGAGGTGGCGGCTCCGCTTGTAACCAATCTTACCGGCTGCGGCGCGGGGACCCTTTCTTCCACCCTGGGCGGACCTGCCTTGGCGGCGGGCGATACAGCCATCTCCCTGAACAACGGAACAATTGCGGCTAATTCCAATTGTGTTATTGAAGTGGACGTGACTTCGGTCCTTGAAGACGCCTACACCAACACCATCCCGGCGGGTCCTCCCGGCTCCGGCTCGGTGCAGACCCAGCAGGGTGTGACCAACGCCGCGCCCGCTTCGGCGCCTTTGAATGTGCAGGCATTCAACCTGAGTAAGGCGTTTTCGCCTTCGCCCATCGCTGTGGGCGGCGTTTCGCAATTAACCATCACCATTGAGAACCCCGCCAACTTCACGTATACCGGCGTGGCGATCACAGATAACCTGCCCGCCGGTTTGGAGATTGCCAGCCCGGTTAATACCTCGACAACAGGCTGCGGTTCGCCGTCATTTACAGACGGCGGCGGCGGCGCCCTGGGAGCGGGCGATACTTCGGTCAGGATGACTGGCGGTTCGATTCTGCCGACCACCACCTGTACCATTACAGTGGATGTGACCGCGCCGATGGATGCTGCGGAAGGAACCTATACCAATACCATTCCCGTCGGCGCAATGACGACCGACCAGGGGAATTCCAATCACCTGCCTGCCAGCGCGAATCTTGTTGTGGAGGGGCTTGAGGTTTCGAAGGCGTTTTCACCCTCGACCTTTGCGGCGGGCACCACCAGCACGTTGACGATCACGATCAGCAACCCCTCTTCGAGCAATTTTACCGATGCAGTCCTTTCGGATACGCTTCCGACCAGCCCCAATAGCAACCTGAGATTTACCGGCACGCCCACGACCACTTGTAACGCATTTTTAGACCCGGGGGTTGTCACCCTGTCTGGCGCGCCGACCCGCACAGTGACCCTGACGAACGGCACGATTCCCGGCGGCTCGATTGCCAGCCCCGGCACTTGTACGATTACGGTTGACGTCACGACCGACGCAAACGCTCCCGCGGCGGGCCCGTACACCAACACGATCCCAGCCAATAATATTGTTACCGCGGAAGGCGGGACGAATTCCGCTCCTGCTTCGGCAAATGTGACTGTGACCACGGTCAGTGTGGCGAAATCGTTTGGAACAAGCCCGATCGTTGCCGGTCAGACCAGCGCCGTCACGATCACGATCACCAATCCGGCAACAGCCGGGGCCTTAACCGGAATCGATCTCACCGATACGCTTCCCGCAGGATTGACTGTAACCGGCGCTGCGGCATCGCAGTGTAACAGCGGAACGGTGACCACCACTGCCAGTTCTGTTACGCTCATCGGCGGTTCGCTGCCTGCCGGACCCAGCAGTTGTACGCTGGTCTTCAACGTCACTGCCTCGGCTAGCGCCTCTGCGGGCACGTACACAAATACCATCCTGCCCGGCGACCTGGTTACAGACCAGGGACCCACCAACAGCAATAGCCCAAGCGCAGATATTACGGTTAATGCCGTGAGCATCATCAAGGCGTTTTCCCCGGTAAGCGTTCAATCGGGCGGGACCAGCACCCTGACAATTACGCTGCGGAACCCCACCGGCTCGGCTTATACCGACGTGAATTTTACCGATACCCTGCCCGCCGGTTTGTCTGTTGCCGCTTCTCCGGCGCCGATCAATAATTGCAGCGGTTCATTGGAAGACGGCTCCGGCAGCCTGCTTGCCGCCGGGGATACAGTGATCGAATTGGTTGGCGGGACCATACCTGCCAGCGCCTCGCCGCCGACAAATAATACCTGCACCATCATCGTCCCGATCACCGGCACAATCGCTGGAAGTTACCCAAACTCCATTCCGATTGGCGGCTTGACCACTGATGAGGGACCATCCAATGTCACACCGGCAAATGCCACCCTGACGATCTACACCACGGGGGCGGGCATCACACTGGCGAAAACCTTTGTGCCTGCCAGCATCAATGTGGGCGGAAACTCGCGCCTGCGCCTGACGGTCACTGCCCCGCCAGATACAGACCTGACGAATTTCAGCATCTCAGACAACCTCCCCGGCGATCTAACCGTCAGTAACTCCACCGCGCCAACCGTTACAGGCTGCGGCGTCACGGTTGGGTCTCCGAACTTCAACCCGCAAATTGGCGATACCGTCATTTCGCTGACAGGCGGCACGGTGAATCGCGGCACAAACTGCGTGATTACCGTATATGTAACCAGCAATACCGGCAGCACCGCGGGCGTTGTCAATACCAACACCATCAACCCTGGCGATATTACCAACAACCAGACGAGATCCATCCCCAACCCGGTTAATGCCAATCTGACCGTCCGAACGGTCAGCACATTAACCGCCGCAAAGGCGTTTTATCCGCCAATTGTGAACCCGGGCGGCTTGTCCACATTGACGATCACCCTCACAAATACAGGCGCGTCCCCGCTTGTGAATTTGACCGTGACGGATAACCTCCCGGCGCAGGTGGTTGTGGCTCCCAGCCCGAATGCGAGCACCACCTGCGGCGCAGGCACATTGACGGATGGTTCCGGCGGCGTGCTGGCAGGCGGCGACACTTCCGTCCGTTTGAATTCAGGCGCCATTCCCGCCCAGGTTGGAATCGTACCCGGAATCTGTACCATCACCCTCGATGTTCAGGGGTTGACGACTGGAACGCGCACAAACACCATTCCAACAGCGAATGTGATCGGGACCATCCAGGGCACATCCTCGACCATGAACGCCCAGGCAAATGCAACGGCGCAGTTGATTATTCAAAACCTGACCATTGAAATTGTGAAAGGCTTTGTCCCGCAACTGGTGTACGGCGGCGCGGTGTCTTCGTTGAATATCGAATTACGTAATCCCAACACCGCCGCCGTGCTGACCGGCATCACATTTGTGGACAATATGCCCGCGGGCATGATCATTGCTGATCCGCCATTGTTCACCCCTTCGGCGGTGGGCGACTGCGGACCCGGCGCCACCATCACCGGTACGCCGGGAACCGGAACCTTCACCTTTAGCGGCGGCACGCTGGACGCGGGTGAAGAATGTACGATGAGCATCAGTGTCACCATGACGGTGAACGGGAACCTGACGAACACCATTCCGGCTGGCGCGGTATCCACGTTCAACGGCGTGACCAACAGCACGCCAACCTCCGCTTCGTTGACCAATCTCGCCGGGGCGAGTCTCAGCAAGAGTTTTGCCCCGAACCCTGTGGCTTCCGGTTTGGGAAGTTACTCGATTTTGACCATTACGATCCGCAGCACGGCAAATGTCGCCCTGACGGACATGGGCTTGGTTGACAATCTGCCCGCCGGGTTGCAGGTGGCGGGCGGTTCCGCCCCTGTGCCTTTAACGAACTGCGGCGGAACCCTGGAGGATGGCGGCGGCAACCCCATTGCGCCGGGAGATACCACGATCCAGCTTGTCGGCGGACTCATGCCAATCGGTTTCAGCATGTGTACCATTACGGTTCCAGTCACAGGCGCAAACCCCGGCGTTTACACCAATACCATCCCGCCGGGATCGATCACAAACAATGAAAGCGTCTCCAACCAGGCGCCTGCCGAAGATATATTGACCCTGACCCCGTACAGCCTTGGAAACCGCGTCTGGTACGATACGAACAATAATGGATTTGTAGACGGCGGCGAATCAGGCATCTCCGGCGTGCGCGTCGAACTCTACCGCGATAACGGCTCCACGCCCGGGGTCTTCGATGCAGGCGATGCTCCCATCGGCAATGAGACCACCGACGCCACTGGATACTATCGCTTCGATGATCTGGGCGCGGACGATTATATTGTCGTCATCCCGGCGGATAACTTCCGCGATGTGGTGGGCGATACCGTGCCTGCGAATCCGCTGGAAGGATATTTGAGCAGCGGCTCGACCCTTTCCGGCTCGACCATCAGCGACGGTTTCAGTCCCGACCCGGACAATCCCGGCTCGGTCGATAACGACGATAATGGCGGCTCCTCCTTCACCGGTCTGACGCTGGACTATGTCGCGGCGCAGGCAGTCACCCTGGGGTCAGGACCCACTGAACCCACGGACGATGCGGATCCATCCCCGAATCCCGGCGCAGGCGAAGCAGTCAACAATCAAAGCGACCGCACCGTAGACTTTGGCTTCTATCGCCTCGAACTTGGCAACCAGATATTCAACGATCTCAATAACAACGGCATCTTCGACGGCGGCGATACACCCCTGCCGGGCGCGATCGTCCAACTGTACTCAAGCAACGGTACGACCGAAATCCCCGTCGGTCCGGACGGCATTTTGGGCACGTCAGACGACGCCTCAGGCGGCGTGACAACCGGCGCGGGTGGCACTTACCAATTCAGCGGCTTGCCCGCCGGAGACTATATCGTACGGGTTACGCCTCCTTCGGGCTTCAGCACCACCGATGCCGGGAACGCCGCCGACAGCGCCAACCCGAACAATAACATTGACAACAACGACAACGGAGTCGGCGCCGGAACCGGGCAGGTTTCGAGCAATGTGGTGACTCTCACGCCCGGCATCACCGGCGTCAGCACCACGGTGGATACTGCCACCGCCACCACAAGCAACCCGTCTGTAGATTTTGGCTTCGTGCCGCTTTACAGCCTCGGCAACCGCGTGTGGTTCGATACCAACAATAACAGCGCGATCGATGGAAGCGAAGTTGGCATAGACAGCGTGCGGGTCGAACTGTACCTGGATAATGGCGACGGCGTATATGGAGCGGGCGACAGCCTTGTCGGCTTCGACACCACCGATACGAACGGATATTATCGCTTCGACAATCTCAACCCCGGCAACTATGTGGTGGTGATCCCGACAAGTCAGTTCGGCTCCGGCGGTGAATTGGAAAACTACTGGAGCAGCGGAACCGCCGCCACCGACGCGGGCGCTATCAGCGATTCCACCACAATCGACCCCGATACAGGCGATGTGGACAGCGACGACAACGGCATAACGGCGTTCACCGGCAGCAGCATTAACTACGTTTCATCGCTGGCTGTGACCCTCGGACCCGGCTTGAGCGAGCCGACCAACGACAACGACCCGGCGACCAACCCGGAACCCGGCGAAGCGCCGAACGATCAAAGCAACCGCACAGTGGATTTCGGTTTCTATACGCTCGAATTGGGCGATCAGATCTTCTGGGATGTCAATGCAAATGGCATATACGGCGGCGGCGACCTTGCCGTGGACGGCGCGACCGTGGCTCTCTTCACCGGCGATGGACTGACCCAACTCGACAGCGTTGTCACGGGTGGGAGCGGTCAATACCTGTTTACCGGAATGCCCGCCGGGAATTACGTGGTGCGCGTCACCCCGCCGCCCGGGTTTGAAAGCACCATTGACAGCGCTGATACGACCACGCCGAACAATAATATTGACAATGGGGACAATGGCGTCGGTACGGGAGCGGGACAGGTCTCGAGCAATCAGTTTGCCATGATCCCGGGAGACGCCGGATTGAGTAATGTGCTTGACGATTCGACCGGTTCCACCCGGAACCCCTCGCTCGACTTCGGCTTTATCCCAGATTCAACCCTTGAATTCAGCCTTGGCAACCGGGTCTGGTTCGATACGGACAATAACGGCGCCATCAACGGCTCCGAAGTCGGCGTGGACAATGTCCGGGTCGAGTTGTATAGCGATGACGGAACGGTTCCCGGCGTGTACGATATTGGCGACAATTTCCTTGGCTTCGATGACACGTCTGCGGGCGGATATTACCGCTTTGACAACCTGCCCGCCGGTCAATATGTGGTTGTCATTCCGCCCAGCCAGTTTGGCGCAGGCGGACCGCTCGAGGGCTACCTGAGCAGCGGCACAAACATTTCAAACACCGGCACGATCACCGATGGCTTCGGTCCCGACCCGGATGTGACCGCAACCGACAGCGACGATAACGGGACCTCCACCTTTACCGGAAGCACCTTATCCTTTGTGACGGCGCAGGCTGTCGCTCTGGGACCGAGCGCCGCCGAACCGCCAGGCGAAACCGACGCCCTGCCCAACCCCGATGTCGGCGAGGAACCGGACAATCAAAGCAATCGGACGGTGGATTTTGGCTTTTACAGGCTCGAACTCAGCAACCAGATATTCGTGGATGCCGACAATGACGGCGTGTATAACACTGTGAACGGCGACCTGCCCCTGGCTGGCGCGCGGGTGCAATTGTTCTCAGGCGATGGTTTGGTGGAAATCCTGGTTGGGCCCGACGGCGTACTGGGCACCGTGGACGATGGACCTAACGGAATGACCACACTCGCCGACGGGCAATATTTGTTCAACGGGCTGCCCGCAGGCGATTACGTCGTCCGTGTTACACCGCCTTCGGGATATACCAGCACAGCCGATGTGAATTCGGATACGACCACGCCGAACAATAACGTCAACCATAACGATAATGGAATTGGAGTAGGGCCCGGGCAGGTTTCGAGCAACCCTGTTTCACTGGTTCCAGGCGTCACAGGCGCGAGTACCACAGTGACGAACAGCACCGGCACGACCAGCAATCCATCCATGGACTTTGGGTTCACCCCGACCAACGGCTTCCTGAAGACCATTGCCGGGACGAACGAAACCTTTACCACAGGCGCAAACGTGGCAATTGGCGAGATCGTCACCTACCAGATCACACTGGACCTTGCCGCCGGAACCCCCATGACCAATGTGGTCGTAACAGACAGCATGGATAGGGGCCTTGCCTTCGTCGACTGCGACTCGGTCATTTTGGACGGCGCCGATATCACAGCCAGCGTCTGCCCGCCGACGGTTTCCCTGCTTGGCGACCCGCTCGACCCGGCAAATGCGGGCAGGCAGGTGGTGTTTAATATTGGCAATATACCCGCCCCGGCTGCGGATACGACCCTTGTCATTCGCTACGAAGCCATCGTGCTCGATATTATCGACAACCAGCAGGGTGCCACGTTGAACAACGATGCCGCGGTCACCTGGTCTGGCGGGGCGCTTTCCTCCAGCGCGCCAAACGTCACCGTCGTCGAACCGGATATGGACATCGATAAATCCGCCATTCCCAACAGCGGCGTGGCGATCGGCACCCCGATCCAGTTTACATTGACGATCAGCCACACCGCGCTCAGCCTGACAGACGCCTTCGACGTGGTGGTGACCGATGTCCTGCCGCCGGAATTGGAGTACATCCCCTGTTCCATCGCCTACTCGGGTCTTGCCCCAACCGACCCGCCTGCCGCCCCCGCCCCCTATTGTCCGGGGACGACATCGAACCTGGTCTTCCGATGGGACCACTTCCCATTAAACGCCACGGCAACCATTACCTTCAACGCGCGGCTGGTTAACTCCCCCGCGACGAACTCAGCCAATGTCGCATGGACCTCCCTGCCCATCGACCCGCAGCCGAGCGGACTGCCTGTTCAACTAAGCGTCTATAATGTCGAATCGACCGAACGCTGGTATGACCCGGCTGACGACGTCAATGTGTATGCCAACTCCGCCCAGGTAACGATCAACGTTCCCAGCGGCGCGGCAGGCTCGGATGGGGAAGAGGCGGAACTGCCCGTCTCCCTGCCCGATACCGGCTTTGCTCCGAACAGAGTGACCGTGATTCCCGAACAGCCGGTAGACCTTGCTTACCGCGAAACCGATGTCTGGCTCGAAATTCCGAGCCTTGGCTTGAAAATGCCCATCGTCGGCGTGCCAATCGCGGAGGAGGAATGGAACCTGACCTGGTTGTGGGATGAAGCCGGCTGGCTCGAAGGCACCGCCTTCCCAAGCTGGTCTGGCAACAGCGTTCTGACCGGGCACGTTGCCCTGCCAAACGGGCAGCAGGGCCCATTCGCCGAATTGGACAAACTTCGCTGGGGCGACAAAATCATCGTCCACGCTTTCGGCACGGCGTACACCTACGAAGTCAGGACCAACCGTATTGTCAAGCCGTTCAGCATTGGCGTCCTTCAACACGAAGAAGACCCCTGGCTCACCCTCCTGACCTGCCGGGATTACAACGAAACCTCGGATACCTATTCGAACCGTATCGCCGTCCGCGCCGTGCTGCTTGGGTACGATGAAGCAGCCGTCAACGGCGGAAGAAATCTTCGGTAGGCAGACCAGCAAAAGGCGGCGTCGTGAGGCGCCGCCTTTTGTTTTATAATCCCACGCATGGCATCCAAACACCCGTTGAAGGTCTTAATCAGCTACGCATCTGCAGACCGCGAAAAAGCCCGCAAACTTCACGCCTTCCTAAAACAGCAGGGAGCAGACCCCTGGCTGGACGTGGAAGACCTCCTGCCCGGGCAGGATTGGAAAATGGAAATCCACAGGGCGCTTGAGGATACCGACCTCGTGCTGCTCTGCCTCTCGAAACATTCCATCAGCCGTGAGGGATACGTCCAAAAGGAAATGCGCCTCGCCCTCGACCGGGCATTGGAGATTCCCCCCGGCGAGATTTTCCTCATCCCGGGCCGCTTCGAAGACGTGGACCCGCCGTACAGCCTGCGCGATTACCAGTACGTGGACCTGTTCGTTGAAAGCGGCATGAAGCGGCTGGTTCAAAGCCTCAACCTGCGCGCCGAAAGGGTAAAAGCCGCGCCGCTTTCCATTGACAACCCGCCCCCAGACTTGAAGACCGCAAAAAAGGAAAGAGCCGCGCCGCGTAAAAACTCGAATCCCCCGGCAGCCACCGAAATACACATTCACGGCGATGTCACCGGTTCGAACATCATCATCGGCGACGACAATCATGTGACGAACAAAAAAGGCGCAAAGTAGTTTGCCAATGCCATATTTCAAAACCTTTTACCACAAAGTCCACAAAGGGTCACGAAGGAGAGCAAAACGCTAAAACCAAAGGTTTCCTTCGTGTTACTTCGTGCCCTTTGTGGTTAAGAACTTTGGTTTCAGCCTTAATGTGACATTGTCGAGGTAGTTACAGACTGACAAAAAAGACCTTCGAGATTGCGCTCGAAGGTCTTTTTGCCGCCGGTTACCGGTCGTTATTTCGTCTCTTTTTCCGCCTGCGTCAGCGCGTCTTCGAACATGCCCAACCCCTCGTCCACCTCGCTTTTGCTGATCGAAAGCGGGGGCGCAATGCGGATCACGCTCTGCCCGCAGGAGAGAGTCAAAAGTCCGCGTTCAAAAGCCAGGTCAACCACCCGGTCGGTCAGTTTCTTTGCAGGCTCCTTGGTTTCGCGGTCCTTCACGAATTCCACGCCGATCATCAATCCTTTACCGCGCACATCGCCGATGCTGGGATGGCGCGCCTGGATCTCCATCAGGGCATCCATGGCGTATTCCCCGACCTCTTTGGCATTTTGTAGATATTGTTTTTCGATCAGGTCGATGGTCGCAAGCGAAGCCGCGCAGGAAATCGGATTCCCGCCGTAGGTATTTCCGTGCGCTCCGATCTCCCAGTCCATCACCGATTTGCGCGCAATACACGCCCCGAGCGGCATCCCCGAAGCGATGCCCTTTGCCGAGGTGATGATGTCCGGCTCCACCCCGAAATGCTCGATCGCCCACCACTTGCCGGTGCGCCCCATGCCCGATTGCACTTCGTCTAGAATGAGCAGAATGCCGTGCCTGTCGCAGAACTTGCGCAGGGCGGGGTAGAAACCATCCGGCGGCACAATATACCCGCCCTCGCCCTGGATCGTTTCCACCAACACACCGGCAACTTCCTTGGCAGGCAGGATTTGCGCAATGATCTCCTCTTCAATGTAGCGCACAACCGCCTCGCCGTGATCCTCGCCTTTGCGGCGTTCCAGCACCGGTCGGTATGGATTTGGAAAGGGGGCGTGGGTCACGCCGTTCATCAGCGGATAGAACCCGCTGTGATACTTGGCTTTGCTGGCGGTGAAAGTCACCGCGCCCATCGTCCGCCCGTGGAAGGCGCCGGTGAAACCAATGAAGTTCGAGCGTTTGGTATGATACCGCGCCAGTTTGATCGCCGCCTCCACTGCCTCGGTCCCCGAATTGGTCATAAAAGAAAGCGCATCCTCCTTGAACGGCGCGATCTCGCTCAATTTTTCGCCAAGTCGAATCCAATTCTCGTGATAAAAATCGGAAGAGATGTGAATGAACTTTTCCGCCTGCTCCTGAATCGCCCGGACGACCTGCGGGTGGGAATGCCCCGTGGCTACAACCGCAATGCCGCCCATAAAATCGAGGAAGCGGTTACCGTCCACATCCCACACCTCCGTGCCTTTGCCATGATCCATTGCGAATGGATACCCCCGCGGATATGAAGGCGAAATCACCTTATGGTCGCGTTCAATCATCGCCTTGGTCTGCGGACCCGGTATAGTCTTATTAGTCATGCGTTCTCCTTGTTACAAAAAGTTAGACCATCGGAAACAAACAGGCGACAGTCACCTGAATTCCAATCATGCCCGTTTCGCTCAATATTCATGGCGGCGCTACCGGAAGCCCGATTTCATTTCGGCTAATGCCCGCGCCCCAAGCAGCCCGGCATTGTCGCCCAGCTGCGCCTGCGTGATGACCAGTCCCTCCAGGTATCGCGGATGAAAAACCCGCCGCCTCAAACTGGCTTCAAAAGGATCGAAAAGCAGCCGCCCAACCTGCGACACCCCGCCGCCAAAAATGACAACCGACGGGTCGAAGGCATGAAGGAAGGAGGCCACCCCGATCCCAAGATATTCGCCCGCCCGCTGGTATGCGCGGATCGCCAGTTCGTCTCCTTTCAACGCCGCATCCGCAATATCGCGCGCATTCAACGAATCGTCCGGCTTGAGAATCGACTTCGTCCCCGCCTCCAATTCCGCCAGCGCATACTTCACGATTGCCGGACCCGATGAAAACGACTCGAGATGCCCATTGAAACCGCAGGAACAGGGCGGACCATCCGGGTCAATGATCGAATGACCAAGCTCCGCCGCCAGTCCATGAAACCCCTGCAATAAACGATCCTCGATCACAACCCCCGCGCCGATCCCCGTGCTGACCGTGATGTACAGGACATTGCGATGTCCCTGCCCGGCTCCGAAGCGATATTCGGCAAGCCCGGCAAGATTCGCATCATTGTCCAGAAAAGTGCGCACCCCGAAATGTTCCTGCACCCGGGGCGCAAGCGGAAAATTATGCCATTCAGGGTTGTTTGGCGGCGCGAGCAGGTAGCCGGTATGAGGGTCGAGCGGTCCAGGCGACCCAATGCCGATTGCCGAAATTTCCCTATCGTTTGGCAGGACATCCTCGATCACCTTGAAGAGGCGCTCCAACCCACCGGGTTTCGAAGCAAGTGTGGGAATTTTCTTTTGTTGAAGAGGGGAGACCTGGTCTTGCGTATAGGCAGCGGCGCGCATTTGCGTACCGCCGATATCAACGGCAACAATGATGGACATATTGGCAATTATACCGTAACGAATTTTCGCGGTTTTTCGGGCAGTCGGTCCACGCTCAACCGCCAAAGGTATAATTGACCCATGGCAAAACTTACCCATATAGACGAACAGGGCCGCGCAAGAATGGTGGATGTAAGCCACAAGCCCGACAGCCCCAGGACAGCCGTCGCCCGCGGAGAAATCCACATGAAAAAAGAGACGCTGGGCTTGATCCGCGCCGGACAGATAAAAAAGGGGGATGTGCTGACCGTTGCCCAAATTGCGGGCATCGCCGCCTCAAAACGGACCTCGGACCTGATTCCGCTATGTCATCCTTTGCCCCTCTCCAAGGTGGACGTTGACCTCGAACTGGACGACTCGCTTCCCGGCGTGATCGTCACCGCCACCGCCAAAGTGACCGGCAAGACCGGCGTCGAAATGGAGGCGCTCACCGCCGTCTCCGTCGCCGCGCTCACCGTCTACGACATGGCAAAAGCCGCCGAAAAGACCATGCGGATTCAGAATATCCGCCTGATCGAGAAACACGGCGGCGCGAGCGGCGATGTCGTCAATGAATTGTGATGCGCAATGTGACTGCTGCGATTTATCGGAAACCCATATGAAACATATTTCGATTAACTTTCAGGAAAAACTCTCCAAATTTACGGAGCAGTGGTCGCCCAGGATCATCGCTCAACTAAATGATTATCAGCTGAAACTTGCCAAGGCGCGCGGGGAATTTGTCTGGCACGACCATCCCGATACAGACGAGGTATTCATCGTTGTCAAAGGGCGCCTTGTTATCCTTTTTCGGGATGGGGAGGTCTCGCTCGATGAAGGTGAAATGTTTGTCGTTCCCAAAGGCGTGGAACACAAGCCCGTTGCCGAACAGGAATGTCATATATTGCTGGTCGAGCCTGCCGGGCTGGTCAACACCGGCAGCGCGACCGAATCCGAATTGACGGCTCCGAACGATATATGGATATAAAATGAATAAAATAAAGATATTATTCTTTGCCACCATCCGCGACCGCGCGGGGACGAAATCCATGGAACTCGATATTTCCGCCGATATGACCATCGCCCAATTGAAGGACAAACTTGGCGCAGACCATCCCAACTTGAAAGAGTCCATGAAATCTGTGTTGATTACCATCAATCGCGAATACGCATTCGACGAAGCCGTCGTGCCGCCCAACGCCGAAATCGCCCTCTTTCCCCCGGTCAGCGGCGGGTAACGCCTTTGTGTAATTCGTGATACGAAATATCCTTGCGAGACTCTTATGACCGAAACCCTTCCCGTCATCTACTCCATTACTGAATCCGAAATTGACCTGAATGATTTGCTTGCCAGGATCACGCTCGCATCCACGGGCGCGGCGGCGATCTTCACCGGCATGGTGCGCGGAATTACCTCCCGCGGCGGCGCGCATGAAACGGAATATCTCGAATACGAATCCTATATCCCCATGGCAGAGTCCAAGATGAAACAGGTCGCCGATGAGATCCGCGAGAAGTGGCCCGTGGTGGAGGGAATCGCCATCGTCCAGCGCATCGGCAGGCTTCACCCCAAAACCCCCACCGTCCTGATCGCCTGCACAGCCGCCCACCGCGACACGGGCGTTTTTGAAGCGGCGCGTTATGGCATAGACCGTCTCAAGGAAATTGTGCCGGTTTGGAAAAAAGAAGTCGGACCGGACGGGCAGGAGTGGGTCGAAGGCAATTACATCCCGAAGCCGGGGGAGTAGCGAAATTTATCCCACCATCGGCAATCTCAAAATCAACGTACTACCTCTACCCACTTCGCTTTGCATTTGAATTTCGCCGCCCAGCCTCTCGGTGAGAGTCTTCGCAATGGAGAGACCCAGCCCAAAGCCAGGAATGGAGGCGGAGTCGTCTCCGCGGTAGAAGCGGTCGAAGACGTGTTCCAATCTTTCGGGCGGAATCCCATCGCCATGATCTTGCACGCGGATTTCGACCTGCCTGCCCAGTTTTTTGGATGTGACTTCGATTGCGCCTGATGAATGTTTCAAGGCGTTATCCAGCGCGATGATGAGAACCTGCTTGAGCGCGTCGCGGTCGCCCATAACGTGGAGTTGGTCTGCCCCTTCGAGTTGGATCGTCCGCTGTGGGTCGAGCAGGCGCGTCTGCCGAACGACTTCCTCCAGCAGGGAGGAAACATCCACCGACTCTTTGGCGAGACCGCGCCCCGCGTCGGCGCGGGCAAGCAGTAACAAATCATTGACGAGGCGAATCAGGCGGTCGCTTTCATCCACCATGTCGTTGAGAATGTCGGTTTGCTCTTCGTCAGATGGCTTGCGGCGCAGTAGACCAAGATTGCCGCGCAGGGTGGTGAGCGGCGTGCGCAATTCATGCGAGACATCGGCAACGAAATCGCGTTGTATTTGCGAGGAGTGTCCCACTTTTTGAAAGGCATCTTGCAGACGGGTTAACATGGCGTTGAAGGTGCTTGCCAGTTGACCGACCTCATCTTGCGGACCCGCATACTCCACGCGGCGCGAGAAATCGCGTTCTTCGCCGATCTCTTTGGCGGTTCGAGTCATGCGATGAATGGGGGCGAGGGTAATGCCTGAAAGTACCCAGCCGATTCCAAACGCGATTAATGCGGTAATATTTACCTGACAAATAACGTAGTGACAAGCGATTGCAAAGTGCGATTGCGCTCGGTCAGCGGACGCGCCACCTGCACGATATACGTCACTTCATTATCCACGATGACTGGGCGGCTGTAGATCAGCATCTCTTCTTCAGAAATGACGGCGGTCTCATACCAATCATCACCGCCCCTGCAATGCCTGCAAGCCTTCGGCGCTTAATGGAAGTTCATCCTCTTCACGCCCAAAAGGACTGGCAACCAGATTGCCGTTGGGGTCGAGCACGCGGGCGATCTCACGTTCTGGGAACGGTTGAAACTCGCCGCTTGAAAACTCGTCGAACGACATCGGCGGTCTTTGCCCATCGTCAGGCGGCGGATCGCGGCGCGAGTCGGGTGAGTCTGACCGAAGCGCAAAATCGGCTGTTTTATTGGCGCCATCCATCAAGTCGCGTTTGAGCAGATCAAGCGTGGACTGTGCCTGAATGGTGTAGAGCGTCACGCCAAAGACGGTCAACGTGAGCGCGAGGATGAAGGTGTAAAGCAGGGTAAAGCGCAGGCGAATAGACATTAATTATTCCTCGCGCAACACGTAGCCCACGCCGCGTACGGTCTGGATCAAGCGCGGACTTCCATCGGCTTCGAGTTTCTTGCGCAGGTAGCCGACGTAAATTTCCAGCACATTGTCATCGCCGCCAAAATCATAGCCCCACACATCATTGAGAATTTGTCTGCGTTCCAACACCTGGCGCGGATGACGAAGCAGCAAATGCAAAAGATTGAACTCAGTGACGGTGAGATTCAAATCCATCTCGCCGCGTTTGGCTTCGCGGGTGGATGGGTCGAGAGTCACATCGGCATAACTGACCTTTTGATTTTCAGGTTTGGCTTCCACCCGCCGCAGCATGGCATGGACGCGCCACCAGTTCGGCAGGCGCGAACGGCTTGACGAGATAATCGTCCGCGCCGCTTTCGAGTCCTTCCCGCGGTTCTCGATGGCATCCCGCGCAGTCAGCATCAGGATCATGGTCTTGTCCTCTTCGTCGCGCAGTCGTTGAATGAAGGAGACGCCGTCCATCTTGGGCATCATCCAATCGGCGATGATGAGATCGGGCTTGTGCGACTGCACAAGCGGCAGGGCTTCCAGTCCGTTCGTGGCGGTCAACACATCCAGGTTTTCATAGGTCAGCGTGCGCTGAAGCATTTTTAATAATTTGGGATCGTCGTCAACAATTAGAACAGTTGGCATGGGTTCTCGCTTGATTTTGTAGGGCGGGCTTGCAGCCCGCCGTTCTTTAATAAGCATACTATAACCTCCCTTGCTGTGAAAATGCTGTGAAGAAATTATGCGCGTCAATCCACAGCATATTCACAGATTTCTCTTGGCTTCCTCACAGGCTCGGCTCCTACAATGCAAATGTTCGGTAGGAAAAACGTCCCGAAGGCTTCCGTCAATTATTGAAGGCGCCCAAATAAACCTTCGGTACGCTCAAACGTATCATATCACCCGCAAAATAGCGGGAACTGAAAGGAAACTTATGAACGCCTCAACCAAAACCAATCTCGTCCTCGACCTGACCATCTTCGCCGCTTTTCTGGTCATCGCCAGCCCGGCATTGACCGGCAACACCATCCACGAATGGCTGGGGGTGGCATTCGGAGCCGCCATCGTGACGTACCTGCTCTTCCATTGGAAATGGCTGGTGGAAGTGACCACGAAATTCTTCCAAAACTTCTTCAGCCAGTCGCGCCTCAACTACGCCGTGGATTTGCTCTTCTTCCTTGCCATGACCGCCGCCCTCCTGAGTGGACTGATGATCTCAAAGGATGTCATGTCCTTCCTCGGCATTCAACTGGACGTGAGCCGCAACTGGAAGACCATCCACAACCTCGCCTCGGATGCGTCCGTGATCCTGCTCGGCATTCACTTCGCCCTGCATTGGAAATGGCTCCTCGCCAACATCGGATGTTACATCGTCAGCCCTCTCGCTTCGATATTCAAGCCGCGCGAACAAAAACCCGTTGTTGCCATGCCCCTGCAAACTTCAAAGGAGAAATAACATGAAAGTCATTTTACGAATTCTCGTTATTCTACTCGTTGCAACCGTCGTTTCCAGCGGAGTCTATGCCTTGGTTGAAAACACCAGCCTCGTTTCCAGTAATGAGGCGGAGCGCGGAGCGCCTCCCCAAATGACAGACACCGATGACGCATCCTTCCAACCGATGGAACGTCCCGCGGACGGCGACGAACACGGCGCATCGCTCTCGCGCGGGGTTGGCGAGATGGGAGTGTTGCTTGCCAAAATCAGCGGCATCACGATCATCGTCCTGCTTGTTCAAAAAGCGGCGGCGCTTTTGCAAAACAAAAAATTGAAAACGGTCTGACTTCCCTGTTCGTTCATCTCAGCGCCGTTCCCATCGGAACGGCGCTTTTTTCTTCTCAGCGAATTCACAGACTTTTCTTTGTCTTCTCACAATATGTTTTCCTACAATGAAATTGTAAAGAAACGGAGCCACCCATGACCCTCAAAACCAAACGCAACCTTCCCCTCGTCCTTTTGTTGATCGGCGTTCTGCTTTTTATGGCAATCACGATGGGCAATCAAGTCATCACTTCCTACACCGTCACCCCTGCCACCGTGCAGGCATGGACGGCAGACCTCACCGCCTCACTGATGGCGGCGCAATAAATTTGGAGAACCACTTTCATGAAAAAAATCCTCGTACTACTTTTGACTTTTTCCCTCGCTCTCGCTGCTTGCGGAACAACGACTGCGATTCGACCACCCACAACCACGGCGACAACCGACGCGGCTCAGACCACGCCCATAGTTGCCTCTGAACCATTGGCAGTTTCCTACGCCGACGAAGACCAGACGCCCGCCTCAACAGAGTCCGCCGTGAAAAATCACACTCGCAGGCGACAGCATCAGCGTGGAAGGCGGCGGCGCGACAGCCAACGGCTCGACAGTCACCATCACCGCGCCGGGAATATACGCCCTTCAGCGGCACACTGAACAATGGACAAATTCTCGTTGAAAGCGCCGCCGAAGGAACCGTCAACCTGATTTTGAACGGTGCGGATATTTCCAACACATCCACTTCGCCGATCTTCATCTCCAGCGCAGATAAGACCATCATCACCCTCGCCGATGGCACGCAGAACACCCTCACCGATGGCGCGTCCTATACCTTCACTGGCGCAGACGTGGACGAACCCAACGCCACCCTCTTTAGCAAAGATGACCTCGTGATCAACGGCAACGGCTCATTGACCGTCAACGCCAACTACAACAACGGCATCGCCAGCAAGGATTACCTGCGCATCGTCAGTGGGAACATCACCGTCAACGCCGTCAACGACGGAATCAAAGGCAGGAACTATATCACGGTCAAAGACGCAACCATCACGGTCAGGGCGGGAGGCGATGGTCTTCAATCCAATAACGACGAAGACGCCGAGAAAGGCTACATCCTGATCGAAGGCGGAGTCTTCAACATCACCGCAGGCATGGACGGTATTCAAGCCGAAACGCGGCTGACGATCAACGCTGGCACGTTCAACATCTCCACGGCGGGCGGAAGCGCGGTCAACTATGAATTTGAAGAAAGCGCCAAAGGTTTGAAAGCGGGCGCGGATGTGACCATCGCGGGCGGCGCGTTCAATATCGACTCAGCCGACGACGCAATTCATTCGAACGGCAGTCTCACCATCAACGGCGGCGAGTTGCAAATTTCCTCGGGCGATGATGGCATCCATGCCGACGCCGCGATCACGGTCAACAATGGCACGCTGAACATCCTCAAAGCCTACGAAGGTATCGAAAGCGTCATCACCATCAACGGCGGGAACATCCACCTCAACGCCAGCGACGACGGCATCAACGGCTCGGGCGGCGCGGACGGTTCATCGGTCAACGGGCGACCTGGCAGAACGGTTTTAGGATCGGGTAATGCACAGGTCTTCATCAACGGCAGCTATCGATACGTCAATGCGCAGGGCGACGGGCTGGACTCGAACGGAACGATGGCAATGTCTGGCGGAACGGTCATCGTCAACGGACCCACCAACAACGGAACGGTTCGCTGGATTTTGGCACATTTGACATCACAGGCGGATTCTTGATTACCGCAGGCAGTTCGGGCATGGCGCAATCTCCCAGCGCGTCGTCCACGCAGTATTCGGTGATGTACAACTTGACACAATGCAGGCGGCTGGCACACTGGTTCGCATCCAGACCGAAAGCGGCGAAGATCGTCACCTTTGCCCCCGCGAAGGAGTTTCAATCGCTGGTCGTTTCATCCCCTGAACTGGCGAATGGTTCGACCTACATTTTATATCTCGGTGGAAAATCCAGCGGCACGCCGATGGACGGGCTGTATTCGGACGGTTCATATTCCGCAGGGATTCAGGTTGCCAGCTTCACCATCTCCAACGTGGTGACAACCCTCGGCGCGGCGGGCGGTTTTGGTCCAGGCGGCGGTGGACCTGGCGGCGGGGGAATGCCCCCTGGCGGTGGCGGACCGCCTCCGTAGTTATTCAAATGCAAGAGACAGTCACCTCGCAGGTGACTGTCTCTTTTTTTTTCACAGCAACTTCACAGTCTTTCTTGGGTCTCCCCACAGCCTCTTTTTACAATGAAAGCATGTCAAACAAACTCAGTCACACCATTCGGCGCTCAACCGCTTTGAGTTGAAATACTTGCTCAGCCTCAAACAAGCCGAGATTTTCAAAAAGCCTTGCGCGCCTATCTACTCGCCGACGAACACGGTAACGGACGCTACGCCCTCGCCAGCCTGTACTACGACTCGCCTGACTTCCGCTGTTACTGGGAAAAAGTGGACGGCATCCGCTTCAGACGTAAATTACGCATTCGCCGCTACGAGTCGCCTGGCGCCCCGCTGACAGAGGATACGCCCGTCTTCGTGGAGATCAAACAGCGCGTGGATCGAGTCACTCAAAAACGGCGGGTCATCCTTCCGTATGGCGAAGCGCTGAGGCTGTGTAACAAGCGTCAGTACTCCGGGAGCAGGTTGCGGCGCAGGATGAAGCGGTGGTGGATGAAATCTACGCCTATCTCTGGCAGTACAACCTGCGTCCCGTCAGCATCGTGCGTTATGAGCGTCAGGCGTTCATCGGCACCGAGTACGATATCGGCTTGCGCGTCACGTCTGATATTCTCGCTCAGTTATCAAGTTCATCAACTGCGGCTGGATGAGGAAGCTTCGAGCCTGCCGATGATCTCGCCCGACCGCGTAGTGATGGAGATCAAGGTCAATGAGCGCATTCCCTACTGGCTGACGGAGATGATCGCGGCGCACAACCTGAAGATGATCCGCATCAGCAAATATTGCCGCAGCATCGAACTTCGCAAACGGGCACGCTGATACCTTTTCGAGATTTGCCCTCGCTGGATGAACGTACGGCAAGATTTATCTTGCCCTTGCACGCACCATGAATGTTGCCAAGGTGGTAACTCACAGGAGATTTCATTATGGATATTTTCGGAACTTCAAGACCTGACCACGGAATTTTCGGCCCTCGATATCGTCATCGTCATGGCGCTTAGTTTTATATTGAGCGTTTTCATCGGCTGGGTATACAAGAGATCACGCACCGCGGCACTTCGTACACGCAGAGTTTCGTCCTCACACTGGTCATCAACGGCATGGTGGTGGCGTTGATCATGATGATCGTTTGCTCGAATATTGCGCGGGCGTTTTACCATCGGGGCGTTGTCCATCTTCGCTTTCGCAACGCCGTCAAAGAGACGCGCGACGTGGGCTTTATCTTCGTCATGGCGATCGGCATGGCGGTCGGTACGAAGTTTTACCTGGCTGTAGCTGCTGGCGCCGTGGTCATCAGCCTGATGATCGTCCTCAAGTGGTGCGCCCTCGACTGGTCTGCGCGCGACATGGCAAGCCAGATCCTGCGCATTCGCGTCCTGTGCGGGCCGTCCTTCGACCTGCTGTTCGACAAGACCTTCGTCAAATACACCCACACCTCCGAACTCATCAGCGTGGATACCGTTCAGGACGGCGCGATGACCGAACTGACTTCCAGTATCGGCTTCAGAAAGCCCAACCGTGTGAACGACTTTCTCTTCTCGACCTGCGCGAACTGAACGGCAATAAGATCACGCTCATCGCAGGGTACAACAGCACGGATTCGTAGGTTTGATGAAGTCGACCAAAAGGATAAGTCTTCATAACAAAGAGCAGTGAATTGGAGCCTCATCGTCTTTGTAGTGAAGATAATTTTCAAATCCGTGCTGAAAATTATCTTCAAGGTCATATTTCTCCAAACCATACACCCACCTAGAATCTCTACTGAACACCCGCCACTGCCGCGACTTCGGACCAAAGGAATCGCGGCATGTTTATTTTCTCACGTCACTTTCGCGCACTGCAACTTACACTTCTACTTCTCCTTTTTGCCATCCCCGCCCGCGCCCAAACTACCCCCGTATGGGAATCCGCTGGGCAGATTCGCGACCTCGCCTTTCAAGCCCAAAGCGAGTTATACGCCGCCCGCGCCAGTGACCCCGTACCTCATCACCAAGCCGCCGCGGATTTGATGGATGACGCCGCGCAAATCTACGCCGCGACGTTACAGCCTTCCTATCAAATATTCGCCCCCGAAGCCGACGCGCTTATTTTGGATTCGTTGACCTGTGCGCGAACCGCCGCCTTGACTGGCGACCTCGTCTTCCCAGCTTCGCCGCGCGCGGACGCCTCTGGACTGCGCTCTGGCAGGGTAGCCAAACCCTGACCTTATCCACGCTGGAAGGGTGACCAGCGTCCGCGGCGGAGTGGCTGAGATCGCGCGAATACCGCGAAGCGACCTGCGTCAACACCGTGGACGACCCGTCATGGTGGCAATTGCCGACGTGGAACAGAATCAACTGTCGGCGGGGAAGCGGCGGGATCGTCGCCACGATCTGCGTGACGCGTACTTCTTCCGTCTGCGGATCTGTTGACCAAATCGAAGACGCGGCGGAGAAAAATTTCTCTACCCGCGCCGCAGAATGGGCAGGGCAGGCGGCGGATATTTCTCCATCTTGCAAGCGGACATGACGGATAAACTCGGCGTGATGAACCCGCCGCATTGCGCGCACGATCTATTTTCCGCGCTCGCGGTCGCTGCATTGAATGAAGATTGGGCAACGGTGCAAAACGCAGGTGAATGACATCCGCAGCGGCATTGAGCGCTTATCAACCCGTCGAACTCACGCCCGCCGAAATTGCCAAACGCGGAAGTTTGCTGTATCTCTTCACCGACTTGATTTATGTCGAATACAAAGACGGGGTGCGCGACGGGCAAATCACCGCAATTGAATATCAGGAAGCTGTCACCTCCGGCGGACAAGCCGAAGTAATCTTGAAGAACTGCGTCCGTTCATCGTCAGCCGCAGACGCTAATGCCGCCGCAAGGCTCGAAGCGATTTTGGGCGAACTCGAAACTGCTTCGCGTTTGCCCTCGGCGACCCGCAAGATGTGAAGGTCTTGGTGGATGAAGGTCAGGGATTATCGAAAGCACACTAAAGTCAGCGCGGACGGGAACGATACCTTCCGCGTCATTCACCATTCTCGATACCTTGCTCAGTGACACGCTAACCGCTGTGCGCGAAGGACGTTACGAAGACGGCAGAACGCACGCGCATCGAAGCCTACGCCATCTTTGAAAGCGGACCCGAACAACGCCTCGCGCACCGCGCGCCTATCCTTTCGCGTGTGAGTTGGAAGGCTTGTTCTGGGAAGGCACCGAAGGTCAAAAAGGTTTGGCGACCTTTGATTGCAGAAAAAGCCTCAGCCGAAGAAATTGCCGCGAGCACGAATCAATCCAACGTCACCCCAATGAGGCGGAAGATTTTCTTTCCGTTGGCATGAGCGGATTGCTCGCCGTCATCAACAGCATGGTCATCATCCTGCGCGAAGGTTTTGAAGCGGCTCTCATCCTCGGCGCGATTCGGATATCTGCGTTACGAACAGCCCGCGCAAATTTAGCGCGTGCGTCTATAGGCACAGCCGCCGCGATTGCCTTGAGCGTGTTCATCTGGTGGGCGGCGCAAAGCCTCATCACCATCACGGTGGCATGGCGCGAAATCATCGAAGGCGTGGCGAGTTTGGTAGCGGTGGCGGTTTTGTTCTACGCTCACCAACTGGGCTGTTTGAAAAAGCGTACGTTGCAGATTGGGTCGCCTTCGTCAAGGAGCAGGTGGGCAAGGCGCTCAACACAGGTTCCGCGTTGGCGTTGGTGGGCTTGCGGTCACCGTCGTCTACCGCGAAGGATCGGAACGGTCTTGTTCTATCAAGCCTTGTTGTTCGACGCGGGCGCAAGTTCGGTCTGGCTGGGATTCATCA
>JADJBU010000025.1 GCA_016703605.1 Candidatus Villigracilis adiacens | reverse complement strand
ACAAGACTTCTGGGCATCCAAGGGATGCCTCATCACCCAACCCTACTACACCCAGGTCGGCGCAGGGACGATGAACCCTGCCACCTTCCTGCGCGTGCTCGGACCCGAACCGTGGAACGTGGCGTACGTCGAGCCGTCTGTCCGCCCCGATGACGGGCGTTACGGCGAGAACCCCAACCGCTTCCAACTCCACACCCAATTTCAGGTCATCCTCAAGCCCGATCCTGCCGCAGGTCCCGCAGGGCGGGAGGGACCGCAGGAACTCTACCTCGAGTCGCTCAAAGCCCTCGGCATCGACCCGCGCCAGCACGACATCCGCTTCGTGGAAGATAACTGGGAACAGCCCGCCATCTCCGCGTGGGGCTTGGGTTGGGAGGTCTGGCTCGACGGGCAGGAGATCACGCAGTTCACCTACTTCCAGCAGATGGGCGGCGTGACGCTCGACCCCGTCTCGGTCGAGATCACCTACGGTCTTGAACGCATCCTCATTGGGCTCAATGGCGCCGGAGGCGCCACCGGAGCCATCTGGGATAAAGAATATGGCGCTGGTATTTCCTACGGCGAGATCCGCCGTCAGGAAGAGTTCGAACACTCCAAATATTATTTTGAAACCGCCGACGTCGAACGCGTCCGCGCCATGTACGATCTCTTCTCCGCCGAAGCCGACGCCTGTCTCGCCGCCGGTCTCATCGTCCCCGCGCACGACTACGTCCTCAAATGCTCGCACTGCTTCAACATCCTCGACACCCGCGGCGCCATCTCCGTCGCCGAACGTCAAGCCTTCTTCCGTCGCATCCGCGAATTAGCCAGGGGAGTGGCAGTCAGTTACGGGGAGCAGCGCAAGAATCTTGAGTATCCGCTGTTAAAAGAAAAGGGAATAGTGAATAGTGAATTGGGCAAAGCGTCCCTTCCTATTCCCCATTCCCCATTACCTTTCTTGCTTGAAATCGGCGTCGAAGAACTTCCCGCAGACGACGTCGACACTGCCCACTCGTATCTCGTAACTCGTATCCCGTTACTTCTCGACGAACTGCATCTTGCTCACGGGGATATTCGGATCATGACTACCCCTCGGCGGATCGTCCTTTCAGTAGCCTCTCTCTCCCCGAATCAGCCAGACCGCGAAGACCTCGTCAAAGGTCCCCCCGCCGATAAAGCCATTGTAGGACATGCTTCCAGCTTGTCCACCCCCGCCAGTGCCGGACAAACTGGAAGTTTGTCGTACACGCCTGCCGCGCAAGGCTTCGCCAAAAAGAACGGCATCAACGTCGAAGACCTGCAAGTCCGCGAAGAAGGCAATAACAAATACGTCTTCGCCCTCGTCAAACAGACCGGGCGTCCCACTCCCGAAATCCTCGCTGAAGCGCTACCTAAGTTGGTAGCAGATATCAAGTTCGAGAAGTCCATGCGCTGGAATGAATCGGCCGTGGCGTTCTCTCGTCCAATTCGTTGGTATGTGGCTTTGCTGGGTGACATGGTCATCCCGTTCGAATATGCTGGCGTTATGAGCGGTAACACCTCTCGCGGACTCCGCCCCTACGACTCGCCAGAGATCAAAATCCCCTCCGCCGATAAATACTTCGACATCATCCGCGAAGCAGGCATTCTGCTCGATAAGGAAGAACGCAAAGCCGCCATCGTCGCGCAGGTCAACGAAGCGGCGCACCTCGTCGGTGGGGAAGCGATTATCGAAGATGGATTATTGAACGAAGTAACCAACCTGATCGAAATGCCCACCGCCGTCATGGGCGGATTCGACAAGGAATTCTTGTCATTACCGCGCGACGTGCTTATCTCGGTGATGAAGAAGCATCAGAGATATTTTCCTGTTGCCCAATTACCAATTACCAATTACCAATTACTCCCTCACTTCATCGCCATCCGTAACGGAGACGACATCGGCATAGACACCGTCCGCGAAGGGAACGAACATGTTTTGGGAGCAAGATTTGCCGACGCGAACTTCTTCGTCCGCGAAGACGTGAAACTCAAACTCGAAGAATACCGCCCCAAACTTGCTTCGTTGACCTTCCACATGAAACTCGGCTCCATGCTCGACAAATCCGACCGGATGCTCAAACTCGGCGCGGAGGTCGGCGCGATGCTCGGTTATAAAGATGCGGCGCTGGTCAAGAACTACGCCCGCGCCGTCTATCTCGCCAAAGCCGACCTCGCCACGCAGATGGTCACAGAGATGACCTCTCTGCAAGGGATCATCGGCGGCGAGTACGCGCTCCGTTCGGGCGAATCGGCGGATGTGGCAAAGGCGATTGCCGAACAATACCAGGCGGTTCCGCAATCAAAGGCGGGGCTTGTCATCGCATTGGCTGACAGAATCGATTCATTGACCGGCTTGTTCGCGGCGGGACTGGCTCCCACCGGCGCGAAGGACCCGTTTGGCTTGCGCCGCGCCGCCATCGGCATCGTCCAGCCGCTCATCGAACACGACGCGGACTTTAATCTCGCCGAAGCCATCAAGAAATCCGCCAAGACCCAGCCCATCGAAGTGAAGGAAGAAGCGCAGAAGCAAATCCTCGAATTCATCGGCGGGCGTTTGTCTGTGGTCTTGAAAGACTTGGGTTACAGGCACGACGTTGTCGAAGCGGTGCTGGCAGCGCAATCCGCCAACCCGGCGGCAGCGGCTCGGGCGGTGAAGCAGTTATCGGCGTGGACGAGCCGCGCCGACTGGTCCACGATCCTGCCCGGGTACGCGAGATGCGTCCGCATTACCCGCGATCAAAAAGAATCCTTCAAGGTGGATGAGAAACTTCTCGTGGAAGCAGAAGAAAAGGCATTGTTCAAAGCCGTCCAGGAAACCGCCAACCACCAACCATCTACCGTCAACGAATTTTTAGAGATCATCGTCAAACTCATTCCCTTCATCAACGCCTTCTTCGATAAAGTGCTGGTGATGGCGGAGGATAAAAAGGTGAAGGAAAACCGCCTCGGCTTGCTGCAACAGATCGCAAAGTTATCAGGCGGCATCGCCGACTTGAGCGCGCTCGAAGGGTTTTAACACCAGTAAAAAGGACTCGAATGTCTCCCGATTTCCGAGAAAATTTATCCGAAGTCGGGAGACTTTGGACTCCTTGTATCTTGAATGTCAAGGGAGAAGATCGGGCGACGACCGTTCTTTATGGATTTGGAGCATCGTATGGCACAGCAACCGGACGAACAACTTCTCGAACGCGCCGAACAACTGCTGCGCGAGGGAAAGCATCAGCAAGCCAGCCCGCTTCTGGAGGAATACCTGCACAGTCACCGCGATTCCGCCCGCGCCTGGTGGGCGTTGAGTTTTGCCCTGCAAGACCGGCTGGAGCAGATCGAATGCATCGAAAAGGTTTTGGTCCTTAAACCCTCCCTCTGCTGCGTATGCCCGCCTCCAAAAATTAAAGACCGCGCAGTCATCCGTGCCAGGGAAACCGCTTCAAACCGCTCCAGCCGCCCCGCGCGCGAAGAAACCAAGCAAGACCCTTCAATATGCAGTCCTAGCAGTGATGGGATGCTTCGCCCTCGGGCTGATCGGCGCGGCGGGAGTTTTTCTTCTTCGTGGAGGAAGAGCCGCGCCTCGACCCCAAGCCCCGGCTGGTTCGCAGGCTGCGGAGATTTCCCTGCCCCCCACATGGACTCCAACTATTTCTCCAACCCCGCCCGCCACGCGGACTCCCATCGCCGCTTTTTCGACCCTCGCCCTCAGCACGCCCAACAATCAGCCGGCGTTGCAGACTGCGATTGCCTCGAGCAAGGTGGGAGTCAGCCCGGGATACAACGCGCCGGATTTCAGCCTTGTCGAAGTCAGCGACAATTCAACCGTCCGCCTGAGCGATTACAAAGGCAGGGGCGTCATCATATATTTGGTCAAGCATACTGCGACCAGGAAATGGACGATATTCAGGCGATCAAAAAGCTTTTTTTGGCGGGGGCGGGCCCCCCCCGTTTTTGGTGTGGGCGAAAGCGCGTCGCTGGCGCGCCAGTATAGAAATGCCAAAGGCTTCACCGGTTGTTCTGGTGCGGGCGCCGCCCCCCTCTGTTTTTGTGTGGGCGCGGGCCCCCGCCGGCGCGCCATTAAAAAAAAAAACAACGCGGCCTTCCCCATCCTCGACGATTCCAGCAATCAGGTTGCCGCGACCTTTCATATTACGGGCTTTCCCACGCATGTGTTCGTGGACCCGAACGGGGTTATCACCTACATCGCCAGCGGCGCGCTGGATTACAACAACCTTGAGCTGCTGGTCAGGGAAATGATGAATATGCAATGAGTCTTCAATGCCGTCGAACCGCGCCATTCATTAAGGGGAAATAAGCCTTTCTTGAATTCAGACCAACATGGGTATAATTTTCTTATTGATGCGGGGAAGTACTGTCTTCAATTTGTGCTTCGCATAGAAGCGAAGACGCGAGAGAAGGAGAACCCATGTTCAGGATCGCCATTCGTATCATTCTTGTAGCAGCGTTGGCCCTTGTGGTCATAGCCGGAACTTATATGAGCGTCAAAGCCCTGTCTGCTTCATCCGGCGGCGACAGCGCGGGCATGTACATGCTTGGCGGCAGTTTGTCGAATCCCTTCAAGGATCAGTCAACCGATGAGGCGGCTCCGCAGTTGGAACCCTACCAGGACCCCGGTGGAGGCGGGCATGATTGTGAGTCTGAGGGGAACTCCAGCGACCTGTAAATTCACCGAATACAGGCAGGGCAGTTCAAAAGACTGCCCTGTTTTGTTTTAATAGCTCACCTTACGCGCGATGTCATGCTGAGTAAGCGCCCATCTGCGGAAGGAACGGTATAGAGAAAATACAAAGAGATGGTTCAGCCGCGGTTACGGGAGAATTTTGGCGAATTGTTTTAAAATCCGCGTCAATCTGCGAAATCTGCGGCAAATGGGTTTGAAAACCCTTGTTTCTTTGGAGCGAAGCGAAGCAGTTCTACAACTGTCCCAGAGACCCTTCGCTCCACTCAGGGTGACAATCTGAAGGGAGAACTGCGTAAGGTGAGTTAATAGTTCCCTTACGCGGTTGTCTCGTACGACAAAGTTTACTTTGTCAGCGCGCCGCAAGGTAAACCTTGCGGTACTGCGTAATTCAAGCTAATGGATTTGATTTGCCATTCCAACGAACCAAGCCTATAATTCATTCACCTTATGTCCACCATTGATGAGATCAAAGCCAAAATAGACATCGTCGACCTCGTTTCGGAGGCGGGGGTCAAGTTACGCAAAGCCGGTCGCAATATGACCGGTTTTTGTCCATTCCACGATAACAAGCATACGCCCGCCTTTGTGGTCTGGCCCGAGTCTGGCACGTGGCGCTGTTTCGGCGCGTGCAACGAGGGCGGGGATATTTTCAAGTTTGTGATGAAGCGCGAGGGGGTGGACTTTAAAGAAGCCTTGAATAAACTCGCGCTGCGGGCGGGCGTGGAAGTGCAGCAGATTCAACGCGAGACGCCCCAGCAGAAGGAGGCGCACGAACATTTGCGCGTCCTTCTCGAAGACGCGGTTGTGTATTACCGCAGCCAGTTGTTTGCCAACGTTGAAATCTTGGCCTATCTGCGCGAAAAACGCGGACTGACTGATGCCACCATCGAGACCTTCGGTCTGGGTTACGCGCCGAATGGGTACGATAACCTTCTTCGGCATTTTTCGGGCAGGTACCTGCCGCAGGACCTGGTGGATGCCGGGATGCTCTCGGAACGGGAGGGCGGCGGGTTGTTCGACCGCTTCCGCAACCGTATCATGATTCCCATCCGCGATGAGCAGGGACGCATGGCAGGCTTCGGCGCGCGCATCGTGGACCCGGATGATATTCCGAAGTTTTTGAACTCGCCTGAGACTGCCATCTTTACCAAGGGGCATATCCTCTACGGTTTGGACCGGGCGAGAAAACCCATCCGCGCGGCAGACCAGGCGGTGATCGTGGAAGGGTATCTGGATGTGATCGCCTTGCACCAGGCGGGCTACGAGAACGTCGTCTCGCCGATGGGCACGGCGCTGACCGAAGACCAGCTGCGTTTGCTCAAGCGCTCCACGCGGAGGATTGTCCTCGCGCTCGACCCGGATGCGGCGGGGCAGAAGGCGGTGCTGCGCGGGCTGGATGCGGCGCGATCCGCGATGGATAAGGAAGGGGAGTTGGGGTTCGATGCGCGCGGCTTACTGCGGAATGAATCTCGCCTGCAAGCCGATCTGCGCGTGGCAACCATGCCCGACGATCTCGACCCGGATGAGATCGTGGCGCGTAATAAGGAAGAGTGGGGCGCGCTGATAGCGAACGCCAAGCCCATCGTTACGCATGTGATGGAGACGTTGACGGCGGGGCAAAACCTGAACGACCCAAAGGTGAAGGATCAGGTCGCGGCTCAGGTGCTTCCGCTGATCGACGACCTGGGGAGTCCGCTTGAGCGTGATACGTATCGTCAGGCATTGGCGCGAATGCTGCGGGTAAATGAAGGCTCGTTGATGGCGTCGCAGCCCCGGGTTCAGGCGGTGAGGCGCAGACCGCGCGGCGCAGAATCAAGCCCCGGCGTTGAACCCGCTCTCGCGGCGGCGAATCCAAGAAAGAATATCGAATCGTATTGCCTGGGTCTTTTGCTGCGCAAACCTGAGTTAACCTACCGGCTCGACCGCAAACTTGAAGAGTTCGGCTTGAGCGCTTTGGCGGTGGAGGATTTCGAGTATACTGACCATCAATTGTTGTTTGGCGTTTTGCGGCAGGCGATGGGGCAGGATGAGAAGGATCACGGGCAATTTGTTTTTTCGCAAATGCCCGAGGCGTTGACCCCGTTGACGGCCGACCTGCTGGCGCAAACGGAGAAACTGGATGCGCTCGACGATAAGATTTTGGAAGACCTGCTCGCCCGTTTTCTGGACCTGCGGCGGACCCATGCGATGACGAACGTCAACCAGCTGCGCTTTATGCAGGAGGACGAACAGCAGGCGGGCGGCGATCAATTGAAACTGTACCAGGAGCAGACCATTCAGTTTACGCGGCTGCTGCGCGGGCTGGACCAAGCGAAGTTGAAATTGTCGAAGCGGCAGGTGTAGGCGAGAGCGGGTTGCGAAGAATCCTTGAGGAAAGGAAGACGAATGTCTCCCAAAAAATCGGGAAAGAAGGCAGCAGAGAGAAAAATGCCAAAGAGGGCCGCGATGGGGACAAAGCAAACCGCAAAGAAAAAAAACGCGAAAACGCATGACGCGCTTGCGGTCCATGCCGTGTTGGGGGCGTTGGATGAGGGCATTTCGATGCCGGACGATTCTGCCGATGATTTTTTGGAGCCGGATGATTCAAGCCTGAACCGGCAGGAGGAGGATACAACCGGCGCGCTCGACCTGCATGGGCATCTGTCGCATGAGACGGGCGAGGACCCGGTGCGTTTGTACCTGCGCGAGATCGGGCAGGTGAAACTGCTCGGGGCAGACAGTGAGTTTCGGCTTGCGACGTTGATCGAGGCGGCGCGGCTGATCGAAACATGGAAGAAGGTCAAGCAGCGCAAGGGGGTGTCGCAGGCGGTTTCCATGTATCATTCCATTTTTTCCGAGATGTTAACGTCGTGGGATCGGTTGATCGAGGATACCGAGCGCCTGGAGCATGACCTGCCAAACCTGCCGCTTCTGCTGGCGGAGGCGCAGTCGCTTCATTCCGGGTGGGAGTTTGATTCTCCATCCTATCTGCGCGCCTACCTCGACAACGGTCAGTGGGGGAGCAATCATTTGTGGGATAACCTGGCGCGTCACGCCTACAGCGTGTTTTTGAGCATGTACCTGCTGCCGTTCAAGTATGCGGAATGGCTGCTGCCCCACCTGCGCGCCCATCCGGGCTTTCCTTCGCAGCGCACCTTGTACCGGAATTTACCGCCTGATGAGGAACTGCAGGGCGAGATGGATGCCGTCTGCAGCCGCGCCATGGATGGGCAGCAGGCGCTTGTCCGCGCGAATTTGCGATTGGTGGTGAGCGTTGCCAAGCGTTATCTGGGGCGGGGGATTCCATTGCTCGACCTGATTCAGGAGGGGAATATGGGGCTGCTGCGCGCCATCGGCAAGTTCGATCCCCGGCGCGGATTCAAGTTCAGCACTTATGCCACGTGGTGGATCCGCCAGTCCATTAACCGATCCATCGCCGAGCAGGCGCGCACGATCCGCATTCCGGTTCATCTCTTTGAATCGATTTCGCGCATCCTGCGGGCGCAGCGTCATCTGACGCAGGTGTTGGGGCGCGAGCCGACAAATGAAGATATCGCGCTCGAGGTCGGTTATCTTTCGGCGGTGGATGTGCAGTCCATTTTGCGGGCGCACGCCGAGAATACGCCCGTCAACCCGGAGTTGCAGCGCAAACTGGAGACCGCCACGCAAAAAGTGAACCGCGCCCTGCGTTCCGCCGAGGAGACGATCTCACTCGAAGGTCCGGTGGGGGATGACGATTCCAGCGCGTTGGGCGATTTCATCGAGGATGAAGACGCGCCCTCGCCGATGGATGCCGCCGCGCGCGAGATGCTGCGGGAGCAGATCGTCCATGCCCTTGCTTCGCTTTCAGACCGTGAGCGGGATGTGCTTGAGCTGCGCTTCGGTCTCAAGGATGGGCGCGAGCATACGCTCGAAGAGGTCAGCCGCTTCTTTGATGTGACCCGTGAGCGTGTGCGCCAGATCGAGGCGAAGGCGCTGCGGAAGTTAAGGCATCCGAGCAAGAGTCGGGAGTTGAGGGATTATCTGGGGGATTAGTTCCCTCAACATGACAAATATCATCATTTTTGTGAAAAGGGGCGCAATTTCTAGTCGGTAAAAAACCTTTGTGATATACTACCGCGAACTGTGCAAGATTTCACACATCCATCGAGGTGTCTATGTTGTTGGAATATATTGCCATTGGGGTGATGATCGCGGTCGCCACCCTGATCGCGTTTATAGCAATAGGTCTGGGGGAACTGTTCGGACCGAAGAAAAAATCAGCGGAAAAGGACATGCCCTATGAATCGGGCATGAACCCATACGGCGAAGGGACGCGCCGCATGCCTGTTCGCTTCTATCTAATCGCCGTTTTGTTCATTTGGGCTGGCTTGCTGCGCCATCGAGATGATGTCTGCCCAGGCGGCGCATTACGATATGAGCCGCTTCGGCATGGAACTGATGCGTGCCAGCCCGCGCCAATCGGATTTGATGATCGTGGCGGGACGCGTCTCAAAAAAGATGGGACCCGTCCTTCGCCGTTTGTACGACCAGATGCCTGAGCCGAAGTGGGTGATCGCCATGGGCGATTGCGCTTCCTGTGGCGGTGTCTTCAATAACTATGCCATTTTTCAGGGCGTCGATGAGGTCGTGCCGGTGGATGTGTTTGTGGCGGGTTGCCCGCCGCGCCCCGAGGCTTTGATCCATGGCGTATTGACCTTGCATGAAAAGGTCAAGGGCGAGAAATTAAAGCTGGCGGAAGATAAAAGTTAAAAATCTCGTCATTGCGAGGGCGCCCCCCGCGCGCTGACGCGTCGCGGCTCCCCCTCGCAATGACGGGAAAGCATCATGGAAAAATCCCTCGAACCCGTTGTAAAAGAACTACAGGATAAATTCGGCGTGACCTTTGAAGAGTTTCGCGGCGAAGTGCAGTGCGCGATCAAAGCGGAACACATCATCGACGCGCTGACCCTCGTGCGTGATACTCATCAATTCGAATTGCTCTCGGCGCAAACCGCGGTGGATTATTACCCGCAGACCTCGCCGCGTTTCCATGTGGTGTATCAGCTCACGTCACTTTCGAAAAATTTGTCGGTGCAGTTGAGAGTCCCGGTCAGTGGAGACAGCCCCAAGCTCCAGACTGCGGCGAATGTGTTTAAATCCGCAGTGTGGCGTGAGCGTGAACTCCTCGATATGTTCGGCATCGAATTCGAAGGTCATCCCGACCCGCGCCGCATCCTTATGCCCGACGACACCGAAGGTCACCCTCTGCGAAAAGATTTCCCGCTTGGCTACGAAGAGCCGCAGTTCTCCTTCAACTTTGATGAGATCGACCTGCGCAAGCCGTACGCAAAGGAATAACCATGACCCAGCTCGAAGAAGTCACCATCGATCAATATAAACATCTCGTTTCGGAGCGCGCGCTGACCGGCGAGACCATGCTGTTGAACATGGGTCCGCAGCATCCGTCCACGCACGGTGTGCTGCGTTTGCTGCTGGAACTCGACGGCGAAGTCGTGGTCAACTGCATCCCCGATATCGGTTTCCTGCATACCGGCATCGAAAAGAACATGGAAGCCAAGACCTATCAAAAAGCCGAGGTGATGACCGACCGCCTCGATTACATGAACACAATGGGCAATAACCTGTCCTATGTGATGACGGTTGAAAAATTGGTTGATGTTGATGTTCCTCCGCGCGCGCAGGCATTGCGCGTGATTTTGGTGGAACTCCAGCGCATCGCTTCACATTTGGTCTGGCTCGGCACCTCAGGGCTCGACCTCGCTGCGATGTCCATGTTCCTCTTCTGCTTCCGCGAACGCGAACAGATCTTGGATATTTTCGAACTGGTTTCGGGTCAGCGCATGATGACGACCTACATCCGCCCCGGCGGTGTCTGGCGCGACGTACCGGTGGAATTCGAGAAAGCCGTGCGCGACTTTATCAAAATATTTCCCAAACGCATTGACGAATACGAAAAACTGTTGACGAAGAATCCGCTTTTCATTGACCGCATGGTGGATATCGGCTACCTGAGCAAGGAAACGGCTCTTTCCTACGGGGTAACGGGTCCGAACCTGCGAGCCTCTGGCGTCAACTGGGACCTTCGCAAGAAACGTCCCTACCTGGGGATACGACCAATATGAGTTTTGAAGTGCCGGTCTTGCACGAAGGCGATACCTATGCCCGTTATTTGGTTCGCATCGAAGAACTGCGCCAATCTTTGCGGATCGTGGAGCAGGCATTGAACAAACTGCCGATGGGACCCGTCCGCTCGGACAACCGCAAATTCGTCCCGCCGCCGCGCTCGGAGATCGGCGTCAGCATGGAATCGCTCATCCATCACTTCAAGTTGTGGACGGAAGGCTTCCCTGCGCCGAATGCTTCCATTTATAGCGCGGTCGAATCGCCGCGCGGCGAACTCGGTGTATTGCTCGCTGGAGATGGTGGACCCAAACCGCGCCGTGTTCACATGCGCACGCCATCATTCGATAACCTGGCTGTGCTGCCGGAGCTGGTGAAGGGACATCTGGTGGCCGACCTGGTCGCCATCCTCGCATCCATTGACATCGTCCTCGGAGATATTGACCGATGAGTCTTGATAAAAAATATTCCAAAGAGATCAAACAGATCCTTGCCAAATACCCGCCGGAGCACAAACGCTCGGCGGTTATGCCGCTTTTATACCTTGCCCAGCGCGAGGAAGGTTATGTCAACAAGGATGCGCTGAAGGATATTGCCCGCATCCTCGACATCACCGAAACGGACGTTGCCTCCATTGTCGGCTTTTACACGCTTTATCACGATAAAAAAGGCTGGCAAATACCGGATGCAGGTCTGCACCGACCTGCCTTGCGCCCTGCGCGGCGCGGAGGAGTTCATGGATAACTTGTGCGGGAATCTCGGCATCAAAGTGGGGGAGACCACTGCAGATGGTCTGGTCACCCTCGAAGCGGTAATGTGCCTTGCCTCGTGCGATCGCGCTCCCATGTTCCAAACGCAAGGACCGGACGGCATCAAATATCACGACTACATGACCGTGGATCGCACCATGGAATTGATCGAAGCGTTGAAGGAGACGAAATAATGACTCATGTCCTTTTACGCCATCGTGATATCCCTGATATCGCCAAGCTGAATGTTTACAAAAAGAACGGCGGGTTTGACGCGTTGAAACGAGCCGTCACCAAAATGCAGCCGACGGAAGTGATCGATGTGGTCAAAGCTTCCGGGTTGCGCGGACGCGGCGGCGCGGGCTTCGACTGGCATGAAGTGGTCGTTCATCGACAACAAGAACTGGCCTCATTATGTTGTGGCAAATGCGGATGAGTCCGAACCGGGCACGTTCAAAGACCGTGAAATTATGGAAAGCAATCCCTTCCAGTTTTTGGAAGGTTTGGCAATTGCAAGCTATGCCGTTGGTGCAACTGCGGCATACATCTACCTGCGCGGCGAGTTCTGGCAGGTGGCTGCTTTCCTTGATGAGAAGATAGCGGAGATGGAAGAAGCCGGTTACTTGGGTGATAACCTCTTCGGCAAAGATTATTCATTGAAGATCTTCACCCACCTTGGCGCGGGCGCGTACATTTGCGGTGAAGAGACAGCCTTGCTCGAATCGCTCGAAGGCAAACGCGGACAGCCGCGCGTGCGTCCGCCCTTCCCGCCTCCATACGGTCTGTATGGCAAGCCGACCATCATCAATAATGTCGAAACCTTCACCAACGTGCCGATGATCTTAGCGAACGGCGCGGACTGGTACAAAAGCATGGGCACCGCCGACAGTGCAGGCGTGAAAGTCTTTTCACTTTCCGGGCGTGTGCGCAAGCCTGGTAATTATGAACTGCCTTTTGGTACCACCTTCCGCCAGTTGATCTACGAATACGGCATG
>JADJBU010000024.1 GCA_016703605.1 Candidatus Villigracilis adiacens | reverse complement strand
CGCGTTTATAGCAATAGGTCTGGGGGAACTGTTCGGACCGAAGAAAAAATCAGCGGAAAAGGACATGCCCTATGAATCGGGTATGAATCCGTACGGCGAGGGGACGCGCCGTATGCCGGTGCGCTTCTATTTGATCGCGGTGCTGTTCATTCTTTTCGACATCGAAGTCGTTTTCTTCCTGCCCTGGGCGATTGCCTTCCGCCAGCTGGGCTTGTTTGGCTTGGTTGAGATGGTGGTCTTCATTACGATCCTTCTTATCGGTTATGTGTATGCGTGGAAAAAAGGAGCCCTGGAATGGGAGTAGAGCAAAAACTCGGAAACATGGGCGTGGTCACCACCACGCTTGAAAACGTGATCAACTGGTCGCGCACGAATGCGATGTGGCCCATGCTGTTCGGTCTGGCGTGCTGCGCCATCGAGATGATGTCGGCGCAGGCTTCGCATTACGATATGAGCCGCTTCGGCATGGAATTAATGCGCGCCAGCCCGCGCCAGTCCGATTTGATGATCGTGGCGGGGCGCGTCTCGAAAAAAATGGGACCGGTCCTGCGCCGCCTTTACGACCAGATGCCCGAGCCGAAGTGGGTGATCGCCATGGGCGATTGCGCCTCCTGCGGCGGCGTCTTCAATAACTATGCCATTTATCAGGGCGTGGATGAGGTTGTGCCGGTGGATGTGTATGTGGCGGGTTGCCCGCCGCGCCCCGAGGCGTTGATCCATGGCGTATTGACTTTATATGAAAAGGTCAACGCGATGAAGCTGGCGGAGAAGAAAGGTTGACGTCATTGCGAGGAGCCGCGCGCTGACGCGTCACTCGCAATGACGGGAAAGACATCATGGAAAAAGCACTTGAACCCATCGTAAAAGAACTACAGGAAAAGTTCGGCGTCTCTGTCGAAGAGTTTCGCGGCGAAGCGCAGTGCCTGGTCAAGCCGGAGCATATTGTCGAAGCGCTGACCACCCTGCGTGATACGCATCAGTTCGAATTGCTATCGGCGCAGACGGCTGTGGATTATTATCCGCAGACCTCGCCGCGTTTCCATGTGGTGTATCAGCTTACTTCGCTGGCGAAGAATCTGTCGGCGCAGTTAAGAGTCCCGGTAAACGGCGACCAGCCCAGGGTCCAGAGCGCGGCGGGCGTGTATAAATCCGCGGTGTGGCGCGAGCGTGAGCTCCTCGATATGTTCGGCATCGAGTTCGAGGGGCATCCTGATCCGCGGCGCATCCTCATGCCCGAGGGGACGGAGGGACATCCCCTGCGAAGAGACTTCCCGCTCGGCTATGAAGAGCCGCAGTTTTCATTCAATTATAAAGAGATCGACCTGCGCAAACCGTACGCAAAGGAATAACCATGGCGCAACTCGAAGAAGTCACCATCGATCAATACAGGCATCTCGTCTCGGAGCGCGCGCTGACCGGCGAGACGATGCTGCTGAACATGGGTCCGCAGCATCCGTCCACGCATGGTGTGCTGCGCCTGCTGTTGGAACTCGACGGCGAGATCGTCGTCAACTGCATTCCCGACATCGGTTACTTGCATACCGGCGTCGAGAAGAACATGGAAGCCAAGACCTACCAAAAAGCCGAAGTGATGACCGACCGCCTCGATTACATGAATACGATGGGCAATAACCTTGCCTATGTGATGGCGGTTGAAAAACTGGTGGATTTGGATGTGCCCCCGCGCGCGCAAGCCTTGCGTGTGATTTTGGTGGAACTCCAGCGCATCGCCTCGCACCTGGTCTGGCTCGGCACTTCGGGGCTTGACCTGGCTGCGATGTCCATGTTCCTGTATTGCTTCCGCGAGCGCGAACAAATTCTCGACATCTTCGAACTCGTTTCGGGTCAACGCATGATGACGACCTACCTGCGCCCGGGCGGCGTCTGGCGCGATGTGCCGGTCGAGTTCGAGAAAGCCGTGCGCGACTTTATCAAAATTTTCCCGAAGCGCATCGACGAATACGAAAGCCTGCTGACGAAGAATCCGCTTTTCATTGACCGCATGGTGGATATTGGATACCTGAGCAAAGAGACGGCTCTTTCCTACGGGGTAACGGGTCCGACCCTGCGAGCCTCGGGCGTCGACTGGGACTTGCGCAAGAAACGTCCCTACCTGGGATATGACCAATACGAGTTTGAAGTTCCGGTCTTGCACGAAGGCGATACCTATGCCCGTTATTTGGTTCGCATCGAAGAACTGCGCCAATCTTTGCGGATCGTCGAACAAGCCTTGAACAAACTGCCGATGGGTCCCGTCCGCTCGGAGAACCGCAAATTCGTCCCGCCGCCGCGCTCGGAGATCGGCGTGAGCATGGAGGCGCTCATCCATCACTTCAAACTGTGGACGGAAGGCTTCCCTGCGCCGGATGCTTCCATTTACAGCGCGGTCGAATCGCCGCGCGGCGAACTCGGCGTGTTGATCGCCGGCGACGGCGGACCCAAGCCGCGCCGCGTCCACATGCGCACGCCTTCGTTCGACAACCTTGCCGTCGTCCCCGAACTGGTGAAGGGACATCTGGTCGCCGACCTGGTCGCTATCCTCGCTTCCATTGACATCGTCCTCGGAGATATTGACCGATGAGTCTTGAAAAGAAATACCCGAAGGAAATCAAACAGATCCTTGCCAAATACCCGCCCGAGCACAAACGCTCGGCGGTCATGCCGCTCCTCTACCTTGCCCAGCGCGAGGAAGGCTATGTCAACAAAGAGTCGATGAAGGACATCGCCTCCATTCTGGACATCACCGAGACGGAAGTCGCGTCCATTGTCGGTTTTTACACCCTGTACCACGATAAGAAGGCTGGCAAATACCGGATGCAGGTCTGCACCGACCTGCCCTGCGCCCTGCGCGGCGCGGAGGAGTTCATGGATAAGTTGTGCGGGAATCTTGGCATCAAGGTGGGGGAGACCACCGAAGACGGGCTGGTGACTCTCGAAGCCGTGATGTGTCTCGCCTCCTGCGACCGCGCTCCCATGTTCCAGACCCAGGGACCGGACGGCATCAAGTACCACGAATATATGACCGTGGACCGCACGATGGAGTTGATCGAAGCGTTGAAGAAAGAGTAATTAGAGATTGGTAATTGGTAATTCGAAACTATTTTCGGATCATTAAACCTATATGTTGAATGTTGAGAAGCAAATCAACCAATTGCGCGATGGAGCGTTGGAAGCATGGAGCGATGCCGCCTATTTGCTCGAGGGGAACCGCGTTTGGTTCGGTCTATTTGCCGTTCACCTGGCGGTTGAAAAGGCGCTCAAAGCGCATGTGATTAAGGAAACCAGGGATATTCCGCCGTTTATTCATAACCTTCCAAATCTCGCGGATGTTGCGAGATTGAACCTGAACGAGGAACAAAAAAACCTCCTGGCAGATTTGAATCCAATATCCGCGGACGATACCAGGAAATGTTGGGATTGCCCCCTCTCATGGCTGAAGTGCAAGCGTTGGTAAAACAAGCAAAGGAGTTGTTTGAATGGTTGATAAAAACGTTGTAAATGCCGTTCAAGCCTACTTGCGGGCTGTCCAGAAAAAGGGAGTGCCAGTAAGTTACGGCGTTCTTTTTGGGTCGTATGCGAGAAGCCAGCAGCACGCATGGAGCGATATTGACCTGCTTGTGGTTTCTCCGCGCTATGATCGTACATGGACTCAGAAGGATTGGGCGAAGTTATGGCGCATCGCCGCCAGCACCGATGTACGCATCGAGCCGATCCCGGTCGGCGAAAGACAGTATAAGGAAGACGACAGCAGTTTAATCATCGAAGTTGCCCGTCGTGAAGGGCAGATCATTCCACTGGCAGAATAGAGACTTATGACACACATCCTTTTACGCCACCGGGACATCCCGGATATCAATAAATTCAACGTCTATAAAAAGAACGGCGGCTTTGCCGCTTTCAAGAACGCCGTCACCAAAATGAAGCCGAACGAGGTGACAGATGTGGTCAAGAACTCCGGTTTGCGCGGACGAGGCGGCGCGGGCTTCCCGACCGGCATGAAGTGGTCATTCATCGACAGGAACAACTGGCCCCATTATGTGGTGGCGAATGCGGATGAGTCCGAGCCGGGCACGTTCAAAGACCGCGAGATCATGGAAAACAATCCCTTCCAGTTTTTGGAGGGGCTGGCAATCGGTTCGTATGCCGTCGGCGCGAACGTGGCTTACATCTACCTGCGCGGCGAGTTCTGGCAGGTGGCGGCATTCCTCGATGAAAAGATCGCGGAGATGGAGGAAGCCGGGTATCTCGGCGGCAACCTCTTCGGCAAAGATTACTCTTTGAAAATTTACACCCACCTCGGCGCGGGCGCGTACATCTGCGGCGAGGAAACGGCTTTGCTCGAATCGCTCGAAGGCAAACGCGGACAGCCGCGCGTGCGTCCGCCGTTTCCCCCGGCGGTGGGTCTGTATGGCAAGCCGACCATCATCAACAACGTCGAGACGTTTACCAACGTCCCGATGATCCTCGCCAACGGCGCGGACTGGTACAAAGCCATTGGCACTGCCGACAGCGCGGGCGTAAAGATATTCTCGCTCTCGGGTCGCGTGCGCAAGCCGGGCAATTATGAACTGCCCTTTGGCACGACCTTCCGCCAGTTGATCTACGAACACGGCATGGGCATTCAGGAAGGACGCCCGATCAAGGCGATCATGCCGGCGGGCGCATCCTCTTCCTTGATCGTGGTGGACGAAAAAGTGTTGGATACGCCGATGGATTACGCCTCTGTGCGTACCGTCGGCGCGGACCTCGGTTCTGCTTCTGTGATCGTGCTCGATGATACGGTCAACATGGACTGGGTCGTCAACAAGACCATTCACTTCTTCAAGCATGAGTCCTGCGGCAAATGCACCACCTGCCGCGAAGGCAACCACTGGATGCGCAACCTGACCGACCGAATACATCACGGCCAGGGGTCTGGCGATGATGTTAAATTACTCTTGAATGTTGCCAGGCAAATGCAGGGCAAATGTTTGTGCGCATTGGGCGAATTCTCCACCATGGCGGTTGTGACGGGCATCGAACGGTTCCCGGATGATTTCAAGAAAGCGGTAAAGGCGTAGAAGATACTAGAGATTAGATAACTAGAGATTAGTTACGAACAAAACTATTCTCTACTCACTACTATCTGATCTCTTTCTCGGAGACTTAATGAGCAAACAAGTCACTCTCACGATCAATGGAAAACAAGTTATTGCGCCGGAAGGTCTTAGCGTTGCGGATGCGGCGAAAATGGCGGGCATTGATATTCCCGTCTTCTGCCACCACCCCAAGCTGGAGCCGGTTGGCATGTGCCGCATGTGTCTGGTGGAGATCGGGCGCCCGGTGCGCGACCGCGCCACGGGTCAGTTCGTCATGGAGAATGGACAGCCCAAGGTTCAATTCATGCCCAAACTTGAAACCGCTTGTACCAACAAAGTGGAAGATGGCATGGTGGTTCTTACAGAATCTGCCAGGGCGACAGACGGTCAGCGCGGCACGGTGGAATTCCTGCTGACTTCGCACCCGCTGGACTGCCCGGTTTGCGATAAGGGCGGGGAATGTCCGCTTCAGAATTTGACGATGGCTCACGGCCCCGGTAAGAGCCGCTTCAATTATGATGAGAAGCAGCATCTCGCCAAGATGGTTCCGCTCGGCGAGTTGATCTATCTCGACCGCGAACGATGCATCCAATGCGCGCGCTGTATCCGCTTTCAGGATGAGGTGGCGGGTGAGGCAGTGCTCGGCTTCGACGAGCGCGGACGCCATACCCAGATCATCTCCGTATCTGAACCGGGTTTTGATTCAGTCTTCTCAGGCAACACGACAGACATCTGCCCGGTGGGCGCGTTGACCACGGTGGATTTCCGCTTTGGCGCCCGTCCGTGGGAACTCAAGGCTGAATCTTCCATTTGTACGCAATGCCCGGTGGGATGCAATACCACGCTCAACACCCGCCGCGAAGCCAAAGCCGACGGGGAAGTGGTGGTGAAGCGCGTCATGCCGCGCCAGAATGAAGAGGTCAACGAGATCTGGCTGTGCGATAAGGGACGATTTGCCTATCACTACACCGAAGGCAAGGAACGCCTTACCAGGCCGATGGTGCGCAAGGAAGAAAAACTTGTCCGCGCTTCGTGGGATAACGCCATCAAAGCTGCCGCCGAGAAATTGACGGCCAATAAAAAGGATTTTGTGGCGCTGGCTTCGGGTCGTCTTTCGACTGAAGACCTGTTCAACCTCAAGTCGCTTGCCGATACGGTCGGAGGGGAAGCCATTTTGTATTCCGACATGGGCGGCGGTGAGTTGACCCAGGTTGTGGGCGTTGGCGCGGGGACCAACCTTGGCAAGATGGGCAAGGGCGACGCCATTCTTGTGGTTGCTTCGGATTTATATGAAGAAGCGCCGATTTGGTGGCTGAGAATCAAGCAGGCGGCGGATCGCGGCGCGGCGTTGATCGTCGCCAACCCGCGCCAGACAAAGCTCGACCGTTTTGCGAAATATAAGATCCATTATGCCTATGGCGATGAGATCAAGACCATCCATGATTTTCAAAAGAAAAGCCGGATTGCGGATGAATTTGCGAAGGCTAAGAATGCGGTGATCTTCTATGGAAGCGAGGGTCTCGGCGTGAACGGGACTTCGGCGCTTGCCTCTGCCTGCGCTGATTTGTTGAAGGAGACCGGTCATATCGGCGGCGCGAACAATGGGTTGATCGGCGTCTGGCAGAGAGCCAACGATCAGGGCGCGTTTGAGGTGGGGTTCCGCCCCGTTGCCGACTTGGAAAAAGCGTTGAAGGGCAAGGCGGTTTATATCGTCGGCGCAGACCCGGCGGGCGATGACCCGAATTATGCCAGGGCGTTAAAGAGCGCGAAGTTCGTGGCGGTTCAGGATATCCGCGAGACGGCGACGACCGAGATTGCGGATGTGGTCTTCCCGGCACAGGCATTCACCGAACGGGACGGTACCTTCGTCTCTGGCGAGAGGCGCGTGCAGAGGTTTTATGCGGCTGTTCCGCCGAAGGGCGACAGCAAGCCCGATTATGCCATTACGTGCATGTTAGCCAAGCAGATGGGCGTGATCCTGCAGGGGACGTCGGCTGCGGTGGTGTTCGAGATTCTTGCGCACTCGGTGGAGGCGTTCAATGAGTTGACCCATGAAACGCTGGCTCAGGTCAGGGAGCAGTGGCCCATCGTTGGGCGCAGCGACCTGTATTACGGCGGCGCGACCTACGAGAATACCAGGGGCATGGGGGTGCAACTCGTCCCGTTGGCCCAGGCTGGGGGTTCGGTGAAAATTCAAAAGGTCAGAAAAGAGGCGGCTCTTCGTCCCAAAGAAAAGGAATTGCTGGCGGTGCCATCCAATAAGTTGTATGACCGGGGTGTGACGGTGCAGACTGCGGAATTCCTCGACGGGCGCATCGGCGGGTTGTATGTTTCGCTGAATCCTGCGACTGCGAAAAAATTCGGGGTGGAGGCGGGGCAGGTTGTGAAGATCAGTTTCGACGGCGCGGGCGGGGAGGCGGTTGTGAAGATCGATGAGACGATTGCCACGGGTGTGGCTTTGATTCCGCGCGGGATGGGGATTGCCATTCATGAACCGGCGATCGCAAAACTCGGCGGGAAGGTGAAATCATGATCGATTGGACAATGTGGGTCGAATGGATCGTCAAGGGATTTGTGTTGTGCCTGATCCTGTTGGCGGGCTTTGCCTATCTGACGTTATACGAACGCCGCGCGCTGGCGCGCATCCAGGTGCGGGTGGGACCGAACCGCGCGGGACCGCAGGGTTTGTTGCAGCCGATCGCGGATGCGGTGAAGTTGATCTTTAAGGAAGAACTGACGCCGGGCAAGGTGTACAGGATCGTTTTCTTTCTTGCGCCGATTTTGACGGTGGTGCCTTCGCTGGTCATTGCGGCGGTCATCCCGTTGGGGACTTCGTTTAACCTGTTCGGGCGCGAGATCACGCTGTACGTTGCGGATATCAATGTGAGCGTTTTGTATTTGATGTCGATCGCTTCGATTGCGGTGTACGGCATTGTGCTGGCGGGCTGGTCGAGCAATAATAAATATGCCATGCTGGGGGGCATCCGTTCTTCGGCGCAGATGATTTCGTACGAACTCGCGCTTGGGCTTTCGTTTGCGACCGCCATCATCCTTGGCGATTCGATGAACCTGACCGATATTGTGAACGCGCAGGATACGATGTGGTTTGTGGTCATTCAGCCGGTGGGGGCGTTGATCTTCTGGATTGCGACGCTGGCGGAGGTGAACCGCGCCCCGTTCGATATGCCCGAAGCCGAGCAGGAGTTGACGGCGGGTTATCACGCGGAGTATTCGGGGATGAAGTTTGCGCTGTTCTTCATGGCGGAATATCAGAAGATGATCGTGATCTGCATGATCCTGGCGACGTTGTTCTTCGGCGGCTATCTCGGACCGGGCGTGGATAAATACCCGCTGCTCGGACCGGTGTACCTGTTTGCGAAAGTCATCGTTTTACTGTTCGGGATGATCTGGGTGCGCGCCACCTGGCCCCGCATCCGTTACGACCGTTTGATGTCGTTCGGCTGGAAGATATTGCTTCCGCTTTCGCTGGCGGTCGCTTTTATCACTGCGACGGGCATCCTGCTGGCGGATATGCTGAATAACCAGTTATATATCTGGGGCATTCCGGCGCTGTCCATCATTTCCCTTTTTATTGCCATTGCCTTTATTTACCGTGATCTGAGGAGAAAATCTCATGGGCGTGTTTGATCCCATTATCGAACTTTCAAGGGGTCTGGGCGAGACCCTGCGCTCCTTCCTGACGGAGAAGACGGTCACGTACCAGTATCCCGAAGAGAAGCGTCCCGTCCGCCCGCGCTTCCGCGGACGCCACGTCTTGAAACGCTACGACAACGGTTTGGAGAAATGTATCGGCTGTTCATTGTGCGCCGCCGCCTGCCCCGCGGATGCGATCTTTGTGGAAGCCTCTGAGAATACCAACGAGAAACGTTTTTCGCCGGGCGAACGCTACGCTTCCACCTATGAGATCAACATGCTGCGCTGTATCTACTGCGGCTTCTGCGAGGATGCCTGTCCGACCGAGGCGATTGTGCTGGGCGATAATTACGAACTTTCGTTTACCAGCCGCGAGCAGGCGATCTACGGCAAGGACATGCTGCTGGAACCGGTCGCTTCCGAGTCGATGCTGACGCCGCGCAAGGTGGATGCAGGTGTGTTTACCCGCTCCGTGCCTGAAATGAAAGACTCTACCGATTGACGATTTCAGATTTACGATTTTCGATTGAAATGCAAATCGTCAATCGTCAATCGTCAATCGTCAATCGTCAATCGCAAATCGCAAATCGAAATGGAGTTTTATGTCCTCTGACCTAATTGTCTTCCTCGTTCTTTCCCTCGTCGCCATTGCGACCGCGCTGGGGATGTTGTTCAGCCAAAACGCTGTTTACTCGGCGTTGTTTTTGGTGTTGAACTTCGTCACCGTGGCGATCTTCTATCTCCTGTTAGGCGCGCCGTTCATTGCCATGGCGCAGATCACGGTCTATGCGGGCGCGATCATGGTCTTGTTCCTCTTCGTCATCATGCTCCTCGGCGCGGAGAGTCTGGCTCCCACCAATTCCCTGCCCTGGCAGAAACCGATGGCGATCCTGTTGTCCGTCATCCTGGGCGTCGAGGCGGTCTATCTTCTGCTCAACCGCGCCGGTTCCAATTTGGCGGTTGCCGCGCCGGATGCCTCGCTCAACAGCATGGACAGCCTGCGTGAAATGGCAATGTCGTTGTTCAATAATTTCCTCCTGCCGTTCGAGGTCACATCCATTCTTCTGCTGGTCGCCATGATGGGCGCCATCGTCCTGACCCGCCAGGAAAAGGAGGCGAAATAATGGTCCCGGTTGATTATTACGTTGTCTTATCCGCGATCCTCTTTACCATCGGCGCGCTCGGCGTCTTGTCGCGCCGCAACCCGCTCATCATCTTCATGTCCATCGAGTTGATGCTCAACGCGGCGAACCTGGCTTTTGTGGCTTTCGCCAGCGTTTATGAGACCTTCAGCGGGCAGATCTTCGTCTTCTTCGTCATTGCTGTAGCTGCCGCCGAAGTGGCGGTCGGTCTCGCGTTGATCGTGGAGATCTTCAAGACCAAGAAGAACATCAACATCGATGAGATGAATTCTTTGAAAGGATAGAGATTAGATGACTAGAGACTAGATAAATAGTTGAAACACTATTCTCTACTCTCTACTCTCTGGAGACTTTCTATGCACTTAAGCGAAACAGTGAATACAGGGTTTTATTTTCTAGCCCCCGGGTTGGTGTTGGCGCCGGTTCTTGGTCTGCTCATCAACGCCATCTTCGGAAAATATTTTTCCGAGAAGGTCATTGGCACAGTGGCAAGCCTGGCATCGGGAACGGCCTTTGTCATCTCTGCCCTGCTGGCGTATTCCGTGGCGGTCAACCACGGTCATGCCGTCAGTGTGCCATTTGCCGAATGGATTCACATTGGAGACCTCAAGCTCGACTGGACCTTCCGTGTCGACTCGCTTTCCGCGACGATGATGCTGGTCGTTTCGGGCGTTGGGACCCTCATCCACATCTACGCCATCGGCTACATGCACGAGGATGTGCGCTTCAAGCATGAAGAGGGACGCTTCGCCCGCTTCTTCATTTTCTTGAACCTGTTCATCGCTGCGATGATGATCCTCGTCTCGGGCGACTCCTACCTAATGCTCTTCGTCGGCTGGGAAGGCGTGGGACTTTGCTCCTTCCTGCTGATCGGCTTCTGGTTCGAAATGGATACGCTTGCCCGTCCCTCCTGGGCGAATTCCAACGCTGCGAAGAAAGCCTTCATCACCAACCGCGTGGGAGACTTCGGTTTCCTCATTGCTGGCTTCCTGATGTTCTGGCATCTCGGCTCCTTCCAGTTCGACGAAGTCTTTGCCGCCGCTCCTGCGATTGCAGAATCACAGCCTTGGGTGATCGTCGCCATTACACTTTTCATGCTTGTTGGTGTGGCTGGTAAATCTGCGCAGATTCCGCTCTACATTTGGTTACCCGATGCGATGGCGGGCCCGACCCCTGTCTCTGCTCTCATCCATGCTGCGACGATGGTGACCGCAGGCGTGTACCTCGTTACCCGCTCGGCTTCCATTTACACACTCGTACCGCAGGCGCAATACATCGTTGCCATGGTCGGCGCTGCGACCGCTCTCTTCGCCGCGACGATTGCAGTGGGGCAGTACGATATCAAGAAAGTTCTCGCGTACTCCACCATTTCACAGCTCGGCTTCATGGTCGCCGCAGTGGGCATGGGCGCGTATGTGGCGGGGATGTTCCACCTCATCACGCACGCCTTCTTCAAAGCTTTGCTCTTCCTTTCTGCCGGTTCCGTCATCCTCGGCTTGGAGCGCGGACATCATGCGCTTGCTCATCATCCCGCGCATAAAAAGGAGTCCGACGACTCCCGTCGTCGGCGAAGTCAGGAGACCCTTCGACAGGCTCAGGACAACGCGTCGCAGTCCAAACACGGGCGCCACGGCGGTCATGATGACCACGGCGAAGTCTTCGACCCCGGCGACATGCGCAATATGGGCGGACTTCGCAAGACCATGCCCGTCACGTTCTGGCTGTACATAATCGGCACGCTGGCTCTCGCGGGCATCTTCCCATTTGCGGGTTTTTGGTCCAAGGATGAAATTCTGCTCGATGCGAAGTTGCATTTCACCAGCATCTACTGGCAGTTGACCATCGCCGCTTTTTTTACCGCTTTCTATATGGGACGTCAAATCTGGATGGTCTTCTTCGGTGAAGCCCGCACAGACGCGGCGAAGTCCGCGCAAGAAAGCCCAAAGGTGATGACCGTGCCGCTGATGGTGCTGGCAGTTTTGAGCGTAGCCGGAGGCGCGTTGAACCTTCCGTTCGAAGGCTTCCATACGCTTGGTCATTGGCTCAGCTATACCATCGGTGAAGTCGAAGGACTTCCGCTCAATTTGCAAGTTGCTGGTATTTCTACTGCACTGGCGTTGCTTGCTATTTTCATCTCCTGGCTCATTTACGGACGCAATCCACTCAAGGCGAATCAAATTGACCCGCTCAAGAAACCGCTTGGCTTTGTGTTCACCGGTATGGAAAACAAATGGTTCGTGGACGAAGGCTATGGCGTTCTGATCCTGACCCCGTTCAAGAAGCTTTCGCAGTTCCTTGCGGATGTGATCGACTGGCGCTTCTGGCACGACTTTGTGCATGACACCGTCATTGCCGGGACGTATAACTGGCTCAGTGAAGTGGCGCTCAGCCGCTACGCCGACGAGAAGGGCATCGATACCTTCTTCAATAGTTGGGGCACATTCACCCAATGGCTCTCCGGCAATGTCCGTAGAATCCAAAACGGATTTGTTCGTTCGTACGCGCTCTCGGTTCTATTGGGCGTCGTGCTTATCTTGGGTTATCTCATACTTAAATAGTCAAAGGTCCAAAGTCAAAAGTCGGACTTTCGACCTTTGACCTGCGACGATCTCTCATTCGAGGATAGAACATGGAATTTCTTTTGCAACCTCTTACACTCCTGACCTTCCTTCCGCTGGTGGGCGTGCTCGTGCTTTTGTTCATCAATGCCGAGCAGAAAGCCGCCATTCGCTGGACGGCGTTGGTCACATCACTGGTCACGTTCGCCGCCTCGTTGTGGGTCTTCTCGATGTTCGACAAATCGAACCCGGACCTGCAACTCGAAGCCAAATACGCGTGGATCCACGTTGCGGGCTGGAACATTTATTACTACCTCGCTGTGGACGGTTTGAGCATTTTGCTTGTGATGCTGACCGCCTTCCTCACCCCGATCTCCATTCTTTCCACCTGGAAAGCTGTGGACGAGCGCGTGAAGGACTTCATGATCTTCTTCCTCTTGCTGGAAGTGGGCATGATGGGCGTCTTCCTCGCGCAAGACCTGTTCCTGTTCTACATCTTCTGGGAATTCACGCTTGTGCCGATGTACTTCCTGATCGGCATCTGGGGCGGACCGCGCCGCGTATATGCCGCCGTCAAGTTCTTCCTTTACACGATGGCAGGTTCCATCCTGATGCTTTTGGCGATCATCTTCCTCGGCATTCAGGCGCAGAACACTTTCAATCTGCCTGACCTGCTCGTCCGTTTACCCGATATGTATGCCACAGGGAAGATTCCAGCCGGTGTGCAGATGCTGCTCTTCATTGCCTTCACCGCCGCCTTCGCCATCAAAGTTCCGATGTGGCCCCTCCACTCGTGGTTGCCGGATGCCCACGTGGAAGCTCCTACCGCTGGCTCCGTTATTCTTGCGGGTGTTTTGCTGAAGATGGGTACCTACGGTTTCCTGCGCTTCAACCTCCAACTCTTCCCCGATGCCACCGTCCAAGCCGCCCCGTGGATCGCGCTTCTCGCGACCATCGGTATCATCTACGGCGCGATGGTTTCCTACGCTCAATCTGATGTGAAGAAACTGGTCGCTTATTCCTCGGTGAGCCACCTCGGTTTCGTCATGCTCGGTCTGTTTGCGCTCAACCCCGAAGGTGTGGCTGGCGCGATTCTTCAGATGGTCAACCACGGGTTAAGCACCGGTGCGTTGTTCCTCCTCATCGGTATGATCTACGAACAGACTCACACCCGCGAGATCAAAGTCTACGGCGGTCTGTGGAAGATCACTCCGATCTTTGGAACGCTGATGCTCATTTCCTCGCTCTCTTCAATGGGCTTGCCCGGTCTCAACGGCTTTGTGGGTGAGTTCACCATCCTGCTTGGCGCGTTCGGTTCGAAAGCCATCGGTAACCCCTGGTATGCGGGTGTCTCTGCCCTCGGCGTCATCATGGCAGCGGTCTACATCCTCTACATGTTCCAGAAAGTCTTCCTCGGACCGGCTGGCGAGATCACTCATCACCACGATCTCAAAGACCTCAACTGGCGCGAGATCCTCACAGTCGTTCCGCTTGTCATCTTCATGTTCTGGATCGGTCTGTATCCCAAGCCCTTCTTCGACATCCTCGCCCCTGCGGTTGAGAAATTGCTGTCTGCTTTACCTTTGTAATTCTTTTCGTCATTGCGAGGAGCGCTCTTGTTCTTCGCGACGAAGCAATCTCGTGCCATAGTGAGAGATTGCTTTGGGCTATCGCCCTCACAATGACGGAGACTTGGAGCGTTCATGACGCAACCTACCTACACTGACTTTTACACTCTCCTTCCCTATCTCATCCTTACCGTTTGGACATGTGTATTGTTGCTTGTTGACCTCTTCATTCCAAGAGGGCGCAAAGGCATCACTGCATTTCTTGCGGCGTTGGGCATTGCCGTCTCGCTTGGGTATGCGGTTACACAAACCGGCATCGAAAGCGCCGGTTTCAGCGGCATGGTCACACTCGACGGTTTCTCGACCTTCGCCAACATCCTCCTGCTTGCCAGCGGATTATTCGGCATCGCCCTCGCCTACGGCTACACCAAACGCATGGGCATCGAACGCGGCGAATACTACACCCTCCTGCTATTCAGCCTGACCGGCATGATGCTCATGGCGCAAGCCAGCGACCTCATCATCGTCTTCCTCGCCCTCGAACTGCTCTCCATCCCCCTCTACGTCCTCTCCGCCATCTCCCGCAAATTGACCTCCGAAGAATCCGGCGTCAAATACTTCCTGCTCGGCGCATTCGCCAGCGGATTTGTCGTCTACGGAACCGCTTTGATCTTCGGCGCGACGGGTTCCACCCATTTGGTCAGTATCTTCGCCCAGTCCGCTTCGGGTTCGACCTCGGGCCTGCTCCTCACCATTGGGGCTGCGCTTCTCCTGGTAGGGTTTGGCTTCAAAGTTGCCGCCGTCCCATTCCACATGTGGACTCCCGATGTCTACCAGGGCGCACCGACTTCCGTCACCGCCTTCATGGCAGCCGGTGCAAAGATCGCCGGTTTCGTGGCATTGTTCCGCGTGTTCAGCACGGCATTCCCCGCCATCGCCTCCGACCTGACCGACATCCTCTGGGCGCTCTCCGCCTTGACCATGATCGTCGGCAATCTCACCGCCATCTCGCAGACGAATATCAAACGCATGTTGGCGTATTCTGCGATCGCCCATGCGGGTTACATTCTCATGGCGTTCGTCCCCTATGGGAATGAGAAAGTCGCCCCTGTTGCGGTTGCCGCAGGCTTGTTCTATCTCGCGGCATATGCTCTCAGTAACTTTGGTTCCTGGGGTGTGGTCATCGCCCTCGAAAAAGCCGAAGGCAAGGGACTCGAGATCGAAGACTATGCTGGTTTGGCAAAAAAATATCCCGCCCTCGCCGTTGCCATGACCATCTTCATGCTCTCCCTCATCGGCTTCCCTCCGACCCTTGGCATGGTGGGGAAGTTCTACCTCTTCCGCTCCGCCCTCGCTGGCGGATTCCCCGGTCTCGCCCTCATCGGCGTGGTGACATCCCTGATCTCCGCATATTACTACCTGCGTGTCGTCGTCAACATGTACATGAAGGAAGGCGATCCCGAGGTCGAACGCGAACCGTGGCTGGGCTTTACAACCAGCATTACCGCGGTCATTACTGTGGCAGCCAGCCTGGTTCCGCAGTTCCTTTTTATGCTGGCGTATACAGCCGTATTAAGATAAATTGAACAATGAGAATAAAACTCCGGTGAATGAATACCCCGGAGTTTTTGTTTTGGTAAAACCCTGCCCATGAAAAAGGACGCGGTTAAAGGACGCGCGGTTTACGACCTGGTGTTCATCGTCTTGTTGAATATGCTCTATCTCATCACAGATGGGAACAATGCGGCATCCCAGGTAACTGCTCAGCCAATTCACTTCCCTGCCCTGTCATTTCGAGTGGCGCGAGGCGCCACGAGAAACCTTTCTCAAAGTTGCGCAAGATTTCTCCTCGCTCGCGCTCGTCGAAATGACAGGCTGAGCAGTTACCATCCCAGATCATCTATCTTCTTCGTCCCCATCTACGGCATATTGGAAACCGCCGCCCCCGGCTCCTGCCTGGATAACACCACCCGCGACCCAGTCTCATGGCAGCAGTTCGTCTATTACAGCCTGATTCTCCTCAGCGCCGCGGGCTACGGCGGCCGCATGTGGGCGCGGACGCTGGCGGGAATCGGAGTCACCATCGGCGTGTTGTATGTAGCCATTCTGGTTGCCCGGCTGGTCAGTTTGTACGATGTCCAACGCAAGCAAGGCCGACTTTGGCATCGGCGGAGCGCGGCGCAAACTTTTCAATGATTTACCCAAGGCGCGGATTCATTCCATACAGACGCCCTTGCCCTGCTGAAATTTCCCTTGCCAAAATAATCCCGGATGGTATAATCTGCCCGCTGTCAAATCGGGGTGTGGCTCAGACCGGTAGAGCGCACGGTTCGGGTCCGTGAGGTCCGGGGTTCAAATCCCCGCACCCCGACAGCCTTATTAAGTGGACCGCCTTACCCGAAGGCGGTCTTATTTTTTTCCGGGGTTTCGCCTGCTTGCCTTTCCCGTGAATCTTGTCTATACTGTGTAAAATCCAAGGCTCACCCAAACGAAGCGCCGCCGCACCCCTGGAGACGCTCACGCTTGCCTGAGCCAAAATCAATCCACGCCAAGGAGCAGACCCATGTCCACCGTGCGCGATATGATCCGAAAAAAAGGCAGTGAAATTTTTTCCGTTTCGCCCGATGCAACTGTCCACGAAGCGTTGAGCCTGATGGCAAAACATAACACGGGAGCGTTGATGGTGGTCTCGGGGAAGAAGATCGACGGCATTATTTCCGAGCGCGACTGTGTGCGAAAACTGGACCTGGCGAACCGTTCAGCCAGGACGGCAAAGGTCAGCGAGATCATGACCTCGAAGTTGATCTCGGTCGAGGCGGGGCAGCCATTGGAAGAATGCATGTCCCTGATGATCGAAAAGAACATCCGCCACCTGCCCGTTTACGACGGCAGGGAATTGCTCGGCTTGATCTCCATCCGCGACGTATTAAAGGAGGTCATTGACGTGCAAAAGTCAATGATCGCGCAGTTGGAACATTACATCACCGGGGGCGGGCAGTGACCTGAAAGAAAACGAGCCTTGCGACAAGCAGGGCTCGTTCTTTCTGGGAACGTGTTCCTTAAATCCTCGATAACCCGCGGCAAATTCCCCCTGTGACCAGAAACGGGATTAATTCTGATCCCTTTTACTTTTGCCAGGGAAGCCGTTCCAGGTCTACATTCCCGCCGCTCAGAATCACCCCTATATTCAAACCGCTCAGATTAACCTTCTTCTCCCACAACACCGCGATGACCGTCGCCGCCGACGGCTCGATGACGATCTTTGCCCGTTCCCACACGAACTTCATCGACTCGATGATCCCTGCTTCGCTCACAGTGACGATCTGTTCGACGCGCTCTTGGATGATGGGAAAGGTCAGTTGCCCCAGCGAAGTCAATAATCCATCCGCAACCGTTTTCGGGTTCAGCGACGGCACGATCCCGCCCGCCTTCAGCGAGCGCTGGGCGTCGTCTGCCATTTCCGGCTCCGCGGCAATGACCCGGATTCCCTTCTTCATTTCAGTTGCGGCAATGGATGTCCCGCCCAGCAAACCGCCGCCGCCGACCGGGGCGATGATCGCATCCAGGTTGGGGATGTCCTCCAATAGTTCCAGCGCCGCAGTCCCCTGACCGGCGATCACGCGCTCATCGTCATAGGGATGGACAACGGTCGCGCCCGTGCCTTGCCTGATCTTCTCCATCGTGCTTTCCCGCGCCTCGAGCGTCGGCTCGCAAAATGTGATCTGACCGCCGTAACCCGCCACGGCATTCTTCTTCACCTGCGGCGCGTTATCCGGCATGACGATATACGCCGGAATTCCGCGCATCTTCGCCGCCAGCGCCAGCGCCTGCGCATGATTCCCAGACGAGTGGGTGACCACGCCCCGCGCCGCCCCTTCATCCGTCAACGACCAGACCGCGTTTGACGCCCCGCGAAATTTGAACGCGCCAACCTTTTGCAAGTTTTCGCATTTCATAAATACCTGCGCCCCAACCCGTCGATTCAAGCTCTCATTCGTCATCACCGGCGTGCGGTGCGCGTATGGCTTGATCCGCTGTGCGGCTTGTTGAATATCTTGTAAGGAAACACTCATCACTGTTCTCCGATCACTGTTCTCCGATCACTATTCACTATTCACTATTCACTATTCACTATTCACCATTCCCTACCCTCTCTCAAAATCCACTACATACTTCAATGGCTTTCCCTCAATATAAAGCCGGTAATTTTCGATGAACACCCCTGCAATATCCCCCGGCAAACTCGGCGCGGATGTGTGGAAGGTCATCTTCAGATTCGGCGTCTCCCAAAATGGATGCTCCTTCGGCAAAGGCTCCTGTTCAAAGACATCCAGAACTGCGCCCGCAAGTTTATTTTCTTCCAACACCCTCAACAACGCAGACTCATCCACCGCTGAACCACGGCCGACATTCACAAAGACAGCATGAGCAGGCAGGGCGTTCAGAACCTTTTCATCCACGATTTTGAGCGTCTCTTTCGTGTTTGGCAAAATGTTTACCAAATAATCCAGCCCGTTGGCAAATTCAAGCAAATCATTCCCATGAAAATACCTGTCTACCTGTTTACTTGTCTCACTTCCCCTCGTATACCCATGCACGGTCATGCCGAGGAATTTTGCCGTCCGCGCCACCTCCGCGCCGATCGAACCGACGCCGAGCAGCCCGATCGTCTTCCCGCGCAGTTGACCCGTCAGCGACGCATCCCATATCTTATCCTTCTGCGCTTCAGCCCGCTCAAGGATCTTTCGCTCATGCGCGAGCAGGTACCCAAGGACAAATTCCGACATCAACCCGCCGAACACGCCCCGCGCATTGGTCAACAAATAATCCCTGCGAAGCGACGGGCCCAGCAATGGCTCGACGCCCGCCCACGAAGCCTGCGCCCAGCGCAGGTTGGGTAATTCCGCCAGCGCGTCGCGGATCAGAGTCGGGGAGCCAAAGACGATTTCCGTTTCCGCTGTCGGCGCGGGATCAAGGCTGAGATTCGGCAGACCGGCTCCCTCCAGGATGGAGCGGTATTCTTCCGCATTTTTACCGGGGATGAACAGGCGTGGCATGGCGGTCTCAATTTTACCCGCTATAATACGGATATGAATTCTCTGAAAACGCCGTTTCGACTATTCATGTCGCAGATTTTGGATTACGCGGGAATCTATCCCCCCGCGAATTTATCCCTGAGAGACGCCTTCAAAAATTTTGCCGTCTATCAATCTGACCCGCAGGCGTGGATGCTTTCCCGCTTTGTCCTCCCTGCAAAACGCCTGGGCGAGCTGCCCGCTTTTGACAAAAAACTGTCCTTCACCACCCTGGGGCGCGGCGGCAGGGTGGCGGATGAATTCCTTGCCAACCTAAACCTGGATATCGCCGACATCCGCGCCTTTAGCGACGCCCGCAAAAACGCCGTCGTGGACATGTGCGAAGTTGCCCTGCCCGCCTCTTCCCTGACCGAAAAGTTTGCCGCCAACGACATCGTCACCCGTACCGCTGACGCTTTGAACAGGAACGGCATCACAGTTTTCTTTGAGTGCCCATTTGGCGAAGGATGGCGGGACCGCGCTGAAAAATTACTGCGAGCCCTGCGGAAGGTGAAGGATAAACACGTTGGCTTCAAACTTCGCACCGGCGGCGTGACCGCAGACGCCTTTCCGTCCATTGAGCAGGTTGCCTGGGCGGTCATCCAAACCCGCGAAGCGGGCGTGCCGCTCAAATGCACAGCGGGACTTCACCATCCGATCAGGCATTTCAACGAAGGCGTCAACGCCAAAATGCATGGTTTCCTCAACGTCTTTGGGGCGGGGGTCTTGGCGTATTCGAATGGACTTTCGCAGGCAGAGACCCAATCCATTTTGGAAGACGAACAAGCCGAAAACTTTATTTTCGATGAAATCGGCTTTGAATGGAAGGGTTTGCGTGTAGCCAATTTGGAGATTCAGAAGGCGCGTCTGTTTGCCACATCCTTTGGCAGTTGCAGCTTCGACGAGCCAAAGGAAGATCTGCAGAATTTGAATTTATTGTAGGGCAGGCTTTCAGCCCGCCATATTTATTAACTCACCTTACGCGCGATGTCATGCTGAGTAAGTCCACGGCGGGAAAGAACGCCGTTCCAAGAGAAGGAAACAAGAGATTCAGCCGCGGATTACGCGAGAATTTTCGCGAATTGTTTTTAAAAATCCGCGTCAATCTGCGAAATCTGCGGCAAATGGGTTTGAAAACCCCTTGTTTCTTTGGAGCGAAGCGAAGCAGCTCTACGACTGTCCCAGAGACCCTTCGCTCCACTCAGGGTGACAATCTGAAGGGAGAACTGCGTAAGGTGAGTTATTAATAGCTGTCACGCTGCAAGTGTGACCTACATTTTATAAAAAGGTGCCTCCATGTCCTTAGTCGAAATCCATCCTGATTCAAATTTCCCCATTCAAAACCTGCCGTATGGAATCTTCTCCACAGCAGAGAATCCCAGCCCGCGGGCGGGCGCGCGCCTGGGCGATTTTGTCATTGACCTTGCCATGCTGGATGAGGAAAACGCCTTTGGAAAACATTTTGGCTTTTTTGCGGATGCATCGCTCAATCGTTTCATGGCGGCGGGGCGCGGAGTGTGGCGGGAAATCCGTCAGCGATTGATAAGGCTTGCGGGGGAGGAGCAGGCGTCGCTTAAGAAAGAGGCGCTGCGCCCCATCCATGATGCGCAAATGCATCTCCCCGTCCACATCGGCGATTACACCGATTTCTATGCTTCGAGGGAACATGCCATGAACGTCGGCGTCATGTTTCGCGGCAGGGAAAACGCGCTCATGCCGAATTGGCTTCACCTGCCGGTTGGGTATCACGGGCGCGCGAGTTCGGTTGTTTTGTCTGGAACCGATGTTGTCCGTCCGCGCGGGCAGGTCAAGCCGAAGGATGCGCCGCCGGAGTTTATCGCATCGCGTCAGTTGGACTTTGAATTGGAAATGGGTTTCTTTGTGGGAACGGGCAACGACCTGGGAAAACCGATCGCGGTTGAAGATGCCCGCGACCATATTTTTGGAATGGTTTTATTAAACGATTGGAGCGCGCGCGATATTCAAGCCTGGGAGTACCAGCCGCTGGGACCCTTCCTCGCCAAAAATTTTGCAACCTCCATCTCGCCCTGGGTGGTGACGATGGATGCGCTGGAGCCGTTCCGTGTGGCTGGACCCGGACAAGACCCCGCGCCTCTTCCCTACCTCGGGTCTGATTCTGCAAACGGGCTTGATATTACGCTGGAGGTGACTCTGCAATCTGCCCGCATGGACGCGCCGCAAATTATCAGCCGCTCAAATATGAAATATCTTTATTGGGGCCTCGAGCAGATGCTGGCGCACCATACTGTGACCGGGTGCAATATGCGCCCGGGCGACCTGTGCGGAACCGGCACGATCAGCGGACCGACCGAAGACAGTTACGGCTCCCTGCTCGAGTTGACCTGGCGCGGCGAGAAACCGATTGCCCTGCCCGGCGGCGAATCGCGGACGTTTTTGCAGGACGGCGACACAATAACGATGAAGGGTTATTGTCAGGGAGACGGTTATCGAATCGGCTTCGGGGAAGTGATGGGGAAAATCCTGCCGCCTAAATAAAAAGTCCCTGTCATAGGACAGGGACTTTTTATTTCCGAATTATCTCCGCCTGCGCCTGCCGCCGCGCAGCAAACCGACGAGCCAGATCAATACGACCGCGCCGCCGATGGCAACCAGGAAACTGTAAAAATTGAACCCGGTCACACCGGGCTGCCCGAAGAAATTCTCCATGATGAAGCCGCCGATGAATGCGCCCGCAATGCCGACGAGAATGTTGGCGAGCGCGCCCATCTGACGGTCGGTCTTCATGATCAGGCTGGCGACCCAGCCCGCAATCGCGCCGAAGACCACCCATACAAAGATCGCAAAAAGATTCATAACACTACCTCCAAATGTAAATTACTGACGTTACGCAGTGTGTCGCACCAAACGGGTCAGAGTGTCCAGCAAACAGGGCGAATCTTCTCGTGAGACCCATCTGTTTCTGGCCGGTACGACGCACTCTCCGCGTAAGGTGAGTAAATTAATTTCGCCCGGATTATACCGCCTTTGGAATTCGTGAACGTCTGGAATACCTGCTGGTGTGCAGGCAAAACATGTCAGGCACGGAGTCGAAAGCGGCGCAGAGTGACGCCGTGGCGGCATCTCCCGACTTTCGAGCAAAATCGGGAGATTTTGCAGTCCACATTGACAACCTTTGCTTGCACACATCTGCTGGATTTTTTTCAAACGCCGAAGCCTCTCCGGTATAATTCCGCCTTATGGAGGCAGTGTCATGACGGAAAATAAACCCCTGTCAGTAGAATCGCCCGACCAGGTCGAGTTCAAATTAAGCATCAAAAACCCAGCCGCGACCCTGCGCAACGCGGGCTTGTTTCTGCTGCTCTTCATCCTGATACGGAATTTGTGGGTCTCAGACGACGCCTTCATCACCCTCAGAACTGTGGACAACTTCCTGCATGGCTATGGGCTGGTCTGGAATGCGGGGGAGCGGGTGCAGGTTTTTACCCATCCCTTGTGGATGTTCCTGTTGATCCCATTCAAACTCTTTATTGAAGACCCCTTGTACGCCTTCTACATTCCCTCCCTGGCATTGTCGACCTGGACCCTCCTGATCCTGTTTCAAAATTTTGCCCAAAAGCCGCTCCAGATCATTTTTGCAGTGGTCCTGCTCGGAAGTTCCGCCGCGTTTATCGATTATTCGTCCTCCGGGCTGGAAAACCCATTGACCCACCTCCTTCTTACCGCTTTCATGGCTCTTTACCTCCAAAACGGACCGACCCCCTCGAAACGGTTTTTCAAATTAGCCCTGCTGGCTGGGCTGCTGACCCTCAATCGCATGGACGCGCTTCTCCTGCTCCTGCCCGCATTGGGGGAGGTCGTCGTTTCGCGCAGGGAGCGCTTCGGGCACACCGCGCTTTTGCTGCTGGCGGGCTTTCTCCCATTCATTGCATGGGAATTTTTCTCCCTCTTTTATTACGGATTTCCCTTCCCGAACACCTATTACGCCAAGGCGGCAACCGGGCTGCCCACCGAACTTCTTTACAAACAGGGGATTGCCTACATCGAAAACTCATTCCATTGGGACCCGCTGACATTGGGGACGGTTCTTTTCGGCGCGTTGACTGTCTTCAGCCAGAGGGAAGCCAGGCGGATCAGCCTCGCCGCGGGTTGCTTGCTGTACCTGTTGTATGTCCTATGGATCGGCGGTGATTTCATGGCGGGCAGGTATTTCTCCGCCATGTTTCTGATGGGACTGGTCTTATTGTTGACCTTTGATCCTCGAATGATATTCGGCGCCGTACCGCCGCGCATCCTTCAATTTGCTTTTTTCGCCCTGATCCTTGTGGGCTTGTCTTCCGACCGCCCGCCCGTCGCCACGCATCGGGGTCAACCCGGGTTGTATACAGACCAATATGGCATCGTCAGCGAACGGTTCTATTATTTCGACGCCAACGGCTGGATCAATTATTTCAAGTTCAAGGGACTTCACGAACTCGCCGCAAAAGGGCTGGAGGCGAACGAGGCGAAAACCTCCCCCGTGGAGATGAACACAACCGGCATGTTCGGTTATTATGCCGGACCCGATATTTACATCATCGACTCTCACGCCCTGTCCGACCCGCTGCGCGCGCACCTGCCCGTCAATGGCGCTGCCCGGATCGGGCACTATGAACGGAGTTTCCCCGCCGGGTATCTTGAAACCATCCAATCCGATTTCGAAGAGAACCTGATCGAACACCCCGACCTGCGCCGTTACCATGATGGACTATCGATCCTGATCCGCGGCGATTTATTCGCCCCCGGGCGTTTTCAGGAAATCATCCGCTTCAATACCGGTTATTACGACGCCCTGCTCGCCGCCTATTGGCGGGATGCGACGCTCCAGCCGTAGGCGCTTCCGTATTTGTCGGGGTTTTGCCGCAGGTTTACCCTACGGCATTTCCCATACTTTGAAATTATCCAACCAGACCCGGTTGAAATCACTCTGCTCGCCGCCCGCCCTGCCGAAGATGAGCGCCACGCCGCCGGTCAGGAATTCCTCCTTTTCCAACACGCGCTCATCCATCAACTCGCCCCCGGCATAGAAGCGCAGGTTGCTCCCGAACTTCTCCACGCGCAGATGGGTCAACAACCCTTCCGTCGGGTAATTGCACATCGGGTAACTGGCTTTCGAAAAATCCTCCGTCTGGTCGAAGAAGGCGCAATTATACGAACCCGAGATCAGCGAAGCGTAATAATAAGGCCTGTCCCCCTTCTTTTGAACTCCATACGCAATGCCGCAGGCGATTCCATCCCCCTGGGGGTCGCAATCCACCTCGGCGATGAAGTCCGTCAATTGCTCCCCGCTCTCGATGACGAAGAACCCATTCCACGGCAGGCTGACAGTGGCGATGCCGTCCTTGTAGGTAAGATCATAATCCATGATATTTTCGGCGATGAACGGACTGCCTTCATCCAAACCTTCCTCAAAGACCAGCTGCGCGTTTTGGATGCGCTGATCTATATCCAGCATGACGGCGGTGGCTGTCCCAGCCGCCTGCGCCTCAGACTCCGCCCGGGCTGTTTCCTGAACCGCGGCAGTTGCGCTGCTGACGGCTTGTTTCGTGCCGACCTCGTCCATTGCCGCCTGCCCCTCATCCGAATTCGCCCAGTTGATGAACAACATTCCGGCTCCGCATAGCAGGACCAGCGCTATGATTGCGCCAATTGCAATTTTTTTCCCGCGTGACATAAAAAATCCTCCAGGGGTTATTGGATTAAGGTGACAGTCACTTTTTGCAATAAATCAATTTGAAAATCATCCAAAGTGACTGTCACCTGCCTGTCATGGATAAAATCTATTGAGTGATGGGCAATAATAACATGGCGAGCAAAATTTCCGTCTGCTCTTTTGTGAGATTCTCCGGCGCGCCCCGCATGTAAGGGACAAGCGGCTGGTGCTTGAACCGCGCAAAGCTGACGCCGCTGTTCGGCACGATCATTTCCGCCAATGCCTCGCCTTTGACGAAAACTTTTTCGTAGACGTGCGGGTCGTCCGGTCCGCCGAGGTAGGCGAGATCGGCTTCTTCGAGCGGAAATTTTTCGGTAGTGGCTCCGCGTTCAAAACGGGCGAGGACATCGCCTTTCTCGTCGAGCAGCAGCCAGTCAAAGTTTCGGTTTTCGAAGCGTAGCGCGGGTCCGTTATTGACGCGGACGACCCGGCTTTTGATGTTCCCGATCGCGTTATATGATGTGTCCACCGTAACCACATCCTGCGTGGATTTCAGCGTGCTTTGAACGCGCTTTCCGACCAAGCCGGAAGACTCTGAATAATATTCCAGCCAGTAGGTATCTGGCTTGCCCAGGCTGGGATAATGCTTCCTGAAATATTCCCTGTTGAAACCGGAGCTCCCGCGCCCGCTGTGGAGTTCCGTCCAGGTGATATCGTTGAATGCCGCGCCCGTCCATGGGGTTAGTATTCTCTCCATATTTAACCTCTCTTTCTTCATGACTGCTCAGCTAATTCGCTGCCCTGCCTTGGCATTTCGAATGGCAGTGAGAAATCGTAACCGCTCAGCCTGTCATTTCGACGAGTGTCAGCGAGGAGAAATCCAGCGCACTATCGAGGAAGATTTCTCGTGGCGCCTCGCGCCACTCGAAATGACAGGACGAGACGCAAATTGCCTGAGCAGTTACGAGAAATCTCTTTCAATGTTGCGCAAGATTTCTCCCCGTCGAAATGACAGGTTGAGTATTTACTCTTCTTCATTCACGCGGATTATATGCCCCGCCCGCGATTTTGCTTGCGGTACAATCGTACTATCAATGTTTCGCAAAATCCTCATCCCCTTTGTCTCCCTCGCCATCGTCCTTCTCCTCGCGCGCCTGCCCATCTTCCCGCTCGTCAGCGAAGTGCGCGAATTCTCGCAGGACGGCGAAAGTCTCTACCAGACCTGGGACTTCGTCTCCATGCCGGAGTTCCACGACGCGGCGCGTTTTGCCAAAACCGGCTGGCTGGACACAACCTGGCGGAATTATCTTTTGCTGGCAGCGGTCAATCATGCTGGTTTGGCTTTTGTCTTCTTTGCTTCCTTCAAATTGATTCAAGGAGTCTTTTCGTGGAAAAAATCGCCCGCTTGAACTTTGCCCATCTTCCCACCCCAATAGAGGAACTGCCCAATTTATCCAAAACCCTGAACGGACCGCGTATCTTCGTCAAACGCGATGACCAGACGGGGCTGGCGTTTGGCGGCAACAAAACCCGCAAGTTGGAATTTCTCATTGCCGAAGCCCGTGAACAGGGCGCGGATTTGCTTATTTCGGGCGGAGCAATGCAGTCTAATCATTGTCGTCAAACTGCGGCGGCGGCGGCGCGATATGGCTTTGAATGTAAATTAGTATTGACAGGCGTAAGACCAGAACATGCCACTGCGAACTTCCTGCTCGATCAACTTTTCGGAGCGGAGATCATCACCGTCGAAGACCGCGCTTTTCGTGACGAAATATTACAGAAAACTTTTGACGATGCCGTTGCTGGAGGAAAAAAACCATATTTGGTTCCGTACGGCGGCTCCAGCCCGACCGGCGCGATGGGCTATACCTTCGCGATGGAAGAATTCATGCAGCAAAACGTTCACGCGGACTGGATCGTCTTCGGCACATCCTCCGGCGGGACTCATGCCGGGCTGGTGTTGGGTCAGCGTTTGTTTGGGTACAAAGGCAAAATTCTGGGAATCAGCATTGACGAACCGGAAGAAGAATTGAAATCGCATGTCTCCGATCTCGCTTCTCGTGCCAGCGAAAAATTTGGAGAGCGGATTCAATTTTCACGTAACGATGTTCTTGCGACAGAGGATTATTGTCAGGCGGGTTATGGCGTGTTCGGCGAAGGGGAACGCGAGGCGATTCGTTTGTTTGCCAAACACGAAGGCTTGCTGCTCGACCCCGTCTACACAGGCAGAGCCGCGGCGGGGATGATCAACCTGATCCGCAAGGGATTCTTCAAAAAGGACGAGACGATCCTCTTCTGGCATACCGGCGGTCAACCCGCGCTGTTTGCGGATAAGTATGCGGAGGACGTGGTTAGGTAGATAGGTATGTAGAGGTACACAGGTAGACAGGTACATAGGTTGCGTTACGTGTTTACTTGTGTACTTGTGTACCTGTCTACTTATCTACGTCTCTACTTGCCTACCTGCCTACACTTTTATTCCAATACCTCCACCCTCATCCCAACCTCGATCCGTCCTTCATTCAACGGAATCGTATTCATCCCAAAGATCGCGCCGAGTTCGTGATTGCGATAGGCATTCAAGGTCTTGAGCGGTTCTTTATTTTTCGCCAAAGTCTCTTTATCAATCGTCGTCACCACACAGCGCGCGCATGGTTTGACCAGCGCCATCTCCACGCCGCCGATGCGGATGCGCTTCCATGTGTCTTCTGCGAAAGGTTCGCAGCCTTTGACGACAAGGTTCGGGCGGAATCGATTCATCGGCAGCGCCGAATCCAGCCTTGAGTTTAAGTCCTGAAGCGATTCTTCCGAGAGGATCAGAATCGGGTAGCCGTCTGCAAATCCGGTGTGGTCATCGGCGTTGATCGCATAGTCCGCGCTGACTTTGCGGATGAAGCCGTCCTCAAAGTGGACGAGCCGGACCGTCAAGCCGAGCCAGTCCGAAAACCATGTTGCAGCTTCATCACCCTGGTCGATGGCGTGGACGTTTTTGCTCTTCCAAATGTTGACCGGCGTGGGCGTTCCCGTTTTGCGAAGCGCGACCCGCAGCGGATCGAAACCCGGCGCGGAGAGCGTAACCGAATCGTCTTCGAGCGTGGGCGTGACCAATGCGAAGCGCGGATGTTCACGCTGGGTGAGAAAATTTCCTTCGGGTGTGACGACCATCATGCGGCGGTCGTTTTCAAGCCCCATGCGCGTCACGCTGCCTGCGGTCACATCGAACCCGCGGCAGGCTTTGATGGGATAGTAGGTGAGGGTGGAAATGGTGGTCATGGGTGTCCTTATTGAGTGAGGTTGTGAGTGGAAAGTGGAAAGTGGATTTGGCAACTTTCCACTCGCCACTTTCTACTTTCTACTTTCTGCTTTCTACTTTCTATTGTTTTCAAACATCACTGGCACTTTCATCGTGTTGGCAGGGTCAGGGTGCCTTGTCACATCGGAGTTGATAAAAATCTCATTGCCCGTCTCCAGATCCTGCGCTGCCACACTGATGGTTTTTCCTTCGAACCCCGCAATGCATCGTTCAAGATTTTCCAAACTACACCCCTTCAACAACAATCGCCTTCGAAACGGCATACTTGAATCGCAGGGCGCGCGCTTCGGCGTACTCCGGTGAGTTGATCCATGCCTTGGCGCGTTCCACGCTTTCGAATTGCAAAACGGCGATCCGTTTTGGAGCCCAATCGCCTTCAAGGGTTTCAACATACCCGCCGCGCACCACATACGTCCCGCCGTACAATGCCACGGTTGGCGCCGCCATTTTTTTATAGTCTTCGTACCCGGCGGGGTCGGTTACTTCAATATCCAAAATCACAAATGCGGTCATGCTATTCTCCTTTGAATTTGACCCTCACATCCACCGCCACCGCGCCTTTTGCAAGCACCCGCAGCGGGTTGATCTCAATTTCTTCGATTTCATCATGCTCCATCGCAAGCTGCGAGAGTTTGACCAAAACATCCTTGACCGCTTCCTCATCTACCGGCGGGATGCTGCGGAAGCCTTTTAACTTCCTCCCAGCCCAGGTCTGACGCATCATTTCCCCCGCCTCCGCCTGATTCAGCGGACCCAGGCAGAATGCCACATCCTTGAGTCCCTCGACCTCCACGCCGCCCGAGCCGAACATTATCAACGGACCAAATTGTTGATCGCGCGCCATGCCCACGATCACTTCCTGCCCGCCAGCCACCTGGCGCTGGAGATGCACCCCGTCGATGCGCGGCGGCGGGACGAGTCTCTCCATCCGCGCCATCATTTGCGCGAAGCCGGATTGGAGGGCCGCGGTATCTTTTATATTCAGCAACACGCCGCCCACGTCCGACTTGTGCAAAATATCCGGCGAGGCGATCTTCATCACAACCGGGAAACCCAGTTCATTTGCAACCGCAACCGCTTCGCTTTCATTCGTCGCCAGTTTGACCGGCGCATTGGGAATGCCGTAGGCTTGCATGAGTTCATCTGGAGTCCAAAGCCGGGAGACTTTGGACTGGCTGCTCTTATGCTGCAAAGTCGGGAGATGTGTCCATGACGCCGCAGCGCTGCTTTGCGCTCCTTTTGCCCTCTTCACCAGCGCCGCCAGCGCCGAAGCCGCCCGCTCCGGGAATGGATACGTCGGAACCCGCATTTCGCGGAACTCGTTGCCCGCCCCTTCCACCAGAGTTGACCCCATCAATGCGATCACAACCGGCTTTTCAAATTTTTCGATGACCTCATTGACCGCCTTCGCCACCTCTTCTGCCTTGAACATTGGCGGCGGCGGCAGGATGATCATCACGGCATCCACGTTTTTATCGTTGAGTAATATCTTTAGGCATTCCGCGTAGGTTTGGGGCGATGCCGATGCGAGCATATCCACCGGGTTGTGAGTGTTGGCTGCAGATGGAAGAATGGCAGATAAAGCTTGCAGTGTTGCATCCGCTAATTGGGCAAGGACCAAGCCGTGATGCTCGAGAGAATCGGCGGCGATCACCCCGGGTCCGCCTGCGTTGGTCAAAATCCCAATGCGGTTTCCCTTCGGCAATGGACAGGTCTCCAATGCCCGCGCCCAGTCGAACATTTGCTCGGCGGTTTCGGCGCGCAGGACGCCCGCTTTTTCGAATGCAGCGTCGAAGGCTGTGTCTGAGGCGGCGAGCGCACCAGTGTGAGAGGCGGCGGCTTTTTGTCCCGCTTCGAAGCGACCGACTTTCAGCGCGATGATGGGTTTTTGTTTTGTGATCTCGCCTGCGGCTTGCGTGAAGCGTTTGCCGTTCGAGATGCTTTCCATGTACATGACGATGACTTTTGTGGAAGCGTCTTCGGCGAGCATGGGCAGCATGTCGGTCTCGTTTACGTCGGCTTGATTGCCGAGGCTGGCGATGCGCGAGAAGCCGAAACCCTGACCGCGCGCCCAATCAATGATGGCGGCGGCGAATGCGCCGGAGTGCGAGATAAAGCCGATGCCGCCCTGTGTGGGCATGGGCGGTTGCAGGAAGGTTGTATCGAGCGGGAGATGCGTGTCTATTGTGCCGATGCAGTTGGGACCGAGCAGCCGCACGCCATGTTTTTGCGCGATCTCTACGCAATGGTTTTCCAACGCCGCGCCTTCTTCGCCAACTTCCCGAAACCCTGCTGAGACGATGATCGCCGCTTTGATTCCGCGTTTCGCGCAATCTTCAATGGACTGGGGCGTGGCTTGGGTGGGGACGATGAGAATCGCAAGGTCAACCGGGTCTGGGATGTCTTGCAGGCTGGTGTGGATGTGTTTGCCAAAGACTTCGCCGCTTTTTTGCGCGACGAGATGGATCGCGCCTTTGTATCCGCTTTGGATCAAATTCCGCGCCACGCCATAGCCGAGTTTTTCGGGCGAGGTGGATGCGCCAACGATGACGACGCCTTTGGGTTGAAAGAAGGGGAGGAGGGAGGAATCCATGCGGGGATTAAACCACACTACCGGGATGTTTTGGGGTGTATAACCCGACCGCCGATGAAAGACCGCTGACCGCCGACGGCGGTCAGGTTTTTATGTTGCCTAAAAGTTTACTCAAGATTCTCCGTGTTCTCTGTGGCAAAAAAGAGTTAAAAACTTACCTTATGCAATTTTTCATTTTCGCTCTCAAAAATGTCACCCTGAGTGGCGCAGGGCGCCACGAAGGGTCTCTACGATAATCTTAGAGATTCTTCGCTCCGCTCAGAATGACACTGCGTAAGGTGAGTTAAGAAACATTCTCTAACCAATCCCCAGCATTTTACTTACGACCGAGAGCAAAATCCCGCCCGCGATGACGCTCCCCAGTTGACCCGCCGTGTTCGCGCCCATGGCGTGCATCAAAATGAAGTTGTCCGGGTCTTCGTCGTTGGCGGTTTTCGCGGCGAGACGCCCCGCCATTGGGAAGGCTGAAATCCCCGCCGCGCCGATGAGCGGATTGATTTTTCCGCCCGACATGAACGACATCAATTTTCCGAAGAGCAGTCCCGCCACGGTGTCGAGCGCGAAGGCGAAAAGACCCAGCAGCATGATCTTGCCCGTATCCCAATTAAGAAAGCCGGAGGCGGTCATGGTTGAGCCGATGGCGAGACCGAGGAACAGGGTCGAGATGTTGATGATCTCATTCTGCGCGGCATTGCTCAATCGGTCCACCACGCCCGAGACTTTCAGCAGATTCCCGAGCATCAGCATGGAAATGAGAGGAGTCGCTTCCGGCACAAGCAAACCAACAACCAAGGTCAGCACGACTGGGAAGAAGATCAACGTCCGCTTCGAGATGGGCTTGGGGGCGTAGTCCATTTTTATCAGGCGTTCTTTTTTCGTAGTCAGCAAGCGCATCAATGGCGGCTGGATGATGGGAATCAGACTCATGTACGAGTATGCCGCCACTGCGATTGGAGCCAGCAATTCGGGCGAGAGTTTGCTTGCTACGAAGATCGAAGTCGGTCCGTCAATCGCGCCGATCACGCCGATGGAAGCAGCCTGATTCAAAGGAAAGCCCAACGCGATTGCCAATATCAATGTGCCGAAGATGCCGAACTGTCCCGCCGCGCCGAGCAAGACCATACGCGGTTGTGCCAGCAAAGGCGAGAAGTCGATCATGGCGCCCACGCCGATAAAAATTAACAGGGGAAATAATTCCGTTTTGATGCCCGCATCGTAGATCACTTTGGTCATGCCTTCGGCGGCGGTCATGCCTGCCAGCGGAATATTTGCCAGCAAACAGCCGAAGCCGATGGGCAGTAACAACACCGGTTCGATCTCTTTGAAGACCGCGAGATAGATCAAGACCAATGCGGCAAGGATCATGACTCCATTGCCAAGGGTGAAATTTGAAAAACCTTTTAGTAATTCTGGTAATAGCTCGCCGAGGTTCATCCTGCAAACTCCACCAACGCTTGTTTATGCGCCACGCTTTGTCCCTGGCTCACCAATACTTTTTCTATCGTGCCGCCGCGCGTCGAACGGATGCTGTTCTTCATCTTCATCGCTTCGATCACCAACACCACCTGTCCCGCCGCCACGCTGTCACCATCTTTGACAAATAACTCAACGACAGTCCCCGGCAAAGGTGCGCTGAGGGAATTCCCGCCACCAGGCAGATTCGCCGCCGCAAGCGGACTCTGTGCAACTGGCTTTGCTTCCACCTTTGACACCGCTTCTGTCTTGTCCTGGGGCTGGTTGCTCGCTTCAGGCATCACCTCAAACCTTTGCCCATCTACTGTCACAATGACCGGACGCGCGTTGATATTTTCGATCTCTACTTCATAACTTTGGTTGTTGACTGTGAGTTTATATTTCATAGAGTCTCCGATGAGACCTGTCAGGTCTTTAAGACCTGACAGGTCTACCGCGATTTCCTTTTTCCGACATCTGCCTCGTCCGCATTCCCAACTGCCACGCCGAGACGATCGCCGTCGGCGGTTCCTCGAGCGGATGTGCCGACGAAGTATTTTGTTCTTCCAGCGCCATTGCCACGGCGAGTAAAGCCACTTGCAGTTTAGAGTCGGCTTGGGCGGATGGATCAACTTCGGCTGAGAGAGATGCGGGCTCTTTATCCGCAGTGAGCGCGGTTAAGATGACCATCATCAACCACAGCAGCAGGATTGCGCCAAAGACAAGTCCCATGCCGAGGGCGGTGATTTGGAGGGAGAGGGTGAGGTTGTTCATTGTTGTCCTTACGCACTACGAATTACGGATTGCGCGACTCGTAATGCGTGATGCGTAAAACTACACCGGAATATTCCCATGCTTCCTCGGCGGCGCGGGCGCGTATTTGTCGCGTAACGCCGAAAGCGACGCGATGATCTTCGGGCGCGACTCGCGTGGCTCAATGATGTCGTCCACGTAGCCGGTGGAAGCGGAGTAGTAGGGATTGTTGAACTTGTCGCGGTATTCGTCGGCGAGACGTTTGCGCTCGGCGGCGGGGTCGGGCGCGGATTCGATTTGCTTTTTATACAAAATATTTGCCGCGCCTTCCGCGCCGAGGACTGCTATCTCGGCGGACGGCCACGCGTAGGTGACATCGGTTCCCAGATACTTGCTGGACATGACGACATATGCGCCGCCGTATGCCTTGCGCGTGATGATGCAGATTTTCGGTACCGTCGCTTCAGAGTAGGCGTAAAGCAGCTTTGCGCCGTGGCGGATGATGCCGCCGTGTTCCTGCGCGATGCCGGGCAGGAAGCCGGGCGAGTCGACGAATGTGACCAGCGGAATGTTGAAGCAGTCGCACATGCGCACGAAGCGGGTCATTTTATCGGCGGCGTCAATGTCAATCACGCCCGCCATGATGGACGGCTCTTGCGATACGATGCCCACACTATGCCCACCGATGCGAGCCAGACCGACGATGGCATTCCGCGCCCAGTCGGGCTGGATTTCGAGGAAGGTTCCCTTGTCAACGATCTTTTCGATGACCTGATGCATCACGTATGGTTCATTCGCCGCCAGCGGAATGATGCTGTTTAGCGATTCATCCATGCGCGAAAGTTCATCGCTGGGCTGAAGGTACGGCGGGTTCTCCACATTGTTCGACGGCAGGTATGAAAGAAAATGTCTCGCCATCGCCAGCGCGTCCAATTCCGTTTTCACGCTCAAATGCGCCACGCCGCTGACAGAGTTATGCACGACCGCGCCGCCCAATGATTCCGCGTCGATCACTTCGCCGGTCACGGCTTTGATCACATCGGGTCCGGTCAGGAACATGAACGATTGCTTCTCGACCATGATGACCAGATCGGTGAGAGCAGGGGAGTACGCCGCGCCGCCCGCACACGGTCCGAGCATCACGCTCACCTGCGGCACCACGCCCGAGTATTGCGCGTTGCGCCGGAAAATTTCCGCATATCCGCCCATCGAGCGCACGCCTTCCTGGATTCTCGCGCCGCCTGAATCAATGAGCGAAATAAACGGCACACCGTTGCGAACCGCCAGGTCCATCACGCGGCAAATCTTGTGCGACTGCATCTCACTCAGCGTGCCGCCGTAAATTGTAAAATCCTGCGAATAAAGATAAACTGTCCGCCCGTTGATCTGTCCGTAGCCGGTGATGACGCCGTCGCCGTAAAACTTGTCCTTTAGCAACCCCAATTCATCGCCCTGATGCGTGATGAACGGTTCGATCTCGTTGAACGTGCCTGGGTCGAGCAGCGCTTCGATTCGCTCGCGCGCCGTCATCTTCCCTTTGGCACGCTGTTTGGCGTTGCGCTCTTCGCCGCCGCCTTCCTTCGCCTTCGCGCGGACTCGCCGCAGTTCCAAAATTCGGGGGTCTTCTTGAGTCATATCCATTGCCCCCAGTGCCCCCTAAGTTTGCCCCTCTACGGATGTTCAGGAGTATAACAATTGATTGTCAGACAAGCCAGTGATGGAGGTCATGTGGAAATGGGACAATCCGCCTCGCCTTTGGACTTTGGGGCTGATTCGGTTTTCTGGCGCTTTTTTCTACGCTGTCAATTTGCAAACTGCGAAACCAGCTATCGCTGAACCTTCCGCGGGTCTTTGACGAGGAATATCAAAATGCCAGCCATTGCCAGCGAAAGAATGGTGGAAATCACAAAGGTGGGCGCGAACCCCGCGCTGTCCACGATCCAGCCGCCGAGGATGGGGGCGATGATGGTGGCGGGGGCGGTGAGCGTCTGCGAGAGGCCGATGTAGATCGGGCGGTCGGCTTCGCTGCCGAAGTCCACGGTCATGGTCATGCTGATCGTCCACATGGAAACATTTGCCAGTCCTGTTAAAATGAAAATGGGGTAGAACCATGCCAGGGATGCGGCGTTCCATGCCAGCAGGGCGCTGAGGAAGGCGGAAACTGCGCCGATGATGAGCATGGCGCGATGCCCCACCCGGTCGCCGACCCAGCCCATGCCGATGTTGGCAACGGTTTGCGAGATGGTCAGTGTGGCAGTGAGGTAGCCCGCCACAACCTCGGTCATATTGAATTCGCGCAGGGCGTAGATGATGTAGAACGAGAATCCCATGGTGGCGAATTGCGAGAGGATGCGCGCGCTGAGAAACCAGTTGAAATTTTTATCGCGGCTCAGTACCTTTTTGGCATCATCCCAAAAGTGAGTCTTTTCTTTGGGGATGATCTTCTCGTTGTCTTCAGGCTCGCGGGTGGCGGCTAGGGCGAACCAACTCAGGGCGAAGAAAATGCTCGCAAGGAAGAAGCAGACCGCAAAGTCCCAGGGAGAGGCGAGGGCGTTGAGTAAATATCCCGCTGCGATGGCAGATCCGCTGATGAAGAGATTCGCCAGCCCGGCTTGCATCCCAAAAAAAGTGCCGCGCGAATCGGGCGGGATGATCTTGGAGATCATCGAAGTCCAGGCGTTGGCGGTGAACCCGCCGCCGAGTCCCTGCCAGATGAGCAGGAGAAAGGTGAGCAGCAACCCGGCATTTACCCCAATGACGGGCAGGAGCAGGGCGACGATGGCAAAGCCTAAAAATGGGATGCGTTCATGGACGGTCGTCATTAGCACAGTGCGTAGATACCGACGCAAACGCGAAACGTGACTGGCGGTGAAGAGTTGTGGCAGCAGCCAGCCCGCGGAATGGATGGCGGGGACGAGACCGATGAGCGTGGCGGAGTCGGTCATGGAGGCGACGAAGAGCGGCAGGATGGTGCCGAAGGAGGCGAAGCCAAGCGCCACGCCGAACGTCGCGCCGTCCAACAGGTTGACCGTGAGGTTGTGTTTCAGGCTTTGGCGGATTTCTTTTTCGAGTGGGGAAAGCATGGATGAATTTTACTTTAATCGCTCATCCCGCACATTTCGACTGCATAATGGCGAATCACGCGCCGCTGTCTTGACAAACAAACTCGTTTTCATCTAGAATGAAAAAGTCGAACGCGTATCCGTTTCTTATTGGCAAGGAGGCTGTATGATATCCCTTAGACTCGGAATTGATATTGGCTCCACAACCGCAAAGGCGGCTTTGATGGACGCGGACAACCAGCCGCGCTTCACCGCGTACCGCCGGCACAACGCCGAGACGCTTGAGACCCTGCAATCGATTCTGGCAGGGGCGCAGGAACAACTGGGCGATGTGGAGGTGGGCGTCCTGGTGACAGGCTCGGCGGGAATGGGGGTTTGTGAACGCTTCGAGCTTCCCTTCGTGCAGGAGGTGATCGCCTCCGCCGAGGCGGTGCGGCAGTTGTACCCGCAGGTCAGCACGCTGATTGACATCGGCGGGGAAGATGCGAAGATGATTTTTTTCAGGGACGATGGCGTGCCGGACATCCGCATGAACGGATCGTGCGCCGGGGGGACGGGGGCTTTCATCGACGAAATGTCCAACCTGTTGAATGTGCCGATCGGGGAATTGGATGCGCTGGCGGCGCGTTCCACGATGATTCACGCCATTGCTTCGCGCTGCGGCGTGTTCGCAAAGACCGATGTGCAGAATCTCTTGAGCCGCGATATTCCGCGTGCGGATGTTGCCGCCTCGGTCTTCCATGCGGTGGTGCTGCAGGTGATGGCTTCGCTGGCGCGGGGATACACGGCAAAGCCGACCTTCCTCTTCTGCGGCGGTCCGCTGACCTTTTTGCCGACCCTGAAACGTTCCTTCATGAAATACCTGAACCTCAACGAGGACGACGTTCTCGATTTCAAGGACGGGCAGTTGTTTCCCGCCGTTGGCGCGGCGCTGGCAAAATCCACAGCCCGCCAGGCTTTTAGGTTGTCGGAATTAATTGCCCGGCTCAGCGGGGACCAGAACCGCCAGTTCATTTCGACGGGCAGGCTGCCAGCCCTCTTCAAGGATGAGGCGGATTTTCTTGGTTGGGAAAAGTCGCGGGAGCGTCATCGCATCGAGCGGGTGGATGTTGCGAGTCTCAACGGCGATCCGCTGTTTTTGGGCATCGATTCCGGTTCGACCACGACCAAGATCGTGCTGATCGACCGCGAAGGCAGGGTGGCGTTCGAGCATTACGCGGCGAACAAGGGCGATTCGATTGGGGCGGTCGAGCATGGGCTGGGGCTTGCGGCGGAACAGTTCGCCGTCCACGGCAGGGATTTGCATGTCGCGCGCAGCATGGTGACCGGCTACGGCGAGGATTTGATCCGCGCGGCGTTCGGTCTCGATGAGGGCATGGTGGAGACGCTGGCGCACTTCCGCGCGGCGAAGGAATTCGACCCGGACGTTTCCTTCATCATGGACATCGGCGGGCAGGATATGAAAGCCATCTTCGTCAAGGACGGCTTCATTCAGGATATCAAGATCAACGAAGCCTGTTCGTCGGGGTGCGGCACGTTCATCGAAAATTTTGCGCGCAACATGGGTTACACCGCCGCCGAATTTGGAAGGGAGGCGACGAAAGGCGCAGCGCCCTGCGATCTTGGCACGCGCTGCACTGTGTTCATGAATTCCAAGGTCAAACAATCGCTGCGCGAGGGCGCGCCGATCACCGATATTTCGGCGGGGCTGGCGTATTCGGTCATCAAGAACGCGCTGCACAAGGTTTTGAAGATCACAAACATGGACCTGCTCGGCGCGCACATCGTGGTGCAGGGCGGCACCTTCCGCAACCCCGCCGTGCGCAAGGCGCTGGAGAATCTGCTGGGGCGCGAAGTGGTCTGCCCCGACATGGCGGAGTTGATGGGCGCGTACGGCGCGGCGTTGACGGCGCGGGATAGTTACAGTAACGCCGACTTCAGTCGGCAGTCACCGACTGAAGTCGGCGTTACGATGGTGGCGGGCAATTACGCAAAAAAGAGTCTGCGCTGCCACGGTTGCGAGAACAAGTGCGCGGTCACGAAGATGATCTTCCCCAACGGGAACATTTTCTATTCGGGCAACCGCTGTGAAAAGATCTATTCGAACGGGGGCAGGGCGGATCGGCGCGGCGCGAACCTGCCTGCCGTCAAACTGGATTTGCTCTTCGGAAGAAAGACGGCTCCCGACTCGACCCCGCGGCTCTTGGTCGGTATCCCCAGGGTTTTGAATCAGTTCGAGAATTTTCCGTTCTGGAACGCGCTCTTTGTGGAGAGCGGCATCGCGGTGCAAATTTCGTCGGCATCAAGCAATGCGCTCTACCAGAAGGGGGCGGCGCATATCATGTCGGATAATTTGTGCTTCCCCGCCAAACTGGTCAGCGGGCACATCATGGATTTGATCGAGAGGGGCGTGGACCGCATCTTCTACCCGATGGTCTTCTACGAAGATTCGCATTTCAGCGACGCTGCGAACAGTTATAACTGTCCGATTGTGTCGGGGTATGCCGATGTCGTGCGCAACGTCATCGACCCGGCGGGGCGGTACAACATTCCGTACGATATGCCTTCGATCAACCTTGCGGATAAAAAACTGCTCAAACGTTTTTGCGCGGATTATCTGCAAAGCCTCGGCGTGCCGCGCGGCGAAGCGGCCCGGGCGTATGAAAAAGCCGAAGAAGCGCAGAATCAGTTCAAGGTCCGGGTGCGAAGCGTGGCGGCGGAGATTCTCGAAAACGCGCGGGAGGATCGCCGTCCCGTCATCCTGCTCATGGGGCGGCCATATCATATTGATCCATTGATCAACCACAAGATTCCCGACATCATTGCCGACTTTGGGTTGGATGTGATCACCGAGGATGCTGTGCCCTGGGAGGAGGGGCAGACGCTCGATAACCGCCATGTGATGACTCAGTGGGAGTATTTGAATCGTTACTATCATGCGGCGCGTTGGGCGGCGCGGCAGGAGGAGCCGCGCGTCGAGGTGGTTCAGTTGAATTCATTCGGCTGCGGTCCCGACCCGTTCATTCTCGATGAAGTTGCGGCGATCCTTGGCGAGTATGGTAAAAGCCCGACGGTGCTGCGCATCGACGAGATCGAAAGCCCCGGTTCGACAAAACTGCGCTTGCGTTCGACCTTTGAGGCGCTCAAACAATCGAAGAGCCGGGAGCGCGTTTATAAAGCCCGCAGGCGGGCGCGCGTTTTCGAACAGGGAGACCATAGCCGAACCATCATCGTGCCGGATTTTTCCCCGTTCTGTTCGCCGCCGATCGTGCGTCCGTTGATCGACGCCGGGTACGATATTGTCTGGCTGCCGCCTGCGGATCGGGAGTCTGTTAATGCCGGGCTCAAATACGCCAATAATGAGATTTGTTACCCCGGAACCATCACCATCGGTTCGCTGGTCCAGGCTTTGCAATCAGGCAGGTATGACCTTTCCAAAACCGCCATCGGGTTTTCACAAACGGGCGGACAGTGCCGCGCCTCGAGTTATGCCTCGCTGATCAAGAAGGCGGTTCTTGCGGCGGGATTCGAGGATGTGCCGGTCGTGACGATTTCGACGAATTTCCATACGTTGAACGACCAGCCCGGTTTTCAATTCAACATCCGCGAATATATCTACAAAGCCATCATCAGCATGGCGTTCACCGATTCGATCTCAGGCATGTTCTACTCGACTGTTGTCCGCGAGGTGAACAGGGGCGATGCGCAACGGATCACGGACCGCTACCTCAACGATTTTATGACGGGGCGCATTCCGACCGAACGAAAGGCGCTTCTGCGCGCGCTCGGGAAGGCAGTGGAGGATTTTAACGCGGTCGAGGTGAATGACAGGCAGTACCCGAAGGTGGGCATTGTTGGCGAGATTTATGTCAAGTTCAACGCGTTCTCCAACAACAATTCGGCGCAGTGGCTGATGGAGCAGGGCGTGGAAGTGGTCATGCCGTCGTTCCTGGAGTTCTTCGCGGGCGGGATCATTCATACAAACCAGAGCGTTCAGGCGGGGATTGCCCGGCGCGATACTGACTGGCTGATCTCACTGCTGGCGAAGAAGGTCCTTGATAATTACCTCAACGATGTTCATCACGTCATGAAGGGCTATCGCCGCCATCGCCGCCATACCAGCATAGACGATATTGCCCGCCTTGCCGAAGATATTCTAAGCCTGAGTCATCAATACGGCGAAGGCTGGTTGATCGCGGGGGAAGTGGCGTCGTTTGTCCGAAACGGCGTTCCGAATGTGTTATGCCTCCAGCCGTTTGGGTGCATCGCCAACCACGTCATTGCAAAAGGGGCGGAGAAAAAGATGAAAGAGACGTATCCGCAGTTGAACCTGCTCCTGTTGGACGCCGACGCGGGCATCAGCGAGGTCAACTTCTTCAACCGGATGCACTTCTTCGTGGATCATGCGCTGGAGAAGGTTCCGGCGGAGGGCTGAGGCGGAGCGCGGCATCTCCCGATGCCCCAAAAGGAGCGCGAAGATGAGAGTCTTCGCGCTCCTTCTTTTTGTTGGAATTCAGCCGATTCTAGTCAAATAAACTATCAATTGCTTTTCGTGCCGCGTTGACCACCCGTTCAGAAACCCATAAAGACGATTTGGCAAGATCGTTCAATAGTTGATGCGCAGTCCGCTTGTCGTCAATATGTCCTGTTGCCACATTCCATAAAAGGACGCCAACCGACCCGTGAACTTCCAGCCCCAAAGATTCAGCAAACTGGCGCGCCTTGGCATCATCTGTCAGTAACCAATTGGCGCGAATCTGCAATACCAAACCTATTGCTTCGGCTTCCCCACCATCAACCTGATTTGTTTGCACCCAACTTTCTGCTTTTTCTCTGATGTGCCTGTCCAGTCCAACTTCCGTTACCCAGTGGGGCAAATTCCAACCTTGTGAATTGACTTTGAACTCGACCGCCACGAGTGGAGGGACATACACATTGCCCATTTCCGCCAGCAAGTGGACCGCGCCTGCCTCGCTTAGATGCAAAAGCGGACCCGTGTCGCACACGACAATCCGCTTCATTTCCCTTTGCTTTTTTGTTCCATTGCCCAATTGACATCATTGAGTTGATATTTTTCTGCCAGGGCGCGATCTACAGGGATTTTGGGAATCAAACGAATTGTTCCATCTTCCTCAACCACGACCTCAAGCAAGTCACCCTCGTTCAACTTTGCCTTCCGGCGTGTGGGAGCGGGCAGGGTAATCTGCCCATTGCTTCGGACTTGTAAGAATTCAGACATTTATCTCTCGCTTTCTTTGAATCTGATTTCCTGATTTTTCAAATTTTACGGTGGAATAGAAATGATGTCAACTTCTCAGAAATTGGGCGTCTGATGATGTGCTTTCCAGCGCCGGATGCATACGCTGACAGGTTAGTGGAATCTCCTGAAAATCCATCCTTGACAAAACCGCCCGTTTCTGTAAAATAAAAACGAACGTTCGTTCATTTTTATTGAAAGGAATCCATGCCCGCCAAACTGAAGGATACGCCGAAGAAGGGCGAAGTGACGCGCCTTGCAATCGAAGATGCCGCCATCGAACTGTTCATGGAGCACGGCTACCACGCCACGTCCATGCGGCAGATCGCGGAGCGGGCGGGGCTGGCGCTGGGCGGCATCTACAACCACTTCAAAAGCAAGGACGAGATATTCGAAGCCATCGTCGTGGACAAACATCCCTATAAAAAGATTCTTCCCCTCATCCAGCAGGCGGAAGGGGAAACGCTGGAGGAATTCCTCGGCAGCGCCACCCGCATCGTCATCCATGAACTGACCTCCCAGCCGTATTACATCAAACTGATGTTGATCGAGATCGCGGAGTTCAATGGCGTGCATGGCGCGGCGTTGATCAAGGAGATCGCCCCAAACATACTGCCCGTGTTTGAAAAGATCGTCAAAACAAGGAAGGAACTGCGCGTGACGCATCCCGTCATCCTGATGCGCTCCTTCATCGGCATGGTTCTGTCTTATATGATCACTGAAATCATCATCTCAAAATCCATCCTGAAAAATGTAATGCCCAAAAACACCCTGGATGCCTATGTGGATATTTATATGCACGGCATTCTCGAAACTCAAGGATGAAAGATCAAGGCGGAAGGATGAATGTAGATTTCATCCTTCCGCAATGGAGACCTTATGAACACACGTTTAATGTCCATCATTCGCAAGGAATTCATCCAGATCTTCCGCGATGTGCGCACGCTGGCAATGATCCTCGTCATCCCCATCATGCAGTTGTTCCTGCTCGGCTATTCCGCCACCAACGACGTGCGAAATATTCCGCTCGCCGTGCTGGACCGCAGCCGCAGCCCCGAATCGCGCGCCCTGCTGGATGCCTATCGCGCCGCGGATTATTTCAAGATCGCCTTCAGCGTGGAATCGGAATCAGAAATAGAAGACCTCATCTCACGCGGAGAGGCGCGAGCCGCTGTCATCATCCCGCCGGATTACGCCCAGCGAGTCAGCGACGGCAATGCCCAGGTCGCCTTCATCCTCGACGGCTCCGACCCGACCAGCGCATCCACAGCGCTTTCGGCGGCGCAGCTCATCAGCCAGTCACATGCCACTGAGATCCTTGCCGAAAAATTTGCGCGCACGGGCACGAACATGCGCGTCAAGCCGCCTGTCGAGGTGCGCACCACCGTCTGGTACAACCCCGATATGATCAGCGCGCACTTCATGATTCCCGGGGTGATCGGTATGATCCTTTACGCCATTGCCGCCATCCTCACCGCCAGTTCGGTTGTGCGCGAACGCGAACGCGGAACCATCGAGCAGCTCATCGTCACGCCCATCCGTTCATGGGAGTTGATCGTCGGCAAACTCATGCCGTATGTCATCCTCGGATTTTTCAACACCATCGAAGTGCTGGCGGTGGGGCATTGGTGGTTCGGGATGCCCATCCGCGGCGACTTGGGGTTGATTCTTATTTTGTCCATTGTCTTTCTCACCACCGGTTTGGGCATCGGTCTGTTCGCCTCCACCATCGCCAACACCCAGCAGGAAGCCATGCTCACGGTTTGGATGACCCTCCTGCCGAGCATTTTTCTTTCCGGCTTTTTCTTTCCGCTCGAAGCCATGCCCGTCGTCCTGCGCTGGCTTTCATACCTGATGCCCCTGCGTTATTACCTTGTCATCATCCGTTCGCTGCTGCTCAAAGGCGTCGGTCTCGACATGATCCAGTTCGATGTCATCGCCATGACTCTCTTCGCCGTCGGCATCATGGCTGCCGCCGCGCTGAGATTTAGAAAACGATTAGATTAGCGTAGGAGGCGTTCTCTAACGCCGCGCATGTTGCGCCAGAGAGCGCGACCTACCCGCAAATTAAGGAGATTTCCATGAACCACAAACGTCCGCCCATCCCTGCAATCGTCATCGTCCTTTTGCTCATTGCCTTGAGCGCCTACTTTATCGTCACGCAAACGGCGGGAACCGACGCAACCGCCCTGACCGCCTCCGGCGCCATCGAAGCGACGCAGGTCAACATCGCGCCGGAAGTTGCCGGAAAAGTGACCGAGGTCCTCGTCGAAGAAGGGCAGTCTGTTTCGATGAATACCCCGCTTCTTCGCCTGGACCCGAGCCTGCTGGCTGCCCAACGAGCCGTTTCCTCCGCCGCAGTCGACTCTGCCACTGCCACCCTTGCCGCCGCCCAACTCAAATACGACCAGACTCTCGAGTCCGCTCTCGCCGCGCAAGCCGCGCAGCGCTCCAAAGACTGGCAGGCATCCGCGCCCGGCGAATTCGACCAGCCCAACTGGTACATCGAGCAGGATCAACAAGTCGCCGCCGCCCAAGCCGAACTGGACGCCGCCCAAGCCGCCATTGACGATGCCAATGCGAATCTCGATCAGGTCATCACCGACTTGAAGAACTCCGACTTTCTCCAAGCCGAACAGGACCTTGCCGATGCCCGCGCCGCGTTTGTGATCGCCGAGCAGGTCAAGGATCAGGCGTCCAATGCGTCGGACAGCGGCGGTCTGAGCGAAGCCGCGCAGGATTATTACGACGAAGCGTTGACCGAACTCGAAGACGCCGAAGAAGCCTACAACGACCTGATGAACAGCGACGAAGCCGAAGATGTCGAATACGCGCGCGGACAAGTCCTCGTTGCCCGGCAGCGTTACGACGCCGCCTATGCCCGCCTGCTGACCCTGCAAACCGGCGCGGACTCTCCAGCCGTCATCGCCGCCGCGAAGGAATTGGACAAGGCGAAGTCCGCGCTCGCTCAAGCAGAAGCAAGCCTCGCCCTGATTGATGCGCAGATCGCCAAACTCGAAGTCAAAGCCCCAATGGACGGAGTCATTCTCACCCGTAATGTCGAGCCGGGGGAATTCGTCCAGCCCGGCGCGACGACGCTGACGATTGGCAACCTCAACGAACTGACCATCACGGTCTACATCCCTGAGAACCGCTACGGCGAGATTTCGCTCGGACAAACCGCCACCCTGACCGTGGACTCCTTCCCTGATGCGACCTTCAACGCGACCGTCATTCAGATCGCCGACAAAGCCGAGTTCACCCCGCGCAATGTGCAAACGGTTGAAGGACGCAGTTCCACCGTCTTTGCCATCAAGTTGAGCGTGCAAGACCCGGATGGGATGTTGAAGATCGGGATGCCCGCGGATGTTGTTTTCAAATAAGAGTCTAAAGTCAAAGGTCAAAGGTCAATATGGCAGGAATTAATCGTTTTGAAGATATAGAGGCTTGGAAGACTGCACGACAGCTAACGAATGCTGTCTATGCTCTGACAAACCTACCAGTATTCAATCGAGACTTTGGCTTACGTGACCAGATTCGCAGGGCGAGTATTTCTATAATGAGTAATACTGCAGAAGGTTTTGAAAGTCGTACAGATGTTCAATTTGTCAACTTTCTTGGCATGGCGCGCGCTTCTGCTGGCGAAGTAAGAGCGCAACTTTATATTGCCCTGGACCAGAACTACATTACGGAAAAACAATTCAATGAAGCCTTTTCGCTGGCTCAGACTTGTTCTCGTCAAATTGCTAACTTCATCAAATATCTTGAAGCCCATCCGCGTCAAAGACGCGTTTCCGACGATGAAACAGAGTATATCGTCTGATATTTCCCGACCTTCGACTTTTGACCTTTGACAGAGAATTTATGACAGAATATTTAGTACACGCCGCTGGATTGAAAAAATATTTCGGCGACACCCAAGCCGTGAATGGAGTCTCGCTCCGCGTCGCGCCCGGCGAAATCTACGGACTCGTCGGCTCGGACGGCGCGGGGAAGACGACGACCATGCGTCTGCTGGTCGGCGCGTTGAAGCCGAGCCGCGGCTCCATCGAAATCTGCGGCTTTGACGTGTTGAAGCAGACCGATCAGGCGCGATCCGCAATCGGTTATCTTTCCCAACGATTCTCGATGTACGAAGACTTGACCGTGTTGGAGAACATCCGCTTCTTCGCCGAGGTGCGCGGACTTTCCTCCTCCGAGTGGCTGCCGCGCTCAATGGAAATTTTGGAATTCGTCGGCTTGGAGAAGTTCAAAGACCGCCGCGCCGGTCAACTCTCCGGCGGCATGAAGCAGAAACTCGGACTCGCCTCCGCGCTGGTTAATCGTCCGCGTCTGCTGCTTCTCGATGAACCCACCACCGGCGTTGACCCGGTCACCCGTCAGGATTTCTGGCAATTGGTGATCAAGTTGGTTGGGCAGGCAGGTAAACAGGTAGAGATGCACACAGGTAAACAGGTAGACGGGTATACAAGTAAACAAGTAGACACGTACACAGGTACACAGGTAAATACGGAACACGCAACACACCCCAATTCCCAATTCCCAATTACCAATTACCAATCTCCAATTACCAATCACCAATCTCCACCCTCCGTCTCCGTCATCATCTCCACCCCCTACATGGACGAAGCCTCGCGCTGTCATCGCGTGGGCTTCATGAAGAACGGACAGATCATCGCCGAAGATACGCCGTCCAATTTGCGGGCGCGGCTGAATGGGCGCGTGCTGGAACTGCGCGGCTCTCCGCTCAAGACCCTGCGTCACGTCGCCCACGCGGATGCGGATGTCGAAGACGTGCAAGCCTTTGGCGACCGCTTGCACATCCGCGTTGGCGAAGGGAAGTCGAAGGCGGTCTTGAAACGCCTGAAGACCGGGATCAAACAGGCTGGCGGGCATGTGGACGAACTCCGCTCCGTGCCGCCCGCGCTCGAAGATGTGTTCATTGCATTGTCTGATCGCGAATATTCTGCGTAGTTTGCGTTCTCTAACGCAAACAGGTATTGCAACCGTATGCACAAAAGGAACCAACCATGATCAACCTCGATTTCAGCGCATTGATTGACCGACCCCAAAAGGATGTCTTCGCCTTCGTTGCCAACCCCGGCAACATGTCCAAATGGAATTCCGCCGTCGTCAGTCTCGAACAGGTCACGCCCGGCGCGGTGGGTGTTGGCACAAAATTCAAAAGCGTCGGCGAAATGATGGGACGCCGTATCGAAGGCGAGATGCAGATCACCGCCTACGAACCCGACACCAAATGCGGTTTTCAAATCAACGCCGGACCGATGCAGGTCAACATCACGCTCTCGTTCAAAACCGTCGGCACAGGCACGAAGATCAACCTCAACGCGCAGGGCAATCCCGGCGGACTTTTCAAACTCGCCGAAGGCGTGCTCGCGGGACGCGTCAAATCCATGATGGAAGAAAACCTTGCGCGGCTGAAAACTGTATTGGAAAAGGGATAGATACCTGTATGTCACCCTGAGTGGCGCCTTAAGCGCCACGAAGGGTCTCTAAGACGACATTAGAGATTCTTCGCTCCGCTCAGAATGACATGCAAGAGAGAATACTTTATGAGCCTGCCAGTCATCTACGTCGAAAATCTCACGCGCCGCTTCGGTGATTTCATCGCGGTGGATCACATCAACTTCGAAGTCAACGCGGGCGAGGTGGTCGGTTATCTCGGTCCGAACGGGTCGGGCAAGACCACCACCATCCGCATGTTGCTCGGTCTGCTCGCGCCCAGCGAAGGTGAAGCGACGGTGCTTGGCTACGATGTCGTCCGCCAGAGCGAGGAAGTCCGTGCGCGGGTTGGCTACATGTCGCAGAAGTTTGCCATCTACGATGATTTGACCACGCTCGAAAATTTGACTTTCTACGGCGGCGTCTATGGGATTACAGACAAAGACCGCATCATGCGGACGTTGGAACTGGTCGGTCTCTCCGGGCATGAGTCCACGCTGACAAGGGATCTGTCCACCGGCTGGCGTCAGCGGCTTTCACTGGCGATTGCGCTCGTCCACGAACCGAAGTTACTCTTCCTCGACGAACCCACCTCGGGGGTTGATCCCACCGCCCGCCGCGCCTTCTGGGACTTGATCTATCAACTCGCCGAAAGCGGCGTGACGGTCTTCGTCACCACACATTACATGGACGAAGCCGAATACTGCGAGCGCGTGGGCGTGATGCGGGACGGCAAATTACTGGCGATGGATACGCCGACCAATTTGAAGAAGTCCATTATCAAGGGGGATGTCTGGGAGGTGTTTGCGCATCCGCTCGAGCAGGGGTTGGACGCCCTGCGCGAACTGGACGGCGTCGAACGCGTCGGCTTGGCGGGGGATCATTTGCGAGTCATCAGCCAACGGGTCGGCGAAGAGGCGCTGCAAAGCCTCTTGAGAAGGAAAAAGATTCAGGTTGAAAAAATCGAGAGGGGAGAGCCAACCCTGGAGGATGTCTTCCTCGCTTTGGCACGATAAGACCGGGTTGAAAAGTTTGCAGGTCTAAACGTTTGAACGTTCAAACCTGCAAACCTGACAACGTGTTTCTATTGTTCCGGCGTGACGATCGCCATGATGAGATACACGATCAGCATGGCGCCGTTGAAGGTGAAGAATCCCAGCACGAACAACAGGCGGATGACGGTGGGGTCAATGTTGAGGTAGTCGCCCAAGCCCGCGCACACGCCAGCGATCATACGGTTGGACTTGCTCCGCGTGAGGGTTTTTGTGTCGTTCATTGTTTGCTCCTTTCGTTGTGTCTGCTTGTTTTACGCAGGCAGGCGAAAAGAGTTGCGGCTATTCATCGCCGAGGGGCATTTCATGGGGGCGCATGATTTCGGGCGGAAGAATTTGGGTGGAACTTTGCAGGTTTTCGAGGCGGGTCTCTTTGACTTTTTCAAGAATGAGCAAAGTCGCGCTGACGGTGTCATCCACAACCTGGCTCATGGTGGCTTCGTTGAGGTAGGGATATTTTCTGTCCTCGAACCAGTACGGATCGTATTCCCCGTAGAACTTGCGGATGTAGTCGTATTGTTGGTGAAGCGCCGCATCTTGAATGAACGGCAGGCGCGAAGGCGGGTTGGACGTGGGATGAATGACCTGCCAGAACAACCCCTCTCTGTGGGCATGGTTGTAGACCTGGTCGAGTCCGTACCAGTCTCTCTTGATGAGTTTCCATGCTTTTCCCTTATCCTCTTCGATCAATTCATGGAAGGCGTTGACGGTCGTGTGGTGAATATATTTCGACCACATGATGTCGCAGAAGAGGTGGGCGAAATATCCCAGCCGGAAACTGTATTTTGGGAGGTCGTCCCGCGGATTCAACCCGGAGAGATGTTCGCGGTAATAATCCAGGTCGCGGATCATCCACTCACCTTCGCCTTTTTCCAGATAGTGCGTCACTTCCTTGGGCGGGTCGAATTCCGTCCAATCTTCGTTCGGGATGCCGGAATCAGGCGCGAGATTGCCAAAGGTGAAATTGACCTGATCCAACTCTGGGAGGTGGGGCAGCAGTTTTTCCGCGATACGGAGATGACAAATCCAGGTGCCCATTATTTGTATTTTCTCCCTTCGAGATAATTGGCAATGGCGGCATAGAGCAGAAAGACACCCAATGCCATGAAAAGCAATGCCTGCAAACCGAGCCAATCCAATTGCCACCAGCCAAACCCCACAAAAGCGATGCCCACCAGCCCGTAGAAACTGAAGTTCTTCATGTACACAGACCGAACCCGTTCGGACTGCAAAATATTTCGTGCGGTCAAAACCTCCAACTTGTGAACTTCATCTTCGTGGCGGTTCTGGCAGGCAAGCACATCGTCCACGACGGCGGCGCACTCGGGGCAAAGTCCGCGCTGGCAGTGTTTACACAGCCCAATGGCGGGGACAGCGGAATGATAAAAGCAGTTCATTCTTCCTCTTTCTTCTTTCCACTTTCTACTTTCCACTCCCCACCACCGGATGCCTCAACACCGTCTTCATCTTATCCGGCGCCGCCTTGCGCGGATCGCTCAGGTAAATTTCGTGGTGTTTTCCGCCAATCGGTCCAACGGCATCTTTTAAGCCGTTTTCCGCCATGAATTCCTTCATGCGGTCAATCGTGGCTGGTTCAGTGGCATACGGTCCGATGTGCATGGTTTGGACGCACAAGCCTTCTTCAAAGTGCGCCAGCCGCGCCTTGTTGAGCATTTCACTGTCGCCCTTCTTCTTGCGGACTTGCTCTCGCGCTTCCTCGAAAATTTCCGGCGTGACGATCTCCGGCTGCATGATCATCAACGTATAGAACCAGTTGTCCTTGACGGTGATGTCGAAGAAGCCGTCTTCCACCCACCACAGTCCCTCCAGCGCCATGACGGGGTAATCAAAGGCGTTCGACTTGCGTTTCTTAAACATAAACTTGAGTGTGTAGGACAGGCTGTACAAAGATTGCGTCGCTTCGGCAAAAGATGTTGACTTGCCGGGCTCGGAACCCTTTTCAATCGCGCCGTCCACCATGGCGAATTGAAGATTAGGCACCTGCACGCTCTCGATCTTCTTCGCCGACGGCTGGTACAAATTCTTGAACTGTTTTTTCAAATCCAGAGTTTTCATTTTCTTTCCTCTTTTTTGGAAGTGTCTAATCTTGAGGTGACACTCAAGAAGTACCATGTCATTCTGAGCCGCGCTCTTGTTCTTGGCGGCAAGCCATTGACCCTCAAGTTTAATTACTCTCCTTCTTTTTACCATCTCATTACTTTCCACTTTCTACTTCTACCCCTTCCTTATCACACCCTTCCCATACTTCTCCTGCAACGCATCCACCACCTCTTGCAGTTTGCGGGACTTTTCGCTTCCCACGTCCCACAGGCTGAGTTGCCGTACCGGGGCGCCGATTCCGCTGACGCCGACTCCGATCAGGCGGACGGGTTGATTCGGCTTGCGGGCGGACTTCATCAATTTTACGGCGGCGTGAAATATCTCGTCTTCGTTGTCTGTGGAGGTGGGCAGGGTGGTCTGGCGCGTGATGGTGGTGAAGTCGGACCAGCGCAATTTTACTTTGACGGTTTTCCCGGCGAGGTCGTTTTTGCGCAATTGACGAGCCACGTCCCGCGCTTGTTCACGCATTGTTTTTTCGAGCGTCTTCTCATCGCGGACATCCACGTTGAAGGTGGTTTCCTGGCTGACGGATTTCGTCTCGTACTCGGTGACGATGGGACGGTCGTCCATGCCGTTCGCGTGACGCCACAGGTCGCGCCCGTTTTCGCCGAAGAGGTTGACAAGTTCTTTTTCGGGCCAACGGGCGATGTCACCGATAGTATGGATGCCAAGTTCGGTTAAGCGTGCGTTGGTTTTTGGTCCCACGCCCCAGAGCATGTCCGCGGGCAGGGGGGCGAGGAATTTTGATTCGTCCCCGGCAGGGACGACGGTAAAGCCAAAAGGCGGCTCGTTCTTTTTCTTGCTAGACTTCTTACCAACCTCCGTTGCAATTTTCGCCACGAGTTTGTTGGACGCGATGCCCACGCTCGAGGGTAGATTCAGCTCGGTTTGGATGACCCGCTGAAGGTCCAGCGCGAGGCGGGTTTTATCCGCTTGAATATCGGAGATGTCGAGAAAGGCTTCGTCTATGGAAATCTGCTCGACCAGCGGAGTCAAATCCCGCAGTTTTTCCATCACTTTTTCGGAATACTCGCTGTAAAGCCGATGCCTGCCGGGGACGATGATGAGTCCACGGCACAGGCGCAGGGCGCGCGACATGGGCATGGCGCTGCGGATGCCGAGCGCGCGCGCCGCGTACGAGCAGGATGCCACGACGCCGCGTTCGTCGGGTTTGCCGCCGACGGCGAAGGGCTTGCCGCGCAGGGACGGGTTTTGAACCTCCTCCACCGAGCAAAAGAAGGCGTCCAGGTCGAGGTGCAGGATGACGCGGGGCATGGGTGAATTATACGGCAGGAGGAATGGGAAAAATTGACTACCATTTTGTTTTGATTTCATTATTGAACAATTATTAAAGAAAAGTTATACTAGGTGAGCGTATAGTCAAAGCGGAACTTTCAGCCTGTTGCCAACGTCCACAAACCGATTTGACTCGATGGAGGAAGAAATGAGATTTACTTTCAGAACAATTTCGACACTGCTCCTGCTGGCGGTCTTAATGACCCTTGTGCCCGGCGGGACTACAACCGCAAGCGCGGCGACCTGCTATTGGGCGCAGTTCATCGCCGACGTCACCATCCCCGATGGGACGAATTTTGCGGCGAACACCGCCTTCAAGAAAACCTGGCGGATCAAGAATATCGGCACCTGCGCCTGGAACAGCAACGATGTTTCGCTGATCTTCGACAGCGGCGAGAAGATGGGCGCGCCCGCCTCGCTTGCCCTGCCGACCACAGTCAACCCCGGCGCCACCGTGGACATCACGGTGGATATGACCTCGCCCGCCGCGGCTGGTCACTATTTTGGGTATTGGAAATTCAAAAGTAATTCCGGCGGGACGTTCGGCATCGGCTCGACCGCGAATAAATCCTTCTGGGTCGAGATTTATGTCAATTCCGGTTCGAGCGCCGGGTACGACTTTACCGCGAACGCGGCTTCGGCTGCCTGGTCGAGCGGGGTTGGCGCATTCACCTTCCCCGCCGCCGATAACAGCGCCAGCGGGTTCGCCTTCAAAGTGGACCAGCCCAAACTGGAAAGCGGCGTGACCGCGTCACAGGCTGGTTTGTTGATGGGTCCCAACAACGTCACCAACGGATTCGTCAAAGCCGTGTATCCCGCCTTCCGCGTGCAAAGCGGCGACCGCTTCCAGTCCACGATTGGCTGCGAAGCCGGCGCGACGAACTGTTACGTTTCGTACAGCCTGTATTACAAGATCGGCAGCGGCGCTGAGACCACCTTCTGGACCTTCCGCGAGAAGTACGAAGGTCTGACCTATAACGTCAACCTCGACCTGAGCAAATTTGCCGGGCAGGATGTAACCTTCATCCTCGTCGCCTCCGCCTACGGTTCGCCGACCGGCGACCGCGCCTTGTGGGTCAACCCGATCATTGCCCGCGCCGGAGGCTCAACCCCGCCTCCCACCGTCACCGGAACCCCGCCCACGGTCACGCCCACCAAGACCGGCACCGTCCAGCCGAACGCCTGCGACCGCGCCCAGTTCATTTCGGATGTAACAGTGCCAGACGGCACCTCCTTCGCGCCCGGCGCAGCCTTCAACAAAACCTGGCGTTTAAAGAACGTCGGCACCTGCACCTGGACGAATTACTCCATCATGTTCGACACCGGCGAGAAGATGGGCGGACCCGACTCCGCGCTCATTCCCGCCTCGGTCGCTCCCGGTCAGACGGTGGACATCACCCTCCAGCTCACCGCGCCTGCCACGGCGGGAACCTACCGCGGGTATTGGAAGCTCAAGAACAGCACCGGCGTCCCCTTCGGCATCGGCTCATCCGGGACGAAGTCCTTCTGGGTCGAGATCAAAGTGACAGGCACAGCCGCCGCTTCATCCACGCCCTCCACCCCCTCCACTCCCGCGACCCCCATCACACCCGGAACCCCGGCGACCCCCATCCCCGGCACCGTGTATGACTTTGCCGCCAACGTCTGCGCCGCCAAATGGTACAGCGGCGCGGGCGAACTTCCCTGCCCCGGAACAGAAGGCGACGCGAAGGGTTTTGTGCTGATCTCGAATCCCTCGAAAATGGAAACCGGCGTCAACGACCCGCGCACCGGGCTGCTCACCTTCCCGCAGAACATCAACAACGGCTACATTCAGGGCATCTATCCTTCCTACCAGGTCAAGTCCGGAGACAAATTCCGCGCCGCCATCGGTTGTGAAGCGGGCGCCACCTCCTGCTACGTCGTCTTCCGCCTCGACTACTCCGAATCCGGCACATCCTCCATCATTACCTATTGGGCTTTCGTCGAAAAATTCGAAGGCCAGGTCTACAATGCGGATATCGACCTTTCCTCCCTTGTCGGCAAAAACGTCAAGTTCATCCTGACAGTTCTCTCGACAGGCTCCCCGGCGGGAGATCGCGCATTGTGGGTTGCGCCGGTCATCTATAACGCATCCTCCGCATCTGTCCCTGCCACCGCTACCACGGCGCCGTCTGCAACCTCCGCCCCTGCCACCGCCACCTCCACAAATACCGTGGCAGCCCCAACCAACACCGGAGCCGCGCCAACTGAAACCCCCACCCCAACCGCCGGAACGCCCACACCGACCAACACGCCGTAACTGGATAGGAATCAAAGTTCCCGTTGTTATAAAAACAGCGGGAACTTTTTAATTCGCGTACCTCAACGTTCATTTTGCGATTTATCCCCGCCCATGAAACGACTCATCCTCCCGACCCTGATCCTCCTTTCAGCCTGCGCCCCAACCCCGACCCCCGCTTCATTCTTCGACACCGGGCCTGTTACGCCGACCCAGGCTTTGGGTCAAACGCCCGAAGCGGTTCCCGCGGCGACCGAAACCCCGCAGCAAACAGAACCAGTCACGAGGTCCGAACCGGAGACGGGGGAATTGTATTTCTTCCTCCAGCCCCGCGCCGGAAACGGGTCCATCGAGTTGGTCAAAGTATCCGCCGCCTGCATCGCAGACCCGCTCAACTGCCCGGCAATGGAAAAGATATCCGTTCCCTTTGCCTTCAATTTCACCATCAACGCCCTCACCTGGTCGAAGGATGGCAGGTATGCGGCGTTTTCCTATTCAGCCAGCCCGAACGGTACACCGACCCAGCTATGGATCTTCGATGCGAACGCAAGGACCTGGGCAGCCATCGCGGAATTTCCCTTCATTGATCCACCTTTTTGGTCGCCGGATGGGGCATGGATCGCGTTCCGCGTTCAAGACGGCGCCGGCGGCGAGGCTGTCTACATCGTCCGCCCGGATGGGGCCGGGTTGCAGCGCATCTCCGCCGACCTGCCAGTGGAAGGACGCCCCTACATCATGGATGGCTGGTACACCGAGAATGTCATCATGCGCTCCGCCCTGCCCGGCGCAAATGGAAATATTTATCTCATCCGCGCCATAAACGGACAAGCCCGCCCGATGTTCGAGACCCTGCTTACCAAGGCGCAGTTCATCGCCTCGCCCGACGCGGGTTTTTTTGCCTATGATGAATACGACTACAACTCGCAGAATCATTTTGTGAAGGTCATGGAACCCGACGGCGCGAACGCCGAGACCATTGCCCAATTCACAGGCGGTTCGATCTACCCGATGATCTGGTCGCCGGATAGTTCTTTGATCGCGTTCAATTACTACGGCAATATGGCGGGAGGAAACCCGGTCGCCGAAGTATTTGTTATCCGGCGCACCGGCGGCGAATTGAAATCCGTTTACAAGGGAAGCACGGTCGGACGTTTGCTTTTCTCTCCGAATGGAAAATATCTTCTGATCGAGGAGACCACATCCGCCACCGGCGGTCATCTCTTCCTTGTCGACCTCGCGACATCGAACGTGAGCCTTTTGCAAGCCCCCGGACTCTCAACGGATTATGACTGGTACGCGCCTTCGTGGAGACCGTAGGTATTGGGCTATAACGGTAAAGAGTTACGCCAATCCGTTTTCGAGCCATTCTCGGGTTTCCGCCAAGGCTTCTTCATAAGGCATTTTCCCGCCCTCTTCAATGGCTTGATGGTACAGCGCTTCGCCGAGCGCCTTGCACATTGCGTTCGTCCAATGTTCGATGAAGACGCCGTCAACCTTGTCGCGTTGAATACCTTTTCTTTCGATTTCCGCCTCCGATGCGCCGAACAGGCGGACTCCCTCCGGTTGATCACCCATGATGAAGCGCAGGACAGCCGCTGCTTCGATGATGGATTGCATATACTCCCTAAGATGCGCTTCCTCGACGAGTTGAGCGGCTTCAGCCAGTTGGGAGCGGGTATTCCCGGTTTGACCCAACATTAATTTGTTCTTGGCGAGGTTGGCGTATCCAACCACGATTCCGGTCGAATCTTCCCGGTCACGATCTATTTCCACGGCTTCTTCGTAAAGCGGAATTGCCCTTTCATACTCTCCCAACATGCGATAAAGTTCGGCGAGATTGTTGAGCGCGGAGGAAACCGGGCGTTTGTCTTCTGTTTGTCGCGCCACAGCCAGCGTTTCCAGATATATCTTGACCGCTTCTTCGTATTCTTCGAGAATGACATATCCCATTGCCTTGTGTCCGAGTGCCATAGCCAGCCGCACCGGGTCGCCGTGATCCTTGATAATGGCTATACTTTTTTCGGCGCGCTCAATGACGGACGATTCGCCCAGGGTGTAGGCGAATACAGCGGCGCCGTCATAGGTTAAGCCTACGGCCAGTGAGTTATGGTTTTCGGCGATTTCCGACAAAGCTTCGCTGTAGATTTTATAACCTAATTTTGCCAGCCCGGCATATGCCCAGTAATAGCGCGTTCCGCCCAACAATCGAAACCTTTTTTCAGCGTTGGAACCCGGTCTGCCGCCCCAATCATTTGCCGCAATGATGTTCTCCCGTTCTTCGTTCAATTTCTTCATCCAAACGCCCAACTCTTTGCCCAGCAATTTCGGCTCGGCTTCTTCAGCCAGGTTTACATAGAAATCCAGGTGCCGGTTGCGGGTTTCCCCATCTTCGCCCGCCTCTTTCAGGCGCTCAAGCGCATACTCGCGGACGGTTTCGAGCATGTGGTATCGCTCTCTTTCACGATCAACCAGCACGAGCGATTTTGCAATCAAACCGCCAAGCAAACCGAATATTTGAGCCATAGATTGACCGAATCCAACCGCTTCCGCGCCGTCCAGCGTCCAGCCGCCCGTAAATACTGCCAATCGCCGGAGGAGAACCTGTTCGGATTTGGAAAGCAGATTCCAGCTCCAGTCAATCGAGGCGCGCATGGTTTGGTGGCGCGGTAATGACGCGCGGTTGCCCCCGGCGAGTAAGGTCAAACTTTCGTCCAGGCGCAAGGCAATTTGTTGCGGGGAGAACATGTTTATGTGCGCGGCAGCCAGTTCGATTGCCAGCGGAATTCCGGTCAAACGGTTGCAGATTAGGGCGACGGCTGGGGCGTTCTCCAGATTCAGCGCGAAGTCTTTCTGAACAAGCCGGGCTCGTTCCTCGAATAATCGAACCGATTCGAATTCCAGGAGATGATTGAAAAGAGACTGATTGTCCGGTTGTCCCAACGGCGGCACACGGTATTGAGCCTCGCCGGCTAGTCTCAGAGGCTCGCGGCTTGTGGCGAGTATTTTCAAATTTGGGCAATTTTTGAGCAATTCATCCGCCAGCAAGGTGGAGGCAACGAGCAGATGTTCGCAGTTATCGAGGATGAGGAGCATGGTCTTCGGGCGCAGGAATCGGATTAGGTTTTCATTGGGCGGATTTTCGGAGCCTTCATTCAGATCAAACAACCCGGCAACGACTTGCGGCACACGCTCCGGGTCGTTAAGTGAAGCCAATTCTGCGACCCAGATTCCATCCGGATATTGATTTAACAATTGTTCGCCACACCGTAACGAGAGGCGTGTTTTGCCGATGCCCCCCGTTCCAGTCAGGGTGACGAGACGATTGCCCGCGATAAGGTCTGTGATCTCGATCAATTCCTTTTCACGGCCGATGAACTTGCTGAGTTGATATGGAAGGTTATGCAAAGGGGCAGGCGTATCCTTTTGAAGGGCGGGTTGGGGCGGTTTCAATTCCCCTTTGCGGATTTGCCTGTATAGGTCGCGCGTTTCGAGTTGGGGGTCAACCCCCAACTCCTTGCGCAGGATCTTTTCGCATGCCATATATTGCTTCAACGCCGCATTTACCTGCCCCGCCTGGAGGTGGATTTTCATCAATTGCCTGTGCGCCTCTTCGTTCAAAGGGTCGAGCAATAGAAGGCGCTGCGCGTATGGAATGGCGGATTCGAATTGACCGAGCAAAGTAAGGTCATTTGACAGCATGGTCAAAGCGAGGGTGAGCAGATTGCGCAGTTCCTCCGATTTTCCGCGCCCCCAATCGTTGAAGGACGGCGCGTCTTTAAGGTTGAACCCGGTCAGGAAGTGGTTGCGGTAGAGGGCGGCCGATTCCGCCAAGAGCGGGATGCGAAGCGAAATTTCCTTCTTTGTCCGGCTTGTGGCAATTAACTCAATGAAACGGTTTACATCCACCCATATGCCTTTTTCGGATGATTGACTTGAATCAGGGATCAGTGAAATTGTCTCGCGACTGGCGGCAACCCAGCCTTCACCGATTGCCTGTTGGGTTTCCCATAGGGCGTGCCGAAGGTTGGTAAAAGCCTTCTCCTGCTCGTATTCGGGCCAGAGCATGCCGCTCAGGAACTCGCGCGTGTGTTTTTCACGGTGGAGCGCGAGATATGCCAACAGGGCAAGCGATTTTCGCCGGTCCGCTGCGACAGGCGCATTGTTCAATTCCAATTTGGGGGGACCGAGCAGGTAAAGAGAAAGTTGCAGAGACAATTCGCTCTCCTCTCCAATCATTGCTGTCTTCCGAAAATTATATCCCCAAAAATTCCTATTTCGATGAATTTGTGATGAATTTGCCCGTCAGGACACGCTGGGGACACGCTGGCTGAGTACACTTGCCGATATTCAAAGGAGCTCATATGGAAACCCCGTCTCAACCCGTCCCATTACCTGCCTCAAAACCCAAAAAATGGGTTTGGCTGACAGCTTTCGGCGCCCTCAGCCTGCTTTGTATTTGCGCGTGCGTTGCCGTTCCCATCATCGCCGTTATAAACGACCCGACCTACTTAAACCTTTTCAAGACCGGAAATCCCAAAGTGAATATCGAAGCCGGCACATACGAAGGGACGATCTACACCGCGCCAGACGGAAACTTTTCCTGCAATTTCGAAGACATTATGGCGCCGGGTTTCAATCCGATTCTGGAGGCGCAGGAAGACTCAACAAATGGAACCGGATCTGCCGTCGCATCGGATGATCTCGGGCAGAGATATGGCGTGGAATTTTTCATTTCATCGTCAGCGTTTACGTCCGAAGACAGACAAGATTCATTGCAGGAGGTGCTTGAAACCATCGTCTTAAAAGCCAGAGGAGCGAACGCCGAAGTTGTCCATCAGGAATTTCTCGTAGGAGATATCCTCTTTGTGATCCTGAATAATCCCGGCGGTTCCTTCCTGTCTTTTACACAAAATGGCGGCGACCCGCAGCCCGGCGATAGTTGGGAAGGTTACTATATTTTTGCGGTCGGCGGGCGGTTTTACTTTGTCTACTACTATTCAACCCCGGCTCCGGGCTTTGACCAGACACTCGATAACGAATTCCTCCGCCTTCGGGTGGATGAATTCTATCGGGGTTGCCAATTTCAGCCATAGACGATATAGGAGAATATCATGACGCAACAACCGGAACTCACTGGCAAGCGCCCCGGCAATAAATCGAAGCTGATCGTTCCCGCAGGGCTGGCAGCGTTGATCCTCTGCTGCGCCTGTATCGGCGCCGCCATTCTGCTCTACAATTACGGGGATGCCTTGTTCGAATACCTGGGGATTCCCATACCGGATGTCGGTTCCGAGCCGGGCGCGTCGGACCCGGCGGGTAACAACCCTGCCGATACCGCCCCCTCGACGCCGATCCCAGACGCCTCCTCCCTGCCCGAATGGACGATCATCGTCTATTCCGCGGCGGACGACGGGGATCTGGAAGCATCAATGTGGATCGACATTAACGAAATGGAATTGGTCGGCTCGAGCCCCCAGGTTAACATCGTCGTTCAAATGGATCGTTACAACGGCGGTTTCGATGCTGATGGAAACTGGTCTGATACGCGCAGGTATTTGATTACACAGGATGACAACCTGGAGGCAATTGCCTCGCCCGTCCTTGAAAACCTTGGCGAGGTGGATATGGGTGACCCCCGCAACCTGACCGATTTTGCCACCTGGGCGATCCAGAATTATCCCGCGCAGAAATACGCGTTGATCCTGTCCGATCATGGCGGCGGCTGGACCGGCGGATACCTCGACGCGTACTCTCAGTCGGGTATGTCCATGCCCGAGATCGTTTCCGCCCTTGAAGGAGTCCGCCAAAACACCGGCATTGAAAAATTCGAAGCCATCATCTTCGACGCGTGCCTGATGGCGCAGATCGAAGTGTTTGGCGCGATGCATCCATATGCGAATTTTATCGTCGCGTCGGAGGAACTCGTCCCCGGTTATGGCTTGTCCCATGCCGCCTGGATGGGGCAACTGGCGCAGAACCCGGCGATGGACGGAAAAGGGGTATCCCAAGCCATCGTGGCGACTTACATAACTGAAGATATCTTTCTCACGGAGTATGCCCGCGCCACCGCGAATGAGATAGCCCAGCAAGAAGCCGAAGCCACAATGAGCGCCGTCGAAAGCGCGCGCATCCCGGACGTCATTGCCGCGATGAATCAATTCGTATCCCTCATGGCTTCGATGGATCAAACCACGGTGGCGGAGGCGAGGACCTATGCGCGCCATTACGCCTCGCTTTTCGGAGAGCAAGCCTCGCCGTCTTTTATAGACCTGGGTAACTTTTCCCAAACATTGGCAAGCCTGAACGGCGAACCTGCTTTACAGCAAGCCGCCGCCCAATTGCAGTCTGCCATTTCATCGGCGTTGGTGGCTGAAATGCATGGTTCAGCAATGTCCGGTTCGACCGGTATTGCATTCCACTTCCCGGATTCGGACCTGTACGAATTTACTGAATTTAGCGGCAACGTTTCCCCGACCTATGTGGAATCGGCTTCCGAATTTTTCGAAGACTCTTATTGGGATGAGTTCCTGGCGTTTCATTACGCCGGTACTCCGTTTGCGCCGCAGGAAGGGATGACGTTTGTGCCGTCACACCCGGCGGAACTGATTGCGCCCGGCGCGTCCGAACTCGCCATTGGTCCTCTCCAAATTTCCGACACGAACATCAGCGGCGATGAAACCGTCACGATTTCGACAACCGTGGAGGGCAACGTCGCTTACATCTACACCGCGCTTTATTTTTGGGATCCCAATTCCAATTTCTACTGGATCGGCGATATCTCCTACTACGTCGCGGAGAATACCATCACGGTGGACGGCGTGAACTCGCCGGATTACGGTCCCAGTCCGGTGCAGGTGCAGGCTGAGTGGCAACCCCTCCTCTTCATTTTCACGGACGGCCAGCACGAGGCATTCGCCCTCTTCGAGCCGCTCGAGTACCTGAGCGCGGAGGGGAATACCGTTTACGGCGTTTATGGGCAGTATACCGCTGCCTCCAGCGCTACGCCGGTGGACGCCCTGCTTTCCTTTGATGCCTACGGAAACTTCCTGTCCGCATATGCCTACCCGGACCCGGACGGCGATGGAGCCAGCAACCCCGTGCAGATCACCCCGCAGATCGGCGATCATTTCACGGAATACGACCAGTTCATCACGTATGATGCCGAGGGCAATGGGGCGTATGAATACTTCCTGAGCCAGGATGTCTTCACCTGGGGCGAGCAGGGCTTTTCCTTCCATTCAAGCCCGCCGGTGGACGGCGAGTACCTGCTTGTGGTCATGGCATACGATTTCGACAATAATTTTGTCTGGAATTCGGAATCCATCACGTACCAACAATAAACTATATCCGTAAAAGAAAAAAACGCCCCGAAGGGCGCCATTAGCCGTCAATGTTGCTCGACTAACTCTTCGGGACGGTGGTTGTATGCGTGGACTACGGAAAACCTACTTTCTCCTCACATCCAGAACCGCGATCTTGGTCGAGTGATTGAACGGCGCGGGGTCGGTGATCGGCTTTCCGACTCGATTCAAACCGATGAAATCCTCCGGTACAGGGATCAACTCGCGGATGCTGAGATAGCCGTCTGCGCAGATTTTTTCGAGCGTTTTCATATAGTCTGCGCCGCTGAGGAATACGGCATTGTTGATGGAAACCAGCGTTCCGCCGTCTGCGATCAGCGGGCGGACCTTGTTGATGAGCCGTTCGCTTTCATGCTCCAGGTCCACTTTGCCGCGCGGGGTGACGGAGAAGAAGGGCGGGTCGAGGATGACGCAGTCGAATGTTTGCCTTCCGGTTTTGAAACGGGCGATGGCGGGATAAAAATCCTGGGTGATAAAGTTCTGTTTCTGAATGGGAAACCCGTTCAGGGCGTACGTATCTTTTGCGAGGTTGAGGAATTGACGGTTCGCATCCGTCTGGACGACGTTCGCCGCGCCGCCCGCCATCGCCGCCACGCCCAAACTCCCCGTGTAGGCAAAGGTGTTCAACACAGATTTCCCGCGCGTGTTCTCCAATAACCATTTTCGCAGGTTGGCGGTGTCGAGGTAGAAACTGGCGTCGCGGTTCATTGTCAGGTCAATGGCATACCAGACGCCGTGTTCTCGAATCTTTTGGTCGGACTGGCTGCCAAAGATCAATTTGCCGCGTTTGTCCTCCTGGGCGCCGCCGTTGCGTGTCTTAATGATGACGGCGCGAATCCAGGCGAAACGTGGAGAAATAAACTCAAAGAGTTGACTCCCCAGCGATGGGTCGGGGTTCTCAGAATAATCGTGGATGATCAGCGTGCTTCCGTACACATCCAGCACAAGGCTGGGGAAGCCTTCGTAGAATCCGTTGAAGAGGCGGAAGGCTCCCTCGTGGCGCATCCCGCTCAACGTTGCGGAAGAGGCGGGGAGGGTTGCGCGTTTCTCGATGGCGTGGTTCAGGCGGGTTTGCAGCAGCTGGTCCACTTATCTGCCGATCTGCACGGCCGCTTCGTGGACGGTTTTCTCAGGCATGGGGCTTCCGGTTGGTTCCATTCCGCAGCATTGATGGACGAGGGCGTGATGAAAATGGAATCCGCCCGCCTGCCGGGTAAAACGGATTTCAGGCGGCGGATAATTTCCGCTGCGGGTTGCCGTGCCGCGCTCGGTTTCGGCGCAGCCTTGAACGTTGGATGTGAAGCGGATGGGCATGGTTTGGCTTTGTGGGGGAGCGCGGGTCAGGCGTGGATGTAATCGGTTTCTGTGATGAGAGGCAGGGTGACGGTGAAGCATGTGCCCCTGCCCGGCACGCTTTCGAGGGAGATGCTTCCGCCCATCAGTTGAATGAGCTGCCGCGATATGGACAGCCCCAGCCCGTATCCTTTGCGCAGCGTTTTGTGGGCGTTGGGTAATTGTTTGAACGGTTCGAATACGGTCTTTGCCGCTTCGGATGGAATGCCGGGTCCGGTGTCTTCGACCCGCATCATCCATTCGGTCTGGGAGCAGGGGCGGATGTCCACTGAGATTTTTCCGATTTCGGTAAATTTGATGGCGTTGCTGATGAGGTTGACAAGGATCTGTTTCAGCCGCTGGCTGTCGCCGACGATGGAGACGGGCATGGTTTCGGCGATGTTTGCCTTGAATTCGAGGTTTTTCGATTCTGCCAAAACGCTGAGCTGGTTGAATACGGAGCCAAGCGCCACGCGCGGTTCGAAGGAGGCAATCGAGAGTTTGAATTTTCCGCTGTCCAATTGCGCCTGGTCGAGAAGTTCCGAGACGAGACCGTCCAGGTATTGCGTGCTGTCGCGGATGCGTTCGAGGATATTAACCTGTTTATCCGACAGGTCACCGTAGGATTTGCGCGCGAGCAGGTCGGTATAGCCGAGGATGATGCCAAGCGGGGTGCGCAGTTCGTGGCTGACATTGGCAAGCAGCTGCATTTTGAAACTGTTGGCGCGCATGGCTTCATCGCGGGCGATTGCAAGCGCGGATTCGTTTTCCTTGATGCTGGTCACGTCGCGCAGGGTGACGATCCAGCCGCCGTCCTGTTCATTGGATGCCTGCAAGGCGCTGACGAACAGGTGGAGCCAGCGCATCGGCGCGCCCTCGTCTTGCAGGACGATTTCCTTGTAATAGCCGTGGGTTTGCAGCGACTTCTCGTTGATGAAGATCCATTTTTCGAAGGTCTGACGGAAGGATGAGCCGATCACGGTATGGGAATTCAGTTTGAACAGGTCGAGCGCGGCGGGGTTCAATTCGGCGATTCGCAGCGCGCCGTCGAGGACGATCACGGCGTCTGATATCGATTCGAATACGGCGCGGTGCGCCACCGGGGATACATCCAGCAGGCGGTAGCGCAGGAATCCCCAGCCCAGGATCAAAATGGAGACGGAGAATGTGACGGAGGTAATGTCGATGCGCAGGGGCAGCGCCCCGGTAATGACGAGTCCATTCACGACCCAGGGCAGGAGAATCGCGGCAAAGTTGACGACGATCTGCGAGCGATAGACATCCCGTTTCTGCCAGAATTCGCGCAGCAGGAAGTAGGACCCGGCGACCAACAGGGCGTAGATGTAGACCGCATGAAGCCAAAACCACCAGCCGAGCGGGTTGCGGATGAGGGTCAGCCCGGAGACCGGGTCTGTTTGCAGCCCGAACTCTGTAAAGAACCAGCCGTGAAGTTCGTTTGTGAGAATGATAATGTAGGTAATGACTGGAAAAACCAATGCCAGCAGGAGGTTCCTCCGGTTGAGCCAGCCCTGATGCCCCGAGTAGGCAAGCGCGAAGGCGGTCCATGAAAACGGGACACCGATCACGCCGATGTAACTGATCTTCACCGCCCAGATTTTTACGGTAAGGTCCATCGCTCCAAGTTCGAAGATGTAACTGAACGCCCAAAATGAGGCGAAGAAGCACATTGCGATAAAGGGAATGGAGCCGGTGTGTTTCCGAAACCTCAGGGTGTAAACCCCCAGGAAGAAGGTCAGGACGACGGACAGCATCCACGGATAGAGGAGCGGGGTGAATTGCATCGGGTAAATTATACAGCCTGAATCAGGCGGGGCATGGTTGCGGAATCATTCCGATGACCGGCACCCCCAAACGTCCGGAGTTTTCTCATGAGGCGGAAAAAACTGCCCTGAACCTGTCGGAAAGGACGGCGGCTTTGAGCAAGCCGCCGTCAATTTTGCGATACACCCGATATTGACGCCTCGGTATGGTTTTTGCAAAGTCGCTTGACCGTAACTGTTCAACCTGTCATTTCGACGAGCGTCAGCGAGGAGAAATCTTGCGTGATACTGAGAAGGATTTCTCGTGGCGCCTCGCGCCACGAGAAATGACATGGCAGAAAGGCGAACCGACTGAGCAGTTACGCTTGACCTCCCTTTAAATTTGCAGCAAGGTTTAATGCGAAAAGCGCAAATTGGGCGAATTTACGCGAAAACCAATTAAGAAATTTGCGACATCCGCCTTTTCGTGGAATTCGCGTTAAGATTTTCCTGACTTTGCAAAAGCCATGGACGCCTCAGAGGGAGTGCTCAAAGTTTGTTGTAATCTGGCTCAAAGCCGCCGTCCTCGGCGGCGTCCTGCGAGTAAATCCTTCGCCGAGGAGGCGAAGAGAGCAAACTCATCTACAAACTTTTAGCACACCCACCTCAGACCTCAGACATGTTTATTGACACAATATCCCTTTGCGGTATAATACCGCCCGCACGAAATGGCTCCGTAGCTCAATGGCAGAGCAGTTGACTCTTAATCAATTGGTTGAGGGTTCAAATCCCCCCGGAGTCACAAAAAAACATCCCAGTTCTGGGATGTTTTTTTGTGTGTGTTCTAAATGACTTTCAACTTGATTTGATGCTGATAAGTGACTGTTGCCTAAATCCTGTGATGACTGTAATTTGCAATACCGGGTTTTTACCCACCCGCCAGCCAGCCGAACAGACCCTTCTTCGGCAGGGTTTCCTCCACCCGTGGCATTGCCAGCAGGACAACGGAAATATTGTCATGTCCGCCGCGCTCATTGGCGAGAGACACCAGCGACTCGGCCGCAGCCTTCAGGTCGCGCTTCCCGCGGATAATCTGCTGGATCTCATCGTTCCAGACCAGGTCCGTCAAACCGTCGGTGCAGATCAGTACCGTATCGCCCGGTTCGAGATGGAACCCCTGATTGTTGAGCGATTCATCATCCGTTTCGTTATTATCGATGCGCAGGCGGAAATCCACCTCCGGCAGGCGCACCCCCCCCAGGTGACGGCGGATGACATGCACATTTGGATGATCGCGCATCTGCTCGGCGGTGATGATGCCCTTTTCAAAGGCTTCCTGCACCCAGGTATGATCTATCGTCAACTGCTGAATATATTTTCCCCGCAGAAGATACACGCGCGAATCGCCCACATAAGCGATGAAGAGTTTATTCTCGATCACCCACACACAGGCGCAGGTTGCGCCCATACCGTGTTCCTCCGCCTTGCCCGCCGAATGCGAAGCAATCGCCTGACTCGCATCGTGGATGGCGTTTTCCAAAATCTTGACCGGCTTGCGCGCATTACTCTCGGCCACATGCATACTGATGTAATTGACCGCCAGTTCTGCCGCAACCTCCCCCGCGCGATGACCGCCGATCCCGTCTGCCACCACGGCAAAGATCGACGGGCGCGGATCATCCTTCGCCAATTGGAAGGACGACACGGCATACCGGTCCTCGTTGTTCTTGCCTGAGAGACCCGCATGACTGAGGGCGGCTACATGGAGATGGGCAAGTGTGGTACGGATCATTCTTCAGGATTTACTGGCCTAACCTTGGGGATTCGCGGAGGAGGTGAAGTCCTCAACATAAAACGGTACTTTAATTGACCAAAGTTTACCATATCGCCATGCTCAAGCCGGTAGCCCTCCCGGGGGATCGGCTCGAAATTCACCCAGGTTCCGGCGATGGATTGGACATCCTGCAACAGGTACCCGCCGTCGTCGGTTGTTCGGATGCGGGCATGGACCGACGAAATGGACGCATCATCCAGGATCAACGTGCATTCCACAGGGTCGGTCCCCAGGATAAGTTCCCTCCCATTCAACGCAATTGGCGGGATGGCGGCATACTGACCATCGGGATTGAGCCGGACCAGGGAAGCCGCCGCCTCGACCTCCGCTGATTTGGCTTGTTTCTGCTTCTTGAGTTTGGGCAACCGCCGCGGCTTTTTCTCCTGCGCCGCCGGAGCCGCCTCCCTCATCATCACCGGCAGCGGCTGGGTGAGCGGATCGTTCTGCGCGCGGCGTTCCTCCTGAATGGCGCGCAGCGAGAGATTCCGCAGCCTGCCGCCCAGCAAAATGGCAAATAAGACCAGCCCCGCGAACACGATCGCGCCAAAGGTGAGCTGGGTGCGGTATTTTGCAAGGAAGGCCGCGGGCCCGCTGGGAGGTTTGATGACCGTCACCAACACGGGCAGCGCCATACTCTGTTTGCTCAAACCAAGCAAATCAACCGCCTCGACCATTACCTGGTGCTCCCCGCTCGCGGTATACGATATCAGGTCCCAGTTGAATTCATTGAACGGTTCGCTGGTGTTCTCGTCCATAACAACGCCGTCCACATACAGGGTCGTGCGGGTCAACGCGCGTTGGTAGCCATCGGGGAATTCGACGATGATCTCAAGTTTCTGCGATTCGGGCAAAAGCGTTTCGGTATTGAAAGGGTCCTCGGGCGGAGCCTGCCGCGTGATCTGCATTGCCGGAGTCACGAGGATCGGGTTCGGCGGCTGGACGTTCAGTTCGAAGGTCTGCGCCGCCGAGGTGACCGTCTCGGATGCGGGCAGGGTCACCTGCACGATCAGGTTGTGCTGCCCTGGAACATTCAGGCGCGAGTCGTATTTGAGCTGATAAATACGCCTGAGGGGCGCAAAATAGGCTTCGGGGTCGGGGAAGCGTTCCTCGCCGGAGAATTGGAACATGCTCCCGCCGGTTTGGATGGCGAGGTTATTGAAGACCGCCGCGCTGGTGGTTGTGAAGGTGGTGTTTGCGTCCACGTACCAGACGAAGACGCGAATTTTATTTTCTACCGCGCGCTGGATGATGGGCTCAAGGTCTGCGGCGAGGTTGGGGTCTTCCATTTGCGGCGTGATGAAGAGCACGGCGCGTTTTACCCCAATGCGCGGAGTCTGGGCGCTGACCACATCCAAAGCCGCAACGAGCGATTGCAGGTTGGGCGTCGCTTCGCGCAGGTCAGGCTGGAAACCCTGCAAGCCGACGATGAAATCGGTGGGAGGCGCATGGTTGATGACCGGTCCTGCCTGGCTGACGAGACTCAAATCGTCGGGCATGTCTGGCGGGCGGGCTTGCGCCCAGTCTATGACGACCTGTGAGACGCGTTGGAAGCGCGAGATGCCGTTCGCGTTGCGGGCGTCCAGCGCTTCACCCTGGTTGAAGGCGACCGCCAATTGCAGGGGGATCGCCATCTCATTGAAACTCACGGCTTGGAGCGGCTGCCCGTTTTCGAGCACAGAAACAGCCTCGGGCTTGAGTCCCGAAGCGAAAATTCCGCTTGAGTCGGTCACATCCACAAATCCCGAAACGACCGGGAAGGCGGACGCATCCACATTATAAAAAGTGACAGATGCGGCAATCTGTCCCTGCGCGGAGGCGGGGATGGAGGCGCCGAGGACCAGGCTTGCAGATATCAGGGTCAGTAGGAATTTACGCATCAGCCTGTGCGGGAGAGGATGGTTTGGTCAACTGGAGATTGGAAAGCGCCCACGAAGTTTCATAGAACCGGCTGAATCATACTCCACTCACAGGTTTCCGTCCACTTGGGGCTTCGGTGAAAACAGGGCTTTTGCGAAGTCAGGAAAATCTTAACGCGAAAAGGCGAATGTTGCGAATCTCTTATATTGGTTTTTGCGTAAATTCGCCCAATTTGCGCTTTTCGCCATTTCCTCACCTTACGCGATTTACCGTAGGGGCGATCCGTCAAGATATATCAAGCCGCTCGATCTTCAAGGGGAGGATCGCCCTGGAACAGGAAGGTTTGCCCGTCCAAAGGGCGACCCTCTTATTGCGCAACAAGGTTTTCAGTGATTTGGACGGGTCGCCCCTACTGCGTAAGGTGAATTAATTAATTGCGCAGGGAATCCATTCTAAAGTATGGTGCGGCATCGCTTCTGCGCGCCTATAATCCTGCAAAACTTATAGAGGAGGAACGCGCATGAAGAGAACGGTTTTACTACTGTTAAGTATGTGTTTGTTGATCGCCTGCGGTGGGGGAGCGGAGCCGTCTGCAGAATTGACCCCGACTCCTGGACCGACCCAAATTCCCACCATTGAGGCAACCATGACCCCTGAACAACCCTTTGAGATCAAATTAAGCGAAGACAGCATGAAGGACCCATACGGCGTGGCGGTGAACTCGCTCGGAAATATTTACGTCAGCGATGCGGGCAAGGACCGCGTGTTGATCTTCGATGTGGATGGCAACCTGCTCGCCAAATGGGATAAGAAAGGCAGCGGTGATGGTGAATTCAAAACCCTGGGCTTTGGCGGGCTGGCGATTGACGTCAACGACAATGTCTTTGTAGTGGATAACGAAAATCATCGCGTTCAAAAATTCGATAAAGACGGCAATTACATTTTGCAATGGGGCAGCGAAGGCACGGACGATAGTCAGTTCGTGCGCGCCATTGGCATTGCGGTGGATGCAGATGGCAATGTGTACGTGACCGATGACGGCAACCCCTATGTGCAGAAATTCGATAATGACGGCAATTTCCTGATGAAGTTTGGCGGCGATGGCAGCGGCGGCGGAAATTTCAAACACGCCACGGGTATTGCTGTTGACCAGCAGGGGCATATCTTCGTTGCTGATTACGAATCTAAATACGTGCAGAAGTTCGATGCTGCGGGTGTATTCATCACAGCCTGGAAGATGGGCGAAGATATTGGCTTCGTTGGCACGCCCGAAGGCATTGCTGTGGATGCCGATGGCAACGTGTATGTGACCGATTATGATCTGGGTCGTATGCAGGTCTTTGATAATGACGGAGAGTTCTTGTGGGGCTTGGGCGGCAAGAAGACCACGGATAATCCATTCAAACGCCCGACTGCGATCGCGTTTGGCAATGGGGTCATTTATGTGGTCAATCAATCAGGCGCGAAGGTTTCGGTGGTGGAGTTTCCGTAATCCGTTTTTTGTGCGCACGTCATAAGTAGTAGAAAGTGGTGAGTGGAATGTATAATCAGCCCGCTCACCACTTTTATTATCGGTAAATCTCCTTGCCTCCTTCCTTCTTCATCATCCTCGTTTCCGTTTTTGTGGACATGCTCGGCTATGGCATCATGCTGCCGTTGCTGCCGTTCTTCGTGCAAGCGCAAGATGGCGGCGCTGCCATTGCAGGCGGATTGATGTCGATGTACTCGACCATTCAACTCGTCTCGGGCCCCATCCTCGGCGCACTCTCCGACCGTTACGGGCGCAAACCCATTTTGCTGTTCTGTCTTTTGGGCACGGCGACTTCCTATCTTTTGCTCGGATTGGCAAATTCGCTCATCATTATTTTTCTTGCAGTCTTCATTGACGGTCTGACCGGCTCGAACTTGACTCTCGCTCATGCCTACGTTGCAGACACGACTAACGCCGAGACTCGCGCCAAGGGAATTAATTATTCTCAACTCGCTTTTGGATTGGGCATCATGGCGGGTCCCATCCTCGGCGGGCTCCTCAGCGGATATGGACTCAGCCTCCCGGCGCTCGTCGCCTCTTTCCTAGCCTTTGCCAATACTGTCTTCGGATTCTTTTTCCTCCCCGAATCATTATCCCCCGAACGCCGCGAGACCAAGCCGTTTTCGCAAGTCTTTTCGTGGGCGGGTCAATTCACGAGTATCTTCCGCCAGAAGAATATCCAAAGTTTTCTGGTTGTTCTCTTCCTGCTCAACCTCGCCTTCGCTGGCTTGCAGACGAATTTTCCGCTTTTCTCCAATGCCCGCTTCGGTTGGACTCCTGCACAGAATAGTTACTTCTATTTATATGTCGGGTTGTGTGGGGTGATCGTGCAGGGAGTTTTATATGCCAGGTTACAAGCACGTTTCGGCGAACGCAAACTCATCCCTGTGGGTCTCACTTGCATGGTGATCGGTTTGGCGGGCATGGCATTCGTCCCTGCCGCATGGATGATCTTCCCCGCGGTGGCTGTTGTTGCGCTTGGGACGGGTATCAGCATCCCGTCGCTGACGGCGCTGGTCTCACTGCGCGTCCCTGAGAATGAGCAGGGGCGGTTGATGGGTGGCAATCAAACCTTGCTGGCGTTCACCAACATCTTCGGTCCCACCATTGCAGGGATTTCGTTCGACGTGATCGCCATCTCCGCGCCGTATTGGTTGGGGAGTGTGTTTTCCGCATTTGCGTTGGTTGTAGCTATTTTGGCATTGCAAAGAAATAATCCCGAAGGGATGAAATGATTCTAGACTAATTTGATAGGCCACCTAATCCCGAAGGGATGGCATTGGTTTGCAAAATTATGTCACCCCTTCGGTTTTTTCTTTTTATTAATTGCCCCGGTTTCTATAACCCTTTCACTCCTTCGGAGTTTTATAGAAGTTTTCTAATTTGAGTAACAGCAGATTTAATTCCATCTTCTTTATTCAGGGCATTGCTGATTACTTTCGCTTTCGTGCTCATCTCTTTGTTGTTCAAGGTTTCATTAATTGCCTGTGCTAGATTCTCTGCGTTGAGTTTCCTCTGGGGAATGGATAGCCCTATACCCAGTTTCTGAATCCGTTCCCCCCAGAAGAATTGGTCAATAGCGAGGGGCATGGTAATGGTGGGAATGCCTGCATGCAAACTCGCGGACGTTGTCCCAGCGCCGCCGTGGTGGATGGCGACTTTGACGCGTTTATACAGCCAATCGTGCGGGATGTATTCGATGGGGAAGATGTTTTTGGATTTTATTTCTCCATGCCATTTGGTTGGGAGAGTCAACACGGCTTGAGCGTTTGCGAGGTGCAATGCTTCTTCAAGCATGGATAAGTATCCTTGTGTGCCGGGGCTGCCGAATCCGATGGCAATGGGGTTGGGGGAGGTGTCTAGGAATTTTTGCAGTGCTTGGGGCGGTGTCCAGTCTGGTGAAGCCAGGCGCCAGTAGCCAGTGACCAGTTGTTTTGCATTCCAGTCTCGTGGACGAGGTACGACAATTTCACTGAAGGCGTTGAGGGTGAGGGGGTTGGTGCGAGTCCGCTTTCAGAGTAGGGTCAAGTAGTTGCGCAGGAGCAAGCCCAAAGTCCGCGTGACGCGCGTGGTTGATCTCCGAGCGCCATGAAAGCCAGGTGGCTTGAGTCACAGCCCAATGCGAGAACCAGTTTCCGATCCCTGAAAGAGAAAAACGAAACGGAAGCAATGCTGATGGAAATTCGCGAGTGGGTGTCAGTGGTTGCAAATTTGCGCGGACGGCGGGGATGCCCAAGCCTTCGGCGATATGTGCGCCCCAGATGGTGGGCAAGCCGTGAATGAGCAGGTCGGAGCCGCGGCAGGCTTCGGCGGCGGTGTGCAGCATGTGACAATAGAGCGGGCGGGCTTTGCGCAGGAAGTTGCGTGTGGCTTGGATGGACCGAATCGGATTCGTTCCAAGCGTCATCGGCGTGGAGTCACCTTGTTCGATGAGCAGATCGGTGGGATTCCCCTCGAATGGAGTAAATTGTAGGGGCGGGGTCCCCCCGCTCTCGGCGTTGAAGAGATAAGCAAACCCACGCGGCGCAGCAACACGGACGTTGTAACCTGCCTCGATTAATCCTTTGCCAAGTGCGATGTAGGGGAGGATGTCTCCGAGTGTGCCGCTGGTGAGAAGGGTAATGGTTTTTGACATTATTTTAAACCGCTAAGAGCGCAAAGAACGCGAAGAAAAACTTTTAATTCTTAGCGCCCTTAGCGTGCTTCGCGGTTAATTCTTTTCGAACACTAACATCCGATACTCCACGATCTTCATGTGCAGGCATTGCTGCAATGCCATGCTCCCCAGCATGGACGGAACGATGGCATGTTTGATCGGAAGTTTCTCGCCTAGGAAGAGTAAGGCGCTGGCGAGAAAATCGGGTAGGTTGCGTAGGCGGAGATAGGGAGTGAGTTCTTCATTCTTTTTGAGTTGAAGTCCATTTTTGCTTGCAAAGGAAACGACTTGTTCAATCGTCCGCACACCGGGGACATACCAACCATCAATGTACGCATCGAACCATTTTTGTTCGCTTGAGTTGAAGGAACGAGCTGATTTGTAATCATCCACAAGGATGAGCTTGCCGCCTTTACGCAGCAGGCGACCCGCTTCTTTGAAATATTTTTCCGGGTCCACGGCATGACAGACCGCTTCAACAGAATACACCGCATCAAGTGCCTCGCCGGGCAGGGGCACGGAGGTAAAATCCCCTTCAGCGAAGCGGATGTGGTCTTGCAAGCCAAGTTGCTTTGCAGACTCTTGCGCGAGTCTGGCTTGCACGGGGCTGAGAGTTAATCCGAGGGCGGGGGCAGGCTGTTGCAGGCGCGGATAAATGTAGAACAGACTCGCGCCCACGCCGCAGCCAAGGTCCGCGATGCGGGCATTTGTTTGAGCAACGGATTCGATCTCTGCTTTGATGAGCGCATTCGAAGTGTTGAGTGCGTCTTCAATGCTTTTAGTATTTTCCATCCATAACGTACGGTGGATGTTTTGCGTTTTTTTGGGGCCGCTAAATTTTAAAAAAGAGGTTGGTATTTTCGTCGTAATAGGTTCGGACTGAGTCCGTGGTGATGGGCATGGCGGGATTATAGCGTAGTTGATGCTTGCAAGTTTAGGACAAGTCTATAGGACTTGTCCTACAAGGAGAACCCATGTCTCTCACTGCCTTTGCCACCACCACTCGCGGATTGAATCGTGACTTGCCGCCGATGCGCTTGTATGAAAAGCCAAGAGCTCCGGCATCTGAATCCCGGACATCGACCTCACAAAGATAAGCAAGATTGGGCGGGTTTCACCGAAGAAGAGAAAGACCTATGCTTGCTGCTCCTGTCCATGTTTGTGGCGGGTGAGGAGGCGGTGACGCTGACCTGTTGCCACTGATCCAAGCCATTGCACGCAGGAAGGACGCATCGAAGAGGAAATGTACCTCACGACATTCCTTTTCGAGGAAGCCAAGCATACTATTCTTCCGCCGCTTTATGGATGAAGTCGCTGAGGCGGGTGTGGACTTAACGGTCAGTTTCACGGCGACCGCTAACTACCACTTTTCTACCACATCATTGCCTGACGCGTTGAACGCTTCGCTTTGACCCGTCATGCTGTCTGAGATACGGGCATCAGTTACCTACAACATGATGGTCGTAGAAGGCGCTAGCTGAGACATTATCAAACTTTCTTCACCATGCTCGAACGCAATGACCTCCTTTCCCCAGGCTTGCGAAAGGGTCAGGTTGCTCAAACAAGATGGTCCCGTCACATTGCCTATGGAGTTTATCTTTTGTCCTGTCTCATCTTGGAGCATCGCGGAGAATGGGGACAACCTCCAAATGTGACATGGGCTGCTTCTCCCTGCCATCGGCGTGATCGGTGATGCTTTCGCCCGGTATAGTGGTGCCATTCGGTTTGGAAGGAAGAGGACTTTGTCAATTATGCCGATGAGTCCAATTCGCCAAGCGCTTTGAACGCCTGGAAAAAGCCAGCGGTGCGAGTTTGGATGAGATCAATAAAGTCGCAAGAACGAGGATGCGTAAATGGTTTGACCCGTGGAAGATACTTGATTCGCATTACATCCATCCGCGCTTTCGGATCGACA
>JADJBU010000023.1 GCA_016703605.1 Candidatus Villigracilis adiacens | reverse complement strand
GCCCCGCGAACACGATCGCGCCAAAGGTGGAAACAGGTGCGGTATTGTTTTGCAAGGAAGGCGCAGGTACGCTGGGAGGTTTGATGACCGTCACACCAACACGGGCAGCGCCATACTCTGTTGCTCAAACCAAGCAAATCAACCGCCTCGACCATGCCTGGTGCTCCCACTGCGCGAGGGCGCCGATATCAGGTCCCAGTTGAATTCGTTGAACGGTTCGCTGGTGTTCTCGTCCCACATCACGCCGTCCATACAGGGTCGTGCGGGTCAAGGCACGTTGTAGCCATCAGAGATTCGACGATGATCTCAAGCTTCTGCGATTCGGGCAAAAACTGTTCGATATTGAACGGGTCTTCGGGCGGAGCCTGCCGTGTGATCTGCATTGAGGTCGCAACGAGGGGATCGGGTTCGGCGGCTGGATGTTCGGCTCGAACGATCTGCGCGTCGGGTGGCCGATCTCGGAAGCGGGCGGTCACGGACCCATCAGGTTTGTGCTGCCCTGGAACACTCGAGGCGCGGTCGTATTTGGTTGATAAATTCGCCTTAGGGGGCGCAAAATAGATTTCAGGGTCGGGAAGCGCTCCTCGCCGGAGAACTGGAACATGCTCCCGCCGGTTTGGATGGCGAGGTTATTGAAGACCGCCGCGCTGGTGGTCGTGAACGCGGTGTTGCGTCCACATGCCAGACGAAGACGCGAGTTTTATCCTCGACCGCGCGTTGGATGATGGGTTCAAGGTCCGCGGCGAGATTGGGGTCTTCCATTTGCGGCGTGATGAAGAGCACAGCGCGTTTAACCCCAATGCGCGGGGTCTGGGCACTGACCACATCCAGTGCCGAGACGAGCGATTGCAGGTTGGGCGTCGCCTCGCGCAGGTCTGGCTCAAACCCCTGCAAGCCGACGATGAAATCGGTGGGAGGGGCATGGTTGATGACCGGTCCTGCCTGGCTGACGGGGACTCAAGTCGTCGGGCATGTCAGGCGGGCGGGCTTGCGCCCACTGGACGACCTGCGAGACGCGTTGGAAGCGCGAGATGCCGTTCGCGTTGCGGGCGTCCGTAACGCTTCCCCTGGTTGAAAGCGACCGCCAATTGCAGGGGATCGCCATCTCTTTGACTCACGGCTGGGAGCGGCTGGCCGTTTTCGAGCACGAGTAACAGCTTCAGGCTAGGTCCCGAAGCGAAAATTCCGCTGGGTCGGTCACATCCACAAATCCCGGAAATGACCAGGAAGGCGGACGCATCCACGTTGGCCAAAGTGACGATGCGGCAACCAGCCTGCGCGGCGGCGGGGATGAAGACACCGAGTATCAGGCTTGCAGATATCAGGGTCCAGTAGGTTTACGCATCAACCTGTGCAGGGAGGGATGGTTTTCAACTGGCGTGGGCGCCTGGTTTGGTCAAATTCAAGGATCAAAGTCCCCACGAGGAGTTCATGTCGCGAGTAGGGACTTCGTTCAAAACGGGGCTTTTGAATTCGGCATATCATAACCATACAGGCGAATGATGGTGATCCTACATTGGTTGGCAGGAAGGTCGTCCCATTTGCGCTTTTCGATAGTCCTCATGCCGGTGACCGTAGGGGCGCTCCGTCAAATATATTAAGCCGGTCGATCTTCAAGGCCGAGGATACCGCCCTGTTACAAGCAAGAGTTTGCCCGTAAGCAAACCATTCCGCCAAGGTTTCCGATGATTTGGACGGTCTCCCCTCCGCGTTTGAAGGTGAATTCATTATTGTCAGGGAATCCATTCAAAGTATGCCGGCATCGCTTCTGCGCGCCTGGCAATCCTGCAAAACTTATAGAGGAGGAACGCGCATGAAGAGAACGGTTTTACCAGGCTTATATGTGTTTTGTTGATCGCCTGCGGTGGGGAGTCCAGGGCCGGAAGAATTGACCCCCGACCTTCACTGACCCAAAATTCCCACCATTGAGGAATCCATGACCCCTGAACAAACTTGGAGATCAATTAAGCGAAGACAGCATTCAGACCCATACGGCGTGGCGGCGAACTCGCTCGGAAATATTTAAGCGATGCGGGCAAGGACCGCGTGTTCATCTTCGTTGGATGCCAACCTGCTCGCCAAACGGGATGAGAAAGGGCGGTAGAATTCAAAACCCTGGCTTATGGGGCTGGCGATTGACGTCAACGACAATTGAGTGTGATAACGAAAATCATCGCGTTCAAAAATTCGATAAAGACGGCAATTACATTTTGCAATGGGGCAGCGAATGTTCGGTCGTGCGCGCCATGGATTGCGGTGATGCAGATGGCAATTGTTACGTGACCGATGACGGCAACCCCTATGTGCAGAAATTGTATGGATCCCTGATGAAGTTTGGCGGCGATGCAGCGGCGTTTCAAACACGCCACGGGTATTGCTGTTGACCAGCAGGGGATCTTCGTTGCTGATTACGGAAATACGTGCAGGTCGATGCTGCGGTGTATTCATCACAGCCTGGAAGATGGCGCGAAGAGGTGGCTTCCTTGGCACGCCCGAAGGGATCGTGCGATGCCGATGGCAACGTGTATGTGACCGATTATGATCTGGGTCGTATGCAGGTCTTTGATAATGATGAGGTTCTTGTGGGGCTTGGGCGGCAAGAAGACCACGGATAATCCACCCACCCCGACTGCGATCGCGTTTGGCAATGGGGTGATTATGCGTCAATCAATCAGGCGCGAAGGTTTCGGTGGTGGAGTTTCTAATCCGTTTTTGTGCGCGTCATCAGTAGGAAAGTGGTGAGTGGAATGTATAATCAGCCCGCTCACCACTTTCTGTTTCCCTCTGATTCCTCGTTTCTCATCCCTTACCTCCCTTGCCTCCTTCCTTCTTCATCATCCTCGTTTCAGTTTTCGTAGACATGCTCGGCTACGGCATTATGCTGCCGCTGCTGCCGTTCTTCGTGCAGGCACACGCCTCAGCGGGCGGAGCCGCCATCGCGGGTGGGTTGATGTCGATGTACTCGACCATTCAACTCGTCTCCGGTCCCATCCTCGGTGCGCTCTCCGACCGTTACGGGCGCAAACCCATTTTGCTGTTCTGTCTTTTGGGCACGGCGACTTCCTATCTTTTGCTCGGATTGGCAAATTCGCTCATCATTATTTTTCTTGCAGTCTTCATTGACGGTCTGACCGGCTCGAACCTGACGCTTGCTCATGCTTACGTTGCAGATACGACCAACGCCGAAACCCGCGCACGCGGACTCAATTATTCTCAACTCGCTTTTGGATTGGGCATCATGGCGGGTCCCATCCTCGGCGGGCTCCTCAGCGGATATGGACTCAGCCTCCCGGCGCTCGTCGCCTCTTTCTTAACCTTTGCCAATACTGTCTTCGGATTCTTTTTCCTCCCCCGAATCATTATCCCCCGAACGCCGCGAGACCAAGCCGTTTTCACAAGTCTTTTCGTGGGCGGGTCAATTCACGAGCATCTTCCGCCAGAAGAATATCCAAAGTTTTCTGGTTGTTCTCTTCCTGCTCAACCTCGCCTTTGCTGGCTTGCAGACGAATTTCCCATTATTCTCCAACGCCCGCTTTGGCTGGACGCCCGCGCAGAATAGTTATTTCTATTTGTATGTCGGGTTGTGTGGGGTGATCGTGCAGGGAGTTTTATATGCCAGATTGCAAGCGCGTTTCGGCGAACGCAAACTCATCCCTGTGGGTCTCACTTGCATGGTGATCGGTTTGGCGGGCATGGCATTCGTCCCTGCCGCATGGATGATCTTCCCCGCGGTGGCTGTCGTTGCGCTTGGGACGGGCATCAGCATCCCGTCACTGACGGCGCTGGTCTCGCTGCGCGTCCCTGAGAATGAGCAGGGTCGTCTGATGGGTGGCAATCCGACCTTGCTGGCGCTCACCAACATCTTTGGTCCCACCATTGCAGGATTTCGTTCGACGTGATCGCCATCTCCGCGCCGTATTGGTTGGGGGTGTGTTTTTGCTGTTTGCGTTGATTGTAGCTATTTGGCATTGCGAGAATAATCCCGAGGGATGAAATGATCTAGACTAATTTGATCAGCACTAATCCCGAAGGGATTGCATTGGTTGCAAAATTATGTCACCCCTTCGGTTTTTAATGCCCTTACGGTTTAAAGTTTTTCAATTTGAGTAACGGCAGATTAATTCCTTCTTTATTCAAGGCTCGCTGATTACTTTTGCTTTCGTGCTCATCTCTTTGTTGTTCAAGGCTTCATTAATTGCCTGTGCGAGATTTTCGCATTGAGTTTCCTCTGCGGAATGGATATGCCTATATCCAGTTTCTGAATCCGTTCCCCCCAGAAGAATTGGTCAATGGCGAGGGCATGGTAATGGTGGGAATGCCTGCATGCAAACTCGCGGACGTTGTCCCTGCGCCGCCGTGGTGGATGGCGACTTTGACGCGTTTATACAGCCAATCGTGCGGGACGTATTCCATGGGGAAGATGTTTTTGGATTTTATTTCTCCATGCCATTTTCAGGAAGAGTCAATACGGCTTGGGCGTTTGCGAGACGCAAGGCTTCTTCAAGCATGGGTAAATATCCCTGCGTGCCGGGGCTGCCAAATCCGATGGCGATTGGGTTCTTGGGGAGTGTCAAGGAATTTTTGAAGTGCTTGGGGCGGTGTCCAGTCTGGTGAAGCCTTAGTCGCCAGTACCCAGTGACCAGTTGTTTCTCATTCCAATCTTTTGGACGAGGCACGACAATTTCACTGAAAGCGTTGAGGGTGAGCGGTTGGGTGGAGTCCGCTTTCAGAGTAGGGTCAAGTAGTTGAGCAGGAGCAAGCCCAAAGTCCACGTGACGCGCGTGGTTAATCTCCGAGCGCCATGAAAGCCAGGTGGCTTGAGTCACAGCCCAATGCGAGAACCAGTTCCGATCCCTGAAAGAAAAACGAAACGGCAAAAGAGCGGATGGAAATTCGCGAGTGCGCGTGAGCGGCTGCAAATTAGCGCGGACAGCGGAATGCCCAAGCCTTCGGCGATGTGCGCGCCCCAGATGGTGGGCAAGCCGTGAATGAGCAGGTCAGAACCGCGGCAGGCTTCGGCGGCGGTGTGCAGCATGTGACGATAGAGCGGACGGGCTTTGCGCAGGAAGTTGCGTGTGGCTTGGATGGAGCGGATCGGGTTTGTGCCGAGGGTCATCGGCGTTTGGTCGCCTTGTTCAATGAGCAGATCGGTGGGGTTGCCGTCGAATGGAGCAAATGTGAGGGGCGGGGTCCCCGCTCCTCGTTTGAAGAGATTAGCAAACCCGCGCGGCGCAGCAACCTACGGACGTTGTAACCTGCCTCGATTAATCCTTTGCCAAGTGCGATGTAGGGAGGACATCTCCGAGGGTGCCGCTGGTGAGGGAGGGTAATGGTTTTTGACATTGGTTGATGCGTTTCGAGCGCAAAGAACGCGAAGAAAAATTTTCATTCTTGGCGCCCTTAGCGTGCTTCGTCGGTAATTCTTTCTCGAACACCATCATCCGATACTCAACCACCTTCATATGCAAACATTGTTGCAATGCCATGCTCCCCAACATGGACGGAACGATGGCATGTTTGATCGGAAGTTTCTCGCCGAGGAAGAGCAAGGTGCTGGCGAGAAAATCGGGCAGGTTGCGTAGGCGGAGATGAGGCGTGAGCTCGTCGTTCTTTTTGAGTTGAAGTCCGTGCTTGTTGGCAAAAGCAATGGTTTGTTCGACAGTCCGCACACCGGGGACATACCAACCATCAATGTACGCATCGAACCATTTTTGTTCGCTTGAGTTGAAGGAACGAGCTGATTTGTAATCATCCACGAGAATGAGCTTGCCGCCTTTGCGCAGCAGCCGACCCGCTTCTTTGAAATATTTTTCAGGGTCAACGGCATGACAGACCGCTTCAACAGAATACACCGCATCAAGTGCCTCGCCGGGCAGGGGCACGGAGGTAAAATCCCCTTCAGCGAAGCGGATGTGGTCTTGCAAGCCAAGTTGCTTTGCAGACTCTTGCGCGAGTCTGGCTTGCACGGGGCTGAGAGTTAATCCGAGGGCGGGGGCAGGCTGTTGCAGGCGCGGATAAATGTAGAACAGACTCGCGCCCACGCCGCAGCCAAGGTCCGCGATGCGGGCATTTGTTTGAGCAACGGATTCGATCTCTGCTTTGATGAGCGCATTCGAAGTGTTGAGTGCGTCTTCAATGCTTTTAGTATTTTCCATCCATAACGTACGGTGGATGTTTTGCGCTTTTTTGTGACCGCTAAATTTTAAAAAGAGGTTGGTATTTTCGTCGTAATAGGTTCGGACTGAGTCCGTGGTGATGGGCATGGCGGGATTATAGCGTAGTTGCTGCTTGGGTATAATTCTGTAGGACAAGTCTATAGACTTGTCCTACAAGGAGAACCCATGTCTCACACTGCCTTTGCCACCACCACTCGCGGATTGAATCGCGACTTGCCGCCGATGCGCTTGTATGAAAAAGCCAAGAAGCTCGGCATCTGGAATCCCTCGGACATTGACCTCACAAAGGATAAACAGGATTGGGCGGGCTTTACTGATGAAGAGAAAGACCTGTGCCTGCTGCTCCTGTCCATGTTTGTGGCGGGTGAGGAGGCGGTGACGCTTGACCTGCTTCCGCTGATCCAAGCCATTGCGCAGGAAGGACGCATCGAAGAGGAAATGTATCTCACTACATTCCTTTTTGAAGAAGCCAAACATACCGATTTCTTCCGCCGCTTTATGGATGAAGTCGCTGAAGCAGGTGTGGACTTGACCAGGTTTCACGGTGACAACTATCGCCAACTTTTCTATGAATCATTGCCTGACGCGTTGAACGCGCTTCGCTCCGACCCGTCACCTGCCAGCCAGATACGGGCATCGGTTACCTATAACATGATCGTCGAAGGCGTATTAGCAGAGACGGGCTATCAAGCTTTCTTCACCATGCTCGAACGCAATGACCTCCTGCCTGGCTTGCGCAAGGGGATTGGGTTGCTCAAGCAGGATGAGTCGCGTCACATTGCCTATGGCGTTTATCTTTTGTCCCGTCTCATCGCGGAGCATCCGCAGGAATGGGATAACCTGCAAATGCAGATGAATACGCTTCTGCCTTCCGCCATCGGCGTGATCGGGGATGCCTTCGCCCGCTATGAAGTGACGCCGTTCGGTTTGAAGGAAGAGGACTTTGTCAATTACGCCATGGGACAATTCACCAAGCGCTACGAACGCCTGGAAAAAGCCCGCGGCGCAAGTTTGGATGAGATCAATAAAGTGGCAAAAGAAAACGAGGATGCGTAAATGGTTTTGACCCCGTGGAAGATACTTGATTCGCATTACATCCATCCGCGCTTTCGGATCGACAAGGTGGAACTGGTCAACGGCAAGGTCTTCGAGCCGGTGGTCTTTGAGTTTCGCAGTTGGGCGAATATTGTGGCGTTGACCAAAGATAACGAGGTCGTTCTGGTCCGGCAATATCGCCATGGGGTGCGCGAGATGCTGCTTGAACTTCCCGGCGGCGTGGTGGATGAAGGCGAGAATCCGCTGGAGGGGGCGCGGCGCGAACTGATGGAGGAGACAGGGTACTCGGCGGGAAACATGATCGAGGTGGGGCGCATTTATCCCAACCCGGCGATTCAGCACAATACCTTGTTCTGTTATCTCGCCACCGATGTCGAGTTGACCGGCTCCCAGCATTTCGATGAGACGGAGGAACTCGAAGTGCATCTGGTCAAGTTGGATGAATTGCTGCAAATGGTGAAACGCGGCGAGTTCAAACACGCCTTGCATGTGGCGGTGCTGTTTCAGGCGTTGGCGCATTTGGAAAGAATCTGACGATGGGCGGCAGACGACAGACCGCGGTCAGCCGTCTGCCGTCGAAATTAATGGGGGAGGGCTTGGGCGAAATCCAAGCCTCGCAGCGCTGAGTCAACCCAAAGTCTCAAAAGAGGCGCGCCCTTCGTCTTCGCTCAGGGCTGCATCAAATGCGGTTGTGGAAATCCATCAACGGGCGTAAAATGAGCGCGGCTAAGAATCATGTACACAGACGACGAAAGCGATTTAGGTTCTGCCGATAACAACCCGCCAAGTATAGGTGGGCGGCACGCGTTAATTCAAATAACCGTCACGTAGGTGCGCGGCGCGCCCTTGCGTGACTATTTCACGCAAGGAGGCAGCCATGCTGAGTATTTACAAAACCACGGAAGGCGGGCTGGAAACGCTCGATACCATTGCCAACGGCGCATGGGTCAATGTGGTGGACCCGACGCCCGATGAGATGGAAAAATTGGTCAACTGGGGGATGGAGATGGACTACATCAATTATTGTCTCGACCAGGATGAAATGCCGCGCATGGAACGCGATGAAGAGTACACCTTCATTTTGATTCGCATTCCCATTCACCAGCCTGATAGCGATATTCCCTACAACACGGTTCCGCTGGGCATCATGATCCTGGGCAACAAGATCATTTCGGTCTGCCGGTACGACAGCGATATTTTCAAGGCGCTCACCAACGGCAAACATCGCTTCATGAAGACCGGCAAGCGCTACCGCCTTACGCTTTATATTTTTCTCGAAACCGCCGTGCGCTATTTGAACCTGCTGCGCGAGATCAACCGCGCCACCGAAGCGGTGGAGGACCGTTTGCAAAAATCGACGCAGAACCGCGAATTGCTTGAACTGCTGAAATATCAAAAGAGTCTCACGTATTTTGCCACCGCCCTGCGCGCCAACGAAGTGATGATGGAGCGCGTGCAGAAGACCCAGCTCTTCAACTATTACGAAGAAGACCAGGACCTGCTCGAAGATGTGCTCACTGAAAACCAGCAAGCCATTCAAATGACCAGCATCAACACCGAAATCCTCTCCAGTATGATGGGCGCGTTCGCTTCGGTCATCTCGAACAATCTCAACGGCGTGATGAAAGCCCTCGCCGCGCTGACCATCATCTTCAATGTGCCGACCATCGTCGCATCTTTTTATGGCATGAACGTGTACCTGCCGGGCGAGAGTCATCCGCTGGCATATCTTGGAGTGATGGGGCTGGCGTTGGGTCTCACTGCGCTGGCAACCGTCTTCTTTTATAAAAGGAATTGGTTTTAATGCAAGCCGAACTTTTCTTCGATGCCAAAGCCACGCTGGGCGAAGGTCCCGCTTGGGATGAAAAGACTCAAACGCTGTATTGGGTTGATATTCTCAGCAAGCGCATCTATGCCGGAGCGGAATTGCTCGCCGAACTGGACGACTTTATCGGATGCCTTGCCCCGCGTAAGAACGGGAATTTGATTCTCGCCCTGAGAGGATACGAAGGGCGCGCCTCTTTCGTGGACTTTGACCTGGGCACGCCCCAGCAGACCGTTCTTGCGTCTTTGAGCGATCTGCCACAAACCGCGTCAACGACGGCAAGTGTGATCCTGCCGGTCGCTTCATCGCCGGGACGATGGACATGAACGAGAAAGACCCAACTGGTTCGGTCTATTCCTTCGACGGCGTTACGACAAAGACTTTATTCCGCGATGTGACCATCTCCAATGGCATGGCTTGGAGCCCGGATTACAAGACTTTTTATTACATAGACACGCCCACTTGCGAAGTCCGCGCCTATGATTACGATCTGAAGACCGGCGAAATTGCCAACCGACGCAAGGCGTTCGATGTCCCAAAATCGCTCGGCTGGGCAGACGGCATGACCTCAGATGTGAAGGGCAATCTGTGGATCGCCATGTGGGGCGGGGCGCAGGTGACGAGATGGAATCCGAACACGGGTCAACTGCTCGAGCAGATTCCCGTGCCTGCCTTTGCAATCGTCCTGCCCGGTGTTTGGCGGCAAGGATCGCAATGAGTTATATATCACATCCGCAAGAAAAGGCATGAGCGCGGCGGACTTGCAAAAATACCCGCTCTCGGGCGGGCTGTTCAGGGTGGTGACGAAATTCGAGGGAATGCCGACGTTTGAATTCAATTAATGAAAGAAGAAAGAGGAAAGAATTTGCCATCTTTCCTCTTTCTTCTTTCCTCTTTCATCCCCAAAGTTTCCCCGCCAATTTCACCACGTCTGCCTGCTGTTTCCCCGTCAACCCCACGAACGGCGAATTTGCATCCACCGTATCGCGGTTTTCCACAATCAACACCCGCGCGTCCCTGCTGAACGTGTGCGAGTGCCAGACTCCGCGCCTGACGTTGTAGAGTTTGTACGGCTCCATAACCACCGCATGGACTTTCGTCACGGTCTCTTCCCCTTCACCGATAAACAAAATACAGCGTCCCGCCATCAGCACAAAGACCTCATCGGTCTCGGTGTGTTTTTGCATCCGGTTGATCTTGTCGGGCGTCAGGTCGTCGGTGTAATTCATCAGCGCCACCCGCCAGGACTGGTAATCCACAAGGGGTTTATAGTCCGGTCCGGTGTGGTCGCGGATTTCGATCAGGGTTTCAGGAAGCATGATTTCTCCATTTTATAGACTCAACCTCTCCCCATGCTCTCTCAGCCACTTGCGGTGACGTTTGAACTCGGGGCAGAGCGATTCTACCAACTTCCAGAAGCGCGGGGAATGGTTTTTTATCTTCAAATGCGCCAGTTCATGCAGGACGACATAATCAACAACTTCGAGCGGAGCCATCACCAGCCGCCAGGTGAAGTTGACCCTGCCGGTGGAAGTACACGAACCCCAGCGGGTCTTCGCCGAGTTGACCTTGACCTGCCTGGGGGCAAATCCATGCAGGGTGGAATAATGGTTCACCCGTTCCGTCATTATCTGCAATGCCTGTTCCCTGTACCAGCGGATGAATGCCGCCTCTCCGCGTTTTTGGGCGGTTTCGCCGAGCGTGAAAGCCCCATCGAACTTCAAGGCGGGTCGTTGGGGTTTGACGATTCGTAACTCGTATTCGTTTCCCAGAAACAGGAACTTTTCCCCGTCCGTGTATTGTTTTTTTGCAACCGGGACGGCGTTCTTCATCTTCTCGCGCGAACGCAGAATCCAATCCGCCTTCTCGCGGATGAATCCCTCGATGTCGCGCATCGCCGCTCGCTTCGGCGCGCGGGACCGTGAGACTGCCGTCGCGTTCGACGATCAGCGCAATACTGCGGCGTTTGGCGCGGATGAGTTTGTCTATTTGAATGGACATGGTTTGAATGCTTATTGTAAACATAAATAAAACCCGCTCACGCGGGTTTTATTAGTGCCGAGGGGGAGATTTGGACTCCCGACCAAGGGCTTATGAGTTAGCCTCACAATGGACAATGATTTTTGCCCGTATATGTGAGAGAAACCCTGTGTTTCGGGGCACTCTTGCCTATATATGGTGGTATTTTTGATGATTATCAACTTTGATAATCC
>JADJBU010000022.1 GCA_016703605.1 Candidatus Villigracilis adiacens | reverse complement strand
AATAAGAACGCCGATAGGTGCATCCACCCAAACACACTCAGGAGTTTCTTCGCGGCGCGAAATTGTCGTTCTTTGACTGCATGAGCACGCCTCTTGCGTCGTCTGATTGTGTTCGTCTTTGAGCGTGAGCAGTTGCTCCCAGACTTCCCCGATCCTTTGAAGGGTTTCCTCGAAGTCCTTGGTTTCATTTCGACGCTCGTACTTGTGCTGGTTTTCATCTGCTCTTCAAAATCTAGTGACCATCAGCGGCGTCATTTTGCTCAGGGTTTATGCTACACTTCATGCGGAGCCTCCGTTTGTTTTTGCCTCACGGGTACTATACCCGGATTTCTCGGAGGCCCCTTTACTATAACATTTGGATGCCCCGAAAAAGTCTATAGACTTGTCTTAGCAAGGAGAACCCATGTCTCAACACTGCCTTTGCCACCACCACTCGCGGATTGAATCGCGACTTGCCGCCGATGCGCTTGTATGAAAGCTAAGAAGCTCGGCATCTGGAATCCTCGACATGACCTCACAAAGATAAGCAAGATTGGCCGGTTTCACCGAAGAAGAGAAAGACCTATGCTTGCTACTCCTGTCCAAGTGCGGCGGGTGAGGAGGCGGACGCTTGACCCGCCGCCACTGATCCGGGCCATTGCGCAGGAAGGACGCATCGAAGATGAAAGTGTATCTCACTACATTCCTTTTTGAAGAAGCTTTCTCAAACATACCCATTTCTTCCGCCGCTTTATGAGAGTGAAGTCGTGAAGCAGGTGTGGACTTGACCGTGTTTCACGGTGACAACTATCGCCCAACCTTTCTATGAATCAGTTGCCTGACGCGTTGATCGCGCTTCGCACGACCCGTCACCGCCAGCCAGATACGGGCATCGGTTACCTACAACATGATCGACGAAGGTGAACAGGCTGAGACGGGCTACCAGGCTTTCTTCACCAAGTACCGAACGTAATGACTCCTCCGCCCGGCTTTTGGAAGGGACCGGGTTGCTCAAACAAGATGAGTTCGCGTCACATTGCCTATGGCGCCTATCTTTGTCCTGTCTCATCGCGGAGCATCCGCAGGAATGGGATAACCTGCAAAATGCAGATGAACAGCTTCTGCCTTCCGCCATCGGCGTGATCGGGATGCCTTCGCCCGCTATGAAGTGAGACGCCGTTCGGTTTGAAGGAAGAGGACTTGTCACTACGCCATGGGACACCACCGAGCGCTAACGAACGCCTGGAAAGCCCGCGGCGCAAGTTTGGATGAGATCAATAAAGCGGCAAAAGAAACGAGGATGCGTAAATGGTTTTGACCCCGTGGAAGATACTGTGATCTGCATTACATCCATCCGCGCTTTCGGATCGACAAGGTGGAACTGGTCAACGGCAAGGTCTTCGAGCCGGTGGGTCTTTGAGTTTCGCAGTTGGGCGAATATTGTGGCGTTGACCAAAGATAACGAGGTCGTTCTTACCCGGCAATATCGCCATGGGGTGCGAGATGCTACTTGAACTTCCCGGCGGCGTGTGGTGGATGAAGGCGAGAATCCGCTGGAGGCGCGGCGCGAACTGATGGAGGGACAGGGTACTCGGCGGGAAACATGATCGAGGGGGCGCATTTATCCCAACCCGGCGATTCAGCACAATACCTTTGTTCTGTTATCTCGCCACCGATGTCGAGTTGACCGGCTCCCAGCATTTCCCCGATGAGACGGAGGAACCGAAGTGCATCTGGTCGGGTTGGATGAATTGCTGCAAATGGTGAAACGCGGCGAGTTCAAACACGCCTTGCATGTGGCGGTGCTGTTTCAGGCGTTGGCGCATTTGAAAGAATCTGGACGATGGGCGGCAGACGACAGACCGCGGTCAGCCGTCTGCCGTCGAACTAATGGGGAAGGCATGGCGAAATCCGGGCCGCAGCGCTGAGTCAACCCAAAAGTCTCGTAAGAGAGGCGCGCCCTTTCGTCTTCGCTCAGGGCTGGCATCGAATGCGGTTGTGAAATCCATCAACGGGCGTAAAAATGAGCGCGTCTAAGAATCATGTACACAGACGACGAAAGCGATTTAGGTTCAGCTGATAACAACCCGCCAAGTATAGGTGGGCGGCACTCGTTAATTCAAATAACTGTCAGTACGTAGGTGTGGCGCCCTTGCGTGACTATTTCACGCAAGGAGGCAGCCATGCTGAGTATTTACAAACCACGGGAAGGCGGGCTGGAAACGCTCGATACCATTGCCAACGGCGGACGGGTCAATGGCCGGTGGAATCCGACGCCCGATGAGATGGAAAATTGGTCAACTGGGGATGGACATGGATTATATTAATTATTCCCTCGACCAGGATGAAATGCCGCGCATGGAACGCGATGAAGAATATACCTTCATTCTGCTTCGCATTCCCATTCATCAGCCTGATAGCGATATTCCCTACAACACGGTTCCGCTGGGCATCATGATCCTGGGCAACAAGATCATTTCGGTCTGCCGGTACGACAGCGATATTTTCAAGGCGCTCACCAACGGCAAACATCGCTTCATGAAGACCGGCAAGCGCTACCGCCTTACGCTTTATATTTTCTCGAAACCGCCGTGCGCTATTTGAACCTGCTGCGCGAGATCAACCGCGCCACCGAAGCGGTGGAGGACCGTTTGCAAAAATCGACGCAGAACCGCGAATTGCTTGAACTGCTGAAATATCAAAAGAGTCCCACGTATTTTGCCACCGCCCTGCGCGCCAACGAAGTGATGATGGAGCGCGTGCAGAAGACCCAGCTCTTCAACTATTACGAAGAAGACCAGGGACCTGCTCGAAGATGTGCTCACTGAAAACCAGCAAGCCATTCAAATGACCAGCATCAACACCGAAATCCTCTCCAGTATGATGGGCGCGTTCGCTTCGGTCATCCCGAACAATCTCAACGGCGTGATGAAAGCCCTCGCCGCGCTGACCATCATCTTCAATGTGCCGACCATCGTCGCATCTTTTTATGGCATGAACGTGTACCTGCCGGGCGAGAGTCATCCGCTGGCATATCTTGGAGTGATGGGGCTGGCGTTGGGTCTCACTGCGCTGGCAACCGTCTTCTTTATAAAAGGAATTGGTTTTAATGCAAGCCGAACTTTTCTTCGATGCCAAAGCCACGCTGGGCGAAGGTCCCGCTTGGGATGAAAAGACTCAAACGCTGTATTGGGTTGATATTCTCGAAAAAAGAATTTATGCCGGAACGGATTTGCTTGTTGAACTGGATGAATTGATCGGATGCCTTGCCCCGCGTAAGAACGGGAATTTGATTCTCGCCCTGAGAGGATACGAAGGGCGCGCCTCTTCGTGGACTTTGACCTGGGCACGCCCCAGCAGACCGTTCTTGCGTCTTTGAGCGAATCTGCCACAAACCGCGTCAACGACGGCAAGTGCGATCCCGCCGGTCGCTTCATCGCCGGGACGATGGACATGAACGAGAAAGACCCAACCGGCTCGGTCTATTCCTTCGACGGCGTTACGACAAAGACTTTATTCCGCGATGTGACCATCTCCAACGGCATGGCATGGAGCCCGGACTATAAAACTTTTTATTACATCGATACGCCCACTTGCGAAGTCCGCGCCTAAGATTACGACCTGAAGACTGGCGAAATTGCCAACCGACGCAAGGATCTTTCCTCTTTCTTCTTTCCTCTTTCATCCCCAAAGTTTCCCCGCCAATTTCACCACGTCTGCCTGCTGTTTCCCCGTCAACCCCACGAACGGCGAATTTGCATCCACCGTATCACGGTTTTCCACGATCAACACCCGCGCATCCCTGCTGAACGTGTGCGAGTGCCAGACTCCGCGCCTGACGTTGTAGAGTTTATACGGCTCCATATCCACCGCATGGACTTTCGTCACGGTCTCTTCCCCTTCACCGATAAACAAAATACAGCGTCCCGCCATCAGCACAAAGACCTCATCGGTCTCGGTGTGTTTTTGCATCCGGTTGATCTTGTCGGGCGTCAGGTCGTCGGTGTGTTCATCAGCGCCACCCGCCAGGACTGGTAATCCACAAGGGGTTTATAGTCCGGTCCGGTGTGGTCGCGGATTTCGATCAGGGTTTCAGGAAGCATGATTTCTCCATTTTATAGACTCAACCTCTCCCCATGCTCTCTCAGCCACTTGCGGTGACGTTTGAACTCGGGGCAGAGCGATTTACCAACTTCCAGAAGCGCGGGGAATGGTTTTTATCTTCAAATGCGCCAGTTCATGCAGGACGACATAATCAATAACTTCGAGCGGAGCCATCACCAGCCGCCGGTGAAGTTGACCGTGCCGGTGGAAGTACACGAACCCCAGCGCGTCTTCGCCGAGTTGACCTTGACCTGCCTGGGGGCAAATCCATGCAGGGTGGAATAATGGTTTACCCGTTCGGTCATTATCTGCAATGCCTGTTCCCTGTACCAGCGGATGAATGCCGCCTCTCCGCGTTTTTGGGCGGTTTCGCCGAGCGTGAAAGCCCCATCGAACTTCAAGGCGGGTCGTTGGGGTTTGACGATTCGTAACTCGTATTCGTTTCCCAGAAACAGGAACTTTTCCCCGTCCGTGTATTGTTTTTTTGCAACCGGGACGGCGTTCTTCATCTTCTCGCGCGAACGCAGAATCCAATCCGCCTTCTCGCGGATGAATCCCTCGATGTCGCGCATCGCCGCCCGCTTCGGCGCGCGGACCGTGAGACTGCCGTCGCGTTCGACGATCAGCGCAATACTGCGGCGTTTTGCGCGGATGAGTTTGTCTATTTGAATGGACATGGTTTGAATGCTTATTGTAAACATAAAATAAAAACCCGCATCATGCGGGTTTTAGTAGTGCCGAGGGGGAGATTTGAACTCCCGACCAAGGGCTTATGAGTTAGCCTCACAATGGGCAAAGATTTTTGCCCGTATATGTGAGAGAAAGCCTTGTTTTGGAACACTCTTGCCTATATATGGCGGTGTTTTTGGATGATTATCACTTTGATAATCCCCTGCACATGAAAATGCAGGTAACTAATATTATGGTTAAGGCGGGCTTTAGTCAAGCCTCAATTATTCTTCTCATTAAGTTATAAAGTTTACTTTCAAAGTGCAATTTTCACTTCTTGAATTATGATATAATTAAACTCTGATTAGAAATTAGTTTTTGCCTGATAACAATAATCTTGCTTGGGGTATTGTCATGGAACAGATTGAGTTAGATATTAAGAGTATTTATATTAGCTGCTGCCGAACTGTGCTTGGTAAATCAGCATTTTTCGGTTGTGTATATTTTTTTTCTTTTCAGAAGATCAAGTTTTTACAGGGGAAGATATTGCGCCTTAATAGAAACTTTCCCAAATTAATTCCCATTTGTAAATAGATGAGTAAATTTAGGAGGATGCTAATGTTGAAACGAAGCTATTTCAAAACTTTAATATTTCTCTTTTTGTTATTAGTGTTATGTGTGAGTAGTCTGGAAAGTGTTAATGCTAGCTCCAATACTAAAAAAAATCAGGTCTTTTTACAAGACACATCACTTTCTTCCTGTTCCAATTTGGACGTAATTTTTATAATAGACCAATCATCCAGTATGAGTGGTGATAATGGGACTGCCAATGATCCAACTAAACAACGAAAAAACGCCGTCGATGGGATGATAGATTTACTTGTAGATCTATCTATCGACCAGTGTCCCGGCAGTTATCATCGAATAGGAGTTATTTCATTTGGCGACGAAGGGAAGACACGTGTCGACCTTCCTCTCAGTGACATAAGTCCGCGTAGCCCAATTGAAGCGCAGGATTTGCGTGAGAATTTGAAAGCGATGGTGTTAGCTGATAATCTCGGTCAGACCTATCCTCAGAAGGCATTTGAAACAGCGTGGGATATGCTTGAGTTTAGTCCTTCTGCCGGCGGGAATGAGCCTCGTAAAAAAGTAATCCTGTTTGTTACAGATGGTTTCCCTTGTGTACCTGGCGGCTCATGCGACCCCAATAAATATGAGATTAGCACAGAATTATTACGTGACCTAGTGGATAGTCGCTTTGATTTTGCGGATGCTCTTAAACGACGGGAGATGTGTTTGGCGCAACTTCGTATAACATATGGAGATAATGAAATTCCTGCAGAAGAGTCCACAGGATGTCTAGAGGCGAATCCTGTAAATGATGCGGACTACAAAAACAGTACTTATATATATACGATCCTTTTGCGAAATAGCGGTCAGAGCATTCCAACACTTGCACAGGATGTTCTCAGTCAAATGTCGCAGGATTATGCTGGACAACTTATTTCCCTGCGCAGGAATGCGGAAGATATTCCAACCACACTACGACAAATCCTTTCGCAATTGGCGGGTGTACGCCCTAACTTGCTGGATTGCGGTGGATTTGCAGTAAACCCGTATTTGAAGAAAGCAATAGTTACGGCATACAAGACAGTACCTGAAGTTCAGGTTACCCTTTCGTATACGGATGCTAATAATGAAATACATACGATACAAGGTGGTGGACCTGATGATGGTTTTACAGTGATCCGCAAAGCGGTTATTATGCTTTTGGGGCAAATGAACGTTATGAGTTCATTGCTCCATATCCAGGTATCTGGCAATTAACATCTACAAATTGCGATGGGATTGACGTTTATTATGATGAGGTTGAAATATTGCCAACAGAACGAGCCCCAATAACACAAATTCCCCAATTTGATAGAGAACCTTATTACAACCCTGACGATCCTTATTACCTTGACTATCAATTGTTGGACTCTTCTAACAATGGAATAGTGGTGCCGCAGTCTGAAAAGGAACTTTTTGCGATCAATGTTGTTGCCAATGTAACGTCTCCCAGCGGGGAACAAAACAGTTATACATTGCGTTGGGATGCCGTTAATCAAACTTTCCGTGCTGATCAACCTTTGTTGGTGCCGGTAGAAGGTACATATCGATATTCGATCATTGGAACAACCCGCCGTCATGATGGCGCGCCAACTGTTTTCACTCAAAACGAATCGCAGGTTTTTGATCAAGTCTATGATGTTTTTAAGTTGGAAAATATTGAGTTCACGGCTCAAGATGTCTTCCCAGTTAGGATTAGCACGATATCGCCGGTTGTAGATGATTCCGTTGGAAATGTTCACAATACCATATTGGGAGGCTGGCCCCTTAAGGAACTTCCACTTACAATCCGCGTTAAATTGGTGGACGAAAGCGGGAATACGATGATAAATGTCAGTGATATCTTGGTCGCCCCTGACAATTCCATTCGTGCCACGCTGAAATATTCTCCTCCGCCTTCCCCCGAAGGACAAGGGCTTGTTCTTCCAGAGCAGGTTTCACAACCTGTTACTTTGGTGCCCGATCCTGATACCCAGGGTGAATTTATCGGTACTATATCGGACCTTTCTTATGTGGGTTCTCAGACGTTGGTTTTGGATATATCATCTGAAAGTCTGAAACCTGGTTTCTGGGTATATGACCGCTCTATAGAAGTTCCTTTTACCCGCACCGACTGTGCTCTCTGCCGGACCGGGACATATTATATTATTCTTGCCATAATCATTGCGATACTTTTGGTAATGATCATCTATAACATTGCAATTCGTACCAATAAGATTTCCGGGACGCTTACTTTTGTAGATGGTTCCACTAATATTGCCGAATTTGGTTTATATAGCGGTGTTAATTTCCGCAAAATCAAAAAGCGTGAATTGGATGGCTACCCTCAATTGATGTTGAAAAGTATGAAGGCGAAAAATATTGGAAAGAAACGCCGCACCGCAAAACAAGACGATGGTGCAACAGGTGCCTTCTATTCTGATGAGCAACAAGGAATTCGTATTGATTGCGTTTCTTCAAGCGGGCGAAAGTATTCTGTAGATCTAAATCCCAAAACCCCAAGTGTTTATAGTGAAGAAACTTTTGCGCAAATGGTTTATGAACCGATAGAATAATCGTCTATACATAAAAGGAGATGAAAAATGACTCGTCCAGCAATTATCATTGGTTTAGTGGAACTGGTCAGTGGGTGTTGACCTTCCTCAAAAAAAGAGTTATTGGAGATTGGCGGAGGTTCGCTTCCTACTGGTGTTAAGTTGCTTTCCTTTGATACCACCACGCGCACCACTGCAGGGACGGGGCAAGCAAGCAAACGGGATAAAGATGAAGATATTCGAGCTGGGGCTGTGCGTTTAATTGAAGGCAAGGAATATATTCCGATCGGGGACAATGTAGGCGCTTTAGCCAGCGAGATCGCTGCTGGAAAACATTCTCACCTACAGTGGTTTCCAGCCAAGTCATTTCTATCCAAACTACCCCCAGCCGCTTTCAATACAAAAGAAGGTAGTGGGCAGATACGCCAAATGGGGCGCATTTCTGTTTTTCGTGACCTTGCTGCTTTTCAACGTTCCGAGATTTTATCGCGCTTGCGCGCAGCTATGCAGGACTTGCAAGGCGATGTTTCGCGCGATATGCAATTGGAAATTATCATTGTCGGTTCATTAGCTGGCGGGACAGGGGCAGGTATGTTGGTTGATATGGCATATTTGGTACGCGCGCAAGCCGCCAAGATGGTTGCCAACAACTATGTTGTCCGTGGATTTTTCGTTCTGCCCCGCGCATTTACAGCGGGTGGTTTGGGCGAAGGCCGTGATATGTTAGCTCGTTCGTTCGCTGCATGGCGCGAACTGGATCGGTTCATGATCGTCAGCGAACGTTTCGGATTGCGTCAGATCAACTATCATGAAACCAATCAGGATTTGCGTATTCGCTTGGATCGTCGTGCGTACGATGTGAGTTACATGGTTGATCCTGCCCGGCAGACTGTCAACTCACTGGATAACGTACGGGCGGAAGAGGGTCTTTTCCCCGGCTTGGCGCATGTCGTTTCTGCGATCTTGGATGAACAAGCAGGCAAAGAATATACAGAATTTATAACAACTAACCTCGCCGGAAAATTGGCGCAACTTCCCCGTCGACCTTACCATTCAACCGTTGGCTCTTATACGTTAAAGGTGCCAGTATATTATGCCCAGGAAAAGTTCTCTCACCAATTGGCGTTGGATGTTTTACGCGAGTTTGTGGCTCCTGAGATCAATAATAATGGGCGGGTGGTTGGTGTCTCGGAAATTCGTAACCGTGAAGTGCCTGATGCACAGGATGGCGTCAGGACTGCCTTAAAGTTCATGTTTGCCAGTGCGATAAACGTCAGCGGGAATGAAATCCCGAATACCAAATTCTTGCCTTTATTGGCAGAAGTTAGGGAAAAAGATGGACTGCGTAACACAGCAATGGCACAACAAATAGCACGAGGCGGACTTACCATTGGCAATGGCCGTTTCCTAGAGGCGCTAACAAACATCAGTCAGGATGAAGAGGGAAAGCTCATCATGCGCGAAATTGCAGACGAACTGAATCGCCCGATTTGGCGAGAAGTTCCACCTAGCCGGAATGCTGGACCTGGTGGAGCGGCCGGTGACACGCCTGCTAGCGCTTATTCCCGAATTAAGAGTAAGGTTCCACAAGTTCGTCAAGAACATTATGGATTAGATACAGCCAGTGGCGAGCGATTGCGCGGTAAATATGGAAAAGCGATTGATCGGGCGAAAACTGCCCAAACTGCGCGCTTCCGTTCCCTGTTGCAAGCTTGGACATTGCATGCCCTTAACGGCGATTCAACTGATGCGCGAATTGCACGTGGTGGAAAAATAGGATATGTGCGTGCGTTTTATGCCGGCTTGATTGACAACTTCGATTATTTTGTGAAATTCCTAAATACAGTCCGACAAATCCGTAATGAAGATCTGCGATTAGGGGCAAAGACGAAACAGGCAGCTGATAGTGCATTACGAGAATACGAACGGCTCTCTGGCAAGAAAGGTTGGCTTCCTTTTTGGGACGATTTTACTCACCCGGATGCACATCGTGCCCAGCGGAATTATCTATTGGCAGAACAACGTGATATTGATGTCCGCAAAGATGATATTTTGCTGGATGTCTTGGCAGAAACTACTTTAGCCATGCGGGCGATTGCTGAGAATAGTTTGAAAGATATCCAAAACTGGATTGCTCATCTTGCCACAGGTGACCAGAACTTGAAGATTAATGGGCTATATCCAGAAGCAGTTGACTCGCTTGGCAATGTTAACGTCAACCATCAGATTGACAAGCGGTTGGATAAAATAAGCCAACTTGTGGGTGAGCATGAATATAAGACGGATGAGGCTTATGTCATTGATGCTATTGAGAGTTTGAAGTGGCAAGTTACTGATGGATCTAGTGGAGTGAAAATAACTTGTGGGATTGAGTTTCCATCGGAAGAACAAAATCAACCGTCAACGTATATGCCATTTCGTCGTGAAGGCGAGAATCCATCCAGGGCCAACTTGGAATTGATCCTGCAATTGGCGCAACGTCCTTTCAAGGCTCTATACAGTGAGAGACCACTCGCGCGCGAAGTGATGAAAATATATCCAACCGGCGAAAAATTGGCAGTGGCTGTGGATAAACTGGCTGCACCGCTCTATATGCCTGCATCCACAGTCCATGGACCTGAGGTGGTCGCCTGTTATATCCGGGTTCATTCGAATATAGATGACGAAACAACCAGATATTTTGGCGAATTTGAATCCGAGATGAAACAGCGCAATGCCCATATCAAGGGAGCCAGCCTGACATTGGTTGATTCGGAAGACTACCACAAGATGACCATTGTCCGTTCAGACGATCTCATCCCCAGCCAGGATTTTCAAATGTGGCATGCCTGTCGCGACGCTTATATTCAACAGGTGACCGATCCTCATCGGGGCATCCCAGCTGCGGAGCTTCATATTTTTCCGGCAGAAATTAATGCCTGTTCCTACGAATCGGAGATTCCACATTTGATCGGGAAGAATTACCGATCTCTCCACCCCGAGGTGGTGGCTGTGCTGGAGGATAAGGAACGCTTTGAAATGTTCCTTCGCGCCTACGCCCTTGGCTTTATCAAGGTCAATGAAGAGAGAGGTGCAGCGTATTGGGCTTATCAACTGCCAACTGATAAGGAACCGCTTTATCTCAGTGAGCCCAGCAAGTCACTGTATGGGAATGTCAAGGAAGATATATTCCAAGTAATCCATAACTTTGTCATGGAAGGCGTGGACCAACGCCCAGGCATGAATCAACAGCGCTATGTGGACTGGGAGCAATTGAGAGATGCGATTCTGAATGCTCAAAGAGATTTGGGCAAGGCAAAGGTCATTAAATTGTACCGTCAGCAAATCGAAGACTCGAAGGGTATTGTAAAGACCACTTTGGTCGATCTCGAAAATCAACGCAAAACCATTAGTGATGAAATTCTACGTAAGACGATAGGGCAGGAGCGTGAGGATTTCGCGGATGTCGCACAAGTGGTGTATCTAAAAGCTGTTCAGGGTTTGGAAAATATGTCTTCCAAATAATGGTTTGTTTATGATAGTGGCATCGAGGTTAATCTCGATGCCACTATCCTCATGGATTGATAATGGTAATTTCCCATGCCGTTGCGTGATTTATTAACTTTTGGAAATAAAAGTAATCCATTTGAATCTTGGCCGTCAGCTCCTAAAGTAAGACTGATTGCCTCTGGCAGGGTGCAGGAAAAAAGCACCGATTCCCTGTCTTCTATTGGGGTTAATTCCAGTTCGTATCCTCCTACCCTCTTATTGTTGCCCTTGGGGAGACTGGGAGAGATCACTGCCGTTCCTAACCGAAAAGATTTCAAAGTAATGTGGGTAAATCATCGGTCTTGCGGGCATTATTGATAAAAGAAACGCCAGCTGTGCAATGACAGGATGGTGGACTCTCGATTCGCGTACTTGAACTTCAAAAAAATTCACCCACTACTACTCCAAAGGGAACGGTGCAGTCGGCTCGCTTGAGTGTCATGACCCTTTTCCAGCAGGTGGTGAATTATCGAAGATACCAGGAATGGCTTCAGGAAAACTTGTTGGACTTAGGCACCAATACCCAAGTTTTTTTTGTAGGAAGCCTTGCCGAGCCTACGATTGGTGTTCTGGGTGAAACCCTCCAGATACTGCGAAATTTTCCCCATAGTATGGGAAGAGATAACCTGTTCTCACGAGTTGTCGCTTTTTTATCCTTGCAATCCTCTGTGTCAAATCCGCTTCCTGCCGAAGAGATATTTGCTGTTTGCAGGGAACTTGGGCGTTTTTCATTTGCAGGCCCCCATAAGATGAACACGGCATATGGTGACAATCTGGTGGTGTATTCCGCCCTGTTCGATGCCTTGTTTATCTTGGATGATCCCATTCTGGGATCGACTCCGCCCGATAAAGAGGAGGGGCAACTCTTGGCGGAAGCTATGTATACCCTTATCCATCCCACATCTCGGCAAATATGGGAGAACGTGCAGAACGACTTGACAGACTCTGGTCAGATCCGGCATAACTCTCATCAAGCGGTCGCGCACGGCTTGGGTATTGCAACGCTATACATTCCAGCTCAATTGGTGAAAAGGTACGTAGCGGCACGGCTGGCGTATGCCGCAATATTTGGCGAGCTGGTCAACCACACAGAGGGATTGGTCTGCCAAAATATGATTCAACCGGAACAACCATTTTCTACGGCTCGACGTTTTTTAACGAGTGGACCATACGTTCATCCGGTCTTTAGGTGGATATTGGATGCTGATGCATCATCTCATTTTGACATTGTTCCAGACCTTGACTCCGGGTTTATAACAGCGTTTCAGGGTCAGTTATCTCACAGCCTTGTCCGTGCATTGAACGAAATACCTGCAGACATCTCCCACATTTGCTTATCTCTTGAAACTCTGGATGCGCATTTAAAGCAATGCGAAGTTTGGTTTAAGTCCAGTAAGCCCGCCAACATGAATGCACCGGAACGTTTTGCTTTTCAATACACTCTTACAAAATGGCAGGAAAGCGTGTTAGCTCTGTTGAAGGAACTCCGCACTTGGAAGCAGGCTTTTTTTTCACCAGAACAGGTTGGAACTTCTGCCTCGACAAACCTATTGGTCTCGGATTGGCGTAGTTCTCGAACCAGGTCCGGTTGGCGAAACGATTTTGGGGAAGATGTAACTTCATCTGCCCCAAAAGATATTTCCAGCATTCTAAACCTGTATCGAAAGGATGCAGAAAAGAAATTGGCGGCCGGTTTCAACAATCATATCTATCGCTCGGTCGTATCAGACCCGGCCGGTAGCTTGCATGAGTTGGAATCATATTATGCCGATACCGTACGCCCGGAACTCTCGCGTTTTACCAGTGAGCCAAGCCTGTCCTTTAAACGAGTCCATGACCGGCTTGAATGGTGGGTTAGGCTTGCCCCGGATCAGGTTCCTCAACTTTATCTGGTCTGTTGGTCTGCCCACGGTGAGATCACCTCAGAGCCGAATCCCCGTTATTGTTTCAAAGCAGACCAGCTACAAGGTTTTGTTGACGCGGTCTTTGATCTTGCCATCTCGCAGACGTCTGCGTTGGAGGCGGATTTGACGGGGAAATGGTTCAACCAGCGTGTTCGTCTTTTTGCAGACTTCCTTTATCAGGCAAAGGAAGCCTTCCTGTCTTACGATCAGGATATTGCCTTGCTTGATAATAATATTGCTTCCAGACGTTCTTACCTAATTTCTCATGACCCAACCCTGAGCCGTGAGTTGGTCGGGCGTGTATTTCCTGATACTCCCCGCAGTGAAAAAAACGAATTGGCTGGCGGAGACCCCACGCGGTTCACCGCCTTGTCTTTGAGGCTTAATATCCCTTTCGGTGCAGTGACAGCCCTCGAAAACATCAAGCGGGAATATATTGGCAAATCGCCCGAGAAAATACATGTATATATCCAGGAACAGGTTGCCGCTGTTTACGAAAGACGTATCTGGAACCTGGAACGCACACGCACCCTGCTTTCGCCGGACTTTGTAAGTTTGCTTGCTGACCCGCAACTGGTAACGCTTTTTTGCCAAGCGCTGTTTACGGGGACTATTGCTTCATCATATGATGAAAGCGGACGTCAGCAATCCTGGAAAGTGTCGGCATTCGATGGCTTTGCAGAACTTGAACTTGCTCCCGTTGGCGGCGATGGCTTGTTGACAGCTTTCCGTCGTTTCGTGCTGGAACTTCCGAATGAACAGGATCTAAATCAGAATCCTCACAGGAATTTTCACCCGACGAAACGGACTCAATATTTGAATTTGCTTACTAAGAAGAGCAAAGAAAATATTGCCGAATCCCACGCTGTTCGAGATAGTTTAAAACAGGAATTTGAAAGCTGGAGAAAAAAGGGTGAGCAGGATGGTTTAGCCCGCTCATTTTCGATCATCCTGCAATGCGAACTGGATGAACCGGTCTGGAAGGGTTGGTAGCTTTTCGGGAAGGGTTTCATAAAGGAGATTTATGGCTCAAAAAAAATTGCTTCAAGAAGGTCAAACCCTCAAACATGATGGACAGAACCTGCTGATTGAAAAGAGTCTTTCCTCTGGCTTGACGGGCGAGGTGTATAAGGCCTTGCTAAGTGTGTCCGGGGAGAAAGACCTTGTCAACGTTGTTGTAAAAGCCATGAAGGTGCTTGATTTCCCCTTGGCGCGCCAGTTGTTCTACAAAGAGGGTGAAACATTGGCGTCCCTGATGCACCTTGAAGAGGAAACTCCAGACTCGCTGGCTTCTAACCTGAAAATTGCCCCAGTTTATTATGGCTTGAGCGAATACCAGCCCGACCCTGATACCCAAGGATTTCCATACCTGGTAATGGAGTTTATTCCTGGTACACAGGTTCCTGAATTATTAAAGAAACAGGGGACATTTTCTGAAAAGCAGGCATTGACGATTGCCTGGCACCTGTACAGGATATTGGACATCCTTCATAATCACTTATCCAAAACATTTATTGATCTGAAATTTGAAAACCTGTGGTGGGTGGAAAATAAATTTGATCGCAAATGGGGCGGGCAATTGAAGTTGACCGATTTCGGAACGCTGGAAGAGATCAAGCCCGGCGATGAGAAGAAACGCGGCGTGGCGCGCGATGTGTTGTTGGGTGGCGTGTATCTGTTATCCATGCTGACGGGACACACTCTCAAATATTCCATCGGCGAATTGAATGAACACGCTAAGCCAATCATTGACCGCTTCAAAGACAAGATGACTTGGGGGACGCGCCGCCTAGTGGGGACGTTACTACATCGGAATATAGACGCGCGATTTAAGAATGCTGTAGATGTTCGGGAAGAGTTGCGCCTATTGGCCAGCTTATGGTCGCAATCCCCTGAACGCTTATCTGAAATAGTGCAGAAGAGTCTGGCGGAGGCTGAAAGCGCGGCAGAGCAGGCCCAGGCTGGCAAAGAGCCATTGAGTGCAAAAGGCTTGGCGGCGGCAACGCGCGCTTATTCCGCGCTTGATATTTTAAGAGTCAAAGAGCCTCAATTGTTTAATGAGCGTGACGTTCAACGCGTCGAAAGTGTGCGTTCTATTGGTGATTACTTCGAGCGAGGCTATGCGCTCTTGCAGGGGCGTTCCTTTATGCTGGCGAGGCAAACTTTCGAGGAAGGCGTGTCATGGGCGGATGAGCTTGCTGTCTTGCGTCGATGGTCTCATGCCGCCCGTATCGGAGAGGAAATACCTCCTAAAGATTTTGAAGAACGTTTTGCCGATCTCAAGACCTTATTGGATTTCATTAACCGATCTCCCGCATCCAATGACCCACCAATATCCAATTCCCAAAAGTGGCAATCCGCCCGACGTGATCTCGCTGATCTGGCAGGTACTGCCTTGGGCAAGCCTTCGCTTAAATCAAAGGGCTTGGATTATCTTATTGCGGAATGTGAACTCTTTGATTTGCTCGAGCAGGCGGGGAATTGCTATACAGACGGAAAATTCAGCGAAGCGTCTGTCTTCTATGAAAAAGCCAAAATTATTTTGGAAAGCCGTATTCCGCTAGATGTTGCAAAACTCATCGAGGAGGAAACGGGTAGCTTGTCTACGCTCCGTAGAAATGCTGAAGAACACATGGATAGGGAAGCATCCCTGAAAAAATTTGGAAATGCCGATGAAGCACTGAGAAACGGCGATGTGATTCAAGCAGTTGAGATTGCAAAGCAAGCTTATCAGTTGGATCGTTATGCTCCCTTCCGCTTTGAAAAACTTACTGGACTCTGTCTGACCGCCCTTGAATTGAGTCCCATGCAACCTGAGAAGGCGGATGTTTACATCCGTGCATCACGCCAATTTGCTGATATTGGGTCGCAAGAGTTCGGCAAGGATGTGGAATTCGATAAAATCTGTGATGTTAGTGTTACATTAGACTTGGCTCTCCAAAAGATACCGTTGGCTGATCACATTGAATTTAGCAAGCTCCTTGAAGTCGCCCATGCTGCGCTGGGAGAAAAGGGTGCGTTGGTTGAGGGTATTATCAAATATGCGGCTAGCCGCACTGCACAAGAGCCACTCTTTTTAGAGGCTCTTGCCGAATCCATGGAAAGGCTGGTTTCTTCATCTAATCATCCAATCGAATGGCGCAGGATGGCGTCTGAAATTTCTCAAGCCCGGTCAGAAGAGTATCACAAACAGGTAGATGATCTTATGCGTCAGGTCTATCACATTCTTTTGCCGATCATGCCGTATGCTAACGATCCGAAAACTTTGGCTGAAATTTTACAAGTTGCCGCAGACCATTCTCATCGCCTCGGCGGTTTCGATCTTCATGTGTTGCAGGGTCGTCGCAGTCGATTGGAGGAAGCAAAAATCCTTGTAGATAAGATGCGCAAACTGATTTACAAAGAGGGTGAATACCGTTGGAAAGAATTTGAACTAATACGCGATATGGTTACTGATGGACTGAAGCCTGCGGAAGAAACTGTGGAAAAACAGGCACAGGTTCAGAGTGAAGAGTATGAAGTTCGAAAAGATGCCTTGTTTGGAGAACTTGACCAGATACAAGAAAAACTAAATTGGGTGAAAAATAATCCGCCCGGAGATTTTGAATCTAATTCTCAGGTTGCATCATATCAAACTTTGCACAGGCAATTGGTCGATTATTTATATCGTTGTTATCAAACCAAATCTACTTTTCAAAAGACCACAGAATTGGATATTCTTATTAACCGGGCGATCTATGCATTAAATATGCTTGGCGGCGCGAGTTGGAAACAGCTTTTAGAGTTGGCTTCTGGGCGCATAGAATATTTTGAATCTACATTCAAGCAAGCCAGCGAAGACTTTGCAAGAGGAGATTTGCTACGTGTTCGTGTTGTATTAGATAGCACTCGAGCAGAATTAGACAGCACCCCGGAATGGCAGGCTCTGAATGCTAAATTTGTACAAGCCAGGGATTGGATCGCGTGGTGTGAATCAAAGTCTGAACAGTTCCAATCAGCAAAAGCGGATGCGGGGCTATTACGGGACTTGCGATTCTTCTCTGATTTGGGTCTGCCTGCTGTTTACTGGGAGCATAGCCCTGCTGACTCATATTTAGATCAAGCCTTTGCTGGTTTGAAAACGGATTTGCAGTCTGATATCAAATCATCGAATATCTACCATGAAAAATTTTTGGATATCCTCCGTGGCTTATTGGATGTCACATGGACAAAGCAGTTGGCTGTTTCCAGTAAAGAACAGCGTGCGTGGAAGATGGCGGAGTGGTTGCAAGGCGCGTATGAACGTGCCCGTAGTAAAGATAAAAACGCACGCGGCTTGTTGACATATATCAGCCAGACCCTGCCGCCTGAGAACATTGACGATGCTCTCGTTTCCTTCACGTATGCGGATTGGGATAATTTACGTCTAGCAGAGAAACGCCGTCGTGATGCCGAGAATAAACGTCGCAAGTCCTTGCTTGCAGTGGGAATTACATTATCGGTTTGTCTAGTGCTTGCTGTTGCGGGTATTTTGGGTTACGTGGCAAACAAGGAACGTATATCACAGATAGTGAATGGAACCTATACACCTTCGCCGACGCTTACACCTACCCTCACTTCTACACCTACATTGACACCTACTATCACGCTTACACCTACTGAGACGCTTACTCTCACGCCTGTGCCGCCTTCGAAATACTTGTTGCAGGATGTTGGACCCTTGTATCCAGCCTCCCCGATTAACGGCGACGCATATTGGCTAGTGAATGATACGGATGCTGTTATTGCGCCTCTCCCGGGCGGGCCGGAGAAAGTATGGAAGGATGCTAGGTCCAGCGATAAAAATGCAAAGAGCGAAAAATTTGTTTACACCGTTACCGGGAATGCAAATATAGCCTGGATAATGGATATGCCATTTGATGCGGCAGGGTATTACCAGATCTTTGTATTGGATACACAGCAATACTCCAGCCAGCCGCAGTCATTCAATGTTTTCCTCGATCAACAGCTAGTTCAGCCGTATCGCGGAGCCAGCCAAGTGATCTTTCAGGATATCCAGCAGAAAACCGATGCGTGGGTTTCACTGGGCGTATATCAGGCAAATGCCGGACAGACCTTAGCGGTTCAGCTTGCCATCGGCGAACTTACGGATAAAAAACCGTTCGCTGTTGACCGTTTGCTGGTCGTACGTTTGAACGAGTCAACCCGTCAGATGCTGGATCAGTTGCCCGCCGGACGTCCTCTCGTTAGTTTGTTGGATGATCCGGCTGTCAGGTTCTTTGAAGTTGTCGGAGGCGAACCAAAACAAGTGAAGGATCGAGGCGCGTTGTTTAACGATGTCCAGGCTTGGAATGGGAGTTTTACGAGTCGTCCGCTGAATGAACCACTCACAATTCCCGTTTGGGTGGAGTGGACTTCTGAGAATCGCCTCTCCGCAGGGACGTATGAAGTATATGTGTGGATACCCGCCCTACATGCCACAGTCGTAGCGGATTATTTCCTCCTTGCCGATGGCAAAGAGGTGGATAGACCAAATCCGGCAACGATCAACCAAAAGGATCATGCCGGGAAATGGCTTTCTCTTGGAACTTGGGATCTGCCTCAAGAATCTATGGTGAGCCTGCGGATGATTGTTGCGGCTGGCGTGACTGGCGAAATCGGCCTGGATGCAGTGGCGATTGTGAAAGTTGAACAGTAAAAATTTTCTGGGAGGTATGAATATGTCTGATAGATTGATATCATTTGGCGAAGGTTCGCGAAGCGAACAAAAAGTCTTCAAGTATTTAGACGAGAATTTGCCGCCATTTTATAAGATTATAACCAATCGCAATATCATTGATCCTGAAATCGGGCAGGCTGAATATGACGCTATTGTGCTTGGAGAATATGCCGTTTATGTTATTGAAATAAAGGACATTGGCGGGAGAATTCAAGGCAATGACAGTTCATGGGATTTGGATATTCGACCTTACAATAGTAAATATGAACCTCGTCCTATAGCCCAGATGATCAAGAATGTAAGAATCATGGTCAGCCGGCTAAAATCAATGGGTTTAAAAACAGGCGTTTCTGTGCAAGGTTGTGTTTGTCTTGCGTCTGACAAAAAACCAATATTGGAAATAAACACCAGCGAAAAAGTGTTTTGGTATAAGGATATTATTGGTTTCTTAACTGACCCAAAGCAATTGTCTCAAGATCCGAAATACACACGAAGGATGCTGGACAAGCATGATTCATTGTTGAAGCATATCGTGGATGGGTTCTCTGGTGAAGAAAGAAAAATACGTAAATGGGGTTATGACGTTAAATTGATTTGGAGAACGACACGATATGATGCTTACTACGCTTATCGGGAAGATAAATATCCGTCAAAAGTTTTACTTAAGGAATATCGAGTTCCCAATGCGGTTTCAGACAACGAAGTTGAAAAATTTGTGCGCGAGTTAAATCAAAGAGAATTGTCTGCTCTTAGAAAAATAGAAAAAACAGGCGACCCCGATACAGGTGGTTTAAAATATGTAATAGCGGGGGTTGAGGCGTTTTCTTCCAAGAAAGACAAAACATACGCTGTCGCAATGGATTGGGCAGATGGTAAACCGTTAAGAAATTTTCTTAAGTCAAATCCAGAGTTGTCATTTAAAGACCGGTGCCTAATCGCCGGGCAAATTTGTCGCGGATTGGCTTTTGTGCATAGTGCAGATGTGGTTCACCGTAATTTGTCGCTTGACAATATTTTATGGTGCCCTGAAGAAAATCGCATAAAAATAATAAACTTTAATTTTGCGAAGTTTACTGATGAGAGCATTGGAACGGTCGAAGATCAAAAAGCAATGGACGAAATTCGATCAACCTTGCAAGAACAGCAGAAATACCAGGCTCCAGAACTGTTGAAAGTTAATGCCAATGGAGAAGAGCCTGGATTTGTGTATCATCAGGCTAATCGTGCCACCGATCTGTATGCTTTGGGGGTTGTGCTACTCGAGGTATTCTCCGGGGTTATTTGGACCGAACAGGAAAAGGTAAGCGAAAGATTGCTTCAAGCAAAGTATGACGATCAGAATGTTCAGCAAATTGTTAATTCATACTGCAACGGACTGGAAATCAATCGAATGTCCATGTCGTTATCCCAGGCGGCTGAAGTTTTTGAGTCCTTGTCAGGGTTTTCAGAAGATCGAAACTTGTTGTCGCTGAGTGAAAATGACAGACTTGGCGTTTATAAAATTATTCGGCGGCTTAAAGAAACCACGCTAAGTGTAATTTATCTTGCGGAGGACACTTTCCGCCAAAATAAGGTTGTGATCAAAATACCTAATCAAATATCATCAGATCGTGCAAAAAACGAATTGAATGTGTCTGAGAAAATATATCAATCTATGCAGGGAAAGCATCTTGCAAAACTTATAAGGACAGAAACAGTTTTTCTCGCCAAAGGAAAAGTATCTTTAATTGAAACAACTAATTCTGCGGAAGGTTTTTATCAAGTTTGGGAGTATATTGAAGGATATAACATCGCTGATTTTATCGCTTTCAAACCCCTTGATGCACCTGCAAAACTCGGGTTGATTTTGGGTGTGTTGGAAGTCATATCTGCCTTTCATGAAAATGGTTGGATTCATCAAGATGTGAAGCCTGAAAATTTTATTGTTGCATCTTCTGGGGATGTTAAAATCATCGATTTTGGATTGAGTAAACATGTTGATGAGTCGCCTAAGTCCAGGGGCGGGACTCCAGGTTTGTATGTGCCTCCGGAAGCGCGAGGAGATAATGGAATTTGGGTACAAACAGGCGATGTTTATGCGGCAGGATGTATGGCTTTGATTATTTTGTTTGGAAACGGCGCTTGCGATATTAATGGGCCGAGTCTGAATTGGGAGGAAGCAGAGCGCCAATTGGTTTTAGGTAAATTTGTTGGGGCTTTGCAAAAAGCAACTGAAAAGGATATGAAAAAACGCTACACCTCAGCTGAGGAATTTTATGCTGATTTTAAAAATATTTATGACAATTGGCAAAATCGCGATCAAGGTAAAACAACCATGAACTATGACAACATTCTCGCAAAACTCAAAAAAGAGCGGGAGGATGCAGATTCAAGCGGCGACCTTGGATCGGTAGATGCGATCAATGCCGATATCCGCGCCTTTGAAAAATGGCTGGCAGATGGGCAGAAAGGCGATTGCCCGGTGGACATGAGCATTTATGGCATCACACAGGCTGGCTTTGTCGCGCCATCAATTGCTGAGACAGTTGAAACGCCTGTAGCAGAAGCGCCCAAGAATGGAACGCCCGAAACAGTGGATGTGGAAAGCGTTGCTGGAGAAGAGGCGGATCAGGTTCAGAAGAATCTGCGTAATGAATTGGAGAAGGCGCGCCAGCATATTGCAAATAAAGAATGGCGAGAAGCGGTGGCGCTTGCCCGGCAGATCGAAAGCCTGGCGAAAGGTGAAGTGAAGGAACTTGCCCGCGATCTTCTTTCCCGGGCGCAGGTGCAACTCAATAAGGAATTGGAAAAAGTATTGGCAAAGGGAGATACCGCCCGCGATAAGAATAACAATGAGAAAGCCCGGGAACATTATCAATCTGCGCTTGACCTGGATACATCAAACAGCCATGCCCGGCTTGCCATTCAGGAATTGAGCGGGCTGGTAAAGGACAAGGTTTCGAAGGAACAACAGAACAATCTGCGCGCAGGTTTGAACGAACGGCTAGATATTCAACGGTTAGGGGAGGCCGTGTATGACGCAGAGGCATTGAACGCAGAGGAAAAACTTCCGGCCAAACTTGCCGCATTGCTCAAAGAAGCCCGTGAATATTATGATAAGACACGCCGCATTATGGGCGAAGAAACCACAGCAATGCGTTATGGTGATATTGCCTTGCGGGCGGATGCTGTTGCAAAGATACAGGCGCGTGTAGCGAGTGGTTTAAGAACTATCTATGATCAAACAACAGATACTGATAAGCCTGCCTTCGATGTCTTGAGAGAGGCGCAGGAATTGTTGCTCCAATCTTCAGAAGATACAGCGCAGTATGAGATCAACATTGCTGAGAAGTTCAAGACATCCCGCCCGCGTTATGTCCATCAAAGACTGACGGAAGTACTGGGGAAGCCTTTGCAAGAGCAGGAAAAACGCAAGTTGGAGGAAAGACTTGCGGAAGTTGACCAATATATCCAAGCCCAGGAGAAATCGGAAAGTCTGCAAACACAGGCGATGCAGGAAACGGATCCGGTCCGCAAACTGGATATTCTGTTGCAAGCCAGCCAAACCTTCGGTTCGATCCCCGGGTTGCAAGAACAGATCATACAGGCGCGACCCGTGGCAATTGCCATGACTCAAACCCAAATTAATGACGGATTACAGCGTGCCGAGTTGTTTATCCGTAACCAGGAATATTCCGAAGCGCGTATTGCCACGAACGAGGCAGAGACTCAATCTGCCAAGTGGCCCGAGTCCAAGCCACCGGAAGAGATAACCAAGTTGTTGGAGGAAGTCCGAACACTGCGCGGGCGGATTGATGCAACAGAGAACGCTTGGAACGAATATAAACGTCTTGCGAGCGACATTCGCAAAAAGGTGGCGGATCAGAACCAACGTGCTGCGGGATTGATGCTCTTCAAACAGGTCAACGAAGACACACGCTTCCAGGGATTTTTCGACCTACGCGTGCTTGTATCGGAAATAGATCAATATAAAGGCGCGGGCGAACAACTCAACGATGCGACTACCGCGCGTGACAAAGGAGATTGGAGTCGTGTTTTTGAAATTGCAGACAAGGTTTTGAAGGCGGGTACGGCGGGTCAATTGGCTCCGCGCTTCCAGGAACTTTCATGCAGATGCCATTACCGAACTCAACATCCTTCGTGCGCAGGAACTGTTGGAAAGCGATGAGATACCCGAAGCAAATAATATTTTGAGCGCCACGCTCAACCGCGAACGGGAGCGCAGTCCTGAACGCGAAAATATTCTGCGGAACCGTTTGGTCCGAGAACTGGAACTTGTCCAGCAGGCGATCCGCAGTAACAAGCCTATGCAGGAACTATATGACGCCGCTTGTGACGCACTTAACCTGCGCGACAGCGTCCCCTTCAAAGCGTTGACCAGCCCATCCTTCGCCTTAAGGCAGTCGCGGGTTGGGGCAGATGGGGAGGTGAGCAGTCCCGAAATGCGCGCCCCTCGTCAATCGTTGAAGGGCTCGCCGAAAGAGGTAGATCTAACTCCGCAAGAGTTGACCGAACGCGTGGCGAAGGTCCTTCTCGCTGAGGTTAATCGCAAGGGCATGGATGAACGTTTGAAGGCATTGCGGTTATTCCGCTATGTTGGCGGAGACAAGACCCAGACCCCTCAGGATGGATGGGCACCCTACACTCTTTCCCTGCGGACAGCGGAAGCGCGTCGAGCTGCCCGGTTGCTGTCTGAATCTTTGCGTATGGATATCTTCCAACCGCTGGTTCAACAATATGCGGACTTTCAGGGTAAGGAGAATGAACTCAAAGATGAGATCCTGCATAAGATGGCGGAGCAGGCTAAGGCGTTGCGCGAAGCGTATCTGCTTGAGACGGAAAATGAACGGGCGGTGGGTCGCTGGGTGGAGGTGGAGTGGGGGAAACGTCTCGCGCATCAGGAAGAGAAGAGATCCAACTGGCAAGGGGCTGTCAGCATTTGGAAAGGGTTGGATAACCATTACCCTGGCGTCGTCGCAGTAAAACGTGGCTTGCAAAATGCGCGGATACAGGACACGATCAATCGGGCGTATTACATGGTACACAACGACCATAAGGGCAGAGATGCTCTAGCGCTGTTGAAAGCCCTGCAGGCAGAACCCGATATGAGCAATTCATGGGAATTAAATCTGGCACTGGCAGAGACCTATGAAACACTTGGCGAATTTGATTCCGCTTTTGGAAACCTTGACCAGATTGAACGCGTGACCGGCGGTTTGGATGCCGAGCAACAAAAGGAAATTCGCGCACAAGTTGAACGAAAGCGTGCTGCGTTAGAAAGTCAGCAAGTGGTTTACACTTGCATAGCAGATGCTAAGAACAAGATGACCGCCGGGTATCCGATCGAAGCTCTTCGTATGGTGATCCAAGAAGGCATTGAGAACCCAAAGGTGACCGACCCAACGTCCTTGCAGGATTTGCGTGATGATATTTTTAACGAGGCATCGCAGGAGTTGCTTAGTAAAACTAAAATAGAGCAGGATAAAGGCACTGGTGAAGGTAAGATACAGGCTGTTATTGCGCTTGTAGATTTACAGACATTGGAAGATTTGATTGGGCAACCTATTGCAAAGCGACGTTCCACCACCGGGTTGAACCGCTTGCGTAATGACCTTGCTTCTGTGGCAAGTACAGTGATTTTGGCGGCGGGTGACTTTGACCCGACGACGATGCCTTTAATGCAGGCGATCAGTACTGCCTCGGCCATCTCGGCGCAGCTGCAAACTTTTGATAATGTGACCAACGTGTTCAATGCTGAACTGGAGCCCGTACGCGAAAAGCTGACAAGGAGCCGCCGTAACATCGCAAGCATATTGAGCAACCTCCAAACTCTTGAAAAGACATTGAAGGATTCCGAGAATCAGAGCCTTTGGGAATCGGCTATTCTTACAGGTGATTTTGAAATTTTGAAACAATACCTTGTGCGCATTAACAAACTGGATCTGAACGAAATGCCGGAGGTGCGTGCTTTTGATAAGCGTCTCTCTGAAACCCAGGAAGCCTATCACTACCTGTTAAATGTAATAGGACAGATCCGGCATAAGTTTAGCGTGGAAGAGGATTTTGGTTTTGTAAAAGATGAAATCGTAAAGAACAAAGTCCAGCCGCCGTACAGGGAGAATACCCAAGCCTGGCAGATTATTCATGCAAAAGAATATGAGTACATCCATAGTTTGTTGGATGATCGTGTGCGTGTGCCGGATGTGTATGGACGAAATGATCTTGTTGGCTGGCAGAAAGCTTTAGAGCAAGCTGAAGAACGCGAAAAGGAACTTGAACTTTGGCAGGAATGGGAGAGGAAGTGTTACCAGAATATGGATTCTGCTGAAAGAGCGGTGAAGGTTACTGAAACACAACCAGTGGACATGCCCACGCGTAACAAAAAGATGGATTGGGAGAAAGTTCTTGAAGCAGCGCAATTGGCGATCTCTGCCTTGACGTATCCTCAGGTTGAGAAATTTACCGACCTTTCAGATGCACAGGAAAAGACCCGTACCACACTCGTGGTTGGTGTGCGCGATATTCGTGATGTGCCTGTCCCTGTTCGTTCGAAGGCGGTAAAGAACCTTGAGGAGGATGGCAAACGCCGAAAGAGTATTGCCGATCAATGGGTACATACAGCACAGACTCAGATCGAAGCCTTGCAGGCAATCCTTGATAAACGAGGCTTCCCTTCCGCTGATGAATTCAAGACTGCGACATCCCAAAGCGATTGGGACCCGCCTCGAAAGTTTGTTGGTGCGCGCCGTGAAGCAGGCATAACAAATGAGAATGAACGGCAGGTTGACACTTTGCCAAAGTGTTGGAGCAGAAACGTCAGGAAAAGCAGAAAAAAGGATTTAGGCTCTGGTAGCCTATGAAAATAGCCATTCTCTCTGACGTGCACGCCAACCTTCATGCTTTGGAATCGGTCCTGGATGAAGCCGCCAATGAAATGGCGGTTGAACAGTTCTGGTCGTTGGGCGATATTGTTGGCTATGGGCCCAACCCGGTTAAACACGTTGTTGTTTCTTAAACGTTATGTTGACCCCGAAGCCTGGGTAATGGGCAATCACGATGCCATGCTGGCGGACCTTGTCCTGCCAGGAGATTTGCCGTCGCTTCCAAATCGAAAAAACTGATTCATATCAGGTCAGCAAAGGCGAGGGCGCGAGATAACCAGCGCAACATTTTCATGAAGGAAGAAGACTGGTTCAAAACCACTGCCATGCCGGTGGAAGTGATTCTGCTTAACCGTGCTGCACTGAAAGAACACAGGGAAGCCGATTCATATTGGCGGAAAGTATTCAAGCCTGATCGCGCCGTGCCACGTCAAATCAAACGAGATGACATGAACTTCATCCTTGTTCATGGCGCTCATGTCGACCCTCTTTCCCGCTATGTATATGGTTGGGAAAAGACATCCTCATTCCCGCGAATTGAGCGAACTTAAGAAGATGCGCGGCGAGTTGAAAAAACCGCTAATCCAGTTTTACGGACACACCCACGTGCCTACTTTCATCCGCGCAAGGGAAACGAAAGACGGGTTTGAAATCCACGCTGAGAAGATATTCCCCGGACAAACCTTTTCGCTGGAAGGCGATGACTACTATATGATCAATCCTGGTTCGGTTGGCCAACCCCGCGACCGCGATCAGCGGGCAGCTTATATAGTCCTTGACACCAAAGAGCATACAGTTACTTTCCGTAGGGTACAATATGACTATACTGAAACCGCACATGACCTTGTGGCTGGTGGGTATCCTTCCAGTTTGGTGCGTCGTTTGCAAACTGCCTCTGCCGCTGAAAAAGAAATCCCTGATGACTGGTTGAAACATTACGATGAGGCAAACAAACGATGAGTGCCTACGATTTCGAACCACAAAAACGCAGTAATCCAGCTTTTTAGGTTGGGTTCGTTGGCGGCATCATAATGATCTTTGTCAGCCTGGCGATTTTTTTTATGAATGGAGCGGATACTGATGGCGATCTATTGGTCTGGTTTATCCAATTGGCGGTCTATTTTTTCCTATCCCGCATCGCAGCGAGCCGTCAGGTTGAGCAACAGAGTCGGAGTTATGAGCCAACCCGCGGTGTTCAGGGAGCGGCGGTGGGCGCTCCCATCATAACAAGTATTATGATGTGGGTTTTTATCATTTTGCGCGGCATTGTGCGTGACGCAATGGGTATGACGATTTTCATTGAGCCGTTCAGTTTTTGTGGATGGATTATTCTGGATGTTGTGCTTGCACTTGGGATTGGTGGATGGGCTGGACTTGCAATCATAAAACAGCATGAAGGCGACCCTTATGACTCAAGTAATTTTTGATACTCGAAAGGAGAACACGATATGAATAAAGAATGGTGGGAAGACCCGGTTCGTTTTGTAAACGATTATTGGTGGGTGTTTTTACTCATCATAGTGCTTGCCCTTACGGCATATTTAACCCGTGGCTACTGGCTTCCTTTGTTGGGATTGTAGAAAGGTAGGGCATTGCCATGCAAGAGGAATGGTGGGAAGCTCCAACGCGCTTTGTCAACGATTATTGGTGGACATTCCTTCTTCTTTTGTTTCTTGCCTTGACGGGATGGTTTACCCGCGATTATTGGATGCCTGTTCTCCCGCCAATTGCCACGAGAGTTGAGACTCTTGGAACAGGCGATGTGCAGGTTACTTTGATTTGGGACTCAGTAAATGACTTGGACCTCTGGGTTACAGACCCCAACGGGGAGACTATTTATTATCAACATAAAAATTCCGCCAGTGGAGGTGAATTGGATGTGGATGCCAACCCCGGATGCGAAAATAAAACATCAAGTCCGGTTGAAAACATTTATTGGTCCACAGGTGAAGCTCCGGATGGCACTTATACAATTGCCGTTCAATACTTCAAGGTTTGTCAGTCTGAAGTAAGAACGCCCTTCACAATAACCTTGAAGGTAAATGGGCGGCGCAAACGTTTGATGGGATTGCTACTCAAGAAAACGAATTGATTGAGATCACAACATTCGAAATGAATAGATAAACATACTCGCAAGTAGGCGCAGACCAATTACGGTATTTGAAGGGTGCCCTATGCAGAAGCGTTTAATCATCCTGACATTACTTTCATTGATTATGACCGGCTGTCGTGAAGAGACAGACCTTTACTTTTACACCGATCAAAGCTGGAAGGTGGAAACGGCGCTCACAGTGGACGAGGCGATCATGGATCTGGCTATGGGCGTAGGCGGGGCAGCCGTCGGCTCGGAATTTGGGGTTCCCATTCCGGGCAGCCTGCTTGAATCCGAAAACTGGATCGGTTTATCGCTGGATTATATCGTTGCAGAATATAAGAATCAGGGGCTGGAGGCAAAGTGGAGGAAAAGCACCAATACCTATACACTAACCGTTGAGGGCGAAAGATATTCGAACATGCCAGGCGCTTCTTTGGGGGCGATCATTCTCGAACCGCTATCCGGGACGGAGGACCAATATCACTTCCGTATGGAAACGCCCGACATGGGCGACCTGAACGATCTTGCCCTACCCGGATTGCGATATGACCGGGTGATCACCTTACACGCAGGCAGGATCATTCAGAGCAATGCCTATGAGGTAAACGGTGGCACGGCGATTTGGCGGAATCCTTCTGGCGAAGTGGATGCAGTTTTCGTTCCTGCCAGTCCTTTTCCTGCCGGGTTGGTATTCACTATTTTATGTCTTGGTAGTATGATTGGGGCAATTTCATTGGGGTTCAATAAATTTAGTGGTAGTGTGAAATGTCCGAATTGTGGGAAGCGGGTACGCAATGGGCTGGAATTTTGTTCTCATTGTGGTGGATATGTAAGCAAGTTATCTCTATAGACTGGTAATCAATTGAATGTACTTAGATATAAAGGTCGAAAAATATTCGAAATTTCATTTTAAGTAACGGGAGCAATATTTTATAAGGTTTAGGTAGCTTCAAATAAACATAATTGTTTTACGGAACCCTACTTCAATGACATATTGGGTCAAGAACAAAGGAATAATATCGAGAGGCACCGTATGACGAAAGATTTCTTTAAATATATTAAGATAATAACCATATTTATATGTGTTATTTCCCCATTGGCTTGCAACGCTTTTCCACAAAAACTAGTCGGAGAAACCCCGCCCTCAACAGCTTTACAGGAGAAATGGGATATTCCACTTGAGCACCCTGGTTTCAAAACCTCACCTGATGCCACGCCTGAAAATATTGCAATTGAATTTCTGTTAGACAATTCAAAGAGTGTGGTTGGAGAAGAAGGGAATCAAAAATGTCCACATGAACTGACCAAAGATGTCCCCTTTCATAAAAGGGATGTTAGCAATATCCTGATTACCCTCAGAAAGATATTCCAGAATGAACCCGCAACTAATCTTTTTTATGTAAGCGCAAGTAGTTTTGGGGAATCCAACAAAGAAATTCTATCTCCCACTCTTGTTTCGCAATTATCTAATAATCAAAACGGATTGGGTGGATGGCTGGAGATCCTTAAAGAGCCTAATATTGATAGCACTTCCTATTATGGAATGGGATTTCAGAATGCTTACGATTCGCATATGAGGGGATTAGCTGTAGATCGGAAAATATTGTATGTGTTGACTGATGGGTTTGGGTTTGAAGATTATCCTCAAAACGACACCCAACTAAGAAATTTTCTTAATGATGAAACGATAGCTGGTTTGGAGATAAAGCTGGTACTCTTGTGCCCTGATAATAGCAATGTTGAGAGTTTTTGGGCAAGTAAGGGAATAATAACCATTCACTACAATGAGTGGTTGAAGTTTCTTTTTGAAGATATTGACGGTCAATTTTTGTCGGATCATGGCTGGGTATCGCCCTATACAAATCCACAACCTTTAGATATTCCGGGCGACAGCTCAAATGTCAACTTTTATTTTCAATCATTCACCCCCTCTTCCTCTGAAGGTGTAATAATTGAAAATAGGGACAATCCTAATCAACCGGATCGTCGATATGTGTCTGATGAATCTCAAACGTTTCCGTTAGTACCGCTTCCTGATTGTGGTAAACATAGTTTTCAAATTGGCGAAGCTTCAACACTGGATGGGTTTTGGTGGGCGAATTTTCAAACACCTATGTATACTTTGTCAATAGAAAGCCCTGATGAGATAATCAACAATGCAGTTATTGAAATAAAAGCTGATATCCAAGGAATTGGTTCAAATAATCAGCAATGGAGGAAATGTTACATTCCTTATCTAGAAATCGACGAGATATCAGGGGCTTTCCTTCAGGCTTTTTGGGATAAAGATGTAATTTATATAGCAAATAATGGTAGTTCATCTTATGCAAAGTGGAAGTGGTCTCCGAAATATTTATCACCTAATCAAACAACTATGAGAGTGTATCTGTTTAGGGATGAATCTATAATAGCTTCGGATTCAAAGGAGATGGATGTAAAGTTCATGGCTCAACCGAATTTTGGTTTGAATAAGAAAACTAAAATTGAAAAGGGTTCAAATGGATACCCACAAGATGTTTATGTCTTAGAGTATTATTTTGATTATGTTGTCTCCCAGCCTAGAGTCGAGCTCGTTACTACAAAAAATCTGGGAGGGCAAAATTGCCCTAATCTAACGATTAATGATGATATCGGGGGAGGGAAGTATGCTAAGAAACTAGATTATTCCGATGGGGCAGACAATGATTTTTGGGGCAAGGGTTATAGCCTTGTAGGGACTGCTATCTCGGAAACAACCTATAGATATATACTTAAACTTCCTTGGGATACACTAAACCTTGAAAATTGCGCTTATGGTGAAGTTCGGTTTGTGTGGTTTCAAGAAGCAGGTATTGTTCCAAAGACTTGGGCTGCTGATTTATCCAATATGGTTGGTAATGCACCCCTGAATCTAATTGAATTGAGCGAATAAGAAATAAATTGGGAAGGAACAATTATGGATAGTATTTTGCCTTTACCTAAAACTAAAAACGGATGGATTGCTGGATTAACACTTGCAATTGTAATGTTTTTAGTGTATTACATCCCGTTTTTAAATAAATCATTTTATGAATTATTAAGGGAGACTTATTTAGACTCCCATGTATTTGTAAAATTTGAGCTATCTTCTGATAGTGTCGCTTCTGCCGACGGTAAGTTGCAAAGCTTGAATATTTATGCTGATATACCAAATTATGCAGGCACTATCGGAACTCAACCATTATATATTAGGATAAAATATCCATGTGGAAATTCTGAAAGGTTGGAAAATCTTCGCGTTTCATTGTATTCGGGGAAAGAAGCAAGTTTTTCGCGCCTTTTATTATTACCGGGATTTGTTGCTGAAAGTAATGACGCGTTTGTAAATTCCGTGACAATTGATGAAATTGTGCCATGTGAAGAATACTTGGTTAGAATGTCCTTTATTCCGCCCGCCGAAGATTATGATATTGGGGAATTACGCCTACTCATAAGTACTGAGAATGGGAGTGAGGATAGAACACCACAAAAGAGCGGTGCGACAACCTCTGATATCAAATCCACAGTAATTATGATTGTCTTGGCGCAGTTGTTATTGCCGCCTTGGTCTAACGGTTTTATTCTGTTCCTAGCTTTGTTTGCATCCTATTTGTTCGAACATGCATCGAAAGATGAAAGTAATGAAAATATTTCTCTAAAGCAACTGTGGAGCAACTTGTGGAAAGGTGGTTTGTTTGGATTTGGAATAGCAGCTTGGATATGGATTTTTATTGATACTCAAAACTTATTGTTCTTAATCGCTTTCCCGCTTGTTCTTATTATATTGTTCTCGAAGCCATGGAGGCGAAAATGATGTCAGGTTCAGAGGGTGAAAATCAAACAGGCTTGAAAGAAACGATAAACCCGGTCTTTCGTGATCCATATTTCTATTTTGCCACGATAACAATAATTTTGCCTCTTATATCGACGCTTCAAAGGTGGAACGAAAGAAACGTTTTTGATTGGCTCCTCAACCTTGCCCTTGTTGCAGGAGGGGCTTTTTTATTAACTTTTGTATGGAAGGAGAACAATGATCAAATTGCGGTAAAAACTCTTCCTAGAAAATATTGGTCATTATATATGCAGTATAGGAAGATATCTTTTCCGATAACTGGTATCATTGTTTACCTAGTTTTTTTCTTCCCTTTGCGATTGATTCCGGATCCTTCCCCTCCGATGTTTCTCGGCGACCCCTCTGCAACGCCTGTTGTCAATGAGACTCAACGTACGCCAGTTCAATTGATCACCCCTACTAAACTAACAATTACTCCAACAATATCTCCGACAATTCCCCCAACGCTTACCCCAACACCTAGTGTAAAATTAGAACGAATTATCGAATGGGATTTTACTAACGATCTAAGTGGAAACAAGAATTATTTCTTAGTTACCGAAAATTGTAATTTTTCCCACCTACCATGTTGGACAGATAGCCCTCAAGGAAATTATCTTGACAGCTATGTTTACATATTGAAATCTTATCCTATAGATTTAGCTGGGGATTGGGAACATATTTATTTATTTTTTACATCTAAGTCCGTAACAGAATCCTGCTGTGATAAGGTAAAGGTGTTTGTTGATGAAGACGCTATTTGGGAAAAATCAGGCTATCAGGATTGGCAGCAAAATCAAACAAGCAATTTGATTCCAAAATATAAAAATAAAATGATACAAATTAGATTTGAATTATCTTCTGACTCTGGTAACAATGCGGATGGCTGGTATATTCAAAATGTCAAGCTTGTTTTTATTGCTCCTTGACACCAGTGAGTATTTTTGCAATGAAAGGAGATTTTATATTAAAAAATGATGATTGGGAGTGTAGTAATTGCGGCGCTCGTAATGTTAAGAGCATTGAGGTGTGTATAGCTTGTGGGCATGAAAAAACTAGTTATTCGAATAGTTATTCGAAAACTAGTTTGCAAGCAGAGGGAACAAAAAAAAAGAATATGGAATTGTTGGATGGAGAAAGCGAAAAACATAAAAGTGGATTATCTGTTTACTACCGATTGAAATTGTTCCCTGCTTACCTTTTAGGTGTTTTATTGGTTTTCCTTTTTTCAAAAAATTTTGAATCCAATATATTATTAGGTTATATAATATTTCCAGTGATGGTAGTTTGGATTAGGGTTTCGGGACATTTTTGGTTGTTTTTTTTTACTTGGACTTTTTCCTTTTTTTTCATTAATCCTGATTTTTTTATTGGTAACAGGATAGTTTCATTAATAGCTGAAGCCTTGGTATTGAACATTTTTGTTTTTTGGAGGGAGCGTAAATCTATTTTTGTCAAGATATTGTTTGTCGTAATAATTACTCTGGGTGCAATAATGAACTTTCATTTTTCTGGTTATTCATTGCTCTATGATTTGTGGCAAAGCCGTCCTCTCATGATTGCAATTCTAATTATCGCTTTTCTTGGTGTTCAGGCCAAGATAAACTCAACTTTATACAATATTTTCCGATTCTGGTGTGAAGATGCACACTGAGATGAAAGTATGTCCCACATGTATGTGCGAACTTGATAATATTGTAAACGAATGCCCCAACTGTGGTGCTGATTTAACAGCCCTGAAATCTGAGGCGCAACCGACGGATTTGACGGGTAAAAATAAAGTTGCACCAACCTTAACGTCCATTCAAGGTGATGATGATTTGCCCGGTCTCGAAGCGGATATCGAACTTTTGCTAAAGTCTATCAGGAAATTATTAGGAACAGGCGATTTTACTGGTGCATTGAGCAATTATCACTTTGCGGAAAAAAAATTATCTACTCTGAATAACAAAGGCTATGTAACAGATATTCTTGACCTTCTAAGACAAAGTACAGAGATCCTCATAAAGCAGAAACAAAAGATTCTGGTGCTGGAACAACGCCGTCCATCTGCATCCCGTTCCTGTTTACCGCGTTTGGTAGGATGGCTTGTCTTGATACCTTTATTGATTCTAGCGGGAATTGGCGTAGTCAGTTTGTTCCAAATCCCTGCCTCCATCGCGCAAGGTTTTCAAATCTTTGATTCCTTTGCAGCTTCTTCGCCAACTCCATCTGTTACGCCTGAACCTCGAAATACACCTGTCGTTGAGATTTCTCCTACTCCATTTCCCGATACGCTCCCGATCTCGGCAAATAATGTAGATAATGTGCGAGAACTTTATTACTGGTCTGTAGGTGAAAATGTTACCAGTCTTGCATTTTCCCCCGATGGCACAATGATAGCAACATCAGACTCTACCGGGACGATCAAGATCTGGCGTATATGGACTACTGAGGTTCTGATGGAGATACCAGGTTTGTATGCTTCCTTTTCGCCCGATGGTAGATGGATCGGAACAGCTGGTGAGAACGGGCTGGTAATTTATGATGCTTTGAACGGACAGAAAATTCGTACCTTGGACGAGGGCAGCCCTTTTTTTAGCGTTTTATTTTCTCCTGATAGCCAATTGATAGTGGGTGGGACGACCTATGGGAATTTCTATATCTGGAGTGTGAACGACGGCGAAAAACAGGAATCTTCCGGAGGGCTCGGAGGCGATGTGCACTGGCTTTCTTTTTCTAAGGATGGAATCCTTCTTGCAGCAGCTTCGAATTCGAAGACATATGCTTGGAATCTATTCGAAAAGAAGATTGGGCGTGCCATCATTTACGAGAAAAATAAACCGTTTTTCTCCGGTGTTGCTCTGGATGAAGACGGTGAATGGTATGCGGCTAGCACGGACGAGGGCAACATTATAATTTGGCGGGTCAGCAATGCAGAGACGATGGCTGTCTTGAACGATGAAGGACTCCAGGTTCGAGGATTGCACTACCTTAACGGTTCGAACGCTCCGGAGGTTTTGGTGTCTGGAAATGAGGTTAATCTAACCTTTTGGGGGATCCAGGGATATGATTATAGTAAGCGTTCCATTTACGTCTCTACACCTATACAAAGTTTATCTGTTTCCCTGGATAATAAGTTGATTGCCACGGGCGGAAACGACGGGGTGGTCCATTTGTGGGGAGTGTTGCCCTAGTCATCTTAATGATTTTATTTTGGTCTATTATTTTTTTATTTTGCGTTGATTGAAAGACTTTATCCCAAATTTCAATAGTATCGGATTGATTTGTAATTTGGATAATCATCAAATCTCCTGAAATTTGAAACCTGAAGAAGTCAAGCGCACGGAGGTCATATGTTCAAAAGAAAACGGAAGTCGTCAGAATATGATGATGATTTCCTGCCTCCATTGCAAAGTGAGTACGGGGAAGCTGATGATGTTTCTTTAAAAAAACGCAAGCAGGGATGTGCCTTTACCATGGTGGGAGTTGTTCTGCTATTGATTTGTAGTTTCGTTGGATATAAGGCATATCAGCGCAATGGTCTGATCCCCACTTCAACATACCTCCCCGATGGTGATGTCCCTGTTCAGGTGGATTCGGGGTTGGTGTTTGCCGAGTACGCGGTCAGCGGTCAACAAACGGGTGTTTATGATCTTGATGGTCAACTGATAACTTCCGATACAGTTCCAGTCTTTCTCCCTGTCTCGACCGCAGAAAACTCGTTGGATGGTTTGAATGCGATCGCGTATCCTGAAGGCGCGTTCTACAATACATCCAGTGGTCAACTGGTGGTGTTCGGTCCTCCGGCGCATGGGAACACATCCACCTCACGCGACGATTTTCTAACTGCCTTGCGCGCCGTATATATGGGGGAGTATCCAGGTGTAAGCATTGACCCCGCTGGCAGCGAAACGGTTCAAAACGTCCGCTATATAGGTCAAACCGAGAACACGCATTTAGGATGGGTGATGTTCGAAGCGGATCGCCTGATGAAGACTCTTTCGATGGGGCAGGATAATATAACTGGCGCCTCGGTGACTTCATCCGTGCCTGGTTTTGCAAATATGTTTGACCTTGAACTTCAGCTGGGTGAACAAGACTTAGACGAAGTTCGTCGGCGGTTCTGGTTTAAGGTTCCAACGGCAGAAATCGAACAAACAGAGGATGGGCTGGGCATGTTGATCACCGCGCTATCCCTATCCGTGGATACCGAATATCTTGATGCCAATTGGCAGACTTCCCAATCGCAGCCGCCTGATCCTGTTGGGCAGACGTTTGCAGCGCATTTGACCGACCACTATGATGGATATGCGGTTGACTTCCCTGTTTTCAACGAGTTGAATGCTTCCGCCCGCTGGACGGTCCTGGCTCATTGGCTCAAACAGACGAACCTGCCAATTCAACCTGAATTGTGGCTGATGGCTTCACCTTCCTCTTACAGTGCCGCACCTCTCACCACGCCTGCAATCACTGTGACACGTCAAAGCCAGCAGGGAAATGTTGTTCAAACTTTGATGTTATGGGGTGGCGTGGATTTAGGGGTGAATCCTGTAATTAAAACTGCCAAAGAAGCAACCTTGGTGCGGTTGCAGGAGGTGACCGATCGGTTCAGAGCCTGGGCGGGAGCGGGGGGGGTGGAAGTAGACGGAGAGGGGATCGCTTATGGATCGATTTCCACGACCCAGCTCGAGCGGGGCATCACGTCCCAGGTTGAAGTGCCACTCTCCCTGGCTCCTGTGCTGGAGTACAAACCGGAGGATGGCTGGACACTCCAGTTGCCGCGTTTACTGCAACAGGAGAGCACCCAAGGGGATGGCTTCGTATTCAATAATCCGCCAGCAGGGGAACCGCTTGTGTTGTCACCATCGGGTCCGGACACAGAGACAGGTGGAATTGTGTATGTGAATGAGAAAGAGGGGGTATGGCTGCAACAAGATGCAAATGGGTATAAGCTCTTTTTTGGAGAGTATGACGAGAGCGATAACTTCTCATATTATGAGACAGACTACATCTTCTTTGATCTTCAGGGCAACATCATGCAGGATGGAAGGAATGGTACGGAGTATCTATACCAGGATGGTGTGCTGACGAACATACAAAGGAATGGGCAGGACTTGAAAGTATCCATTGGAAATGATGGCAGGGTGGAGCGAATGAGTTCAACCGAAGGGGATGTTACCTTCAGGTATGAGGGAGGCGAGTTGAAAGGGTTATACGATGGGAATAGTGCGGCAATCCGTGAGTTTGGATATGATGATGAAGGGCGGCTTGATAGCGAAACCGGGAGAAATGGGGAGATTGAAAAATTGGTTCGCTACGATGCGAGTGGCAGGATCTTTTACAAGATGGAAGATGGCAAACCGGAGTTGTATGATTGGGATGAGGCTGGAAAATTGACAGTGGTTTCCGGTCAGGCATTGGTGCCATGGCGGAATGCAGGGGTAACGGAGTTGGAAGACCTGAAAGGAATGCTGCGATTACGGCGTGCGGGAGTGGTTGAGCAGATGTTGATTGCCCGTCAGGTGGAAGAGGAATTGGTGGTGACGGTGAACGATAAGAGCTATACAGTTCCAGCATACATGCTTCAAAACCCAACGGCATTACGCAGGAAGTTGGCAGGCGTGGTAGAGGTAGGCCAGACTGGTTCGATGATGCTGATATCCAGCGGGGGTATTCAGAGCGTGTCGTTTCAGTCGTTGTTTCCGAACACGATCCCGCTCATAGCAGAGAATGTGGATGAGGTGCGGATCAGGAGGAATGTGGAGCTTCTACGAACGCCGCAGGGGTTTGATGCGGAGAACGCGAGGGCGATTAATGGAATACCGCGTCCCGAAGAGACGAGCAATCCAGACGCATGGTATTATGACAATGATCAAACATGGCAGACACAATTTGACACCTTGTTTACGGGCATGTCCTCTCAAATTGCCACGAGTGAGCAGGTGAGGAAGGTGTTATCGGAGAAGCCATCGGTGTTGATTGTTGTGGCGCACAGTGATGGGCAGGATATCTATCTTCCGGATGGGACAAGGTTCAATCCGGAGAGTTTGTCGCAAGAAGAGAGGGGCAAGATTGCTGAGAACAAGCCTTTGGTCATTCTCTTAGTTGTGAAACAGCAGTTCGTGAGCAGGGAGATGTCTCCTTTGCGCAGAAGTTGTTGGAGAGCGGACCCAGGGTGGTGATTGCACCCAATGGGACGATCCGGGTGGAAGATGCTCATGCTATCTTGCAATCGTTTTTAGGACATCCTAATGTGAGGTCAAATGCATTATTGGCATTCTATGAGGCTGTAAAGAGTGTCTACAGCGATTTGATTATTCCCAATGAATATAAAGAAATTGATCACTATTTTGAATTCCACGTTCAAATTTTTGATAATAATCTGCAGGATGGTTATATATGATTCCGCGATTCGGTCATTCTAAATAAGGATGAAGAATTTGACCCCTTTTCTAAATTCCATTCCAAGGAGAATAAGCTATGAATATATTCAAATATTTCGATCTTGACTTGATGCCAGAAGAGCCTGAACTGGGATCGAAATCCCAAAAAACACAGAAAAGACGCAAAACCAAAAACGTATTAACTACATTGCTTATGTATCTTTTGTTTTGTTGGGAATAATTGGACAAAAGTTGATGGAAGTCTATCGGGCTGGTAAGTCGGTCAGTTGGGAAAGCCTTGGACCGGGCTTCCTTCTTATTGCTATTGTTATTGCAACGGTCATATTTCCGGTGGTTTTTCCAAAAGTTTTCGCGAAAATGCCGGCTCGAGCACGAAAAGCAGAGGGTGGTTGGTTTATTGTCCAACTATGTGTCGCTTTTCAGAACGGATTTTTCTGGCAGGCACTACTAGGTTTGATAATTCCTAAGTGATTTTGATAATAATCCCTAAATCCAATAAATAGGGATATGATCTATATAACATTCAGATATTTTAGAGATAGTGACTTTAAGTTTCAAGTAAATACCAACACTTTTCCTTTTCTGTGTGATATCAACTGTTTCCGCAGTGTGCTCCCAATTTGTGTAAGTAGTGATGGAGATATACTTTTATAGGTAGTTTGTCTTGGAAAAATACGTGTGGAAATGACAGCGGTGATGTGTTGTTAGGATATTGCGAAATAGGAGTTTATTATGCATAATGAGTTCATGCCTTATACTAATCCCGAAAATATGAAGGTACTAGCCCAGATCGGGCATGAGATTATCATGGATGTTGCACCTGATGAAGAGCTGACATCCCGCAAAATGACCGCCGAAATCTTGCGGCGTTATGAGCAGGGAGATGTTCTGGTTGCAGAAACTTCCGCTAACGATGCGGGAGGTTTTGGGGATATTGACCTGGCGACTCTTGTGATTCTACCCGTTCTGGTTTCAACACTTTCAGAAATATGCAAGCAGTTGGTAGTTTGGACATTTGAAGAAATCAAAACGGATATTAAGAAATCTGAAGACAAAAAAAAAGTGTCTCAGATGATAGATGTTATCGTAGATGAGAAATTTGAGGAAGTAAATAAGAAAGTGAAATCCAAAAAGGGGCAGAAAAAGGGAAAAGAAATTCGAAAAGCCATAAAGATACGTATTAAAAGCCAGCTTGAAATTTGATGGTATCCGACAATATCTGCTTTTAGTTTTCGGCACAAGGAAATACTTAAAGGGAAAATGGGATGAAGACTAAAAAAGTAAATATATTTGCATTCCCAAGCCAGACTACAATATTATTTTGGCTAGTTACAATAACTCTGGTAGGAGCGGTGGCTTTCGGAACTAGTGGTGAAGCACCGTTTCCTATTTGGTGGCTACTACCTGTACTTTTATTTCTGACAGTATGGGGATTTTTGGCGCGTCCAGACCGTGATATACGAAATCGCAAGTTGACACCTATCGGGGATCAGTATCCAAATCTTCGTGCATCAATTAATATGCTATCAATTAGGATAGGACTAAAAAAAACCCCAATTATTTTGGCAACCGATGCTAATCGAAGATACACCATGGGCTCATTTCGCCGTTGGTACATTGTGTTGGGGACAGACCAATTAAATAATTTAGAAGCGCAATTAAGCAATCCAGATGAAGCCGAACGTGCAGAAGCTATACTTTTACATGAACTATATCATTTCAAGAATGGGGATTACTGGCAAACTGGATTTTTAGATGTTCTATTCCGATCAATTTTTCCCTTGATGCTGTGGTTTATGTTTTTTTTCGGGGGGTGGATGTTTTTGCTGGCGTTGGTGTCTCAATCGCTTGCGCAAATTGCGCCGCAAGCGATACTTGAAAAAATGCCCGCTGAATTATTGCCAATGCTTGAACCTATGCTGTTGAGCAGTTTTCCGTCCCAAGCAGAAATGGAAGAAATTTTAGCTAAAGCAGAGGGAATCAATTTTATATATGTAGTTTCGTTTGTTTTTAATATTTCACTTCCCCTGATTATTATTTCTATCATTTTATTGATTTTCTATTCCCATTTGATCTGGCGAATGAGGGAGTATTATGCAGATTCTGGTGTTGCCCAGACACTGGGTAGTAGTTCGCCTTATTTTAAACTTTCCACGAGTAAAGTTGGTACGACTATAGTAAATGAAAAGAGTGAGAATAGCATACCAATAGGATATCGAAGAACGATTTCAATAACTTTTTCCAAACTTGGTGATTATTTGGAAAGAAGGACTACACCAAGTGGACGCACTGATGCTTTGTTGGAACCTCAGAGAGTATTTTATGATTGGAAAAGAATTGCTTTATTCTTAAGTGGATTGGTGCTCATTCTGGAAATTTTCCTCGCAACACCCTTGACCTTGCCTTTGATTGGGAAAAATCCCATGCATTTCTCAACGGTGGTTGTAGTGGTTGCAGTTGCCTATTTTTTGTTGCCACGCTTGGTGCTAGGTATATCGGGCTGGCTGGATGTAGTGAAAATAATCCTGGTTGTTAATGGCGTTCGATTAGTATGGTTGCTATTGACATTGTCAGTTTTATGGGGGCTCTACTTAACTGTTCCAGAGTATTTGGCTGAAATCTTAAGATTTGCTATATTTTCTATTGCGCGATATGCAGGGAATGCATCGTTTGATTTTGACTTGTTAGAATTTGTCGTAGAAGCGTCGGTGGTGAATCTGCTGCAAGTTCCAATAATATTTTTCCTCCAATTAGTATCTACCTTATGCCTGACCTTTTTGTTTGGTCGAATTTTTAAGTGGTATTCATACCTTGCTACGAGTGAAGTTTTCAAAAGGACAGTTTTGGTATTGACGATGGGGGCGGCAATAATCCTCTTTTTTATATTTTTGCCAATCAGTACAGCTGTATTAACGGGTAATCTCGGTTTGTTCGTGCAGCCAATAATGGTAGTTCAGATTATTGTGGGTGCTTTAACTTTGATCGGGATGGCTTTTGGGTTTTACCAGAACGATAAGAAACATTTTGGAAAATGTCCGCATTGTGGCAGGGATATTACTCAATCGAGTCAGTTCCTTGATGATTGCTTGGAATGTAGCGAGGTTCTATACCCTTGGTTATGGACGGACTACGATGACGAACAATTTTAGTAAATGGGTCTCTCTGTTTTCGGCGGCATATTTAATTCTGTTTGCCTTGTTTTTGATCATATTAGGTGGGTAAACCCGCCACTTGATGGGAAGCCGAAATTGTTATGTTTGCTTTGTTTTACTGCTGTGGGCTCATCCCAGTGGGCTTTTTTAGCACGTCTTGGTTGCTTTGGTCAGGACGTAAAAAGCTTTCTAATATCTTAATATGGTTTTTATTCCAAATCTTATTTGTTTTATCAATTGCGCTGTATGATTCTGCTTTTGTGGGTCTCTTGTTTTCGACGTTGTTGATAGTATTTTTTCCGTTAATTGGAATTGTGAATTTCATCTTTGCCAAAAAGAATGGCTATTCGCTGCGATTTATCGGATGGGGGTCTGTGGGCATTATCTGGTCCATACTTTTGATATGGAGATTCAAGGGTAATCTTGTTGATGAGTATATTGATACCCTCGTTACAGGCTCCAATAGTTTATGGCTATTGAATGCATTAATGTATGGATTTGGCTGGATGGTTATTGCTGGTGTTATTTCATTTATCTTTGAATTAATAAGTGTTTTATCAAAGGAATATCATGCTGGTTGATTTATCTGTAGAGTTGTCACGTTTACGGATAATCAAAGGTTGCCGGTACCTTTTATAAAGGGAAGGCTGCTTTTCTGATGTTTCCCGCCGTCTTTGGAGGAGTATGCTTTATCTGCCCCCAGAACTGAAGTTGATATTGGGGATCGTTGCAGCATTTGCTGGAGTGCTGGCTGGAATCATTGGGAATGTGTTGTCCACCCATATTGTTTATTTTTTTACGAAAAGAGGGCGAAAACCAAACCCGCGTCCAAAACTGATTTGGCTCATGTTCTATCTTTCCGCTTTTATTTTCATTGTTTTTAGCTCAGTTGCCGCGTTTGCACCATCACCAGATACATCCAATGTTGTTTTGGCTCCAAATACCCCAGAACCATTACGTCCTACATCGTTGGAAGTGAAGCCATCCGTGATTGACATCATTGATCAAAATGGCGATCGTATGCAGCAGATTAAGATTCAGGGCAACATTTCCAAGGCGGAGTTGACGGATATCGATGGAGATAAAATACCTGAAATTATTGTTGGCGTTGCGGAAACCCAGGATTATTTTGCGCATCCGCGGGATGATTGCGGGAAACTGATTGCGCTCAAGATATCTGGCGATAGGCTCTGGGAGGTGGATCTAAGCACTTTGCCAGCGTATGCAATTAATGTAGGCGGATGGACTGGGGAAGTGGTGATCAATAATTTCTTAATTGTTGATTTGTTTGGCGATGACAAAATGGAGATAGTGACTCTCTCTCATGATCTTATGTTTTATCCGTCGAAGCTGACCATAATTCTTTCGGATGGCTCAGTAAGTGCAGAATATTGGCACCCGGGCTTTATTTATGATGTTAAGTCTGTGGTAGATCATGAAAATGATCGGATGTTATTGGTTGCGCGAGCGGTGAACAATGATCTAGCGACGCAATACAATTCCAACCCCAGTGTGGTTTTTGCCCTTGATCCTTTGGAAATAGGAGGGCAGTCGCCTCCATATATCTTTTTTGAAGTGGAACGTGGTGCTCAGTTGTGGTATGGGATGATGGTTTTGCCCGATCATATTCAAGCGATAGAGACTCGCTCAATGCCGACCGGGGTCGACCAAGTGGTTGTGCAGACCGATACAGGACATTTCTTTTACATTGACTCGATAGATGGAGGTGTTATCAGTGTTACAGCTGGAGGTACCGGTGTTCAACAAAACCCTCCTGAATACATTTTGATAGAATAACATGTTGTCTATGATTCTGAAATGAGGGATATTGCTACTTTGGACTAACAAAATAAACAAACTTGTTCGACAAATCTGCCGCTCTCGTCTATACTTATTAGACGCGTAGCGGAGAGACTTTCCGCCGCCTGCGCTGTGTTGCGTGGGCGGTTTTTTTATGAGGAATCAGGACGGTTTATGGCGAAGAAGAGCAATGGTGGCATGACAAAAGAGACAGCGGATAAGTCCCTGGAGCAGTGGCTGTGGGATGCGGCGTGTTCGATTCGCGGGGCGAAGGATGCGCCGAAGTATAAAGATTTTATCCTGCCGTTGGTGTTTGCCAAGCGGTTGTGTGACGTGTTCGATGATGAGATTAACCGTATTGCCAGCGAGGTGGGGGGACGGGCGAAGGCGTTTAAACTGGTGAAGCGTGACCCGAAACTGGTGCGATTCTACATCCCGTTGGAACCCGCTGACCCTGAGGATTCTGTCTGGTCTGTCGTCCGCAGGCTCACGGTTAAGATCGGTGAGGCGTTGACCGATCATCTGCGGGCGATTGCGAAGGAAAATCCCAAATTGCAGGGCATCATCGATCGGGTGGACTTCAATGCCACTACGCATGGTCAGCGTGATATTTCGGATGACCGTTTGAGCGCGTTGATCGAGCAGATCAGTTTGAAGCGGCTGGGCTTGAAGGATGTGGAAGCGGACATCATCGGGCGCAGTTATGAGTACTTGATCCGTAAGTTTGCGGAGGGCGGCGGGCAGAGCGCGGGTGAGTTTTATACGCCGAAGGAAGTGGGGCTGATCATGGCGCACATCCTTGACCCTGAGCCTGGGATGGAGATGTATGACCCGTGCTGCGGCTCGGGCGGACTGTTGATCAAGTGCGAGTTGGCGCTGCAGGAAAAGATGGACTTGCGTTCGAAGAAGTCGTTTGCGCCGCTGAAGATGTATGGGCAGGAATATACCGCCAACACGTGGGCGATGGCGAATATGAATATGATCATCCACGATTTGGAAGGGGAGATCGAGATTGGGGATACGTTTAAGGCGCCGAAATTTTTGACGAAGAATAAATTGCGTCAGTTTGACCGTGTGGTTGCCAACCCGATGTGGAATCAGGATTGGTTCACGGAAGGCGATTATGACGCGGACGAGTACGGGCGCTTCCCCAAGGGCGCGGGCTTTCCTGGCAAACAAAGCGCGGACTGGGGCTGGGTGCAGCACATCTTCGCCAGTTTGAACGCGGGTGGACGCGCCGCGATTGTTTTGGATACGGGCGCCGCCTCACGGGGGAGTGGGTCTGCCAACACGACCAAGGAGAAGGACGTGCGCAAGTGGTTTGTAGATAACGACCTGATTGAAGGCGTGATCTATTTGCCTGAGAATTTGTTTTACAACACCTCTGCTCCAGGCGTTATTTTATTTTTGAACAATGCCAAGCCTGCCAAACGCAAGAATAAACTCTTTTTGTTGAATGCTTCACGCGAATTTGAGAAGGGCGACCCCAAGAACTTCATCCCTGACAAGGCGATTTCGCGTATTGCTGAGACCTTCAAAGATTGGCGCGAAAAGGATAAATACAGCCGCATTGTGAGCAGGGATGAGATTGTCAAGAATGATTACAACATTTCGCCAAGCAGGTATATTCACGTTGCTGATGGTGATGAATATCGCCCAATTGCTGAAATAGCCAATGATATAAAAGTAATTGAAGCAGATATTCAGAAAATAAATTTGACGTTACAAAATATTCTTGACCAACTTGAAATCTAATTATGCCAACTTTATCCAGTGTTTCTGAAATCATTATGGGGCAATCCCCACCATCAACTACCTATAACGACAAAGGCATCGGGCTGCCTTTTTATCAAGGTAAAACAGATTTTGGTTTTAAATATCCAACTCCAAGATTATTTTGTTCATCACCAAACAAGATAGCCGAAGCAGGGGATATTCTTATTTCAGTTCGTGCGCCTGTTGGTCCAACTAATATTGCTTCTGAAAAAACTTGCATTGGACGTGGACTTGGGGCTATTCGCGCTCAAAAAATAGATTCAAGTTTTCTGTATTTCAATCTGAAATACATCGAGCCATATATTGCAAGTCTTGGTACTGGAAGTATATTCAAGGCAATTAATAGGCATCAACTTGCCAATGTTGAAGTAAATCAATTTGGCTTTGAACTTGATGAACAACGCCGCATTGCCCATGTTTTGACCGCTGTCCAGACCGCGATTGAACAGCAGGCAAAGTTGAATGACCTGACCCGCGAACTCAAGTCCGCGCTGATGAAGAAGTTGTTCACGGAAGGATTGCGCGGCGAGAAGCAGAAGGAGACGGAGATTGGTTTTGTCCCTGCGGGATGGAAAACAATAAAGTTAGGTGATTTAGTAAACATTCGGACAGGTAAACTTGACTCAAATGCCGCAACTCCATTTGGGAATATCCCTTTTTACGTGTTCACCTGAAACATCCAGAATTGACACATTTGCGTTTGACACTGAGGCTATCCTTCTTGCGGGGAATAATGCTCGTGGTATTTATTCTGTAAAGCATTACAAAGGCAAGTTCAATGCATATCAACGAACCTACGTGCTTACTCAAAAAGACGAAAGCCAAATGCCTGTAGTGACCCCAAGAAACTGAACACTAAAGAGGCGTTTGGCTAACAAGAGTTTGCTTGGAAAGCCAAGCAGCCTCAAACTCGGCAGGGGTCAGGTACTTCAAGGATGAGTGAACGCGCTTGCGCATATAGACATCCTCAAGGAACTGCCCAATCTGGTTGTAGCGTGATGATAGTCTTCGTAATCGGAAAGGTCAACCTCCTCTTCTTTGATGGTTCGCATCAGACGCTCCGCGTATCCGTTTTGTGTAGGTTCGCCAACTTCTGCCATGCTGGATTTGAACGGCATGTCCTTGCAAAATCTCAACGTAGCGGTTGGCGGCATATTGAACGCCTGGTCTGGTGATGGATCTCCGGGCAGTGGGTTTTGCAAAGCTTTGCAGAGCGCTTCTTGGGTGAGCGACTGATCCAGGGCCAATCCAGATGCCAGCCGCGAATGCAGCGTGTAAACATCCATCACCACAGCCAGATAGATAAAGCCTTTTGCAGGCGGATGTATGTGATATCCGAAACCCAGACTTGATCAGGACGTTCGACGGGCAAGTCTTTCACCAGATTGGGATAGCGCGGATAGGGATGGTCGCTGTTGGTCGTTCGGCACTTCCGCGCCGCTGGTTTTCGCGCTTGCAAACCCAGTTTTGCCATCCAGCGGGCAATCTTCTTGCGATTGACCTGCCTGCCACGCCTTTTTATTCGGCGGTTACACGGCGGTACCCATACCGCGGAAATTCAGCGCACACGCTCTGAATCTCAGCATCCAAGGCTTTGTCTTCGGCGGGCTTGTTCTCATAGTATTGACTGCTGCGCGATGTGCCCAAAACCCGACTGACGACTGCCTTTGGGTACTGCTTGCCCATTTTTCGGCTTAGCTCCCGTTTTTCTGTTTTGCTTGGGGCAAGAGCGTCAATGCTTTTTTAGGATTTCCATTTCCAGGCTTTGTTTGCCTGCCAACCGTTCCAACTCTACGATCCGTTCTTGTTGTGGGTCGCTTTCGGTTGTCGTTTCAAATGCTTTCGACGCATTGCTCAGAAACTGGCTCTTCCAATGTGAGAGCAGGTCTGTTTTCAAGTTGTACTCGCGGCTCGCTTCTGCCATAGTTTTTGTGCCGCTGATCAGTTCCAAGACCACCTTCGCTTTGTAGTCCGCGCTGAATATCCTTCGGGTTCTTGCCATTTTGTGCTCCTTTTTCGGCTGTCCGGTAGTTTATACCTACTGTCCAGTTTTAGGGGTCACTACAGCCTTATAAGTTTTTACTGTATGCACTTGTAATGAATTTATAGTATCTAAGACCTGTTTCGATAGGCACTTCTACAAAATACTTAACACTTGGCATCTTGCAAAATTTGTCTATTTTGAAACCCGAATATGAAGAAGCAAATGAGATTGGACATGCTCTGGCAACAATAGATAGAAAAGTTGAGTTTTTGGAAAGTAAAAAGGAAAAACTCGAAGAACTCTTTCGTACGCTGTTGCATCAGTTGATGACGGGACAAGTCAGAACCGCTGATTTGCGCGGATTATTGGATGGCGCAGATAAGAAATCTGGCTAATCCGCGAAATCTGGTCAATCAGTCGTAATCTGTGGTTCAGACAATGGAGGCAGGATGACCGAGAAGGAATACAAACATTCCGACATCACAGGCAAAATTATTGGCGCAGCGATGAAAGTGCATTCCACCCTTGGAAATGGTTTTCAAGAGGTTATTTATCAACGCGCCCTTGACATTGAATTTCCAAAGTGGGAACTGTCTGCTGAACGTGAATTGGAGATGTCAATTTTCTATGATGGATTTGAGATTGGCAAACGGCGGGTGGATTTTCTGGTGGAGCAAAAAGTAATGGTCGAAATCAAGGCGTTAACCGCTCTTGAAGATGTCCATTTGGCGCAAGCCATCAACTACCTTGAAGCGTATAATCTGGAAATCGGCTTGCTATTGAACTTTGGCGCAAAAAGCCTGCAATATCGTCGTGTTATCAATAGTAAGCATCTTAACCGCTGATTTAAGCAGATTACTGGATTTCACAGATTACAATCAGCGTCATCAGGGTAATCAGCGGTGTAATCCGCGGTCAAGACAAAGGGTTAAACCATGCCAAAGCCAGGCGAACACAAAACCGTACAAACCCGCATTCTTCAGTATGCCCAAGATATCGGCTGGGTGAATGTCCCTCGCGCCGAAGCAGACCGAAGGCGGGGTGTGAGCGCGCTTGGCGAAAAGCCCAAGTCCCTTTACTTCGATGACCTGCTCCACCAGAAGGCGGTGGAGTTCAATCCGCTTTACAACGAGCCTGTGGGCGCGCTGACGGGCAAACTCAACCGCATCCACACCGATATTCACGGCAATCGTGAGTTTCTTGAACATGTACGCAATCGCGGCAAATTCTTCCATGCCGAAGAAAACCGCGAACTCGATCTCACGCTCATTGATTACGAACATGGGCGCAACGTGTATGAGGTCACCGAAGAGTTTTACTGGCATAACGGTCGCTTCGGCAATCGTGAAGATGTGGTCTTCCTCATCAACGGCATCCCGCTCCTTGTAGTCGAATGCAAGAATGCCAGCAAGGATGAAGGCATTGCGCTCGGCATTGACCAGATCCGCCGTTATCACAGCGAAACGCCTGAATATTTCGTGCCTGAAATGGCGTTTATCGCCACCGATGCGCTCGGCTTCGATTATGGCGGCACGTGGAATACCGTCAAACGCAACATCTTCCACTGGAAGCACGACCAGATCGGTCAACTGGAAGCGAAGGTCAAGAGTTTCTTCGAGATTCCGCGCATCCTGAAACTCCTGAAAGATTACATCGTCTTTGCCGAAAAAGATGAAGAACTCAACAAATACATCCTGCAACAACATCAGACCCACGCCATCGAACACGCCGTCGCAAGGGCGCATCACTCCACCAAACGGCGCGGGCTGATCTGGCACACGCAGGGCAGCGGCAAAACGTTCACCATGCTCAAAACCGCCGAACTGCTTTTCAAAGCGCCCAAATCTGAAAAGCCCACCATCCTGCTGCTCGTTGATCGCAACGAACTCGAAGACCAGTTGATGAAGAACCTCGCCTCGCTTGGCATGGAAAATATGGAACCTGCCAATAGCATTGCCCGCCTCAATCAACTGCTCCGCGATGACTACCGCGGCATCATCGTTTCGACGATTCACAAATTCCGCGACATGCCCCCCGATCTGAATCCACGCTCGAACCTTTACGTCCTCGTGGATGAAGCGCATCGCACCACGGGAGGGGATTTGGGCAATTACCTGATGGCGGCTCTCCCGAATGCGACCTATCTCGGCTTCACAGGCACGCCCATAGACCGCACCGTTTATGGTCAGGGTACGTTCAAAACCTTTGGCGTGGATGACGCCCCTCAGGGTTATTTGCACAAATATTCCATCAAGGAAAGCATCGAAGACGGAACCACCCTGCCGTTGTTTTACAACCTTGCGCCCAATGCCATGCTTGTCCCTGCCGAGACGATGGACAAGGAATTCTTCGCTAAAGCAGAGACCGAAGGCTGAGGTGGATAAGACTCTTTGGAGTTGAGGGTGGGGGTGAGCGTGGGCTTGCGCCCCTGCAGGGGCGCCGGAGGTCAAGGCGGCGCGAGTGGCACGAAGGGGGGCCCTGGAAAGCCGGCGCGCACGCAGGTGATTTCAGTGAAGGCGCCGGGGCTGGTAAAGTGGCTACCTGAGCCTGGCGGAAAAGGGCCACCGCGAAACGAACGGGCGGAGGGTACCGAGCGCGCAAGTTTTCTAGGCATCTCCGACATTGAAGAACTCAACAAGATTTTGGATCGCGCTGTCAATATCAAGAACTTCCTCAAAGGCAAGGCGCGCATCAAGAAGGTGGCGCAATATGTTGCCGACCATTACCGTGAAAACGTCGAGCCGCTTGGCTATAAAGCCTTCCTGGTCGGCGTGGATCGCGAAGCCTGCGCCCACTACAAAAAAGCGCTGGATGAGATCCTGCCGCCTGAATACTCTGAAGTTGTGTACACGGGCAACAACAACGACAGCGAACTGCTCAAGAAACATCACATTGACGAGAAGAAGGAAAAGGAGATTCGCAAGAACTTCCAACGCTATGGCGAGTATCCCAAGATTCTGATCGTCACCGAGAAGTTATTGACAGGCTTCGACGCGCCGATCCTCTACGCCATGTATCTCGATAAGCCCATGCGCGATCATACGCTCTTGCAAGCCATCGCCCGCGTCAATCGCCCCTATGAAAACGAATCACAGGAAATGGTCAAACCGCATGGCTTTGTGCTGGACTTTGTCGGTATCTTCGACAAACTGGAAAAAGCCCTGTCCTTCGATAGCGACGAAGTCAATGCCGTTATCAAAGACCTTGCTCTCCTAAAATCCTTGTTCAAGCAAAAAATGGATAGTCAGGCGGCGGCATACCTTTCCCTCATCACCCGCAATTTCGACGACAAAGATGTGGACAACCTCATCGAACATTTCCGCGATAAAGAGCGCCGCAAGACCTTTTTCAAGTTCTACAAAGAACTTGAAATGCTCTACGAGATCATTTCACCCGATAAGTTCCTGCGTCCGTACCTTGAACGGTTCGCCACGCTTTCAGGCATTTATGCCGTTGTCCGCAAAGCCTATGCCAAACAAGTGCAGCCCGATAGGGAGTTTCTAAGAAAAACCAACGCACTGGTGCAGGAGCATATTGATACCGAAAAGATTGATTCGGTCACGCAGTTTGTCGAGATCAACCCTGAAACGTTGAAACTGATTCAGGAGAAACAAGGTGACTACAATATCAAGGTTATCAACCTTGTGAAAAGCATCGCCAAAGCCGCGGAGGACGCCAGTGACGATCCCTTCCTGGTCGGCATGGCAGAACGAGCCAAAGCCGTGCAGGATAGTTTTGAAGACCGCCAGAAAGGTACTGCCGACGCCATAAAAGACCTGTCCAGTATTATCGAGGCAAACGAACGCCGAAAACGCGAACAAGCCGCCAAAAACATGGACAGCATGACTTACTTTGTCTATTCCACGCTACGCGATGCGGGCTTGTCCGACCCTGATGATGCTAGTGCCAGAATCAAGACCGCTTTTCTCGAACATCCCAATTGGGCAGCCAGTGATAAAGAACTGCGCGAAGTTCGGAAATTGATCACCTTTGCCCTGTATCGCCAGGAAGACGATGAGGACAAGGTGGTGTCTCTGGTTGAGGAACTTCTGGTCGCGCTGTTGAAGTCACAGGGCAAGTAACATGGCATTGACCAAGGAAGCCTTCAAAGTCCGCGTCTATGAATGGGCACAAAAACTTGATATTGAAGTCAAGACGATCTCGATCCGCCCTATGAAAAACAAGTGGGCATCATACACAAAGAAAAGTCAACTGCTGATCTTTAATACCGCATTCCCTACCATGAGCAAGAAAATCGGCGATTACGTTATCGTCCATGAATTGTTGCATTTCAACGTCCCCAACCACGGCAAACTCTGGAAGAGTCTCATGCTGGCATATTTGGGCAATTACGAAAAAATCGAGAAAAAGATCAAAATGCGATGCGGCAGGGAGTAGGCGAAAAGCTAGAATCTTTGCCATTTTCACTGCACCCCCGTCACGCCACTTTCATTAGTGCATCACTCTTCCCGTTCTGAACTACCTCGATACCACCAGTCGGCATCATCAAATCCCTTGGAATACTTGGGTTTTGTGGATTTCGGCTTGGTTGATATTCCTTTTTTCTTTGGCTTGGGTGGATATTGACTTGGATCGAAGGGGAGAGGTTTTTCAGTCGGATATTTCTTTCGGTTATCGATTCCAGAAAACCATCCGCCAGTCTCATAAAAAGGCAGTTTCCCAAATGCCCGCCAGTCCTGTCCGATTATAGTCATGTTGGGATACAGGTATGGAATGCAAGACGGGAAGAACCGTACCACCCAGGGCGGACCCATGATACAGAAGACAATCGAAATTCCCAATCGTTTTGCATGCTGATACGCATTTTGAAACCGGTGAGAGTAATTGCGCCTCATCACCTTTTTGGAACTGTGCCCGCTGTCCACTTCCAGCCAGAATAGTATTTCGTGCTCGCCTTTGCGTCCCCATATCAACGCATCCGGGATGCCGTAAAAGAGCGGTGCTTCCGTCCAACTTTCCAAAATCTCTATATTTGGGTGTGCTGCTTCAAGCCATGCCCGCCATCTTCGCGACACGCGTCGGTGACGCTCGCCTGCATATCGGAATTCACCGCGATGTTTTTCAAAATGAACGCCTTTGGGGATATTCCACGAACGATGTGCCAGCTTCAGCCCCTTGGTTCGGATTGCATATCCTTCGTATTTGCCGATCCGTCGGCGCTCGATCAAATTCTCCGCTTGAAGTTGCTTTAAAAGATTCCGAATATGACTCTCGCTGAAACCTGCCAGAGAAGCAATTTCAGGTCTATAGGCAGTCTTGAGCCTTGCCATGATTTGCAAGACACGCAGCACCGATTCCTTGATACCGTAATCCGCGGGGTCAAAGCGTGGTGCCAAGATTGGTAAATCGCCCTCTCGAAGATAGGTCGGGTGGATTGACTGAGAGAAATTCCGCTCAATGACAATGGTTTTCCATGCCGGCTGAACGGTCATCGGAATTTTTTTCTTAACCAGCCGCTTGACTTCCACAACATACCAATCGCCGGGCGCATCTACCGACACCCATAGAGTCGGATATTGACGGGCTTTGATCAAACGGTTGGTAATCAGGTCGATGATCCGCGCCTGGGCATAGGGTGGCAATCCATCTTTATATGAAATGTGGTGCTTGAAAACATCAAACACCACATCCTTTCTGTTCATCGGATAGATGGGCACCCATTCCAACGGAAGGCTGGAAAGTATATCCATTCGCTAATACTTCCAATTCTTGGGCATGCTCTTGCGCCCGTCTGCGCCTTTGAGGTGAAGCAAATATCCATTACCAGCAAAGCGATTGTCCTCGATGCGGCTTTTCAAGTAGCCGGAGAGTTCATCCGTGCTATGGTAATTGGCAGCGATAATAGTCAGTGCTTCTTGTCGGACCGCACGTTGGTAGAGTAGGTCTAGCAGTTGGAAAATTCGTTCCTTTGCCCAATCGGTCTGCCCGACTTTGTCTAACTCGTCGATGGCAAGCACATCTAGGGATGTCCACCATTCCATACGCCGCACCAGTTCGGTCATCTTGTTCTCGCGTTCGTCGTAGGCACTGCGGATGTCATCCAACACGCCAGCCAGGTTGGCGTATGCCGCCCGCTTGCCGGCTCGCACTGCTGTTGCCACCGCGACCTTCAGGATCAGACTCTTGCCCTGTCCAAACCCGCCATACAAGAATAATAAGCCGTGTCCATCCTCAAAGGCTTTGCGTGTGGTCGTGCAAGCCTGGTCAGCCTGATTGACTCCCTTGCGAACCAAGTTCCAGTTCAAATTGCGGATTTCGTCAGCGGTCAATCCAATGCGTGGGTCGACATTTCCAGAACTCAGGTGCGCGGCAATATCACGCGACTGCGCATAGCGGCAGCGTTCCACCTTGCCAAACTTTGGATGTCCCACGGGGACCTCATAACGGACATACCCGATCCCGCCACATTCTGGGCAATCTGGAGAACAATCTTCATGCTGGATGGGTTTTGGAATAGCTCCATCCTTGCCGGCATTCTGAATGCCCTCTGGGGTAAGGTCAGAAATATGATTCATGCTAATGCGTTATCTTTCCTTTCGATCAAGGTTGGAAGTTCCGCTTCCATCCGCTGACGGATTGCCTCGTAATCCACAGTCGGCTCAGAAGTCGGTGCCGGCTTTGCGTTGCTTCGAAATTTATTGCGCTGTTTGGGGATCTGTCCCACCGCCGCCCATTCGGACAGCCAGCACAGGTTGGTAGGACGGATCCCGCGCACGTCGGCTTCAGCGGCGAATGGCTTCAAGGCTTGTGCTGCTGCTTGTGGTGAGTCATAGCGTTGTAGGTACATGCCCAAGACGCGCAATGCCACCGTCCGCTGCTCGGAATTTGGCAGGGTCAGGTGTCCGGGTCGTACCAATCGATACAAGGCTTCCGCTCGTTCTTCCGGCGATGGTTCATGTTTCTGTGTTTCGTGGGAAGGAGAAGGAGTAGAGTCACTGACGTTAATTAATTCATTTAAGCGCAATATAGAAACTGGTGAAAAATCGGGACTCTGCTTTTCAGGTGAAAACTTTTCACCTGAAATCTTTTCATCCGTTTCCAATGGCGGTTTTGCCGCAGATGGGGGAGCGACTTCTCCGCTTGCCAGCTTTGTCAACGTCGCACGCGCCAAGGGTGACGACTGTTCACTGGCAGCGATCTCCAATTGGTTGATCCCTGTGATGACCTGATAGACCGACCCGCTGCCTTTGCCCCTGCCGCCTTTTCCGCGTGCCAGCCGGCGTAACTCGTTGGACTTCTCCAGGTCCGCGATCAGGTTCAAGATATTGCGTTCGGTCTGCCGGCACTTGATCGCCATCTGTTCGATGCTCGGATGACAATAGCCCCAGTCATCAGACCAGTCCGCCATTGCCAGCAGCAGCAACAGCGGCGTCCCGCCTTTGCCGCTTTGTTTCCAAACGCGGTTCGAGGTCTCCACGCTCATGCTTTCCTCCAGTTTTGGAAAGCCCACAGAAAGCCCGCTGGCGAACGATTTTCTAAAGATGGGTCACAGGTCATCCCAAGTTCAAATCGCGGCGCACAGCCTTTCCTGTAAAGAGAAGATATGCGGCAACATATGCGGATGTAGTTGCGGCATGTATACGGCAGATGTGCGGAGGCTATGCGGAACCGCATACCCAAAATCTTGACCCTGAAAAAATCAATCAGTTTTCCGCGGATGCTCATTGCTCGTTTCCTTTCAATGTCATCTTCACGGTCACAGGCTGAGGCGTCAACTTCAACCTGCCGGCTCGATAAGACTTCAATCCATGTCGCAGAAAATTTGTGACGATTTCACCCACAGGAACCGCAAGCTCTTCCGCCAATGAACACAGATCCGTATGAACGCCAGGCGGGATGCGATACGAGACAGCCGGAACGGATTTCTGTTTTCGTTCGACCCTTTTCTTTCTCCGGGCAGGGATGTCCTGTTGTGGACCCGTCGCTTCTTCCCACGCTCCAACCTGCTTCTGCGGAAAGAGCGTCATCTTCCGCCCAAGCGGATTGGGCTGCGCCTTCACTTGCAACTTTCCTTCGCCAACACGATCCAAGCCATATTCGAAGAAGGCATGGGCCACATCGTCGGCAGGCACGCGCAGGTGTTCCGCCAAAGCTAACACCTCTTCTCGTACCTCCAACGGCACGTTGACATATCGGTACGGACGATGTGCCTTTTCCCATTGGCGGTTGCGCTTGGCGGGACGGCGACCGTGTCGGTTCCATCCTCCCGCTGTAGCGGCAAGCGGGATACTGTCGGCAAATTCACTCCGCCCCGTGTCGGCATGTGTGTCGGTGAGCATATCCTTGCGTGACATCTTCTTCCCCTATGCCTTGAGTACGATATCCACCAGACGAGCATATTCTTCTGCTGCTCGGCTGTCTGGTGCATGCTCGAAGATGGTCTTTCCAAAGGCGGGACATTCCGCCAGCACCACGGCACGGTGAATGGGCGGCAGGATCAACTCTCGCAGATTGACACGCATGGCGTCCAAGTTGATGCGATGTTCCTTGACCTGTTCCATCAAGAATGTGGGTAATACCCCGAACAGACCGCCTTTCCAGCCTTTCTCAGCGGAGAGTCGCTTCATGGTGTCCAGCACCTGCCGAAGACCATCTGAGCCGAGCGCTTCCGCTGGCGTGGGGACGATCACCATGTCGCTTGCCCATAGGACGCGTTCCTGAATGCCTCCCAGGCTGGGAGCGGTGTCCAATACAAGATAATGATATTGGGTGGTACAAAAGCGCTCCAAGGCTTCCCGCACCCAGGAGATCGGCTTGCCTTGCGAGTTGATCATTGCTTGCGCATCGGCGGTTTGTTTGTTGCCGGGCAGCAGCCAGAGATTTTCTCGTCCGGTTTCCATGATCTTGCTTTGGATGTAGGCGGTTTCATTGAGACCGGTGTCCATCGTGAGCAGGGCATAGATGCCGGCGGAAGGGGAGAGGTGCAAGGCGCGTGCTGTTTGTCCCTGCGGGTCGAAATCCAACAGCAGGGTGCGTTTGCCGCGGCGTGCCAGTCCGTGTGCGAGGGTGAGGGCGGTGGTGGTCTTGCCGACCCCGCCTTTTTGATTTGCAATCGTGAGGATGGTTGTCATTGGTTTCCTTTGTTAAAAGTTTCTATCTACGGGCGAGGATTGTTTAGCTGCCCGTTCAAGGTCTTCGCCGATCTGTTTGATATAGCGGTTCAGGACCTGCAACGAGGTATGCCCCATGAGTTTAGAGAGCGTCAGGATGTCGACCCCGGCGCGCCAGCGCTCGATGGCAAATGCGCGTCGGAAGTCATGTGGCGATGGCACCGGGACGCCGGCTTGGGCGGCTCGCCGCCGCAGCATCATGCGCAAGCCGGTCTCGGTCAGGCGTTCCCCAGACTTTGAGACCCACAGCGCTGGGTTGTAATCCTTGCGTTCCTTGACGTACCTGCGCAGGACCTGGCGCGATTTATCGCCCAGATACACATTGCGCGGCTTTCTGCCCTTGCCTGAGCGGATCAGGATCATGCCGGTGATGGGATCGACATCCTCCATGTTCAGGGAGAGGAACTCCGCCAAACGCATGCCGGTATCCAATAGCACCAGCAGGGAGGCTTTATCACGCGCATCAGAAAGTTTTCCGCGCTTGCAGGTCTCCAGCATGGCTTTGATGGTTTCGATGCTGACTGGGTCCAGCGGTTCGAGCGGGACGAAGGGCGCATCAACCTTGTTGATCGGGTTGCGCCAGCCTTCCGGCTCGGTTTCTCGCTCATACCATTTCAGGAAGGTCTTGATCGAACGGTAGTAGCAATGGACACCAGCTGGGCGATGTCCGCTCTCAGTTAGGATGATCAAGAACTGGCGGATCAGGTCCGCGCTGATCTGCGGGATGTTCGCCACATTGTGTTCCAGGCAGAATCGGGAAAAGGCACCGAGTTTCTTGCTGTAAAACTCGATGGTGCCGCCGGCGAGGTTGCGGGAGCGGCAGGCGTGCAGGTAGATCCCGATCCACTTGCGTAGGTCGTGGGTCTGGTAGATTTCCAGGTTGGGAGATTGGGTGAGAAAGAGGTTCGTTTCCATTTCAGTGGGCGCAAGAATATCTGAATGGAAATAGGGGAGAGTTTTTCGTGTCGGTATTGTTTCGGTATTTTTACAAAGAATTCAACCTCGGGATGTCCATATCCCCTCGACTTGTTCTAAATATTTTTCACTGATATAATTGATTTCAGCAAATGCTGAAAGTAGGTTTAAAAATGAAAAAAAGAGAAAGTGAAAACATGGTTGTACAGGTTATTCGGGAGTGCTTGTTAAGCGTTCCCTTTTTACAATTGGGAAAAATTTCTATAGATGAGAGTGCGTTGAAGCCAGATTTTAAGATGGAAGTAAGAGTTAAAAATAAATCACTGAAAATCTTGGCAGAGTATAAAGACAATGGACAGCCGCGGGTGGCTCGATTGGCTGCTTATCAAATAAAAGATTGGTTGGCACAGGGCGTTGCGGAATATGGAGTTTTTATAGCCCCTTATATCTCTCCCGCTACTGCTGTGATATGTAAAGAAGCAGGTGTGGGTTATCTTGATTTGGCAGGAAATTGCTTGCTTTCATTTGATACTGTCTTCATTCACCGTGAGGGAAACGTCAATCCATATATTCAACCCAGGAAACATCTTTCACTCTATTCAACAAAAGCAGAACGCATTCTACGAGTTTTATTGGCAGATCCAAAAAAGAATTGGAAAACCGAGGCTTTAGCGAAAGCTGCCAATGTCAGTTATGGACAGATTTCCAATGTAAAGAAGTTGTTGTCAGATCAAGAGTGGTTGGAAACGGGCGAAAGTGGCGTTCGACTTAAGAACCCAGGTGTAGTGCTTGATGGATGGGCTGCCCAGTATCGATCACAACGTAATCAGACTGTTGACTATTATGCTATAACAGACATCGCTGAATGTGAGTATCAATTTGCTGAAATTTGCAGTCAACGGAACATACGTTATGCACTGACAGCATTTTCCGGCGCTGCCCGTCTTGCGCCATCTGTACGATATCAACGAATGTATGCTTATGTCGAAGGAAATCCGGATTCGCTGGCAGATGCTTTAGGCTGGAAACGTGTCACTAGTGGTGCGAATGTTAGTTTGTTACTTCCTTATGATGAGGGAGTATTCATTGGTACTCAGGAAATTGATGGGATTCAGATTGCAGCTCCAGTTCAGATCTATTTAGACTTGCAAAGCCAACATGGCCGTGGGCAAGAAGCTGCTCAGAATATCCGAAAGGTCATTGAAAAATCATGGTGATAACTCGAGTAGACTATACGGCTGAAGCGGTGGAAGCCGCATATAGCGTTATGCTTGAATTGACCCATTTACTGGGTGAATATCAAGAAGGGATCGTGATTGTAGGTGGGTGGGTTCCCGAACTTCTATTGAGTGGTGCTGAGCAACGGCATACAGGAAGCCTTGATGTGGATTTGGCGCTGGATCACCGTGTTTTGAGTGAGGTGGGTTATAAAACCATCTTGCAACTTTTGTTATCGCGCGGTTATCGCCAGGGGGAGCAGCCTTTTATTTTCTTCCGGGAAGTAAAGGTTGGAAGAAATACGTACCAAGTGGAAGTAGATTTCTTGGCTGGAGAGTATGCCGGCACGAAACGTAGCCGTCGCACTCAAAAGATACAAGATATGCAACCGCGCAAAGCGCGGGGTAGTGATTTGGCTTTTGCTCAAGTAACTGAAATTACCTTAAGCGGAAAGCTGCCGGAAGGCGGGATAGATAGTGCACGTGTCCGTGTTACCTCGATTGCGCCATTTCTGGTGATGAAATCTATGGCAATAGCGTCACGGTTAATGGAAAAGGATGCCTGGGATATTTATTACTGTATCAAAAACTATCCTGGCGGTATTGAAGCATTAGCAAAAGAGTTTCAACCAATATTGGAGAATAAGTTGGTACAGGAAGCCCTTGGGACGTTATCTGAAAAATTCGCCTCTCCTGAACATATCGGACCCAAACATGTAGCTGATTTCGAAGACATCACTGAGAACGAGGAAAGAGACTTTATTCAACGAGATGCATACGAACGGATAAATGCGCTTCTCTCGTTTTTAATGGGATAGATCTAATTTGTCAGCGCCTTCATAAGGATAGCATCAGGAATGCGACTGATTTAGATCGATCATCACCTTGGATACATTGTTAGTTCATACTATCCATCATTATTTGGTGCTGAATTTGGTAACCGTCAATATTCGTGTTCACTTGTTGAGATTCAGTCATGATTAGTAAAACGGGATGTCCAAAGAGCTTATTCTTATAAAAGGATTTCCAGATACTCTCTGACAATGGTTTGGACTCGGAGCCGTTTGGCATAGGTATAAAGCCGGTCAAGATTCCTGCCTTTATGTTTCGCATAATGTTTCAGTGCCGCGTTGCGTACTTGGATATCGATCTGACTCCGGCTACGCACAATATCACAGATGGTTCTTTCGAGATCTGTGGCTCGGACTTTATTCCCATGTGGCGTGTTCATTGAAATGACGCCTAGTTCAAAAACATCACGGTTGACATAAAAAATTTTGTATCCGCTGCTGTTCAGAAAATGGGAGTGGTAGCCAGTTGGGACAGAGAATGAATAGGTGAGAGGTGTCCTGTCTGTCAAGTTGTTCAAGTATAGGGCTGTCTCGTGCGAAAAGATAGTTGAGCGATACTTTGACTGAAAACTGAACAATTCATCCTCGATGAACGTGGCAGCAGACCGATATACCCCTCTTGAAACCCGTTCGATTTCACCAGTTTGTCCCATGATCGAAAGGTAGGTTCGAGGGATGTTGAAATTAGCTAAATCAGACGTTAAGAGGAGTCCTTGTCGGCTTTTCATGATCTGTCGGAGCTTGTCGATTCGGGATAGTTTTGAATTTACATTCATACTCACATTATAATTAAAATGAGTATGAATGTAAAATAGATTTTTGAAGAAGTGAATCTTGTAATCAGATTTTGTACCCATCCCCTACATATAACTATCCAAAAGAATATCTAAAGTTGAGGGCTTTATTTCTTATCCTCATATTGCTTTAGGAATTTTTTAAATTCTTCAAGATGATCCTCTGCTTGCGACCATTTCTTAATTTCGCTGATGTTAACAGGATTGTTTTGGGCTACCAAAAGGGCTTGATTGAAGGATTGTTGATCTTTCCAGAAATAATAAGCTGCCAGCCTATCTTTCACACAATCTGTGGGGGATATGACACGTAGAATTCCTGTTGCGTACTTTATCTCTTTAATATGTTTCACTGCCTCCCCGCCTACGGAAAGAGGACCGGATGGAAATTCGATAATATGCTGTGTGTCTGGATGAGTGAAATACCGATTTTTCTCGCGGAAGCCAATCTCTTCCATTGCGTTGTTCACTTTGTTTCTGTCAGCGTAGGTGTCTTCAACCAAGTCGATGTCCGCTGAAACATATTTATTAACTGTGTAAATGGATACGGCTGCTCCGCCGGATAAGGTCACTAAAATCTCGTTTTTCCGCAGGCGTGATTGGACAAATTCTGCTAATTTCGCCTGGGTCATTGCGCTAATGGGTTTCATATTGGTTTGCCTCGTCGGCGTGGTCGCCGTCTTTCCAAGACCAGTTTCTCGCGTTCATCCTCAGGATAAAAGGAAAGAGCTTTGTTTAATAGTAGTTCCAACTCTTTTAGAAAAGGGTATCTTGGATTAAATGTGTATAACCGCGTTCGTCCTTTGGTAGTGCTTGCCAAAATACCGCCAAGCTCAAATTTATCGAGCTGGTTCTGGATGGTAGAAATATCCATGTCGAAAAATTGAGATATTTCTCTTGCATAACCTTCACCGCGAGCTGTAATGAAGATCAATACTTTTTCAGAACCTTTGGAGCCAAACAGGGAGGCTAACATTTTTCTCTCCTATCGAGAATACTAATGACCGAAAAAATCGGTTATATAACCGAAAGTTTCGGTCATTATATCATGATCTATTGTAAGTTTTACGCAGCTCATTTAGTGCCTGTAACAAATCCTCGAGAGTAATGCCTTCGTCCTTAAATTTCTCAGCGATTTGATTAGCCAATTTATCCACCTGGGAAACTTTGGGCGTAAGCAAAATCGTACCTTCGCCAAGGTCAATAACTGTCAATGTTTGACCTTCCTCGAGTTTGTATTCTTTACGCAGTTTGGCTGGAATGGTGATGGTTCCTTTACGGCGGATTTTTACTGTGGTCATAAATTTTCCTTTATAACAGTGTCTGATACATGAACAGATTTGTCAGATGTAGCATTCTTCCAGTGCTCCCTTTCTCTACAAATTGCTATCCACTGGACTGCCCCGCATGTGGGCGTTGTGAATATCCTGATCGGTCTGTGCCAGGTAGCGCCGCAGGATCTGCAGGTCGGAATGCCCCATCAGTTTCTGGAGGGCGAAGATATCCACGCCATTGCGCAGCATGACCAGGGCAAAGGCGCGGCGGAAATCGTGCGGGGTGGGAATCTCTTTCATACCCACCAGTTCTGCACGCCGGCGCAGGAGGCATCGTAATGCTGCATAAGTCATCCGTTCCCCGCGAGTGGACACCCAAAGAGCAGGGTGGTTACCTGTTCGATATCGAAGATACCCACGGATGGCTCGAATGGTCTTTCGCCCGAGGAACACCATGCGCGGCTTGCGTCCTTTGCCTTGGCGGATCATCACTGCTCCGGTCGCCAGGTCCACATCTTCCAAGTTGAGATTCAGGAATTCTTTGGCGCGGGCGCCGGTATCCAGTAATCCCAGCATCATCGCTTTGTCGCGGATGCCAGAATAATTGCTTTGGCAGGTTTTCAGGAGTTGATGGATTTCTTCAATTTGAATCGGTTCAATGGGATCGGTCGGCAGCTTGGGCGCTTTGACTCTGCGGATTGGATTCTTCCAATCTGGCGGCATGATCTCTTCCTCCTCGATCCAATACAACATGGTGCGCAGCGGGCGAAAGCAAGCATGTACACCACCTGGGTTGTGAGTTTCAGAGACCTCAAGAATGTATCTACGAATGAAATCCGATGTAAGTTGAGAGACTTGTGTCAGCGCGAACCCTTCACAATATTGTTGGAAATACTTTAGTTTCTTGGTATAGAACTCAATGGTTCCTGGGGAAAGCCCTTGTGATCTACGGTCGATCAGAAAAGACTCGATCAGGATGGGCAGATAATCCTGTTGCGGAAGTACGATAATCCCCTGGTCTTGTGTATTTAAAGCACACATGGTGATCTCCTTTGTGTAGAGACCACCATATATAAGAAGAGTGTTTCACTTGGAAACGGTGTGCCGAGGGGGAGATTTGAACTCCCGACCAAGGGCTTATGAGTCCCCTGCTCTGCCACTGAGCTACCTCGGCGTGGTCAAAGCGGGGCAAATATTACTACGGGGGTTTGGAATTGTCAACGAAATTCCGGTTTCAGGAGCGGGTATTTTGGCGTGTAAAGCCGCAGGGGTTCCTGCCGACTTTGGTCGGTGAAAAAATAATCCGCCCTGCTATAATGGGGCAAAGGTGCCTTATGAACATTCTTGTGCTGGAAGCGAACTCCAGGGAACTGGCGGTCATTCAAAAGGTTTTGGAGGGCAGGCGGAATTCGATCTCTTTTGCCGCTTCGAGCGCGCAGGCTTGGAGCGCGGTGCAGGCGGGCGGAGTCCGTTTTATGATCGTCAACGAAGATACCACCGATGCGGGGGCGAGTCGTTTCATTCAACATGTGCGCGACGCGCAGTCTGAAGATCCGATCTACATCCTGCTCATCACATCGAGAAATGTCGAAGATGGACCCATTCAGGGGGTGGACGATACCCTGCGGCTGCCGTATCAAACCTCGGAATTAAAGAACCGCATCTCGGTTGCGGAGCGCATCATCTCCCTCACTTCGAGCCTGGTTGCGGCGCGTGAGGAACTGGAGGCGCAGGCGGCGTTCGATCCGTTGACCAGTTACATGAACCGTGCCGCCTTTTTGCGCCAGGCAGCTGGCGAGTTGGAACGTTCGCGGCGCGACTCGCTTCCCCTCAGTTTGATCGCGCTGGATATCGACAACTTCAAGGAAATCAACAATAAATTTGGCAGGAAGGCTGGGGACGAAGTGCTCAAAGCGCTGGCAAATACCATCCGCGAGAAAAGCCGCCCCTACGATTGCATTGGGCGCTGGGATGGCGACGAATTTCTGCTTGCGCTTCCGGGCGTCATTGGCGCGGATGCGGAAAAAATATCGGAGAGAATCATTTTTGGGATACGCGGCGCCCGGATCGAGGTCCCGAATGAACCGCCTTTGAACGTCAAGGTCAGCGCGGGGGTGGCATCCCTCATGCGCATCACATCCACAACCGAGATCGAGCCGATCATTTTGCAGGCGCGCGGAGCCGTGACCCGCGCAAAGGAAGCCGGGGGCAGCCAGGTCTTTCTCGTTTTTCTATAATTGACCCGCCTTACGCAGCGCCGCAGGTTTTCTTTTTTTCTACTGGACCCACTGGAAGAAAAACAACGCCGCCATCCCAACCAGGATGGTAACGAGCGTGTTGCGTGAAACCCAGGCGGTAAGGATCGCAAGCAAACCCGCCAGCAGGCGCGGATTCGCGGGGGAGAGATTTACCACGCCGCCGCTCAAAAATATTTCGGGAAAGATAATGGCGGAAAATACCGCCGGGGGAACGTAATGCAGAGCGCGTCGCAGGGTGTCCGGAATTTCGAACCTGCCGAACAGATAGATCAGCGAAAAACGCATCCCAAAAGTGATCAACCCGCCAAAGACCATGACAACCCAAATATTCGTCATTGCGCCCCCTTTGCGGCGGCGCGCCCTTCAAGGAACGTGCCGACTACAATACCCGCCAATGCCGCAAGGATCAACCCGAGTTTGTAGGGCAGCGAATACGCCAGCAAAGCCGTGATGCCCGCGCTCAACGCCGCGGCAACCACAGGGAATTTTTTCATCACCGGCACGATCATGGCAATGAACGTCAGCGGCAGGGCAAAATCGAGCGAGAGATTCTCAGGGATCGACGCGCCAAGAAATACGCCGATGGCAGTGCTGACCTGCCAGTTCAACCACAGCGAGATGCCCGCGCCGAAAAGAAACCAGTGTTTAAAGCGCGGCAGCCCTTCCTTCTCGTAATGCAAAATAGACGGGGCGTAGGCTTCATCGGTCAGTAAATACGAAAGCAGCGTTTTCCAACTCATCGGGAGGTCTTTAAGATAAGGCGCAAGCGACGCGCTGTATAACATATGGCGCAGGTTAACCACCGCAATCGTCAGGATCATCACCAGCGCCGGAGCGCTCTCGCTGAACAACTGCGCCGTGATGAACTGCGCCGACCCCGCAAACACAATGGACGACATCAACTGCGCCGCCGTCGTCGAAAGCCCCGAATTGACCGCCAGCGCGCCGTAGATCAACCCGAACGGAAATACGCCGATCAGAATCGGCGCCTCCGCCCGCGCCCCTTCTAAAAAATTTCTCTTTGCTTCACTCATTTTTGGATTTTATCATTCGGATGAAAAAGCCGCCCCGAAAGGGGCGGCTGCGCTTCTTTCCCGTACTTGAGCTTGGTTCAACAACCCAAGCCTCGACCCTAGCCGAGGGCTTTTTTCGCTTCGGCAATGACCTCGTCGTAATTTGGCTCATCGCCCAGGGCGGGCAGATAGTTGACATAGGTCAGCTTGCCGTCGCGCCCAACGATGAAGACCGAGCGGCGCAGGTAGCGGCGTTCCTTGATCAGGATGCCGTATTTTATGCCGAAGTCCGCATCCACCACATCCGAAACCACCTTCACCTTATCCACGCCCGCCGCGCCGCACCAGCGCTTCTGTGCCATGGGGAAGTCTGTGCTGATGGTGTAAATGACAATATCCTCGCCCAGTTTGGCGGCTTCTTCATTGAAGCGGCGGGTTTCGCGGTCGCAGACATCCGTATCCAGCGAAGGAACGGCGGAAAGGATGATGACCTTTCCCTTTGACTCTTGAATCGGGTTGACCTGCGCCCACCCGGCGACGACGTTATTGAAATCCGGCGCCGCCTGCCCAACCTTTACCTCGTCTCCGAGCAGGGTTACAAAATTATCGCCGATCTTGAATGTGTTATTTCGAACTGTGGTCATCTCGTCTCTCTCCAGTAAGCATGTTTTTTCAATTGTAACAGACGCTCCCTAACCGTCATCCCTTACAAACTGTCATGCGGATATAATGGGAACCTGCCCGACAAACCCGGCATGGAGAAATGGACCGAATGCAATTCATACGAACCGCGATCCCCGAAGTTGTTGCCATTGAACCAAAAGTTTACGAAGACCCGCGCGGCTTTTTCATGGAAACCTATCGTGAAGAGACCTACGCCGCGAACGGGATCCCCCAGCGTTTTGTGCAGGAAAACCATTCCCGCTCTCAAAAAGGCGTCTTGCGCGGTTTGCATTATCAGATCCGCCAGGCGCAGGGAAAGTTGGTGCGTGTAATCGCCGGGGAAATCTTCGATGTGGTAGTGGATATCCGCCGTTCCTCGTCGACCTTCGGGAAGTGGGTGGGTATGCTCCTTTCGGCGCAAAACCGAAACCAACTCTGGGTCCCGGAGGGATTTGCGCATGGTTTTTTTGTAACGAGCGGACATGCAGAGGTTGTTTACAAGGTGACAGATTATTACGCGCCTGAATGGGAGCGCAGCATCTTGTGGAATGACCCGCAGATTGGCGTCGAGTGGCCCCTTGCGGGGATGGAACCGATCCTTTCATCAAAGGACCTGAACGGAAAACCGCTGGCTGATGCGGAGATATTTGAAGAGAAATAAAAAAGGAAAACGACTTTATGAAGAATGTGCTGGTTACAGGCGGAGCGGGCTTCATCGGCTCCAATTTCATCCGACAAATAATAAAAAACGAAAAGGAGTTGCGGGTCTACAACTATGACGCGTTGACTTACGCCGGGAATCTGGACAGCCTGGCGGATATCGCCGGCGATCCGCGCTATCAATTTATTCAGGGGAATATCTGCGACCCCGAACAGGTCGCCTCAGCCCTGCGCGAACATCAGATTGACACGATCGTTCACTTTGCCGCCGAGTCGCACGTGGACCGTTCCATTCTGGGCCCGCGTCAGTTCATTGAGACGAACGTGATGGGTACGTTCACCCTGCTCGATGCGGCGCGGCAGTACTGGCTGACCGAACAGACCTTTCCGAAGGAGTCCGTCCGCTTTCATCACGTTTCAACCGATGAAGTCTTTGGCTCATTGAAACCCGGTGAACCCGCATGGACGGAGGAAACGCCCTACGCGCCCAATTCGCCTTATGCCGCGTCCAAGGCGGCGAGCGATCACCTGGTCCGTTCGTATGGGCATACCTACGGGCTTCCGTTTACCATTACCAATTGCTCGAACAATTACGGTCCGTTCCAGTTCCCTGAAAAATTGATTCCGGTCATCATCCTCAATGCCCTGGAGGGCAAACCCCTGCCGGTCTACGGCGACGGGCAGCAGGTGCGCGACTGGCTGCATGTGGAGGATCATTGTGAGGCGATTCATCTCGTGCTGACAAAAGGCGCAACCGGCTCCACCTACAACATTGGCGGCGAGAACCAGCCTGCAAATTTGAGCATTGTCGAGACCATCTGCGATATTCTCGATGAGATCGCCCCAAGCCCGGAGCATCGTCCGCGCCGGGATTTGATCCAGTTCGTCAAAGACCGCCCGGGTCATGACCGCCGCTACGACATGGACACGACAAAAATAAGCGGCGAACTGGGCTGGCGTCCGCGGCACACGCTTCAGCAGGGGTTGTTGGATACCGTTCACTGGTATTTGTCGCATCCGGAGTGGGTGGCATCCATTCGCCAAAAGCAGGAATACAAAGGCTGGATGGACGCGAATTACAAATCACGATAAAAGTGAAAGAGGAGAATAGCCAATGAAGGGAATAATTCTCGCAGGCGGACGCGGCACGCGTCTTTATCCGTTGACCCTCGCGGTCAGCAAACAAATATTGCCGGTGTACGACAAGCCGATGATCTACTACCCGCTTTCCATGCTCATGCTGGCGGGCATCCGCGATATTCTGATCGTCAGTTCGCCCGAAGACCTGCCAGGTTTCAGAAGATTACTTGGCGACGGCGCGGGGTGGGGCATGAACTTCTCCTACGCCGAACAGGCTGAGCCGCGCGGGCTGGCAGATGCCTTCATTGTGGGGGAGGACTTTATTCAAGGCGAAAAAGCCTGTCTGATTCTCGGCGACAATATTTTCTTTGGGCATGGTTTGCCCGAACAACTTCAGCAGGCTGCCAAACTCGAAAAGGGCGCGCTGGTGTTCGCCTACCCCGTCCATGACCCTGAACGCTATGGCGTGGTCGAATTCGATGAAACCGGCAGGGCGATCAGTCTCGAAGAAAAACCCAAACAGCCGCGCTCGAAATATGCCGTACCCGGTTTGTATTTTTACGATGAGCGTGTTGTGGAATTTGCCAAAGCCCTCCAGCCTTCGCCGCGCGGCGAGATCGAGATCACCGATCTCAACCGCGTTTACCTGGAGATGGGCGAGTTGAATGTCACTTCGCTTGGGCGCGGCGTGGCATGGCTGGACGCCGGAACGCATGAGTCCTTATTGCAAGCCTCCAATTTTGTGCAGGCTGTGGAAGAGCGGCAGGGATTGATGATCTCTTCGCCGGAAGAGATCGCCTATCGGGAAGGTTTCATCAGCCGCGGGCAGTTGAAGGCGCTGGCTGAAAAATTAGGGAGTAACGGTTACGGCGATTACCTTTTGCGGCTGGCGCTGGAGAAGTAAAGACCTCGATGAAAATCCTTTTGTTTGGAAAAACCGGGCAATTAGGCTGGGAGGCGCGTCGCAGCCTGTCTCCTCTGGGCGAGATTCATGCGATGGGTTCCAATGAATTGAACCTGACCCGCCTGGATGACCTGGTCAAGGTTATCCGCGAGATAAAGCCGCGGGTCATCGTCAATGCCTCGGCTTACACGGCGGTAGACCGGGCTGAGTCGGAGCCGGATATTGCAAGGACGATCAATGCCAAAGCGCCGGGCGTGATGGCGGAGGAGGCGCGCGCGCTCAACGCTTCGCTCATCCACATTTCGACCGATTATGTTTTCGACGGGAGGAAAGGCGAGCCATATGCCGAAGGGGATGGGACGAATCCGCTCAACGTGTACGGTCAAAGCAAATTGGAGGGCGAACAGGCCATCGTCCAGGTTGGAGGCGGGCACGTCATCCTGCGCACAAGTTGGGTGTACAGTTTGCGGGGGGATGGTTTCGTCACAAAGATACTTGCCTGGTCGCGCAAACAGGAGACCCTCAAAGTCGTTTCGGACCAGGTCGGCAGCCCCACCTGGGCGCGGATGCTGGCGGAAGCGATCGCCGCGATGCTGGCGCGCAGCCTGCCAGACCCGGGAGCCTTTTTTGAAGAACGCCGGGGAATTTATCACCTGGGCGGAGCGGGGAGCGTCTCGCGCTTCGATTTTGCGAAGACGATCCTGCGCCTCGACCCGAACCCTGCAGAGCAGGCGACAAAACGCCTCGAACCCGCCCCGACGGCGGATTTCCCAACCCCAGCCTTGCGCCCGCTGAGAACCGACCTCGATTGCTCGCGTTTTGAGCAGGTCTTTGGTTTCGGGCTGCCCGGGTGGGAGGCCGCGCTGCGGATGGCGATGGAGAAATAGTTACTTTTGGGGGGGATTCCTTACAAAACAGAGAGCCGTTTTTCAGTGGAAAATTGTTTATAATGAAAATGACATGGTTTATAACACCCAACCCGGACAAGCCGGAAAAGATTTAACCACAGAGGGCACAGAGAAAACCCCTTGTTAATCTCCGTGATCTCTGTGGTGGAAAATCCTTGTACAAAAAATGTCGCCACGGCGCCACGCGACACCCTCGGGACGTTTCGCGTAAAGTGAGTCAATAAATTTTCTTGAAGTGGCTTTCCGCACAATTTGCTTCGACTGGGATTGATACGTTCGAATCGATAGCAATGAAAGAGAAGAGATTACCATGAAAAATAACAATTCGATGCCCTTTGCCTTCCGGTTCCTGCTGATTTTTGGGCTGGTTGCGATTTTATCTTCCAGCGCGGCGGGACCTCAAATTACGCCTGCTTTCGCGCAGGAGGGCGATAATAACGGGATGCAGCCATTGGACGTAAATGGCAGCTCGTTGTATTACTACCTTGATGGACAGCGGGTCAACCTGACCCCTTCGCTGGATTGGGTTTCAGTGAAATTTGTGAGCGACGACGAAGCGGAGCAGGAAGCCGCAACTGGAAAATTCGGCAGTACGGTGTCTTCATTGGATGGCGCGCGTTCTGTTCCACATTTGGGGTTGACTCTGCTGCCGGTGAATAACGGGCTAAACTCGAAATCCTTCGTTCAGGGCGTTAACTCGATGCGCTCAGACCCGGGCAGTTTCTCGCAGGTGAACCCGGTATATTCCTACGACAATATTGATATGGTGGTCAGCGATGAATTTGTGGCTGCCTTCCCTGAGACGACCGGCATGGCGGAGATCGAAGCCTTCAACTCTGCGCGCGGGGTCGAGTTGGTCTCCCCGATCACCGGGCAGGCGAATACGTTTGTCCTGCGAATCACATCCGGGTCTTCATTGGATGCGCTGGGGATGGCGAACCAATACCAGGAGAGCGGTTTTGTCCTCTTTGCGGCGCCGAACTTTGTGCGGCTGGTGACCGAAGATGAGACGACTTCACAAAAACCCTCCCAGCCGGGACCGATGTTCACGCCGGATGATACATACTACACCCCCGACCAATGGCATTTGAACAATACCGGTCAGTTTGGCGGCACGACAGATGCCGACATAGACGCGCCCGAAGCCTGGGATGTCACGCTTGGAAACGCGTCTGTCACGATTGCCGTCCTTGACGAAGGCGTGGACCTGACCCATGCAGACCTGGCGGGCAATATGCTTGCCGGGTACGACGCTACCGGGCTGGGCAGCGCGGGCGCGCCTTCCGGCGATGACGCGCACGGCACGGCCGTGGCAGGGCTTGCCGCTGCGGTGAGCAATAACACGCTCGGCGTTGCCGGGGTCTGCCCGTTATGCACGATCCTGCCAGTGCGCATCGCTTATGGCAATGGCAGCGGCGGTTGGGTCTACACCGATGCCTGGGCTGCGGATGCGATTGGCTGGGCATACACCAACGGCGCGGACGTTCTCAACAATAGCTGGGGGGGCGGTTCGGGCGCGACGGTGGTCAACACCGCGATTACCAACGCCGTCACGAACGGACGCGGCGGATTGGGTTCTGTGGTGGTGTTTGCAGCTGGAAACGATAACGCCTCAACCGTCAGTTGGCCCGCTTCACAAAGCGATGTCGTCGCGGTGGGCGCTTCCAATCAGTGCGACCAGCGCAAGACCCCGACAAATAATACTTGTAACGGATTCGAAGATTGGTGGGGCAGCAACTACGGCTCTGCATTGGACGTGGTAGCGCCGGGAGTCTGGCTGACAACGACCGATATTACCGGCGCAGCTGGATATAATGACGGTACTGACCCAGACTACACAGAAGATTACACTGGTTATATGAACGGCACATCCGGCGCGGCGCCGATCGTTTCCGGCGTGCTGGGGTTGATGATGACGGTCAACCCGTACATGCCTGCCGACGGCTTGCAGGATATTCTTGAACAGACCGCCGACGATATCAATACCGCCGGTTGGGATAACGAAACCGGCCATGGACGTGTGAATGCGTATCAATCCGTTCTATCGGCAGAAAAACCTGACCTTATCGTTACCGGTTATGAGTTGCGCGACGGTCCATATCCGACCGGCGCTCTTATTCTCAATCCCAATCCTGATGAGACCTTCTGGATCTGGATTTCAGCGAAAAATCGCGGCGGGTCGGCCAGTGGTAATTTTTATCCAGGTGTGTTCCTGGATGACAAGCCCAATTATGGGTCTGATCACGACGATAGTGGTCCTCCACTTCTTACTTTAGGGGAGATGACTGATTATCAGGGATATAGAATTACTCCCTCTGGCGCGGTTGATGGGGCAGGATGTATGTATTATGACCCAACTGATGCGATTAATCCGCTAACCACCCCTGTAGTCATGGAGCGCGGAAATTACACACGTCAGGATATTCTTCCTTCTTTACCTGCAGGCGAAACTACCACTGTGAGTGTCGAAATTTCCTATCCCATCGATCACTACCCGGCTGTCATTTACGATGATGATGATGTCCGCACTGGGTTGAAGGCGGGATCGTACAGTATCTATCTATACGCTGATGCTAACTGTGCTGGCGGAGATGAAGAAAGTAATGAAGCGAATAATGCTTTAGGCCCCATAAACTTTTCTGTTGGTGGCAGCCTGCCCAGCGGACCGACCACTATTGATATAACCATTGGCGGCACTTCGCAAGGGACGTATGATATGGATCCTGCGGAGAGTCAGGTCGCAAAATATAGTATCGATGGCGGACCGGTGGTGATCAGCAGCAATAACGGAGTAGGTATCATCGCGTCATTGAACCAGTGGCGGCGGCGACCGTCGACAACGGTGGGCTGGACAGGCGTGACGCAGAGCATGGCATTACCCGTGTCGTTGATCACGAATGCCTACTACTTCCCCGCGCTACGATTACTCGAGCACAAACGCGTTGTACAACAACCTGCTGATCGCCAATGTGGACACAGTGAGCAGAGACATCACCATCACGATCGGAGGGGTGGTGCGAGGGACCTACACCCTGGCACCGTCCCAAAGCCAGTACGTGAACTACCCTGGCTTGGTGGGGGGACCGGTGGTGGTGAGCAGTGCTCCTGGAGCGCGGATCGTGGCATCCTTGTATGAATTGATCCGTGACCCGAGTGCGGCGGGGTGGAATGGGCAGTCTGAGATGATGGGCTTGCCTGCCTCGCAATTGTCGGACCAGTACTTGATCCCGAACTATTTCGGAGCAGCCAACCCCAATACATTGAATGTATCGCTGTACATCGCCAATGTGGACACGGTCAGCACGACAGTTGAGATTAGGATCGCAGGGATATTACGAGGAAGTTATCCCTTAGCAGCGAGCACGGGGCAGGTGGTGAAATACAACCTAGACGGTGGACCGGTGGAGATCCGCAGCACGAATGGAGCGGACATAGTGGCGTCACTGAACCAGTGGCGGCGGCGACCGTCGACAACGGTGGGCTGGACAGGCGTGACGCAGAGCATGGCATTACCCGTGTCTTTGATCACGAATGCCTACTACTTCCCGCGCTACGATTACTCGAGCACAAACGCGTTGTACAACAACCTGCTGATCGCCAATGTGGACACAGTGAGCAGAGACATCACCATCACGATCGGAGGGGTGGTGCGAGGGACCTACACCCTGGCGCCGTCCCAAAGCCAGTACGTGAACTACCCTGGCTTGGTAGGCGGACCGGTGGTGGTGAGCAGCGACGCGGGAGCGCAGATCGTAGCGTCGCTGTATGAGTTGATCCGCGACCCGAGCGCGGCAGGCTGGAACGGGCAGTCTGAGATGATGGGCTTGCCTGCCTCGCAATTGTCGGACCAGTACCTGATCCCGAACTATTTCGGTGCAGCCAACCCCAACACCCTCAATGCGTCGCTGTATATTGCCGTGCCGTAGAATATTCAAAAACAGTAAACTGCGAAAATCCAGTGCAAATTTGGCGCTTTCGTGAAGTACTGAAAAACACAAAAGAGGCGCATCTTCGGATGCGCCTCTTTTGTTGAAATGCCATCAAATTGACCCTGATCCAAAGAGTATTTCTTCAATATCCGGCATGTTGATTGAAGGACTGCCCGCCGGAACGCTTTCAGGGAAATATCGGTTAAGTCTTGTTAGGGAGGTCTGATCGGGTTCCTGAAAGGAGAGCGATAATTCTGTTTTCTTGCTGGTTATGAAGGCGAATAGACGCCTGGCAAGATCGGGGTTTCCCGAAACATACTCGATCTCGGCCAGCAAAAGCAGCCCGGCGATCACCCCAACTTCATGAATGCCGCCGAGCGCATAGTTTCTTTTTACGCTGTCTATGCAATACGCGCGGGCGCTTTCAACATCGCCTGTATGCAGGGCGGCATATCCTTGCAGGCGAAGCGGGAACGGGAATGGAAAACGGCAATGTCACAATCCGCCTCGGCCTGCCGGTCGCCGCAAGTATCAATGACCTGAACACAAATTCAATCGTAGGACGCTCAACCCTGCCGCAAAAAACCTTCTTCATTGACATAACTATTTTCGATCGCTCATAGGAGCGGCTTTATTTGCAGAACAAGACCCTGGGCGCAGGCATGTTATTTGAGCCGATAAATTTCAATGAGGTAAAATCATCCCATGCATAATTAGTCGATCAAGGTCTGGAGATATGATAAGCGCCCTCGGCGATGGAATAAAAATCCTGTTTGAGTACAAAATCGAAATCATTGCCCTTCTCGTAACATGCCATGGGTTGGGCTTGATCGTTTTAAGAACCAGTACAACTCTTTTCGACGCAAGACCGATAATTATTTTATCCACACTTCCAACCGGGATGATCGTCCTGTGCGGCTTTACGTTTCTATTGTCATTTGCATCTCTAATCTCAGTTCATCTCCACAAACTCATCAGTTGGTCGGTCGTTTTTATTGGCTTGGTATCCCTTATTCATTATCTCCATAAAGAAACCAAACAACTCATAAATATAGCGCTCGTAACCACGGTTTACACAATCCTCCTGCTATTGAAACTTCCCTTATTGGATCGCATTCTCCTGCCCGGCTATACAGATTCACCCATCCATTATCAAATCATCGAAAATATTCTTGATCCCTATACGACAAGTCCCGGCATGGGAATCGGAAATTTGACGGAAACGTACTATCACCTCGGGTTTCACGGTCTCGCCGCATGGATTGCAAGCCTTACAGGGACCAATTCTGCAAATGCCATGTCGCTCATCGGGCAGTTATCCCTCGCCGCTGTTCCATTATCCGTGGCATTTGCCACTTTTGCCCTTTCAAAAAATATCGCTGGTTCTCTCGCAAGCGGTTTCCTTGCCGCGTTTGGGTGGGCAATGCCCGCCTTTGCAATAAACTGGGGGAAATTCCCCGCCCTGTTATGCCTCAGCCTGCTGCCAGCCGCTCTCGGATGGGGCGCGCTGTTACGGGATCCAAAAGGAAAAGGCTGGCTAGTAATTGCAGCGATATCCTTTCTTATCGCCAGCCTGATTGGGACGCACACAAGATCGCTCTTTATATTTATCCTGTTTATAACTGGATTGTCCCTCGTAAAATACCTGTCCATTCCCGACACGCTGGGTTATCCAAAAGCGTTCCTCTATTCGACCTTGTTTATCGTATCCCTCCTTCCTTTGAGGAGCGTGTTGGGGAATTTTTACAACCCCATCATATTGAACCTGGTTTTAATCGGGTTATTGCCGTTCGGTTTCCGCTGCTTTCCAAGAGAACTATCCGCCTTGTTTTTCTTTACATCGTCAATTTGGCTCAGCGATACTATCGGCGATATTTTCATGGGCGGCTTCAAACCCTTCGACGTTCAATTTACAAGCATCATGCTGTTTATTCCACTCTCCATAGCAGGCGGACTGGGGATATCGGGATTAACTAAACACATGAACATCATGGGCGTTATCGCCGTTACGGCTATCTTGATCCTGGCAATCGCGTATAATTCTCCATGGCGAAAATCGCTTATCCCAGACCCGTGTTGTAACTATTACACAGAGTCGGACGAACGGGCTTTTGAATGGATAAAAGATGAAACAGATGCAAGCGCCTTGTTCATCATCGCAGCCATCGAGGGCGATCAACATCACGGCACGGACGCGGGTATTTGGATCCATCCATTGATAAATCGCCCGGTAAACAAAAGACCTTACAACGCGGATTGGACAAACAGCGCGGAGTTTCCAAATTCCTGTAATTCCGGTGAAAACGACATCTACATTTATCTGGGCGGAAATACCTTCAGCTTTCGAGAGAGTCAACTTTCAAATATACCCTGGGTTGACCCAGCCTTTAGTGACGGCAAAGTTAATATTTATCGAATTCTATCCTGTTCGCGCTCTGGCAATCAAGGAGAAAAACATGAAAACAAATAAATTCGAAATCGTATTTTTGGTCATCGCCGTACTCGCCGGGATTGCGGCTATATACGCCCCGCCTGAAAAATACAATAGACCCCGCTTGGGTATTTATCCATATCCATATCCATATCCATATCCAACAAATCCGTTTGTTTCTTCAATAACCCGCGCCGACGCCAACCCCACTTCCGCCGCCACAGTGGATTTCACAGTCACATTCGATACCCCCGTCGTCGAAGTTGACACCGACGATTTTGAACTGACCAAAACGGGCGGCATCACCGGCGAGTCCATCGCCAGCCTCACTGGTTCCGGCGCAACCTACACCGTCTCGGTCAATACCGGCTCGGGCAATGGCACCCTGCGACTGGATATAAAATCAGGCGCGACCATCACGAACCTGTCGGGTGTTGCAATGACCGCCCTGCCCTATGAAAGCGGGGAGGTGTACACGGTTTTCAAATCCGCAGATATTGACGTGACCATCGGCGGAACGAACCAGGGGAATTACAACCTAAATAAAGATGAAAGCCAGGTCTTGAAGTATGTAGTGGACGGCGGACCGGTGGTGATCGGCAGCGGCGGCGGACCGGACATCATCGCCTCGCTGAACCAGTGGCGGCGGCGACCGTCCACCACGGTGGGCTGGACCGGAGTGGCACAGAGCATGGCATTGCCCGTGTCGTTGATCACGAATGCCTACTACTTCCCGCGCTACGATTACTCGAGCACGAACGCGTTGTACAACAACCTGCTGATCGCCAATGTGGACACAGTGAGCAGAGACATCACCATCACGATCGGAGGAGTAGTGAGAGGGACCTACACCCTGGCGCCGTCCCAAAGCCAGTATGTGAACTACCCTGGCTTGCTGGGGGGACCGGTGGTGGTGAGCAGTGCTTCTGGAGCGCGGATCGTGGCATCCTTGTATGAATTGATCCGTGACCCGAGCGCGGCGGGGTGGAATGGGCAGTCTGAGATGATGGGTTTGCCTGCCTCGCAGTTGTCGGACCAGTACCTGATCCCGAACTATTTCGGAGCAGCCAACCCCAATACATTGAATGTATCGCTGTACATCGCCAATGTGGACACGGTCAGCACGACAGTTGAGATTAGGATCGCAGGGATATTACGAGGAAGTTATCCCTTAGCAGCGAGCACGGGGCAGGTGGTGAAATACAACCTAGACGGTGGACCGGTGGAGATCCGCAGCACGAATGGAGCGGATATAGTGGCGTCGCTGAACCAGTGGCGGCGAAGACCCTCGACCACGGTGGGCTGGACAGGCGTGACGCAGAGCATGGCATTACCCGTGTCGTTGATCACGAATGCCTACTACTTCCCGCGCTACGATTACTCGAGCACAAACGCGTTGTACAACAACCTGCTGATCGCCAATGTGGACACAGTGAGCAGAGACATCACCATCACGATCGGAGGGGTGGTGCGAGGGACCTACACCCTGGCACCGTCCCAAAGCCAGTACGTGAACTACCCTGGCTTGGTGGGGGGACCGGTGGTGGTGAGCAGTGCTCCTGGAGCGCGGATCGTGGCATCCTTGTATGAATTGATCCGTGACCCGAGTGCGGCGGGGTGGAATGGGCAGTCTGAGATGATGGGCTTGCCTGCCTCGCAATTGTCGGACCAGTACCTGATCCCGAACTATTTCGGTGCTGCCAATCCTAATACCCTCAATGCGTCCCTGTATATTGCGGTGCCGTAAACTTTGTATTAAAAGATGGGGGCGAACAGATCGCTATATAAACCGGGCATGAAAAATCCCATCATGCCCGGTTTATATTTTTAGAATAAAGGTAGTTCTGGAATTTTTATTTTCAATTTAATGCATTGTTTGAAAAAAAGCAGGCTTGACAAGGGGTAATAAGAATGTGAGAATATTTCGATCGAATAGGGGAAAGATACTGTTTCCCATGGTTATTAAGATTATTGGTAACAGGGAATTGTGTATTAAAAGTCTGATATTTTGAAATTTGTAGAAGACCGAATAGTCTGTGTATTTTTTGTGTCAAAGAAGGATATGATGATTTTTTATTCAATAGATTACGTATTGTTTTTGTCCGTTGTTTTTATCCTTTATTGGTTCTTAGTTTCCAAAAATCTAAAAGCACAAAATATATTGCTTCTATTCGTCGGCTACGTATTTTACGCAAGTTGGGGGTATCAGTTTTTATTTTTATTAGTTTTCTCCACTCTGTTCAATTTTTTTATTGGTATAAAAATCAATGATGCTCAGGAGCTTGGCAAGAAACGTTTGTGGTTTTATGTTGGTGTTTTTATAAATGTGGGCATCTTGGCAATATTTAAGTTTTCCAGCGTTTGGCTTGATCGGATTTTAGAAATTCTCCCTGCCCTAATGGCAAATACCAACGGCTCATTGATGGTGACTGTAATAGCGCCAATCGGCATATCGTTTTACACATTTTGCGGATTGGCTTATATTGCTGATGTCTTTCAGAAAAAAATCACCCCGTCTAGAGATTATGTAGAATATGCTGTTTTTATTAGTTTCTTTCCCGCTATTATTTCAGGTCCCATTGAAAGGGCTTCACATTTACTCCCGCAAATTCGAAGGGTTCGAGAATTTGAATACGATAAAGCTGTAGACGGATTAGAACAGATTCTTTGGGGTCTGCTCAAAAAGTTGGTGATTGCAGATGGATGCGCTGAGTATGTAAATATGATTTTCAGTAACAGCGCCGATTATTCAGGTAGTACGTTGGTGCTTGGTGCAATCTTCTTTTCATTTCAAATATATGCTGACTTTTCCGGTTATTCAGATATTGCACTTGGCACTGCAAGACTTTTAGGGATTGACCTGCTGCAGAATTTTGCCTTTCCGTATTTTTCGCGGGATATTGCCGAATTCTGGCGGCGCTGGCACATATCTCTTTCTTCCTGGTTCCGCGATTATGTTTTTTACCCGCTGGAGCGTCGCCGGATCCCTCTCTTGGGACAGGGTGTTAACACGATAATCGTCTTTTTACTTACAGGTCTATGGCATGGCGCAAATTGGACCTATATTGTATGGGGAAGCTTAAATGCAGTTTATTTTCTGTGGTTTTTGTTCATCTCGAAAAGCAGAAATACTTCGGGCATTGTGGCTCAAGGCAAATATCTTCCCTCGGGTAAAGATATTTTCAATATGGGTATTACTTTTGGACTAACTACATTCGCCTGGATATTCTTCCGTGCAGAAGACCTTACTAAAGCTTTTGCCTATATTTCTGGAATATTTTCATGGTCTATATTTTCTGCCCCAGAAATATTCTCGATCAAAATGTTGATGCTCATTTTTGTTTTTATAACCATTGAATGGCTGGGTAGAGAACAAAAATATGCACTTGCCAACTTTGCCGCCAATTGGCCCAGACCGTTAAGGTGGTTTTTATACTACGCCTTAGTCTTTGCCGTTTTTTATTTTTCGGGCACACAGCAAGAATTTATATATTCCCAGTTCTAGTATTGAGTATGCATCATGAATAGATTTCTAAAGAAAATTTGTTTTTTTATATTACCCGTATTGATGGTAGGGATTCTCGTTGAGATCCTGACAAGAAACATCCCCAATGATTATTTGTACAAAAGGGAATATTTAGATAAACATGCAGCAGATATCGAAATCCTTTTTTTAGGCAGTTCTCATGCCTATCGTGACGTTAATCCAGTTTATATCAATGCCAATAGTTTTAATGCCAGCTATGTTTCCCAGTCTTTATATTATGATTACCGAATACTTGAAAGATATAGTGAAAATTGGTCTCATTTAAAATATATTGCTATACCAGTATCATATTTTTCGTTGTTCTATAGTTTGGAAGACAGTCCGGAATCTTGGCGTGTAAAAAACTATTCCATTTATTATTCCATGTGGACAACGTATCGTATTGAGGATTACTCTGAGCTATTAAGCAACAGGCTTGATATTAACTTGGGAAGAATCAGTGATTATTATTTGATAGGACAAAGCCCTATAACAACTTCAGAATTGGGATGGGGTAGAAAAGATGCATCTGATATTAATTCCGATTTGACTGAAAAAGCGAGGACGGCTGCGCAAAGGCATACAGTTGAGGATGATCTCTATTTTGACATGAATGTTGAAGTCTTGCATTCATTTATCTCTTTTGCAGATGAACATAATGTTCAAATCGTTTTTTATACTCCCCCCGCTTTTGAAACCTATGTTGAAAATTTAAATGAAGAACAGTTAATGAAAACTATTTTTACAATGCAGGCATTGGACGATCGCTATTCAAATGTCCGTTATATTAATTTCCTGACCAGCGATTTATTTGAACGTGGTGATTATTTTGATGCAGATCACTTAAATGAAAATGGGGCTAAAAAACTTACCTTGGAACTGGCGAAGCTAGTAGATAATTGATATATTCACTTGACAATGACTTGCAATAATGTGAGAATACACCCAATATGATTAGAAAAGAAAATATTACCGTCTACTCGGCAGAAACCTCAAAACATTCAATTTCAGCCTATTTACGGGATATTTTTAACGATTTGCCGCAGGCTCATGAATTGGGCTTTCGACTATTCAAACGTAATCTTACGGCACTCTACCGCCAATCCTTGCTTGGGTTTGCCTGGGCGATCCTGCCGCCGCTTGCCAACGCAACCTTATGGATCGTATTGCGTGGCAATAATGTCATCAGCGTGCAGGATACTGGCGTTCCCTACCCAATTTTCGTCCTCACCGGCACCATGTTATGGCAGGTATTTAGTGAAGCCATTCTTGCTCCGTTGACCCAGGTTACGGAAAACAAGGTTATGCTTTCAAAGATCAATATCCCTCGTGAAGGCTTGTTGCTTTCTGGGTTGTACCAATTAATATTCAATACCATCATAAAAGTACTGCTTTTGGCGGGCGTATTTTTTTTCTTTCATCAAACAGTTGAATTATCCAGCCTGATCTTTGTGCCACTGGGCTTGTTTGCCATTGGGTTGGCAGGCTTCTCGATCGGCTTGCTTCTTACCCCTCTTGGGATGTTATACCAAGATGTTAACCGTGGACTTTTGATCATACTGCCTTTCTTTATGTATTTAACTCCTACAGTCTACCCGGCTCCCCAAGACGGCGGGATCGGATTGATTATGCGATATAACCCAATTGCTGCATTTATTACCCAAACACGTAATTGGTTTATCGCACAGCCAGTCTATGATATCCACTTTTTCTGGATTTATATATGTATGTTCGCCTTGATCTTCCTGGCTGCACTTGCTATCTACAGGCTTTCGATGCCCATGATTATTGAACGCATTGGCTCTTAGAGAAGAGCATGAGTTGCCTGTCCTTCTGTTTCCCCTATAAAGGTTAAATGAATACTGATACCCTCATCAAGGTTGAATCTGTTTCCAAAAAGTTTTGCCGTAGCCTGAAGCGTTCGCTATGGTATGGCGTTCAAGATATTGGCACCGAATTGATCGGGCGCAGCAAGTCACAAGAACTTCGCCAGGATGAATTCTGGGCGGTAAAGGATGTGAATTTTGAACTTCGCCGCGGCGAGTGTTTAGGGTTGGTCGGTCACAATGGAGCTGGGAAGTCCACCTTATTGAAAATGCTAAACGGGCTGATCAAGCCCGATCAAGGCTCCATTACCATGAAAGGACGTGTTGGCGCCTTGATTGAGTTGGGGACTGGTTTTAATCCCATCCTGACCGGGCGCGAAAACATTTATAGCAATGGGGCTGTGCTTGGGTTTACGAAAAAAGAGATCGACCAAAAATTTGACGCCATTGTGGATTTTTCTGAAATCGGGGATTTTTTGGATACACCTGTTCAGAATTACAGTTCAGGCATGAAAGTGCGACTGGGCTTTGCCGTGGCCGCACAAATGGAGCCAGATATCCTTTTGATTGATGAGGTGTTGGCAGTCGGAGACATGAGGTTTAGACTTAAGAGTTTCAATTTGATAGATCATTTGGTGGAGCGTTGTAGTGTGATCTTTGTTTCCCATTCCATGCAGAATATTTCTCGTATGTGTAACCAGATATTGCTAATGGAAAACGGACGCGAAAAATATACAGGATCAAATGTTTCTGAAGGAATAGACGAATACTATCAAAGCTTGGGCAGTGGGCATACAGATTTTTTTCATAGCGACTCCGATTTTGAGCTTTTGAAGATAATGATTAATGAGAGCGAGGATGAATTGCCTCTCGTAAAAAGATTGGATGATTTGATAATTACGTTATGTATCGAGATTAATAGTAAATTTGAAAATACTGTTGCTTCAGTAATTATTTTTGACTACGAACAGAAATCTGTTGGCATATGTATGAATGATAACCCAATCAATAGTATTGGAGAGGTAATAAGCCGCCATCAAGGAAAAACAAGAATTGAGATAAACGTTAAGATCCCTCGTATTAACCTTTCAAAAGGCATTTATTACATAACTTTTACACTAACTGAAACATTAGTTTCCAAGCCGGTCACTAGGTTGAACAATATAAAAACGTTTCAGGTAACTTCTCTGTATGATGTCTGGCCCCCCTTTGAGCTAGAGGGAGTATGGTATAAAAAATCCGATGGTGTTAAATAACAGATAAAGGGATGAATAAAAGATGAAAGGTATTACAGGTAATATTAATCGCAAGATTGATAATTTACTTAGAAGATTCTTACCGGAAAATGAACCAAAGATTTTTTGCATATCTTTGCAGAGAACGGGTACCACTTCAACAGGTCGGTTTTTTAGAGATCATGGATACTCGGTTGCTACTTACGAGATAGGTAAGAAAAATCTTTGGACAACAAATTACTTTGAAGGTAATTATGAATACATCTTCAAATCAAAGGACTTTAGAAAATTAGAGGTTTTTGAAGATGATCCTTGGTGGTTGGGCGATTTTTACAGAGTTTTGTATCATCGATTTTCTGACTCGAAATTTATATTGTTGGAGAGAAATGCGGATAAGTGGTTTGATTCGATGATGTCTCATTCCCATGGAATGGTTTTGGGAAATACTCATATTCACTGTTCTCAATACCAAAGACTTGACGAGTTTTATAAGGTTTTTGATGCTGGGTATGAAAATTTTTATACTGGCATTATCGATAATGCGCTTCCATTGGACGAAAAACATCGAGTACATTATACAAACTATTATAAAATACGAAATAGAGAAGTTAAGCAGTTTTTTGACCATCACGATGGCAGACGCTTGTTCACGGCTCGTTTGGAAGATGATGCTTTATGGCAAAAAATTGGAAATTTTTTTGATATTGACGTTGGGGCTGGATATAATATTCATGCGAATAGGTCAGACCTTGTAGAGGATATAGAGCAAAGGTAATATTATATTGTTCGATGTGTTGTTATAGACTTGAGTTTAGAGTTCGTCGGACATTAACAAAAATGGAACTTGCTGATAAAGTTTTGGTGTGAACAAAAAACCTCTCAGCGAGTTCCGAAAAGCAGTATACCAAAGTCTAAGAAGGCGAGCAGATATTTTGTTCGACCTGATCGACGCCCTGACGGTTGCGGGTCAAAGTTCACCGGTTGCCCTGAGTGAACAGAAACCATTTCAGCGGAAGTTTTGCAGTGGCATGATGGGCTGGAAAACGGCGAAATGGATATGGATGAACTTCTGTCGCTCTTGCCAGCTTGCACGCCGGAAGGCAGCGAAACGATGGTCGGGTACAAAGTGTATGCAGTGGACGCCACCGCCAATGAACACGAGCAGGCAGAAACTTTGCCGGATCGGAGTGTATTGAAATCGAGCAAGAAAGAGCCAATGCGCTATGGTCACAAGTATTCATAGTTGGTACGCCTGATCCATTTTCGGCGGTTCCTGGGCGGCGCCAGTGGATATTGAAAGGATCAATACCGAAGCGACAGACACCAAAGTAGCGGCAGTACAAGTTCAGGAGTTGGATGCGCGATCCGGAAGAAAAGTGATTGTGGCAGACAGTCGCTACGAAGAGCAACACTTTTTGGGCATTTTCGAGCATTTGAAGCATACCTTTGGATTGATCCGGCTGCACAGCAATCGTGTCTTGTACGAAGAGCCTCAAGAAAACCAAAGGGTAGTCGTGGTGCGCCTCGTAAGCTGGGAAACCTTTCAAGTTGAATAGTAGCCATCGTGCTGAAGATCGAAGTGAGACCTTCAACTTGGGAAACAAACTGTGCGGGTACGAGCCTGTACAAACACACTTCAAGAAACTGGCGACCTTGATCGGCACTCTGGTACAAGTGGAATTCCTGAAAGAAGATGGAACGCCACGCTATAAAGACCGATGTGGTTATTCTGGACAGGGCCGCAAAGCATTTCTCTTCAGACTGTGCCGTATGTATCTTTGGCGTTTTGCGATTGAGCACATGTTTCGGTTTCTGAAACAACACATGGGGCTCAACAGCAATCGGTCTCCGAGTCTGGTAGCGCCCAGCAATGGATGTGGTTGTGCGCTTTGGCATATTGGCAATTGCTTCTCATGCGTGATGCGGTGCAGGAAGATTATCCAGCTTGGTATCCGCGCAGCAGACAACAGCGCGCCAAACTGACCCCTAAGTGCAACGCTCCGCTTTGGCATTTTGTTGGAGTTGGTACACCCGCCTCCAAGCCCAGACCCCAGGAAAGGCAAGGTAGGCAGATGAATCATTGCCCACCGCCGTGTTCGTTATCCTGTGGTGTTCAAGAGCAAAAAGCTCAGGTTTCGGCTTCTGCCAGTCCATAATTGGTATTTGCTTTTCAGTTTTTAATGTTCAGATCAATCGCACAACTCTTGTGCGCCACTTTGCTACTCTAAACTCAAGTATAGATCAGAGGATATATTAATCATGATAACCGTAACAAAGCCATTTATGCCACCGCTGGAAGAATACCTCCCGTACTTGCAGAGAATATGGCAAAACAAGCAACTTACAAACAATGGGCCATTTCATCAGCAATTGGAAACTGAACTGGCAAATTATCTTGGCGTGAAATATATCTCTTTATTTGCGAATGCGACTCTAGGATTGGTTACAGCCTTACAAGCATTGGGGGTTAATGGGGAGGTGATTACAACCCCATTTAGCTTTGTAGCCACCAGCCATGCGCTTTGGTGGAACAAAATCACTCCAGTTTTTGTGGATATTGAGCCCGACTATTTGAACCTGGACCCTGCAAAAATCGAAGTAGCCATAACGCCGCAGACAACAGCCATTATGCCTGTCCATGTATATGGGAATCCATGCCATGTGGATGAGGTCAAGCGCATTGCGGATAAACATGGCTTAAAAGTGATCTATGATGCGGCACATGCGTTCGGGGTTCAGAAGGATGGGGATTCGCTGCTTAACTATGGCGATCTTTCTGTGGTGAGTTTTCATGCTACCAAAGTATATAGCACGATTGAGGGTGGCGCCATCATATGTCATACACCAGAAATGAAGCACCATATTGACAATCTTAAGAACTTTGGATTTCGAGACGAGATCACCGTGGAAGAACCAGGTATTAATGCCAAGCTCAATGAATTTCAGGCTGCCTATGGATTACTGCAATTGAAATATGTGGATGAACTGATTGATAAGCGCAAAGCCATTGCGGAGATGTACCGTGATCTGCTGAATGATGTGCCTGGTATACGATTGTTTTCAGATATTCCGGGGATCAGACACGGGTATGCTTATTTCCCGGTGCTGATCGACCAAAAATCATATGGATTAAGTCGTGACGTTTTGTATGAAAAGCTAAAAGAAAGCAATATTTTTACCCGCAGATATTTTTTCCCGCTAATCAGTACATTTGAACCGTATGCGAAACTGCCGAGTGCAAACCCGGATAACCTACCCGTTGCTACCGAATATGCAAATATGGTGCTTTGTCTGCCGTTATATGCAGACTTGCAAAATGCTGATGTCCAATTGATTTGTTCGATCATAAAATCATTTATATGAAACTTGCAATCATGCAGCCGTACTTTTTTCCGTACATCGGATATTTTCAGCTGATCAAAGCAGTTGATAAATTCATTTTTTATGATGATGTGCATTATATCAAGAATGGCTGGATCAACAGAAATCGGATATTGTTGAATGGCAAGGCACATTTTTTTACAGTTCACCAGAAAGACGCAAGTCCAAATAAGTTAATAAATAAAGTTGAAATTATCGATAACAGGAGCAAGCTCAAGAAAACACTCCTCTCTGCTTACAGTCGCGCGCCTCATTTTCGTGAGGTTTGGCCTCTTATGGAAGATGTGCTTGGATTTGAGACAAACAACATAAGTGAATTGGCGGAATACTCAATCATTAAAACTTATCAGTATCTTGGTTTAGATATAAAGTTTGAACTTAGCAGTAGGCATTACAGCCAAACAGCCAATCTTAAGAAAGAGGATAGGCTTATTGCTATCTGTAATATTAACGATGCTCAAGAGTATATCAACCCGATTGGCGGGCTTGATCTGTACGATAGAGAGACTTTTATAAAAGCCAACATTAATCTCTCCTTTTTAAAGTCCGGGCAGATTATTTATCGTCAATTTGGAATCTCTTTTGTCGGAAATCTTTCTATCATTGATGTACTCATGTTTAACAATAGAGAAAGCATTCATCTTTTTCTTGATACTTTTGATTTAATTTAATAAGAACAGTTTTTTTATTTATTTTACGTGTCTGGGATGCATCAAAGACATAAATAACCCATTTCTAGGCAAGGAGTATATGAGTATGGATAAGGGACAATATTATGTAACTGTCTGCGCGTCAGGAGGAGGTGGAAATTTTGAGGAGATTATCAAGAGCCAAAAAAAGGTTGGGTATAAAGTCAACCTTTTAATTGTTGATAGGGAATGTGGCGCTATTGATAAGGCGAAAAAATACAACATACCGTATGTTTTTTTGGATAAGAAGGAACTGGGCGAAGGATTTTTTTCTGTGATGGATAGGACGATACCCGTTAATACAGACTTAATTGTGTTGGCAGGGTTTCTTACCATAATCAATAGTGCTTTTTGCCAAAAATGGCAGGGTCGAATCATTAACACTCACCCCTCGCTGTTGCCTAAATATGGAGGCAAAGGCATGTATGGGGTGAAGGTACAAGAGGCTGTCTTGAAGAATAAAGATGAACTGGCTGGTTGTACAGTACATTATGTGAGTGAAAAAATTGATGAAGGTGAGATTATTTTGCAAAGAACCGTGAAAGTAAATGAGGGTGAAAGCGCTTGGGAACTTGGTGGAAGAGTTTTTCTTGAGGAGAATAAATTACTTGTTGAGGCGATCAAGGTTATTATGAGTAGGCAGGCAGATCAGAATATCTAAGTCTCTTTGAGATTCGGTTATATTTTTAATTGTTTAAGACATCGTTTCTATATTTTGGCTCCAGCCAAAATATAGATGGAGTATATAAGTGATTCCTCAAATGGTTCCTGATGAACAGCTATCCCGCCCTGTTCTTGTTGTTGATCAAAAATGGAAAAAAAGCGTTGCTCCCGTTGTAAGTGTTTTTTGTCTTACCTATAATCATGCACATTTTATTCGGAACACAATTGAAGGATTTTTAAGCCAAAAAACAAAATTTCCAGTTGAAATTATCATTCACGATGATGCCTCTAGTGACGGGACTGTGGAGATAGTGCGGGAATATGAAGGGAAATTTCCTCATTTAATTAATCCTATTTATCAAAGTAAAAATCGCTTCTCTATGGGAGATGAACTTTTTACGAAATTCCTGCTTCCAAAGGCACGTGGACGATATATAGCCGTATGCGAAGGCGATGACTATTGGATCGATCCCTTGAAATTGCAGAAGCAGGTCGATATTTTCAATCAGCATCCAGATACGATCATTTGCGGGGCTCGTGCAAAAACGTGGAGTGAGAGCAAAAAGAATTTTACAGTTACAACACCAGCACTTGATAAAGATATAACCTGCATGACCCCGAAACAATTATTTTACCTGGGCGATTGGGTTAAAAATTGCACGCGCATGATTCCTAAGAATTTGTTATTAAGTATTCCTGCAGAATATATGATGGATTATCGGCATGTTCATTTTATATTGGCAAAAAATCCGGCAGGCGCCTTTCGTTGTCTGGATGAAGTTGTAGCTGTATACAGAGAACATTCTGGCGGCGTTTTTTCAGGGGCAAAGCCAATTGAAGTGCAAAAGGGATATTTTGAATCCGCAAGATTAATAGCAAAGTTGTATGATGATGAAAGAGCTATTATCATGCGTGAAAACGCTTTGCATGCTGCCAAAGAACTTTTCCTGACCCACTCAATTTCGTTATTAGAACGTATATTTTATATTTTTCAATATACCTCTTTGGTTTTTCGTAACTTTTCATACCTTGGAATAAAGCGTGCTTTTGATCGGTTGATTTATAGAATATCCATATATCTGGATCGTTTTCCAGTCCTTAAGACACGCCTCCAATATTTCTATGAATTTCTTGAGAACTCTAATCAACATCCCAAAAAATAAGGAGTCTCTTCTCTTAAGAGAAGAGACTCCTTATTTTTTAAACTGTGTAGGCGTATCGAAGCCAGCCATCTAACATAAGAAGATTCCATAGCTTCATACCGTAATCACCAGACCCAGCCATGTGAGCCTTGAGCATTCCCTGAATGATGGGTTTGTTCAAGTGGTTATACACTGGGCTGGAACTGGCAGCCAACGTGTCGTGCAGGTATCCAGACCGGTCTTCACGAAGCCAGCGGCTTATGGGAATGACAAATCCTTGTTTTGGGCGATAAACATAATCACGCCCCAAATAACGGCTTGCTAATTCCTTCAGAATGAATTTATTTTTCGAACCGTCTGGCAAAGGCTCAGCGACCTTCATTCTTGTAGGCATTGAGAATGCTAACTCCGCTATTCGATAATCCAGCAGGGGGCTTCTCACTTCGAGCGAATTTGCCATACTCATCCGATCTACTTTGACTAGTACATCGCCCGGGAGATAGGATTTCAAATCACAGTATTGTGCATTGCCTGCAATGTTATCGCTTGCCGGGAATGGATATTGACTCGTAAAATGGTCTGTATGTGAAATGCCCGAATGCAGCCCTAGCAATGCTGTACGTTCATCCAATGAAAAATGGCTCACAGATTCATCATAGATTGCCTGCCATGCCCCATTTCTTGATGGCAACCTTGTTGAAATCCCCCCGGCAAACCGTGTAAAACCAGGGATGCGTCTGCTTACTCCGCGCGCGATGCGCTTCCACATTTGCATGCGAGTAGAATCTGAAGGGTGGTCAGGAAACAAGGTAGACATGACATTGATCAGATGTGAATATCTTCGATATCCTGCGAACATTTCATCCCCGCCATCGCCGGTCAGAACCATCTTTACATGCGAGCTGGCAATTTGGGAAACATAATAGGTTGGTACAGCCGATGAATCAGCAAAGGGTTCGCCAAAATGACTGGATAATTTTGGAATTAAGGTCAACCCCTCGGGTGATACCTTGAATTCTTCATGCTTTGTTCCATATCGTTTTGCAACCATGCGGGCATAGGGTAATTCGTCGTTTTCATCATCTGCCAGCCCGATTGAAAACGTCTTAACCGGTTCGGTAAGTTTCCCAGACATCATGGCAACAATCAATCCAGAATCAATCCCTCCGCTAAGAAATGCACCAAATGGGACATCACTAATTAATCGGATTTTTACCGCATCCTGTAGAAGGGCATCTAAATCTTCCATCCACTCATTCATGGTTCTGGAAGGGTCAGGCGAAGCCTGCGTGTCAATGTCCCAATATGTTTTTTTTGTAAATTGCTTTGTAGAAAGATCTAGTTCTATAAACTCGGAAGGAGGTAATTTTTTAACACCCCGATAGATGGTATGAGGAGAGGGGATGTATTGATAATGTAAATATAGATCAAGCGCCACAGGATCCATTTCAGTAGGAACCAATCCACTGGCGGTCATTCCTCCCATTTCACTGGCAAAGACCAGAACATTATTTTCGAAATAATAATAAAGCGGCTTTACGCCCAATCGGTCGCGCGCCAGGAATAGCTTGCGATTGGGGATGTCATACAGCGTAAAGGCAAACATGCCATTTAATTTTGACAGCATTCCGCTTCCCCACTCTTCATAGGCATGGATCAACACTTCGGTATCGCTTTTCGTCCGAAACTTATATCCACGATTTTCAAGTTCCTTTTTTACATCCATAAAATTGTATATTTCCCCATTGAAGATTAGCTGAATGGTTTTTGCTTCATTTGCCATCGGTTGATCGCCCGTTGCCAGGTCAATGATGGCAAGCCGAAGATGAGCAAAGCCAATTTCGCTATCTGCACCCCTATATCCTTCTCCATCCGGTCCACGATGGCGCATGGCGATATTCATGGCTTGCAGCCTTTGCAATTCCACACTTTCTCCATCAAGCCGAACGATACCAGCGATTCCGCACACAGAGTCTCTCCTTTATTTTTCGACCACTAGATGGATATTAACCGGGCAAGTATACTATAGCGATTATATTGCAAACATTGGACGCCCATGGTAGATTTGGACACAATTCTCCCTTGATATGAAAAAAACACGTCTGCTTTTTATTCTTTATGATCGCCCCAACTATCCTGGGGGTCCTATCATAAATTACCTGCGAGTCTTGCCCGCACTTGTGAACCGGGGATATGATGTGCATGTGCTGGTAATGTATCATTTGGATTGTCCTAATGCTAGATCGCTACAGGAAAGGAAGGTAATTACCCATAACACCCCTTTTATTGTGGATAGCAAACAAGCGGTTAAATGGATTTTAAAACAGATTGAAGCTATACAACCGGATGTTTTTATTCCTGATGTATCTACTCCCGGGTGCTTTGCTGGAAAATGGGTCAAAGCTGCAGGAATCCCTGTTATCAATTCTCATCGCAGCGATGATGAGAATAATTGGGGCAAAGCCCTATACTTTAGTGACCCAGGAAGCGAATTTGTATCTTCGGCCATATTCTGTGTAAGTGAATATTTACGAAGCCAACTTGAAACAAGAGTTCGAAACCTCGATTTGCTGACTGCGGTTATTCCATCAGGAGTGTCAATCCCTGTGCGCTACAATCTTCAGGACGGTTCAGTCTCGGTTGTTTATGTAGGCAGGTTGATCCAACGACAAAAGCGGATTTTGGATATTACAAGGATTTTTGTTGATCTGGCTCAAAGATTTGCAGAAGTCACTTTTGCATTTATTGGTGATGGCCCAGATAAAAAAGCTTGTGAAGAAATAGTTTCCTCCTCCGGGTATGCGCATAGGTTTAGGTTTACTGGAATGCTCAAAGATGATATATATAAACAGGAATTATCCAAACATAACATTGTCGTACTTTTATCAGAATATGAAGGGGTGCCGGGTTCACTTATGGATAGTATGGCGAGCGGCTTGGTTCCCGTATGTTCCCGTTATCCGGGAATCGAAGAGCTGGTTTTAGATGGAGAGACGGGCATTTTGGTACATGACAGAAAAGAGGCTGTTGTTGCAGCAGTTTCGATGCTTGTTCTGGATCCCGGGTTGCGAAAACGAATATCACAGAATGCGCGGCGGCATATTATTGAGAAATTCTCCCTTGAAAACACCTTGGATAAATGGGAAGATTTAATCAGATTTCTTGTCGAACAGTATCGTGAAAAGAAGTCTATATTTGTTTCTCCAAATGATATAGAATTGCCATCTATGAACGATGTACTCAAGGAACATATTATGAAAAAGCCAGCTCCTTTTCATTGGCTTTACAGTCATATCCCAATGGGCTTAAAAGCCTTTTTGAAGAGGCTGATCAATAAAGACTTAAATATATCATCCGATAATTTTCTTGATGTTCCTTTTATTGAGACAAATCTTGATAAATATGTTATGCGGACTTCTATTAAGAGATCGTTGGATTATGCTCTACCTAATCTTCACGGGCGCTTGTTAGATGCTGGTTGTGGAAAAATGCCATATAGGGAGTATATATTGAAGAACGCCGCTGTCCAGGAATATGTTGGGCTTGATATTGAAAACGCGTTGATTTATGATGAAAACATCAAACCTGACTCTACATGGGATGGCAGGGTGATGCCCTTTGACGATAATAGTTTTGATAGTTCTATAGCCATAGAAGTTCTCGAACACTGCCCGGAGCCTGAGGTTTTTTTGAAAGAAGTATATCGGGTTTTAAAACCTAACTCTACCCTTTTCTTTACCGTACCCTTTTTATGGAATCTCCATGAAGTACCCCATGATGAATACCGGTATACACCTTTTGCACTCGAAAGACACTTAAGGAATTCGGGTTTTGAAGATATAGTGATAAAAGCTACAGGTGGCTGGCACGCTTCTCTCGCGCAGATGCTGGGGCTCTGGGTTCGGCGGGCGCCAATGCGACCGGTATTGAGGAAATATCTGTCGCCTCTTATCAAACCTATTATTGGTTGGTTGATAAAGAAAGACGCGATGTATTCAGTTGTTTTTTCAGAGTCTCAAATGGTTACCGGATTATATGGCTTGGCAAAAAAAAATGTATCCTAATTTGGCTATTCTGTCGAGCAGTCAAAACGCCTATTCAGAGACTTTTATTCAGGCGCATAAACAGATCCCAGATGTTAATGTACGTTACTACTATGGCGATCCGTATCCTATCTTTCTTGAGGATTCAGGCGCATTAGAACGGTCATTATGGATATCAGCATTTCTCCACCTTTCAGACAGAATACTGGGTTCAAAATTTGTCGATCGAAGGGAGAGTTTGTTGTTTCGGTCGTTGCGCAGAGAGAAAATTGATTGCGTGCTAGCGGAATATGGGGTCACCGGAGCAAATGTCTTGAATGTTTGTAAAAAACGTAAGCTCCCTCTCATCGTGACCTTTTTTGGTTACGAGATCTCCGTACACCAGATTTTGCAACAATATCAGCAATCATATGTAGAGATGTTTCAATATGTTAGCGCTATTGTTATTGTAAGTGAACATATGCGCCAGAGGCTTGAAAATCTTGGTTGTCCAGCAGACAAAATTTATTTTAGTCCCAGTGGTCCTCACGAAATGTTTTTCGATGTCCGGCCGGATTTTAGTCAAAAACTTTTTGTTAGTACAGGCAGATTTGTGGATAAAAAAGCGCATTACTATACAATTTTGGCGTTTAACCATGTGCTTAAGAAACACCCTGAAGCAAGATTGATCATTGCTGGTGATGGAGTTCTCATGAATGCCTGCGTGAATCTGGTTCGGTATTTGCGGATCGAACACGCAGTATCATTTCCAGGTGTCATTACCTTGCAGGAGTTTGCCGCTCATCTTGCGGTTGCGCGGGCATATGTCCAGCATTCCATCACTGCCTTAAGCGGCGATATGGAGGGCACCCCGGTGGCTGTAATGGAATCTTCTGCTGCGGGAGTACCTGTTGTTAGTACACGTCATGCGGGTATTCCAGATGTGGTTATTGATGGGGAAACGGGTTTGCTGGTAGATGAACATGATGTGGATGGTATGGCGCAAGCGATGCTTAAACTGCTGGAGGACAGGCAATTGGCTGTTGAAATGGGAGCCAAAGGTCGTGACTTTATTCTAAAGAATTTCAGCCGCCAAAAACACCTTGCTTTGTTAAGCCGCATTGTTTTGGATTCAATTGCTTTAAACGCAGGCATAGGGCGAAATTGATGGAAGAAATGAAGAGGCAAATGGCTTCCAATAAATTGATAAGGAAGATTGTTGTATTTGGCGGTGGCGGTTTTATTGGTTCCGCTGTGGTAGATAGACTCCTTGAAGATGGATATGAATTGCGTATTTTCGAACATCCACGGGTTAAACCCTATCGGGCTTTTTCCTCCTCGGAAAAAGTTGAATGGTATTCAGGTGACATGTTAAGTGAGTACGATATTTCCAGAGCCGTTGCCGGTATGGATGCCGTATTGCATCTTGTCTCCTTTACCCTGCCCAAGAATTCGAATGAAGATATTATTTACGATGTGCAAACTAACCTGATGGCCGCACTACAGTTGCTTAATGTAATGCGTTCTCAGCGGGTTGGCAGGATCGTATTCATTTCATCCGGCGGGACGGTATATGGAATTCCCAAATATTTGCCGGTAGACGAGACCCATCCTACTAATCCTCTCGTTTCCTATGGTATTACCAAACTTATGATTGAGAAATATTTGTTGTTATTTCAGCGTTTATATGGAATTAAGCCCGTAATACTTCGAGTATCAAATGCCTATGGCCCCCGTCAAAGACTGGAGACATCTCAAGGCGCGGCGGGGATATTCTTAAATTGCTTTCTTAACGACCTTCCTGTCGAAATTTGGGGTGATGGATCGGTCGTACGGGATTATGTGTATGTTGATGATGTTGCAGATGCTTTTGCAAAAGCGCTGACTTACGAGGGAAAGGAAAGTGTGTTCAATATCAGCTCGGCGATTGGAGTGAGTCTTAATCAGTTGTTGCAAGAGATTGAGGCATTGACACAAAAATCTGTAACCTTAAAATATCTGAGCGGACGCTCTTTTGATATTCCTTATAATGTGTTGGACAATAAACTGGCAGCAAGAGAGCTGGGATGGTCGCCACGTATTAATTTGCGCGAAGGACTCCTCAAGACCCGGGATTGGCTTGGGGAAAAAGGTGCGTTGACCTAAACAGCGGTATTTTTTAGTTTATTTAAAAGTTATTTACCATGGACCTTGATCAAAAAATCTTATTGAATGAAATGCAAAGAGATGTCAAAATCTCCGTTGTCATTCCCGTTTATAACCGTCCAGATGAACTGACGCGGGCGCTTCACAGTGTCTTGGAACAGACTTTCAGGGATTTTGAAGTCATCGTTGTTGATGACGGCTCTACTGCAAATATTCAGTCAGTCTGTCAAAGTTTCAAAGACGCGCGCATAAGATTCGTCAGGAATGAGGCGCATTCGAATGCTAATGTCGCGCGCAATATTGGCATTCGCGAGTCTAAAGGGGAATATGTCTCCATGCTTGATTCGGACGATGAGTTTTTGCCTGAACATCTCGCGCACAGGTTGTTAAAAATCAAGGAATGGGGATGTGACGGTATCTTCGGTAGTGCTTACATCGATTATGGGGCGCACCGCGTGCTTTCCCTCAGCCGCCCGCTTCGAACGGGTGAATTGATGATTAACTACCTGCTTTCGGATGGATTTGCCCCCACGCCCTCCCATTTCTACAAGCGGGAAGCAGCACTGGCTATTCTGTGGGACGAGTCACTGGACCGTCACCAGGACTTTGATTTCACCCTTAGGTTTTCCAAAAAGTTCTCATTCCGTTGCGATATTGAGCCCACTGTACTTGTCAATTGGAAGGCTGGAGAAAAAAGAACAATTAAATATGATTCCTGCATTCGCTTTATAAACCACCACAAAGCAGAAATTCTCCCACGGGTTTACAATTTCTACCACCGTTCGATGTACTCGCATGTTCAGCGTAATGCCGTCATCGACCGTAATGTCGAGCGGCATTACGCGGTCAATAGTTACAAGTATATCTATGCTGTCCCCTTTTCCGAGTTTGTATTTGTTCATAAAACCAGGCGAATCTTTCATGGTTTTTTGTTTGCCAAATTTATTTTGTTACATATCTTGTTTTTTATTAGAGCTCTTTTCACCAGGGATGCGTTTCGAGATATTGTGGGCAGCGGCAGGTATTGAAAGCGCGCCCTTGCTCGTTGATGGATAGGTTTATTGAAAAGGTGTTTACGTGCAAAGTTCCATGCCGTTAGTTTCGATTGTTATTCCCTGCTACAATCAGGCACGCTTCCTCTCAGATGCCTTGAATAGCGTGCTGGCGCAGACATATCCCAATTGGGAATGCATTATTGTAAATGACGGTAGTAAAGACGATACGGAGCGGCTGGCGAATGACTGGATGCAAAAAGATGGCAGGGTTAAGTCCATCAAAAAGATCAATGGCGGGCTGAGTTCGGCAAGAAACGCAGGTTTATTGATGGCGGCGGGAGACCTTATTCAATTTTTAGACGCTGATGATTTGTTGGAACCTGAGAAGTTGAAGTACCAATTAAACTGTCTGGCGAATGCGGGCGACAAGGTTGATATTGTCGTATCGGGCTACAGATACTTCCATGATTCGGACAGGGAACGCGAATTACTGATATTTGGGCCGAATAATTTTCTTCCCGAAGTGGCGGTGAATTTCACCGATCGGAAAGACCTTGTAAAACTATTTGCCCGGACCAATCCTATGGTTGTCAGCGCGCCGCTCTACCGCCGCGGCGTATTCGAGCGCGTTGGAAATTTTGATGAAACACTCGGCGCGCTAGAAGACTGGGACTTTCACTTCAGATGCATTGTGAGCGGGGTTGCCTTTCAACACTGTGGATATTCACCGCAATCCAAAACCCTGATCCGAATTCATCCATCCAGTATGTCCGCAGATCGAAGGAATATGATTCGGAATCTGAGGAGATTTCAGCAGAAGCACCGGGGTAATCGAATATTTGTATTGGAGAATGGGCTGGAAGCAGGGAGTATTGCAAGCGCTATATGGAATTTTCTTAAGATGTTGACACCGCCTGGCGTCATTTGGCTGGTGAAAAGGCTGCTTGGGCTCATTTAGCTGGATTAAACCAGATAAATCGAACTGGTCTCCGCGTATAATAAATATTATGTCTCCTCCTGATATTTCCATCATCCTCGTTACCTGGAACGCAGGCGAGCACCTTTCCCGTTGCTTATCCGCGCTTTCTAATCAAACCTGCAAGGATTTTGAAATCATTATTGTCGATAATGGTTCGACCGATGATTCTCTTACGGTACTTAATTCATGGAAAGACTCCCCGCTTACTGTGAAGCGGCTGGAAAACAACCGCGGATTTGCGGTTGCCAATAATATTGGGGTCGACATTGCCAGTGGAAAATGGATCGTACTGCTTAATGCCGATGCCTATCCCGAATCGAATTGGCTAGAAAACTTTATAAAAGCGGCAAAGCAACACCCTGAATATAACTTCTTTTCTTCGAGACAAATTCAATATAACAATCCCCATCTTTTGGATGGGGCAGGCGATGAATACCATGTCAGCGGACTCGCGTGGAGGCGATACTATAATCATATTAAAAGCGAATATGGGGCTCAGCAGGAGGAGGTTTTTGGCGCTTGCGCTGCCAGTGCGATGTACTGTCGCAAAGACTTTCTAGAAGCAGGAGGCTTCGATGAAGATTACTTTTCTTATTTTGAAGATGTTGACTTGAGCTTTCGCATGCGCCTTGCGGGCGGACGCTGCCTGTATGTGCCTGATGCTGTGGTTCACCATGTAGGCTCCGCCAGTACTGGAAAACTGAGCGACTTTGTCGTATATTACGGGCATCGAAACCTCATCTGGACTTATTGCAAAAATATGCCAGGGTCATTATTTTGGTTTTATCTTTTATTGCATCTATTAATGAATATATTTTTTATTTTTTCGTTCATGTTTAAGGGGAAAGGACATGTCATCCTAAAAGCAAAGTGGGATGCGCTTCGCGGGATTCCTTCTGTGATTAATAAACGAAGGATAATTCATAAGACCAGGGTGGTCTCCTCGAAGGAGGTTAGTCAATTTATGAGCAGGGGGGTGTTATCTCCTTATTGGGCAGCCCGCCAACGTCGACGGTGGGGGCGGTAAAATGGATGCTGCCATATCATTGGAGTTATTTCTTTGAATTTGACGACTTTATAGTTGGGCGGATTTTTCGCTGAGCATGACGGTTTATTTTCTGGTTTTGTCAGAATCTTTTTCTGCAAACCAAATGAAACCGGGAGAAATGGATAACTGGCGCAAACCAAACAAGCAATAATTGGGTTCTAGCAGAAATATCCATTTACGAATCTGAATTTCCAACCTCCCCTGCTGGTTTGAAAGGCGAACGACTTCTATGGAAATTAAAATTAATAATAAACAAACCTTATACACCTTGTTTCTTTCTTCCATTGCTATTGCCTTCCGGCTCTGGCTTGCTGCGGGTTTCCCTAAGTTGCTTCGCTATTTACCGCATGACGACTTGTTTTTCGCCAGGGCTGCCAACTTTATGATCCATGGGGAATGGATGGGCGCTTATGATCATATGACTTTAATCAAGGTTCCATTTTATTCCATTTTCCTTGTCTTATCATCCTTTAGCGGTCTGCCCCTTTTGTTGAATGAGACTTTATTTTATGTAGGCGCTTGTATCTTTCTTGTCGTCGGTTTTTTTCCGGTGGCGAAAAGCCATTGGTTTCGTTTGGTTTTTTTTGTTTTTATCCTGTTCGCCCCCTCGACTCTTAATACTTTGTCGAATGTGATTGTTTACCGGGATTTTGTTTATTATTCGCTAAACCTTTATGTGGTTGCGTTTGCCGTTGGGCTGATGTTGCGGTTGCATAATGATGTCGCTAGAATCATCCCGTGGTCAGTGGGACTTGGCTTGTCGATGGGCGCTTTTTTAATTACAAGAGAGGAGGGGATTTGGATTTACCCAACCCTGTTGTTGTTTATGGCAGGCTGCCTTTATTTTATATTCAAGGATAAACTGGACAGGAGGACTGTCCGTATAGTCATTGTCCTTTTGCCAATCGTTCTTTGGCAAATTCCGGGCCTCATTGTTTCATATCTCAATTTTACTTATTATGGCTATTGGGGGGTGTCTGAACAGTTGGATCCTCAAATGAATCGTGCGCTTGGCGCTTTGGGCAGAATTCAAACGAATGGACAACGGCATCCGGCCATTCAAATCCCTCAAGAAGCCCGCATGCAAGCTTATGAGGTTTCTCCACTGATGAATGAAATGAAGGATGTCATCGAAAGCGCTATCCCCTTGTGGAATGTGCATGATGACAAGGCGATGCAACAGAAGCCAGATTGGTATTTGCGCCGATACGGAGACGGCGGGGGGGAGATCAGTAATGGGCATTTTAGCTGGCTGTTGAGGAACATTGTATATCAAAACGGGTATTACTCTAACGGGCAATATCCCTCAGAATTTTATAAGGAACTGGCTGACCAGCTTGAGGAAGCATGTCTGGACGGGCGATTGTCCTGTTCGTCCGCCAGCGCTGTCCCATTTGTCGGGGCTGTGGATTCGAGGCATTTTTATATTATGGCAAGGGAATTCTACGAGAATTTAATTCATCTCCTGAAGCAGGATCAGCTTCAATTTGTTTCGCTGGATTTTCCAAACAGATCTCCTTTGCCCGATGATGGTGAAAGGATATTTAATCAATTTATTTATAATGGGGTGGAATACCCGGTAGAGCAGAGGGGGGGGAGTTCCCGGCAGTACCTGATTGATGGGGAACTGGACGCTCGAATCAGAATGATTCAGGTAAGGGAAAGCCTGATGCGCAGAATTTCCCTGATATATCAGTTTGTAACCGGGTATTTTTTCGTTGCCATGTGCCTGGCATGGGTGATGATCCTGGTTCCCTCGACCGTGAAGCAGAAAAATGGGTTTCAATTAAAACATTTTCTGATTTCCATGCTTATCTTGGGGTTGTTGGTTTCGCGCCTCGCCACTCTATCAATCCTGTCTGCAACTTCTTCGATACCGGTTTATAGTTATAGCGGGTCTGTAAACAATTTTATTTATCTCTTCCCATGGTTGATGCTCAACTATCTTTTTGAAAGACGCCGGCAATGAGAATCAACGCTGCGCGAGTATTTGCTGCATTTGTGTGCAAGCAAAACATGTCAGGCACGGAGTCGAAAGCGGCGCTGTGGTGGCGCCAACGGCGCCACCACATCTCCCGACTTTCGAGCAAAATCAGGAGATTTTGCAGTCCAAACTGACAACCTTTGCCTGCACACCAGCATTTACTTAATTGAGACGCTGGATAAAAAGATGATAAAATATGTTGACAAGTACATTAATTGATTTTATTTTATGCCCCATCGGACATGAAATCAACTGGAGAGTGAAAATTGACGTTTGCGAGCGACTTCATTATTGAGGCGATTGAAATTCTCAATCGCTTGGACCAATCTGCTATTGAAAAAATTGCGGAGATCCTTGCCCGATCCCGAGCCGACGGGGGACGGTTGTTTGTGTTGGGGGTGGGGGAGCGCTGCCAATGCTTCTCACGCTGTTAACGATTTTCGAAAAATTGTAGGAATTGAGACATACGCTCCCACGGATAACGTCTCTGAACTGACGGCTCGAACCAATGATGAAGGCTGGCAGACTGTTTTCAAAGCCTGGCTGGAGTGCAGCCGCCTGAATGAAAGGGATGCGGTCATGGTTTTGTCCGTTGGCGGCGGCAACCTGGAAAAGAACGTCAGCCCCAATCTTGTGATGGCTTTGCAGTATGCAAAGCAAATTGGGGCTAATGTGGTGGGGATTGTGGGGCGTGATGGCGGTTACACCGCCCAGGTGGCGGACGCTTGTGTGGTTATCCCAACCGTTAATCCGGATCATGTCACCCCTCATGCTGAGGCGTTTCAATCCGTTGTTCATCATCTTCTTGTTACACACCCAAAGCTCAAAGCCGCCCAGACCAAATGGGAGTCTGTAAAATAATGCCGGGCGGGGGCGCAGTTTTTCTTGATCGCGACGGTGTTATCAACAGATCAGTTGTGCGGGATGGTAAACCATATCCGCCGGATTCGCTTGATAAAGTTGAGATCATCCCAGGCGCTGCGAAGTCGCTAATTCGATTGTCGGATGCCGGATATTTGCTTATCGGAGTCACCAACCAACCGGACGTTGCGAAGGGAACCCAGACTCGCGATGTGGTTGAGGCGATCAATTCCCATATCCAATCCATCCTGCCGGTGAAGGCGATCTTCACGTGCTATCACGACGACCAGGATAACTGCCCGTGTCGCAAACCCAAACCCGGGTTGATCCTTGAGGCGGCAAAAATCCATGGGGTCAACCTGGCTACCAGTTGGATGGTCGGCGACCGATGGAAGGATGTCGCTGCCGGTCAGGCGGCTGGTGTGCGGACGGTCTTCGTTGATTATGGGTATACCGAAAACTATCAGGCATTGCCCGCTGATTTTGTGATCAAAGACATGCTTGATCTTGCGGATGTTATCTTAAATTCTGATATTTAGTAAAGGAGAAACATGGCTGCTTTGGACGATTTGAAGGTGAAAATTTTTGCAGATGGGGCGGACTTGGAAGGCATCCTGGCGCTTTATAAGAATAAATATATCACTGGCTTTACCACCAACCCGACCTTGATGAATAAGAGCGGCATCAGGGATTATGAAGGTTTTGCCCGCCAGGTATTGGAGCGCATTCCGGACCGCCCGTTCTCCTTCGAGGTTTTTTCCGATGAGTTTGACGAGATGGAACGCCAGGCTTTGAAGATCGCCAAATGGGGGCGCAATGTTTATGTCAAGATCCCGGTGACCAATACGCGCCGCGAGTCTTCGGCGGACCTGGTGCGCAGGCTTGCCGAATCGGGGGTGCAATTGAATGTGACGGCGTTGATGACTCTTGAGCAGGTAGGCGAGATGTCTGCCGCGTTGGGAAACCATGTCCCGTCGTATATTTCTGTGTTTGCAGGACGCGTTGCCGATACGGGACGGGACCCCATGCCTTTGATGAAACGCGCGGTCGAGATCATGTCGCCATATCCCAGGCAGGAATTGATCTGGGCAAGCCCCCGGGAACTTCTCAATATTTTCCAGGCGGATGAGGTCGGTTGCCATATCATCACTGTGACCCATGATGTGTTGAAGAAACTTGCCTTGGTGGGGAAGCCTCTTGATGAATACTCGCTCGATACGGTGCGGATGTTCTACGACGATGCGCAAAGCGCGGGGTTTGCCTTATAGCCTGCCGGGGTATGCTGGATTGGAATCTTAATCGGCATGAGCGGCGGGGGAGCCTTCCGGTTGGTTGACTTTCGATGTGATCTCCTGCAAGGTGTATCCCAATTGCGAAAGCCCAATGGCGCCCAATATGCACATGATGACCCAATTGGTGAAATGCAGGGCAATGCCCAGCGCCAGCGCCTGGGACGTGGAAACCTGCAGCAGGGACAAGGCTCCCACCACCGTTGCCTCAAATACCCCGATACTTCCCGGACCCGCAGGAACCGCCACCCCGAGAGCGCTTGCGCCGTTCAGATAGAACGCCCACCAAAACGGCGGATTAGGCACAAAGGCGCCCAGGAACATCCAACTTACGAAAACATAGAGCAGCCAGCACGTCAGAATCCAAAACAGACTTTGGACGATGGCGCGTGGGGAGTTGAGCGCTTGCAGCCCTTCGAGCAGCGCAAGAGCCCGGGGTAGGATGACCCGTTGAATAAAACTGTGTTTTTCAGCCTGTCGGGTGATCCATGCCTGGATGGGTTCGTTGAAGCGCGCCGCCAGGAACAGGCAGACCAAGCCGAGCGCCACCGCTCCCGCGACCGCCAGCGCGGTCTGACGCACGGCTTCGAGCCCGAGCGCCAATGGCAGGGTAAAGAGCAGAAAACAGGATGCGACTGCCAGGTCGAAGGTGCGTTCGATTACAATTGTGGACAGCACATGAAAAGCCCCCAGCCCGGTGGCTCTTCCCATCAATACGGACCGACCGAGTTCTCCGCTGCGGAACGGAAGTATGTTATTCAAGAGATAACCGATGTTTACAATGTGAAAGGTTTGCACAAAGGACGGGCGCGAACCGAGCAGGATGCGCCAGGTTTGCACCCGCGCCAGCGTGGAAAGGATCGTCAGCCCCGCCCCTGCAACCAACACGAGCGGACGGATGCTGGAGAATGCTTCTTTCAGATCCTGCCAGCTTACCAACCGGAATAGGATGCCTAATGTGATGATGCTGATGACGACGCCGGGAAGCCAGCGCCAGTATTTGATGCTTGATTTATGTTTCATGTTTATTGATTTAACCTCGCATGAATTATAGTATTGATTTGATCGCTTTATACTGTAACACTCTCTTGGTGTGAATGCCACCTTGTTTTTATGAAAGAAACCTACTGTTGAGTAAGGGGCGGTATCAACAATATATGAACCGATGGTCAGAAACGAGTTCGATTTATTTATCAAGATGTCAGCGCAAAACAATAATTGAAACCGTTTAATAAGGTAATATTGTCGCATATCCTGTTGGTAATTGGTATTCAAAAGAAAACTATGGATTTTATTTTCTCCTTTTTTAAAAAATACCGTGATGCTATCCCTGTTTCAGTGTTGTGGGGATTTTGTCTTTTACTGGGCATAATAAACCAATGGCCTTATTTTTGGCGGCGGTCGTTTCCAGTCCAGTTTTTTTTATCAGCCTTTATAACGGCGGCAGGCGCAGGCTTATTTTTTCTTTTATTGAAGAACATATCTTGGTTATATATCAACAGAACCAATAAAGAGAAATTGTACTTAATTCTCTTCTCCTTAATTGTCAGTTTGCTATTTACTGCCATGCTTTTCGCAAGATCCCAATTTCACAATACCCTTTTTTTTCTCATACGTTGAAAATAAGCGCCACTGGCGAAAAAAATCCCGCTTCAAATTCAAGTGAAGTAAAACTTCTTGAGTTACAAATTAATGGTAAGAAAATCCATTTCAAATCGCTTGAACAGTCGGGAGAGTGGTTAATGGAAGAAGGAATGATGCGAAGCCGTGGTCAGGCAACGTTGACCTATGTATTTAAAGCAGGGTTGGACCCAAATGTCGAAATTCTGTTTGAAAGTGGACCATCGGCAGGGCTTGGGCAAATTGAATTTGATCGTCAAAAGCCAATTGTGAAAGATTTTTATTCTGATTATGTAAGCGATACCTTTTTTTTGCTTCCACCTTTCGCATTGAAAATAAAGCACTCTTTATTCTTATTTATGATGTTGATATTTGCCGGTTGCTTTGCCGTGATTTTCTGGCTTGTTTTCTGCATACATATAATAATCTATATAAGGTTCCGAAGGTATATTATTGACTGGCTCCAAAGTTTCAGCGTGGATCTTCCAAAATACGCTTTTCAATTTCCAGGGGTTGGAAACAAATTAATGTATGAGAACCATGAAATTGCAAGATCCTTAGCGGCAAGATGGCTGGTATTTATTGTACCGCTGTGTTACCTTTTATTTTATTTGCTTCAAGGTAAATTTTTACTTTTGGGAAATACCGATCACGTTGATGCCCAGCTTCCATATTTATTTGCCGCAAGGTTTGCGCTTTCTGCAGGGCAGTTACCTTGGTGGAATCCATTTATCTTCAATGGAGCTCCTTTGTGGGGTAACCCAGCGATTTTCATGTGGTACCCTCCGACATGGATTGAACTGATTACACCCAATTCGATTGTATTATACGTTTCAACTTTTATAAGTTGGTCTCATTATTGCGGTGTGTTTGTGGCTGCCTTTCTGTATTTTCGAGCATTGATTGGCGATGAAAAATGGGCTGTGTTTTCTGCCCTTGCTTATGGTTTCTCTATTTCTGTGGCGTATGGTCTCTCAGTAGGTAATGCTCATTTGCCAGTCTATGTCTTCTTGCCTTTGAGTCTCTACTTACTCCATACTCATGAACAGCGTTCATTCCGTCGAAACCTTATTTACCTGACGTTATCACTTTATTTCATGATTACAGGTGGGTTCTTGCAATTTTTGGTGTATGCCATGGTGGTCCTTGGCAGCTATGCATTATTTCTTGCATATCACGCTTATCGGTCGAACTCGCGCGAACCATCTTTTTCTTTGATTTTGACTTTTATCCTGTCTCTTTTCGTCGCATTGTTGCTTTCCGCGCCTGCATGGATCTCCATTTTGACTATGGCGGGCTTTGTTTCAAGGGTATCTGCAACGGACGCTAGTTTGCAAGTTTTTTTTAACAGTGAGATGATTACGCCTATCAACCGGCTGTTGCGTCTCTTCATGCCGAATGGTTTTGGATTTGATTTTCAGTATCCATATAGCTATGTTGAGACCGCCGTATGCTTTTCTGGGGTGAGCACATTATATCTGGGTTGCCTATCGGTTGTGCATAAACCAAATCGAATGGTCATTTTTTGGGCAGGTTTTTGCTTTACAGTTTTTTTATTGTGCTTCACACCACTTGTTTTTTTGCAGACCCTTGTGTTTGGGGGAGTCGGGGTTATGACGGGGCGCTTGTTGTTTATACTTCCATTAGGCGTGGCGGCTTTGGCAGGTTTAGGTGGAAAAAGTCTTCTTGAACAACCCGTTTCCCATTTGCGACTTTTTCTATTGAATCCTTTTCATTCTTGCGGGCATGGCTGCTTTTCCAAAACATTAAATTAATATGGCAGTATTTCCTTGATAGTATATTAAAGTCCGATCTTATATTGAATTAGGTTCTTTTCACTTCATAGATCGATATGCCTGCAATCGAGTTGTTACGCGCTCGTGATTTTAATGATCTTTGCTCTGGTTTTTGATTTTGGCAGCAGGAAAATAATCAATAAGTTTTGGATATTTTTCGTTATTCTCTTGCTTTTTGAAGTGGTACCCAGTGCCTTTTTAATGCATAAGATCCAATTGAATCCCCTGATGGTGTCTCCGCCAAAACCATTTTTTGCATTTGATGGAGTTGATGTACCTCTTCCTTTTTCTCCATCAGAATTGGAGATGTCCCGCCTGGTTATTACTGAACAAAATCCTTCTCGCAGGGCAAACGATGCGCCGCCATATGCAAAGGAGTCCAATCAGGGTTCGATTTATGGCTATCAATCCCCTTGGGGTTATGCCAATGGTTATTCAGCGGATCTGGCAACATTGATAAGCACGGTTGGTCCCCTTGATTTGAGAATGGATTGCGAATCGCACGGCTTGATCAATGGCGTTAGCGATATTCTCCATAATGCTTCTCGTCAGGTAATCTTTGACCCGCTTTGCTACCCTCGTCTTTCCGATTTGATGAGCGTATGGGTGGTCATGAAGGCTGGCAAGGAATGGGAGATCGTGGAAGACCGGCGAGATACGGCGTTGCCCCGAATTAGTCTGTTCTATAAGTATGAGTCCGAAACGAATACACCAGGCGCCGCATCCCGCCTTGCGGAGAAATCTTTTGATATCCACTCAATCCTGATTGTTGAACAGAAAAATCCCCTAAATGTGGGTCCCTTTGATCCTGACGCGGAGGTTATATTTGTAAAGGATGCCCCAAACGAAGTGGTTGTACGTACACAATCTGCCACACCCGCCTTGCTTCTTCTGACAGATACATACTATCCCGGTTGGATTGCGACTGTGGACGAAAAGCCGGTTGAGATTCTCAAAGCCAATGGAGCATTTAGATCGGTTTGGGGTTCCGGCCGGGGAACATAGAGTTGAGTTTCGGTTTGAACCGCCTTGGTAAAGGTTTTCGTTGGCGCTTGCTTTTTTAGGTATTATCACATTGGGCGTCGTAATACGAATGTCACAGAGACTTGGAGGGCGGCAATTATGGGCTTGTTGCCGTGAACTAGGGCTGAATAATTGAATCGACAATATGATGAAACCTGAGAAACAGTTTTCCTTTTATCTGTTGGCTTTATTGTTGCCCTTGTTGATATTATTAGGACCTGTTATTGCCGGTTATTCCTGGAGTTCGATAGGGCCTAACTCCCCCGGTTTAGGTGGGCGGCAATTTAATAGTTTAAATCCGCCAGAGGGCTATGCTGGCAGGATGCCAGACCAACCAATCACCATTGAGCCGTGGGGAGCCAGCGTCATCAATGTGCCTTATGAGGTTCGAATTCGACAATACTTATTCGAGAAAGAACTGCCCTTATGGAATCCATATCAAGGAATTGGGCAGCCATTTGCTGCCCAAGGGGAGGGAGCCCTTACTTTCCACTTACCATTCTACGCGCGTTGGTACCATACTCCAAATCCAACTACGTCACATTCATGGGTTTCTTTATTTCCTCAGTGTTTTTATTTCTATTCCTGACTGGGTTGGGCATTTCAAACCGTAGCGCGTATTTTGGCGGAACTATATTTATGCTTTCCGGCGCTCTAAGTCTTTTTATTGCCCGTCCCAATATCGCTGATCAACTTTGCATGGTCCCTGTTCTGTTTTGGGCTGTGGCAAGGGCGGTTCAGGAACGCAGGGCAGCGTGGTATGCGGTCTTGAGTATGGCTGTTGCGATTAATATTTTGGCTGGGTTTATTCAGGTCGCAGTCTTATCTGTTCTCTTGGCGGGTATTTTGGTTCGGTTTATACCTGGTGGATTTGTTTAGAACCAAAAAAAATTCTGAAGACTGGACGATCCTGGGAGGGATATTTATTTTGGGGATTGGTTTGTCTGCTTTTCATATTTTCCCTATTGCTGAAGCTATACGAGTTAGTTTCAACAAGAATCCGGAACAATTGGCAGCGCTTCCTATACCATATGCGAATATCCTGGCTTTCTTTTTTCCGTTGTTATGGGGGCAGTTTTTTGAGTCGTGGGTTCCCGGTCATTACCCGGATGTAGTGGATTGGGATAATCTTTTTGCTTACGCGGGCACAGGTCTTTTTCTATTAACAGTCATGGGTTATTCGATCTCGAATTGGCGGCAAAGGATTCATCGTAATCTGTTCCTATTTTTTCGATGGGCGGGTTGTTTTTACTGCTTCGCTATGTTTCCTTCCCAGTCATTTCCCTGCTGAATTATCTGCCGATCATCAGCCGCCAGTCTCCCAAACACGCCAATGGTCTCACCGTATTCTTTTTTGTGATAGCGTCGGTTTTTGCGTTTGAGTATATACAGGTGTGGGATTTTTCCCGGATCAAAAAAATTCTGTCGGGTTTGGTAGTTTTGATTGTTGCATTTGTTTCGTGGTTGATTAGTAAACAGGGGGGCTTTTATGCCATTGAAATGGGAAAAGCGCTTCAACATGTTTCAATTACTCTCATCCTGTTTTCGGCGGCCATAGCAGCTTTGCGATTATCTGCCGGATGGGCTAGGTATTCCATAAGCAAGGCACAATATGGCGTCCTGGCTGTGTTAACAGCAGAGTTGATCTTGTATATCCCTTTTGGAAATTCCAACTCTGTTTTCTTATGGGCAAGGATTGGGCTTTCAGGGCTGGTACTTGCCTGTGGAATGCTGTTGCTAAACCACCGTTATCTAACGGCGGGACTGACTGGATTTGTTGCCTTGGCCACATATATTTCTTTGATCGTCCTGCCGGATACTGGCTTACCCGTTCAATTCGAATTGGATGAGCCCCCCGCTTATATGCAATGGCTTCGAGAACATACAGGTTCAAACTATCGGACCTTCGGAATCCAGCCTGAGACCTCGTCATTGGGCGCTATTCAGGATATAGGAGTTGTAGGTCCGTTTGGCTTGCAGGAATTTCATAATTTAGTCCGCCTGATAAGCAATGAGGAAGATTTGAGGGGATATGAAATTTCAACCACATTCACACTCGCTGGGTATATGAATTTTGAACTTGAACAATATACTCTTGTCAAACCAATTTTTGATTGGATTGGAGTCAGGTATCTGATTTTGGATCATGGTTATTTTAATTCTCAGCAGAGGATCGATCATATACCATTGTTATCCGAACCAGAATTAAGGGTTGCATACGAAGATGAGCGGGTAACCGTCATCGAATCGCAACTGGTCAAGCCCAGAGTGTTTTTTTCGCCTTACTATCGGGTATTCCATGATCAGGAATCTATTTTGGCTTTTTTTCAAGATGATCCACGGGAAATATTAGGCCCCCCTATATTGGAGAAAGGCTCAATCCCTGAAACAATTAAAGATTCAAAATCCGGCGAATTTCCGTTGCCCAAAATAGCCACAGAGCTTTACACGGCGAATCGGCTTCGCTTCGCTTTTGAGGCGCCTACATCCGGTCTGTTGGTCATTAAAGATGGGTTTTATCCCGGGTGGAGAGCGACCATTGACGGAAAAGATGCTGATGTACTCAGGGTTAATGAAAAGCAGTCATGTGTTGAAATGGGGCGGGGGGGGCGGCGCGGGGCCAAGGGGGAAATTGAAGAATTCAGTTTAAATCATGTTAGTCCAATTTGAATAAAAATGCCTGCGCAAGGCATTTATTATCGGGATTTGGCGGTCCCCCTGGGTGGGTGGGGGGGGGTTTATTGCCATTTTTACGTTATTCAGTATTGGGGTGGCTTTTGAAAGGTTTACTCATCAGGAAAAAATCCCATCATTTCTTCTTTTTTCAGGAGCGGTTTTGGTATTTCTTGTCATATTATTCGCGTTTGAAACCTTGACATCGGCTACAGCCAAACCTCGACGGGTTTGCGGAGATTATCTTATTCATTGATTGATGTAATGCATAGGACAACCGTCCATATTCCTGAGAACCTTGTTGCACAAAGAGGAGTGCCGCCCAATAAACGGGCAGGTTTCTTGTCCCAAACAATGAAATCAATTTGCAGACTAGACTTCACCGAGGGGGGGGGGGGGGGGGGGGGGGCCCCGTTGGGTAATGCAAAACAATTTGGAATCAACCGCCTTGTCTATCTCAGGAATCAATATGAACTATTTATACATCCTGATTAATGCCTTTGTATTTTTTATTATTTCCCAAATTATACATATTTTGATTTGGCGCAATAATCGTTTACTATCCCCTTGGCTAACTCTGATCGTAATTTTTGTAATTGTCCCTCCAATACTGGTTTTATTTATATATTTTCTGGAGAATAATTGGAGCATATTGCAATACCTGCCCAGGTTTACATTAAGTGAATGGATGGCTGCTTATTTACTCCACGGCGCAATGGGTGGCGGCTATTTTTTTCTCTACCCAACTGCCCAGGATGGTTCACCCGCAGTGAGGTTGAGTTTGTATCTTCAAGCCCATATGCCTGAGGGACTGACACTTGATGAGATGAAGAAATACCTGCTCTCAAAGGATGATATGGGTCCGCGAATCAATGACCTGCTTGTTTCAGGATATATTGAGAAATCCGAGAATGGCGCTTTGCGTCTTACCCGATTGGGAAGAATATTTATCCGCCCATTTATGATGTTGCGCCAGTTGTTGGGTCTAAAGCCCGGTGAAGGATAACAAACAATGGACTCCCTAAACTTTTCCCTGCTTTTACTCCTCATCTCACCTGCATTGATCCTTGCCCTGCATATCATAACCAGCCGAACTGCCAGGTATTTTAATCAGCCGGTATCTGCGCAAAAATTGGCGCTTGTTTGTATCCTTCTGGGTAATTTGCCGCTGGGGCTGCTCGAATGGTTTCTCGTTTTACGATACCTGGATTTAGCCGGTCAACTCTGGGGAGCGGTGTATTGTATTTTGACATATAACGCCATCGGACACGTTTATTTTCATTTGTTCAACATGACAGAAACATCCATTCGTGTTCGCCTCTTGCGGGAAATTGACGCACAAGGGCAAACGATCAATGAGGTGATTGACCGCTATAATCCCTCGAATTCCGTTGGGGTACGGTTACAGCGTTTACAGGATATTGGGGTGGTGAAACAGGCTGGTGATCGCTATTTTCTGCAATCACGGTGGCTTTACTATGTTGGTTTGGTATGTAGAGCCTGGGGAGTTCTGCTTGGGTTTAGTGAAAAGATAATGGATATATCACTTCAGCTAAAGAAAAATCACGGCACCTTAATTATTCAATATCAATGGCTAAAAGAAATATTGCCGCACGCTCCAACTTTGGGATTGCAGTAATAATACTTCTCTTTATAGTCAGTATCACTCATTTATTGCCAACCATCATGGGGCTGTCTTTCTGGCCCTTGCCATATGGTCTTTATACTGATAATGGTCCCATGGGCAACTTGAATATGCCAGCGAATTTGACCGCTGTTGATAATTTTTCCTTCCCTCATGTTGATTGGCCTTGGCGGAAGGTGACCCGCCACTTTCTCGAACTTGGCGAACTTCCTTTGTGGAATCCCTATGCGTCTCTTGGGCTTCCATTTGCCCCACAGTATGAAAACCAGTTTTTTTTGCCACTTGAATGGATTGAAATCTTCGGTAATCCGTATTTGTGGAATATTCTACTTGTTGCGAAATTACTTTTTGCTGGGATTGGATCAATGTTGCTGGTGCGGCGTTTTTGCTCAACGGCGCCATCCATTCTGATAGGCGGGTTGTTTTATGCCTATTCAGGTTACTTCTGTGGCTTAATACCATTCCTGGATTCATAAATGGGGTAATGATAATTCCCTGGCTTTTCCTTTCTGTGGTCTATCTTTTCGACGAGCGCATGCATGTTGTAAGGCAAGTGGGTCAGTTCGCGCTTGCTTTTGGCTTTTTGTGGCTCAGTGGTCAGCCGCAAATTTCGGCCTTATCATCCCTCAGTGCATCCATTCTTTTCGGATGGTGCTGGTTTCAGGCAAGGACTCAAACTCCTATAAAAGTACCCTTGCTTGGTTTGATGGGAGTTGGGTTGGGGCTGTTAATTGCCGCTCCCCAGTTATGGTTGTTTTTTGAAGCGCTTGGGCAAACTTATTCCATTCATTCGCCAGGATCATATGGATTGGGTGGCACAAATTTTTTAAATTTCACCATATCAATTTGGCCCTTCCTGTTTGGGCAGATTAGGTCGCCTTGGGATGGACATTTATTTCAGCACAGATAAATTGGGAGGGATTTCCCTTGGTCATGGGTACAAGCGGACTCCTTCTTTCCATTCACGGATTGACCGCTTTTATGTTGCCTGACCAAAAAGCAAAGCGGCCCCTCTTATTATTTCCGATCATTACCATTTTGGTGTTTAGTTTTTTGATCATTATTAGCGGTAGATTCGGATATTCATTGTGGAACGTGCCGGGGCTTGACCGGATAAATTTTCCCCCGCCACATTGTGCCGGTTTTATCGTTATGTGTTGCCTGTCTTTGCGCATGGGGGCAGAGAATTTGCGTTCATCATCGCTTCGATGGTTGATAATCCCTCCAGTGTTCTTGTTTATCTTTGGGGCGATAACGGCAGGCGTAACCTGGCCGATTTTTAAAAATGCTCTCTCATCTGCCTTGGTTGATTCCACTTACTTCCGTGGCTCGCTTGCATTGGGCATCCTACCTTCAGCGCTTGTGATGATAACGTGGGTCACGGTTGTATTGATTTCAGCCAGGCGTAAAACAGAGCAAATGGGATTGGCATGGTCTACTGCTGTCGTCGCGGCCGGGGAATTGATTTTTTTTGTACGGCTTGGCTTTGGTATTAACGACGAATTGCTGCGCCTTATGATACTCGCCATTGTCTGCTTTGCGGCGATAGCCATGATGTGGCGCCGAATATTTATTGCAGCCGCTTTAATGGTAATAGCAGTAATCAGCTTTATTTCCATCCTGGTACAGGCAGATTATCGTCTTGCACCTGTTGAGGATCCTTATGCAATACCACCAAAGCACATTGTTTTTTTACAATCTGTTGCTGGTGTAGAAGAAGGCAATCCGCGCATTTTATCGTCTCAGGGGATAATGATTCCTAATGTAGGTAATGCATTCGGACTCAGTGAGCTAACCAGCCTAAATCCTTTGCAAGTCGACAGAACTGCTAAAATTATTTTCAATCTGCTTTCGATGAAAGAATTGGACTACACTACACCGAACGCTTGGCCCGCATCACTCCGGACGCAGCTTATCCATCTTGGGATGATTATTTTGCCCACAGATCGATTTACAATGCTTTTGCAGTTGAATACCTGGTTGATTCGCCAACCGGGCCACTATCGAAGATAACTGACCCAACAATCAAACCCGTCTATAGTGATTCAAATGTAACCATTTACCGTGATTTATTGGCAATGCCTCGGGCATATATGATTAACTCAGTGCGGCCCGTAAAAGATTTTGACAAAGCCTTGTCTTTGCTGGGGGACTCCAAGGTTGATCCTAGAAGTCAGGCTGTGATCGAGGCATTTCCCTATGAATTACCATCCGGGATCACCAAGCGTTCAATTGGACAGGTTAATAGACTCACCATTACCCATTTTGGAAGCACCCGAATTGAAATTATATTGAACTCACCCGACGAAGGTTTGGCAGTACTGGCTGATGCGTACTATCCGGGCTGGAAGGCTGAAATCGATGGAAAACCCCGTAAAATATTCATAGTAAATGGCGTTCTACGTGGGGTTGTGATTGAACCTGACGACAAGATTTTAACGTTTTACTACTCACCCCGCGGTTTTCCATTTTTGCTTATAGCATCGGTGTTATCATTTTTGACGTGCCTGAGTGGTATCATACTACCAATACTACTTCGTAAATTACAGAATGTACAAAACCGCAAAGGAAGTATACCTGTTGATACAATTTGATAAATTTGTTTATGGAAATGTAATCTGTACAGCTGATGTTTGGCTTAGAGATTGCTCCATGGTCTTCCTGTTTAGTTCTTCGTTGGGGGAAATATCGGCGTAGAAGTTGAGCCTTCAGAAAAGCTATCAATTCTTTCGCGATGTTCATTGTTGAGTGCTATTATGAAATTTTTCAATTACCGATCAGGCACAGCAAATTATTTTCTGCAGGCGCCATCCTGCTCCTGCCAGCCATATTGGCTGTAACCATTGTTCAATACTTCCCGCCCCCTATTATTGACATTTTTGTTTATGGCGGCCCCCGCGTTTTTTTATACAACATCTGCGTTTTATTGCTGACGCCCTATTTTGTTATTTTTATTCTTGCCCTGGCGGGCTATATATCCCGATTGCCAACGAAGACCTTCATCCGCTAAGAGGGATGATCTTGGGCTTATTTCCTTCTTCGTCGGTTGCGGATTCTTAACGGTCATTGGGTTTATTCTCGGCTTGTTGAACCTGCTATATTTTTGGGTTTGCTTCCCAATATTTGTCATTGTCATTTACTTCTATTTTCTTCAGCCCGGATCCGGGTTGGCTGCGGTCGACCTTTGGGATTGGATCAGCGCCAAAAACGATTCAGGAGTTTTCAGATTTGGGTCAATCATCCTGCGCATCGTTCTGGTTACGGTTATTGCCTCGATCTTGCTTGCCAAAGGAATCTTGTTAGAACTTTTCAAGGATGGCGGCTTGCATCAATATTTTGCCTATTTTGCCGAGACCCGCCTGCTTCATGGCACCTGGATGGATCCGGGGCATCCCATTCTGTATGACTATCTATCAGGCCGCGGTCAGGGCGTCCTACTCTTTTTCACCGCCTTCACCAATCAATTTACCATCCAGATCGTCGGGGTCATCTTTCTGGTCGGCATTGCCATGCTTGCCAGGCAGGTCATGCGTCTGATCGTCTCTCCCTTCCATCAACATGGCGCCTTTCCATATTTCCAGATTTTTCCCGACCTTGTCATGGTATTGGTCCTGACTTCCAACCTGTTGGATATGGAACCGGCTCGCTTCCACCTGCAGACCGGGGCATTCTTCCTGTTCCTTGCCTGGTCCGCCTGTTACTTCATCATATTACCGGCAGGCGCGCAGCGCTGGATCTTCCATGCCATGCTTCCGGTCGTATTGGCTTTCCCGATCCTCGGGGGGATTTTTTACGCCTTTGTCGGGTGGATTTTCGCTGTGGTACTGGTTGCCCTCATGATGATGAGAAGAACCGCCTCCCTTCGCCACCCATTGATTTTGCTGGTTTACGGCGGCTTATCTGCGGCTGTATCCCTCGGCTTGAATTGGGCTTATGTCGGCGTCCCAGAACTTCAACCCGCCGCTGTCTTTCAACCTCTTATCTTGGAGGAACGTTTTGCGCCATGGTCCAGCAAAGCCTTGATATTTTACCTCGATGCTTCCCTCAGCCAGTCCGCTGCCCTTCCAAGCCCAGGCGACACCCTGCAAGCCTTGGCGGATGGAGCGCTCTCTTTGTTTGCCTACCCGGCGAGCATCTTACGAGTGGATGATGGATCAATATCAATAGTCTTTCAGGCTTACTCACTCTTGATGATAGGGGGCGGCATCTGGCTGATTCTCAGGCTTTTTAAGGATTCAAGTCAACCCTCCCTGCGCCCAGTTTTATCTTACTGGCTGGTTTTTATTGCGCTTTACATCCTTAAGGTACTGCTTACTTCAGTCATCAAACAAGCCAGCCTGCAACGCATGTTGATCTTTTTGGATGTCATCCCGATCCTCGTCTTTTTTTCACTGGTGGTCTTTTTTCTGCATTCTGCCGGCTCTTTTTTTCGATCATTGAGCCTTCAGGTAGAAGAATGGCGGGCGAAAGTATTGAGCGTCCCTCTTAATACACCGTTGCTGGTTTACGGGGTTTCAGGTTTGTTTGGGCTGGCATGGGTATTGATCATGGCAAACTTTTGGCCCGGTTTTTGGTACCGCCCTCCCGCAACCCGATGGATATTCATCCTGCCCGCTTTCCTGCTGGGGAGTTTTGCGTGTTTTTTTTCAATGCGCGGCATCCTTTCGAATATTTCATCCATCCCTGTCGAAAATCGTCAGATCATCCTCGTGTTCTCCCTGGTGGCGGGGTTGTTCTATTTTTCCATGCGTCTTCCTGCCAGCCCATTATCCCGCGTTGTACCCGTTCCCCACACCGTCAAGATATATACTTTGGATGAAAGCGCTCCCCTTTCAGACCCGCAGATCGTCCGCCTGAAAAGCCTGAAAGTTAACGGAAAAAATATCCCGATCCAATCGCTCGAAAATTCAGGCGACTGGCGGCGCGGAGGGAATTACCTTCAAAGTGACGGCGCCGACATGCTGATCTATTCCTTCCGCGCCGGCTGGAATGCGAAGGTGGAAATCCTGTTCGAAAGCGGGCCAGACGCCCGCGTAGTGCATATCGAATATGACGAGATGACGCCGGTCGTCAAAAACCTGTACTCGAATTCAAAGAACGACAGTATTGTCGTGCTCGCCCCCTCGCTTTTTGAAAATCGGAAATCGGTTTTGTATGCAGGTGTGCTTGTCGGGGCTGAGTTCTTAGTGCTCCTGCTTTTCTTTTTTCTCCTCATTTCGATTTTCCCATGGCGCGCGGCTGTATTGAGCATCGCCTATCTGGGATGTCTTGCCCTGGCTTTTTTTCAATTTCAGTCCCTCTTCGGGTTCGATAAAGTAGCCGGCGGCGGGCGTTTTCTCACAGGCTCACAAGGCGCCATTCCAGCTTATGGCAGGGTGGTTTCCTATGGTCCCGGCTCCGGCGACCGGTCGGATGTCTTCCATTGCCTTGCCATCCAGGAGGCGGTGCCCGGCGCGGCGCAGGTCCTTAACCTGAATGGCTTCGCGGCGGTCGAACCCTGCCTGTTTTCGCCCCTGCTCCCGCGTGATAAGCTCGTGCATCACTACGAAGCAGTCACCAACACCGCCCCTTATTATGAGACCCTGATGTTTGGCGACCCGGAAACGGTCTATCCAATGTACCGCGACCTCGGCATTGATTACTTTTACATTCGCCGGGGAGACACGTGGTATGTCAACCTAGGCTATAGCGTGGCGCTCCAACCGGAAAACCTTGGGAAATATTTCGACGTTTACACCCAAAGGCAGGACTTCATCATTCTTACCTGGCGCGGAGAAGGCATATATCCCGTTTCGCAGCACATTGAAGATCAAATTCAGGCGCTGTATGATGCTTCATTCTCGCGGCAATTTGTATGGGCAAAGGGTCTGAATGCCCTTGAGGAATGGTACCTGCAAAGACCGTAGTCCTGAGATTAGACTTGGTATTTCGCTCTCCATCACAAGTACCGCCTCGATGCCGTCGAAGCGGTACTTGTCCAATTTTCCCCCAACGCCCCTCTCGCAGCCGGCCCGCCGCAAACGTTGTGAGAAAAACGAGTTAAAGAGTCCGAATAGCCGTTTGCGGGCTCCTTCAAAGTCAGGTAAAATACTGCGGTTACTTCCGGTTGAAATTACCTGGCGGAGTTCTATCATCAGAATGAAATCAAATTTACAAAACAAAACTTTGTCGATCATTGTGCCCTGTCTGAACGAACAAGGCGATCTGGAAAAAACAATAAATACCATCACATCCGTGATTGCAGGCGCGCAGGATATCTCAGACTTTGAGATACTGATATTTGACGACGGTAGTCAGGATCAAACCGCTGCGATTGCAGACCAGTTGGCGCGCGATCATAAGTACATCCGCGCCATTCATAACCCGCAAACCATGGGGTTGGGGCATTCATATCGCGAAGGGGTGAAATTGGCAAAAATGGAATACGTAGGCTGGCTCCCCGGAAAGAACAGTGTTCCAGAAGAGACCCTGACCCGTATGTTCGATGCTGTTGGGCAGGCCGATGTGGTTCTCGTTTATATCCTAAGCGAATCGCGCGGGTATTTCCGCCGGTTGATCTCGAGAGTATTCACCTTATTAATGAATTTGATTTTCGGCATGCGAATCAAATATTTTAATGGACCCTGTATTCACCGTAGAGATTTGCTTAACCAGACGCCGATGACCACAAATGGTTTTGCATTCATGGCTGAAATCAATATCCGCCTGATCAAGGCGGGTTTTGGTTTTGTCGAAGTCGGGCTGCATAATCGTGATCGCACCCAGGGTAATTCCAGCGCGTTCGTGTTCAGAAATTTCCTGAGAGTATTAAACCTGATCTCTAAGTTATTCTGGGAGATTCAAGTTAAAGATCGCCTGAAACCCGAATCTTCCTACAGGCGACGATATCCTGTGGAAGCCAACGGATAGCAAAACCGGGCTCTCCCGTAATCAACGGGAAAGAGATTAAACACGAAGGACACTACGGACACAAAGGGGGAAAAAGCGAGCGATCTTTTAGGGTTTTTCCTTCGTGACCTTCGTGTACTTTGTGTTCAAAAATGGTTTTCCCGTTAAAAACGGTAGAGCCCAAAACCGGTAAGCCTGCTTGGTAGCGAATGGCAGGGAAATAATTAAATAATAATTGAGAGGAAAAAAATATGCATAAAGTATTGGTTACAGGAGCGGCGGGTTACGTCGGTTGTGTTCTGGTCCCAAAGTTGTTGGAGGCGGGGCATGAAGTGATTGGATATGATCTGATGTTGTATGGCGATGAAGGACTGCCCAAGCATCCCAGGTTTACGTCCATCAAGGGAGATATCCGCGACACGAAGTATTTTGCCTCCTTTCTAACCGGGGTGGATACGGTCATCCATCTGGCATGTATCTCGAACGACCCGAGTTTTGAGCTTGATTCGGGATTGAGTAAATCGATAAATTACGATTGCTTTGAACCCATGGTCGAAGCCAGCAAAGCCGCCGGGGTTTCGCGGTTTCTTTATGTTTCGACCAGTTCCGTATACGGTGTGAGCGATGAGCCGAATGTAACCGAAGAGCACCCCCTTGTTCCATTGACTGATTACAACAAATTCAAGGGAATGTGCGAGCCGCTTTTGTTGAAATACCAATCCCCTGAATTTACAACGGTCATTGTCCGTCCCGCCACGGTCTGCGGGTATTCGCCCAGAATGCGGCTTGATCTTTCAGTCAATATTCTTACCAACCTGGCGATCAACAAACGCCGGATTACAGTCTTTGGCGGAACCCAGAAACGCCCCAACATTCACATTGACGACGTGGCTGATTTATATGTCAAAATGCTGGACTACCCGTCCGAAAAAGTTGCTGGTGAAATATTCAATGCCGGGTATCAGAACCACACCATTGCTGAAATTGCGGGCATGGTCAAAACGGTCGTCGAGAGTGAATACCCGGAATTGGCTCCCATTGAAATTGACACATCCCCGTCGAATGACCTGCGTTCATATCACATATCTTCTGAAAAGATCGCCCGAGTTCTCGGCTATCGTCCTGTCCGGACAATTGAAGACGCGGCGAGAGACCTTTGCAGAGCATTTAAATCGGGAAAATTGCCCCATAGCCTTGATGATGAAAAATATTTTAATGTGAAAGTGCTCAAGAGCAAGGGCGTGGAATAAGATGGGCGAGAAGATTGCAGTAGTTACAGGGGCAGCCGGTTTTATTGGCAGTCATATGGTTGACCTGTTGCTCGAAAGGGGGTTCAGGGTCCATGGTATAGATAATCTTTCCAGCGGCCGGGAGGCAAATCTGGCTCATTGCCGGTCTCACCCAAACTTGAATTTTGTCGTTGGCGATATTCGCGATATTGAACAGGGTGACCCCCTGTTTGCAGGCGCTTCCTATGTGTTCCATTTTGCCGGGATGGGAGACATCGTGCCGTCCATCGAACGGCCTGTTGATTATTTGTCAACAAACGTAATGGGCACGGTTCGGGTTTTAGAGGCTTCCCGCCATGCAGGCGTGTCAAAATTCATCTACGCCGCATCTTCTTCTTGTTACGGGTTGGCGACCGAATTGCCGACTCAAGAAAGTTCTTTGATCGACCCGCAATATCCATACGCCCTCAGCAAATATCTTGGAGAGCAGGCTGCATTCCATTGGGGCAAAGTTTATCATTTGCCGGTCATTTCGATTCGCATGTTCAATGTTTATGGTCCCCGCTCGCGGACCAGTGGCGCATATGGCGCGGTGTTTGGGGTTTTTCTCGCGCAAAAGTTAGCCGGAAAACCATTTACCATCGTTGGCGACGGCTCCCAGACGCGTGATTTTGTCTTCGTTACCGATGTTGTGAAAGCTTATCTGGCGGCAGCCGAGTCAAACAGGGATGCTGAGGTTTATAATCTTGGGGCTGGCAGCCCCGAGTCTGTCAATCGACTTGTGGAATTGCTCGGCACGGAAGAAATCGTGTATGTCCCCAAACGTCCCGGCGAACCCGATTGTACATGGGCTGATATCTCAAAAATTACAGCGCACCTCAATTGGCGCCCCGAGGTAACTTTTGAAACGGGGGTGCGTACCATGCTTCAAAATATTGATTATTGGAGAAGTGCCCCGCTTTGGGATCCCACTTCTATTGGGAAGGCAACTGAAACATGGTTTATGATGCTCTCGGACCAGCGCAGGCCAGCCTCGCCAAAAAAATAAGCGAAAATGTAAAATAGGAGGCTTGATATGTCCGGATTGAATGAAATAATGTACTCTGAATTAGTTAAGAATAAACTGAAATCCCGTGATGAACTTGTGCAGATAATCGGAAACCGCCCTCGTCAGAAAAAAGTTATTATGTGCCATGGAACCTTCGATATTGTTCATCCGGGTCATATACGGCACCTGGCATTTGCAAAAAGCAAGGCCGACTTCCTTGTGGCAAGTTTGACTAGTGATGCTCATGTGAGCAAGGCAAATTATCGCCCTTATGTTCCCGAGTATCTTAGGGCAATGAACCTCGCTTCATTGGAGTTTGTTGATTTTGTAATCATCGATCAAAATCCAACTCCTTTGGATAATATTAAGTTTATCCAGCCAGATTACTTTGCTAAAGGATATGAATATGTGGCAGGATCATTACATCCTAAAACCGCCGAGGAAGTGGAAGTTTTGGCAGCCTATGGCGGGGAGATCATATTCACACCGGGGGATGTTGTTTATTCTTCCTCATCATTTATTGAGTCTAACCCGCCTAATATTACATCAGATAAGCTTGCAACCTTGATGGTTGCAGAAGAAATCGATTTTAATATCCTCCGCTCTTCGGTAGAAATGTTGCAGGGGTGCAGCGTCCACGTTGTGGGAGACACAATTGTCGATTCGTATACTTACGGCACCATGATTGGGGGAATGACAAAAACTCCAACAATAAGTATCAAATTTGAAAAACAGGTTGATTTTGTCGGCGGCGCAGCCGTAGTTTCTAAGCATTTGAAGTCAGCCGGCGCGCGGGTGAGATTTACGACCCTGATGGGCGATGACGACTTAAAGGATTTTGTTTTAAGAGACCTGGAAAAATCAGGCGTTGAATGCAATTGTATTGTGGACAAAAACCGGCCAACTACACAGAAGCATAGCTATTTTTCCAATGGCTACAACCTCCTTAAAGTTGACCGTGTGCAGAACAATCCTATCATTGATAAGACACTGGACGAATTTGCGGCATCAATATCAAAAACAAACGAAGATGCAATAGTCTTTAGTGATTTCCGACATGGGGTATTCAGTCACCAGACGATTCCAACCATGCTCGAAAGCATTCCCAATGAGACTTTTCGAGTCGCGGATAGCCAGGTGGCAAGTCGTTGGGGAAACATTACAGAATTTCAAGGGTTTGATTTAATCACCCCAAACGAACGCGAAACGCGCTTCGCGCTTGGGGATCAAGACTCTGTGGTCCGCCCTTTGGCATTGAAGTTATACCAAAAAGCCAACTGCAAATATCTAATAATGAAGCTGGGAGAAAGGGGAATTATTTCTTATCGGTCAGTTTCCACTGAAGATCCAAGAGCGTTTTTTACTGTGGATAGTTTTGTCGAAAAACTTGTTGATCCAGTTGGCGCCGGAGACGCCCTCTTGGCATATGCAACCCTGGCATTGTTAACCACGAAATCAATAGTTATTGCCTCAATTTTAGGCTCGCTGGCTGCCTCGGTTGCCTGCGAATCGTATGGAAATACCCCAGTATCCCCGGGCGATGTCCTCAAACGAATTGATATACTGGAAAAGAGAGTCAAGTACCTATGAGAATGGTAGTTGTGGGTTTGGGTATCCAGGGAAATAAAAGAAAAGCTGTTGCTGGCAGGGATGTCGTCGCAACTGTTGATCCCATTAAGCCCGAAGCGGATTATCGCGATATTCGCGAGGTTCCATTAAACTTGTACGAAGGCGCTTTTGTCTGCACGCCAGATCAACCCAAAATCGAAATTCTTCGGTATTTACTTGAGAATCAAAAGCATGTGCTGGTCGAAAAACCGCTTCTTGCGCGGGACAATACAGAGTTGCAGGTTCTACTTAATCTTTCACGCTCCAATCACACAACATGCTATACGGCATATAACCACCGATTTGAACCTCACATTGTAAATCTGAAAAATCTACTCGATACGGGGGATTTGGGAAAGGTTTACATGGTTCGTTTGTTTTACGGAAATGGGACAGCGCGCGACGTTAGAAACTCAGATTGGCGCGACCGTGGGACAGGTGTTTTACCTGATTTGGCTTCCCATATGTTGGACATGTTGCGGTTTCTGTTTAATGTGGAGGATACGCATTTTGTCCCCTGGAGTTTCAATTGTTTTGAAAATCGATCTTTTGACCATTTTATTTTTGGCAGCGCGGGCGGATATCCGATGTTTTCTCTTGAGGGCACTTTATTGTCGTGGCGAAATAACTTTATGGCAGATGTTTATGCTGAGTACGGCTCTGCTCATATCCAAAGCCTTTGTAAATGGGGACCCAGTGTATACAGCGTCAGAAAGAGGGTGCTTCCCAGCGGGAAGCCAGATACTCATTCGGTGACGTTGGAGGAATCTGATCCAACTTGGGCGTTGGAATATCAATATTTTAAACAAATTTGCGAGAAAGGGGAAACAAACCTTCAGAATGATATTTGGGTAAATACTGTATTACTGGGATTGGTTGATCAATTAAGAAAAAACCGCCCCGATTTGGATATTATTTAATCCCTGATTCTATTCTGGGGCAACCCTATCTCAAAGGGTTCTGCCAGAATTATCTCGATATCGGAGTTAATAGATTATGATAGGTTTTGTAGGTTTATCTCACCTGGGGATTATCACCAGTGTTTCCGGCGCAAGCAAAGGATTTAAAGTGATTGGATTTGACCCAAATGCCTTGCTTTGTGGGGAGCTAACGGAAGGAAAGCTGCCAATCTATGAGCCTCAATTGGATGAGTTGTTGGCAAAACATAATGCAAATATTCGGTTTACCGCTGATATTTCGCAGCTACATCAATGCAGGCTGATAATTTTCTCAATAGATATCAAAACGGACGAAAGTAACCATAGTGACCTTTCGGTGCTGGAATCTTTGATTGATGCTGTTTTGAAAGTCATATCGCACGATACGACTTTGGTCATATTGAGTCAGGTGCCTCCTGGGTTTTCGAGACGTTTGTATCACAGGCTGAAAGACGAACTTCAGAAAAAAAATGCCCGTTTGTATTATCAGGTCGAAACGCTCATTTTTGGGCGGGCAGTGGAACGAGCTCTGCATCCCGAGCGATATATTGTTGGCTGCTATGATCCTTCTGAATCGCTTCCAGATACCTATCTACACTTTCTGGAGAGCTTTCAATGTCCAATATTGGCCATGCGATATGAAAGCGCGGAACTTGCAAAGATATCGATAAATTGCTGTTTGGTCGCATCTGTAAGCGCTGCAAATACCCTCGCAGAAATTTGCGAGAATGTTGGGGCAGACTGGGCGGAAATAGTTCCAGCTCTTCGATTGGATAAACGGATCGGTGATTTTGCATATTTAGAGCCGGGCTTGGGCATTGCTGGCGGAAATCTCGAACGAGATTTGGTAACAATCATAAGACTCTCTAATGAATTCGGGACAGATTCGGGGGTTGTCGATTCGTGGGTTTCCAACAGCGCCTATCGAAAAGATTGGGTGTTTCGAAAGTTGCATGAAACCATTCTAAGTAAATATCAGGATCCGCAGCTGGCGGTATGGGGTTTAACTTATAAGGCAGACACAAAATCAATAAAAAATTCACCTTCACTGGTACTCCTAAAAAATCTCATGGGTATATTTGTGAAAGCTTATGATCCTCAGGCAATGCTTGAATCATCCGCCTTTCCGCATGTTACTCAGGTCTTAACTCCGCTTGAGGCTTGTAAGGGGTCCAAGGTTTTGGTGATCATGACACCATGGAGCGAATTTAAGTCAATTGACCCCGTTGAAATCAAGAATAATCTGGATGGAGATCTGATTATTGACCCTTACAAGACCTTAAATGCCCAACAGTGTAAAAAAGCAGGTCTCAACTACCTTACACTTGGACGCCCAATGGAGTTTACAAATGGCTTCACATCTTAATAATAACCCTGTCAAACCTTCCCGGGTAGTTTTGATTGGCGCATATGGATTTCTGGGAAGAAAATTGATAGATCATCTTAATTCCCAGCAGATTGAATATCTGCCAATCGACCTGCCTGAAGTTGATCTTACAGCCCCGACTTCAGTGGAAAAATTTCTTGAAGTGATCAAACCCGAAGACTCGGTCATTTTTACTTCAGCGTTGACGCCAGATAAAGGTAAAGATCGCGGCGCCATGTTGAAAAACATTGCGATGATGAATCATTTCTGCCAGTTTTTGGAGAATGGGCGGTGTTCATATATTGTGTACTTGAGCACGGATGCAGTGTATGGCGCGGAAAACAGACTTCTGAGGGAGACCTCCCCGTGTCTTCCGGATAGCTTATACGGATTTGGGCATCTTATTCGTGAAGAAATGTTAAGACCTGTAGCTAAACAAAGGGAAATACCCCTGGTGGTTTTGCGTTCTAATGCTATGTATGGCGTTGGAGATACCCATAACGGTTATGGGCCTAATCGTTTCCTTCGGTCCGCCTTACAGGAACGGAAAATATCGCTATTTGGCAAGGGTGAGGAAAGGCGGTGCCATATTTACGTAGGCGATGTGGTAAATTTGATAGGGCTATGCTTGGCGAAAAAGACCGAAGGTGTCCTTAATCTGACATCTGGGGCTTCCATTTCTTTCATGGACTTAGCAGGTAAGATATCCGCTTTAGTTGATAACGAGATTGATATCCAAACCTCGCGACGCCAGAATCCAATTACCCATATAAACTTTGATCCAACCGAAATTTATAAGGCGTTTCCAAATTTTTGGTTCACATCATTAGACGATGGGCTCAAGTCAATGATAGCGAATGGATTTTTCCAGTAAGTAAACATGGTGGAAATTAACCTGCTTCGAAGTTATCCGCGCTCAAAAAGGGATGTTGATTCCCGCCATGCCGCTCAAGAAGAGCAACGGTTAGTGGCGATGAAGTTTGGCAGGGAATACTTTGATGGGGATCGAACCCAGGGATATGGCGGATATCGATATGATGGGCGTTGGATGCCGATTGCACAAGATTTCTGCAATCATTGGAAATTGAAGCCAGGAGACCGCGTACTCGACATTGGCTGCGCTAAGGGATTTCTGGTCAAAGATTTGATGACAGTTTGCCCGGGGTTGGTTGTGATTGGGGTCGATATATCCTATTATGCCGTCTCCCATGCAGAGATGGAAACTTCGGGAAAACTTGCTGTTGCAAATGCGGCATTCCTTCCTTTCCCCTCTAATTTTTTTCGGGCTGCCATTTCAGTTAATACCATTCATAATTTAGATAAAGACCTGTGTTTTCGAGCCATCTGTGAACTTCAGCGGGTTGCGCCTGCTGGGGGATATATTCAGGTGGATTCCTACAGAACACCGGAAGAAAGGGACTTGTTTCTTCGATGGATGTTGACTGCCCGGACGCATTATGAACCTTCAGGTTGGTTAAAAATGTTCCAATCCGCTGGATATACTGGTGATTACTTTTGGACAATAACTGAATGAAAGGTTTATCTAAGGCTTTGGACTCAGTTTCGGCGGTGTTTCTCGTCAAGAAAGACGGCTCATTGCTCCTGCAATTGCGCGATGAAAAACCAGGGATTCGCCGTCCTGGCTGGTGGGTGATTCCAGGGGGGCATTGTAACCCAAATGAGAGCACTATTGAGTGTGCAAGAAGGGAATTCTTCGAAGAAACTCTTTATCATTGCGGTAATTTGCGTTATATTGATACAATTCTCGACACTGCTGATGAATACAAATACTGGCTGCATTTATACTGGGACCTGTATGATGAAAAACAGAAAATATCATGCATGGAAGGTCAGAAACTTGTATTCATTGGAAGGAGCAATGGCCCTGAATATCTTAAGCTAGATTTTTTATTGAATTATTGGGATTCGGTGATTGAGTCCGTCAAGATGATCGAAGATTGATTTATAAACCAGGTTTGCGCGTAGGTTTGGTCTGTCCGCAAGTTTTGCGATTGATTGTTTATCTGGTAATTGTTTGGTTCGAAATTAAAGGATTTTCATCAAGTGGAATTAGCAAAAAGGAGAATCTCGTAATGCAAAATTTTTCAAGCATCAATATGAAAGCGGGTATTAATACCATCCCGCTTGGGTCAGTTCCTGAAGACACAGCGATTGCGCTTTATAAAGCTATGCTGCGAGTCCGTATGATTGAAGAAGCGCTGATTTCTGAATATCATCCTGCGGATGAAATCCGCTGCCCGGTTCATTTTTGCCTGGGGCAGGAGGCTGTATCTGCCGCGCTCAGCTTCCTCGTGAAAGATGAAGACTATATCTTTAGCCATCATCGCTCCCACGGTTATTATCTCGGCAAGAACGCCCCCCTTCGTGCCCTGTTTTCTGAACTATATGGGCGGGAGACTGGCGCCAATGGCGGAAAAGCTGGATCACAAGACATCTCTTACTCAGATAAACATTTCTATAGCGGCGCGATTCTTTCTGGCGCGACCTCGATATCTGTAGGAACCGCGTTTGCGCTTAAATATAAAAAACTTCCATATGCAGCCATTGCTGGATTTGGCGAAGGTGCCACTGATGAAGGAGTCTTTTGGGAGACCGTGAATTTTGCCGCGCTTCATTCTCTACCATTGCTGTTGATTTGTGAAAATAATTATTATGCAACCTATTCCCCGATGAGCAAGCGAATGGCAGTTGAAAATATTGCGCAGAAAGTGGGCGCGTTTGGAGGGAAGAATCATAGCGTTTTTGGTAATGATATTCTGAGCGTGTATATGTCAATATCTAACGCTTTGGAGGAAATAAGATCCGGTGGAGGACCGGTTTTTATTGAAGTTTTCACATATAGAAATAATAGCCACGTTGGGCCGGAAGACGACTCTTATATTGGATATCGATCTGCGGAGGAAATGGCGTTTTGGAAGGCGAATGATCCAATCGTACTGATTGAAGAAAAGCTTGGCGCTGATATGATAGCGCGTTTACGACCTGGTTTCGAACACGATATCAAAACAGAAATTGACGATGCTTTTAAGTTTGCCAAGGAGAGCGCGTTTCCCGCCACATCGGATTGGCAGATGCTTAATTACCATCCAGAAACCCCGCTCGCGGATTCCCTGCTAAAAGAGTTTGCGAGTGGAAATTTCAATCAGGATCAAAAGGACCATATCCCTGGTCCCTATTAGAAATCGATCTAATCAAGAAAGGAAATTTGATGCAAACTCAGACTGCCACTACCCGCGAGATTACATATGCCCAGGCCATCCAGGAAGCTCTTGATCAAGCAATGGGTTTATGCGATGATGTAATCGTGATGGGTCAACTCGTAGATTATAAATCCGGCATCTTTGGGACCACAACCGGACTGGTTGAAAAATATGGAAAAAACAGGGTGCTTGACATGCCGGTCGCAGAAGCGATGATGACTTCAGCGGCAGGCGGAGCTGCGCTCGCCGGTTTGCGCCCCGTTGTTGTACATCAACGGCTGGACTTTATGCTTTATTCAATGGATGCAATAGTTAATTGGATATCTCTCTGGTATTTTAAGTCAAACGGAGAGTCGCGAATGCCTCTTACGATTCGCGCGATAACCGGCAAAGGCTGGGGACAGGGTCCCCAGCATTCCAAGAGCTTTCATGCATTCTTCGCCCATATCCCTGGGTTGAGAGTTGCGATGCCGTCCACAGCCTTTGACGCCAAAGGTTTATTGTTGGAAAGCATTTTGGGAGAAAACCCGACATTTATTATTGAAGGAAGATCGCTGTTTTCGATGAAAGACGAAGTGCCGGAAATTCCCTATCGTGTTAGATTTGGCGAGGGTAAGATTATGAAATCCGGCAAGGACGTTACCCTTGTTGCCATTGGAACTTTTGTCCCATTGGCGATGAGAGCGGCATTTGACTTGTTAAAAAATGGTATTGATGTAGAAGTTATTGACCCGCGAACTTTGTCACCGTTCGACAATGCATTGGTGTGTGAGTCAGTGGCAAAAACGGGCAGGTTGGTGGTTGTTGACCCAGGATGGAATTTTTCAGGATTCTCAGCGGAGGTTGTCGCTGGTGTTGTTGAACAAGTTGGAAGCGTCTTGAAAGCCAACCCGATTCGTGTTACTCTGCCGGATAGTCATACACCCATGAGCATGAGCCTGGAAAGCCAGTATTACCCCGATGAGCAGAGATTGTCAGATACAATCACAAAATTAATGCGTCAAAACGGATTATAAACATGGAAAAAAAAACTCGTGAACCACAATACCAATATGAGCTCGAGGTAAAAGAAAAATTCGGGCTTGCCAACTTGGGAATTATGTCGAATCAATGTTGGCATGACGACCCTAAACGTATGGCGTTTGTTCTGGCAAGATATAAATTCGTTGCCAAGATGTTGAGCGGAAAAAAACGGGTCGTGGAAGTTGGATGCGGTGATGCTTTTGCGACACGAATAGTCCAACAGGAAGTTGAAAGTCTTACCGCCCTAGATTTTGACCCGGTTTTTATTGAGGATGTGCGAGAACGGATGAACCCGCGGTGGCCCGTGGAAACCATGGTTCATAACGTGTTGGATGGGCCTATACCTGGACAGCCCTATGATGCGGCGTATGCACTGGATGTGCTTGAGCATATCCAGCCAAGTGATGAGCACCGCTTTATCTCCAATATTGTTGCGTCTCTGAAACCACATGGGGTTTTGATATTCGGAATGCCATCCCTACAGTCTCAGCCGTATGCGTCGCCTCTTAGTAAAGCCGGACACGTCAATTGCAAAGATGGTTCTGCGTTTCAAACCTTGATGTCCAATTATTTTAACCACGTTTTTGTTTTCTCGATGAACGATGAAGTGGTTCACACAGGGTATTATTCAATGGCGCACTATTTATTGGCTGTATGTTGTGAGCAGAAACTCGCCTGATATTATGCGAAAACTGTGAGTGTTTTTCGTCCATCAAAACATGAAATCAGATGCAGGTTCCAAAAGGTGAAAAATATCAATTAACGGGAAATTCAAAATAATAAGTGCATATGATTATGCGGATTATCCTTATCAAGCAGCGAAACCAGCAAAATACGCGGTTGAAGTTCTTGTAAGACCACCATTATTCCGCCGGAAATAGGTGATTAAAAATAGCCGTTTGACATATGACGGGGAAATTTTGCCCGCCTTTGAACTTTCCTTCTCTGTGGATCGATTAATAATGCCCTACAGAGAAGGAATAATTCACCCATTTTGCGCCAAATGCCCCCCCTCATCACCCTCTCCATCGTCAGCCATGGCGACGCGGACAAGATTGCCCGCCTGTTGCAAAGCATCCTTCAGCATGAGCCGGATACCGCCTCCCGCTTCCAATTGATTCTCACCGACAACCTGAAAGACGACCTCCCGGACTTTGACCCTGCGCACTGGTCGTCGCTTCACATATTGAGAAACGAGCGTCCCCTGGGGTTTGCCGAAAACCACAACCGCGCCTTCTCCCACGCCCGCGGCGAATACTTCGTCATCCTAAACCCCGACCTTGTCTTTGAGCAGCCGCTTCTCGAGCGGATGCTCAAAAGCCTGCATGACCGCGGAGCCGACCTGATCGCCCCCCAGATCGTGGACGAAACCGGAACTGTGCAGGACTCCTACCGCCCGCTTCCGACTCCCTTCGAGTTGATTCAGCGACGTTTACCCGGATACACCTTCACACCCTACCTGCCAGACGCCGACGGCATCGCCCGCCCCGACTGGATCGCGGGCATGTTCTGGCTCATGCGCTCCGAAACCTACCGTCAGCTCGGCGGACTGGACGAGAAATTCTTCCTCTACCTCGAAGACGTGGATTTCTGCTCCCGCGCCCGGCTTCGCGGCATGAAGATCATGGTGAATACCAACGCCTGGGTCCGGCACGACGCGCAGCGTTCCAGCCGCCGCAGGTTACGCTACCTCTACCTGCACATCAAAAGCGCCCTGCAATTCTTCCTCTCGCCCGTATATCGGCAGGTTCGCCGTTTGTGACCCGCCCAAAGTTTGGGTTCTACCGTTTTTAACGGGAAAACCATTTTCACCACGAAGGTCACAAAGTACACAAAGGGGAAAAAGGCGTCGAATTTACAGGCGTTTTTCCTTCGTGACCTTTGTGGTAAAGCTCTTTCCCGCCAATTACGTTTGGACTGCAAAAACTTGTCCTGAGTCTGTCGAAGGGTCTCCTGATTTTGCTCGAAAGTCGGGAGATGCCGCCACGGCGTCACTCTGCGCCGCTTTCGACTCCGTGCCTGACATGTTTTGCCTGCACACGACGCTGGAGTCCACAAGGTGCCGGGGGAAAACTCTGATAAACTACAAGCCGCAAATCGCATCGAAAGTTCACACAAATATGGGCAACCCCCTCCTTTTTGCAGGCATCAGCCTGATCCTAACCCTTGTATTGGGCATCCCCGCCGCCCGTCTGGCGCAACGCCTCGGCATCATGGACGTTCCCGGCTCCGCGCCGCACAAACAACACGCCCGCCCCACACCCCTGGCTGGCGGAATTTTACTGACCGCCGTCCTCCTGGTCCTGATCGTCGCCTTTCGCGGCTCCATCAACACCGACATGCTCGCGGTTTCGCTCGGCGCCTTTATCGTCTTCCTCTTCGGCATATGGGACGATCACACAGGGCTTTCCGCCGGACCCAAACTTGCCGGGCAATTGATCGCCTCTGCAATCCTGCTCGGCTTTGGAGTGCAAGTTCGCTTCGTTTCCGTCCTGCTTGACCCCGGCGTAATTCACCCGCTATTGGCGCAAACCCTCAACATAACCCTCACCCTCTTCTGGCTGATCGGCATCACCAACGCCATGAACCTGATTGACAGCATGGACGGCATCGTTGCCGGGCTGGGACTCATTGCCTCGGCGTTTTTTCTTGGCGCGGCAAGTCTTGCCAGCCAGCCCGCCCTGGCCTTTGTCGCCGCGGGGCTTCTCGGCATATGTATCGGCTTGTATTTTTGGAATGCCGTGGCAGTTCGTTTTTTTCTCGGCGACTCCGGCGCGCAAACCATCGGCTTTCTGCTCGCCTCGTTCGGCATCCTCTACAACCCCCTGAACCGCAACCCCGAATCCTCGTGGATCGTGCCCATCATGCTCTTGAGCGTCCCAATCTTCGACACCACCCTTGTGGTGCTCTCCCGCCTGCGCCGCAAACAACCCATCGGAACCGGCAGGCGCGACCATACCTTTCACCGCTTCATCATGCTCGGCATCAAACCGCGTTACGCCGTCTTCGCCGTTCACCTGATGGCGGTCGTTATTGGCGGGCTGGCGTTCTTTACCCTCTACCTCGACCCCTCCTCCGCATTGACGATATTCCTCGCCGCAATTTTGGCTGGCGTTGGTTTCCTGCTCTGGCTCCAACGCAAACCCTCCCTCGACGATAAATAGGCTCACCATGATTCCCCCAGCAAAACGGCTGCCCGCCTTCGGGCTTTTCCTGACCTCCGGCGCATTCATCACCTTCCTGGTCCTGATCGCATCCCCCTCCGACCCCAGGAACGCCGTCCTGCTTGGATACTCCCTCGAGCGGATTATCCTCGGGCTGGGAATTTTTCTACCCGCTCTCGCGCTTCTCTACCTGACCCTGCGCCTGTTCCGCCAACCCGAACATTCCCGGCGCCTGTGGGCGGGTTTCACCCAGCGCGGGCGCATCGGCGACGCGATATTTTTTGCCTCACTTGCCGCCCTCCTCACCGGCTGGATTTTGCTTTTCATGCCCTCCTACCGCCTTGGCGGGCTGGCAGGATACATTCAAAGGCTGGCTCCCATCGTCGGCTGGCTGGCAGGCTCGGGCGCGGTCATGAGCCTTGTCATCCTCTTTGAGAGAAAAAACCGTTCGCCGAATCCAAACCCCCAGACTCGAATCATCCTGCGGGCATCCTTCATCCTCTTTGCGTTTTTCGTTGCGGGCTTTGCGCTCATCGCCGCCACCGGTTTCGGCATCGTTTACCCCGCCGACTACTGGTATGGCGCGGGCGTGCCTGTGCTGGGTTTGCAGGTTTTGTTCTGCCTCTTCGCCGGGGCGCTCTTTGGTTTGATCGAACACAAAACGACGTGGCTGAACAAAAGGGGCGGCGACGCCTTCGTTTTTATCCTGATCTGGCTGGTATCCGCCTGGCTGTGGGCGCGGCAGCCGCTGCACCCCAATTATTTCATGCCCGACACGGCGGATAATATCATCTATCCCTACTCAGACGGCGCGACCTTCGACCAGGGCGCGCAATATCTTTTGATCGGGCAGGGATTGTTCAACGGCGGATTCTTCGAACGACCGTTGTACAGCATTTTTCTTGCCTACCTCCGCCTTGTGATCGGGCAGGATACGCTGGCATTGACAGCCGCCCAAGCCGCCCTGCTGGCTGTGTTGCCGGCGGTTGTTTATTTGATCGGCAGGGAATTGAGCAGCCGTTCGTTTGGCATCGCAGCAGGGGCATTGATCGCGCTGCGCGGGGTAAACGCGTTGATCTCGGCAAAGTGGATCGACACCGCCAGCCCAAAAATGATGCTGACCGATTTTCCGACGGCGGTTTTGATCTCGATCTTTCTCCTGCTGTTTATTAAATGGCTCAAAGACCCCCTGCGCCCCGGGCTGCTGGCATGGAGCGGGGCGGTCTTTGGGTTTGCCATCATGGTGCGCACCCACGCCTTTGCGCTGTTGCCCGCCGCGCTGATCTTCATCCCATTTGCGTTGAAGGCGCGCTGGAAGAGTTTTATCCTTGCCGGGGCGCTGGCGCTGTTGGGGCTGTTTGCCGCCACCCTGCCCTGGGAGATTCGGAACCAGTCGAATGGGATACCGATGTACTCGTCGTATTATTCCCGCCTGGTGGTCATCATTCGCTCCCGTTATGGGCTGGACGCGAATACCTCCATCCCCCAGCCGGGGGGCGCTGTTTCCCGCGCCGCAGACCCCGAGCAGGGACAGTCCCGCCAGCGTTCGCCGCGCCTCCTTGCCGAACCGTTTTGCGATTCGATGTTGTGTTCCATAGCCAATCACCTGATCCATAACCTGGTGACTTCGCTGGTCTCCCTGCCCGCAGCGTTGACCTTCGACGACCTGTGGAATACCGTCAAAGCCGATACGCCGTATTGGAAGCAAACCTGGAATGAGGGGCGGGTGGGCGTTTCGGGCTTTGCCATGATCCTGCTCAACCTGGGCATGATCGCGCTTGGCGCAGGCTCCCTGTGGCGGCGGGCTGGGCGCTTGAGCGTTTTACCGGCGCTTGTCTTTCTTTTCTATCTGCTTGTCAATTCCCTGGGCATCACTTCGGGCGGGCGTTACGTTGCCCCCGTGGATTGGATCGTTTCGTTGTACTACATTGCCGGGGGGGTGCAGTTGACGGAATGGCTTTGGAGGGCGGCGGGGTATCTGCCTTTGGAAGAATCTGCCGGTGACGGGGAAAAGGCAATACCGGCGTTCTCGCAGGCTTTATCCGTCAGGCTCCTGCCGGCGTTTGCATTTATTCTGGCGGTCGGTTCGCTTTTGCCGCTTTCGGAGGTTTTTGCAGCCCCGCGTTACCAGTCGCGGACGCCGGAGGAACTTCTCGCCCGAATCGAGGAAACAGGCTTGCTTGAACAAAGCGGTCTCACCCGCGACGGGTTGACGGTTTTTCTGTCACAGCCGGAGGCGATCATCCGCGAAGGACGCGCGCTTTATCCGCGCTATTACCGGACAGGCGAGGGAGAGCCCGACCGCAGCACCTATTATCGCTTTCTGGATTTTCAGCGCCTTGTGTTTACCTTGATCGGTCCCAATAACCCTGCACCTGAGGGCGTGGTCATCCCCGGCGACCCGCCGCCGTTCAACTTCCATGCCGGGGATGTGATTGTGCTTGGATGTTGGAACACGACCTATTACGCACCCTATATAGACGCCGTGGCGGTGTTTGTCACTTCGGGGGAGGGCTATTTTTACAGCCGCTCTCCCGGGGCGCCGTTGCAATGCCCGTTGCCGGAACCGAAGTAAACCGCAAGTGACAGTCACCCTGGGGTGACTGTCACTTTTTGGTTCTACCGTGTTTAACGGGAAACCTTTTCAAACACGAAGGACACAAAGGCACGAAGGAAAAAAGCCCGTAAATTTCACCGCCTTTTCCCCTTTGTGTACTTCGTGTCCTTTGTGGTTGGGCTTTTTCCCGTTAATTACGGGTGAGCCCACTTTTTTCACTCCATCTCAATGCGACTTGGAACGCTTCCTGCTTCGACCCAGGCTTGAGCCGTCTCTTCAATAGTTGCCCAGCGGACGAAGCCATAGCCATTCATCTCGCTTACGAACGTTGCGATTTCCGCGATCCCATCTCCGCTTTCGACGATTTGCACCCCGGGTCCGACAACTTGTAACGTGGACGGTGCGACCATCACGGTAAAACTGATGACGGGATAGGTGTACTGCCCATTCGCAATGGACTGGGCAAGCGCGCGCCCATCATCCAGTTGATGCGTGCCGCCGCCAACTCGAACCAGTGTGCCGTTCGGGTCATGTGTGGCATATTGCTCCGCGTTAAGCGGAATCCACAACCCGGCGGCGAGATCGTCACAGCCGGGGCGGTGACCGGGGCAATTTGTGCCGCCCCATAACACCTGCGGAGTCCATGTGAAGCCCTGATAGATTTGCGGGCCGATGCTGCTGAACTCACTGACCAACATGCCCGAAACGACAGAATTAGGATGCCCGCCCATTTGTGTGATGAGATAAGCGGCTTTGGCGCGGTCTTGCGGACTGTGTGTGTGAACATCCCATTGCACGCCCAGCGCTTCAGAGGCTTGGATCAATTCAGCGGCGCGCGGCTCACCTTCAAGCCAGCCAATATCTGCGCCGACGGACCACTTCATACCGAGGGCGGTCACTTGTTGCAGGAAGGCGAGGAAGGTGTCCACATTGGGCCAGGTCTGCGGTTTGGATTCGATGTGTGTTGTGCCGGAGATGTAAAGCAGGGTGGCGGCAGGCGGATTTGGAGGGGAAGTTTGAACGACAACCGTGCTGACGACGCTTACGGGCGTGATGTTTGGGTCAACCGTTGATGGCGGAGCGGTTTCTGATCCGCTCAGGGGCGGGGCGGTTGTGGTGTAACAAGCCAGGGAGGTTAGGGTAAGGACAAGAAAAAGAATCAGCGGACGTTTCATGGGTTACTCCAATTTTATAAAGTGCCGCGACATTTATGCCGCGAATTTTGCAAGATAAATCTTGCGCTACTTCTTAATCATTTCCAACACCATCGGCAAATTGACAGTTCCGATTCTATCGCGCTGCGAAGCGACATAGAGGACGGTTTGCTCATACATCGCCCACATCGCATCCTGCTCGGCTTGCGAGAGCAGCGGCGATGTGAGGTTGGGGTCCCAGTTTGGGCGTTTGCCGCCGTCCACGTACACGGTCAGCCAGGCAGATTGGGTTGAGAAGAAATCATTGTCGTGCATTTTCACGCCGACGAAATAGGGGGCAATGCCTTGGGCGTTATGTGCTTCGTTGAGCGCATTTTCAAAAGATGCTGCCGGGCCTGCGCCGACATTTTGAAAGAGCATGTAATCGTAATGTTCAGGGCGAATGTACAAGCCTTTCTTTGTGTCGCCCAAATTAAGCGCGCGCCCGTGGACAACGGTCATTTGTGCGCCGAGTTCTTTGAAGACGCGCATGAGAGCAGAGTCAACTTCGGCGTCGCTGGAGAGCGAGGATGCGGCGTATGGCGGATACCCAATCAGCGAAGCCACGTATTGATAGCCGCCCGTTGCATCGGTCGTTTGCCCGGTGACTGGGTCAACCGCGTGGGTTTCATAACGCATTACAGTCTGATACATTTCATCCGCGCTCATGTTTCGCAGACCGAGCCAATCGTAATTATTGGCATACGGGCGCGGCGCACGGTAGTGATAAGAGATGGCAACTACAGGCGAGGTCTTGAGCCGTTCCAGCAATTGCGGGAATTGCTCGGCGTAAATTTGCGCCATCACATCGGTCAGGTAAATATCCACGGGGACGTTATAGGTTTCGTGCAAAGTGATGATGCGATTCAATACAGCAGCCGATTGTTCAGGATACGAGAAGTCCTGCACGTTGATGGAGAAGATGGCGTAGTCGTTGACGTTGACAGGCTCAGCCGTTGGCGCGGATGTTGCCGCCTCTGGCGTGATTGGGGCTGGTTGCGTTTCAGCAGGTTGATTCTCATCTGATGGCGCTTCCGATACTGGCGCAGAGGCGAGATTGCACGCCAGAGATAAAAGAACAGGGAGGAACAAAATTATTTTTCTAAACATCACGTCTCCTTGATAAAGCGAATGCTGAATCATACAGGTGAGATGTTTGGCGCGGTTTATGCGGGTGTAAATTGTTTGTAAAACCTGTAGGACAAGTCTATAGACTTGTCCTACAGGTTTATGGAATTTGCCCGACGCTGAACCCATACACATTGGCGGTGATGAGATAGCCGATGAAGACCTGCTTGTTCACGGGGTCGTACGCGGCGGTGGCGAGATTGGAGGAAGGTTCAGGCATGGGCTGGCTGTGGCGGATGGCAAGTGTGGTGCGGTCAATGGCGAGGATGGCGTTGTTCTTATCATCGAGTACCCAGTAGAGATTGTCTTCACTGTCCATGCCGAAGAGTTTGCTTTCGGCGGGGAGAACGTTTCCATTCGGTTGACCCGTTGTGCTGTCCAGCTCCACTGTGCCGAGGAAGAGACGGTTTGCGTTTGCGTCGAAGAAAAATAAGTCGGCGTCGGCTTGACCGATGGATTTGGATTGGGCTTTCACGTCCACGCTGGCGAGCAGGGTGAAGTTATTCGCTGTGTCGTACACGTGGATTGTCCGCGCATGAGTTTCATAGACGAAGAGTCGGTTCGCGCTTTCGTTGACCATGACCTGCAATTGACCCGGTCCGCCGCCGGTATCGCCGGTCTCTGCATTGGGGATGTTGATGGTGGTGACGGGTTGCATGGTTTCCCAATTGACCACGGCGACGGTGCCGAACTCAGGGTAGGCGGCGAAGGCGAGTTTGTGAGTCGAATCAATGGCGAGGTCGGGCAGGCGGTCGGTGGAGCCGGCGGGGATTCCGAGCGGGATGATGCCGAGCAAGGTCTCAGATGGAGTCATCGAATAGACGGAGAGGGTACTGTCCCAGGCGTTGAGGGAGAAGAGAAAATTTCCAGCGGAGTCTCGCCTCAGAGGGATGGGCCAGGTTCCGGCGTAGAAAGAGGCGGCACTTCCATCCACCAAAGAATAACGCGCGATGTAACTTCCACCGAGGCGGCTGGAGAGGTAAAGCGTGCTGCCGTCACCAGAGACAACGATTTGCTCGATGCTATCACCGAGGCGCAGGGGCTTGGCTTGGGTGGGATTGGCGGTGTCAATGCTCCAAAGCACAGAGGCGTCGCCGTTGGCGATGTAGATGTGACCGTTCGCCGAATTGAGATGCAGGTTGTGCGGCTTGCGCCCGAAGTCGAAACTGTGGGTGAGGCTGCCGCTTTTGTCGTAGACATCCACATGCCCGCCGATGCCCGCGACTTGACCGTTTGCAGGCTGGGCAACCGAGAGCGCGAAGGTCTGGTCAGTGGCAGGGTCGTAGAGGATGTCTTCGAGAACGCCGCTATTTTTTAGCGGGAAGGCGCGGAGTTCGTTCCCGTTCATATCGAGCGTGACGATGGTGCGCTCCAAGCCGACGATGAAGGTTCGTTCTTGCGCGTCGAAGTGAAAGGCACGCGCGCGTCCGTTGGCTTGGGTGGTGTATTGAATTTCGTCTGTGACCTTTCCGCTGGCGGCGTCTATGACGATGATGGAGCGGGCGGTTTTGTTTTGCGAAGCGAGCATGTAAATCGAGTCGCTTGTTTCTTCGTAAACCATTGCGCCTGAATTTTCGCCCAAGCCTTGCGCCACAAAAAGTTCTTGCAGGGTGTTTCCGTCGAAGGCGGTCAGTCCGTTTTTGGTGGCGAGATAAAAACGAGTGTGGATTTCATCCACAAAGGCGATGCTGGCGAATCCGCTGTTGAGTTTTGCAGGCGTTGCCATTTCACCAGTGGCAACGTTGATGCGGCGCAGTGTGGATGAGGTGGTTTCAAAGACGTACAAATACTGCGCGGACGAGTCGAAGTAGATGTATTTGATTCCGCGTTCGGTGATGCCTGTTTTTACGACGCCAATCCATTCTTCGGTGGCGCCATCGAGAATCGCCACATCAGGAGTCATGATGCCAGCAACGTACACGCGGTTGTTTTCATCGTCCACGGCGACGGAGAAGAGTTTGACCACGTTCTCGTCAAGTGGATTGTTTTGCAGGTCGAGCAGGGAGAGGGAGAAGGTGTCAGGTGTCAGGGGCGAGGTTTCAGGTAAAGGGGTGTCAGGGGATTGACTTGCGCCGAAACTGCACGCGACACCAAAAAGTGCTAGCAAAGCAAGAAGCAAAGACAGCCTTTTCATTTCAACCTCTCCTCAAAAAACGTCACAACCAATTGAGCGATCTCCCTGCGTGATGGGCTGATCTGTCCGCCATCGGGCTTGAAGGAATGACCCGCATTGACGACGGGGACAAGTTCGGCAGGCACGCCGATAGATTGCAACGCCGCAAGCAGGATCTCCGATTGCTCGATGGGAACAAGCGCGTCCTTCTCGCCGTGCAGGAACAGGAAGGGCGGGTCATCGGGCGAAGCGTAGGTTACCGGGCTGGTGAGGGCGGGGTCGGCTCCGCTAAAGCCAGCAGATTGCCCTATCGGGTTGCCCTCGAAGGAAACAGTCAGGTCGGTTGGACCGAACATACTAACCACGGCTTGCACACGGCTGGAATATTCCAAATATTCGCCCACATCGAAGCCCGCGCTTTCATCCGTGGTGCCGAGCAACGCCGCCAAATGTCCGCCCGCGCTGCCGCCCCACACCCCGATGCGATTCGGGTCGAGGTTGTATTCGTCCGCATGGGCGCGCAGCGAACGCACGGCGCACTTCACATCTTCGATCATCGCGGGAAAAGCATATTTAGGCGCGAGGCGGTAATTGACCGATACCACCAGAAAACCCGCCTTTTGCAATTCGGGAATTTCAACCGCGCCCGCGCCCTGCGCCTTATCGCCCGAACTCCAGCCACCGCCATGCACGTACATCGTCACAGCAAACCGCCCATTGTTTTCAGACGGATAATACACATCCATCTTTAATTCGACTCCTTCCACGGCGCAGTACGTGATATCTTTTTCGACGGTGCCAAGTTTGGATGAATCAAATTGAGCGGATGAAGTTCCCGCCTCTGTCTCGACGGGGGAGCTGGTCGCTGTTTCGACGGCTGGAGCCGCCGCTGTGGGTTGACTCTGCCCCGCATTGCAAGCCAGCGAGATGACCGCCAAAAGGGTGAGAAAAAAAGACAAACGTTTCATTTTAGGTTTCTCCATGTATCGCTCGCAAAATAAATTTTGCGGTACTTTATTAACGTGAATAATGGATAAGGAAATCTGCGCGCCCGCGTCGGGATGAATCCCTAGCTCAGTACAAAAAAGTCCTTCGGACTGCTGGCACTAGCCCCGCAGGGGCTTCCATGAACTGAGGCAGGGCTTTAGCCCGCACCGGCCAACGCTAACCATTATTCACGTTTTATTATTTCACCAACTCCAGAATATCTTCCGAAGTGACCACGGTTAGATTCGCGGCGGCATAGGCGACCATCTCTTCGTAGGCGGCGAAGATCGCGGCTTGGTCTTCTTCCGCGCGCGGGCGTGACGGATCTTGCGCAGACAAGTCCCAGGGCGACGAAAGCGGATCACCCTTCTTCGCGCCGTTCATCTCGAAGTAGATCGAAGTCCATCCCTCCGCGCCGCTGCGGTAGAAATTATTTTCGTGAATCAATGTGGTGATGAACGGAGCGCGACCGTACGGCAAACTTCCAGTTTGCCTTTGCCATTCTTCAATCTGGCTTTGCAGCATCTTCGTCGGGTTGTATGCCTCCGCGTCCGATGAAGACATAAAGTTCCACCAGAAACTGTCGCTGCCATCCACCGCAGTGACGCGAGTCACGCTGAAATCGCTGGGGCGCACGAGCATTCCGTTGACATACTCAAACGGCTGTTCCAGTTTTGTCCCCGACTCATGATACAGCAGGGTCATCTCCGCGCCGAGCGAGGCATAGACTTTCTGCGCCGCGTCCTTGATCCGTCCGCTGTTGGGCGCGGGGGCGACGACGGGATTGCGCCCGAAGACTTGCGCCACGTAGGCGTAACCGCCAGGCTGGGATTTGTCCAACTCGCCTGTTTCGAGGTTCAAGGCGTAGGTCTCGTAATCGAGCAGGGTTTGATACAACTCGTCGTCGCTGAATCCTTGCAGACGCGAGTCGAAGCCAGTGTAAAGCGGGTGCGGCGGGCGGACGTGGTAACTGATGGTCATGTCCGAGTTCTTGAATCGTTCGATCACTTCGGGATGATTCTCTGCCAGTTGGCGGGTGATCTCGGCGGTGAAGTAGAAATCTCCGCGCACGCCATAACGCTCGAACAAGTTCACGAGTTGGAGCAGGATGTCCGTGCTTTCATCGGGATGAGTCCAGTCGTGGACGTTGATGATGAAGGAGATATACGGTTTCAGGTGCAAGGTTTCAGGTGTCAGGTTGTCAGGCGTCGGCGTGGATTCGGTTTGGGATACAGAATCAGGCGCGGGCGGAGTCGGAGGCGCAGCCATCCAATTGCAAGCCGTCATGGCAAATGTCAGAAAAAGCGTCAAGTGCATTAATCGTTTCATCGCTAATCTCCTGTCTACTTGTTTACCTGTCTACTTGTCTTGTCTACTTGTCTACTGCTCTATTTCCGCATACGCATCCGCCATTTCGGAGAGGGTCATCCATTGCAGGTCGCCGCTGGCGACGAGCGGATCAACAACTTCGGTGAGGAATTTTTCGATCACGCCAAAGGGGTCTCGGGGGCTGCCGCGAAATTCGCCGGGGTGGATGGTGAAGTGAAAGACGTTGACCTTGCCTGCTTCGGCGGCTTCGAGCGAGGCGTAGAGACTCTCTTTGAGATATTCAAAGTAGGCTTCATCGCCGCCTGCTTCGTCACTGCGGCGCGACGCGGCGAAATCGGTTTTGTCGTATTGACCTTCGGGCAGGAAGACGACTGCGCCGTTCGGGTCGTTTTGCGTGAAGAGCGTGAAGTCGGCGCCGTCTGTGCCGCCTGCGGGTCGCCAGGGATGAACGCCCGTCAGCGACATGTCGGTGGATTGCGTGTTGGGATTCTTCCAATCGCTGTTCACATCCAAGCCCGCGCATTCGGCGGCTTCGTACATATCCACATACAAATTGCCGCCGCTCCAATAGCGGATGTCGGTCACGCCGCTTGCCTGCGTAATGTAGCCGATCTCTTCCTTCAACACATTGCACCAATCGAGCGGCTGCAACGCCGACGAATTTTTTCCCATGTGCGCGTCTTCGTGAAAGTGTAATGCGATCTCATGTCCGCTGGCGGCGAGGTCGGCGAGGATGGTATTACCTGATTCAATCGCCACCGTGGTGAACGGGCTTTGCGCCTGAATCGTCATGCGTCCGCCATGAGACTCAACCAGTTGCGTCACTTCCAGAATGTCCTTCACCTGCTTGTCGAAGAATTGCGGGTTGTGATAATCGGCTTTGCCGCCGCCAAATCCCTGCGCGGTTTCGCCCATCGGCTCGATGTGCATCCCAATCGTGAAATAGAGGACAGCGTCGCCGCCCGCTTCGTTCTGGACTTGGGGCTGGGTTGCTGCTTCGGTAGGCTGGGTCTCGACAGGCTCGACCACCGCCGCTGACGGCGTTTCCGCGGCGGGAAGTCCGCAGGCGAGGGAGGCGATAATTAAGATCGAGAGGAAAGCGAATGTGCGTTTCATGATTTTTTTCTCCTATCGCAAAATGAATTTTGCGTTACGGGTTGAACAATTCCGTTGCGTAATCCACGATCAACTGATCTTTCCGTCTGTCCATGTTTTCGGGGAGCATACGCGGCAGGGCGTTGGGATCGAGAGTCTGATTCGGGGTTTCGTTGTTCAACCGCACCCAGGAGACTCCGCCGTTGACGGCGTTGTTGATCATTAATACGGTGTGGTCGTAATCCGGCTGGACGTGATCCTTTTCGGATTGAATACGCTGGTACGGCACTTTGATCTGGCTGATGAATGTGCTGGCTTCGCGCTCCGCCCAGAAGGCTTCATCGTCGCAGGCGGCGACTTCGGCAAGATGACCGAGATTCGACTCGTCGCATCCGCCGGTGTCGTTGCGATCCGCGGGACCTTCCCAGTCAATCAAAAACTTGATCGGCAGGTCGGGGTAACGCGCAAGAACGCCCGCGCCCATCGTGATTCCATACGAGGTGGTGACCAAGCCGATGTTGGCTGAGTCAACCCCGGGCAGGGTCGAGGCGAAGCGGATCACTTCGGCGAGTCCGTCCTGGTGGATGAATCCGTTGTAATCTTCCGTCCCGCCGCTTTGTCCGCGCCCGTCCGGGTCGAAGACGATGGCGACATAACCCGCCTGATTGACCGCGTCCACCGTCGAACCGGCGGGCGTCTGTTTGAGGAAACCTCCGCTGTCGCCGCTCCCGCCGGGGACGAGGACGAGCGCGGGCAGGTTCGATTGTCCATCCCACGAGTCGGGGAAGAACACGCCGACGTAAAGCGACGCTCCGCTGGCGGGGTTGGTGACGGTGTAGGTCGAACTGCCTGTCCACGGCTGGGGACTGGGCTTGGGGCGCTTCCGTCTGCGCCGCGCTGACCGGGGGCGCGGTGGTCGGCTCCGCGGCAATTGTGCCGGGACGGTTTCCGCACGCCGCCAGTGACAGGGCGGCGAGGATCGAGAGGAATGAGAGGATATGTTTCATGAGATTCTCCTTTTCCCCCATCTTATAGTTTTCCAGCCGGAAAGGAGAGTGCCGCCCATCACGCCTTGCGTCCCCCGCCCGTGATTTCCGTCATCGAGTTGTAAAAGGGGTGTAAAAATGAGAAGCGTGGAGTGCGTCGCACCAGACTCAATGAGACTCTTTCACCTGTGAACGAATCTCATTAAGAGGACAAATCCACCCGTCTGGTGCGACGCACTGGGCTGGCGCCACATAACACGCAACACGTAACACACGCGGTTGCCCCGGTATGTAGGGCGACTCTCCCCTGGCGCAACGAAGTTCTAAAGGATATGGACGGGTCGCTCCTACGTGTTACCTGCATTCGTACAATTTCATCTGCTGCCCGCCCTGCTGACCCTGTGGTCCGTTTTGGGTGAGGTTGAAGCCTTCCACCGTGGAGCAAGACGAAGCCAGCCAGTTGGCAATCTCCTGGTTATTGCCGCGGTCGCCGCCGTAGAGGATGTAGCGTAATTCGCCGTTGGTGATCATTTCTTTCAGGTCTTCCACCGTCACCACCTGATCCTGTCCGCCGAAGCCGCCCATGTAGAGGACGGGGCGTCCGGTTTCGATGACATATTGCGCGCCCTGTTGAGACGACGGAACCGCCATCAGATATTCCACATCCTGCGTGTTGGCTTGCAGATAATCGAGCAACTCGGTATTGACCGGTCGTTCGCCGCCGTTGTTTTGCGGCGGGCTGGCGCGGAAATTTCCCTGCCCGTCGCTGCCTCCGTCGTACGCAGTCGGCAGGTTGTTGTTCGAGCCGGATGTCACGGTCATGACGCTCCAATACGATGGGACGACCAATGCCGCGCTGAGGATGACGGCATACGCCGCCCGCCTCGACATGGACATGAGCATGATTCCCAGCCCAAGCAGGAGTCCAGTCCCAAGCATCCACGGCGAGAATTCGTTGTATTGCGTGGTGGCGAAGATCTGGAAGCCGAGCGTGACCAGAACCGCGAGGATCAACCCGACCACGACCCAGGTATTGACTTTGCCCCATTTGTAAAGTTGACCGAAGCCGACGCCGACCATCGCTCCCAGCGCCGGGGCAAGCATGATGGCGTAGTAGGCGTGGAAGATGCCGGAGACCATGCTGAAGAAGACCACGCACGTCAACAGCCAGCCGCCCCAGAGGATGAGTCCCTTGTGAATGCCGGACTCGACGGGCAGTTTTATTTTTGAACCAAAGAGCGCCAGCAGAACGCTGATGAGCGCGAAGGGCAGCAGCCACGACATCTGCTTGGAAAGCGGCGAGAGGAAGAAGCGGAAGACGCCGGGCGAGCCAGTCTCATTGCTGAACGGCGTGCCGCCATTCGGTCCGGCGTTCGGCTGTCCGTTGGGGGCTTGACCGGGAATCATGCCTTGCGGGGCGCAAGCCAACTCGGAGGTGTTCGTCGGCGTGATGCACGCGCCTTCGATGGTGTTTCCGTTCTGCGTGGTGAACGAGCAGGATGCGCCCTGACTCTGCCCCGAACACGCTTCGAGCGCGGCGGGAGGCGGTCCCTGGAATTGACCCTGCTGCCCGGGCTGTCCTTGACCGGGATTCTGCTGAGGCTGAGTCCCAGGATTGGAAGGCTGACCAGCATCCGTTCCAGGTTGAGGCGCGTTTCCTCCGCCCCCGCCGCCTTCGAGTCGTGAGACTCCGTTGTGCCCGAAGATCAATCCCATCACAGTATTGTCGCCGCTCGACCCGATGTAGGGACGATTCTCGGCGGGGACCAAATCAACTGCGACTGCCCAGGAGAGTGAAACGGCAGTCAACAAAACGGTGGCGATGCCGAGGTTGAGAATCTTTTTGAACCAGCCTTCCTTCGAGCCGAAGAAATACAGTGCGTAGAATGCGGGCAGGGGCAAAAAGGCTTGCAGCATTTTGATGTTGAAGCCCAGCCCGACGATGAACGCGCCGAGCAAGAAGACAGCGGGCTTTGCCGGACTCGGTGGCTTTGATGAACGCCCATGCCGCGAGAAGTAATGTGAAGACCAGCATCCCGTCCATGGTGTTGTTGCGGTTGGTGGCGATGAAGACCGGGGTGATCGCCATGACGAACGCGGCAGTGATGCCTGCCAGTTCGCCCATGTATTTTTTGACCATGTGATAAAGCAAGCCGATGCCGAATACGCCCGCGAGAATGTTGGGCAGGGTCACGCTGAATCCGCTTACGCCGAGGAAGTAGGCGAAGACGGCTTGAATCCACAGACCCAGCGGCGGTTTATCCACAGTGACCGAGCCGCCCGGCTCCGCGGCGACGAAGAAGAAGTTGCTCCACGATTTGAGCATGGCTTCGACCGCGGCGGTGTAATACTCGTTGGCATAGCCGATGGATTCGATGTTGTAGATGTGCAGGGCAAACGATGCGATCATGATGATGGCGACGATGAGCGCGCCAATGGTCACGCCGGGTAGAATCCGTTTGGCGAGGGTTGAGGGGTGAAGTTGTGAGGGAAGAGTGATTGTTGACATAATTAACTCCTTTTTGGACCGCCAAGCCCGCGAAGTTCGCCAAGAAAAACTTGTAATTCCATTGCGTCCTTCGCGTGGTTCGCGGTTAATTGTTTTTAAACGTCCACATCCGGTTTGCAAAATAATTCCAGAACACCACCATGCCGGTGGCGATGACCTTGGCGGGCAGGTACGCCCATTGCGACGAGCCGAGCATTGCGCCGAACAGGCCTTCGAGCGAAAGCACGATCAGGTTGTTGAGCGCCAGCCCAACCAGGCTGACCAGCGTGAACTGCGCGAGTTGCCTGCGCCAATCTACCTTGGCCGAGTCGCCGAACGTCCACAAACGATTCCAGGTGAAGTTGTTGAGCAGACCGGCTGTGAACGAAATCGAGTTGGCAAACAGGGTGGGGAGTCCCGCCAGTTTGAGCAGGGTCAGGATGCTGAAATCCAAAACCGTGCCAACCGCGCCCACGGTCAGGAACCGGGCGAAGCGGGTCGCTTCTTTATTTTGCGGGATGATGGATAGTGTTGTCATAAAGTTCCTTTCAACGCGAATTTCTCGAATGAGGCGAATGACGCGAAATTCTTTTTCATCTTGCGCCTTGCGTTTTGCGTATTACGCATCACGTTCTTACACTCCCAGTCTACCCACCCCTCCCAAAACCGCCGAGTGCCGCCCGTCACGACTTCTCCAGCCCGCCCATGACAGCCGTCATGGGGCGCATGGGCAGGTCATGACGCCGGTCACGCCCTCCTCAAAAACCCTTCGTGATAAGATGTGAACATGCGCGCAAACGAAGACTCCACCCGCATTCTCCGCACCGCCGCCTGGATCTGGCTTGGCTTTCTGCTTGGCATGGCGTTGATGGATTTTGCCCTGTACACGCCGCAGATTCAGCAACTGCTCGGCGAAACCACGCGAGTCCAGCCCCAGCCCTTGCAGCCTGGCATCCCCAATCCCATCCAGCCGATCCGCATTAATCTCACCCCCGTTTTCCTGTTCTATTCCTTCAACGGCATCACGGCTTTGCTGTTCCTGATGGTCGTCTATTGGAACTGGCTTCAGGAACAACTCGGCGAAATTTTTTACCCGCTCATGCTGGTCGTCATCTCCGCCGCGCCGATCCTGATCAGCGCATTGATCGTCCCGCGCTTCCCGCCCGGTCCGCTGGCGAACGCCGAAGGCATGGCGCTGCGGCAATTGCCGATCCTGTTTGTCGCGCTGGCGCTTGCCGCATGGAAATACCAGTTCGTTCACGTCATATTTTTCAGCCTTGCCATCACCACGCTCGAACTCGGCTTGATCACTCTCAACCCCTTCGAGAGCCGCAACATCTCTGTTTTTCTTTTCATCGCCATCATCCGCACCATCAGCTTCGTCGCCGTCGGCTATTTCATCAGCGCCCTCGTCTCGCGCCTGCGCGAACAGCGCGAATCCCTGCAAAAGGCGAACGCCAACCTGACCCACTACGCATCCACCCTCGAGCAGCTCACCGTCAGCCGCGAACGCAACCGCCTTGCGCGCGAACTGCACGACACGCTCGCCCACTCGCTCACTGCCATCTCCGTCTCGCTCGAAACCGCCAAAGCCTACTTCGATATTGATTCAAAAGAAACCCGCGCCCTCATTGACAAATCCCTTGACGCCACCCGCAAAGGGATTGACGACACCCGCCGCGCCCTGAAAGCCCTGCGTTCATCTGATTTGGTTGACCTGGGATTGAGACTCGCCGTAAAAAAGACGGCGGAATCCGCCGCCTCCCGCTTCAACCTGGACCTCGAACTGAGTCTGCAAGACCCCATGCCTTCCCTTAGCCCGGACGTGGAGCAAACCATCCTGCGCGTCACGCAGGAGGCAATCGAGAATCTCACCAAACATTCGCGCGCCAAAAAGTTCGGCATCCAGCTCTCTCACAACGGGCGGACGACGCTCATCGTCGAAGATGACGGCGTCGGCTTCGACATGAAATCGCGCGAAGCCAGCGGTCACTTCGGGCTGGTCGGAATGCGCGAACGCGCCGAACTCGCAGGCGGCGCATTGAAGGTGGAAAGCAACAAAGGCAAAGGCACACGGGTTGTGTTGACGATATAGTTTGAAAGCGCTCCCAATGCCGTCCCCGGCATTGGAGGTTTAAAAACGCGCCGCCGGGGACGGCGGCTGGAGCAATTATTCTGATGAAAATATTACTTTGCGACGATCAGGCAGTCATCCGCGATGGCATGGAAATGCTTCTCCAGTTGGAGAAAGATTTCGAGGTCATTGGCACAGCCCAGGACGGGTTCGAGGCGGTTGAACTCGCCTCGAAAAAATCCCCCGACCTGGTGTTGATGGATCTGAAAATGCCGGGCATGAACGGCATCGAAGCGACGCGCGAGATCCGCAAGAAATACCCCAATATCAAAATCCTCGTTCTGACCACCTACGATGACGATGAATGGGTCTTCGACGCGATCCGCGCCGGGGCTTCGGGTTATTTATTGAAAGACACGCCGCGCCAGAAGATCATCGAAGCCATCCGCGGCACCGTGGACGGAAAATCCTTCGTTGACCCGGCTGTGGCGGGGAAGTTATTGAATCAAGTTGCCAGCAACCAGACCCAGCCCGCCTCGATTCTGACCGACAAACTCACCGAACGCGAATTGGACGTTTTGCGCCTGCTCGCCAAGGGTATGACCAACCCCGAGATCGCCGGGACGCTTCACCTCTCCGAAGGGACAGTGCGAAATCACGTCAGTGCAATTTTGGAAAAACTGGGGGTATCCGATAGAACGCAAGCGGCAGTGATAGCGATACAACATGGGCTATAAAAGTGACAGTCACCTCGCAGGTGACTGTCACTTTGTTTTATGGGATGCATTCTTTTTGCAAGAGACTTTCTGCTTGTGAAATATCTGTCTCACTTGAAACTCTGTTCCATAATGTGATCAGTGCCGGACACAACGGTGGTTGACCTTTGATCGTCCGCTCGGTCAATTGGAGCGCCATGTCCATGTTGCCGGTTCGCGCGAAGGCTTCGATGAAGGGCAGGTATTCCACGGGCAGGGCTGGACTCAAATTCGCCTTTTGGGTTTCTTTGTACAAGTCGGCAACTTTTTCCCAATCCCCATTTTGTCTTGCGATTTCAGCCCGGGCGTAGGCGTAACACCAGCCGCGCGAAGGTTCGCTTCCGAAAATCGTTTCATCCAATTCCGGTTTCGCGTTGACGAGAATCAAATCGGGGTTGGAGAGTGAGATGGCTTCGGTCAAATAAAAACTCGCGCCGGGGACCGTCTCCGCGTTGTTGTAAACGGAGTCTAGCACGCGCAGGCAGCCGTCGGCTTCTTTGTAGATGACCACGCTGTTCGATGTGTTGCCGCTGAAGGTGGTGGTGCGATAAGTAATTTCGATTGGATAATTTGTCTTGATTTCTGAGGCTTCGAATCTGGTTTTGAGATACTGCAAAGCGTAAGGAAGTTCACGACCTGAAAAGTCTGGCGCATACATCCAATTTAGCGCGGACATTAACTGATAGTCCGAAAGATAATTCAATGGCAATTCGTATGCCAATACGGCTGTCCCTTCTTTCAAGGCGGGCATCCGCCATGCCATTTGCCAGAAAAGATTTTGTGTATTTGCCCAATCGCGGCGATAGGTATTCGCCACCGTGAATTGATATGCCGCGGACATTCCGATGATGAGGCTGAGAATAACAAGTTTGGCGCGTCCTTCACGCAGAATCAAATCTGCGAGACCGACGATGAAGAGACTGGCTCCCAGCATGATGGAGATGAAGAAGCGGTCGTAGTCGAACTCGATTTTTAGGGGGAGTCCTGCCGCCCAGGAGGGGAGTCTGCCCGCGAAGATGGCGAGGATGCCGATGAGGATGAACCAGTGAGGAGTTACGAGATACGGGTTACGAGTTACGGGTTGCTCGTCACTCGTTTCTTGTTTCTTGTTACTTGTTATTGCAAGTGTAATTGCAAACGCAAGGAGCAAAACGCAAAACGCAATAATTTGGGTGACTGAGGCGTCTATTACGGCGAAGATGTTGAAGGTATTCAGCCACGAGGTGAAGCCCGAGAGGGACAGAGTGTTGATGAATTCGTTGAGGAGGGCGAGGGGGGAAAGCAAGGAAGCGATGCTGATTTGATAGGAATTATAGGCTTGCGAGCGGTGGTAGGAATATGTCCATGCGGCGTTGATGACCCAGATGACGAGATAGGGCAGCCATGTTGTTATGGATTTTTTGAGAAGTTCTTTCTTGTCGGTAAGGGTTTCGGAAAGGATAGCGAGGATAAAGAAGAAGCGCAGGATTTCGAGACCGAAGAAGTATTCTGTGGAGAAGAGACCGAGGATTTGCAGGAGAATGGCGAGGGCGAGGTGTAGGGCAAATCTCCGATTTGCCGGATTCTGCGGGGATGTGGAGTTGTTTTGCTTGCGAAGAAGATTTATGGTGACGATGAAAGAGGAAAGAAGAAAGATAAGGGGAATGAGTTCCTGATTGACGTGGGTGAGGGCGACCCATTGTTGACCGAAAGCAGGATAGACGGTAAAGAGCAGGGCAACCCACAGGGCGGAGCGCTCACGGGTAGGGAAAACTCTTCGAAGCAGGGACCAGACCTGGAGCGAGAGAATGAACCGCGCCATGAGACCAAGAATCTGCCAGGTGATTGGATTCCCCCCGAAGATGGCGGTCGTCACGAGGAAGACATATCCCAATAACGGGCGGAAGGGTTTGAAGGCGGGGATGAATTCGGCGGGACCGAAGAAGCGCAGGAACCACGCGAAGGGCAGGTCGTCCCAGTAGAAGCCCATGCGCGGCGCGAGGATGCCGTAGGCGAGCAGGATGAGCAGAAGAATTGCGGCTGGAATTGCAAAAGGTTTTTGAAGGAGGGCGCGGATTTTTTCTTTCACAAGTTGATTTTACCATTCGGAAAGGGGCGGTATAATTGCGCCAGGAGTTGACTATGACCATCCATCTTGAAATCCCAGATGCTGTGGCGGAAGCCATGCGTTTGCCGGGCAAAGAACGCCAGCAGCGCATGTTGATCGAGCTTGCCGTTTCCCTGTACGCGCAGGGGATTTTATCCTTTGGCAAGGCGCGGCAGTTGTGCGATTTGACCAAATTCGAATTTGGAATCCTGCTCGGCAAACGCGGCATTCCCCGTCATTATTCAAAGGAAGATTTCCAGGATGACCTGACCTATGCTCGTGGTTAGCAATACGTCGCCGATCATGAACCTGGCTGTTTTGGGGCTGTTGGATTTACTGCGCCAGCAGTTTCGCGAAGTGATTGTCCCTGACGCCGTAATTGAGGAACTTCGGCTCGATACCGACTTCCCCGGAACGGAAAATATTCGCCGCGCGATTTCAGAGGGATGGCTTCACGAGGAAAAGGTTGAAAACCAGCAGGTGGTTCTTGCCTTGCGGCGCGAATTGGATAACGGGGAGGCGGAAGCCATTGCGCTCGCCCTGCAATTAAAAGCTAACTTGATCCTGATGGACGAACGCGATGGGCGCTCTTTGGCAAAGTCCATGGGACTTACCCCGATTGGAGTTCTTGGGATTTTGATTCGAGCGAAACAGGATGGGAAAGTCGGTTCGGTCGGGGAAATCCTGAACCGCTTGCGAAGCGAAGCCGGTTTTTATATATCAAACGATTTGATGCAAAATATACTGCTTGAAATTGGGGAGTAGTTTTCTGTTGCACGGTTATATGCAGACCAAGACCTCCGAGGTCTGAATTACAGGGAGTTTGCCATGAAAAACCATCTTCATCCTTTTCGTCATTACGTTGACTCTCGCCGCCTGCCAATCCGCTTCGCAGACTTCGGAAGTCTCGCCCACGGATACCCCTCAACCCACTGCGGTTGTTGCGACAGAAACCCCCCAGCCACAGATTTCGCCGGAGGTGCAGGCAAAATTTGACCAAGCGGGGATTAAATTAGAAGATTTGGGTACCGTCAAAAATGATGGTTTACACATTACTCTTGAAAGTGGAGATGTTGTAATATCTTTTGAAGATCTAAACAAAAATTCATATCTTGGACAAAATAATGTCTGGCAATATAGAAACACAGAAAACACACAAGTTTTATACGCTTTTGATAAAGAAAATAAAATCTTGCTGGAAGCTTCAAAATATGTTCAATTAGACAGGATGAATGTTGAAGGATATATAAGAGTTGATAATATGACTGGACTTGATAAACTGGCAAGAATTACAGAAATGTTATCTATGCCTTTCCCGGAAAATACCTATTTTCCTCCGATTGACATAGTTAACTTCGAATATGCTAACAGACAGGATCCAAATTTTGGTTACCCATTTGGCGAATTACCAGAAGGAATGGTTTCATTTCTTAGAATTGCAAATTTTGTAATAGTTGGGAAAGATCCAGAAAACGGACGACCATATGAAAGCGTTGCAGTATTACAACATGCCTACAATGCTGATGATAAGACTTTTGGTACGATTAAATATGTTAAAGATATTATTGATCCTGAAAAGGAAATACCAATTGAGATCCAAATTGCCCAAGAAAAAACAGATGGTTCTGGTATTTTACTTCCACATATAAGTCTAAGTCCCGAAAGTTAGCTCACCCAGCGTGACCACAATAAGAAAAAATTATAAGGATGGCGGAACTCATTTGAAAAGTCTCATTAAAAAATGGTTTCAAGACCAACATCTACCAACTGAATTAAGTGCGGGAGCTTGGGATTTTACACAAAAGTTTTGGAGATAATTATTTCAGGGAACAATACTTAACTTATATTTTTGAATTACAGAGTTGTTATATCCTGTTGCCCCAACTTTAAATGAGAGTTCAAGTTGTCCGCTTTCACTCAATATGCCAACTAACTTGCAACTTATAACAGTGTTTGGTTTGGGAATATTTGAAACATTATAATTTTGGTCGCAGTCTGCAATACTTAAACCTGCTGGGATATTTATATCTGTAATTTGCATTTTAGCTTTTGCACCAACTATCGAAGCGAATATATCAGCCTCGTATTGATTGTTAACTGTAGCTGAGGGTAATTCTAAAGTACTAAAACGGGGAATAAGTGTTTGCCTTTTTATTAAATCATTTTTATTTTTTATCCAAAAGAAGATGGGTAAACCAATAATAATTAATGAGGTAAGAACGGAAATCATTAAACGCTTCATAAATATATACTACACTACTTGATATTTCATATCAAATATCTATACTTTATATTAAGATGAAAAGTAGATTGTGTATTATTCTTTTTTCCTTATTGTTTGTTTCGTCATTGTTTAATCCTCAAAAGATATTTGCTCAATGCAGTACAGCTGATCAGTGTGATGCTCCTCCACCCGGAGGATGTGCAGGTGGTTCAGTCGCTTGTGATAATGGACAATGTGTATACACTTGGGAATGTAACGACATAGGTTGCACAAGTTGGTCCGATTGGTCACCTGACCCTTGTACTTCTGGAGATCATCAAACACGGGAGTGTTTAAGTGGAATTACTGGTTATCAAATTCAAAATTGTGGTGGTGGAGGGGGTGGGGGAGGAGCATATCAATACCCAACTTGCGGAGGGAGTCAGGTTCTAAAATGTGGGAATGATCCTGTTTTGTATTTATCGGGTGGTGGGGGAGAAACCAATGATGCAAACCTGGCTTCATGCTCATACAAAATAGGGTGTGGCGACAGTTATTTTCCCTCTGCATTTACCGAGACAGGCTGCGATGGAGTTGAATCCAAAGGACAGTGCCAGACAAACTGCGGCTGCTGTAACGCGAGCGACAACTACACAAAATCAACCGTCACAGGCTCAAACTATACGAGGGAAGTTAGTTGTTTTTTGTCCATTCCGTCTTTGTATTGTAACGACTGGGACGACACCTTTGTCTCCAGGTCTTATGGGACGGGAGCCGGAAACTGCTACTGTAACTGCGAAAACGAGGATGGATGCGGAGCAAACTGCACCAGGGGCGGCAACTGGGTAAAGAACGACATTATCACCTGCACAAGCAAAACCACCACATGGTCATGTGTTCCTACATGTACAGCCACATCACCATCTACACCTACTTTAATATCTCCAAGTAATGGTTCAACTGTTTTCTCAGGCAATGTAACGCTTGCATGGGACAATGCCGGTCAAACATGGGGAACCGCTTGTGGCTCTCAAAATAATCAATTTGAAGTTCATATCGGCGCATCGCCATCCTCGCCTGGGCTTTTGGAGGAGGGCGCGGATTTTTTCTTTCACGGGTTGATTTTACCATTCGGGATGGGAGGGTGTTGGGGCGCTAAAAGATGGAACAACTTTAGCGTCTGGGTTTGAAATTGGAGATTATAATAACGGTATGAAGAAGATTGGTCCGCGCTCGGGAGCGCTCAGACTCGCAAAGAAGGTCCGCAGGCGGCTTGCGGATGAATTGAGCCAGCCCGTCAGGGTGATCCTCTTCGGCTCGCAGGCGCGCGGCGATGCGACCCGCGAATCGGATGTTGACCTGCTGGTTGTTGTGCCTGCCCTGGATAATGCCGTGCGAAAAAAAATTTCCAATGCCACCTGGGAGATCGGGTTCGAGGCGGGGAAACTGGTCTGCGCCATCCCAACCACGGAACGCGATTTTGAATATTACAGAATTTTGCCGCTTTATCAGGCGGTTCGAAAAGAGGGGATTGCCGTATGAGCGGGGATGTTTTTGATAAAGACGCGTTGATTCGATACCGCCTGGAACAGGCAAGAGAGACTTTACTCGACGCTCAGGTGCTTTACGAACATGAACGCAGACCTGCAAGTATCGTCAACCGGGCGTACTATGCCATGTTCTATGCGACCCTGGCGTTGTTGGTGACCATTGGAAAATCCCCATCGAAACATATCGGCGTAATTTCCTTTTTCGACTCTGAGTTTGTGAGAAGAAATATCTTTCCAAAGGAAATGAGCCGTAAACTGCACGAGGTCTTCGAAGCCCGGCAGGAGGGCGATTACACAAACCCCGACCTGATCGATCGCGAAAAGGCAGGGGATGTGTTGGAGGCGGCTGGGGAGTTTTTGAAAGCCATTGAAGATAAGTTGTTGAAGGGCGAAAGCTGACACAAGACCTCGGAGGTCTCGCAGACCTCCGAGGTCTGAATTACAGGGAGTTTGCCATGAAAAAATCCATCGCCATCCTTTTCATCACCGCGTTGACTCTCGCCGCCTGCCAATCCGCTTCGCAGACTTCCGAAGTCTCAAAGACTTCGGAAGTTTCGCCCACGGATACCCCTCAACCCACTGCGGTTGTTGCGACAGAAACCCAACCCCAGATTTCGCCGGAGGTGCAGGCAAAATTTGACCAGGCAGGCGTTGACCTTGGCAAATTAGAAAATGCAACAGTTGATGAAAGTGGTTTACACATAGCAATTGATGGAAAAGTCACAGATATAAGTACTGAAACTCTGAAGGCTTACACATTCAACAGCATTAGAGATAACTCAATCCGTATTATAGACACTGCAAATAAAGATGGTGTCTTTGTTATGACCCAAACAGCAGAAGGTAAATGGGTGGTTGAAAAACAAGTCTTTACACCAGCAGAAAATATTACCTTTAATGAAACACTTACAAAATATGATTTAACAATAGCCCCAAATGCTGACCGAGAAGGTATTTACTGGGATATTGCCATTTCCCACCTTGGAGATGCAACAAGCAAAAGTGAAGAAATGGAATTTAACAGAAAAGTATATGAAGAAATTATCAAAGATCATCCTGAATGGGAAGGAATAGGGAATGGTGATGATTATGAAACAAGGAGACTATTCATGCAAGAATTTTTAAAAAGAACAGGTGGCTTTATGGTAGTTACCGATATGAATTGGAATAAATACGAAGCAGATTTTAATCATGAAATTGGATTTGAAGTAATTGAGGTTGATAAACTACCAAATGAATATCCAAGCATGCGAGCGCTTAGTCAAGGACAAAATCGAGGAGGGGGAGGATTAATGAAAGTTGAAGAGAGTGGTCAAATAATCTACAGCCTCGCAATAGCACATGGTTGTATAGAGTTTTATATAAACATTGATCCATATAGAGAAAATAGTAATTGGCCAGCTAATTGGTTTGTTTCCGAGTTTTTTGGAACAACTATAAGTTCAGTTTCTAAACATACTATAAGCGCATTTAAAGAACCGCTTTTAAGTGATTATCTCTTATATATTCGAGGAGCCAATCATGATAAAAATATTCTTCAGCCAAGTGGTTCAGGATGGGTCATACCATATCAAGTAAGTTGGTCGTTCTTACTTCTAAAATAACATTTGGTTGACATATGCTTCAATAAAGACTAAATTTTATATATGAGGTTAGTTAAAATTTTAGTCGTTATGTTGTTTGTTCTGGGTATGATTTACCTTTCACTAACCTATTTCTTCCAAAGATATCAGTCAAATACTTATAAAAACCTTCTCGCAGATTTAAATCAACTCAACGACTTATCCATCAATAAACGAGAGCCCATCAATAAAAATTGTAAAAATGTAATGGGGTATATGTTTGAAGCAAAGCAAAGTGATAATTACAAATTGGTTGAGTGGTGTAGTAACGGCTATTTTGTTTTAAAAATGTAAATTTGAATAAAAACATTGTTACTGTTAACCCTTTATTTCCAACCACAACTTTCAAGATAAGCGGTACTACCAATTTAACTGACGACAACAATATAATATTAGAGCATAATTTTTTTGGCAAAGACTATAAAATTACAATAAAAAGTGATGGGATAGTGTTGGGTGATGATAGTATATAAAGAATATGAAATTTATTAAAGTTTTTGTTTTAACTCTACTTGAGTTTAGAGTTCGTCGGACATTAACAAAAATGGAACTTGCTGATAAAGTTTTGGTGTGAACAAAAAACCTCTCAGCGAGTTCCGAAAAGCAGTATACCAAAGTCTAAGAAGGCGAGCAGATATTTTGTTCGACCTGATCGACGCCCTGACGGTTGCGGGTCAGGTAAGTTCACCGGTTGCCCTGAGTGAACAGAAACCATTTCAGCGGAAGTTTTGCAGTGTGTATGATGGGCTGGAAAACGGCGAAATGGATATGGATGAACTTCTGTCGCTCTTGCCAGCTTGCACGCCGGAAGGCAGCGAAACGATGGTCGGGTACAAAGTGTATGCAGTGGACGCCACCGCCAATGAACACGAGCAGGCAGAAACTTTGCCGGATCGGAGTGTATTGAAATCGAGCAAGAAAGAGCCAATGCGCTATGGTCACAAGTATTCATGGTTGGTACGCCTGATCCATTTCGGCGGTTCCTGGGCGGCGCCAGTGGATATTGAAAGGATCAATACCGAAGCGACAGACACCAAAGTAGCGGCAGTACAAGTTCAGGAGTTGGATGTGCGCGATCCGGAAGAAAAAGTGATTGTGGCAGACAGTCGCTACGAAGAGCAACACTTTTTGGGCATTTTCGAGCATTTGAAGCATACCTTTGGATTGATCCGGCTGCACAGCAATCGTGTCTTGTACGAAGAGCCTCAAGAAAAACCAAAGGGTAGTCGTGGTGCGCCTCGTAAGCATGGGAAACCTTTCAAGTTGAATAGTAGCCATCGTGCTGAAGATCGAAGTGAGACCTTTCAACTTGGGAAACAAACTGTGCGGGTACGAGCCTGGTACAAACTACACTTCAAGAAACTGGCGACCTTGATCGGCACTCTGGTACAAGTGGAATTCCTGAAAGAAGATGGAACGCCACGCTATAAAAGACCGATGTGGTTATTCTGGACAGGACCGCAAAGCATTTCTCTTTCAGATCTGTGCCGTATGTATCTTTGGCGTTTTGCGATTGAGCACATGTTTCGGTTTCTGAAACAACACATGGGGCTCAACAGCAATCGGTCTCCGAGTCTGGTGAGCGCCCAGCAATGGATGTGGTTGTGCGCTTGGCATATTGGCAATTGCTTCTCATGCGTGATGCGGTGCAGGAAGATTATCCAGCTTGGTATCCGCGCAGCAGACAACAGCGCGCCAAACTGACCCCTTATCAAGTGCAACGCTCCGCTTTGGCATTTTTGTTGGAGTTGGGTACACCCGCCTCCAAGCCCAGACCCGCAGGAAAAGGCAAAGGCAGGCAGATGAATCATTGCCCACCGCCGCGTGTTCGTTATCCTGTGGTGTTCAAGAGCAAAAAAGCTCAGGTTTCGGCTTCTGCCAGTCCATAATTGGTATTTGCTTTTCAGTTTTTAATGTTCAGATCAATCGCACAACTCTTGTGCGCCACTTTGCTACTCTAAACTCAAGAACTCTAACTTTATTGTTTTTTGTTTATCCCAACAACATTTTTGCTCAATCTTGTGGAGGAGGGGTTACCTGTTGCAGTAGGTGGGACGCACAAGGTCAATGTGATTTAACCTTTCCAGGAAATTGTGATGACGGTTGTAATGCTGATTGTGGAGGTGCTGACTATGTGGATGACAATTGTAGCTGGAGTAATGCCACTCCACCGCCGGGTGGGGAGGAGCATATCAATACCCCACTTGTGAGGGGAGTCAAGTTTTAAAGTGTGGGAATGATCCGGTTTTGTATTTGTCGGGTGGTGGGGGAGAAACCAATGATGCAAACCTGGCTTCATGCTCATACAAAATAGGGTGTGGCGACAGTTATTTTCCCTCTGCATTTACTACCGAGACAGGCTGCGACGGCAAGGAGACCAAGGGGCAGTGCCAGACAAACTGCGACTGCTGTAACGCGGGCGAAAACTACGTCAAGTCAACGGTCACAGGCTCAAACTATACGAGGGAAGTTAGTTGTCATTCGTCCATTCCGTCTTTGTATTGTAACGACTGGGACGACACCTTTGTCTCCAGGTCTTATGGGACGGGAGCCGGAAACTGCTACTGTATCTGCGAAAACGAGGATGGATGCGGAGCACGTTGCCAGCACGGCAGCTGGGCAAAGAACGACATTATCACCTGCACAAGCAAAACCACGACATGGTCATGTGTTCCTACATGTACAGCCACATCACCATCTACACCTACTTTAATATCTCCAAGTAATGGTTCAACAATTTCCTTTATCAGTGTAACACTTGCATGGAGCAATACAGGACAAACATGGGGAACCGCTTGTGGCTCACAAAACAATCAATTTAGAGTTTATATTGGGACTTCTCCTTCATCGTTAGGACTTTTAGGAACAGTTGGAAGTGGGACGGCAGGGCGGCTGCCGGAATCTTCCACTTGATTTACGGGTATGACGCAAAACCGTCAAAGATTTAACGCAAAGACACCAAGCCGCCAACAATTTAAACCTTTGCGCCTTTGCGTTAAAAATGTCACCGAATAATTGAATCGTAGTCCGCCGACAGTTTTGCGCTGCACTCTTGACTTACCCAAAAACCCAGACTCTCCGCCCTATTGGGCATTATTGGAATTAAGGTGACAGTCACTTTTCGCGCAAATAGCCAAGTTGAAAATAATCCGAGGTGACTGTCACCTGCTTGTTGCCGATAAAGTCTATTGTATAATCCGCCCCATGAATCGAAGCAAATTAATTGACATCGCCATTACCCTCGCCCTGACCGTCGTCTTCCTCGCGCCGCGGCTGGCGGGCATCGGCGATTTCGTCACGCTCGACGAGCCTTCGTGGCTGAGTCAGGGCGCGAATTATTATTATGCGCTGGGTCAGAGGGAATTCGAGAACACTGTTTACGAATATCAGCCCGCCGTGACGACCATGACGATCATTTCAGCGGCGATGCTCCTGTACTTTCCCGAGTATCGCGGATTCGGTCAGGGCTATCTCGATTACGAAAAGGGACGGCTCGATCCGTTCATGGTCTCGTATGGAAAAGACCCGTTGATGCTCTTGATCTATTCGCGCGTCATTCAGGTCTTCGTCCTGCTGGTCCTGTTCCTCGTTCTATATTTCCTTTTGCAAAAAATATTCCCGAAGCCGGTTGCGATCTTCGCGCTGGTCTTCGCCATGTTCGACCCGTTTTATCTCAGTCAACACCGGCTGATGGATCACGAAGGCATGGTCTCGCTCTTCGGGATGATCTCGCTGGTTTCGCTGGCGGTTTATCTTTTTGCAGAACGTCCCGAAGATTCTCTTAATTCCGGCTCGTTTTCGGGCAATCCTTCGGGACGGTATGTGCCATCAATTATTTACTTGATCCTCTCCGGCGTTGCGGCTGGATTCATGTCGTTATCGAAATCATCGTCCATTGCCACGCTTGGCGCGATTGGCGTTTTACTTTTATGGAAGATGATTCAAGACCGCCAACAGGGATGGGGGAAGGGGCTGCTGTCCGCGCTGAAGACCTTCGGGTTGTGGTTTTTCATTTTGGCGATCACCTACTTCATCTTCTGGCCCGGCATGTGGGTCGCGCCCGGCAAAATGCTTTACGAAGTCTACGGCAACGCCTTCAGTTACGCCTTTCAGGGCGCGCGTCTCAAGATCACCGAAGAACTCGACGTTTCGCAGTTCACCCTCAACACGCGTTTTGCGGACGTATGGGAAGTGCTCAAGATTTTGCTTTACCGGACGACTCCCGTCACCTGGCTCGGCGTCCTGTTGGGATTCGCCCTCCCGTTCACGCCGGACCCGGAGCGGGCTCAGCGGAATCGGCTTTTCTTTACGCTGTGGCTTGTCAACGGAATCGCATTCGTGGTTTTGATCGGCGTCGCGCAGGGACGCAACTCACCGCATTACATCCTTTCAAGTTATCTATCGTTCAACCTGCTGGCGGGGCTGGGCTGGTTCCATTTCGCCGAGTGGCTTTCACAGCGGATGCCTTCTTTGCGCAATATTTGGCAATACGGTCTGCTCACTGTCGTGATGCTCTATCAAGCCGGGAGCGCGATTTCCAATTACCCATATTACTTCACCTATCGCAACCCAATTCTTTACGCCGCCGGTTGGTATAACGAATTTCCGCACTTCCCGTATTGCGAAGGTTTGGAGACCGCCGCGCGCTTCCTCGCTGACCTGCCCGATGCCGAGAATACGACCGTCTTCTCCTATTACAGCCGTGGATGTGTTTCGTATTACTATCCCGGTCCCGCCATCAGTTACCGTCCGTACTATTCGGACGGCGAGCACACCGAAGACCTGCTCGCCAACCTGCGCGCCTCGGAATATTTGATCGTCTATTACGCCAACCAGGGGCAACTGGCGCATCACCTGAACTTCGTCAACGTCATGGCGCAGGCGGAGCCGTTCCATGTGGTCTGGCTGAACGGGTATGAATACGTCCGCATTTACAAGGTGGACGACCTCGGTCCCGAAATCTATGAGGCGTTGGCGAATCTGAAATAATTTAAACACGAAGGACACAAAGCGCGCGAAGGAAGACCTTTAAAACCTTTGTGTCCTTCGTGCCCTTTGTGGTGGAGAATCTCTGCTGATAACATGTTAAGCCATCATCGCGCAAAAATAATCTACATCCTGCTCCTGCTGGCGTTGACCCTTCCTTCGCGCCTCACGCGCATCGAAGCCGCCGTCAACATAGACGAGCCGTGGTGGGTGATCTCCAGTTCCAATTTCTATTACGCCGTCACGCATAGGGATTTTGAAAACACCTACTTCGAATATCACCCCGGCGTGACGAATATGTGGGTCATTTCGACGGCGATGCTGGCGTACTTCCCCGAATATCGCGGCTTCGGTCAGGGATTTTTCGACCAGCGCAAACCGTTCTATGAAGAATTCCTGCGCGAGAACGGGAAGGAGACCATCGAACTTGTCCGCTATGCGCGTTATATCCAGGCGGGCGTGCTGGCGTTATTTGCAATCATCGCGTTCATTCTCTTGAGTCTCATCGTCGGCGAGAATCTTGCCTTTCTCTCGATCACGCTTGCAGCCATCTCGCCGTTCTTTCTCGGTCACTCGCGCCTGCTCAACATGGAGACGATGGGGGCGATGTTCGTGTTGGTTTCCTTTCTGGGCTTTCATCTTACGCATTGTCATTCTGAGTGGCGCCTTCAGCGCCACGAAGAATCTCTACCACAGTCTAGGAGACCCTTCGTGGCGCGCGGCGCCACTCAGGGTGACATAAGGGAAGCAACTCGAAACCGCCTCATTTATTTATTGCTCTCAGGCGCGGCGTTTGGTTTGGCGCAGTTGAACAAGTCCACTTCGATAGCCTTGCTTGGCGTGGTTGGGCTGATGCTGCTCGTTAATTTATTTGAAAAGGAAAAACCGCTCAAAACAAAATTCAGCGCCGCCCTAAAAACCTTTGGGATTTGGTTCGGGGCGGCGGCTCTCGTTTACTTTATCCTCTGGCCCGGGATGTGGGCAGACCCGGCGCGGATGCTGCGCGAAGTGTACGGCAACGCCTTTAGTTATGCCTTCCAGGGCGCCCGCCTCGATGTGACCGAGGAACTGGATCCCGCTTCATTCAGCCTGGTCAACCGCTGGGACGGAATCCTGCTCTACCTGCGCTATTATGTCTCCGGCACGACCTTCGTCACCTGGCTCGGTTTGATTTTCGCTAGTGTGTTTATGTTTACCAAGGGGAAAGAACGCCTCGCGGAACAGGTCCGCTCGATGGTTGGGTATCTTGCTTTACTCGGCGTTCTCTTCATCCTGATGTTCGGCATCGCGCAGGGACGCAATCACGCGCATTACATCATGAACGCCTTTGTTGCCTTCGATGTCATTGCGGGCATCGGGTGGGGGAGTGCCATTGCCTGGGCGCGGTCCCGCTGGAGCAAACTCACACTGGTTCCCGCGGCGGCAGCGTTGATATTGATTCAGATCGGTTTCGGGCTGCCGTATGCGCCGTATTATTTCACCTATCGCAACCCGTTGACGCGGGAGGCGGCGACTTTGGGCTACGGCGAAGGTCTGGCGGAGGCGGCGAACTATCTCTCGCAAAAGCCGGATGCGGAAAATATCAAAGCCTATGTCTACAACGGCATGGGGACGTTCTCCTGGTATTTCCCCGGCGAGACCATTGTGCTGAAGCGCGCCAATGTGTTGAATGATAATTTCGCCGAGATCGTGGACGATATCCGCAGGTCGGACTATCTTGTGCTTTATCCGATCACCCGCGCCAACCACCCCGAGACGGAGGATTTGCTCTCCGCTTTTGAGGGGGGTGTCGAGCCGGAGAAGACGATCTACATTGACGGGCTGGAATATATTCAGGTCTATAAGGTGACGGACATTCCCGACCGGGTCTATGATGCGCTGTTGAAGGAACACAAGCCATGACCCGCTGTCGGTTTCCGTGAACCAGCCCGGGGCGGTGCGCCCTGCCCGGGGACGGCGCATCCAGCCCAGGTTCCAGGATGAAGCGGGGACACCTTTCGCCTTTGTTATGAAAGTAGCATACATCCGCCGGGATTTTGTAGTGTAAAATTTTGCTCGTGTCCACACCCAAGGCAAAAATCCGATGAGACTCCCTGTTTCCGAAAAATCGATTGGGCGGCTCCTGACCGGGGTCGTATTCCTGTATCAGGCAATCGCGGCGGTGGCGTTGATAGGGTCGCTGGTCTTCGCGCTGCGTTGGATCCGCGAGCCTTTCATCGGTTCCTTTTATGAGAATACGCTTGTTTTTACCGATACCGGCGGCGGCGAAGCCTGGGTGATCAACGATATTGTTAATAGCGGCGATCAACTCCTGGCGGTCAACGGGACGACCGTGCAGACCAGCCGCGATGTGCGCGATGCGATTGTCGGGAAGTTTGCGCCCGGCGAGAATGTGACGTTGACCGTAAAGTTTGCCGGCGGCGAAACGCGCGACCTGGTCGTGGAGTTGCAGAATTTTCCCGAAGACGGCGTGAACGTTTTTCTGTCCCTGCCGTTCATCATTGCCCTGATCTTCCTCGGGCTGAGCCTGTGGACGTTCGGACTGCGTCGTAATGAACCCGCGGGCAGGGCGTTCATCATGTTTGCGTCTTCTTTTTCGATAGGGACGGGCGCGATCTTCAATATCTGGACCAGTCATGAGTTTACGCTTCTGTGGACCTTCGCCCCTTGCCATTGGCGGCGGCTCCGCGCTTGCGCTTGCCTTATCCTTTCCTGCAACGCCGCGCCTGCTTATCAATCGTCCTTATTTGAGGTGGGCGGGTTTTGGTTTCAGCCTTTTGCTGGCGGCTGCGGCTGCGCCCTCCCTTTTCAACCTGGAGCAGCCCACCGCCTATATTAACTGGTGGCGAAACATTTATTCCTTCAACGCCGCTTGCCTTCTTGCCCTGTTGGGTTTCAATTTTTATTACGCGTTGTACTCCCAATCTCCGGTGGTGAAATCGCAGGCGCGGCTTACCCTGTTCGGCGCGCTCTTCGGCTTCGGCCCGCTGGTGGTCTTTTTTGCCTTCGGCGCGGTTCTTTCGATTCCTTTTTCCCCGGCGTTATTTCTCCTGCCTGTGATCGTCTTTCCGGCGGTCATGGGATACAACATCATGCGCTTCCGCATCCTGCGCACCGACGACCTGGCGCGGCGCGGGGTCATGTATGCCCTGCTTTCGATGGTTGTGACCCTCGGGTATGCCGTGGTGACGGCGGGGGCTGGGTTGTTGTTTGGGAACGCCCTGCCGAAAAATTATCTTGTCGGCATTGTCCTCCTTGCGCTCGCGCTTGCGTTGGAACCGCTCCGCACCAAGCTGCAAAACCTGACGGATACGATCTTCTTCCGCGGGTCCCGCGTGGCGGCTGAGCAGTTGGAGGATTTTTCGCATAAACTGACCACGGCGCTTGATATTAACTCGATCAGTTCGCTGTTGCGGGACCAGATCGCCTCGACCCTTGCCCCGGATCAGGCGCATATCTTCACCTATGATGCGCTCAACGATTTTTATATCGCGTCGCCGGGGGAGGGGCGCCGCGCCACGACGGATATCCGCTTTACCTCTGCCAGTCCGCTGGTTTCCTATTTCAAACAGGAAAACCTTCCGCTCTATCTCGACAGCCTGACCGATCTCCCCAACTCGCTCAAGTCTGAACAGTCTCGAATTGCGCTGCTTGGCGCGCGGCTCTTTATTGTCTTTCCCGGCAAGGACCGTCCCAACGGCTGGCTGGCGCTGGGACCGAGATTGACCGGGCAGCCCTATACCCCGCAGGACCTGCGCTTTCTTGAAAACATCTGCGACCAGGCATCGGTTGCCATCGAACGCGTGCAGACGGTGGCGCACCTCGAACGGCGCATTCAGGAGATGAACGCCCTGACGCGCGTCTCGCAGGGCGTGAACGTGACCCTGACCTTCGACGATGTGCTGGAATTGATCTACGCCCAGACGGCGCAGATCGTCCCAACCTCGCATTTCCACATTACGCTTTATAACCGGACCAGTGATTACTACTATTATGGTTTCTGCCTTGAAAACAATGAACGCATTCAGGAGCGCGAAAACCAGCCCTTTGCGGCGAACGTCGGGCTTTCCCCCGAGGTGATTCGCAAGAGCCGCCCGATCCTGACCCAGGATTACATCCGCGAATGCCAGGCGCGAAACCTGACCCCGACCATCGAAAATGTCTTCGCCTGGCTGGGTGTTCCGCTCAACGCCGGAGCGGAGACCATCGGCGTCCTGAGCGTGGGGAGCCGCGACGGTTCCACCATCTACACCCGCGCGCAATTGGAATTGTTGCAAGCCATCGCCGACCAGACCGCCGGCGCGATCGTCAAGGCGCGTTTGTTGAAGGAAACCCAGGAACGTGCGCGCCAGTTGACGACCCTGAACGACATCACCCGCCAGTTGACCTCGACCCTCGAACTGAACCCCCTGCTTCAGAACATCCTCGAGAACGCCGTGGGGATTTTGAACTGCGAAGCGGGCAGCCTCTTCATGGTGGACGACCAGACCGATGAACTGGTCTTCCGCGTTACTGTGGGTCCCGTGGCAGACAACCTGATCGGCAAACGGCTCGCGCCGGGGACGGGGATCGTCGGACGCGCCGTTCAGTCCCGCAAGCCGATCATCGAGAACGAAGACCAGAATTCATCGTCGCGCTTCAAGGGTGTCGACCAGCAGACGGGGTTTGTGAGCCGCTCCCTGCTTGCCGTGCCGCTCCAAGCCAAGGACCGCGTTATCGGTGTCGTCGAGGTCATTAACCGGCGCGACGGGCTGCCATTCGTTCGGGATGACTCCGCCCTGTTGACCGCCTTCGCGGGGCAGGCGGCGGTCGCCATCGAAAACGCGCGTCTTTACACGCTCACCGACCAGGAACTCGCCAGCCGTGTGGAGGAACTTTCCGTCATGCAGCGGATCGACCGCGAGTTGAATGCCAGCCTCGAAATGGACCGCGCCATGCGCATCACCCTCGACTGGGCGCTTAGGCAGTCCGCTGCGGGCGCGGGGTTGATCGGCATCCTCGAAGAAACAAATTTGCGCGTCATGGCGCACCAGGGTTTGGATGAGCAAATGGCGGCGCTTGGGGAACGCCTGTTGATGAAGATCGAACTGCCCTCCATGACCGCCGCGATTGAAACGGGTCTGCCCCAAAGGGCGGAGGTGGCGGTCGAAGCCTCCAGGAATAAACTGCTCATGGCGTCGCAGAATCAAATGGTGATTCCCATCCGGCGCGAGACGACCGTCATCGGCTTGCTCTACCTCGAAAGTTCCGGCGACGCGCAGGCAGACCTCGACTTTCTGACCCGCCTCACCGACCATGCCGCCATCGCCATCTCGAACGCGCAGTTGTACAGCCAGGTCCAGCGCGCCAACGAAGCCAAAAGCGAGTTCGTTTCGCTTGTGGCGCACGAACTAAAAAACCCGATGACCTCCATCAAGGGTTACACCGACCTGCTGGCAAGCGGCGCGGTTGGGCAGATCACCGATATGCAGGGGAATTTCCTCACAACCATCAAATCCAACGTCGAGCGCATGTCCACCCTGGTCTCGGATCTTAACGATAATTCCAAGATCGAAGCGGGCAAACTGCGCCTCGAATTCAAAGCCACGAAGATTGTCGACCTGGTGGAGGAGGTCATCCGAACCTTCACGCGGCAATTGGAGGAAAAGAAGCAGTCTCTGAATCTCAATGTGCCGTCCAATCTGCCTGCCATGTGGGCAGACCGGGTGCGTGTGGCGCAGGTGCTGACCAACCTCGTCAGCAATGCCTACAAGTACACGCCCGAGGGCGGCTTGATCCATGTGGGGGTCGAGGAAAGCCAGAACCAATGGGATGCAGACGGCGCTCCGCGGGTGCTTCATATTTGGGTGAAAGACAGCGGCATTGGCATGGCGCCCGAAGACCAGCAGAAAATTTTCCAGAAATTCTTCCGTTCCGACGACCCCAAGGCGCGCGAATCGCCAGGGACGGGCTTGGGCTTGAACATCACCAAAAGTCTGGTCGAAATGCAGGGCGGCAGGATCTGGTTCGAAAGCGAATACCGGATGGGAACCGCCTTCCACTTCACCGTCCCTGTGGCTGAGGAATAGGAATCGAAATGACCCTTATCGCATCGGTTGGAAGCGCCCAGGCATTGGATGGGCGCGAAGCGGGCTTGCAGGCTACGCATCAGGCATTGAACCGTCTTGGGGCGAATGCTCCCGGTTTGGCATTGGTGATCGCCTCCCATCAATACCGGGCGGCGGAAGTCCTTAACGGAGTCTCCAGCCTGCTGGGCGACACGCCGCTGCTCGGCTTCAGTTCGCCCGCCGGTTTGACGCGTGAGGGGCATCGTCCGCACTCGGTTGTGGTTGCGCTCTTGAGCGGCGATTTTCAAGCCGAAACGCTCTGGCTGCCGGGATATGCCCAGTCTGGGCGGGAGACCGCTGCCAGGATCGAGAATCATGCCTCGGCGCGGGTCGAGCGGCAATCCATCCTCTTTTTTGCAGACGGCTTCAATGGCGATGCCGAGCAATTCTGTAACGCCCTGCCCCCGGCGTTGAGCGTCAACGGCGGGCTTTCGAGCGGAGATTTGCATACGGGGAGCACATATCAGATCGTTGGAAGCCAGACCGGCTCGGGCGGGTTGACAGCGGCTTTCCTGCGCGGTGGAATTCACATCGGCGTCGGCGCGGATCATGGCTGGGACCCGGTCGGGAATCAGTTCCGGGTCACGCGTTCGCGCGGCTTTTGGATTCGCACCCTCGATGGGCGCCCCGCTTCAGAGGCGTACGCAAACCTGTTTGGCTATCCCGCTCGTGATTGGGCATTTCCGCCGCTTAGTTATCTTGCCCGTTTATACCCGCTTGGAATGGAACAGCAGGATGGGCTGGTCGTCCGCGCGCCGATCCGGGTGGAAGCCGACGGCAGTTTCCGCATGAATGCCATGATCCGCGATGGAGTGGATGCCTTCCTGCTGGTCGGGAGCCGCGCCTCGTGTGAGCGGGCGGCAAAGTCGGCGGCGCAACATGCCCTCCTTCAACTTGGGAATGCAAAACCGCGGCTCGCCCTCGTGCTTGTGGATGTCGCCTGGCAGATGCTGCTTAAAGCCCAGCCTGGAGCCGAGATCGCCGCCGTGCAGGAAATTCTGGGCGAGTCGGTACCGGTAGCCGGGGGATACACCCTGGGGCAGGTGGTCACCCCCGATGAAGAATCCAAACCGAAATTTCTAAACCAGCATATCATCGTCATCGTCTTTGGTGAGCCTTCGGAAGAGCAGTAGGGGAGAACAGTCAAGGTTTATCAATCTGCCTGCCACAAAGGGAGGGCTTCCCAGGGCGAGAAGGTTTTCTCGCCCCTGATGCGTAAGATGATCCCCAAATGAGTTTCGTGTAGTCATTTTATGGTGATGAATCCCCGAATCACCTTGCAAGATGGTTAACCCGCCCCTGTCCACTCTCATGTATACTGAGTCAACATCGGAGCAACGGGTATGGCAGGCAAAAAGAACCCCACAAAAAAACAACAAACAGCCGCCGAACTGGATATCCAATCGGGAGACAGCAGTGTCGCCATTGGCGGTTCGGTGACCGACAGCGCCATCATTCACGGGCAGACGATCGTCCTGGCAGACCGCTTCTGGCGGGACCTCCAGCCTGCCCTGCCAACCGAGACCATCAAGCAGGCGACGGCGGCTTATCTCACCTACCTCACAGACCGTCATTATTATTTGAGCCTAAAAGGCATGGGGGTTTCAGACCGCATTCCATTGAAGCTGAAACTGCTCGATCTCTACGTCCCCCTCAAAGCGCGCATGGAACTGCCCGAGGGCGAGACCTGGAAACGCGACCTCAGCCTCGCCGGCAGGGACGTGGCAGACTACGAAGACCCCCTGCATTTCGGCGACCCGGTTCCCTTGCTGGACGCATTGAAGGGCAACTCAGGCGTAATTGTGCTGGGCGACCCCGGAGCCGGTAAAACCACCTTCGTAAAATACCTGGCTGTGCGCCTTGCCCGCGGCGAAGGGAACCAGATCGGGCTGGACGATTACCTGCCCATTCTGCTGCCGCTGGCGGCCTTTGCCAATGCCCTGCAAACAAAAGACATCCGCCTCGATGATTTCATCGCCGAATATTTTTCCGCCATCGGCTCAGACCTGCCTGTTGGACCGATGCTCGGCGAAGCGCTCAAAGCCGGGCGCGCCCTGATCCTGCTGGACGGGCTGGATGAAGTCCGCGACCTGAACCTGCGCAACACGGTCGTCGAACGCGTGGTCGATTTTTACACCTTTCATCGTCATCAGGGAAATAAATTCGTGCTGACCAGCCGCGTGGTGGGATACCGCGCCGTGCGCCCATCGGCTGAGGATCTGGCGGAATGCACCATCGTTGATTTCGAAGACGATGAGATCGAACACTTCATCACACGCTGGACGAGCGCTCTCGAAAAGCAGGCACAGGGTCACACTGCCACCGCCCAGGCAGACGCCGAAAACGACCGCCGCGAACTGTTGGACGCCATTCATCAAAACCCCGGCGTGCGGCAGCTGGCTTCGACGCCGCTGTTGTTGACCATCCTGGCATTGATGAAGCGGCAGGGCGTCACGCTCCCGGAGCGGCGCGTTCAACTTTACGACCAGTATGTCACCACCCTCCTTTCCACCTGGAACCGCGCCCGCAGCCTGAGTGGACGCGCCCCGGGCAGGGACATTGACGAGATCCAGACCGTGCGCATCCTTGCCCCGCTCGCGTTGTGGATGCATGAAGTCAGCCCGGGCGTGGGGCTGGTCAACCGCGAAGACATGCGCCGCAAACTGGAGGAACTCTTTCACGAGCGGGGCGACTCGTCGCCCCATCAAGCCGCCCGGCAATTCCTTCAGGATGTGCGCGAACACGCCGCCCTTCTGCTCGAACGCGGACCGGGCGAGTATGGCTTTATTCACCTGACCTTCGAGGAATATCTCGCCGCCGTCGCCCTGGCGTTCATGGGGCAGGGCGACTCAAAACCGATCATAGACACCCTGTCGCGGCATGTGGGCGAACAAGCCTGGCGCGAAGTGACCCTGCTGACCATCGGATATCTCGGCATCCGTCAGCAGCTGCCGAAGATCGCCGGGGAGGTGGTCGATTCGTTTGTCGAACATAAACCGGGTCCGCCGGGGGAGGCGGTGGTTTTGGCAGGCGATGCCGTGCTGGATACCTGGCCCAATGGCGTGCCGCCCCAAAGCAGGGACCGCGTCATCGAAGCGCTGACAGCCACCATGCAAGACGGGACCACCCGCCCTGAACTGCGGCGTCATGCCGGGCTTCTGCTGGGACGCCTCGGCTGGAAACCCGGAGACCTGGATCGGTTCGTGGAAGTATCCGATGGAGCGTATCAGGCTGGGGTCAAGAAGGAAGCGAAGAGCATTTCGTATGTTTATTTCGTGGCGCGGTATCCGGTCACCAACATCCAATTCGCGCGCTTTGTCAAAGAGGACGGTTACCAGGTCCGCGAGTATTGGAGCGAAGAGGGGTGGGAGTGGCGTTCTGGAAAATACGATCAACGTACGATGGAGGCGGTGGCGCGTGACTGGCTGGAGCATCGTCCGCTTGGCAAGCGCAATACGCCGTATTACTGGCACAACATCGAGTTGAGCAATCCCATCGTGCCGGTGGTGGGCATCAGTTGGTTCGAAGCCGAAGCCTACTGCAAATGGCTTTCCAAAAAGATCGTCGCCGTGCCGGAGGGATACGTTGTGCGCCTGCTGACCAGCGAGGAATGGGAACGCGCGGCTCGCGGCGTCGACGGGAGGGAGTATCCGTGGGGCGACGGGTTCGACAAATCTGCCGCTAATACCTGGGACAGCGACCCGACCGGTTCGGGTCTGGGAGGCACGACCGCGGTTCTGACCTACCCCCAGGGCGCCAGCCCGACCGATACCTGGGACATGTCTGGAAATGTCTGGGAGTGGACGGGTTCATGGTACGATGAGGACAGGAAATACCGCATCGTACGCGGCGGCTCGTGGATCGGTTACCAATGGTTCGCGCGTTCCTCGTTCTGCAACTGGTCCATCCCATTGACCTTCAACGACGACCTCGGCTTCCGCGTCGCAATCGCCCCAAAGAATCCATAACGCAGCGTGCAGCAAACTGAAGTTTGCCCCACATACTGCGTACCGCAAACTGAAGTTTGCCCCCTTCAATACCATAAAATACTTACTGGAGGCATCATGGCTGGAAAAAAAACGGACAAATCCGATGCGAACGGAAACATCTTTATGGGGCAAAAATCCGATATCGGCAAAAGCGAAATAACCACCGGCAGTAACAGCGTTGTCATTGGCGGGAGCGTTCAAGGAAGCAATATTGTCATCGGCAGTAACAATACCGTCACCAATACCAGCGTCAATATCGCTCCGCTCTTCGATGAAATCTATCAGAAGCTCGACATCCAAAAAGACCTCTCACCGAAGGTAAAACGGGACGTAAAAGAGGAACTGGGAGAAATTAAATCTGCATTGGAGAGCTCGCAGCCGGATGAATCCTTCCTGACGAGACGCTTCCGAAACCTGAAACGCATGGCGCCCGATATCGCCGATGTGGCTCTCGAGACTCTCAAGAATCCCATCGGCGGGGTGATGGAGATCATCAAAAAGGTTTCAAAAAAAGTGGCTGAAGACGCCGGGGAATGATCGGAACACGGAGAAGCGCGCAGAACCCACCTTAATTCCCATTCATCCTTGCATGGTAAACTCACGCGCATGTCACCCAAGGTTAGAAACATCATCATTGGGCTGGCGGGTTCGCTCCTGCTGGCTTTTCTTGTCTATCAAATCCCCGCCGTCAAATCCCGCCTTGAATGGCGGCTGGACGTGTTTCAGATCTATGTAAAGAACGTCATCAACCCTGTCGGACCCGTCCCCACGGCATTGCCCGTCACGCCCAAACCCGCCACGCCGACAGTCGCAGGCACGAACACCGCAATCGTCGAATCCCTGCCGACGGTCACACCCACCGCCACCTTCCCGCCTCTCCCGGCGCAGGCATCCATCACATCACCCGAATACGAACAACAAACCGCAAACAACTGCGGTCCCGCCACGCTTTCGATGGCATTGCATCTCTATGGCTGGGATGGAAGCCAGGCGGATATTTCGAATCTCGTCAAACCCGTCAGCGGCGACCGCAACGTCAACCCCGAAGAACTGCGTTATTACGTCCGCACCCAGGCGGGCTGGCTCAACCTCGAATACCGCGTCGGCGGCGACATTCAACTGCTCAAACGTCTGCTCGCGGCGAATTACCCTGTCATCGTCGAAACCGTCACCTCGCTCAACCCCGGCGACGCGCTGGGTCCCACCGACGACCTGTGGGCGGCTCATTACCTCCTCGTCACCGCCTACGACGACTCGACCCGGGAATTCACCGTGCAGGATTCCTATCACGGAGCCGACCTCAAAATCTCCTACGCCCAACTCGAAGCCGATTGGAAACCCTTTAACAACGTCTATCTGTTGACCTACTTCCCCCAATTCGAAGAGGAAGTTAAAACCCTTCTCGGTTCAGACTGGGACCCGGGCTTGAATCGGCAACGAGTCCTTGCCCACGCCGAAAGTTTGATCTCCGCCCCCTCTGCCGACGCCTTCGACTGGTTCAACTATGGCAGCAACCTTGTCTACTTTGAACGCTACGACGAAGCCGCCCGCGCCTACGACAAAGCCCGCGAACTGGGACTGCCCCTGCGCATGTTCCGCTATCAATTTGGTCCCTTCCTCGCCTACTTCCACTCCAACCGCAACGAAGACCTGCTGACCCTCACCGATTACGCCCGCGGCGTGACGGAAATGTCTGAAGAAACCTGGCTGTGGTACGGCTTTGGTCTCTACCGTGACGGGGACTATGACGGCGCGCTCAAAGCCTGGCAAAAAGCGGATTCAATCAACCCAAACTTCTTCGAAGACCAGGCGCGAAAAGCAATGGAGTTGGTTCAGTAAAGCATAGCGCGGTTGTACCGCAAACTTCAGTTTGCGCCCCGGCGGGCTAGATAAATCTCCCGGTACTGGGCAAAATCTTCACGGTTTACGTAGTTTTTATAGAGCAATACTATATAACGTGATGCGTGATACGTAAAATCATATTGAGCAACCGCGAAGAAGCAAAAACGCAAAACTTTAAACACAAAGCCAATGGTAAAAAAAATACTTCCTCTTTTCTTGTTTCTCCTTTCTGCCTGCCAGCCCAAATTGACTCCGACCCTCGAAGCGACGGCGGTCTCATCACCCACGCCGATTCCCCAAACAGCGACTGCCACCCCGACCCCGCCCACCTCCACGCCCGCGCCGACGGCGACACCGGATAACATCCGCATCTCGCCGAACGACGGCATGACGCAAATTCACATCCCCGCCGGGAAGTTCTTCATGGGCGGCATGGACGTTTACCGCGAAAATGACGAACAACCCGCGCACGAGGTCTTCATCGGCTCGTTCTGGTTGGACCAGGTCGAAGTCACCACCGCGATGTACGCCTTGTGCGTCAACGCCGGAGCCTGCCGCCCGCCGCGCGAACCGCGCTCCGATAACCGCGAGGAGTATTTCGGCAACCCCGAATTCCGCGATTACCCCGTCGTCCATGTGGCATGGTACGACGCGAACGCCTACTGCGGATGGGCTGGAAGACGCCTGCCCACCGAAGCGGAGTGGGAACGAGCCGCGCGCGGCGATGATAAACGCAACTATCCCTGGGGCGATGAACTGCCCAACGAATACAACTCCAATTCGCTCAACACTGTGGGAGATACAACCCGTGTCGGCTCATATGCCGAAGGCGCGAGTCCGTTTGGGGTTTTGGATATGGCTGGCAACGTCTGGGAATGGGTCGCGGATTATTACCGCGCCGATTATTACGCCAAATCCCCGCTCGAAAACCCGCAGGGACCCGCCGCCGAAGACGTATTCGACTCGATGCGCGTCATCCGCGGCGGCTCGTTTCAAGAGGACGGCATCTTTCTCAGGCTTGTCAACCGCAGCTACCTGCAGGGACCCGATCCGCGCGCAAAACAGGAAGAAGAAACCCATTATGGACGAACATCCACCCATGTTGGGTTCCGCTGCGCGCAGGATGAGTGAACGCGCAGCCGGGCGTGAAAATAAACCCGGTATCATGCATGGATTCATCCAGTGTTCACCGCTCAACGAACAGATTCGCAAGGAATCCGTTTTCGGCGTAATCAAATGCCTGCCCCGCCATGCCAGGCGCGGGCGGGGAAAGAAGCGGTTTACAAACTTGCAAGGGAAACCCCTTTCAATCGTAGCCTATGGGGGATTCGCCCGAACGCGCAGTCTTCATATACTGTGGGCAGACCAAACAAAGGAGTCCACTATGAAAAAGATATATTCAACCCTGATCCTTCTGGCTTTCCTCGCCTCTGCGTGCAGCATGGGGAATGCCGAGCCGACAGCCATTGCGCTGCCCACGGCAATCTCGACGCCCACTGTATCCACCAACCCTGCCGAAGAGATCGTTTCGGGCGGCGACCCCGGTTCAGAGCGCGTCTCTCAAGCCGACGGGATGACCTCCATCTACGTTCCTGAAGGCACATTCCGCATGGGCGCTCTTGACCCGGAAGAACAGCGCGATGAAAAGCCGGACCATAGCGTGACGATGAAAGGCTTCTGGATGGACAAACTCGAAGTGACCAACGCCATGTACGCCCTTTGCGTGCAGGCAGGCGCGTGCGAACCTCCCCAGACGTTCAAATCACAATCGCGCGAATCCTATTTCAACAACCCCGAGTTCAACGATTACCCTGTTGTGTATGTGACTTCGTACCAGGCAGAGACCTACTGCAAATGGGCTGGCCGCCGCCTGCCCACCGAAGCCGAATGGGAATACAGCGCGCGCGGCAACGACTTCCGCACCTACCCCTGGGGTGATGAGCGCCCGGATTCCTCCCGCGGCAATTTCAATTACTTCGTCGGCGATACCACGCGCGTGGGTAACTATCCCGCGGGCGCAAGCCCCTTTGGCATCCTCGACCTTGCCGGAAACGTCGCCGAATGGGTGCAGGATTATTATGACGCCGATTACTATGCCCAGGGCGTAACCGTCAACCCGACCGGACCCGGCGCGCGGGACCTTTACTTCAACCGCGTCGTGCGCGGCGGCACATTCCAGGACGTTTTCGACGATGTGCGCCTTGCCAACCGCGCCTCTGTCCGCGGCTCGAACCCGCAGGCTGACGATATCTACTCGGAAGATTATCTTGGCGAATTTTCTCCCAAGATCGGATTCCGCTGCGCTTCGGACTAGGCCCGAGCCTGAATCTTCAACCCAAGCCGTCGGTTACGCCGACGGCTTTTTTTATAGGTCGGATTGCCAATCCGACCTATAACTTTTTATTGACGCTCATTTTTTGCTATGGTATTATCGCGGCTGTAACTTAATAGTCCCGAAAAGACACTCTTATCCAGAGAGGCGGAGGGAACGGCCCTGCGATGCCTCGACAACCGGGTTTAGTTGGATGGTTGGATGGTTGAGTAGTTAGATAGTTGAATGAGCGTCAACTACAAGACTACAAAACTATAAAACTACTAAACTACATTACGGTGCCAATTCCGACAGGATACGCTGGAAGATGAGAGGGTAGCCAAAGCATTGCTTGAATTGCCCTTTCTGCATGTCTGGAAGGGCAATTTTCATTTTCAAGGAGAAAAACAAAATGAGCAATACCTTTATGACCTCACCCAAACTGATGTTCACTTCGGAATCAGTGACGGAAGGACACCCCGACAAGATGTGCGACCAGGTCTCGGATGCCGTGCTGGACGCCTGTCTCGAACAGGATCCGCGCTCACGCGTGGCGTGCGAAACCGCCGTCAAGACCGGGTACGTGATGCTGCTGGGCGAGATCACCACCAATGCCCAGTTCAATTATGATGAACTGGTGCGCAAGGTTGTCAACGACATCGGGTACGACTCAAGCGACAAAGGCTTCGACGGCTCCTCCTGCGGCGTGCTGGTGGCGATTGCCAAACAGTCCGGCGATATTGCCATGGGCGTCAATCATGCGCTCGAGACCCGCGACGGGCATCACCTCACCGACGAGGAAGTCGAATCCATCGGCGCGGGCGACCAGGGCATGATGTTCGGCTACGCCTGCAACGAAACCCCCACCCTGATGCCGATGCCGATCTACCTCGCGCACAAACTGACCCGCAAGCAGAGCGAACTGCGCAAGAGCGGCGCGATCAAATGGCTGCGCCCCGATGCCAAGAGCCAGGTGACCATCGAATATTCCCAGGGCAAGCCCGTCCGCGTGGATACGGTGCTGATCTCCACCCAGCACGCGCCGGATGTCTCGCAGAACGAGATCACCGAAACCATCACTGAAGAACTCATCATGAAGACCCTGCCCGCTGAATTCGTGGACAAGAACCTCAAAGTCTTCGTCAACCCGACCGGGCGCTTCGTGGTCGGCGGTCCGATGGGCGATGCCGGTGTGACCGGGCGCAAGATCATCGTGGATACCTACGGCGGCATGGGTCGTCACGGCGGCGGCGCGTTTTCCGGCAAAGACCCCACAAAAGTAGACCGCTCCGCGGCGTACGCGGCTCGCTACGTGGCGAAGAACGTCGTTGCGGCTGGCTTGGCTGACCGCGTGGAAGTGCAGGTCGCCTACGCCATCGGTGTGGCGCATCCGCTTTCCGTCAACGTGGAGACCTTCGGCACCGCGAAGATCGCCGACGACAAGATCGCCAAACTGATTGATGAAACCTTCGACCTGCGCCCCGGCGCGATCATCCGCGACCTCGGCCTGCGCAAGCCGATCTACCGTAAGACGGCTGCCTACGGTCACTTCGGACGCGACGACATCGAATTCCCCTGGGAACGCACGGATAAGGCGGCGGCGTTGAAGAAGGCGGCGGGGGTGTGAGAGATTGGTAATTGGTAATTGGTAATTTGTAATTTGTAATTGAAAAGCGCCTCTGAGAAATCAGGGGCGCTTTTGGTTCATCCTTCAAACCTCTCCCCCAACTTCTCTTTTGCGATCCGTCTCATCTCATGCCACCAGTTCTCGGGACCGGCATACCGCGAGAGGATGCGCAGTTTTTTGCCCTGCTTGTTTTTGAACTCGACCAGTGTGCGCTGGCGGCGTTCCGTCCAGCCGGTGGAACTCTTGTAGTTATACGACTCGGAGAAGATGCGCCCGCTTTCGATTTCGCCCCAGGGAAATTTTTTGGTCATGAGGAAGAAGTTGCGTTCGGAAATTCCCTCTTCGTCTATGCGGGTCTGCACGGCTCCGAAGGTGAAGCCGAACGAGCAAACCGCCAAATATAAGGCAATGCACGAGATGGGCAGCCCAACGGGAAAGGCGCTCAACGCTGCAAATGCCGTGATGACCAGTGTAAATCCGCCCACGCCCCAAAAAATCCGCACGCCGAGATCGGGTTTGATAATCATACATCCTCCATGAAAAGGGTTTTGGCTATTTTACACGAAGGGGGGAAAGAGCGGAGTTGGTGATTGGTAATTGGTGATTGGGGTGTTCTGCCTTACGGCTTCTCCAACCCGTGCGCGTTCAACAACGGCTCATCTTCCAGGATTTCCGAAGTCAGCCCGTCCGCCACGACACGACCTTCATCCATCACCACCGTGCGCGGAAAGAGCTCCTGCACCAGTTTCATATCGTGTGTGGATACGAGCATCGTGATGGGCAAGTCACGCAGCAGGTTGATCAGCGTCCTTCTCGCGCGCGGATCGAGTCCCGCCGAAGGTTCATCCAAAACAAGCAAACTTGGCTGCATCGAAAGCACGGTCGCAATCGCAATGCGTTTCTTCTCGCCCACGCTCAAATGATGCGACAGGCGATCCCGATACGCAGACATGCGCACGGCTTCGAGAGCGGCATCCACCCGCGAGCGGACTTCCGCTTCGGGCAAGCCCATATGCAGCGGACCAAACGCCACATCCTCGAACACGGTCGGCGAGAAAAGCTGGTCGTCCGGGTTTTGGAAGACGAGTCCCACCAGGGCGCGGATGACAGGCAGGTTCTCCCTTGAGAGGCGCATCCCTGCAATCTCCACATCCCCCTGACCGTTCAGAATTCCATTCAGATGCAGCATCAACGTGGACTTGCCCGCGCCGTTCGGTCCCACCAGCGCGACCTTGTCGCCCTCGCAAAGTTTGAGCGAAACGCCGTTCAAGGCGCTATGCCCGTCGGGATAGGAAAAACGAAGATCGTTCACGACAAGCACGTCGCCGCCGCATTCGGGCGCGGCAAATTGATTGGTGACATGAGTAACCGGCATTAAAACCTTCCAATCCACTGCATCAGAAAAATGACCGCAATCGCAAAGGCGGTCGCATAATAATCCACAGACTTCATCTCGTGCGGATTCAACGTATAAAGCCGGCCGGCATATCCGCGCGCCAGCATGGCATTGTAGATGCGGTCACTGCGTTCGTAACTGCGCAGGAATAATTGCCCCGCCATATTCCCGGCGATCTTCGCCCGCCACAACACGCCTCTCCCGGACCTTTCGACACGCTCAAGGCGGCGCTTTGAACCTGTCACTGCTCCCGAGCGGCTTTCCCTCGCCCGAAGCAGACGGAAGACCTCATCCGTCAACACAAAGAGGTAGCGATACAAAAAGGCGATGATGGTGGTGAGAATCGCAGGCACGCGCAAATGCTCGAGGGCGTGAATCAGATCGGGGAAGCGCGTGACCGCCACAAGCAGGATCGCCATCTGCACCGAAAGCCAGGAGCGGATGAGGATGCTGACAAAACGCAAAAGTCCGGCGTCGGTGATGGTGAAGGTTATTCCAAGAAAGTGGAAAGAGGAAAGAGGTTTGCCCGGTATCGAGAACAAGACGGTGATGGCGATCAAAGCAAACGGCAGAGCGATGATGGAGCGTTTCAGGCTGTAGGCGTAGCCGAGTTTCGAGAGCAAGTTGCAGAGAAGCAAAAACAACCAGGCGAAACCAAAGGCAAACCACGCGCCATCGGGCAGCAGGGCATTGGAAACGATAAAGATTACCGTCACCAGAACCTTTACGCGCGGGTCGAGGCGGTGGAGAAAACTTTCCTTATCGTGGTAACGGTCGAAGGCGTCGAAGTGCATGGGAATTTACGGTTGGTGGTTGGTAATGGGTAATGGGAGATTGGCGTTTTACGTTTCGCATTCTCCTCGTTACTCATTCCTAATTCCTAATTCCTATTTCCTCATCACGATCTCGCCTTCATCCCGCGCCCGACGAGCAGGGAGATGACGGCAACGACGGCGATTCCGATTGCGCCCGCGACGATGGTGGAAAGCGCGGTCTCGCCGAGGAAGGGCAGGGTGTAATCGGGGATGATCTCAAACGGCGCGGATTGACCGGCTCCAATGAAGCCCAGGTTTTCAGCAACACGCTCCAGCCCATCGGGGTCGGCAGAGGCGAAAGGGGAGAGGAAAACGACAAAGAGGGAGATCAAGCCTCCGGCGAGAATCCATCCCTTTCCCGCTTTGGCAGATTCCGATCCTTCACCCAACAGGTCGGGACGTGTTTGCAGGATGAACGCCAGCGCGGAGACAGTGATCAGCGCTTCGCCCAGCCCGATCAGCGCGTGGACGCCGAGCATGGCGGGGATGACGATGCCGAGTTGCGATGTGCCGCTCAACCACAATTGCAGGGATGTGAGCAATGCACCCGCCATCACCGAAAGCCATGCCGCAACGCCCGCCACGCCGAGTTTGACCGTTTTGGATGAACCGCTGACCGAGCGAAATAATCCGTACCCGATTGCGGCGGTGACCAGACCCATGTTGAGGATGTTCGCGCCCATCACAAGCAGACCGCCGTCCTGAAAGAGAAGCGCCTGCACGGCGATGACGGCGGTCATGACCAGCATCCCCGCCCAGGGGCCGAGGACGATAGCCGCCAACGCGCCGCCCAGCAAATGCCCGGACGTGCCGCCCGCAACCGGGAAGTTGATCATTTGCGCGGCGAAGATAAACGCCGCCATCACGCCCATCAGCGGAATTTGCCTTTCGCCGAGCGATTTGTTCGTGCGCGAGATCGCCGCGCCGAGGGTCAGAGCGGTAACGACCCAGCAAACGAGGGATACCAATAAACTAAGAAATCCGTCTGGGATGTGAAGGGGGGCGGGTGAGTAAAACATATTATTCTCCTTTTTGACAATCGGGACAAAGACCAAAAAACGTCAGATGGCTGTCGGTGAGACGATAGCCGCTTTCAGATTCGAGCCGCGCATACATGGACTTGAGAATGTCATGCCCGACTTCGATTTCTTTTCCACAAAGACGGCAGACAAGATGATGATGCTCGTGACGCGCGATCTCGTAGGTGAGATGCCCGCTGCCTGCCAGCGCCGGGCGCGCCAAACCGTTTTCGGCAAGGAACTCGAGCGTGCGATAGACCGTCGTCTCGGTCAGGTTCGGCAGTTCGCGGCGGGCTTCTTCATGGACCTCCACCGGCGAAAGATGCCTGCCCTCGTGATGAAGCACATGCAGAATCGCAAGCCGCTGGGGCGTCATGCGATAGCCTCGGGCGCGCAGTTGGGGGGAGTAATCGTCGGCGCAGGACATGGGTTGCCTTATTGCAACTTTTTGCAATAAGATATCTTTTAGAAGCTCGGCAGGGTAAATTTCTTACTTCCCCATCATCGTAGGGGCGATATCATCCCCTTGTGGGACCCGCCCACATCTCCCCGAACCTGGTTGCGTCCCGCTGAAAGCGGGAGAGGGTCGCCCTGTCACGGGCAACCCTCCCTTTGAAGAAGAAGAAGAAGAAGATTCCATGTCACCGCAAGGTGAACCTTGCGGTACTGGATTACGGCTCCCACGCAAAGCGGACAAGAGCCGCGAGCATGGGCTTGCCTTCCTGCACAACCATCCCCACCGCCCAGGTCTCCCAGTTCATGCCGCTGAATTCGTCCGTGCCGGGGAAGTGGACGGAGTAGTAATCCATGCCTTGATAGGGCCATTCGGGAACGTAGGTCGCGCCGCCGGTTTTCAATTCATTACAGGTCACAACCGGGTCCGACGCCAACACCAATTCGAGCGAAGGCAGGACGATCTCATGGAACGACCCTTTCAGCGGCGCGCCGCTTCCGGGGCTGAGACCCCAGTCTGTTTCGTATGCCGTCTCGAAGACGAACTTGATATTGTCGAAATACGTGATGACGTTCCCGTTGCGAAGATATCGAACGCCAACCCCCGATGCCGGGCTGACAAGCGAAGCGAGTAATTCCCCGTCCCTGGTTTGGATGGCAGTTTGAAGGTCGCTTAGCAATTGCAGGTCGCGGGTATCCTGGCAGAAATCCGGGCTGGCAGTGGGGGCTGCCGGGGTATCAGTCACCGAGGGAGATTGTTGCTGCGGTGTTGGGCTTGGCTGAACCGGCATAGCCGTTGCCTGAGGGACAGCCGTATAAACAGAAGTGGGGTCCGGCGGCGCATCCACGGCGGCGGAGCAGGCGGTAAGAAGAATTAGAACAAAGGGAAAAAGCGCGTATTTTTTCATCAGGCACATCCATAATTTTCAAAAATTACCGACAGATCGCCGGGCTTAAGAATTGGCTTTGGGGTGAGAGCCGAACGTCGGGAGATGCCGCTGGCGTCCACGATACCGTCGCTGCGCCGCGTTCAACTCCGGCTATACCCATTATAAATCCCTGCGGACCCGGCGTTCTGATATGAAAATAGGTTTAAACGGAGTCGAACGTCTCCTGACGTTCGACTCTCGCTTCAAAGTCTGGAGATGCCGTGGCGCCAACGGCGCCATCACGGCGCCGCATTGGACTCCATTGATTTTTTCTCCATGTCTCAAATGCCCCCGACCTGGGACCGCTCTCGCAGGTAAGATTTTGTTTGCGAACGGGTCAGAGTTATGGCTGGCTTGACTCTGAATCTGCCCGCAGTTATCATGAAATCAAATGGAGACTCACCCTGTTATGACACTCGATCCTGAATCCCTGCGGTCTGCCATGCGCGCCTGGTCAGCCGGGGTGACGGTGGTTGCCGCCGCCCACGAAAACGACCGCCACGGCATGACCGTCAACTCGTTCACGTCCATTTCGCTCGACCCGGCTTTGATCACGATCTCGTTACAAAAGAATACCCGCACGCATGACCTGGTGATGAAATCCCGCGCCTTCGGGTTGACCATCCTTTCGACGGAGCAGAAACATATCTCCGATTTGTTTGCCGGCCGCTTGCCGGAATCCGAGGACCGCTTTTCGCAAGTGCAAACGGAAACCCTCCTCACCGGCTCGCCCCTCGTCACCGGCGGTCTTTCGTGGATGGATTGCCGCGTCGTCCACACCTATGATGCGGGGATGAATACACTTTTTGTCGCCGAAGTGGTTGCCGCGCGGGGAATAGGGGAGGGCGAACCGTTGATCTATCACAACCGCGATTATTGGACTTTGGCAAAGTTGAAGTAGATTACTGAAAAGATATATTTTTAAAAAGACCTGACAGGTTTTTAAAAACCTGTCAGGTCTGCGACAAAAAATAAGAAGAAGATTCGGTAAGTAAAATGATCATCTGAATTGGAGGGCAAAATGTCAACTCCATTGACCGACGGGGAGAAAAAAACTCTCTTACGGATCGCTCGTGAAGCGATTGAAAACGCTGTAAGGGGAACGATCCCACCACCCATCGACCAAACTACCCTGACCCAAACCCTGCGGGAAAACGGCGCATCCTTTGTAACGCTGACCATTGCCGACAACCTGCGCGGATGCATCGGCGCGCTCGAAGCCTACCAACCGCTGGCGGAGGATGTGCGCGAGCATGCTGTTTCGGCGGCGATGGAAGACCCGCGCTTTCCACCCGTCCGTGAGGCGGAGTTGAGCCGCATCCACATCGAAGTCTCGCGGTTGACCTCCCCCAGGGAACTGGAATACGCCGACGCCGACGACCTGTTGAAAAAACTGCGCCCGCATATCGACGGTGTCATCCTCAGGCACGGCTTTCGCAAAGCGACCTTCCTGCCGCAGGTCTGGGAGAAGATCCCCGACCCGGTCGAGTTCCTCGAGCAGTTATGCTACAAGATGGGTGAGCGGGGTAATCTTTGGCGGGATACGAAACTTCAGGTTTTTACCTATCAGGTCGAAGAATTTCACGAAGTGGTGTAGGCGGGGTTAACGCGCGGCGGGATGTTTTGTCCCGCCGCGCGATTAGCCATTCCGAAAATTATGGTAAGTAGTATTGAATTACAACCTGAGGGCGATTAGCGGTTGTGCCGTTGTTCCCGCTGGAGAAGGCGACGTAATCCGCTCCATTGTCATCATTGTCATCTAGGGTAAAACCAACGCGGAACTGCGTCGCGCCAGCCAAGTTCACATATAAAAATCCTTCTGGGTTAAGCGGAGCGCTAAACCAACTGCTGACCGGTGTTGAACTGAACGTCGCAATTCCCGCCAGCCCCGACGCGGCTTGAAAATCTTCTGCTAACAAAGAGTTGCTTGCGCCAAAGTAAGGATTCTGAACAGCAGCGACAAGATTTCCATGCGTAGTAAAGGGATTGGTTCCGGTAAAAGAACCTTGCTGCCGCACGCGCAAGGTCGCGGAAGCAATAACAGCCGTATCGGGAAGGGCGGATGTGTCAAAATGCATAACGCTAAGATACTGCCTGTCAGCGTTGTTATCCCCGACATAAAAAGACGTTGCGGTTGAGTTGACCGTTCCGCCCACTCCGCTATTCTCCGAAGATTCCAATATATGACCATCCTGCGTGCCGATTGAATTCAGCGTTACGGAAGTAACTGAATAAGTTTCTCCCGCAATGTAATTTCCATTTCCTGCGCCAGCCCCGCCAAGCTGATTCGATACCGCGTCAAGTATCGTATCGTCGTCTACAATGTTCAGGCGCACAGTGCCGCTCCCGCTGCCAGCATTTACGTTAACAACATAAGAATTTCCCGCGCCGGTAACGTTTACAATACTCGTTCCAGTGACGCCCGTGGTTGTCAATCCAAAATCCGTCACGTCCACCCCTGTTACTGGCTCGGAGAAGGTCACAGTGAAATTCAAACCGGATGTGTCGGGGTTTATCGGTCCGCGCATACTGGATAATACTGTCGGCGCAAGATTATCCACAAGAAAAGCTTGTCCTGTCGAGAAGCCTCCTGACAATGGAGCGGACGAGGCATTTGTAATTGAGTCGTCATCCACTACATCCAGGCGGATGCTGCCACTACCGCTCCCGGTGTTTACTGTAACTGTGTATGTATTGCCTGCGCCGCTCACTCCTGTAACCGACGCTCCCGTCACACCGCTGGTGGACAGGGCGAAGTCCCCAGCATCCACTCCTGTGACGGCTTCTGAGAAGGTCACTTTGAAGTTTACGCTGCTGGCATTGGTCGGATTCTCTGAGGCTCGTGTCACCGAAGACACAACCACTGGCATCCCTGTCATGTCCAGCCGGACGAGGAAGGCATCATTCCCGTTTGTATATGCCCGGATTGGAGTATCCCAGGTTGCATCACTGTAACCACTCAGGTAGATATCGTTGCTTGCCCCCAATGCCAAGCCGTATCCCCGATCCGCTCCGCCGCCGCCTGCAAAGCTGTTCCCCAACAACTCGCCCGAAGTGTTCAACCTGGCATAGAAGGCTTCGTACCCGCCTGCATGAGCGCGCACCGGGCTGCCCCAACTGGCATCGCTTCCGCCTACGATGTGAATATTATCGTTGTCGTCCACATCGATCCCCCAGCTAAAGTCCGAGCCGCTGCCGCCGACAAAGCGATGCCATGCCAACACGCCAGTTGCTGGATCCATCTTTGCAATGAATGCGTCGATCCCACCGCCCGCATGGATATTCAAGGGGTCGCCCCAAGAAACGGGACTCCTGCCCGCCAGGTAGATATCACCAGCGGCGCTCTCATCCATCCCGTATACCATATCACTTCCCTCGGAAGAGCCCATGAAGGTATTCCACATCAAAACGCCCGCCGCATTGAATTTGGCGGCAAACCCATCGTTGTTGGTCCCAGGAGTATGTGCGATTACAGGTGTGCCCCATGTTTCAGTCGAGTACCCTGCCAGGAATATGTTTTCACTATTATCCACATGTACTGTGAAAAGATAATCTTCCCCGGCTCCGCCCAAGAATGTGTTCCAGTTCAAATTGCCTGTCCCGGCATCCAAACTTACCAAAAACCCGTCAATTCCGCCCGTCCATTCATTGAATGGACTGCCCCAACTTGCCGAGCTATGCCCTGTTACAAACACACTGCCATTCTTGACTTCGATCCCCTTTGCCGCATCAAAACTTGTCGCTCCCCCGAGGAAGGTCGTCCACAATACCTGCCCGGATGTGTTTATCTTGGTTACAAACCCGTCTCCCAAATCGCTATAGGGCCGCACCGGATTTCCCCAACTGCTATCGCCTCTGCCTGCCACATACACATCCCCATTATCATCGAGGGCTAATTCCTGCCCATAGTTTTCCGGAAACAAACCCCCAATGAAAGTGTGCCACACCAGGTTCCCGCTTGCATCCACCTTTGCGAGGAAGACATCGTCCCCACCCGAATAAGGCTGGATCGGGTTTCCCCAACCGCTGCTGCTGATACCGCTGACATAAAAGTTTCCCAGCCCATCGCCGATCATCGCGTAACTGCGGTCGTTACCATCTCCCCCGAGGAATGTATTCCAGGGCGCGTCAGTGGTTTTAGTTACCGTATACGTCTCTCCATTGGTGTAAGGCAAGCCAGTAAGTTGATTTCCAGTAAGGTCTGAAATACTTGCATCTACTGAAATATCCAAACGGATTGTGCCGTTACCATTTCCCGTGTCAACGGAAATCGTGTACACGCTTCCTGATCCATTGATGCCGCTGATAGCTGCGCCAAAGACACCGGTGGTGGTTAGCGCAAAATCGTTAACGTCCACACCAGAAACCGGCTCCGGGAATGTAACTGTAAACTCAACGTTGGAAGAACTGGTGGGATTCGCAGAAGCAAGTGAACTTGATGAAGCAGTTGGCGCAACCTTGTCGACCATGTATTGTCCGCTGAACAACCCAGGAATAGGTACATTCAACGGGTTGGACGCAAGGTCTGCGATTGAGCTGGCAGGCGAAGGCCGTAACACTAGGCTTATGATGCCGTTTCCGGAACCGGTGTTAACAGAAATTATATGGCTTTTAGAATTTAAGACGGTGACGCTTGATATGCTTGCGCCAGAAACACCGGAAGCAAGTAGTTCAAAATCATTAGGGTCCACCCCGGTTACAATTTCATCGAAAGTAAAAATAAAATTTACCTCGGCAGCATTTGTGGGGTTGGGAGAAGCAAGAGAAAAGGAGATGACTGTAGGCGCAGTCTTATCGATTGTGTATGATTCGCCGGTTGTGAACCCGCCATTAAGTGGCAGGTTTTCATTGATATCAAAAATTCCGGTAGCGCTATTTTTTACATCTAATTTGATAATGCCATCTCCCGTGCCAGTATTAACCTGAACCGTATAGAGGGACGCATCTAAAGGATCAGGTGTTACCCCTGTGATTGCCGCCCCTGCAACAGCACCTGTCAACACAGGAGTAAAGTCAGAACTATCTACGCCGGTAACCGCTTCGGAGAACTGGACTCTAAAGTTCACGGTCGCAGCATTAGTGGGGTTTGGATCTGCGCGAGTGACGGAATAAACCAAAGGCGGATTTGACCCAGTTCCATCGCCAAACGAATACGCAGCAACCAACCTCGCGGACCAAAAGCCATCCCATCCGCTTGCGCGCTCAAATCCTATGACTCGTCTTGCCTTGAGTCCGTCCATAATGCCAGCGCCATTATTATTTTGGAAGATGAAAGTAAGAGGGTTTCCATAATTCCAGGAGCCGCCAATAAGCGACTGAACTATGCTGCCAAGATTTGGCGTAGCGCGTTTGCCTTGATAATTCCAACTGTCATATTCGGCTCCATTTGTTACTCCTGTAATATCCCAAAGTACAGATGGAGTAAGATTGTTTCGAGTGGAGGGGAAAGTTGAAGCAAAATCCAATCCAGAATAATCCCCGAAAATATTCAATGATATGGGCGCCTTGATGCCGGGCGCCCCATTTACATCATAGGGACCATCGGTGGTAAAAATAATATAGGCGTATTTAATTGTCGCGCCAGACGGAATTGGAACTTCTTTGAATTGAAAGCCGCTGGTAATGTCGTTTCCGTTGGTGCATTTGCCAAGATAAATATTTCCATCCGTATTTGAATTGATACACGTTCCGACATTTTGCCCTGCATCTTGCACGCCTGAGGTAACCTCTGCCTTGACAGGCGTATAGCCATCACTCTGCTCGATATGGATGAAACGAATTTTTTGCCAGGGGGAAAATGTCATATATGGCTCAAACGCATAGTTTTCTGTGCGACTCGCAACTAAGGGTGTGCCATCAGATGCAAAACCAACAATGATGACGGCATGATCCCAGAATTGATCGCCGTTTCCATCCTCAGCCGGTCCCCATTCAAATTGAATCACATCGCCTAGCATTAGCCCAACCGGCATTGTTTCGGGGACTTCATATTCATCTAGTTCAAGCAATAAAGTTCCCTGAGGTCCCTCTTCCCACCCTCCAGTAGTGACAAATTCGTAAAAACTATCTACTTCGGTCCAGGCGCGGGCGCGCCGCAGGTAATCGAGATAATACCAATTAGTATCTCCTCCAGTGCTGGGAGGTGGTAGGGTAGTTGGTATGCTCATGGACGCATTGCCACCCTCATAAATAGCTTGCGAGATAAAATTTGTGCAGTCTCCACCAATATGCTGATAGTTGTAGTAATTTGGATTAGGATTTCCAGCATGATTAATGGCGTAATCAATAGCTCCATTTCGATCATAAGGATGGCTTGATACATCGATAGGAACTGCATTGGCAGGAGCAGATTCGATGTTTCTTATCTGCACAATTGGCAGTGTTTCAATAGTACGAAGCATGTCTTCTGAAGAAAGCCCCCTTTGTCGCAACATACGCCATAAATAATCATTGTAATTATCCGAAATAATTTTCCACTGATTTTCTTTTTTATGCAGAGTGATTGTATGCTCACGATCATACATGTGAGATACAATCGGCTCCTGTGAGTTAAGTTTGTTTGAAATTTCGTAGACGACTTCATTATCTTCGACTACAAATACAGTGGCGGTTTGGGTATTTGGGTCAAAGATAATATTGCGAAAATCCAGGAAGTATTTGTAATCTATGTATCTGAGATGATTCAATTCTGCGCGTTTAATTTCCACTGCGAGTTTACCCATCTCTTCACTCAGAAAGACTTTTGCGTCTCCCTCTTCGGACACCAAGTTGCCAAAGCCGTTCTGCTGGAAACTTCTCGAATCTGATACGCTAAGTGCATGGTAACGTGCCTCAAAATATTCTTGAATAATACTTTTTATCTCCTCTTGTTGCTCTGAGGAAGCAACCTCTCCTGGAATATCTGTTACAGTAATAATTGGCGTAACTGTGGGAGTTGGTATGCCAACTTCGATGTTATTTGCCTGAACGGGTGTTGCCCAATTTCCAAATACAATCATCATTGATACGATTATCACTACGAAGAATATGAGAAGTGTAGCCCTAAGCATGTTAAACCTCCTTATTTTTTCTACAACAAAGTTTTTTACAAAAAATAGCTTATGGTGTTGGGGTTATGGCTGGCATCGCATTATGAACAATTAATGGTGGTTCTCCAGTGTGCGCCCACCTCCAATCTAGGTGCTCCAACATTTTTTGTGATTCCCCTGCTTCCATATAGTTGAATTTGTTTCGCACATCTTCGGGAAACATCTTATGAATGTTCTCAACTGTCCAGTTCCCCGGCTTTTCTACATTTTGGATAGACCCATCAGAATTAAGAGTAATCACGACTGGGACACTTCCGAACCTTTCACCAATCCCGCAAACTGCCCATACATACAATTCTTGTCCAGAATATCCTAAAATAGCCCATTCGCATAAAAACCATTCAGGTTGGTCATTAGGAAAAATAATCCGCGCCAGTTCTAATTGATATTCCTGCCATCGTTCTACCTGAATTGCATTCGGCGTAAAGAATGGGAAGGGCAGTTGTGTCGGTTCTGGGCTGGGAGTTTGAGTAGACAGCGGAGCAGGATTGGACAAAGCAGTTTGGGTGAGAGCGACAGCCGTCCACGCGAAGGGAGGGATCGTGCTTGTTTCCGTCGCAAGCTGGGTGCCCCGACCGCAAGAGGATAGAAATAGCATCAGGAAGAGAAAGCAGGCGTGCTTGCAAGGCTTCATGAGCATTGTGTGGGAGTGCCTATTCATGTTGTCCGATCTCCCAAGATAAACATCATGATCGGTATTATCGCCGCGGCGATAAAGAGATTTTTAGTTTTGTTCATGTGTAAGCCCTTTCTTATATAAATGAAAAAAATGGGTTCTTTATGTTTATGACAAATAATCATGGCATTGGGGTTACGGCAGGCGTCACCAAAAGAACCACCAAAGGTGGCGTCTCTGGATGGGTTTCCCGATAGACAAGATGGTCATACAGTTCTCTTAGCCTTCCATCAAATCCATACACCTGTACGTAAAAGTTGAACTTCTCTTGTACTTCTTTGGGAAACAACTCACCCACATTGGAGGAGGTGCTACGCTTAAGGACTTCCACTTCCTGAATCGCTCCATCCATCCCAAGACGGATAACTGCAGGGCGTGAGTCGTCGCCCCCGGGAGCACGGCAGACAGCCCATACATAGACCTCCTGTTCAGAACGCCCCAAGATGTCCCATTCACAAAGCACCATATATTCAAACATTGGAAGAATGCTTTTTGCCAGTGCGGTCTCATATTCGTGCCATCGCTCTATTTGAATCGCATCCGGCGTGATCAAAATAACAGGCGGTTGGGTTGGCAATGGAGATGCGGTGACAGTTACGAACGTGGGCGTGCCGGTCGGCAAAGATGTTTTCGTCGGCTGGGCGGTTTGGGTGAGGGCGATGGCTGTCTGCGCATACGCCAACGCCGTAGCCTCCGCCTCGCTCTGTCCCGGCTGGGATGGCGCGCAAGCCGCCGCCATCAGGGCTAAAAACACAATGAACATGGTCTTTTTCATTTTTCTCCTTTGTTTTGAAATTTTCATGTCATTTCGGATGGTTCCGACATCTGACTGTCAAAACCGTTCTGTTTGAAGTCTTCCGCATTCGATATGCTGAGAGCGCGGTAACGGGTATCAATATATGATTGGACAATGGTTTTCAATTCTTCCTGGTCTTCCGCAGAAGGAATTTCTCCCGGCGGGGTATCTGGCGTAACCACCGGCGTAATTATTGGAGTCGGTGTAACATCAAGTATCGTAGCACTTGTTGCTTGTGCAGATGTTATCCGACCCCCTAAGATAAACATCATGATTGGTATTATCGCTGCGGCAATAAAGAGATTTTTAGTTTTGTTCATGTATAAGCCCTTTCTTATATAAATGAAAAAATGGGTTTTTTATGTTTATGACAAATAATCATGGCATTGGGGTTACAGCAGGCGTCACCAAAAGAACAAGCAAAGGCGGCACATCCGGATGTGTTTTTCTATATTCAATATGCGCGTACAGTACATCTAGTCTTGGACGTGGATACGTGCTAAAGTAAGGGCATTGGGGGAGGTCGGATGGAAAGGGGTCAAAATAGTAGCAGAATTTTTCTTGTACATCTTTTGGAAATGGATCATAGTTAAACATTGAACTGTTTGTTGCTTTGGGTTCAGGAAGTTTCACTTTTTGGATTGATCCATCCGGTTCAAGATAAATTATGGCAGGTTTTCTCGCATCCCCGTTACCGTCAGCAATAGCACATACTACATATAGGTACACTTCCTGACCAGACTGCCCTAAAATATCCCATTCGCATAAAGCATCGTTGTATATCACAGGGTCGTGCCCTAGTTCTGAGTTAGAAGCTAGGACAACCTTTGCCAATTCTCTTTGATATTCCTGCCATCTCTCTACTTGAATTGCGTCAGGCGTAAGGATGGGCGGCGGAGGCAGTGTGGGTATTGGCGTTACTTGGAGAGTTGGAGTAAACATCACAACAGGAGTGGACAAAGCGGTTTGGGTGAGAGCGACAGCCGTCCATGCGAAGGGAGGGATTGTGCTTGTTTCCGTCGCGGGCGGGGGGACTTGTCCGCAAGAGGATAGGAACAGCATCAGCAAGAGAAAGCAGGCGTGTTTACAAGGTTTCATAAACATTGTGTGAAAGTGCCTATTCATATTATCCTTTGTTTCGGGGGAAAGTTTCTTCCCCCAGTAACTTTCGATGATAAATCCTATTGATAGAATAGCAAAAACCGGGGCGGTCGTCAACGATGAATCCTGCCCTACATTACATCCGGTTATAAAATCTGCCAACAAGCGGTAAAATCGGGGCATGACCTCCCAGTTCTCCGAGCAGAACAACGACACCATCTTTCAGGAAGCCATCAGCGCCCTGCGCCGCGGCGACAAGGCGCGCGCCAAGGAACTGCTGACCCTCCTGCTCAAGACCGACCAGAACAATGCCATGTATTGGATCTGGCTCAGCGCGGCGATGGAAAGCCCAAAAGAGCGCGCCTACTGCCTGCAAACGGCTCTCAAACTGGACCCGGAGAATCTGACCGCCAAACGCGGCTTGATCCTGCTCGGGGCCATGCCGCCCGACGAGACCATCCAGCCCTTCCCGATGGACCGTCCACGCGCCTGGGAGGAGAAACTGCTCCTTGCCCACGAAAGACCCAGGGAACGCGGACTGCGCGTCATCCTGCGCAGCCCAGTGTTGAGGCTGGCAAGCCTGGCAGTAATGGGAATCGGCCTGTGCGTCGTCCTCTACTTCGGCGTCATCCTGCCCCGCTTCGGTCCCGCAGATGAACCGCCCACGAACACGCCCGGTCCATCACCCACGTTCACAGCCACGCCCACCTTCTTCGGCGCGACCGGCGAACCGACAAAAGTCTTCAGTGGACCGACCCCGCTCGATCAGTTCCTCGACGCCACCTACACACCGACCGCCTTATACGTGGTTACGAAGCGCACCTCCGGCTCATCCGAACAATACCGCATCGCCTTCGACCATTACGAAAAAGGCGAATGGGACGCCTTCATCGAAAACATGATTCTGTTGCAGCGCATGGAACCGGAGGCAGCCGACATCCCCTATTACATCGGCGAAGCCTACCGCTTCAAACGGGATACCTCCAAAGCCGTCAGTTACTACAACCAGTCCATTGACCTCAACGCCGATTTTGCCCCGCCCTATCTCGGTCTTGCCCGCGCGCGTGTAATGTCGAATGCAAGTTTCAACCCCCTGAAGTTGATCGACCAGGCGCTCGAACTCGACCCGAACCTCGGCGAAGCATATCTCGAACGCGCGCGATACCTGATCAGCCGCGGCGACATCGAAGACGCCTTCCCCGACCTTGAACTTGCCGAACAATTCATGCCCGGTTCGCCGGAGATCTACCTGACCTACGCGCGCGCCTACGAGGAACAGGGCGACGAAGACAAAGCCCTCGAATACGCCCAAAAGGCATACGCCGCCGATATCCTCAACCTGCCCACCTACAAGTTGTTGGGCGATCTTTATCTGGACCGCGAAGACTACGTCAATGCCGCCGACGCGCTCAGAGTCTACACCGCCTACGAACCGGGCGATGCCACCGGCTTCGGCAAACTTGGCATGGCATATTACTTCCTCGGCGAATATGAAAATGCCGTGGCGGCGATTACAAGCGGCGAACAGGTCAACCCCCGCGGCATGGATAACTACCTCGCCTATCGCGGGTTGGCGCTCGTTGCCCTCGGGCGCGGCGCCGAAGCCGTGGACGATCTCGAAGCGGGCGTGCGCGAAGAACCCCAGGACTTCACCATCCGCCTGGGATATGCCCAGGCCTTCTATGCCGACAATAAATTCGGCAGCGCCTTCCTCCAGATCGAAGCCGCGCGCGGACTGGTGGAAACCGACGGGCAAAAAGCCCTCGAATTGTACTGGCGCGCCCGCATTCAGGAACAACGCAACGATATCCGCGACGCCATCAAAACCTGGAACGACCTGCTCAAACTGGATGAAGACGTAATGACCCCGGAAATGCGCGAAGAAGCCGAAGGGCGATTAAAGGTCCTCGTCCCGCCGACGGATACCCCCGAACCGACTCAAACTCCCCGGGGAGGCGGCTCGACATCCACGCCGACGCCTGCCACAACCACCCCCAAGCCCGGCGCCACGCCGACGCGGACTCCGGTGAGAACACCGTCGGTTACACCAACGCCGTAACCCTAAATGGGTATGTAAACACGTAAACATGTAAACACGTAGATAAAGACTTCCTGTGTACTTGTGTACTTGTATACTTGTGTACCTGTCTTACCCGTCTACCTGCCTACTTCCTGCACCCCCCGCACGGACATAACATCCGCAGATAATGCCAGTTGTAGATCCCGTAATCGTGCCCATCCTCCCAGACGATGGTCAACGCATACGATCCGACGGCGACCACATTCGATATCCGGGTGGATGAATTATCCTCCATCACTTTTGTGAAGACATCCTCATCCGGCTCCGATTTCATATTCTCATGCCCGCCCCGGCACGACGCGCACGGACACGCCGCCCGCAGCAGCCCAAAGGGATACACGCTGACATGACCGCTGTCCCAGGTGACGGCGAATTCTTTTTTGCTTTTGTTTGCAGTAACTGCGGTTGGTTTTTCGGTCATTTGGTTTCCTTTTCGAGGTTGGTTATGGATCAAATGTTTGGCGGCGCGCCATTCCCTTTTTTCCTGCGGAAGTGACGGATCAACGCCCGTATGTTCAGCCCAAAGCTTAAGCCGAACAATAGGATGCTTGCAATGCCTACAAAAATATCCCAGGTGTTTTTCTCCCGGGTTCCGTTATATACCGTAAAGAACCCGCCAACCATCAATAACAACCCCAAAGCCATTTCGAGCAGAAAGGAAGGCGTGGATTGGCGGTTGATGCCATATTCGAAGTCCCATTTGCGGCGCGGCAGCAGGCGAACCTGGTGTGCAGCGCAGCGAATTTCCTGGTCGGGGAAACTTATTGGCGGACTGTTCGCAAATTGATCTTTTACCTTGAGGAATATTTTATGCGATGGGTTCCTGCTGAGGTAAATGCGACTCCAGCGCTGTTGAATATCCGCATCTGCCCGCCAGCCGGTGACGCGGTAATTCTCCTGCAGGTACTGCATCACCGGGCGCAGGTCGTCGCAAAGGCAGTCGTGCCAGTCCGCTTTGTAGGTTTCTTGGGTCATGGTGTGATTTTACAGGAAATTACTTTTTCATATGGGCATCGCCCCATTTTTCCATCGCTTTCAGAATGGGGGCAAGCGTGTTGCCTTTGGGAGTTAATGAATATTCCACCTGCGGCGGCACAACCGGATAGACCTCACGATGAATAATGCCATCCTGTTCCAGTTCGCGCAGTTGTTGGGTGAGCATCTTTTGGGTGATGCCGGGGATGAATCGCTTCAATTCGCTAAAGCGTTTTTTGTCTTGAAACAAGATCCATAAAATGATGGGTTTCCACTTGCCGCCGATGATGGAGACGGTGGCAGTGACCGGGCAGAAATAGGTTTGATCCATGGTCGGTATCCTTTTGGGTACTATGACACAAAAAAGTGCGTACTTCCTTCTTTGCTGTCGTGATTATATAATGCGCCCCGACGATAAGCAAGTTAATCATGGAGTTCAAAGGAGAAATTATGTCCACCCTCGAAGAGAATAAAGGGATTGCATTAAGTGTTTCGCGCGCCATTTTGAACGGCAAGTGGAATGAGTTGGGCGCGTTGTTGGATGATGGCTTCACCTATACAGGCGATGGCTTTCACTTCAACAAGAACGAATACATTGGTTTTATGCAGGATATGAAAGCCGCTTTCGCCGGCTTGGATATGAAGTTTCCGAACATCGTGGCGGAGGGACAATATGTTTCCATTCGCTTTGTTTCGACCGCGGTGAACACGGGCAGTTTTATGGGCGCGCCTGCCAATAAAAAGAACCTGGAAATTCACGGCATCTTTATTCGAAAGATCGAGAACGGCAAAGTGATGCAGGAATGGCAGACCACCGACCTGCTGGGCGTAATGCGCCAGATCGGGTTTGGAGCGTTGTTCGGGTATGCGCTTTTTGTGGGGTTGTTCAAGGTAAAACAAAAGCCGCCAGTCCGCAAGGCGTGAACCTTTAAAATAGACAGTCACTTGCAAAAGAGACTGTCCATTTTTATTGTGTGCAAGCAAAGGTTGTCAGTTTGGACTGCAAAATCTCCCGATTTTGCTCGAAAGTCGGGAGATGTCGTGGCGCCAACGGCGCCACCACAGCGCCGCTTTCGACTCCGTGCCTGACATGTTTTGCTTGCACACGCCGTCTGCCGTAGGCGGAGGGGGCAGAAAAACCTCTCAAGGAAGGATTGCAAACCTCTCTAGAGAGGATTTAAAACGAGTCTAGAGAGGTTTTAAAAGACTTCTAAATGTTTTTAAAAAACATTTAGAAGTCTTTGGGAAAACTGTTAGAAGTGTTTGCAAAGACATTTAGAAGTTTTTTTGTGTATAGACAGTTGATTCTGGAAAACTTGTCAGGTTCAAATTAAAAACATGTACCGATATCTTTTAAAAGACGTCAGTACATGTTTGGGAAAATGTCAGTATATGTTTTAAAAATGACGGGTCATTTTTGCCGGGGAGGGCTGGGAGAGTGGGAAAATTCCTTTATTCCCTAAACCTGACCGCTTTTGCGGACCATCACCCCTGCGCGTGGACCTGGCTCCCGGTTTGCCAGCCTGGTGGGGAGGCTGGCGGAGTTGTGTGAATATAAAAAGTGACAGTCGCCTCGCAGGTGACTGTCGCTTGGGTAAAGCCAATTTGGGTGGGGAAGGAAGGGAAGACCCCGCCACACAAACCCCCCGCCACATACTCGCCCCACAACGCCTGGCACGTATTACAAATTTCACCGAGGGTCATGTCATTTCCACATTTTTCTTTTTGGTCTGCCCGGGGTTTGGGGGGGGGGTTTTCTGGGGGTCTTCCCAGTTTTTGTCGTTTTCCGCCCCGCTTGCCCGTGGCGACAATTTCTTTTCAACCGCCAATGTTTTCCGCGCGCGTTTTTTTCATGGTCTTTTTCGGGCAAGTTTTTTTGGGTGTTTCTGGGTGCCCCCTCATCTTGGCTTCATTTCTTTTAACAACCGCCTAGGGGCTGGGGCGGTCATAATGAAGAGCGGCATCAGGTTCTCCCTCGGGGCTTTGCGCGGGCCTTGGGTGAATCCACATCCTTGGCATTTCCAGACAAACCGTGTAATTTGCCCGTCCGCCCTACTCGCGTCACTGGTTCCTGATGCTCCAAGCCCGCGCTCGCTGCAACATTCCGCGCATGCGTTTGGCTTTAATTCCTCTAGCCCGTTGTCCCACTTGAATGACAGGGTCTAAAACCCCTCCCGCCACTACTCGCCCGAGAGCCTTTCAAATCTCGCCAGGTCTGTCTTTCTTCTTTGCACGGGGCGGCGCCAGTTCTCCGTCTCTTCCCGGCCCCCCCCGGCCCGCCCCCCCCCCCCCCTGCTCGCCTCCCCCCCCCCCCGGCCTCGCGCAACTTCCTCAACTCCTCGCACTGTCCCAACTCAATGGACGTGTCCACCTTCAAACGTTCCAACGTGATTGACGCCTACGATAACTTGTTCTTTCTTCTCGATGGCTTGTTGCGCCGCGTACGCCGCGTTCTGAATTTCGTTCTGCATAAATCCGCGTTCGATGGACTGCATCGCGCCGCCCATTTTGTCGATTTGAGCGATGTAGGCTTGCGCGCCTTTTTCAATTTCATCGGTCAGATGTTCAATCAGATACGAACCCGCCAACGGGTCGATCGAGTCCGCCACGCCGGATTCGTGGGCGATGATCTGCTGGGTCCGCAGCGCCACCCGCACGGACTTTTCAGTGGGCAGCCATAACGCTTCATCCATTGAATTGGTATGTAGAGATTGAGTCCCGCCGAGAACGGCGGAGAGAGCCTGGAGAGTCACACGCACCACGTTATTCTCCGGCTGTTGAGCGGTGAGAGTCGAGCCAGCCGTCTGAGTATGGAAGCGCAACTGCCATGAAGACGGCTTCTGCGCCTTGAAACGTTCACGCATGATGCGTGCCCACATGCGGCGAGCGGCGCGGAACTTGGCAACTTCTTCGAGCAGGTTGTTGTGCGCGTTGAAGAAGAACGAAAGCTGACCCGCGAAATCGTCCACGTTCAGTCCGACTTTGAGCGCCGCTTCCACGTACGCGATTCCGTTCGCGAGGGTGAAGGCTACTTCCTGCACAGCGGTCGAACCGGCTTCGCGGATGTGATAACCCGAAATCGAGATCGTGTTCCAATACGGAACTTCCTTTGCGCAAAATGAAAAGATGTCGGTGATGAGCCGCATGGATGGCGCGGGCGGGAAGATGTACGTGCCGCGCGCCACATATTCCTTGAGAATGTCGTTCTGGATCGTGCCGCGCAACTGGTGCATGTCCGCGCCCTGGCGTTTGGCGACGGCGATATACATCGCCAGCAGCACGCCCGCGGGCGCGTTGATCGTCATCGAAGTGGAAACTTTATCGAGCGGGATCTGGTCGAACAACTGCTCCATGTCCTTGATGGACGAAATGGACACGCCGACCTTGCCGACCTCTCCCTGCGCGATGGGATCGTCCGCATCGTAACCGATTTGAGTTGGCAGGTCGAACGCGACGCTCAATCCCGTTTGACCTTGTTCGAGCAGATAACGATAACGCTTGTTCGATTCTTCCGCTGTGGAAAAGCCCGCATACTGGCGCATCGTCCAGAAACGTGAGCGATACATTGTCGGCTGGACGCCGCGGGTGAAGGGAAACTCTCCCGGGTAGCCCAAAGCCTTTTCGTAAGCCGAATCAGGCTCAGGCGGAGTCGCGAGGCGCGGCACTTCGATCCCCGAACTGGTTGCGAAGTTTTCCTTCCGCTCCTTGAATTTATCCAACGATTTTTGGAGCGTGGTTTCCTGCCATGTCTGGTAGCGGTTGTTCGTCATCGGTTCACCTCAATGCTTTGATGGTTTCAATTGTAACGCCAACCATACGACAGCCGCATGGGACGAAAATAACCTTTTGGTCAGTGTAATTCATACCAAAACAGTGCGAATTGAATTGAATTCCAATTGCGCCTCCCGCGCGAAAATGCTAAACTCGGCGTATCGTTATCAGGAGATTTTTATGGCGAACAAAACCCTTCTTTACATCGGCGCGGGGATTTTATTTTTGGTCGGATTGTGTCTATTCGGCTACGGAGTTTTGAACGTGATCGGTTCGACCTCCGCCCGGGGCGACTCCAGTTGGTTGGGCTTTGGTCTCGGCTTCGGCTTTGTCGGCGTCATCTTTCTCGCGGGCGGGGCGGGGATGATCTACCTGGCGATGCGCGGATCGAAGACCGAGGTGATCCAGCAGGTGACGATGAAGGTGGACCTGCCCGGCGAGACGAAGATCGAGCAGATGAAATGCCAGTCCTGCGGCGGGGCGTTGAAGGCGGAGAATATCAAAATGATCGCGGGCGCGCCGACGGTGGAATGTCCGTTTTGCGGAACGACGTATCAGTTGACCGAAGAGCCGAAGTGGTAAGGCGATTTACGATTGTCGATTTTTGATTGACGATTGGAGAATTACATGAAAAATGGATGGTTAAAATTTACGTTCATTTTGATTTTACTGGCGGGAGTTGTGACAACTGCCTTTGCGCAGGATTTGCCGTATCTCTTTGAAGTCAATAAGGAAACAGTGCATGTCTATTGGAACGAAGACGGCACGCTGGACCTCGATTACACCTGGACCTTTACGAACCTGCCCGGCTCGCATCCCATTGACTTTGTGGATGTCGGCACGGTCAACTCGACGTTCGACCTAAATAACGTCCGCGCGGATGTGGATGGGACGCCTGTTTCCGTTTCGTGGGACGATTACATGGGAAACGGCTCCGGCTTCGCCATCGTGATGGGGGGCAGGACCATCCCCGCGGGCGCGAGTGGAACCGTGCATGTCTTCATCCCCGGCATCGAAAATGTTTTGTATCCCGATTGGGACGATGAAACCTACACCAGCGCATCCTTCGCCCCGACCTGGTTCGGCTCGGAGTTCGTCAGCGGCACGACCGATTTCACCATGACCTTCCACCTGCCGCCGAATATGAATCCCGAAGAACCGCGCTGGCACAATTCGCCGGAGGGATTCCCCGCCGAGCCGCAGACCGGTTTCGACGCTAACGGGCGCATTACCTATACCTGGTATTCGCCCAACGGAGACGCCTCCCGGTTTTATGATTTCGGCGCATCCTTTCCGCGTACATACGTCCCCGCAGAGTCCATTTACACGCCGCCGCCCGAACCGTTGATCAGCGACGACATGATGACGCTTTTGTTCGTGGGCGGATGTTTTGCTTCGCTCTTTGTCGTTTTCCCATTTCTTGCCGCCCAGGCAACCCGCGCCGCAAAACGCCGCAAACTGCAATACCTCCCGCCGAAGATTTCCATCGAAGGACACGGCATCAAGCGCGGTCTGACCGCTGTCGAAGCCGCCATCCTCATGGAACAGCCGCTCGATAAAATTCTGACGATGATCCTGTTTGGGATTATTAAAAAAGGCGCGGCATCCGTCAAAACCCGCAGCCCTCTCGAACTCGACATCGCCTCCCCCGCGCCCGAAGGACTGCATCAATACGAAACGGATTTTCTCAAGGCGTTCAGGCAATCCCTCGCCAATTTGCGCCAGGGTGAATTGCGCGATACAGTCATCAAACTCGTCAGGGGCGTCTCCGACAAGATGCGCGGTTTCAGCCGCCGCGAGACGGTCGCCTACTACAAAGCCATCATGGAAAAAGCCTGGAAACAGATCGAAGCCGCAGGCACGCCCGAAGTGAAAAGCCGGAAATTCGACGAAGCCCTCGAGTGGACCATGCTCGACAAGGATTACGACGACCACACCCGCCGCGTCTTTCAGGGACCGATTATCGCCCCGACCTGGTGGGGACGCTACGACCCGACTCATCGCCCCGCTTCCTCCTTCCCGACAGCGGGTCCCGCTCCATCAGGCTTGGGACGCCCCGCATCCGGTTCCGGCTCTTCGGGCGGCGCATCCCTCCCCGGTGCGGACTTTGCCGCCGCCATCGTCACCGGCGTGCAGGGCTTTGCGGGCGGGGTCGTCGGCAACATCAACGAATTCACCGGCGGCATAGCCAATATCACCAACCCGCCGCCTCCGCCCCCCAAGAACAGCGGAAGCGGTCGCTCCGGCGGCGGCTCCAGCGGCGGACGTTCCTGCGCCTGTGCCTGCGCCTGCGCCGGTTGCGCCTGCGCCTGTGCGGGTGGGGGAAGGTAGTGATTGGTAATTGGTGATTGGTGATTAACTATGGCTCTTCTCGATACCTTTAACGCTATTTTCAAACCATCGTCTGCGGTCAGTGGTCCATCGTCTGGTCTGCACCACTACACCCGCCAAAACGGACTTGAAAAATCCCGCATCCACCTGCGCATTGACCCGGGCGGCGATGGGACATTGATCGTCAACGCCAACAGCGTGATGCACCTGAACCCGACGGCGGCTTTCATGGCGTGGTTGATCCTTGAAGGCAAGACGAAAGAGGAAAGAATACAAGCGGTACGTGCGCGATACTCGGTCTCACGAAAGCAAGCCGAGTCTGATCTTTCTTCTTTCCTCTTTCAACTCGACGAACTTATCCGCCCCGACGGCGCCTGCCCCATTCACGAACTCGAACTCGAAATGAACATGCCGTTCAGCGCCCGCCCGTCCGCGCCCTACCGCATGGATTTGGCTATCACCTACCGCTGTAACAACGACTGCGCCCACTGCTACAACGCCCGCGAACGAAACTTCCCCGAACTGACCACCGAACAATGGTTCAAGATCATTGACCAACTCTGGGATTTGGGCGTGCCGCACATCGTCTTCACCGGCGGCGAAGCGACCCTGCGAAACGACCTGCCCGATCTCATCCGCCACGCCGAAGCCAACGGACAGATCACCGGACTCAACACCAACGCCCGCAGATTGATGGACATGGATTATGTCAATCAATTGGTGGACGCCGGACTCGACCATGTGCAGATCACCGTCGAATCCTGCGTGCCTGAAATCCACGACGAGATGATGCGCGCCAAAGGCGCCTTCCGCCAGACGATTGCGGGCGTGAACAACGTCCTGCGTTCGCCGCTATACGTGATGACCAATACCACCATGCTGCGGACGAACGTCCACACCATCCCTGCCACGCTCGATTTTCTGGCAGACCTCGGCGTGCCGACCATCGGACTGAACGCGCTGATCTACTCCGGCAGCGGGCTCACAGTTGGAACCGGACTCAAAGAAAGCGAACTCCAGCCCATCCTCGATGTCGCCACGCAAAAGACAAATCAACGCGGGCAGCGCCTCATCTGGTACACGCCGACGCAGTATTGTGAGTTCGACCCCACCGCCAACAATCTGGGAGTCAAAGGCTGCACCGCCGCGCTGTACAGCATGTGCATCGAATCGAATGGAAATGTCCTGCCGTGCCAGTCGTATTATCATCCGCTCGGCAACATGCTCGAAGATTCCTGGGACTCGATCTGGAATCATCCGCTCTCCATACAATTGCGCGAACGGCAGAACCTGCCCGTCAAATGCGAAGGCTGCCCCGTCGTTGCCGAATGCGGCGGCGGATGTCCGCTCACGGCGGAAGGGTACCGTAAGGAAAACTTTGTTGACCTGCCCGTTGTCCATTGATGATTGTCAATCGTCCACGGTCAATGGTCCATCGTCTCAAGGAGGCATCATGAAAATCTTCAATCGTCTTGCGGATCGTTTCGCAAAAATTACGCCCCTGCCCGAAGGGATGCATCACCTGCAATCCGAATCGGCGGATAAAAAGCCCTATCGCGTTCACCTGCGTTTGCGCAAGGACGGCTCCGGCGTCTTCATCCTCAACGCCGCAACGGTTCTGCATCTCAACCCAACCGCCGCCGAGTATGCCTATCACTTCATCAAAGGCAGCGAACCCGACGAAGCCGCCAAACAAATTGCCTCCCGTTATCGCGTGCAGAAAACCATCGCTCTTGAAGATTACAACGAATTCCTCGACCGCATCGAAACCCTCGTCGCTTCGCAGGATGTAGACCCCGTCTCGTACCTGGACTTTGAGCGGGTCGCGCCCCATTCAGCCGATCTCGCCGCCCCGCTGCGCCTCGACTGCGCCCTGACCTATCGCCTTCCCCAAAACACCCAAGCCGAATACGCCCCCGTCAAGCGCGTTGACCGCGAACTGACCACCGCCGAATGGCAATCCATTCTCGACCTCGCCTGGCAGAAAGGGATTCCGCACATCACCTTCACCGGCGGCGAACCGACCCTGCGCGACGACCTGCCCGACCTCATCGCCCACGCCGAGAAGAACGGTCAAGTCTGCGGCTTGCTCAGCGACGGCTTGAAACTCGCGGACAAGGAATACCGTCAAACGCTTTTGCAGACCGGGCTCGATCACCTGCTCTTCCTGCTCCAGCCCGATAACGAAGAATCATGGCGCGCGCTCGAAGCCATCATGCCGGAAGACCTGTTTGTCACCGTTCACATCACGCTCGATGAAAAATCCGCCAAAAATATTTCCGCCGCGCTCGAACGGCTTGCATCGCTCGAAGTCAAAAGCCTTTCCGTCAGCCTCGCAGACCGCGCGCTCGAAGCCGGAGAACTCATCCAAAAAGCCGCGGAACTCAATTTCACGCTCGCGTTCGATTTGCCCGTTCCCTATTCCGAACAAAATCCTGTCGCGCTCGAAACTGAAGAGGACGGCGTCCCTTCCGGCGCGGGCAAAGCCTGGCTTTACGTCGAACCCGACGGCGACGTCCTCCCCGCGCAGGGCATGGCGGAGAATGTCCTCGGCAATTTGCTCAGGGATGAGTGGGGAATGATTTACCATGCGGAGTCCAAAGCGGCGCAGTGACGCCGTGGCGGCATCTCCTGACTTTGGCTGCAACGTCGGGAGACGTTGCACTCCTTTGTATGAACTGGCACGCCCGTTACCTCCAGCAAGCCGCATGGACGCGCGACCTGCGCGCTTATCTTTTTAAAAAGGCGGGACTTGACTCTGCAAAATGTGTGCTTGAAGTGGGATGCGGCACGGGCGCGATTCTGCGCGAACTCGAAACTCCCGCCTCGGTTCTAGGTCTGGACCTGAATCCTGCCGCGCTAACCCAGGCATTGGTCAACGCCCCAGCCGCTTCCCTCACTCACGCCAATGGACTGGCGATTCCGTTCCCGGATTATTCATTCGACATCGTTTATTGTCATTACTACCTGCTGTGGGTGCGCGACCCTTTGCAAGCCGTTCTCGAAATGAAGCGCGTGACCAAACCGGGCGGACACATCCTCGCGCTTGCCGAACCGGACTATTACGCGCGGGTGGACCAGCCCGATGCGCTGCGTCCGCTGGGGGAGTGGCAGAGGGATGCGTTGCTTGGTCAGGGAGCGGATCCCGGCTTCGGCGCAAAGCTCGCGCAGACGTTTTTCACAGCGGGGATAAAACTTGAAGAAACAGGGACAATTCAAGGCGGAGTCGAAGAACCGTCTGCCTGGGAGCGGGAGATGGAATGGGCGGTGATCCAAGCCGATTTGGGAGAATCCGTTTCGGGCGAAGAAATCCAAAAGATGAAAACGCTGGACGACGAAGCCTGGGCGAAGGGGGAGCGCGTGTTATACGTGCCGACCTATTTTGCGTGGGGTGTAACGCCGACTTAAGTCGGCGTTACGAATTTCCATGCTACACTTACGGCATGGAAATATGTTATTTGATTGCCTTTCCCGATACTGAAACCAAATATGCGCCGGTCAAGGAATCCATCAAGGGGTTGAAGGATGCGCCGTATTTCAAGCCGGTGGATATTGACGTGGTGAGCCTGGGCGAGGAGACGGTGTTGATAGACGGTCATGCCGTTTCGACGATGCGCCATCAATACGACGAGTGGGTGCAGATGATCGAGGCGCGTTTTACGTTGAAGGACCCGTTCGATGCGACGGCGTTGCAGGAGCGGGCGAAGATCGAGCAGGCGCTGCAAAGCAAATTCATTCCCGCCGGGTTTCGGCAGAGCGGGCTGTTCGAGGAATATACGATTCTGCTTGTTGATGATGTGAAGCAGCCGCCGGATAAGTGGATTGACAAGAACGCGCTCGAAATTTCGCGCTTCATCCGTTCGCAGCGCGATACCTTCGACAAGAACGAGATCGGCGAGATCGTGATGTCGCGCACGCGCTATTCCGCCACCGAGTTGACCCTGGTGGACTGGGAGGGCGCGGTCATCATCGCCCCAAAAGCGGATTACGAATCGGATATTGTGCTGTTGAAGATCGGCAATTATCAACTGCTGCGCTACCGTATGTTGGATAGTTCCATCGAAGACCTGCTCGACAAGATCAACGAATCCTTTTTCGAGAACAAACGCCGTCCGCGCGCCACCCGCGGACTTATCCGCCAGATTGCGGAGCATAAACTGGAAGTGATGCTCGACTTCGAACGCACCGAGCAGACGCTTCTGCTGATCGGCGACTGGTACACGGCAAAACTGTACGAGGCGATCCAGTCCGAGTTTTATCTCAAAGACTGGAAGGACAGCGTGCGCTCGAAGCTGGAAAACCTGGAAAGCATTGTGCAGACCATCAAGGATAATCTCTCGATCTCGTGGGAGAACCTGATGGATAGGATTCAACTCGCGCTGTGGATGCTGATGTTGTTCGGGTATCTTTATCTGTACCTGTTGGACGCGGGCTGGATCGTCATCCCGTCGAATTGAAACAGGACGGAAACGTCGTATCATTTTTTTATAAGGATGTTTATGTTTCGCTTGAAATGGATTGCCGCCCTGTCCGTGCTTCTTTTTTCGACGCTGGCCTGCGTCACCTTGTTTGGAGAAGAGCCTGCGTCTGTGGGCAAAGAATCGGAGGGGGGTACGCCGCCCACGCCCGCCGCCTCGGAAGAGGCGGCTTCCTGCCCCGGTATCGCATCGCAAATCGTCGAAGCGAATACCCCGGTTGATTCACCCGGCGACGGTGCGGGAGATTTCGCGTTCGAGGAAGATGAAGCCATTTATCTCGTCACATATGCGGTACACGGGAACGAAATCCGCGACCCGGTTTACGGGGAAGTCGAAGCAGAACTTCAGGACGAGCAGGACGATACCGGCGCGCACCGCGTCGTTTGGGATTATTTTACGGCGTTGATTCCGCTCGAAAGCCGCCCGACCCTGGCGGAATTCTCGATCATGACCGACGGGCAGGACAATACGCTCGCTGCCGTGGCGCAGACGTACGATGATCCGTATCGCTGGGGTCTCGAAGTGGATATTGCCGATACCGGCGATTACGATTACCTGACCTTCACCCTCGTCCATGAGTTCGCGCACCTGTTCACGCTTGCTCCCGACCAGGTGCCGCCGAGCCTCGCCATCTTCAACAACCCGGACGATAACGACATCTATCTGGATGAGATTTCCGCCTGTTCGACGTTTTTTCCCGGCGAAGGCTGTTCCAATCCCGATTCGTACATCAACGCCTTTTACGACCAATTCTGGACGGATATCTACGATGAATGGAATGAGATCAACCTGATCGAAGATGAAGACGAATACTACGACGCGCTGGATGCGTTCTATTACAAGTATGAAGACCAGTTTCTCACCGATTACTCTGTGACGCATCCCGCCGAAGACATTGCCGAGGCGTTCGGCTTCTTTATCTTTGCCGAACAGCCCGGCGGCGATTCCATTGCCGAGCAGAAAATTCTTTTCTTCTATCAATATCCCGAACTGGTTGAGTTGCGCGGAGAGATTCTCGCAAATACCTGCGCGATCTTCCCGGAATAACCCCTGTACGTCAAACTTTAGTTTGACGCGTTGACGCGAAAAAAATGACAAAACTTCCCATCGTCGAATCCTACTGGGTGGAGGAAGACCGCTTCCTTGCCGGTGAATACCCGGGCAGTTTCAACCCCGGCGAGGCGAGGCGCAAGATTGACGCCTTTCTCGAGTCGGGCATCCGCACATTCATCGACCTGACCCAGCCGGGCGAACTTGTCCCGTATGAACCGGTTCTCAAGGAGGAAGCCCGCCTCTACGACTGCATGACGGTCTATCACCGCTTTGGAATTCAGGACGGGTCCATCCCATCTGTCCAAACCATGTCCCTTATTCTCGACGCGATTGATTCGGCGATGGAAGGCGGCAGCCCGGTCTACGTTCACTGCTGGGGCGGGGTGGGGCGGACGGGTACGGTCGTGGGCTGTCATTTCATCCGCCGGGGAATGTCTGCGCAGGATGCGCTCGAGCGTTTGGATGCCCTCTACAAGACCCGCCCGAAAGACCCCTACCTGCGGACGTCGCCCGAAACCCCGGAGCAGTTCGATTTCGTCCGCAAGTGGCGCGAGTTGCCGGGTTCGGATCACAGGTCAAAGCAGCGTTTTTGCGAGGGCTGAACCGGGTTGAAACATCGTTGCAGGCGCGGGCGTTTCGGGCAGGGGGTGATAGCATCGGCGAAGGAAAAATCCCGGGAGCAGGATTCAGCCCCCGGCGCGGGGTGGGGCGCGGCATCTTGAGGAAGATATAAGGATGGGGGACCTGTCTGGAAATTGGCAGTATAATTTTCCCGACAGTTGGAGGCATTTTGGAATCATTGGAACAGGCTCCGGTGGAACAACCCAACCCGGCAGAGGATGCGGCGCAATGGAAGCGATTTTTCGTGGACATGGCGCAGACGCTGGTCCTCGCGGTGGCTTTATTCATCGGTATCAATGCAGTTTCGGCTCGCGTGCGTGTGGATGGGTTCAGTATGCGCCCGACCCTCGATGACGGCGAGTTCGTGCTGGTCAGCAAATTGAGTTATAGGTTCGGCGAATTCAAACGCGGCGACATTGTTGTCTTCCATTTTCCGCTCGACCCGGATGAGGAATTGATCAAACGGGTGATCGGTCTTCCCGGCGATCATGTGCGCGTGGACGGCAGCCAGCTTTACCTGAACGGCGAATTGATGAATGAAGGGTATATTGCTGAAGCGCCGCTGTACTCCGGCGAGTGGACGGTGGCGGAGGGATATTTGTTTGTGCTTGGCGACAACCGCAACAACTCGAATGACTCGAAGGATTGGGGGATGCTGCCGCAGGAAAACGTGGTGGGCAAGGCTGTGCTGATCTATTGGCCTCCGCCCATGTGGGGGACGCTCGATCTCGCGGCTGTATCCGCGTCACAGCAGGGTTTGCCATGACCGAATTCACCGAAGAACTGGCGACATGCCATGAATGCCATGCGGGCTTGCTGAGACCGCGGCATGTGACCTACTTTACCTGGCTGAGCGGCGAGTTGATCACGGTGCCGCACTTCCCCGCCTGGGTTTGCGATGTCTGCGGGCGCTGCGAATACGACGAACGCGCGATCCAATGGTTGAATATGATCCTTGACCCGAACGCGGGCAAGCCCACCCCGCAGAATCGACGAACCCCGCCCCGCCCCCGGCCCCAAAGCGGAATCCGCCCGCCCCTGCCTGAGTCTTAACCCAAGCCCGCGCCCCTCATGTCACTCGAGACTTCCCCCCGCACTTTCAGGTTTGTCCTCGCCGATATTCTTACATCAGGCTATCGTGTGGCGGGCAAGATCGCGCTGACATCTCACGGGGCGTTGGGATACATGAACGACCCGACGCATTCCATCCTTGAAATTCACGATGCCCGCATGGCGCGCCTGCATATGCCCACCAAGTTGATCGATCACTTCGAGGTTGTGCGCACGACCAAAAAGCAGATCCACGCCATTTGCTTTGCGCGGCGCGAGGACCTCGGTCCGCAGGGCATGGTGCGCGGTGGATTCACGAATGTAAATGAATACAACGTGCGCCTGACGACCTCCATGTTCGAGGTGGACGGCATGATGGAACTTCCGGGACGTTTCGATTTCAACAGCCTTGTTTCCGAGGGCACGCGGGAATTTTTGCCCGTCCTGAATGGGACGTTGTCCGCCATCCTGATTCCCAGCCTGCGCGTGCAGACCGCAGGCATCCTCGTCAACCGCAGATTGATCGACCTGGTGGCGGTCCTTACCCAGCGCGTCAAGCCTGAAATCCAGCCCTGATTTTTCTTGACCGTGGGGGAAGTGAATGATAAAATCCGCCCGCTTAAGAAATGCCCCCATCGTCTAGTGGACTAGGACGCGGCCCTTTCAAGGCCACGACCGGGGTTCGAATCCCCGTGGGGGCACAATTTAGCAGCCACCAGCAGGTCGCGCTTCAAGCGTGACCTGCTTCTTTTTATATAGCGCTTTTATTTGGTATAATCCCGCCAGTTCGAAAATAAAGACCCGCGCAAAGACAAGTAATTCAGCAACGGTACAGAGAGCCGCCGGATAGTGCGAGGCGGACCGCCAGAGGATGAAATCCACTTTGCCAGCGTTATTCTCGGAGAGACGCAAGTCATAAGAGAATCGGGAGCGCCCGTTAGCGCGCATCCAAGGTCACGCCAAGCGTGGCGAAAGCAGGTGGCACCACGAGACGCCCCTCGTCCTGCAAACGGAATGGGGCGTATTTTATTTAACACCTTTCAAGGTGTTACGCACTCGGAGGTGCAACATGCTCGATATCAATTTGCTTCGTGAAAGCCCGGAGATCGTCCGCAAGGCATTGCGCGACCGCCAGGATAACCCTGCCCCTGTAGACTCCATTTTGGAATTGGACGAGAAGCGCAGGAGTCTGCTCAATGAAGTGGAGCAGCTCAAAGCGGAGCGCAATGTCGTCTCGAAAGAGATCGGCAAAATGAAAGATGCGGCAGAACGCCAGTCGAAAATCGAGGCGATGCGCGTGGTGGGCGATAAGATCGCAGACTTGGATAAAGTCGTGGCGGAGGTCGAATCCGAATTGAATTACCTCATGTCCACTCTGCCAAACATTCCTGATGCCCGCACGCCCTACGGCAAGGACGATAGCGAGAACCCCGTCATCAAAACGGTGGGTGAGCCGCGCAAATTCGACTTCAAACCGCTTCCGCACTGGGACCTCGGACCTGCGCTCGGCATCATTGATTTTGAGCGCGGCACCAAGCTGACCGGGTCACGCTTTTACGTTTTGCAAAAAGCAGGCGCGCGTTTACAGCGGGCATTGATCGCATGGATGCTAGACCTGCACATTCGCCAGGGATATCAGGAAGAGTATCTGCCGTTCATGGTCAAGACGGCGACGGTCTATGGCGCGGGTCAACTGCCGAAGTTCGCCGATAATCTTTACCGAGACCACGAGGAAGATTACTACTTCGTGCCGACGGCGGAGATTCCGCTGACGGGTTTGCACATGGATGAGATTCTCGATGAAGCCGCTTTGCCACGACAGTACACGGCGTATACACCCTGCTTCCGCCGCGAGAAGATGAGCGCCGGGCGCGATGTGCGCGGCATCAAACGCGGACATCAGTTCGACAAGGTCGAGATGTACATTTACTGCAAGCCGGAAGAATCCGAGGCGATGCATCAGAAGATGTTGAAAGATGCGGAAGAGACCTGTGCGCAGTTGGGCATTCCCTACCGCGTGAAGCAGCTTTGCACCGGCGATATTGGCTTCGGCGCGACGATGACTTATGACCTTGAATTGTGGGCGCCCGGCTGTGACGAGTGGCTTGAGGTTTCATCCGTCTCGAACGATACAGATTTCCAGTCCCGCCGCGCGAACATCAAGTATCGTCCAGCCGATGGCGGCAAGGTCAAATTCCCGCATACATTGAACGGCTCCGGTTTGGGTTTGCCGCGCGCCCTCATCGCCGTTATGGAGAATTATCAGCAAGCCGACGGCTCCATCGTCGTCCCTGAAGTCTTGCGCCCGTGGATGGGCGGCATCGACATCATCCGACCGTAACGAAACCCGATCAGGTTTCAAAACGTAAATCAGGATGTCGGAGAGTATACTTCTTCCGATATCTTGATTTTTTTGGAGAACCCAAATGGATCCTGCTTCACTCGAATTGTTTGCGCAAACCCTTTTTCAGGTCGTGACCCTCGCTGTTTTGATCTTCGGCTGGCTGGGCTTGTTGATTCCCGTCTTCCCCGGCTTGGTGGTGATGTGGATCGCCACCCTGGTCTATGCCATCATCCACGCCGGGCTGGGCAATATGAACTGGGTCGGCTGGCTGTTGTTCGCGCTGATCACCCTATTGATGATCGGCGGCAACGTGGCGGATAACTTCATCATTGCCAAACACATGCGCGACAAGGACATCCCGTGGAGTTCGATCCTCTGGTCGTTTGCGGCGGGGATCATTGTCAGTTTGTTTTTTACGCCCATCATGGGCATGCTCGCTTCGCCTGTGGCTCTCTTCCTTGCCGAATGGCGGCGACTCAAAGTCCGCGACACGGCTCTTGCCAACACCAAGGCGTGGATGACCGGCTGGGGTTGGTCCGTCGCCGCAAGGATGGGAATCGGCATGGTCATGATCCTCTTTTGGGGGGTGTGGGCGTGGTCGATAAAATTATAGGAGCATAGCAATGGATACCTTTCAACAAGTTCTTTCCACCCTCGGGTTTGTGATCCGCGCCATCGGTTTTGCAGTGCTGGGATTTGGCGTAGCCCGTTTCACACTCGACGCGTACTACAAAGCCGCCTGGCAGGTGCAGATCACCCTCGCGGCCGGATTCTTCCTCCTGCTCGTCGGGCTGACGCATTACTCAAGCCCCGGTTCGATGGGCATGTTCGCCATCGGCTCAGGCGTTGGGCTGGTGATGCAGTTTATGGGGAAGAAGGAAGAGGAAGAGCACGCCAAAGAAGGAAAGAAGAAATAGGAAAGAAAACGGCTTGACTGATTATGGTCAAGCCGTTTTCTTGTGAATGTCATGCTTCGTGGCGCTCAGAGTGACACGCTTCATTCACATCTTCGCCTTCTGCGCCGCCTCGATCAACGCGGACTTGAACTTCTCCCCAGCCGCATCCGCGCCCAGGGGCAGGAAGATTAATCCATTTTCGCTCGCATCCGTAAAACGCCCGCTGACGTTCATGCCCGTATCGGGGATCATTTTGTAAAACGAACTCTCCCCGTAATCCTCCACCGTAATATCCCGCAGCTGCATGGATTTGACATACAACGCGTTCTGGTCCACGTTATCGGCGAGGATCAGCCAGCGGTCGGTCAGGATGGCGGTTTGAATCAACTGCTTCGGACCCGGTCCGCCGCCGAAGAGTCCCTTTTTGATCTTTTCAGATGTGGAGACAATGCACATCACCGGGCTGGCAAGGATATCGCCCAGGTTGTGCTTTTCGATGTACGCGCGGACGCTGTTTATCACATTCGCGGGAATGTCGTTGAAAGCGATCTCTTTGGTTGAACGGTTGTAATCACCCAAGTTCTTATACCTTCGTGAACTTCGTGCCCTTTGTGTTTAATTGAATTTGACCGGCTTGCTTAACATCGCCGTCAGCAATTTCACCGAATTCTTCAAGTCGTCCAGATCCACCATCTCAGAAGCGGAGTGGACGTAACGGCAGGGGATGGACAAAGCGCCTGCCATCACACCGGAACGGGTGAGTTGAATTGCCCGCGCATCCGTGCTGCCCATCAGCAGAACTTCGCGCTGGTAGGGGATTTTTGCCTTCTCCGCCGTGTTCACCATCCACTCGACCACGCGCGGATCGGAGAGCATTCCCGGGTCGCGCACCTTCACGCACGGACCCTTGCCTAAATCCATGTTTACTTTCGACGAAGCGGGAGTGTCGCCTGTCGCGGTCACATCGACGGCGAGCCCGATCTCCGGGTCGATGCGGTAGGCGGCTGTCCCTGCGCCGCGCACGCCGACTTCCTCCTGTGTGGTAAAGACGAAGAAAAGATCATGCGGCGTGGATTTAATCGCCTTCAATGTTTCGATCAAAACCACCACGCCCGAACGGTCATCCATAGACTTGGCGACGAGCCGGTTTCCCATCTCCATGTACGAGCGTTCGAACGCGCCGAAGTCGCCGACCTTCACCGGGCAATCGCTTCGGCTGGTCGCGCCGACGTCAATGTACATCTTGCTCAGCGCAGGAGCCTGGTCCATATTTTCGAATTTATCGAACCCGACCACGCCGGTCACGCCGTTCATAAAGCGGATGCGCGCCCCGAGCGTGTAACGCCCGAACACGCCGCCATTGCTCGCAAAGCGCACGAAGCCGTTCTTGTCGATGTGACTGGCGATCACGCCGATCTCATCCATGTGAGCCGCGAGCATAATGCGTTTGGAATACTCCACGTCCACCGTTGGCTTCTTGCGGACGATCAGGCTTCCCATCGCATCCACGCGCATTTCATCCGCGAAGGGCTTCACTTCCTTCTGAATGATCTTGCGGACGGCGTCTTCATGACCCGAGGGTCCGTACGTTTCGGTGAGAGTTTTGAGCAATGATTTCATTTTATTTTCCAAGGGTAAATGTTTCGCCAGCCGAATAACTTCTGCTGTCGTCCTTCGTAAAGATATGCGCTTTTGCTTCACCCATCACAACCCATGATTCGTTTGCCTTTCCAACGATGGCTGTGTTTTCGTCGATCCCAACCATGACCTCGCCTTCATGCAGCCGTTTGCGCGACATCGTCACCAGCGGCTTGAAGAAAACCGGGATGGCGTCGAAGTGGGGGATGATGAACGCCGCGGGCACAAGGCCAAAGACCGGGATCGTCCGCGAACCGAGCATTCGGAAATCCGGCACCTCGCGCCCGAGAATCATCGCGCCAGCCGAACATCCCGCATAAACCCCGCCGCGTTCCCAAACTTTTTGAGCCGCCTGCCAGACCAGGCTGTCCTTCATCGTGCGATGGAGATAAACGGGATTCCCGCCGGAGAAGTAGACAAGGTCCGCCTCTTTCACCGCCTCGGCATGATTCACATCGTTGGCAGTTTTCCCGTCTGTGACCGGGATCCCCTGAACTTCAGCCCCAAGTGCAGAGAAATGCTCCACGCCCATCTTCAACCAACGCTCCACGCTTGCCTCACCCTCCTCTCCCGCCGCAGTTGGCAGGCAGACCACGCGCGGCTTGCGCCCGGCCGCGCCGCAATGGGCGAGCAGGTATTTGTCCACCTCGTTCATCACGGGCAGATATTCACCGGAACCGAGTAAAGCGATGAGTCCGTTCATAATGTTTTCCATGTCACCCTGAGGGAGTGGCGCCTCGCGCCACGACCGAAGGGTCTCTTCGTACGCCGTAGAGATGCTTCGCTTCGCTCAGCATGACATATCAAAGAAGTTATCTCTTCAAAAGTGCAGGCGTCATTTCCTGCAACGCAACGTGCAACAAATTCAAGGTGTTCTTCCAGTCGTCCACGCGCGAAATGCTGATGGGACTGTGGGTGTAGCGATGCGGGACTGAGATCGAAATGACCGGCACGCCCGAGCGCACCTGCTGGATCGCGCCAGCATCCGTGCCACCGCCGCCGGGTTGACGGAGTTGATGGGGTATCTTGTGTTTCTCGCCCAAGCCTTGAAGGAATTTCAAAAGCCGCGGATCGCTGATGACGGGGGAATGAGCCGGGTAAATGGCAGGACCAAATCCCAGCCGGGTGTTGTACAAATAATTTTCCGCGCCATCGTAGTGTGGCAGGTCACGGGCGGGAGTCGAGTCTACAGCGATGGCGAGGTCGGGGTCGAAATGATATCCAGCCACGGTCGCGCCGCGCAGACCGATCTCCTCCTGCACGCTGAAGGCGAGACAAATTTCCACATCGTAGGGCGCTTGTTTCAGCAATTCGATCAATATCGCCACGCCAATGCGGTCGTCGATGGATTTGGACATGATGGACGGACCGACCCGCTTGAACTTCGTCGCAAACGTGGCGCGGTCTCCGGCTTTGGCTTTGCCTTCGGGACCCAGGTCGATGCGCATGGATTCGACGCTGACAGTATGACTGCGCTCGCCTGCATCAGTGAGATGAATCGGTTTCGCGCCGATGACGCCCGGCGTGTGATCCCTGCCGACGATGACCTGCTTGCCGACCAGATGCCGCTCATCAATTCCGCCGACGGTGCGGAATTCGTAAAAGCCGTCGCCGTCGTCCTTGACGATCATAAAACCGACTTCATCCATGTGGGCGTCGAGTAAAACGCGCATCGCCTTTTTGGATTTCGCCTTTTTACGGACCAGCACACTTCCGAGCGCGTCCACTTTCACTTCGTCGGCATACGGCTTGACTTCGTCCAGCACGATGCGGCGTACTTCGCCCTCATCGCCTGAGACGGACATGGCGTTACAGAGTTTTTCGAGCAGTTTGAGTTGGGGTGAGCCGATGGTTAGCATAATTCTTGTTTGATGCATAGTCGGCGTTCTCTTATGCCGACCGGCGCGTTAGAGAACGCGCCCTGCGCTATTAATCCCAAATTATTCTTTCCATAAAATCCGCTTCGAGTGAAGCGATGAATTCAGCCAGTAATCTTCCGGCGCGGTGGATGTCTTTCATTGCCACCAGTTCAACCGCGGTATGCATGTAACGCTGAGGGATGCTGACGACCATGGTCGGTATCCCTTCAGCGGTGAGCTGCAACGCATCCGCATCGGTGGAAGAGTATTCGGGCATCAGGTCGTCCGAGACCGGTATCTCGACCCGTTCGGCGACTTCTTTGAAGCGTTTATATAAAAACGGATGGATGCTTGGACCGATGCCAAGCGTCACGCCTTTGCCGAGCGGAAAAGTTTGGTATCCGCTTGCTCCCGCGCCTGTGCCGAAGGTCATGTCGACGACGACAGCAATCGTTGGACGAAGTTGAAATCCGCTGGTGTATGCGCCGCCGAAGGATGTTTCCTCCTGCGCGGTCGCCACTGCCCACACGTCCCACAGATGTTTTTTGGACTGCAATTCCTCAAGGCAGACGGTGAGCGCGGCGACGGAGGCGCGGTTGTCGAGGGTGTGTCCGCTCACGGTTCCACCGGACATTTCGATGGGTTCTGTTCCAAAAGAGACTCTATCGCCGACGCGGACCCGCTTCGAGACTTCGCCGGGAGCTAATCCTGTATCCACGAACAGATATTTCATCGCGACGACTCCGCTCCCTTCGCCGTCGGGCAGAAGGTTGGCGGGGGGCATGGCGATCACGCCGTAAAGTTCCTCCTTTGTCCCCGAGGCATGGACGGTGACCGGTGTGCCCGGCAGGACTCTTGCGTCGATGCCGCCGACGTTGGTGATGTAAATGAACCCGTCCACGATGCGGACGACCATCATGCCGATGGCGTCCATGTGGGTGGCGATCAAAACGGATGGGGCGGAGGAACGGCTCCTCTTTAGCGAACCAAGTTTCAGTCCATGAACAGAGGCGAGGGCAGATTGGGAAATCTCATCCACCAGCGGAGTCCACTGCTTTTTGATGAGGTCCGCTGCGGGGGTTTCATCCCCTGAAAGACCTGAAACAGAAATAAGGGATTTGAGAAATGGGAGGATGTCGCTCATGGTCCGAAGGCGGTGGGTGATGCGGTGAGGGTGTTGGTTGGCGTTGCGCTGGGGGTGCTGGTGGATGTAATGGTCGGCGTGGCGGTGGCGGTGGGCGTATGGGTTGCGGTGTTGGTGGCTGTGGGCGTGAAGGTGTTCGTCGGTGTGTTGGTTGGCGTGGCGGTTGGCGTTGATGTGAAGGTGAAGGTTGGGATCGGCGTGTTCGTTGCCGGTTGGAAGGGAGTCAGGGAGACGGTGGCGGTGGGCGTTGTGCTTGGCGTGGGCGAGATGGTTGGCGTGAGAATGGATGGTGTGCCGCTGACGGTGGCAGTGGCGGGCGTTACGCTGCCTGTAGCGGTGGTTGTAAATGTGGGCGTGGGGGTTGCATCGTCTGGATTGGGCGCGAAGGAGAGGCAGACAAAACCGGCGCAGTAACAGGGAATGGTGGCGATGATGGCGACCAGAAGCCGCAGGCGGCGACGGGCTTGGGGAGTGTCGGCTTCGAACATATGCGTAGATTATAATCCATGAGATTGGGTAACTTTCGATGATTCCCCTGCGTTTACGCATTGCCGGTTTTCTTTCCTACCGCGACCCGGTGGAATTGAATTTCGATTCGATCCAGCTTGCCTGTATCTCCGGCCAGAATGGGGCGGGGAAGTCGTCTCTTTTGGATGCGTTTACGTGGTCGTTGTTCGGCGAGGCGCGCGGCAAGGGGATGGATGTCCTCAACCTGAATCAGGATGTGAAGGCGGCGGAGGTTGCGCTGACCTTTGAGTATGAAGGTAATATCTATCGCGTGCAGAGGACTCTGCCGAGGGGAAAGACGACGGTGTTGGAATTTCAAGTGCTTGATGGTGGTGGAGCAGAAGGCCGCAAGCAGAAGGCAGAAGGCGGGGGGTGGAGACCGCTGACTGAGAAAACGACCCGGGAAACACAGGCGCGGATCGAACAGATCCTGCGGCTGGACTATGAGACGTTCGTCAATGCCTCGTTCTTTTTGCAGGGCAGGGCAGACCAGTTTACGCAGAAGAAGTCGAGCGACCGCAAGGCGGTCTTGAGTTCGATTCTGGGGCTGGAGGTTTGGGATTCGTATAAAGAACGCGCAGCCGATAAACGCAAATCGCTGGAGCGCGAGGTGGACGAGATCGACGGGCGCATGGCGGAGATCGAAGCCGAATTGGCTGAAGAAGAGGAAAGAAAGCGCCGGTTGGGTGAACTGGAAAAGACCCTGACTCAACTGGCGGCGGCGAGGGAGGCGCAGGAGTCGGCGTTGGAGTCGATTCGCCGCAATGCGGCTTTGGTGGGGGAGCAGCGTAGATCGGTTGAAACTGCCCGGGCGTATTTGAAGCGGGCGCAGGATGCGCTTGCTTCGGTCGAGGCAAAGATTGTTGTAAAAGAAAATGAACGCGCCGGGTACATGGACCTGGTGGAACGCGCGAAAGAAATTGGAAAAACCTACAAAGCCTGGCAGAAGGCGCGCGCCGAGTTGGAGGCGTTTGAGAATAACGCCTTGCAGTTCCGTGAGCATGACGAGAAGCGCCAGCCTTTGCTGCGCGAGATCGAAGTGGAGAAGGCGAAGTTGAAGCAGGAGGGGGAAGAACTTGGCAAGCAGTGGGCGGTGATCAGTGAACAGGTATCAGTTTTGGGAGGGTTGGAATCCCAGTTGGGCGCGGCTGAAAAATCTTTGAAGGAAGCCGAAGCGAAGATTCAAGAACGGGCCGAATTGGAAAATCAACGCAATGAGGCGCGGGAGCGGCAGGCGGGCTTGAAGGCGGAGAATGAGTCGCTGCGCCGCGAGATGGATGAATTGAAGACGCGCATCGATGCATTGAACGTTGCCGACGGCGCGGAATGTCCGCTGTGCGGGCAGGCGTTGAGCGAAGATCATCGCAAGTCCACGCTCAAAGAGTTGGAACAGGCTGGCAAAGAGAAAGGCGATGCGTTTCGCGCGAATAAGAAGGAGGGGGACGAACTTGGGGAACGGGTTACGGGTTACGAGTTACAAGTTACGAGGCTGGCGAATGTGGAGAATGAGCGGCTGCGCTTCTCGAATTCCATTTCGCAGTTGACCTTGCAGTTGGAATCGATTCAGGCGCAGGGCAGGGAGTGGGAGAAGACGGGCGCGAAGCGGTTGAAGGAAATTACAAAAGCACTGGAAAGTGGAAAGTATGCAAGTGAGGCGCAAAAGGCGCTTGCCAAATTGGATAAGGAACTTGCCAAACTTGGTTATGACGTGTCGGCGCACGAGGCCAAACGCAAAGAGGAAAGCGAATTGCGCGGGGTGGAGGAGGAATCGCGCGGTTTGGAGTCGGCGCGGGAGTTGAGCGGGCGGATCGGGAAAGAGATCGAAGAGTTGGGGGTGGAAAGTGAAAAATGGAAAGTGGAAGCGGTGGAACAGGGGAAGGTATTGGCAGAGGCGGAAAAAGTTTTGGCTGAGTCTGAATCAGGCGCGCCGAGTTTGCAGGAAGCCGAGAGCAGACTCTTTGAACTGCGCGAAGACGAGAACAATGCCCGCCAGGAATTGGGCGCGGCTCGTCAGCGGGTGGATGTGCTGGCAACCCTGCGCAGCCGCCGCGCCGACTATGACCGTCAGCGCGAAGAGATCAATCAAAACATTGCGCGCCATAGATCGCTCGAACGCGCCTTTGGCAAGGACGGCGTCCCGGCGTTGCTTATTGAGCAGGCATTGCCGCAGATTCAACAGAAAGCCAACGACATCCTCGAACGCCTTAGCGATGGCGCAATGACGATCCAGTTCGCCACACAGGCCGAGTACAAGGATAAGAAACGCGACGACTTGAAAGAGACGCTCGATATTCATATCAGCGATTCTTCCGGCGCGCGCGATTACGAAATGTACTCCGGCGGCGAAGCCTTCCGCGTCAATTTTGCGATCCGGCTCGCGCTTTCGGAAATCCTTGCCCAGCGCAAGGGCGCGCGTTTGCAAACGCTCGTCATTGACGAAGGCTTTGGCTCGCAGGATGCGCTCGGACGCCAGCGTTTGGTCGAAGCCATCAACGCCGTCAAAAACGATTTCGCAAAGATATTCATCATCACCCATCTCGACGAACTCAAAGACGCCTTTCCGAATCGCATTGAGGTGGAAAAGACGGAACGCGGCAGCTCGGTGCAGGTGGTGTAAATAATCGGTCGAAGGTCAAGGGGCGACTTGCAACCTTCAACCTTCAACCTTCAACCTTCGACATGATCTATATCATCCTATCCACTATACTTTTCATTCTTGCCATTCTCATCATCCATTGGATTCACAACCAATACCATATGGATATCGTCGTCACCCCCGCACCGCCGCCGGTAAACGCGCCGAAGGTTTCGGTGTGCATCCCAGCCCGGAACGAAGAGACCAACATCCGGCGTTGTGTCGAGGCGGTTCTTCGTCAGGATTATCCCAACTTCGAAGTCATCGTTCTGGATGACCGCTCGGCAGATTCGACTCTGACTCTATTGAAGGATATCGCGTCCCGCGACTCTCGTCTCCTCCCAGTCAGCGGCTCGGACCTGCCCGAAGGCTGGGCGGGCAAACCCCATGCCTTGTACCAGGCTGCGAGTGTTGCCCGCGGCGAGTGGCTGTGCTTTGTAGACGCCGATACCTTTCTCGAACCGTTCGCGCTTTCATCGGTCTACGCTGAGACAATGAAACAAAAGGCGGACCTGTTCACCGTCATCACCAACCAGATTCTCGTCACGTTTTGGGAGCGCGTCATCATGCCGCTGGTGCTCACAGCGCTGACGGTGGGATTCTCGCCCAGAAAGGTCAACGATCCGAAGCGGGCGGACGCGATCTCGAACGGACAGTTTATTTTCATCAAACGCAGCGCGTACGATGCGATCGGCGGGCATGAAAGCGTCAAGGACAGGATCGCCGAAGACCAGGCAATTGCGCATCATGTCAAGTCGCGGGGATTCCGTCTCATTTTTGCCGATGGGACGCGGGCGGTGAGCACGCGCATGTACACCTCCTTTGCGGGCATCTGGGAGGGTTGGACGAAGAACATCTATCTCGGTTTGAGCATTCACCCCGGTTTGTTGGCGCTCGGGGCGTTTGGCGCGCTGCTCGGATTCCTTGCGGCATTTTTTCTCCCGGTATGGATCGTGTTTGGATTCGCCTGGTTTGCGAATGGGGGCGGGATGTTTGCTTTGGCGGTGACGGGTGAAGCCCTGTGTGTCACCACTTATTTGCTCTTCATGCGGGTGCGGGCGGCGGGGTATTTTCACATCCCAGCCTGGTATGCGTTTACCACTTTTTTGGGCGCGGGAATCTTTTCGATGATGATCCTTGCATCTGCCTGGAAGGTTCTCTCGGGGCAGGGGGTGACATGGCGGGGGAGAAAATATAAACTGAATCAGTGACGAATGTCATCTTGATAAATTCTAGGGGAGTTGTTATATTTCGTCATATCTTGATAAAGATAACAAAATATAACAAATGGCTGCGAACTCCCTGAACCGCGAACAAAAAATCCTTTCCTACTTGAAAGAACATGGCAATGCCTCCATACAGCAATTGGTGGAGGCATTTGGCGTTTCCAATATGACCATTCACCGTGATTTGAACAAACTGGCTGAGGCGGGGCATATTCAAAAGAAACATGGCGGGGCAACCCTGCCGGGCGCGGCAAATCGGTTGGCGGAAGAGGCGTGCGCCATGTGCGGTAAACCAAGCTCTCAACGGACGGTTTTCATTGTGAAGCTGGAAAATGCCGAGGAGGTCCGCGCCTGTTGCGCGCATTGCGGTTTGATGCTTCAGAGCCGTTCAGAAAAAGTCTGGCAGTCGCTGACGACGGATTATCTGTATGGGCATATGATCAGCGCGGGGCAGGCGTACTACCTGGTGGGGAGCGAGGTGAGCGTTTGTTGTGTGCCGAGTATTTTGTCCTTCGGCTCCACTGCGGACGCGGAAAAGTTCCGAAAGGGGTTCGGGGGGCAGGTTCTCAGCATGAACGATGCCGCCCATTATTTACATGGAATGATGCACATGCATTCAGGCATGTGATTCAGAAAATCAAAAGGGTGTGTTCCATTCCAGTTGAACAACCGGAGACCTGACAGGTTTCAGCAGGTTCCTTGCCGCCAAATTGACTTGGAAGACGAAGGAATCCGACAGGAAAGTGGCTTCGGAAACCTGTCAGGTCTTTACACTCAACATATTTGAAACACACCCAAATCAAATCATAAGGATAAGAGAATGAAAAAAGTTTTTGCATTTATTTTGGCTGGCGCGTTATTCTTGAGCGCGTGTGGGGGCGGCATGGCGGGCGGGGAGGAACATGGGGATGGGGTCGAGGCTCATGGGTATTGGGCGCGCGCGGCGATGACGGGCGGCAACAGCGCCGCGTACATGCTGCTCCACAACCACGGCGCGGAGGATGACGCGCTGATCGGGGCCAGTTCGGATATTGCAGACGCGGTGGAATTACACCTGAGCAAGATGAACGCCGACGGCACGATGGAAATGATCCAGCAGGAAAAGATCGACCTGCCCGCCGATGGCGAAGTGGAATTGATGCCCGGCAGCTACCATGTCATGTTCATCGGATTGAAACAGGACCTGGTGGTTGGCGGTGAGTTTACCCTGACCCTGACCTTTGAAAAAGCGGGCGATGTGACCATCACCATCCCTGTGAAGGATGCCGCCGATATGGGCGGCTCCGGCACGGACGGTCACACCATGCCGTAGTGATTTTGCGCTTCGCCAGCGCATTCTCCCTTGCCCCGCCGGGTTTGCGCCCGGCGGGGTTTTTGTTTGGATGAAAAGCGAAGGCTGGCAGCGCTGATTCAGTTGTCCCGTCGTGGGGGAGGCGGGTTTTGATGTCATACCAAATTGAGGACAAAAATCAATTCATAAAACCGGATAAGTTTTATATGATTTAAATCTATTCATTCTGGCGGCATTTGTCACAGGCTTGCATGAGGATTGTCACTCTGCGCCAGTTTTGTGATAAAAGTTACAAATTAATTTGATAAGTTTCAGTATATTTTAGCCAAGTCATTAATGCGAGGTTAATCCATGTCTAAACTTCCTATCATTGCCATTGGTATTGCTGTGCTGGCGCTGGGGTATTTTGCGCTGGTGTCGGATGCCGCCGCATACGGGGGGAGCGCGCCGGAGACGTGCGCGAACTGCCATGCAATGGACTCGCAGTATGAAAATTGGGCGCATGGGGGTCATGCTCATGTGGCAAAATGCACAGACTGCCATTTGCCTCACGATAACTTCGTTTCGTATTATATGGAGAAGGGACGCCAGGGCGCGAAGGATACCTATGCCTTTGTGACGGGGAATATTCCGGTTGCGATCCGTGCCGAGGAGAAAACGAAGGAGATCGTGCAGGAGAACTGCATCCACTGCCACGAAGATACTGTGGAAGCCATGCTGGCGGGCGCGCAGCCGCTGGACCGCTATTGTTGGGAGTGTCATCGCAGTGTTGCGCATGGGGAGCGCGGCGCGACGGGGGCTCCGTATCAAGACTCTGTGCTTTATCCGACCAAGTAAGGAGAATGCAAATGAAAAACTATACAACCCTTATTCTTGCTGGATTGGTAGTCGTTCTCGCCGCGGTGTTGATCGGCGTGATGGTCTACATCCAGAACCAGCCCGCCGAAGCGCGTGCTGTGCAGCCGTTGGTGGAGATTGCGGCGCTGGAGCCGGACTCTGCCAGGTGGGGCATCAACTACCCCAATCAGTACGATACATTGATGAATACGAAGACCAATAATGTGGATACGACCTATGCCGGGTCTTCGGCGTTTTCGTGGCTGGAGCGCGACCCGCGCCAGGTGATTCTGTTCGGCGGGTATCCATTCAGCAAGGATTACAACGATGACCGCGGGCACGCCAACGCGTTGGACGATGTCCGCGCGACGAAGCGTTTGAATTTGGACGACAGCGATCCGAAGCATACGCCCGCCACCTGCTACTCGTGCAAATCCTCGGATAACCCCGGTTTGTGGACGGAACTTGGCATGGAAGCCTACGATGCCATGTCGTTCAATGAGATGACGCCGGAGATCAATAATTCCATCGGCTGCTCGAACTGTCACGAAGCCGAAACCATGCGCCTGGTCGCCACCAACCCGGCGTTGATCGAAGCGCTCGAGCGTCAGGGCAAGGATTGGGAATCCTTCTCGCGCCAGGAGATGCGCTCGCTGGTCTGCGCCAACTGTCATGTGGAATACTATTTCAAGGGCGACGGCAAGTATCTCACCTTCCCGTGGGATAACGGAACCAAGGTCGAAGAGATCATTGCGTATTACGAAGAGGCCGGCTTCAAAGACTGGGCGTACCCCGAAACCGACAGTCCGATGCTCAAAGCCCAGCACCCGGAATATGAATTCTTCACGGCGGGCAGCACGCATTACGAAGCGGGCGTTTCCTGCGCCGACTGCCACATGCCCTACGTGCGCGATGGCGCCGCCAAGTACTCTTCACATGATGTTCACAGCCCGCTTTTGAACCCGGAAGAGTCCTGTGGTCAGTGCCATACCGATACGGATTATGTCGTCGACCGTGTGGCGAAAATCCAGCAGCAGGTGGCTGAGACCAAGATCACCGCCGAAGACGCCATCATCGACGCGATGAACGCCATCAAGGCGGCGGTTGCGGCGGGGGATGCCGACCCGGCTCTGCTCGACGAGGCGAAGAAACTGCACCGTGAAGCCCAGTTTATGTGGGATTTCATCTCGGCTGAGAATTCGACCGGTTTTCACAACCCGGAGTACGCGCTGGAAGTGCTCTCCAATTCCATTGATACGGCTCGCCGCGCCCAGATGCTTGCGGCTCAGTCGGTGGGCGATATGGACCTGCTGGCCACCGGCACGTACTACGCCGAACCGGAGACGCCGTAATAAATAAATTTATCGCGCGTATCTGACGAAATGTATGTAGGTCACGCTTGAAGCGTGACCTACATTTTTCTCCGAAGGTATGTTTTTTTTGGGGGGAACCAGAGACCGGAAATGCCCTAAGAGCCTGTTTCTTAATTCTTTTTTGACACAGAGAATCTTGAGAAAATCTTTTAAAAATCCCGATGAACTCGGTGCTCTCTGTGGCTGAGGCTCTTTTTTTCGGGCATTTCACAGACTTAAGAAACGCTCTCTAATTGGGCTGCACCCATTGTTCGAAGATTTCCCGGTTCACGATCTGTATCTGGCGGTCTTCCATCTTGATCGCGCCGCTGCGTTCCATTTCCTTGAGCGAACGCGCCACCACCTCGCGCACGGTTCCCAGCCGCGCCGCCAGTTGTTCCTGGGTCCAATGCGCCGATTTGTCCTGGTGTAATTCCACATCGATCAGGCGGGCGAGGCGGTGGGTCACCTGGTAGAACGCCATTTCGCTTACCATGCGCACCATGCCGCGCAGCATTTTGCCGAAATTGACCAGCACTTTTTGGGCAAAAGCCGGATGCTGTTTCAATAGTTCCTGGAGTTTGTTTTTTTCGATGATCCACACCCGGCAGGTTTCCAGCGCCTCCACATTGACCGGGCTGGCGCCCATGTCGAAGGCGGGTACTTCGGCGAAGGTGTCGCCCTCCTGCAGGATGCGGACGATGTACTGCCGTCCCTGCGGAGAGAGGCGGAAGATCTTCGCGCTTCCCTGGTAAAGGATGAACAAACCCTCGCAGACGTCCCCTTCCCAAAGCATCACATCGCCGCGTTGGAATTCGCTCAAACGGGTATGCCCCGCCAAATCCCTGAGGATGGCCTCTTCGAGGCCGTCGAAGTAAGGGTTTTCCTTCAACGCCTTTATTTTTTGTTTCAAGTCGGACTCAATTGTTTTCATGGAGGTTACGATTCGCCTAACAGTACGTGATCCGGACCCCGGTCAATCTCCCAGGGGTAGGTGATGAAGGCATCGGTGACGGCGGCGTAGTAATCGGGGCGGACGCTGCCGAACAGGCTGCGATGTGGGTTGAAGTGCAGGACGCAGGTTTCAGGGAATCCGCCTGCCGCCGATACGCGGTTCTTGACTGCGGTGATGGTGCGTCCCGACCCCCAGACATCGTCCACGATCAGGGTGGGGCGTCCGCGCAATTTGTCTTCCGCGGGGAATTGGATGAACTCAGGCCACGCCATGAAGGCGGAGCCTTTCTCGTTTGCCGTCTGCGCGGGGAAATCCACCGCTGCGGTGAGGATGTGGGTGACATCCATCGCCTCCGCCAGCATTCCGCCGGGGATGATGCCGCCGCGCGTAATCATCACCATCGCCGTAAACTCGCGCCGGAATTGCGGGATCAAATGGTCGATCAGTTTGTCGACCTCCTCCCATGTGACGGCTTCCTGGCGGCGGGGTTCGGGTTTCATGCGGATATTGTATCAAAAAGTCCCTTGTGAGAGTTGCTCTCACAAGGGACTTTGCATTTATGCCAGCACCGCCGCGAGCGGAGCCGGAGCCGCAACCTGCGCCGGGGATTTTCCTTCCGCTGTGGCTTTTTCCACTTCCTTTGCCCAGATGTACAGGCAGGTGTGATATGCCGTGTTCGTATATGAACTGAAAATGCTGGAAATCATGATGAAGGTGAAAAAGACCAGCCCGCCAATCACGATGCCGACGATGGTAATGGCTGTGCTTCCGCCGGAGACGAATGCCAGCCCGCCGCCGATGGCGAAAGCGAGGATCAAACCAACGACAAAGAATACAAAACCGATCAGCCCGGTCACGAAGCGCACGCCCACGGTGCTGATGCCGATCAGCAAGAGATTTTCCTTCGTGATCTTCCACACGCGCTGCAAGCCATCCTTGAGATTTAGATCATCAATGATCATGGCGGGCAGGACGAGATATGAGGCTTCCGTCCACAGCGTTTCGAGCAGTCCCGTTGCGGATCGCGCCAGGCTTGCCGCCATGCCGCCGCGGCGGTTGTTTCGCGCCGCGTTACGGAGCATTCCCACCGCGGTGGACGCCGCCGCCAATGTCAGGATGTCGAAGAAGTCGCGCTTGACGATCTCCCAGGCATGATCCATACGACCGTCGCCCTTGGTAAGGTAGCCGTAAATGAGATAAACCGTCATACCGGAGAACACGTAGGTGACGACGAATTGCAGGAACATCAACACGCCGCCCATGATGGCAAGAATGACGTTGCCAATATCGGAGCCTCCAAAGATAAAGGCGGAAATGGCAATGGGGATGATGCCAATGACTGAAACGACCATGCCGACAACAAGGGCATACATCGAGGGCTTGAGCAGGTCCTTGTCTTTGAACGCCATGCTCCATGCCTGCCGTAAGAACGACCAACCGCGCGAAAAACTTTGCATCTTTCACTCTCCTTTATTCGAGGCGAATTATCAGTAGATCACGAAAAACCCGGGTAGTTTGCGCTCTCTCGCGCAAACTACCCGGTAGAGAGCGCCAATTACGCACTTTCGTGAAGCACTGATTATAGCAAATCTGCCAAATTGATAACGCCTGCCTTTTCAAGCCCAAGTATAATCGGGCAATTCCAATATCAGGATGTGTCATGAAAAATAAACCCGCTTTGATGGCATTGGTAACGGCGCTTCTGCTATCCGCCTGCGCCAAAGCCGCCACGCCCGTTCCCACTCCCACTCTGGACCCCATCGCCTTGCAGGGACAGGCGGTCTTCAATGCCCGCTGCGCCACCTGTCACGCGCTGGTGCCTGATACGATCATCATCGGTCCGTCGTTGTACGGTATTGCCACAACCGCCGAAACCCGGGTAGAAGGACAGGGCGCCGAGGAATACATCACCATGTCCGTTTTGCGCCCCGGTGATTACGTGGTGGAGGGCTTCAATAATGTCATGATTACCAATCTCGCCAAGGAGTTGACGAGCGAAGACCTGGATGCGCTGATCGCATTTTTGATGACGTTGAAATAACCCGCAAGTTATCGCGGGATAAATAACTGAATACAGAGGAGAATGTATGAAAGTTTGGATCAAACGTATCTTTTTAGGGCTGGGCATTTTGCTGCTCGTTGGCGTTGCCCTTGCCGCATTTGTGCCCCTTGCCCCTGCCGTTGAATTACCCGAAGAACAGTGGGGGGCAGGCTCCAGCAGTGTGGAACCCGCCTGGAGCGGATTGCAGCGCGACTTCCCCGCCACGAACGAAACAGCGGAGAATCCATCGACGCCTGAAAAAGTGGAATTGGGACGCCTCCTTTTCTTTGACCCGGTCCTGTCTCAAAACGACGACATGTCCTGCGCCTCATGCCATCACCCCGACCTTGGATTCGCCGATGGCAGACCCCAATCCTTTGGCGCAGACCAGAAACCCCTGCCCCGCAGCGCCATGAGCCTGTGGAATGTGACCTACAACACCAGCTTCTTCTGGGACGGCCGCGCCGCCACGCTCGAGGAGCAGATGGAAACCCCCATCACCAACCCGGATGAAATGGGTGCTTCCCCCGAAGAGATCGTTGCCGAGTTGCAAGCCATTCCAGAATATGTGGACCTGTTCGAGAAAGCCTTTGGCGGCAGCGATGCGGTGACGTTTGAGAACGTCCAAAATGCGATTGCCGCTTTTGAGCGTACACTGGTGACCAACGACTCGCCCTTTGACCGTTATGCCGCTGGCAATCTGAACGCCCTGACCCCCTCCCAACGCCGCGGGCTGGGACTCTTCCGCTCGGCGGCGACGCGCTGCTTTGAATGCCATGCCGCGCCAACCTTTGCCGACGAGTCCTTTTCGGTGACGGGTGTGCCCGACCTGCCCGGTCAGGATCACGATGCCGGACGCAAAGCCATCGAAGACTCCAGTTTGGATGGGGCGTTCAAAGCGCCGACCCTGCGCAATATTGCCCTGACCGCGCCTTACATGCATAACGGCGTTTTTGCCACGCTCGAAGAAGTGGTGGACTTTTACGCCAAGGGCGGCGGGCGCGAGGACGGCGTTGCCGATGTGGATATTCACGTTCTCGGCTTTGAATTGACCGAGCAGGAAAAAGCGGACCTGGTCGCCTTCATGTATGCGTTGACCGATGAAAGCAACCTGCCGGAAATCCCCGCCTCTGTGCCTTCGGGCTTGCCTGTTGTGGAAGTAGTAGACAACCCGGCGCGCGACGTTGCCAGCGAGGTGAATGCTGCTGAAAGTGAATCAGGCTCCACGTCCACGCATGAGCCGGTTACCTTGAGAGTCGAACCCGGTCAGACCATCCAGGAAGTTGTCGATCAGGCACTGCCCGGTGACACCATCGAAGTGCCGTATGGTATTTATGAAGAGCATGTCATCATTGACGTGAGCGATATCAAGTTCTTTGGCATTCCAAACGATGCAGGTGAGTGGCCCGTCATCGAAGGCAATGGCACCGGGTCTGATGGTGTGATTGCTTCTGGCAACAACTTTGAGATGGCGTTCTTCCAGGTGAAGAACTTTACGAGTAATGGTGTGCTGGTGGAAGGCTCAACTGGCGTATACCTGCATGACATGTACATTGAGAACACGGGTGTGTATGGCGTATACCCTGTGCGTTGTACCGATGTGTTGATCGAACGCATTGAAGGTACGCTGATGAACGATGCTGCGATCTATGCGGGTAAATCGAAAGATGTTGTCATCCGCGATACGTTGACGTATGGAAACGTGATCGGCATCGAATTGGAAAACACGGTGAACGGCGAAGTGTATAACAATGTTGCTCACGATAACACCATCGGCATCTTCATTGACTTGCTGCCGCAGTTGCCTTCCAAAGTGTCAATGTACACCAAAGTGTACGACAACGTTTCAGAGAACAACAATGGCGCGAACTTTGGCAAGCCCGGCACGGCGGTTTCGCTCATCCCGCCGGGAACGGGTATGTTGATCCTTGCCGCAGATCATGTGGAAGTGTATGGCAATACTTTCAAGGGCAATAAAACGGTTGGTTTGGCGATCTTCAATCTCACCATTGGTTTCTCGCCTGAAGAGATCGACGTAGACCCCAACCCCGACCATAACTTTGCCCACGATAACATCTATGAGAACAATGGGTATGATGCCGACCCATTCGTGAAGAATATGCTCGGCAGTGGCTTTGATATTGTGTGGGATACCACCGGTGTGGATAATCGCTTCGATGAACCGAACGCGAAGACATCCTTCCCGCCTGCGTTGCCCAAGAGCAACTGGCCCCAGCCGTTGTATAACTTGTACTGGCGCGTGTTGAATTTTGCTGTGGGGTTGATCTCGTAATTGAAAAAAACTCGGCTGAGGGCTAAACCCTCAGCCGAGTTTTTATAATATGTTGATGGGGTCTATCTCAAGCCGCCAGTCGTTGAATCTCATATCTTTCAAAACAGCTGCCGGATCAGGTCCACGTAAGACGACCTGCCAGCGGTACTCACCATTCTCTTTGGCAAAGAAGCAGGGGACGGGGCCAATTAACTCTGTTTGACGAAACCCACCCGCCTCAAGCTTTAACTTTAGCTTGTCTGCCATTTTCTTGGCTTCTTCTTCCGCCTTGGCATTGTCTACATTCTTATATTCAAGCCGTGCCAATTTCGCAAAGGGTGGATATCCTAATAATTTTCGATATTCCAATTCACGTGTATAAAATCCGTTCACATCATGTCCTGCTGCAAATTGCAACGCATAATGTTCCGGCGTGAAGGTCTGCATAATGACCTTGCCACCGCGTGAGGAGCGACCTGCCCGCCCAGCTACTTGTGTAAGGGTTTGAAACACTCTTTCATTGGCGAATGGGTCAGGTAGGTTCAAACCCACATCTGCAAGAACAATGCCAACCAATGTGACCAAGGGTAGATCCAAACCTTTTGCCAGCATCTGTGTGCCTACCAAAATATCTGCTTGGTGGTTGGCAAAGTGGGTGAGGATGATCTCGTGCGCGTCCTTCTGGCGGGTGGTATCCCAATCCCAGCGCAGAGTCCGCGCTTGCGGAAACATGGACTTGATTTCCGCTTCCACGCGCTCGCTGCCCAGCCCATACTCACGGATTTGCGCGCTTGCGCAAGCCGGGCAGGTTTTGGGCATTTTTCTGTGATAGTTGCACCGATGGCACAACAGGTCAAAAGTCGAAGGTCGAAGGTCGTTGACCTTTGACTTTTGACTTTCGACATGCAAGGTCAACGGCGTTTCGCAATTGGGGCATTTCAGGGTCGTCCCGCAATCACGGCAGAAGATGTAAGTGGCGGTTCCACGGCGGTTGAGATAAACAATTGCCTGTTCTTTGCGTTCGAGCACTTCTGCTAAAGACTCTGCCAGCGCTTTCGAAAAAATTCCGCGATTGCCGTTCTTTAACTCCTTGCGCATGTCCACTACTTGAACGGGCGGAAGATTTGAATCAGTAACTCGATTGGGTAATTCTAATTTTTGTATGTGACCGTGTTCGGCGGTATATCGTTGTTCCACGGTCGGGGTAGCGGAACCCAGCACGCAAACCGCGCCGCATAGTTTGGCATACTCCTGCGCCGCAATCACCGCGTTGTAATATGGCGGCTCGCTTTGATAATAGGAACTGTCGTGGCACTCATCCACGACGATGAGACCGATGTTTGGCAGCGGCGAAAACAAAGCCGAGCGCGCGCCGATGATGACGCTCAACTTCCCATCGCGGGCACGGCGCCAGGTGTCGTAGCGTTCGCCTTCGGAAAGTTTCGAGTGAACCAATCCCACCTGCCCCGGAAAACGCGAGACAAAGCGTCGTACAGCTTGTGGAGTCAATGCAATTTCAGGGACGAGAATCAGCGCTTGCTTGCCGCTCTTTATCACTTCTTCCGCTGCTCGTAAATAGATTTCAGTTTTGCCGGAGCCGGTTACGCCGTAGAGCAGAAATGATGAAGGATGAAAGATGAAAGATGAAAGAATTGATTGCAAAGCCGAACTCTGCTCGGGCGTCAACGATAACTCGTTACTTGTTACTTGTTTCTCGATTCTCTCCAACGGGTCGCGGAAAATTTCATTTTCAAATAAGCGAATTAATCCGCGTTCTTCAAGTTCTTGCAGATCAGAAATATTGCAGCCAGTTTGAGCATAGACCCATGAAAGGTTGATCGGCTCAGGTTGTTGGATGAGAAACCGCAGAGCCGCTTCGCGCCGTGTTTGAGTCGCCTTCGTGGAACCAAGCGAGTTCATCTCCGCCTGAGCCGCTTCGGGTGTGACGGCAAGCTGGGCAACGCGGATGTTCTTGGGGCGTACACGTGGCGGCGGCAGGACGTTCTTCGAAGTCAGCACACCTTTTTTGACAAGCATATTGGCGGTCTTGCGCCAATCCACTTTGGCGAAGTGCGAGTCGATCTGACGTCCGCGCAGAGGTCCGCGTTCGGTTAGTAGGTTTATCAAACGAGTTGAAATAGCAGACGTTTTTTCTTCGTAACTCGTAACTCGTAACTCGTAACTTATATCTGCTTGTTGAGATAGCCCGGTAGGAATCATCATACCGACGATGGCGGACAAAGGATTCAGCGTAGAGTCCGCCAGCCGCATGGCAAGAGCAAGCTGGGGCGGAGTCAGAAGCGGTGCAGGGTCGAGCAGGTCGAGGATTGGTTTGGGATTCGCTATGAGGGAGGATTCGCTCAACTCGACGATGATGCCCTGCACGGTTTGATTTCCAAATGGAGCCGTGACAAGACACCCGGCTCTAAGGTGAGGAGCGAGTTCGGCGGGAACGGTGTAATCGAAGACGCCAGAGATTGCGGGAATGTTGACGGCGAGGCGGGCAAACATGGGTGGATTATAATATCCGAAACGGAGGCTGACATGAGCATAACGATTTTGGTTATCGCTGGGTTGATGATTTTGATTGGGCTGGGCGCGCTGGCTTGGGTGTTCATACGCGCCCATGAGATGAACCTGACGGAGAAGACCGACGAGAAACCGGAATGGATGCATTCGATGCCGCCGCAGGAAACGGTGAATGCCACGCTGGCGGACGGCGAGGGCGTGACTTCGTTCGATTACGATGAAGGCGAAAAAGTCGCCGCGCCGTTTGCGGAACAGATTGAGGATATGCTGCGGGCGAAGATCGAAAGCGACCCGTATTTGAAGTCCTTCGATATTGACTTCGGCACAGCCGCGGATGGCGGACTGGAAATTTGGGTGAACGGAGAGAAGTACGATGGCGTTGCCAGCCTGCCGGATGAACACTTGAAGCAGGCATTGTTGCAGGCGGTGAAGGAGTGGAATGGCAGGAAGTAGGGGGTGGGGATTGGTAATTGGAGATTGGAGACGCGCGGGAGGTTTTCTCTTGCGCGTTTTATTTTCGGAGTCCAACGACTCCCGTCGTTGGATCGTCAAAAGTCGGAGATGCCGCCACGGCGTCACTGCGCCGCTTTTGACTCCTGTTATTTTGTGATGACCGCCGCGCCGTAGCCGACGACGGAGGAATAGTCGCCGGTTACATCGCCGGAGGTGGCGTAGTTGAGAATCTGCGCCCGGTTCGCACCGAGACCTTTTGCCGCCCATTCTACGGCGGCGACGGCGGCATGTCCGCAGGCGAATCCCTTTTCGTGACGTTCGGCTTCGAAGATGGATTCAGGTTCGAGCGATTCGAAACGTTTTAGCATTTCGCGGTCGAGGGTGTTTGCGGTGTTCTGATCTTTAAAATGGGAAAGGTCGGTGGATGCAACCAGAATGGCATTCTTGTTGCGAAGAACCATTGCCAATGCTTCGCCGAGTTGTTTTGCAACGGTTTCCTCCTGCGCGTGAATCATGATCGGGAGAAGTTTGAATTCGTTGGAAAAGATGCGCTGTAGAAACGGGAGTTCAATTTCCAGCGAGTGTTCGGGGTCGTTGGCGATGGGTGTGACGGGGATGGGAAGTTTTGCTTGCAAGTCGGCGAGGGCGGCTTTGTCCACTGAGATGTTTCCCAGCGGGGTGGCGTAGGCGTCGTGGGCGGTGGTGAGAAGCGGATGCGGGTCGTAGTTGTGATACGGCGAGACGATTGCCACGAGGTCGGGTTGAAGTCCGCGCAGGGCGGCGAAGGCATGGGCGGCGACCGCGCCGGAGTAGCGATGCCCGGCATGAGGGGCGATGACGGCAATGACCTGTCCCTTCAATTCGGGAAGTATCGCCCTTGCAAGGTATTCGTCGAGGCTGGCGGCAAGCGTTTTGGGGTTACCGGAATACCAGGTCCCCGCAATGGGGGAGGGACGCAGGTCAAGCATTGTCACATTTTCATTGTAGCACTTTTGGAAATAAAAAATCCCCGCGAATTCTCGCGGGGATTTTGAGTCTGTATAGTCTACGGAACGTAGTAGGTTGCAATGGCGTTGTCGAGAACGTCTAACACAGCCTGGTCGGCGCTGTTATCCCAGATCAGGGTCCACATGAGCCAGGTGCGTTTGTCGGAGCCGCGCACTTCGAAGAAGGAAATGCCGGAGTAGCCGCCGCCTTTCGAGGTCCACTCGAAGCGCTCGGAGCCGTCGTTCATGATCTGGTCGCTGGAGATGCGGATGTCGCCGTTGTTGGTTCCGGTGCTGCTGTAGTAGGTGTTGAGGATATCCAACGCCACAGCCTGGCTGGTGGAATTGTTCATCGTCACGCCGGCATCGGCGAACATGATCAGGCTTTGAATCTTGGCGGAGCCGTCTGGCGAAAGGAAGGTGTCGGAATAAGCCTGTGTGTCGGAGTAAACCTCCCGCCCGAGGTCGTTGTTTTCATAGGTCCAATCGCCGGGCAGGTCGAACGCCAGCAGGTTGTTCCCGTCCACGAAGGTGACCATGGCGTTGCTGGGCTGCTGTTGCTGTTGTTCCTGGGTCGGCTGGACGTCAACGGGCGGGTTTGTGGGAACGGGCGGCAGGGTTGGGTTGGCTGTTGGTTCGGCGCTTCCACCGCAGGCAAGGCTGACAGCCAGGAGGGTTGCCATAAAAAAGAATAGCATACGATATGATTTCATCTCTCTTTTCTCCTATTTGTTTTTGAATTTTTTCTCTACCGTACGCGGAAACCCTAAAGGTCTCCTGTGCTTTCGTAAAACCCTGATGCGCCGAAAAGACCTTTAGGGTTCTTTACGAGGGATTTGTATGGCAGCGAAGAATTTTTAAAATGATACCCTGTCAATGATGATAAAACCCAGAGTACATTAGTCCCATTTTACCTGATAACTGATGTTAGGCGCTGCCCCGAAGGCTTTCACGAAAAACGAGCCTGAATTACGAGAATGTCGCCACGGCGCCACAGCGATGCCTTCGGAGCGTTCTGCGTAAGAGACCATTTCTTAACCCGTTTTTTGCCACAGAGTATTCATGAAACGAGTTTCACCCCGAATGGAGAAAGCGCCATCCCGCAGGTTGTCAGCCAGAATTCCCATCCTTCCAGAACCCTTCGGGACGTTTTTTCATATCAGACCACAGAGAATCTTGAGAAAACCTTTTAAAAACCTCTGTAGACCCGGCGTTCTCTGTGGCTGAGGCTCTTTTTGCACACCTTTCACGGACATAAGAAACGCTCTTTAAGGTGAACTGATGATTATGGCTGGCAAAATACCCATGCCGCGCTCCATGAAAAAACAGCCGCATTTTCATTGCGGCTGTTTTTTTATGTTATTCGGAAAAGACTAACCCTGTTTGGTCGTCCTGCGGACGCGTTTGGCTTTTTCAGACGGGAGCGATTCTTCGATGCTGGCGGCTTCGGGCGTCTCGGGGAGGGAGGCGGGCTGCGGCATCATGGGCAGCGCGGCAGCAGGAGCCGGTACGGGCGCGGGTGTTTGCGGAACCGCGCCGTTGACGCGGGCAAAGTATTCCCTGACTGCCAGGTCGTTGAAGAAGACCAGGTTGAGGATGCCCACGATCATCGAGAAGATGTTGCCCATCAGGAAAGTCAATATCTGAAACACGGCAAGCGATGTGGAAGGCTGTACGGGCTGGAGCTGCGCGCTCAAAAGTTTTGCCGCATAAATGATCTCGAACACGCCGAGAATGGTGGGCAGGATGGTGATGGGCAGGCAGATGACGCCGACAATCGTCCCCAGCGCGGTGGCAGATGCGACAAATCCCCAGAAAAGGTTGATGATGCCGCTGACGAGAGTCATGAGCGCGATAGCGGTGATTAACCCGGGTTTTTGTATTTCATTGGTTGTGTTCATTCGTTACTCCTTGAATAATCTGGTGGATATAACGATTTATCCCCGGTTCGGTTGCAGGGCGGATCAGGGCTGTTGAAAGGTGAGTAAAACTCCGCCGGCGTATTCCGTCCCGTTCGGGTCGGCGCAGACCGGGGCGCTGATGTCTGGGACGAAGGCGCCGCCGGTGACGATGCGAATGTTATAGACCGTGTTCGGTTCCATGATGAAGTCCGCGTACCCGTTGCCAAGCTCGGGTTTGAACCCGGTAAAGAAGCGGTCTTCTCCCTGGTTCCAGGTAACGATGATCTCCACGCCCGCCGCCTGATCGCGGCGCGCATCCATGAGGATGAATTGCATGAGCGCGCGCGCGCCGGGGTCGCAGATCGTTTCCTGCGCGACCAGCGCGAATGGAGCGCCCGGACCGGATGTTGGCGTAAACGTCGGGCGCGGGGTGACGGTCTCGAGCAGGGACGGAGTCAGTGGAGTCTGTTCGAAAAAAACTGTGGGCGGGGGAGTGAAAGTCGGTTCTTCAGCGGACCCGGGAACTGGTGAAGCGGTGGGGGTTGTCTGCGCCGCCGCGGGCGTGTTGAAGGTTGGAATGGGCGTGGCGGTGAACGGTTCGCTGACGAATCCCTGTTGCAGGTCTGTTGCCAGTTGCGCAAGCGGGCGGACTTTTTCGAACGGCTCTCCCGCTGCAAGCATCCGCTGCGCCTGGGCGCTCAATTCGGCAACCGGATCCGAATCGCCGAGCAGGTCCAGCCGCGCGCGGGCGCGGGTCAGGTCCTGGTTGGCGGCGTAGGAGGCGGCGATCACGACCCGGTATTGGTCTTTAAAATCTGCGCGAAGGAGGGCTGGGTTTGCGTCCACATAGGTGACGGGGGAGAGAAGCCACGAGTAAGCCAGACCAAGCCCGAGCCCGGCGAGAACCGCGAAGATGATTTGCAGGATCAGGCTGCGGGTGGAGTGATTCATGGAGTCTGATCCGCATTCGGCTGGTGGGTTTGCATCGCGGTCAGCAGGGCTTGCAGGGCGTTGGTCTCGTCTTCTGTAAAGCCGTTCAGGCTGGCGTATTCGATGGCGGATGCAGCGTAGGTTTCGGGGGGATCGCTCCCAAGCATGGCGAGGCGCCGGGCGGCGGCTTCGGAGTCGAAATCGTTTTGATAGGCTTCGGCTGTCATCAGGACATAATCGACGCGGTAATCTTCGCGCAGCAGGTCGGGGGTGACATCGGTGAATTCGACCGGTTCGATGACCCAGCCGTAGACCAGCCCAAGCGCAATGCCGAGCGCGAGCGATGCGGCGATGGCGATGATGTTTTTGGAAGACATGGGAAGATTATACCCACCCTTTGTTTGTGTGGTATTCGCATAAAAATATCCGGGCAGGAGACCGGCGGCGCCCGAAGGCTCTTCCTTACCGTTGCTATCTTTCGATCCTGGCGGGATTCGAAAGGCTTCGCCGCGCCGGGCCTGCCCGGACAACGCAAGCATAACCGATGAAGGGGATGGGTGTCAAATTACAACTGGTGGGTTTCGACGAATTTGAGGAAGACCTCGACCAGGTCCGGGTCGAAGAGCAGGCCTGAATTTTCGCGCAGGTATTCGATCACCTGTTCGCGGGGCAGTTCCTTGCGGTAGGGTCTGTCGCTGCGAAGCGCGTCCCAGACGTCCACGATGGCAAAGAGCCGCGCCGCAAGCGGAATCTCCCTGCCTGCGAGTCCGTGCGGGTAGCCCGACCCATTCCAGCGTTCGTGGTGGTAGAAGGGAATGTCGAGGGCGGGACGCAGGTATTCGATGCGGGAAAGCATTTCGTAGGCATAGGAGGGATGCCGGCGCATTTTCTCCCATTCGGTATCGTTGAGCGGTCCCGGCTTTTGCAGGATTTCATCGGGGATGGCGATCTTGCCCATATCGTGCAGCAATGCGCCGCGGTGGATGTGCAATAATTCTTCGGAGCTGTACCCGAGTTGTTTGGCAACCTTGAGAGTGATTTCGGTCACCCTTTGGGTGTGTCCTTCGGTTTCGCGGTCGCGCAGGTCGAGCGCGCGCACCCAGCCTTCGATGGTGCGTTCGTAGGCTTCGCTTAGCTGTTTGTGCGCCTGTTGGAGGGCTTCCTCCGCCCGTTTTCTTTCTGTAATGTCGCGCGAGGCGGATTGAATCTCGACCGCCTTTTTTGTGTTCGGGTCGAGCACCGCGCGGGCAGATGTTTCGAGCCAGATATATGCGCCGTTCATGTGGCTGGCGCGGAAGGTGACCGTGTATGTGGCGTCGGTGGAGTTATGGTCGAATAGTTCGCGGATGACCGCGCGGTCCTCTTCGTGGATCAGGTCGAAGATGTTCACTCCCTGAAGTTCTTCGGGCGCACGCCCGAGGATGGTTTTACAGGCGGGGGAGATGTAGATCATGTCGCCGTAGGTTGTGAGACGGGCGATCATGTCGCTGGCGTTTTCGGCAAGCAGGCGAAACTGCGACTCGCTCTCCGTGAGCGCGTTTTGAATGCGAATGCGGTCTGACCGCGCCTTCCACTGGTCGAGCGCTTTTCTTGCGGCGTGGGGCATATCCAGCATCGATTCGGGCGATTTCACAACATAATCCAACGCGCCGGATTTAAGCGCTTCGACGGCGATGCGTTCGTTCCCGTAACTGGTCATCAGGATGATGGGGGTGGCAAGCGGGTCGCGGTGGTTGGGCAGCAGTTCCATGCTTTCCCCATCGGGCAGCCGCCAATCGGCGATGATCAACCTCGGTTTGTAGTCGCGCATGTGGTCGCGGGCTTCGCTCAATGACCGGGCGCGGTGAATTTTAAACTCAATGCCCTGATCCTCGAAGGCGCGTTGTATCAGTTCGGCATGCGGGTCTTCGTCTTCGACCAGGAGGATAAGGATGGGTTCGTCCGACATTCAGCCCTGCGCCTGCTTGTTCCAGCCGAGCCAATAACCGCCCAGGTCGCGCATCATATTATTGAAATCCTCATAACCGACCGGTTTGACAAGGTAACTGTTGACATAATATTCGTACGCGCGCAGCACGTCTTTTTCGGCTTCGGAGGTGGTCAAGACCACCACGGGAATATTGCGCAACTCTTCCCCTTCCTTTTTGATCATGCGCAGCACTTCCAGCCCGTCCACCCGGGGCAGGCGCAGGTCGAGCAGGATGACATGCGGGCGCGGGCTGGTTTCGGGGTTGCCAAAATCCTTCCGCCGGAGGAGATAATCCAGGGCGGTTTCCCCGTCGGAGATGTGAAGAATTTTGCTGGAAATGTGATGTCCCTCCAGGGTTCGAATCACAAGTTCGGCGTGATCCGCGTTATCTTCAACGAGCATGACCAGAACCTGTTCGCCGCTCATAAAGAATCTCCTCTCATCTCTTGTAATTGTAAACGATTTGATTGTTTCAGGGAGTAGGACTGCGGTCAGGGGGAGCGCTCAAAAGTTTAACGCGCCCGCCGTAATGCATCAAGAGGACGTGATATAATTTTGTCGTTCTTAAAAATTCCCTGCCCGGAGGAGAACTTATGGAAATCACAACCCAGGAATTCAAGCATTGCGATCTGATAGCGGTCAAGGGCCGGGTGGACAGCGCCACGGCTCCCCAGTTTGCAAAGGCTTTGGAAAAAGCCAACGATAATGGACGCTTCAAACTTGCCATCGATATGAGCGAGTTGGAATACATGTCCAGCGCCGGTTTCCGCGCCCTGCTTGCCACCCAGCGCAATTGCAAACGATACAACCGCGGCGAAATCGTGCTGGTAAAGGTTCCAGACCGCATTCGCGAAGCGCTCGAACTGGCGGGTTTTACCGAACTCTTCAAAACCTTCGACGACCCCGTCAGCGCAGTGGGAAGTTTCTAAGCCAAACCGCCCAACCCAGCGTGAAAATGCCGTCTCTCAGGGGTCGGAGACGGCATATCCTTTATTAATATCGATGTTGCGCAGTGTAAACCTTTCAGCCGGATTTCATGCTGCATCTGACTGCCGCGGCAACAGACGACCAGTTTTGGGATGGACGCTGCGGTCAAAGCCTGTATTACGAGATAACCTTGCCTAAGGTGAGTTGATTACTGATGCCAGCAAATATTTTTCCAGCCCGGTTCGATTTTTTGGATGAAATTCGGGACATGGTGGCGGAGGTTGCGCGGGCGGGGGGATTCTCCGAAAAGGCAATCTATTCCCTGCAGCTTGCCGCAGACGAAGCCGCCTCGAACATCATCGAACATGCCTATGAAGGCGAATCCGACGCCTCACTCTTTGTAACATGCGACATCAAGAACGATGAAATCATCATCACCATGCGCGACACCGGCAAACCCTTCAACCCCAAAACCGTGAAAGAACCGAACCTCAAAGCAGACTTATCCGAAAGACAGATCGGCGGACTGGGGGTCTATCTGATGCGCAAATTAATGGACAACGTGAAATATGAATCCTCCGGGGCGGGCAATTTGTTGACCATGACCAAGCGAAGGGAATAACCCCTTGCCCGCCGCCGCCCGATCTTCGAAAGACTGGCTTCAACTTGCCAGCCTGGGTGAAAAACTAAGAAGTGAGGATTCGCTCGCCGCGCAGCGCGACCGTATCATCGGGCTTGCCAACCGCCTGCTCCCCGGCAAAACAACCGTCTGGCTCGACGAAAGCATCTTCCGCCTGCCGGATTGGGATGCCCCCCGAACCTTCCCACCCCAACCCGCCGCCGAAGGGATGAAGCGCGCCGTCAAAACCGGGAAACTCGTCAAAAAAAACGGACGGACCAAGCCCCCCGCCTCAAACCCGACCTTTGTCTCGATACCGCTTGCCGATCAGGGGATTACGCTGGGAGCGCTTCAGATCGACCGCCCCAAAGGGCCTGAATTCACCCCCGACGAATTGGACTTGCTCCAGGGGTTGGGGCAGATACTCTCCGTCAACCTCTTTGCCGCCCATCGTGTCGAGGTGGAGCAATTCCGCCTGCGCCAGTTGAACCTGGTGCGCGAAGTCAGCGCGCAGATCGCCAGCGTCCTCGATGTGGATGAACTCGCATTGCAGGTGACCAGCCTCATTCAAAAAACCTTCAATTTCTATTACGTCGCCTTCTTTACCCTCAAACCGAACGATACCGCGCTGCGGTTTCGCGCCAGCGCCGTCGCTTCGCGCAAGGGAAAACGCAAAGCCGCGATTGCCCTCGAAGTGGAGATCGGTCAGGGACTGATCGGCGAAGCCGCGCAGACCGGGGCGGAGATCGTCTGCGACGATGTGCAGAAGGACAAACGGTATCGATTCATAGACAGCCTGCCCGAGACAAGGTCTGAAGTTGTCATTCCATTGAAGATCGAAGAGCGCGTGCTGGGCGCATTGGACGTGCAAAGCAACCAGCCCAGCGCGTTTCACCCCATCGACCTGCTCATCTTAAGAGCGCTTGCCGATAATGTGGCGCGCGCCGTGGAGGGCGCAAAGTTATACGGCGACCTGCGCCGCCGCGCCAACCAGCTTACCCTGGTCTCGGAGGTCAGCAAAAGCGTTACCTCCACCCTCGACCTTTCGCAATTGATGCGCGACGCAGCAAACCTGATTCACGAAAAATTCGGCTACCCCCATGTTTCGCTTTTCACCGTCCACCCGAACCGGCGGTTGATCGCCTATGAAGCCGGAAGCGGCAAACGCAGCAAACAACTCGAAGGCTTTACCATCCCGCTCGACGATGCAAAGGGAATTATGCCCTGGGTGGCGCGTAACGGACAGGCTGTGCTGGCAAATGACGTCTCGAAAGACGACCGATATGTTCATTCCCCGCTGCCGCCGAAGAACACCAAATCCGAGTTATGCGTTCCATTGATCTTTAACGAGCGGGTGGTGGGCTTGCTCGACATTCAATCTGATAAATTAAACGCCTTCACCGATGACGACCGGGTCATGTTCGAAGCCGTCGCCGATACGGTTGCCGCCGCCATCCGCAACGCGGACTTGTACCGCTCCGAGCAGTGGCGGCGTCAGGTGGCAGACAGCCTGCGCGAGGTGGCGGGGCTGGTCTCCAGCAATGCCGGGTTGGACGAAGTCCTCGAGATGATCCTCGCCGAGTTGGACCGCAATTTGCCGGTGGATACCTCCGCGATATGGCTGTTGCAGGACGGTTCCTTGTGTCTTTCCGCCGTTCATGGAGTGGATGCCAGTCAACTGGAAACCGTTTGCATTGCCTACCCTGAGACCACCCATGTGATGGTGGCTGCGCTCGACTCGGAAACGCCCATCATCCGCAAGCCTGAAGACCCGATCGGCCCAGCCGGTCTGACGGCGGGCTTCGAACCGGATTACTCGTCCATTGTCGCGCCGCTGCGGGTGGGGGACCGTCCGCTTGGGATATTGACCCTCGCGCATCACACGTCCGGGCGGTATGGGCATGAGGCGCGCGCCATCGCCAGCACCTTTGCGAATTACGCGGCGGTTGCCATCGAGAACGCGCGCCTGTTCGATTCGGCGCAGGAGCAGGCGTATGCCTCCGCGGCGTTGTTGCAGGTGGCGCAGGCGGTCGTCAGTTTGAGCGATTTGGATGAAATACTCGGTTCCATCATCCGTATTATGCCGATTCTGGTCGGGGTCAAACGCGTGGTCCTCTACCGGCTGGATATGGAGTATCAATCGCTGCAAGCTTCGCAGGAATACGGCTTTTCCGAAGAGGAGGAGTCGATGCTGACGGAAAAGAGTCTTTCGCTTTCCGAGTTTCCATTTGTGGTTTGGGCGTTGGAGCAGAACATGCTGGTGACGCGCCCGCTCGAGGCTGGGGCGGAGCCAAAGGATTGGCTGGAGATTCAACCCGCAGCGGGGCGCGAAGCGGACACGGTCAATGCCGACCGCCTGCTGATCGCCGTCCCGTTGACCATCAAGAACGATATCTTCGGCGTGATGCTGATCGAAGAGGATGAGAATGCGCGGCGGTTCCGTTCGCGGCGGCTGGAGATCATCAACGGTATTGCCCAGCAAGCCGCGCTTGCAATTCAAAACGATCTTTTGCAACAGGAGATGGTCGTGCGCGAACGGCTCGAAACGGAAGTGCAGCTTGCCCGCCAGATCCAGCAGACCTTCATCCCGAGTGTTTTGCCGACCCACCCGAATTGGCAGATCGCGGCGCGCTGGCGCACGGCGCGGCAGGTGGGCGGCGACTTTTACGATGTGATCGAACTGCCGGAGAACAAACTTGGCATCTTCATCGCGGATGTGGCGGATAAGGGGATGCCCGCCGCCCTGTTCATGGCGTTGACCCGGACGTTGATGCGCGCCGCCATCGTGGAGACCTCTTCGCCCGCCGAAGCCCTGCGGCGCGTGAACGATTCGCTTTTGCCCGATACGCAGCAAGGCATGTTCATTACCGCCGTGTATGGCGAACTGGATTTGGCTGCGGGCACGTTCCGCTACGTCAATGCCGGGCATAACCCGCCGTTTTGGGTGAAGACCGATGGAAGTTTGGATAAATTAACGCGCACCGCGATTGCGCTGGGCGTGATGGAACAGCCGTTGGTCGAAGAGAAGACGATATTCATTGCAAAAGGTGATACGCTCCTGCTTTATACCGACGGACTTACCGAGGCGTTTTCGCCGGATGGCGATCTCTTTGGCGAGGGACGTTTGCTGGAAGCCATGGCTTCGCTTTCGGCGGGCACCGCGGAGGAGGTCATCCAGTCCATCGAGGAGTGCCTCAACGATTTCGTCGATCCGCTGCCATTGGCAGACGATATGACCATGCTGGCGATCCGCATGGTGGGGTAGATTCTTTCTTCTTTCTTTACTCCAACCGAATCATTTTCTTCTCCCGCCGTGTGGTCTTTTGCGTTGTGCCTGATCCGGGCGCGGTTAACAGAACTGTTAGCGAAATTCCGGCGGTTTTGTTTGACGCCCGTTCCTCAGTCTCATATGATTATGGCGTTTGATAGGGTTATCGAAACCATTGAAATCATAGAGTTGACAGAGGAAACCATGAAACATTCAAATCACTTTTTTATCCTGATCATGGCGGTTATCCTGGCAATGATGGCTGGGGCGGTCGGTCCGTACAGCGTCAATGCCGATGAGGATGTTCCCGCCACGGAAGAGACTGCCAGCCAGGAGGGCGAAGGCGGAGAGGAAGGCTCCGCTTCTGAAGAGACCGGAGACGGGGCAGAAGAAACAGACTCGGTTGCCGACGGAGACGGTCAGACTTCCGGCGAGGCGGCAGCGGAACCGGAATCGATCCCGGAAATTCTCGAGCAGGCTCCCGAAAACACCGAAATTGTCGTGGTAAATGAAGAAGGCGAAGTTCTGCCCCTTGCCACCGAAGAGGCGGCTGAGATTATTGCCACCACCGACCCCATGTGGTGCCCGGAAGGCGCAACCCCCGGCGACGCCGGTTGCACGGGCAGCTTTGGCACTTTCAATGAATTGATCGACGCGCTCGAGGCAGACGCGTTACTGGTCACGCCGCAATTTACAGGCAACGGCGTCATCTGGGTGCAGGATACCTATAACGGCGCCGACAACTCCCAGATCGAATTCGACAGCGCCGCGTTATCCAATATCAGCGGCGGCAACCTGACGGTTCAGGGCGGCTGGAGCGGCGGCAATAACACCACCACCAGCGGCGTTTCCACGGTGGATGTTTCGATGATCTTCGTCAACTGGGGCGGAAACATCACTCTTAACGACCTCGCAATTGCGGCGGAGGATACAAGCGGCTTCGGGTTGGTCGTCACGAATGGCGGCGATGTGACCCTCGACAATGTATCTGTTACCGGCACGGATCTTAATCCCTCCGGGTTTGGCGATGGGGCGTTGATTGCATCCGGCGGAAACGTGGACATCACCGACAGCGCCTTCGACGATAACGACGGCAACGGTTTACAGGTTGCCGCGGACGGCACGATCATTCTCGATACGGTTTCCGCCAGCGGCAACGGACTGACGGGTGCATATCTCGACACCTGTGATTACAACTCCGGCACAGGTCTGTGCGCCGGGAACGGGCTGGTGACGATCACCAGCGCGACGGGCAACGCCTTCAACGACAACGGCTTCATCGGCTTGAACGTCGACTCGGGCGGCGGCTTGGTCATGGACCATACCCAGGCAAATGATAACGGACTCGACGGCGCAGTCGTCACCAGTTCCGACAACGACGGCACCGGGAATGTTAACATCGCCCAGAGCGAATTTTCGGGAAATTCAAACGCCTACGGATTGGATATCTTCGCAGACGGCAATATCGACCTCGCCAACGTGACCGCCAATTCGAACGCCTTCGGCGCGGTTCTCGACACGACCTCGGGGACTGGTTCAGTTTCTGTGACCGACAGCCACTTTGGCGAAAGCGCCATGACGGGCAATACCTGGAGCGGTCTGCACATCGACTCGGGCGGCGCGGCGACATTGATCAATGTGATCGCCTCGTACAACGGCACGAACGGCGCCTACATCGACGCGCAGGACGATATTTACGTCGAGAACAGCCAATTCAACGAGAACGTCCATTTCAATTTCCCGCAGGATCCCGGTCTGTACGCGAAGAGTCACGGCGGCGACATCACCCTGATCGATGTGATTGCCGACGGTAACGATTTTGGCGCGGGAGCCGTTTTGCGCACCACCGGCGCAGGCACGATCCATGTATCAGAGTCCGTTGCGGGTTCGAGCCACTTCGACGGGAACGGCACCTTTGGCGTCCAGGCAACCAGCGGCAACGGCGACATCACCCTGTTGGACATCGAAGCCTCCTTCAATGAAAGCAAGGGCGTTTACCTGAATTCCCACGGGGCTGGGAACATCTTCGTTACTAATGGCGCGTTTACCGAAAACGGACACTACGGCATCTACGCCGCCACATCGGGCGGCGACATCCAGGTGGACACGGTCACAGTCACCGGCGACGACGGAGTGACAACAACCTCCAATGACGACCTGACGGACATTGGCGCATTGCTCCTATCCTACAACGGCAATATCTTCGTGACCGACAGCGCCTTCAACCTCAACACCCAGACCGGGCTGATCGTGGTCGGGAACGACACCATCGAACTGGTCAACGTCACAGCAGACGGCAACGGCGTCAACGGCGTGGAAGCCTACACCACCCAGACCTACTACTGCCGCGATGCGGGCGAAACCGACAACAGCGTAACGGTCAATGTAGACGGCGGGACGTTCACCAATAACGGCGAATACGGCATCCTTGCCACCGCGGGTCCCGCCGGGACGTTGAACTTCATTGCCCCGGCTGTGTTCGGCGGCAACGGACTCGGCGATTACATGCTCGACTTAACCCTGGCAGAAGAATGCCCGCCCGAACCCGTGGAAGAACCTGATGAGGATAAACCGCAGATCGTCTCCGTCCCCACGCAGGATAACCTGCCCGTAGAACAGGATTGCGACAACTTCACCAGCACCATCCTCGAACTTGCCGACGGGACCTGGGTCAATGTGGGCTGCCCGTACGAAGGCTTTAGCAACCTCGAAAGCCTGATTGAGACAGACCTGCCGGGCGCGCTGGGGGCTGGAACCGTCTTCGTGAACGGAATGATGGTCAGCCTGACGGACGACGATGGAAACTCGATCCTCAACGAACAGGGTTTTGTCACCATCAACTTCATGCTCCCGGAAAACAGCCGCGGTAGAACCCATTCCGTGTTGTACTGGGACCCAACCCTCAACGCTGGGCAGGGCGGCTGGATGAAACTCCCGGTCTTCGAGCAGGGAACCACCTTCCCGCTCCATCCTGAGAATCCCGACGATCCGCGCATGGTCATCTCCGGCGTGCAGATCGTGGACAACATGGTCACATTCACGGTCAACTTCCCCGGCATCTTCATTTTGACGACGCCGTAGGCTCGACAACCATCTCAGTTCCCCCGAGAGTCGCACTCCCGGGGGAACTTTTTTATTTCCATCCGCAGGTATAATCTCAGCCCATGAACTTTATTGTTAACTGACGTTACGCAGTGCGTCGCACCAAACGGGTCAGCGTGTCCAGCAAACAGGGCGAATCCTCTCGTGAGAGGCATCTGTTTCTGGCTGGTCCCCATACGGGGATGATATGCGACGCACTCTCCGCGTAAGATGAGTTATTAAGAAGGCAGGTTTAGAATGACCGGTGTTTTTATTTCATACTCGCGAAAAGACTCAGAAGTTGCCCACAGGTTGATGACGACCTTCAAATCCATTGATATGGATGTATGGGTGGATTGGGAGGATATTCCGCCCGCCGTGGGGTGGCTGGACCAGATCCTGCAAGGCATCGAAGCCGCCGACGCGTTTATCTTTCTTGTCAGCCCCGATTCGGTCGCTTCGGAGGTCTGCAACGTGGAGTTGGAACATGCGCACCGGAACGCCAAGCGCATCATCCCGATTGTCGTCCGCGATGTGGACCCGAAGGGCACCCGCTCCGTCATCCGCGATTTGAACTGGATCTTCCTGCGCGCGAATGATGATTTCGAAGCCGGGCTGAAAAAGGTTCAGGTGGCGATCAACCTGGATGTGAACTGGCTTCAGGAACACCGCCGTTTGCAGGTGCGCGCATTGGAATGGGACCGCAAGAAGGAATCCAGCCTGCTTCTGCGCGGCAGCGATTTGCGCAGCGCGTCAAAAATGGTCTCGACGCATGAAGGCGGAGACCCCGCGCCTTCCGAATTACAAAAACAATACATTCAATTCAGTAAATCCAGCGAGCGGGTGCGTACCCTCACCTGGGTCTCGGCTGCGCTTGCCATCCTGGTCATGCTTGCGCTCTCTTTATTTGCGCTCGACCAGCGGCGCGATGCGCTGGCGAATGCCGAGGAAGCCCAGGAACAGCGCGATATTGCCGAAGACAACCAAAAGACCGCGGAAGACAATGCCCGCGCCGCGCTGATTGCCAAAGCTGCCGCAGATACAAACGCCGCAATTGCCGAAGCCCAGCGCAGCGCAGCCCGCGCCCAAATATATCAGTCCAGAACTGCCGGGTTGTTTACCAGCACCCTGCTGGCTGTTGATTCGTACCGGAGGATTCCGTCCTTCGAGGCTGAGGAAATCCTCCGCGAGAACATCAGCCTGCTGCCTGTGCCTGTCAGGGAGATCAGCCATGAGGGTCCCATCCTTGCCATTGAAGTGAGCCCTGCCGGGGATACGTTTGTCGCCGCGGGCGACGACGGTTCTGCCTGCCTGATACGTTTCGAGGATGGGGAAAGCCTCTTTTGCTCGACCAGTTCCGGGTCCGTGTTGGATGCGGCATTTAGTCCCAAAGGGCAGATTTTGGTCGCAAGCGCATCTTCAGGACAGGTATCCATCCTGGATGCGGCGACGGGGGAGACGCTCAAGGAACTCAATTTCGGTGTTCCCGTATTCAGCGTCAACATCAGCCCGGACGGCCGCCTGCTGGCGCTTGCCCGCGATGATGCGCGTATCACGCTGATCAACATGTCCACGTATGAATTTGCGGGCGAGTTTTCAGTATATGGCAGTTTGAGCGTGACGGCGTTCAGCCCGGACGGAGCTTTATTTGCCGCCGGGTCGGATGAAGGCGTCGTCACGTTCTGGGATCTGGAATCCGGCGAGATCGTCAGCGGCGACGCTCACCGCGGCGGCGTGCGCGACCTGATTTTCAGCCCGGACGGCAACGCCTTGCTCTCGGGCGGCGTGGATAACAGCGCGGTTCTGACCAGCTCGTTCAACGGCGAACCAATACTTGAAATTCCGACCGAAGACTGGGTTGAAGATGTCGAGTTCAGCCCGGATGGAACCTGGTTTGTGACTGCCTCGAACGATTTCCGTATCCGCGTATGGGATGCAGTGACGGGCGAGGAGCGTCTGCGTCTCCTGCAAGACAGCATCGTCAGTGAAGTCAAGGTCAGCCCCGATGGGTTGTGGATCGCCTCGACCGGGTCGGATCGTACGATACGGGTCTGGAGCGCGGCTGATGGGGCGCAGATGTTCCAAATTCCCCTCGACGGCGCAGGCAGTGTTTTGGAGTTTAGCAAAGACGGCTCCTTCCTTGTGGCTGGGGATGAACATGGTTTCGTCTCCGTCTGGGATATCTCCGCGCTCAGGATCAATAATCGGTATGCGCGCTTCGATGAACTCATCGAACAGGTGGAGATGAGCCCCAAGGGGAATTGGTTCGCCGCTTCGACCGCGGGAGAGGTCTGGCTGCTCGACCCTGGGAATTTTCCAGAGCCGACGGAGCCTCCCACCGACCCATTGATCGATTTCTTCGACGACGATGTCTGGGAATTGGCGATGCACCCCGAAGGGACGATCCTGGCTGTCTCCACCGTGGACGGGCAGGTTGTTTCTATTGAAATCCCTTCGGGCCGCGCGGAAACGCTGATCGATACCGGACCGATTCAAAGCCTGGTATTTTCCCCAGACGGTTCAAGCCTGTATCTCGGCAGCGAGGATGGGCTGGTTCAAACCCGAAGCGTGTCATCCGGCGAAGATGGGATCCTGTGGCAGTCTGATGAACCTGTCTATTCGCTGGCGGTTTCTTCGTCAAACCTGCTTGCCATCGGCTTGGAGGACGAAGTTGTTCTCTTTAATACGGCTGAAAACTCAGAGGCTGGCAGGTTGGAGTCGCCTGGCAGGAATCATTTGCTCGCGTTTCACCCGGATGGCAGCCTGCTGGTTTCAAGCTCGACATCGGGAAACACATCCTTTTGGCGCGCGGATGGAAACGGATTTGAATTGATGTACGACATCGTTGGCGATCCCGCAGTTTCCATGTCTTTCACCCCGGACGGCAGCCGCCTGTTTCTCGGCGGGACGGACCGCATCCTGGTCCTTGATCCGCTTACCGGCGTGGAGGTTCACCGCCTGCGCCAGAACGGCGACACGATGGACCTGACCTTCTCCGCCGATGGGCAGACCTTGTACGCTGCGTCCCTGCGCACCCTGCGTTTTTTCGACATTGCCGCGCTGGAAAATATTTCACAGGAAAATCTCATCCCCCTGGCTTGCAGCCATTTGCTCCAAAATTTCAACGCCGCCGAATGGGAGTCCTTCTTCGGCGACGATGAATATCAAGCCATCTGCCCGTCCCTGCCTGTGCCTTGAGCCGGCGTTATTGAGTCTGTGGTCGGTACGGTTCTTCCTGCACACTATGTCCGTACGCGATCTTCAGGAACAACGCCGGAATGAACCACTCGAACCCTGCCACAGGCGGGATGAAGTAATAGTTGGCTAGAATTGCCAGCATAATGATTCCCATGGCTGTAGGGCGGCGCAGGTATAACGGCATTCGCATGATATTTCCGGCGAATGTGACCAGAACGAAATACCAAATCGCCCCGTAGGTCAGGTTCATATCTCCGAAGAGCCAGCCGATGAGGATGGGGTGGATGTGCAGGGCGGTAAAGATAAAATGATTCTTTGCCAGCGCGGTGAACCCCGTTTCTTCGGGTTGAATAGGGGAGTGATAAAAACGTTTACAGCTATTGAGCGAGTTGGCGACCACGCCGCCCAGCACATCCAACGCGAGCAGGAGGGCAATGACGTATTGCCACCAGGACCAGTCCATTACACAACTCCACCAGTACCAGCCAAGCAGGGCGGTGGAAAGGATGCCAAAAAGCCAGACGAGGTTTTGCTCCGCCCGCGTTGCGCCTGTGCCAAAGAAGCCATCCGGTTTGCCGGAATATTTCCACTCGATATTTGTTTTCATGATTGACCTGCGCTGGGTTTGCAAAACCAATTGCATGGGTTGAGATATTGTTTGTAGCGTGTGACGATTTCTTTGCCGAGCAACGCGCCGCCGACCCAGAAGGCGGCTTCGCCGAAAAAGATCAGCAGGGGAGTGGCGGCAAGTTTGGTTGTGGTGGGAATTGAGAAGAAGGGCAGCGCGATCAAGCCGCCATATAACAGCGTGGAAAGAATCACCAGACCGATGCCCAGCGGGAACATCCATGCGGCGGGCGGCGGGGGCGCGGGATTTTTATCGATGAGATGTTTTTTCAGGATGGCGCTGTAACGGTTGAGCAGGATGTAATCTGCAAGGCGCGGCGAGATGGCGTTGATGTCTGCGAAGAGGCGCGTGCTGAACCCGCCCATGATGTGAACTGCGCGGCGTTTGGCGATCATGCTGAGCAGTTCGGCGGTGATTTTTTCAACGGGCAGAATCTTCACGCCCATTTCCTGCCAGATGGTGTGATAGGGACGCTCTGCTTCGGTGTCGGTGGGGCTGGGGGAGAAGTAGCCGATGCGGACGTTGCTTTTTTCGAGCGCGAGTTCGCGGTTCACAGACTCGATGAAGGTGAACATGCCCGCACGCGTGGCAGCATCCACGCTGTAGAAAGGGAATGCGAGGCGTCCATCGGCGAACCCACCAATGTGGACGATCATGCCGTCGTTTTGGTTTTTCATCAGCGGCAGGAAGGTTTGGGTCAGCAGGATCGCTCCGTGTAAGTTGGCGCTGAGGAGTTTGTGGATCTCATCTTGTTGATGGTCTTCCAATGGCTTGCGAGTATCTGTCCCTATAGCGTTGACGATGACATCCACTTTGCTGAACGAATCAGAAATAAATTGACGCAAAGCCAAATGACTTTCGGAATTGCCGAACTCAAGAGCGTGGATGGTAGGTGAAGCGGGCATCGAGTCCGCGAGCGCTTGCAAGGCAGGAAGATTCCTGCCCGCTAGAACGACCTGCGCTCCTTGTTCTGCGAAGGCTTGTGCAAAGGCAGAGCCAAGTCCGCCGTTTGCGCCAGTGATGAGCACGACTTTGTTTTTGAAATCAGGTTTCATTTGTTTTCCAATCCGTTCATGAGAAGTTTGATCGAACTGAGCAGGGTTTGTTTGGCGTTCACTCGTTCAGGGTCGAGCATGGTCAATTCCAATGTGCCCTCGTAGAGGGCGGCGAGGGTCAACGCAGATTCGCGGGCGTTTGCAGACTTGAACTCTTTGCGGTCAATGCCTTGTTGGATGAATTGCTCCAGCACGCTATGATAGGTTTGCAAAAAGGAGCGGATGTGATTCTTCACTTTTGCGTTGCGGTGCGCCAGTGAATACAGTTCGTAGGTGATGGGGATGTGTTCTTGCGCCTCTTCGATGCTCAGGCTGATGTACGCTTCCAACCGCGCGCGGACAGTCCCTTCGGCTTCGAGCAACGCGCGCAGGTCTTTCACATCCTTGTCGATCAACTGCTCCATGATGGCGATGATGATCTCTTCCTTGCTTTTGTAATACCAATACACGCCGCCAACGCTGAGTTTGGCGGTCCTGGCGATATCTTCCATGCGTGCGGCTTCAAAGCCTTTTTTGGAAAAGACCTTGATCGCAGAGTTGAGTATGAGCGGAATGCGCTCGGCGCTGACATCGGGCTTGGGGGACATGCTTCCTCGCGATAACTAAATTTACATTCGGTTATAAGACTGAAAAATAACCGAATGATTACTCGGTTATTTTATCGGAATCGGGATTTTCGTCAAGGGTTTGGATTTTGGCGGTCAGTTTGGTGAAATCGGCGTCCCAGCCGAAGTGATGCCCGCCTGCCGGGCCGCGATATTTGATATCTTCCGCCTTTTGGCGAAAACTGAATTGGAAGGTTTAAAGCAGGGAAGTTATCCTAAAAAATTAGGTAACTGCTCAGCCTGTCATTTCGACGAGCGCGGGCGAGGTGAAATCTTGCGCAACATTGAGAAGGATTTCTTGTGGCGCCTCGCGCCACAAGAAATGACAGGGAAGTGAATTGGCTGAGCAGTTACAAAATTAGCACGTTATTGCAATCATCAGGCGGTCTATTGCAGATTTATGATGAAAGTGAAAATACAAGCGGGGATATTTTTACAAGAAAGGAGTGTTCTATGAAACCCAGGTTCTCTAAATCTATTTGGCAGATCGTCATTGGATTTGCCTTTATGGTTTCACTCACCTTAACCGGGAGTGCGGCGCAGGTCCGGGCGGCAGGGGTGGTCACCCGCGTCTCGGTGGATTCGAATGGGGCGCAGGCAGACGCGATGTCGTATCGCGGCAGGATTTCGGCGAACGGGCGCTTCGTCGTCTTTGATTCGGAGGCGGGCAACCTTGTGGCGGGAGATGTCAACGGACTCAGCGATGCCTTCCTGCGCGACACGCAGACCGGCACGACGACTCTCGTCGCAGCGGACGCGGGCGCGCCGGTCATTTCAGCGGATGGGCGTTTTGTGGCGTTTGAATCCGGCGCGACCAACCTTACGTCAACGCCGGATACAAACGGCTTCACCGACGTTTACGTCAAGGATATGCAGACCGGGGCGGTGACCCGCGCCTCGCTTTCCTCAACCGGCGCGGAGCCGAATGACGAGACGGCGGTTCTTTCCATCTCCGGCGACGGGCGGTATGTGGTCTTCGATTCCGGCGCGGATAATCTTGTCCCCAACGATACGAACGGATACGGCGACATCTTCGTCCGCGACATGCAGGCGAATACAACGATCGGCGTTTCAGTGAGCGGGGATTCGGGTGGCTTCGATGCGAGTATTTCGCTGGACGGCAATTACGTTGTGTTCAATTCCAGTTCCACCAACTTCGTCCCGGACGATACCAACGGCAGGCAGGATGTGTTCGTGTACGCGATGCTCACCGGGCAGATCGTTCGCGCCTCGGTCAGTTCGAGCGGCGTTCAGGGAAATTGGAACTCAAGCGAGCCTTCGATCTCCGGCGACGGGCGTTATGTGACCTTTTCCACGGCGAGCGAATTCGCCGCAGTTGACACATATGGTTACATTCAACTTTATGTCCGCGACATGCAGGCTGGAACCACCACGCTGGCAACCTACCAGGACGGCTATGCCATGGTGGGCGAATCCGACGCTTCGGAAATTTCCGCGGATGGGCGTTATATCGTCTACAGTTTCGACGACAAGGGCGACGGGATGCCGACGCGCTGGCTGTATCTCCACGATAGAGTCGCCGCCACGAACACAATGGTCGTTTCGGCTGGAATCATGGAATACGAATGGAATCCGCTTCTTCCATCCATTTCGGGCGATGGGCGATTCCTGGTCTTCGTTTCCAGTTCGCCGAACCTTGTGCCAGACGATACCAACGGCGAGCGCGATGTATTCCTCAAGGATTTAAATCCGCCCGACCTCGCCCCGACGGTTGTCTCCGTCTTGCATGGCTGCCCGAATGGATGCGGCGGACCGGGCGATCAATTTGCCGATTTTATTGTCACGTTTTCGGAGCCTGTCACCGGCGTGGACGTGACTGATTTTGAACTCACTCCCGGCGGGGCGGTTGCCGGGGCTGTGGTAACAACTGTCAGCGGGGAGGGAAGCGAATATATCGTCCGCGTGGATACAGGCACAGGCGACGGCACGCTTCGTTTGGATATCCTCGACGATGACAGCATCAAGGATGTTTCGATGAACCTGCTGAACGGCGGTTTCACTGCGGGCGGGGTGTATGTGGTGGATAAAAATATCGTCGCGGTTGCAAACATTCAACGGCTCGACCCCGACCCGACATCGGGCAACAGCGTCCGTTACGCTGTGAATTTTACCGAGCCAGTCACCGGCGTGGACGCAGCGGATTTTGTTTTCACGACGAGCGGTTCGCTTGCGGGCGCGTTCGTTACCGATGTGAGCGGCGCGGACGCTTCATACACTGTGACGGTGAACACAGGCGCGGGCGATGGGACGCTGCGCCTCGACCTCGCCGATAACGACTCCATCATGGACGCTTATTCAGCCCCGCTCGGCGGTTCCGGCGCGGGCAACGGGAATTTCACCAACGGCGATGTGTATACGCTGGATCGGACTCCGCCTGCTGTGATTGCCATCCTGAAATTGGACCCGGATCCGACCGCGGCAGGAGTTGTTCATTTCAGCGTGATCTTTTCCGAACCTGTGAGATATATTGATGTCAGCCATTTCGCCGTGATCGCAAACGGACCGACGGGCGCTGCCATCACTGAGTTGTCCATTGACGCCAGTACCGCGATCGTGACTGTGGGTACGGGGACTGGGAACGGCACCATCCAACTCAACGTTGTGGATAACGACAGCCTTTTCGATGCAGTTGGAAATCCGCTTGGCGGAGTTGGGGCAGGGAATGGCAATTACGCCGGACCTTTTTATTCCGTCAGCAAAAAGACCGCTGAAACGAAGACCGAGCGCTTCCGCTCGAACGGGCGCAACGACGGCTGGATTCTCGAGTCGCAGGAGGACAGCGGCGTTGGCGGCGCGAAGGACTCGACCTCGACCGTCATCCGTCTCGGCGACGACGGGGAGGATCGCCAGTACCGCGCCATTTTACATTTCGCCACCCAATACCTGCCCGATGACGCGGTCATTACGCAAGCCATCCTGATGCTGAAAGTTCAGGGCGTGGTCGGCGCAGACCCGTTCACCACACACGGGAACATCCTTGTGGATATTCGCGGCGTGTTTGGCTCGTTTGGTCCGTTCAATATCAAATCCTTGCAGGTTTCCGATTTCCAGGCTCCCGCCGCGCTGACCTCGATTGGCGTAGTTCAAAACAACCCGGTGGCGGGCTGGTATTGGGCAATGCTCGATCCCTCCGCCTTTGCCCATATCAACCGCACCAGCGTAACGCAACTCCGCCTCGCCTTCCAACTGGACGATAACGACGACCTCGGCGCGGATTATCTCACCTTCTTTAGCGGCGACGCCGAAGACCAGGCGATCCGTCCGCATTTGCTGATCGAGTATTACGCGCCGTAATGGATATTGCATAGAAAAAACTTCCGAAGTCTCGAAGACTTCGGAAGTTTGCTTTTACACCAACATCCTCACCGGGTTTTCCAGGAAGCCCGCCAGCGCCTGCATGAACTGCGCCGCTTCTGCTCCATCGCTGACTCGATGGTCAACGGAGATGGTCGCTTTCATTCGCCAGCCCGCTTTCAACCCGCCATTTTCCACAACGGGGACTTCTCTTGCGGAAGAGATCGCCAGTATCGCCGCTTCGGGCGGGTTGACGATGGCGATGAAGTCTTCCACGTCGTACATGCCGAGGTTGGAGGTGGAGAAGGTCGAGCCGTCCACATCCTCCGGCTTGACTTTGCCTTCGCGGGCGCGCCCAGCCATGGCTTTGATCTCGCCTGAAATCTGGCGCAGCGATTTGGCATCCGCATCTTTCACAACGACGGTCATCAGTCCGCCTGGGACGGTGACTGCCACGCCGACGTTGACGTGCCCGAATTGGATGATCTCGTTGCCTTTGAGTGCCGCGTTGAGGTTCGGGAATTGGCGAAGAGTCAACGCGGTGGCTTTGATGATGAAGTCGTTGACGGAGACCTTTTCATTGTCGCCGAGGTAGGCATTGATCTGTTTGCGCATGTCCATGACCGCTTCCATCTTGTACTCATGGGTGACATAGAAGTGGGGGATGGTCTGCTTTGATTCGACGAGTCTGCGCCCGATGGCTTGGCGCAGTTTGGTGGTGGGGATAGTCTTGTCTTCGGTGGAGATTGGTAATTGGTAATTGGTAATTGGGGTGGAGGGAGTCGAAGGTCGAAGGTCGAAGGTCGCTCCGCCTGCAAGGGCAGACTCGACATCTTTTCGAACTACGCGCCCGCCGGGACCCGTTCCTTGAATGGCAGAAAGATTTACATTGTTATCGCGGGCGATTTTCTTTGCAAGCGGGGAGGCTTTGATGGGACCGTTATCAGCGGGGGAAACTGCCTGGGTTGTTGCAGCAACTGTCGGCGGAGTCTGAGCCGCAGGTTTTTCATCTGCTTTCTGCTTTCCGCTTTCTGCTACTGGCGAAGCCACATCCACTTTTTCACCCGCCGCGCCAACAATCGCAATCGGCGCATTGACGGGGACCATCGCGCCTTGCTCTGCGATGTGTTGAAGGACAACGCCGCTGGCGGAGGATTCCACTTCGACGGTGGCTTTGTCGGTTTCGATCTCGGCGAGGACATCGCCCTTGTTGATGGTTTCGCCCACCTGCTTCACCCAGCGGACGAGGAGACCTTCCGCCATGTCGAAGCCGAGTTTGGGCATGTTGATTGTTTCAGCCATTATTTCAAAACCTCCTTTGCCGCGGCGACGATGTCGGCGATTTGCGGGAGCGCGGCTTGTTCGAGGGTGCGGTTATATGGAAGCGGTACTTCTTTTTGCGCAACGCGGATGATGGGGGCGTCTACATAATCGAAGGCTTCTTCGTAGATGCGGCTGACGATTTCGGAGCCGACGCCGTAGGACTTCCAACCTTCTTCGACGACGATGGCGCGGTTTGTTTTCTTGAATGATTCCAACACGGGTTCCATGTCGAGCGGGCGCAACGTGCGCAGGTCAACGATTTCGGCTTCGATGCCTTGCTTGCTGAGTTCGTCGGCGGCTTTCATCGAAAGTTCGAGACCTTTGCAGTAGGTGACGATGGTCAGGTCTTTGCCTTCGCGTTGAATTTTAGATTTGCCAATGGGGATTGTGTATTCGCCTTCGGGCACTTCGCCGCGGACCTGGTACATGGTGGCGTGCTCGATGAATAAAATCGGATCATTCGACCGAATGGCGGATTTGAGCAATCCTTTGGCATCTTCCGGCGTCCCAGGGCTGACGACTTTCAGACCGGGAAAGTGTGCGAAGATGGCATCGGGGGTCTGCGAATGGGTGGCGCCGAGTTGACGTCCGCCGCCGCCGACGGCGCGAATGACGAGCGGGAGCATGAACTGTCCGCCGAACATGTAGCGCAACTTCGCGGCTTGATTAACGATGTAGTCCATTGCCGAGAAGGCGAAGTTGATGGTCATCAACTCAGCGATTGGGCGCTGACCGACCATTGCCGCGCCAATCGCGCCGCCAATGATGGCGTTCTCTGCGATGGGAGTATCTTTCACGCGGTCTGCGCCGTACTTGTCATAAAAACCTTTGGTGACGGCATACGTGCCGCCCCAAACGCCGACCTCTTCACCCATAATAAAGACAGCCGGGTCGCGGTCCATTTCTTCCATAAGCGCTTGCGAGATCGCCTCGCGCATTGTGATTTTTGCCATAGATTATCCTCTGAATGTTGCGGTTGAAACCGCGTCAACATTTGCGAAGACGACCTTCGTCGTCTGTTTTAAAGTTATTTTGAAGTCCACGAAGGTGGACTTTGTAATTGTTGCTGCGACTTCAGTCGCCAACAATCACTCCTCATCCTGCACGAACACCTCTTCCAATTCAGGAAACAGGCGATTCTCCGCATGATGTTGTTTCTGATTTTCAATGTACGCCTTCACCGTTGGAACTTCCGATTTGCGGATGGTGAACGCTCCGTATGCGCCCTGCCACTTGAAAAACGCGCCAGGCATGATGGCATGTGTGACCAGATGCGATGACGAGCCTTTGACTTCCTTGACCAGGGTCGCAATGGCTGTGGTTGTGTGGAACCTGGTCAACAAGTGCGTATGGTCTTCGGTGCCGCCGATGGCAATTGGCAGGCATTTATGTTCACGGCATTTTTCAGCAATTGCAGCATAAATGCGCGGTTCCAATTTTGGCGTAATCAATGGAAGCCTGTCCCACGTCGCCCAAACCAGATGCACATAAAGTTGAGTGTATGGCTCGCGCATATTGCTCTCCTTAGGTCGGGCGTTGGGCGACTGAAGTCGCGACAACCTCTACAAAGACGACCTTCGTCGTCTCCCTTAACCTGAAGTCCACGGAGGTGGACTTTGCGCTTGTTGCTGCGACTTCAGTCGCCAACAAGCCTACTCCGCATAAATATCCGCATACAGGTCTTCCAACGCAGGCTCGGGAGAAGCCTCGGCGAATTCCACCGCCCTGGCAACTTCCTCCTCCACGCGGGCTTCGATCTCGTCGAGCGTCTTGCGGGTGGCAACTTTCTTATCGAGCAGGTGCTTGTTGAAGATGCCGATGGGGTCTTCTTCCTGCCACTTCTTCACTTCCTCCGATTTTCGGTAGCGTTCGGGGTCGCCCATGGAATGTCCGCGGAAACGGTAGGTATCTATTTCGAGGAAGTAAGGCTGCCCTTCCTTACGGATGAAGTCCATCGCCTCTTTTGCGGCTTCGTAGACCTTCATCACATCCATGCCGTCCGCCTGACCGTTCTTCATGCCGTAGCCTTCCGCCTTCTGGCGGATATCGGTCACAGCCGAGGCGCGTTCAACTGCGGTGCCCATGCCATACTGGTTGTTTTCACAAACCCACAGCACGCGCAAGCCCCAGGTCTTGGCGAGGTTCAGGGCTTCGTGGAAGTAGCCGATGTTGGTCGCGCCGTCGCCAAACATGCAGATGGTGATGTTGTCGTTTTTAGCGTATTGATCCCCGAGCGCGAATCCCGCCGCGATGGGCAAATGTCCGCCCACGATGGCGTGTCCGCCCCACATGTTCTTTTCCACGCTCGCCATATGCATTGAGCCGCCCTTGCCCTTCGACATGCCCGTCGCCTTGCCGAGCAATTCCGCCATTACTTCGTTGGCAGAGATGCCGCAATTCAACGCCACGCCATGGTCGCGGTAGGCGGTGATGACGCGGTCGCGGGGTTCGCGCGCCGCGATCAAACCGGTCGAAACGGCTTCCTGCCCGATGTACAGGTGCATGAAGCCGCCGATCTTGCCAGCCTGGTACAGTTCCGCGCCGCGCTCTTCCGCGCGGCGGATCAGCACCATCTGGTAATACAGATCAATCATTTGTTCTTTCTTCATGAGAATGGAACTCCAATAAAGTTGTGTAATACGCCACAAACGGCGCTGTTCAGGTTGGAAAATATCGAAGGAAAGAACACCAAATACACTTCGGCGTTCTGATTCCCTCAAACCGAGTCGGGGATTATATCAGAGGACGATTCCAGGGTTTCAAAACCTGAGAGGCTTTGAGAGCGGGGAAGATCCTGGATTTTTTAGGCTCTCTGGTATTTGGTGGGTCGCCCATTTTTCATCACGGAGATCACGGAGTCCACAGAGAAAAACCTTTTAAAACCTCCGTGTTCACTGTGCCCTCTGTGGTAAAACGGGTTTTCCTCCACTTAATCCCGAAGAGCCATTTTTTAATTGACAACCCCGCCGCCGGTTGATATAAATGCAGCGTCCGCCGGATCAAGTTTATCGTTATTTACCAAAGGAGAATGAGATGAAACTTTCACCCCCTAAAACCGTCACCTACTGGGTTTCTGTCGCGATCGGCGTGCTCGGCTTCCTTGCACAGTTCGGTGTTCTAACCTTCCTGCCCATTTCGGGCTTTTGGCTTCTGGCAATCGCCTTCATCCTGCTTGCCTTGAGCCTCGTGATCAAGGGACTCTAAATTTTATCCACCGGCGGATGTCAAAACTCCCGGTCGCAAGACCGGGAGTTTTTTTTCATTGGATCGTTTATTTATTTACACGGCGGAAGGAACTGTACCGCCCTCTCCGATGTCCCGTTTTCGTTGACGGCTTCGATCTCATAGGTGACATTTTTATTGTAGGGCGCCGACGGGTCCTTGAAATTAAACTTCGTCGGTTTTAATTCCGCCATGCGGCTTCCGTCGCGGTAGATGCGGAATGCCGTCTCGCCGCCGCCACTCGACCAGCTCAGCGTCACCGAGAATTTTTTCTGCGCCGAAAGACATTGCTGGTCGACGACGAAAAAGTTCAACGGAATGCCCGGCAGGGACGGCGCTTCGCCGATGGGCAGGGAACTGAAATCCTGGTTGGGCGTGGCGAGTTCATAAAAAATCCAGCATTCGCGCCCGGTATTGTTGACCACCTGCCACCATTCGTTGTCTTCGCTTTGTCCGACCACCGGCAGTTTGGTGCCTGAAGCGATCTGGTCGATTGTGTTGTAAAAAGTGCTGGGTCCGATGCGGCAATTGGAATTGCTTGTGAGCGTCAGTTCAGGCGGAAGCGACTGCGTGGCTGTCGGCGGGATGGGCGTGTCGGTCGGCTGGGGCGTCGCCGTATTCTCCACCACCACCACATAGGTCACGCCCGGGGTGGGCTGAGCCGGGTCTTCTCCGCCTCCGCCCGCCGCGCCAGGGACGTTACAGGCAAGGATAAAAATCAGAGATATGACAAATCCAAATGCGCGATCTCTTCTCGCTTTCATATAATTCTCCTCGAATAAGTTGGACGACTTCGGGTTGTCAGAAGGTGAAAGCGGCGCGTGGTGGCGCCATGGCGCCCCCCATCCCCCCGACTCTCGAGCAAAAGATTTTGCCACCCCTTGTATACTCTCGCAAATTCGAATTCAATTTATTGTAAAATAAACTCATGGATTGGTTCACGAACCCCAAATTGGGAGAAGCGAAAAGGCTGATCCCATCCCTTGCAGACGCCGCAAAACGCAGCCACGCCGCGCAGGATTTGATTCGACTCGGAGTCGACGCTGTCCCTGCCTTGATGGACGCGCTTCAGACCCAAGACTTGGGGCTGGTCGCCATCTATCAGCAGATTCTCGCCCGAATCCCCTCCGCCTCTCCCGAATTGCAAAAAGCGCTTCGTTCCGCGCATCCGCTCATCCGCGGACGGGCTGCAGAGGTATTCGCCATCAACAGGGATAAAAACGCCGTCCCCGTTTTGATCGAAGCCCTGCATGGCGAATTCTTTACCGTCCGTTCGCGCGCCGCGCTTGCGCTGGCAAACATCGGCGACGACCGCGCGATTCCCGAGTTGCTTCCCTTGTTGAAAGACCGCGAAGATGAAGTCCGCATTGCGGCGTGTGTCGCGCTGGGGAAATTCAAAGACCCCTCCACCTTCGATGAACTCGCCAATGTGGCGCTCGACGATCAAAAAATAGAAGCGCGGCAGGCAGCGGTCAAAGCCCTGGGTGATTCGCTCAACCCCGCCGCGATCCCCTTCCTGATGGAAGCCCTGCGCGACTCGTTCTGGTGGTTTGAACGCGAGCAGGCAGTGAATGTTCTGCTGAATGCCGTCGAAGGCATGGGTGAACCCGTTGTCGAACCGCTCATCGAAGCCCTGGCAGACCGCGAGAAGACCGTTCGTAAATTCGCCATCGTGATTTTGGGGAAACTGCGCGACATCCGCGCCATCGAGGAATTGGGCATGGCGTTATACGACCTGCACCATGAGGTCAGTCAAGCCGCGGCGGAATCCCTGGCTCAATTTGGCGAAGAAGGCTTGGGCGTGTTAAGCGAGGCGTTGTCTCATCCAGAAGCGGGAGTGCGTGAACGCGCCATCTACGGGCTGGGCATGATCCGGGACGAGCGCGTCGTTCCTTTGCTGATCGAAATGCTCCGCGACCCCGACCGGGTTGTGAGAAAACAAGCCATCCAATCCCTTGGCGATATGCGGGATAAACGCGCCGTCCCTGTCCTGCAAGAACTTGCCGCTGACCGGGCAGACAGGGAACTGGCATCGCTTGCAAAGGAAGCGGTTGCAAGGTTGCAAGGGTAGCTTAATTTACTGATGTTACGCGATTCCTCGGTGCCGCGACATTCATGTCGCCCTGAAATTGCGAGATGAATCTCGCAGCACCGCGTAAGGTGAGTTAATTTAGTTTGAGTAAATTGAATATGGCTGGCGCAATCCCCGCCAGGTCTAAGACGTTTGAAAAGACGTCTCGGTTTTTTTTATCCCCGAACAAGAGCAACGGGACGTTTGCGGATGTGTGCTTGCGCGTGCCGAGGTCTTCCATGTTGCCGTGGTCGGAGGTAATTAAAAGTAAGTCGGATTGACAATCCGACTTACTGAGCAAGCCTTTCAACACGCCGTCGAGTATTTCGAGTTGTTTGACCGCCCAGGGCATGTCCTGTTTGTGACCGGCGTAATCGCTTGCCCAGTATTCAAAGAAGGAGAAGTCATACTGACTGGCGAGATTGGCAAGATTTGAACCGGCGCTTTCGGGGTCGAAGAGCGGCGCGTCTTTGAAGCCCAGAAAGGTTCTCCAGCCTTCGCCGGTGAAGTCGGCGGAGAGGGCGTTCCCGGCATAGTAATCTTTTTCGGTGAAGAGGGGGACGCCTGCGTTGGTCAACGCGAGGGGGATGGAGGAGTAAAGCCGTTTGCCTGAATCGATACCGTCGAAGTAGCGCGGGGGATAGGCGTTGAGCAGGGCAGTTTTCTTCCCGGCGTTGAGCGTTTTCGAGAAAATCGTGTGACCGTTCAAATATTGCGCCACTTCGGGGTTGGGTTTGGGTCCGTAGTGATAGCCGAGTTCGGCGGGGATATTGATGCCCGTCAGCAAAACAGCCTGTCCCGTCGCGGATTGGGGCAGTCCCTTCACGCCGAGGCTGGGGTCAATGGCTTTGAGGGTGGCGACGTCGCTCTCGAAAGGCGCGGCGGATTTGGTGATTTTTTTTCCGCCAAGCAGCGATTCGAGATAGGGCATGTTCGCGCGGACGAAGGGGTTGATTTCCGGGTTGTCTTCGCCGAGTCCGATGCCGTCGAGGAAGAGGAAGAGGATTTTCATGGGGGAAAGGATGAAATATGAAGGATGAATGATGAAGTGGAAAGTGGGTTGCAGATTGTAACTTGTAACTCGTAACTCTTTACTCCGCCTGCCACAAAAACCACGCCGAAGGTCTCTCACGTTTGTCGAAGCCGTCTTTGCGGGAGAGGAGGGTCAGGTTATGGCGTGGGATCAGGTCGAGGTCGGAGGGGAGAAGCCCGGGTCCGGGTTGAGCCGCGTTTGGTTTGAAGAATCCGTACAGGAGCCAGAATCCGTTTGGGGCGAGGACTCGAGTCAGTTGAGTCAGATAATCCGCCTTGTTTTGAATGCCGTGGAAACAGCCGAGGTCGAGGGCGAGGTCGAAGGAGCCGCGCGCGTTTTGCATTTTGGTCGCGTCGTCCCTGAAAATCTCGGCGTTGACCTTTGCATTTTTGAGTTTGCGTTTTGCGATTCGCACCGCGCCCGCCGAATAATCGAACCCCGCTGCCTGCCAGCCCGCGTTTGCCAGCGTGATGATGTTTGTGCCTGTGCCGCAGCCGATGTCGAGCGCGCGCCCGGCGGGATGTGCGGCGATGAAGTCATACAGTTCGGGCGGGGAGATGCCGCTGTCCCAGGGGGCGTTGCCAAGCAGGTAGGAGAGGTCGAATTTTATGCGGCGGAGGAGGCTATTCATTTGCCAGCGTATCCCTCACGCGCTGGGGATCGAAGTCGCCGACCGTGCGCCAGAGTTCGTTGCCTTGTGAATCGAAGTAGATGAAGGTGGGGGTGAATTCGAAACCGTAGACTGGCGCAAGTTCCATGCCGATGGTTTCCTGAATGTTGAGGCGGATGAAGTGAATTTCATCGCCGAGTTCCAGTTCGAGCTCGTCCACGACGGGCTTGATCGACACGCAGCGTATTCAGTAGGGGGATTGGAATTCGAGCAGGACGGGCTTGCCCGCGCCGATCATTGCCTGCACTTCCTTTGCATCGTCCATGAGCAGGGTCTGGCGCGGGTGGAGCGTGACCCATGCGACCACCAGCCCGCCGGCGATCACGCCGAAGGCAAGGTAGTCGTTCCACTTCGGCTTATTGGAAAGCAGGAGCAACCCGGCGATGAGGGCAAACCCCGCCGCGATGAGGACAAAGGAATATTCGGTAATAATCGAAATCATGTTCGATGGGTGCGGTCAAAATGTCATAAGGAAAGCGTGACGCTTCGCGCTTTGACAATTCATTTGAGTTCTTTTACAATCACGCAACCTGCTTCACATTCCATAACGACAGGAAGGTTATTAACGATGAAAGAGTATACCACCGAGTTCATCCGCAACGTTGCGCTGGTCTCACATGGCGGGGCAGGCAAGACCATGCTGGCGGAATCCTTTTTACATGCGACGGGGGGAACGACCCGCCTGGGGAAAGTGGAAGATGGCACGACAGTTTCCGATTACGACGACGAAGAACATAAAAAGAAAATCTCCCTGTACACGAGCGTGATCCCGGTCGAACACAAGGATCACAAGATCAACGTCCTCGACGCGCCGGGCTACACCGATTTCGTGGGCGAGATGGTCTCCGCCCTCAGTGTGGCGGATGGCGCGATTATTTTAGTGGACGCGGTCGCGGGCATCGAAGTGGGAACCGAGCTCGCCTGGCGCTATTGCGAGCAGTTCAACCTGCCGCGTTTCTTTGTGATCAACAAGATGGACCGCGAGAACGCGGATTTCCAAAAGACCTACGACGCCATCAAGGAGTTTGTCGAGGCGCATGACAAGCGCGTGGTGCAGGTGCATATTCCCATCGGCGAGAAGCACGATTTCAAGGGCGTGGTGGATGTGATCGGCATGAAGGCGTACATGGGCGACGGCAAGATCACCGCCGAGATTCCCGCCGAGTTGAAAGAGGCGGCGGAGAAGGCTCACTTTGCCATGGTGGAGGATGCCGCCGAGGGTGAAGACGAGTTGATGGAAAAATATCTCGAGAACGGTTCCCTCTCAGACGAGGAAATGGTGCGCGGTCTCGAAGATGTGGTTTACGCCGGGAGTTTTGTCCCGGTCTTCTGCGCGGCGGGCGGACATGAGATCGGCGCGATTGCCCTGCTCAACGACATCATTGACCTGATTCCCTCCCCGGTCCATGCCGTCAAGCGCACGGCTCAAGGCAGGGACGGCGCGGAGGAGTTGAAACCCTCGGATCAATCTCCGCTGGCGGCTTATGTGTGGAAGACCACCGCCGACCCGTTCGTCGGCAAGATGACCTACTTCCGCGTGTTCAGCGGCTCGGTCCAGGCGGATGCGCATGTCTGGAACCAGACCAAGGGCGCGGACGAACGCATGTCTGGTTTGCATTTCCAGCGCGGCAAGGAGACGATTCCCGGCAAGGTCGTCCACGCGGGCGATATTGCCGTCGTTTCGAAATTGACAGTTTCCGCCACCGGCGACACCTTCTGCGACAAGGGGCATCCGTTGACGGTTGCCAAGCCCCAGTACCCGGCGGCGTTGTACCGTGTTGCGGTCGCCCCGAAGACCCAGGCGGACGCGGCGAAGATTTCCACGGTGCTTACCCGCCTGAGCGAAGAGGATATGACCCTCGTCTGGCAGAACGATATGGCGACGCATGAAACGGTATTGCAGGGCATGGGCGACCAGCATATCGAGGTGGCTGTGCATCGCGCGCAGAACAAATTCCAGGTGGGCATCGTCACTCACGAGCCGAAAGTTCCCTACCGCGAAGGCATTACGAAAAAGGCGCAGGCGCAATACCGCCACAAGAAGCAGTCCGGCGGCGCGGGTCAGTTCGGCGAGGTCCATTTGCGCATCGAGCCGTACATGGAAGGCGACTTCGAATTTGTGGATGCCCTGGTCGGGATGAACCTTTCGCGTTCGTACCTTCCGCCCATCGAAAAGAGCATCAAAGCCACGATGGAAAGGGGCGCGTTTGCAGGCTACCCGATGAACAACGTGCGCGTCACCGTTTATGACGGCAAGGAGCACGAAGTGGACTCGAAACCGGTGGCATTCGAAATCGCCGGGCGCGAAGCCTTCAAACTTGCCGTGCATGATGCGGGTCCGGTTCTCTTCGAGCCGATCATGACCGTGCGCGTCACCTGCCCGGATGCGAACATGGGCGACGTGATGAGCGACCTCAACACCCGGCGCGGGCGCGTGCAGGGAACCGAAACCGAGCGCGGAAGCACGACCATCATTGCGCATGTGCCGATGGCGGAGATGCTGAAGTACACCACCCAGGTGCGCTCCATCACCGGCGGGCGCGGATACTTTACGATGGAATTCGACCATTACGATACGGTGCCGACTCATATCGCCGGTCCGATCATCGAGGCGCACAAGAAGGAAATGGAAGCGAAGAAGGAAGAGTAGGGCTGTGAATGGTGAATGGTGAATGGTGAATAGTGAATGGTGAATGGTGAATAGTGAATGGTGAGGTGAATAGTGAATAGTGATTGGTAAATGTCCCGGAGTTTTGGCTTCGGGACTTTTTGCTTTTGGAGTCAAAAGCGGCGCAGTGGTGGCGTCGTGGCGGCATCTCCCGACTTTTGATTTATGGCGTCGCTGCCATTCGGATCATTCTCGACCCCAACTGATTGCCGTTGATGTTTCCTTCGGCAAAATCCCAAACATCGCCCCAGGAAATGTGAATGACCCCGGTCTGCGCCATGCGGTCGAATGCGACCACCTCCAGCGTTTCGACCGTGGACGGGATTTGATCCTGAATGCGCTTCATCACCTTCTCGTTCTCCGAAAGGGCGTACATCAACACAACAAAAGTGGACTCGGGTGTGCAGGAATCGGAGTATATCCATTCACAGTCTACATGCACCCGCAAAATAAGGGCTCGCTGGGTTGGGGCGTCCAAGAGGACTTGGGCGTCGACGACGCTGTATTTCGCCAGGATCGTTTCCCCCAGCGGGTCCGCGCCGACGATGACCCCGTTCAGCATATCCACGATTTTTCCGGTATGCGGCTCCGCTGTCGAGGTCGGCGTGACCGGCGTCGGAGTCCACACGGTGGCGGTCAACGAATTGATCACCGCCGCCTGCACCTGCGGGTCGGCGATATCGGGCGAACAGGCAATCAGGACGATTAGAGGTAAAAAAGACAGGGCGCGTTTCATGATGACACCTCCGTTTTGCGGGTTGTACCCCAACTCGATTTTCACAGTCAACGCCGTTTGCCATACGATGACCATACGCCATGTTGACGATGTTCTCATAAATAGGTTTTGTTAAAGATGAAGCCCGCTTCCCATCCCAGTGCGCGAATCGTGTAGAATATTCCCATGCCCATCGTCCGATTTCCAGCCTTGATGAAGTATTACGTGGATAACCAAAGCGAGTTCTCCATGAACGGCGGGCGTGTTGCCGACCTGATCGAAAACATCCTTCAAAAATACCCCACACTGCGCCCGCATCTTTACGACTCGAGCGGCGAACTGCGCCGCCACTTCAACATCTTCGTCAACGGGGTTCACATCCGCGAACTGGCGGGGATGGAGACGGTGCTGAAGGAAGAGGATAAAGTCATCTTCATGGCATCGGCGGCGGGAGGCTAGGGATGCGTCACCCTGAGGGAGCGTGTTCTTCGCGACCGAAGGGTCTCTTACTGCGGGCGTAGAGATCCATCGCTGCCTTTCAGGATGACATTGAAAAGCCGAATATTTATCTTGACAAAACCCGTAAGATTCATAGAATTGGCGCATCTATGAACAAAACCATGAAAACTCTCGAACATTGCTTGTGTCTGTCGCGGGGCTCGTAACTACCGCCTGAGACAGACACCCCCTCCGCAGTCAACGGAATTAGACGGTAGAACGACCCCCGCTTGCGAATGAAACCATCCGCATGTGGCGTTTGTTCGCCGTCTTTTTGTTTACCCGTTGGCTGCTTTTGATTTAATGCGTAAGAGGCGTTCTCTAACGCCGGTGACGCAAGAGAGCGTCGCCTACGCAGAAGGCTGATATGACCCTACTCGACTTTAGACTCACAGAATCAAACACCATCCCGCTGGACAGCCTTGCCTTCCACGTGGGGGATACGCCCCTGCTCCCGCTTCGACGACTTAGCCGGAGCCTGTCTCCTCGTACCCGGGTCTTTGTCAAAGCCGAATGGTTCAACCCCGGCGGCTCCGTCAAGGATAGACCGGCGTTGAACATCATCCAGAACGCCATTCTCCATGGAGACCTGGGGAACGGCAAACGCCTGCTCGATTCGACATCCGGCAACATGGGCATCTCGTATGCGACCTTTGGCGCGGCGTTGGGCATCCCGGTCACATTGGCGGTGCCTGCCAGCGCGAGTTCGGAGCGCATCTCCATTCTCAAAGCCCTCGGCGCGGAGTTGATCCTGACCGACCCGCTCGAAGGCTCGGATGGCGCGATCCTCAAGGCGCGCGAACTGGCGGCGGAACGTCCCGACCTGTACTGGTATGCGAATCAATACAACAACGACGCCAACTGGCAGGCGCATTACCTCAGCACCGGACCGGAGATCATCCGCCAGACGAACGGACAGGTGACTCACTTCGTGGCGGGACTCGGCACATCCGGCACGTTCACAGGGACGAGTCGTTATCTGCTCGAACAATTGCCGGATGTGAACGTGATTGCCTTCCAGCCCGATGCGCCCTTCCACGGTCTCGAAGGACTCAAGCACATGCCGAGCGCGATCAAGCCCGGGATTTATGACGAGTCAATGGTTGGGACTCCGCTCGAGGTCAGGACAGAGGCGGCGCATGAGATGGTGATTCGGCTTGCGCGAGAAGAAGGCTTGTTCGTGGGAATCTCATCCGGCGCGGCAGTCGTCGCTGCGCTTCAAGTCGCAAGTGAACTTGATGAAGGCGTGGTGGTGACCGTCCTGCCGGATGCCGGTTATAAATATTTGAGCGACAAAAAACTTTGGGAGCAGGATTGGAGTCCAACGTCTCCCGACGTTGGAGGTGATGTGTAATATGTTGAAAATTTCAAAAGAATTAACCGCCCGCATCGAAGCGCATTTGGAAGCGGCCTATCCCGGCGAAGGCGCGGGTTTTTTGCTCGGCGTGGACGGCGATGTGAGAGATGTGTTGTTGATGGAAAACGCCCGCGAAGAAGAGGCGCGTCATAACCGCTTTTTGCTGACGCCGAAAGATTACCTGAACGCTGAAATGAAGGCGATGGAATCCGGCGTGGATTTGATCGGTGTCTTTCACTCGCACCCCGATTGCCCGAACGTGCCGTCGGAATACGACCGCGAATGGGCGCAGCCGTTTTTCTCGTACATCATATCGCGTGTGGATAACGGCAGGGTTGTAAGCCATCGCTCGTGGAGGTTGACGGAAGATAGGGCGGGGTATGATGAGGAGGAGATAGTGACGAGTAAATGGTGAATAGTGGATAGTGGATAGTGAATAGTGAATGGTGAATGGTGAATAGTGAATAGTGAATAGTGAGTAGTGATTTGTGTTATCAAGGAGAAATTTGAAATGAACAACGTTGACGTTATCAAAGAAGATGTTTTGTTGGATTGCTCGGGTTTGCTTTGCCCGATGCCGATTGTGAAGACCAGCAAGGCGATGAAGGAATTGCAGGGCGGTCAGGTGTTGAAGATGGTCGCCACCGACGCTGGCGCGCCGCCCGATATTGCCGCGTGGAGCAGGCAGACCGGGAATGAGTTGCTGTTTTCCACCGAGGATGGCGGGAAGTTCGTTTTCTTTTTGAAAAAGGTGTGAGTCTGTAAAATCGACGAAAAGAGAGATAATATATTCAAATGACAACTTTACGAATCCCAACCCCTTTACGAACCTACACCGGCGGCAAAAGCGAAGTGACCGTGGGCGGCGTAAAAATCTCCGACGCGCTGAACGACCTCACGACTCAATTCCCTGCCATCAAGCCGCATTTGTTCAACGAAAGCGGAGAACTGCGCCCGTTCGTGAATTTGTTCGTCGGCGAACACAACATCAAAGACCTGCAAGGTGTGGACACGCCCATCAAGGACGGCGATAAGGTGATGTTGATCCCGTCCATTGCGGGGGGAAGAACTTCTTAACACGAAGGACACAAAGGTCACGAAGGTTTAAAGATTTTCCTTTGTGTACTTCGTGCCCTTTGTGGTAGAAAGGGTTTCCATGATCGAAGAACTTACCCACGAACAAATCCTGCGCTATTCGCGCCACCTGCTCATGCCCGAAGTCGGCTTGCAGGGACAGATCAAACTCAAGAACTCGTCCGCCCTCGTCATCGGCACGGGCGGACTCGGCTCTCCTGTCGCGCTCTATCTCGCCGCGGCGGGCATCGGTCGCATCGGCTTGGTGGATTTCGATATCGTTGATTCATCGAACCTGCAGCGGCAGGTCATTCACGGAACAAGCACAGTTGGAAAGTTGAAAGTGGAAAGTGGGCGTGACCGCCTGCAAGACCTCAACCCCGACATTCAAGTTGATATTTATAACGAGCCGTACACCTCCGAAAACGCGATGCGCATCGCGAAGGATTACGACATCATCATTGACGGCACGGATAACTTCCCGACCCGTTATCTCACCAACGATGTCTGCGTCTTTCTCGGCAAGCCGAACGTGTACGGTTCCATCTTCCGCTTCGATGGGCAGGTCAGCGTCTTTCACGCCGAGAAGGGACCGTGTTATCGCTGTCTCTTTCCCGAACCGCCTCCGCCCGGTCTCGTCCCTTCGTGCGCGGAAGGCGGCGTGCTTGGCGTCCTGCCCGGCACGGTCGGCACGCTGCAAGCCACCGAAGCGATAAAAATCCTGCTCGGCATCGGCACTCCGCTCATCGGCAAACTCTTGCTTTACAACGCGCTCGACATGAGTTTTGATTTTGTCACGCTCAAGAAGAATCCCAAATGTCGCGTCTGCGGACCGAACGCCGACATCAAAGAGTTGATTGACTACGAAGAATTCTGCGGCGTCCCCGGTCATCACGCGGACGACACGTCTGCGGGCGCGGACTGGGACATTTCACCTTTGGCGATGAAAACCCGGCTCGATCTCGACCCGAACCTGATTCTGCTCGATGTGCGTGAGCCTCACGAGTTGGAGATTGCCGCCATCAAAGGCGCGAAGAACATCCCGCTCGGCGAGGTCGCCCAACGCATGTCCGAACTGGACTCCGCCAAAGAAATGATCGTCTTCTGCAAACGCGGATCCCGCTCGGCGCGCGCCATCGAAATCCTCTCCTCCGCGGGTTTCAAGAAAATGAAGAACCTCAAAGGCGGCATCAACGCCTGGGCGGAGGAAGTGGATGGGACACTGCCACTGTATTAAATCGCCCACAGATTGTCACCCTGAGCGCCAGCGAAGGGTCTCTGAGATTGTCGTAGAGATGCTTCGCTCCGCTCAGCATGACATGCCGAAGATGAAAGAACCCTCCCGCTGAGTTTTCGGCGGGAGGGTTTTCTATTTGACGAAGTCTTCCAGCGATTTCGCCGATTTTGGGAATTGGCTCAGCAATTGCCTGTCCGCTGTCACGAGCGGGACATTCAACTGCGCGGCGAGGGATACAAACTCGCAATCGTAGGCGCTGCAATCGCTTTTGGCGATCAAATCCAAAATGTTTTCGGAGGAAGGCGCGACCTCCCGTCCCTCGAACGTGGACAACGCTTCTTCCATGATCCGCTTTGCCTGCGCCAGCTTCATGCCGCGTCGGATGTACCCGGCAAGCACGTTCCGAAATTCGCTCTGCCACAGCGGCGGGACGATCCAATGCGGGTCTTTTTTCAGGACTTCCTGCGCGAGAGGCGTTTTATCCCCGTTGATGAACAGGTAGACGATCAGGTTGGTGTCTGCGACGATCATTCGCGCCCCTCATCGATCATCTTCTCGATCTCATCGGCGGTGATGACGTAATGCGCGGTCATTTCGCGCAGTTTCTTTGTCCGCTCCAGCGTGGTTTGGACGTCAATGGGGGGAATGGACAGCGCCTTCTCCAGAATCGAAATCACCTCGCCGTTGATGCTGCGGTGATTATTCTTCGCCCGGACTTTGATCCGCTCATAAATCTCCGGCGGGACGTTCTTGATCGTGAGTGTGACCATGTCAAGCTCCTGCTTCCATTATGGATGCATTATGGAACCGTTGAAGAGTTTTGTCAAGGTGGGAATGTTGAAGGCAGGTGAAAGATTAAAGAAGAAAGAAGAAAGAAAAGAGGAAAGAACCCTCCCGTTGAGTTTTCGGCGGGAGGGTTTATAATTTGGACGGAAGGTGACAATAATGGATATTCAAAGCATCGAACCCCAGGTTTCCCGTTTAAGCCGCGCTGAAAAGGCGGAGTTATTGCAGCGTCTCGCGCTGGAAGTCGGAAACACCTGGGCGGGAATCGAGAAAACGAATGGCGTTGTCGGCGGCATGGCTTGCATCGTCCGCACCCGCATCCCTGTGTGGACCTTGGAGAATTACCGCCGCCTCGGCTGGGCGGAGGTCGCAATCCTTGAAAACTTTCCTTTCTTACGCGCGGCGGATTTGGTCAATGCCTGGGCGTATGCCGACGCTCATGCAGAAGAGATGGACGAGGCGATCAAGACGAACCAGGGGGCATGATGGCTTCTTTTTACACCAACGAAAACTTCCCGATCAAGGCTGCCCAATATTTGCGCGAGATGGGGCATGATGTGTTGACCTCCCATGAGGCAGGGAAAGCCAATCAACGCATTCCCGATGAGGAAGTTTTGATTTTTGCAGCCGGAAAAGAATTTGCTGGAAATAGAACGGGAGTTGAAGGGCGAGACCTACCAGCCGGGCGGGTATATCAGTTTTGAAATTGACAAGCCGAAAAGAAGGTTGGTGAATGCCGCGCCCTTTCGGGGTTGGGAGAACCATCCACGAATATGACCGCGAATGGTAACTGCTCAGCCATCCTGGATTCGCGGGGATAAATCCCCTGCTCAGCACATGAAAGCCCTTCGGGCTAGTCCGCTTCAGCGGACTTTCACAAACTGAGGCAGGACCGAACACGGCGTAAAACAAAATGCCTGAGCAGTTACCGCGAATGCGCGAATAGCCCGACGATATTTGGGTACTCGTGTTGAGCCTGTCGAAACATTCGCGGCTCTTCATTCGTTGACGGCTCTCAAACCAAAACTCCCGCCAAACCGACGGGAGTTTTCCTATTCACTATCACCTATTCACGTTTCACTTCCTCACGAAAGTATCACCTGCCCGCAATACTCGCACTTATCCATGCCGAGTTCCAGCGTCCCGCCGCAGTTGGGGCAGGCGAAGGTCTCGGTCTTGATCTGGTGACCGGCAGTCTTGAAGGCGGCTTCGTTCTCGGCTAAATCTCCGCGCAGGCGTTTGAGGCGTGAGAGGTAGGCTTCGCTGGACACTTCACCGGCTTTGCGCAGGCGTTCCACGTCCGCGATGTGTTCCTTCAACATGCGGCGTTCGGCTTCGAGGCTTTCGCGGCTCTTGTCTTGCAGAGATAACTTCATCTCCGGCTTGGGCGGAATGGAGGCGAGAATCGCCGCGATGACCAAAATCACAGCCGAGACGATCACGCCCACCACCAGCGGCGTATATTGAAAACCGGGAATCGAACTGAACGTCACCTTGTTGGTCTGCACTTCGTTGTAATCGGCGATGACCACATAACGCTCGCCGCCGAGTTTGCCGATGTCAATGCGCGTGATGCCGGTCGAATGATCGGGCAGGTTGTTGCGCGTGCCGTCTTCGGTGAAGACCGCCACCTTGCCCGCGTCGTCGCCGATGACCGCTTCCTCCTTGCCGTCTTCGTTGATGTCCAGCCCGGCGATCTCGGTCACTTTGTCCGAGAGCGAACCCGTCCAAATTTGCGAGGCGGTCGCGCCGTCGAACGAGAACGCCCAAATGCCGCCTTCCTTGCCGCCGACCACGATCTCGCGCGAGGACGGGTCGCCGTTCAATTCCACTTCGCGCACCTCGCTCACAGCCTGACCCAACGACTTCTCGAAGAACACGCTTCCATCTGCCGCGCTGTAGATGCGGAATAAACCGTACTCGCCGCCGGTGATGATTTCGCTGTTCCCGTCGGAATTGAGATCAAAAGCCCGCATCCTTCTTAATTCTTCCTGGTTCACCGTCCAGACATTTTCCCCGCCGGGAGCGAAGACCTTAATCGTCCCGTCGTTGGAGGCGATGGCAACGTGGACTTCGCCGCCGATTCTCGCATCGTCCATGCCGCGGATCTCCGCCGAGCCGACGTTCGATTGCCAGAGGACGGTTCCATCCACGCCCAGGGCGAGGACTCTGCCCGAAGAATCGCCGAGCACAATTTGAGGTCCAGAGGCGAAGCGGATGACCGCCACGCGCGAAGCCGAGCTGATGCTGAGATTCGTCGCCAGCACGGTCTCCGTCCCTTTTGAAATCACATCCACCGACATGCCCATGCCGGGATAAAACACAACCACGTCTTCGACCCCGTCGCCGGTCACGTCGCCGAGGGTGGTCTTTGCGGCGGTGTAGTTCTGGCTGTAAAGAATCGCGCCGCTGCCGTCGAAGATGGTGACGTTGCTGGCGCTTTGGATGAAGAGTTCATCCTGCCCGTCGCCGGTCAGGTCAATGACTTTCATGCTTTCGGCGTTGGCGTACGGCTGCGACCATGCTTCATCGCTGCCGAATTTTTCCGCGGCGGCGAACCCGCTGAACGCGAACACGCCGGACACGACCATGACGAGACAGATCAATACGAACGCAACCACAAAGGGAATGATTTTGCGACTCATTTATGCCGCCTTTCTTTCGAGTAATGTGTATGCCGATTTCAGGAAACCGAGGATGCTTTCATGATCCGCGTCTTCGAAGGGCGAGACCGCCTGAATGTTAATCATGCCGCCTTCGGTGTCGAGCAGGGTGATCTTGTACTTGCCCACATCCTTGTTCAGCGAAAACTGATTGTTCGGTCTGATCTTGTACGCCTCGGGATTGACCACGATGCGCACTTTCAACTCCTGGTGCGAGCCTTTGAATTTTTCGGGCTTGAGTTTGCTTTTACCGCTGATGCGGCTGGTCTTCCAATAGGATTTGCGCTTTTTTGTTTTCTGCATCGCCGTCACGCGCAGGACGTTGCCGTCGTACAGTTTGGCTTTGAGCGACAGCCAGGGATCGTTGAATAACTGCGTGGTGCGGTTTTGCGTGTCCTTCGTTTCGCGCCCCACTTTGGCGTCGAGCATCGAACCCGTCAGGTCGAGATGACCGAGGAAGGTCGCGCCCGGCTTGAGGTCGTCGCGAAGCGTGTGCAGGATATCCTTCGTCTTATGGTAGCGTGGATGAAAATCCAGCAGGTCGCTTCTTCGCAGGCTGCGCGCCATCACAAGCGCGGCAACCCAGAGTAAAACTCCGCCGCCGATGAAGACGAAGGAGGAGGAATATCCAAACAGGATGATGAGAACGTCAACCAGCGCCAGCCCAATGCCCGCGAAGAAGATCATCATGGGGATCCAACGCCACTTGTCCCCGGCGGTTTCGGTCTTCTGCGCCTCGGCGACGAACTTGTTCATGCCTTGTATGATCGCGTCGGGCTTGTCGGCAATCGAGACGTACACCGGCGCATATTCCTTTTTGCCGAACTGGTTGGTGTCCTTGTTGCCCTTCTTCCGCGCCGTGTTCAGCAGGTAAAAGAAGAACGCCAATACGACAATACCCGCAATGACGATTCCGCAAATCAATCCTTCCATCCATGCCTCCGTATGTCACTCTGAGGGAGCGGAGCGACCGAAGAGTCTCTTGCGTGGCGGCTCAGAGATCCTTCGCTTCGCTCACCTGTGCCTGCGGCACTGGCGCAGGCAGGATGACATTTTAGATTATTGTACTTATAATTCAAACAATGCCCAACATCCTCTACACCGCCTTCGACATCGTTCCCAGCCCGAAAGGGGCGAGTACCCATATTCTCCACAACTTACGCGGATTGGTCAATGGCGGGCATGGCGTTCATCTTATCACGCCCAACGATGGTCTGCTCCCCCCCGAAGATACTATCGAAGGCGCGCAGGTCACGCGCATCCCGCAGGATTTATCGCAAAACTTCCTCGCCCGCGCCGTGCATTTCGGCAGATCCGTATTGGCGCATCTCGCGCTTCACCCCGGTTATGAGGTCGTCCACTTCCGCAACATCTGGGACGGTTTTCACATCACGCAGAACAAAAAGAAGTTCGGCTACAAAACTCTCTTCGAGGTCAACGGACTTCCCTCCATCGAACTCAAATATCATTACCCCGGCATGGATGCGGATTTACTCGCCAAGATCAAGGAACAGGAATTGGCGACTCTGCACCTCGCCGACGCTTTGATCTGCCCATCGAACGTGACTCGCGACTACATCGCCTCGCTCGGACTTAACCGAAAGTTGGTGACTGTCATCCCGAACGGAGTCAGCCCCTCAGACTTTCCCCTCACCCCGCTGCCCGTCCGCGATGGACGTGAGCCGGTTTTGCTTTACATCGGCACATTGGCAGACTGGCAGGGTTTGGACATCCTCATCAAATCCCTGCCGAAGATTCTGGAACATCAGCCTATCAAACTCCGCATCATCGGGCGCGGACGCTCACGCCAAAGAAAAATGCTAACGAAGCAAATCCGCAAACTCGGCTTGGAGGAACACGTCATCGTCCAGCCCGCGGTACCGCATCACGAAATCCCTGAGTTGATCGCCAGCGCGGATATTTGCGTCGCCCCGCTTGCATTGAACGACCGCAACGTCACGCAGGGCGCATGTCCGATCAAAATTCTCGAATACATGGCGGCGGGACGTCCCCTGCTTGCCTCGAACATGCCCATCGTCCGCGAACTCGTCCGCGAGGATGTGGACGGTTTATTGTTTTCGCCCAGCGACCCGGACGATTTGGCTCATCAGGCGCTTTTGTTATTGAAGGATATGGAGTTATCGCAGCGCCTTGCAGAATCCGCCGCGGCGCATGTCCGCGAGAAATTCACCTGGCACGAGTCGCAGAAGAAGTTGCTGAAAGTGGTAGAGAGATTGGTAATTGGAGATTGAATCTCCAATTACCAATTACCAATTACCAAACACCCTCTCCACCTCCCCCGGTATCGCCTTCAAACTCCCCGTTTTTACATCCACGAACACCCAATCGGTCTCGCCTCTGACCAGGACTTTCCCGTCGCTTTTTCTCACAAACTCATACTTGCGTAACGATCTCACCTTGCGGATATTCTCCACCCAGGTTTTGACCTCGATCTCTTCGCCTGCAAAGGCTGGAAGCAGGTATTCGACGCTGTGCTGGCGGACGACCCAGGTGGAGTCTGCTCCCTGCGCTGCGATGCCGCCCAGCGAGGCGTAATGCTCGATGGCGATGTCCTGCATCCATTGCACGTAGACCACGTTGTTGACGTGTCCGTTCTCGTCAATGGCGGATGGGGGGATGGTGATGGTTTTGGAGTAGATGGATGAGATGGGCATGGGGAGATTATAAATGCAAGGTGACAGTCATGGCGCTGTAGCGCCATGACTGTCACCTGATGAATGAAATGATAAAACCGATTAACGCGCCGCCTGCGATCAGCCAGGTGGAGTTGATCTTGTAACGCAGGAGCAGAATCAACGAGACGACGGCGACGAGGATGGTCGGGAAATCTGTCAGCGAGGAGGAGGATAACTGGACGGTCACCGCCGCCATCAGTCCAAGAGATGAGGCGTTGACTCCGTCGAGCAGGCTGCCTGCCCAGGGCGAGTCCCGAAGTTTGGGAATCAGCGGGTTGGTGATCGCCACGAAGATGAAGGACGGCAAAAAGATTCCGAGGGTTGCGAGGAGCGCGCCGCTTGTGCCGCCGAGAATGTAGCCGATGAAGGTCGCCGCCGTGAAGAGCGGACCCGGCGTGACCTGCCCGATGGCGACCGCGTCAATGAGCTGCTGGTCGGTGAGCCAGCCGAGTCGCAGGACGAAATCGTTGCGGAGAAGGGCAAGCAAAACGTATCCGCTGCCGTAAAGGACGGAGCCGATTTTGAGAAACGTGAGGAAGAGGGTGGAGAGACTGAAGGGGATGGATTGAGTCAGCGTCGCGCCGCCGAGCGGGAGAAGGATGGCGGGATAAATCTTTCGCAGCCGCTGAAAGTTTGCGAAGATGAGAAAAAACAAGCCGCCCGCGAAGAGAAGCGCGATTTCGTTGAAGCCGAAAAAATAGAGCGCGAACACCGCCGCGCCGATGAGGGCAAGCCATTTGTTCTTGAAGGCTTTGGAGGCGAGCATCCACAAGGCTTGGGCGATGATGGCGATGACGACGGGTTTGATGCCGTATATCAGCCATTCGGCTTGGGGTGTGGTTCCGTATTGGACGTAAAGCCGCGATAAACCAAGAACGATGAATGTGGCGGGCAGGATGAAGCATAAGCCTGCGGCGATCAATCCCAGGGGCCCGGCGCGGAGGTAGCCGATGTGGATCGCCATTTCTGTGGAGTTGGGTCCGGGGATGAGGTTGGTCGCGCCGAGCAGGTCGAGGAATTCTCCGTCGGTGAGCCATTTGCGGCGTTTGACGACTTCGTCGTGCATGATGCCGATATGGGCGGCGGGTCCGCCGAATGCGGTGAAGCCGAGTTTGAGAAAGAGGCGGATGACTTCGATCAGGTTGGGCATGTTGGTAGTTTACCCCGCCCGGGCTTCCCTCAAAAGGGGCATTTTGATTGCTGCAAGAGCCGCAATAAAAAGTAACGCCGACTTAAGTCGGCGTTACTTTTTATGGGGTATTTGTCACGGCTGGGGTGGTCAGGTCGCCGGTGACGACTTGGATGAAGAGGGTGTCGCCGAAGAAGATGCCGTTCTCGTCTGCCATTTGCCAGGCGCTTTCGATGACGCCATTGATTCCGCTCGGCACGACCAGTTCGATGGAAATTTCGCGCTTCGCGCCGGTGGGAATGGCTTCGCTCAGTACGATTGGGTTTCCGCGCATCGGGTCGCCGCCGACGTGACGGAAGGTGAAGCCTGGTCGCCATGCGCAGCCGCCGATGTTTTGCACCTGCCAGGTCTTGGTGAATTTTTCGCCGGGTTTCAGGCGGGTTCCGTCGGGGATGGTTATGTCTGCGATGTAGAGCAGGTTGAAGCAGGGGTTGGATGTGGGGGAAGGCTCGGGCGTGGTCGAGAGGGCGGTTTCGGCGGCGGCGGGGGAAGCTGTCTGCGTGGGGAAAGGCGTGAAGGGGGCTGGCAGGCTCTCGGTCAGGGAAGAGGCGTAGGTTTCCACTGCCTGGGTGCGGATGGCGTCTGTGTCCACGGCGGGGGATGAATCCGCCTGGTTGTCGACGCATGAAAACAGGAACACGCCGACGATCACGATCAGGCTGATTAAGATAACTCTGGATTTCATTTTTATTTTTGTTTCTCTCTTGCCAGCGCAATGCCGGTGACGATCGCGCCGGTCAGTTCCCATATGGGGACGCCGATGAATTTGAGCGGGGCGATGCCGAGGATGACGATGGCGGTAAAAACGATAAAGGTCAGCCCGCGGAAGGGGACGGTCCAACGGTAGAAGATTTTCACATCGTTCAGCGCGGCGAGGACGTAATAGATGCCCATGTTCACAGAGGCCATCGAGGCGGCGGTCATGAAGGTCAGGGTATAGTCTGAACTGGCGCGGGCGGCGCGTTCTGCCACTTCAAAGCCGAGCATGGAAAGCTGCAATTCAGGGCGGATGATGCCCAATGCGCCGAGCAGGAACGCCATGATGCCGAAGATGAACATGGTCCAGCCGGATGTGTCGCGTATTTTCATCGATGAATTCTCCTGTGTCGCAATAATATTTGGAAATTATACCCGCATCCTTTCAGCATGATAAAATCACTGCATTATGGCAAAACATCTTGTGTTGGTGGCTGGCAATATCGGCGCGGGCAAGACCACGCTGACGGAACGCATCGGTGCGCGGCTCGGCTGGTGGACGGGGTACGAGTCGGTTGCGGACAACCCCTATCTTTCAGACTTTTACGGGGATATGCGCGCTTGGTCTTTTCACCTGCAAATATTTTTTCTTGGGCATCGCGCCGATCAATACCTGGTCGCCGCGCGGGATGCGCGTTCGGCCATATTAGACAGAAGCATTTATGAGGACGCGCATATTTTTGCGCGCGCCTTGCATCATCTCGGTAATTTGAATGAGCGCGATTATCTCGCCTATCGCAAATTATTCGAGCTGGTTGTGGATGGACTTCCGCGCCCGGACCTGTTGATCTATCTCAAGGCGCCGGTGCCGGTGCTGATGGATCGCATACGCCGCCGCGCACGCAACATGGAGACCGGCATCACGGCGGAGTATCTTTCGCTGCTCGATTCTTTCTACGAGGAATGGCTCGGCTCCTTCGACCTTTGTCCGGTGCTTACCATCCAGACCGACGACCTCGATTATGTCAATTACCCCAGCCATCTCGACCTGGTCGCCCAGCGCATTCAGGACAAGCTGGCAGGCAGGGAAGTAATGGACCTGCGCGGAGATTCCAGTGGCTAACAAGAAGGAACCTACAATCTTTCTAAAGATTCCCCTCTTTCGGGATCTTTCCAAACTGGACCTCTACCAACTGATCGACGAACTTCCGACCGAAACCTTCAAGGAGGGTGATTTTGTCTTCCGCGAAGGCGAGACTGGCAATAGCCTGTATGTTGTCATGACGGGGGAGTTGCAGGTGGTCCTTGCAGCCGGGACTGCGGATGAAATGCACCTGCGCACCTGCGGCCCTGGCGAATATGTGGGCGAGATGAGCCTGATCATGCCCAAGGGCAGGCGCACGGCCAGTGTCCGCGCGACGAAGGCCAGCCGCCTGTGGGTGATGACCCGCGATAAATTCAATGAATGTCTCCAGCGTTGGCCCCTGCTGGCGTATTCGATGGTCTCGATCATGAGCGAACGGCTGGACTCGTCGAATGAGGCGGCGTTCAACGACCTGGTAACGAAGAATCTGGCGCTGCAAAATGCCTACGATGAATTGAAAGCGGCGCAGGCGCAGTTGATCGAAAAAGAACGCCTCGAACGCGAACTTCAGGTTGCCGCAGAAATCCAGCTAAGCATTCTCCCCGACGTTTTGCCCGTAGTGGATGATTTCAATTTTGGCGCGTGCATCCTGCCAGCCCGGCAGGTGGGCGGCGATTTCTACGATGTTTTCGAACTCAAGGACCATCGCATCGGCGTGTTGATCGGCGATGTAGCTGATAAGGGCGTGCCGTCCGCGTTGTTCATGGCGCGCGCGCACGCCCTCATCATGGCAGAGGCGGATATCGGCATGACCCCCGCCGAAGTGATGTCCCTCGTCAATACCCACATCACCCGCCTGCAAAAATCCACCCAGTTTGTCACCGTCCTTTACGGCATCCTCGATTTGAATACGCGCGAGTTCTCTTATGCGCGAGCCGGGCACGAGACGCCGTTGATCGTCCATGCGGACGGTTCGGTGGAACGTATGCCGCACAGCCCCGGCATGGCGATCGGTTTGTGGGAGCCGGTGACCATTGACCAAAAGTCTTTGAAACTTGCCTCCGGCGACATGCTGCTGTTGTACACCGACGGCATGACCGATTGCCGCGACCCAAAGGGCGAATCGTTCGGTTTGGAGCGCATCAAACAAATACTCGCCGAGCATTCGAGACTCGACGCACAACAAGCCTGTAACATTTTGCTCGAGACCCTGCAAGCCTTTCAAGATGGTTCGAAGCAGGATGACGATGTCACGCTTGTGGCAGTCCGCGCGAAATAAAAAATAGACCTCCCGATCCGGGAGGTCTTCTTGTTACCGCAGAGCTTGTTCGAGGTCCGCGATCAAATCATCCACATTCTCGATGCCCACCGAAAGTCGCACCAGACCGGGGTCCACTTCCAGCGTGGAGCCCTGCGTCGAGAGGTGAGTCATCGCCGCCGGGACTTCGATCAGCGATTCGACCCCTCCCAATGATTCGGCCAGCGTAAACAATTTTGTGGATTCAGCGATTTTGACCGCCGCCTCGCGCCCATCTTTCATGATGAAGGAGATCATTCCGCCGCCGTTCTTCATCTGCCGCTTCGCCACCTGGACCTGGGGGTGACTCTCATGAAAGGGGTAGATCAGCCGTTTGACGTTTTTCTGCTTTTCCAAAAACCCAACGATCTTCCCCGCATTTTGAGCGTGACGATCCATGCGGACGGGCAGGGTCTTGATTCCGCGCAATACGAGGAAGGAGTCCATCGGTCCCTGCACGCCGCCGATTGCGTTTTGCAAGTACGCCAGCTTTTCGCCAAGTTCTTTGTCTTTTCCAACTATCGCGCCGCCGACCACATCCGAATGCCCGCCGAGGTATTTCGTCATCGAGTGGACGACCAAATCCGCGCCCATCTCCAGCGGACGCTGCAAATATGGCGTGGCGAAGGTGTTATCAACGACCAATAACGGTTTATTGGGATGATTCTTCACCACCTCAGCCACAGCGCGGATATCGGAAACAGCCAGCAACGGGTTGGTGGGAGTCTCCAGCCATACAATACGCGTGGACGGGGTCAAGGCTTCGGCGAGATTCTCAGGGTCGGTCGTGTCGGCAAATGTAAAGTCCAGACCGAAGCGGCGCAGGATTTTATCAAAGAGGCGGAAGGTGCCGCCGTAGACATCATTGCCTGCCACCACATGATCGCCCTGCGCGAGCATCCGTAGAACTGTATCGGTGGCAGCCATGCCCGATGCAAAAGCCAATCCCCACGTTCCACTTTCCAACTCAGCAAGACAATCCTGTAACGCTTTGCGCGTCGGGTTCAACGTGCGCGAATACTCATACCCCTGCCGCGGCTTGCCGATCCCATCCTGCTTGTACGTGGAGGTCAGATAGACCGGCGTCATCACCGCGCCGTTATTCGGGTCGGGTTCCTGCCCCGCGTGGATGGCGAGCGTTTCAAATTTCATTCATTCTCCTTGGGTGGGGAATCGTCATCTTCCGCATCTTCAAATTTGCTCATATATTCTTCATCGGCGTCGTTAAGCAGATTGTTCTCGCGTTCGTATTCTGTGATTAATTGCTTCAAGACCCGGATGGAATCCTCTCGTCCATTGGCAAACCTGCCATAATATCTGAGTTTGTGCATGACCATATAGTGGATGCCGCTATACCCCATGCCAGTGCCGCCGGAATTGATGCGGTCTGCTGCGTTACCATATAATTCCAACAGTTCATAGTACTCAGCCGACGACTGAATCCCACTCTTTGAGTTCGACGATTTCTGAGACATGTTCTGGCTCCATTTTTTCGATATTTTTTTGCAGGTTGATTTTGAGACGTTTTACTTCTTCGCGTACCGCCTCGATTTTGACCTGCCGTACGTCTGCCTGATCAGAGAAATGAACTTCAGGGTAGTTGCGCTGAAAAATATTCTTGACCAGCAATACCTGATACACCGTCCGCCCGCTTTCCATTTTGCCAATGTCTTTTAGGACGCCTGTGTAGATCAACCTGTCGTCAATATATAAACCAACATAATCGCCGGGTTTCATGGGGAGACTCCTTCGCTCTTTCAGCATTCTATCATACCGTTATTTCATTATTTTCCCGTCTTTCGCCACCCAAACATCGGTGGCGAAGCGCTCGATAAAACTGCGGTCGTGGACGATGGCGAGGATCGTCCCGTTGAAATTTTCCAGCGCTTCCTCGAACCGTTCGCGCGAGGGGATGTCGAGATGGTTGATGGGCTCGTCCAGAATCAGGAAGGTGCATCCCTGCGCGACGAGCAAAGCCAGTTGCAGGCGGGCGCGTTCGCCGAAGGAGAGTTCCCCAGCCGGGCGTAATGCGGCATCGCCTTTGAAGAGGAAGTAATGCAGGAAGTTGCGCGTCTCGGTTTCGTTCATGGCTGCAACGCTTTGAATGGTTTGAACCGAATTCAACGCCGGGTCGAGCAATTCCTGTTCCTGCGCCATGTAGCCGAGTTTGGTCGCGCCGCCGAGACGAAACGACCCTGCCAGCGGGGGAATCTTGCCGACAATGGTGCGGATGAAGGTTGTCTTGCCGGACCCGTTCGCGCCGGTCAACACCACGCGCTGACCGGCGCGGATGAACAAGTTGATATTCGTCAGCAGCGGATTTTCCGGCGCGTAGCCGATTGAGAGCGACTCAGTCACCAATACATCTTTGGATTGGTGTTCAGGTTGACCAAAATCCAGTTTGAGTTTCCATGAAGCTTGAGGTTTGTCGATTTTTTCGTCGGTCAATAAATGATCGATGCGGGCTTCGATATTCTTCGCCTTGCCTGCCACGTTCTTCGTGGCGCGGTTGCCAAAAAAGCCTTTTGCAAATTTATCGCCGCCATCGGCTTTGCCGCCTTTCTTCATCACCGTCAAACTGCGGATGTGTCTCGCTGCGCGTTTGAGTTGCGCGATCTCATCCTGCTGGTCCTGGTAGGCTTGTGCCTGTTTGTCGAACTCAAGCAATTTTTGTTCGAGGTAGCCGCTGTAATTGCCGTCATACGTTTTGACGCTATGCGTGGATGAATCCAACTCAAGCACCTGCGTCACAGTGTTATCCAAAAACGCGCGGTCGTGCGAAACGATCAGCGCTGCGCCTTTAAATCCGTTCAGCCAGTCTTCCAGCCATTCGAGCATTTCGATATCAAGATGATTGGTCGGTTCGTCGAGCAACAGCAGATGCGGATCGTTCAGTAAGACTTTGGCGAGCATCAGGCGGGTCTTCTGTCCGCCGGAGAGATGGGCGATGGGCGTATCGGCGGGGAAGCGGTCGAGACCGAGCGGGGCGAGGATTTCTTCGGGTCGAAGGTCTAAGGTCGAGAGTCGGGCGAGGGCGGAGTCGTATTTTGCTTGAAGATTGGAATCGTTTGGGGATTGTGATAACGCCAAAGCAAGCGACTCGATCTCAGCGGCGGGGTCGGTTTGGGAATCTGGATCAAGACCGAGCGCGGAGTGAAGCGTTGCGTCGGTTTGGAAATCGATTCCCTGGGCGAGGTAGCCGAGGCGTAGTCTAGGGTGGGTCGAAGCGATATCCCCTGAATCGCCTGGTTCGAGACCGGCGAGGATGCGCATGAGGGTGGTCTTGCCGGAGCCGTTGGCGCCGATGAGACCGATGCGTTCGCCTGCGTTGATATTGAAATTGATGTTTTTGAGAACGGGCTGGATGCCGTAATGTTTGTTGAGGTTATGGATACTTAGCATGGTGACACCTGTAGTTAAAAAGAAAACCGAGGGCAAGCCTCGGCGTTAAATGCCAATGGGAAAATGCCCTGAAAAATTGGTTTAACTACTTGCTGTCTGTCATTCGCCGGGTATCCTTTCTTGAAAAAATTTTATCACAATCGGGCTGGGTGGGGTAAACTTGTTTCTTGTTCGCGCGTCAGGAAAGCATTCAATAAAGCAGAGGTAACGATGACAAAGAAAATTTTGGCAGTGCTGGCTCATCCCGACGACGAGTCGTTTGGTTTGGGGGGGACGCTGGCGTTGTACGCCCAGCGCGGATATGAAACTTATTATGTCTGCGCCACACGCGGCGAGGCAGGTTCGGCAGACGAGGAATTCTTGAAGGGATTCAAGGATACTGCCGAAATGCGCACCGATGAATTGAATCGTGCCGCGAAGGAATTGGGTTTGAAAGAGGTTCACTTTTTGGGTTACCGCGATTCGGGGATGCCGGGCATGGAAGCGAACCAGCATCCTGACGCGCAGATCAATCATCCCATTGAAGAGGTGGCTGGCAGGGTGGTGAAGCATATCCGCGCGATCAAGCCGGATGTAGTGATTACCTTTGACCCGATCGGCGGGTATAAACATCCTGATCATATTCACATCCACAAGGCGACGGTGCTTGCCTTTGCGAATGCGGACGATGAAACCTTCTACCCGGAACATGGCGAAGGTTTTAAACCGCAGGCTTTGTATTTCCAGGTTTTTCCGCGCGGATTTTTACGCGCGATGACCCGCCTGATGCCTTTGTTCGGCAAGGACCCGACCAAGTGGGGGCGCAATGGCGATATCAATTTGAAGGAACTCGCTGAAGTGGATTTCCCTGTGCATGTGCGGTTGAATATTCGTTCGGTATCCGACATAAAGCGTAAGGCGGGCGAGCAGCACGCTTCGCAGGGAGGCATCCAAATGCGGCGCGGGCTGATGGGGTTTGTTACGAAGGTGTTTGGCGAACGCGAGGATTTTATGCAGGCATACCCGCCTGTTACCGATGGGTTCCAAAGGAAAAACGACCTGTTTGAGTTTTAGTCCCTGGAGGCTGTTTCTTAACTCTTTTTGCCACAGAATATTCTTGATAGGACTTACGCAAGACCAGATCGAATCCACTCATCTACGCCAATCTACGCAATTTTTTAACTCACCTTACGCGATGTCATCCTGATCGAAGCGAAGAATCTCTGAGAGAATGTTTCTTAACTCTTTTTGTAACTGCTCAGCCTGTCATTTCGACGAGCGCCAGCGAGGAGAAATCCAGCGCAATATTGAGAAGGATTTCTCGTGGCGCCTCGCGCCACTCGAAATGACAAGACAGGGTAGTGAATTGGCTGAGTAGTTAACTCTTTTTACCACGGGGTTTTTTAAGAGCCCACCTTACGCGGTGCGTAACATCAGTTTTTAAACCAGACTAGCGAAAAAGAATTATTTTGCGTAAGCATTGCTTGCACATGCTTGAAACGAGTTTCACCGTAAACTCTGCGTTCTCTGTGGCAAATTGCCTTTGGTTTAAGACTTAGGAAACGTTCTTGTAAACCAGTACAAAAGGCACATGTCCCCTGTGAATGTGCCGTGTTAGGATTCGTAAAATTTTTGGGAACCTTCCTTGATGAATAGGAGACGATGATGCCCGAGAAACGAACCGTGCCGCGGAAGAAATTCAACATGTACCTGCGCGTCCTTGAAGACGATACGGGCGCAATCTACGGTCATATGGTGGAGGTGAGTAAGACAGGCTTTCGGCTGGAGACCGTCGGTCCGCAGCCGGTCGGCAAAGAGTATTACCTCCGTATCGAACTTACGCCCGACCTGGGCACCATGCCCTATATCGTTTTCATCGCCAAAAGCAAGTGGTGTGAAATGGACAAGATTCAGCCCAACCTTTTCCAGGTGGGGTTCGAACTGGTGGAGATCCTTCCCGAAGATAAGGAAGTGTTCCTGCGCATCATCGATAAATACGCCGCCAGATCGTAGCCGGAGTCTCGCCGCTAGGGTTGGGCGTAGGTCAGTTTGAACAACCCGCGGATGGAGGAGACATACGCCACCCCGTTTTCCGTGTCGAGCGTGATGGTGCGGATCCACGGGCCCAGGTAATAGGTTTCCACGATCTCATGGGTGTTCAGGTCCACGACCCGCACGCGGTTGTCTATGAAATTGCCCGTCAACAATAAATTTCGTTTGGGGTCGAAAGCCAGTGTCCGGTCGCCGGGGCTGGTTTTTATTTTCCCCCTGAACTCGAGAGACGCCGCGTCGTAGCGCAGGACGGCGCCTTCCAGGGACGACGCAACCATGATCTCATCGTTATGGGGAATGTAAGCCATCCGGTCTGTCCGGGGTTGGGTTTTGGTTTCCACGTCAATTTTGTATTCCCGCATGTTCCATGCCACGAGGTAGGTGTCGCGGAATGAGTTGAAATATAGTACCGGCTCATTCGGGTGGAATAGTATGAAGGCGGTCGGAATCAGGGGAGGGGAGAGCGTTGCCAGGGTTTCCCCGCTTTCCCGGTCCAGCATGATAAACGACTCGCCGTCCGTCCTGTCGGTTTCGGAGGAGATAATGATCGCGTCTGTAAGGCGGTTCCATGCGATCCAGACATCGCCGGTTGCCATGCCCGGGAGTTGAACGACCCGCAGAACCTTTAGTTCGACGGCGTCGAAGTAGAGAAGTTCGCGTGAAATGTTGTTGTAAATGTAGATTTCCTGCCGTTCCGGGTTGAAGGCAAAACTTTGAGATTTATCGATGGGCGTTTTCGACCTGCGGGGGGGCGCGTCGAGATTGTCCGCATCATGGGCGAGGATGAAGTTTGTGTCCAGCCCGACCACGTACAGTTCGCGCCGCGCCGGGTTGAACTCGATCCAGTTGTAGTCTCCATCGGCAAATTTTTCCACGGCAGGCTCGGGGTGGAGTCTCGAACCGAGGGAGATGATCCGCTGATTGTCAACCGGGGTGAGGATGAAAATCCAGAACAACGGGGCGACCAGGACCCCCGCAAGAGGGGAGAATTTCATCCAGCGCTTTTCAATTTGAAGCCGGTCTCCCAGCCAGTGAAAATAAATTTGCGGGATCACTGCTTCCACCAGTCCCGCTCCTGCGAGCAGGAAGGCGCCGATCCCTTTCGTTGATCCCGTTCTGTTCGAGAGCCATCCAACCGGGAGGGCGTTGAGCGCGAAGAGAGCGGCGACGATCAGCGCGCGGGGCAATGCGTTTGAGACGATCAGCAGGTAAGCCGATGAAACAAGGACAAGCAGAAAAACCCCCGCGACCCGAAGAACGTATCCTCCCTTATCGTTCTGCGCCAGCCTCGTGGATGCCATGAGGATGATTCCCAACGCCGCCGCGCCGCCCAGATAAAGCAGGATGCGCGTTTGGAATGTGCTCAGAAGATAGACCGCATAGGCCGCCGTATGCTCCAGCCCGAGGGTCTGCTCCCAAAGATCCAGCAATGAAAACCTCGCCAGATATAAAACCAACGCCAGCATAGGCAGGCGCAAAACCGTCCAAGCGATCAGGGTTGCCCTTTTCATGATAGATCACCTTCTGATAAAAAAATCCCGGAAAGCCAAACCTTCCGGGAGCAAAGTATATCGTAATGTGATGCGGCGTTATCGCGTTTTTTCCGTGACCGCTTCGTTCAATTCAGCGATGCCGGGTTTCATCTTGTGCCACTCCGTCGCAGTTTGATGGGCGTATCCCATCCGCAGCGCGCCGGATTCATTCCATGCGCGGGTGACGACCTGCAAGCCGATGGGCAGACCCTCCGAAGTGAAGCCGCAGGGCAGCGACAGCGCCGGGAGCCCGGTCAAATTGAAGGGCGATGTGAAGCGGGTCAACAGGCGGGCGCGCTCGACGGCATTCTCACCCTCAAGGATGGGAGCCGCTATCGGCGTGGTCGGCAGGATCAGGGCATCGTACTCTTCGAATAGATTGTCGCATCGCCGCCGGACCTCAGCCTGGGCGCGCCTCGCAAGCGCGTACTCGCTCGAACTGAATCCTGCCCCCGTCTCCAGCCGCTGACGGACATCCGCGCCGAACCAATCGGGGTGTTCTTCGAGCCGTTCGCGGTGGAATGCCGCCGCGTCTGCCTGGGTCATCACGGCATTGGCGAGCGCCGCTTCGCGCAGGAAGTCCATGTCAACCTCAGTGACAGCCGCGCCCTGGTCGGCAAATACATCCGCAGTTTTACGGACTGCCGAAAGAATCTCGGGGTCTGTAACTTCTTCGACAAAACGACCGACGGCCAATGCCACCTTCCGGTCGCGGATCGAGTCGCGCATGTGACTTGAAAAGTCGCCGGGCAGGGTCTTGAACGAGGATGGGTCGCCGCTGTCGTATCCGCCCATCACTTGCAGCATGATCGCGGCATCTTCGACGCGGTTCGTGATCGGACCGGCATGATCGAGATTCCACGAGAGGGGCAGTACGCCGCGCAGGCTGATTCGCCCATAGGTGGGTTTCAGCCCCACCACGCCGCACAATGCCGCCGGGATGCGGATCGAACCGCCGGTGTCTGTCCCAATCGCGGCGGATGCCATCCCCGTCGCCACAGCCACTGCGCTGCCGCCGGAGGAGCCGCCGGGGGTGCGGGTTGTGTCCCACGGATTCAGGCACGCGCCAAAATGCGGGTTGTTATTCGTCACGCCCAGCGCGATCTCGTGCGTGTTGGTCTTGCCGATGATGGTTGCGCCGGAGTCCTTGATTCTTTCCACCACAAAGGCGTCTTCGGCTGGGATGTTTTCTGAAAAGAATTTCGACCCGCCCGTGGTGCGGACCCCTTTTGTATCGAACAAGTCCTTGACCGCAATCGGTATTCCCATCAAATGTCCCTTTCCCTGCGGCTCCTCGTCTGAAGGCGGAATGACCGTGATGAAGGCGTTCAGCGTCGGGTTGAGCCGCTCAATTTGACGGTAACAAGCCGCGGCGAGTTCCGAGGCGCTGGTCTGTCCGCTTTTGATCAGTTCGCGTTGTTCAGAGAGGGTCAGGGAATGGGAATTCATGTGCGCGATTATATTCAGGGAATGGGGATAATCCCATAGCCTATGGGTACTGAAACAGTAGGTCACGCTTTAGCGTGACCTACAGAAATCTTAGGGTGAAACCGGTTAGAACAAACCGACGACTTTGCCGGTCTTCATATCGAGGTCCACGTCGTAGAACGACGGGCGGGTGGGCAGACCGGGCATGGTGCGCATGTCGCCGAGGATGGGGTAGAGGAAGCCCGCTCCGGCGCTGGCGCGGATCTCGCGCACGGTGATGCGGAAGCCCGTCGGCGCGCCCTTCTTGGCGGCATCCGTACTGAACGAGAGATGGGTCTTCGCCATGCAGATCGGCAGTTTGTCGAAACCGAGGCGGGTGTAGCGTTCGATCTGTTCCTCGGCTTCGGGGGTGTAATCCACGCCGTCGGCGCGGTAGATCTTCACGGCGATATCTTCGATCTTGTTCTTGATCGAATAATCCAGTGGGTACAGGAACTTGAATTGGCTGGGCTGTTTTGCCGCCCTCACCACCGCTTCTGCCAGCGCCTTTGCGCCCTTGCCGCCGTCTGCCCAGTGGGTCGAGACAACCGCGTCCATTGCGCCCATCTTGAACGCAGCCTCGCGGATCATTTCCACCTCGGCTTTGGTATCCGTTGCAAAGGAATTGACCGCCACAACGACCTTTACGCCGAATTTGAGCGCGTTCTGAATATGCCGTTCAAGGTTGGGGAGACCCGCCTTGAGCAGGTCAAGATTCTCCTCCACATATTCGGTGGCGAGCGGTTTACCCGCCACAACCTTCGGTCCGCCGCCATGCATCTTGAGCGCGCGGACGGTGGCGACCATCACCACCACCTGCGGGGTCAAGCCGGAATAGCGGCACTTGATGTTGAAGAATTTCTCCATGCCGATGTCTGCGCCGAAGCCGGATTCGGTGACGACAAACCCGTTCTTGCCGACCAGTTTGAGCGCGATTTTGTCGGCGATGATGGAGGATTGTCCGTGGGCGATGTTGGCAAATGGACCCGCGTGGACCGTGGCGGGCGTGCCTTCCAGCGTTTGCATCAGGTTCGGCTTGATGGCGTCCTTCATCAACACGGTTACCGCGCCAGCCACGCCCAGGTCCTCAGCGGTGACGGCTTCGCCGCGTTTATTCGTGGCGACAACCATGCGGCTGAAGCGTTCGCGCATATCTTCGAGGCTGGTGGTCAGGGCGAGGATCGCCATGATCTCCGAGGCGACGGTGATGTCGTAACCAGACATATGCGCGTGACCGGCTTCATCCTTGCCGCGTCCCACTTCCACTTCGCGCAGCATCCGGTCGTTGATGTCCACGACGCGGCGCCAGGTGATGGTCTTCTCGTCAATGTCGAGACGGGCGAAGCGGGCGCGTTCTTCGGGAGTCAGGTCGTTGGGGTTGGTCTTTTTAATGCCGAGTTTCTTCAAGCGGCGCAGCATGGCGGGGGAGAACCTGCGTTCGCCTTTTTTATTGGCAGGGCAGAGCGCGTTGAAGAGTTTCTCGTCGTCCTGCTCCTTCTCGTGCATGATACGCGTATCCATTGCGGCGGCGACAAGGTTATGCGAGGCGGTGATGGCGTGGATATCGCCTGTCAGATGCAGGTTGAAATCTTCCATCGGGATGATCTGCGAATACCCGCCGCCCGCCGCGCCGCCCTTGATGCCGAAGGTCGGTCCCATTGAAGGCTGGCGGATGGCGGTGATGACCTTCTTGCCGAGGTGCGAGCCGAGCGCCTGCGAAAGACCCACCGTGGTGGTGGTCTTGCCTTCGCCGAGCGGGGTCGGGGTGATGGCGGTCACATCCACATAAATGCCGTTCGGTTTGCTCTTGAGGCGCTCCAAAATTTCAAGTTTGATCTTGGCTTTGTACGGCCCAAACAGTTCCAGTTCGTTCTCGCGGATTCCGAGTTCCGCTGCGATCTGAGAGATCGGCTTCAACTTCCCGGCTTGCGCAATATCTATGTCGGAGGGAACAGGGCGAAGCAATTTGATCTTGGTCGGCTGGAATGCGTTGCTGGGCTTCGGCGCAGCCTTCTTCACTGCCTTCTTGACTGCCTTCTTCACAACTTTTTTGGGCGCAGCCTTCGCGCCCTTCTTAGCAGACTTGCCTTTGGTTGCCATGGGTTCTCCTTGAAAATTATATATAATTTACTTAATCCCAATTATCCGGTAAATTTCAAAAATTGCAAGAGTAATTTGTCACTTATGCCGTCAAAAGAGTGCCTACATTCCCGCCTTGCAGGGCGCGGGTGAGCAAGCCATGTTCTTCTGCCGCAAAGATTTGCGCAGTCAGCCCTTTATTCTTTTGGATGAGGGACAGCATTTCCTCCACCTTGGCTTTCATCCCCCCGGTGACGTCGGTGCTCGCCGAACCCTGGATGCCGCTCCGCTTCGCTTCGTAGTCAGCGGCTTGAATCTGCTTCACAAGCCTGGTCCTCGCCGGGAAGTCTTCCCACACCCCGGCTTCGATGCCCGCAAGCAGAATCCGCGAGACGGGGAACTGCTCGACGAGGAAGGTAAAGACATCCTCGGTGGAGAGGATCGTCCCGCCCAATGATTCGTCGAACGCCACATCGCCCTGCACCACAGGCAGCAGTCCCGCAGACAGGGCGCGCCGAATCGTTTCGATATTGTGGTGGACAACTTTGCGATCCTTCGAGATCATCGAAGCAGACGGCGGGAAGGGCAGGGCGGGAATCCCCGCTTCAAGCAGCGACTGGAGGACGTAACGGTTCAACTCCGCCGCCTGGAAGCGGACTTCGGCAAAGCCCAGCCATTGTTCCTTCGTTTGCACGCCGTTGCGCGTCCCATGCTTTTTGGCAGCGACGTGTCCGAACGAGCCGGAACCATGCCCGAGAATCAGGGACAAGCCCCGAGCGGAGTCCAGAGCCGCTTTTATCTCCAGGGCAAGCTCCCTTAGTTTGTCCAGCCTTGGGGTGTAGTCCCTGTCCTTTTCGGTGATGAGTGATCCGCCCAGTTTGAGGAGAATGATTTCGTTGGTTGGGTCACCGTTCGTTGGTCATGGGTCAATCCTCGTTCACCACACCCCCGCCCCGTTCCAAAGTCGGGAACGTCGTTGCCAGTCAAGGCCCCCCCCCCCGGCCCGCCGGCCTCCGCCCCCCCCCCCCTTTTCAGGCGAATCTACAACATTTGAATGCTCCCGTCTCCAAAGCGGCGCAGTGACGCCGTGGCGGCATCTCCCGACTTTGGAGAACCGCCGAAGCCCACATGCTATAATTTTGGCATGGATATACGTGCGGGCGTGATCGTCCTTGCCTTGTTTGCAGTTGTGGGGGCGTTCCTGTCTTTTCGCGGCGCGATTCGCAGTATGCAAGCCGCGCGGAAGATTTCTTTTTATAGTTTGCGCCGAAGGTATAACGCCACGGCATGGAGGCTGGTCTTCTTTGCCTTTCTTTTGATCGGGCTGGCGTTTTGGTTCCCGACCGGGGGCGAGCAGACCATTTACCGGGTCTTTCCGCCCTCCGCCACGCCCTCGTTGACCCCCACCATCACCCAAACGCCGACGATCACTTTATCGCCGACCATTACCCTGACGCCGACGCTGACCGTCACACCGCTTTTTTCGGACACGCCCACGGCAACGCTGACGCCCTTCCTGCCGGTTGCCATCGAAGCCCTGTTTGCCGGACCTGTGACGCCGAACCCCGATGCGGTTTTTACGTCCATTCAGTTTTCCACCGAGTTCGACGGGGTCAACCCCGTCAACCCGAAGACCGTGTTCGACCTTCCCATCCAAATCATGTACGGCGGCTTCGACTACAACAACACCGTCCCCGGCGTGCAGTGGACTTCGCTCTGGTATCGCAGCGGGGAACTGGTCTGTTACGAGACCGAACCCTGGCGCGATGAGTGGGGAACCGGCGGCATCGGCGGCTTTACGGAATGTTCCACTCCCATCGGCGGCTGGCTGGCGGGGCAGTATGAAGTTCAAATTTTTATGGGCTATGAATGGAAGGTTGTCGGGCGTTTTACGGTGTTAGACAACCTGACGCCGGCAGCTACCGGCACGCCGGATTTGACCATCACTACATCGCCGACTTCGACGCCTTGATACGCGATATGTAGTTTACGAATTACGTATCGCGTATTTCTCACTCTCCGCGTAATATCAGTTACTCATTCCCTCATTCAAAGGAACCTCCATGACCACCCCCGCTTTTCAAGATTTCTACCCCGACCACCTCTCGCACTGTTACGGATGCGGAAGACTCAACGACCTCGGTCATCAGATCAAAAGCTACTGGGACGCGGACGAATCCGTCTGCCGCTTCCAACCCAAACCGTATCACACTGCCATCCCCGGCTACATCTATGGCGGCTTGCTGGCTTCGCTGATTGACTGTCACGGCACGGGGACGGCGGCGGCGGCGGGCTATCGCGCCGAGAACCGTCCGATGGATACAGAACCTCCGCTTCGTTATCTCACTGCTTCATTGCATGTGGATTATCTCAAGCCCACGCCCATGGGACCGATTCTCGAAGTCCGCGCGCGGGTGAAGGAGGTGAAGGGGCGCAAAGTGGTGGTCGAAGAATGGATTCAAGTGAATGGTGTGATCACAGTGAAAGGCGAGTTGGTGGCGGTGCAGGTGCCGGAAAATTTGGTGCTGGATTTATTGAAAGGCAGTAATGAGGGGTGAGTTACGAGAAACGAGTGGTAAGTGATGAGTGAAGAAATGAAAAATTTAAAAATTAGTAACTACTCAGCCTTGTTTGCATTTTTGACTCGTCATTTCGAGTGGCGCGAGGCGCCACGAGAAATCTTTCTCGATGTTACGCAAGATTTCTCCTCGCTGGCGCTCGTCGAAATGACAGGCTGGGCAGTTACAAAAATTATTTTGTTTATGTTGCTGGGCATATTACTGACGGGCTGTTCCGCCAGCGTGCCGCCGGAGATGCGCGCGTTGATGGTGGGGGAGGCGGATATTCCGCGGGAGTGGATCATTTTCAAGCAGTCCACCGCAACGGATTGGGGCGGGGAGTTGTACAACGTGGCGTTTGCCTATGGCAACGATCCCACCGACCCGGCGCTGGAACAGCAGTTGATCGTATATACCGATGAAACGGCGGCAAAGGCGGGCTTTGAAGAATACAGCGATTATATGTTCGTGCCTGAATGGCAGACTCCCGCCGAAGCGACCTTTGCCCCCGCCACACCTGCCGACCCGTTCGCATACAAATGCGTAACGCGCGAGATCGAGCATGTAATGCTGACGAACTGCTTCATCCTTCAACAGCACGGCGTTTACGTGTCGGCGCTGGGCGTGCAAATGGGCGGACCGGTCACCTTTGAAAGTGTGGACGCGGTGTTAAAAGCGATCGACGAGAAGTTGGCGGGTGTGAGTGAATAAAAAGCCCCCGCGATCATTTACCACGCGGGGCAACTCAATTCCCAATTTACTATCCCCATTCCCGACCCCTAAATCGCCCACTCCTTATTCCTTACAACCATTTCCTTCGCGATCTCACCGGCGAGGCGGGCATTGTTCAGCAATAAAGCAAGGTTGGCTTTGAGCGACCTGCCCTTGGTCAATTCGCTGATGCGACTCAATAAAAACGGAGTCAACGCCTGCCCGTGGATTCCCTTCTCCTGCGCTTCATTCGACGCTTTGGAAATAAACGGTTCCATCTCGGACGCGGGGATGGAATCAGTTTCTGGAACCGGGTTTGTCACGAGGATGGCGCTGCGCAGACCGAGGCTCCAATGCGCTTTGGCAAACTCGGCGATCTCTTTTGGAGAATCCAGCCGGGCGCTGACGTTGAGTCCGCTTTCGCGGGAGTAGAAGGCGGGGAATTCATCGGTCTGGCAGCCGACGACGGGGACGCCCATTGTTTCGAGATATTCGAGCGTGGCGGGCAAATCCAAAATCGCTTTCGCCCCGGCGCAGACCACGATCATGGGGGTTTCGGCTAATGCTTTCAGGTCGGTGGAAATATCGAAGGGAGATTCTTTGTGTACGCCGCCGATTCCGCCAGTGGCGAAGACTTTGATGCCGCTCATGTGCGCGGCGAGCATCGTCCCGGCGACGGTGGTGCCGCCGTTTACTTTTTTGACGATGGCGGTGGCGAAGTCGCGGTGACTCACTTTGAGCGTGGATTCTGATTCAGAAAGCCGGACCAGTTCCTCGTCTGAGAGACCGAGGCGGATCTTTCCGTCCAATAAGGCAACGGTGGCGGGAATCGAATCCGCGTTGCGGACCTGCTTTTCCATATCCCGCGCAAGGTTGAGGTTTTGCGGCTGGGGCAGCCCGTGGGTGATGACGGTGGATTCGAGCGCAACGATGGGCGAACCCATTTTAAGCGCGCGCGCAATTTCGGCGGAGAGTTGGAAGTGGGGATGTTTCATGGTGAGGGTCGCTTGATGTAGTGGAAGACGTGATGGTCGATATCGCGCAGGGCTTTGTCCACCCGGGCGATCTCTGCCTGTTTGTCTATGGAGGAGCGGTTTTCCTTTTCGATCAGTTCGCGGGCGGCGATGAGTTCCTTGCGGAAGGCTTTGAGGATGTCGTTGGCGATGGATTGGGCGTCGCGTTTGCTCGAGACGTTTTGCGTATAACGCTGCTGCATGAGGGGGCTGAAGGCGATCTCGGGGTTGTCGTCCATGAGTTTGGCGAGTTCGATGTAATCTTTTTCGGAGAATTTGCGGCTGCCGGAGGAACCGCTCGAGCGGCTGTAGTTGGAGACGATGACGTTGTTGACGAGCTCCATCAATTCCTTCATCTCGTGCTGTTTGGCAGACCGGTCCACCCCGGCGCGGCGGCGGGTGTTATCGCCCATTAATTTCCAGGCGGCTTTGAGTTCGTCGAGGATGATTTCGTTGGGCAGCGACCATGTGCCGATGTCGATCCAGTGAATGGCGACTCCGAGGGCTTCGGCTTTGGCTTTGAATTCGTCGCTGAAGAAGTGGGCGGTGATCTTCGAGCGCGTCAGGAAGTTTGGCGCGCGGGATGCGCCCGGCTGGCTGGCGACGGTCTGCTCGCTGGTCATTTCGATGCGCATCTGTTTGTTGGTGGCTTCGTTCAGGCTCAGGTCGTCGAGTTCGCGGCGGCTGATGCTGGCGAGGATTTCGCTCAGGTTGCGGCTGGTGATGATGTTTTCCAGTTCGCCGGTGACGAGCGGCAGGACGGTCGTATCCCATGGGAAGGATATGCCCGAAACTTTCGCCGGCGGCGGGGTGATGATGACCTGGTTGTAGACGAGGGAGTAGACGGCTTTTTCGTCGTAATGATACGGGTCGTTTTCCGGCGCGGTTTCCTTCGGTTTGCGCCGGATGCTGAACATGACCTTGACATCCTGCGCTTCGATGGGGATGCCGTCCTTGGTGCGCGACTTGACGGCCAGCCCGCGCACGAACTGGTCTCTTAAGTTGATGATGGCGTATTCGCGTTTGCCGACCTCGTCGTATTTGCCGATCTCGCGGATGCGTTCGAAGCGCCCCAGCTTCCAGGGTTTGGCGCGCGGTTCGATGATCTCGGGGATTCCGTCCACCCGTTCGAGTAATGCCACGCTGTCGAGGTTGACCTGCACAAACCCGGGTCCGCCGATGAGGATGAGCGGTGAGCGTTCGTCTTCTTCTGAAATCTTTCCTTCGTGAATGGTGATCAGTTCGTGTCCCTGCCCGAAGGCCACATCTTCGATGAAATTGTAGGCGACGGATTCGTCGTCCAGTTCGAAGACATCCGCCAGGTAATGGGCGGCTTTTGTCCGCGCGAGGGCGTAGATGACGGCGAAGAGCGGCAGGTATTTGAAAAAACTCAACCCTGCGACGGCAAGGCGTTGAATATCAGTTGCCGCAAGGAAGATGAATGCCGCCAGGGTCAACCCGCTCAGTACCGCCCAGGCGGCGAACCCGGCGTAGGAGCGCATTCGGTTGCGGTAGTCCACGCTGTCTTCGCCCAGCCCGAAGAGGCGCGGAAAGACCTGGTCGCGTTGGATGCGGACGCGCTTCATTGCTTGTCCTCATCGCGGTGCATGGCGGTGTCCAGTTTGCTGACGAGCAGCCACTTCCAGATTTCATCCAGTCTTTTGATCTCCGCTTCCATCTGGTTGTTGGCGCGGCTTTCGATCAGGATCGTCTCGCGCACAGGTTCGATCAGGTTTTGCAGGGTGGCGAAGATATCCTGCGTCGGGGCGATGGGGTTTGTAAATTTCTGAGCCGCAAGACGCGCAAAGTTCTTGACGGCTTCATTGTGCGCGGCGGTCTCGATCAATTTCTCGCGCTCGTTCAGCAGGTCTTCTTCGCGCCGCGCGATCTTCATCCATTCGGCGCTCCAATTTTTGACGATCTGTTCCTCAATGCTTTTTTCGAACAGGACGTTGTGAATCCGCACAGCCAGCACTTCCAATCCGCGCGCTTCGAGTTGTTCGTGTTCGAGGCTGGGCAGGGCTTCGCTGGTCTCGGGGAGCCCGGTATCGTCCAACGCCACCACCAGGGGGCGCTGCATCCGCCGGGCGATCATCTCTTCGATGGTCTGCAAGCCGCTGATGCCCTCGGCTTTGAACAGGTCTTCCAGTTTGAATTTGCGCACGTACTCGCGCCACAGGTTTACCACCAGGTGCGCAGGCAGCCGGTGCCATTCCATGCGGATGCGTTTGTTGTCCACCGTCCCAAGTTCGATCACTTCGCGGGTGACCGCATTCAAGACCGCCTGCGCGTCGTAGCCGTACTGTGAGGTCACGCCGCTTTCAGAGGCGGTTTTTTCCGCCGGTTGTTTGATGCGGAATTTGATGCTGATGGTTGGGGAGACTTCAAACCCATCACGGGTCAGACCCACCGTTTGCTGGTAGCGGCGGCTTTGAGCGTCGCCTTCCTTTGAAGGGGTCGAGAGCGAGGTCGGGTTGATGAAAGGCTGGTCGGTTGCCAGCGGACCGATGAACTGCCACTGTGCCCGCAAGTCCACGCCTTCTTCGCGGGTGATCGATTCCCTGCCGCGGGTGAAGCGGACGCCGGGTCCAGCCGCGCCGATGATCTCCGTCTCGGTTTGCAAGACGACCGCGCTGGCGGTGTCGAGCACGATCACGCCGGGACCTTTTTTCTTCGTCTCCCCATCGTGCTTAATCAGCCGTCCGTTCTTGACGAAGAGGGTCGGTCCGCGCTTGCCGTCGAAGGCGCTGACCCGGGTGTGGATCTCCTGCCGGTCTTCGGGGGTCTGCACAGGCAGGACGAACTGCGAGAAGAAATAAACCAGCCGGTCGAGGATGTAGTTCGCGGCGACAATGTCCACGATCAGGATAAAGCCTGCCGCGGCAAGCACGAAGACATTGGTGTAATCCAGCCCCAGCCCGAACAGAATCCCATGAAAAACGGCAGCCGTTATAAAAAGAGCGCCAAAGGGCGTTTGCAGAAAGGAAGCGATGCCGTCGAAAACTTGTCTCATTGTCCGCAGGATTCTAAATCAAAATTGGATAAAGTGGAGGGGAAATTTCGCGGCTCGGCGGAAAATTTGCGCGTTTGCCGTTGCACTCTTATTCAACGGCGCAAATCGGGGTTAACCTTTAATTATCCGCCATTTTCTTGACAGCAATCATGATGGAAGTATAATAAATTTTGTAATTCGGGATTGGGAGGTTTCTATGGCGAATCAAGATCAGGTCAATTCAGGGAAATATAGTATTCATGATCCAATTGGCGAATCAATCGAAGAAATCGAGACCCGAGATGTCCTTGGGCGTCGCCACCTGGCACAGAATATTCTAAAACGGTTGAGCGAGGCGGATTGCCCGAACGTGGTGGGGGTTTACGGCGGATGGGGAACCGGCAAAACAAGTTTGAAGAACATGCTGAAACGGTATAACGCGGAACTTGCTGGGCGGGGTTTTTGCATTGCCGATATCGATGCCTGGAAATACGAGTCGGGCGATGGATTGTTGATTCCCATTATTGTTCATCTCAAAAAATTGACAGGCGACGGGGACCTTCCAGACGTTTGGAAACTTATTGCCAAACGCGCAGTGGCAGCAGCGGGCATCGCAATTGCCGACGGTTTGTTAAGCCCCTTTAAGGTGGGACCGAGTCAGATTGGGGACGTTTACGACAAATTGTCCTCCAGGGACGATCAGTCTTATAAAGCCATCCTTGAACAATGGGAACGCCAGGCGGATGAGATCGAGCAAACCGAACAGGCATTCAAAAAACTTGTCGAATGCGCAGTTCAGACCCAGGGAGGCAGGCGTATCTTGATCTGTGTGGACAATCTTGACCGTTGCTCGCCGGAAAACGTGGTGCGACTGCTTGAGTCAGTAAAAGTCTTCTTTAATGCCCCCAACTGCACCTGGCTTTTTGCGGTGGATTCGGACGTGGTGGCAGGATACATCAATAAAAAATACCAGGATACCGGCGTGGACGGATACAGCTATCTCGACAAGATCATTCCGGAGCAATATCACCTGTCGCTATCACCCGCGACGGATCGCAAGACCATTGAGGCTTTGTTGCGGTATGCAATTGGCAAAAGCCAGATCCAGTTCGAAATTGACAAAATACCCCAGATACCAAAAGTTCTTGTCCCAAGGCGTTTGATCAAGAGCGCAAGGAAGTTTGCCGATTTTTACAAGGGCAGATTTGCGGCGATTGGCGTGCCGCCTGAAACGGTTATGTCGCTTTGCCTGCTTTACCATACCTGGCCCGACTTTTACCAACGGTTGTCTTCCGCGTCTGAGGAACATATCCGCCGGATATTGGATAATTTTTTCCTGGAAGACATCCAGACCGTTAATTCATCGAAAAAGAATATACCTTTACGCGAGGCATTTCTAAAAGATAGCGAACTGATGTATTTTATCCGCACGGTATTTTCGGGTGTCAAATCGGATTCGACTGAAAAATACATGCGAGAAATTTTGAATGGTATCCAGGGGCTGCGTGATGAGGGGTTGCCATGAATCGGTGGAAGAAGTTTTTCACGCCTGCTCAAGATTCGGGCTATCGGATCGTGAGCTTCCTTGTCATCGCATTTTTTAGCGGAAAAACGGCCGTTTCCGCGCTTTATACATTGGGCATACTCGCATTTGCGGATCCCTCTCAAGGCGCATTCGAAGACAAGGTCTTCCTGGGATACTTTCCATATTCGTTACAGGCATTGACCCTGTTTGGGTATATGGTCACACTGGCGGTCATCACCCGCTTTATCTCGATTTTTATCATAGCTCAATTTGTCCTGCCTGTTTCCCGTTGGGAGGAACGCTGGAAAGCGAGAAACAGTTTTAATTCGTTTATCAAAGGAAAACAGGCGTTGGCTGTTTTTATTAAAGAAGGGAAAATTATTGAGAGTCCTGGCGAGACGGAGGATGCAGATGGAGGCGTTGTTCTTGTCGACCTGAGCAGCGCGGTGTCCTTGTCTCAGCAAAAAGATACGGAAGCATGGAATATCGTGGATGAAGGTATGGACGAGGAGGGGTATCGGCGCAGTTTCATCGAGAAATTGTGGAAGAAAAAGAAACAAACTCAGTTTGTGGATGTCAAAGGACCGGGAGTGGCATTTCTTGATGCAGGACAAAAAATATCGGGCGCCATCGATCTGCGACCTCAATCTCGCAGAATGGAAGTTGCGGCATATACTCGCAATGGTATTCAAATCACCGCCCAGGTTTCAGTCACCTTCAGCTTGAGTGGTGATCCTGAAACGATCTGCGTCGGCTATGTTGGCGTGTCTGGCGGCATGGAATGGAGCTGGCTGATTTTTGATGAAGATTCCGTCAGTGAGACTCTGACGTTGCGCGAGGTTCATGAACTTGACCCGCACGATATCCCGATATTAGAAGCCTATGCCAGGAATGTGACAGGATCCTACGCCGCTCCAGAGACTAGCCTGTCCGCCCTGGATACGCCATATAAGTTTTACAAGGATCGTGTTTTTAATGCGGCTTCATCGAAAGCGCGTTCCATCGCCACAGGCAAAATCATTCCTTGGCACGAGTCTCCGCTTGAGACCGCCGCAGACTTGTTCCGCAACGAACTCCTAGCAATTCCATACGACGACCTTTATATGAGCTCGGGAGGAAATAAAAATGACACTCAGGATACAGCACGGCAAATCATTCATGTCTTGACAAAACTAAAAGATACGTTCACCAGAAAAATGAAATTAAAGGGTATAGTTTTATTTCAGTATTGTGTGCGCAGGGATGGCGTCCCGTTTCAGCCGGGCGATGTACTTCCCTCTCAGGAAGTACTCAGGTATCCTCCGATTTCCTTAACTCACCATAATTTCAATTCCCTGCGAAGTTTGGGCGTGACGATCAAATCCGCCGGTTTTACTAATATTCAACCGTCGAATAAAGACATCAAGAACCGCATCGTCGAAAACTGGAAGGCGAAATGGAATAAAGAAGTCAGCTTTATCAATGCCGAACACGAGCTTGAGTCAGTTCGCATCCAAAACCGCAACCGTGCACAGATCCAACAAGAGATGACCTACCTATTATCGAGTATCTTTCAAAGTTCGCATACAGATGAAGCGCTTGCTTTGCGTGTTTTCCAGGCATTGGAAACTGCGGCTGCGCACCACGGAACTGATAATGACATGACCTCGCGCGAAGTTGTTGACATGCTCGATAGCTTGCACAGGTGGCTTCTGATTGATCGAAAAGACCTGCAAGCCGACAGAGATGATTCAGGTAGGAATGATTCGGGTAAAGAAGGCAACAACCCCGGGAAAATGGACGACCATCATGAATAAAATTTTTAAAGAGATGACGAACTGGTTCTTATCAGAAAAAGCGGGGCTTTGGCGTTTGGTTATTTTTTTGGCTTCTCTCTTTATTGTTTCATTAATTGGTTGGTTTTTAGCTAACGACATATGGCAAATTGCTGGGTTTGTTTTTATTTTCATCGGCATTTTCGGAGGCATCCTGACTAGAGCAGTCATATATTTGGAGAATATTTACGAAGTTCACGCGTTTGGCAAAGCCATACAGCATTTATGGAGTGCTTTGTTTGGTTTTGGATTCCCATCATTGAAAATTGTCGGCGGGAGAAGAGACCTCAGCCCTGGGGAAGTTAATATTCTGGATCGAATCGGCGGACCCGGGATTTTGACCGTCGAGCCGGGAAATGTGGTGGTCATGGAGACTCTGCTCGCTCCTGCGCGCATTCTCGGCGCGGGCGAGCACAAAATCAAACGCGGAGAGATGATAAAAGACGTGATCACACTCGAGGAGTATTCGGGCAAGATCGATAAAATCACGGTCTCCACGCGTGATGGCATCGATGTCAAAGTAACCAATGTCGAATTTCGGTTTTCTATTAACCCTTCTAGCCAGGCAACCGGCATGAGAACCATTCAGAACCCCTATCCCTTTTCGAGAAAATCCGTTCACGATCTTGTGTACAATAGGGATGTAGGCGTGGACGGCGTAGTCGGTTCGTGGACGGGTGCGGTGGAAGGCGCTATCAAGGGAATCATTGTGGAACACATCTCCGCCCACGATATGGATACACTTCTCTCTCCTGCGTTGTTTGATACTCACCCCATGTTTGACTTGCGCGGGAAATTTGATCTGCCAAAAAACCAAGACAAGATAAAAGCGGCAGGCGCTCGGCTGTTATGGATCAATATCGGCAATGTAGCGCCGGAATTGGATGCGATAGAAAAACAAAGGCTGGAAGTGTGGCTGGCGAAACAATCGGGGGTGGAAAAGATTATGCAGGCGCAGGGCGAGGCGGAGAAAATATCCAGCCGCGAACGAGGACGCGCGGAAGCTCAGGCAGTCCTACTGCGGAGCATTGCCCAAGCGTTACAGGAGATAGACCCTAACGGCAAACATGATAAAGCGACAACCGCCAAGAATTTGTGGAATATCGTTATGGCGCGGACAGCCCAGATATTGGAATCCATGGGCGCGGCGCAGACCCCCAAGGATAAAAAGAGAGCAGAACATGGATGAGGTAAAAACGAATTGCGGGAATTGGATCGATTATGCCTATGCTGAATGGCTGGGCTGGATACGCCGGGAAAAAAAAGAACAATACTATCTGGGAGAATTTACAGAAATCTATGTTGAACGGATGAGAAACGCTCTGCTAGAAGCAGAGAATGGAAATGCCTTGAAGAAGGAAGAGGCATGGAATCTGCTCGAACGCTTGAAAAAACTTGGCACGAATATTCATGGAATGAAGAACGATTTCGGGGGCGATAAATACGCCTATGAACAAGCGGCAATTCACCTTGAGTGCGCGATTGTCGCATACAAGATGGGGGACGTTCAAGAGGCAGCTTCCCTCCTGCTGATGCCGATCAGTAGTTTTCATAACCGCACCCTTCCCAAGGCGGTTTCCTGCTGGATTTATGGCTGCATTCAATGGCAGTCGCAGACGCACCTTGAAGAAGCCCTCATTAACTGGGAAAAGAGTCATCAAATCGTCACTGAAATGGCAGCTAGCAACAGTTTTGAACAGGCATTTGCGCAAGAGTGTGACAGAATAGCGAATGAGATGAGCAGAGCCATCCTGACAGCCAGTCGACAAAATTATCCTCCTCCCCCCCCGGGCTACACAGCTTCTACTTCATCGTCTCCCCGCACCAGGTCGACACCGAAGCCACAATCGTCCCGCATGGGGTTGTTTCCGGTTCTTGGTAGCATCCCTGCCGGGTCGCCGGTGGAGTTTGTGGACGATTCCAATGAAAAAGCTGCGTCAGATGGATTTAATATTCATGGTCAGTTTTATAAGACATACAATTTGAAAACTGGGTCTGAGATCAATATCAACCAGAACCACCGGTATTTCCTGTTAAAAGTCAACGGCGATAGCATGAATAATGCCGTGCCCATTAATATCGAAGACCGGGATTATGTCTTGGTGGTCAAACAGGATGCGGCGGAGACCGGCGATATCGTTGCCGCAGAGATTAAACAGGTGGACCGTGAGGCAACTTTAAAAAGGTATTCTTTCAAGAACGGCGAGTATGGACTTTTTCCCGAATCCCATAACCCTGCGAATATTCACCTCACTTATAAAAAGGATTTCTACATTCGCGGGAAAGTTGTCGCTGTATTGAAGCGTGATGGATAAAATATTAACCCTCGAATTCCACTGCCACACCAACGCATCCAAAGATTCCCTGACCACGCCTGCGGATCTGGTCCGCGCGGCGCGCAGGCGGGGATTGGACCACGTGGTGGTGACCGACCACAACTCGCTTGCGGGAGCGCTCGCGGCTCAGGCTCTGGACCCGGGGTTGGTCATTGTGGGCGAGGAGATCATGACGACCAAAGGGGAAATCCTGGCGGCGTTCGTGTGCGAAGAGATTCCCGCCGGGTTGACTCCGCTGGAGACGATTCGACGGTTGAAGGAGCAGGGGGCATTTATCAGCGTGTCTCACCCGTATGATACGCATCGTAAGGGCGGGTGGAGGGAGGCGGATCTGCTGGAGATTATCCCGTTCGTGGACGCGATCGAGGTCTTCAACTCGCGCTGCATGGATCCGCGATTCAATCACAGGGCGCAGGCGTTTGCGGAGGAGCACAGCATTGCCGGGACAGTCGGCTCGGATGCGCATGGAGCGTTCGAGGTGGGGCGGTCTGTCATGACGCTGGACCCGTTCCAAGGTCCGGATGAGATGCGAAAAGTCATCAGGCGGGCGAAGGTCAAAACGAAATTATCCCCCTGGTGGGTGCATCTCGTTTCACGGTATGCATCCATTAAAAAGAAGGTTGGTTAATCGCCTGCCATTCCAAGCGCCGATGTGAAGCCGTGGAGGAAGAAACTGCCGCCGACGACCATGACGGTGTTCTTGGGGTCGCCGCTGACGACGGACCAGTGAATTCCGTACGCGAGGATGGATACGCCGACGGTGACGAGTATTAATCCGTAAAGGATCATTTTGCGCTGGGAGACGGGTCGGGCGCTGTCCTTGAAGGTGAGGATGCCGAAGGCGACTCCCATGCCGCCCATGCCTGTTTTCCACGCGATCCAGGCGGGGGTGTCGTTTGACGAGATGCAGGAGAGGATGAGCAGAACCCCTGCGAGGAAGTTGATCAATGCCAGAAAGATCGAGATGACTTTCATGCCGCGCCTCCTTGGGTTGAAGTCAGGATAGCGCGGCAGGGCTGGCAAAGCCTATTGAGAGTCTGTCAAAGACCGTTGATTGACTATCGTATTTGAAGGAAAAAATTTTCGATCTGGCAGAGGTGGCGGAAGCCGAGCCGTTTATAGTTATCGAATCCCATCTCTGAGGATTGCAGGACGCCGATGCGATACCCCATGGACTGCGCGTCGAATAAAGGTTTGAGGGTCCGTAATGCATCGCGATAAAATGTTACTATGACGGTAACGTTGCTCAAAGGAGTTCCCAAGTTTGGCGTTTTTTGTCAATCGAGGGCGGAGTGCGGGATGTTGAGGTACAAATTCATAAGCCGCGCCGCCGCCGAGAAAGCTTTGCGTTCAGAACAGGCTGGTAAGGCGTCGTGGCTGTATCTCCGTTTGATGGTCTTGTTGCCAATGCGTTCCTTGGCAATCAGTTTGAAAGACGGCTGAAAGAAGTTGATATAGAGCCGTAAATCATCATGGATGCTTTCCAGAATGGCAAACTCTTGATCTGTTTCCCAGCGGTCATATCCGAAGTCCTCTTGTTCCCCGCCAAGGTCAATTTCCATGAACCCAGGTTGTCTTCATCCCATTCCGTGAAGGTGCGGACTGGAATTAGGTTCTTCAGCAGGCCGCCAGGCTTGGTGGTACTCAAGCCATGCGTACTCCGAACGGGCGCAGCACGGTCTGCTGGCTGAACTAATTTTTAGGAGCAGTTCTTTCGTGTCTTTTGTGATATTGATTTCTTTGCAACGTTCCAGCACTTTTATTGCCTCGGGCAAATAGGGTTGCAGCCGTTTGGGCAGATCTGTCCACCCCATATTTTCTCAAGCGCTGCACCACTTCGCCAGGTTTGAGGTTTGGTTTTCCTTTAAGGTGGTTTGAACTTGCACTTGGTTTTTCGCTTGATGTTCCGATGATAGCCAGTGGTTGCTGTAAATTCATCCAACATTTTTTGCTTTTCAGCTTTATTTGCTTTTAGGTATCTTGGTTGCACAACTTCTAATAATTCCTGCTTTTCGGTCATCGGGCCCAGGATGCCGACATTGCGTTACTTGTAACTCCCGGATGGGCGATCTGCGTGCGCCAGCGGATGAAACGTTCGTTCTCGAAATATCCGGCGTGGTTGCTCTTCGCAAGGTGACGGAAAAAGTCGCACAGGTTGGCGCGGGTGGCGGTGATAAGCGCGGCGTCGGATGTGTCGGTCATAATTACTCCGTGGCTCTCTGGTATTTGGCGGGGTCACCCATTTTTTTACCACAGAGATCACGGAGTCCACAGAGAATAACCTTTTAAAATCTCCGTGCTCTCTGTGTGCTCTGTGGTAAAGCGGGTCTCCACTCCACTTAATCCTGAAGAACCAAAATTATATAACCTAATCTGGTATGGGGAGGAGTAAATTCTGCGCGTAGGCACAAGGGTGATTAATGGGCTTATCGGGTTATTTGCGATTGGATAATTTTGCGCGGGTGGAGGATAGCAACAGGATGGAGTAGATTTTATGAAAGCCGAGCAAGGCTGTGAAGAAAAATCCCAGCGAGGGTTTGCCATCTTTGGCGATGCGATGCGGAACGACCGCCGACCCGAAGTACAGACGTGTGCCGTTTTCGGTGGGGACAGTCATTAGCCATGAGCGGGTGCTGTTTGCAAAGTCACACATCAGGAACTGATTCTCATCACGGGCTTCGACCGTCCACGCGGCGAAGGAGCTGCGCTTGGTATCTGATAGTTCGCGAGCCTGTGCATCTGTAGATGGCTTGCGCACGGTAAGAGTGAGAATCAGGCGCTCCACTTTGAAGAGGGGTGTGGTGTAGAAAGCGAAGGCGTAATCAGAGAAGGATACCTGTGCGGGGATTTCGGCCAGGTAACAGTCTGTGTAGGCTCCGGGCATGGACGTGTATTTGTGGATGAGGGCGTTTGCTGGGGCGGGGGATTTTTGGATGGTTGGCATTTGGAAGATACCCCTACTTTTTGTGAGTTCGTTGCGCCGCCAGTTGACTGGTTATTTCCTTTGCTCGTCGTGTCGCTGCAGGTTCAGAATGATCGTACAGCGGGTAGATCACTTCTTCAAAACATTCCAATACACTGACGTTCCATTTTTCAAGTTCTTCTATTGGGTAATCTTCGCGGATTGGAACCTGATATGAGGTTTTCTTTTGGTCTAATTCTTTTGCAATTGCTCTGGGGATGTATATTGCGTGAAAGAGAGTTGAATTATTTAAAGACTCATGCTCCAGCTTGCAAATGGGACCCTTTGCCAGGTTGGAGGCGTTGAATATCCAATACTCATGTCCGGATGAGCGTTCGTCCGCAGCCTGATCTGTAGCTACTCCGGCAATGACGTAGCCTGTCCCACCCTGATTCTTTGAGTCTAGGGTTGCAATCGTATATAAAAGTACCCGGTCTGGAAAAACATAGGCATCTGCAATGGCAAAATCTTTTGTTGTTATTCGGCAGATCGAGTTGTTGTGATGAATTCCTTCACCGCCCGCCATTTGTTCAAGCGGCACTTGGCGCGCGCCTGCATTTTTATAGGCATTAAAAATACGCTGCGGCAAAATATCTCGTGAAAAACCTTTGAACATAATAAATAGGTCTTGCCCATGGAACGGTCTTATCTGCCGTCCCATATAGGTGTAAAGATAGGGTCCCCAACAGTAGGGCATTTCGGAAATGTATTCTGACTTTGTTACCTCGGATCGAGAAACATCGATTGAGTGTTTGCCGACACTGCTCAGATCCAGTACGGGCAGTGTGCCATATCCGATCAGGTGTTTGGGAAATAGATTTCCGTGTAGATCGCGGTCGTAACTGCGCAATAGTTCTGCCGTATTTGTGGCGGGTGTATGGAGCATGTATACCGTGATCTGGTCATCCGGATTTTCGTATTCTGGAATTAAGTGGATGCAGGGGCTATCCACCACTACTTGTTTTGACCTGACAGTTTTCTTGCCGGATGTTAATTCGCGGCGATCAATAATATGAATAACTGTTTTGTCGTAAGGTAGTTTCGCGCTCTTCCACGGAGTGAACATTTCCGTGCCCGCTACAAAGGCAGTATCGGCGAGCAGGATGTAATCATGGGTAAAGACCAATTCGTGAACGCTTTGCTTGATCTCGATCTCAGCACCGTTGTTGTCTACGACGATCCACGATTCAAAATCATGATAGCCATCCCAGCGGATTAGCTTGACCGGATGCTCTTTGTTGTTTGGCTTCAGCCGGTAGTTGACCAAAAAAACTTCCCCTTTTTCATGGTCAGTATACAAGACATGGGAATTGTTGTAGCCAGCGAAAAGGCTCCCCATCACTTCTCCGGCGTTATCCGTCAGCATGGGCATCCATTCGTCCCTTCGCCCAACGGGTGTGACGGCTTGAAGACTATCTCTTTCAATGACCCACGGACGGTCTACGTCGCTGGTTACGGCTAAACGTCCATCGGGCAGGAGATATAGCCCTTCTGTGTAGGAAGACATGCCCAGCCCGGGGGAGAGATACATGAACCCGACAAAGTCAAAGCGGTGACGGGTATTTTTGAGTTTGTGTCGTGCCGCTGCGGTTGGTGTCCACATGAAACGATTCGTGAGGCGTGGCTGGTTGCCGTCAAAATCGATGCGGATGATATTGGTGTCTCCGACCATATAGGCTTCGGACGAGCCCAGGCATTGACAGATGAACAGCGAGCCTTCGATGTCGGCGGGTATTTCACCTTCCAGGCACTGCAAAGTTATTTCAGAGTCAACCGTTGACGTGTTGAAGGCAGTATAGGCATCTGGTAGAACAGAAGAAGAAACCGGGCGCTTGCTGAACGCAATTTGCAGGTCCATTAAGACCTGATGGAGTTTGCGCCCAAATAGCAACATGTATCGAAACCACGGGTAAATATTCTTGAAAACAAAGGGAGGCGTTTGTGGTTTGCGCATGTGGGTATTAAATAGTTGTTGAGTGCTTCCTAAAAACCATCCCGTCATTGCGGGGCGTGTCTTCCGCCACACCCCCCCGTGCACCTATCTGACTATGGATGCCGCCCACCCCCCCCCCAAACAAGAACGCGGCTCGCAATGACGGAAATCTCGCTATTTATGAAGCGGCGGTAAAGCCGGGGTTTTCCACCGCGGTGGAAACTGTATTACCCATCATCTTGTGGTGCAAGCCGGTTAATTCTTCGCTGATATCCCAAATGCGTTTGCCCGTTGCCCGATCCAGCGCATGAGCTGCCGGTTTTTCTTCGATGGTCAGGTTGAAGAACTTTCCGCTGATTGCGCTTAATTCTGGGGCGGCGGCAAAGTAGTAGAGCGCTTCGCCGGAGATTTTTGGGTCTTTCAGGATGTGAGCGAGCAGATATGTTTGATACCAGCGATACAGGAAGCCGTTGTTCATTCCGATATTCGTGGCGACCTCGCCGGGGTGGACTGCATTGATGGTGACGCCGCTGTCTTTTAGCCGGTCGGCTAATTCCCAAACGGTGAGCAATTGAGCGACCTTGGATGCGCCATAGCCTTGCAGACCTTTATACCTGCGTTTTTCCCAGGTGAGATCATCCAACTTTAATCCGCCAAAGCGATGCCCCTCAGAGTTGACCTGAATGATGCGGGCGGGAGCGGAGGCGATCATTCGTTCGAGCAATAAGTGTGTGAACAGAAAGGACGCAAGGTGGTTGACGGCGAATGCGGTTTCAAAACCGTCAACGGTCAGCCTGCGCGTGGTCATGTGGACGCCTGCATTGTTGATGAGGATATGAATGGACGGGAAGTGATGAAGGATGTGACTGGCGGCGCGTTGAACGTCGTCGAGGTTGGAAAAATCGGCATGGACAAGATCAACTTTGGCGTTGGAAAGAGCCGCAAGTTCCGCTTTGAGCGCGGCGGCTTTTTCTTCGTTCCGATTCACCAACACCAGATGCGCCCCGGCTCGGGCGATCCGTTTTGCGGCTTCGCGCCCCACGCCTGAGGTTGCGCCGGTGATAATGCAAACTTTGCCGTCCAGGCGGACGGTGGTTGTTTTGAGGGGCTTTCTTGCGTTTTCGATAAATTGAAGTTCTTCAGGAAGTTTCATTTTGCGATCCGTCTATCCAAAATATTTGCTCATGAATTTTCTGTAGGGACGATGGAACCAGGGGATCTCATTGAAAATATCGCCCCAGAGGTCGTAATAGTCGCGCTGTTTGATGATGCGATTGTCTTCGCCGAAGGTGAGTTTTGTGCAGCCGAACATGGGCGTGCTGGGAAATTTCTTGAAGATCATGGTCATCTTCCATTCCATGAAGATCTCATTCTTCGTTTGGGCAATGGACGAAATATCCATGCGTAATTGTTCGCAGCGTTTTGTCAGACGGTCGCATAGGGCGATGAAATTATCCTTGCCTTCCACGCGCTGGATGCTGTCTTGAAAGACGATGTCATCATGGTAGTAAGGGAAAATATGCGACCAATCAGGCTTGCCTTCGCGGTTATAGGTTTGAGACCAAAGCCTCAGGATGTCATCCGGGGTTAGGGGGGCGATGCTCATAAACTCCTTTTGAGGGAAGGACAATTTTTTGATATTGGATCTCTTGCAAAAGTCATATTTGCCACAGAGTTCACAGAGAAAGAAGAGGTTGAAGAGCTTTTCCTCAGTGGTTTCGGTGTGCTCTGTGGCGGCTTTTGGAAAAGATCTATTGATAGACATCATAAAGGTATGGATTCAACAGGGGGCGCATCTAAAGTCGCACGAATGTGTAATAATCAATACTTCATTTGAGTTTACTATATTTGTCGCGTTGCAAAAGACGATTAACTACATTCTCAGAAATAATTCTTGAAATCAATTTTGGAGTCTATTCATGGAGAACCCCGTATTATCAAAAAAACTGTCTAGGTTTGGGCGGCTTGGGCGAAGTATTCTGAAACGATTCATGTATTCTCAAATGACGATCTATTCCGGGCTGAGGATCGCGTTCGGGAAGGATCAACCGCACGTGCAGTTCAAAGTTGAGATGGACCCGCCCTCGGTCTATTGGGTGTACCGCGTAAAGTCATCTGAAATTGACAATTTGATTCAAAAACTGCGCATCCCGCCCAACCTCTCGCTGACTCCCGTTCGCTGCCTCGATAGTGATGAGCCATCGTATTACCTGGCGCTCAACGCCTATCGCGTATCCGGTTTGGTGAACGGCGTGCGAGCGGAGTGGTCTGTTTTTGTGCGCGACGCCACGAACACGCCCTGTTACATGATCGTGGATGCAAGGTCATCGAATACCTCGATGGACCCGGTTAGTATCATTACGAAAAAGTCTACCGTGTTGCACAAACGCGAGGGGAACGTGATCCGCACCCAGATCGGCGAAGGGAGCGATGCGTTTGTGTCCACCATCACCTTGCCGGAGCAGGCGACCTCGGTTCATTCCTCGGCGGAGTGGGTGACTGCCAATGATTATATTTATTGGGGCAATGGGGTCTGTGACCGTACGTTCTACAATGCGGGCTTAGCCAACACGAAGGTGAGCCTGATCAGCAGCAAGGACGCCGCCATCAACGATGGGACGTTTTGGGCGCAGTTCGTGGAGCCGGAGCCGGTTCACATTTTGATTCTGAACAATGCGATTGAGTTTGTGGTTTCTCCCTGGGAGAATGTGGAGAGGGCGTACGTGGAGTAAATTTTAGACAAAACTGGAATTTAAGAGACAGTCACCTCGCAGGTGACTGTCTCTTTGGTTTCTACTTTCCATTGATCACATCCGGGATATTTGGCTGATAGGCGTCATAGTGACGTTTACACAGCCAGCGGTAATCACCGGTGTAGGTGGCGACGCGATGCAAGCCAAGGTTTTCTTGATTCGGGTCGAGTTCGTTGAGCAGGCGATGCAGGGCGAGGATGCCGGAACGCTCCGGTTCGCTGACCATGCCGCGTTGCAGCATTGGTTTGTCCGGCGTTTTGATCTCATCCGGCACTTTTCCAAGAACGGCGCTTGCCAAACTCAAGTGATCGGCGATACCTAACTTTTCAGTTGTTTTGGCCCCGAAGAAGCTATTGATTGCGGGACCTGCGATAGGCGCAACGGTCTTCAAAATCTCCAACGCCATGTTTGCATACGGCGCGATCTTCATCACCCAATCATGCGGCTGGTCAATGGAATACAAGCCTTTCCCATTATCAATGATGGGATGTTGACATCCTTCGGCTTCACACCAGAGTTGCAAGGAAATCGGGCGGGCGAAGATCTGTTTTGGTGAAAGCCCGGCATCCCGCGAGCGGAAGGTGAACAAGCGTGGACCGCTTTTGGCTTCGTCGGCGATGGCGCGCATGGTTGCCATGAAGTAGTTGGCGATTCGGCTATCCATGCCATCGAGCTTTTCGTTGATCTCGCGTAGTTGAGTATCAACACTGCGCTCTTCGAAGCCCAATAAAAGCTCGGCAATGGAATGCCTTTTGGAACATTCCTGACAACGGACTGACGAATCGCCTTCCGCTAAAAATTGACGCAAGGCGTGAATGTTGAAGCGTCCTTTGCACGGTTGGTCGTCAATGACTTCGGGGCAGGGAACCATGAAGCGATAGCGGTCTTTCAAGCCGGGCCAACTCTCGGCGATCAATTTTTCGAGAGTATTTTGCATGATGTTCATTAGATACTCGGGCCATTGTCCCTGGGTGTACACGTGAAATTCATTACCGCGTTTTTCGAGCATGGCTTCGCCGTGCTGTGCGTGACGCAGGAACATCCCTTTTTGCCAATGTAATCGGTGGTTGTTTTGTTCGACGGCATAATCATGTGTGCGAACGATCATCCACGGAACCAAGCCAGGTGGGTCTTCTTCCATCGAGCAGACCAGTCCAATGCGGCGTTGGTTTTTAGGTGGTTCTTGTTCTGGAATCCACGGAAGTTCAGGGCGCACCTGTGGCACATGCTGGGCGACGAGACTCGCTTTACGATCATCAGGCAAGCGATACATGACATCGTACTTTTTCATCAAGTGCAGGAAAAATGGGTAAAGTTCAGGTTTGTAGCGTTCTTCATTTTCAAATGGATGATCGTGCCAGACTTGGAACAAGCGATTATCGGGCAGAATGCCGTCCAACTCCTGGGTCTTGCGGTCTTCGAGGACGAAGCCGATGGCTTTGGTGAGCCATTCGGGTTTGAGGATGACATCGTCGCGCAGTTTTTCGTCGTCAGAGTAGTGGACGATGTAGCCGAGGTCGTGCATAAGGTGGGCGAGGGTCTCGGTGTCGATTCCGCTCAAGCCGCGTGCGGCGCAGACTCCGCTAAAGGCGTCGAAAGAGATGCGCGGTTCGGGGCGGGCAAGCAGTTCGTCGCGGGCGGCTTTCCAGTCGCGGTTGAATCCCATCCCCATTTGATCCAGTTTTGAGGCGTGTTCGGCGATAATCTTTTTCAATTCGGCGATGCCGACCATCTCGCCTGTGGCGGAGTCGGGGACGAGGCTGTCCACTTCGTGAAAGCCGACGATCATGTCGCCGTATTGCTGTTTGAAGACGGGCTGGTCGATGCGCGCGATGCGCTCGCCCGTTTTGCAGTGCGTGGAGACGATGATGACGCGCGCATCGTCGCCGACCCGCAGGCGGATCATGTTCAGCCAGTCTTCGACCTGACCCTGCTGGACGCCGCGGCGCGGCTCCCAGACCAGCAGGTAGAGCGAGCGGCGGCTGAAGAAGAACTGGTGCGTGACGCGGTAGACATCCTGCCCGCCGAAATCCCAGGCGTTGAGTTGGATTTCGATGCCGTCTTTTTCAGGGTGGGGCAACTTCAACCCATGAATATCGATCTCCACCCCGTGGGTCGTCGGTTCGCCCTGCCTAGGCGCCCCTTCTCCCTTGTCACTTTTCAACGCCTTTAAAAGCGTGGTCTTGCCGACGTTGCCTTCGCCGACCAGCACCAGTTTGGCTTCGTAGAGCGGTTCGGCGTTTTGTTCGAGACTGCGGAGGTATGCCTTGAGTGCGTCCAGACCTTGGTCGTATGCGCTTTGCAGGGCGGGGTTGAGGGGGTTGCTGTTGAGGTCGAGTTCTTTCAAATTCTCAAGTTGTGCGAGGGAAGGAGGAAGATCAGAGAGTTTGCACTCATAAGCGTAAATACTGTTTAATTTTTTAAGATGGCTTAAATCTGGTAAATATTCTATTTGATTTGATCTGATTTGATAGCCATCATCTCTATCAATCAGCCAAGAAGGCAAGCCCTGACCGCCATTACCTATATCTATTGATTCCAAATTATGGAGCGTCATTGGTTTTTGGAAAGCTACCATTGTCAACTGGTTAGATTTCCCAGAGGATTAGTCGTTGTTGGAATATTGCGTGAATTTTCCCAGCCAGTCTGGCAGGGTCAGTTGGTTGTTGGAGAGATCCAGTGTTGTCAACTGCGTGAGTTGTCCCAGCGAGTCAGGCAAGGTCGTCAGTTGGTTGTTGGAGAGATCCAGTTCTGTCAACTGCGTGAGTTGACCAATTGATCCTGGCAATTCGGTTAACTTCATGTCAAGGAGGTTAAGTTCCGTTGCGCCCGATTGCAGGGCTTGTTGGATTTTTTGTTCGGCTTGTTGATATGCTTTGTCTTTTGGCATGTTATCCGCCTTTTGGGTGGGTGGGTACAGACCTGACAGGTTTCATTAGAGCCTTGTTTAACCGAGTCGCGTGCGGGGAACGGGATTCGGGTTTGCGAGCGTATCGTGGAAACCTGTCAGGTCTTTTTGGGAACCCGCCCGATTGCAGGGCTTGTGCGATTTTTTGTTCGGCTTGTTGATATGCTTTGTCTTTTGGCATGTTATCCGCCTTTTGGGTGGGTGGGTACAGACCTGACAGGTTTCATTAGAGCCTTGTTTAACCAAGTCGCGTGCGGGGAACGGGATTCGGGTTTGCGGGCGTCACGTGGAAACCTGTCAGGTCTTTTTGGGAACCCGCCCGATTGCAGGGCTTGTTGGATTTTTTGTTCGGCTTCGAGATAGGCTTTATCTTTTGCCATGTTATCCGCCTTTGGGGTGGGTGGGTACAGACCTGACAGGTTTCATTAGAGCCTTGTTTAACCAAGTCGCGTGCGGGGAACGGGATTCGGGTTTGCGGGCGTCACGTGGAAACCTGTCAGGTCTTTTTGGGAACCCGCCCGATTGCAGGGCTTGTTGGATTTTTTGTTCGGCTTGTTGATATGCTTTGTCTTTTGGCATGTTATCCGCCTTTGGGGTGGGTGGGTACAGACCTGACAGGTTTCATTAGAGCCTTGTTTAACCAAGTCGCTTGCGGGGAACGGGATTCGGGTTTGCGGGCGTCACGTGGAAACCTGTCAGGTCTTTTGGGAACCCGCCCGATTGCAGGGCTTGTTGGATTTTTTGTTCGGCTTGTTGATATGCTTTGTCTTTTGGCATGTTATCCGCCTTTGGGGTGGGTGGGTACAGACCTGACAGGTTTCATTAGAGCCTTGTTTAACCGAGTCGCGTGCGGGGAACGGGATTCGGGTTTGCGAGCGTCACGCGGAAACCTGTCAGGTCTTTTTGGGAACCCGCCCGATTGCAGGGCTTGTTGGATTTTTTGTTCGGCTTGTTGATATGCTTTGTCTTTTGGCATGTTATCCGCCTTTGGGGTGGGTGGGTACAGACCTGACAGGTTTCATTAGAGCCTTGTTTAACCGAGTCGCGTGCGGGGAACGGGATTCGGGTTTGCGAGCGTCACGCGGAAACCTGTCAGGTCTTGGGTGTTGGTTCCGTTGCGCCCGATTGCAGGGCTTGTGCGATTTTTTGTTCGGCTTGTTGATATGCTTTGTCTTTTGGCATGTTATCCGCCTTTGGGGTGGGTGGGTACAGACCTGACAGGTTTCATTAGAGCCTTGTTTAACCAAGTCGCTTGCGGGGAATGGGATTCGGGTTTGCGAGCGTATCGTGGAAACCTGTCAGGTCTTGGGTGTTGGTTGTTGATTTTCATTTCAGCTTCGAGATAGGCTTGGTCTTTAGGCATGGTTAACCTCTCCCTGCCTCCCCTAACCCCCATACGGGGGCGAGCGGGGAGGGGTCTGGGCTGTCAACTGGGAAAGTTGAAGTCTGGTTGAATGAAAAGTTGGGATGAAATATTGTCTGGTGCATTCGTGAATGGCTTTTGTTTTGTGTTGCGTTTCGGAAATTTATATTCATTTTGGTTACCACCTGATTAGCTTCTCCCCTTCAGGGGAGACGGGAGAGGGGTTTGTTTTTTAGATCAACCCCGAACTCTGCAAAGTTTTATCCGACCATTCCTTCGCCTGTGTAGCCAATAAGATGCGTTGGGATTTTTCTTTATAGACGCTTTCCCATGATTTTTGCCATAGCGTGATCAACCGCTGTATTTGAACAAGCTCGGCGGCTACTTCACTGTCTGTATCCGCTGCAGTCCATTCGATGAGATGTTTGGCTTCATCGAGCAAATCAGAGACAGTGTTTGGGGTGTTCGAGTCCCTTGCGCTGGATGAAATCCTGCCGAGTGTAGCGGCAAGCCCACCCAGCCTTCTATCTAAAGGATCGCGCATAAATCTTTGGTGAAGTTTTTCTTTGTTTACCATTAACGATCTCCCAAAATGTGTCGGGTAATTTCTTCAACTTGCTTGCGTATATTTTCATCCTGAATCAAGATATTACGATTTCCCAAACGTGGGCGGATGTTGATCAGGGATTCAAATGCAATACGCTGTTCAAGCGGATACCAGTTTGCGCCCCAAAGGTCATCTTGTTCGCTTCCGTTTTCCAGTAAAAGTGATTCGCAATCCGCATGCATCTCGCCGCCGCCAGATAACACTCGCTGGCGAATATCCACCACGATTTTGATCATAGTGTCATATTCTTGGAGCATTTCTTTTACTTGGTTTTGAGAAGCTTTTTCGCGTAAGGTATGTATCATTTAAGTCCCTTGGTTTTCGTTTTGTGTTGCGTTCCAGAAATTTATATCCATTTTAGTTACCACCTGTTTGGCTCCTCCCCCTTGGGGGAGGCGGGGGAGAGGTCAGATTGCAAAATTGTAGCATGTCAAATCCCGAATTGACATCCTTCCCCTTTTTTGCTACACTCTGAGTTGTCAGACAAATTTGTGCGCAGCCAATGGCTGTAGGCTGAGAGCCAATGACAACCCTCCTCATCAAAAACGCATACATCCTCACCATGGACGACCATCAACGGGAGATTCCCGAAGGTGGTCTTTTTATCCGCGATGGCTTTATTGAAGCTGTAGGGCAAACTTCCAGTTTGCCAGCCACCGCCGACGAAGTGCTCGACCTCAAAGGGCATGTTGTCCTGCCGGGTTTGGTCAACACCCATCATCACTTTTACCAAACCCTCACGCGCGCCGTCCCTGCCACGCAGGACGCCAACCTCTTCAACTGGCTCAAGACTCTCTATCCCATTTGGGCGCGATTAAACCCCGACGATATTTTTACGTCGACTCAAACAGCGCTGGCGGAACTTGCCCTCTCGGGCTGTACCACCGCCTCAGACCATCTCTACCTCTACCCGAACGGCTCGAAACTTGACGATGAGATTGCCGCCGCCCTCGAACTTGGACTACGCCTTCACGCTTCCCGCGGCTCGATGAGTTTGGGCGAATCCCAGGGCGGACTCCCACCCGACAGCGTGGTGGACACCGAAGAAAACATCCTCAAAGATTCGCAGCGTCTCATTGAAAAATATCACAACGCCAAACCTGGCGCGATGACTCAAGTTGTGCTTGCGCCTTGCTCACCGTTCAGCGTCACTTCAGACTTAATGAAACAATCTGCAAAATTGGCGCGTGAGTATGGTGTTCATTTGCATACGCATCTCGCCGAGACTGAAGACGAAGAAAAATTCTGTATGCAGATGTTCGGTCATCGTCCCGTCGGGTACATGCAGGAAGTGGACTGGGTCGGCGACGATGTCTGGTTTGCGCACGCGGTCTGGGTCAACGACGAAGAGATTCAAATCTTTGCAAAACATAACTGCGGCGTGGCGCATTGTCCCACTTCGAACATGCGCCTCGCTTCGGGCATCGCTCCGGTCAAGGAATACCGCAAAGCAGGCGTGAACGTCGGCTTGGGCGTGGACGGCTCTGCATCCAATGATGGCTCGCACCTCCTTGCAGAAGTGCGAAACGCCATGCTCGTCTCGCGCGTCAGGGAAGGACTGACGGGCTATTCTCTCTCCAACGACCCGGATCGAAAATTGATGACGGCGAGAGAAGCCTTGCATCTTGGTACTCGCGGCGGCGCGGCGGTTTTAGGACGCAAAGACATCGGCAGTTTGGAAGCTGGCAAATGCGCCGACTTCTTCGCCGTGAATTTAAACAAACTCGGTTACGCCGGAATGCATGACCCCGTCTCAGCGGTTGTCTTCGGTCAATCCGTCAACGTGGATTACACCGTGGTCGGCGGCAGGTTCGTGGTCAAAGAAGGTCAACTCGTGACCGTAGATCAGGGAAAATTGATCGAGAAGCATAACAAAGCGGCGAAACGATTGTTATCAGGTTAGCAGGTTTGAACGTTCAAATGTTTCAACTTTTCAATGTTCCAACGGAGACTCTATGTCCTCTTCCACCAAACTGACCACCGCGCTTGTTGACGTTGCCATGGGGCGCGCCCATGCCGACCTTGTTGTAAAAAATGGCAAATGGGTCAGCGTGCAGTCCGGCGAGATCGTTCCCAATATTGACATCGCCGTCGTGCAGGGACGGATCGCCTTCGTTGGGCGCGATGCGGGTCATACCGTCGGCAAGAAGACCAGGGTCATTGACGCAAAGGGGAAATACCTCGTCCCCGGTCTGATGGACGGACACATGCACGTCGAGTCTGGCATGGTCACGGTCACGGAGTTTGTCCGCGCGGTGGCAGTCCGCGGCACGACCGGCATGTTCATTGACCCGCATGAGATCGCAAATATCTTTGGTCTCAAAGGCGTCAAATTGATGGTGGACGAAGCCCAGAAACAGCCCATCCACGTCTGGGTGCAGATGCCTTCCTGTGTGCCGTCCGCGCCGGGACTCGAAACCCCCGGCTCTTCCATCGGTCCCAAAGAGGTGACCACAGCGATGAAGTGGAAAGGCATCATCGGCTTGGGCGAGATGATGAACTTTCCCGGCGTCTTCATGAGCGACAGGAAGATGCTCGATGAAATGTCCGCGACCCATGCGGCGGGCAAGACCATCGGCGGGCATTACGCTTCGCCCGATCTCGGCTTGCCCTTCCACGGTTACGTCGCTGGCGGCGCGGAGGACGACCACGAAGGCACACGCATGGAAGATGCGATTGCAAGAGTCAGGCAGGGCATGAAAGCGATGCTGCGCTACGGCTCGGCTTGGTTCGATGTCGCGGCGCAGGTCAAGGCGATCACCGAAAAGAAATTGGATTCGCGCCGATTCCTGCTCGTCACCGACGACTCTCACGCCGCAACCCTGACCGAAGAGGGTCACATGGACCGGGTCCTTCGCCACGCTGTCAGTGAAGGTCTCAACCCGATGACCGCCATTCAGATGATGACGATCAACACCGCCGAGCATTTCGGTTTGACCAAAGAGATGGGCATGATCGCTCCGGGCAGGTGGGCGGATATTCTGCTGGTCGAAGACCTCATGAATTTCAAAGCCGACCTGGTGATTGCGAAGGGACAGGTCATTGCAGAAGACGGCGAGTGGCAGGTCAAATTGCCGGTGGTCAAATATCCCAAGTGGGCGACCAACTCCATTCATCTAAAGCGCAAACTCACAGCGGCGGATTTTGCCCTTCGGACAAGAGCCGCTCACGGGGCGGAGGTCGAGGCGCATGTCATCGGGGTGATCGAGAATCAGGCGCCGACTCGTCACCTAAAGATGAAGGTCAAGGCTGAGGATGGCGAAGTCAAAGCGGATATCAAACGCGATATTGCGAAGATCGCGCTGGTGGAACGTCACAAGGCGACGGGCAAGGTGGTGGTGGGGTTGGTGGGCGGGTTTGGCTTTACGCGCAAATGCGCCATCGGTTCGACGGTGGCGCACGACAGCCATCACATGATCGTGGTCGGCAACGACGATGCCAGCATGGCAATTGCCGCGAACGAACTGGCGAATTGCGGCGGCGGTCAGATCGTGGTGATGGACGGCAGGGTGATTGGGCAGGTCGAGTTCCCGATTGCGGGTTTGATGTCGAACGAACGCGCCGACGTTGTGGCGAAGAAAGCCGCGACCGTGCTGGAAGGTTTCAAAATGTGCGGAAGCGAGTTGAACAACCCGAACATGCAGTTGAGTTTGATGGCGCTGGTGGTCATCCCTGAGTTGAGAATTTCAGACAAGGGCTTGGTGGACGTGACCAAGTTCGATTTTGTGCCGGTGTTGGAAGATTGAAAAATTGGCTGCTCCCGCTGCCGTCCCCGGCGGCGGGGACGCCGCCTTGAGCAGAAGATTGCGAAAAGAGAACCCATGGCTAATTTTCCGTTTCAACGATTGCAGGCAGACCTTGCCACATTGATCAATAAAACCCCGGCAGGTCAACGCCTGCCCTCCGAGCCGGACCTGGCAAAGCAACTCGGCGTGTCGCGCGCCACTCTGCGCGAGGCAATGCGTTCCTTTGAAACGCAGGGGCTCATCCGTCGCAGGCAGGGGTCGGGGACGTTCGTGGTGGGGAAGGTGCAGGCGTTGGATGGCGGTCTCGAAGTGTTGGAAAGCCTCGATACGATTGCGAGGCGCATGGGGCTGGAGATGTCGGTCAGCGACCTGGCGGTCGAATCGATTCAGGCAGACGACGAAATTGCCGGGGCGTTGAACCTTGCCAAAGGAACGCGGCTGACCCGTGTGCGCCGCGTCATCCGCGCCGAGAGTCGCCCCGTTGCATATCTTGTGGATATCCTGCCCGAGGATTTGCTCCACCCCAGGGATTTGCCCGCCGATTTTCACGGCTCGGTGCTGGACTATTTGATCGAGCGCGGCGACCCGTTGACCTCCTCCCGGGCAGACGTCTCCGCCATCGGCGCAACCGCGGACGTGGCGAAACCGCTGGAGATCCAGCGCGGCGATGTGCTGCTTCACTTCCACGCCCAGTTGTTCAACACCGAGGGTAAACCCGTGGATTATTCGCTGAGTTATTTCATCCCCGGGTATTTCCACTTCCATATCGTGCGGCGGGTGGGAAGTTCATAATTGCCACAGACAGCACAGAGGTTTTGAGGAAGTTAAGCGATGGTTGATTTTTCATCCAAACCTGGTGTTAAAGCGGACGATCCATTGACACGCCGGATAATCGCTTGCGCGATTGAAGTCCATAAGACACTGGGACCGGGTTTGTTGATCAACTTCAATTTCAAACTTCTCAAGGACGGCATCAAGCGGTTCGTTATATAAAATCTCAGAGCCCTCTGTGCGCTCTGTGGCAAAAAGGAGAAAAAATGACAGATAAGGCAAAAGAAATTCAAAAACGGGTGGAGGCGGCGCGCGAAGACATCATAAAGTTTATGCGCGAGATCGTCGCCATCCCTTCGATGGAGTCGCAGATCGGCGAGGTCGGCAAGCGCATTCAGGACGAGATGAAGAAGCTCGGCTACGATGAGATTCGCTACGACAAGATGGGCAATACCATCGGGCGCATTGGTAACGGTAAAAAAGTTATCGTTTTCGATTCGCATATTGATACGGTCGGGATCGGCGACCCCGCTTCCTGGCAGTGGGACCCGTTCCAGGGGAAGGTCGAGGATGGCTTTCTTTACGCCCGCGGCGCCTGCGACGAGAAGAACAGCACTCCCGGCATGATCTACGGTCTGGCGATTGCGCGCGACCTCGGCCTGCTTGACGGTTGGACGGCTTACTATTTTGGCAATATGGAAGAATGGTGCGATGGCATCGCCCCGAACACCTTTGTGGAAGTGGACCCGAAGGTCAAGCCCGATTTTGTCGTCATCGGCGAGCCGACCAAGATGCTGGTCTATCGCGGCCACAAGGGACGCCTTGAAATGAAGGTGACGGCAAAGGGCAAGTCGGCTCATGCGGCGAGTAATCATCTCGGCGACAATGCCATTTACAAATTACTGCCGGTCATTGCGGGCATCCGCGACCTGGAGCCGAAACTGGGTGACCATGAATTTCTCGGTCACGGCAAGATCACGGTTAGCGATATGCATGTCAAGACCCCGTCCATCAATGCGGTTCCCGATGAAGCCATCATTTACATTGACCGCCGCATGACCTTCGGCGAGACGAAGGAAGCCGTCAAGAAACAGGTCGAGGATTTGATCCCCGCCGAGTTCAAGGACACGGTCAAACTCGAAGAACTGTTCTACGACGAACCGTCCTACACCGGTTTTGTCTTCCCTGTGGATAAATACTTCCCGGCGTGGGCGTATGAGGAAGGTCATCCGCTGGTGCAGGCTGGGCAGGAGGCGCGGCAACTCATTGGTCTGCCAGAGGCGAAACCCGGCAAGTGGAATTTCTCCACGAATGGAATCTACTGGGCGGGCAAGGCGGGGATTCCGTCCATTGGCTTTGGTCCCGGCGATGAAGAGACGGCGCACACCGTCAACGATTCTGTGTCGCTGGACGACATGGTCAAGGCGACGGAGTTTTACGCCATTTTGCCGAGCCTGATCAAGTAGTTTGAGATTCAACAGTGAAAATTTTAGAGGTAAGAAGACACTCCATCCGCGATTCCGGCGGCGACCATTTAAATCAAAAAGGCGTTTCGCTGGCGCGCAAGGTCGGGCAGGGAATCGGTCCCTTCGACTTTGTGGCAACATCCACTTTGTCGCGCGCGTACGAAACCGCCATCGCAATGGGTTTCGCCGTCAGCGGGCAAAACGACCTGATGAACACGTACGGTCCCAAAGTCGAGAGAGAGGCGCCGTGGCCCATGCCGTTCTTCCATTTCTCCGAAATCGTCAAACAGGATGGCGCGGCGGCGCGGTACGCCTATCAACTCATGGATTACTACGTCGAAGTCCTGAGTCGCATCCCGGAGAACGGCTCGGCGCTGATGATCGCCCACGGCGGCGTGGTGGAACTGGGCGTGACCGCCTGCCTGCCCGAAACGGATTTTTCATCCTGGGGCGAGGCGGTGGATTATTGCGAAGGCGCCCGCCTCTTTTGGGACGATGGGCGATTTGCGCGCGGCGAAGTGTTGCGCGTGAAAAAATAAAAAATCAAGTTTAAGCAAACAAGGAGACGAAAGTATGCAAACAAATTTTCGCGGTCGCGATTTCATCGGCGACCTCGACTTCTCGAAAGAGGAAGTCGAAACCGTTTTAGACGTGGCTTGGGACCTGAAACGCAAGCGCGCGCTGGGGCAGCCCCACGCGTACCTGGACAATAAAACCCTCGCCATGTTGTTCTTCTTCACCTCCACCCGCACGCGCGGATCGTTCGAAGCGGGCATGGCGCAGTTGGGCGGTCACGCCGCGTTCATTGACAGCGAGACGACGCAAATCTCGCACGGCGACACGGCGAAGGAGATCGGCGAAATCTTCGGGCGCTACTTCGACGGCATCGCCATCCGCCAATGTGACTGGAACTTCGGCAATTCGTACATCAACGATGTCGCCAAAGCCAGCCGCGTGCCGATTCTCAACATGCAATGCGATGTGTATCATCCCTTCCAGTGTCTCGCCGACCTGATGACGATTCAGGAAAAGAAGGGGCGCGACCTCAAAAAGAAGAAGGTCGTCGTGTCGTGGGCGTATGCCGCTTCGTATTCCAAGCCGATTTCGGTTCCCCAATCCCTGATTCTGCAAATGACCCGCTTCGGCTGCGACGTGGTGCTGGCTCACCCGCCGGAGTTTAAACTCATGCCCGACATCATGCAGCAGGCAAAAGACAATGCCAAGAAGTACGGCGTTGGCTTCGACGTCACCGATAACATGGACGAAGCCTTCAAGGACGCCGACGTGGTCTATCCCAAGAGTTGGGGTCCCATGCTCACCACCACCGGCAAGGAGGAAGGCAAGGCGTTGATCGAGAAATATAAATCATGGATCACTGACGAACGCCGCATGAAGTTGACCAAGGACGATTCCATCTACATGCACTGCCTGCCCGCCGACCGCGGACTGGAAGTGACCGACGGCGTAATTGACGGTCCGCACTCCGTTGTCTACGACGAAGCCGAAAACCGCCTCCACGCCCAGAAGGCGGTGATGGCGTTGACGATGGGGTAGGAGCAGAAAATAAGTAGACAAGGAACAAGTAGACAAGGAAGTAAGGCGGCGGACGTGAGTGAGAGAAAGCCTTTATACCAATCGCCCGGTCAACCGGGCAGGCGTGGTTTTGAAGATTTGGAATGCTACAAACTTTCGCTGTATATCGTAATTGGTATTCGGGATATGATCAAACTTCTGCCCCCGGAAGAGAAGTATGACCTTGCCGTTCAAGTTCGGCGTTCCTCAAAAAGTGTCAGCGCAAATATTGCGGAAGGATATGGGCGCTATCATTATCTGGACAGCCTGTACAAGTACTCCATCGCGCGAGGAGAATTGAACGAGACACTGTCTCATCTCATTCACGCCAAAATTCTCGGTTATGTTGACCAGGCGATGTTCGAACGGCTTTACAACTTGATTCGCGAGACCGAACAAACCTTGAACGGCTATATGACATATGTAAAACGTCAGCGCACTGGCGCGCAGGAGTACGGCGATAAAGCCGTGCGCGAAGATTCAGTTGAATACCTTGCAAGCGATGAGGACGAAAAGCCTGAACCAGGTAACGAGAGCCAGTAAATAGTCTTCCAGACTTGTCTACTTGTCTACTTGTCTACTTGTCTACTTGTCTACTTGTCTACTTGTCTACTTGTCTACTTTATAACCAGGAGATCACATGACCAACCCCAAACTCGCAGTCGTCGCCGTGGGCGGCAACGCATTGATCAAGGATGACAAACGCGTCACCGTCGAAGACCAGGAAGTGGCGCTTCGGGAAACCGCCGTGCATATTACCGATATGATCGCAGCCGGTTGGAATGTCGCCATCGGGCACGGCAACGGACCGCAGGTGGGCTTCATTCTGCGCCGCTCCGAGATCGCAGCCAAAGCCGAAGGGATGCATGAAGTCCCGCTCGATGTCTGCGGCGCGGATTCGCAGGGCGCCATCGGCTACGAATTCCAGCAGGCGCTTCGCAACGAGTTCTTCAAGCGCAAGATCGAACGCAAAGCCGCCACCGTTGTAACCCAAATGCTGGTGGACAAGAACGACCCCGCTTTCAAGAAACCGACCAAACCCATCGGCTCGTTCATGGACGAAGCCGAAGCCAAACGCCGCGAGAAGGAAATGGGCTGGTCGGTCGTCGAAGATGCCGGGCGCGGATGGAGGCGCGTGGTCGCCTCGCCCCTGCCGAAGGAGATCATCGAATTCGACGCGGTCAAAACCCTGATTGACGCGGGGCAGATCGTCATCACCGTCGGCGGCGGCGGGATTCCCGTCATTGACCGCGGCGACGGCGAACTGATCGGCACGGCGGCAGTGATTGACAAGGATTTCGCGTCGTCGCTTCTGGCTCAATCTCTCAAAGCGGATTTGTTCCTGATCGCCACCGCCGTCGAAAAAGTCGCCGTCAACTTTGGCAAGCCCGAACAGAAATGGCTCGATAAAATGACCGTCGCCGAAGCCAAAGCCTATCTCGATGAAGGCATCCACTTCGCCAAAGGCTCGATGGCTCCCAAAATTCAAGCCGCCATCTGGTATCTCGAAAACGGCGGCAAAGAGGCGCTCATCACCAACCCCGAAAGCATTGGGCGCGCCCTCAAAGGCGAGACCGGCACGCATATCGTCCCATAATTGCGCCCTCCGCCGTCCCCGGCGGGGGGATTCCGCGTATTGATTGCAATGAAAAAACTCACCGACCGCCTGAATACCATCACCTTCACACCGCGTAGCACGGTCTGGTTTTTGCTGTTCATCGCCGCGCTGACCTACGGACTCTTCTTCTGGCAGCGCGGCTTTTACTGGGATGAATTCCCCTGGGCGTGGATCTATTACCGGCTGGGTCCCGCCATGCTCACAAAAACCTTCACCACCAGCCGCCCGTTCTGGGGCATGATCTATCAACTGACCATGCCCGTCATCGGTCCCAACCCGTGGGCGTGGCAGTTGCTCGCCATTCTTCTGCGCTGGGTCACGGCGGTTTTGCTTTGGAAGATTCTCCGCGCGTTATATCCACAGCACCCCAAACCCGCGTTGTGGGCTGGTTTATTTTTCCTTGTTCACCCCGGCATGGGTCAGCAATTCATCGCCATGATGTACAGCCACTTCTACATCGTGTTGTCGGCATTCCTGCTTTCCATGTATCTCGCCATTCGCGCAATTCAAGATGAAAAACGCCGCTGGGTTTATTTCACAGCATCTTATTTACTTGCCGCCGTCAACTTCCTGACGATGGAGTATTTTTACTTTGTCGAATTCGGGCTGGTAGTCGCTTTCTTTCAACTATTCCCCGGCGGTTTCAAGGAACGCGCGAAAAAATCGCTTCTCTATTTTCTGCCCTATCTTTTTATCTTTCTCGGCATCACCCTCTGGCGCACCTTCTTCTTTGAATTCCAAAACGCCAGTTACCCCTTCGTCCTTCTGGATAAATTGAAGGAGGATATTTTCACCGGGACCTTGTTCTTCCTGAATCAAATCCTGATCAGTTTCTGGCGCACCGTATTTGAATCGTGGATTTTGCCTTTTCTCACCATTGGAACCTCCGGCTTCGGTCCGCTCACGCTGACGTTGATGCTGGTCCTGTTATTCTCGGGCATTTTCCTCACCGGAATTTATCTCTTCGCCTTCAAAGCGGATTCTTCGGACGACCGCGATTTTACCCGCCAGGCTGGCTGGCTTGGGCTGGCGTTTTGGTTCCTCTCCGGCGGCTCGGTCTGGATCATCGGCATCGTCCCGCAATTCAACTTCTCCATTGACCGCTTCATGCTGCCGTTCATGCTTGGGTCGAGCATCCTTCTGGCTTGCATGATCGCGCTGATCAAAAACGCGCGGACTCAAATGATCCTCGTCGCCCTGCTCATCGGCTTTGCGGGCAGCCGTCACTTCCGGCTGGAGGAAATCTACCGCAGCGACTGGCTGACCCAGCAGGAATTATTCACGCAAATGAGCGCGCGCATCCCCGCCTTGAAAGAGGGGACGATCATCCTTGCCAATGACATTCCTGTGACATATTACTCTGACAATTCGCTGACGGGTCCCTTAAACTGGATCTACAGTCCGCCCGGCGAGATGGTTGCCATGCTGTACTTTGCCTCCATTCGGGTCGGCAAAACCTTGCCCAGCGTCGAGCCGGGGTTGGACCACCAGTTGTATTACATCGGTCCGACATTTTATGGAAACACCGATAACATTCTTGTCGTCCACTTCGAGCCGCCGGGCTGTTTCCGCGTTGTAGATGCTGAAGTGGAGGCGGATAACAAACTCCTTCCGCCTGCCGTGCGCGATGTTGCGCGTTATTCGAATCAGCGTGTGATCCTGTTCGAGAAACAGAACCAGTTACCGGGTCCGCTTTACCGGGGCGTTGAATCAGATTGGTGCGGGTATTTCGCGCAGGCAGAACTCGCCCGTCAGAAAAAGGATTGGGAGGAGGTCATCCGCATTGCCGATTTTGCCTTTGCCTTGAACGATACGCCCAACGACCCGGTGGAGCGTTTTGTTTATGTCGAGGGATATGCTCACACGGATGATTGGGAAAAAGCGGTAGAATTGTCTGAGGAGTCATACAGGGTGTCTAAAACTTATATGGGTCCATTGCTGTGCCGGTTGTGGGACCGGATCGAGCGCGAGACAGAGAGTTCCGCAGAGCGGGTTTCGGCGCTGGAACGGGTGAGGAGTAAATTTGAATGCAACCCGTAACAGTCGCCGGGCGTTTTCTTCGATGTGATAAAATTGTATAGACAACTGAAAGGAGGTTCAACTGCAAATTTGATCCTGCCCGGTAAGTCCGTAAAATCATTATCAAAAAGGAGAAGAAGTATGCGCAAGTTATATGCTCGTCTCGCCGTTCTGGCGATGATACTCATGCTGGTCCTTTCTGCCTGTGGCGGCGCTGAACCCGCCGCAACGGAAGAAGCGGCTGCCACCGAGGCGGCTGCCGGGACGGAGGCTGCCTCCGAAGAGGGTGGTTTCCAAATTCCCGAGATCGAAGACGGTAAATTCAATGTTGCCATGGTCCTGATCGGACCCCATGACGACGGCGGCTGGTCGCAGGCTCATTATGAAGGCCTGCTCTACGTTGAAGAGAACGTCGAAAATGTTCACGTCGCGTATATTGAAAACGTTCCCGAAGGCGCTGATTCTGAACAGGTCTTCCGCAGCCTTGCCCGCAAGGGTTTCAACCTGATCTTCGGCACCTCCTTTGGTTTCGGCGATCCGATGGCTGCCGTGGCTGAGGAATTTCCCGATGTCATGTTCATTCACCTGACCGGCATCAATTCCAATGAGAGCAACTTTGGCAACCTGATGGGCGCCATGGAAGACATGAAGTACCTGGCTGGTATGCTGGCTGGCGCGCGCGCCAAAGCCGACGGCAACCCGAAGCTCGGTTACATGGCGACCTTCCCGATCCCCGAAGAAATCCGCCTTGGCAATGCCATTGCGTTGGGTATGAGGAAGACCTGCCCCGAGTGTACGATGGACGTGCGCTGGATCAACACCTGGCACGACCCGATCATCGAGAAGGAAGCGGCTGCATCCCTCTTTGACGCCGGGGCGCAGGTTGTGTTCACCGGCGCCGATACCCCCGCCGTTGCCGATGTTGCCCAGGAAAAAGGTAAATGGGGCGTGACCTATGACTGGTACGGTTCCTGCAAGGTGGATGCCTGTCTCACCGCCCCGTACTGGGTTTGGGGACCCGTCTATGCCGAGATCGCCGAACAGGTGATCGCTGGCACGTACAAACCCGGCTGGCAGTATTTCGATGCCGATACGGGCGCTCTCGGTCTTTTCGGCTTCATGGAAGGACAGGAGATGCAGCCCGGCGTCGCCGATCTTGATCCGGCGGTGATCGAGGAAGTCAATGCGATCCTCGCCCAGATGCTTGCCGGCGAGTTCGACCGCTTCGATGTCTTTACCGGACCGATCAACGACAATCAGGGCAATGTGGTTTTGCCCGAAGGTCAGAGCCTCCAGCAGGTCGACCTCGATGCGTTCCCTGAATTCGGTCTGCCCTGTTCCATCGACGTTTGTATGAAGTGGTGGGCTGAAGGCATTACCGCCGAACTGCCTGAATAAGTTTTGCCATTAAGATGGGCTGGCGTTCCGCAGGGGACGCCAGCCCATCTTCCCAATGCAAGCACGGTGTTTGTTCTATCGCAGGAGCTGCCCAGTGACACAGACGACACTTTCCACACCTGATACTCCGCTTGCCGTCGAGATGCGCGGCATTGTAAAGAAATTTCCCGGCGTGCTGGCGAACGATCACGTCGATTTCGAACTGAAACGGGGCGAGATTCATGCCTTGTTGGGGGAAAACGGGGCGGGGAAAAGCACCCTGATGAATGTTCTTGCCGGGCTTTACCGCCAGGAAGCCGGGACCATAAGGGTAAAAGGCAGTCCCGTGGAGTTTCATTCTCCGCGGGACGCGATCAAAACGGGGATTGGCATGGTGCATCAGCATTTCATGCTGGTTCCGTCTCAAACTGTCACTGAAAATGTTTTATTGGGTCTCGATGACCCGCGCTTCTTTATGCGCCTGCCGCAGTACGACGAAAAGGTTGCGTCTGTGGGCGAGCGTTTTGGTTTAAAAGTGGACCCGCGCGCAAAGATCTGGCAGTTGTCTGTCGGGGAACAGCAGCGGGTGGAATTATTGAAGATGTTGTACCGCGGCGCGGATGTCCTTATCATGGACGAGCCGACGGCTGTGCTGGCTCCCCAGGAAATCGAAGGTTTGTTCGATATCCTTCGTTCGATGGTCGCCCAGGGCAAATCTGTAATCTTCATCAGCCATAAATTGCAGGAAGTGACCGCCATTGCAGACCGCGTCAGCGTGCTGCGCCGCGGAGTTTCCACGGCTTCGGGGGTTCCGTCCAGGGGCGTTGCCCGCCAGGAACTGGCCCGTTTGATGGTCGGGCGCGAGGTGATTTTTATTCTGGATAAAAAACCCGCGGTTCCGGGCGATGTTGTTCTTGATGTGGGCAGCATTCATGCCGATAACGACAAAGGCTTGCCGGCCCTGCGCGGTTTATCCCTGAATGTTCGTTCCGGGGAGATCGTTGGGGTTGCCGGGGTTGCCGGAAACGGACAGACAGAACTTTCGCAGGTGATTACCGGGCTGCGCAGGTGCAAAAAAGGCGAAGTCCGCCTGGGGGGCGACCTGGTCAGCAACCGCAACGCCCTGTTCGGGATCGAGCATGGGATGGCGTACGTCCCCGAAGACCGCAACCATGTTGGGAGCGCCCCGAACCTAAGCGTTACAGATAATGTCATCATGAAGAATTACCGCAAACCGCCCGTATCATCAAGGACTGGTTTGCTCGATATGAATGCGGCTGCAAAGATCGCCACCGACCTGAAACAGGCATACGACATCATTGCGCCCAATGTCTCCACCCCGGTTCGTTTGCTCTCCGGTGGGAACCTGCAAAAGGTCATCCTGGCGCGCGAGATTTCGGGGCTGCCAAGTTTCATGGTTGCCGTGCAGCCGACCCGCGGCTTGGATGTCGGCGCGATCGAGGGCGTTCACCGCCTGCTGTTGACGCAGCGTGAAGCCGGGGCGGCGGTGTTGTTGATCTCGGAGGAATTGGAGGAACTACTCTCCCTCAGCGACCGGATTTATGTCATTTATGAAGGGATGATCATGGGCGAGGTCAGGGTCGGGGGCGGCGAATCGGACGAAGCGCTCATCGAAGCGATCGGTTTGATGATGACCGGCACGCCCATCGAACAAATCAGGAAAGAAGGAGTCGGCGCGCATGGCTGAGGCATCCCTGCAAAAGAAAAAGACCGGTTTCAAGATTCGGCTCGAGCCGCGCCTTGAGGAACCGCCAGGCTGGTTCCCTTTATTTGTATCGCTGCTGGCAATCGTGATCGCGCTTATTTTGGGCGGAGTCGTGATTTCCGCCGTGGGCGGCGACCCGATCAGGTCTTATCAGCATATCGCCAGGGCTTCCTTTGGCGATTCCGGCGTATTGTCAGATACCATCGTCAAGGCAACCCCCATCCTGTTGACCGCCCTGGCGTGCTCGGTGGCGTTCCGCATGAAGTTGTGGAATATCGGCGCGGAGGGGCAGTTCATCATGGGCGCGTGGGGCGCGAGCGCCGTGGTGCTTGCTCCCATCCTCGCCGAAGAGACGCCGCGCTGGTTCTTTTTGTTTGTGATGGCGCTGGCGGGCATGTTGATGGGCGCCTTTTGGGGATTCATCCCCGGCTACCTCAAGGCAAAATTCAACGTCAATGAGATCATCAGTTCGTTGATGCTGAACTATATCGCCGTCGCATGGGTCAACTTTTGGATCTTCGGCGTGTGGTCTGAAGGCGGCTTTCAAATGTCGCCGAAATTTCCCGAAAACGCATGGCTGCCCCGGCTGTTGGAATATGCCAGCGCCTACCCCGCCTTCCGCGGGTTGACCACTCATGCCGGTTTGCTGCTCGGGATTGCGGCGGCTCTGATCATCTGGCTGATCGTGTATCGCAGCCGCTGGGGATATGAGATCCGCCTTATCGGCGATAACCCGCAGGCGGCAAACTATGCCGGTATTAATATTGCTGCTAATGTGATCGCAGTCATGATGCTTTCCGGCGCGCTCGCCGGGCTGGGCGGCATGAGCGAGGTCTCCGGCGTGGTCCACCGCTTGCAGACATCCCCCCTTGCAGCCGGATACGGTTTTACAGGCATCATCGTTGCCTGGCTGGCAAAACTCAACCCGCTTGCCATCATTGTCGTCTCGGTGTTTTTCGGGGCGTTGATCCTTGCCGGGCGCGAAATCCAGCCATCGGGCATCCCAAAAATGATCCAGGGCATCATCCTCGTTTCGTTGATCGCCAGCGACTTTCTGCTCCGATACCGCATCCGCATTACGCGTGGGGAGGAATAACCCATGGACCCCATTATTATCCTTCAGGCAGGCGTCGCAACAGGCACGGTCTTGTTATTTGCCACCATCGGCGAGATTCTTGCCGAGCGTTCGGGAATTTTGAATTTGGGCGTCGAAGGCATGATGTTGATCGGCGCAATGACCGCTTTCAGCGTCACCATCGCCACCGGCAACCCCTGGCTTGGATTGCTCTGCGCCATGCTTGCCGCCGGGCTGCTCAGCCAGATTCACGCCTTCATCACCATCACCCTGCAAGCCGACCAGGTCGTCAGCGGGTTGGCGCTTACCTTCGTGGGAACGGGCATCAGCCTGGTGTTGGGCGAAGGCTTGAGCAAGGCTGGCACAGTTTCACTCCTGCCTAATTTTTCGATCCCCCTGCTTTCGCAAATCCCATTTCTTGGGCCGATTCTTTTCACGAAACAGAGCGTCCTGGTCTACATCGGCTATCTCTTCACGCCGCTGACCTGGTATTACATCAACCACACCCGCCCCGGTTTGAATTTGCGCTCGGTGGGCGAATATCCCTCCGCCGCAGATTCGCTCGGCATCAACGTCTTTCGCCTGCGCTATTTTTACGTCTTCGTCGGCGGAATGCTGGCAGGCTTGGCCGGCGCGACCATCAGCCTTGCCGTCGCGCCCGGCTGGTTCAGCGAACTGACCACCGCCGGGCAGGGCTGGATCGCCGTCGGTCTCGTCATCTTCGCGCAATGGGATCCCGTCCGCGCCATGTTCGGCTCGTATGCCTTCGGCGCACTCCGCCGCCTCATCCTCGACATTCAAGGTCCCACCGTTTTACTCGGCTTCGACAATCCCTTCTATTACAACCCATATTGGGGTTTCTTCCTTCAAATGCTTCCGTATGCCTTTACCGTTATCGTGCTGGTCATCGGCTCCCGCGAAGCCATCCGCAAACGACTCGGCGCGCCCGCCGCGCTCGGCAACCCATACATCCGCGGCGAACGCGGCAAGTAAGGCAAGATTCATCTTGCCCGGTATTAACATAAATCAACCCACATGAACCTCTGGCAGGAATACAAACGCCCCACATCTGTCGCAGAAGCCGTGCAAGCCCTGGCATCGGCGCAAGGACCCGCCCTGCCCATTGCGGGCGGAACCGACCTACTCCTCGACCTCAAACAGGGACGCCATCCCCCCGTCCACACATTGGTTGATTTGACTTCGGTCAGGGAGATGACTCTCCTCGAGCAGCGGGGTGACACGCTCTTTATCGGAGCCGCCGTCCCAATCACCCGCATCGCGCTGGACCCGTTGACTCTCGCGCACGCCCGGGCTTTGGTCGAAGCCTGTAACCTGATCGCCGGACCGCAAGTCCGCAATACCGCCACGCTCGGCGGCAACGTCGCCCACGCCCTCCCCGCCGCCGATGGGACAATTGCGCTCACAGCGCTCAATGCCGAAGCAGAGGTAGCGGATTCAACCGGCACACGCCGAATACCGTTTATTTCATTATTCCTCGGTCCCGGCAAATCCGCCATAGATAAAACTAAAGAAATCATCGTCGGCTTCCATTTACCAATTACCAATCACCAATTACCAATCTCCACCGCCTCCTGCTTCAAACGCATCATGCGCCCGCAGGGAGTCGCCCTCCCCATCCTGAATTGCGCCGTCTGGCTTGCCCGCGAAAACGACGCGATCAAAGACATCCGCATCGCGGTCGGACCCGGCGGCTCCACCCCCTTCCGCGCCACCGAGGCTGAATCCTTTTTGCGCGGCAAATCCCTCACCCAAGAAACCTTCAACCAGACTTTGGACGCCCTGCTCGCCCAAGCCAAATTCCGCGACTCCGCCCGCCGTGCCAGCGCCGATTATCGCCGTCACATCGTCGGCGGCTTGTTCAAGGATGTGTTGGATACTGCCTTTGGACGGGCAGAGTCCGGATGATATAATATATCTACAATTGTAGATATATTTGGAGGACGATATGGTAACTGTTGGAGTGCGTGAACTGAAACAGCAAACGAGTGAATTAATCCGCATGGTGCGCGAAACGGGAAGCGAAATCCAGGTGACGTATCACGGACAAGTCGTGGCATTGCTTGTGCCTGTGAATAAAACCAAGCCTAAAAACGCGGAACGCGCGTGGACCCAACTCGACAGCCTGGCGGCTGAGATCAGCGCGAACTGGAAACAGGGATTATCGGCGGCAAAAGCCGTCTCGGAAGGGCGTGGGTGATGTTCGTTGTTGTTGATGCCAGTGTCTGGGTCTCGCGCATGATCGAAAGAGATGAGTTTCATGTCGCAGTGAAAGACTGGATGAACGCCCAGCGCGGGCAGGATACAACGTTTGTCTCCCCTTCGCTTTTATTGGCGGAAGTTGGCGGGGTCATCAGCAGGGTGACTGGCAAACCTGAACTGGGATTGAATGCCATCCAAAAAAACGAAAACCTGCCCGAAGTCCGCATTGTCGAGATGGATAAGGCCCTGATGGATGAGGCGTCGCGTATCGCCGCAAAATACAGCCTGCGCGGCGCGGATTCCGTTTATGTGGCGGTTGCTTCCACGTTGAAAATTCCCCTTGTCACATTTGATGCTGACCAGCGCGAAAAAGCCTCGAAGTTTGTGGAAATAATCGCGATACCGGCGGAATGAAAAATTTTCTCCCGTTGTTGGTGAGAGCCAAAAGTCTCCTGCTTTTGACTCTGTTTCATCCAAGGAACTTATGACCAACCAAATCTCCCTTACCGTTAACGGCAAGCCCTGCACTGTGGATGCAGTTCCCAGCGAGACCTTATCCACACTCCTGCGCGAGCGACTGGGATTGACCGGCGCCAAGATCGGCTGTGAAGAAGCCGAATGTGGCGCCTGCACCGTCCTCGTGGACGGTGAGCCGATGATGTCCTGCGTCTACCCCGCAGAACGGGCGGATGGCAAGACCATCACCACCATCGAAGGACTTGCCCGGCGTGTTCACGAAGAGATGAAATTACATCCATTACAGGAAGCATTTGTTGAACACGGCGCCGTCCAGTGCGGATTCTGCATCCCCGGGCAGATCATGACCGCGTACGCCCTGCTCGAGCGCAACCCGAATCCCAACAGCGACGACATCCGTTTTGCGCTGAAAGATACGCTTTGCCGTTGCGCGGGGTATCCGTCCATCGAGAATGCCATCATCGCCGCGGCGGAGGCATTACGAACCGGCGAACCCGTCAAACTGCCGACCCATATCCCCGATTCGATTCACGAACATAAAACGGTCGGACGCAAACACCTGCGCCCCGAAGCCGTGGAAAAAGTGACCGGCGAAGCCATTTACACCGACGACCTGAAATTCGACGGCATGTTATACGCCAAAGCCAGGCGCGCGATGATTCCGCACGGCTTTTTGAAAAAGTTGGATATTTCCAAAGCCAAAGCCCTGCCCGGCGTAGTGGCGGTTTTAACCGCCAAAGACATCCCTGCCGAAAAGAATCACGGATTGGTCATCTACGACTGGCCCGTCTTGGTGGGAATCGGCGAACGCGCGCGCTACGTCGGCGACGCTCTTGCCATCGTTGCCGCACAAAGCCCGGAGATCGCCGAACAAGCCATCGGGTTGATCGAGGCGGAATTCGATCCCCAGCCCGTCATCACAAACCCGGTCATGGCTCGTCAGGCAAACGTTCCTCAAATCCATGAAAAAGGGAATTTGCTCAAGCACATCAAAGTGCGCAAAGGCGATATGGATGCGGGCTTTGCGGCGGCGGATGTGATCCTCGAACAGACCTTCCATACGCAGACGACCGACCACGCTTTCCTCGAGCCGGAGTGCAGTATCGCCGTGCCGATAAAACCTGACAGGTCTTCTGAAGACCTGTCAGGTTTGCGCATGGAAATTTATGTCGGTTCGCAAATTCCGTACCAGGACCGCACACAGGTCGCGCGCGTTCTGGGTTGGGATGAATCGCGCATTCGCATCGTCGGGCAGTTGATGGGCGGCGGCTTCGGCGGCAAGGAAGATGTGATGGGGCAGATACACTCCGCCATGCTTGCAAACGCGACCGGCAAACCCGTGAAGATGCTCTTCGACCGGCATGAAAGTTTGCTCGTTCACCCGAAGCGACACGCCACACAGATTCGCGTCAAGATCGGCGCAATGAAAAATGGACGATTGATCGCTGCAGAAACCGAACTCTATGGCGACACGGGCGCGTATGCCTCGCTCGGCGAAAAAGTGATGACCCGCGCCACCACGCATTCAGCCGGACCCTACGACATCGAACACGTCCGCGCCGATTGCTACGCCATGTACACCAACAACCCGCCCGCGGGCGCGTTCCGCGGCTTCGGCGTTACCCAATCCGCATTTGCAGTCGAATCCATGATGGACATGCTCGCGGACAAATTGAACATTGACCGCATCGAACTGCGCCGCATCAACGCCCTGCATGTCGGCAGTATCACCAACACCGGGCAGGAATTGAAAGAGTCTGTCGGCTTGATGGAGTGCATTGATCGGGTGGATGCCGAGATGCGGAAGCGCAACCCGGCTCCTTTCAAGCCGGTAGTTGATTCTGATAACCCAAACCTTATCCGCGCCTGGGGCTTTGCTTCTGCATATAAAAATACCGGCTTGGGCGGCGGCGCTCCAGACATCTCCGGCGCGGACGTGGAGTTATACGAAGACGGCACGTTTCAAGTCCGTAGTTCAGCGGCGGAACTTGGTCAGGGACTCGTCACCGTCATGCGCCTGACCGTCGCCGAAGAGATGGGTGTCGAGCCGGATCAAGTCCGCGTGCTGGTGATGGATACCGATTTAACTCCAAACGGCGGACCGACCACCGCATCCCGACAGACGTTCGTGACGGGCAACGCCTCGCGTTACGCCGCGAAAACTTTGCGCGATGAAATCGCCGTTTCAATGGCGGAGAAATTCGATGTGCGCCCGGAGAAAATTCGCTTTGAAGACGGCGTGGTCCATGTCAACGGGCATTCGATGAGTTATGCGGATGTTTATAAAGAAATGACCGCCCTGGGACAGCAGCCAAAAGTCCGCTACGAATATGAAGCGCCCAAAACCCAACCGCTCGGCGAGGGCGGCGATATGCACTTCGCTTTTTCATTTGGCGTGCAAGCCGCCGAAGTGGAAGTGAACAAATTAACCGGCGAAGTCAACGTCTTGCGCGTCATCTCCGCCAACGACGTGGGCATGGCGGTCAACCCGCTCGGCTTGCAGGGACAGGTCGAAGGCGGCGTGATGATGGGACTCGGCAACTGCCTCACGGAAGACTTTATTGTCGAAAATGGGAATGTTATTACCGACCGCCTCGCCCGTTACCGCGTGCCGGGAATCATGCTCACCCCTGAGATCACCGCCATCATCGTCGAACATCCCATCGCGGCGGGACCGTACGGCGCGAAGGGCGTCGGCGAAATTTCATCCATCCCAACCACGCCCGCCATCACCAACGCGATTTATAACGCGGTAGGGGTGCGGGTGGACAGCCTGCCCGTCGACCAGGAAAAGATCGCCCGCGAATTGTGGGAAGGTAAGAAGTAGTAAACAGATTGGGCTTTATCCGTAACAAGGAAAATCGTCCCGAAGGTTTGCGCAAAAAACCTTCGGGACGATAATTTTCGATAAAGTTAGGGCTTGTGCAATAGATCTAATATTTCACCGCTCAAAGGGCGGCAGCGAAGAGTGCGTTTCTTAAGTCTTAAACCAAAGGCAATTTACCAGAGAAAAGAATTTAACTGATGTAATACCAAGGCGGGTTACTTTAATTTCAAGCCCGAACGACCTTGTCCTTCCCGGTTTGTTTCCCCAACTTCAACGCGCCTTCGGCAGTGTCGATCAGCGCGTAGGTCGTCGCGCCGTGAGCCGGGTATTCCGCGATCCCGATCGTGATACTGGTCGGAAACTGCCAGTCTTTCGAAGCCTCCCGAACCGCGGCGCCGATCCGTTTTCCAACAACTTCTGCGCCGGTATTGTTTGTATCGGGCAGGAGGGCAAGGAACTCATCCCCTGTGCGCCAGCGGGCGACAAAATCTCCGGGGCGCAGGCTCTCCGTCAGGATCGCGCCGATCTTTTGGATCAGCGCATCTCCGGTCGCATAACTGATATTGTTATAACGAGTCAGGTTGTCGCCGTCCATGAGCAGGATCGAAAACGGGCGCTGTTCCGAAATTTCCTTTTCCATTTTGCCCAGAGCCGCGCGCATGTTCGGCAGCCCCGAGATCGAATCCAGGTAGGAGGTTTTTTGCCAGGCATCGAGCGCCTGCCCCATTTGAATGACGCGGTGGATGGCGCTGTTGGCGATATGCCGCAGGACTTTGACGGAATGCCGCGCGCCATCCAGCCCCGGTTCCCGCAGCTGTCCCGTGGCTTTGATCAAATTCCCAGCCGAAAAGGTCTTCACCGTCCGTCCGTTATTGCTTTTTACTTCAAGGATCGACTCCCACAAATTGAACATCACGTCGTTCGTGGTAAATTCCCTGACCCCGTCGAAATGCACCAGCGCAATGCCCGCGGGCGGCGAAGGGATGCCAAGCTGCACCCCCTCGCGGTTCAACCGCTCGAATAATTTTTTCAACAATCGTTCGTATTCCTGCTTCGCGCTCCCAAGCAGGATCACGGCAAAGTCGTCTCCGCCGGTGCGAAAGACGGGCGCGTTGCACTCCTCCCGCAGCGCGAGCCCCAGCCAGTGAATGACCGAGTCTCCGTAGGAATGTCCCCTTTCCTTGTTCAAGACTGCCAGGTAGTTCAAATCCACATACAGAATGGAAAACGGCTGGCGCCCCCGCTCGAGCGACAGCAGGTCGATGGTTTCGACAAAACTTAAAAAATTATGGCACCCCGTCAATGGGTCAAGGCGGTAAAGTTCCGCAGTGGAAGTTGTCATGACATTTATTTGTGTTTATCCGCTGTTTCGCAAAGTATAGTGTCTTTTTACCCAGGTTTCAACCACCTTTTCAAAATTGGAAACGATTGTTGCGCGAAGAGTAACCCGGGCGGCGCGTTCGCATGGGCGCGCATATCCAAAGTCCCTTTCGGGTAAAATCAAGCCAAACGAGGAAACGCATGAAAAAATTCAACGGCTATCGGTGCTCGATCTGCGGAAGCGAATACCTGCCCGGGCAGGTCACATACACCTGCCCCAAAGACGGCGGCAACCTCGACGTTATCCTCGATATCGATTCGATCCGCCGGAAGTTCCAACCCGAAGACATCACCTCCCGGACGGAATCTTCCCTTTGGAGATACCTGCCGCTGCTGCCTGTCTCTGAACCCGAAGGCGACTCCACACCTTTACACGCCTCCGGCTGGACCCCGGTCTTTTCCCTGCCGCGATTGGCAGAAAAACTACGCCTCAAGCATCTCTGGCTCAAGGACGAATCACGCAACCCCACGGCATCCTTCAAAGACCGGGCAAGCGCCATCGTTGTAACCCGCGCCCGCGAGATCAAATCTGAGATCGTGGTTACGGCTTCGACCGGGAACGCCGGCGCGGCATTGGCTGGCATGGCAGCCGCAATCGGACAAAAAGCCGTCATTTTCGCGCCGAGGTCTGCCCCGCAGGCAAAGGTGGCGCAGCTGCTCGTCTTCGGCGCGAAGGTCATCCTCGTGGATGGAACCTACGACGACGCCTTCGACCTCACCGTCCAAGCCGCGAACGAATTCGGCTGGTATTGCCGCAACACAGGCTACAATCCCTTTACGGTGGAGGGCAAGAAGACCGCCGCATTCGAAATCTGGGAATGGTGGATCGAAGCCCATTCAGACTGGCACAAGAAAGACAGCAGCCTCGACGATCACCCGCCTTTGACGATCCTCGTTTCGGTGGGAGACGGCAACATCATCTCCGGCATCCACAAAGGGTTCAAGGACCTGCTCGAACTGGGCTGGATACCGAACATGCCGCGCATCATCGGCGCGCAGGCGGAAGGTTCGGCGGCAATTGCCAATGCCTTCCATGCCGGGACCGAAACGATCACCCCCGTCTCCGCCGCAACCATAGCCGATAGCATCTCGGTCGACCTGCCGCGCGACGGAGTCCGCGCCGTGCGGGCGGCGGCGCAGACAAATGGAACTTACGTGACGGTGAAGGATGAAGAGATCATCAGCGCCATTGCCGAACTTGGCGCGCAGGGGGTCTTCCCCGAACCCGCCGGGGCGGCGGCATATGCCGGACTGGTCAAAGCGGCAAGCCTGGGCGTGGTCGGAGGCGATGATCCCGTCCTCGTGATAAATACCGGCTCCGGCTTGAAGGACGTCCGCGCGGCGTTGCAGGCGGTTCAATCCGCCCCCATTATCGAACCCACTTTGGAAGCGGTGAAAAAATTGCTATGATAAAAAATTCAACCCAGTGGTCCATGCCCTTTCGTTACACAATGGGCATCATCATCTTTATTAGCGTCGTCGTATTCATGATCTATGCCGGGGAGGCGGTGAAGATGTTCGTCATCGCCGCCTTTGCCGCATACCTCATCAGCCCGGCAGTGGTCTTTCTCATGGATCGCACCCGTCTCTCGCGGACGGCGGCTGTCAATATCGTTTATTTCACCGCCCTGATCGTGCTGGTGGGAATCCCTGCCGCGCTCACGCCGATCTTCTTCGACGAGATCAAACTGGTGGGGGAGGATATCCTTGACCTTACCGCCACCCTGAGCCGCTTCCTTTCGGAGCCGATTCAACTGGGCGGTTTTGTCCTGCATCTCGAGCAGCTTGGCGAGAGCCTCGCGCACTTCCAGGAGGATGCGCTTTCGCCCCTGCCCTCCGAGGCATTGGAATTACTCGAGGCAACATCCATCAATATCCTCTGGCTGTTGATCATTCTTGTCAGCGTGCATTCGATCATGTCGGAATGGCCCCGGATGCGTGCGTGGCTGATCCAGCTTGCGCCCGCCGAATACCAGGACGATATGCAGGAGTTATACGCCCGCCTGCGAAATGTGTGGATGGCCTACCTGCGCGGGCAGATCGTCCTGATGGTGGTCGTCGGCGTTGTGTTCACGATTGCCTGGGCTGCGATTGGAATACCCGGTGCGCTGGTGTTGGGCGTACTCGCCGGCTTCTTCACCCTCATCCCGGATGTCGGTCCTACTGTTGCGGCAGGGCTTGCGATTGGCGTTGCCCTGCTTGAAGGCTCCACCTGGATCCGCCTTTCGGACGACCCGGTCATCAACAACCTGCTGGTGGGGTTGATCGCTTTTGTGTTGTATGTGATCCTGATCAACGCCAAGAACTTCTTTGTGCGCCCGATCATCATCGGGCGAAGCCTGCACATGAATGAGGCCTTGATCTTCGTCGCCATCCTTACCGCCACCATTTTGTGGGGCATTCTGGGCGCGCTCTTGATGGTGCCTGTCATGGCTTCGGTGGCTGTCGTCTTCGAATACCTGCGCCGCAGGGTTTTGGGGCTTCCCCCCTTTGGCGACGACGGCGGGGAACAGTTCAAAGCGCCTCCCGAAAAGACCCAGGCAGATGTTGAAGCCCATCCCAACGACGAAGAGAAAATTGATCAATGAAAATTATCTACTCCATCATCGCCCCGATCTATAATGAAATTGATAACCTGCCCGAACTCCATCGCCGGGTCCGGGAGGTCATGGATGCCAACGGCGAACCCTGGGAACTCATCCTCGTGGACGACGGCTCGACCGACGGCTCGACGGATAAGATCCGCGAACTGGCGCAGCAGGATAAAACCGTCCGCCCGGTGATCTTCGCGCGGAATTTCGGTCATCAGGTCGCCATCACCGCCGGGTGGGATTACGCCCGCGGCGATGCGGTCGTTATCATCGACGCCGACTTGCAGGACCCGCCCGAAGTCATTCTTGAACTTGCCAGGAAGTGGAAGGAAGGCTACGAAGTCGTCTATGCGGTGCGCGGCGAACGCGAAGGCGAAAGCTGGTTCAAGAAATTCACCGCCGCCGCTTTCTACCGGCTGATCTACAGCATCACCGATGTGAAAATCCCCGTCGATACCGGTGATTTCCGCCTGATGGACCGCAAGGTTGTGAACGTCCTCAAGCAGATGAAGGAACGGCATCGCTTCCCGCGCGGCATGTCGGCATGGGTTGGCTTCAAGCAGGTCGGCGTAACCTACAAACGCGCCGCCCGCCTTGCCGGTGTGACGAAATACCCCTTCCGCAAAATGTTCAAACTGGCGGTCAATGCCATCACCGGGTTTTCATATTTCCCGCTGCAAGTGGCAACTTTCTTTGGGTTTTTCTCAGCGGGCATATCCATCCTTGCCATCCCCGTGGTTGCCATTTTACGCCTTGCCGGTTCGCATTTCTTTGAAGGGCAGACCACCACGCTGATCTCGGTTCTTTTCCTCGGCGGCGTGCAATTAATCTCGCTCGGCATCCTCGGCGAATACGTCGGGCGTCTTTATGACGAAGCCAAGGGCAGACCGCTGTACATCGTCCGCGATGCGCCAGAGGATTAGTCAAGTAGTTGGATAGTTGGATAGTCAAGTAGTCAAGTAGTTGAAAGGTCGTTGGGCTTTTCATCGCTCAAATCCCAACGACATTTTCTTTCCTCTTTCCTCGCCCCTCCCTCCCTGACTTCCATCAGTTATCCACTTTCCACTTTCCAATCCCCAATTACCATTCATCTTTCATCCCTCCCCATGTCCCTCTCCTTCTTAAAAGACCGCGCCTTCCTGCGCGAAATGCTCACCATTGCGGTGCCGATCTCGTTCCAGCAGCTCATCAACGCCTCGCTCAACATGATCGACGTCATCATGGTCGGGCAGCTGGGCGAAGCCTCCATCGCTGCGCTTGGGTTATCGAACCAGGTCTTCTTCGTTTTCATTCTTCTGCTTTTCGGTCTTACCAGCGGCATGGCGATCTTCACCGCCCAATTCTGGGGCAAAGGCGAGGTGGACCCGATCCGCAAGGTGCTGGGGATGAGCATCCTCATTACATCGACAATCGCCTTGCTGTTCACCCTTGCCGCCACCCTTGCGCCGCATATCGTCCTCAGTTTTTACACCGAAGACGCGGAAGTCATCAACATTGGCGCAAGTTACCTGGGCATCGTCGGGTTTTCCTATATCCCCGTTGCCATCGCCACCTCGTACATTGCCACCATGCGGAGCATCCACCTCATCAAAATGACGGTGATCGCAACCGTCTCCGCGCTGGTCTTCAAGACGATCCTCGGCTATGTCCTGATTTTCGAATCGGCGGGATGCCCGCGCTGGGGGTGCGGGGCGCGGCGATTGGCACCGCATCCGGCTGGACCTTGGAACTGGTCCTGCTCCTCATCCTTGTCTACGCCGGGAAGACTCCGCTCGCCGCCAATCCCCTGACCTTCTTCTCGTTCGATCTTTCGTTCCTCGGGCGTGTGCTTAAGACCACCCTGCCCGCCCTGGCAAACGAGATGTTCTGGTCGCTGGGCATCACCACCTATAACGCAGTCTATGCCCGCATCGGCACCGAGTCGATTGCGGCGATCAACGTCAACGCCACCATCGAGGAACTCGCCTTTGTCGTCTTCATGGGTCTGGGCAACGCCTGCGCTGTGATGGTGGGCAACCGCATCGGCGCGGGCAAGAGCGGAGAAGCCTACGAGACCGTCCGGCGCGTGCTCATTCTCAGCGTGCTTTCGGCTTGGCTGGTGGGGCTCGCCGTCATTCTCGCGCGGAATCTGGTTGTGGGTTTATACGACCTGTCGCCGGGCGGCGCGCACAACGTCCGCATGTTGATGCTGGTCATGGGCTTGGTGCTCTGGATTCGCATTTTCAATTTCATCACCTTCATCGGCGCCATGCGGGCGGGCGGCGATACCCGCTTTGCGCTCTTCATGGAATTGGGCTCCATCTGGCTGATCGGCGTCCCTGCCGCGTATATCGGCGCGTTCGTCCTGCATCTTCCGGTCTATATTGTGTACCTCATGGTTATCCTGGAGGAACTCGTTAAAATGTTTGCCAGCGGCTGGCGGGTGTATTCGCGGAAATGGATCCATGACCTGGTGAATGTGTGATTCGGTTATTTTAGGCGCTCTCAATTTTAGGATTGGATTTTAGGTTTCAGCAACCGCGCCGAATTGCCCAATATCCCCAGATCGGGAATCGATTGCAGCGCAGCCGCGAGCATGGGCGGAAGCAAGCCAAACGCCGCAAGCGTCAAGCCGATGATGTTGTAGGCGGCGGTGAAGCCGAGGTTGCCCTTCACCACGCGCATCGTCCGTTTGGCGGCGGCGATCACCTGGGGGATCAATGTCCAGTCTTCCCGTAACAGCGTGATATGCGCGGCTTCGATGGCGATGTCCGTCCCGGCTTTCATGGCGATGCCGATGTTTGCCTGAGCCAGCGCGGGCGCGTCGTTGATCCCATCCCCGACCATCACCACGACATGTCCCTGCGCCTGATATTCCTTCACGATGCGAATCTTGTCCTCGGGCATCAAACCCGCGCGATACGAGATATTCAACGCGCCCGCCAGGGACGATGCCGCGCGTTCGTTGTCGCCGGTGAGTAATTCGACTTTCTTAATGCCGAGCCGCTTTGCTTCTTTCAACGCCTCGGGGACTTCACTGCGCAATGTGTCGGAGACCGCGATAAAACCCGCCAATGATTCGTCCATCGAAACCGATAAGACGGTTTTCCCCTGCGCTTCCAATTCTTTGACCCGCTCAGGGCTTGAGTTCGACGGTTTGCCGACGGAAATATTTTTTCCATCCACAACCGCCCGAACGCCCAAGCCTGTCAACGATTCAAAATTTTCGATCTCGTAAAGTTGAATGTCGCGTTCGCTCGCGGCGCGGCGCAAGGCGTCGGCGAGAGGATGCTCCGAGTAACGGTCGGCAGATGCGGCGTAGGAAAGAAGCGTCACTTCATCCATGACCTCACCCCCGACCCCTCTCCTAGGAGGAGAGGGGAGAACAATGATGTCCGTCACAACCGGCTTGCCCAGCGTCAACGTCCCGGTCTTGTCAATCAACAGCACATCGGCGCGCGCGAGCGTCTCGATATATTTTCCGCCTTTGATCAACACGCCATGTTTTGCGTTCATGCCAATCGTCGCAAGCATGGCGATGGGCGTTGCCAGCGCGATGGTGCATGAACACGCGACGAGCAAAACCGCCGCCGTCGCCAGCGGATTGCGCGTGAATAAAAACGTCAACGCGGCAATGCCAGCCACAACGGGAAGATAATACGCGCTGAATTTGTCCGCAAAGCGCTGAACGTTCGCGCGGTGGGCTTCGGCTTCCTCCACCATTTTGATGACGCGCCCGAACGTGGATTCTGATCCCACGGCTTGGGTCTTCACTTTGAGCGTTCCCTGCTTAATGAGCGTTGCCGCGCTCACCCTCGACCCGACGCCTGCCTCCACCGGCATGGACTCTCCCGTCACCGACGATTGGTCCACCGCCGCGCGCCCGGAGACGACTTCGCCGTCCACAGGGATCTTTTCGCCGGGACGAATCACAACGATGTCGTTGACCTGCACTTCTGCGATTGGGATTTCTTTTTCTTCGTTATCTTTTTCGACCCGCGCGGTTTGCGGAGCGAGAGCCGCCAGGTCTTTGACGGCGCGGCGCGCGCCCTCGGAGGTGAGGCGTTCGGTGTAATTCCCGATGTGCATGAAGAAGACGACGACCATCGCCGTCGTCCATTCGCCGACAGCCAGCGCGGCAAACGCGCCGACGCTCATCAACGTGTGCGAGATGACCTGTCTATTCAGCGCGGCGCGGACGACGTTGAAGAATATCGGCGCGCCGCCCACGAGGACGAGAATCACGCCGATGGGGAAGGGGATAAGCTGGGTCAGCCCGTCGAGCAAGCCGAGCCATTCGCCGAGGACGACGAGCAGGATGACCGCGCCAAATGCGAGACCGAAGGCGGTGAACATGCGGCGGGAGAAGTCCGCCAAGCCCGCGTTTTGGGTCGTTGCGTTTTTATCCTGCGAAGAGACGGAATACCCGGCATTTTTCACCGCTTTTCGTATCTCGTCCATTTTTGCGAGGGACGGGTTCAACTGCACGACGGCTTTTTCAGAGGAGAGGAAGACATCCACCTTTTGCACGCCGTCCACGCCGGAGATGGCTTTTTGGACGTGCTGGGTGCATTCGGCGCAGTCCATGCCTGAGATGGGGAGTTCGATGGTTTGAATATGATCCATGAGGTTGTTTTAGTTTTCGGCGGCGTGGATGTGCTGGTCGCGGAATTCGCAGAAGAGCAGTCCGCTGCCGCAGCCTTCGCATTCCATTTGCAAGGTGGCGTGTTGGATGTTGTAGTTGTGGGCTAACAGGTCGTTGATGTTGTGTTGAATGGTCACGCCTTCACCGACGGAGATGTTTTCGACGACGACATGCGCGGAAAGCATCCGCAGGTTCTCGGTGATGCTCCAGACGTGCAGGTCGTGGATGTCGCGCACGCCATTCACTTTGCGGAGGTCGCCGATCATGGTGTCCATGTCCACGTTTTCGGGCGTGCTTTCGAGCAGGATGTGAATGGTCTGCCTGAGGATGCCCCAGGCGCTGTAGAGGATGAATGCGCCGATCAGGACGCTGACGAGCGGATCGAGCCAGTTCCATTTTGTGAAGAGGATGACGATTCCCGCGATGACCGCGCCGAGCGTGGACATGACATCTCCCATGAGATGCAGGAACGCGCTGCGCAGGTTGAGGTCGTGCTCGCTGCCTTCCTTGACCATCCAGGCGGTGACGAGGTTGATGATGAATGCCAGGGCACCGACCGCTATCAGAATAACCGAATCAACTTCGGGCGGGGAGATGAAGCGTTTCCAGGCTTCGTAAAAGATTCCGACGGCGATCAGGATCAGGGTGGTGGAATTGATCAGCGCGACGAGAATCCCAACCCTGTGGTAGCCGAAGGTTTTGCCTGCGTTTGCGGGTTGGGCGGCGAGGCGCAGGGCGTACCAACTCAAGCCGAGCGCGATGACGTCGGTGAAGTTGTGCGCGGCGTCGGTGAGCAGGGCAAGGCTGTTGCCGAAGATGCCCGCGAGGATTTCCACGACGACGAATATTGCCGTCAGCGAAAGGGATAGCGCGAGCCGTTTTGTTGTTTGATTGGCGAGATCGCCAAAATGGGAGTGAGAGTGGGAGTGGTTGTGCATGTTACCCGTGTTGGACGTGGTCGAGCCCGAGCGTGAACAGGCGCGAGACGTGATCGTCGTCGAGAGAGTAGAAGACCTGCCTGCCCGATTTGCGCGCGCGGACGAGGCGCATGTGGCGCAATCCGCGCAGTTGGTGCGAGACGGCCGAGTCGGTCATGCCGAGTCCCTGGGCGAGGACGCTCACGCTTTTTTCGCCGTCCATGAGCAGGGAAATGAGGCGGATGCGGCTGGCGTCGCTGAGGGCGCTGAAGAGTTCGGCGAGTTTGATGGCTTTGAGTTCGGTCAGTTTCATGGTTGAATATATGAACAGATATTCATATATTACTGCGGAAAGAAAACCCTGTCAATGTGATATTTGACAGGGTTTTATGGAGCGGTGAAGTTCTATTTTGAATAGTGATACCGACAGGCGACGATGATGATATCGGTTTTTGTGACGGTATAGACGAGGCGATGCTCATCGTCAATGCGACGCGACCAGTAGCCGGAGAGGTCGGCTTTTAGCGCTTCGGGTTTTCAGATACCCTCGAATGGCGTTCGCGCAGTCTCCTTGATGAGTTGGTTGATCCGCTTCAATAACTGGCGGTCTCTTTCCTGAAACCATTGATAATCGCTCCACGCAGATTCAGTAAAGACGATTCTCATAATTCGGTCAGTTCATGTTCGGCGACGTCCCCAGCCTCCGCTTCCGCGATGGATTTGCGAAGGTGGACGGCGTTCGCGGGATTGGACAACAGGTAGGCTGTTTCCCGCCATGCGTTGAATTCATCCATCGAAAGCAGGACGAGCTGCTCCCCTGAATCTGTAGTGATAATCGCAGGCTCTGCGTCTGAAAAAACCCTGCTGATCAGCGCGTCAAGGTCGCGTTTCGCTTCGTTTACAGTGACTATGTTCATTTTTGCCTCACAGAGGCGATTATACCTTTTCTCATGGTTCGCAGTAGAAACTGCCCAGGTATGCGCTTTCAGCGCCTTCCCGAACTGCGCAAAGTTCTTGAATGTTGCCCTTGTCGGTCATGAATTGAAAGCCGGTTTCCGAGGCGTTCATCCAAAGCGAGATTTCGCCGCGTTCGCTGTATTCGCCGTTGGCGCGCCAGCCTTTGCCCCATTCCATGACGCCGGTGAAGGTTTCGTAGGTTTTGTCGTTACCGTCGTAAATGGTTCCGGTCACGTTTTCCCCGACCTGGGTCAGAATCATATAACTGCCCGGCAGGAAAACGGATTTGGAGGGGACGATCCATTTGCCGCTGAAGCCGCAGCCGGAGGGAAGTTCCATGTCTGCGCCGCGGATGCCGCAGAAGGATAATTCTGTGGATGTGGATTCGAAGGTGTCGCCGGTCATGCTGAGGGACAAGACGAGGGTAAACTCTCCCAAAACTTCAGTGTCAAAAACCGCTTCGTTATCCCCGTTGACGGTCCCAGTAAAGACTTCATTCCAGTTGCCGCCGTACCCTTCGATGGTCGCGGTGAGTTCATCCCCTTTTTGGACGATGTTGACCGCGCCGAGATTGGTCGTCCATGTGCCTGCAAAGGCGCTGGAATTTACTGTTGCAGGTCCGCAGCCGATCAGGGACGTGCTGATTGCCAGGGTTAATATCCCAGCCCAAAGAATGTTTTTCATGTTGTGAGTTCTCCTTTATGGGAACTCTAAAGGCATTCCAGGGGCTGGGCAATCCGCCAAAGTGGGGATGAGGTTACAACAAACTCTCCACGAACCGCCACACCTGCGCCACCACGAAGGTGACGGCAAAGCCCATCAGCACAGGCGTGACCGCCGCGATCCATGTCCATTTTTTACTGCCGGTTTCCTTGTAGATCGTGTAGATGGTGGTGCTGCACGGATTGTGGATCAGGCTGAACAGCATCAGGTTGACCGCGGTCAGCAATGTCCAGCCGCCGGTTTGCAGGAGCGACAGGGTCTGAGCGTCAGAGTCGAGTTCGAACATCACTCCCGCGCCGGAGCCGACTCCCGCCGTGCCGGTGACGAGCACGGTCAGCATCAGGATGGTGGGGATGACGATCTCATTGGCAGGGATGGCGACGACGTACGCCAAAAGGATGACGCCGTTGAGACCGAGGATCAAGCCGAACGGATTCATGAAATTGATCAAATGTCCCGCGATGCTGTCTCCGCCGATGACGATATTGGAAGCCAGCCAGATGGCCGCGCCTGCGGGCAGGGCAAAGGTCACCGCGCGCCAAAGCACGATCAGTGTGCGGTCAATGACGGATGTGTAAACCGTTTGCCAGATGCGCGGCGGACGGTAGGGGGGCAGTTCCAAACTAAAAGTAGAGACTTCGCCCTTCAACACTGTGCGCGAGAGCGCCCAGGAGGAAGCAAAGGTCAGCATCACGCCCAGCACCGCCACGCCGACGACCGCCAGCGCGGAGACGAGTCCGCCCAGGTGCGCGGGGACCAATCCGCCGACGAAGAGAGAGGCGATCAATATCTGCGTGGGCCAGCGTCCGTTGCAGAGCGCGAAGTTGTTGGTGAGGATGGCGATCAGCCGTTCACGCGGACTGTCAATGATGCGCGTCGCCACCACGCCCGCCGCGTTGCAGCCGAATCCCATCGTCATGCTCAGGGACTGTTTGCCGTGCGCGCCCGCCTTGCGGAACATGTTATCGAGATTGAACGCCACACGCGGCAGATAACCGAAATCTTCCAGCAGGGTGAAGAGCGGGAAGAAGATCGCCATTGGCGGGAGCATGACGCTGATGACCCAGGCGGTGGCAAGGTAAACGCCGTCGAGCAGGAAACCGTCTATCCACCACGGAATGCCGAGATCGGCGAAAACGCCTTTGAGGAACGGGTGGACGGTATCCAACAGCAGGGTCGCCAGCATCCCCGAAGGGACATTCGCCCCCGCGATGGTCAGCCAGAAGACAATGGTCAGCAGCAGGATCATCAAAGGAAAACCCCACACGCGGCTGGTGACCAGCCTGTCAATGGTGCGGTCCAGGTCGAAGCGCGGCTTTTTGTCGGGACGAATCACGGCGCGGTCTGCGATCTGCGACGCGTCGGTGTAAATGGATTCCATCAACTTCTCGTGAAAGTCCGCGCCGATCTCCCAGCGCAGCGATTGGGCGTTATTGAGAATATCTTCGTGATTGTTTAAAGGGTAGGTTGTCATTTGTAAACTCCGTGTTGAAGCGTAGGGCGCGTTCTCTAACGCGCCCATTGGCGTTAGAGAACGCCAATTACGCTATTGATTCCCGATCACCTGCAACTGCGCGGAACGCGCCTCGATGCTGCCGTGAGTCAAATCGCCGAGTTCGCCCTTGCGCAGGGCTTCCGCGATTCTTTCATCGCCATCGAGCAGGCGCAGCGCCACCCAGCGCGCATTCGGCAGGTCAGGGAACGCCGACTCGATCTGTGATGTCAACTGCTCGACCGCCCGCTTGAGTTCGGGCGAAACATACTTCACACGATACGGCTTGCCGACCACTTCGCCCTTCGCCACTTCGCTGACCGCCTGCAAGAGTTCGGGGATTCCCTCCCCCTGCCGCGCAGACATCGGGACGACGGGAATGCCCAGGTCACGCGCGAGCCGCCTTTCGTCAACTTGCAGTTTGTGGCGCCTGGCTTCGTCCATCAAATTCAAAGCGACCACCACGCGGTTCGTGATCTCCGAAACCTGCAAGACAAGATTCAAATTTCGTTCGAGCCGCGTGGCATCCACGACCACGATCGTCACATCGGGCTGACCGAACAAAATAAAATCACGCGCCACTTCCTCATCGAGACTCGTCGCCAATAGCGAATACGTGCCGGGCAGGTCAACGAGTTTATATTTTTGATCGCCGTACGAAAACCCGCCCTCGGCGCGCGAAACAGTTTTGCCGGGCCAGTTGCCCACATGCTGACGCAAGCCCGTCAACGCGTTGAACACGGTGCTTTTGCCCGTGTTGGGGTTGCCCGCCAGCGCCACGACAAAATCGAAGTCGGTCATATCCACGCCGAGTTTTTTGAGCGCGGCGGCGTTATGCACGGGGCAGGTCTCGCACGCGGCGGATGTTGTTTGTTGAGTTTCTGTTGTCATTGTGCTGTCTCTTTCTCGATCAGGATCAAATCTGCCTGCGACTTTCGCAAAGCGATCATCGCGTCGCGGATGCGATACGCCGACGGGTCGCCCGCCGCGCTGCTCATTTCATTCGACACAACAGTGCCGGGCAAAACGCCCAGGTCCATCAGGCGGCGACGTTCCGCCCCGCGGATGCGATACGACAACTGGACGACTCTGCCCGACTCGCCCGGTTGCAACGTGGACAACGCCTCTCCCCTGACCTGAGCCTGCTGCGGCGCTTCGGACATTTCCGCCACTGTGATATTCGCCGCCACGATCGGCGCGACGATGTGTTCATCGCCATCCGCCCAAAACTTCACCCGCTGCGGAGACGACTCGACCAGCCGCACCACCTGCCCGATGTGCAGTCCCTCTGCCACGATCTGGGCATAGACGGTTTCCGGCTCGTCCTCAAGATGGATGATGCGGGCGGGTTTATCCAGATTCAAATTCGTGAGCAGAATTCGTTGGGGTTCGATCACCTGTCCGCTGGCGGTGGGAATCGGGTCGCCGTGCGGGTCGTAGGTCGGGTTGCCGAGGCGGGCTGCAAGTTGGTTGGTTGATTCAGTTGTCAGCGTATGTTCGAAGCGTTCCGCGCGGTCGTGCCATTCGGTTTCTTCGTATCCGGTTTCATCCGCAAGATAGCGTTCATACAAACGGTGCGCGCGGATCATCCGCAAGGCATACTCGCGCCCGGCGGGGGTGAGGCGAATGTCTCCGCCTTCGAAGTGTAAAAGGTCGTGCGCTTCAAGATTGTTGATGACCTTCGTCACTTCATCGGGGCTGACCTTGAGCGCCCCGGCAATGCTGTTGATCGAAGGCTTGTCGCCGTGGGTCTCGCATTGGTGGATGTGTTTGAGCGCATCCTCCTGCAAAACCTTGGCGGACAGTTTTTGTCCGCGCTGCCATTGCCAGAACCAGCCGCGTTCGGGTCGAAAGACAACCCAGCCCGCCGCGATGACAATGAATGTAATGATGAGTGTAATTGTAGGATCGGGCATTATCGTTCTCCTTGTCTAAAATTTATTGCATTGATAAAACGTCCCGAAGACTTTTTTGAAGGAGTGGCGGTCGTTTGTGCCGCTCCACAGCGACGCCTTCGAAACGGTCTTATTTGAGATTGCTTCGGATTATTTTTTCTCCACGAAAATCCTGCCTGTAATATTCAGCCCAAGCACGGAAGTTCTCTTTCCAGCCGTCACCGTCAGGTTGTGGTCGAAGGGGGAATAGTCAACGACTTCGATGGATGTGTTCGGCGTGAGACCCAGTTCGTTGAGGTGGCGGAGCAGGTCCGCGTCTGCGGATTTGATGCACAAAATTTTGCCGGATTGATTCTTTCGCAAAGCGGATAGCGGAGTCGACTCATCCAGCGGCATCTTAAGATCGGCGGTGGGAATCAACTCTCCGTGCGGGTCGCGAAGCGGATGTCCCAGGGCAGCGGCGATGCGTCGCTCGAAATCCTCCGAGATGACGTGCTCCAGCCGTTCGGCTTCCTCATGGACTTCATCCCACGAATACCCAAGCGTTTGCACCAGCCAGGTTTCGATCAACCGATGATGACGGATGACCTCCAACGCGGCGCGTTTGCCTGCGGCGGTGAGCGTGACGCCCTGATGTTTTTGATATTCCACCAGCGCTGGTTTTTCGGCGGCAAGTTTTTGGATCATGCCCGTCACCGAAGCGGGCTTGACGTTCAACTCGCGCGCCAGGTCGTTTGTGCTGGCAGGCTGCCCGTTTTCGGTCAGTTCGTAGATGCGTTTGAGATAATCCTGGATCGAAGTGGAAGGTTTCATTTTTATTTCCAAAGCGTGATCGTCGTGCAGGCAAAGAACGCCATGTACGCGATGTTGAATCCCGCGCCCTCCGTCCAATCGCGGACGAATTGCGGCAGGATGCGTTTGCCGATCATCCAAACGATGGTCATCGTGAGCGGCGTGACGCCAGCCATCCAGACGGGGAAGGCGGTCTTGCCGGAGGCAGTCAGAACCGAAAACAAAACAGAGGCGATGATGTTGAAAACCAACAGCGGCGCATACGTGACGATCAAAACCTTTTTATGCCGCTCGATCATCCTTGCAATGACATCCTGCGAATCCTCCCTGACTTCATTCAGCGCGCGGACGTACTCGCCCATGTAATAGAATGATCCATGCACGAACGCCCCGATGACGGAAGCGGTTCCAAACAAGCCGACAGTTGCCAGCGCCGCCCAGGCATTGACTCCGCTCAAGCCCTGGTACACATGCCAGAACCCAAGCAACACAAACGGCGTGGCAAAGACGCCGATCAACGCGCCCCACATCAAACGAATGGGGGAAAGGACAACCATCTTTTCCGTGTCCGAGAGCAGTTTCGCAAACGGCTTGAGTTTTGGGTAATTGCCCAGCGACGCTTTCGATGCCAGCAGTAGCGCATCGCCGACCGCGTAAACCATTGCGCCGACGAATGCCAATATTCCAAGAAGGTTGAAGGGGATGAGTTCCATTGTTTGGCGCCTAACCTGTAAAATTTAGTCTTACCTAAATCATTTTATATTTTCCCCTAAAATTTGTCAAGCAATTGAGGTCTTGACTTTTGGTTGGGAATCCGTACAATGGCTTTGTTAGTACAGTGAATTTACAAAGTTTTATTTTTTGTCTGATGTTACGCAGTTCCTCGTCTCACGAGTAGATTCGCCCAATTTATAGGACACTTCCACCCATATGGCGCGACGCACTGCATGACATCAGTTATTCATCTAAATCTTTGAGTGTAGGCAATTTGTAGAAGCGATGAAAAAAGCTACGCACCAGCAAACCAAGCAACACAACCGCGATCTTGTTCTACGGACCATCTTCGCGAACGAGTCCATTAGCCGGGCTGAAGTGGCGCGTGTAACCAACCTGACCCGCACGACGGTATCTGATGTGGTCAGCGGGTTACTCGCAGAAGCCCTGGTCGAGGAAGTCGGCAGAGGTGAATCCATTGGCGGTAAATCTCCGATTTTGCTCAGTATCGTTGCGGACTCGCGTTATCTAATCGGCTTGAATCTCGCGCAGGATAAATTCATCGGAGCCATTGTTAATTTGCGGGGGGAAATCAAGGAAATGGTCGAAGTTCCAGTTAAGGATGACAATGGCGAAAACGCTCTTGGCCTTGTTTATCAGATCGTCGACCAATTGCTGGGGAAGAAGACCAAACCGATCGTTGGGATTGGTGTCGGCACGCCCGGTTTGGTCAACACCCGCGACGGCATCATTGTTACGGCGGTCAACCTTGTGTGGCAGGACCTGCCGCTGGGTCATTTGTTGGAGAAAAAATATAAGATTCCGGTTTCGGTCTTGAACGACAGTCAGGCGACTGCCATCGGCGAATTCGTCTATGGCGGTTTACATGCCAGGGATGAAAATTTGATCGTGATCAACGCCAAGCATGGGATTGGTTCAGGAATTCTATTGAACGGTCGTCTGTTCCAGGGGGATGGCGGCGGGGCGGGAGAGATCGGGCATGTGGTCGTGCAGGAAAACGGCGAATTATGCCGCTGTGGAAAACGCGGCTGTCTTGAAACTGTTTCCAGCCTGCGGGCAGTACTCAAACGATTGAAATACAGTTCCTTCGACCAGGCGCAGGCAGCTTTTTCGTCCGGCGATAAACATGCCTTGCAGATTATTGAAACTGCGGCGCATTATCTCGGGATATCGCTTGCCAACCTGATCGGCACGCTCAATATTCAAAAGATCGTTCTCACTGGCGACATGACCCGTTTCGGCGCAAAGTGGCTGGCAGCGGTCAACGCATCCATGCGGAACGCGGCGTTGGGACGCCTTTCGGAGAATACAAAATTGGAATTGGGTACCCTGGACTATCGCGCCTGCATCCTTGGAGCGTCGGCATATTTGCTTTTGGATGATTATTCGCTTTTATTTCAACAGGATAACTGACCATGGAATTGATCGAACCGAAAGTCAAACCGCCATTGGACGAAAGCTTCCGTCCCGCTATTCTTGCGAACCGGGCTTTTTTAGCCAAGGCAGAGATTTTGGGTATTCCCCTTGTGATCGGACTTCAGCGTGGGGATGATTTCACCCGCTTTGAGACCCGCGCCTTCGGCTCCATCGACCCGGAAGGACTGCAAGCCAGCTGTGAATACGCGGAACGCATCGTCAAATTCTTGCTGTGGCAGCGCGGCGGGCACACCGTCTATGTCGGTGGTCCGTGGGCGGTAGGGGAGTGCATCCGCAAAGCATATTCAGCGGATGGCGCCCAAAGATTCGACCACCAATTTATGGGTGGGCATGTCTACGAAAAAGAATTCAAGGTTGTCATCTGTCAGGCAGATGAAGTGCCCGCCTCGCGTGAAACCGGGAAACTGCTCGGGCGAAATTTGAGTGGGTTCCGCATTGGGTTTGACCTCGGCGCGTCAGACCGCAAAGTGAGCGCAGTGGTGGATGGCAACCCCATCTTCAGTGAAGAGGTGATCTGGGAGCCACGCAAGAACACCGACCCGGATTATCACTACCGCGAAGTCATGGCTTCATTAAAAACTGCCGCTTGCAAAATGCCGCGCGTAGACGCGATCGGCGGCAGTTCGGCTGGCATCTATGTGGACAACCGCCCGATGGTGGCTTCTTTGTTCCGCGGCATTCCTGCTGAAAAATTCGGCGACATCAAAAACATGTTCCTGCGCATCCGCGATGAGATGGGCGTGCCCTTGGAGGTCATTAACGATGGGGACGTGACCGCTCTGGCCGGCTCGATGTCGATCGAAGATAACGGCATCCTGGGTATTGCGCTCGGGTCGAGCGAGGCGGCTGGATACGTGAACACGGAAGGTCACATCATGGGCTGGCTCAACGAATTGGCATTCGCGCCGGTGGATTACAGTCCGACTGCGCCAATCGAGGAATGGTCGGGTGATAAAGGCTGCGGCGCTTCGTACTTTTCCCAGCAGTGTGTTTTCCGGCTTGCGCCAAAAGCGGGAATTGAAATCCCCGCCGATGTGACGGATGCGGAGAAATTGAAATTCGTCCAGCAAAAATTGGAGGCAGGGGAGGAAGGCGCGGTGAAAATTTGGCAAAGCATGGGTGTGTACCTTGGCTATGGCATCGCTCACTATGCCGGGTTCTACGATATCAAGCATGTTTTGATATTGGGGCGCTGCACGTCTGGTCGCGGCGGCGACTTATTACTCGAAGGCGCGAAGAAGGTTTTCGAAGCCGAGTTCCCTGAATTGTTGAAGAAGATCGAGTTGCATCTGCCCGATGAAAAAATTCGCCGGGTGGGGCAGTCCGTTGCGGCAGCGAGTTTGCCGGTGGTTGAATAACCCGTCATTGCGAGGGCGTTCTTGTTTGGCGCAGTGCGCCACAATCTCTCACTTAATTCTGAGATTGCTTCGTCGGGAAGAGCGCCCTCCTCGCAATGACGAGAAGGAAAATAAATGAAATTCCATCTCAAAACAGCGGAAATCTATATCCCCGATCACGAGCCGGAGGAGAATGCGCTCGAAAGAACAACGCACCTGTGCTTTGCCGCGCATCAGGATGATATCGAGATCATGGCGGCGCAACCGATCATTGAATGCTTCCAGCAAAAGGACAAATGGTTCACGGGTGTGGTCGTCACAGACGGACGCGGCTCTCCGCGCAATGGACTGTACGAGAAACACAGCGACGATGAAATGCGCCTTGTGCGCTTCAAAGAACAACGCAAGGCTGCGGTCGTCGGTGAATTTGCGGCGCAGGTGATGTTGGACTTCCCGAGCAAGATCATCAAAGATGCCTCCCGGAGGGAGCCTGTGGATGATATCCTGGCGATTCTCCGCGCAACCAAACCGAAGGTGATCTACACCCACAACCTCGCAGACAAGCACGATACGCACGTTGCAGTCGCTCTCAGGGTGATCGAAGCTCTCAGAAAGCTGGACCCGGCTGAACGTCCCGAAAGAGCCGTGGGGTGTGAAGTCTGGCGTGCGTTGGATTGGATGGTCGACTCCGACAAGGTCACGATGAACTTATCTGATCATGAAAATCTGCAATATGCCTTGCTGGGTGTGTTCGATTCGCAGATCGCAGGCGGCAAGCGTTATGACCTGGCATCAATGGGACGCCGCCGCGCCAATGCCACCTATTTTGAGTCACACGGCGTGGATGTAACGACCGGGTTGAGTTACGGCATGGATATGACTCCGCTGATGATCGACCCAAACCTCACGCCCGCCGATTTTGCGGCTCAATTCATTCAGCGTTTTGCGCTGGATGTTCAGGAGCGAGTAAACAGGATCGCATGAATCCTGATGCTTGAAAAAAACTCGAAAGGAGAGAAAAGGACACCATTGAAATTTGAAAAATCAAGAACCCGTTCATGTCGTTTTCAAACTATATAAGGAGAAGATAATGCAAAAGAAACTGTTTGGATTACTGTCTTTGCTGGTGCTGCTCAGCCTGGCGCTGACCGCCTGCGGAGGCGGCGCTGCCACCGAGGCTCCCGCAGAAGAACCTGCTGCGACCGAAGAAGCCCCGGCTGCCACTGAAGAAGCTCCTGCCGCCACCGAAGCCGCCGCTGAAGAGATCACTCTCACCCTCGGCTCCTGGCGCGTGGACGATGTTGCCGCGTGGGAAGCGATCAATGCCGCCTTCCATGAGAAATACCCCAACATCACCGTCAAGTTCGACCCGACCAACCCGCCCGACTACAATGCCACGCTTCGCACCCAGCTCGAGACCGGCACCGGCCCCGACCTGTACTTCGTCCGCTCCTTTGCGACCGGGCGCGAACTCTTCGATGCTGGTTATGTCGCTTCCCTGAAGGACCTGCCCGGCATCAACGACAGCTTCACCGAAGCCTCCCGCGCTCCGTGGGCGACTGAAACCGGCGAACCCTATGCGGTGCCGATCATTGCCGTTTCGCACGGTGTTTACTACAATAAGGAAATCTTTGCCGCCAACGGCATCGAAGTTCCCGCCACCTGGGAAGAACTGATGGCTGCCTCACAGACCCTGCTCGACGCTGGCGTGATCCCCTTCGCCAACGGCACCAAGGACGCCTGGGACATCAACGAAGTCGTCATGATGCAGTTCATCCCCAGCAATATCGGCGGTTTTGAAGGACGCATGGCGTACCTGAACGGCGACCGCTGTTTCAATAGCGAAGAAATGGTTGCCTCCTTCCAGCAGATCGATGACATGCAGCCCTACCTGCCCAACGGCTTTGAAGCGGTCAGCTACTACGATGCCGCCCAACTCTTCGCCCAGGGTCAGGCTGCGATGATGATGGACGGTTCCTGGTCAATCGGCGCGTTCGAGAAGGACGCCACCGACTTCGAATGGGGCGTTTTCTATCCGCCCGCTCTCGAAGGCAAGGACACCTATGTAACCTTCCACATCGATGCCGCTATCGGCGCGAATGCCGCCTCACCGAATCTCGAAGCCGCGATGACTTTCCTTGAATTCCTTGAGTCGTCGGACTTTGCTGGATTGCTCGGCAACAACCTGCCCGGCTTCTTCCCGCTGACCAAGGACGTTCCCACCCTTAGCGACCCGATCGCCGCTGACTTCATGGCGTTTAATGAATCCGCCGCCGGTGTGGACATCCGCTTTGTGTGGGAAAAACTCCTCGCCGCCCCCTCCGGCAGCGTGGACGCCTACACCTCCCTCAACAATAACGTGATCGCAGTGTTGAAGGATGAGAAGACCCCGCAGGAAGCCGCCGATGCCTTCAATGCAGACCTGGCGGCCTGGTACGAACCCGCCGCTGGCTGCAAGTAAACCAGCGCCAAATTTCATGGCAGGGATGGGCAACCATCCCTGCCAGACCAAGAGGAGAGAAACATGAGCCAGACGATGTTGAATAAATCTGGAAGCGCGGGATTTCTCAACCCCAAGAACCGCCTCACGCTGACCTGGGTCCTGTTCCTGCTCCCCGCGCTATTGGTTTATCTGACGTTTATGGCGGGTCCGCTGTTCGACTCGCTGCGCCTCAGCCTTTACACCGGCGAAGGCTACAACCCGACCGAGTTTGTCGGTTTCCAAAATTACATCAACCTTTTCACCAACCCGCTTTGGCGCGAAAAATTCATTAACGCATTTACCAACACCTGCATTTTCTTTGCCATCCATATGCTGGTGCAGAATACGTTGGGGTTATTGTTCGCAAATTTATTATCCACCGATTTCAAAGGCAGAAACTTTTTTCGCACAATCATTTTTGCGCCTGCCACGTTGTCGGTCCTTGTCGTCGGCTTTTTGTGGACGTTGATATTGAACCCGCAGTGGGGGGCGGTGAACAAGATCTTCATGGCGATGGACTTGAAGCAATTTGCCCTGCCCTGGCTGGGACGTGAAAACCTTGCGCTGCCGGTCATCTCGCTCACCTCGGTCTGGCAATGGGTGGGAATGCCTACCGTGATGTTTCTCGCCGGGTTGATGGGCATCTCCGACGAACTCCTCGAAGCCGCCCGCATCGACGGCGCATCCGAATGGGATATCTTCTGGCGCATCAAGTTCCCATTGCTCAAGCCGGTCATCGGCGTCGTCGCCATTTTGACCTTCGTCGATAACTTCAACGCTTTCGATATCATCTATGCCATGGCAGGCGCGAAAGGTGAGCCGGGTTATTCGACCGACCTGCTGGCAACGCTGTTCTATCGTACCGGCATCGCGGGGGAGCATCCTGTTGGCATCCCGGATATGGGCATGGGCGCGGCAATCGCCACCATGACCTTTGCCATCCTGATGACGGGGGTCTTATCCTGGCTATATTTCTCGCGCAAGCAGGCGACGGAGTAGAAGGTAGATCATGCGCTGGAATCGACTTCAACTTTTTTTCACTTACGTTGTCCTTACCATCTGGTCGGTGATCGTGCTCTTCCCGATCTGGACCCTCCTCATCAACTCTTTCAAACCGCAGAAGCAGATCTTCAAAGACCCGTTCGGTTTGCCGGACACCTTCACCCTCGACGGGTATCGCGAAGCGTGGAATACCGGGCGGTTCGACCTGTATTTCATCAACACCATCATCGTCACGGTCATCGCGCTGGGGCTGATCCTGTTCATCGGCTCAATGGCGGCGTATGCGCTGGCGAAGTGGAAATCGCCGGTTGCCAGTTTCCTGTACGTTTTCTTCATTGCCGGTCTGATGATCCCCATCCGCCTCGGTACGCTTGATTTGGTGCGGCTGATCAAGGCGTTGAACTTGCAGGATACCTACTGGAGTCTCATCCCTGTCTATGTGGCGATGGGGATGCCGATTGCCACCTTCGTGCTGACGGCGTTCATCAAGGAATTGCCCGGCGAGATGTTCGAAGCCGCCAAGATCGACGGCGCGTCCGAATGGCAGGTCTACAGCCGCATCGTCCTGCCGCTGATGCGCCCCGCCATGGCGACGGTGGCGATCTTCAATATGATCAAGATCTGGAACGATTTTTGGTTCCCGCTGGTCTTCATTCGCGCGGAAGAATCGCGCACAGTGGCATTGGGCGTTTCGCTGTTGTTCGGTCAATACCGCACCGATTGGACGCGCGCGCTCGCCGTCCTCTCGCTGGCGGCGGTGCCGATGTTGATCTTATACGTCCTGCTGGCGCGTGAATTCATCAAGGGTCTGACCGCAGGCGCGGTGAAAGGATAAAAATGAACGGACGGGAACGAATGGCGCTTGCCATGCGCCATCAGGAAGCCGACCGGGTGCCGGTCATGTGCCAGCTGGCGTTGGGACATTATTTTCTGAACGCCGGGCTTGCCCCGCACGAGATATGGTTCAGCAGTGAAGGCTTTGCCGAGGCGCTCGTCGCCATGCAAAGACGCTATCGCTTTGATGGCATCCTCATCAACCTGCCGGGACGTCCGCGTGGGTTTTTGAACCAGATCAAAAAAATCGAGAAAACAAAAAAAGGCGAGGTCATCACCTGGAAGAACGGGCACGTGACCTTGATTCCCTGGGACGACAACGCTCAATATGTTTATCCTGCCCGCCCGGAACTCACTCCTCGCGCCGACCTTGGGATGCTTGACCCTGACCGTTTGGAAGATATCGACCAATTTCCCGGCTATCTCTGGAACACCTATCATGTGCCGTGGATCGAAGGCAAGGTGGGTTCTGGTCCGTTGAATGAAATCCCCGAATATTTCTTCGATACGATTGACCTTGTGCGCGAGAAGACGAGGGGCGAGATCTCGGTCCATGGCGAGGTCTTTTCGCCCTTCACGCATTATCTGGAATTGATCGGTTACCAGAATGCCATCATCGGATTGGTGAAGAACAAGGAAAAGGTCAAGGCGTTGATGGACCGGCTAACAGACGCAGCGATTGCCTGGGCGGTGGGACAAGCCCGGCACGGGGTCGATGCGGTGCTCATCTCCTCCGCATTCGCTGGCGGCGGATTTATATCCCCGAAGATGTACGCGGAGTATGTCCTGCCATACGAGCGAAGACTGGCGGACGCCATCCGCGCCTGCGAGGTGCCGGTGTATACGCACACCTGCGGCAAGATCGGCGACCGGCTCGACCTGATGGAACAGACTCACACAATGGGCATCGATACACTCGACCCGCATCCGCTTGGTAATGTGGAATTGGCGGATGCGAAGAACGGCGCGGGGCAGCGCATGTTCCTGAAGGGCAATATGAATTCGGTGTTGATCCTTGAGTACACAACGAAAGAAGAAGTCATTGCGGAAGCGAGCGAACGAATTAACATCGGCAAGCCGGGCGGCGGATATATCCTGAGCTCAGCTTGTTCGATTGCGCCGCGCGTCGAACCGTGGAAGATCGAGCTGTTCGCCCCACTCGCCGAGGAAATTGGACGGTACAACTCGTGACCCTCTTTTCCGAGATCAACGAACAACCTGACCGTATCAAAAACCTGCTGACCTCCCAGCGAAAGAATGTCGAAAGAATCGCCGCTGAAATTCGCGGGCGCAATATTCGCTACGTCTTTCTCGCCGCGCGCGGCACGTCGGATAATGCGGGACGGTACGCGAATTACCTGCTCGGCGCGATGAACGGACTTCCGCTCGCGCTGGCGACGCCTTCGCTGTTCACATATTACAAAAAGCCGCCGCGTTTGAAGAATGCGCTGGTGGTCGGCATTTCGCAGTCGGGTCGGTCGCCGGATATTGTCAGTGTGCTGGAGGAGGGCAGGCGGCAGGGATGCATGACCCTGGCGATAACCAATCAAGCCAAATCGCCGCTTGCGAATGCGTCTGACTTTGTGCTGGATATTATGGCTGGCAGGGAGAAAGCCGTCGCCGCGACAAAGACCTACACTGCTGAATTGATGTGCGTGGCGATGCTCTCGGCGGCCCTGGCGGGGGATAAAACGATGTGGGCTGATTTGGTAAAAGTCCCCGCATGGATGATGCGAACCCTGAAGCAAAGCGATTTCATCGCTGAAGCCGCCCAGCGATACCGTTACATTGACCAGACCGTCGTGCTGGGGCGCGGATTCAATTACGCCACGGCTTTCGAGTGGGCGTTGAAGTTGAAGGAATTGACCTACATCATCGCCGAACCGTATTCCTCGGCGGACTTTGCCCATGGACCGATTGCAATGGTCGAGAGTGGGTACCCCGTTTTTGCGGTCGCGCCGCGGGGCAGGGTCTTCAATTCGATGCTGGATATGTTGAAGCGCCTGCGCGGGGATATTTCGGCGGAACTGGTCGTCATCTCGAACGACAAAAAAGCGCTGGCGCTGGCTCAGGTTCCACTGCACATTCCGCCCGCTGTGCCGGAATGGCTTTCCCCGCTGGTTTGCATCCTGCCCGCGCAGTTGTTCGCGTATCACCTGACGCGGGCGAAGGGATACAACACCGAACGCCCGCGCAGCATCCGCAAGGTGACGAAGACGACGTAGGACAAACTTAAGTTTGTCTTACGCCAGGACAAACTTAAGTTTGCCTTACGTCATATTTTAAGCCCGCCCATCTTGTCATGCATCGGAATTATGCGATAATTTCCCCGCTTCTCCCATCCCATTCAACGGAGTCTCTGCCATGCGCGTCTGTGTCCTGTCTGATGAATATATTGAATATTTCGACCCCTCGCCCTATTTGAAGGACTACGAATGGGAGATGGTCACATTGACCGCCCCGGTCGAAGAAAAGATCCGCGCTCTGGCAGAGACAGGCAGGTTTGATATCTTCTTGAACGTCTGCGAGGGATATGAATTCGAGGACGAAGAGGACGCCGAACAGGGTTATCAGGGCATCGAAGTGGTTCAGACGTTGGAAAAATTAAACCTGCCCTTCACCGGCGCGGATTCAAACTGTTTCGACCCGACGCGCGAGGAGATGCAAGCCGCCGCCGACGCCAAAGGCATTGGGTTTGCGAAAGGGTACCGGGTCCATGATGAAGCGGAGGCGGAACGACTCGTCGCGGGACTGCGATATCCCATCATGGTCAAACATCCAAAAAGTTACGGCAGCACCGGCATGTTCAGGGAATCGCGGGCGGATTCGCTTGAGCAGGTTCTGGCGCAAGTGAAGCGGGTGTGCGCGGAATTCGGCGCGGCGCGCATGGAGGAGTTCATCGTCGGTACCGAGTTTAACGTGCTGGTGGTGGATAACGCCGACGATTTGGAAAATCCTTTTGCGTACCCGCCCGCGCAGTTGATCTTCCCCGAAGGCGAGGAGTTCTGGCACACCGACATCAAATGGGATTACAACATCCCCTTCGATTTCAAGGAAGTCACCGAGCCGGAATTGCGCGCGCGTTTGCAGGACATCGGCAGGCGCATGTTTCTTTCGATGGGAATTTCCGGCTATGGGCGCTGCGATATCCGCATGAACGAAAAAGGGGAATTGTTTATTTTGGAGATCAATCCCAATCCCGCCATCATGCTGCCGCCAAAAGAATACGGTCCCGCGGATTATATGATCCTATACGACAGGGATGGATACAAGGGATTCTTTGACCGTATTTTTGCTTCGGCATTTGCGCGGCAAAAAATGAGGGCTTCCTAAGTTCTCCCTTCAGATTGTCACCCTGAGTGGCGCAGGGCGCCACGAAGCATGACAGTTTTAGATTACTTTCCTTACAGTGTATAAGGTTGCCCTGAATAAATCGAGCCAAAGGAGAGATTTTATGCGCGTCTGCATTCTTAGCGATGAAGCGATCGAAGAATACAACCCGGTTGACCTGTTGCGTGGATTCGATTGGGACCTGGTTACGATGCAGCCCCCGGTGGGCGCATTGATCCGCAGAATCGCATCCGGGAATAAGTATGACGCCTATCTCAATATCTTCGAGGGCGATGACGATAATACTGCCGGGCTGGATTTGATCTGTGAAATGGAACGCCTGAATCTCCCCTTCACAGGCGCGGATACCCGGTTTTACAGCATCACCCGCGAACAAATGCAGGCGAACGCCGAAAAAAATGGAATACGCTTTGCCCGCGGCTTTAACGCAAAATCCGAGGCAGACCTGTCGCAGGCGAACCGCCTGAGGTTTCCGCTCATCGTCAAACACCCGAACAGTTACGCCAGCGAAGGCCTGAAACCCGAATCGCGGGTCTCCACCCTGGATGAATTGCGCCAACAATTTCTCCGCAACCAAAACGATTACGGCTCGGCTCGTGTGGAGGAATTTATCGAAGGGCGGGAGGTTACTTGTCTTGTGGTGGATAACCCCGATGATTTATCCGCCCCGTTTGCCTACCTGCCCGCCGAGGTCGAATTCCCGCAGGGCGAATCGTTTCTGCATGTTGAAGTCAAATGGTTCAACTGGGGGACGTACTTTGTGCCATTGAAGGAAGAAGCGCTGGTCAAGGCGGTTCAGGATGCCAGCAAACAAATGTATCTTGCCTGCGGGGGGACGGGGTACGCGCGCGTCGATCTTCGCATTCGCCCAAACGGGGAATTGGCGATCCTTGAGATCAACCCCAATTGCGGCATCCTCTATTATGGAACCGACGACCGCAGTCCCGCCGATCTGCCCATCTCATGGGACCCCGACGGGCACAAGGGGTTTTTGAATCGCGTCTTTCGGTCGGCGATCTTGCGCCAGCAAATGCGGAAAATGCCCTGACCCGGTTTACTGCCGTTTCCGCGGTCTCAACCACCTGCCACCCAATATCAGCGAAAGCAGGATGAAAACAACCGCCACCCAGGAAAAAGTCGTGTTATCTGTGGCAATACCGACCAGCAGCGAAACCATCCCAAAGATCAGCAAATAGCCGGATACCCTGCGTTTATCGAATCTCATTGAAAAATACCCACTTCTTCATAATCGTTGAACCCGCCCTCGAAGAGCGCCGAAGATTTTCCGCGCAGCGTCATCTCGAAGAAATCGAGCAGGTAGGCATTCACGATCTCTGTCACGCGCTCTCCGTTCAGCGGACCTTTCAGCCCCAGTTGCGGCGCGATGGGTGAGAAGAGCGGCAGGTCGCTGAAATCGTAATGCTTCGTCCCTGCAATGCTTATCACGCCAAAATTATTTTCATTCTGCGGAAGGAACTCACGGAAGATCGCGTTGCTCCTGCTCTCGGTATCGTCCACCCAGCCTTGCGAGAACATAAAGAAGGACGGCTGCCTTAAACCGTTTTCGATGACTTCGGCGGATACGGGTCTCATGAACGGATCCATGCCCAAAGCGGATTCGCATCTCAAGTCGACTCCACAGAACTGGACCGCCGCGCCTCCTCCCGTCGAGTGGCCGTATGCGCCGACCCGGGCAGTGTCCACGCTGGAAGCGAATGGATTGCCCGCATCGTCCGATAGGATAAAGTCCAGCGTATGCGTCATGTCGCCCGCCCATTGGTTCACCAGCGCGCGGGCAGCTTCTTCGTAATTTGGATCGTTCCTATCTGCGGGTAAAGCCCCGGGGTGGTTCGGCGCCACCGTCCCATCCGGGAAAACCGTGACGACGGCTCCGTAGGTGTGCTGCATTCCGACCACGATATACCCGTGGCTGGCAAGTTCCAAAGCCTGCCCGGCATTTTGCGCGTTGAACCCGTTCCAGCCGTGCGAGAAAAGAATTACCGGGAATTTCCTGCTTGAGATCGCCGCCACATCCGCGTCTTTATATGCCGGAATTTTCGCCAGCGCCAGGTGGTCGAGGAAGAAAGATGGCAGTTCGATGTATGTGGCGATGGCGGGCGCGAAGATCTCCGCGTTTTCCATCCACGGCGCGCGGATGTCGTCCTCCTTCGCTTCCGCCGGATACCAGACCTGGATCATATAGCGGCGCGGTTCATCCCTGCCGGAATAGATTTCCCTGCGAGATTTGTCCAGCATCTCGAAGGTTCGCGCGCCAACCTGGAAGGGTCCGCTTGGGGTGGGGATGCGCGGAACCGGCAGCAGAATGGGTAAAGCCGTCGCGAGCGCAGCCAGGCTCAGGGTCAGGTGGGAAGCGAGGGGTTTCCAGTCGTCTGCCCCAAAGAGTTTTGTCAAGGCGCTGATGGCAAGCAGGGAGGTTAATCCATATAGCGGAATCATCTGCCAGCGGTAGCCTTCGACGGCGAAGTGGATCAGGGTGACGATGAGTGCGAGGGCGGGCAGCAGGCGAACCCATGCCGGGCGCGGGTGACTCCAGGCAAGGTAAATAGCCAGCAAGCCGGGGATGACGATTTCGAGCAGGCGCATATTTTAGTAAAGGGCCACGCCCATGACAGCGACGAAATGAGCCGCGGCGGCAAGCAGCACGAAAATATGCCAGACTTCATGAAAACCGAATACGCCGGGTTTGAAGTTGAATATCTTGGTAATGTAGACGACCGCGCCGAGGGTGTAGGTGATGCCGCCGATCAACATCCATACCAGGACCCAGACGGGAAGGGCGTCTAGCATTTCGCCGATGGCAGCCATGCTCAACCAGCCCATGACGATGTAGATTCCGGCGTTCAACCATCTCGGCGCGCGGATGATGAATATTTTGACGACGATGCCGATGAGGGCGAGCGACCAGATGATGCTCAACATGCCCCATTTCCAAAAGCCGTCGAAGGCGTTGACGCAGAAGGGGGTGTAGGTTCCGGCGATCAGGACGTAGATGGCGGCGTGGTCGATCTTGCGGAAGACTTCGAGCGCCTTGTCTTTGACCTGAACCATGTGGTAGGTGGCGCTGGCGGAGAATAAAAAGACCAGGCTGACTCCGTATATGGCGAGCGAGATGATCTTGGCTGGCGTGCTCCACCCGACAATGAGCAGGGCGACCAGGCCGATCAGGGCGAGGATGGCTCCCGCCCAATGGGTGAGACTGTTGACGGGTTCGCGTAATTTTTTTAGCATGAGATTTTCCTTTGCGCGTATTGTACCAAACCAGGATACATACAGGCAGTCAACGGGGGATGGGGGGCGCACTAAAAGGTTGTAAGGGCGGAGTCCAAATAACAAACTTTGAGCGCTCTCGGGGATGGGTCGCGGTAAAAGACAGCGCCGTGAAAATGAAGACCCGCTCCAAAACTCCAGAGCGGGTCTTCTGCTTTCTGTCTTTTGCCTGTTGTTGCCTACGGCGTCGGGGTTTCGTTTGACGCTTCGAGCGTGGAGAGGCTTTCCGCCTGGGCGGTGAGGCTGTCTTTGGCGGCTTCGGTGGCGGCGGTGATGTAGTTTGGCTCGGTGGGGACGCGCTGTTTCCAGAAGTCGAAGGTTTCCACGGCGTATTCTTCGCGGGCAGCGTCGAGCCATTTGCGCAGTTCGACATCCTGCGCAAGCTGGTAGTCGCTTTCTGAAAGCGGCAGGTCTCTTTTTGCCATCAATTGGATGATGTGATAGCCGAACTGCGATTGGACCGCTTCGAGGGTGAAGTCGCCGGGTTTTTCGAGGGCGTAGGCGGCTTCTTCGAATTCGGGAACCATCTGGTTTTTGCCGAACCAGCCGAGGTCGCCGCCCTGCGCGCCGGAGCCTGTGTCGGTGGAGTATTCGCGGGCAAGTTCGGCGAAGTCTGCGCCGTTTTTGAGTTGTTCGATCAGGTTTGCCGCGGTGACGCTGTCTACGACGAGGATGTGGCGGGCGCGGATTTGGGTATTGACGTTGGGGACGTCGGCGGCGATGACTGCTTTGAGCTTTTCACGCAGGATCAGGTTTTCGAAGAAGGTGCGGATGTAGGTTTCGTTTAGCCCGTACTTGGAGAGGTTTTCGGTTGTTTCCCCGATCAGTGTTTCGTAGCCTTCACGCGTGTAGGGGGTGGAGGTTGGGAAGGGCGTGGATGTGGGTCCGCTTGTGGGGGCGATGGTGGGCGTCAGGGTGAGGGTTGCGGTTGCGGTCGGTTCGAGGGTGGCTGTCGGTTCGGCGGTCGCGCCTTCCACTGTCGGCTGGGGGGAGGTTGTGGGTGTGGATTCAGGTGTGAGCGGAGTCAGAGGCGTGGCGGTCACATCCGGGGTGGCGGTGATGAATTCCGAGAGGTCCGGTTCGGCGGGCAGTTCGAAGGCGGTTGGGGTGGCGGTTGGGGTGGGGGTTCCGTTGGGGTAGAAATCGAATCCCGCTTCGATGCGCTCGTTGAGTTCTTCTTCGCTGACGGTGATGCCGCGTTTTTCGGCCTCGAGCCGGATGATCTGTTCGTCGATCAATTCACCCAACACGGCTTGACCGAGGGTTTCGGGGGAGCTGAGTTGGGCGTCTATGCCCTGGATCTGGGCGCTCATATCCATGCCGAAATACTGCTGGTATTGCTGGTATTGGATGTAGTTGTCGAGCAGCTGCTGGCGGCGCAGGCGCACACGGGCTTCGAAGTCTTTGGCGATGATCTCGGTTTCGCCGACCTTTGCAACCGCGCGGTTGAGTTGAAAATAGTTGATGTCGAGCCAGCCGTAGAGGAGCAGCGCCGCCACTACGCCGAGGATGCCGAAGAAGACGTAGAGGATCAGGCGGGTTTGCTGTTGCTCGCGTTCGAGGCGGGCGACATGTTTTTTATGGGGAACGGGCTTGTTGCCCGATTCGTTGGACATGGGGAAAACTCCGTTGTAGACCCGACGGTCAGGGGAAATGCGGGGGGGGTCGGGTGTTGAATCTTTTTCGTTTTTATTCCAGGTCGTCACCCTGTTTGCTGTGATGATGTTTAACGCAAAGGCGCAAGGGCGCAATGGAAGCCCCTGAAAACCTTGCGTCTCTGCGTCTTTGCGTTAAGAGCCCCTGTTCCGGGGTCGGTGAGGTCACCGGGATGTTGACTGCCTGGTTAAATTTCGGGGCATGGACCTGCGCCCATGCCCCGATGCGGGTTCGATGTTTAGTCGATGCCGCGGTTGGCAAAGGGCAGGAGCGCGACATGCCGCGCTTGTTTAACTGCCGCCGCAACGATGCGTTGATGTTTGGCGCAGGCGCCGGTCTGGCGGCGGGGGCGCAAACTGCCTTCTTCGGTCACGTATTTGCGGAGAAGGTCGACCTTTTTGTAGTCGATGGTCAGGGTTTTGTCGGCGCAGAATTGGCAGAACTTGGGCTTGGCAAAGAACTTGCGGTCGCCGCCGCGTTCACTGCGCTCGGGGCGTTCGGGGCGCTCAGGACGTTCGGGACGTTCGGGACGTTCTCCGCCGCCTTCGCCGCCGCTTGTGGGTCTTTCGTCACTCATTTTTTACTCCAAAGAATGTGCCGCAAGGGTTTGTAAAAACGAAGGGCACAAAGTACACAGAGGAGAGGGTCGCCAAGGTTTTTTTCCTTCGTGACCTTTGAGTCCTTTGTGTTTATTGTTTTTCTTAGAACGGAAATTCCTCTTCCGCTGCGCCGTTTGCCGGTTCTGCAGGGGAGGCGTCCGATTGGTTGTTCGCTTCGCGCCGGTCACCGAGCATCATCATTTCATTGGCAACGATCTCCACGCTGGTGTGTTTTGCGCCTTCCTTATCGTCCCAGCGGCGGGTTTGCAGGCGCCCCTCCACATAGACCTGCTGTCCCTTGACGAGGTACTGCTTGCAGATCTCCGCCAGCGTGCCCCATGCCACCACATTGAACCATTCGGTCTCGTTGTGGCGTTCGCCGTCGGCGCTGTTCCAGGTGCGGCTGACCGCCACGGTAAAAGTGGTGACGGGTTTGCCGCTGGGGGTGTAGCGCATTTCGGGGTCTTTGCCTAAATGTCCAATGATCTGTACCTTATTAAGTCCTCGGCTCATGGTGTGCTCCTAATGTTTATGACCGGGCAAAACGATTATCCAACCGCGGAAAGCATGTGCCGCATGATCATCTCTTGGTAGCGCAGGTTGCGCTCGAGACCCGAAGCGGCGGCGGGGTTCATGGTCACGTTCAGCAGAACGTATTGACCCTCGCGGTGCTTGTTGATGGAGTACGCCATTCGACGGCGGCCCCATACCTCTGCCTTGTCCACGCTTCCGCCGGACTCGGTGATCCATCCCTTGACCTTGTCGAGCACGCCGTTCATGGCGGTCTCGTCCAGGTCGGGCTGGATGATGCACATCAGTTCGTAATTACGCATGTGGGAAAACCTCCTTTCCATGGGTTTGTTCCCATTCAAACCGTGGGTTTGCCGGGAACGGAAAGGCACGTATATGAAACGTACCAGACAACGCGCGTGAGTTTACCACAGGATTTGGGATTGGGGGATGAAAATCACCGCGGCTCAATACAAGACCTGGGCTTGATACCGTCCATTTGAATGGATTCTTCACTGGAGCCCGCTTTCTCCCATTCACCATTCACTATTTACCCCTCCTGCCTGACATAGATCGGGTTGCTGTAAATCCACCCGCGCCTTCTCCCCAAATACCTTCGGTATACTTCCACGCGATAGACCCCCGGCTCGGTGGTGATGTGGGTGCAGGCTTGCTGGTTTTGCCAGGTTTGGACAGGCAGCCCATCCTTGAGCAAAACAATTTCCGCGTTGGATGGGAGTTTGGCTTGCAGGGTCACGCCGTTCCTGGCGGAGATTTCATCGCCCATAATGGCGGTTCCGTCCAAGCCCTGAGCCGAGAAGCGGAATCCTTTTGTAGGGGCCGGCAGGTCGTAACCGACGAAACAATGCCCGGCGGCGAAAGCTTTATAGATGAGGGATCGGTCTGCCTTCACATCGCCCGTCAACGGTTCGGGCAGAAGGGCATGGGTATTAACTCCGCGGAAGTGGAATTCGTAGGGGAAGATCACGCGATGGAACGGTCCCAGATGCATGTGCAGGGCATGGGCGTCTGAGCCGCCGATGGCCACGATTTTTTGCCCGGTCGAGAGCAATTCATCCCATTTGGCGAGCGTATTGGGAATTGGCTGGCGCGCCACAAAGGAAGGGAAATAGGCGTAGAACGCGCCATGGAGTTTCGTCGGCACGACCGTCTTCAATTCGCTGAGCGCGTTCCATAACTCGATGCCGGTATAGTTCCGGACCGACCAGTCCACCCACGAGATGTCGGTCTCGTTGAAGGCCTTTGCTTCGGGGTCGTCTGGATGGGCGAGGAAGCAAATTCCGCCCGCCTCGCGCGCCTGATCGATCAGGTTTTGCGGATTGTCGGCAAAAGCCGCCAGTTCGCGGTTCGCGCCGAAGACCAGCAGGTGATTCTTCTGCGGGTCGCGCGCCTGGTCGTGGATCTCCTCGCCGATGAGCATCAGGACCTTTTTGTTCTTATCCTTATAATAGCCCTCGAAGCCGTTCACTAATATATTGTGGTCGGTGACAATGACCGCGTCCAGCCCGGTTTTGAGTGCGGCGGCGGCGATATCTTTGTGAAGCCCGCTCCCGTCGGAATAGCGGGTATGCATGTGCAGGTTGACGATGATCTCTTGCATGGGCGAAGTATACAGGTAAAGTAGACAAGTAAACAAGTAAACAAGAGGATATGGATTTAAGCCGCCTACCTGTCTACCTATCTACCTGCCTACTTGCCCGCGCCTCCCTTGTTTGACTAATACCCTTTTCCGCAGGTATAATTTGCCCGCTAAATTCCAGGAGGCACTTTCGCATGACAAACATTTTGAATATCGCTTTGATAATTACCTCGGTGGGGTTGATCCTCAGCGTGATCCTGCAAAGCAAGGGCGCAGGCTTGGGCGGGTTGACCGGCGCGGATACCGGCGGCGTATTTACAGCCCGGCGCGGCATCGAGCGCGTTCTGTTCTGGGTGACGATCGCATTGAGCGTTGTGTTCTTTGTGCTCGTTATCGTCATCATTATCCTTGGCAAATAAATCACACCCCGTCGGAAGGTCCGCTGAAACAAGTTGCCCGGCAGCCGGGCGCGGCGGTCCTTCTTTCTTTTCCCCCCCGCCGACCCCGGGCGGGGCGATCATTCCCCAAAGTAAAAAATCATGAAACGATTACGCTGGCAGATCCTTGTGGTCGCGGTTACGCTGGTGATCGTGGCATTGCTCCTGCTCAGCCAGCAGCCGGTGACGGTCATCACCCTGCCCGAAGCCGCGCCCGGCGGCATTTATACCGAGGCGCTGATCGGTTCGATGGGACGCCTCAACCCCGCGCTGGATTGGAACAACCCCGCAGACCGCGATGTGAACCGACTCATCTTCAGCGGGCTGGTCAAATTCGATTCGCGCGGACTCCCCCAGCCCGATTTGGCTGAATCCTGGGGCGTCTCTGCCGACGGCAGGGTCTATAATTTTTCATTGCGCCCGGGCGCGATCTGGCACGACGGACAGCCCGTGACCAGCGACGACGTGCTCTTCACCATCGAAGCCATCAAAAGCCCTGCCTCGCTCTTCCCGCAGGATATCAAAGACCTGTGGTCGCAGATTCAGGTCAAGCGGCTCGACGACAAGACTTTTCAGTTCACCCTGCCCGAGCCTTTCTCTCCCTTTTTGGATTACGCCACCTTCGGCATCCTGCCGAAGCACCTGCTCGAAACCGTCCCGGCGGACCAGTTGCCCACGGCAGAATTCAACTTGAAGCCGGTGGGAACCGGTCCATATAAATTCGAAGAACTGATCGTCAGCGGGGGACAGATCACCGGCGTGATCCTTTCCGTCAACGAAGATTACTATCTCGGCCCGCCCTTCATCGAGCAGGTGGTCTTCCGTTATTATCCAAATTCCGCCGCGGCATTGGATGCCTATCGTCAGGGCGAAGTACTCGGCATCAGTCAGTTGACCCAGGACGTGCTGGAAGCGGCGCTCCAGGAACCGGCTCTTTCTGTTTACACCAGCCGCCTGCCGCAGACGGGTATGGTCTTCCTCAATAACAACAACCCAGCCGTTGGTTTTTTACAGAACGCCAGCGTGCGCCGCGCTCTGATGCTCGGATTGAACCGCACGGTGATCGTCTCGCATATCCTGAACGGTCAAGCCATTGTGGCAGATAGCCCCATCCTGCCGGGTTCGTGGGCTTACCATGACGGGATCGAAAAGTTTTCATACGACCCCGAAGCCGCGATCCAGCTGCTAAACAAGGAGGGGTTTATTTTTACGGCGGGAAGTACCGTCCGCTCGAAGGACGGACAGCCGTTGACCTTTACGATGGTACATCCAGACGACCCGGTTCACACTCAGATCGCCCAAGCCATCCAGGCAGACTGGACCCTGATCGGCGTGCAGGTTAATTTGCAGGCTGTCGCCTATGATTCCCTCGTAAACGATTACCTGACGACGCGCAATTACGAAGCCGCGCTCGCAGACCTGAACACCTCCCGCACGCCAGACCCCGACCCGTATCTCTTCTGGCATCAGTCCGAAGCGACGGGCGGGCAGAACTACTCGCAATGGGATAACCGCACCGCCAGCGAATACCTCGAAACCGCCCGCACCGCCGCCGATTTCAACGAGCGCATGAGGCTGTATAAGAATTTCCAGGTGATCTTCGCCAAGGAACTGCCCTCGCTGCCCTTGTATTATCCCGTCTATTCCTACGGTGTGGACGCGCAGGTGCAGGGCGTGCAGGTCGCGCCGATGTACGATGTCAGCGACCGGCTGGCATTGATCCACGAATGGTATCTTGTGACGCGTCGTTCGCTCGGAGAAGACCCCGAGCCTGCGCCGTAACTGCAAGATGAATTTTTCGGCACGCTAAAGCAAAGGAAACCCACCATGACCAATATGCAGAAAGCCATTGAATACGTCCGCTCGAACCATGACCGGTACCTGAACGAACTCAAGGAACTGGTTTCCATCCCTTCGATCTCGACCCTCGACGAGAACAAAGCCGACGTCCGGCGCGCGGCGGAATGGGTCGCCTCCCAACTGCGTTCCATCGGCATGGAGAATGTGCGGATCATGCCGACCGCTTTGCATCCCGTCGTCTATGGCGAGTGGATGAAGGCGGGTAAATCCGCGCCGACGGTGATGATCTACGGGCATTACGATGTCCAGCCTGTTGACCCGCTCGAACTTTGGTCGTCCGACCCGTTCAAATCCGAGGTGCGAGGCGATTATCTGTTCGGACGGGGCGCGTCAGACATGAAGGGTCAGGTTGTGGCGTCCATCAAAGCCGTGGAAGCCATCATGAAATCCGACGGTAAACTGCCGGTCAATATCAAGTGGATGGTCGAAGGCGAGGAGGAGATCGGCTCGGAGCATCTCGGCGATTTCATCAAGAAGAACAAGGCGCTGCTTGCCGCCGATTTTTGTCTGAACCCCGATGCAGGGATGATCGCCCCGGACAAGCCCACCATCACCACCGGTCTGCGCGGACTTGCTTATTTTGAATTGCGAGTCTTTGGTCCCGATAAGGATTTGCATTCCGGTCTGTTTGGCGGCACGGTTCACAACCCCGCCCAGGCGTTGATCGAGTTGATCGCCGGGATGCACGACAAAAACGGGAAGATCACCCTGCCGGGTTTTTATGACAAGGTTCGCAAGTTGAGCAAACAGGAACGCGCCGATTTCAAACGCCTGCCGGTCAAGGACCGGGAACTCATCAGGATGACCGGCGTCCCCGCGCTGTGGGGCGAGCCGCAATTCATCCCCGCTGAACGCACCGGCGCGCGCCCGACTCTCGAGGTCAACGGGTTGCTCTCCGGCTTCACGGGGCAGGGGTCGAAGACCGTCCTGCCTGCCTGGGCAATGGCGAAGATCTCCTGCCGCCTTGTGCCAGACCAGACCCCCGAAGCGACTGAAAAACAATTGCGCGCCTATCTCAAGAAGAACGCCCCCAAAACGATCAAATGGGAATTGACCAACCTGCATAACGCCGGCGCGGCTCTCGTCGAGACCGATTCGGCTGGTGTGAAGGCGCTGGCAAAGGCGCTCGAAACCGTGTGGGGCAAACGTCCCTACTTCAAGCGCGAAGGCGGCTCCATCGGTTCGGTGGTGCTCCTGCAAAAATATGTCGGCGCGGATTCGCTGCTGACCGGCTTCGGCTTGCCGGATGACAACGTCCACTCGCCGAACGAACGGATGCACCTGCCGACCTGGTACAAAGGCATCGAAGCCTTCACGCATTTCTTTTACAATTTCTAGAATCGTAGGGGCAACCCGTCCCGGCTGAAATGGCGCTAATTCCCGAAGGGAGGGTTGCCCCTGCAATTTGGATCAAGGCAAATGAAAAAAAATATGGAAGATCGAATCATCACCTACGGCGGGCAGGCCGTCATCGAGGGCGTCATGATGCGCGGACAAAAAGCCTTCGCCGTTGCCATGCGCGCGCCGGATGGCGCCATCGTCACGCACACCGAACCGCTTGCAAATGTTTATCGTTCGGGCATTACAAAGATTCCCTTTTTACGCGGCAGCATTCTGTTGTGGGATGCGCTTGGACTGGGGATGCGCGCCCTGACCCTTTCTGCGAACACGCAAACCGGCGAGGATGAAAAACTGGAAGGACCGGCTCTTTACCTGACGTTGGGCTTGTCCCTCTCCTTTGGCATTGGACTTTTCTTTTTGCTTCCCGCGGGAATCGGCGGCTGGGCGGAACACTGGCTCGCCCAAACCACCTCTGCGGTCTGGGTTGGGAATCTCGTCGAAGGCGTTTTGCGGTTATTGATTCTTGTCGGCTACATCTGGGCAATCGGCTTCATGCCAGACATCAAGCGCGTCTTTCAATACCACGGCGCGGAACACAAAACCATCAACGCCTACGAAGCAGGCGCGGAATTGACCCCCGCCGTTGTGGATACCTATCCCATCGAGCATCCGCGCTGCGGCACGGCTTTTTTACTCACCCTCGTATTGTTATCCATCCTCGTCTTCACCGCGCTGGGACCCATGCCCATCCTCTGGCGGCTCGTCACGCGGATTTTGTTCATCCCCATTTTGGCGGGCATTGCCGTCGAGTACATCCGCTGGACGGCGAATCACCTGGGCAACCCCATCGTCAAACTGCTCATCAAGCCCAACCTCGCCCTGCAATCGCTGACCACGCGCCCGCCCGACCATGCCATGCTCGAAGTGGCGATCCAATCCTTCCAATCCATGCGCAAAGCCGAAGCGGAGATCGTGACTTAATCGTTACGCGGGGGCGATCCATTTATGAAGAGACAGGCAGCCCCTGTCTCTTTTGATTCCGAACACAGCGCAGCCTGAAGTTGGCGGCGCTTGCTGCAATCATCGAATCTTAATTCGATATTGCAATGAAGGCGGATGGACAATCGCAATCTTCCTGCAACCTCGCGGCAACCCACCTGTAACGCTTGCATCAAACTCAACCACATAGAATGGAACTGAGTTGTGCCAGATATTTAATCGATTATGCCGGGTTGCGGCAGTCTGGAGGAATACGTAGAAAAAACCACCATGTCCGCAGGCTTGTTTCAAGCCCAATGAAATCATATTTCAAGAAAAGGAGAAACCCATGAATAAGATGCACTTCTTCCGGGCGGTGATGTTGATTGCCATTGTTTTCAGCATCTTTGGCCCTGGAACGCAGGCGAGCGCGCAGGGAAACAGCGTGAATACTCTCGGCGCGCAGATCATCATCCGCTCCACCACGTTTTGGGACGCGGTCTTCAACGGAACGGTCAACGCGAACCGCTATGAACGCTGGTCGCTCCAGTTGGTGGAGGGTGAAAGCTTCACCATTTCCATCATCACCACCTCCGGCAACCTTACCCCCGATATCTACCTGCTCGACGGCAATGAGAACCAGATCGCAGTCGGCAGCGGTTCCATCTCCAGCGCCCTGCTGACCACCAGCCAGCCCGCCGGGGATTACTTCATCCAGGTTCAGCCGCAGACCGGCGAAGGCACCTACCTGATGGAGATCACCCGCGTCGAGCAGACTGCCGAGCCGACCGCTTCGGTCATGTTGAACCCCGCTTCGGTCCTTGTCGGCGGAACATCCACCGGCACGGTCATGCTGACCAATGTCCCCCAGGGCGGCTATGCCAGCGCGGAATTCACCTGCTCGTTCGACCCCTCATTGGTCTCGATCAGTAATATCGCCGATGCCGGGCTCTTCGGCTCGGACCCCGCCGTTGCCATCAACGGGCCGGTGGACGGCTCCTTCGTCTTCGCCGTGGCGGGCAGCAATGGACAGCGCGCCTCGTCTGACGGCGCTGTCTTTACCTTCACCGTCACCGCTTTGGCAGTGGGTGAGGCGGAGATCAACTGTGTGGCGCGGGTTTCCGCGGGCGGTTCGTTGACCACCATCGCCTCCACCCCGGCGACGTTGTTAATCACCGCCGCAGAGGGAAACGTGGCTGGAACCGTGATCGCCGCCAAGTCCGTTACCGTGACGCTCTACGACGGCGAAACCGTTGAGACCTCGGGGCTTGTGGACGAAAACGGAAATTTTTCTTTGCCTGCCCCGGCTGGGAGTTACACCATTGTTGCCTCGGCGCCTGGTTTCTTAAGAGCCCAGGGAAGCGCTGCGCTTACTAGCGGCGTGACCGCCACCATGCCGGTCATCTCCCTGCTCGCGGGCGATATTGACGGCAACGATGTCATCGACCAGTTCGACGCGCTGACCATCGGCATCAACTACAACCTGATCGAGCCAGCCGCCGCCGACCTGAACAACGACGGCACGATCAACGTGCTCGACCTCGAATTGCTCGCGGCGAACTACCGCGACACGGGCCCCACAGCCTGGCAGTAAATCTCAACGCACCCGCGGGATGCGCCGATTTTCACCGGCGCATCCCGCACGGAGACTTCAATGAAAAAAATTGCAATCATCTTTATCCTGCTTCTCAGCCTGGGTCTCGCCCTGCCTGTAAAGGCGCAGTCTTCCGAATCGATCTGGATCACCGCCTCCGCATCCAGCTTCAAAACGGGGGAGACCGTCATCGTTACGGTGAACGGCATCTCCGCTTCGCCCATTCAGGGAATGACCTTCCAGATCCGCTTCGACCCCGCCTGCCTTGAGGCGCTCAACGCCGCCAGCCCCATTCCCGGTTTGAACGGTCTCTCGCTTCCCCAGTTGGATGGGCTGGTGGACGCCTCTTTTGCCAGCACCACCCCGGTTGCTGCCAATGGCGTTCTTGCAGAAGTCCGCTTTACCACGCTGGGTGAATGCCAGACCAACGTCACCCTTGAAAGCGCCGCGCTCGTCATCAAGAACGAATCCGGTTTTGCCGCGCCGCTTCCCGGCGTGACGCTTGGGGAGAAAACCATCCCCTTTGCGGTCAGCGCGGAACAAGGCTCCGCCGAGACCCTGCCTCTTTTGGGCACCCCGCTTCCCCTGGGCGTCGAGCCGGAGTCCTCTTCTCCCGATTCGCTTCCCATCGGAACCGTGATCATTCTTGCCGTGATCGGCATTTTTCTCGTCTTTGGAATTTTCGTTTTGATTCGAATCTTGAAGCGGGACAATTCCGCATAACGATCCGGGTCGCCGGCGTATTCCGCCAACATAAGGTACAGCCATGAAGAATAGAACTTCATCCAGGATATTGCTGATCCTCGCCGTCTTGTTTGCCGCCATTCCCGCGCGGGCGTATGCCGATTCGTCCCCGCCGGTGGACATGTTTCAACTGCCGTGGGAGCAGGGCAAAGCCTGGGTTTCGTATGACGGGCTGGATAATGGCTGGCGGCGTCCGACGGGCAGCCCGCATAATTATCACAATGGCGGCGCCATAGACTTTGCCCCGCGCGTCAATATGACCGTCGGCGAAGACACCTCGAACGATTGGGTGACAGCCGCCGCCGCAGGCACCGTGACCCAGTCCGGGAATTGCGTCGTCAAGATCGACCACGGCAACGGCTGGAGGACCGAATACTGGCACCTCGATAACATTCAGGTGACAGCCGGGCAGCAGGTCAGCCGCAACCAGAAACTCGCCGTCATTCATAATAATAAGACCCAGCAGGTTTGCGTAGGCAACGAATACCCGGGCCCGCATTTGCATTTCGTCTTCCGCCCGAACGTTCTTGATACCCGCTTCGCCGGATGGACGGTCAATTACAACGCCTTCACCAACAAGACCACCTATACAAAGAACGGCGTCACGGTTCCGATCCTGACCCCGCTCCTGAACATCCCCGATATGCAGCTGGTTACCCGCGGAGTGTTGGATTGGGACGCCCAATACGAAGGCAGCGTGGATGCCTACCGCTGCGAACGCTGGTCGTTGATTCTGGTGGAGGATGCCGTCTTCGAGGTCAATGTCACGCCGTCCGCGCCGGGGTTGACGCCTGTCATCATCCTGCGGGATTCCAGCGAAAATGAAATCATGCGCGCCAACGGAACGCTTGAAACCACACAGCCCTCCGGCTTCTATTATGTGGATGTTTGTTCAGATTCGGGAACCGGCTTTTATTCGCTGACCGCCTCCAAGAGCGAATCGAACGGGGCGACCGTTACCCCGTCTCCGACTGAATCGCCCACCCTCGTCCCTTCGGAGACTCCGACTCCCACCGGTACGCCAACTGAATCTGAAACCCCAACCTTTACCGCCTCCCCAACCGGGACCGAAACCCCGACGGTTACCCCGGCTCCCAGCGAGACGGAAACCCCCACGCCGACCCAAACTTTCATCCCCTCCGAAACGCCCACATCCACACCCGGCATTACCGATACACCCACCGAAACACCGACCCCAACCATCACGCCCACCCCAACTGTGGACTTAACCGGGACGGTTATCGCCGGGACCCAGACCGCCATTGCCGGGACGTCCATCGCCGAAACCCAGACCTCCATTGCAGGCACTGCCTTTGCAGAGACTCAGACCTCCATCGCGTTGACCTCCTCTGCTGAAGCGGGGACACAAACCGCCATTGCCGGAACACAGACAGTCATTGCTGGCACTGCCATCGCCGGGACCCAAACCGCCATTGCAGGCACTTCCATCGCGGAAACGCAGACCTCCATCGCATTGACCTCCACTTCAGACGCCGGAACCCAGACCGCGATCTCAAGCACCTCGATTGCCGGAACCCAGACCGCCATTTCCGGCACGTCTATTGCCGGAACCCAGACCGCGATCTCAGGCACATCCATCGCTGAAACCCAGACCGCCATTGCAGGCACCTCGATTGCCGGGACTCAGACCGCCATTTCCGGCACATCCATTGCCGGAACCCAGACCGCGATCTCAGGCACATCCATTGCCGGAACCCAGACCGCAATCGCCCTCACCCTGACTTCCGATGCCGGGACGCAAACCGCAATTGCCGGAACATTGACCGCTGGCGCGCCGACCTCCACGCCGACTGCCATTCCCACGCCTGCCGGTCCATACGTGCTTGTGGATGTCGTTCAACCGACTCTCGAATTGAATCAGACCAGCCTGGTAAATGTCAGCCTGAACAACGTGCCGCCGGAGGGATACTCCAGCGTCGAATTCCACTGCGTCTTCTCGCCCGATGTTCTGGAAGCCAGCGCCATTCAGCCCGCCGAACTCTTCGGCTCAGACCCGGCCTCGGCTTTGAACGGACCCCAGAACGGCAGTTTCATCCTCGCCATTGCCGGAAGCCACGGACGAAAAGCCACCTCGAGCGGGACCGCATTTACCTTCTCCGTCCGCGGACTCTCCGCCGGGACGACCGTCGTCCAATGCACGGCGCGCGTATCAGCGGGGCAGGGCGGGCTGGTGGAGATTGCCTACATTCCCGATACCGTGACCGTCTTCGACTCATCGTCCGTCACCCCCACGCCGACACCCAACCTGCCTGCCTACGTTGCGGGTCAGGTCAACGCCAGCAAGCCTGTCACCATTCAACTCTTCGATGCGGGCAATACGCTGGTCGTTTCGCAGGCGGCAAACCCCGACGGCACCTTCAACATCCCCATCAACGCCGGGACGTACACCATCATCGCCTCTGCCCAGGGATTCCTCAACGCGCAGGGATTCGTATCCCTCACCGGCGGAGTCACAACCACCATGCAGACCGTCAGCCTGCCCGCCGGCGATATTGACGGCAACAGCGTCATTGACCAGTTCGACGCGCTCACCATCGGCATCAATTACAACTCCGCCGCCCCCGCCGCCGCCGACCTGAACAACGACGGCGCGATCAACGTCCTCGACCTCGAATTGCTCGCCGCGAACTACCGCAGGTCTGGCGCGCTCGCCTGGCAATAAATTGACTGAAAGGAGTCCGAAGTCTCCTGGCTTCGGCGGCAAAGTCAGGAGACTTCGCGCTCCACTAACAACAATATAAAAACTCACCCCGTTTCAAAAGAAACAGGGTGAGTTTTCTTTAACGCAACTATTGCGTTTCGCTTTTTACGTCTTACTTCGCGCCTTCCTTGTGCTGTCTCACCAGTTCGCGGCGCAGAATTTTGCCGACGGTGGTCTTGGGCAGTTCGCTGCGGAATTCAATGAAGCGCGGAACCTTGTACGGGGCAAGTTTGCCCTTGCAGAATTCCTTCAACTCGTCCTCGGTGAGAGACTCGCCCGGTTTGACCACCACCCAGGCTTTGACCGTTTCGCCGCTCTTCGGGTCGGGGATGCCGCCCACGCCCACCTCGAGAACCTTGGGATGGTCCATGATGGCTTCCTCCACCTCGCGGGGCCACACCTGGAAACCGCCCGGCTTGATCAGTTCCTTCTTACGGTCCACGATGTAGAAATAGCCGTCCTCGTCCATGCGGGCGATGTCGCCGGTGAAGAGCCAGGTTTTGCCGTCCTTCAACGGACGCAGGGAGTTGGCGGTCTCGGTCGGCATATTGTGATAACCCTTCATCACATTCGGCGAATTGACCACGATCTCGCCGATCTCGCCCTGCGGCATTTCGGTTTCGCCGTCGTCGAGGTTGATGATCTTGATGTCCACATCCGGCAGGGGCATCCCGATGGAACCGGTCTTGTTCACGCCGTTGAGCGGATTGCACGTCACAGCGGTGGGAGTCTCAGACATGCCGAAGCCTTCGAAGACCTTGCCGCCGGTCAGGCGCTCGAACTCGTCTTTTGTTTCGCGCATCAGCGCAGCCGAACCGGAGAGACAAGCCTTGATCGAAGAAAGGTTGTACTTGCCCGATTTCACGTCGGGGTGATTATTGAGCGCGTTATACAGCAACGGCACGCCGGGAAAGAGCGTCGCCTTGAACTTGCTGATATTCTCCAGCACATCCTTGAAGTCGCGCGCATTCGGGATCATCACCAGGCTCGCGCCGATGGTCATGCCGAAGTTCATGCCCGCCACCATGCCGTAGACATGGAAGAGCGGAATGCCCATCAGCACCACTTCTTCGCCCTCCACCGCAGTGACGAACCAGGCTTTCATCATGAGCGTGTTCGCCACCACATTCTTGTGCATGGCAACCGCGCCCTTCGGCACGCCGGTCGTTCCGCCGGAATATTGGAAGAGCGCCGTATCCTCAGGCTGGATATCCACATTGGGCTTGGCGGAATTGGCGTGGCTTTTCAAAACATCCTGCATCCACATATCCCGGCTGTCCAGCGCGTCAACCCGGTCGCCTTCCTTCTTCTCCTTCGCAACCGTAAAGAGGAAGCGCAGCAGCGGCGGCAGGGTCTCCTTGATATTCGTCACGATGATCTTCTTCAACCCCGACTTCTCGCGCACTTCCTTCAACTTGCCGTAGAAGCGGCTCATGCAGAACATAACCTCGATGTTCGCATCCTTCACCGGCGTGAGGATTTCCTCCACAGGGTAGGTCGGATTCACTGCCACCACCACGCCGCCCGCCTTGAGGATGCCAAAGTAAGCGATCAAGAACTGCGGGATGTTCGGCATGAAGATACCCACCCGGTCGCCCTTCTTCACGCCCATCTCCACCAGCGCCGCCGCCATGTGGTCGGTCATCGCATTCATGTCGCGATACGAAATGACCGCGCCTTTGAAAATCGTACAGGCACGGTCAGGATACTTGCGCGCCGCATCCTCCAAAAAATGAAACAGCGGCACCTTCGGGTATTCGATTGTGTGCGGCACACCCTTATCGTAGTGCGCCAGCCAGGGTTTGTTGCTCATACTTCCTCCTCCAAAATGGGAATCGTCGAAGTCAACTTTCGTCAAGTATATATGTGAAAATGTTAAAAGTCAATTACAACACCCCGCTTTTCAGCGAGTTACGGATGAACGCTTCGATTTTATTCGCATCAGCAAGACTCGGATCGAACCATTTGATTCCTGGATCGGACTCCTTGAACCAGTTCCCCTGCCTGCGCACAAAGATACGTGTAGCGCGCCTCATCTCGACTTTGGCTTGTTCCAGCGTCATCGAGCCTTTTATTACGCCGACACATTCCCTGTACCCAATGGCGGACATGCTCGGCAAAGCGGGGGAGTAGCCTTTATCGAGTAAACCCTTCACCTCATCCAACAGACCATCGGCGAACATCTTCTCGATGCGCTCGTCCACCCGTTGATATAACTCCTCGCGCGGGCGGGTCAACCCGACGGTTATCAATTGATACGGCAAATCACCCGAGCCGCGCTGCTCAGAAAATCTCCGCCCCGTTGTGAGAATCACTTCCAACGCCCGTATCGTTCTTCTAAAATTCCGGGCGTCTATCTTTTCCGCCGCCTTCTCGTCCATCATCCTCAATTTCTCGTGCAGCCATTCTTTCCCTCTTTCTTCCTTCATCCTTCCTAATTCATCCCTCATCCTTTGGCTTGGCGTCACCTCCGGCGGACTCCACCCCTGCGTCACCGCGCGGACGTATTGCCCGGTCCCGCCGACCAAAAACGGGAGTTTGCCGCATTCGTGAATACCGGCAATCGCATCCCGCGCCATTTGCTGGAAGACGGCAAGGCTCAAGGTTTCATCCGGGTTGACGATGTTTATCAGGTGATGCGGCGCGCGCGCCATTTCCTCCTGCGAGGGCTTGGCAGTGCCGATGTCCATGCCGCGGTAGAACAGGCGCGAATCGACGGAGACGATCTCTCCGGTCAATTTTTCGGCGAGTCGAAGGGCAAGTTCTGTTTTGCCGACGGCGGTGGGTCCAACAATGAGGATGACGGGCGGTTTTGTCACGATGTTTAATTTTTGGGCATGGACTCCAACGCCCCCGGGCGTTGAAGTCCGCTGGTCAAATCATCCGCATGGAAAAGGCTTGGGATGGGCTGGCAGGCCGCGGCGGGGAATGACGCGGGGCAAATCTGTTCGGGAGAAAATGCCTGAAGAGACCGTCCCGGCTTGAGCGGGGAAGAGCCGGTCAGCGTGTCATGTTAAATGAATGACCGGTTTTTGCCGCTCGATCTGTTTCTGGTAAACTTTCGAAGCGACTCTAATTTTAGCACTTGAGGAACCGATCATGCTTAACTGGCAGGAACTTACCATCGATATGTTCGTGGAGCAATTGCGCAATTCGTACCGCCGCACCTACGGCGATTTGAGGGGCGACTACGGCAATATCACCTGCTGGGTGGGCAGGCTCGCGCTCGAAAATATTTCCAATTCAGACGCGCTTTATCACGACATCGATCACACCATCATGGTTTCGCTGGCGGGGCTGGCGATCATCGAAGGCAAGCATTTGCGGGAGGGGGGAGTCAGTCCGCGCGATTGGATGCGGTATATGATCGCGGTGTTGTGTCACGATATTGGGTATGTCAAGGGTGTCTTGAAGGACGACGGCGCGACGACGTTTTCGACCGGCGATGGGGGGCAGGTTGAAATTCCGCCGGAAGGCACCGATGTGGCGTTGACTCCCTATCACGTCAACCGCGGCAGGCAGTTTGTCTTGGAGCGCTTCGGGGCGGGACTGCTGGATGAGATGGATAAACAGGTGGATGCCGTGAAGATCGCCGAGTATGTCGAAATGACGCGCTTTCCGCCGCCGCCGGATGAGAAGTATAAGGATACGAAAGGCTTGGGGGGGCTCGTCCGCGCCGCGGATTTTGTCGGGCAGTTGGGCGACCCCGATTATTTTAGAAAAACGCCCGCGTTGTTCTATGAGTTCCAGGAGCTCGGTTTGAATGCGAAGTTCGGTTATAACTCTCCCCACGATATGCGCAAGAGCTATGCCAGTTTCTACTGGGAGCAGGTCAACCCGTATTTGAAGGATGCGCTGGCCTACCTGAGGCTGACGGAGGACGGCAAGCAATGGGTGGCAAACATGCATTCGCACGTCTTTGATTCGGAGCATGTGTATAAATGATGCGTAATGCGTGAGAGAGTTTTCTTGACTCACCTTACGCGATGTCATGCTGAGTAAGTCCACGGCGGGCCGTTCCAGGGACGTTCGCCGCCAATTTTCGCAAATGATTTAAAACCCCCCGCAACGTAAGGTGAGTTAAGAAATTTGCGACATTCGCCTTTTCGCGGAATTCGCGTTAATATTTTCCGGACTTTTCAAAAGCCATGCGATTCGGTTCGTATTTCATTGTCATTTGGGCTGAAATCGGTTAAATTAACCACTAGCACGCGCGTTCTATTACAAATGCAAGACTCTATGGTTTTTCAAAACCTTTCGAGTCTGAAGAAATTTAGGAGCCGCATTCATGACCGACCTGACCTTTTACCTTGGACGTCACTTCGACCCCAAGACTGCCAAATTGACGGATAAAGACCTCAACTACGACTCAGCCGACCTGACCACCCACGCCGTCGTCACCGGCATGACCGGCTCCGGCAAGACCGGCTTGTGCATCTCCCTGCTCGAAGAAGCCGCGTTGAACGGAATACCCGCCGTTATCATTGACCCCAAAGGCGACCTGACCAACCTGCTTTTGCATTTCCCCGAACTGCTGCCGCAGGACTTCCAGCCGTGGATCGACCCCGAAGTCGCCCGCCGCGCGAACATGAGCGAAGAAAAAGCCGCGGAGGAAGCCGCCGAAGCCTGGCAGAAGGGAATCAAGGATTGGGGGATGACGCAGGAACGGGTCATGGACCTCAAGAATGCGGTCAAGTTTTCCATTTATACGCCGGGATCCAATGCGGGGATTCCCGTCAGCGTGTTGTCGTCTCTCGCCGCGCCTGCCCTCGATTGGGAGGAGAACCGCGAAGTCATCCGCGAAAAGATCAGCAGCACCGTCACCGCCCTGCTGGGATTGGTCGGCATGAACGACCTCGACCCGATCCGCTCGCGCGAGCACATTTTACTTTCCAATATCTTTGAGGAACACTGGTCGCAGGGCAACGGACTCGAACTCGACGAGTTGATCCTGCAAACGCAGAACCCGCCCTTCGAAAAACTCGGCGCATTCCCGGTGGATACCTTCTTCCCGCCCAAGGACCGCACCGAACTGGCGATGACCCTCAATAACATCCTCGCCGCGCCCGCCTTTGAATCCTGGCGCGAAGGCGAATCTCTCGACGTGAAATCGCTGCTCTTTACCGATGACGGGCAGCCGCGCCACAGCATCTTCTATCTTGCGCATCTCTCCGACGGCGAGCGCATGTTCTTCACCACACTATTACTCTCCGCTGTCGAAACCTGGATGCGCACTCAAAAGGGTTCTTCTGCCCTGCGCGCCCTTCTTTATATGGACGAGATCTATGGCTACCTTCCGCCCACCGCCAACCCGCCGTCCAAACAACCTTTGCTCCGCATGTTGAAGCAGGCGCGCGCGTTCGGCTTGGGCATTTTGCTCGCCACCCAAAACCCGGTTGACCTCGATTACAAAGCCCTCTCGAACACCGGCACATGGTTCATCGGCAAACTCCAGACCGAGCGCGACAAGAACCGCCTGCTCGACGGGCTTGAAAGCCTGGCGGGCGGCATCTCCCGCGCCCAAATGGACAAACTCATTTCATCGCTTGGCAAACGCGTCTTCGTGATGAACAACGTCCACAACAAGGAGCCGGTCCTCTTCCAAACCCGCTGGGTGATGAACTTCCTCGCCGGACCGATGACCCGCAATCAGATTCCCGCCCTCAACGAGTTGGTCGGAGCAAAGGAAGCGGCGCCTCGGACTCAGGACAGGCCTGTCTCTGCTCCCAAAGTTGAATCCAAGCCGCCAGTGGATCACGTCCAGCCGGTCGCTGTTCCGGTATCCGCTCCAGCGCAGCCCAAAACCCCGACCCCTCCGCGCAGTAATGGGACATCGGTCAACGGCACGTCCACCAAGCCCAACCTGCCGAATGGAATTCGCGAATATTACCTGCCGCAAAATTACAGCCTGCCCGAAGCCTTCAATGCCGCTGGCAGGACTCAAGCCTATGGCGCAGCGATTCAAGGCGTGATCTATCGCCCCGTCCTGCTTGCCTCGGCTCAAGTCCGCATCCTCGACCGCAAATACGGCGTGGACAGCGAAGCGACGAAGACCGCCCTCGTCCCCGCGCTTGACCGGCGCGGCATCGTCCGCTGGGAGGAATTCCCGTATGCCGGTCCATCCCTCGATAAGATCGAAACGATGGCTGCGCCTTCTTCAAAGTTCGGCTCCATCGAAGCGCCCCTGAACGATTCGAAGTTGATGACCGCGCTTCAAAAGGACTTCACCGACTGGGTCTTCCGCAATTCATCCGTCACCGCCCGGGCGAATACCGCGCTCAAAGTCTTTGCCGGACCGGAAGTGTCGCAAGCCGATTTCATGAAAGCCTGCGCCGAGGCCGCCCGCGACGCGCGCGACGCCGAGATAGACAAGAAAACTGCAACCCTTGAGAAAAAGATCCGGACTCTCGAAGACAAACTTGGGCGCGAACACCGCGAACTGCGCGAGGATGAAGCCGAATTGCAGAACCGCAACATTGAATCCGGCGCGAACCTGCTCGAACTTGGGGCGAGCGTCTTCGGGTTGACGCGCAAAAAGAGCATCACCACCCAGTTCACCAAACACCGCCTTGCCGAGAGCGCCAAAGCCGAGGTTCAGGAATCGAAGGAAATGATCGCCAAGTTGACCAAGGACTTGAATGACCTCACAAAGGAACATGAAAACATGGTCCGCGAGATCAGCGATAAATGGGGCAGGGTTGTCAGTGAATCGAGCGAAGTGACCATCAACCCCAAGAAGACCGATGTGTACGTCAACATCTTCGGCGTGGCGTGGATGCCCTACTACCAAATTCAGGCTGGCGGCGAGGTTGTCGAGATGGCGGCGTTTGGCGGGGAATAATTGGTAACTCACCTTACGCAGTTCTCCCTTCAGATTGTCACCCTGAGTGGAGCGAAGGGTCTCTGGGACAGTCGTAGAACTGCTTCGCTTCGCTCCAAAGAAACAAGGGGTTTTCAAACCCATTTTCGGCGGTTTTTCGCGTTTTGCCGGGTATTTTTACAACCCCCCGGCGATTCGCGCGTCCCCGCGCCGAACCCCCTGTTCCTTCTCTTGGAACGGCGTTCCTTCCCGCCGTGGACTTACTCAGCATGACATCGCGCGTAAGGTGAGTTGGTAATTGGAGATTGAAAAGGCGGACGGTTCGCTGCCGTCTGCCTTTTTGTTTTGGCTGTCAAATCATGCGATTACCGTTCGCAAATGGAGATCGGTTGTGAACGGCTGCGAGCGGCGGCGTATGACGTTCTTTTGTGGAGACGGCATGCAACACGCCACATCCGGTTTTGCATGGTTTTACGCGTGCCATCCCCGAGGTTCGCAGGGTCGGTACAAGCAGGCGAAAAGCGGTGATATAATGCGCTTACCCGCGATTCAGTGAGCAAAAAAAGCCAGAGTACGAATCGCCCCGCCTCTATTGAGAGGATTGAAACTATTAGCCTTATTGTTCATGATATTATACCTCGAAAAGTACGAATCGCCCCGCCTCTATTGAGAGGATTGAAACGAGCCAAGTCGCGACCCGCCTGTTCGTGTGCCTGCTGGGTACGAATCGCCCCGCCTCTATTGAGAGGATTGAAACGTAAACGCGCCAAGTTTTACCCGTTGCCGTACGAATCGCCCGCCTCTATGAGAGGATTGAAACAATTGCTCCCGTGCTCGGTTGCGATCCAGAGGATGTACGATCGCCCCGCCTCTATTGGAGAGGATTGAAACAAATGTTGCTCATGATTAGTTCTCCTGCAGTACAGATCGCCCCGCCTCTATTGAGAGGATTGAAACCCCCCCGCGGCCCCCCCCGCCCCCCGAGAGGATTGAAACATCCCACCTGGGTACGAATCGCCCCGCCTCTATTGAGAGGATTGAAACCGCACCATAACGCGACGTGCCAGCTTCCGCCTGCACGTACGAATCGCCCCGCCTCTATTGAGAGGATTGAAACATACCGCACTCGGTCCCGTCAATCGCCCCGCCTCTATTGAGAGGATTGAAACCCCCTACAACGCCCCTCCGTCGAATCGCCCCGCCTCTATTGAGAGGATTGAAACCATGCGCACGTCGACCGGACCCCGCCTCTATTGAGAGGATTGAAACTAAGGTGGGGATGACGACAGCCATGCAACACCTGTGTACGAATCGCCCCGCCTCTATTGAGAGGATTGAAACCAGAAACCTCCGTGGTTGCCAGAACTTCGGAGGTTTTGTCTTTAATCCCTGTAACGAATCCCGCCCCGGGCGCATCTAAACCGCATGAACACCCTCCTCATCCTTCTCTCGCTTGCCCTGTGGGGCGTTGTCCACTCCTTGCTTGCCTCGCATTTCGCAAAAGATATGTTCAAGTCCCGTTTTTACCGGCTGGGGTACAACATATTCTCCGTTGTTTCTTTCGCGCCCGTTCTGTATCTGGTCGCGACCCTGGACGACCAGCCTCTCTATCAAGTCCCCGTTCCGTGGAACTACGTCATGTATGGCGGGCAAGCCCTCTCCGCCCTGTTGCTGCTTGCCGCATTCCTGCAAACCGACTCGCTTTCGTTCATCGGCTTGCGCCAGCTTTTCGAGGATGAGAAACCCGGTCAACTCGTGACGCGCGGATTGTACAAACTGGTGCGGCATCCGCTTTACACCTTCAGTTTGTTCTTCGTCTGGCTCACCCCGAACATGAGTCGGAACTCGCTGGTCTTTTATCTCGGCGTGACGTTATACGTCCTGATCGGCGCGTACTTCGAAGAACGCAAACTCCTGCGCAATTTCGGCGAGTCTTACGCCGATTACAAACAAAAAACGCCGTTCCTGATTCCCGGCTTGAAGTGATACCACGCCTTGAAGAGCGTTCCCTCGTCTTACGCCAAAGGCAATTGCCGCAGAGAACACAGAGAGCGCGGATTTTTCCTTGTAACTACGCGCGAAACGAGTCTATTGCAGGCTGATGCGACGCGTCCCCGCGTAACGTGAGGTTGATAATTCACGAAACCAGCGCAGCCCGAAGCGGCAGCCTGCCGTCAGACCGGCAGTGTTTGCCCAATTTGGGCATTATTTTCAGCCTAAATCCATTTGAAAGTCGGCAACTAGACAATCCCCTTCCTTTCAGGTATTATTAGCGCGCTTGTGCGCTTACTCACGAAGTCACAAGATAAAAGAAATTTTGCCCGGATAAGCCCCTTATCCGGGTTCTTGTACGTAAAATGAATTTTTTGGCGGAGGCTACCGAATGTCAGACTTGATCAAGCAGATCACGAGCGATCTGCAGAAACAAATAGATGGATTTAAGCCCGAGTTCAACGTCAGCGAAGCCGGCGTTGTGCTCGAAGCGGGCGATGGCATTGCCCGCGTGCAGGGTCTTGCGAACGTCAGGGCGCAGGAACTTGTGCAGTTTTCCAACGGCGTGATCGGCGTTGCATTCAACCTTGAAAGCGACAACGTCGGTGTGATCGTGATGGGGAATTACGAAGGCATTACCGAAGGCATGTCCGTCAAGGGGTTGGGACGCATCGCTTCCGTGCCGGTGGGGGATGCGATGATCGGACGCGTGGTCAACGCCCTGGGCGAGCCGATTGACGGCAAAGGTCCGATTGCGACGACGGGCTTCCGTCCCATCGAGCGCATTGCCCCCGGCGTGGTGGAACGTCAGGACGTGGATACCCCGGTGCAGACCGGTATCAAGTCCATCGACTCGATGATCCCCATCGGTCGCGGTCAGCGCGAGTTGATCATCGGCGACCGCCAGACCGGTAAGACCGCAGTCGCCATTGATGCGATCATCAACCAGAAGGGCAAGGGCGTCACCTGTATCTATGTGGCGGTCGGTCAGAAGAAAGCGGCTGTTGCCCGTACCCTCGGCATCCTTGAAAAATATGGCGCAATGGACCACACCATTATTGTGATGGCTTCTGCAGATGAATCTGCCGCGCTTCAATACATTGCTCCTTATGCGGGTACCGCCATCGGTGAAGAGTTCATGGAAACCGGTCGCGATGCTCTCATCATTTACGATGATCTTTCCAAACACGCCTGGGCGTACCGTCAGGTCTCCCTGCTTCTCCGCCGTCCTCCCGGACGCGAAGCCTACCCCGGCGATGTGTTCTACCTCCACTCGCGCCTGTTGGAACGCTCCGCGCGCCTCGCCAATCAATTTGTGGTTGTGAAGAACGACTTTGGCAGTGATCTCGCCGACGCCAAAGATGGCGTGGACGGCAAGGTCTACACCGGTCCGCTCTCCAAGCATGAAGCGGAAGAAGCAGCCAAGGCAAAGGGTGATGGCTTCAAAGCCGTCAAGGTGAAGGGAACTGGTGGTTCGCTCACTTCGCTGCCGATCATCGAAACCCTGCTCGGCGACGTGTCCGCCTACATTCCGACCAACGTGATCTCGATCACTGATGGTCAGATCTACCTCGAAAGCAACCTGTTCAATGCAGGTATCCGCCCGGCGGTGAACGTGGGTATCTCCGTTTCCCGCGTGGGTGGCGATGCCCAGACCAAGGCGATGAAACAGGTCGCGGGTCGCTTGCGCCTCGACATGGCTGCCTACCGCGAGTTGGCGGCGTTCGCGCTCATGGCGTCTGACCTCGATAAGTCCACCCAGCAGCAGTTGGGACGCGGTCAGCGAATGCAGGAAATCCTCAAGCAGCCGCAATACCAGCCGATGGAATTCGAATATCAGGTCATCGTCATCTTCGCCGGTACCAACGGTTACGCCGACGGTGTTTCACTGGACAAGATGGCTCAATGGCAGACGGACCTCATCCGCTACATGGAAACTTCCCACCCGGAAATCGGCAAGGACATTGTGGCGAAGAAGACCATCTCCGACGATAACCGCGCCGCTTTGACGAAAGCCCTCGATGGCTTCCGCGCGGGCTGGCAAGCATAAGAAGCGCCAGGTTTCAAGTGTCAGGTGTCAAGTTACTGACCACGAACTAATCACTAATCAACGAATAACTAAGGAACTAATCTTATGGCTTCAGCTCGTGAAATGCGGCTCCGAATTAAGAGCGTAAAGAACATTTCACAGGTCACACGCGCGCTGGAAACCGTGAGCGCCAGCAAGGTCCGCAAGGCAATTAATGCGGTCATGGCGACACGTTCCTACGCAACCAAGGCGTGGCAGGTGCTGCGTCACGTTGCCGAACAACCCGGCCGTGACTCCCTGCATCCGCTTTTGGTCAAGCGCCCCACGGTAAAGAACGCCCTCGCCATTGTGGTTACAGGCGACCGCGGACTGGCAGGCGCGTACAACTCCAATGTGATCCGTTACACCGCTCAAAAATTCGACCAATATTCCGTTCCCGTTAAATACATCGCGGTCGGGCGCAAGGGCAGGGACCTGCTCTTCCGCCGCCGCAAGGATGTCATTGCAGATTTTAGCAATCTGCCCGCGGCTCCCTCCTTTATGGACGTATCCGCCATCGGCCGCCTGGCTGTGGAGGAATACAACAAAGGCAATGTGGATGAAGTATTCCTCGTTTATACCGACTTCATCAACATGGGCAGGCAGATCGCCACTGTGAAGAAACTTCTCCCGCTGGAATTGGAAGGCGAAGGACTGGTGGAGGATTTTGAACACAAGGCATCCAGCGGACCTTCCGCGGCGTATGAATACGAACCCGACCAGCGTGAAATTCTGGATGAGATCATCCCGCGCTTTACGGCATTGCAGGTCTACCAGGCGATTCTCGAATCGCAGGCGAGCGAACATGCCGCCCGCATGGTTGCCATGCGCAATGCGACCGACAACGCGAAGGAACTCGTCAGCGCGCTGCAATTGGTGTACAACAAAGTTCGTCAACAGACGATCACAAACGATATTTTGGACATTGTCGGCGGCGCGGAAGCGCTTGCCGCGAAATAACCGGAGGAAATCATGGCAAATGCAAACGGCCGTGTCGTACAAATTTTAGGTGGTGTGGTGGACGTTGAATTCCCCAACGGGGACGTCCCCGACCTGTTCGAAGCGATCACTGTTGACCGCGAAGGCAAGGAACCGCTCGTCCTCGAAGTGCAGAAGCACCTCGGCGGCAGCTGGGTCCGCACTGTGGCGATGGACTCCACGGATGGTCTTCAGCGTGGACTCCCTGCCCAATCCACGGGCGCTCCAATCACGGTTCCGGTAGGACCCGCGACTCTCGGTCGCATCTTCAATGTGTTGGGTAACGTCATCGACAAAAAAGGCGATATCCAGGCGACCACCAAGTATCCCATTCACCGCTCCGCCCCCGCGTTCGAAGAACAGTCCACCCGTGTGGAAATTTTCGAAACCGGCGTGAAAGTCATCGACCTTATTGCGCCCTTCACCAAGGGCGGTAAGACCGGTATCTTCGGCGGCGCTGGAACGGGCAAGACCGTTATCATCATGGAACTCATCCGCTCGGTGGCTTCTGTGCATCAGGGTAACTCCGTGTTCGCTGGCGTGGGTGAACGCACCCGCGAAGGCACCGGCTTGTACCGTGAAATGATCGAATACGGCGTGATGAAAGACACCGTCATGGTCTACGGACAGATGAATGAGCCTTCTGGTGTGCGCCTCCGCGTGGCGCTGACCGCTCTCTCGATGGCGGAATATTTCCGCGATCAAGGCAAGGATGTGCTGCTCTTCGTGGATAACATCTTCCGCTTCTCGATGTCCGGTTCAGAAGTGTCTGCGTTGCTCGGTCGTATGCCTTCCGCGGTGGGTTACCAGCCCACCCTCGCCACTGAAATGGGTGAATTGCAGGAACGCATTACCTCCACCCGCACCGGCTCCATCACCTCCATGCAGGCGGTGTACGTGCCTGCGGATGACTACTCCGACCCCGCGCCTGTGGCGACCTTCACCCACCTGGATGCGACTATTGCGCTCGAACGCTCCATCGTGGAAAAAGGTATTTACCCCGCCGTGGACCCGCTCGCCTCAACCTCCCGAATTCTTGATCCCAATATCGTGGGCGAAGAGCACTACCGGACGGCTCGCGAAGTGCAGCGCGTTCTCCAGCGCTATAAGGACTTGCAGGACATCATCGCCATTCTCGGTATCGATGAACTCTCCGAAGACGACAAGCTTGTCGTATCTCGCGCCCGCAAGATCGAACGCTTCTTCTCGCAGCCGTTCTATGTGGCTGAACGCTTTACCGGCATTTCCGGTCGCTATGTTGCCATCAAAGACACCGTCCGCGGCTTCCGCGAAATTCTGGACGGCAAGTGCGACGACCTGCCCGAACAGGCCTTCATGATGGCGGGAACCATCGAAGACGTCCGCGAACGCGCTGAGAAACTCGCTCAGGCTTAATCAATTAATAATTACTGATTACGAATTACGCAACACGTAATTCGTAATCAGTAAGAGAAAACCCCATGACCATTCGTTGTGAAATCGTTTCGCAAGACCGCACAGTGTTCACAGGTGATGTGGACATTGTTGTGCTTCCCGGCGCGGGTGGGGAGATGGGTATTTTGCCCAAACACGCGCCTGTATTAACGACTCTGAAATATGGCTTTGTCCGCGTTCGCAAGAGCGGCGTGGAGGAAGTGTTTGCTGTGGCTGGAGGCGTTGCTGAAGTGCAGCCCGATATCGTCACCATCCTCGCCGATGCCGCGGAAAACGTGGCTGAGATCGACGAAAACCGCGCCGAAGCCGCCCGCAAACGCGCCGAAGAAATCCTCAAGAAGGGCGTCCCTGCCGATACCGATGCGTATCTTGCGATGGAAGCCGCCCTGCGCCGCTCCAATTTGCGCCTTGACGCCGTCCGCCGCTACCGCAAAAGCGGTTCCCCGTTCCAACATTCGGAGAATTAAAACCTGGTGCTATCGATGTTCTCGAAAGACCTGGGTATCGACCTGGGGACCATGTTCACGCGTTTCGCCGACAACAATAATGTGTTGCTGGAGGAACCGACCATCGTTGCCATCGAAGTGGAAGACCAAAAGATGGTCGCGGCTGGGCTGGAAGCGCGTGACATGTTTGGAAAGGTTCCCGAGAGTATCGAAGTCGCCCGTCCGCTTAAAAGCGGCGTGATCGCGGACTATGAAATTACCGAAACCCTGCTGGCATACCTGCTCCAACGCGCCAGTGGGTCGATGCGGATTTTTCGACCGCGCGTGATGATCTCCGTCCCATTTGGCGTTACCAGCGTGGAACGTCGAGCCGTTTACGAAGCGGTCATGGAGGCGGGCAGCCGCGAGGCGTACCTCATCCAGCAGCCGCTTGCAGCCGCCATCGGCATTGACCTGCCCATTAATTCCCCATCTGGAAATATGATTATCTGTCTTGGCGGCGGATGCACCGAAGCCGCCGTGATGGCGATGTATGGCATTGTTGCGGCGGACACCCTGCGTCTCGGCGGCATGGACCTCGACGAAGCCATCGTCACCTATGTGCGCCGGAAATACGGCGTTATCATCGGCCAGCAGACGGCGGAACAGCTCAAGGTCCGCATTGGAGCCGCGGTTCCGCAGGACATCGAGAACAGTATGGAAGTGCAGGGACAGGACCAGGTCACAGGTCTGCCGCGCCCGGTCACATTGACGACCGGCGAGATCGTGGAAGCCTTGCAGGAGCCGTTGAAACAGATCGTTGAATCCGGGCGCAAGGTTCTTGAAAAAACCCCGCCGGAACTGGTTTCAGATATCATTGATCGCGGCGTTGCCTTGTGCGGCGGGGGAGCGCTCCTGCGCGGCGTCGATAAATTGCTTACCAAATCGCTCGGCATTCCCGCGTACCTCGTCGATAATCCGCTGACCTGCGTGGTGCAGGGCGCATCGAAAGCCTTCGGCATGTTGAACGTCATCCGCAGGAATTTGCCGCAGGTATAAAAAGCGAACGGTCACGCTTCTGCGTGACCGTTTTTGATTCATCGGGGAGTACCGGCTCGAAGCGCAGCGCTACCCTTTCGCCGCTTTTGTAATCGCCGCGATATGTTCCGGCGTATTCCCGCAACAGCCGCCAACCACCTTCGCACCGAGAGCTACATACTTCTTGGCATAGGTCGCCATGTCTTCAGGACCCATATCGTACACGCCCTGTTCGGTTTCCAGGTCCATGTGCGGCACGCCCGCGTTCGGCTTGACCCACAAGGGCATATCGGGCTTGGCGGCTTGATATTCCTTCACCACCGCCTCCATACTATCGAGGGTCGTTCCGCAGTTCGCGCCAATGAGCGCCGCGCCCATTTCGGAGTAACGCTTCATTACATCCTTCGGCTTGACGCCCATCATGGTGCGCGTGCCGCGGTCGTAACTGAATGAAACCACAATGGGCAGGTCGGTCACCGAACGCGCGCCTTCAAAGGCGGCGTTCGTTTCTTCCAAAGCGAACATGGTCTCAATGATGAGCAAGTCCACGCCGCCATCGGCGAGGGCTTTGGCTTGCTCGGCGAAGGTCGCTTTCACATCGTCGAACTCGAGCGGACCATACGGCTTGAGGATTGCGCCAACGGGTCCCATCGAACCGGCGACCAGTCCATTATTTAATGAAGCGGCTTTGCGGGCGATCTCTGCGGCACGAATGTTCACTTCGGGAGTGCGATCCTGATACTTCGAGTCTTTCATGCGCATACGAGTCCCGCCGAAGGTGCAGGTCAGGATGATGTCTGACCCAGCCCGGGCGAAAGATGAAGCGAGCTTCAACAACGTATCCGGGTCGTCGATGATGAGGTCCTCGGGCGGCTTGCCGGGTTTGAGTCCCATCTTCTGTAGGTTTGAGCCGGTTGCCCCATCCGCAACCAGAATTTCCCCGCTGTTCAGTCGTTCCAAAAACTTATTCATACCTGCTCTCCTTAACTCACCACAAAGGGTCATGAAGGGTCACAAAGGAAAAAACTTAAAAACCTTTGTGACCCTTTGTCTCCTTCGTGGTAAAAAAATTACTTCATGAAATTCTTTGCCAGCGGATCTGCCTTGCGGTTCGGGATCAGATGCGCGATATGTTCAAACGGCTCGCTCATGTGCGGGAAGCTCGTCGCCAGCATGAACTGATTTTGGAATTCCGGGTCGGTGGGCAATTCGAAACGCTCCACCTTACGCGTCACGGTGTCGATCTCGTCCCGTTTCTCAATATTCAGCAGCGCAATCCGCGCGCCATCGCCTGCCGCATTCCCGACCGCATACACCTTGTCCAACTCGCAATCGGGGATCAACCCGATCAGCATGGCTTTTTCCTTGTCGATATAACTTCCAAAGCCGCCAGCCAAAATAATTTTATCAGGGCTTTGCAAATCCATGCGCTTCAGCAGGGTCCGCGCAGCGGTGAACAACGCCGCCTTCGCCAGTTGAATCTGGCGCACATCCTGTTGCGTAATGGGGATGTCGCGTCCGATGGAGGTTTCTTCCTTCCAGGCGATGACATACTCCCAGCCTGATTCTCCCTCACGAACGCGCTTCGAGTCCAGGTTTTTCCTGAACTTGCCCCGAGAGTCCACGATCCCCGCCCGGAACAATTCTGCCACTGAGTCGATGATCGCCGAGCCGCAGATGCCTTTGACCTGACCGGTAAACTCGGCATGGTCGGTATTCCAACCCTCCACGCCAATGACCTTGTACTTCGGTTCGAGCGTCGTTTCATCAATATGGACACGTTCCATCGCCCCCGGCGCGGCTCTCATTCCATATTCCACGTGCGCGCCTTCCAAAGCCGGTCCCGTCGGCGTGGACGTACACACCAGCCGCTTGCGGTTGCCAAGCACGAGTTCGGCATTCGTGCCGACATCGATCAACAGCCAGTTCTCATCCTGCTTGTGCGGCTCTTCCGCAAGGATGACCGCGCTCGTATCCGCGCCGACGAAGGATGCGATCGTGGGCAGGATGTGAATGTTGCCGGAGGGGTTGATGTGCAAGCCCAACTCTCTCGCCTTGATATCCACGGATTTGTGAATGGTCGGCACGAAGGGAGCCAGCCCCAAGTCTTTGGGGTGCAGGTTGAGCAAGACATGGTGCATGGTGGAATTGCCAACCAGTACCATTTCGTGGATTTCATCCAGTTTTATTCCGTCATTGCGAGGGCGATCTTGCTCCGTTGGGGGGCCCCCCCCGGCGGCGCGCCTGCCCGCGCATTGGCAGTCTTTACCGCCTGCTTGAGCAATTTATTCAACGTGGCGATGATGGCTTTGTGCAGTTTCTCCAAGCCATCCGGCTGGTCAATCGCATACTGAATGCGAGACATGACATCCTCGCCGTATACGATCTGTGGATTCATCTCCGATTCCGATGCCAGCACTTCGCCGGTGCGCAGATTGCACAGATACAACGCCACTGTCGTCGAGCCAATGTCCACCGCCGCGCCATAACTCTCTTCGTGATAGCCCGCTTGCACGGCGATCACTTCCTTATCATTGCGCACGGTGACGGTTACATTCCACTTCGCTTCGCGCAAGGTTTTCGCGAGAGTCCGCAGGCAGGCGTAATCGATATCAAAGTCATACCAGCGTGGAAGTTTCTCTTCGCCGCCGCGCACCAGCCCCATGGACGTTTCCAACCCCTTGGCGAGGCGTTCCCAATCCGCCACGGGGCGCTCCAGCGTGGGCGGACTCATCGAAACCAGATACTTGCGAATCGCAGGCTTGACCTCGATCTCGCGGTTGCTGGCGCTCTTGCGGACGATCTGCTTATTGCCGCGGCTTTCTTCCGGCACGTTGATGAGCACATCGCCGCGAATCTTTGCCTGGCACGAGAGACGCACTTGCCCGATCTCCCAACCTTTGTCTTTCAGAAGTTTGGGACGGCGTTCAAGATAAGCGAGTTCTTCGGTGCTGACAGGGGAGAGGTTCTCCTGGCTCGACTCGATGTTGTACTTCTCGAAGCGACCCGCCTCCACCAAGACCATGCACTTGCCGCAGGTGGCATTCTCGGCGCAAATCGACTCGATCTCCACGCCCAATTCCCGTGCCGCCGAACGGACGGACGTTCCTTCGTCTATTTGTCCGCGCCTGCCGGAGGGTTGCAAAATGATGTTGTGTTTCTTTGTCATAGTTTTAAACCGCAAAGTACGCAAAGACCGCGAAGGAATTCTTTCCTCTTTCTTCTTTGTGGACTTCGTGTCCTTTTTGTTTAATTTTCTCTTCGAGGAATCTCAACCCTCGCCGCTTCGGCTTCCAACTCTGCCAGCAACGCTTCAGCCACTTCTTCAGCCGAACCTTCACGCTCGACCCACTGTCCGCGTTTGTACTGCTTGGCGTAATCCGTGGTGGATGTAGCGCCGAGCGCCATCGCATATGAGTCGATCTTATTCTGCACCTTTTGCGAAAGTTCCTTCTTTACGGTCTGACCATCCGCTTCCACGGTGAACGATTGCGGGATGTCTTTCCAATACATCACCCGATATTTTGCCATTGCGTGTAACCTCTCGAAATTATATATAATTTGTGTGGGAGATTTTACGAGAGGTTCGTCTGTGGGTCAATGAAAAAATCAGAGTGGAATTGTAAATGAAAAGGCGCATCCTTTTCCAATGCCATCACTCTCAGCATGAATTTGCCCGCCATGCGCTTCTACAATGGCTTTGGCAATTGAAAGCCCCAAACCGGTGCCGCCCGTTTCGCGGCTGCGTGATTTGTCGGCGCGGTAAAACCTGTCGAAAACCGAGGCAAGTTCCTCCCGAGTCAGACCGTCCCCTGAATCTTGAACGCTTACGTCGATTCCCGCCGCATCCCGTTTTGCTCGAACGATGATTTTTCCATTTTGCGGCGTATGGCGGATGGCGTTGCCGATCAGATTGAACAACACCTGCCGGATGCGGATCGAGTCCACGCTTCCTTCCAACGGGCGGGTTGGTTCGTATTCCATTTGAATTTGTTTTTCAGCGGAGAGCGGTTCGAGGGCTTGCAGGGTGTCAAGGATGAGCAGGTTGAAGTCGGCAGGCGTTTGTTCCAGGGTCATTTGCCCGGCTTCAGCCAGCGAAATTTCACGCAGATCATTCACCAGCCGGATCAAATGACGCGTTTGTCCGTATAGGTTTGCCACTTCGGTCTCATCGAGCGTGTAAACACGATCAAGAACGGCGCGTAAACTTCCTTCAAGAACAGTGAGCGGGGTCCGTAATTCATGCGATACGTCTGCGACCAGGTTTCGCCTTGCCTCTTGCGCATGTTGCAGATCGGTTGCCATTTGATTAAATGCCCGCGCCAGTTCCATGATTTCGTGGCTGCCTTTAACCGGCACATGAATATTTATCTCACCTTTACCAACTCGCATGACTGCCTTGGAAAGTTGACTGATTGGCCGGCTGACTACCTGCGCAATAATAACCCCGCCTGTGGTGCCCACTGCAAAAGATAGCAGCATAAATTCAAATAAGCGGCTGCGTATTTCTGCAGGTGGCGCGGACATGGAAGAACCCCTGCTTGATTCTTCCATGTCCGGGGCGTCCAGAGTGATCGCCAGAAATTGCAAAAAGAACATAAAGAACAGCACCCCGCTAATCATCAGGCTCAGACGCGCCCACAAACGTTTCATATTGCCTCTCCTGCCAGTTTATAGCCCACCCCGTACATGGTTTGAATATAAGCGGGGTTGTCAGGGTCAGGTTCGATCTTGCGCCGCAGGTTGCGGATGTGCGTATCCAACGCGCGCCCCATGCCCTCGTAGGCATACCCCAGCGATTTTTCAAGCAGTTCGTCGCGTGTCATGGTGTAGCCGGGGTGGGTGAGAAAGGCTTCCATTAGGTTGAATTCTGTGCGGGTCAGTTCGATGGGCGCGTCATCGATGGTCAGAACACGTTGATCAAGATCAAGGCGCAGCGCGCCATGTACTAGGATATGCGGCGCTGCCTGTGGAGATTGATCCATCTTTACGCGCCGCAACAGCGATTTCACTCGCGCAACAACTTCATGAGCGTTGAACGGCTTGGTGATGTAATCATCAGCGCCCAGTTCCAGCCCTACGATCTTGTCCGTATCTTCCACGCGGGCGGTCAGCATGATGATGGGCATTGCCGCCAGCATCTTGTCTGAACGGACGATCTTCGTGACTTCCCAACCGTCCCGATTAGGCATCATCAGGTCAAGAATGACCAGGTCGGGACGTTCGCGCCTTAATTGGTGAAGCGCCATTTCGCCGTCGTACGCAGACAATGCCTGATACCCCGACCGTTCGAGATACGATGTGAGAACTTTTACAATGGATCGGTCGTCATCCACGACCAAAATACGTTGGACCATACACGCCTCTTGGATAATTCTTGTTTATGTATCGTACCATGCCATTCTGAAGGAAATCTCAAGAATACAAACAGGTCTTCTTGAGATTTCCTTGACATCTCCATGAAATACTGGGCTTATCAAAAAAAACTGGAGATTAATAATGGAAAACAAACTCTTTTCACTCTTTGCCGTGTTGATGGTCATTTCGTCGGGTCTTTCCGCCTGCGGCGGAGGTGCGTCTGTCATGCCGGGCGGCTCGGGCACGTTTGCGTCCGTTGCCCCAACACATGCCGATCTTGCATATGCGGATATTTCCGACACGCAAAAGCTCGATCTGTACATCCCGGAAGGGACGGGACCCTTCCCGGTTGTGATTATGGTTCATGGCGGCGGATTCATGTTCGGCGATAAATCGGATGGCGCAGGTCTCACCGGAGTCGACCAGCTTCTCGCTGCTGGCTATGCCGTGGCGAGTATCAACTATCGGCTGAGTGGTGAAGCGCAATATCCCGCACAAATTCACGACGCCAAGGCGGCAGTCCGCTTTTTGCGCGCGAACGCTGCAACGTATAATCTCAACCCTGATAAGTTCGGCGCGTGGGGCGCTTCGGCAGGCGGAAACCTTGTTGCTCTGTTGGGGACAACCTGCGGCGTGGCAGAATTGGAAGGTGACCTTGGCAATAATGACCAGTCCAGTTGTGTTCAAGCGGTGGTGGATTGGTTCGGTCCGATTGACTTCTTGAAGATGCAGGAACAATTGACTGAAGCAGGCTGTTCTGCAAGCACCGACGATGCCAGTTCCCCCGAATCCAAACTGGTTGGCGCGGCGATCCAGACAGTGCCGGAAAAAGTTGCCCTGACCAATCCAATGAACTACATCACCCCCGACGATGCGCCTTTCTTTATTCAGAACGGCACGGCAGATTGCAATATCCCTCCGGCGCAAAACAAAAACCTGGCAGATGCCCTGACGGCTGTCATTGGCACGGACAATGTAACGTATAGTTCCCTGGAAGGCGCGGGGCACGGAGGCTCACAGTTCGAAACGGAAGAAAATATTCAGTTAGTCATTTCCTTCCTGGACAAATATTTGAAGTAACAAATATGGAGGCGATTGCAAAAGCAATCGCCTCCATATTTATCCGCTCATTGCGCTTCCTGCCAGCCAGCCCGTTGTCCACGCCGCCTGAAAATTAAACCCACCAGTGATGCCGTCAATATCCAGCACTTCGCCGCCAAAATACAAACCGTCCACGATGCGGCTTTGCATGGTCTTGAAATCGACTTCCTTCAAACTCACGCCGCCGCAGGTGACAAACTCATCCTTGAACTGTCCCTTGCCCTGAATTTTATATTCACCTGCCGTCAGTTCTTGCGCAAGTTTTTGTATCTCAGCTTTGGAAACATCCGCCCAGTTTTTGTCACCGATGAAATAGACCAACTGCTTCCAAAGTCGAATCGGAATTTGTGAGAATGCCGAGTGCGCTGCAATTTTCTTGCGTGCATTCTCGTGCCAGTCTTTATTGCGCTGCAAAACTTCCAGCGCGGCATCCAGCTTATAGTCGCCGAGCCAGTTCACAGTTAAGAGAGAGGCGAAGTTCTTGTCAAATAAAATGCGCGCGCCCCAGGCAGAGAGTCGCAGCACGGCAGGTCCGCTCATGCCCCAATGCGTGATAAGCAGCGGACCGCGCGCGGTGAGCCCATCCATTTTCACGGTTACATCTTCAACCGCCACGCCAGCAAGATCATGAATGCGTTTGTCTTTGATGTTGAACGTGAACAGCGAAGGCACTTGCGGTGCGATGTTGTGCCCCAAACTTTGAATGAGATTTTGCGACTTGCGATCACCGCCCGTGGCGAACATCAATTTTTTGGTTTGGATGAAAACCTTCTGCGCCTCTTTCTGGACCTCAAGCCTGAATCCACCCTGCGGGGTTTTCTCTACGCCCAAAACGGATGCGCCCAACTCGACCCGCACCCGCGCCTGCTTCGCTGCGTCGCGCAGACAGTTTGCTACGGTGTTCGAGTCATCAGTGACCGGGAACATGCGCCCATCACTTTCCACTTTCAACTTTACGCCGCGTTCTTCAAACCACTCGACCGTATCTTTGGGTTGAAAACGCGAGAATGCACCGCGCAGCTCATTGCCCCCGCGTGGATAATACGTGATGAGTTTGGCAGGCTCGAAGCAGGCATGCGTCACATTGCAGCGACCGCCGCCCGAAACGAGCACCTTGCCCAGCGTTTGGCTGGCTTTTTCCAGAATGAGCACGCGCAGGGTTGGGTTCTCTTCGGCTGTGCGGATCGCCGCGAAAAATCCCGCCGCGCCGCCGCCGATGATGATGATGTCCCAGATGGGGGAGAGTTTGGTTGACATGATGATGGTTTCAGTATACCTGAACCGACCGGGCGCGCGCCCGTTTTTTGATTTTCCGTGAAATTTTCTTGACTTTTCCCCATGGTTTCGCTATAATGCTCTGTTGCTGTCCCCGGGACAGTTATCATTATTTATATACGTCATTCACCCCAGCAGGAGAAAAGAATGGCTTCATTGCCTCACAAGAGTTACGCGCGAATTCCCGTAAGCCTAGACCTACCCAACCTGATCGAAGTACAACTTGACTCATTTGAGAGACTTAAAAAGGAGGGATTGGGAGACCTCTTCCACGAGATTTCTCCGATTGAGTCTTATAACAAGGGGATGAAGTTATTCTTCCCAAGCCGAGGTCCCGAATCCCAGCAGTGGGGTTTGAAGTACTGGTTTGGCGACCCCAAGCACAGCATCGAAGAATGTGTCGAGCGGGATTTAACGTACGCCAGCCCCCTGTATGTTTCGGTGTTGCTTGCAGGTCCGGATGTGCCCGAACCCATCAAACAGGACATCTTTTTAGGCGATTTTCCTGAAATGACGGATAAGGGGACTTATATCGTCAACGGAACCGAGCGCGTTGTCGTCTCGCAGTTGATCCGTTCTCCGGGCGTTTACTTCGAAGCCCCCGCGGATCGCGCCACTGGCCGACTGCTTTCCATGGCTAAGTTGATCCCCGACCGCGGCGCGTGGATGGAGTTCGAAACCCGCAAATCCGATTACATCATTCTCAAGTTCAACCGCAAACGCACCGTGCCGATTACGGTATTTCTGCGCGCCTTAGCCGCCGTCAGCGATGGGATCAAAGATTCCCCGATCAAACACGGCACCGACGAGGAAATCCTCTCCCTGTTCAAGGAAGTGGACAACAACCCCGACCGTCTCTTCATCGCCTCGACCATCAAGCAGGAACCAGATTGGGACCTGTCCCACCACACCATCGCCGAAGCAGCCCTCATCGAATTCTTCAAGAAGATGCGCCCCGGCGACCCGGCGACATTGGATAATGCCCGTCAATTCCTCGAAGAGCAGTTGTTCGACCAGCGCCACTATGACCTCGAGCGCGTGGGTCGTTACAAACTCAACCAAAAACTCGACCTCAACATCCCCATCCCGCACCGTACGGTGACGAAGAGCGATATTCTGCGCCTTCTGCGCCGCATGATCCAGATCAACAACGGCGTCGAGCGCTCGGACGATATTGACCACCTCGGCAACCGCCGTGTCAAGACAGTGGGTGAGTTGATCCAGAATAAACTGCGCATCGGCTTGCGCCGCATGGAGCGCGTGATCAAGGAACGCATGTCCATTCGCGACCAGGAACAACTCTCCCCGGTGACGCTGGTCAACATCCGCCCGGTGGTTGCGGCATTGCGCGAATTCTTTGGCTCATCCCAACTCTCCCAGTTCATGGATCAAACCAACCCGTTGGCGGAACTGCGTCACAAACGCACGCTTTCCGCATTGGGGCCGGGCGGTCTGCGCCGTGAACGCGCCGGGTTCGACGTGCGCGACGTACATCACTCGCATTATGGGCGCATCTGTCCCATCGAAACGCCGGAAGGACCCAACATCGGACTGATCGGGCGCCTCGCCTCCTTTGCGCGGGTAAACGAATACGGCTTCATCGAAACGCCCTACCGCAAGGTATACCGTTCCCTTCCCGCCGACAGCGAACTGCTCGAAGGCCGCACCCTGCGCGAAGCCGTCTACGACCCGAAGTCTGAGGAATTGCTTTTCGAAGCGGGCGCAGAGATCGACTCCAAGACCGCCAAGCGGCTTTCACGCCTTAATTCTGAAATCGCCATTGTGCCCTACGTCTCTGACGATGTCGTTTACCTCTCCGCCGACGCCGAAGACAAGTACACAATCGCCCAGGCGAACGCCGCGTTAACCGATAAAAAGGAATTCTCGCGCGAACGTATCGCCTGCCGTTATCACTCCGGCTTCCTTTTCTCCAACGCCGAAAGCGTCGACTTTATGGATGTCGCGCCGCACCAGGTCGTTGGCATCAGCGCCGCGTTGATCCCATTCCTCGAGCATGACGACGCCAACCGCGCGCTCATGGGCTCGAACATGATGGCGCAGGCGGTTCCGCTGGTTCGCCCTGAAATTCCGCTTATCTCTACGGGGATGGAAAAACACGCGGCTCTGGACTCAGGCCAGGTCGTGGTGGCTGAAGCGGACGGCGAAGTGGTCTCTGTAACCGGGTCCACCATCACCGTCAAAGAAAAAAGAAGCGGCAACCGCGTCTACCAGCTCCGCAAATATCAACGCTCCAACCAGAGCACCTGCATCGACCAGCGTCCTTCGGTTGTGAAGGGGCAACTTATCAAGGCTGGCGATATCATCGCCGATTCGTCCTCGACCGACAACGGTCATCTTGCCCTCGGACAAAATGTTGTCATTGCCTTCCTCTCATGGGAGGGCGGGAATTTCGAAGACGCCATATTGCTTTCGGAGCGTCTTGTTCAGGAGGATCGTTTCACCTCCGTCCATATCGAAAAATATGAAGTGGAAGCCCGCGACACCAAACTGGGTCCTGAAGAGATCACCCGCGATATTCCGAACGTGGGCGACGACGCCATCAAGGACCTTGATGAGAACGGCATCATCCGCATTGGCGCGGAAGTTGGACCGAACGATATCCTTGTGGGCAAGATCACGCCGAAGGGCGAGAAGGAACTTACGCCCGAGGAACGCCTGTTGCGCGCAATCTTTGGCGAAAAGTCCCGCGATGTGAAAGATACCTCCCTGCGTATGCCCCACGGCGAGCGCGGAAAAGTCGTCGATGTCAAGGTCTTTACCCGCGAAGAAAACTCCGACCTGGCTGCCGGCGTCGACACGATGGTGCGCGTTTCAGTCGCCCAGCGCCGCAAGATCACCGCTGGAGACAAGATGGCAGGGCGGCACGGCAACAAGGGTGTTGTTTCGAAGGTCGTGCCCGTTGAAGACATGCCCTTCCTCGAAGACGGAACGCCGGTTGATATCATTCTTAATCCGCTCGGCGTGCCTGGTCGTATGAATATCGGTCAGGTGCTGGAAGTCCACCTGGGCTGGGCGGCGAAGCGTCTCGGTTATCGCGCCCTGACGCCTGTCTTTGATGGCGCCAGCGAGGAACAGATCGAGGCCGAATTAGCCCGCGCCTGGATCGTGGACCAAGCCTGGAAGGAATCAGGCATCCGCGCATGGGAATGGATCAAGGAACAGGAATACGATCCGAACACCATCGAAGATGACGATGAAGTCCGCCGTCTGTACCTGGAAGACTGGCTGGATAAACGCCGGTACGACGTATACAGCCTGAACGATTCCGCCTATGCGCGCCGTGCCACCGCCCGCGAATGGCTGCGCGAAAAGGGGTATGACAACCCTGATGAACTTTTGCTCGAAGACCGTAATATTGCGATCCGCGAACCGAAGTTGGATGACATGACCATTACCGCATGTCTGCGCCTTTGGCTGGAAACCAACGGGGTTACGCGTCGTGTGGCGGAGGATAAAGTGTTTGAAACCGCGCAGGAACTTGCCAAGGAGCGCGGCATTCCGCTTCCGATCCTTGGAAAACAAACCCTGCGCGACGGCAAAACGGGTCTGCCCTACGACCAGCCTGTGACCGTGGGCGTGATGACGATCTTGAAGCTGCATCACCTGGTTGAGGATAAGGTCCACGCGCGTTCGACTGGTCCCTATAGCCTGGTGACACAGCAGCCCCTCGGCGGCAAGGCGCAGTTCGGCGGTCAGCGCTTCGGCGAAATGGAAGTATGGGCGCTTGAGGCGTACGGCGCGGCGCACACACTTCAGGAAATGCTCACCGTCAAATCCGACGATGTTCAGGGACGCGTCAACACCTATGAAGCCATTGTGAAGGGCGATCCCATCGAGGAACCGAGCATTCCGGCATCCTTCCGCGTATTGGTGAAGGAACTCCAATCGCTTGGGCTGGCGGTCGAGGCGATCAACGAAAGCGGAGATGTGGTCAGGTTCGGCAAGGACGAAGAAAAGACCCATCCGCCGAAACACGACACCGGTCTGCTGAGTTTGGGCGAGGGTCAATCCAGAAAAAAGTAGTCAAATTCCATTGACGAGGAAAAAATGGCGTGATAAAATGCCATGCCTTTGTCAAGGAAAAGGGTGCGGCAGTCTCTCCCGCCCCGAAAATAACTGGCAGCTACAAATGAGGCCATCAGGGAACGATGTTGATGGTCTCATTTATTGCGAAAAAACAAAAATAAATTGTCGATTAGAAGAATTTGAAATCGGAGGCTGATCGTGCCGACAGTAAATCAGATGGTCCGCAAGGGCCGCAAGGATAAGAAATCGAAAAGCAAGGCGCCCGCCTTGCAATTCACATTGAACAGCTATAAACAGCGCCGCTTCCGCCAGGATAAAGGCGCCCCCCAGAAGCGCGGCGTTTGCACCGTGGTGCGCACCATGACGCCCAAAAAGCCCAACTCGGCGCTTCGCAAGATTGCCCGTGTGCGTTTGAGCAACGGCATCGAAGTGACCGCCTATATCCCCGGCGAAGGGCATCAGTTACAGGAACACTCGGTTGTTCTTGTCCGTGGCGGGCGTGTAAAGGATCTTCCCGGCGTTCGCTATCATATCGTGCGCGGCACGCTCGATACAACCGGCGTTGCGAACCGCAAACAGGGCCGGTCGAAGTATGGCGCCAAACGCCCCAAGTAATTGTGATGGAGTAACCTAGTCATGCGTAGAGCAAAACCCGAAAGACGGGAACTTCTTCCCGACATCCGATACAACAGCCTCAATCTTCAGGTCGTCATTCAACATGTATTGAAGCGCGGTAAGAAAAGCGTTGCCGCGGGCCTGGTATACGACGCCATGGACCTGATCAAGGAACGCACCGAAAAGAACCCCATGGAGGTTTTTGATTCGGCGCTTAAGAATGTAGGACCCGCCATGGAAGTCCGCCCGCGGCGTGTGGGTGGCGCGACCTATCAGGTTCCGATGGAAGTCTCCGTAGACCGCCGCACGACATTGGCGATCCGCTGGATTCTGAGTTCTGCCCGCGAGCGTTCGGGAAAATCCTTCCCAGATAAACTCGCCTCGGAATTGATCGACGCTTCGAACGAGACCGGGTCTGCGATCCGCAAGCGCGACGAAACCCACAAAATGGCGGAAGCGAACCGCGCTTTCTCCCATTATCGAATCTAAACTTCTTTAGTTGAAGGAACAGGTAACAAATAGCAATGGCACGCGTACATCCGCTCGAAAAATATAGAAATATCGGCATTATTGCCCACATTGACGCCGGGAAGACCACCACTACCGAGCGGATCATGTTCTATACCGGTTTAACCCACCGTATTGGTTCGGTTGACGATGGAAACACCGTGACCGACTGGATGGTGCAGGAACGCGAACGCGGTATTACCATTGTCTCTGCGGCAGTCTCCGCCGAATGGAACGGCTACCAGGTCAATATCATCGATACCCCGGGACATATTGACTTTACAGCCGAAGTTCAGCGTTCCCTCCGCGTGTTGGATGGGGGCGTTGTTGTCTTTGACGCCGTGCAGGGTGTGGAGCCGCAGTCTGAAACCGTCTGGCGTCAGGCTGACCGTTATGGAGTTCCGCGCATTTGTTTCGTCAATAAGATGGACCGAGTGGGCGCGTCTTACGAGCGTACCATCGAGACCATCATCGACCGCCTCGGCGCCAATCCGATTCCGATGCAGGTCCCGATCGGTTTTGAAGCCACCTTCAAGGGAGTTGTCGACCTGCTCTCGATGCAGGCGATTGTCTGGGAAGACGATCTTGGCAAGGAACCAAAAATTACAGAAATTCCCGCAGATTTGAAAGCGCAAGCAGAGGAATCCCGCGCAAAAATGGTGGAGAAAATCGCGGAGCTCGACGATGATCTCACACATAAATTCCTGGAAGCGCAGGAAATCACCGTACCTGAACTCAAAGCGGCATTGCGAAGGGGTGTGATTGCCAATAAAGCCACGCCCGTTTTTTGCGGTTCTTCATTGAAGAATAAGGGCGTGCAGGTGATGCTTGACGCAGTTGTCGATTACCTGCCTTCCCCGGCAGATAAGCCCACCATTGCCGCCTCTGAACCTGGAAATCCTGAAAACTCATTCGAACTCCCGACCGTTGACGACGCCCCTTTGAGCGCGCTCGTTTTTAAGATCGTAACCGATCCTTATGTCGGGCGTCTTGCATATATCCGCGTTTATTCCGGCGTGTTGAGCCAGGGACAAACGGTTCAGAACAGCACCAAGGGCAAAAAGGAACGTATTGGGCGTCTCTTGAAAATGCATGCTGACCGCCGCGAAGATATTACCGAAATTCGCGCGGGTGATATTGGTGCTGTACTGGGTTTCAAGGATAGTTTTACCGGCGATACGCTTTGTGACAATAAGTCGCTGGTACTTGAAAGCATTTCCTTCCCCGAACCTGTTATCTCCATTGCCATTGAGCCGAAGAGTTCCAGCGACCAGGAAAAGATGGGGGAGGCGCTTCGCAAACTTGCCGAAGAAGACCCGACATTCCGCGTCAATTCAGACGAGAGCACCGGTCAGACCATTATCCGCGGCATGGGCGAATTGCACCTCGATATTATCGTCGACCGACTTCTGCGTGAATTCAAGGTGCAGGCAAATGTCGGCACTCCGCGGGTGGCGTACCGCGAATCGATCACCAAGCCGATCAAGGAAGTCAACTACAAATACGCGAAACAGAGCGGCGGCAAGGGGCAATATGGACATGTCGTCTTCTCGCTTGAGCCGGGCGACCGCGGAAGCGGTATTGTGTTTGAGAATAAGATCGTCGGCGGCGCGATTCCGAAGGAATATATCAACCCGGTCGAGAAGGGGTTCCGAGAGGCTTGTGAAAGCGGCGTTCTTGCGGGATATCCGGTTGTGGATGTGAAGATTACGCTCTTCGACGGTTCCTTCCATGAAGTTGACTCGAGCGAAATGGCGTTCAAACTCGCCGCCTCGATCGGTTTCAAGGAAGGCGCTCACAAGGCAAATCCCATCCTTCTCGAGCCGATGATGAAAGTGGAAGTTGTCGTCCCCGAGGAATATCTCGGCGACGTAATGGGACAGGTCAATAGCCGCCGCGGCTTGATCCAGGGCATGGACGTCCGCCCGGGCAACGCGCAGGCGATCCGCGCAATGGTTCCGTTGGGTGAAATGTTCGGCTACGCCACCCAGCTTCGTTCCGCCACACAAGGGCGCGGCGTATTCAGTATGGAATTTGACCACTACGCGCCGGTCGCGCAGTCGGTTGCTGAAGAAATATTGAAATCATAACCGTTTTTGGATGATCAAGGAGCATCATTATGGCGAAAGGAAAGTTTGACAGGAGCAAGCCGCATTTGAACGTTGGGACGATGGGACACATCGACCACGGGAAGACAACGCTGACAGCGGCGATCACGAAAGTGGCAGGGCTGTCAGGGCAGGCGGATTTCAAAGCCTACGACCAGATCGACAACGCGCCGGAAGAAAAAGCGCGCGGCATCACGATCAACATCGCGCACGTGGAGTATCAGACCGACAAACGGCACTACGCGCACGTGGACATGCCGGGACACCGCGACTACATCAAGAACATGATCACGGGCGCGGCGCAGGTGGACGGCGCGATCCTGGTGGTGGCGGCTCCGGATGGACCGATGCCCCAGACGCGCGAACACGTGTTGTTGGCGCGCCAGGTGGAAGTGCCGAGCATTGTGGTGTTCCTGAACAAAGTGGACATGATGGACGATCCGGAACTTTTGGAACTGGTCGAACTGGAATTGCGCGAACTGCTCTCGAGCTACGGTTTCCCCGGCGACACGACCCCGATCGTGCGCGGCTCGGCGAAGACCGCGCTGGACAGCGCGTCGCAGGACTCGAACGCGCCGGAATATGCCTGCATCAAGGAATTGCTGCGGGTGGTGGATGAATACATCCCGGAACCGAAGCGCGAGACGGACAAACCGTTCATGATGGCGGTGGAAGACGTGTTCTCGATCAAGGGACGCGGAACGGTCGTGACTGGACGCGTGGATCGCGGCGTAGCCAAGAAGGGCGACCCGATCGAGATCGTTGGGTTGCGCGAGACGAAGAGCTCGGTCATCACCGGCACCGAAATGTTCCACAAGGAACTGGACGAAGTGGTGGCGGGCGACAACGCGGGCATCCTGCTGCGCGGCATTGAGCGCACGGACGTGGAACGCGGACAGGTGCTGGTGAAACCGGGATCGGTGACGCCGCACAAGAAGTTCATGGCGGAAGTGTATGTGTTGAAGAAGGAAGAGGGCGGTCGTCACAAGGCGTTCTTCAGCGGATACCGCCCGCAGTTCTACATCCGCACGATGGATGTGACGGGCGACATCAAGCTGCCCGATGGCGTCGAGATGGTGATGCCTGGCGACAACGTGAACCTGGAAGTGGAATTGATCGTCCCGGTGGCGCTGGAGCAGGGCTCGAAGTTCGCCATCCGTGAAGGCGGTCTGACCGTCGGCGCGGGTGTCGTCACCAAGATCATTGCGTAAGACGGAGACGAAATGGCTAAACAAAAGATTCGCATCCGCCTCAAGGCTTATGACCATCGTGTTCTCGACCAATCTGCAAAACGGATCGTCGAGACGGCTGAACGCACGGGAGCCCATGTGGTGGGTCCCGTACCCTTGCCAAGCAAGAAGGAACGCTATACAATACGGCGCTCTTCGTTCATTGACAAGGATTCCCACGAGCACTTCGAAATCCGCACGCACAATCGTTTGATCGACGTGCTTGACCCGGACTCGAAGACCATCGATATGCTGATGCGGTTGAATTTACCCGCCGGTGTGGATATCGAAATAAAAATCTAATACGTCAATACAACGCGCTAGCGCGTTTCATTGAGACGGCGCAAGAGTCGGCTTGCGCGCGGACAAAAGATCCGCCCCGCAAGCCGTCTGACTGTGCCGTACGGAGATGATGCGGTTGTTGCCCCAACCGGCAGTCTCGTCAATATCTTATAAAGGAGAAATCGAGTATGTTGAAAGGGCTGATAGGTCGAAAGATCGGCATGAGCCAGGTCTTCGATGAACACGGTGTTGCCTACGCGGTAACCATCATCGAAGCTGGCCCATGTTTTGTTACCCAGGTTCGCGCGCCGGAAAAAGAGGGATATTCCGCCGTTCAACTGGGCTTTGGTGAAACGAATCCCAAACGCCTTACCCAGGGCGAAGCCGGGCATTTGAAAGCCAATGAAATTCCCCCCCTGCGTTTCCTCCGCGAATTTCGCGCAAAGGAACACGGTTTGAAAGTCGGCGACAAAGTGACCGTCGGCGACGCCTTTGTCGTTGGCGAGCGAGTGGACGTGATTGGCATCAGCAAAGGCAAGGGGTTTGCCGGCGGCGTCAAACGCTATCACTTTCACGGCATGAACGCCACCCATGGCACTTCTGACCGCAATCGCGCCCCGGGTTCACGCGGGTCCGGCACCACGCCGGGTCGTGTATACAAAGGCGCGCGGGGAGCCGGTCATATGGGTGTGGACCGCGTGACGGCGCAAAATATCAAGGTCGTGATGGTGGACCCGGAACGTAACCTGATCGCCATCAATGGCGCGGTTCCCGGCGGCAAGGGGAGCGTTGTCATGATCAAGGAGTCGCGCAAGCAGTAGGGCGCGCAGGAACCGGAGCAATTAACCCATGAAAGCAGATGTTCTTGATATGAAGGGCAACAAAGTGCGCGAGATCGAACTTCCCGCGAAACTTTTCGAAGCCCCAGTTAATGTGGATTTGATGCACCAGGCTTATACGCGCCAGATGGCGAATGCCCGACTAGGCACGCACGACACCAAGGTTCGCGGGGAAGTCCGCGGCGGTGGGCGCAAACCCTGGAAGCAGAAGGGAACCGGCCGTGCCCGTCAGGGTTCGAGGCGCGCGGCGCAATGGGTCGGCGGCGGACGCATCCACACCCCCCATCCCCGAAGTTACGAATTGCGGATGCCTAAAAAGATGCGCCAGGCGGCTCTTCGCTCGGCTCTGTCTGTGAAAGCCTCCGAAGCCTGCATCGTCGTTGTGGAAGATATGGCAATTGCAGAACCGAAGACAAAGCAGGTGGCGGAAGCGCTTGGCAATCTTGTCGGCGCGTCCACGGCGCTGGTATTGATGCCCGCCCGCGACCAGAATTACGATCTTGTGATGCGAACCGCAAGCAACATCGAGAACGCCAAGGTTCTTCTTGCAAGTTATTTGAACGTGCGCGACCTGCTCAATTTCGACAAGGTCGTCCTGCCCGTGAAGACCATCGACGCGCTTGTTGCGCATCTTGGATAGGAGAGAGACATGACCGATCTTTATAGTGTCCTCGTCCGCCCGCTGGTGACTGAAAAATCGAATTCTCAATCGAGCAAGATGGGGCATTACGCCTTCGTCGTCCGAAACGATGCCACGCGCATTATGGTCAAGGACGCTCTTGAAACCCTGTTTGATGTCACAGTGGCGCGCGTGAATATTATCAACGCCCCCGCAAAGCGCGGACGCCGCGGCAGGTCCCGCCGTCTGGTGGTTCGTCGTCCCGCTTTCAAAAAGGCGATCGTTACCCTTGCCGAGGGCAGCAAACCCCTCGAGATTTTTGAAGGGGTGCAGTAATGGCAGTTAAAAAATATAAACCGATAACCCCCGGTATGCGCGATATGACCGGGCACTCCTTTGAGGAGATCACAAAATCCACGCCGGAACGCTCGTTGCTGGTCATCAAGAAACGCTCCGGCGGCCGCAATGCGTATGGGCGTGTAACAGTCCGTCATCGGGGCGGCGGCGCCCGCCGATATGTTCGTCTCGTGGATTTCAAACGCGAGAAGCACGGCATTCCCGCCAGGGTTGCGGCGATTGAATATGATCCCAACCGCACGGCGCGCCTTGCCCTTCTTCATTATGCTGACGGTGAAAAACGCTATATCGTCTCGCCGTTGGACCTGAAGGTTGGCGACACGATCATGTCTGGTCCCAGCGCCGAGATTCGCATCGGCAATTCATTGCCGATCAGCAATATTCCGGTTGGTACGATGATTCACAGCATTGAGATGAAGCCCGGCAAGGGCGGGCAACTCGTCCGTTCGGCGGGAGGCGCGGCGCAATTACTCGCCAAGGAAGGCGACTTTGCCCAGATCCGTATGCCCTCCGGCGAAGTCCGCTTGATCCACCAGGTTTGCTACGCCACCATTGGGCAGGTGGGCAATCTTGATCATAGCAATGTGAAACTCGGTAAAGCGGGGCGCAAGCGCCACCTCGGTATCCGCCCGACCGTTCGCGGAACTGCAATGAGCCCGCGCGACCATCCACATGGCGGCGGTGAAGGACGACAGCCGGTCGGTCTTCCCGGTCCGAAGTCTCCGTGGGGTAAGCCCACCCTCGGCAAAAAGACCCGCCTTAATAAGAAGACGGATCAGTACATTGTGCGTCGTCGCAGCAAGACGAGCCGCTAGTTGATGAGGTAAGCAGATATGTCACGTTCATTGAAAAAAGGTCCCTACATTGAGCCGAAACTGCTCAAGCGTATCGAGGCCATGAACCAGAAGAAGGAAAAAAAGGTGATCCGCACCTGGAGTCGCGCTTCGGTGATCTTTCCCCAGATGGTGGGGCACACGATCGCGGTTCATGACGGACGCCGCCATGTGCCGATTTACATCACCGAAAACATGGTGGGTCACCGGCTTGGTGAGTTCGCCCCGACGCGCACCTTCCGCGGACATCAGGCTGCCGAGAAGGCTGCCGCCTAAGGAGATGGGACATGACTGATATTCAAGCACACGTCCGGTTTCTCCCGCAGTCCGCGCAAAAGGTCCGCGCTGTGATCGATATGGTGCGCGGTAAGAGCGCCATCGAAGCGATGGAGATCCTCAAATTTGTGAATAAACGCGCGGCGCACCCGGTTCATAAACTGGTTGCCTCCGCAGTGGCGAATGCCGAGGAAAATTTCGGCGTCAGCCGCGATGACCTGTTTATAGTAAAGATCACCGCCGACGAAGCCCCGACCCGCAAATGGAGACGCTTCGGCGCGCGCGGACGGTTCAAGCCGATTTTACGCCGTAACTCTCATGTGACGGTCGTTTTGCGCGAGCGCGGAGCATAAGGAGAAAATATATGGGTCGAAAAGTACACCCCGTTGGTTTTCGTCTTGGCATCAACCAGCCCTGGGGAGGGCGGTGGTTTGCCGAAGGAAGCACATACCGTCAGCAGCTTCACCAGGACCTCGCAATCCGCGGTCTTTTGCTGGGAAAACTGTCCAAGGGCGGCGCGGCTGCCAATGAAAAGATTCGCGAATTGCGCAAAGACCTTCCCGACTCGATCCGCGACAGCAAGGCGGGTATATCCCGAATTGACGTGGAGCGCACTCCGGGCAAGATCAGCATCGGCATTCATACCGCCAAACCGGGCATCCTGATCGGGCGCAAGGGCGAAGGCGTGAAGAAGATTCGCGCCGCGCTCGAGTCTCTTGTTGGAAAGAAGATCGAGTTGAAGATCAATGAGATCTCCAACCCGGATGTGGATGCGAAACTGGTTGCAAGAAATATTGCCGACCAGTTGGAGCGCCGCATTGCCTATCGCCGCGCCATGAAGCGCGCGATTCAGCAAGCCATGAAGCAGGGCGCCCAGGGGATCAAAATCCTTGTCGGCGGACGTCTGGGCGGCGCGGAAATGTCCCGCGATGTCTGGCTCCGCGAGGGACGCGTTCCGCTTCAGACGCTTCGCGCGAACCTGGATTTCGCCACCGATGAAGCCCTGACCACCTATGGTCAGATCGGCGTCAAGGTGTGGATCTATAAAGGCGAGTCGATGCCGGAAGTCGAAGAGAAAACCGAAGCGACGGAAGGCGTATACGTCAGCGAGTAAGCCCGCGCGCTTCAAGAAATTTGTAAGCCGACGCGCGGGATGATTCGCATCGTCGCTTGAGAATGAGGTTATTGATATGTTGATGCCTAAACGAGTTAAATGGCGCAAGCAGATGCGCGGTCGCATGAGAGGCAAGGCTCTTCGCGGAGCGGAGATTTCCTTCGGCGATTTTGGTCTGCAGGCGCTGGAACCGGGCTGGATCACCGCCCGCCAGATCGAGGCGGCGCGCCGTTCGATCGTCCGTGAAATGAAACGCCGTGGAAAGGTTTGGATCCGTATTTTTCCCGCCAAGCCTTTTACGCACAAACCCCCCGAGACCCGCATGGGTTCCGGCAAGGGCAATGTGGAATATTATGTTGCCGTGGTCAAACCGGGGCGTATCATGTTCGAGGTCGGCGGCCTGTCTGCAGAGATTGCGGTGGCGGCTTTGAAATCTGCCCAGTATAAGTTCTCGATCAAGACCAAGGTCGTGGCTCGCCACGCGGGAGGCGAATAGCCATGAAGGCCATGAAACCCGCAGATATCCGCAAACTTTCGGCCGAGGAAATCCGCTCGAAGATAACCGATGCGCGCGATGAAATGATGAAGTTGCGCTTCCAGCAGGTGTCGGGTCAGTTGACCGACGCGAGCCGGTTGAATATCCTGCGCAAGGACATCGCCCGCATGGAAACGATCCTGGCGGAGATGATTCGAAACGCCGCAGTGGAAGGTGCAAAATGAACAATCGTCGTCGCATAACTGGGGTCGTCACCAGCAACAAAATGACGAAAACCGTTGTGGTGGAGATCACCCGCAAATACCGGCACCCGCTTTACAAGAAGGTGGTGTTTTCGAGTATGCGCGTCAAGGCGCATGACGAGATCGGCTGTCAGATTGGGGATGAGGTTCGCATTGTCGAATCCCGCCCCTTGTCCCGTGAGAAGCGCTGGGCGGTTGAATCCGTTGTGAAGCGCGAAGTGCGCACCGCCGATCAGGGCGTGGGAGAGTAAGCCATGATCCAGCATGAATCCCGATTGAAGGTCGCCGATAATACCGGGGCGCGGGAACTGCTCGTCATTCATGTGATGGGCGGCTCGAAGCGCAAGTACGGCAGTATTGGCGATGTGGTGGTGGCAACTGTAAAGGCTGCTGCGCCGCAAGGCTCTGTGAAAAAGAGCGAAGTAGTGAAAGCCGTGATTGTGCGCTGCACCAAGGAATGGCGCCGCGAAGACGGCTCGTACATCCGTTTTGACGATAACGCTGCCGTTATCCTGGACGCGGATGGCGAAAACCCGAGGGGCACGCGTATCTTCGGACCTGTGGCGCGCGAACTGCGCGACATGGGTTACATGAAGATCGTGTCGCTTGCCCCGGAAGTGCTGTAGGAGCTGAGAATGAAAGTCAAGATTCGAAAAGGTGATACCGTCGAAGTGATCAGCGGCCGTCTCGAAGACAAGGGCAAGCGCGGTGAAGTGATCAATGTGATCCTGGATGAACGCCGGGTGGTCGTGCAGGGTGTCAACATCCGCACCAAACACCAGAAGCAGGTTCAGGCAGGCAACCGCCAGATGAACCCCGGGCGCGTTCAATTTGAAGGTCCCGTCGATATTTCCAACGTGATGCTGGTCTGCCCGAAGTGCGGCGAAGCCACCCGGGTGGCAGTCCAGCGCGACGATGAAGGCGCGCACCGCGTTTGCAAGAACTGCAAAGCCGCGATCGATTAAGCCTGGAGCGATGGAATATGAATAGAATGCAGGAACGTTATAACAAGGAAATCGCCCCGGCTCTGCTGAAATCGTTCGGTTTCAAGAATGTGATGCAGGTGCCGCGGCTCGAAAAGATCGTCGTCAATATCGGACTGGGCGAGGCGCTCGACAACCCCAAGGCGCTCGAGGCGGCGGTTGCCGACCTGACGACCATCGCCGGCCAGAAACCGGTGCAAACCAAGGCGCGCAAAAGCATTGCGAATTTTAAATTGCGCGAAGGACGATTGATCGGCACAAAAGTGACCCTGCGCGGTCCGCGCATGTGGGCGTTCTTCGACCGATTGGTGAATATTGCCCTGCCGCGCGTGCGCGACTTCCGCGGTATTTCGCCGAACGCCTTCGACGGCCGTGGTAATTACACCCTGGGTCTCAAGGACCAACTGGTCTTTCCCGAGATCGAATACGACAAGATCGACAAATTGCGCGGCATGGAAATCACGATCGTAACCTCCGCCGGGAACGACGAAGAAGCCCGCGCCCTGTTGAGACAGCTCGGTATGCCGTTCAGCGGCAAGAAGGAAGCGTAAGGTATGGCAAAGAAATGTATGCAATATCGTGAACAGCGCCGCCGCCATGCAGTGCAGGTGCGGAACCGCTGCCAGCGTTGCGGCCGCCCGCGCGGATACATCCGCCGTTTCGGTTTGTGCCGCATTTGTTTCCGCGAACTGGCGTTGAAGGGTCAGATCCCGGGCGTCGTCAAGGCGTCCTGGTAAACGGATAGGAGATAGAACATGACATTCACTGATCCGATTGCCGATATGTTGACCCGCATCCGCAACGCTGTTATGGCGGGGCATGTGCAGGTCGCGTTACCGAGTTCCAAGATCAAGCTGGAGATCGCCAAGATTCTCAAAGAGGAAGGTTTCCTCGAGGGTTTCGAAGTGGTCGACGGCGAAACCGAAGCGCAGAAAGTCCTGCGCCTAAAGATCAAGTATGTGGGCGAACGCCGTCAGCGCCGCGCTGTCATCTCCGGATTGGAGCGCATTAGCAAGCCGGGCCGCCGCATTTACACCAAGAAAACTGACATCCCCTGGGTGCTTTCCGGGATCGGCGTAGCCATCCTGTCGACCCCCAAGGGTGTGATGACCGGCGCGCGCGCCCGCCAATTGGGCGTGGGCGGCGAGATCATCTGCAAGGTCTGGTAGGAGGTTTATCATGTCTCGCATTGGTCGTTTACCTGTAGACATTCCTGCCGGCGTGCAGGTGGATTTGAACGGAGGCAAGGTCCGCGTGAAGGGACCCAAGGGCGAACTCGCGCGCGAGTTTTCCAGCCTGATCGAAATCAAGATGGAAGGCAATCAATTGAAGATTGCCCGAAATTCAGACAACCCCGAAGAACGCGCCCTGCATGGCACTACCCGCGCCGTGCTTGCCAACATGGTCCACGGCGTTAGCGCGGGATTCCAGGTGGTGCTTGAAGTGGAAGGCGTGGGCTACCGCGCCGAAATGGAAGGCAAGAACCTGTCCTTGTTTGTGGGCTACTCTCATCCGGTCAAGATCGAACCGCCCGCCGGGATTGCCTTTGAAACAGACGCGAAAACCCGCCAGATCAAAATCTCGGGCTTCGACAAGGAACTGGTGGGGCAGGTGGCTGCAAATGTCCGCAGCGTCCGCCCGCCGGAGCCATACCATGGCAAGGGGTTGCGCTACCTCGGTGAGAAAGTGCGCCGAAAAGCCGGTAAAGCCGGGAAAGGAGCCAAGTAATTCATGGCTAACAAGAATCGTGCCCTGGCTCGCGAACGCCGTCATCTGCGCGTGCGCAAGCAGGTGTTTGGGAACCCCGAACGCCCGCGTTTGAACATTTTCAAGAGCCTGACGGGTATTTATGCCCAGATCATCGACGATATGGACGGAAACACACTCGTTTCCGCTTCGACGGTCGATAAGGAACTGCGCGAACAGGTCAAAGGGTTGAAAAAATCCGAACAGGCGAAAGCCATCGGAAAAGCCATTGCCGAACGCGCGAAGAACAAGGGAATTTCCACGGTTGTTTTCGACCGTGGCGGTTTCCGCTATACCGGGCGCGTCAAAGCCCTGGCAGACGGCGCGCGCGAAGGCGGCCTGCAGTTCTAGGAGAATCAAATGGCTGATAATCAATTCGACAAACAATTTGAAACCCAGGACGCCTACGAAGAGCGCGTAATTGAGATTGCCCGCGTGGCGAAGGTCGTAAAAGGCGGCCGCCGCTTTCGCTTTCGCGTAACGGTCGTCGTGGGCGATAAGAAGGGCAGCATCGGCATGGGCGTGGGTAAAGCCAACGCTGTCCCCGATGCGATGCGTAAAGCTTCCGAACGCGCCCGCAAGAACATCCGCACGGTGAACCTTGCCGGGACGACCATCCCGCATGAATCCCTCGGAAAAGTGGCGGGAGCAAAAGTTTTCATCAAACCCGCCTCTGCTGGAACAGGCGTGATCGCGGCAGGCGGCGTGCGCGCCGTGCTGGAAGTGGCTGGTGTGCGCGACATCCTGACAAAGTCAATGGGAAGCGCGAACGTCCTCAACGTGGTCATGGCCACCTTCGACGCGTTGGATGGGCTGCGTTCTCCCGCCATCGAGGCTGCCCGCCGCGGCAAACGCGCCGATGAATTACTCCCGTTCTGGGAGCGGAGGAAGCAACATGCCTAAGAAAGAAACCTCCGGTAAGAGCATCCGCGTTACGCTGGTGCGATCCGCCATCGGATACACCAAGGACCAGAAGGCGACCGTCAAGGCGCTCGGTTTGCGCCGCCTGCATCAGACGGTCGAGCACAAGGACACGCCCGCGCTGCGCGGCATGTTAAACAAGATCATTCACCTGATCAAGGTTGAAGAGTAGGTCGAACATGAAATTACACGATCTCGTACCCAATCCCGGTTCCAAGAAGAACCGAAAGCGCGTGGGTCGCGGCATTTCCGCCGGTCAGGGCAAGACCGCCGGGCGCGGTACCAAGGGCGCCGGCGCGCGCTCCGGTGAAGGCGGACACCTTTACCGTCAGGGCGGCAACCTGCCGTTCTATCGCCGCCTGCCGTTCATCCGCGGCGAAGGTTTCACCCCGCCCAACCAGGTTGACTATAACGAAGTGAACCTCGACCAGCTCTCCGAGGCATTCAAGGCAAACGCGGATGTGACTCCTGAATCCCTTGCCGATGCCCACCTCCTGCGCGATTCCCGCAACCCCATTGTGATTCTGGGACGCGGCGAAATGAAACATGCGCTCAATATCCGCGCGCACCGCGTCAGCGCCGGCGCTAAAGCCAAGATCGAAAAGGCTGGCGGTTCAGTCGAGTTGATTAACAAGGAATAAAGGACACTCTTCCCATGAAGACCACCTTTTCAGGCTGGCACTACCTTTGGAAGTCGGAAGATATCCGCCGCAAGCTGATCGTCACCTTTGTCATTTTGGTGCTCTACCGGCTCGCGGCGAACATCCCGGCTCCCGGCGTGGATCATGATATTCTTGCCGCATTCCGAAATTCATCCGCCGGTTCGGGCGGCTTTCTCGGGTTCCTCGACCTGCTCTCCGGCGGCACCGTCACGAATTTCTCGCTGCTGTCGATGGGCGTTTACCCGTACATCACCGCCCAGATCATCATTCAATTGTTGATCCCCATCATCCCCGCCCTCCAAAAGCGGATTCAGGATGATCCGCGCGAAGGACGCCGCTGGCAGGAAAAGTGGACCTACTACCTCGCCGTTCCCATGGCGGCTCTTTCCGCCGTCGGACAGATCAATATTTTCAACTCGCTTTCCATTCAGGCAATCCAGGCGCCCATCCTTCCCTTTGGTCTATTCGAAGCGGATACCGCGCTCGCTTCCTGGTCGGTGCTGGTCGCCATGACCGCCGGAACCATGTTTGCCATCTGGCTGGGCGAGTTGATCTCCGAATACGGCATTCGCGGGCAGGGGCTTTCCCTGATCATCTTTGCCGGTATCGTCGCTCAAATCCCCGCCAACTTCGCATCCCTGCTTGCCGATGAAGCCACCCGCTGGGTCATGCTTATATTGACCCTGGTGGTCATTGTCCTGACCGTGCTTGCCATCGTCTACGTCCAGCAGGGACGCCGCAACGTCCCCGTCATGTACCCGGGGCGCCGGGTTGGCAACCGCATGTCCATGCCGGTCAAAGGCACGCTGCCCCTCATGGTCAACCTCTCCGGCATGATCCCGCTGATCTTTGCCAGCGCCATTCTGCAATTCCCCGCCATCATCGCCAGCTACTTCACCGGAAGCGAAAACGAAGCAATGGCAGATTTCTTCCTGGGCATGCAGAACTTTTTCGGCGCAACCGGCTCCAGCAACTGGGGCTACTGGACGATCTACTTCCTGATGGTTGTCGTCTTCACCTTCTTTTATACGACCGTTCTGTTCGACCAGCAGGCCTATGGAGATAACCTCAAGAAGGCTGGGGCAAATGTTCCTGGCGTTCTAACAGGCGCGCCGACACAAAAATACCTCAGCGCGGTTCAAAGCCGCATTACCCTGGTCGGCGCGGTCTTCCTCGGGCTGGTGGCAATCATGCCCTTCCTGCTTGGGTTGATCCTCGGCGCGTTCAATATTTCCGCGGCGAGCAACACAGGCATCTTCCTTATCACGTCCTCCGGTCTGTTGATCGTGGTCGGCGTCGTCCGCGACACCTTCCAAAATATCGATGCGGAGTTGAAACTGCACGGTTACCAGGATTCGCTTTTGGTCCGCTAAAGGAGACCCAATGGCAACCTACATCGTCCTGCTCGGTCCGCCCGGCGTTGGAAAAGGAACCCAGGCGCGCATCCTTTCCGAGACCAAAAAACTGGCTCACATTTCCTCCGGCGATCTCTTCCGCGAGAATCTAAAGAACCAGACCGAACTCGGCAAACTTGCCAAATCCTTCATGGATAAAGGCGAACTTGTCCCAGACGACGTGACCATTGCGATGATCAAAGACCGCCTCTCCCGTCCCGACTGTGAAGCAGGCGCCATTCTCGACGGTTTTCCCCGCACCCCAGCCCAGGCAGACGCCCTCGAAGCCATGCTCAAAAATTTTAGCGGCTCGGTGGACGCGGTTCCCTACATCACCGCCGCGGAGAGCATCCTGATCGAACGCGCAAGCGGACGCTGGACCTGCCGGGCGCAGGGGCACATTTACCACGAGAAATTCAACCCGCCGCAGAAAGACGGCGTGTGCGATATCGACGGTTCCGAGGTCTACCAGCGCGAAGACGACAAGGTCGAAACTGTGACCAAGCGCATCCGCGTTTATCTCGAACAAACCATGCCGCTGGTGGAGTACTACCGCAAGGCTGGCAAACTGATCGAGGTTGACGGAACCCGGCAGGTCGAACAGGTTACGAAAACGCTGTTCGACGCGTTGAAAGAATAGGGCAAACTTAAGTTTGCCTCACAGGAAAATCATGTTTCAGGAACGCCGCATCAACCTCAAAACCCCCGCGGAGATCAAGATCATGCGCGAAGCGGGGCGCATCAATGCCAGCGTTCACGCGAAAGTAAGAGAACTTTTACAACCAGGTGTGACGACAGCCGACCTCAACGCGGCTGCTGAGGAAACGCTGAAGTCACACGGATGTGTATCGCCGTTCAAAGGCTATGGTCACCCGCCGTACCCGGCATCCATTACCGTCAGCATCAACGACGAGATGGTACATGGGATTCCCCACCCGAAGCGCAGGCTTAAGGAAGGGGATATTGTCTCAATAGACTGCGGCACGGTCCTCGACGGGTTTGTCGCCGACTCGGCTTTTACCGCCGGGGTGGGGCATATCTCGGAGCAGGCGCAACGACTGCTCGAAGTCACTGAAGCAGCGCTGTATGCGGGCATCAAACAGATGCGCAAAGGCAGGCGCACGGGAGACATCTCGGCGGCGATACAAAAGCACGTTGAAAACCATGGGCTGCATGTCACCCGCGAATACACCGGACACGGTGTCGGGAGGGATATGCACGAGGGTCCGCAGGTGCCAAATTACGGCGCGGCGGGAACCGGTCTCCTCCTCAAACCGGGGATGACCATTGCCCTGGAACCCATGGTATTGATCGGGACGCACGAAACCCGCGTCCTGCCGGATAAGTGGACGGTAGTTTCTGCAGACGGGTCGTTGACGGCGCATTTTGAACACACGGTCGCCGTTTCCGAAGGAGAACCTCAAATCCTGACTGTCTTATGACCCGTGGATACAGTTTGTATTGCAGACCGTAAAAATATGGACGAATTGTTAAACGACCAGTATAATCAGAACTTTGGCTGCGCCGGAAACGGCAGAATGCAAGGAGAAATTTCATGAAAGTATCGCCATCCATTCGCAAACGCTGCGCCAAGTGCCGCATTGTCCGGCGCAAGGGACGCGTTTTCATTATTTGCGAAAATCCAAAACACAAACAGAGACAAGGGTAGTTGAACCATGGCAAGAATTGAAGGTGTTGATCTTCCCCGCAACAAACGGACTGAAGTGGGCTTAACCTACCTTTACGGTATCGGTCCCACCCGCGCTCAAAAGATTTTGGCGGATACCAAAGTCAGCCCGGACACGCGCATCAAGGACCTGACCGAAGCTGAAGTCGCCTCCATCCGCGAATATATCGCAAAGCATTACAAGGTGGAGGGCGATCTGCGCCGCGAGGTTCAGATGAACGTCAAGCGCCTGATCGAGATCGGTTCGTATCGCGGCTTGCGCCATCGCCGCAACCTGCCCGTTAACGGTCAGCGAACAAAGACAAACGCGCGCACACGCAAGGGAACCAAGAAAACGGTTGCCGGGCGCGGACGCCGACGCGGCGCGAAGAAGTAATCCTGTCCGAAAGGTTTTGTAGAAAATGGCTCAGAGTGTACGTTCCACCCGCCGCGCCGCTGGCGCAAAAAAAGGCAAACGCTCCCTGTCCCGCGGACAGGTGCATATCTTTGCTTCCTTTAATAACACCATTGTGACCGTGACCGACACCGAAGGCAACACCATTGCCTGGGGTTCCGCCGGTTCCGCCGGTTTCAAAGGCTCGCGCAAAAGCACGCCCTTTGCCGCGCGCCTTGCCGCCGAACAGGCGATCAAGTCTGCGCAGCAGCAGGGTGTTCAGGAAGTCGAGTTGTATGTTAAAGGTCCCGGACCCGGGCGCGAGAATGCGATCCGCGCCGTTCAGGCGATGGGTTTGAAAGTATTGTCCATCGCGGATATCACCCCGGTTCCGCACAACGGTTGCCGCCCGCCCAAGCGCCGGCGCGTGTAGTGAGGTCCCTTATTTATGGCTAAATCATTAAGTCCAGTCTGTAAACTTTGCCGCCGTGAGGGCGAGAAACTCTACCTCAAGGGCGAGCGATGCTTCACCCCCAAGTGCGCCTTCGAGCGCCGCAGTTTTGCCCCCGGTCAGCATGGTAAGACGGCCGGTCGCGGCGGCGGACCCGGCTCCACGGGCCGCGCCTCCGACTTTGCCCGCCAGTTGCGCGCCAAGCAGAAAGCCCGCCGCATTTATGGCGTGCTCGAACGCCAGTTCCGCCGTTATTACGATACGGCGATCACCCGCCGCGGTCTGACCGGTTTGAACCTGTTGCAGATCCTTGAGTCGCGCCTCGATAATGTGGTCTTTCGACTCGGGTTTGCATCCAGCCGCGCCCAGGCTCGCGTGTTGGTGACCCACGGTCACTTCACCGTGAACGGCCGCCGCACCGACGTTCCCTCAATGCTTCTCTCCGGTGGGGATGTGGTGGCGGTGCGCGAAGGCTCCGGCAAACTTACCTACTTCAAGGAATTGAATGCCTTTGCCGAAAAGCGCAACTCGCCCGCCTGGCTCAGCCGCGATCTCAAGGCGATGAGCGGCTCGGTGTGCCCGGATGCCCGAACGCGCCGAAATTGACGGAAGTCTCGACGAGCAGTTGATCGTCGAATACTATTCCCGACGCTAGTCCTCCATTCGCTTCGGGTCCAGGCTGTAGGCTGGTCTGCGACCCGGGGCTTGATTCAAAGGGAAAGGTGAACCGTGACAGGTATCATTGCCAACATGGTCATGCCCAAGATCGAGCGCGAAGCAGAGGCTCGAAACTACGGCAAATTTATCATCAGCCCGCTGGAAGGCGGCTACGGCGTAACGCTCGGCAACGCCCTGCGGCGCGTCCTGCTTTCCTCATTGGAAGGCACGGCGATCACCTCGGCGCGTTTTGCGGATGTGCTGCATGAGTTCAGCGACATCCCCGGCGTGCGCGAAGACGTCATCCAGGCGATGCTCCAGGTAAAACAGGTGCGCATCAAAATGGACGGCGTGGACAGCGCACGGATGCACCTCGAAGTCCGCGGCGAGGGAACTGTTACCGCGGCGGATATTATCACCCCGGCTGAGATCGAGATCGTCAACCCCGATACGTATCTCTTCACGGTGGACAACCCCAAGACCAAACTCGACGTTGAATTCGTCGTCGAACGCGGACGCGGCTATTCACCCGCCAACGAACGCTCCGGGCACATGCCCATCGGCGAACTGCCGGTGGACGCGATCTTCAGCCCGGTCAAGCGCGTCAATTGGGAGGTGGCGTCTGCCCGTGTCGGTCAGAGCACGAATTACGATAAATTGATTTTGGAAATCTGGACGGATGGAACCATCTCGCCGGAACGCGCCCTGAGCAACTCAGCCCGCATCCTCATCGACCACCTGCGCTACATTGCCGGTGTGAACGAGGAAATGCTGACTGTGGCAATCGAGCGCGAAGCGACCGGCAGCCGTCTGAGCAGCGAACTGGCGGAAACGCCTGTGGAAGCCCTCGACCTTTCGGTGCGCGTCTTCAACTCTTTGAAGCGCACCGGCATCACCACGGTCGGCGATGTGCTGGAACTCCTCGAAAAGGGCGAGTCCGCGGTCATGTCCATCCGCAACTTTGGCGAGAAGAGTCTCGACGAGCTGCGCGACAAGATGCGCGAAAAAGGCTTCCTGAAAGACCAACCTTCGGAGAACTAAGAAATGCGACATTCAGTAGCAGGTTATCGGTTGGGACGCACCAAGAGCTCGCGTATCGCTCTGCGCCGCAACCTGATCAAACAATTCTTTACGCACGAGCGCATCCAGACCACCAAGGCGAAAGCCGCAGCGATCCGCGGCGACGCCGAGCGCCTGATTACGCTTGCCAAGAACAGCGCGGATGCCAGCCCCGAGCAGAAAGTCCATGCCCGCCGCCTGGCTGTATCCAAACTTGGCGACGACCAGGTCATCAAACGCCTGTTCGACGAGATTGCCCCGCGCTTTGCCTCGCGCAACGGCGGCTATACCCGCGTAACCAAACTCGGGCCCCGCCTCGGCGACGCGGCTGAGATGGTGGTGTTGGAATTAGTAGAGGAATAGAGAGTAGATGACTGGATACTGGATGACAAGAGACTTGTCTCTAATCTCTATTATCTAATCTCTAATCAATGGCACGTTACCAAGTGATCCTAGCCTACGACGGTTCCGGGTTTGCCGGAAGTCAGCGGCAGGCAAGCGCGCGGACGGTGCAGGGCGAATTGGAAAATGCCCTTCGTCAACTCGGCTGGGCGGGCAGGGCGGTTCTCCTCGCGGGGAGGACGGATACCGGCGTCCATGCGACGGGGCAGGCGGCGGCGTTCGATTTCGACGATTGGACGCACTCCGCGGAAAAACTGCTCTCCGCGCTTAATGCGAAACTGCCCGCAGACCTTGCCGTGAAAAAAGCCACGGCTGTCAACGCGGATTTTCATCCCCGCTTTGACGCGCTCTCGCGGACATATCGTTACCGCCTCTTCCAGGACCGGCTCCGCGACCCTTTGCGGGAACGCTTCGCCTGGCGGATACCCTCCGCGATGGACGGCGAATGCCTCGGGCAAACGGCGCAAATCCTGCTCGGCACACATGATTTTGCCTCCTTCGGTTCGCCGACCTCTGATAAGGGGACGACGACGCGGACGGTGACAAGATCCGAGTGGAGAAAAAAGCCGGATGGCGAGTGGCAGTACGAGGTCCGGGCTGATGCGTTTTTATATCGCATGGTCCGCAGGCTTGTGTACGTGCAGGTCGCCGCGTCGCAGGGGAGATGTTCGGTGAAGGAAGTCGAACTTGCCCTCAAGGGGCGGGGAAAACTTCCCGCCGGGCTGGCTCCAGCGAACGGGCTGACATTGATGAACGTGGAATATGGATCATAAAATGCGTAATTGGCGCTCTCTTGCGCCGATGGGTGCGCCAGAGAGCGCATCCCACACATAAGATAAGAAACGGAGAGACGAAAGTGCAGCAGAAGACGTACTATCCGAAAGCCGCTGAGATTCAGCGCGACTGGGTTTTGATGGATGCGCAGGGAAAAAACCTTGGGCGTCTTGCCGCGCGTATTGCGCACATCCTGCTTGGAAAGCATAAGCCGACCTTCACGCCCGGCGTGGAAATGGGCGATTACGTGGTGGTGGTCAACGCGCAAAATGTGACCGTAACCGGCACGAAGACCCATTCGCGGCTGGTGACCAAGATGTACCACTCCCACTCGGGGTATCCCGGCGGGTTGAAGAGCATTTCACTGCGCGACCAGCTTGCCCAATACCCCGACCGCGCCCTGCGCGATGCCGTCTGGGGTATGTTACCGCACAACCGCATGGGACGCGCCGTGCTCAAACGGTTAAAGGTCTACGGCGGCGCGGAACACCCGCACGGCGCGCAAAAACTCAAGGCTTTGGAATAAAAAGGAAAGAAAAATGGCTCAATATTTCGAAGGTATCGGACGCCGCAAGGAAAGCACCGCCCGCGTGCGCCTGACCGCTGGCAGCGGCAAGTTCACCGTCAATGAAAAGGAAGGCAGCGTATTCTTCTCGCGCTACGGCGACGTGCAGGACATCCTGCGTCCGTTCAGCGCGGTGGGCGAGGCTGCCGCCAAATACGACGTCTCGGTGCTCGTCAACGGCGGCGGTGTGGCTGGGCAGACCGAGGCTGTGCGCCTTGGCGTGGCACGCGCCCTGCAGGGCATGAACGTGGATTGGACCTCCGCCCTGCGCAAAAAGGGGCTGCTGACCCGCGACGCCCGCGTCAAGGAACGCAAGAAGCCGGGTCTCAAGAAAGCCCGCAAGGCGCCGACGTATACGAAGCGCTAAGCGCAAAACACAATAAACAAAACGCAAAACGCGCGAACGCATGGGAATCCCTTTGCGTTTCGCGCTTTGCGTTTAATGGAGATTCAGATGGATTTCTCACACATTGCCTCCGTCTTCGAGACCCTGCGCCTCGACCCGCCCTCGAAACTGACCCTGCTCGAAGGAGCGGAATTTACCCTGCGGCATTATCCTCCCACCCCGCCCGATGTGGACACCCTGATCGTGGGGATCGAGTCGGCGGAGATGGCGGCGCAGGTGAAAGAAGTACTTTTGGCGGTATATCCTCATGAATTTGATGTGTGGAAAGTGGAACTCTTCGATACAGCTCAGGGCAAGAGTGGAAAGAAGAAAGAAGAAAGATTAACGGACTTTGTAGGCGCGGAAATATCCTATCCCGTTTCGCTCTATGTTCCCTCCCTCGGCGAGGGGACATCGTTCGAGGCTTTTGCCGAGATCACAGCCCACCTGCGCGCGCCGGATGGCTGCCCCTGGGATAAAGAGCAGACCCATCAAACCCTCCGCAAACACCTGCTCGAAGAGTCATACGAAACCCTTTCCGCCATTGATGCGAACGATGTAGACGGTATGCGCGAAGAATTTGGCGATCTCTTATTGCAGATCGTTTTGAATTCCTATATTGCGCATCAAGACAGGGAGTTCAACTTCACCGATGTGGTCAAACACATCTACGACAAGATCGTGCGGCGGCATCCGCATGTGTTCGGGGATGTGACATTGGACGGGGTGGATGGGGTTTTGCAGAACTGGGAGAAATTGAAGGAAAAAGAAAGAGGGGCGCAGAAAGAAAACAAAGGGATATTGGACGGCGTGCCCGCGGCATTGCCCGCCTTGAACCAGGCGCAGGAATACCAGGAACGTGCCGCGCGGGTGGGCTTCGACTGGCGCGAAATCGAAGACGTGCTGGACAAGGTCTGCGAGGAGATCGAAGAGATCAAGAGCGCTGAAAACCCCGAACAGGTAAAAGCCGAATTGGGCGACCTGTTCTTCGTGCTGGTCAATTTAGCCCGCTGGCGGGAGGTGGACGCCGAATCTGCGCTGAGGGAGGCGAATATAAAATTCAAAAAACGGTTTGCGTATGTGGAAAAGAGCGCGAAAGATCGAGGACGAAACCTCTCTGATATGACGCTGGAGGAGATGGATGCGTTTTGGAATGAAGCCAAGGGGTTGGGGATGTAAGCGTAAAACGCGAGTTAGCGCTTCAGGCTCTCAAGGATTTGCGATCTCCAAACCCTCGATCTCCAGCCATGCGGGGTCGGGGGTTTCCAGAACGCCGAAACCGATCTTCCCATCGGGGGTGAAGGATGCAAATTGGTTATCGAGCCAGATGACCAGTCCCAGCGGCGGATTCGGACTTACAGGCGACTCAAAGACTGGGGCGTCGTCCACATACCAGGCTGCGCGGTTCCGACTCCACTCGAGCCTGTAGCCGTGCCATTGGGTCACGTCCACGCTGAGAGCGGATGAATCTTCGGCGATGACCTTGCTCATTATGCGGCGGGTCGTCTTTGGCGAGAAGGGGAGAGCCATTCCGGCGGGGACCAGGGATGCGTGAAATTTGGGCGAACGAAAACTTTGCGCGAGAAATCCCTGCGCGGGGTTGTTGTTGAACGAGAGATGATTTTCCTTCGATGCGCCGAAGAACCAGGCTGCGTTCGGAAGCGTCGGCAGGCGCAGGCGATTTGCGCCAAAGCCGAGCGACATGCCGAAGGGATCGTTCCAAACGCCGAAGCCCCAGGTTCCGGGGAGGGAAAGGTGCGAGACTCTGGCGCGCAGGCTGAGGGTCAGGGAACGATGCGGGAAATTTCGTCGGGGCAAACCGAGGTAATCGTCCATCTGCGCGAACCGATAGGAGGATGAGTCTCCGGCGGGAATCGTCAACAGGTATCCCTTTTCGGTTTTCTCAATGCTTGCGCCGGGCGTTGTCCGCGCTTTCATGCTTTATCCTTCATAATTCATCATTTCCTGTTCACGAGCCAGATGCCCAAAATGATGATCGCGCCGCCGATGAGCGTAATGGCAGTGATGGTTTCATTGATCATAAACGAAGCAAGGAGGGTGGTGACGAGCGGTTCGACGTTGAAGAATGCGCCGAGTTGCGAGGCGGGGATTTCCTGCAGGGCGTCGTAGAAGGCGATGTATGCCAGCCCGGAGCCGAAGACGCCGAGGATGACGATGGCGCCCCAGCCCGACGATGTGAGGTTTGGGATTTCGCCCAAGCCGGGTCCGAAGCCGAAGATCCAGATATTAACGAAGAGCCAGCCGAGGAGCATGACGAAGAACATCATGCGCGCGGCGGGGTGACGCGCCAGTTCGCGCCGTGAGAGGATGGTGTAGACCGCCCAGTTGACCGAGCTGATGAGGATGAGGAAATCGCCGAAGGTTCCTTCTTCGCCTGTGAACAATGCACTGATATTCCCTTTGCTGACGATGAGCAATACCCCGAACCCTGCCAGTACAATGCCGAGAACCTGCAAGCCGTTTAGTTTTTCTTTGAGGACGATCCAGCCGAGGATGGCGATGAAGACGGGTGTGGTGGCGACGATCCATGCGGTGGTGGTGGCTTTGGCGGTTTGCAGCCCGGTGGCTTGTAATATTTGGTGAAAGGTGACGCCGAGGAAGCCGAGCAGGGCGAGGTAGAGCCATTCGTCTTTTTCGGGCAGGGCGAATTGCCTTCTCAGCCCGACGACTGCGCCGAGGATGAGGGTTCCGATGCTGAAGCGAATCCAGACGATGGTGGCGGGGGAGACTTCGCGCAGGGCGATCTTGGTGGCAATAAAGGTCGCTCCCCAGACGATGACGGTAAAGAGGGCTTCGAGGTAGGGAAGGATTTTGGTCTTTGGCATGGGCTGGATTATAACAATTGGAATACTTCAACCGCGCCCGGCGCGAATAACGGCTACCTTTCGCTCTGGATTGACGGCGCATTGGCGGGTACCATTGCCAATGTGGATAACGATACTTGGTTTCAACGCGTGGCTGAAGTACGCCTCGGGGCGACGGGCGGGCTGGATGCTACAACCTCAGGCTCAGTCTACTTTGACAACCTCCAGATCGCGCCGCAGATCGTACATTGGACCAATCTCCGCGCCTTCAACCGCAACGCCCACCCCGACGGGAGAGACTTCTACACCCACGCCTGACCTCTCCAGCCCCTCCCCCTACAGGGGAGGGGTCGAGCCTGCGCCGAGCGTAACGCCCACCAATACAGGGACGCCCACCATCACGCCGACCGCTTCGACTACGCTCAGCGCAAGCCCAACCGCCACCTCCACGCCGACGATCACCCCAACTCCCACCGCGCCGCCTGTGCCGGTCTTCTCCTCCGCGGACTTCACCTACGACGGCGACGGAAGAAGCGGGTAAAATCGGTAGTGTCGACTTCGTCGGCTCGACGACAACATTTTTGTCGGCGCACATTATGAGGTCGTAGTCACGGATACAGGCACGCAGGTAAACAAGTATTACTTCGCAGGGACTCAACGCATCGCCATGCGCAAAGACACTACTCTCTATTATCTACTCTCTGATCATCTGGGTTCCACTTCGATTGTCACCGATGCCGCAGGGACAGTCATCTCCCAAACGAGATACAAAGCCTGGGGAGAAGTCCGCCACCAAAGCGGAGTCACGCCGACGGAGTACGGGTTCACCGGTCAATTCAGCCACGCCGCAGACTTCGGTTTGATGTTCTACAACGCACGCTGGTACGATTTCTCGTTGGGGAGATTTGCCCAAGCCGACAGTATCATCCCACCCGGCGTGCAGGGACTGGACCGCTACGCCTACGTCAACAACTCGCCGATGAATTATGTCGACCCGAGTGGGCATTGTATAGGAGTAATCGCCGTTTACTGTCTTGAAATAGCTCTTTCTTTTGCGACAACAGCTGCTTTAACTGCAACTGTAATTTATATAAATGAAACGCCTCAAGGTCAGGTATATCGAGATCAAGCAGTCAATGTGATGCTTGAAACTTCAAAAAAGACTCTCGATCGTGTAGATCAATTAATTGAACAAATAATCACAGTAAATAATAGCGGAAATAATGGTGAAATTCCTCCATCATTTTCTTGCAAAGGTATTGAGGTTCCATGCTTAATTGCAGCTACAGTATTCACAGGTATTACGCTTATAACGGCATCATTAACAGGTGGATGTGGGCAAGATGAGTCATTATGCACAATGCCTCCTACACCGACACCCACATGCCAAACCTTGACGAACCCTTGTACATCTCCAACTCAGATATCCCCACCTACGCCAACAAACACTCCTACCTTTCCGCCAACGAACACCCCTACCCTTCCACCAACGAACACCCCTACCCTTCCACCAACGAATATACCCATCAAAAATAGACCTATATATACTCCAATTTGAAACATCGATTCAAATTGGATAGTTCTCTTATAATACTAAAAAGATCACTTACTTTGTTCGTAGCCGCATTTGCGCCGCCAGAGGCTGCGGGCTTTTCTGAAAAACATACAAATAAGCACTTAACTGCTAAGGATATGCCATTATGAAAATACAGAAAAAATATATTGAATATGTTGTGTATATCATTCTCATTATGACTGCTGCTGTAACAGGATCACTAATTTATAATTGGTACAATCCAATAGCAAGAGCGCTAATGGGGGTTTCAGTACTATATTTGTTATATAAAATATACTTTAGATCGCGCCATACTAATATCAATTGGATAGATATTAAAGACTCCAATGGAACATTGAAATATATTATTGACTTGATATATATATATACCCTTTTTCTAGTTATCTCATTATCAATAAATTCTATATTTAACTTCTTTAAATGGGTATGGCAACTATTATAAAGTTTTTTTGAGGCTCTCATTTTATAAATCGATTACTCATGGACCTCCGCGCCAGTGACGACACCCGCCTGCAACCTGAGTCGCTATACCTTTACCGGACAATACTCGTACATGGACGACCCTGCCCTGGGACGTTTCGCCCAAGCGGACAGCATCATCCCACCCGGCGTGCAGGGACTGGACCGCTACGCCTACGTCAACAACTCGCCGATGAATTACGTCGACCCGAGTGGGCATGTTCCCTGTGATGAAGAAGGAATTTGTTATAACCAAAATGGGTCGTATCAATCCGCTAAACCGCATGATAGGCGACGCTCTGCTCCAAATGATGCAGAAAAAAGAGTTATGTCACTTTTAGGATTTGGCGAAAACGAATACCGGAACTATTGGGCATGGGCGTTTATGAACAATGATTTGAATAAAGTCTTACTGAGTGCAGAGGCAGGTGATATTGTAAGATTTAATTACACTAATGAACATGGCAACGAGTCCAGTTTTGATTGGATGATTATGGAATATGGTGATGGATATACTTTTTATGACCCCAAAAGCCGTAGTCGAATAGATTCGTCCAATTCGCCAAACTTCGCTAATGTTCTAGCCAATGTCTCAATAGGGGCTGGGGAATTTAATCCATTAGGCAAAGATAGTTTTGAGCAAGGAATTACGACTCCTGGTTTCGCAACAAGTACGTCGGTTTCATTACCGGAAAATTGGAACAAGCCTATTGATGGAGGAATAATTGTAAATAGTACAATAAATCCTGCCGCATCTATAGGCGCTTGGAGTGGCACTGTTGCCGTTGTAGCTTCAGTGGCAACACAACAATGGTACATGACAGTTCCAGCTTTAATTTCAGCAGTAGCTGGTTTTTCATCAGTAGATACTGTCCCAAAATATAAAAACCATCCATATGGTCCTTGATTGAAAAGGAGTTGATTTATGAATAAATTTATAGCATCAGGTATATATGCGTTTTCTGGTATATTCCTTATGACATCTGGATTTCTTGGGGCAGATAACATAAAAATTTTTTCTGAAATATTGATTATGGTATTTGCTATAATCAATGTAATACTCGTATTTTTCTCAGTGAGAGATGCATCAAGATACAACTTCACTCGCCTTTTTACTCCTTACGGGTGGGCAACTTATTTTTTAATTATTGAAAACATTTCAGCGTTCATCATTAAGATTATAGCAAAGAATGAATTTGCCTTAACTTTAATGATGATAGTAAATGGTGCTTGGCTTTTAGTTATTGCTTTCGTGAATATTTTGGCAGCTTTTCCCCTTGCTCAAAAGCAATAAAAACTTAAAAACTCAATAGTGAAATAAGTAAAATATCAAACGGGACAGCCGAAAGGCTGTCCCGTTTAGTTTGAATTTACCCAGCCATCACCGCAGGCGGACGGGAAATGATCTTCGGCTTCGTCAACCGCGAACGGATGGGCGCAAGTTTCCCCACGTCGATGAACACTACGCCTTCTTTGGGAGCTTTCTCCAGCATGTAATTTGTATATCCGGGGTCGAGGCGGTCTAATAGAATAACCTCAGCTCCCATGGGGATGTCCGCGCCGAAATCGGGATGGGTGATGAGATAGCGCGTAAATTCCATGAACAGTTCGTTGAACTTCGCGCGGTAGAATTCGTTCATTTTAATGGGTATAAAGGGAAAGCCCTTCGATAAACCTGAAGTCCTTCAAGTTCAGCGTATAAAGATCAATCGAATGTCGCAGCGCGGAGGCGGCAATAATGGCGTCTGGCAGACTCAAACGATGGCTGAGAGCGTAGGTTTCCAGAAGAGACAGGGTGATTTCAGAAGTTTCCTCGTCAACTGCAATTTGATGAAGACTGGCGAGATGCTTCTTGATCTTTGTCAGTTCGCGGCTGTCCCTTGCGCCGTAGTAGAGTTCGCCAACGGTTATCACGCTTATAGCAAGGTTGGGAACGCCGATCTCCCGCAAGCGTGAAGTGACATCCTGATTGTTCTTGTAAAATTCGATCAGGATATTGGTATCGCAGAGAATCATATGCGGGCGGGCCAGGCTTGCGAGCGGATGGAATCAAGGGTCAAGTCGCGTCCGGACCAAATCCCGGCAAGGTCGAAGAAGTCGGTCTCTTTTAACCCCGCGCTATTTTGCAGGGATGCAGAATTGGAACTTACATCTTCGATAAAATCCAGCGACTTGAGGAAATCAATCAACGCTCTTGCTTTTTGCTTGCTTTTAACCTGAATTGTAATTTGTTCCATTTCGACCTCAACTTCGTTATTATACACGATGAAGATTACAAAAAATTTACTCCGCCCGTATCGTCACCTTCGAGAACGGGAATTTTCCTGCGTAGATACGGCGTTTTCTTTCTTCTTTCCTCTTTTGAATTTTTATCGCTCACCTGCTCCCATCGAATGATTTCCCATCGGGTACGTGTGCCCGTCAGGGTATAATACCTCCTCGGAGGCACTCGCAGTATGGAAATCACCTGGTACGGACATTCCTGTTTTAGACTGACAGAACGCAACTACGCAACCGTCGTCACCGACCCGTTCGATCACAAGACGGTCGGGTACGACGCACTTAAACTCAAAGCCGATATCGTCACCGTCAGCCACGACACGCCCGGTCACGCCAATTACGACGCGGTCAAGGGCGCGGGGCACGTCATTGATGGCGCGGGCGAATTCGAGATCGGCGGTGTGTTCATCACAGCTGTCCAGACCGCGGGCGGCGGCAAAAAGACTAAGGACAATGCCCGCAACACCCTGTACGTTTTCGATTACGAAGGCATCACCGTCGCGCACCTCGGCGACTTGCAGGAGGTCCCCACCCAGAGCGAAGTCGAAGCCCTGGGGACGGTCAACGTGCTCCTCATCCCGGTCGGAGGCGGGAGCAGTCTCAACGCCGCCAAAGCCGCAGAGGTCGTCAGCGTCATCGAGCCGAATCTCGTCATCCCCATGCATTACGCCACCGACGATGCGAAGATCAAACTCGAACCGCTGAATAAATTTCTCAAGGAGATGGGGCTGGGCAAGGTCGAATCCCAGCCGTCTCTGAAAGCCACGCGCTCGTCCCTGCCGCAGGAGACGAAGGTTGTGGTGCTCGACTACCAGCAAGGTTGATATGACCGTCAAAGTCATCATGACCTGGGATATCGCCGCCGAACGCGACCAGGAATATTTCGAGTTCATCATCGGTGAATTCGTACCGGGCGTCCAGCGGCTCGGCTTGCAGCCCTCCGAAGCCTGGGCGACGCTTTACGGCGCATACCCGCAGATCCAGGTCGGCTTGATCGCCGCAGACGCCCCCGAAGCGCGCCGCGCGCTTGCCTCCGCTGAATGGGGCTTGCTGCAAGACCGCCTCTTCGGCTACGTCAAAAACTACTCCTACAAGGTCGTCCCCGCCCGCCCTGGATTTCAGTTTTAGTTCTGCCGCCCTGAGCAACAGCAGGTACACCTGAACCCGTCCTTCGTCTACGCTCAGGACGGCAGTATTACTCAATGCAAACCAAATTCACCAACCTCCTGCCGTGGTATTTCATCGCCGCGGCATTTCAATCTCTCCTCGCCATCGCCGCCCTCCTGCGCGTCCCGTCCGAAGGCATCTCACTCGCGCGGCTGGCATTGCTTGGGGTTATGGGGGGCATCTTTCTTTCAGGGATTGGATTGGGGCTTTATTCACGCCGAAACCTGATTCGCTTCGAGGGATTTTTCACCACACCGATAATTTTATCCTCCACGCTTCTTTCCCTCCTTTTGAGTTTGATCCTGTTCCTTTTGCGTTATTTCAACCCCGAGCGGCTCCTGCCCTACTACGAGCGGATCAGCCCCCTCCTCTGGCTCTTCTTCTTCCTAACCCTCGAAGCCACCATCCTCATCCTCCTCGCTAAAAACGGCTTCCACCCACAAACATTATCCAACCTCAAACCACTTCATCTCCCGACTCTCACCGCCTTCTGCCTTCTGCTTTCTGTCCTCCTCTTCGTCACCCTCTCCAAAATCGGCATCACCCCAGACACCGCCTACTGGGGCGAACCCGGCGCTGCCATCCAAGCCTGGCACTTCATCCTCGCCCTCCTCATCGGTTTTGCCATATTCCTACTCACCACTCACTACTCACTACTCACTACTCACCACTCACTACTCACTACTCACCACTCACTACTCACTACTCACTACTCACTATTCACCCTTCATTCTTTATTCCCTATCACCCTCTACCTCCTCGCCTCCCTCCTCTGGCTCTCCGTCCCCCTCTCGACCCTCGCCAGCAGTTTCTACGCCCCCATCTCCCCGCCGACGAACGTCCCCCTGCCTTACTCCGACGCCGGGTTCTACGACTTCACCGCCCAAAGCCTGCAGATCGGCTCCGGCTATTTCGGCGGAATCCCTCCGCGCCCGCTCTATGTGACCTTCCTTGCTATTTTGCATTTTCTTTTCGGGCAAAATTATCCTGCCATCATCACCGCCCAGGTCCTCGTTCTTGCGCTTTTCCCCGTCGCCTTGTATTTCCTCGGCAGGAAGATCCACTCTCCCGCCGCCGGTGTGACTATTGCCCTCTTTGCCATCTTCCGTGAATACACATCCCTGTGGATCGCATCGAACACCCGCGTCGTAAATTCAAAAACCTTCACCACCGATTTTCCGACCGCTTTTGGCATGGTCTTGATCTGTCTCGTCGTGCTCTGGTGGCTGGAGCGGCGCGACTTCCGCTCGACTCTCATTGCAGGCGGTTCGTTCGGCTTGTTACTCCTCTTCCGCACCCAATCCACGCTGACCCTGCCTGCCCTTTTCCTGCTTGTTCTTATCGTGATGAAGTTCAAATGGGGCGAGTGGCTCAAAACGGGAATCATATTCGCCGCGGCGATGATTCTGACCGTCCTGCCGTGGTTGACTCATAACTATACCGTCGCCGGTAAATTCTCCTTCGACGACCCCAACCAGGTGGGCATCATCTTCAACCAATACTCCTTCGACGCCAAAGCCACTCCCGCTGGCTTCGACCCCGCGAAGGAAAGCGTCCGCGAACGGATCGTCTCCTTCACGCTCGAGAATCCCGGCTACGTGGCGAACTTCATCGCCTCGCACTTCCTCAACACCGAGATCGGCGGCTTGCTGGCTTTGCCCCTCATCAAACCCTTCAATGGTTTTCAGGAGCCGGTCAATCTCTACTGGGTCGAGTGGGACGGGACTCTCGAATGGTACAACCTTATCCTCGTCCTGTTTTATTTACTCGTCATTGCCCTCGGCTTCGGCTCTGCGTGGCGGCGGCTCGGCTGGCTCTCCCTCGTCCCACTGGCCTTCAACCTCGGCTACGCCCTCTCCAACGGCATCGCCCGCTTCTCCAGCTGGCGCTACAACCTCCCCGTGGACTGGGTGATCTATTTCTACTTCGGCATCGGCATTGTTGAAATCTTTGGCGTAATCGCCTTGTTGTTTGGCTCAAAACCCCAACCAATCTCCAATCTCCGATCTTTAATCTCTAATCACGCATCACGCATCACGTCGCCAATTACCAATTACCAATTACCTATTACCTATTACCCATTACCTATTACCCATTACCTATTACCAATTACCCTTTTTTTCCTCATTGGCTCCCTCCCCTGGCTCGCCAAAGGACTCGTTGATCCGCGCTACACTTCTTCGCAGGATGAACTGATCGCCAGACTTGAATCAAAGGATTACAGCCGGGCTGAGATCGAAGCCTTCCTCTCCCAATCCGACGCCGTTCTGCTCGAAGGCCGGCTGCTCTATCCGCGTATGTATTGGAGAGGGGAGGGACTTGCTTCGACGAATCCATGGACTGCGTACGCCGCGCAGGACTTTCCGCGCATCGGCTTTTTGCTGATCAACTCCGGTCACCAGAACCTGATCTTCCCCACCAGGGAATTGCTCGACTTCAAACAAGGCGCGGATGCAACCATTTTGGCGTGTTCTGATAACGACCTGCTTACCGTCCACGTCATCGCCTTCGACGATTCGGTATACCAAAGCGCCGCCCTAACAGAACCGTGTCCGTGAGTAGGGCTAGTAATCAGTGAACGCTTGACAGTTATCAGTAAAACCACTCACTATTCACTATTCACTGTTCACTATTCACTATTCACTACCGCTCACTATTCACTACTCACTACTCACTTTCCACTCTCTCCACCCCTGTTCACCAACCCTCCCTCATGCCCCGCCTCTCCGCCCTCCTCCTCGCCTGGTACGACTTGCAAAAACGCACACTGCCCTGGCGCGACCACCCTGATCCATACGCGGTTTGGGTCTCCGAGATTATGTGTCAGCAAACCCGGGTCGAGACGGTCATTCCCTATTTTGAAAAGTGGATGAAGCAATTTCCCAGCGTGAAAGCTCTTGCGTCCGCTTCGGAGCAGGATGTACTCAACGCCTGGGAGGGACTCGGCTATTACAGCCGCGCGCGAAATTTACATAAAGCCGCGAAGGTGGTCGTCGAAAAATTTGGCGGGAAACTTCCGCGGGATTTGGATGATTTGCGAAGCCTGCCGGGGATCGGACGTTACACCGTCGGCGCGATCGCTTCGCTTGCCTTCAAAATGGACGAGCCGACTCTCGACGGCAATATTCGGCGGGTCTTTTCCCGCCTGTTCGATGTCAAGGAAATTGCCGACTCGACTGCTGGCGAAAAAACTCTTTGGGAGTTGACAGCGAAGAATTTACCCAAAGGACGGGCAGGCGATTACAACCAGGCGTTGATGGACCTTGGCGCGATGGTCTGCCTGCCGAAGAATCCGCGTTGTTTGATTTGTCCGTTGATGAAGATATGCAAAGCCAGGGAAGCCGGAACCCAAGAGTTGCGTCCCGTGATGAAGCCGAAGAAGCAGGTCCCGACCTATGTCCATGTTGCGGCTGTGATCGTGGAGCGGGGGAGGGCGCTGCTCAGTCAACGCCCGGCGAATGGGTTGCTCGGCGGGATGTGGGAATTCCCCAACGCGAGGGTAGATGGCGACCCGGCCAGGGAGTTGGTCAAAGCCTTGAGGGGCGCGACCCGGCTCAAGGTCCAGAAAAAAGAGCCGCTGGGTTTTGTCCAACATGCGTATAGCCACTTTAGGGTGATTGTGTATCCATTCCTATGTGCGAAGGTTGAAGCCCCCAAAGATAAAAAATTCAAATGGGTTCCGCTCGATGAGTTGGATGATTACCCAATGGGGAAGGTGGACCGGCAGATTGCAAAAAAAGTAGTAGGACAAGCTTAGCTTGTCCTACTTGATTACGCCTTACTCAATGTCACAAAGACCATCGGTCTGCGTTTGGTCTGCTGGTGCAGGTAACTTTTGACCGTGTTGATGATGTCCTTTTCGTCGTCGAAGCCGTCGTTGTGGACGGCGCGCATGACGAGCCTGCGGACATCGGGGATGAGCGACGTGGCTTCTTCGGGCGAGACAAAGCCGCGGGTGATTATCTCCGGTTCGTGCAGGAGCCTGCCGGTTTTCTTGTCGATGCTGATGTCGATCAGCAGGATGCCGCTGCGCGCAAGCTGGCTGCGTTCCTTCATGACGTCGTGGTCGATGTCACCGATGGATTCGCCGGTGACGAAGACGTAGTCGCCGGGGATGCGTTCGCCGAGCAGTATCTTTTTGCCCACCAATTCCACAACCTGTCCGTTTTCGGCGACGATGGTATTTTCCGCTTCGATACCCAATTGTTGGGCGATTTCGGCATGACGTACCAATTGTCGCAGTTCGCCGTGGATCGGCAGGAAGTGCTTCGGTTTGACGAGGTTGATGAGCAGTTTTTGCTCCTCCTGCGCGGCGTGACCCGAAACGTGGATGGGGGCGATGCCGTCATGGATGACCTTCGCGCCCCTTCGCAGCAGGCGGTTGATGGTCTTGCTGATGGTTTCCTCATTGCCGGGGATGGGGTGGGAGGACAGCACGATGGTGTCTCCCGGTTTGAGGTCGAACTGCCGGTTCGTTCCCGCCGAGAGCCGCCCCACAATGGACGATGGTTCGCCCTGTGAGCCGGTACACATGATGACGACCTTGTGCGGCTGCATGTTCTGCGCCTGCTCGATTGGCACGATGATCTCATCGGGGATGTCGAGATATTTCATCTTGCGCGCGATCTTGACGTTGTCCACCATGCTGGTGCCTGCCAGCGCCATTTTGCGCCCGGTCACCCTGGCGGCATCGGCAACCTGCTGAACGCGCGAGATGAGCGACGCGAATGTGGCGACGATCACGCGCCCCTTGGCTTCGGAAAGGACTTTTTCGAAGGCGGGACGGATGACGGATTCAGACGGAGTCCAGCCGGGGCGTTCGGCGTTGGTCGAGTCGGAGAGCAGCAAATCTACGCCGCGGTTCGAGAACTCGGAGAGTTTGGCAAAGTCGGTGGGCCAGCCGTCCACGGGGGTCTGGTCGAACTTGAAGTCGCTCATGTGGATGACGAGTCCCGCCGGGGTGGTGATGCCGATGCCGACTGCGTCGGGGATCGAGTGGTTGACGTGGAAATATTCCAGCGTGAACGGGCCGATACGCGTCAAATCCCCGGCGTTGATGGTTTTCATCTGCACCTTGTGCTGCGCGCCGTTGCGGTGCAGTTTCGCCTCAATCAACCCGCGGGTGAGCGGGGTGGCATAGACCGGGACGGGGATGTCTTCGGTGAAGTGCTGTACCGCGCCGATGTGGTCTTCGTGCCCGTGGGTGATGAAAAGCCCCAGCACGCGGTTGGCGCGTTTCTTTAAATATTCATAATCGGGGATGATGTAATCGACCCCGAGCATGTCGTTCCTGGGGAACATGATGCCGGCATCGACCACGATGATGTCGCCGCCGTACTCGTACGCCATCATGTTCTTTCCCACTTCGCCCAGCCCCCCGAGCGGGATGATTCTTAATTTATTCTTTTTACTCATAGAATTTTTCTGTATACCTCACTAAATGTGAATTTTTCAAACCGCTTATGCGGTTAAAGTCAAGGTTGGATGTTGGATTAAAAGTCTTTTCCCTCAGACAAATAAAAAGACCTTCGCTGACTTGCTCGCGAAGATCGGTCACTGGCAAAACACGATTGTTCTCAAACAAAAGGCGCCGCGCGCCCGGATAGTCAACTAACGGCTGGAAGTATAGCAGGGCGGCAGGGATTTGTCAAAGCGGGGCGCAGGCGGCGCGCAAGCAAAACAGGTCAGGCGCGGAATTGGAAGCGGCGCCACGGCATCTCCCGACTTTCGATCAAAATCGGGAGATGCCGCAGTCCAAATTGAAAACCTTTGCTTGCGCACGGCAGGACATAGAGAATCTTGAGAGAACTTTTTAAAAAATCACTGTGAACTCGGCGTTCTCTGTGGCTGGGGTTCTTTTTTCACGCCTTTCACAGACTTAAGAAACGCTCTCCTGGGGCTTGGAATGCGCGGTAGTGAAACTTCGGATAAAGCCTATTGTTTTATCTCGGTCCAGACTTCGTCGTACAGAAGCAGCGCCTCGCCCAGGTCTTTCACTTCGTGACCCTTCGCGAATTCATCGGCGGGCGTGTTCGTGATCGGAGAAGACGCATACGCCTCATACACCTCGGGCGCGTTTTCCTTCGCATATTCCAGCGCGGCCTTGTTCGGGTTGGTGTAAGGATAGTCCACCAGCGCCAGCCAGTTGACATCGCCCTGCAAAAGATAATTGAACCAGGCATAGGCGGCATCGGGGTGCGGCGCGGTATTCGGAATTGCCATGCCATCGTAGAAGATGATCGAGCCTTCCTCCGGGAAGACGTACTCGAAGCGCGGGTCTTCGGTCTGGGTCAGGAAGGCCTCCCCGTTCCAGACAATGCCCAGGTCCACATCCCCGGCCACCAGCGGGGTCTTGGGGCTGTCGCTGTCGAAAACGCGGATGTTCGGCATCAGTTCGAGCAGTTTCGCCTTGGCTTGCTCCAGATGATCGGGGTTCGTGTCGTTCACATCGTAGCCGAGGGTCAACAGCGCCGCGCCGATGATCACGCGGCTGTCGTCCACTGCCACAATGCGACCTTCGTATTCCGCGCTCCACAGGTCTGCCCAGGAGGTTGGCGGGGTTTCGACGGTTTCGGCGTTATAGATGATGGCTTGCGTGCCCATCTGATACGGCACAATAAAACCCGTCGTCTCGCCATAGGCGGCAGCCAGACCGGCATCCAGGTTCGATAAATTCGGCAGCCTGTCGGCATCCAGTTCCGCCAGCAAACCTTCGCGGATGAGAACGCCGATCATGTAATCGCTCGGGTGAACAACATCGTACGGATCGATATCCTCGCCCAGCGACACCTTTGAATATAGTTCCTCGTTCGACGAGAAGTAATCCACATTGACTTCGACGCCATAGACCAGACCGAAACAATCGAGGATATCAGCCGGGACGTATTCCGTCCACGTAAAGATATTGATCGTTTCACTTTCGAATTCAACGCGCGGGCTCGGCTCCGGGCAAACAAACCCGGTGGACGTGACCAGTTCGTCCGTTGAGGCAGGCTCTCCCCCCGCTGCGCAAGCCGTCACGGCAATCAACAGCACGCTCGACAAAATCAACCTCGCATTCTGATGGATTTTGTGGTGTGTGTTCATTCTTCTCCTTTGAATATATATAGCCCTGCGCGAGTCAATGAACTCGCGCAAGGCTTGGGATGGCGTACAAAAAGGATTATAGCGCACCCACCCTTTGAATACAATCTATAAAAACAAGAAATACATGGCCTTTGCAAGGTCAGGAAAATCTTAATTGGTTTTCGCGTAAATTCGCCCCCTTTGCGCGTTTCGCGTTAAACCTTGCCCCAAATTCAAAGGAACGTCAAGCAACTTTGCAAAAGCCATAATAAGAAATAAGAACCGTCTCACTCCTTGCTTGACGATGGTTCCAAATACCAGTATAAAAACGGGATGAAGAAACTCCGGCTCTTTCTTGGACTTTGGCTGACTCTCTCCATCACGGCTTGTGCGGCGCTGGAAAATATCCCCGCCATCCCCCCCGGTTGGACGGTGACTCCCAGCGTCACCATCACCCCTGAAGCGACCTTCACGCCCACGATCACGCCCACGCCCCTGCCCATTGCAAGAGTCAGCGAGGGAGACAGGGCGCTCTTCAACGGCGATTACGACCTGGCGCTCATCCATTACCAGACCGCGCTAAGCGATTCGCCCGACCCGCTGGTGAGGGCGTCGGCTCAATGGGGGGTGGCGAAGATCTATTACGCCCAAAACCGCTACAACGAAACCCAGACCGCCCTGCAAACCCTGATCGCCGAATACCCCGGCACGCCGCAATCGGCTCAAGCCTTTTTCCTGCAGGGATTCGTCAACTACAAACTGGAGAACTACCCCGCCGCCGCCGATTCGTGGCAGACCTATCTCGTCCTGCGCCCCGGCACGCTCGATGCCTACGTTCAGGAATTGCGCGGCGACGCGCTGTTCAACGCGCAGAATTACGCCGAAGCCCTGCCCACCTACACGACCGCCATCACCGCCCCATCGCTCGGCGACGATATTTATCTCGACCTGAAGGTTGCCGCCACACAGGTGGAACTTGGGAATTACGAAACCGCGCTGGCGTTATACGACGGCATCCTCGGGCGCGCCGGCAGCGATTACGTCAAAGCCCAGGCGTTGTACGAAGCCGGGTTGGCGAACCAGGCTCAAGGTCAGAATGCCGAGGCGAATGAACGCTTCCGCTATGCCGTTGAGAATTATCCGCTTTCCTATTATTCCTATCTCAGCCTCGTCGAACTGGTGGATGCGGGCGAGACCGTCGACGAACTGGACCGGGGCATTGTGGATTATTTCGCGGGTCAGTACGCGGTCGCCATTTCCGCCTTCGACAGGTATCTTGCGGGCAACCCGCCCGAGAACGATGGGACGGCATACTACTACCGCGCGCTTTCCAAAAACAGCCTGGGTTTATACGACGAAGCGCTGGCTGATTACGATACGTTCATTGGAAATTTTTCGATCCATACCCGCTGGGGCGACGCATGGGGCGAGAAGGCCTTCATCCAATGGGCGCAGAAGGGCGATTACACCGGCGGGGCGCAGACTCTGCTCGAATTCGTCAGCCTTGCGCCGAGCGCCTCGATTGCCGCCGATTACCTGATGAGTGCGGCGCGCATCTACGAACGCGACGAGCAATACGACAAAGCCGTCGAGACCTGGTCGCGGGTGACGCTGGAATACCCCGGCTCGAAGCAATCCGCCTATGCGGCATTCCTGATGGGGATGATCGAATACCGGCGCGGCAATCCCCAGTCGGCGCTGGATACGTTCAAACGCAGCCTCGCGCTTTCGGCATCGACAGAGGACAAAAGCCGCGCGCTGCTCTGGATCGGGAAGTCGTATCGGCTCCTCGGCGAAGCCAACAGCGCGGACGACGCCTGGCGGGAGGGGCAGAACCTTGACCCGGGCGGATACTACAGCGAACGCGCGCGCGATATGCTGGCGCAGCTCGCTCCTTTTGCGTCCACGCCTTCTTCCAATTATCAGGTGGACCTTGCCCGCGAACGCGCCGATGCCGATGCCTGGATGCGCCTGACCTTCAACCTTGCCCCGGATGTGGATTTGAACGGTCTCGGTCCGCTGGCGTCGGATGGGCGCGTCATCCGCGGCAAAGAGTATTGGGATATGGGGATGTACGACGAAGCGCGGCTGGAGTTCGAAGACCTGCGCTCGGAACTCGAAGCGCTCAACGATGTTGTGGGCAGTTACCGCCTGACGAATTACCTGCACGACATCGGCATGTACCGTTCCGCGATATTCGCGGCGCGCCAGGTGTTGACCATGGCCGGGCTGGACGAACACACCGAATCGATGATGGCTCCGGCGTATTTCACTCACATCCGCTATGGGTTGTATTACTCCGACCTGGTCATTCCCAACGCCCAGCAAAACGGATTCGATCCGCTCTTCGTCTTCAGCGTGATCCGGCAGGAGAGTCTCTTCGAGGGGTTCGTCCGCTCGAACGCGGGCGCGCGCGGTCTGATGCAGATCATTGCCCCGACCGGTGCGCAGATCGCCTCGGAACTTGGCAAGCCGATCAACTATGCTGAGGAGGATTTATACCGCCCATACGTGAGCGTGTTGTTCGGGACGCATTACCTCGCCAGGAACCGCGCCTCGCTAAACGGCGACCTGTACGCCACCCTCGCCGCCTATAACGGCGGACCCGGCAACGCTGCGGCATGGAAGGAACTCTCCGGCGACGACCCCGACCTTTTTCTGGAAAGCGTCCGCTTCGAGGAGACGCGCAATTACATTCGGAATATCTACGAGATATTTATTATTTATAGAAGGTTGTACGGGGGCTGATATGGGTAACGCAAAGTTCACTTTGCGGGAGGGGGAATGACAAAGTGAACTTTGTCGTACTGTGTGGGTAGTGCAAAGTTCACTTTGCGGGAAGGGGAATGACAAAGTGAACTTTGTCGTACTGTGTGGGTAGTGCAAAGTTCACTTTGCGGGAAGGGGAATGACAAAGTGAACTTTGTCGTACTGTGTGGGTAGTGCAAAGTTCACTTTGCGGGAAGGGGAATGACAAAGTGAACTTTGTCGTACTGTGTGGGTAGTGCAAAGTTCACTTTGCGGGAGGGGGAATGACAAAGTGAACTTTGTCGTACTGTGTGGGTAGTGCAAAGTTCACTTTGCGGGAAGGGGAATGACAAAGTGAACTTTGTCGTACTGTGTGGGTAGTGCAAAGTTCACTTTGCGGGAAGGGGAATGACAAAGTGAACTTTGTCGTACTGTGGGTAGTGCAAAGTTCACTTTGCGGGAGGGGAATGACAAAGTGAACTTTGTCGTACTGTGCGAAGGGGGGGATTATGCAGATGCGCCGGAATAATTCTTTAAACCCGTTCTCCAGATCATGCGGGCTACGACGAAGAGAGTCGCGGTCAGGGCGAGGGCGCCGAGCCAGGTTTGCAGGGTCAGCCGTCCCGTAAGGGCTGAGGCGGGGACGGTGACAGCGAAGGCGACGGGGACGAGGAAGGTCAATCCGTAGCGCAGCCAGTTGGGGTAGATGGTCACGGGCCAGCGGCCGGCGGCGTAGAGTCCCTCGAAGAGGTTGGCGATCTCGTTCACGCGGATGAACCAGAACGCGGTGGAGGTGATGATGAGCCAGAAGCAATAGGTCATGAGCGCGCCCATGACGAGGGAGGATAGAAAACCCAGCACAGACCACGCATCCACGCGCCAGTTCAGTTGGGAGAGCGCGACGAGCAGGACGATGACGCCGACGACGATATCCACCAAGGTCCACAAACGGAATTCGCGCACGCTGACGAGCAGCTGCGAGTCTGCGGGTTTGGTGAGGGCGTAATCGAGGGTCCCTTCGCGGATTTCGTCCATGAGACGTTCCATGTTCGGCTGGATGGCGGCGCGGATCACCCCGCCCATGATGGTGAAGACGCCCATCACAGCCAGCAGGTCGGCTTTGCCCCAGCCGCCGAGTTGATCCACCTGGTCGAAGACGAGACTCAAGCCGATCAGCCCCGTGCCAAGCGCGATGAAGGTTTGCAGGATTTGAATGTAAAGGTTGGCGCGGTATTGGAACTCGTTCATGATCCCGATGCGCAGATAATTGGCGGCAAGTTTTAATCCGTTCATATCAACCTCCCACCGCTGAGAACTGGCGGATGGCGACCTTCCAAACCTGGCTGACGACGAGGATGCCGAAGAAGACCCAGGCGAGCTGCATCCCCAAGCCGGCGAACAGGTCGTTGACAGTCATGCTGCTCACCAGCGCTTCGATGGGGAAACCGAACGCCCAGCGGAATGGCATGAACCATGCGGCTTGCTGAACCCATTCGGGCATCAGGGAGAGCGGCACAAGCCGTCCCGAAAAGATCAGTTCGGCGGCAAAATACAACTCAAAGAGGGCGCTGACCCGCGTCGTCCAAAATGTGACCATGCCGAGCAGCGAAAGGGTGATGGTGCGAATCAAATACGCCATCCAGATCGAGACGAAGAAGATAATGCCTTCGAGCAGGGTCGGGTGCAAATCGGGCTTGAAGAAAAACGAGAGCGCGAGGGCAAGCGGAATCCACAGGACGATCATCACGACCTTCCAGCCCGCGAAGAACGCCACATCTTCATGCAGGGGGTGTATCGGGCGCATCAGCGACATCGAAAGCCTGCCCTGGCGGATGCGCCACTCCCAGCCGTAGGGGGTGAAGGCGATGTTCATCTGGCGGACGAGAGTCCAGACGATGTAATAGGCGGCGAGTGAGCCGGGGGTGTAGCCGCCCACCGAGCCGCCCTGCTGGTTCGCCACCGCCGACCAGACCACCATGTAAATCACCGGCTCGGCGAGCATCCCGATCATATAAAAATAATTGGCGACGGGATACTGCCATTGCTCGAGGACGGACATGCGCATCATGGATGCGTAGAAATCAAAATAGCGTTTCACTCCAGCGCCTCCTTCCTGACCGAGAATACCGACTCGATCACGTCCTCGATGGGCGCGGCTTCGACGGTGAGGTCTTCGACGGATAGATCGTTGAGCAGACGGGAGGTGACCGCCGAGGTTTTTTCCTTCGGCACGCGCATCGTCACCCGGGACCCGTCAACGGATACCACGTCCCCGTACTGACTCAAGTCTGCGGCGGGATTCTCGAGCGTAAAGCCGACGGTCTTGAACGCGGAGAATTTCTCGACCAGCGCGGAAAGGTCGCCGTCGAAGAGCAACTGTCCGTGATGGATGACGATGACGCGCCTGCACAGGGCTTCGACATCCGCCATGTAGTGACTCGTCAGCAGGACGGTCGCGCCGTAACGCTGGTTGTATTCCGCCACGAAGGTACGGATGCGCTTCTGCATGGTCACGTCCAAGCCGAGGGTCGGCTCGTCGAGGAAGAGAATCTTCGGCTTGTGCAGCAATGCGCCGACGAATTCCATCTTCATGCGTTCGCCAAGCGAAAGGTTGCGGACGGGTTTCTGCACGAGGTCTTTCAGGTCGAGCAGTTCGATGAACTCGTCGCGGGTTTTCTTGAACTCATCGGTTGGGATGCTGTAAATGGCGCGTTGCAGGTCAAACGAGTCAAGCGCGGGCAAATCCCATGAGAGTTGGTTGCGGTTGCCCATCACCAGCGTGATCTGGCGCAGGTAATCGTGCGGACGTTTCGCGGGTTCAAATCCCAGCACCGAAACTTCGCCGGATGTGGGATGAAGAAGCCCGGTCAGCATTTTGAGCGTGGTGGTCTTGCCCGCCCCGTTCGGACCGAGAAAACCGACCACCTCGCCGGGCTGGATGTCGAAGGAAATTCCGTCCACGGCTTTGACGGTTTTGTATTTGCGTTTGAAGAGTCCCTTGGCGGCGGCTTTGAGCCCCGCTTCGCGTTCGGGGACCTGGTAGTGTTTTGCCAGTTTCGAGATGGAAATGACAGAGGACATGGATACTCCTGGTTGTAAGACCTGACAGGTTTTGGAAACCTGTCAGGTCTTTGCTGGGAGGAATAAAAAAACCGCAGAGCGTGGGCGCGCCTGCGGCGGGTGGACGGGGGAGGTGGATTTACCCGATCAACCTGAAAAAGAGGCGCGCAACTTAAAATGAATTCACAGATATTGACGGACATTCAAAAAGTTCCTCCTTTCGGTTTGGATTTAAGCGTAGTGTATCATAGCCAATTTCGAGGCGCAAGCCGGGGTTTTTCGCCGCCCATGGCTTTTGCGCGCCAAGGTTAGCGAAAAATTCTTGCGCAAAAATGTCGCCACGCGACGCAAGAATTTCACTGATAATGTACTAACACACCCGCCCCTTCGACTGCGCGGTCGCCTTCAACATGCTTTCCACCACGGCAAAGTCCACACGCTCGGGCTTCGAGTAGCGGATGCAGCCCTTGCCATGCGAGATGCCCGCGCTTTGCAATTGGTCGGCGTGGGCGTTCATCACGTCTGTGCGCAGGATGTACAGGGCGATGAAGTTCTTTTGGCTGGCAAAGCCCACTTCCGCAATATTGTCCCTGCGGTAATTGGGCATACCGTATTCCATCGTTTCCTTGAAGCCTTTGAGATGCTTGCGGCACAAGGCGCGCAATTTCTTGAGGACGGCCAGGCGTTCTTTCGGCACGTCGAGCAGATACTCGGTCACTGTTTTGGCATCACTTTGCATGGGTCACCTCTTCAACGCAGGGGCGGGAAAACCCCGCCCCTGCAACTACCTAAGAGACTGTTTCTTAAAGGCTTTTTCTGTGCATGGAAGGCACGGAATTCACTGATGCCCACGGAAGTACCTTTAAAAAATCCGCGTTCACCGTGCAATCCGTCAAATCCGTGAACGAAAAGAGAAGGCAAGTCACTTAAGGAACGCTCACTAACTACCTAACTACCTAACACTCACTATATCCGCAGGCATAGCACTTGCGGCAGCCTTCTTCGTTCACCACAGCGGCTTCACCGCACTCGGGGCAGATGTCACCGATCTTCATTTTTGGGGCGCTTTCAGCAGGTGCGTGGCTTCCGCCGCCGTTCCCGCCATTCGATTTGACTTCCTCAACCACAACGCCGTCCTTGCTGTTCAGATATTGTTCGAGTACCTGTCCAATGCCATCGGGCAGAGAGCGCACGCGGTTGATGCCGAAGCCGAGCGAGCGTCCGCCGCCGATGCCGATCAGTTGAACGACGACTTCACGCAGTCTGTCTACGGGGGCGATGGGCGATGCCATACGCAAGATGTACGAGATCAAACGTCCGATCGCTTCGGAGACGGCGGCAATTTCTGAACCCGCCTTGGCAGTATTGATGAACGCCTCAAAGGGCTGGTCGCCTCCATTTTCGTTGATGGTGATGAATGCTTTGCCAACGGGTGTGTCAATGCTGTGCGTGCGTCCGGTCAACGCCTTGGGGCGCGGCTTCTTAGTCCCATGCCAGATGGAAGGAGCGGCTTGGGCGGCAGGAGCAACTACCGGTGCAGTCTGAGGCGCTTCCCTTTTATCCGCAGTCGCTTTCGTTTCCAGCACTACCTTCTCGCGCGAACCCGTCACGTAAACCGTGATGCCCTTGCAGCCGAGTTCCCACGCCAGTTGATACGCAATCGCCACATCGCCTTCCGTCGCGCCCTCGTGGAAGTTGACCGTCTTCGACAGTGAATTATCCACAAAGGCTTGCAGCGCGCCCTGCATCCGCACATGCTCCTCCGCTGTCACATCGCCCGAGACCACAAAGGTATCGCGGATGGACTGCGGCAGTTCCGCAATATGCTGGCAGGTGCCCTGGTTCATCACCTGCTCGACGATCTCCTGGCGCTTCTCTTCGCCCAAGCCCAGTTTCTTCAACGCCTCATCGAAGCGCGGGCTGGCGTAAGTCAGTTTCAGATCCCTGCCGTTATCGTTGACGTGGCGGATGTATGCCAGTGCGAAGACGGGTTCACAGCCGTAGCCTTCGCATCCCGCCACCGTTGCGATGGTTCCCGTCGGCGCGACCGTGGTCTGGGCGGCGTTGCGAATGCCATGCTTTTTGATGCCGGAAACCACCGTCTCCCACCGGACCTCAGGCCTGCCCCAGTTATTCTGATAGTCCACCAGCGATTTGGGCGGCTCCCACTTCATATCATCCATGTCGTAGATCGAGCCTTGAATGGCGGGGAACGGTCCGCGCTCTTCGGCAAGTTGGACGCTCGTCACCATCGCGTGATAGCGCACGAACTCCATCACCTGCGCCCCAAATTCCTGCCCCTCCTTCGAGCCATAGCGGACTCCTGCGTGATACATCAAATCCGCGAGACCCATGATCCCCAGACCGATGCGGCGGGCGCGATGAGCCGCTTCCTTCAACTGCGGCACAGCAGGAACGTACGCATTCGCCTCCACCACATCATCGAGGAAGCGCGTGGCAGTCACAACCGATTTGCGCAGGGTTTCCCAATCGACGGTTCCGTCGGGGCCGCAATGCTCGTTGAGGTTCACCGAACCCAAACAGCAATTCTCGTACGGTCCTAAAAATTGCTCTCCGCAAGGATTTGTTGCCTCTAATGGATACAAATGCGGAACAGGGTTACTTCGATTTGCCGCGTCAAGAAACAGCACACCGGGTTCACCATTATGGTGCGCATACTTAACGATCTTATTGAACAGCTCGCGCGCGTTGACCTTCTTGTAGGTATGGATGGTGATCCCGGCCGCCTCCGCCTGTTCGAGCGTGCCGCTGAAACCCTTCTGCTTCATCTCCTTCAAGTCCGGGAATCGCAACTCCCATTCCTTATCGTCCTTCACCGCCTGCATGAACGCATCGGTGATGCCAACCGAAATATTGAAATTGGTAATGGAGTTCTCGTTGATCTTGCAGGTGATGAATTCTTCCACATCCGGATGGTCCACGCGCAAGACCGCCATATTGGCGCCGCGCCTGGTTCCGCCCTGCGCGATCTCACCGAAAGCATGGTCGTAGACGCGCAAAAATCCGACCGGTCCCGTTGCCTGTCCTGCCGAAGTTTGCACTCTGGCGCCCTTGGGACGCAACCGTGAAAAGGAAAATCCGTTGCCGCCGCCTGTCTGCTGGATCAGGGCAGCGTCGCGCAGGGTCTGGAAGATGCCCGCGCTGTGGCGTCCCATATCATCAGTGATCGGGAGCACAAAACACGCCGCCAGTTGACCAAGCGGAGTCCCTGCCCCGGTGAAGGTCGGCGAGTTTGGAAAAAATTTCTTACTGGACAATAAATGGTAATACTCGACCGTGCGTTCCTGCGCGTCCGCGCCCCATTGTTCCTCCACCCTGGCAACATGATACGCCACACGCCAGAACATCTCCTCGACGTTCTCGGCAGGCTTGCCGTCGTCGCCGCGGCGGACGTACCGCTTCATCAACACCTGGCGGGCGTTATCCGTCAGTGCCGCCTGCGGCAGCCCCTTCTTCATGGGCGGCGTCGGTAATAAGCCGTTCTTGACGATCTTCGTATCAGCAGATTTTGTTGCCATATTGGGGTCTCCTGTAAAGTTTTTCCATGTCACCCTGACCCTGAACGAAGTGAATGGGAAGGGTCTCTACTCGCGCTGGATGTCTTGCATATCAAGGGTAGAGATTCTTCGGTCGCTCCGCTCCCTCAGAATGACGTAATTGACAGACAGAAAAAGGCAAAGACACTCCCCCCTTGAGGGTCTTTGCCTGAATTAACCTTCGAGTAATTGGTCGATCTCGGTGCGAATGGACTGTAGGTCGTCCAGCCCCAGGTACACAATCGCATAGCGAACGTAGGCGATCTGGTCCACTTCCTTCAAGGTTTCCATGACCATGTCCCCGACCACGCGCGACGAAACCTCGGCTTTGCCCAGTTTCGTCAGTTTCACCTCCACCTGTCCGATCATGCGCTCAATGTCCGCCGCCGAGACGGGTCTCTTCGCGCAGGAAATACGAATGCCGCGCGCCATCTTCTCGCGGTCGAACTCCTCGCGGTTGCCATCCTGCTTGATGATGAGCGGCGTGGCAAGGATCGGGCGTTCATAACTGCTGAAACGCTGGCGGCATTTCAGGCACTCACGTCGGCGGCGAATCCCGCCGTGACTGTCGTGAGAGGTGTCCAGCACCTTCGAGTCATGATGTTTGCAATACGGACAACGCATCCGAAACCAGCTCCATTATTAGAACAAATGATTTAGCCATATATGGGCGTTAGAGCGCTGCATCCCCGTATATCTGGCTAATGTGGACGGCATTTTAGCATTCGCGTGTGATGTTGACAAGAGGCAATTTTGATTTTGCAATCTTAAAATATCGACTCGATTCCCGCTTCTTACTTTGACCGATGACCGTGGGCGGCAGCCCCGCGCCTTTTCCACCCCTGAAATTTTTTTCTACCGCTAACATTTCAGCGCAAGTCAGGCGTAGGGAGCGCTCAAAATTTGTTGGCGTAACTGGGTTCGGTTTTGCCCAGTACCGCGAGATTTATCTCGCCCTGCCGGGGCGCAAACTGAAGTTTGCGGTACAACCGCGCTATCACTAAACTTGCTGCAAGAAATCCATCACCAGCGGATTAAGATCGTTTGGATGACATTGATGCGGTACATGCCCGCAGACGGAGAACTCCTTGACGCCGACCACATTGGGCAATCCGCCTGCCAGGTGGGAAAACGAATCGGGAGCGAGGGTTTGGTCGCGCCCGCCCCACAGAAGCAGAGTCGGCTGATGGACGAGAGACAGGTCCAGGTCCACGTGCGGAAGCGTGCGCGGGATGTTGTAAATGCCCGACGAAGCCCGTTTATAGTCCAGCGCGGTTTGATAGCGAATATGTTCGGGCAGCGTATGCGACTCGCGGTTGCCGATGTAGCCGCTGAAACTGGTCATGTCCACGAAAAGCCGGAAGAGGCGGTAGGGAGTCCGGTCTATCAATGAGGTGTTGATCAATTTGTATTTGAAAACGCGTTGCAGGACGGGCGGCAATTGGCGGATGGAATAGAACGGGTTGACGAGGACGAGTCCGCGCGTGCGCCCGGGGTTGCGGGTTGCGTACATCATCGAAAGCCCGCCGCCGAGCGAATGCCCGACCAGGTTGATGGGGCGGCGCAGACCGAGGGTATCGATCCAGGCTGCGAAGTCGGCATAGACGTTCTCGATGGTGTAATCGTGGGGGTGCAGGGGTTTTTCGCTCTCGCCGTGTCCGAGCAGGTCGAGGGCGTATCCGGCGCAGCCCGCCGATTCGAGTTCGGGCAGCAGGTCGTCCCAATCGTGAAGCGATGCGGCGAGTCCGTGAACCAGGATAACCGGTTCGCCTTCGCCCTGCCGCGCATAATTCACTTTGCGGCCGTTGGGAAGGATCGCGCTGAGATATTCGATTTTGTTCTTCGTTATGACGTTCATTCTTCTTTATTCGCTCGCTATTTGTTTTCCGTATCGGTTCGCCAGTTCCCTGCGAAGCACCTTGCCGATGAATGTGCGCGGGAACTCGTCCATGAAGATGACGAAGCGCGGCACAAGGTGGGGCGGAAGGCGGCGTTTGCAATATGCAATGACCGACTCGGCGCTCGGCTTTTCCCTGGCGGCGATCACAAAGGCAAAGGGATGCCCCGCAACCGCCACCACAACCGTTTCTTTGACCTGCGGTATTTCGTAAATGACCTCTTCCACATCGCGCGGGAAGGCGGGTTCTTTGCCAGCCTTTTCGGGATACCACATATCGGCTTTGCGGGCGATGATGCGGCAGAAGCCGTCTTCGTCCATTTGCGCCACATCGCCGGTGAGCAGCCAGCCGTCGTCCATGACGACTTCCTTCGTGGCGGTGTCGTTCTTCCAGTAGCCCATCATCACCTGCGGACCGCGGATGGCAAGTTCGCCGATCTGGCCCGGTTCCACCTCCCTGCGCCCCGACTTCAAATCCACGATCACTGCTTCTGTGGAGGGCAATGGCACGCCGATGGTGCCGAGGCGGCGGTGTTTGCCCATTGGGTTGGCGTGCGTGACGGGCGAGGCTTCTGTAAGGCCGTATCCCTCGACGAGTTTTCCCTTCGTGAGTTTCTCGAAGGCTTCCTGCACTTCCACGGGCAGCGGCGCGGATCCGCTGATGCAGGCTTTGATCGAACCGACGCCGTATTTGCGAACGCCGCGGAAGTTACTGATGGCAACGTACATGCTCGGCGAACCCGGGAAAATGGTGGGCTTGTATCTCTTGATGGATTTCAGCACATCCAGGATTTTGAACTGCGGTTTTAGGATCAACGCCGCGCCGAGAGAAACCGGCACATTCAGGGCAGTGGTCAGACCGTAACTATGGAAGAACGGCACAACGCAAAGGAAGCGCTCGCGTCCCTCCCTTGCATCGGGCAGCCAGTGGCGCGTTTGCAGGGCATTGGCAACCAGGTTGCGGTGAGACAGCATCACACCCTTTGCCTGTGCCGTGGTCCCGCCTGTATAAATGATCGCAGCCAGGTCATCCGGCTGGATATCCACCATCGGCGATTTCATATCCTGTTGCGAGAGCCAGCGGTTCCAATGCAGGGAGTTGCCGACATCCAAGCCGCGGTTGCGCCAGCGTGAAATAAGATATTTTGGTAATGAAAGATACTGTCCCGGGTCGGTCAGGACGATGTGAGGCACGCCCGCGCCTTCTTGAATTTGCTTTGCCAGCCCCGCCCAAATGGACAATGTGACCAGCACGCTCGCATCCGATTCCCTGACCTGGCGGATCAATTCCTCCGGCTCGGTCATCGGGGGAATCAGGACCGCCGCGCAGCCCGCCTTGAGCGTTCCGTAAAAGCCGATCACCATCTGTGGGATGTTCGGCATGAGCAAAACGACCCGCGCGCCCTTCCCCACTCCCTGAGCCTGCAGGGCATTTGCAAAACGGTTGACTTCATGATTCAAAGCGCGGTAGGTCAGCTTTGCGCCCTCGAAGAAGACCGCCGGGTTGTTTGGGTAGCGCCTGACCGCCGAGCGCAGCAAATGCTGGACCGGGATGCGCGGAATATCAATTGTATACGGCACGCCCTCTTCGTAATGGGCAAGCCACTTGCGTTCCGTCTTCAATTCGTCGCGCCGGGTTCCCGGAACAATGAAGGATTTATCGCGCCATGATTTCTTCGACTCGCCCTTGAGGAAGTTTGCAATCGCCCGGTCCACCGCCTCGCGCCTCTCGAGCATGACCATGTGACCCGAGACGCCGATGTCCACATCCTCCGCGCCGGGAATGGAGCCTGCCACCTTCTCGAAGAGCGGGCGGTCGAAGACGATGTCGCGATGCCCGCGGATGACGAGGGTGGGCACGGTCAGTTTTGGAAACTTTTCCCACCCGTTCCACTTCGCCATGTTGCGGTGATAGAACTCCCGCAGGGCATGAGGCGGGGCGTGCAGCCACTTCCGCGTGAAGGGACCGATCAACCTCAAGGCTGCGGAGGGCAAAGCCAGCCCCAGTTTGAACAACGGGCTAAGTTTGAATTCGCCAGCCGTGGCGATGATGATCAGTTTTTCGATATGGTCGGGATGATTTAACGCGTAATCGGTAACGATCGCGCCGCCAAAGGAATGCCCCATTAACACAAAAGGCGGGGATACTTTCAGGTGGTCGAGCGCCGCCTCGATGTCCTGCTGGATGCGCGGCATGTCGTATCCGCCCGATGGTTTGTCGGAGAGACCATGTCCGCGCATATCGAGGGCGATCACGCGGTTATCCATGGCAAATTTTTGCATCTGGTACTGCCACTGCTCCGCCTTGCCCCCAAAGCCGTGGATGAACACAATCGTCCGCTTGGGGCTTGCCGGGGATACATCGATTGCCGAAAGCCGCACAAGCGGGTCTGACGAGATGCGCACTTCGTATCGGTAGAGGTCGAAGTCTATGTCCATCCGACGAGTTTATCAGCACAAGGCGGGGATTGTCAATTTTTGGAATACAATCGAACCATGAGGAAAGACTCGCCGCTTCCCCCCGGACTTCGGACCTGGTTCGTCGTCCATTTTGCCGCAGACATGCTCTTTGGGATTCCGCTTCTATTCTTCCCCGAGTGGACAATGGGACTGCTTGGCTGGTCGCCCATTGACCCGATTGCCAGCCGCGTGGTGGGTGCGGCGTTGATGGGCATCGGAATCGAATCCTGGCTGGGACGCGACTCAAGCGCCGAAGTCTACCGCGCCATGCTGAACTTGAAGGTGATCTGGTCGTCTTCCGCCATCATCGGCATTGGGCTTGGTCTGTGGAACGGCGGTGCGGCTGCCGGCTGGCTTTTTCTCGTCGTCTTCATGGTCTTTTGGGCGGTCTGGGTTTATTACCGGAGAAAGTTCTAATGCCCGTCGAGAACCCGGTCGAGAAAGCCATCAGGGAAGCGCAGGCGCGCGGTGAGTTCGATAACCTGAAAGGCAGGGGTAAACCGCTCGACCTGACCGCCTACTTTGAAACGCCCGAGGAACTGCGCCTGGCGCTTTCCGCCCTGAAAAGCGCGGATATCCTCTCTCCGGAGGTGGAGATACTGCAAGAGATCGCCGCCTTGAAGGAACAATTGACAGGGGCGAAAGACGAGGGCAAACAGGCGCAGATCAGGAGGCAGATCCGCGACAGGCAGTTGCAATTCGATATCATGATGGACAGGCTGAAACGCAGAACAGGTAGATCGGGGCTATAAGCTTGTTTCGCCTGTTAGCCTTAAAGGCTGTTTCTTAAGTTCTTTTGTCTGGCAGCCGTAATTGTCCCAGACCTGACAGGTCTCAGCAGGGCGGTTGTTAACCAAGACGTAATTGCCGCCATGAATCCCTGTCCGCAAGGCTTCTATGGAGACCTGTCAGGTTTTCCCAGCGGACTCGCCCGAAGCGGACTTCCACGAACTGAGGGAGGGGTTTTCCCGATGGATTTGTTTTGTAAGCGTATAATTAAGTATCTCTTAGGTCTGGTTTCATAAGTGGAGTGAAATGCCCGCAAATATCCCAAATGCACTGCTTAAGCTTGGAGTGGCTCTCGCCAAGTACCATGCAAAAAATCTAATTGGCGATGAGGCATTAGAAGTTTTTGCAACTATGGCTACAGATATTGGCGGGGAGAAACTTCAGGAGCAAATTAATACCATTTTAGCAAGCAGGGATGGAGAAAAAGAATTGCTCGAAGCAGCAAAATCCGCTGATGAAAATTTTAGAGTGAAATGCCAAGATAGGGATTTTCGTGAACTGTTTACGATGAGCCATGGCGACTTAATCTCGGTACAAAATGCTATTGCGAGTTTGCCGAAGGATTTTAGTGAAGAATCTTTGAAAAATACTCTATTCGAAGTGTTTCGAGCGGAATTACCTAAGCGTGTTAGTAATGACCAGGTTGATGGCGGGGTTGATCTTTACATGACATGCTTGTATGACGCACTTCTACCCGTGAAAGAATTCGGTTTACGAATCCTTCACAGTGAATTAAAAGATATTAAGGCGGGTGTTAAATTGTTGGTGGAAGCCAGCGCGGAAATAACACGAATGTTTGTTTCTTTACCAGGCTCATATATAACTCCTGATTTGATAGCACCTTACGAAAAAACAAGCAGCGAAGTCGTTGTTGGTAAAACAATAAGCATTGACCAAATCCGAGACCAACGCTTTATGCTGCGTAAGGAGATACTTGTTGATGCCCTGAATGAGTTGGACGCATTCTTAAGTAAACATTTGAATAACTTTGATCCAGAAATACTAACTTTTTGGATTTCTGGAAGGTCGGGAAGCGGGAAGAGTGTACTGCTTCTTCAAATAATGCAGGAAATTGTTATCACTAGAAATGCAAAGGTTATTTGGCTCGATGATGCCGCAGACAAGCTGTCTGTTTTACTAGAAAAATGGGTAGAGCAAGAAGATGTAAGGGAGACTCTATTTGTATTTATTGATGATTTTAACTCTCCGCAAGTCAGGGATAGAATTGACTATAGGGCAATTTCTCGGCTATTGAGAAATCCCAAATACCACAAAATTACTTGGCCAATCCTTATAACTTGTAGTCCTCCAGAGTATTTAGAAGAGTTTCAAAAAACAGGTGGCACTGAATATTTTCAAGTGAAAAAATGGGGTATCCCTTCTGTTTCCAAATCAGAACAGACACACTTTCTTGAGTGGTTTAGCCTTAGAACTGGAGAAGTAGCAAATCCCGGTTTAGCTTTCGAACAAGATAGTGGGCTTGTCTTGTCTATGATGCTTGAACTTCGTCATGGAAATATTACCGAGTTTGCAAGAAGATTTAAGGAACGCCTTTCAGGAAGTAATATTCTTGAACAAATGACATTGCTGTTGGCATTAAATCGTCTTTATATTTGGGCTCCAGTTGCTTGGTTGAGTGAACTTACACCTGAACAACAAGATGGTTTGTTGGCTTTAAATCTTGACCAAGATTTTTCTGTACTTAATATTGAAAACTCTGAAAGGAAATATATCCGTTTGACGCATCCCCATTTGAGCGATGCAATTTATAAAGCCATTCGTCCAGAAAATTTTGGAAATCAAAGAGCAGATGATTTGGCTAGAGCCTTTGAAAGAGTCGTTGCTACAGACGATGTGTTAGCTTCTCGTATCTTGCTTGTGGTTGCGCAAGGTGGTGACCGAGTAACTCTTGATTTGAATGAGAAATCTCTTGCAGAGAAGATTATTACTCATTGTAAAACGCTATTGGAATTTGTAAACAAGACACATCCAGTTAATCTTGCCTTTATTTGGGTTAATTTAGCAAAATGGGCGAGTCGCGAATCCCATGTTGATTTTATTTTATCAAAACCAGCATTAGATACTGCTATTCAAACATTGGGTAATGATTATTATTTGTGGGGGGATCTATGGTTGCAATTGTGGAGTTGTTATCCCAAAAATGCAAAATTGGGCAAAATTGGCTGGGAGTGGGTTAAACATCGACATCATTATGATGAAGCTGCTTGGTATTCTGTTTGGAGCACACTCATAAGTAACTCTGCTTCTTTTGATGATATCTGTACACAATCAGATATCTTGCGAATAGGTATTTTGTGGTTGCGCGGCAGAGAAGAACGTAAATGGTGGTCGAGAGTTTGGGAAGACCTACTTCAGGGTAGTAGCGAGCTTTCAAAAGAAGATGTAAACAATATTATTGACTCAGGGTTAATTTGGCTTACTGGACGAGAAGACAGTGCCCAGTGGTCTTTTGTATGGGAGAAAATACTTAAACATACTCACCGCTATAGAAACGATTTTGTTTTAAACAATACATTACAGTATGGAGTTGAATGGTTAGATGGCAGGCAAGACCAGGTGCAATGGGCGTTCGTGTGGCAAGATATTATCAAGTATAAAAAATTTCTTTCTCCAGAGGGAGGTATTACTAAAATTCTTGAATATGGAGTTGATTGGATTTTAGAAAGAAACTCATCAAATCAATGGACTTTTATTTGGCAAACACTTATTGCTAATTTTGACAGATTGAATTCTTCTGATTCAAAAAAGAAATTGATAAAGTGGGGATTAAGATGGGTTGATGAAAATAAACAAAAGGTGGAGTGGCCAATAATTTATACCGATTTGGCAAAAAACAAATATAGTAAAGAATTTAAGAGTGTTGTGTCTCCTAAAAAATTTATTTTGGATGGCATTGAATGGATAGAAATCCATAAAGATGAAGAAAGAGCTGCGCAACTGGCGTTATTTTTGATGAAATCTTATCAAACTAATTTTTCAAGAACTGATCTTCCACCCCCAGATGTAAATAGCTATAATCGTCTTTACGAATTGATAACATCTATGGTTTTTAAATCAAACATAAAATCGGTTGGCTGGCATTATTGGTGGCTCGCTTATTGGGAAGCAGTTCCTACAATAAAAAATGCTCATATCGCTCTGAAATGGATGGAGGCATATAGTGGTAATTTAGAAGGTGCTAGAAGTATCATAAACAAGTTGTTGTCTACCAAAAAAGCAGAGGTAATTGATGCACTCTTAATTTGGGAAAAAGAACATTCACAAAATCCAATAAGTGAAATAATTCGAACCAAGGTCGAAAAACAAAGAGAAAAAGAGCTTGGTCAGCAAAAGGAACTTTCAGAGAGTCAATCCCTTGACACATCCCGCCCTCCGTCATAAAATCTCGCCCAACATATAACCAAAAACGCTGACGAGGACGAGTACACTTCAAAGCGATTTCCAGAGAGCCTGACAGCAAGTTCTGAAAGCCGGGCAAAAGCGCAGAAGTCGAATGGACCTCCGAGTTGTGAAGAGAAAGATACTAGAGACTAGATAATTAGAGATTAGTCGAATAGTAGCGAGTACCAGAGACGGGAACTGCACCCGTTACCCCGCAGAGTTTCTTAGAGAGATAGAGATTAGATATTCGAGACTAGATAACTAGTCAACTATCGAACTAGCAAACTAAAAGAGTGACGCTGGCTTCCTTTTCCTGTGTGCATCACGCAGGAATTTTTTGTTAAAACGGCGTTTAACTTGGGTGGCACCACGAGATTCCCCTCTCGTCCCAATGGACAGGAGGGGAATCTGTTTTTAATTACCAATCACCATTTACCAATTACGAGATTAGTAATTGGTAAATAAGGAGACCTTATGCTTCTTGAATCAACACAAGTCCAAACCATCATCCGCGAAATCTCCGCTGACCTGGAGACTCCCGTCAGCCTGTATCTCAAACTGCGCGGAGACGGCGCGTCGTTCTTGCTGGAGTCTGTCGAAGGCGGCGAGCGCATTGCGCGCTATTCGTTCATCGGCGTTCAACCCAAGGCGTTGTATATCTTGCGTGATGAAGAAATTGAAATTCAAGACATTCACGGTTCACGCACCACACACGTCGAAGGCGACCCGACACGATTTTTGCAAAATGAAATGGAGCGCTTTCCCGCCGTCCGCGTGCCGAACGCGCCGCGCTTCACGGGTGGGTTGGTGGGCTTTCTCGGGTTCGAGTCGGTTCGGTTTTTTGAACCAACCCTCGGCGCGAAAATGAAGCGTGGGTTTAATTCCCGATGGCATTTATATGCTGGCAGATACCATCATCGCTTTTGATCACGCGCGTCGCAGCATCTTCCTGATCGCAAATGTATTGGATGGCAATACCGAAGCCGCGGATCAAAAACTGGATTCAATTGAGACGCGCATCAAACAACCGTTGCCGCCCGCATCCAAAATAGAGTCAAGCCGTCGAAGGTTAAATCGAATCACACGCAGGGCACCTATGAAGATATGGTTCGTACTGCCAAAGAAAATATTTTGGCGGGCGATATTTTTCAGGTGGTGCTTTCGCAGCGCTTTACACGCGAGACCAACGTCGAGCCGTTCGATGTCTATCGCGCCGTGCGCCGACTCAACCCGTCGCCGTACATGTTCTTTTTTGATTTCGGAACCGTGGACGGCGAGCCGCTCTATCTGTGCGGATCGTCGCCTGAGATGTTCGTGCGTTTGGAAGGAAGAACCGCCTCGCTCCGCCCGATCGCTGGGACGCGACCCCGAGGCAAAGACAACGCCGCTGACGACGCTCTCGCGCAGGAACTCCTCGCCGACCCGAAGGAACGCGCCGAGCATGTCATGCTGGTTGACCTCGGACGCAACGACCTCGGGCGCGTGTGCGAATATGGCACCGTGCGCGTTTCGGATTTCTTCACGGTCGAAAAATATTCACACGTCATGCACATCGTCTCGCACGTCGAAGGGAAGTTGAAACCTGAACTGACCGCGTTCGATTTGGTTCGTGCCGCCTTCCCCGCAGGGACAGTCAGCGGCGCGCCGAAAGTCCGCGCGATGGAGATCATCGCCGACCTCGAACCCGACGCGCGCGGCGCCTACGCGGGCATGGTCGGCTACTTCGGCTTCGACGGCGCGATGGACACCTGCCTCGCCATCCGCACCATGGTCGGGCGCGGCAACACCGTCAGCGTGCAAGCAGGCGCAGGCATCGTCGCAGACTCGAATCCCACTGCTGAGTTTCAAGAGACGGTGAATAAGGCGAGCGCGATGTTGAAGGCTATTGATGTCGCTGAATCGAATAGTTGACGGTGGACGGTTGGTAGTTGACAGCAGAACTGCCACCAACTACCAACTACCAACCACCAACCGAAAGGAACCTAACCTATGACCTCGAAACCAAGATTACTCACCGGCGACCGCCCCACAGGACGCCTGCACCTCGGGCATTATGTCGGCTCGCTCTCGAACCGCGTGCGCTTGCAGCATCAATACGACTCCTTCTTCATCATCGCAGATTTGCACACGCTGACCACCAAACCCGAGCCTCAGTACATCAAAGAGATTCCGACCTTCATCCGTGACATTGTGTTGGATTATCTCGCCGTCGGCATTGACCCGAACGTCAGCACCATCTTCGTGCAATCGGCTGTGCCTGAAACCTTCCAGTTGAATTTGCTCTTTGAAATGCTCGTCACCGTTCCACGCCTCGAACGTATGCCGACTCTCAAAGACATGGCACGCGACGCACACATGGACTCCATGCCGTTTGGTTTGCTCGGTTATCCCGTCTTGCAAGCCGTGGACATTCTCCTCCCGCGCGCGCAAGCCGTCCCCGTCGGGCGCGATAACCAATCGCACGTCGAACTCGCCCGCGAGATGGCGCGCCGTTTCAACAACCTCTACGGTGACGTCTTCCCCGAACCCGAACCCATCATCGGTGACGTTCCGCTTTTGGTCGGCACAGACGGACAAAGCAAAATGTCCAAGTCGCTCAACAACGCCATCTATCTCTCCGACGACGCCGAGACGGTCAAGCAAAAGGTGATGAACATGTACACCGACCCGAAGCGACTCCGCGCCACCGACCCTGGGACGGTCGAAGGCAACCCCGTCTTCATCTATCACGACGCGTTCAATCCCTCCTACGCCGAAGTGGACGACCTCAAGGAACGCTACCGTCAGGGCAAAGTCGGTGACGTGGAAGTCAAAGAAAAACTTGCCCGCGCCATCAACAATTTCCTCGAACCCATCCGCGAAAAACGCGCCTACTTCCTTGCCCATCCCATGATCCCGCGCGACGTCCTCGCCAACGGCATCCGCCGCATGCAAGCCGAAGCCAAACAGACCATGGAACTCGTCCGCGAGAAAACAGGCTTGTCCTACTCGCTCGATCTGTTCGCGGATGAATTGGATATTTTCGGGAACGAAGAATAAGAGTCAAAAGTCAAAGGTCACAAGTCGCTCCGACTTTCGACCTTTGACCTTCGACTTGAAAGGAATTCACCATGCTAGTCCTAATCGACAACTACGACTCATTCACCTACAACCTCGTTCAATACTTCGGCGAACTCGGCGCGGACATTCGCGTGTACCGCAACGACCAGATCTCGCTGAACGAACTCATCGCCCTCAAGCCTGACCACCTCGTCATCTCCCCAGGTCCAGGCGAACCGCTCAAAGATGGCGGCGTCTCGCCCGAAGCCGTCAAATACTTCACGGGCAAAGTCCCCGTGCTGGGAGTCTGCCTCGGGCATCAATGCCTCGGCGCCATCTACGGCGGCAAAGTGGACCGTGCTCCGCGCCTCATGCACGGCAAGACCTCGCCCGTCAAACACAACCAGCAGGGCATCTTCAAAGACATCCCGACTCCCTTTGAAGCCATGCGCTATCACTCGCTCGTCGTCTACGAACCGATTCCCGCCGAACTCGAAGTCATCGCCCAAACCGATGAAGGCGAAGTGATGGGACTCAAACACAAACAGCACCCGACCTACGGCGTGCAATTCCATCCCGAGTCGATCCTGACCGAGCACGGCAAGCAGTTGCTCAAGAACTTCCTCGACATCAAGATCGCGCCTCCGCCATCCACTGAACCCGTCATGCTCAAACCGTTCATCGCCAAAGTCATCAACCGCACGGACCTGACCGACCTCGAAGCCGAAGAAGCGATGACCGTCATCATGACAGGCGGCGCGACCCCCGCGCAGATCGGTTCATACCTCACTGCACTTCGCATGAAAGGCGAGACCATCCCTGAGATCACAGGCTCCGTCCGCGCCATGCGTAACGTCGCGGTGAAGGTCAACGTCAACTCAACCGATCCCATCTACGACATCGTCGGCACAGGCGGCGACGGCGCGCACACGTTCAACATTTCCACCGCCGCCGCGTTCGTCCTCGCAGGCACGGGACGTAAAGTCGCCAAGCATGGTAACCGCGCCGCGTCCTCTCAATGCGGCAGTGCCGACGTTCTCTCCGCGCTCGGTGTCAACCTCGACCTCACTCCCGACCAAGTTGCCGCAGCCATCGAGCAGGTCGGCATCGGCTTCATGTTCGCGCCCAAGTTTCATCCCGCCATGAAACACGCCGTCGGTCCGCGCAAAGAGATGGGGCAGCGCACCATCTTCAATGTTCTCGGTCCGCTCACCAATCCCGCGGGCGCGCGCATCCAACTCACGGGCGTCTACGACGCCAAACTCACTGTGCCGCTCGCGCACGTCCTCAAAGAACTCGGCAGCCAAGCCGCGCTCATCATCCACGGCGCCAACGGTCTCGACGAACTCAATCCCACGGGCGTCAACCGTGTCAGCCATCTTCGCAACGGCAGCGTCGAAACCTACGACCTCAATCCCGCCGACCTCGGTCTCGCGCCCTGCACCGTCGCCGACCTTCGCGGCGGCACTCCCGACGAGTCCGCGCAGATGATGAGAGACATCCTCTCCAACAAACTGACAGGCGCCCGCCGCGACGCCGTCCTGCTCAACACCGCCGCCGCCCTCGCCGCCGAAACAGGCGACTTCAAATCCGCACTCGCAGAAGCCACAGCATCTCTCGATAGCGGCAAGGCTCTCGAAAAACTCAACGCCCTTGTGGAAATCACACGCTCGTAAGGGCGGATCGCGATCCGCCCCTACAGAAACCACCATGACTAATATCCTCGAAAAAATCCTCGACCAAAAACGATTGGAAATTGCGGCGCTCGACGCCCAAGCCTTGCGCCACGCCGCCGAGCAGAGTCCAACGCCCAGAGATTTCCTTGCCGCCATACAGCGCCGCCGCTTCGGACTCCGCCCGAGCCTGATCGCTGAACTCAAGCGTGCTTCACCCTCGAAGGGAATCCTCGCCCCGCACCTCGACCTCTTCCAAGTCGCCGACATCTACACCCAAAATGGCGCCTCCGCAATTTCCGTTCTGACCGACGAAAAATTCTTCCAAGGCAAACTCGAAACGCTTCGCCAATTACGAATTACCAATCACCAATTACCGCTCCTAAGAAAAGATTTCATCATCGACCCATCCCAAATCTACGAAGCCCGCGCTAACGGAGCCGACGCCATCCTCCTCATTGCCGCCGCATTGCCCGATGCGTCCCACTTTGCCGACCTTCATGCCTGCGCCCAAAGTTTAGGCTTAACGGCATTGGTCGAAGTCCACGACGAAGCCGAAACCGAACGCGCCTTGAAGATTCCCAACATCCAACTCATCGGCATCAACAACCGCAACCTCGCCACCTTCGAAGTTTCGCTCACCACCACCGAACGCCTCCGCCCAATGATCCCCGCCGAAATCACCGTCGTCGCCGAAAGCGGCATCTTCACCGCCGCCGATGTCCAACGCTTGGAGAAAGCCAACATAGACGCCATTCTCGTCGGCGAAGCATTGGTCACTTCTGAAGATATCCCTGCGAAAGTGCGTGAATTGAGCGGTGTCACCCTGAGCGAAGCGAAGGGTCTCTACCCCGACGAGAGAGATGCTTCGCTCCGCTCAGCATGACATGGTTGAAATAATGACAAAAGTAAAAATCTGTGGCATCAAAACCCTCCCCGACGCCCTCGCTGCCATCGAAGCAGGTGCGGATTATCTGGGATTCAACTTCTATCCCAAGAGCATCCGCTTCATCGATAAATCAGTCTGCGCTGAAATCACATCCGTATTGAAACGTGAAAATCCACAAATCAAACTTGTTGGCGTGTTTGTCAATTCATCTGTTAAAGAAATCAAAGACATCCTGCAAACCTGTCAACTCGATCTTGCCCAACTCCACGGCGATGAGACGCCAGAGACTTTTGCCCAACTCGCCCCGCACGCCTTCCGTGCCTTTCGCGGAATCCCCGAATCAAATGCAGGCTATAAAAGAAACGAAGCCCCTGCCATGTTGATTGACGCCGCCGTCAAAGGTGTCTACGGTGGCAGCGGAGTCACCGCCGATTGGACAGCCGCCGCGGAACTCGCAAAGAAATATCCGCTTCTGCTCGCGGGCGGACTCACCCCCGAAAACGTCGCGGACGCCGTTCGCCAAGTGAGACCCTGGGGCGTGGATGTGGCTTCGGGTGTTGAATCCGCTCCAGGTGAGAAGGATGCGGGGAAGATGATTCAATTCGTGAAGGAAGTCAAAATAGTAAATGGTAAGTGGTAAGTGGTAATTACCATTTACTATTTACCACCCACCAAGAGGAATTATGACCACACTACTACCCCACAAATTCGGTCCCTACGGCGGACAATTCGTCCCCGAAACGCTCATGCCCGCACTGATCGAGTTGGAACGTGAATTCGTTTCGGCGCGGAATGACACAGCATTCAATCAGGAATTTGATAGATTGATGGCGTCATTTGTCGGCAGACCCACACCGCTGACATACGCCAAACGCCTCTCTGAAAAATTGGGCGGAGCGCAAATCTATTTGAAGCGCGAAGACTTGGCTCACACAGGCGCGCACAAGATCAATAACGCGTTGGGACAGGCATTGTTGGTGAAGCGCATGGGTAAGAAACGCATCGTCGCGGAAACGGGCGCAGGTCAGCACGGAGTTGCATCCGCAACGGCGGCGGCGCTGCTTGGATTGGAATGTGTCGTGTACATGGGCTCCGTGGACATCACACGCCAGGAGCCGAACGTTTTCCGCATGAAGTTGCTCGGCGCGGAAGTGCGCCCTGTCGAGTCTGGCACGAAGACTTTGAAAGATGCGATCAACGAAGCCATCCGCGATTGGGTGACGAATGTGCGCGACACGCATTATCTTTTGGGGTCTGCATTGGGACCGCATCCGTATCCGACCATTGTGCGCGAGTTTCAATCTGTGATTGGGCGCGAGGCGCGCGAGCAAATGCTCATGGACGCGGGTCGCCTGCCTGATACGGTCATCGCCTGCGTGGGTGGCGGCTCAAATGCCATCGGCGTCTTCAGCGGATTTGTGAACGACGACGCCGTAGAACTCATTGGTGTGGAAGCGGGTGGCAGTGGAATTGCTTCAGGTAAACATGCAGCGCGCTTCGGTGACGCAACCAAGGCACGAGTTGGAGTCATTCATGGAACTCGCACGTATGTGTTGCAGGATGAAGATGGTCAGATCGCGGAAACGCATTCGGTTTCGGCTGGCTTGGATTACGCCGCCGTCGGTCCCGAACATGCCATGCTGCGCGATAACGAACGCGCCTTCTACACATCCGCAACGGATGAAGAGGCGCTGAACGCCTTCCAAACCCTGTGCCACACCGAAGGAATCATTCCTGCATTGGAGTCGTCTCATGCAGTGGCGGAGGTTATCAAGAAAGCGCCAACCATGCGTAAAGATCAGGTGATTTTGGTGAACTTGTCGGGAAGAGGGGATAAGGATCTGAATACGGTTATCAAGGAAATGGGTAATGGGTAATAGTGAATTGGAAAAACTATTCACCATTACCTATTCACTAACAATGAGGAACTATGAACAGACTTGAATCTGCCTTTGCCAACAAACCCATCTTTATGCCCTATTTCCCTTTGGGCTATCCTGACTTGAAAACCTCCGTTGATGTCATCGAAGCGCTTGCAAAAAACGGCGCGGACTTGATCGAAGTGGGATTATCTTTCTCCGACCCTCTCGCCGATGGACCCGTGATTCAGCACGCCACGCAGATTGCGCTGGAAAAAGGAATCACGGTCAAGAAATCGCTGGAAGCGGTGAAGGAACTCCGCAAGCGCGGTGTGACCGTTCCATTGATTTTGATGGGCTATTACAACCCCATGCTGGCGTATGGACTGGAGAAATTCATCCATGACGCCTGTGAAGCAGGCGCGGACGGATTCATCATCCCCGATTTGCCGTTGGAAGAAGCCGAGGAATTTCAATCCATCAATGGTGATATGCCGTTGATCCAAATGCTTGCGCCGACCTCGCCTGATGAACGCATGGAATCCATTGCACGAAACGCAAAGGGATTTATTTATCTGGTTTCAGTGACGGGGGTGACGGGTGAGCGACGGGAAATTTCAAATGACCTTGGTGATTTGATCGCTCGCGTGCGGGCGCATACGTCCGCGCCCGTGTGCGTGGGATTTGGCATTGGAACTCCCGAACAAGCGAAGCAGGTCGGTCAACTCGCGGATGGAGTCATTGTCGGCTCGGCGTGTGTGAAAGTAATCGGCGGAAGCAAAACGCCGGTTGAAACCGCGAAACAGTTCGCAGCGGAGTTCCGAAGCGCAATTGGATAGGTAAACGCCGTCAATTGGAAACTAAGGCGGTACAATGCGGTCTGCTGTTGACTTCGCCAAACAAGGACCCAAATGAGCATAACTTTTTCCTCCCGCCGTTCGCCTGTTTATTCCCGCCGTGGAATTGTCGCCACGTCGCAGCCGTTGGCAACTGCCGCGGGCATTGAAGTCCTTTCGAAGGGCGGCAATGCCGCCGATGCTGCCGTGGCTGCCGCCGCCGCGTTGAATGTCACCGAGCCAACTTCAACGGGGATTGGCGGGGATATGTTCGCTTTGTATTTTGATGCGCAGACTCAGCAAGTGACCGCCCTGAATGGATCGGGGCGCGCTCCTTCCGCGCTGACGCTTGAGCGGCTAAAGCGTGAGGGACTCCTCGCTGACAGTTTGCCGCCGTTCCATCCTCATACCGTCACTGTCCCTGGGGCGTGTGCGGGCTGGTGTGACTTGATCGAAAAGCATGGCTCACTCTCGCTGACAGAAATCCTCGCGCCTGCCATTCGACTCGCGGACGGAGGTTTTCCCGTCGCGCCGATCACGGCTCATTTTTGGGCGCGCGGCGCGGACAGACAATTGAAGTTCGCGTTGAATGGGCATGAGTTGACCATTGACGGGCGTGCGCCGAAGGCGGGGGAAATCTTCCGCAATAAAGGCTTGGCAAAAACATTCAAACTCGTGGCGGAGCAGGGCGCTGTCGGCTTTTACCAAGGCTCAGGTTGCAGAATCAATTGTCGCCGTGATTAAAGAGGCGGGCGGTTGTTTATCCGCTGAAGATCTCGCGTCGCATGTGTCCACGTGGGAGAGTCCAATCTCCATTGATTATCGCGGACTGTGCGTGTATGAATGTCCGCCCAATGGACAGGGCATCACGGCGTTGATCGCGTTGAACATCCTCGAAGGCTTTGACCTCGCTGCAATGGATTTGCTCTCGCCGGAAAAAATGCATGTGATGATCGAAGCCATGCGTCTCGCGTTTGCCGATGCGAAGTGGTATGTGAGTGACCCGGCGTTTGCGAAGATACCGATGAAAGAGTTGCTCTCGAAAGAATATGCGAGCGAGCGCCGCAAGTTGATTGATTTGAAGCGTGCGACGGTTGACCCGCAGCGCGGCTCGCCGGTGAATTCGTCGGGCACGGTTTATTTGAGCGTGGTGGATGGGATGGGTAATGCGTGTTCGTTCATTAACAGCAATTACATGGGCTTTGGCACGGGCATTGTGCCGAAGGGCTGGGGCTTCACCCTGCAAAACCGCGGACATAATTTCAGCCTCGACCCGAATCATCCGAATGTGCTTGTGCCGGGCAAGCGACCGTATCACACCATCATTCCGGCAATGGTGACTCGTCCTGAGCGGAGTGGCGCAGGGCGCCACGCAGTCGAAGGGCATGTTAGTCAATCGTTGTATGCGTCGTATGGTGTGATGGGCGGCTTCATGCAACCTCAAGGACATGTGCAAGTCTTGTCTGCATTGAAAGATGGCGGGCTTGACCCGCAGTCTGCGCTCGATCTGCCGCGCTTCTGTCTTGATGCTGATTCGGCAGGTGGTAAAGTTGATATTGAAGAAGGGATGCCGATTGAAACGGTGGATGCCTTGCGCGAAATGGGACATCCGTTGAACGAGGTCAATGGCTATGAGCGGGCTGTCTTCGGCAGGGGACAGGTGATTCTGCGGGATGAAGCAGGTGTGTTGTGTGGGGGAAGCGATCCAAGAGCGGATGGGTATGCGGGAAGTTTGTGATTTTGTCACCCTGAGGGAGCGTGTTCTTCGCGACCGAAGGGTCTCTACGAAGAATCGAAGAGATTTTTCGCTTCGCTCAGAATGACATTATTAAATATACCCTTCTGCTTTCAAAATCCCATCAAACGCCTGCTCGGCATCTTTAACTGCCTTCTCTTTCCAATCACTTGCGGAGGGATTGAATAATTCTTCAAATCCGCGTTTGGCTTCGGCGCGGACTTGGTCACTGACTGTCCCATGCCAGTAGGCGCGGTTCTCGTGGATCATCACGCGCGGACTTTGGAACAAGCCGTAGAGCGTATCGCCAAGGGTGCCGAATTCAAAGGATGTGGCGTAAAGTTTCTTGGTGGGAAAGTCGCGCTGCTGCAAGCCGTAGATGTAATCGATCATGTCGCCGCGGATGGCGTAGAACTCGTCTGCGGTGGCGGCAACCACGAGCGGATAGTTGAAGCGTTTGACAAAATAATCGGACGTGCCTTTATCCAACGCCGAGTTGACCAAACTCATCTGGTAGCGTGGACCGTAGCCGGTATGCATGTCGAGGTGCAGAATTTGGTCGTATTCGCGCAATGCCATCTTGTACAAGTCCATGATCGTGCGGGTCTCTTCGGGCATTTCTGCCCCGCCGTAGTACAAGCCTTGTGGGTTACGGTATTGTCCGAGTAACAGGGCATCGCGGAAATTTCGCATTCCATTTTGCAGGATGTGCCAGCCAAGACCAAAGATATAACTGATGTTGTTGAAGAACGTGTTGGTCAGTTTGCCTTTTGGATTCAGAAACGCATCGAGTTTGTCGTAGGCGGGATTGAATGCCGGGTCGAATCGCGGGTCGAGCATGAAGGTGCGGTTCAGGTCGATGTTGTCTTTATTGCCGCGGCGATGATTTTTCATGCCCCATGGGTTGATGGCATGGACAAGTAGAATACCCGTCGTTCGCGGATCGAGCTTGGGCATGTAACCTTCGACGAATCTATGCAGCATCGCCGCGCCGACGTAACATTCCACGCCGTGTTCGCCGGTGGTGAAGACGAGGACCTTCTCGTTCTTTTCAGTTGCTGGAGAGTAGATCCAGTCGATGGTCAGGTTGGTGTCGTAAGACATGGCGTGTTGATGCAAAGATGCCTTGCTCCACATCTTTTGGATGGTGGGCAAATATCCGTGAAAACGCTCGCGGGAGGATTCGTAGGTGGTGGGGAAGAGGGGGTGGGTGTTTGTCATGGTTTTCTCTTATGTCATACTGAGCCGCGATAGCGGCGAAGAATCTCTACCATCGCTTTGGAGTCTTGCTTATCTTTGTAGAGACTCTTCGGTTGCGAAGAGCACCCTCCCTCAGAGTGACATGGCTTGATAAGGCTCCAACTTATATTCCGTATAAACCGTCTCACACGGATGCCCGCGCCCGATCCAGGCGGTGAGCGTTTCCACCTGGACGATGATGCTGAAGACGGTCACGCTGTTGAAGCCATGTTTACAAATCGAGGTGGGATACCCGCCGTGATCCGCGAGCAATCGCTTGAACAGATCGGGAGTCAATTTGCCGTGGTTCTCTTTTAAGAGGTACTCGGCTCGGTTGTGGCGAATGATCGAGTTGGCGTTTTCGTTTGGGTTAAGTTCGAAGCGGCGCATGGCGGGATGGGTGTAGTGATTTGCATGCGCCAGATAATCCTTTTCGATGTAGATCGCTTCGAGGTCGGTGGCGCTGCCTTCCATCGAATAGACTTCGCCTGTGCCGTCGGCGATGACGTTGTTATAGCTCGATGCGCGTTCCTTGAGCAGGCAGGCATCCATCGCCTCGCTCAGAGTCTTCGCCCCGAGAATGGCGCGCACTACCAAAAGCCGCGGCACACCATGGCGGACATCATTGCTGTTGAGTTGATTTCCGGTCAGGCTGATTCTTGCCGCGTTATACCCCGCGCTGATTCCAACTCCGCCCGCCGAAACGCCGAGAAATTCCGGCTCATCACCGGCTTGCACTTTGAGAATGACAAGGTCTTCTTCGGTTTTGGCGGAGAGGTCATTGGTGTGCGCCACGAGAGTCGTGCCGTCGAGGGTGGCGCGTCCGCGGGCAGCCATGTCGGTGCAGCCCTTGCCGTAAGGCGGAGTCTCCCACAGTTCTTCCAGCATCGAAATGAAGAGTTCGTCGAATGGGACATTTGCGCCTTCGGCAATGCCTTCGAGTTCGTCCATGTATTGCGGGTAGATGGCGCGGCTGTGCGTTTGGAAGATGCGGCTTTCGTTCACGAACATCTCCCAGGTCTTCCCGGGCGGCAGGCTCTCGCGCAATTGACTCATCATCCGCTCGATCTGCGGTTTGCATTGCCCGCCGATCTGCCTGCCGACTTCGCGGTACGTGCCGCGCGCTTCGATGATTGGGATGGGGTGGTTGGACATACATTCTCCTTAAATCAAAAATGACCCGCCAAGTGTATCAGAACACCGGGCGGGTCATTCGTTCGAGGCTGCCTAATCCACCACGACCTTGCTTCTATTGAACGTGATGGTGTGGATCGTGCCTTCCTTCAACTGGAAGCCGCCGGTGAACTTGATTCCGCCCACCCAGGCAACATAATCGATCCAGCCGCCGGGGATTTCCACCACGACCGTATTTTTGACCGGGTATTCATGGATGGCATTCGTCCCATCGGCGCGGGTCGTGCGCAGGGAGATATACACTTCGCCGTCCGATTTGTTCACGAGGCGCACCGTCCCCTGCGGCGCGTTATTGGGGATCGTCCCTTCGTAGGAGATCGGGCTTGGTTCGTCGGCAACCGTACCCGAAGAATCAACGATCACGGCAGTGATGCCCGGCGCGGGCGCGTACCAGTAGGGAATATTCAACACCTGCCCGACATACAAGACATTGATATCTGTAATGTAAGGATTCGCCGCCCACAGATCGTTGATCGACACGCCGAAGCTGTATGCAATTCCCGCAAAGGTATCGCCTGCCTGAACAACATATGTGTTTGGCGAAACCACGGCCGCAGGCGTAACCACGGGCGTCGAACTGTAATTATAGTAATTGTAGGTGTAGTAGTTATTCACCACACCCGCGGGCTGCCCGGTAACGGTCGGAGTGGGGGTCACCACGGCAGGCGTGGGCGTAATCGTCGCGCCATAATTCAGACCGGGAATGGTGATGACCTGACCCGCCGTGAGCGGTTCCTTCAACCCGGGGTTTGCCGCATAAATGGCGGATGCCGTGGTGCCGCACATCGCCGCCAATTTATCGACCGTATCACCGCTTTCGACGGTATACGCCCCCCCGCACACGCCTCCCGCCCGGACCTGGAGCGGAATCAGCGCTGCGAGCATCGCCAGCGCCACGAGAATGGTCATACGAACATAGGATTTATGAGACACGGCTACCTCCTTGCAGGGATAATTTTAATTCGTGTAACCCAATGATAAGCCAAAACGGGATGAAAGGCAATCGGTTCTGATGGAAAATTACTTACAAATACATGAAGTTTTCGTTAATTTCTCACCTTACGCGGAACGTCCCGAAGGCGTCGCTGTGGCGACATTCTCGTAATTCAGGCTCGTTTTTCGCAAAAACCTTCGGGGCGGTGCGAACATTAGTTACTGACGTTACGCAGTGCGCCGCACCAAACGGGTCAGAGCGTCCAATAAACAGGGTGAATCCTCTCGTGAGAGGCATCTCTGTTTCTGGTTAGTGCGACGAACCCTCTGCGTAAGGCGAGTTCGTTAATTTTTCTTCGCCTTTAACGTGTTGTCGTCCAAACCCAGGAAAGCATCCACCACCTGCGGGTCGAAGTGCTTCCCGGCGTCTTCGCGGATCTTTTGCCTGACATCCGCCGGTTCCAAACCCCTGCGATACGGGCGGTCAGAAACGAGGGCATCCCACACGTCCACCACGGCAAAGATGCGCGCCGCAAGCGGAATCGTGTCGCCCTTCAATCCACGTGGGTAGCCGCTCCCATCCCATTTTTCGTGGTGGCAGTAGGGGATGTCCAAAGCCGGGTGCAGGAACTTGATCGGGCTGAGCATCTCAAAGGCGAAGACCGGGTGCTTCTGGATCAGCATCCGCTCCTCAGGAGTCAGAGCCGCGGGTTTGAGCAGGATTCCGTCCGGGATCGCCATCTTCCCAATGTCGTGCAGCAGCGCCCCGCGTTCGATGTGGATCAGGTTGTCCTGTTCGACGCCCATCTTGCGGGCGAGTTTCCCGGTCAACGCTGTCACGCGTTTGGTGTGCCCCTCTGTTTCCTTGTCGCGCATGTCAAGCGCGCGCACCCAGCCTTCGAGCGTAGCCTGGTACGCGGTTTGCAGTTCCTCGATCAGGCTGGCGTTGTCGATGGCGACCGCCGCCTGGTTTGCGAATGCCGAGATCAATTCCAACTCGTCGGTGTGGAAGGTTCCCTTTTGCGCGCGGTTGTCCACGTAGATCACGCCGATCAGGTCGTCTTTCACCTTCAGCGGGGCGCACAGGATCGAAAGCAGGCTGAACGCCGCCACGCTGGCTTGCTGTTCGAAGCGCGGGTCTTCCTTCGCGTTGGTGGTCAGCACCGCCTCGCCCTTGTCCAACACCTGGCGGACGATGCTCTTGCTGATGGCGAATTCTTCCTTGTTGACGTTGTTATGTTTCTTGTCGCGCGCGATCTGCGCCTGAAAGTCGCCGCTCTCCTCCTTGAGCATCAGGAATCCGCGTTCGGCATTCATCAGGACGATCAGCGTATCCATGACCTCGTTCAGCACGCGTTCCCTGCCCAGCGACGAATTGATGACGCTGCCCACGCCCGCCAGCGCTTCGATCCGCTGTCTTTGCAGGTTGAAGCGTTCGCGCGCATCCTTGCCGAGTTGTTCGAGGTTCCGCACTGCCTGGGTCAGTTCCAGGTTGATGGAGGAGACCTGCGGGTTGCCGATGGCGGTCAGGTGGACCATGACCCGCATCATCCTCCTTTGAATCGATTCGATCTCGTTGAGGATGCTTTCATCCGTGCGAATGTGGGTCATGGCAATGCTCCTGGTTCAACGCGGCTGTTACAACTTCGGCAGGACGATGGACTGCTGTTTCTGGTACTTGCCTTTTTTATCGGCGTATGAGATTTCACATTCCTCATCCGCCTCGAAGAAAAGCACCTGCGCCAGCCCTTCGTTGGCATAGATCTTGGCGGGCAGCGGGGTGGTGTTCGAGATTTCGAGGGTGACAAAGCCCTCCCATTCGGGTTCGAAGGGCGTCACGTTCACGATGATCCCACATCTTGCATACGTCGATTTCCCAAGGCAGACCGTCAGCACCTTGCGCGGGATGCGGAAGTACTCCACCGTTCTTGCCAGGGCGAAGGAATTTGGCGGCACAATGCATACATCCCCGGTAAAATCCACCATCGAAGCGGTATCGAAATGTTTGGGGTCCACCGTTGCCGAAAACACATTCGTAAAGATCTTGAACTCGTTCGCCACGCGGACGTCGTACCCATAGGACGAAACCCCGTAGGAGATCACGCCCTCGCGCACCTGCCTGTCCACGAATGGCTCGATCATCCCCTGTTCCAGCGCCATTTTGCGAATCCAATGATCCGGTTTCAAACCCATGCTCTGCTCCTTGATGCGTTTGTTTTCATTTTATCAAAAATGAAAGCCACCGCCCGCGCAAATTTGCTTTGGTATAATTTTGGAATATGGCAGAAAAAACATACAGGCAGGCGATCAACGATTGGCGCGGGGAACGCGATGCGAACATCCGCAAGGATAATAACTGGCTGTCATTGGCGGGTCTCTTCTGGCTGAAACTGGGCAGGAACCAGTTCGGCTCGGACCCCGCCAGCGAGGTTCAACTGCCGGCCCGCGTGCCCCCCGTGGTGGGGCAATTCGAGTTCAACGGCAGGTCGGTAACGCTGAGAACCAATCCCGGTCAAAAAGTGATGGTTGGCGACGCCCCGGTTGAATTTTCCATTCTCGAACCCGACGTTGCGGAAAACCCCAGTTTCGTCAAACTTGAAGGATTGCAGCTGGTTGTGATCCAACGCGGAAACCGGATGGGAGTCCGGTTGTGGGATAACCAGGACGAAAGACGCGTCACCTTCCCCGCCCGCACCTGGTTCGACATCGATGAAGCGTATCGGGTCCCCGCGGTTTTTACCGCCTACGACCGCCCCAAAATGGCTTACTTCCCCGACCTCACCGGCGAACGGGCGGAATTTCCAGTGGAAGGCTATGTCACCTTTGTGCTGGGCGGCGCCACCCATCAGTTGGATATCAACAAAGAGGATGACGGCACGCTGTTCCTCCGCTTTTGGGACCCCACCAGCGAAACAGAAACCTTTCCCACAGGGCGCTATCTCATCGCCGATGTGGAGCCGGATGGAAGGATCTTTCTCGACTTCAACAAAGCCTACAACCCGCCCTGCGCGTTCACAGATTTTGCCACATGTGTTTTCGCGCCGGAGCAGAACCACCTTAATTTCAAAGTCGCAGCCGGTGAGACCTACCCGCGGGGTGTCTTCAAATAACCAGGATCATCTGCCGCAGGTAAACGAGCCTGCCAAATGGATGTGTTCGATTTCAGTTGAGACCGTCCCGAGGGGTCGTAAAAGCGGCACAATCTCTCGGAAAAACCTTCGGGACGTTCTTCCTTTCGACTCATTTGAAACATACCCCTGCCAAACAAAAAGCGCCGTTCCTGAAGCGGCGCTTTTTGTTTGGTCTTACCCCAACCCTTTTACAGGAACAGGTTGGTGAAAAAATCGGGGATGAAGAATTCGCCAATGCCAAGCCCGAAGCGCAGGACAAACCCTCCCACTAAAAGTATCAATGCCAGCCCAAGCATAATGTAATCGGCAAATTTATAACGCAGGTCGTCCGCCTTGATCCACGTGCGCGGATTGGTGCCAAACGCCCGCAAATCCATGGCGTCGATCACTTCTTCGCCCGTCACCGTGGATTGCATCACCACAGGGATGATCAATGGCGCCAGCTTGCGCAAACGCGAGGCAATTCCGCCCTTGACCTTTTCCAACTCATACCCGCGTGCGCGCTGCGAATCCATGGTGATGGTGAAGTCGCGCGCAAAAGTCGGCAGGAATCGGAACGCCAGGTCCATGGTGAAGGAGACCTTGTCTGAGGAGCCCAGTTTGCGGAAAGCCGTCCCGTAGATATTGGGGTCCATCGTGTAGGGGATCGGGATTGCCAGCAGGGTCATGGTAATCATGCGCACAACCTGCGTGAGGGCGAACCAGATCTTGGCGATGGTCACATCAATCCCCAGGACCTCAAAAACGACAGGCGATGCAGTGTTGGTCACCGAGGCGGGACCGCCGCGCCCGGAAAGCAGGGCATTCAACCCCACGATCATGAACACCAGGACAAAAATGAACAGCCAGACGCGCTTAACGTCCTTCCATTCGATGCGGGCAAGCAGGTACAGGGTCAGCGACATCGCAAAGAGCGGAAGGATTACGCGGTAGTCCCAGATGTCCGGAAGGGTCAAGCCGAAGATCACGCAGAAGAAAAAGAGCAGACGTGTGCGCGGATCGAGGCGTTGAATGAAGGTGTTACGCGGGCGGTACTTCCAGGTGACCAACATGGCTGGTTAGCGGCCTCTTCTCGAAGCGACCGCTGCGAATGCGATCATCAAAATGGGCACCAGGATGACCGTGACGACCGCGTTGCCGATGAACGCCGGGACGAAGTACCCAACCAGCGCGGTGTTGAAGTCGATGCCGCTTGTGATCATTTCAGTGAATGATGCGAACAACATGCCGACCGCCACGCCAACGATGCCGTAAATGACCGCCTTGACGATGTCGCCCTGCGCGCGGAAGTCCTTGATCTGCGCCGCGACCAGACCCGCAACCAGACCCATCAGACCGTTGCCGACGCTCCAGTTCCAGAAAAAGCCCCAGCCGCTGATGGCGTCGCCGAGCGTGTTGCCGATGAAGCCGGCGAGGAACCCGACCCACGGACCATACGCCACGCCGAAGAAGATCAACACAGCCACCGCCGGGCGGAAGGTGACGTTCCCCGCGGCGGGCAGGGGTACGAAGTTGGATGCCCACGAAAGCACGCCGTACAGCGCCGCGCCAATCGCGCCGTATACAACCTGGCGGGTTCCGAATTCCCAAGTGCTACTATTGTTCATGACTTCTCTCCTTTTTGATAGATCAAATTTGAACGAACGCTGACCCTGTAACTTAAACCCTGTATGCGCTTTCGCGTTACAGGGAAACTCACGGAGCATACGCCGCCAAGGATTCGGCGGGGAGAAACCTTCCGGTTTGCGGGAGCAGGCTTAGGTTAAGACGAAGAAGCGAGGTGGGTCTCACCCGGTATTTGAGTAAGAGCTCCTCATCCTTCAACACATCCTGCGGTTTGCCGTCTGCAATAATGCGCCGGTCGCCGAACAGCAGGGCGCGGTTGGCGTAGGTCACGGCAAGGTCGAGGTCGTGGGTGATGAAAAGGGTTGCGGCGAAGTTTGCCGAAAGCACCGATTGCGCGTCTTCCGAGACATCGCACATGGTATTCATGAAATGGGTGTAGTTTGCAAAATCCTGCCCGGCGGTCGGCTCGTCCATGATGAGGATCTTGGAGCGCATTGCCAGGACAGCCGCGATCGTCGTCCGTTTTTGCTGGCCGAACGAAAGCCCCAGCGGCGGATATTCCGCAAAGCCGTTCAGGTTGACCGTGGAAAGACTCTCGTTTACGAATTTCGGGATGAGCATCGGGTCGTATGCGAGGTTCTTCGGTCCGAACTCCAGTTCCTCCTGGACGGTTGGCGCGTATAACATGTGCGTGGGGCTTTGGAATACGTAGCCAAGCGTGCGGGCGATTTGCGCCACGCTTAACTTGCGGGTGTCCTGTCCTTCGACCAGCACCCGTCCACTGGTCGGTTTGAGCAGCCCGATGGCGTGTTTTACCAGCGTTGACTTTCCCGCCCCGTTCGGTCCCAGTACGGCGATCAGGTCGCCGGGGAAGATTTTGAGATTGACATTTTCCAGAATGAAGGGCAGGTCGGAGTCGTATCGAAAACTGACATCTTCAAAGACAACCAACGGATCGCCGCGCTCCTGAACAGGAGGCTTGGGCGGTTCCTTGACGGTTGCACCCTGCGCCTTAACCCTCCGCACCACCCACGGCGCCGGGAGTTTGACCTGGGTGTGGTCTATTTCCTTCGGCAGGTCTGTGATCGGACCCAGGTACTTGATCCGACCCTCTTCCATATAAAGCAGGCGGTCGGGTTTCGCTTCGATGGCGTCCTCGACCCGATGTTCCACCAGGATGACCGTTTTGCCTTCGTCTGCCAGGCTGCGGAAAACCTCCAGGGCTTCATGAGCAGACGCGGGGTCGAGAGAGGCGAGGGGTTCATCCAACAGCAGAATGGACGGGTTCATCGTCAGCACGCCCGCCAAAGCCACCTTCTGTTTTTCCCCGCCAGAGAGGTTGAAGGTTTCGCGTTCGCGCAAATATTCGAGTTTGAGGCGGCTCAATGCCTGATCGACCCTGGATATGATCTCGCCCCGCGGCAGACCCAGGTTTTCGGGTCCGAATGCGATCTCGTTGAAAACATTGCTGGCGACGATCTGACGCTCCGGGTCCTGCAGGAGCGTGCCAACCACCTGCGCCATCTCGGGGATGGGCATGTCGGCGACTTCGCGCCCATGCAATAACACCTTTCCGCTGCGTTCCCCCCGGTAACTGCGCGGAATCAAGCCGTTGATGCAGCGCGCCAGGGTCGTCTTGCCGCATCCGCTCGAACCGGCGATTAATAGCAACTCGCCCTGTTTCAACTCCAGGGAAACGTCCTCCAGAGCCAGTTCAGGGCGGGTTTTATATTTGAATGTCAGGCTGTCAATGACGAGTGGTTTTTCAGGCATCGCGCCTATTTTACCCGGAAAAAACGACTTCTACCATATCGCCGACTGCGGCATTTAATTTTTCTTTGGCGCTTCCGTTGACGACTGCAATTTCCAGGTACTCTTCGCTATCCACCACGGCGACGAGATCGCCGACGGACTTATGCCCATACGACTCGACAATGCCCGATACCGCGACGCCCTTCAAGCGAAAGAGGACATCCGTCCTTCCATCGAGAGCCGCGGCGGGCAGGTCGAGGGTCATATTGCCGAAGGAATCGATCACGCTGATATGCGCCTCCCATCCGTTTGCGACCTTGACGGGTTTGGGTAAATTCAACCGCACCGGATCGGTGATGACCGCGCCCATATCTTCCAACGATGCGCCGTTTGCCAGATGCGCCCCCACCGGCGAAAAGACATCGCGTCCGTGGAAGGTTCGGCTGACTTTTTCGAGCCAGTATTTCTGGTTTTGCAGGTGGACGATCTCGACCGGTTTGCCGTCCCTTTCCGCATCTTCGATGATGGGCGTCAGCAAGCCGTTATCCGGACCGACAAAATATTGCCCGTGAATGCGCGCCGCGATGGGACGCCGCCTCGTACCCACGCCGGGGTCCACCACAAAGACATGCGCCGTGCCCTGCGGGAAATATGGATACGCCCGCCAGATCGAAATCGCGCCTTCGCGGACGTCGTGCCGCAGAATATTGTGCGTCAGGTCTACGATTTTGGCGTCTGGCGCGATCCCGTAGATCACGCCCTTCATCACGCCGACAAATTCGTTGTCGGTCCCAAAATCGGTGAGAACGGTAACAATGGACATTTCAGCCTCCGATGCTTTCGAATAAAGTTTGATAATCCGCCGGAATGACCCGCGGAGCCTTGAACGATTCGGCGATGATGGACGGGTCTTTCATCCCATGCCCTGTGCAGACGACGACGACTCTCCCGCCCTTCGCTTCAAACGCGCCCGAGCCTGTCTCTGCGACCAGGCCCGCCACTCCCGCCGCAGATGCCGGTTCGACCCAGACCCCCTCGGCGGCGAGGATTTTTTGCGCATCCAAAATCTGCGCATCCGATACGGCGATGATTCTCCCCTTCGACTCGTGCGCCGCTTCTAGAGCCTGTTCGCCCCTTGCCGGTTTTCCAATGCGGATCGCCGTGGCGACCGTCTCCGGTTTTTCGACGGGATGTCCCAGCACGAGCGGAGCCGCGCCTTCCGCCTGCACACCCAATATTTGTGGGAGTCCCTTTTGGTATTGTTTGAAACCCGCCCAATAGGCAGTGATGTTTCCGGCGTTGCCGACCGGCAGGCATAACCAATCCGGCGCGGAGCCGAGCGCATCGCAGATCTCGAACGACGATGTCTTTTGCCCCTCGATGCGATAGGGATTGATCGAGTTCACCAGGGCGATGGGCGTCTTTTGGGTGATCTCCACCACCAGCGAAAGCGCGTCGTCGAACGAACCCTGGATTTGAATCACCTCCGCTCCGTAGGCGACCGCTCCAGCGAGTTTGCCCACCGCCACCTTGCCTTCGGGAATCAGCACAATGCAGCGCAGCCCGGCGCGGGCGGCATAGGCGGCGGCGGACGCGGCAGTGTTCCCCGTCGAAGCGCAGATGACGGTCTTCGCCCCGCGCCCGGCGGCTTCGCTGATGGCGGCGGTCATGCCGCGGTCTTTGAACGAGCCGGTTGGGTTCAATCCCTCGAACTTGACGAATAGCTCGCAGCCGAGGTCGCGCCCCAGCCGCGGCATGGGGATGAGGGGCGTGTTCCCTTCGAGCAGGGTGATCGTCCGGGTATGGGCGGGCAGGTCGAGATACTGCCTGTAATGATGTATCAATCCTTGATAGGTCATGGCGCTTCCTGCGTAATGCGCGATCTCTATCGCGCGATTTGGCGATAACAGTCGCCGGTTACGCTTATGCGCCGATTATAATGTGCCGCATGTTAAAAATACGCGTGCCAGCCACATCCGCCAACCTCGGTCCCGGTTTCGACTGCATGGGGCTTGCGCTCGACCTTTGGAACGAGATCAGTTTCGAAAAATGGGAAGGATTGAAATATCAGGCGAGCGGGGAGGGCGCGGAAAAGTTGAACAAGGGCAATAAAAACCTGCTCACAAAAGCCTACGCAAGACTCCACGAAGTTTGCGGGAAGAGGATGGAGGGCGTCCGTATATCAACCTGTAACAACATCCTGATGAGCAGCGGACTTGGTTCGAGCGCGGCGGCAATTGTGGCGGGGCTGCTCGGCGCAAACGAGATTCTTGGCAGGCCGATGGATGACCCGGCGTTGTTGAAACTTGCGACCGAGATGGAGGGACATCCCGATAACGTCGCCCCGGCTTTGTTCGGCGGGCTGGTTGTCTCTGTCACCGCGCGCGATGAGATCATGTGGCGAAAATACGAACTCCCCGAGTGGACGGTGGTGGTCGTCAAGCCGCTGGTGGAATGGCTGACAAAAACAGCGCGGGCGGTGTTACCCAGGTCGGTCTCGCGCGCCGACGCGATCCACAATATCGGGCGTTCGGTCCTGGTGACAGACGCCCTGCGCCGGGGAGACCTGGACCTTCTGAGAAAGGTAATGGACGACCGTATCCATCAGCCCTACCGGTTAAAGCATATTTCAGGCGGCGCGGCGGCGTATAAGACGGCGAAACAATTCGGGGCGGCGGCGCTTTCCGGCGCGGGACCTTCGATCATTGCCTTCGTTCCGCAGCAGGAAGCAGAGACCGCAAGAAAGCAGATCGCCAGTGTTTTTGCCGAGCGGGGGATCGAAACCAGGTCCCTGATCACGAAACCGGATAAGACCGGCGCGTATCGGGCGGAATGAAAAACGTCCCGAAGGTTGGCGTAAAAAACTTCGGGACGGTCTTTTTCGGATGGGGTTATCGCTTTGCCTTCGATTTTCGAGCGGGGGATTTTGTTTTTACAGACCGGCTGCCCTTCGCCTCAACCGCCGCCAACTCGGTTTTTGCTTCCTTGTACGGGTCGCGCAGGTTGACCGGTTTGACCTGCCGGTCGCGGACGCGGATGTTGATCATTTCGACGAAGACCGAGAAGCCCATCGCGAAATAAACGTAGCCTTTGGGGATGTGCTGATGCAGGCCTTCGACGATCAGGGTGAAGCCGATCAGCAGCAGGAAACTCAGGGCGAGAATTTTGATGGTGGGATGTTTTTCGACGAAATCGCCGATCGGCTTTGCGGTGAAGATCATCACGAATGCGGCAACGATGACGGCGATAATCATAATCAGGATGTGGTCCACCATGCCGACGGCGGTGATGACCGAGTCGAGCGAAAAGACAATATCCAGCAGCATGATCTGGACGATGACGCTGGTAAATGTCGCGCTGACTTTTGCCGAGGCGTGCCCTTCCTTCCCTTCCAGTTTGTCGTGGATTTCATGCGTGCTTTTCCAGAGCAGGAAGAGACCCCCGGCGATCAGGATCAGGTCGCGCCCCGAGATGCCGATCGTTTCGCCGCCGAGCCAGGGCAGGAAGAAGAACGGCTCTTCGAGGCTGATGATCCACGAAAGGGAAAGCAAAAGCAATATACGGGTGATGACCGCCAGGGCGATGCCGGTCGTGCGTGCGCGCTGCTGGTCCTGCTGCGGCAGTTTGCCGGAAAGGATGGAAATGAAGATTACATTGTCCACACCCAGCACCAGTTCAAGCGCGATCAACGTCAGCAATGCGACCCAGGATTCAGGGTCTGAGAGCCAGGAAAGGTCGAACATATTTCTCCTCGGGTTTTTTCTTGTAATGAATGCCGCTATTTTACCAAACACATTGCCCGGAAGCAGAACTTCCGATTTTCAGTGTGCAAGCAAAGGTTGTAAGTTCGGACAGCAAAACCTCCCGATTTTGCTCGAAAGTCAAAAAATGCCGCTGGCGCCAACGGCGGCGTCACTGCGCCGCCGACTCCATGCCTGATATATTTTGCTTGCACACGATTTCCAATTACGGTCTCCTTAAGTTCTGCTTGCGCGCTACCCGCCGACCTTCCGGCCAACCGCCAGCATCTTGTTGCGGATGGGGAAGACGATAAAGAATAAATGGACGAAGGGCAGCAGGATTTTTACAAGCAGTTCCGAGCCGACCAGTTTCTTCAAATAAAAACCGTAGGGGAAGGAAAGTTCGTGGAAGCGATTCAACTCCGCCACCTCCAGCCCCGCGGTTTCGAGCAGGGAGCGCATTTCAGCCAGCGAAAGGATCTGTTTGTGACCGAACGGTTTCGCCGAATACATGGCATTGAGAAAAGTCGGAAACCTGCCGCCGCTCGAACGATAGGTAAGTTCGCCGAAGCGATGGTAGAAGGCGTCGCGGCAGGGGGTATCTATCAACAGCACGCCGCCGGGCGTGAGCATCGCAGCCGCCGCATTCAAGGTTGCCTGCGGATAATTGACATGCTCGATCACATCCCAAAGAGTGACGATATCGAAGGAGCCCGCAGAGCCTTTCCAATACGCGTCTTCGATGGGGCGCTTGACGACTTCGAACCCGTGTTTGGTCTTTGAGTAATGGGCGCGGCTGTCGCTGAGTTCGATCCCCAACACCTCCGCGCCTTCGCGTTTCAACGCGGCCAGGAACAAGCCGCCGCCGCAGCCGATGTCGAGCGCCTTCCTCCCCGAAATACCGCCGTGACGCCGCGCCGCCGCAACCTGCTTTTCCAGCCGTTCCGGGTTCGATTGCAGGGACTTCTCGATATAAGCCACCTCGGCTTCGGTCAGCCCGCTGCCGTCGATCTCCGGCGAAATCTCCGCCACCGGGTCGAGATGGTCAATGTAATGAAACCCGCCCGGCGAGACGAATACGTTCGCGTTCGATAATTTATATTTTGGCTCGCCGGTCGTCCGGCGCTTCAGTTCGTCAATGTTTTCCATGAGTCTTTTCCATGTAGAACGTCCCGAAGGGTTTTGCAAATCGGGCATGGTTTATCAAGCAGCCTTCGGGACGGTTTGTTTTATTCTATCAAGAATAAGCGGAACACTGACCGGATATTCTTTTCCCTCTTTGGAAACATCCAGCCGCAGGATTTTCGACTCCGGGAGCGGATTCAACCATTCGGCGATGTACGACTCTAATTGCTCCGTATCCTGCGCCGACGCGATGTTGATCCTGTTCCTCGAAGCGAGCCGCCCGCCGACGGTTTGGGAGTCGGCGCGAAGATGCGCGATGAGGTCAGGCGGCGGCAGCGTTTGGCGGATTAATGAGTGAAGCCTGCGGCACAGGTCAAACTCGGCAGCGCTGAGCCAGCCCCGGGCGTGGAAGAGGCGCGTGAATCCGTAAAAGTCGAGGTCGAGTCCGCCGTCCATCAAGCCGGGGCGAGCCGCCGCTCTTAATTCGCGTTCCTGTTCCGCCCGCAGCAGAAGATAATCCAACTGGTTGGCGAGCGCGTATTTTGGATCCTGTTTGAAGAGCGATTGAAATGGACGCGCGTCGTGCTGCTCGTAGGCGACGGCGAATTCATATTTGGAGGTCAGGGCGTTCATCAGCGTGGTTTTGCCGACCCCGCTTGCGCCGACGATGACAATGAGTTTGTTCATGATGGTGTGATTTTATATTAAAATCTCACCATACGCGCGATGTCATGCTGAGTAAGTCCACGGCGGGAAGGAACGCCGTTCCAAGAGAAGGAAACAAGAGATTCAGCCGCGGATTACGCGAGAATTTTCGCGAATTGTTTTTAAAAATCCGCGTCAATCTGCGAAATCTGCGGCAAATGGGTTTGAAAACCCCTTGTTTCTTTGGAGCGAAGCGAAGCAGTTCTACGACTGTCCCAGAGACCCTTCGCTCCACTCAGGGTGACAATCTGAAGGGAGAACTGCGTAAGGTGAGTTAAAATTACGCAAAGAGATTCAAGGAGAGCGTAATGGAGATGCAGATCGAACTTCATTCCGGCGACGAGGCGCTGAAGCGTTTGAACTTCAGGGCGTATCGCATGACGGACGAGCGGCGCGTGACGGTTTTTCTGCCCGCGCCCGATGAGCCGCAGACGAAGGAGATCGTAACCCCGTGGGGCGGGCTGCTGACCGCGACCCATGGCGATTATCTTGTCAGTGAGGCGGATGCGCCTGCCGATTGCTGGCCCATCGAAAAAGGCATCTTCGAGGAGACGTACGAGATCATCCGCCCGGGGGTTTGCGTGAAGCGGGCGGTGATTCTGCTTGCGCCGCTGGTGGATGTTACCGGCGGGGATGAGGATAAAATGGTCATTGTGCATACGCTTGAAGGGATCGAGGCGGCGCGCGCCGGGGATTTTTATCTTGCGCGGGGCGTGATGGGCGAGATCTGGTGTTACCCGAAGGAAAAGGTTTTGAAAAAAATGAGACCCGTCGATTGAACGACGGGTCTCATTTATCAGGAACCTTTTTTCTTGACTTGTCCTTTTTTCATGAGTTGAACGTTATCCAGCACCTTTTTCTTCGAGCTTTCCTGCTGGATCATGCGTTCGAGGGCGGTATCGATCACACTGTAGATGTATTTCGACGGGTTGATGAATTCCTCGACCACGCCGCCCAGGCTGCGCATCAGGTCGATGGCGTAACGGGTCATCACCACATCGCGGTCTTTTGTGTCGAAGGTAAATTCGTTGGCAACGACCATCAGGCGCATGTTCTCGATGCCCACGCGCCCGAGCGCGGAGTACAACGCCCAGCGGGTGTTGCGTTCGTAGCGGTTATCGCCCTCCCCGGGGTCGCCCAGGTGTTCAGTTTGATAGATCTCATCGACAAGCTGGTGGTTCTTGATCTTGTAGAAGCGGTCCACCCAGGCTTCGCCCCCCGGCGATACGAATTTGCGGATGTATGTCGATTCGTTGTGGGGCAGGAAGACCTTGACCTTGATGCCCGCTTCGGCGCAGACTTCGGCGAAGATGATCTCGCTGCCCGCTGAAAGCCCGGCTACGAACGCCCGGTCCTGCGAACCGGGTTCGAACTTTTCGACCCGTTTGCGGATCTCCTGCCGGACTTCGCCTTCCTTATCCGGCGTGAAGACCTTCTTGTCCTTTCCGGCGTAGTCCACCATGTACCCGGCGAAGATCAAGGCCCGCCCGCCTGTGGCTTTCGAGCCGGGGCGGTCGTTATCTGGCACGTTTCCTGTGTCGCCGGCGGAGGCTTGCTTGATCTCGTCTTCGATCAGGTCGATGCATTTCGAAACGAACTCCGTGCGGATGCCGAGAAGTTTTATGGTCTCCAGTTGGCTGAGCGAGGAACGAAGCGAGAAGAGGTCGCGCCTGAGGGCGGTGATGGCTTTGCGGTAGGAGCGGATGACCTCGGAAGGATCGTTTGACGTGAGCAGGCGCAGGTCTGCAATGGAGACGAGCGACCAGTAATCGCCGCCATCCTGTTCGAGAGCGAGCGCGCTTTCCAGGCTGAATTCAAGCGTGTCTCGCAGCCCCGGCATGAGTTTGCGGATGCGGGTGATATCGGGGTCGGGATTCTTTTTGCTGTCGAACTTGTCTGCCAGGTGGGTGGCGAGCACGGAAAGCGTGTAGGCGTTGATGCCGGGGTAGTTTTCGCGCAGGTCGATCCGGTAGCCTTTCAGGTAGATGTCTATGGATTTGATCAGCCAGTGATAGGTGTCGAAGGCGGTCTTCACGCGTTTTGTTTTGTTCGAGATGCGGCTCCATGAGTTCGTCCACATCTCCTTATAGATGCGCCCCAGGTACGAGATCGAGACCGTGTCTTTTGGGTAATCGCTCAGGATGCCCTCGAGTTTGACGATGGCTTCGTTGACGCGCCCCACGCGGTTGAGGTGGAATGCCTCCTCGCGGCGGAATTCGAGATTGCCGGGGTTGACCGAGATGCCTTCGCGGTATTGGTTGAGCGCAAGTTCGTTCCGCCCGAGTTTGGCAAGCGCGCCGCCGACCTCGGCAATCGCCTCTTCGCGGATAAGCGGGTTTTTGATTTCCTGCGTCAGCAGAAGGATATCTCCGATGTGTTTATCGCGCTGGGCAACTGTGACCCGGTCCTTCCATTCGTCGTATTCGCGCCAGAAGCCGGTGGCGAGCGGCGTTTTCAGGCTTTTCCGATCCGGTTCCTTCATACCTGAAAGCAGGTTGTAGATCGGGCTGTGGACGGCGTCGCGGTCGGAAGCCCAGGTATCGCGCAACAGGCGCGCGATGGATTTGATATCGTTCTTGATATGCTCCGGGTCGGGCACGCCCTCGGGGGTGATGTGATAGGGCAGGGTGCGCACGTTGAAGACATCGAAGGGCATATAGGCGCGTCCCGCCTGGATGTGAACCACGCCTCTTTTTCTCAATGCATGGCGGATGCCCAGCTCGTAATAGGCGTTCGCGTTGTCGATGCTCATGTCGCAGACGACCATATCCGCCAGAAGCAGTTCCTGGAACATGTCGGTCAGGATGTCGCCGGACTCGGTCGCTTCGTCGGCGCGGGAGGCTTCGAAATCGGCTTCCTCGATGGCGGGCTTTATCAAAACCTTGTAGATGGTATTGAAGTCGTAGGGGTCGCCGTTGGCGTTCTTCTTTTTGCCGAAGGGCATGACCACAAAACAATGGGGCTTGACTTCGGGACGCAGGGCGCGGTGCTCCCGTCCGCTGCCGGAATCGTCGTCGTCGTCCCGATCGCTGCGGCGGGATTTTGCTTCGCTGGCAGAAGGCTCTTCTTTGGGTTTGGCAGCCTGTTCGGGCGGCTGGTTTGCGGCGGGCGTTTCGCCTGAGGGCGTGACCGGCGGAACGGGAATGGGATTGCCCGCCAGGTCTGTTTTTTTAGTTTCGCTTGTCTCGGTCATGGATGGTCAACCCTTCACTTCTTCTGTTTTCGGGTAGCGTGAAAGCAGGTCGTTCAGCACGCCGCGCGGGGTGGCGCTGCCGACGTCCACATCCTTGTATTCTTCGCGGATCGAGTCGAGCCGACTCGACAGACCGAATTTCTGCGCGATTTGTTCGCTGAATTCCTGGATCGCCTCGCGCATCGAAGCCAGTTCCGCCTGGACCACGTCCGAGGAGGCTTCTTCTGCCAGGGTGCCGAGAATTTCTTCGAAGCGGTCGCTCAGGTCGGCAGTGACTTTATCCAACTCTTCCGAGGTTTTGTTGACGATGGAGTCCGTCAACGACTGCTTGAAGCGGGCGTCGGCTTCGCGCTGTTCGGCGACGACGTTGTTGATCAGTTCGGCTTCCTTGTCGAGGCTGGCGTCGCGCATGGCTTCCTGCATCGATTTGATGTATTCGACGTTGCGGCTCCAGAGGATGTTTTCGGTTCCCTGCACCATGCGGTTGACTTCGCTTTGCAATCGTTCGTCGGCGGTCAGGTTTTTCCAGTGATCCGAGATGATGCCGAGTTCGATGATGACCTTGCTGTAATTGCGCACGACCTGTTCGAGGTTTTTCAACGTCTGCCAGACCGAGAGCGCCCCGGTCAGCGAGGCGGTCAGCGCGACCCAGATGGCGAGGTTGGAATACGTATCGCCGAAGGTCGCAATCGCGGCGATGATCGCGCCCAACGCGCCCATCAAATAGATCGAGACCTGCAAACGGAAGCGTTCCCGCTGCTTGCCGATGATCTTCTTTTCGTGCCAGTGCAATTCGTTCTCGAGGCGGTATTTGAAATATTCCTCGCCGCTCAGGTCGCTGAAGCCGCTGTCGTTGCCGGGTTCTTCGGGAAAGAAGCGCGGTTTGGGCGGCACATTACCCTTGAAGGTCTCCATCACCAGTTCGCCGTTCATGCCGCGGAAGACGGCGCGCTGCACGCGGGCAAGCCTGCGCTCCAGCCATTCGCGGCGTTTGGGGTTGCCCTTCAAGATCGTGCGATACAGGTACATGTCGCGCAGAATCTCTTCCGCGCCCGCTCTTGCCACCAGCCAGTCGCCGGTGGAGTAGTACTCATTCCCGATGGCGGCAAGCACCGATGCGATGATCGGGGATGCCACCAGCAAAATCTTTAGTATGAAGGAACCGAGGCGGGGGAATTCAGCCGGGTAGATGGTGGTCAGGATGGACAATAAAGTTGCCAGCACGCCGAAGATCAGGATCGACCTTCTCAGGCGGGTGAAGGAGGCGGTTCTTCTTACGGCAGTGTCGTCGTATTGGGCGAACTTGCGCCAGGCGACTTCGAGGATGGGGGCTTTGGTTTCGGTTGGGGTTTCCATGTTGTCTCCTAACGCGTCACGAACCAGGCGGCGACGTAGCCTTCGTGCGCCGCATCCTTGACCTTGATCCACTGATTGTTCGCGCCGATCTTGGATTCGCCCCCCGCTTCGGTGATGGTGAACTCGTGGTTGATCGGTACCCGTTTGACGAGGGTCGCATCGCTGACGACGGGTTGGCTTCTCAGCGTTACGGCTTCGGCTGTCGTCCGCACTTTGACCGCTCCGCCTGAGGATGAAGTCGTCGATCCCGTCTGAGCGGTGGAGCCGCCGGCGTATTTGACGAACCATGCGGCGACGTAGCCCTCCCTGCCGCCCGCATCGCGGACCTTGATCCATTGGTTCTGCACGCCGACCTTTTTGATGGCTTCGTTGGCGGGGTCGAGGCTGATGAGTTGTTCGGTGGTTTCGACGTAGCGCAGCACATTATCCGGCGATTGTGTGGGTTTGCTGCGCAGCGTTATCTGCGCGGTGGGGTATAAAGCCAAAGCGCCGGCGGGGACGGGGGCGGGAGTCGGTTTGCCGGGGGTGGGGGCAGAACCCGGTGTCGGCGCGGGCGAAGGCGTGGGTGCCGTGCCAGGCTTGGGCGTCGAAGAAGAGGCGGGGGTTGCTTTTTTATCCGATACGTACCAGGCGGCGACATAGCCCTGGTCGCCCTTCGGGTCCTGGACTTGAATCCATTGTCCCTGCACGCCGATCTTGGCTTTGGCTTTTGCCTTATCTTCGAGGCTGATGAGTTCGGTGTTCATCATCATGCGCTTCCAAAGATAGCCGGTGACGGCGGGTTCGGCTCTCAGCGCCAGGTCGTCTTCGGCGGCGTAGAGGATGAATTTTTCGGCGGGGACGGGGACTGTTGTTTTCTTGGGCGGTTCGGGGGCGTTGACGCTGTAGCTGTCGAACCATAGCACGGCGCTGATTTCGGTGGCGAGTTTTGCGCCGTTGTATTTGTAACGCGCGGTGAGCAGGACGTCTTTATCGGGCGAGTCGCCGCCGTATTTGTAGGGGTCGTAGATGATGTAGTCTTCGCCCTTTTTTTCCTTGACGAGGACGAAGTGGGTTTGCAGCCCGGCTTGTTTGTTCCAGTCCACCTGTAATATGACGGGTTTGCCTGCGGCGACTGCCGCGTCAATCTGGGCGAGGGGCGCGGGCGTGGTCTCGCAGTTCTGCATGTCGCGGTAGACGCAGTTGGGCCAGATGTATGGCAGGACGCTGGGGATGAAGAGCGACCCCTGAAACCCGCCGCGCGCCTTCATTTTGTCGTTGACGGTGACCGGGGTTTCGTTGTAGCCAATGCCGTTCAGCATCATTGCCGCCGAGGTCAGCAAACATCCCCACTTGCCGATGGTGCTTTCTCCCGATGCGCCGAGCGGGACATCCTTCCATTGATCGTCGTTCTGATAAAGGTTTTTGGTGACGAACATGCAAGCCTCGCCTTCTATGTTGATGTTGGTCTGTCGGTTTGGATAATTTTACTCCATTTTGGATGGCGGGATTGGGGATGGGGGCGTGATGTGATTGGAAACAGATTAATTGCCAGTGATCAGTTATCAGTGATCAGTATGATGCCGCGAACAGACTTGCAAGCGTGAATGGAGTCAACTACACTTTCGATGATAACGGCAACCTCCTCAGTGATGGGACGAATACCTATGTCTATGATTCCGCCAATCGGCTGGTCTCGGTCAGTGGACAGTCAACAGTGGGAGCATTCAAATTCTGTAGAATCAAGCAGCCAGAGGTAAAGCGTCCCAATGATGGCTAATCCAAGCGGCGCGAGCCTTGGCGACCGCAGAGGCGCCATCCTTAGTCCAACGCGCTCCTGGGCGTTTCAAGCGTAAAGAAACAATCTGCTTGCAAGCGCTTTCGACTGTGCCGCTGCCAATAAAATAGCCCTGCTTTCGAAATGGGCATAAGCCATGCGGGTTTGATTATTCTGGTAATAAGTGATGGCACTTTGGATGAGTTCAGAAGAGGGATGCCTGTTGAACGTCTCTTGAAGTATTTGGATGACTTCTGAACCTCGCCTTCCCACAGGGCGGCTTTGATGTGCTCAAGCCAAGGCGCGCGTTCCTGTTCGGCAAGCGTTTCTGACACGGCATGGAGACGTTGGCGAGGCATGATACCAATCGACAATCTGGACGGCATACGGGAGTAGTGTTCGATGATCTTCCAAATCCAGGTTGCCGCATCGCAAACAAAGACCAGTTCTGCGGCTTGATCCACACGATGATGCAAGCCGGTTGCCCAAACCAACTCGCCAAATACGCTGGCTTCCTCCAGGCTGGTATAGTAGTTCAGGTTGACAGCGCGTAATTCGGCAGAGCCATACCGTTGCCCTGCTTCATACCAGCAGACGGTTTTTTCTTCCTTCCAACCTTCCTCCAGCGGCACAAAGGCCCCATCCAGAGAGCCGTACAGCCGTTTCGGACGGACAACAGCCTCTCTTTCTCGCTGTTGGAGGTTGGGCAAATCCTGACTCGCTGCCTGCCATTGTTTTCCCGTTCGGCTTGCAGATCTCCAATCCGTTGGGTTTCAGCGCGGATGGTATTGATGCTAACATCCACCCGCAGATATTCTTGTAGGTGCCGTTGCGCCTCTTCAAACGAAACGGTCACACCGGCTACGCTCAACAGGCGGCTCATCACCGCACTGGCGCTTCCAGCCCGCAGGTTTTCCTCTTCATCCAATACGTACCAGTAACGATGACAATGCGCGCAGCCATAATAAGAACGCCGATAGGTGATCCACCCAAACACACTCAGGAGTTTCCCTTCGCGGCGCGAAATTCGTCGGGCACTTTGACTGCATGAGCACGCCTCTTGCGTCGTCTGATTGTGTTCGTCTTTGAGCGTGAGCAGTTGCCCTAGACTTTCCTGCCCAATCCTTTGAAGGGTTTCTCGAAGTCCTTGCTCTATTTCGACGCTCGTACTTGTGCTGGTTTTCATCTGCTCTTCAAAATCTGCGACCAACAGCGCCGTCATTTTGCTCAGGGTTTCTATGCTACACTTCATGCGGAGCCTCCGTTTGTTTTTGCCTACGGGTACTATACCCGATTTCTCGGAGGCTCCTTTTCTACAACATTTGAATGCTCCCACAGGACAAGGAATATGCAAAAGAAAAATAATCGGGAAATTCATCAATGTGTATGTGCGGTTTGTCGGTTACATCCATATAGCCAAGAAACCAAACGACACCAAGCCATTAATCGGGTACTGTCGGAGTTGAACGAAAGAAATAAACGGCGATTTGCAGGTGTGTTGGCAAACGAGGAAGGTCGCGGTGGCATAAGTCATTTGGCAGAGATTACAGGATTGAGCCGCACAACCATTGCGCGTGGTATCCGCGAGATTGAACGCTCCAACAAAAAACTACCATCACAGATTCGTCTGCCGGGAGCAGGTAGACCACTGGTTGAAAAAAACAGCCAAAGATATTGAAAGCATTGGATAAACTCTTGCAAGATGCCACCGCGGGCGACCCGATCACGGGCTTGAAGTGGACACACAAAACCAGTCGCAAACTAGCCAAAGAATTGAAGCGTCAAGGTTTTCAAGTAGAGCATAGCACGATCCCGCGTTTGGCGCATGGCTTGGGTTACACGTTGCGTGTTAATCACAAGCGTCTCAGCCGCAAGAAAGATGAGCGACGCGACGAGCAAATGCAGTACATAAAGAGCCAGCGCGAGCGATTTTCGCACCGAAAACAACCCGAAATTAGCGTGGACGGCAAGAAAAAAGAGAAAATCGGGCAATTTCGGAACGCGGGACGCACGTTGCGGAAAGAACCACTGGAAGTCTTGGCAACTGATTTTCCCAGCGATGCCATTGGCAAAGCCATTCTGTATGGCGTGTACGATATTCAGCAGAACGCAGGACACATGGCGGTTGGCGTGTCTCATGAGACTGCTGAGTTTGCAATTGCCGTCATTCGACGTTGGCTATTGGATGTTGGATTTGAACACTATCATGCCTTCACAGAGCTACTCATTCAAGCTGATGCAGGCGGAGCCAATGCCTGCGATAGTTGGCTGTGGAAGGTTGGCTTGCAAAAACTGGCGGATGAATTCAATATTGCCATTACTGTGACACATTATCCACCTGGCGCGTCAAAGTGGAATTTGATTGAACATCGGATGTTCAGCGTCATCAGTCAAAACTGGGCCGGACAGCCTTTGGTTAGTTATGAAACGGTGTTAAAGTTCATTCGGACGAGCAAAACCGAAACGGGCTTTCATTGCTCGGCTTATTTTGATCGAAAGCATTATGAAATAAAACGAAAGGTCACGTCTGATGAAAAAGCCAATGTCAATTTGTTGCCGCACGAACTATTCCCTGAATGGAATTACACCATTCAGCCAAATTCAAATTGATTAACTTATTTTTGGACAAATCCTTAATTGTTGCATATCGGTTGATATCATAACCAGCAATACCATTACCTTTATTCCAATGAATATCTTGGCTTCCAATTTCTATTTCGCCCCCTGCCTCGGAAGGAATATGAATATCGCTTAAATTAGCATCCTCTGGAAATAGATAAGCAGGAAGTTTCCAATCTAAAACATGAAAGTCTCTATTTGGCACTGAGGTGGATAAGACTCTTTAAAGTTGAAAAAGGGTTAGTTTAAGGTGGAGTGATTTGTTAAGGTTGGTCTGCAAGTGCATGGGGCTTGCAAGCCCCATGCACTTGCGCGGGCGTCAGGTAATCCAGCGCCTGGGTGGGGGACGGTCAAAATTGTAAAGCGAATGTAATCGGCTAGCTGGCGATAAGCCTCCTTTGGGCTGGCATATTCATGCAAATAGACTTCTTCGTACTTGATGGTGCGCCACAAGCGTTCTGTGAAAATATTGTCCAGGGCGCGCCCACGTCCATCCATGCTGATCTTGATTTCTTCACGCTGAAGGCGTTCCAGATATTTCGGGCTGGTAAAGTGGCTACCCTGATCGCTATTCCAGATTTCGGGCTTGGCTTGGAACAAGGCATTGTCCACCGCGGACAACACGAACTCCATCTCCAAGGTTTGGCTGAGCGCCCAACCACCAGCATAGCGAGTACCAATCCAGAACTGCGGTGAGATACAGCCACCCATGCTGAAGGCAATGTAGGTAATGTCGATGCCCCAGATGTGATTGGGATGCGCGGCGGTCACGTTTCGTAGCAGGTACGGATAAATCTGATGTTGTGGGGCGGGTTTACTCGTGTGAGGACCTGGAACCAGGGCAAAAATGCCCATTTCACGCATATAGGCTTGCACGGTGGGGCGCGCAACACCAAACTCGGGGCGCAACTGAACTGCGATTTTGCGCGAGCCGTAAAACGGGCAGGCGGTGTAGATTTCATCAATGCGCCGCTTGATCGCCAATTCTCGCGCAGAGGGCGGCACAGGCTCATAGAACAGGCTCGAGTAACTGATCCCAAGATCTGCCTGTGTTTTTAGCGGCATTTCTGGGTTGTTTTCTTCAATATTTCCAGTCGCTCTGCTCTACTCAAATTTGAAGCCAGATTTTTTCAGCCAGGATAAGTGAGCACTCAATCGCCCAATCTCGGCATACAGTTCGTTGATCTGTTTTTCATGCTCGGCTTCGCGAACGCGTTCCCTTTGCGATCATCCTCGAAAAGCTGGGCAAAGTCTTCCAGGGCTTGCTTTTCCATTTGTGAATTTGATTTGGGTGGACGCTGTTTTCGGTCGCTATTTGAGCGACGCTCTTGTCTTCTCGGATGGCTTCCAGCACAATCTGTGCTTTTTGATTAGCGGACAGACGTTTTCTTTTGGGCATGGTCTTTTCTCCGGAAACTGCACCTTAATTATGCCCGTTTTCGTGTCTAAATTTCCTTATCCACTATACACACACTCCCACCAAAAGCAACCACCAACAACAAGCTGGAATACCAGCACGCATAAAATGCAAATTGATAGTAAAAAAAGCGTCTTAATTGTTTGCTTTTTGTTCATATTAAATTCTCGCTCTATTGATTAAAACGATCTGCGTCATAGTGATTGATTTGGGGTCGAGCAACAGTATTTCCAGGAATTGATCCTAGAGGAGGTTTTTGAAGCATTCCGAATAACCCTCTATACATGGCTGTTTCCATTTCATTTTTAAGTATTCCCTCTGAAATACCATTTGGGTATTTTTTTGCTAACTCGAATCCAAAATCTACAGCGTACTGATCGTTTGGATTATCGCAAAAAAGAATGACGCCTGATGTCCATCCACAATGATCAAGCCGAAGACTACGAAGATTTTTCCATTCATCAGTTAAATCGCTTTGCTCTAAATATCCGCCTGCAACTGCGGCAATCAAATAGTTGATTTTTGCTACTCCAGCGATATAGCCAAAATGAATATTTCCAACGGATGAGTAGTCAAACCAATTGCAACTCTGAACACCGTTACCGCACAAGACAATTGCTTTACTTAAATCTAGCCCGATCTTTATTTTGATATCCCATTCTTTCCCTCCTGCCTCCAAGTTATAAAATTTCAAATAGGCGGATATCAACATGGCTGGACCTGCTGGTGCTATAACAGTAGATGCCGGGGCAGCAGAGGTTATCAGGTTTGCTATTTCTTTTACTCTTTGATCCTGCCCATGTTTAGTCATAGCAAGGGCAAGATAGCCTGTGAGATCATATTGTACATCTTGTTCTTCCGTTAATGAGGAGCAGTTGGCTATTGAAACAAGGATGCTTGCACTACTTGAAGAACCAGAGTATCGAGATAGTGCTTGACTCAAAATTTGTGATGACGAAATAGGGGAGCGTCCGCTGGGATCCGTATAGTTCACCGGGTTTCCATTGGTGTAATTCCAGCGGTTGAGGGAGAGAGGTTTGTTATAATCGCCGAGCCAGGAATCCTTGGTGAGGAACCGTCCGGTGTCGGGGGAGTACAGTCGGGAGCGCAGATAAATTAACTTAATGTAAGTATCATATTGCTCGGGAGCAATGCAAATTTACCCGATCCCGCTATTTTAAAGCACCAAAAAGGCGAATTCATACGTGTATAATTACCTCACTATGAGTGACATAAAACGTTCCCCCTATGTTTGGGATTACGACTTAAGTGATGCGCAGTTTCGAGATATTCTTGAAGGGAAGTTAGTGTTGGGACGCTTGAATAGAGATTGGGCAGCACGTCGCCTTCTAGATTACGCGCCTTATGAAGAGATCATTCGCTTAATCGGTTTCAAACAACTTGTGGAGAATTGGTCTCGCTGGCGTTCAGGAGTTCGCTCCCAGCGGCGTATTCGTGGACTGGACTTTCTTGTTACTTGGCTACCAGCCAAACATCCCGAGGTTCTAAATGGATAACTCGTCATATTACTTCGATATTCTCTATCCCTTTCAAGACCGGGTGATAAAAGTTATCGCTCAAGTCGATACAGAATTCTATTTATCAGGTGGAACCGCTGCGTCGCGAGGTTATCTTGAACATCGGTTTTCAGATGATTTAGACTATTTTGTCAATGATGATGATCGATTTGGGTTATGGACTGAAAGGTTGTTGCGGGCTCTAAACTCTCAGTGTAAATGTGATGTAATTCAAAAAGAAGAACGGTTTTCACGCTTCAATATTATTGAAGATAAGATCGTTCTAAAAATCGAATTGATCAATGATGTCCCTGCACGGGTTGGAGAAACACAGAAGCACCCCATCCTTGGACGAATAGATAACGCTGAAAACATTCTCGCAAATAAAATTACAGCCCTACTTGATCGCAATGAACCGAAAGATTTGGCGGACATTTGGGGTTTCTGTTGTGTAAAAGGATTAAGTATCCAAGATGCAATCGCGAACGCCCAGGGAAAAGCAGCGGGTGTGTTTCCTGCCGATTTAGGACGTGCTTTGTATTCTGTTACTAAAGAAGATTGGGAAACGATACGCTGGATAAACCAACCATCTTTAGACAGCTTTTTGACACAATTGAATGAGCTTGGGGAAGGTTTGTTGTTACCGGGGAATCTGTAGCCTCTATCCCAGTTTTGATGGTGAACAATATGATACTTACATTAAGTTAACTCACCTTACGCAGCGAGGTGAGCGGGATTGAGTTCCCGCAGGGCAGCGTAGGCTGATTGAATGGCGCGTAAATATAGTTTTGATTTGAGAGCAAAGTGATTGAGTTTGGTGTCGCTTTTCAACAGTTCAAGTTTGATGTAACCGCACAAAGCCGCAAAGAAATGATTGGTCTGGGTCGCCACGGTTTGCGTGGGCGACTTTTCCAGAGAGGCATTCTGCTTGAGCGACTTGTGATAGGGTTCCACGTTCCATCGTTTTTGATAGATAGCGGTGATCCCGTTACCATCCAGAGTGGTATCGCTGGTGACTAGATACAATATGCCTGTCGAACCATCTTCGTTTGTGAAGACTTGCTTGACCAGAAGGAGCGGAAACTCCACACCTTCCAGATACACTTCGATAGGCTTCAGTGGTTCCAGATCGAGCGTGTCCACGCTTTGATAACGTCCTGCCTGTTTGGCGTCCACACTCAGGGATACTTTGCGATTGCCTTTGAGCGGCATGACAAACTCCTTTTTGAGCGTGATTTTGACAAAATTCATGTTTTCCGCAGAAGCAAACCAGATGTCATTGAGCGCATACTTGAAAGGAATCTGGTTTTTGACGGCTTGCGCCATCAAATCGCGGTATATTTCGTTCTTGGTTCTGTTCGAGCGTCGTTTTTCTTTACCGCTTTTCGGATCTACGTAGAGTTCTGTTTTGCGCACCAATTCAAACCCAACAGGCAAAGAAACTCCCTGGCTGTGATACAGGCTGGTGACAAAGTTGATGCCTTTGATGTTGCGCTGTTTGGAATGGTCGTAGTGCCAGCAGATAATATCGTTCTCATCGGTGTATGGTTTTTCGGCAATGCTGTCGTCTACGATCATTACACCTTCCGCACTTTCAATTTTGCGGACGTGTGGTTTGGCAACCCGCCACAAATCAGCAGAATCTTGTTCCGCGCCTGCCAGCGAGCGTTGCATTTGGTCATGGCTGACTTCGCCATTCAAAAGGGTAGCCAGCCCGGTTGCCGTTGTCTGCCCAAAGGCACTGATCAGATAGTCGCTGTAGAGGTCGAGGAGTTTGCCGCTTTTCATGCGCCAAGTTTACCTAAAACTGCGTAAGGTGAGTAAGTTAATTTATCTGCGCTCCCGACTGTACTCCCCCGACACCGGACGGTTCCTCACCAAGGATTCCTGGCTCGGCGATTATAACAAACCTCTCTCCCTCAACCGCTGGCATTACACCAATGGAAACCCGGTGAACTATACTGGATCCCAGCGGACGCTCCCTATTTCGTCATCACAAATTTTGAGTCAAGCACTATCTCGATACTCTGGTTCTTCGAGGAGTGCAAGCATCCTTGTTTCAATAGCTAACTGCTCCTCATTAACGGAAGAACAAGATGTACAATATGATCTCACAGGCTATCTTGCCCTTGCTATGACTAAACATGGGCAGGATCAAAGAGTAAAAGAAATAGCAAACCTGATAACCTCTGCTGCCCGGCATCTACTGTTATAGCACCAGCAGGTCCAGCCATGTTGATATCCGCCTATTTGAAATTTTATAACTTGGAGGCAGGAGGGAAAGAATGGGATATCAAAATAAAGATCGGGCAGATTAGTAAAGCAATTGTCTTGTGCGGTAACGGTGTTCAGAGTTGCAATTGGTTTGACTACTCATCCGTTGGAAATATTCATTTTGGCTATATCGCTGGAGTAGCAAAAATCAACTATTTGATTGCCGCAGTTGCAGGCGGATATTTAGAGCAAAGCGATTTACAGATGAATGGAAAAATCTTGTTGTTTGGCTTGATCAGTTGTGGATGGACATCAGGCATCAGTCTTTTTTGCGATAATCCAAACGATCAGCTACGCTGTAGATTTTGGATTGAGTTAGCAAAAAATACCCAAATGGTATTTCAGAGGGAATACTTGAAAATGAAATGGAAACAGCCATGATTAGAGGTTATTCGGAATGCTTCAAAAACTCCTCTAGGATCAATTCCTGAAATACTGTTGCTCGACCCCAAATCAATCACTATGACGCAGATCATTTTAATCAATAGAGCGAGAATTTAATATGAACAAAAAGCAAACAATTAAGACGCTTTTTTTACTATCAATTTGCATTTTATGCGTGCTGGTATTCCAGCTTGTTGTTGGTGGTTGCTTTTGGTGGGAGTGTGTGCCAAATAGAGACTTTCATGTTTTAGATTGGAAACTTCCTGCTTATCTATTTCCAGAGGATGCTAATTTAAGCGATATTCATATTCCTTCCGAGGCAGGGGGCGAAATAGAAATTGGAAGCCAAGATATTCATTGGAATAAAGGTAATGGTATTGCTGGTTATGATATCAACCGATATGCAACAATTAAGAAGGCGGTTCAGGGGTATGGTTTTGAAGTTAAGCAAATGGTTGATGATGAAACAAAGCGTTCATGGATTCACCCAAATGAAGTTGCTTTTGTCAGCATTACTGCAGATGAAATGATAATTATGTGTGGCAATTGGAGTAGGAGACGGCGGTGTGGTATGGTCGCACGTTATCAAGAGTATGTAATTTTTTTCCGTGCGACCATGGATGAAGAAATGGGATATGCTGAATTTGAAAAAATTGTAATTTATTTAGACAAGCAAATCTCAAGCCGCCTGTACCCATGAAAAAGGCGAACCAAACTTTTGGAAGTTCGGCTCGCCCTTGGTTTGGGGGGTGAGGAAATTATACACTCACCTTTGTACCTTAACAACCTGACTTTCCAATGCAAGAATACCCAGGCGCACGGAGTGCAGCGTCTCACGCTGGTTCTCGTTGAGCGTTCCACGCGCGAGCGAATCCAGCAGCGCCACCAGCTCGGCAGGTGAATAGATCGGCGTCGATCTGCTTTCCGGCAAGCGGAACCACTGCTCGACCTGGCTCATGGCACGGTAGTAATCTGCCGCGATCGTGCCATCGTAGAGGCGGGCATAGCCCAGTGTTGTGTCCAAGCGCTCATGCCCCAGCAGGGACTGCACACTCAAGACTGGCGCGCCCGCGTTGAGCAAAAGTGTGGCACAGCTATGCCTCAATTGGTGGGGCGTGATCTTCACCCCGCAGCGTTTTCCGTAAGTTCTCAGCCGGGATTGGCAATAATTCGGCGTCAGTGGACGATGACGGTGGAAAAACACAGTCTCGGAGGGCGGATTCAGGCTTTTGCGAACCCCCAGCCAACCCTGTACCGCACTCACAGTAGCGGCGTTCAGGTACACCAAGCGGTCTTTGAGCCCCTTGGATTGCTCGATTCGCAGGCGTTTGTTCTCGAAATCGAGGTCCTCCACCTGCAAACGCCGCACTTCGCACGTGCGCAGCCCGCTGTACAACATGAGATGCAGCCAGGCGCGGTCCATGATGCCCATGCGGAAAAGGTTGGTGTGCGATGCGTGAGACTCGCGCTCGTTCTCCTCCAACAGACGGCGCAGATCCGAAACTGGTGCATCACGCGGGACGCGCGGACTCATCTTCATCGGGCGAACCAGCATCATTCGCTGACAGATCAATCCGCCATTTTCCTCCACGAAGCGCAGAAAAGACTGCAAACGTGAAAGGCGGCAATTGATCGTCCCGATGCTGCGTCCCTGCTCTATACAAACATCCACATAGGAGAACCATGCCTGCGGTGTGATATCCGTCTCGCTGCGCAGCGACAGGGAAGAAACCATCCATCGCAGGGGAATGCCCAAGACGCTGAGTAGTTCCACGGTCCGTTTGCGGCGGTCTTCCTCGCGCCAGTTCTTTTGTTGGGAAAGAGAAAACTCGCGCAGGTGCCCGCCCAATCCTTCAGGCAGATCATATAAAACATCATCCCAATCGATGAAACGTTCTGCCAACCGCTTATTACCCCGCTCCTCGTTTAGGAGTTCCGCCAGTTTCCGCAGCCCTTTTTCATACTCTCGTTGCGTACCGGGCTTCAACGGCATTGTATGGAAGTGTTGGCGAACACGTTCCAAATCCTCAATGGGATGGATCGCCTGATGTGGCTTGTTGAGAAAACCGATGGCACGGCGAACCGCAACCGAATAAAGGTTCAGTGTGACATGACCATACCCGCAAGCTTGCAGCCACTCCCGAAATCTCTTGAAGAAGACTTGGTTGGACTCTGTCCACTCCGCGAACGGCGTGATGACTGGGTCTGTTGGCGTGACATTCTTGAAATGATGGCGGCGTTTTCCAGTGCTGCGCGTCATGCCGTCTCCTGGAGCGAGAGCCTCTCCATGATCTGTTCCATGGCGGCTTCGTAATCTGCCTGAACTTGTTTGTCTGCGATGTGCAAATAGATCTCGGTGGTACGGATGCGGGCATGTCCCATGAGTTTCTGGATGGTGGGAACGGGTACGCGCGCTTCCACGAGATGTCTGCCGAAAGTATGCCGCAATTGATGGCAGGTGATCCAAAGCGAAGCGTAGCCTGCGGGAACATCTATACGTTGGCAGTACCCTGCCAGCAGCGATTGGATGCCGGTGACGGTGAGGCGTTTACCAGAGCGATTCACGAAGACGGCCTGTTCATTTCCATTCGGACGGATTGCCAGCCATGCTTCCAGTGCATTCACGACTTGTGCAGAGAGATAAACCACCCGCTCCTTGTCTCCCTTGCCGTGCAGCCACAGCCGGGGTAAATTGCCGGATAGAGAGTACAAATACAAGTCGTTCAGGGAAAGGTTACGAACTTCTCCTACTCGCAAGCCGCACCTTAACATCAACAGAAATATGGCGCGGTCTCGTGTGGATGTGATTTGGGCGAAGAGGCGCGCCAGGTCTTCATCCTTTACATCGCGCGGCAGGTGAGTGCCTTCACGGAGACAATGTCTTCTGAGTCGCACGGGATTGGCTGGCGCTTCATCTGACATCATTGCCAGATAACGATAGAACGAACATAATGCTGCAAGCCTGCGATTGATTGTGGCAATAGCATGACCTTTCTTCTGGCTTTGTTCGATGAATTGATCCACATCCTGCGTCGTGACATTCCCCACGGATATGGAGTTGTTGAAGAACAACACCAAGTCACTGGCGTAATGGATGGGCGTGCTGCTGTGTGGAGCTCTGCGTCTCAGCCATTTCTGGAACTGCTCGATTTCTGATAACATACAAAAACCTCCTGGGGTTATGTTGGATGGAACCTTGGCGGGTCTCATCCAGCGTAGCACCGGGAGGCAGGTGTTTCAAGCATTGTCTGACAATTACTTAATGTAATCGATATAATGGTTATTTGCATATCCCTAGCGTACTTGGTGACTGCACAGGAGTAGTTGACGAATACCCACAAGTTGATATGACGGATTATCTCGCCCGTGCCATGGACAAACATGGCAAGGATAATAGGGTGAAGAAAATTGCAGGTTTGGTAAGTTGGGCAACTCCTGTTTTGCTTGTTTCTCCTCCTGCAGGAGCGGCAATGATGGCATCTGCATACCTACAATTCCTTGGATTAGAGGGCCCGGAAAGGGAATGGGATATTAAGGTGGGTATGGAAAATCTGGCTGAGGGCGGCATTATCCTATGTGGCATGATGGGGTATTGCAGCTGGGTAGACTATTCGACAGCAGGAAATATACATTTCGGTTATGTGGCTGGCAGGGCGAAGATGAATGAACTTTTTGCGGGTGTTGTAGGCGGCGCGTTGGAGTTATTCGAACAGGCTCTTGAAGGTGAGGAAGTTCAATGGTCAAACTGTAGGAGTAATTCTATGCCAATACTTTGTGACAATCCGGGAGACCAAGTTGCTGTAGACCTTGGCTTCCAATTGGCGAGAGAGTACCCAGGAGGTATAAAGCCTTACCAACTTCATTTGGCGTTGCACGTGCATGGATTTACCAGGTTTCAAAAACCTCCGGCAAGGTTCATTGAGCCGTTCCCCGCCCGCCCGGAGAAAAATATGTATGGGCCTGATGATTTCAACAACTAAAAATCGAACCCATATTCAAGAATATTGATTTTGCATGTAATTCAAGACAAATTCAAGTAGAAATTCGCTTATACCGCCGCCTGTTCTGGACATGAACCAATGATAGAAGGTGAGTAATGGCTAGAAAGAATATCTCAAGGCTTTTGATATTGCTTATTTTGACGATATTGTGTGCCCTTGCGGTTCAGTATGCATTGAACCTATGTTTTTGGTGGAATTGCGCTCCTGAGCGGGGTTTTATCGCTGCTGACTTGGAATTACCCGATTACTTGTTCCCTGAAGGAGCAGTGGTAGACGAACCTTCAAGAATTAGAGATAATTTGGTCATTAATGACATGTGGCAGGGAGTTACATGGGGAACAGGCGAAAGCACCCGATATTTTGCTTTTATTGTTAGGGGATATCCTACAATTCGTCGAGCGGAGGAGACGTTTATTCGCGATCAAAACCAGTTGTCAAGAGAACCATGGCGACCGTCCAATGAATTGCAATTTGAGAGCAGCTTTTCAGACGAATCGATCAGCGCATGCGGGAATTGGGCGGGTTATCGGTGTGAATATACAGCTCGGTATCAAGAATTTGTCTTGACAGTACATTCTATGATCGACGATGAAATGACGTATGACAGATTTGAAGATATAGTAGAGTACGTCGATGGGCAAATCGCGAGTCGCCTGTATCCATGATGCCCTCGAATCTGTCCGTCAAATGACAGACTAGGCGGGAGGGATCACCTCTGCGCGGACTTACGATCCGTATGGGACAGTGACCTACATGGCTGGGACCTCGTCCACCCCCTACGGCTTCACGGGCGAGACGACGGTTGCAAATAAAAAGGACAGGCTGTCGCATCGACAGCCTGTCCTTTTACTCTTTAATTTTGTCTAGCTATTCATGAACGCATCAAGGTTATCCTTGCTGATGCGGAATGCCTTGCCGACTTTCTTGGCTTTCAGGCTGCCGTCCTTGATGGCTTCGAGGATGTCGTCTTCAGTTACCTTCATGAACTGTGCCGCTTCGGCGGGGGTCATGATGTCTGGCATTTGCGCTGCGCCGCCTCCCGATGCCGCACCGCCTGTGTTCCCCATGCCGCCTTGCAGAGCCTGACCCATCAGGTTGCCGATGCCCATGCCTGCGCCGATCCCCGCGGTGAGACCCGCGCCGCCGCTCTGGTTGTTCGCCGCTTCGCGCATCGCATCCGCAGCCTGGAGCTGGGCATAGGTTGCGGGGTCGAGGTACCCGGCGTCCCGTAGTTCCTGAGCCGATTTCTGGCTGGGGCGAAGGCTCCCGACGATGAAGGTCTTGAGCGTGAGCCCGATCGACTCGAATTCGGGGTTGGCTTTCGCGCGGACCGCTGCGCCGATCTCTTCGATCAAGCCGCTCAACTTGGTGCCGATATTGGGAGTCTCGCCGAGCACATCGCCAAGTTTGGAGACGAGCAAATTCTTCAGGCGTTCCTGGATTTCCGAAGTGCGATACGACCCCGTCGCGCCGACGATCTGGGTCACGAACTGCTGCGGGTCTTTCACCTGGAACGAGTAGGTGCCGAAGCCCTGGAAGAAAAACCATCCCAGACCGACGCCGGGGGTCTGAACGGGGATTGCCTGCGACGTGCCCCATTTTTCGTTTGCGAATTCCTTGCGCGAGACGAAATAGACCTCGGCGGGGAAGGGGGTGCGGTCATTGAACGCCTTGCCGATGAAGTCAATGACTTTGGGGATGTTCGCTGTTGTGATGGTATGCCGCCCGGGTTTGAACACATCCAGCGCCTGACCGTCGCGGAAGAAGACGGCGGACTGGCTTTCGCGCACGATCACCTGCGAGCCGATGCGGAAATCGCCGTAGCCTTCCTCGGGGAAGCGGCGCACGATCTCGCTTGCCATTTCATTCGGGTATTCAATGACATCGAAAATTCTAGCCATGGTTTCTCTCCTTTGAGTGAATAACAAGTTGATTATAGTCCATCTAATAGCCCGGTCAAGAACCGTTTTTACCATTCATCTACGCCGCGCAAATAAATTCGTTTCCACCCCCCCACCCCACCCTCTGCCTTCCACCCACTTTCCTCTTCCGCCTTCTGCCTTCCGCTCACTACTCACTATTCACTACTCACTACTCACCCCCTCCCCATCTGCTTCCCCGTCCCCTTATCGCGCACCATCAAGACCTCTGCCATGATGCTTACGGCGATCTCCTCCGGCGTTTCAGCCTGCAATTCCAAACCGATTGGAGAGTGGACTTTCGCGATGAGTTCATCTGTCACCCCCTTTTCCTTCAACGCCTTGACGGTCGTCGCCCAGCGGCGTTTTGAACCGATGACGCCGATGTAAGCGGCTTGTGAGGCAAGCAGGGATGGAAGACCCAGCGCATCAACACTGGACCCGCGGCTGGTCACTACCAAATAGGTTCGATTCGTGATCTTGAGCGACTCTGCCATTTTCCCCATCTCGACGGGCAGGTATTCATCCGCGCCGGGTGTGGATTCAGGTGTGCAGAATTCCGCCCGGTCGTCGCTTGCCACAACGCGGAAGCCCAGCCACTTTGCCAGATGCACAACGGCTTTGCCGACATGCCCCGCGCCGATCACCACCAAAGTCGGAGCCGGAAGGATCGGTTCCACAAACACCTCCACCTGGCCACCGCATACGCCGGGGTCGCCGCGCGATGGGTCAGCCATGTTGTAATGCAAATAACGCGGCTCGCCGTCGCTGATCGCCATCCAGGCTTCGTCGAGGACGCGGTGTTCGAGGTCGCCGCCGCCCACAGTGCCGATGAATTTTCCGTCCGCGTAGACAAGCATCTTGCTGCCCACATGCCGCGGCGTGGAACCTTCGCTCTTGATCACGGTACAAAGCGCGGCAGGCTGGTTGGTCTTTTCGAGTTTGGATAAGGCTTGGTAGATGGATGTCATGTCAGCCAGGTACGACAAAGTTCACTTTGTCCATCGCGCCGCAAGATAAATCTTGCGGTACGGCAGCTACTTTATCTTTCCCAACGCCTTCAACACCCTTTCGGGCGTGAAGGGAAATTCGTCCATCCACACGCCGGTTGCGTCGTGGATGGCGGCGGCGATGGCGGGAGCGACCGGGAGATAAGGCAGTTCGCCCATTCCACGCGCCCCCCAGGGACCGTTCGAGTCGGGTACTTCCACAAGCACCGATTCGACCTTTTCGGGAATATCCCAAATGGTGGGGATCAGGTAGGTGCTCAACTGGTCGGTCAACACACGACCGTCGCGCGTCTTGAAGTCTTCGAGAACGGCGTAACCATGCGCCTGCACAAGCCCGCCTTCGATCTGACCCACGACCAGGTCCGGGTTGATGGCTTTGCCTACGTCGTCTGCCGATACGATGCGCTTGACGCGTACATGACCTGTCTCGGTATCCAATTCCACATCCACGGCTTGCGCCACATAGGCGTATTGGAAGTTTGGCATCGAGTAGCCGGTTTCTTTGTCCATCGGAGTTGTCGGCGGGGCAAAATACTGGAATTCGGCGATAGCGGGTCGTTCCTCCGCTTTCCATTTTTCGAGAGCCGCTTCTGCCGCGCCTTTGACGGAGTTGCCCGCCATGAAGGTCAATCGCGAAGCCGAGGCGGAGCCGGGGTTGCCTTGCGTGGCTGTGTCCGAAGTGCGCATCTCGACCATGCTCATTGGCACGCCCAGGCTGTGTGCCGCGATCTGGGTCATCACGGTCTGAAAGCCCTGACCGACTTCCGCGCCGGCATGGTGTAATACAACGCGTTCGATCTCGGTCTTGCCGTGGATCTCGACCTTTGCCCAGCAGTTTTCCTTGTAGCCGAACGAGAAGCCCACGTTTTTGAATCCAGCCGCGAACCCGCGCCCCCGCGCAATTGCGTTTTGCGCCTTGCGTTTTGTGCCTTGCGTTTTTCTCTTTGCCGCCTTTTTCCACTTGAATGAATCACGCGCCGCTGTGATCGTTTCCACCACGCTGACCGGGGTCGGGACGGGTGTGCCCACGTCGAGCGTGTCGCCTTCGCGCAGGGCGTTCTTCAGGCGGAACTCAACCGGGTCCATGCCCAGTTTTTCGGCGAGTTTATTCATCTGCCCTTCCGCCATGAACAACGCCTGTGGAGCGCCGAACCCGCGGAATGCCGCGCCGGGAACGTTGTTGGTGTAGACGCCGTACACGTCCGCTTTTACGTTGGGAATGAAATACGGTCCGGTCGAGGTGATTGCCGCATTACCAAGGACCTTATTGGTGGTGTACATATATGCGCCGCCGTCGCCGATCAACACATTATCGGCGGCGACCAGTTTTCCGTCTTTCGTTGCGCCCCATTTGGCGCGCAGGATGACGGCATGGCGTTTGCCGTGCCCGATCATCGATTCGCGCCGCGACCAGATGATCTTGACCGGGCGTTTGAGTTTCATCGCCGCCAGCGCAATGACGATCTGCACCGAGAGGTCTTCGCGCCCGCCGAATGCGCCGCCGATGGCGGGGTAGATCACGCGCACTTTTTCTTCGGGCAGGTCGAGGGCATGGGCGATGGATTTGCGGTCGGCATGAGTCCATTGACCGGCGCTTTCGACAACGACCCTGTCCTCATCGTCGATGTAGGCAAGCCCCGCCTCGGGCTGGAGGTAGGCGTGTTCCTGCACCGGGGTGCGGTATTCGCCTTCGACGATGACATCGGCTTGGGCGAACCCGTCTTCCACATCCCCTTTGCGGATCTTGTAATGGACGCAGACATTCGAGTCGCCCCGGTCTGGGTGGAGAAGAGGCGCATCGGGGCGCATCGCAGCCTCCGGGTCCGTGAGAGGCGGGAGGTCTTCATAATCCACTTCGATGAGTTTGAGCGCGTCCGCAGCCTGGGATTCGCTTTCCGCCACCAGCGCGGCGACCTGGTCTCCGACAAAGCGGACGATGTCGGTGTGCGGTTTGCTGGAGCCGGGCCCGCACAACACGGGCTGGTCTGGTATCTGCAATCCGTATTCGTTGATTGGAATATCTTTGGCGGTGTAAACGGCGACAACCCCCGGCGCGGCTGACGCCTTTTCGGTGCGGATTGCACGCACGCGCGCATGGGGGCGTTCTGCCATGAGCGTTTTCATGAACAACATACCGGGCAGGGCGCGGTCGCCGGAGTATTGGGTCTCGCCAGTGACTTTGCCCTGAGAGTCGATTCGGTTGGGGGAGGTTCCTATCAGGTCGATGGGCATGGTTTATCTTTTGTAGGTCTTCGCCTTGTATTTCGGAGGCGGCGCGTCGAGGGGTCCGTATTGCGAGGCTCCGAACATCCTGTAGATTATCGCGTAGATCAGCGAGATCACGCCGCCCAGCAGCAGCATGATGAGAAAACCGGCGGTCAGGTAGGCGTAGAGATTATTGATCTTAAGGATGGGTCCCAGGATCGTCATCAGCCCGCGCGATTGATAGAACAGGGAAGGCAGCGCGGGATACCCAAGCAGTTGATAGGGGATGTAATAGCGCGCTTTGATCAGGGCGTCGATGATCAGCTTTCCGGTGACATAGGAAAACGCCGGGAGCACAATCATCATGACGCATCCGATTCCGCGCCAGAGGTAGTGCGGCTGCTTCGTTCTTTCCTTGACTTTTACAAGGGTGGAGCTTTTGTATTTGCTCATGCAGTCCTCTTGGGGTTAAAGTTTTCCGGCTTCTTCGATGGCTTGGACGATCTTGTAATACCCGGTGCAGCGGCACAGGTTGCCGGTAATGGCTTGTTCGATCTCGCTCCGGGTTGGGTTTGGTTTTTCTTCAAGTAATTTTGCGCCGGACATGATGAAACCGGGAATGCAGTACCCGCATTGGACGGCATTGTATTCGATGAATTTTTTCTGCACCGGGTTCAGGGTGTCGCCGTCTGCCAGCCCTTCGACGGTGACGATCTCGGCGCGATGGGCGCGCGGGGCGGGGACGAGGCAGGACATGACCGCCTTGCCGTCGAGGTAGACGGTACAGGCTCCGCATTCGCCTTCAGCGCAGCCCTCTTTTGTTCCGATCAACATGCCTTCTTCGCGCAATAAGCGCAGCAGGGTTTTGTCGTGACCGCTGGAAAATTCGAACTTCTTTCCGTTGATCGTCGTCTCGATCTTGTTTTCAGGGAACGACGCCATGCCAGGTTTTGCGCTTTGCGTTTTGCTGTTTTCGCTTTGCGCCACCGCAAGCAGAACAGGCTTCTTCGGCATCCCCGTTTGCTGCTTCCCATCGCGGAGGGCGGTCAACCCGCGGCGGGTGATGACGCGCGCCATTTCACTGCGGTAGTTGGCTGAGCCGCGCACGTCTGTGATGGGTTTGGCGGATTTCACCGCCAGGTCTGCCGCGGCGATGATGTTCTTCTCGTTGAGTTTTTTGCCCGCCAGAAATTTTTCGGCTTTCGCGGCGTGGGTGATGATGGGAGTCACCGCTCCCAGTGTGATTGAGGCAGATTTGACGGTATCCCCTTTGAGGTCCAGGATGAGAGCCGCGTTGACCAGCGATATCGCTTGCGCGCGGCGAAGCGCCAGTTTGATGAACGTCCCGCGCTGGGATTTGGTCAACGCCGGGAAGGAAATATCCACCAGCATCTCGTCCGGCTCCATCACGGTCTTTCGGACGCCGAGGTAGAACCTTTTCAACGGGACAACCCGCGTTCCTCTCGTCGAAGCAAGCGTTACTTTTGCCCCAAGCGCCATCAGCGGGGTGATCGTGTCGTTGGCGGGCGAGGCGGTGATGACATTCCCGGCGACGGTGCCGCGGTTGCGAATCTGCGGCGCGCCCACTTCCCATGCCGCGCGAGCCAGCGGATATGCCCGCGAGCGGATCAGTTTGGACGCCGCGCAATCGTTGTGGGTGACCAGCGCGCCGATGTGAATGACGTCGTCTTCGTCGAGCGTGATCTGGTCGAGGTTGGGGATGCGCGTCACGTCGATCAGCGTTTCGATGCCTTTGCGTGCGCCGCGCTCGAGTTCGAGGATGAGGTCGGTTCCGCCTGCCACCACCCGCGCCCGTTCGCGTTCCTTCGAAAGGATATCAACCGTCTCTTCGACGGATGCCGCATTGATATAAGTGTGCCACATGGTTGATCGTATTCCAATAACCCTAAGAGAGCGTTTCTTAACTCCTTTTTAGGACACGGACGGCACGGATACTTCGACAGGCTCAGCACAAGTTTCACGGATATTCGCGGAAAAAACCTTTAAAAATCCGTGTTTGACCGTGTAGTCCGTCCAATCCGTGTACTTAAGAAACAGTCTCTAAGAGAGCGTTTCTTAAGCCTGTGAGAGGCGTGAAAAAGAGCCTCAGCCACAGAGAACACCGAGTTCACGGAGATTTTCAAGAGGTTTTCTCAAGATTCTCTGTGTTCTCTGTGGCAAACAAGAATTAAGAAACAGTCTCTAAAGGTCTTCAAGACCTTTAGGGTTTTTCTTTACCGGCTTCCCGTTACAACTTCGGAGCGGCGGTCGAATGTTTCCACTGCAAGCCGCGCCAGCGTTGTGATGTTGCGGATGGCGGCGGGCAGGGCGGTTTCGTCGCCCAGGCTTGCCTCTACATTGTCCAACGCGGTCTTCACCTGATCGCCGAGGTCGAAGAAGGCGGCGTCGAACTGGTAAATGGCTTCGAGTTCCTTCTCGTTGATCTTGACCGCGTCGAACAAACCCGAATACCCGCGCGACGCGCCGCTGATCTTGTCAATGAAGGTGCGCAGGGCAATCGAAGCCTTTTCCATGTCATCCACAAGGGAAAGCATTCCGCTGCTGACCATCTCCACCTGCAAATTCGAGGCGCGGCTCCATTGCTCTTCGAAGCGCCGCGCCACCGTCTCGCGCAGAAGTTTATCCGCGTCGCGCCGGTTTTGCCTTTCCACATATCCGCTGAAACCGGGGATGAACGACGCCAGTTTCTTGAACGGGTCTACCTGACTGCTGACTTTCTCGAAAAAATCGCTCATGTGAGCCTCCTGCGGGAATATACGAACAAGGTTATACATTGTTTCATTACCCGTCAATTATATCGTTTAATTCCAGTTATAATCAAGCACGATAATTTCTGCCATAATCATTTGGGCGATGCCTTACCATTGCGCATTGCCTGCCACTTTCAAGGAGTAATCTATGACGACCAATATTCAATCCCTTCTGGGAAGCCAGGCTGAATCGCTGCTTGGTTTTAATTCCCCCAAGATTTCGAAAGAGCGCCTGCATCTCCCGGGTCCCGATTTTATCGACCGGGTGTTTCTGCACTCAGACCGCAACCCGCGCGTGTTGAACAACCTTGCCTGGATCTACAATTCAGGGCGGCTTGCCGGAACCGGCTATCTCTCCATTTTGCCGGTCGATCAGGGCATTGAGCATTCTGCGGGCGCAAGTTTTGCCAAGAATCCCGATTACTTTGACCCTGAGAATATCGTCAAACTTGGCATCGAAGGCGGATGCAATGCCGTCGCTTCGACCTTCGGTGTGTTGGGGTTGATGTCTCGCAAGTATGCGCACAAGATTCCCTTTGTGGTGAAGGTCAACCATAATGAATTGCTGACCTACCCGAACAGCCACGAGCAGATCCTGTTTGGCACGGTGGAACAAGCCTATGATATGGGAGCGGCGGCGATCGGCGCTACGATCTATTTTGGCTCGGATGACTCGCACCGTGAGATCGTTGAGATCGCTGAATCTTTCGCGTATGCCCACCAGCTCGGCATGGCGACCATTTTGTGGTGCTATATTCGCAACTCCGCGTTCAAGAAGGACAAGGATTATCACATCTCAGCCGACCTGACCGGGCAGGGCAACCACCTTGGCGTGACCATTGAAGCGGACATCATCAAACAGAAGCTGCCTGAGAATAACGGCGGGTATCTTGCCCTGAATACCGGCGACAGTTCCTATGGCAAGCTGGATAAGCGCATGTACAGCGACCTCGCCAGCGACCATCCCATTGACCTGTGCCGCTATCAAGTGGCAAACTGCTACATGGGACGCGCCGGCCTGATCAACAGCGGCGGCGCTTCGGGCGATAACGATTTTGCCGAAGCGGCTGCCACTGCGGTGATTAACAAGCGCGCGGGCGGGCAGGGGCTGATCTCAGGACGCAAAGCCTTCCAGCGCCCGCTGGCTGACGGCGTGAAGATTTTGAACACCATTCAAGATGTGTATTTGGATAAGAACATTACGGTTGCTTAGTCTGTATGCCGCAATCGGATCAGGGTGTGACAAAGGGTAGGTATGCGCTCATTCCCCGCGCGGCGATCTTTGTCCGGCGCGGGGATGAGTATTTATTGCTGAAGGGCGCGCCGACGAAACGCTTGTGGGCGGGGAAGTACAACGGGTTGGGTGGGCATGTGGAACGCGGAGAGGACGTCGTATCTGCTGCGCGGCGCGAACTGATGGAAGAAGCCGGTCTGACCGCAGATTTGTGGCTGTGCGGTACGGTTATTGTGGATGCGGGGGATGTGGGCGTCTGTTTGTTTGTGGTGGCGGGAGAAAACGCCCAGGGCGAAATCCAAGGCTCAATGGAGGGGACGCCGGAATGGGTTCCGTATGAAGCGGTTCTTCGTCTTCCTGTGGTCGAGGACCTGCCGTTCCTGCTGGAGAAGATTCATTCCATGACGCGGGGCGATCCGCCTTTTTCGGCGCGGTCGTATTACGCGGATGAAAAGCTGAACATCGAATTTGTGTGACGGCGACCAAACCCTGCGGGCTGGTCGCCGCTTTTTTAGGTTTCGGCTTGTCCGAGTTAGGGGATGCCGTAGGTTTGAAGTTCAGTTGTGGATGTGTAGGGGGTTCCGCCGAAGTCGCTGTTCTCAACGGATTTAATGAAGCCCACTCCCGGCGCGTACCAGACCAGGCTCGAGCCGTTCATGGTGACGGGAACCTGCACGCCTTGAAAGTCGGCGGTGAGTTGAATGAGGGAGGCGGCTTGGAATTTGACCGCTTCGAATGTTCCGGCTGGCACGCTGACGGTTTCTTTGCCCATTTCCTGCATTGTCAGGTTGAAGGTTCCGCTTGATTGGGCGTTTTGGTCTCCGGGCATGGCGGTGACGCCTGTCATGGTCAGGCTGTATTGCCATTGCATTCCGGGGGTGATTTCCCTTGGCAGGCTGATGCCGGTGACGTCTGATGTGGTGAACTCTGCGGTCGTGCCCTGTGTGGATACGCTGGCTGCCGCTCCGGCTCCGCCCATTTGCAAGGCTTTCAAGCCGCCTGTTTCGCAGATCCATTCCTGGGTGCGGGTGAGACCGGTAAATTGCGTGCTTAAGGTGAATCCGTCGGCGCGGACTTCGGTGATGGTGTCGGTGTAGGAAAAATCGCCGCTTGGGCTGCCCGTGCTTTGGTACGTCCAGGCGGCTCCCTGCCGGACGGGGTAGAGGGCGTTGTCGCATAAGCCGGCGGCGGGTTCTGGTGTGGGTGGGGCAGGTTGTGCCGGGTCGGAGGTTGGCTGGGCCTCGCCTGTGGAGGGTGAGGCGGAGCCGAGGTTGCAGGCGAGTGTCGTTACCAGGCTTGCGATAAGGAGGGTTGTCAGGATGGGTCTTCGTGGGCGCATTTTTTCTCCAATGTGAGTTTTGATACACACGCGCGATAATACCGGAATTCCCCGTTGGATTTATTTCAATTCCACTTCAAAAGGGAGATGGTGAAGGTGCTGCCCTTGCCGGGGGCGCTGTCCACGTCCAACATGCCGCGGTGCTGCTGGATGACCTGGCGGGTGATGGATAACCCGATGCCGATGCCGTCGTAGATTTCGTCGCCGCTTTTTTCGAGATGGAAGAAGCGGTCGAAGATGCGCGGACGGATTTGCGGGTCGATGCCGATCCCGTAATCCACCACGCTGACGCTGACGTGGCTGCCCAGGTCTGCAAAGCGGATGTCCACGGTTCCGTCTGGCGGGCTGAATTTGACGGCATTATCGATAATGCCCGTTATGGCGCGTTCGAGCGAGGGTTCGTCTCCCTGCGCGGCGGGCAGCTTTGTGTTTCCGCGGATCTTGACGCTTACGCGGCGGTTTTTTGCTTTTTCCTGGTACTTCTCGACGATCCCCGTCACCAGCGCGGCGAGGTCCACGGGTTGGAAGTCGCGCAGGACGAGTTCCTGTTCCTGGAGGAACAACAGGTCGTTCGTCAGGTTGACGATCTGATCCACGTTGCGGCTGACGACATCAATTGTGGATTGCAACTGTTCGCCGGTTAACATGCCCTTCTTGAGTGTGTGCAGGTAGCCGCTGGCGACCATCAAGGGTGTGCGTAATTCATGGGCAATGGCGGTCAGGAATTCGTTCCGCGCCATATCCTGTTCGGCAAGTTTTTGATACGCGTCCGCGATCTCTCGCGCGCGCAGGCGCAGGTCTTCGATGGCGAGCTGGTCGTTCGCCCTTAACCGGTTGCTGATCTCCGAGATCATGGCGGTTGCCACGCTGGGGCTGTGTTTCAGGACGCGGTCGAACCCATCCTTGTTCAATTCAAGCACCACGGTGGGGGTCAGGGCTTTTACGGTGGCGGCGCGCGGCGCGTTATGGATCAGCGCCATTTCGCCGAAGAAATCCCCGGCGTTGAGGGTTTTCAGCAGCCGTGCTTCGGTGTGGTTGATGGTCTTCGTTACCTCGAAATCCCCCTCCAGGATCATGTAAAAGGTGTATTCGATCGCGTCTTCGCGGCAGAGAATGGTCCCAGCCGGATAGGATTTGATCTGGCTGTTGATGATGATTTCCTGCACTTCATCGGGTTTGATCCCCGGAAACGCGCGGGGAATGATTCTTGCGGGGGTGCGGAGTGTGGTCATGATAATCTCACCGGGATTTTAGCATGACCCGTCCCGCCGTCCTTCACCCATTTGGACTATTCACTTTTGCGCCGCCTTGTTTTTACGTTAAGGCTGGCGGAGGGCAAGCCCAATTCCTCTTTTCGTTCCTGGATTTCACTGCGGGCATTCTCGAACCATCCGGCAATCTGCGTTTGTTTGATCGGTTTTTCCGCCTTCAGGTACCGGATGAATCCGATCACTTCGATCAGGCGCATATCGTCGAGGGATGCGATTTCTTCCACGATGATCTTTTCAAGACTGGTCATGGCGTTTTCCTTGGTTTCTTCCATTTTTTCGGGCTGGCGCGACGCATCCCGCTTAACCTCGGTGAGTTAAAATGGATGCCGAAGACACAGCTGCCTGTGCTGTAATCTTTGTCGCCTTTAAGGCGGGTTTATGGTCGGTAGCGAGGCGGGGTCGAAATCCGGACCGAAGGTCACGAATTCGGCGCTGACCCAGCACAAGGAACCATAATAGGGATTTTCGATCACATACCAGCCGGGCACGCTTCCGACTCCCATCACAATGACTTGTTCCAGTTCTGAGAGATTGCTGACAAGCGGATAGCCCGGACCCGGACCCGAATAGCAGGCGGCGCTTTGGGAAATCACCGGGATCTCAGTTACGGCGGGGGCGGGTCCGAGAGTCGGCGTATCTGTGAAAAGCGGGGTGGGCGTATCTGTGGCAGGGAGCGGGGTGGGCGTATAGGCAGCGGCGGTCTGGGTCAGCATCATGGATGCGAGTTGGGCGGCGGTGGTCCCGATGACGTCTACGGTGGCGGTCGGGTTGGGATTCGACGGCGGCAGGCAGGCATTCGTCAGCAGTCCTGCCAACGACAGCCCGACCAGCGCCCGAAACCATTTCGTTTTCATTTGAAAGCCTCCATAATATTACAACGTAAGGGCGCTCCCTTCGCCGTCCTCGTCGAAAGGTTTTCCCGGCAATACGCCGCTGGGGAAGGCAGTTTTGAGACTGACTTTGCGTTGTAACAATAATTATTGCTGGAATTTTAACCGTTTTCCCGCGGCGGTAAGAAAATCGTCATGGATTTCATCCGAGAAATGCCATTTTCAGGGAAGACTAATATTACAACGCAGGTCATGCTCAAAGCCGCCATTCGCAATGACAGGAAATTAAAGCGGCTCTTTAGCGCTTCCCATGCACAGGAGATTAATGCAAAAGCCCATCGAACGCCCCACACTCATCAACACCTACACCCGCAGTTTTGAACCGCTCAAGAACCGCAATCTGCGCATCTACCTGGGCGGACAAGCCATTTCCCTGCTCGGCACATGGATGCAAGCCACTGCCCAAAGTTGGGTGGTGTGGGAACTGACCCAGTCTGAAAGCTCGCTTGGTATCGTTGTGATGCTCAACAGTCTGCCGCTCTTTTTGCTGGCTCCCTGGGCAGGCGGGTTCGCGGATCGCTTCAACCGCCGTATGATTTTACTTGTCACACAGTCCATTGCGATGATGCTGGCGTTTGCGCTGGCATTTCTCGTGCAAACGGACCTTGTGCAAATTTGGCATATTTACGTGTTTGCTTTTATTCTTGGCGCAATTGCCGCGCTGGATTTCCCCGCCCAGCAAGCTTTTATCGGCGATCTCTCCGGCATGACGCAAGTCCGTCAGGCGGTGACGCTCAATATTATGGGTTTGCAGGTGGCGCGTATGCTGGGTCCTGCCGCAGCGGGTATCCTCCTCAAAGTAGTTGGCTCTGCTGCCGCATTCTGGATCAATGGCGCGAGTTTTCTTGTCGTGCTCTTGAGCATCTTCATGGTCAAGTCGCACAAACAGGATATGAGTAAACGAACCAGCGGACGCGGACAATTCCGTGAAGTGGTGGATTACGTCCGCGCACAGCCGCGCATGGTGGATTTGTTGATCTTCGCCTCTCTCGTGACCTTTTTCGGGCTCTCCATTATGAACATTCTCCCCGCTGTAGCCGATGACGTGCTCAACGGCGACTCGCAGACATTTGGTTTGCTGATGGGTTCATCGGGCGCGGGTGCGCTGATCTCCACGCTGTTCCTGCTTCCGCTTTCACAGCAGGCAAAACGGATCGGGCGCATCGTCGGCGGCGCGGCAGTGTGGATGGGAATTTTTTACTTCCTGCTTTCACGCTCCACTTTTTTGCCGCTTTCCATGGTGTCCATCTTTCTGGTCAGCCTGGGTGCGCCGTTAATTTTGACCACCGGCTTGGGCGTCATGCAATTGATGGCTCCCGGTAATATGCGCGCGCGGATTATTAGTCTGTTCACGATGGTTTCGTTTGGTTTGCAGCCCTTATCGTCCCTGTTCATCGGGTATGCGGCGGAATTTGTTGGAACGCAGACCATCATTATGGTCAATGCGGCATGTCTTGTGCTGGGCGGCGTTTTTATGCTGTCTCTCCGCAAGGGACTTGTGCAATGGGAACTAAAACCCGTTGTAGAACCGATTTTGTCTTCACAGGAAAAAAAGTAACGCCGACTTAAGTCGGCGTTACAAAACTACCCGCATCCACCGCCGGATTTATCTCGTTTCAACTGCAATTTGATCTTGGCGACAAATTCCAAATTCTCGTATTCGACCGGGCTTGGGGAACACGACTCGTACTGGCTGCCCAAGGCTACAGGGAAGGTATAAGCCAACTCGTCGTCACCCGCTTCCGGCTTGGGTTGAGCCGCGAGGGTTTTGTCATCCTGCCCGAAGAAAGCGATCCAGTTATTGACTCCGCCTTCGAGGATGTAGACATTCGGCACGGCAGAGGCGGAGAGGAATTTCCACGCTTCGACGGCGGCGGTTTCGTCGTTGCTCATCACGATGAAAACGGAATTGGCTGGCGGCTCAGTGAGCAGGGCGGGCAAAACTTCGGCGAGACGGTTCTGCGGCACGTTGACCGCGCCTTCGATGTGATACAGGTTGTAATCGGCTTCGGAACGCACATCGAGATAGACCGGGTTCATCGCCTGATTGTAGCGAGCCTTGAAGGCTTCAGCCGGGCTGATGAAGACGAGGCGGTTTTCAAGCATTTCATCGGCGGTGTAGGTGATTTGCTCATCGTTTTCCGCGCGGGTGAAGGTCAGGTTGTTGTATTTATCTTCGATGGAAGGCGAGCCGATGAACACGACTGCAAGAGCGGCGGCAAATAAAACTCCTGCGCCCGCAAGACGGAGTTTGGGTTCCTTGCTCAAATCTTTTTTGCCGAAGATGCGTTCGAGTTGCTCCGCGCCCCAGAACATGAAGAGCGCCATCAATACAACCAGCAAAACGACCACGCCTATGGGCAGGTTGAAAACCTGATCGAGCGTAACGCGCCCAAAGTAACCGCTGTTGGTATACCAATTATCGAAGAGACTTTCGGTTTCACCGAAGAGGAATGCGCCCACAAAGCCGCCCAGCATAAAGAGCATCCCGTCAATTTTGCCGGTGGAGGCGGAGGCGAGCGAGGTCGTGGGGCAGAACCCGCCGATGATGAAGCCAACGCCCATGATGAGTCCGCCAAGGATGCCGGAGGAAAGATAGGTGGGGTTGACCCAAACCTGGTTGAAGTTGAGGATGCCCAAGCCAACCGCGCCGAAGAGCAGAACCATGGCGGTGACGATGGCGGTGAACATCACTTTGAGCACGGTCATTTCGGTGAAGTAGAACTGTGCCGCAAGTTTGCGCGAGTCGCCGAAGCCGGACATTTCGAGGGTATAGCCGAAGGCGAAACCGATCAGGGCAAAGACCACATACGTCCATGGGTTGGCTGCGCTGACGGTGATGAATTCGGGGAGGGGGAAGTTCATGGTAAATCTCCTTCTGCGTAGGCGACGTTCTCTAACGTCGCCGCGCGCGTAAGAGAACGCGCATTACGCATACACATTTCTAATTCCACAACTTTCTTACAAAATACGCCAGCCCATACGCGCCGCCGAAGATGGCGAACATCACCACCCACGAGCCAGCCGAAAGCGTTGTGCCTCCAGAGAGCGCCTGCCCGGAGGTACATCCGCGAGCCATGCGCGCTCCGTAGAGGAAGATCACGCCGCCGAGGAAGGACATCAGCCAGCGGGTACGGTTCGAGATGTTGGGACCCTTGGTGGTTTCAAATTTCAACCGCCCATTGAACAAGCCGGAAGCGAAGCCGCCAAACAATGCGCCGAAGTAGACCGGCACGATCCAATCGTCGAGCGGATTTTTATCCCCGCCTGCCAGTTTTAGCAAATAAGGCGTGCGGTCAACATGTTCGGGCGCGAAGACATCCGTCACCGCAGTGACGAAGCGTGATGTCGCGCCGGAGGAGCCGAGTCCGTTGCCGGTCAATAAGAGGGCGAGGAAGAGCACAACTCCCAGTACCATGCCGCCAAAGTACGGATGCACAAATGGCTTGGGCGATGTGGGGAAGATGGGTTTGCGGGTTTGTGTGGTCATAAGTTCTCCTTTGGTAATTGGTAATTGATGATTGGTAATTGGTGATTGAGAATTACCAATCTCTAATCTCCAACCACTAATCACTGCTCTCTGTTTCCATTTCCTCATACCCCGTCACCATCGCCTTCATCGCCTCCAGCGGAGTGGCGCCAGTGGTGGTGAGGTAGACATGCCCGACGATGAAGGAGGCGAAGAGCCATGCCATCAACGTGTGCGCGGGGGCGAGGAAAGTCAGTCCGCCGAACCAGGTTTGAATGGCGGGAACTTTCTGCACCAGCCACATCATCATGCCGGTCAGTCCCTGCAAGGGGAGCAGGACTCCCAGCAAGCCGACGTAGGTGACCATTTGCAGCGGATTGAACTTGCGCTGTTTGGATTTATGGAAGGGATGCGGCTCGTGCTTGAAGATGCCCTGGACGTAATACTTCGCCTGCGCGATCATCTGGTCAATGAAGCCATAGGGATGCGGGATGTATTGCTGAATCTCGCCGCTGACCAGATGCCAGACAATCGAGATCAGCGCGTTGAGGGCGAGCAGGACCGCCAGCACGTTATGGACGGTGACGATGTTGCGGAAGGAAAACGCGCCGAACATATCGGGGCGGTGGATGACCAACCCGGTCAACAGCAGGATGACGATGGCGGCGGTCTGGAGCCAGTGCCAGAAGCGTTCGTAGGCTTCGTACATGTAAACGGTCTTTGTAACCGGATTCGGTCGTTTGCTCCTGCGAGCCGCGACAAAGCGGAAAGTTCCGTGTCCCGCCACGCCCGCAATCGTGCCGAGGAAGAGCAGCGCGCCGAACCAGTCAATCCATGCGATGCGGTTGTGACCGAAGATATACGTCCGGTCGTTCTCGTTGACGGGGCTGTAATAGAGCGCGCCGTCTTTTTCGATGAACGTTCCTGTCGTTGCCACGTTGCTGCCCGTTACGAATTGCGGCGTCACGCCCGCCGGGGCGGACTCTGACAGCATCATCGGCGCGGTGACGCGGGACTCTTCGTTGTGGCAGGTCGCGCAGTCGCGTGTCGCGCCTTCGCTGTCCACAACGTTGTGGTTGATGGAATACGGCTGAACCTGCCCTTCGATGCGGACGTTCTCCAAACCGAGCGCTTCGAGTTTGGCGGCGATGAGGTTTTGCTTCGCTTCGGCGTCCAGCACGAGTTCCGCTTCGGAGAGAATTCCGTCGCTGTTCGAGTCGAAGGCGGAGAGGATGTCGGCGGCGTAGGAGTCGCCATCGAGGTAGACCGCTTCGAGGTCCGTTTTGCGAACCGGGCGCGTGTTCCCGTTTGCGTCTTCGTAGACCCAATAGAAGGATGTGATCAGGTTATAGGGCGCGAACAGGGTTTTTCCGCTTTGGGTGTCGGCGCGCTGCATCAACACAGGCGTGAAGCCGGTGACCAAATCGGTGGTGGGATTTTCACCTTCGATGCCGCGACATTCGGATCGCGCCGAACCGTCGGGATGGATGACCGTCCAATCCACAGACGAGAAGGCAGGCGCGTACATCTGCGGGATGTGGCAGGTTTCGCAGGCGATGACCTGCATGTGACGGTCGTTGTATGGCAGCCAGCCCGCGTGGGATTTGTTCGTGTCGTGGCAGTTCTCACAGCGGCGCATGGTGCTTTTATATTCCGGCGCGACGTTGAACTGGGCGCTGTCGCCCCGCGCAAAATTATGATCGGGTCGTTCGAGATATTCGCCGATCTCCAGCAGGCGCGGATCGTAAAGCAAATGATCGGGGTTGACGCTTTGCAGTTCGCTGGCGTGCGCGGGATTGTTGAGCGCGTAATGGCAGTCGGTGCATTTCAACTGGCGTTCGGCGTGGACGTCCCACGAGCGGTCGAGTTCGTCCTTGCCGGTCAGGTTCACGCCCGAGTCGTTGATGCGCTGCGCCGAGATGACCTGCCCGGTGGTGGCGGTCTGCGGATAATCCAAATCGCAGACGTTGAAGGTCAGCGGTTCTTCCGTCGCGTGAACTTCTCCATGACAGGCGGCGCAATTTTCGTTGGTGGGGTCTTGAATGCCGAGCGAGTTGTCCTTGAGTTCGCCGTTCTCGTTGAAGGCTGCGGGGTTGTATGCCCAGCCGTCGGCGGTTTCGCTGACGATGTTCAAGCCGAAGAGTGTGGCGGTGACGGCTTTGCCAAATTCGCCGGATTGGATCGCATCGATTCGCGCCTCGTTGTTCGGCGACTCAAGATGGCAGAGGAAGCAGTTCATTTCCATCGTGCCGGATTTTTCCCAATCCCACGCGGCGGGGTTTCCATTTTTCAGGATGGACGTTTCGGGATTCTCCCTGCCGCCCTGAGCATCTTCCAGTTCCGCTTCATTTCTGGACGTTGTGGCTGGTCCGCCTCCGACGACTCTTGCGCCGTTTAGCATTAGCCATTCCGCCGTCGAGAGGTCGAGCAGTTCGTCGCCGCTTTGCGAAAGATAGCGATAGGTGAGCGGGTCCCATTCGCCAAAGAGTCCGTTACTGGAGTTGAATCCGCTTGTCTCTTTGTAATCGCTCAAGCCGAGGTCGGAGTGAAAGGCGTGCGATTGAATGAATTCCGTGTCGTGGCATTGTCCGCAGGTTTGCATGGTGGAGACCGCGCCGCCGCTTTCAAGCACGTTCACGCCGTCCGCATCGAGCAGGATAAAGTCCGGGTGAAGGGTCGAGGCTTGAGGGACAGGCACAGGCTTGGGCGCGGCAAGAACCGTCCCAAGTCCCAGGGCAAGGGCGAGGAGGAGAAGTCCGGTGAGGGTGAGAAGTGAGTATCGTTTCATAGTCTTATCCTTTTGGTAATTGGAGATTGGTAATTGGAGATTGGTAATTGGTAATTTTTAATCTCTAATCTCCAATCACCAATTACTACTTACCAATTACTTCCTCCCGCCCCACTCAATCGGGTCGCCGGGGTAGCCGAGGGCTTCCCAATCCATGCGCCCGTTTTCGCCGTGGCAGGATTCGCATTGCAGCGCCTGGTCGGCGGATTGAACCATATGGGTGGTGGGCCAGTACATGTAGGTGGTGGTGAAGCCGTATTCGCCGCTGTAGTCGAGACCGGTTTTTTCCTGCGCGAGTTCGAAGGCGATGTCCCAATCGAAGGTGTCCCAGAAGCCGCCTTCGCCGGAGGTGACGGGCTGCAAAAGATAATTGTTGACGGTGTCGTAGGGCTGCTGCGCGATGTGCAATTTGAACGGGAAGATTTTTGCCGAGGGGTCTTCGATATTCCCGGCAGGTTTGTTGATGTAGGTGATGCCGTCTTCGCCGAGCGGATCGCCGAGCAGGTAGCGGTATTCGTTGCTGCCGTTGAACCAGAGATAGGTCGGCGCGAAATTTTTATCGTAGGTGAATTCGCCCTTGATCTTGAGATAGGTGAAGTGATCGTCCTCGCGTCCGTCCTGACCGGCTTGCGACCAGTCCCATGTGACTTTGGTCGGGTCTTCAAGCGCAATGGCGGGGATGTGGCAGGTCTGGCAGGCGACAGATGAAAGATGGGTGTTGATGCGTTCGTCTTCGTGTTGTTGATTCACGTGGCATTGCTCGCAAGAGACCTGTTCCTGCGGGTCAATGGTGTAGTTATCTGCCAGCAAACGCCCAAGAACCTGATGATCTTCCGTCCAGTGGCAATCGGTACAGAGCATGTCGTTCTCGCCGCCCATGTGAACGTCGAGCGATTCGCCGGGGAAGTACAGGCTTTCGTCGAGGTCGCCGTGTTTGACCCCGTTGCCGCCGCCGCCGTCGAAGTGACATTTGCCGCAGTTTTCGCGGGTGGGCGCTTTGACCGAACGCGCCGCGGCGAGCAGGTCAATGCCTTCGGCGGGGTTGCCAAACGCGCCTTTGCCGTAGACGGCGGTGTCGGCGTGGCAGGCGAGGCAGTCTACATTTTCAGGATTGGCTTGCTGGGTTTCGCGTCCTTCTTCCCAGCCGTACCCGGCGTGACAGGACATGCACTTGTTTTCGTTGCCCTGCGTGCCGATGCAGAAGTTGTTGATCTGGTTGGCTTTGCCGATGCTGGCGGGTTCGTCGCGCCAGGGGACGTCGAATTCTTTCGATTCCCACGTCCAGTGCGTGGTTGACATCACTTTGGCGGCGGCGTCTTCGTGACATTCGAGGCAGGCGCGGGTCACGTCCTGCCCGGTGGTGAATTCACCCTGCACGATGTCGCTGTGATCCACGTGGACGGGTTTTTCGGGCAGGTAGTCGGCGGGGTTGTTCTTCGTCTGGGCGCGGGGTAGGAAGTAAAGGATCGGGACGAGAATCAGCAAAATGATGCCGATCAGTCCCAAAGTCCAGGAAGGGAGGCGTAGGTTCTTCATTCATTCTCCTGAATGGTTTCGTTAATCAGACTTGATTGATAGGCAAGCCGGTCGCGCATGATGCTGCGCATGAGGTCCAGCGCCTGAATGAGGCGCGGGTCGCTCAGGCGGTAGGTGATGGTGGTTCCACTGCGGACTGTGGTGACCAGTCCGCGGTCGCGTAACACTTTGAGGTGGCGCGACGTAGTGGGCTGGTTCAAGCCGAGTTCGTGGCATAGTTCGGTCACGTTGCGGGGCGAGTCGTTCAACGAATAAAGTATCAACAGCCGCACAGGGTCCGATAATGCCGCGCAAAAATTGGCTTCGAGTTGCGTGATTTCCTGTTTGAGAATGGGTGAGACCATGACGACCTGCCTATATGTGAATAAACGAATATATCCATTTGCATCATACTCCATTGGCGGTTTGTGCCATAGTGGAGGGTGTCATCTTTAGTTTTGTTTAATGTCACAAAGATTGGATGTATAATTTGGACGGAAGTAGTGACATTATGTAACTGCTCAGCCTGCTCATTCTCGATTGTCATTTCGAGCGATAGCGAGAAATCTTTTTAGCGTTGCTCAAGATTTCTCCTCGCTCGGCTCGTCGAAATGACAAGCCGCTGAGCAGTTACGACATTGCACGGATTGTTTGAGAGGCAAAGATGAATGTATTTCAACGGGATGCGGTTTCGGTGGACGTTTCTTCGCGCCTGCGGGAGTTGCGCGAGGGGCAGGGGGTTTCGATGCGGACGCTTGCCTCGCGCAGCGGGCTTTCGGCAAACGCGCTGAGCATGATCGAGCGCGGCAAGACCTCGCCTTCGGTCAGCACGTTGTATAAACTGGCGGGCGCGTTGGGGGTTTCGATCACGGCGTTTTTCGGCACGGAGGACGAGAAAAGGAAAACAGTCTTTTTGAAGCACGATGAACGGACCCGGCTCTCCTTTACCCGCGGGGTGTTCGAAGCTTTGGGCGGCGAGAATTTTGCCGGGCGGGTGGAGCCTTTCATGCTGACGATGGAAAGCGGCGCTTCGTGCGGTCCGCATGACATCGTCCACTCGGGGCATGAATTCGTCTTCTGCCTGCGCGGGCAATTGGATTACACGGTGGAAAAAGAGACCTTCCGCCTCGAACCCGGCGACAGTTTGCTCTTCGCTTCCAGGCTTCGTCATCGCTGGAAGAATCCCAACCACACGGTCGCCAACGCGCTGATCGTCATCTCGGGGTTTGAAGAGGGCGAAGAACTCCACGTCATGCACTGGAAGAAATAAAAAAAGACGCCGTCCGCAAGGATGGCGTTTTTTTGACTATCAAACTATTCAACTATCGAACTACGTGACTACTACGCGTACATACCCCAGTCAAGCGCAGACGGGTCTTCCATCATCGAGAAATCCCACATGTCCATGCCCATTTCCACAGTGACTGGCATGTTCAGGCCCTCAGTGGCTTTGGCTTTGGTCATTTCGATCATGGCAGGTCCATACGGGCAGAAGGGCGTGGTCAGGATCATCTTGAGCCTTGCCATGCCGTTCTCGATTTCGATATCGCGCACCAGTCCCAGTTGAATGATGGTCATGCCGATTTCGGGATCGACCACCTCCGACAAACTTGCCCGTGCCTGTTGGACCATTTCCGGATGCGTGGTGTGGATCGTCCATTGGATTTCGTTGATCTGCGAGTCGCTCATGGATATACCTCTTTATCTGGTTTTGGGGGCGGCATCGACCACATAGGTGCAGTGGGTGCCGCCGTTTAATATGCATTGCACCTTATTGGCGGGGACGGCGAGCATTTTTGAGATCAGGGTCTGGTCGACCGTGCATACTTCAGGATGCGCCATGCCGATCTGGTAGTAGGGACAGGAAATCTCGTGAATCTCGTATTGTTTTCCCTTTTTTTCCCACTCGACGGTAAATCCCTCCTGCCCAAGCATCTCTTTGACGAAGTCGAGTCGCTCTTCCATGCTCAAGCCTTTGATATCGTTTGCGTATTCGCTGACGAGGTCCTCGGCGATCTTCCCGAACAACTTGCTGACCACCGAGCCTGGCATGGATTCTTTCATCTGCGCGATCAGGCGGGTGGTTAATTGCAAATACCGGGTGGGGAAGCGCTCCCGGCCTTCATTGGTCAGCAAATAAACCAGGCGCGGACGCCCCACCCCATGCCGCTCCTCCTGCGATTCAACCAAACCTTCCATTTGCAGGTTATTAAGATGATGCCGGACCGAGATCGGGTTGATCCCAACCGCCTCGGCAAGGTCGTTAATGGTGGATTTTGGCTTTTTCAGCAGGGTCTGTAGAATCTTGTCTCGCGTAGCGTTCATGAAGGGCAGTATAACTGCCCTCCATGAACTTGTCAATATTTTATATAATTATCATAAAAATATGAAGTCGAAAGCCGCGGCGCCGCGAATTAAACATAAGCTCTCACCTATGGAGGTTGTGTAACATCAATTGATCTGTTCGATTTATTCCGGTTTATTCGTCTCGCAGCCAGTCGCGAAAGGTGATCCCTGCCGGGTGCCAGATATTCGAGACTATGCTCTCGGCAAGATACACGGAACCGTCCGGCGCGATGTGCAGTCCGGCGGCGTACACCAAGCCGGGGAGTTCGTCGCTAAAGAGCAGCGCGGTGTAGTTCTCATAGCCGCTGTAATTGCCATCCAACTGGAAGGGCACGACCATGATCGCCGCGCCCATCAATGTGGTATGGACATTATTGATAACCTTGGCATCCTCGGTCTCTTTCGGGTTCGCGGCGGGAAACATCACCTGTAATTTTTGAAAATCCGCGTTGAGCCAATCGAAGGGCGGATGGTTGATGTTGCGGTAAACCTGCTGATACATCGGGTCGAATTCAAGCACGTATGCGGAGGGGTCCTGACCGGGGATGGCATAGAGTCCGCTGCTGCCTATGGTGACGGGGAATCTTCCGATCATTTCGGTGGGCGCGGAGGTGGCGGCAAGCAGGGCGTATTCCTCGTAATCCATTACATAAACGGTGTTGCCGGAAGTCAGTGTTGTGCGGAGATAACCTTCATACGACGATGGGACTTGTTCGAATTCATAAAGGGGAAGTTCTGATTCGCCGAGAAAGCCCAGCCCGAATATGGTGGAGAGGGCGCAAATAGACATCGCGCAACATGCGGCTGTCAGCGCGGCAATGATCAACGGTTTTCTGTTTTTCATTCCCGTTTCTTTCCGATTTCTTCGATGGATAGGATCGTGTCGGTCTCGTGGACGTAATGGACGCAATAGGTTTCGCCCTGGAAAATAAAACCCGCCGCTTCTGATTCGATTTCGAAAGACGCTTCTCCGATGTGGAGGATTACCCTCGTCTCGTCCCGCTCCAGTGTGGGGCTGTAATCGCTTTCCATGACGATATTTGCCCTGTCTTCGGCTTTGGCGAGAGTGAAACTGGTTTTACGGAGCCCGATGCGGAGGAAGAAGGCGCCGATCAGGATCGGGGCGAGGCACCCAGCCAGCCCGAAGAGGGAACCGTCGGAGGCAAGGGCGTTCCAAAGCAGGGCGATTCCGGCGAATGATCCAATGATGAGGACGATTCCCACATTGCGCGCCATCGCATTGGAAGAAGCATCCTCGAATTTCAACGACTTCATCTGTCTGGCGCTGATTTGCCCGTTCCTGTTGGCTTGCAGGTCAGATTCATCGAAATCAAAGAGTTTCATCAATTGTGGGCCGCTCATGTCGGAAACCCTTCCATTAATGTCTTGCCTGAATATCCAGGACTGCCGCCCGCGCATCTTCGTAATTCGTCCCGTGTAGTTGCCGATGAGCGCGGATGGCTCCCAGCACGTCGCCTTTTTTGATAAATTCGACAACCTCGATATCATCATGAGTTGCGGATTGCGCCGCTGTTGCCGCGCTGGCGGGGGCAAGCCATTCTGCGGAGAGGACTTCCTTCCGTTTTTCTTTCAGGTTGAACTCCGCAAAGTAGACCGCGTATACATCCCCTTGCTTCATGACTTCGGGAAGAATCGAACGCACTTCGAAGGAGCGTCCGCCGACAAGTAACTCATGGACAGAACGATCTGTGTAAGTTTCCGTGCTGGAGTTGTATTCCCGCCGGACGACTTTTACGATGTTGACCGGCCCCTCGGCTTTACCGACCTTGACTTCCATTTTGGTGAAAGCGCGGGATAATGTTATCACTCCTGCTGCGCCCCAGATCAACGTCCAAAAACAGCCGAAGACGCTGACCATGATGATACGGAAGACGAGCCCATGGTCAACTGTCATGGCGTATACACCCAGCCCCACCCCCGCAAGCGAAGAGAGCATGAAAACCCCTCCCAGGAAGAACGACCCGATCTTTGCGCCGCTTTCCTTGATTTGCAGGCGTTCCTTCTGCCGGTCAGACAGCCGTCCCTGCCGGTTGGCGTTTAATTCCCCTTCATCGAATTGAAACAGATTCATCAATCTTTGGTCAGGCACGCTCAACTCCTTGTCATCGGATTGTATAAATGGTTTTGCATCTCGTCCACCGCGATGTTCTTGTTTTCGCCGGGGATGAAAAGCGTCTCATCGCGCAGGCAGTAATGTAATTGCTCCCAGCGGGCTTTGGCTCGCTGCCAGCGCGGGAATTCATCGCGTTCGAAAACCAATTTTTTCTCTCGATGGGTTTTCATATCCTTTTCGAAGCGACTCTTGAGTTTCGAGCCAAGCCATACTCCTGCAACCAAGACAACGACGCCAAAACATATCATGGGTAAGGCCAGTGTCAGGCTGGTCACCAGCCAGGCGGGCATCCCGGCAAGGTCGGGCAAAAGAGTGGATGCGCCGATCAACCCGCCGATCAGCGGGGCAATGGCTCCGGCTACGGAGAGCGCAATTGGACAAAGGATCGAACAAAGAAAGACCAATATCAGCCCGCCAAACCCATACCAAAGACCGGGGTGGGTGGGGCTGGCAGGCTCCTCTGGCGGTTTGAGTTTCAAGCCGAGAGAGGTATGAGCCGTTCGCAGATGTTCGGTTGTGACCGTGTTCCCCCACGAGTCGATGCCGGTGGAGGACTCCTTCCATTCCTTGGTGTTCGATGCGTACAGGCTGGTCACTTTTTGGATCTGGTCGGTTTGTTTACAGGTTGGGCAAACAGGCAGGGACATGGTTCCTCGCTCCTCGCCTTCACTATACAAAACCGCCCGTTGACTCCGTTCATATTTGTTGACAGATTCATTAGTACAATAGGTTCATGCCAAAAGATCAGCGGACGGTTTCGCCTGAACATTTCTCCACATTCGGAGATCTCCTGCGCTACCTCCGCGAGCGGGCTCACCTATCCCAGCGCGAACTGGCGGCTTTGGTCGGATATCACTTCAGCTACATCAGTTACCTGGAAAAAAATACCCGCGCGGTGGATGAAGCCTCGCTGCTTGGTCGTTTCGTCCCCGCGCTGGGGTTGGAGGATGACCTGGAGTGGGCGAAGCGCCTGCTCGAACTCTCGAAGGTAAAAAACGGGGATATGCCATTGAGCGTGAGGTCGGCAGAATCAACCGTCGGCGAAACAAAGGCTGATGGATTGCCGCCCAGCCTGACGTCGATGATCGGACGCGAGGTCGAATCCGCCCGCCTGCGAAAGATGATTCTAAATCCCGATATCAGACTGGTGAGCGTGCTCGGACCTCCCGGGGTGGGAAAGACCTGTCTTTCGTTGAATGTTGCCCGCGCGCTTCAGCCTGCATTCCAGGACGGCGTCCTGTTTGTCGATCTTGCCGTCGTATCGGATCCTCAATACCTTTTACCGGCAATCGCTGCCGCACTCGGTATTGCGGGGTCGGCAGCCGTTTCAGCGGAGGAAGCGCTCAAGCCTGCATTAGCCGAAAAAAACCTGCTGATCGTGCTGGATAATTTTGAACAGGTTGTGTCCGCCGCTCCGCTGCTCCTGCCGCTCCTTGGCGCTGCGCCTCGAATCAAAACGCTCGTTACCAGCCGCGAGGTCCTGCGCCTGCGGGGCGAACATGAATTTCATCTCGATCCATTGCCCATTCCGCCGCGGGACGGTTTGCCCATCGATTCGAACTTGATGGATTTTTCATCCGTTGCGTTGTTTGTCGCGCGCGCCCGGGCTGCCAGACCCGAATTCCATGTGGATGAAAAGAACGCTTCCTTCGCCGCCGAGATCTGTTCCCGTTTAGACGGTTTGCCCCTGGCGATTGAGCTGGCTGCCGCGCGCATCCGAACCATGAGTCTCGCTTCGATGATCGAACAATTCGACCGCCGGTTCGACTGGCTCTCGCAGGGGGCTAGGGACCAGGCCGAATGGCGTCAGACATTGACCGGCGCCATCGAGTGGAGCGTTAATCTGTTGACGGAACAGGAGCGCGCGCTGTTCCATCGTCTCTCCATCTTCCCGGGCGGTTGGACCCTGGCTGCCGCAGAAGAAATATGCAGCGACGATGTGCTATGCGGGCGCTCCGAGGTGTTTCGCCTGCTGATCCACCTGATGGAGAAATCGCTGGTAATACCGGAGGATGAAGATGGGCGCTTTTCTTTCCTGGCAACCATCCGCGAATTCGCCTTTGCCGGGCTGGGTAAAAGCGGCGAACTGGAAACCCTGCGAAAGAGGCATTTTGAGTACTACCTTCGGTTCATGCAGGCTGCCAAGCCCAATATTCGACAGGGCGCGCATCAATTGCTTTGGCTTGATCGAACGGAGCGTGAATACCCCAACCTGCGCCTCGCATTGGAATGGGCGGTCGAAAAAACGGAGCGCGCCAGCCAGGCTATGGAACTTGGCTTTTGTGTTCATGGTTTTTGGGTTACGCGGAGTTATATCCGTGATGCGCGGCAATGGTTGTCGAAGATTCTGGCGCTCGACCCTTCCCCAAACAGAATCAGGGCAGACCTGCTTCGATTTGCAAGCGATTATGCCAGTTCGCAGGGAGAGTATGCCCAGGCTCAAACTTTTGAAGAAGAAGCAATGAATATTTCGCGGGCTTTGGCAGATGAGCCCGGCATTTATTTTTCGATGGACGGCATGGCGATGCTGTCCGGCGCGCAGGGGAATTACGAAAGGGCATCCGGGCTTTTGGAGGAGGTACTGGTTTATCGCCGGCGGCAGAACGACGCTGTACTGCTTGCTGCAACTCTCAATAACCTGGCGATTGCCACCCGCAGGCTGGGGAATCTCGAAAACGCCAAAGGGTTGTTCCTGGAGGCTGTCCGCATCAACCGTGAAAAGAAAAATATGAAATCCCTGTCGCATTCCCTGCATGGGCTGGCGGAGATCGATACGCAGCAGGGGAATTACGAAAACGCCCTGGCTTTATTCAAAGAGAGCATTGAGGTACGGGTTCAACTTCTCGATATGAAGGGACTGGCATACTCCCTCGATTCGCTTGCCATGCTTGCGGAATTGATGGGGTATGAATACATCGCCGTGAAATTAAAAGGCGCTTCAGATCAAATCCGGGAAAAGATCGGGTCGCCGGTCACCTTGGCGACCGAAAGGGAGCAGAAAGAATTTCTCAACCGGCTAAAAAGCAAACTTGGAGGGGAAAAATTCGAAACTGCCTGGTTTGACGGCCAAACAATGTCTCTGGAGCAGACCCTTGAGGTGGTTGGCCAGTTGAGAGGCTTGGGTAATTGACTGAGTGAAGGGGCTTCCTGCGAAACCTGAATATACTAGAAAAATATCATAAATATTGACAAATCCTTTGCAACCTGCTACAATGCCGACCGATTGATAAAAACGCCAACAACGGCTTAATTAGTAGGAGTGAACAACGCATGTCGCAGTTAGAGATCAAGGATCTGCATGTCAGCATCGAGGATAAGGAAATCCTCAAAGGGTTGACCCTCACCATCAAACAAGGCGAGGTCCACGCCATTATGGGACCGAACGGCACGGGCAAGTCCACACTGGCGTACACCCTCATGGGGCACCCCAATTACACCGTCACGGGCGGGGAAGTGCTTTTGGACGGCGAAAACGTCCTCGATATGGAACCCGATGAACGCTCCCGCGCAGGGATATTCCTTGCGTTTCAATATCCGGTCGCCATCCCCGGCGTGACTGTGGCGAACTTCCTGCGCTCGGCAATCAACTCCCGCCGCCGCGCAGGCAACCCCGAAGATAAGGGCATGCCCATCCCTGAATTCCGCAAGATATTAAAGGAAAAAATGGATGCGCTCAAGATGGATCACGCCTTTGCGGGCCGCTACCTGAATGACGGTTTTTCCGGCGGCGAAAAGAAACGCGCCGAAATTTTGCAAATGGCAACCCTCAAGCCAAGATTCGCCATTTTGGATGAAACCGACTCCGGCCTGGATATTGATGCGCTGCGCATCGTCTCGGAGGGCGTCAACGCTCTTTCCGGTCCCGAGCTTGGGGTGCTGGTCATCACACATTATCAACGCCTGTTGAATTACATCAAACCGCAGTTCGTGCATGTGATGATGGGCGGGCGCATCGTCGAATCCGGCGGACCCGACCTCGCCCTGCACCTCGAAGAACAAGGCTACGATTGGCTGCGCGAAAAAGAGATGACTAGTGAATAGATAAATAGAGAATAGATAAATAGAGAATAGATAAACAGAGAATAGATAAATAGAGAATAGTTTATAGGTTTTCCAACTACTCTCTACTCTCTACTCTCTAATCATCTATTATCGGAGAAAACATGTCTGACGATACAAAAATCTTAGAAGAAATCGGCGATTACAAATATGGTTTTCACGACCGCGACGATAACTACACCTTCAAATCTGAAAAAGGCTTGAGCCGTGAAGTGGTCGAGAATATCTCCCGCATGAAGGGTGAGCCGCAGTGGATGCTCGAATTCCGCCTCAAGGCGCTCGAGCATTTTGTAAAGCGTCCCATGCCCAATTGGGGACCGGAATTGCAATCGCTTGACCTCGATAATATTTACTATTACGTCAAACCGACCGAGAAACAGGAAAAATCCTGGGACGATGTGCCAGACGACATCAAGCGCACCTTCGATAAACTGGGCGTGCCCGAAGCCGAGCAGAAATTCCTTGCCGGTTTGGGCGCGCAATATGAATCGGAAATGGTCTATCACTCCATTCAGAAACACCTCGAAGAAAAAGGTGTCATTTTCCTTTCCATCGAAGATGGCTTGCGCCAACACCCTGATCTCTTCCGCGAATATTTCGGCACCGTGGTTCCTATCGAAGATAACAAGTTCGCCGCGCTCAACTCTGCTGTGTGGTCGGGCGGCTCATTCGTGTACGTGCCCAAGGGCGTTAAAGTGGATTTGCCCTTGCAAGCCTACTTCCGTTTGAACACCGCCAATGTTGGACAATTCGAACGCACGCTCATTATCTTGGACGAAGATGCGTCATGTCATTATGTCGAGGGCTGCACCGCTCCTCAATACACCACCGACTCGTTTCACTCTGGCGTGATCGAGATCATCGTCAAGAAGGGCGCGCGTTCGCGTTACTCGACCATTCAAAACTGGTCCACCAACGTGTACAACCTTGTCACCCAGCGCGCCAAGGTCTTCGAGAACGGCACGCATGAATGGGTGGACGCCAACATTGGCTCGAAGGTTACGATGAAGTACCCCTCCTGCTACTTGATGGAACCCGGCGCGCACGGCGAAATGCTTTCGATGGCGTTTGCCAACGCCGGTCAGATTCAGGATGCCGGTTCCAAGATGGTTCACTTCGCGCCGAACACCACCAGCAAAATCACATCCAAGTCCATCTCCAAGAGCGGTGGTCGCGCTTCCTATCGTGGTCTGCTCAAGGTTTATAAAGGTGCGAAAGGCTCCAGGTCCAACGTCGTTTGTGATGCGCTTCTGCTCGATCCGCAATCCCGCTCCGACACCTATCCCTACATTGAGATTGACGAAGACGATGTGACCATCGGTCACGAAGCCTCGGTCAGCAAAGTGGGCGAGGAACAACTCTTCTATCTCATGTCTCGCGGTCTCTCCGAAGAAGAAGCCACCACCATGGTCGTTTCTGGCTTCATCGAACCGCTTGTCAAAGAACTCCCAATGGAATACGCGGTGGAAATGAACCGCCTCATCCAGCTTCAAATGGAAGGCTCTATCGGGTAAGACAAACTTAAGTTTGTCCTACAGGATTACACATGCAAGAGAAACCAAAAGTAACCGTATCACGAGGACGACGCGCCGACACTGCCGCGAAGGAATTTAACTTTACGCAGGCAGATGTCTCATCCGCGAACGGACTCGCCTCATTCCGCGCCGGAGCCTGGAACTCCTTCCAGAAGCTTTCCCTCCCCGTTACCACGGATGAAGCCTGGCGCCGCACCGATCTGCGTTTGTTGCCCGCTTCTGATTTCAAACTCCCCAAGGCTGGCGCGTTTGAAGACCTACCCGTCATCCCTGACGAATTGCTCAAACCATTAACCGGTGAACAACACGGCGGACAGATCACCCTGCTCCCCGGCGGCTCTAAAGTGGACTTGGACGAATCGCTTGCCAAAAAAGGCGTCGTCTTCACCGACTTCCGCACCGCGGAAAAGAATCATGCCGACCTGCTCAAGAAGTTGATCGGTCAGGTGGTCAAGCCGGAAGATGGCAAGTTCGCCGCGCTGGCTTCGGCGCTTTCTGAAAATGGCGTTTTGCTTTACGTTCCCAAAGGCGTACAAGTCGAATATCCGCTTCATTCGGTGTTGTGGGGACCCGGCTCCGACCTTGCGCATTTCTCACACCTCATTATCTACGTGGAAGATGGCGCGTCTGTGACCTACGTCCATGAAGCGGCGTCGCCGGACGAAACCGGCCATGCCATGCATGCGGGTATTGTCGAGATTTATGTTGGCAAAGATGCCAATCTGCGATTCGTCGAATTGCAATCCTGGGGGCGCCATGTGTGGAACTTCTCACACGAACGCGCTCGTGTGGAACGCGGCGGCAACCTCGACTGGATCTTCGGCGCCGTGGGCTCGCGCCTGACCAAGAATTTCTCAGATCTGGACCTGGCTGGCGAAGGCGCTCAGGGACGCATGTCTGGTTTCTACTTTACCGATGGCACCCAGCACCTTGACCATGATACCCAGCAGAATCATCTCGCCCCGCACTGCACCAGCGACCTGTTGTTCAAAGGCGCTTTAAAAGGAAAGAGCCGCTCTGTCTGGCAGGGAATGATCTACGTTGCCCCGGGCGCGCAGAAGACCGATGGCTACCAAGCCAACCGCAACCTCGTCCTCGATGATCAGGCGCGGGCGGACTCAATTCCCGGTCTTGAGATTCTCGCCGACGATGTGCGCTGTACACATGGCGCAACCGTTGGTAAACTAGAGCAGGAACCCCTGTTTTATCTCAAATCGCGTGGAATTCCCCAAAAGGAAGCCGAGCAATTGGTGGTGGAAGGTTTCTTTGACCCCATCATGCAACGGATTCCGTTTGAGGGTGTGCGCGAGCGTTTTCAGCAGGCGATCCAGATCAAGTTGACGGCGTAATGTATTAGACCTGACAGTCACACCATCAGCGTGACTATCAGGTCTTCGTAAGTACTGTATCAGAGTAGGGAAATGCTTGAAGCGCTGAATCAGGCGTCCCTTAAGAATGAGGCGGAGGGCGTCTCAAATTTGTGCGCGAGGAAGTGAATCATGCCAGTCAAGTCATCCAAATCCAAATCGAATGTAAAGGCGAAGGTTAAACCGGTGGGCGGGGCGCGGAAGTCTGTTGCGAAGGCTGCAATCAAAAAGACCGGGGCGGCGGGAAAATCGCGCGTGGCTGCCGAGAAGCCGGTGGAAGTGACTCGCACGGTGAATCTTGCGAATCAGATTCGCCAGCCTGCCAAATCGGTTTTGAAGCGCTCCGGCGGCGCGTCGAATTCGAACCTGTTCACGTTCATGAAAGCGCCGCGCCATGAATACGCCTTTGAAGTGGGCGATACCGTGGAGGTGTTCTGCGATCACGAAAAGGGACGCGAGCGCGTGCGCGGCTGGATCAAGGGCATTGTGGTGCAGGTGGATAACAAGATGGTGGCGGTGCAGTTCCGCTCGAATGTTTTTCTCACAGACGGCTGGATGGTTCCCGACCGCATCCTTTGGTATCCGTTGAACTCGGAGCATATCCGCCCGGTGACGACTGGCGGCAAGAAGCCGGTGTTTAAGAAGGATATTATTCCGGATTATTAGGTTGGTAGACAGGTAGATAAGTAGATAAGTAGATAAGTAGACAAGTAGACAGGTAGACAAGTAGATAAGTAGATAAGTAGATAAGTAGACAGGTAGACAGGTTTGCCTGCATATTTCCCCATGACACTTAATATAGAAAAAATCCGCAACGACTTTCCGATTTTGGAGCGCGAGACTGCGAACGGCAGGCGCGTGATCTATCTCGATTCGACGGCGACCTCGCAGAAGCCGGTTCAGGTGATCGAGGCGATGAACGATTATTACCGCCGTTCGAATGCGAACATCCATCGCGGGGTGCATACATTGGCGGAGGAAGCCACGTCTTTGTATGAAGGCGCGCGCGAACGGATTGCGAAATTTATCAACGCGTCTTCCTCCCGCGAGATCATCTATACCCGCAACACGACAGAATCCATTAACCTCGTCGCCTATTCCTGGGCGCGCGCGAATTTGAAGGCGGGCGATCTCGTCATTCTGACCGAGATGGAGCATCACAGCAATCTTGTCCCGTGGCACATGCTTCAGGCGGAGCGCGGCATCGAACTGGAATTCATCCCTGTGACGGAGGACGGTTTGCTCGATCTGGAGGCGTTCAAAGCGCTTCTCAACCGGACCCCGAAACTGGTCTCGTTTACGCACATGTCGAACGTGTTGGGGACGATCAACCCGGCGGGTGAGATCATCAAGCTGGCTCATGCGGCGGGTGCGCTGACTCTCGTGGATGGGGCGCAGTCGGTTCCACATCTGACTGTGGATGTGCAGGCTCTCGACGCGGATTTTTACGCCTTTTCCGCGCACAAGATGTGCGGTCCGACCGGCATCGGCGTTTTATATGGAAAGACTTCCCTGCTCGAAGCCATGCCGCCCTTCCTCGGCGGCGGCGACATGATCAAGGAAGTGAAACTGCGATCCTTCCGTCCGAACACGCTTCCGCATAAATTCGAGGCTGGGACTCCCGCCATCGCGGAGGCGGTCGGTTTCGGCGCGGCGGTGGATTATTTGACTCAAATCGGCATGGACGATATTGCCGCTCACGAACATGAGATCACCGAATATGCGCTTGAACGGCTGGAGGAAGTTCCCGGGGTGAAGTTGTTCGGTCCGCCTGCGGAGAAGAAGGGCGGCGTGGCGGCGTTCACACTCGAGGGCGTCCATCCGCATGACGTGGCGCAGATTTTGGACCAGGACGGCATCGCCGTCCGCGCGGGTCATCATTGCGCCCAGCCGCTGCATGAGAAATTCGGCATCCCCGCCACCAGCCGCGCTTCGTTCTATTTGTATTCGACAAAAGAGGAAGTGGATTTGCTGGTGCAGGGTTTGTATAAAGTGAAGGAAATGTTCGGATGAATTAGTCAGGTAGTCTGATTGTCTTGTGGTCGGGTAGTCTGTGACCACTTGACCAGGCGACTACTCGACTATCGAACTATAAGACTACCATGGACGATCTCTATCGCGAAGTCATCATCGAGCATTATAAGAATCCGTCTTATCGCGGGAAACTCGACCCGCACGATATTTCATTTGCAGACAATAATCCGTTATGCGGCGACCACATCCAGATTGACCTGCGGGTGGACGGCAATGGCATCGTCACCGAGGCAATGTTCTCCGGTCACGGCTGCGCCATCTCGCAAGCCTCCGCCGACCTGTTGATGGAATCCATCATCGGCAAGCCGCTGGAGGATGTGAAGAAGCTCAACAAGCAGGACATTCTCGACCTGCTCGGCATTGATCTGGGTCCCGTCCGCTTGAAGTGCGCGCTGCTTTCGCTCAAGGTGTTGAAGGCGGGCGTGTACGGTCTGGGTGAAGCGAGCGACTCGCTGGTGGAATGAAGAAGTAAACAACGTAGACAAGGAGACAAGTACGCACGTACATCAACCTGTTTACATGTGTACCTGTATACCCGCCCCATGTTCAATTACACAACCTTCGACGAATCAAAAGCCGACTTTATAGAGATTGCCCCCGCGTCTGAACTGCCAAACGGTGAGCGCTTGTTTGTGGAGTTGGGCGACAAGCCCATCGTCATCTTCAACATTGCCGGGCAATTCTTTGCCATTGGGGATGTCTGCACGCACGACGACGGTCCGCTGGGGGATGGGATGCTCGAAGGCTTCAACATCGTCTGTCCGCGTCACGGCGCGGAGTTCGATGTCCGTACCGGGCAGGTGATGCAGATGCCCGCCGTGGTGGACATCCCTGCCTACCCGGTGCAGGTGCATGATGGGACGATATTTGTGGGTATGCCGAAGTCGTAATCCCGATAGCCCCTGTGTTGACAGGGGTTATTTTATTGCAACGAAGTTACCGTACAGGGGTGGTAATATTCAAAAAGGATAACCTCATGACCAGGATTCTCATCGTCGAAGATGTATTCGATAACTTTGAACTTGCCCGCAGGATTTTGAGTTCCCACGGATATGAAATCATCCACGCCGAGACCGCCGAAAGCGGATTTGAACTTGCGTTCCAGCGCCGCCCGGACCTGATCCTGCTCGATCTTGGTCTGCCCGACCACGACGGTTTGACCCTGGCTGGCTGGCTGCGCGCCGATCCGTCTTTCAAGACGCTTCCGATCATTGCCTTCACCGCCTGGCCATTGGAAACCGCCAGACAAATGGCGGAAAGTTACGGTTGCAACGGCTTTGTGGCAAAGCCGATCGTCAAGGTGAAGGAATTCCTTGCTCAAATTGATTCTTTCCTCGCAAAATGACCTCCATACCCGCGCATATTGAACCGAATACAGACATCCGCCTCATTTCCGCCGGCGATTTCACCCTCGACGAGTTGACGGCGATCTACAACCAAACGCGGGTGGATTATATGATCCCCATGCCGATGAATACCGCGCGCCTGGCGGAATACATCAAGATGTATGATGTGGACCTGGAGCATTCGCTCGTGGCAATGGAAGGGGAGACGATGCGTGGGGTTGTCATGCTTGGCGTCCGCGCGAACCGAACGTGGATCACCCGGCTGGGAGTCATACCGTCCACGCGGCGATCAGGCGTCGGCGGGGCGTTGATGCGGGGTCTGTTGGAGCAATCCGCTCGAATGGGAATCGAATTCAACATGCTGGAGGTCATCAAAAACAACACCCCGGCACATCAGTTGTTTTTGAAACTCGGGTTTTACGAAGTGGGGGAATTGTTGATCCTGCGACGTCCGCCGTCGCCTCAAGCATACGAACCCGTCATTGCCGATGCCCGCCGTCTCGAACGCTATGAGGCGCTCGACCTTGTTGGTTATAACCGCGGCACCCAGCCGTGGACCAACCAATCCGAGTCGTTGAGTCATGGCGCGGATATTTTCGGGTTGTACCTCACCCTGCCCGACGGCAGCCGCGGCTGGATCGCCTATCAACGCGAGAAATTTACGCTCACGCATTTCATTTACAAGACCGAAGAGGGCGACCCGGCGCAGGTGGCGTATGCCTTCCTTTCGCATTTGCATCACCAATATCCGCGCCTCGATACGCACATCGAAAACATCCAGGTGAACGACCCGCACCTGCCCGCGTTTTACAAGATGGGATACGTCGAATCCTTCCGCCGCATCGAGATGTGGCGCGGAACCCCGCCCGCTTCCATCCTGCCTTCAAGATAGCCAGAGAGCGCAGACTATTCGCCGGGTTTTTGCGCGTTTCTGACAATCGTTAATCGTCAATCCTCAACTGAAAATTCTCCCACAATCCGCAAAATATCGAACCCCTCCGCAAATGGACGTTCCGCCAGCGCTCCGTGGCGTACCATGATGGAGCGGGTCAACTCGCTGTTGAAGTAATACCGATCTCGATACGTGTCGTATTTGGACAGCGCTTCGATCTTCTTGTTCACGTCCTCTTCGGTGACTTCGACGAGGAAGTGGGGGAAGAATCCGTAGGAGGAGCGGACGACGTCGAATCCCAACACGGTAATTCCACGAAACGCTCGCAGAGCTTCGTCGGTCATCGTGTTGTGGTCCTGGTGAACGTCCTGTTTGGAATGGGTGAAGATCAGGTCGGGTTTGAAGTCTGCGCGGAGTTTGAGGAAGTATTCGAGAATGTCCTGCCGGGAATCGGGAAAGACCCGCGTGACGAAGGGTCCGAAGATGATTTTTTCCTCCGAAACCCCCAGCACTTTCATCGAGGCGAAGTGTTCATCCCTTACCCTCTTTAAATCGGGATTTTTTTGGTTATCCGAGAGGGTGACGCACAGGATGTCTGTCTTTTGGACGATGTTGTGAATCAAAGCGCCGCAGCCGATCTCGATATCGTCCGGATGCGCGCCGAGGAAGAGGACTCGTTTGCCGAAGAAGTTCATGGGAAATCCTCGTCATTGCGAGGGCGTTCTTGTTCTTTGCCCGAAGCAATCTACTTTGATTGCGAGATTGCTTCGTCGGAGAGAAACGCCCTCCTCGCAATGACGGATTTATTTATTTCGTCGCCAAAATGCCGCCGACGACCTTGGTCATCACCAGTTTGCCGTCGCGTTCGAACCAGCGTGTAGCCACAGCCTCGATCCTGCCGATCAGCGCTTCGTATTCTTCGGGGCCGTTGAACATTGAAGTCCACAGCCTGCGGTCTTCGCCCAGTGAGGCGCGGACGTAGTCAATGAACGGTTTGACCTCGGGGAAGGTCAGGTGGTTTTCGAACTTGTGCAGTTCGGTTTTGGCAAAGATGCCGTCAATGGTGTTGAAGATGTCGCCCTTGAAGCGCGACGAGCCGGGCATGGGTGGGATTTCCGCGTTCGTTGCTTCCTTGATGATGTCGTAGAACATCTGCTTGTTCTCGGGCAGCGGACCGGAGACGAAAAGCCGTCCGCCGGGTTTCAAGACCCGATGGGCTTCGCCAAAGGTAAATTTCAGGTCTGAGGCGTAGTAGATTGCGAAGGCGCTGGTGCAGAGGTCGAAGGTGTTGTCTGCAAAGTTGAACTTCTCGTTGAAATCGAGAAATTGAAAGTCGATTTTCGAGCCGCGTTCCTTGTTCCTGGCGCGGGCTTTGTCGAGCAGTTCATTCGAGAAATCGCCGCCGGTGATTCCTGCCCCTCCCTTTGTGTAATCGTCGAACAGAAAACTGAGTTTGCCTGCGCCACAGCCCACGTCGAGAATACTCATGCCCGCCTGAGGTTTGAGCAGGTCGTTGGTCCACACGTCAATATTTGCCGAGCCGTATTTTTCGTGAATATCAATCCGCATCAATAAATCTTTGCTGGGTTCCTGATAGTCGATTTTCATCTGGCGCTCCTTGTTTATTGTTTTGGAATTATACCAAACGCCGCCTCAAAATTCACTCGTTGAATTTTGAACCGATTCTCTTGTTTTCTTCGCGGGCAAACCAGTATCGAATCCCTTTTCCAGCGAAGGGTTCATCGCCGTATCTTGGGATGACATGCATATGGGCATGGAAGATGTGCTGCCCGCCGATGGCGCCGCAATTCCAGCCGACGTTATAGCCGTCGGGCTGGTGTTTGTTATCGAGATACTCCTTTGCCTCCTTCAACAATTCGAGTGTCGCTGCCCATTCCCCGGGCGCAAGCTCGAATACGGTTTCGCGGTGAACACGTGGAAGGATCAGTCCAAGCCCGTTTTCGGCTGATTCCACATTTTGAATAAATACACAGTCGGCATTTTGCAAAATTATTTCCTTTGCGTTCAAGGAACCGGGACAAAATTTGCACACGTCCATTTTTTCTCCTTTGCCGGGAACTCATGTTAAAATGAACATAACTACTCAGCCAATTCACTACCCTGTCTTGTCATTTCGAGTGGCGCGAGGCGCCACGAGAAATCCTTCTCAATATTGCGCTGGATTTCTCCTCGCTGGCGCTCGTCGAAATGACAGGCTGAGCAATTACAAATGAACGCCAATTTGGAGCAGCCATGGCGAACAAGATACAGGCAGTTAAAGGCACAAGAGAATTTTACCCGGAGCAAATGGCGCTGCGCAACTTTATCTACGATAAGGTTCGCGCGGCTTCTCAGGCATTTGGCTACCAGGAATGGGAAGCGCCCTTCATCGAAACCATTGACTTGTACGCGGCGAAATCTGGCGAGGAATTGGTCAGGAAGCAGTCCTTTACGTTTGAAGACCGCGGCGGCGACTTTGTGACCCTGCGCCCCGAACTCACGCCGTCGCTGGCGCGCATGATCGCGGCAAAGCAGAACGAGTTGACCTACCCCGTCCGTTGGTGGTCGTTCGGTCCGTTCTGGCGTTATGAACAGCCGCAAAAGGGACGCACACGCGAATTCTTCCAATGGAACATTGATATGCTGGGAGTCAACTCGCCGGAAGCGGACGCCGAGTTGATCGCCGTCGGCGCGACCTTCCTGCGCTCGGTCGGACTCAGCCCCGAGCGGGCTCTGATCTACGTAAATAACCGCCGCCTGATGGATTCTGAATTCGACGCGCTTGGGATCGCCCCTGAGAAGCGGCTCGATGTCTCCAATTTGGTGGATCGCCGCACCAAGATGGAATCTGCCAAGTGGGACGCGAATGGACTCGACCTCGGCTTGAATCAGGCGCAGTTGGACGGGTTGAAATCCATCCTGGGTAATTTTGACTTGTGGAAGAAGAGCGACGAGTTGGCGCGCCTCTTTACCGCGCTGGAAGCCTTGGGCGTAAAAGAATATGTCAAATTCGACCCGAACATCATGCGCGGACTTCTTTACTATACCGGCACGGTCTTCGAGGCCTTCGATACGACTGGCTCGCTCAAACGCGCCATCTTCGGCGGCGGGCGTTACGATAACCTGCTTGCCGATGTGGGCGGACAGCCCCTCTCTGGCGTGGGCTTTGCGATGGGGGATGTGGTCATCGGAATCATCTTGCAGGAGGCTGGTTTGGTGCCTGAATTCATCCTCAGCCCGGCGCAGGTGTTGGTGACCGTGTTCGACGAAAAGTTATGGATGCAGTCCTTTGCGCTGGCGGCGGAACTTCGAGCCGCGGGGTTGAATGTAATGGTCTCGCCGGAGCCGGCCAAACTTCCCAAACAGTTCAAATTTGCGGACAAGATGAAGATCAAGGCTGCGTTGGTCTTGGGTCCGGATGAAGTGGAAAAAGGCCTGGTCGTTGTAAAAAACCTGGGGACGGGCGACCAGGAACAGGTCAGGAAAGAAGCGGTATTTTCTTCCCTCCAAAAAATCTTGTGGTAAAATCCCGTCGCTTCAAATATGGAGCCTGTAGCTCAACGGCAGAGCGCTACACTGTGGCTGTAGATGTTGTGGGTTCGAAACCCATCAGGCTCCCACAGAATGACCTCCGAGATAAACTCGGAGGTCATTTCAAATATTGGAGGTCTCATGAAACAACATTTGGTGGAGCCCGGCAGGAAGATCAAACTGGCGGAACGGGACCCGCAGGGTACGGGCGATTTCAAGGGCGGCAAGGAAGAAGGTTTGAAGGCAATCGCGAAGTTGAATGAAAAATTGCAGGAGTTGCAGGAACTGCTGTATGCCGAAGGCAGGCATAAGGTGTTGGTGGTCCTGCAGGCCATGGATACGGGCGGCAAGGACGGCGCGATCCGCCGCGTGTTCGACGGTGTCAATCCGCAGGGCGTGAAGGTGGCGAGTTTCAAGGCGCCAACCGCGGAGGAATTGGCGCATGATTTTTTATGGCGCGTTCACAAGGCGACGCCCGCAAAAGGGGAGATGGTGATTTTTAACCGCAGTCATTACGAAGATGTGCTGGTTGTGCGGGTCCATAATTATGTTCCAAAAGAGGTCTGGTCGGAGCGTTACGCGCAGATTAATGAGTTCGAGAAGCATTTGGCGGAGAATGGCACGACCATTGTCAAATTCTTCCTGCATATCAGCAAAGACGAGCAAAAGGAGAGGCTGCAAGCCCGGCTCGACGACCCGACCAAGCATTGGAAGTTCAGCCTCGGCGACCTGGATGAGCGCAAATTATGGGACGATTATCAGGCTGCCTTCGAGGATATGTTGAATAAGACCAGTTCAAAACACGCGCCCTGGTATGTTGTTCCGGCAAACCGCAAATGGTACCGCGACCTGGTCATCTCCACGGTGTTGGTGGAGACGCTCAAGTCGTTGGAGATGGAATTTCCCAAGCCGAAGGACGACCTGACCGGCGTGGTGATCGAATAGCGCCATGAAGGGTGTAAAATAATTTCATGTCCAAGACCATCAACGTGCTTTTTCTGGCAGCCGAAGCCGACCCGTTCATCAAGGTCGGCGGGTTGGGCGATGTGGCGGGCGCCCTGCCGCGCGAACTCCGCGCCCTTTCCACCGATGAATTGAAACTGGATGTGCGGCTCGTCCTGCCGAAGCACCCGGCGGTCAAGGCGGAGAATCTCCGTCCCGTTGGATTATTCTCGGTTGCACGGGGCGGCTCCGAGGTCGGGGTGGAGGCGTTTGAAACGTCCCTGGATGGAATGCCCGTTTATTTCATTGACGGCGATCCGATCCGCGCGAACGGCTCGGTCTACTCTCTCGACGCAAAACTGGACGCGGAAAAATACGCCTTCTTCTCCATTGCGGCGATTGAACTCACCCGGCATATCAATTTTCAACCGGATGTCATCCATGCCAACGACTGGCACACCGCCTTGAGCGTATACGTCAATTTGACCAAACGCTGGGAGGCTGGCGCCAAACATGTGGCGGGCATTGTCACCTTGCACAACCTGCCCTTTATGGGTTCGGATATGAGCGCCATCATTGAAAGTTACGGGATCAAACTCGCCCAGACCGACCTGCCCGATTGGGCGCGCGTCCTGCCGCTGCCCCTGGGCATGTGGGCTTCAGACGCGGTCGTGGCGGTCTCGCCGGGGTATGCGGGCGAAGTCCTGACCGAGGAATTCGGCTGCGGCTTGCAGGAATTTTTATCGCAGCGCAGGGAAACCTTGAGCGGAATATTAAACGGGATCGACACTCTTTCATTCGACCCATCCGTTGATAAAGCCCTGGGTGTTAACTTCAATATCGAAACCCTGAAACTTCGCGCGGAGAACAAGGAACTCCTACAGGCGAAACTTGGGCTTGCCCGCGACCCGCGCGCGCCTTTGTTGGGGATCGTATCCCGCATGGATGCGCAAAAAGGGATCGACCTGGCAATTTCGGCGTTGAAGACCATGAAGAACATTAACTTTCAGGCAGTCATCCTCGGCACCGGCGACCCAAAGCTGGAAGAATCCGCCCGCGAATTGCAAACCCTCTTCCCCGAAAAGATCAAAGCCGAAACCCGCTTCGATGCGAACCTTGCCCGCCAGATCTACGCCGGCGCAGATATGATCCTGATGCCGTCGCGCTACGAACCCTGCGGACTCGCCCAGATGATCGCCATGCGGTACGGCTGCCCGCCGGTCGTCCGCGCGGTCGGCGGATTGAAAGATACCGTCATCCAAAACGAGACCGGCTTCACCTTCGAAAAAGCCCATCATCTTTCGCTGGCGGGAGCGGTCAAGACCGCCATCAAAAGGTATGAAGATCGGGAAAAATGGTCCGCGCTTCAGCGCAACGGCATGGCGCGTGATTTTTCGTGGCAGGCTTCGGCGAAAAAATATCTCGACCTCTACCAATCTCTGATCAAATAAGCAAACCGCCATGACATTCAAACGCAGTTCCGGCATCCTTCTTCACCCCACCAGCCTGCCCGGTCCATACGGCATCGGCGACCTCGGCCCGCAAGCCTATCGTTTCGTAGACTGGCTCGCCTCGACCGGCTGCAAGCTCTGGCAGATCCTCCCGCTCGGCCCCACCGGCTACGGCGATTCGCCATATCAATGCTTCTCCGCGTTTGCGGGCAACCCCTACCTCATCAGCCCGGATGACCTGCTCGCCGAAGGGCTGGCCGCCGAAGAAGACCTTGCTGGACTTAAAGAACTTCCCGCTTCAAGAGTGGACTTTGGGCTGGTCATCCCTAAAAAGCTGGATCTTTTACTGACGGCTTATCAGCGTTTCAAAAACCATCCCCCGAATGCGCTGGGGGCAGCCTTTCAATACTTCTGCGCCGAGAACGCCTCCTGGCTCGACGACTTCGCACTCTTCATGGCGCTCAAGGAAGCCAACGGCGGCGGAGCATGGAACGGCTGGGACGCGGGGCTTCGCTCCAGAAAAAAATCCGCGCTTAACAAAGCCCGAAAGGAACTGGCTGAGTCTGTCGAACGCCATTCCTTCTATCAATTTCTGTTTTTCAAGCAGTGGGGCAGACTCCGCAAATACGCCAACGAAAAAGGCATTCAGATCATGGGCGATATTCCCATTTTTGTCGCCTACGACTCTGCCGATGTGTGGCGGAACCCCGATCTGTTCTTTCTCGACGAATCTGGTAACCCAACCGTGGTGGCGGGCGTCCCCCCCGACGATTTCTCCGCCACGGGGCAATTATGGGGAAACCCGCTCTATAACTGGAAGGCTCATAAAAAAGACGGCTATAAGTGGTGGCTGTCGCGGGTGCATTCCGCATTGCAGACGGTTGACATCCTGCGCTTCGATCATTTTCGCGGATTTGCAGGTTATTACGAAATCCCCGCATCGCATATAACCGCCGAGCACGGGCGCTGGGTTCCCGGTCCCGGCGCGGACCTGTTCAAAGCCATTGATAAAGACCTCGGCAATGGGGTTGCCGCCCCTGGCACGGGGCTGCCCATCGTCGCGGAAGACCTGGGTCTCATCACGCCCGATGTGGTCGAATTGCTCGAAGCGTTCAACCTTCCCGGCATGAAGGTTTTCCAATTCGCCTTTAGCGGACCGGAGAATCCCTTCCTGCCGCATAATTACGTCCCGAACTGTGTCGCCTATACCGGCACGCACGATAACGACACGGCGCTGGGCTGGTTTGCGTCGGCGTCTGATCACGAGAAGAATTTCGCCCTCCGCTATCTAGGCGTGGATGGCCGCGACTTCGCCTGGGATTTGATCCGCGGCACGTGGAAATCCGTCGCGGTCTTCGCCATCGCTCCCATGCAGGATGTTCTCGGCTGCGACGGTTCCGCCCGCATGAACTTCCCCAGCCGTTTGGGCGGTAATTGGGACTGGCGCATCTCTGAGAACGACCTGCGCGAAGACCTTGCCGCTGGCTTGCGCGATTTGAACTGGATGAGCCTTCGATAGCCCCGGGTTGTACCGCAAGGTTTACCTTGCGGCTTCGTAACATGGGCAGCGCACCCCATTCCTGAAAGAGCATTTCCATGTGCGGGGCAATCTCTCTTCAAGGGTATGCAGGCATGAATTCAAAAAATTCGAATCGAAAAATTTCACGCAGGGATTTTCTGAAAGCCGCGTCCATCGGGACTGCTTCGGCAATGGCGCTTTCCTGCGGAATTGTTACCCCAACCGGGGAGGAAGACATGGCGGATCCATTGTCCACCAGCGCGGATGCGCTTGTTTTGGGAGCGGGGATTGCGGGGCTTGCCGCAGCGCGAACCTTGACCGATAAAGGATGGAGCGTGATCGTACTTGAGGCGCGGGATCGTGTAGGCGGGCGGTTGTGGACGGATTCGTCGCTGGGTCTGCCGCTCGATCTGGGCGCATCCTGGATCCATGGCGTGGATGGGAATCCGATCACGAAGTTGGCGGAGGAATTCGGGGCGAGGACCGTCCCGACAGATGGGGAGAATGCCGTTGAGTTCGCCGCGGACGGGAGCGAATTGCCCGATGGGGAATGGGAGGAGATGGAAGCCTTGTTCGAGGAGATATACGAAGAGGTAGCCGAGATGCAGGACAGCACGGATGATGATATGTCTCTGCAAGCTGCGTTCGACCAGGTTGTCGCCAGCCGCGGGCTGTCTGAAGCAGACCTGCGCCGCCTGAATTATTATGTCCATTTGGTGACGGCGCTGGAGTATGGGGCGGATGCGAGAGACCTTTCGCTTTGGTGGTGGGATCAGGATGAAGAATTCGGCGGCGGGGAGGTCATCTTCCCCGCCGGGTATAACCAGATTTCGGATGGGCTTGCCAAAGGGTTGGATATCCGACTCGGCGAGATCGTAAAAGTTGTCAGGTACGGGAATGACGGGGTCGCGGTGGAAACTTCGCAGGGGGATTATGTGGCAGATAAGGCTGTGGTGACGTTTCCGCTTGGGGTGTTGAAGCAGGCTTCGGTCCGGTTCGATCCGCCGCTTCCGGGGTCAAAGCAGGGGGCGATTGAGAGGCTGGGGATGGGAGTCCTCAATAAGGTGTATTTGAAGTTCCCAGAAGTGTTTTGGGATGAAGATGTGGAGACGATCAGTTATTTGGGGGAGCGTTTGGGCGAGTGGTGCGATTGGTTGAATTTTTTGCCGTTTACAGGCGAGCCGGTGTTGATGGCGTTTCATGGCGGCGAGAAGGGGTTTGCGCTCGAGGATTTGAGCGACGATGAAATAATTTCTGGCGCGATGCGAACCTTGCGCGCGATGTTTGGGGGTGACATCCCTGAGCCGGTGGGTGTGTTGATCACGCGCTGGGGCAGGGATCCGTTTTCATTCGGCGCGTATTCGCACATCCCGCCGTTTGCCAGCGGGGATGATTATGACGCGCTCGCGGAGCCGGTGGAGGATGTTTTGTTCTTTGCGGGGGAGGCTGCTTCGCGGGAGTATCCGAGCACGGTGCATGGGGCGTATTTGTCGGGGGTGAGGGCAGCGGGGGAGATGTAGGTTTGCGGCGTTGAAGAAAAACGTCCCGAAGGTTTGCTGTTTGAGTTGGATGGCGAACCTTCGGGACGTATCTTTTATGGGGCGGCGAATTCGAAAGCGCCGATGTCTATGCCGTTGCCTTGCGGCCTGGGGTTGCCGTCAAAGTCGGTTGTGATGCCGAGGTCTGTTCCGGCGTCTATGCAGGGGGAGTTGGGCTGCAGGCGGTAGGCGCTGTCCAGTTGGGGGTCTATGTCCCAGATGTCGCCGGGGTCGGCGGGTCTGGAGGGTGAGCCTTCTGCGCGGTAGATGCAGTTGTAGCCTGCCTCTACCGGCGTATTTTCGGGCCAGATGTGTCCTATTTCAGCGTCCTGTTTATAGAAGACGTTGTTGTATATTTTTATGTTGCCGATGCAGTTTTCGAACTGTAGTCCCTGGGCATACTGGTCTCCGGAGCCAATGAATGTGTTGTTGGCAATTGTGATGTCGTGGCAGCCGTCCATAAGGAGGGAGATCAGGTCTGCGACGACCAGGTTGTTGGTGAAGGTCAGGTTGTAGGCGTCTCCTGAGGCTTGAAATGCCTTTGCTCCGGCATCTTCTTCGACCCATTCATTGGCGGGCGGTAATATGCAGCGGTTGGCTTCGAAGAGGATGTCGTGCCCGGGGATGACTTCGCCGCCGTAGGTCTGGAAGCAGTCGGTATGCGAGTCGGAGACGAAATCCATGCTCAGGTCTGCGAGGCTGTCGAGGTCGCAGGATGCGCTGTCGTGACCCTTGTCGCCGATGGGCATGTCGTGGATGATGTTTCCGCGAAATATGTGCCCGCTGCCGTGGAAGCGGAAGGCGTCTGCGTCCAGCCAGGAGGCGGTGGAACTGGAGCAGGGGTGATGCTGGATGGTGTGCGATACGTCGTTGTTTTCGATGAGGTGGTTTTGCCCCATGATTTCGGCGGCATAGAGAGCGTTCCGGAAGAAGACGTTGTTTCGGACGATGCAGTCGTGGGATGCGTCGGGGTCCTCGACGCCGCCCGTTAGGCGGAGTCCGCCCCAGGTGTTGAAGAGGAAGCGGTTCTTTTCGATGAGACAAAAGCCCGCGTCTGCAACGTCAATGCCGATGCCTGCGGGTATGTCGTCGACCAGCGAAACAATCGTAAAGCCGTAAACGGTGGTGTGGTCTGCCTGAATGGAGAATCCATCCATGAGGACTTCGCCCTGAGCCTGGAATGCCAGACCGGGACGTACGACGTAAACGCGTTCGGGGTAGGCGCCCTGCATCACGAGGGCTGTGCCGCCTTCCGGCATGGCGGCTGCTGCTTTTTGGATCGTCTGCCAGGGTTGGCTTTGTGAGCCGGAGTTTCCGTCGGAGCCGGTTTGTCCGTCTACGTAATAGGTGCGTGCGGGGTCTGGGACGGGGGCGGTTGGGCTTTCCGGGGTGGGGGTAAGGCTGGGGGCTGGCGGCGGGGTGGTTGTGTCTGTCAAAACTGCCTGCGGGCTGGCAGCCCCGGTCGGCGCGGCATCGTTGGGCTGGCAGGCTTGAAGCGTGATTGCTGCGAGTATTGCGCCGGTGATCAGGGGGTGTTTCAAAAAAATATTTTTAAATGGTTTTCTCATGGATGCCTCTGGAATATTGTGGATTCGATTTTTGTGTTTTCAATAGACCTCTTGATAAGAGCCACAGAGACACAGAGAGCGCTGAGAAATGCCCATTAACACCTCTGAGAACTCTGTGATCTCTGTGGCAAAAACGACTTTTGCAAAAGGTCGAATGAACCGGCAAAAAAAACGCTGCGCCCCGGGTCAGGCTGCAATTTTTTCGTCGAGCAGGTCCAGTATTTTTGCGTCGACCTGTGAGTTGAATTTTCGGGCAAACAGGCGGTCGCTGGAAACGATGTCGTCGTAGTCGGTTTGCGTCAACATCTTCGGGTGTCCGTCGTCATTCTCGTGCCAGAGGATAAATCTCAGGTCATCGTTGATAATGTCGTCGCGGTATTTTGAATTCATCAGAATGGTCTGAAAAAATAATTCCGATTGATGCCATGTGTTCCTGAAATACTTTATGATGCGTTTGCCCTCGGGCGAGTGGACTTGCCCGTACATGAAATGGATGCAGTCTCTTGTCAGGGTCCACCAGGAGGTTCCCTTGTATATTAAGAACCCCTGTGGCAGTTGGCGGTTTTTGGGGAGAATCAGGGCGAAGATAAAATTGTATAGGGTGATCAGCAAATTGTCTTTCCGCTGGTGCGGGTGCCAGAAACGGCGTTTCCCCACGGTAAAGTGATACGCCTCCCACCATTCGCTTATTTTACCCAGGTCGCTGGCCGGGATCACCTCCATGTATTGCTTCCCCGGGTTTTTGCCCAACATCTGAACCATATGTTCGCGGGGTTTGATGGGATAATCCTGCCCGCTGAGGAAAAAGGCGTAGTCGAAGTCGGCGTTTTTTTCAACAAGCGTGTCGATTGCGTTTAGCACAGCCTGGACGAGGTCGTAGCCGCCCCATGTGATGTTAACGCGTTTTGTAAAAAGGCAGTTTTCGCGGTCTTTGAGCGCCGCGTAAAGTTTTTCGTAATAACGAGGCTCGCATTTTTTGGAAACATGAAACACAAAAAGCGAATCCTTGTGGTTTAATCTGTTGTAAAGCCGCAGGGTTTGTTCCAAATTAAAATGCGATACAATAATGTAGGCAAGTTTCATAAGCGCTCCAGGTCGTTTGTTTCGATAACAGTATTGTAAAGCGGTCGGGTGGTTTTCGAGCAGGGCAGTGGTTTGAATGTAACTGTATAAGCAACCCCGATATGCCTAAAATTTACATTAATTGGATAGGGATTTTGTCGCTTGCGAAAACGATTATACTCGAGAAAAGCGCCATGAATATTTGCCCGTTGGGGCGGGCATGCAAGCAAAACATATCAGGCACGGAGTCGAAAGCGGCGCCATGCGACATCTCCTGGCTTTCGAGCAAAATCGGGAAACCCTTCGACAGGCTCAGGGCAAGTTTTTGCGGTCCAAACTGACAACCTTTGCTTACGCACCGGGGCGGTGGCTAAATGTTGTTTTTGGTAATGTCTTAAGATGCAAATTGGGATGCGAGGATAAAGAAGAACATGAATCATAATAAGGCTTTTTACGAAGGAACGTACCTTTCATCGGGAACCCAACGGCTGTATTCGTATGTGCGTCAGATTCGAAGCGTCTTTTCGCTCGACCCGATACCCGGCAGGGTTGCGGTAATTGGCGTTGGCGATGATTTGGTCGGGGAAGTTGTCCGCTCTGCGGGGATATCGGTGGTGGGGATAGACATCGATCCTCTCCTTGCCCCGGATATTTGTTGTTCGGTCTTGAACATGTCGATCGCCGATAAGGAATTCGACGCCGCGTTGTGCTGCGAGGTTCTGGAACACATTCCCTTCGACCTGTTCCCCTCCGCGTTAAAGGAAATAAGACGGATCACGAAAGGCTCCCTGATCCTCAGCCTGCCCGACATTCGCAGATTTTTTTCGTTACGCCTTAGCGCTCCATTGATAGGGTCTGTGGCCTTTCAATCCTCATTGCCGCGCCTTAGGAAAAAAATCTTCGATAAAGAAAGTCATATGGAATTCATGGGGCACTATTGGGAAATCGGCTTTGCCGGATTTGAATTTCCCAAAGTGGTGTCTGCAATCGAGTCGTCCGGCTGGAGGGTCGAGGAACATTTCCGCGTCGACGATATGCCCTGGCATTCCTTTTTCGTGTGCAAATAAAAATGGGAAAAGACTTTATGCGAAAGACGCGAATGCTGCCAATATCGCGAAAGATAGCGCTTGAAGACATTCGACCTTCACTCCAAAGCCTTGAAATACCATCGTCGCCATCGTTGCGCCCCTTTAGACTTGCCCCTGGCAACCTTTTAAGTCGCCCCAACTTTATACTTTCTTGCCCTCCCCATGGATTACGCTTATAATCCTAAAATCTTAACGGTACGGTTGTAGCCTGTTTATCACATAAGGCAGGACAATATGCGATAAACCATGCCCAAACCATCAGGTAAACTTTTTGTGAGAAAAGATGGCTTCATCCCTGGTTGTGATCTCGAAATACCTGACGCGCCTGGCGAGCCAAACTCCGCGCCACCCCCTTTTTTTTACATTGCAGAAACATTGATGGCGGAATATGCAGCATAACGGTCCATCCAGCGGCGCGAATCCCCTGGGTGTGACGGGTATTACAGATTCGTGACTCTTACTCACCGCCGCGCGCGGTCTGCGGTAAAACACACAGAAAATATTCCGACGCCCTTGCAAACTCTGTGCTTAAACTATTATAACTGCGTAATATTGAGCGAATAAATGGAGCGCAAAATGAAAATACTGGTAACGGGTCACAACGGTTACATCGGTACGGTTCTCGTCCCAATGCTTCACGCCGCCGGGCATGAGGTCACAGGATTGGACAGCGACCTCTACGCGCGCTGCACATTTGGCAGCAATATGCCCAGCGTGCCGGAATTGAAGAAGGACATCCGGGATATTGAGGCATCCGACCTGGAAGGTTTCGATGCGGTCATGCACCTGGCTGCCTTGTCGAACGATCCGCTTGGCAACCTGAACCCAACACTGACCTACGAAATCAACCACAAAGCTTCCGTTCAATTAGCCCGATTTGCCAAACAAGCCGGCGTACCCCGCTTCCTTTTTTCATCCTCCTGCAGCACCTATGGCGCGGCTGGAGAAGAGATGCTCACCGAAGAGGCGGATTTCAACCCGGTGACGCCCTATGGCGAATCCAAGGTTTTCGTCGAACGCGATCTTGCCGAATTGGCGGACGACGACTTTAGCCCCACCTACCTGCGCAACGCCACGGCTTACGGAGTCTCGCCGCGACTGCGGTTCGACATCGTCCTGAACAATCTTGTGGCATGGGCTTATTCCACCGGAAGCGTTCTCATCAAGAGCGACGGAACCCCCTGGCGTCCGATCGTTCATATTGAAGATATTTCCCGCGCATTCATCGCGGTACTCAATGCCCCCCGCGACTTGGTCCACAACCAGGCATTCAACGTGGGGCGAAACGATCAAAATTATCGCATCAGCGAACTCGCTGAAATTGTCCGCGAAACGGTTCCCGGATGCAGAATCGAATACGCCCAGGATGGCAGCCCCGACAAACGCACCTATCGCGTGGACTTCAGCAAGATCATGAAAATCCTGCCGGAATTCAAACCCCAATGGGATGCCCGCAAAGGCGCGCAGGAACTTTACGAAACCTATCAAAAGGCTGGTTTGAAACTGGACGAATTCGAAGGACCAAAATACAAACGGATCGACCACATCAAACAATTGATCAACGACGGCTTGCTGGACGAAACGCTGCGTTGGGTGAATTCATAACCGAATGGAAAAACCGGATATGCACACTACAAACCTTCAAGCGGACGCCAATCGAATCTGCCGCTTTTGCGGGGAGCCCCTGCGCTTCACCTTCGTGGACCTGGGCAAGTCTCCGTTATGTGAAAGTTTTCTCCCCCCCGGGCAGCTTAACCAGATGGAGCCGTTCTACCCCCTGCACGTATTTGTATGCGGGAACTGCTTTCTCGTTCAGTTGGAGGAATTTGTCAGCCCTGAGCATATCTTCACGGAGTACGCCTACTTCTCATCGTATGCAGATTCCTGGCTCAAACATGCCAAAGACTACACCCGGTTGATGATAGAGCGTTTTAAATTGGGGCGCGACAGTTTTGTTGTCGAAGTTGCCAGCAATGACGGGTACTTGCTCCAATATTTTGTCGAAGAAAAAATCCCGGCTTTGGGCATTGAACCTGCAAAGAATGTCGCCAAGGTTGCGGTTGAGAGAGGCATACCCACACTGACAGAGTTCTTTGGCATAAAAATTGCCGAACAACTACGCGGCGAAGGCAAGCAAGCTGATTTGATCGCAGGTAACAACGTGCTGGCACAGGTACCCGACATCAACGATTTTGTCGGCGGGCTGAAGATTTTGCTCAAACCAACGGGCGTCATCACCATCGAATTTCCCCACTTGATGCGGTTGATGAAGGAAAACCAGTTCGACACGATCTATCACGAACATTTTTCCTATTTCAGTTTCATATCCGCCGAAAAAATATTCGCGGCGCACGGGTTGACGTTGTTCGACGTCGAGGAACTCCCCACGCATGGCGGCTCCCTGCGCATCTATGCGCGCCATGCTGAAAATGATTCGCTCCCGGTCGGCGAACGGGCGCGGGAAATGAGCGAGAGGGAAATCAGCGCCGGTTTTATGAAACTGGAGACCTACTCCGCATTCGGGGAGCAGGTAAAGGAAACCAAACGGAAACTGCTTGATTTTCTGATCGACGCCCGGCGCGCAGGCAAAACAATCGCAGGGTATGGCGCCCCCGGTAAAGGGAATACGCTGTTGAATTACTGTGGCATCCGCGCCGACTTCCTCGATTACACCGTTGACCGCAACCCTTATAAGCACGGCAAATTCCTGCCGGGAACCCATATCCCGATCCATCCTGTCGAAAGGATACGCGAGACAAAACCAGACTTTGTTCTGATCCTGCCATGGAATTTCAAAGACGAGATCATGTCGCAAATGGCAGAAATCCGCCAGTGGGGGGGCAAATTTGTCATCCCCATTCCCGAAGTCGAAATCATTGGGTAAACCCTGATATGGATACAAATTTTATCGGTACGGAAATGCATCAACTCATGGAGGAGCTTTACCCGATTTGCCGGAGCATTACCGGCAATGGGGTGCGGCAGACCCTGAAAATTCTGGCGAAACACATTCCCCTGGATGTGCATGAAATTCCCTCAGGCACACAGGCTTTCGATTGGGTTGTTCCCAGGGAGTGGAATATCCGCGACGCCTACATCAAGAACGCCCGCGGTGAAAAGATCGTCGATTTTCAAATATCAAACCTGCACGTCCTGAATTACAGCGCGCCGATCAAGCGCAAGGTGAAACTGGCAGAGTTAAAGGAGCATCTTTTTTCTCTGCCCGAGCATGAAGATTGGATACCCCACCGAACTTCATATTACAGGGAGAATTGGGGGTTCTGTCTCTCCCACCGGCAATTGGAAAGCCTGGAAGATTCGGAATACGATGTTTTCATCGATTCGTCCCTGGAAGACGGACACCTTACCTATGGCGAGTACTACCTTAAAGGGGAGACGACTGACGAATTCCTGATTTCCACGCATACCTGCCATCCCTCCCTCTGCAACGATAATCTTTCCGGGTTGGCGTTGTCGACCTATCTCGCCAGCGCCCTGGGCAAAATGGAACTCAGGTATTCCTATCGCTTTTTGTTCATTCCCAGCACGATTGGCTCGATCACCTGGCTCAGCCTTAATGAGGAAAGGGTTTCAAATATAAAACATGGACTGGTGATCGCATGTGTGGGCGACCCGGGAAAAATGCACTACAAAAAGACCCGGCGCGGCAACACTGAGATTGACAGGGCTGTCGAACATGTCCTCAAGCATTCCGGGCAGGATTACGGCATCCTCGAATTTTCACCCTACGGTTACGACGAACGCCAATATAGTTCCCCCGGTTTTAACCTGCCAATGGGAAGCCTGTCGCGAACCCCGCACGGGCGTTTTCCGGAATACCATACCTCCGCCGATAATATGGATTTCGTCAAGGCAGACAGCCTGTCCGATTCCTATTCCAAATACATGGAAGTGATTGACGTTATTGAACATAACAAAACATACCTGAATACCAACCCGAAATGCGAGCCTCAATTGGGGAAAAGAGGGTTGTACAGCATGTTCGGCGGCAAAAGGGACGAAAACCGCTATGAACTCGCCATGCTTTGGGTGTTGAATTTTTCAGACGGCGCCTGTTCCCTGTTGGATATTGCGGACCGCTCGGGTTTGCCCTTTTCCTTTATCAAGGAGGCTGCGGCAAAATTGGTCGACTGCCGGCTCTTGACGGAAGCGAATCCGCGCCATGCATGACGCGCTTATGAAAGGGATTGTGGATGCGGTGATCGATCTCCGCCTGGTGGGCGGCGATTCTGTCGGGGGGTGTTGTTCCAGGTTCGATAAACAAATATATGGAGGTTTGCGATGAAGGTCGTATTGTTTTGCGGAGGTTTGGGAACCCGGCTGGGAAAGTATTCAGAGACGGTCCCGAAGCCCATGATCGAGATCGGTATCCGTCCATTGATCTGGCACCTTATGCGCTATTACGCCCACTATGGGCATAAGGACTTCATACTCTGTCTCGGATACAAGGGCAGCGTTATCAAAAAGTTTTTTCTTGAGTATAACGAATGCATATCGAACGATTTTGTTTACAGGAAAGGCGGCAGGGACATTCGCCTTTTCAAACACGACATCGAAGACTGGACGATCTCCTTTGTGGAAACCGGTATGAACGCGAATATCGGTCAAAGGTTGCTGGCTGTCCGTGACCTTCTGGAAGGCGAGGATGCGTTTATGGCGAACTATTCCGACGGACTCTCCGACCTTGATCTCAACGCCTACCTGGAAAACTTCCGTCAAAAAGACAAGGTCGCCAGTTTCCTTTGTGTAAAGCCGGCCCAATCCTTCCATTCCGTGAGTTTCGATACTGATGACCATATCAAGGAAATATCCCCGATCAGGGATTCCGGGGTTTGGTTTAATGGCGGTTTTTTTGCGTTCAAAAGGGAGATATTCGACTATATCCGGGAAGGCGAGGAACTTGTGGAACAACCCTTTTTCCGTCTTGTCAAGAACCGTCAAGTAATCGGATACAAGAATCAGGGCTTTTGGAGCTGCATCGACACCATGAAGGATAAAAAAGCCATTGACGATATGTTCAAGAACGGCAACACTCCCTGGATGGTTTGGAAAGATACGCTGGCACGCCAGGAGGCGGATATTATCTACCCTTCGGGCGGCAGGCGGCGGGATGACCGTTAACACGCGCCATTCGACTTTTTGTGGATAAAGGATAGCCATGCTCAAGACCATTTTCGACGCGCCGAAGGAACGTCCATTCGATATCCTCTGCCTGGGCGCGCATAGCGACGATATTGAAATCGGCTGCGGCGGAACGATACTTCGCCTGATCGGGGAATTCCCCCGCTTGCGCATATTTTGGGTCGTTTTCAGCGCGCAGGGACCCAGGGCGGAGGAGGCTCGAAAAAGCGCCGATCTTTTTCTGGCTGGCGCGGCGGAGAAACAAATCTTCACCAGGGATTTTCGCGACGGGTATTTCCCCTATAACGGCGCCGGGATCAAGGATTTTTTTGAGGAGTTGAAATCTCAGGTGTCTCCCGACCTTGTCTTTACGCATTACCGTAATGACCGGCACCAGGATCACCGGCTGATCGAGGAGCTGACATGGAATACTTTCAGGGATCACTTGATACTTGAGTACGAAATCCCAAAGTTCGACGGCGACCTCGGGCGTCCCAATTTTTATGTCTGCCTCGACGAGGCAATTGCAGCCAGAAAGACGCGTTACCTGCGCGAGATATTTGCCTCCCAGCGCGAGAAACACTGGTTCGACGATGATGTATTCGAAGGGCTGATGAGGGTCCGCGGCATGGAATCCAGGAGCCCGGGCAGGTTTGCCGAGGGATATTACGCATACAAGATCGCCCATTAAAAGGATGTTGTGTTTATGAGGATTGTTTATATTATTCTTGCTCACACAAATCACGAACAGACCCTGCGCATGTTTGACCGCCTCAATCGGGAGGGGGTAAGTTTTGTTTTCCATATCTCGACAACCAGCGACCCCCGTTATTTTAATGAGGTCTATTCCGCCCTGAAGGATCAGCCCAATTGTTATTTTGCGGAACGGGCGCTTGTCCGATGGGGTGATTTTGGCGTGGTACAGGGCGCGCTAAATGCAATCGATACCATTTACGAGAAACGGCTTGAGTATGATTATGCCATCCTGCTCAGCGGGCAGTGCTACCCCCTCAAGACGCATGAGGTCATTTGTCGGACGCTGGAAAAATACCAGGGCGCGCAGCTTGTTGAATTTATCCCCTTTAGCGAAATAGCGGACGAATATTCCTACAGAATCGAGCCGCGCCATTTCTGGTTGGGCGGCAGGCATTTTTGGTATCCCCATCGAGGCGGGCGGAACAAACTGTTTTCCGCCTTGCTCAACCTTTTGATTTTTCCTTTTGTGCCCGAACGACAGCCCCTGCCAGAGGGATATCCCTTGTTCAAAGGGTCTTTGTGGTGGACGCTGACCAGGGATTGTATTGAGTATATTCACCGACAGGCTCATTCGGAAGGCGGGCGCAATCTCGCCAGGTTTCTGGAAAAAACCCGCCATCCGGGCGAAACCTATTTTCAAACAGTACTAATGAACTCTGAGTACAAGGATAAACTTGTAAATAAAGATTTGCGGTTTATTCTTTGGAGAGATTCAAAGGGTGATAATGGGCATCCGGATATCCTGACAGCCATTGATTTTGATGATATGGCGTCCAGCGAATGCCTTTTCGGAAGAAAATTCGACATGCAGATTGACGCTGAAATCCTGGACAGGATAGATGAACATCTTCTTTCAAACAGACCCACCGCTGTCAGCGGGTGGGCGGACTGAGTCAATTGCGCAATTTCTGAAAACAGACCGGCTTGCCCTTGCTGCAAAAAACGGTGGTTTTCGTCTTCGCCCTTTCGTGTAGTCGGCGGTTTTCACTTTGAATATTACAAACTCGTGAGAATTATTTGGGTTGGGGTTTGATCGACGCTTGAGAAAGCGTGTGCGTTGAAGTAAAATGATGTTGGTCTGAAATTTTCGGATCGTTCCGCGCTTTGAGCGGATGCCTGTATGGTCCTGGCGCTTTTTATTGCGAATGTGGAGTTTGTATGAAGTCCTACCTGAAAGTATGCACCATTGGGTCTGCGCTTGTATTAGCCATTACGGTATCTTTGCTTGCACCCATCCATGCCATAGCCGATGATACGACGCCTCCTCCAGCAGCGCAAACGGAGGAGCCCCCGCCAACTGAAACCGAGACCCCGCTGCCAGTGGACGAAGAGGCTGATGGTGAAGAAGCAGTTGACGGTCAGGACGGCGAACCGAACGATGGGCAGGCGGGGGCTGATGGCGGCGAAACCGTTCCCGGTCTCGAAGAGGAAGCGGGCGTTCAACCGGAGTCTGCCAGCAATGAGACCGTTAACGGTCAGGATGATCAATCAGTCAATGAGCAGGGTCTGATTCAAGATGCTGGAGAAGTTGCTGGGGAGCCCTCCCCAAATGTCACCGAGATCATGGAGCAGCTGCCTGAAGGGACGGGGATTCACATTGAGACCAGCGAGGGCGTTGTACCTTTGGTAACCTCCCAGGCGGAAAGCCTGATTTTGGTTGGAGATCCGATTTGGTGCCCTGATCTTACCGCCCCAATCCCGAATGTGGGCGGGTGTTCGGCTTCGTATACGAGTTTATTGGATCTTGTAAACAACCTTCCCGACCCGGGCGCTCCCGGCGTAATATGGATTATGGAAGGGGTTGACTCTTCCGCTTCTTTTATCAGCCTGGACGGGGGGAGTTATGCGAATTGGGATGCGAATAACCTGGTGATCCAGGGCGGATGGAACGGCGATGCGCTGGGTACGATCTCGAGCGCAACGACGATAAGTGTGCCGGTTGAGGTCATTAATTGGACTGGAAATATAACGATCAACGATCTTATTATCATGGGGGCGTCCGGCACCGGGCTGTCTGTGGACACGGGCGGCAATGTTTCTCTTGAAGACCTGGAATTAACCGGGAACGCCGATGCAGGCTTATATGTCAATTCCGGTGGAGTCGTTACGGCGGAGAATATCACTGCCAACAATAACGGGCTTGTATCGCTTTCCGGTTATGGGGCGGAGATCATCGGCTCGGAATTTCATTTGAACGGGACGAACGAGTTCAGCGGAAATTACGAGTCGGGTTTGTTTGTTTCGACCACGGGCGACATTGTAACCAATAACCTGACTGCCAGTAACAATGGTTCCTCCGGCTATGCTGTTGGCGCTGAACTATACTCGGCTGCCGGTAATGTTGATTTGCTTGGGGTTAATCAATTTACAGATAATTATAATAATGGTTTGTATGTCGAGGCGTTTAACGGCTCGTTTACCGGCGAAAATATTACCGCCAGCAGTAATGGCTCGGGCAATTCGTATGCGCCCGGCGCTGAAATTTTTGCCTCCGGTTTGAGCCTGGCCGGCTCGAATCAGTTTGTGGGAAATAACGATACCGGCTTGTATGCCGACATTTCAGGCGATATTTCCATTGCGAACATCGTCGCCAGCAGCAATGGGCTTCCCGCAACATATGGACCCGGGGCGGAGTTGTATTCCACCGGCACGGTGACCATTTCCGGGTTGAACGCCTTCTCCAACAACACTTCAGAAGGGCTGGTCATTGACGCGGGCGGAAATATATCCGTATTCAATGCTGACGCGCTGAATAATGGCGGCAGCGGGATGGCGTTTACGACAGCCGCCGATGCTTATGTGGAATGCGGTTCAGCGCTGGACAATGGAAGCGTGCAGGTCGATACGGCAATGACAGGAACCCTGACCCTGGCTGGTTTTGACTTCGGCGGGGATCCCGATATAAATTTGGGAATCGACGAATCTCAACTGACGCTGGTTTCAAACGTATGCTTCACCTACCCGGATTATTACGCGGAAAGCGCTTCTGGGCATGGGGGGGCGGGCGGCAATAAGGGCGCCGCGGATTCTGGCGATGCGCCGTTTGCTGTGCGGTATGTAAGCCCCTTTGCAGGGCAGGCGGTAAGTTTGGATTGCGGTTTTTATAGCGCAACCTATATTTTGCTGGAAAAGGGCGACGGCGCGATCATTCCATGTCCCATTGCCGGGTCTGCCAATTTGGACGGCGTCGAGGAGGCGACCCTCATTAAGAATTTGCCCGAAAGTAATCAATTCGTTTCGGGTATGAATCTGGCGATCTCTGGCGGAATCCAGATGTTTACGCCTGTAGAACTGACGGATATTGTCTGGTATTTCAATGAGGCAATTGTCGAGACCGGGGGGTACGAAGCGGTGTATTGGGACGGAGATGAATGGGTGGATATCACCGACCAGATTCCCCCATTGCTGACCATCTTTTTCTTTGTGCCGGGTAGTTTCGACGAGCAGAATTTCGCCATTCTCTATTGGGATGGAGCCAGTTGGATTGAATTATCCAACGGCACACGGCTGGGGCAGGGACGTATTGTGAGCGGGCTTGGCTACAACGAAACTGGCAATTATTTCCAGGCAAATGTGAATTTTACCGGTATGTTTGTCCTGGTTCAAAAGTAGATTTGACTCACGACCTGCTGCGCGGAGTTGCTCGCGCGCGATAAGGGTGCAGGCAAAGGTTGTCAGTTTGGACTGCAAAAACCTGCCCTGAGCCTGTCGAAGGGTCTCCTGATTTTGCTCGAAAGTCGGGAGATGTCGCCATGGCGCCACAGCGCCGCTTTCGACTCCGTGCCTGACATGTTTTGCCTGCACTCCGCGATAATTCATGACGGCGCCTTCAACGAAATTTCGGTTATAATCCCGTCGCTTCAAAAAATCGGGGAGGTGCCAGAGTGGTTGAATGGGACAGTCTCGAAAACTGTTGTGGGCTCCGGTCCACCGAGGGTTCGAATCCCTCCCTCTCCGCAGTAAAAAAACCTCCGAGGTCTCGAAGACCGCGGAGGTTTTTTATTAAGTGGTAAGATTCCCGCGATGAAACTCAAACTCGCCCTTGCGCAAATCAGTACCAAACTCGGCGATGTCGAATCCAATCTCGCCAAACACCTTGAATACATCGAAAAGGCTAAGGCTCAAAAAGCCGACCTGCTTGTTTTTCCCGAACTATCATTAACCGGATATGTCTTGCAGGACCTGGTCGCATCCGCCGCGCATAAACCGACGGAGGATGACCCGGTTTTCAAGCCGCTTCTCGACGCGTCTCATGACCTGGACCTCGTGGTTGGCTTCGTGGACGAGGACTCCCGTCATCGCTTTTACATTGCCTCCGCCTATCTTTCCGGCGGAAAAGTCCTCCACGTTCACCACAAAGTTTACCTGCCCACCTACGGTCTCTTCGACGAAGGACGCTTCTTCGCCTGGGGCGACTCTGTCCGCGCCTTCGATACGCGGTTTGGACGGGTCGGTATTCTCATCTGTGAGGATTTCTGGCATGTCTCGCCTCCCTACCTGCTCTGGCTCGACGGCGCCGACATTATGCTCTTCTCCTCCGCCTCGCCGGGGCGCGGACTGAACGACAAGGACAAACTCGAATCCGCGCGCTGGGTGGAACGGGTCAACAAAGCCTACGCCAGCATGTTCACATCCTTTGTGGCACACGCGAACCGGGTCGGCTACGAAGACGGCTTGCACTTCTGGGGCGGCGCGACGGTCTTCGACCCGAACGGCGAGGAACTTTCCCACGGACCCTACAACGAAGAATCCATCACCTACACCGAACTGGACTTGAACCAACTCCGCCGCACCCGCGCCCGCCTGCCTCTATTGCGCGACGAACGGACGAATCTGGTTGTGTCAGAATTGCAAAGAATATTGGAAAAATAAAAAGTGACTTGTAAAACAGAAAAACGCCTTGTATAATCCGGGCAGAGGTTCAAATGCAAACAACACTTACCCGGCGCGGACAAATTGTCCTGCCTGCTGAAATACGAAAACGCCATAAGTTTAAAGAGGGAGATCGGTTCATTTGGCTGGACGATGGCAAAACGATCAAACTGATCCCCATTCCGAAAGACCCTGTTTCCGCCTTGCATGGACGCGGCAAAGGCGAAAAACTCCTGACCAAACTCCTCGAAGAGCGAACAAAGGACCGCGACGATGAGCGAAGAAAAATATCTTCTTGATACGTCCGCTGTGCTTACTTTGATTGAGGATGAAATCGGGGCAGACCGGGTAAAACAGATATTTTTCCAAAAGAACGTCGTTTTACCCTGGGTGGCGCTGATGGAAGTTTATTACATGACGCTGTATGAAAAAGGGGAGACCGAAGCGGAAACCCGTTTTGCAATGCTGCGTCATTCCGCCGCCGAAATTGTTTGGGAAATGAACGAGGTCGTCACCCTTCGGGCGGCAAAAATAAAATCCCAAAACAAATTATCCTTTGCCGATGCCGTGATCGCCTCGATTGCGATGCAGCATAGGGCGATTTTGGTACACAAAGACCCTGAATACGAACAATTGAAAGACGACCTTCAATTGGAAGCCCTCCCGTATAAATGACAATCAACCTCACCATCAACACCGACCTCGCGCGCGAGATATTGACCGGCTTCATTAAATCCGAGATCACGCGCGTGGGCATGAGCCGCGCCATCGTCAACCTCTCCGGAGGCTTGGACTCGGCTCTCTCCTGCGCCCTCGCTGTCGAAGCGTTGGGAGCCGAAAACGTCCTCGCCCTGCGATTGCCCTATCGCGCATCTTCATCCAACTCCCTGACCGACGCGCAGCTGCTGGTTGACCAGTTGGGAATCGAATGCAGGACCATCGAGATCACGAACATGGTCGAGCCGCTTTTCGATCTCGACCCCGCGATCTCCAACCTTCGCAAGGGCAACATCATGGCGCGCGCGCGGATGATCGTCCTCTACGACCAATCGGAGGCGAACAAAGCCCTGCCGGTTGGGACCAGCAACAAGACCGAAATCCTGCTCGGCTACAGCACCATCTACGGCGACTCTGCCTCTGCGATCAACCCCATCGGCGATTTATACAAAACGCAGGCGCGTCAACTTTCCCGCGCCATGAACATCCCCGCGTCCATCATTGACAAACCCCCATCCGCCGACCTTTGGGCAGACCAGACCGACGAAAAAGAACTCGGCTTCACCTACGAAGAGGTTGACAAACTTCTCTACCTGCTTGTTGACCAGCGCTATAGCCCGCAGGAGGCGATTGAAGCGGGCTTCGACAAAAAATTTGTCGAGACCGTCACCACCCGCATCCGCCGCTATCAATTCAAACGAATGCAGCCGCCCATCGCCAAGATCAGCAACCGCACCGTCGGCTACGACTTTTTATATCTCCGCGACTGGGGAACCTGATACCTGAAACCTGGAACTTGATACTTATCAATGCATATCCCTCCCTCCCTTCACCACAAAAAATTCTTCTACCTCTGGCTCGGACAACTCATCTCCATCACAGGCACACAGATGCAGTTATGGGCGTTGTTCTGGCATGTCAACCAACTCAACGAAAACCCGATCGCGCTCGGCGGAATCGGCATGGCGCGCATTCTACCCGTTGTCTTTTTCTCCCTGATCGGCGGCGCGCTGGCGGATTCGCGCGACCGGCGCAGGGTCATGTTTACGACTCAATCCATCGCCGCGCTTCTTGCCCTGACTTTGGCTTTGTTCACCCAATTTGGGCGGGTGACCATCTGGCACATTTATCTCATCACCGCCCTGCAAGCCGTGGTCGTCGCCTTCGACGGTCCCTCGCGCCAGGCGTTGATTCCCAACCTCGTCCCGAAAAAGGATTTGCCCAACGCCTTCAGCATGACCTTCACCGCGTTCCAGGCGGGCGCGGTCATCGGTCCGGCGTTGAGCGGAATCATCATCGCCTTGTTCGGGCAGGAGGCGGTGTACTACGTCAACGCGCTTTCCTTCGGGGCGGTATTGCTTGCGCTCGCCATGATCGGCGACGTCCCGCAATCCATCGCGGAGAAATCGGCGGGCGTCACGCTTGATTCGATCAAGGACGGCATCCGCTTCATTTTCTCCAAGCCGATCATCCTCTCGACCATGATGGTTGATTTTGTGGCGACCTTCTTCGCCTCCGCCAGCACGCTGATGCCCATCATCGCCAAGGACGTGTTGGACGTGGGCGTGGTGGAGTACGGCTATCTCTCCGCCGCCTCGGCAGTGGGAGCGGTGGCGGTTGCGCTCGTTATTTCACAAGTTAAAGAGATTCGCAGGCAGGGATGGGTCTTTGTCGTTTCGGTGATCGTGTTTGGGATCGCTACCATCGTCTTCGGCTTGACCAGGTCCTTCGTCGTCGCGTGGCTGGCCATCGCCGTCACCGGCGGCGCAGACGGAGTCAGCACCATCGTGCGCAACACCATCCGTCAACTGCAAACGCCCGATCACGTGCGCGGACGCATGACCAGCATCAACCAGATCTTCTTCATGGGCGGTCCGCAGCTTGGCGAGATCGAAGCAGGAGCCGTGGCGCAATTCTTCGGCGCGCCGTTTGCGGTGTTGACAGGCGGAATTGGTTGTATCGTCGGGACGTTGTTGATCATTTGGAAATGGCCCCAATTGCGAAATTACAACGGCGATGAACCCATGCTCGCCGGCGCCACCGCGGATTGATAAGTAACGCCGACTTAAGTCGGCGGCACATCTTCGATCAAAAACCTCATCTCCGCCAGCACGGCTTGATGGATGACATCGGTGTTCGTCGTCCCCAACTCTCGGGCGTAGATCGGCTTCCCGATCTGAATCGTCACCATCACCGGTTTTTCGCCGAAGATGACCATGCCCAATAACTGCAACGCCGTTGCCAGTTTTTCTCTTTCCTCTTTCGTCTTTTTGATTCCCAACAGCCAGTGATGCGCGTACTTCTTTGCCACCACGCTTCTCACCAGCACAGGCAAGATCGCCGCATCGGGAGCCATGCGGACGAAGACGCCCACGCTGTCCGTCCACTCTTTAAGCGACTCGACCGCGCCGGGATAAACATCCGGGTCGGATTCGATGTGCCCGGCGGGGAAGGTCAGGATCGCGCCGCCTTTTTTGAGATGAGCGCTGACCTGTCTCACCAGCGTCATCCGTTTTGCCGGGTCGTCATGCACATAAAATAAATGTGATGTCGTGTGGGGCAGGGCATTCAGGAAGGGACGGTCGAGCGCGATGATGCGCAGGTCGGGTCGATTCAACGCCGCGAAGAGCGCGACGGTGTCGGTCATGCCGGGGTGATTGGACAAGGCTAGAAACGCTGACTCAGGTATCCGGTCCGCGCCGATGATGCGCAGGTCTTTGTCGTATCTGCGGGTCAGGTTCCATCCGCCTTCGACGATTCCCGCTTCACCGACTTTGTCATCATATTCAATCACATGTTGGGCAAAGGTTTGGGCAGGCTTGCGAAAAAATATCCGTAAGAGGCGGGAGAGGAGCGGCGAGTTTTGCCAGCCGAAGGAGGCAACCAGATCGTCGAGGTTGATCCCGGTTAGAAGGTCAAGATTCGACGAGTTCATTCGAAGGTTTCGATATCGTCTGCTGTAACGGGGATTCCATTTGGCTGGTAGGCGGCGATCTGCGGCACATAAAAGAACATGCGATTCGGGTCTTTGGCGAACCATTCTGTCACAAGCTTGTCGTCCCAGATCTCGGCGGTTTTCATAAGATTTTCGCGGGTGAGGGGCAGGCGCGTTCTTTCTTCGTTGAGCACATAGGTTAGAACAGCGTGGGCGGGGTCTATGCGCGTGATGGGAATTTTGAGGCGCGTTTTGTTGTACATCAGGGAACCGGGCAGAAGTTGAAAATCAATGGGGGCGATAAAAACGCCGGAGTTTGCATAAGGTTTTTGAACGACGGGTTTGGCGATGTCGTTGTAAAGATTTTCAAAGAAGCCGGGCATGTGCGCCTCGATCTGCTTCCAGCGTTCGCTTTCGGGAAAGTCGGATAACGGACGCAGCCCTTTTTCAAGCACGGATTCGCGCTGCCCGTCATTTGGGTTGAGGAATGCATGATAGACAAAATCGGTGGCGCATACTCTCATAATATTCTCCTCTACTCGCGTTCGATGGTGAATGCCAGCGGATAGCCCAGCATCCCGGCGGCTTGATGCGCGTTCCCGACCCGTTTCTCCGCTTCGATGCGCGGCAGGCTTTGAACGTACGCCGAACCTTTGATGTGCGCCGCCAGCATGATCTCCGCCGCGCGGTCATTGCCGAGGAAGAAAATCTGCTTCAGCACTTCGACGACAAAATCCATCGGAGTCACATTGTCGTTGTGAATGACGATCGAATACATCGGCTCGAGTTCTGTATCGGTCTCTTCGAGAATTTCAATTTCAGGAATTTGCAAAAACATCCATCATCACTTTCCACTTTCCAATTTCTACCTTCCGCCTTCCGCCTTCTGCCTTCCGCCTTCCGCCTTCCGCCTTCCGCCTTCCACCTCCCACCTTCTACTTTCCAATCCTCCCCAACTCCTCCTCCGTCAACTCGATCTCCGCCGCCTCGAAATTTTCCTTGATATGCGCCGGGTTGAACGACATCGGAATCGTAATCACGCGCGGATGCGAAATTACCCACGCCAGCGCAATTTGAAAGATCGTGGCGTTATGCGCTTTGGCAATCGTCTCGAGCGTCGTGTTCGACTTCAAATTGCCTTCGTCCACGGGGGAATAGGCGGTCAGGAGAATGTCGTTGTTCTGGCAGAATTCCAACATCCCGTTTTTTATATAGGAACGATCCGACAGGCTGAATGGAACCTGGTTGGTCGCGATGGGCGTCTCGGAAAGTTCCCGCGCCTGTTTCAGCAGTTTCAAATTGAAATTACTCACGCCGAGATGCTTCACCTTCCCGTCGCGGACAAGTTTATTCAACGCCCTGAACGTCTCGTCGTACCTCGACCCGCCGTGGGGCCAGTGGATGAGGTACAGGTCGAGATAATCCGTTTGCAGTCGGCGCAGCGAATTTTCGCACGAAGCCAGCACATCTTCGTATTGCAGGTGATTCGGCGTGACCTTCGACGTGATGAACAGGTCTTCGCGCTTCGCCCCAGCCTCGCGGATCGCCCGCCCGATCAACTCCTCGCTGCGACCGTCGGCGTACATCTCGGCGGTATCGAAATGGGTGTAGCCGGTCTCGAGCGCGGCTCTTAACGCCGCAAGCGATTTTTCATCCAGCGCGGGGTCGGGGTTCGAGTTGCCGCCGATGCGCCACGCGCCGTAGCCGATCTTGGGAAGGGTCAGGGCGGGAAGGGTTTCGTATTTCATGTCCCGATTTTACCCGCAACCCCTCCACACACGTCCATTTCGCCTGCACAAATTCTGCACATTTGAAAAGTATCCTGTGACTGATGAAAAGTAACTGCTCAGCGGCTTGTCATTTCGAGCGATAGCGAGAAATCTTGGACAACGCCAAAGGGATTTCTCGAAATGACAATCGAGAATGAGCAGGCTGAGCAGTTACGATAAAAAGGAGAAATCGAATGTCGAATGTACTCAAGGATAGAAAATTCTGGTGGATCGCCGCCGGCGCGGTGGTGGTCCTTGCCCTGTTGGTTGGTTTGATGACGAAAAGAGCCAACGCCTCAGACTCAGCCGCAGCGGATACCGCCCAGGTGGTTTCGCTTACGCTGACAGAGACCGTTGACACCACGGGCAGCCTCGAAGCCGAACCGTTCGCCAGCCTCGACTGGAAGACCGGCGGAACCGTGGCAAAGGTGAATGTCGAACCCGGCGACTTTGTAAAGGCGGGCGATATTCTGCTCACCCTCGACCCGACCAGCACATCCGCTTCGATTGTTTCCGCGCAGGCGGATCTGATCACCGCGCAGGAAAACCTGGACGACCTGCTCAACTCCGGCACTGACCTGGCGCAAGCCGCCATTAACTTGAAGGACGCAAAAGAGGATTACGAAAAGGCGGAGGACTATCTGACGTACCTTCAAACCGACCAGCGCGTTCCGCAGACGAAATATTTGGCGCGGCTGGTGCGGCAGGGCAACGGCTGGAAGTATGAATACGAAACCGAAACCTTCCGCGGACCCGCGCCGGAGGATTGGATCATCGAAGCCGAGAACGACCTGGCGTTGAAGAAGGCAAAATATGAAGACGCCCAGCGCGAATATGACCGCCTGCTGGCGGGTGACCAGTCGCAGGATGTGATCGCGGCTCAAGCCAAAGTGGATGCGGCGCAGGCGACCGTCAATTCGATGAGCGTCATTGCTCCGTTCGATGGGCAGGTTCTTTCCGTGGAAAACATCCCAGGCGAGGTCGTTGGCGCGGGCGAACTTTCGGTGAACATTGCGGATTTGGACAACCTGTACGTGGACGCGCAGGTGGATGAATCAGACATTGCCAGGGTTCGGGTGGGCAACCAGGTTTCGGCGGAGTCTGATGCGCTGCCCGGCGTCGAATTCAGCGGCGAGGTGGTGTCCATTAACCCGGTGGGCGAGGTCGTTTCAGGTCTGGTCAAATATGATGTGCGCGTGAAGATCGAAACGCCCAAAGGCGATGACTTCCTGCCGCTCGGTTCGACGATGAACCTGGTCATTCAAATCGGAGGTGAAACGACCACGCTGGCGGTGCCGATCACTGCCATCCAAAACGACGCGCAGGGCGAGTTTGTGTGGGTGGTGCGCGGCGGTGAGACCGTGCGCGTGGATGTGACCGGCGGCGCGATCATCGGCGAGATGGTGGCTGTGACCGGCGACTTGAACGAAGGCGATGTTGTGACCACCGCGCGCAATAATGGTTTTGAAGCGCCCAACCCGTTTGGAGGCAACAGATGATCCATGTGGAAGAGTTGACCAAGGTTTACCAGATGGGCGAGAACGAAGTGCGGGCGTTGGACGGCGTGGACTTCACCATCGAGAAGGGCGAGATGGTGGCGATCATGGGACCAAGCGGCTCGGGCAAAAGCACATTGATGGCAATCGTCGGCTGTTTGGACGCGCCCACCAGCGGACGCTACACGATTGACGATGTGGCGGTGGAGAACATGGATGAGAACCGCCTCGCCGATGTGCGCGGACGAAAGATCGGCTTCGTATTTCAGCAATTCAATTTGCTGGCGCGCACCAGCGCGTTGGAGAATGTCAAACTGCCGCTGACGTATGCCGGGTATTCCGGGAAGGAAAGAGACAACCGCGCCATGAAAGCATTGGAGCGTGTGGGCTTGGGAGATCGAACACACCATGCGCCGAACGAACTTTCCGGCGGTCAGCAGCAGCGCGTGGCGATTGCGCGGGCGATTGTGAACCAACCCGCCATTTTTTTGGCAGACGAACCCACCGGCGCATTGGACAGCAAAACCGGCGTGGAGATCATGGATTTGTTCCAAAGCCTGCATCGCGATAACGGGCAGACGGTGATCGTGGTGACGCACGATGCGCATGTGGCGCGTCATACCGGGCGCATCATCAAGATTTCGGACGGGAAGATTGTTTCGGATGAAATCAACCCGAATCCCATCAAGGCAGGCGCGCCGAGAGAAGAACATTAAACACAAAGGGCACAAAGAGCACAAAGGAAAACCCATTGATTTACCTTCGTGTGCTTTGTGTCCTTCGTGGTTGAAAATGAATCTGGAGAAATAAAATGTTATTTTCAGAAAACCTAAAGATCGCCCTGCGCGCTTTGCAGGCAAACAAAATGCGCTCGGTGTTGACCATCCTCGGGATCGTCATCGGCGTGGCGACGGTGGTGGCGCTGCTTTCCATCGGGGAGGGGGCAACCGCAAGCATTACCAGTTCCATTCAAAGCGGCGGCTCCAACTTATTGACCATTTCGCCGGGCAGAATGCAATCGGGTCCGGCGGCGTTGAGCGGAGGGTCGCAGCAGGCGAGTCACTTATATTTTGCCGATTATCAACTGCTGGAGCGCGGCATGACCAGCAATGTGACCGATATTGTGCCGGTCTATCAAGCCAGTTACACCGTGAAATTTGGCAATGAAAGTTTTAGCGCGCCAACCGTCGGCGTAATGGAAGCCCATAAAGACGTCCGCTCGTTTACGCTGACCGATGGGCGCTTTATCAGCGATGGCGATAATAAATCTCAAAACCTGGTGGCGGTGTTGGGGGCTTCGGTGGCGGAAGACCTGTTTGGCGATCTTTCGCCGGTCGGCAAGACGATTTCGATCAACGGTCTGAAATTCCAGGTGGTGGGCGTGCTTGAAGCCAAAGGCTCGTCGGTGGGTTCGCCGGATGAAAATATTTTTATTCCCATCGAAACCGGCTACACCAAACTCTTTGGCGAAACCGCCATGTATAACGGCAGGCGCGCGGTCAACAACATCCTCATCTCTGTGACCGATGAGGAGGATATGGATACCGTATCCGCGACAACGGAATATTTACTGCGCCGCTCGCACGAACTCAAGCCGACAGATGAACTGGATTTCAACGTCATGAATCAGGCGGATACGCTGGAGATGCTCAATACCGTGACGCGCACCCTGACCATCTTCCTCGGCGCGATTGCGGGCATCTCCCTGCTGGTGGGCGGCATTGGCATCATGAACATCATGCTGGTCTCGGTGACGGAACGCACCAAGGAGATCGGTCTGCGCAAAGCCGTGGGCGCGACGAAGAATCAAATCCTCACGCAGTTTTTGATCGAAACGGTCACGCTCAGTCTGCTGGGCGGGTTGATCGGCATCCTGCTCGGCGTGGGCATTGCCATGTTCTTCAGCGTTACCGGCATGATCGGTTCGGTCATCACCGTCGACTCGATTTTGCTGGCGTTCTTCTTCGCGGCGGCGATTGGCATCTTCTTCGGCTTGTATCCCGCCTTCCGCGCCGCGAACCTGCACCCAATGGTGGCGCTGCGGTATGAGTGAGTAGAACAAGTCTATAGACTTGTTCTACTTTGTGGTAAAAAGGTTTTATGCCCAAGAAAATCCTCCTCGTGGACGATGAACCTGAAATCCTTGAGATCAGCCGCGATTATTTAAAAGCGTCCGCGTTTGACGTGATCACAGCCGGCGATGGCGTTCAGGGTCTCGCCGCCGCCCGCCGCGAAAAGCCGGACTTGATCGTGATGGACGTGATGATGCCCGAAATGGACGGGCTGGAGTTGTGCAAGTCCATTCGGCGCGAGAGCAATGTGCCGATCATCATGCTCACGGCGCGGGTCGAAGAGACGGATAAACTCATCGGCTTGGAGATCGGCGCGGACGATTACATCACCAAACCGTTCAGTCCGCGCGAGTTGGTGGCGCGGGTCAAGGTGGTGCTGCGGCGCGTCGGCGGCGACCCGGCGGCTGAAGTTATCAGGGTAGGCGGCGTTTCACTGGATAGAACCCACTTCGAGGTCCAGATAAAGAAGCGCGTGGTGACGCTCACGCCCACCGAATTCGAGATCATGGCGACTCTCATGAGTCAGCCCGGCCGCATTTTTTCCCGTCATCAATTATTGAACGCCGCGCATGGCGTTGCCTTTGAAAGTTATGAAAGAGCCATCGATTCGCACATCCGCAACCTGCGCCGCAAACTGGAGCCGGATGAATTGATCGTGACCGTGCATGGCGTGGGATATAAATTCCATGCCGAGCCGGGGCGAAGCGAGGCGATATGAATTCCGTCCGACAAATTCGTTTGCGTTTGCTGTCGCTGCTCAGCCGCGCATTTCTCGCGGTTCTTTTGACGCTGATGATTTTGTTCCCGCTCATCACGGCGTATGTCCTTACGAACCATCCCGGCGTTACTGGTTTGCGTTTTCCGCTCATCGGATATCTCGAAGGCTATTATCGGGGGCACGGCAATTGGAATGGAATCGAAGGCGCGTTTCATACCTATGATAGTTTTCCGCCTGAATATACCTTGCTGCTGGACGAAGACAACCGCATCATTCTGGACGGTGGGCTGGCTTCTGCTTCGACGGTTGGTTCCCGCTACGAGGTTAAGGCTGGCGATATTCGCTTTCAACTGTATGTTGATGGGCGCGAGATTGGCGCGTTGATCATTAATCCCCTGCCGCTCGAATGGCGCGGACGCATGGCGGGCGGGATTCTCATCCCTGTGGCGGGCATTTCGTTTGCGCTCGGCTTGTTGGTGGTTGTGATCGCCTTCCTGCTCATCCGCCGCTTCGTCAACCCGCTGGCGGAGGTGATCTACGCCGCCCGCGCCGTGGCAGACGGGAAACTCGATACCCGCATCCAGACCGAAGGTCCGCAGGATTTGCGCAGCCTGTCTGAAAGTTTCAACGAAATGGCAGCCTCGCTCGAACGCAGCGACCGCGAACGGCGCGACATGCTTGCCGATGTTGCCCACGAATTACGCACGCCGTTATCCGTCATTCGCGGACGGCTCGAAGGCATTGTGGACGGGATTTATCCCGAAAACGGTTCGCAGGTATCGCTCGCGCTCGAACATACCTACGTGCTGGAACGCCTGATTGACGACCTGCGCCTGCTGACATTGGCGGAGGCGCGTCAATTGCCTTTCGATAGGAGGCAGGTCAACCCCGGCGATTTGATCGAGCGGGTGGTGGCGTTGTTCTCCGCCGAGGCGCAGGAGAAAAACATCGCGCTTTCGTTTGCCGGGAAAAGTGAGAACCTTTCCGCCAATGTCGATCCACAGCGCTTTGAGCAGGTGATGAGCAACCTGGTGGGGAATGCCTTGCGCTACGTCCCCGACGGCGGGCGGGTGTGGGTGACTGCCGAACAGGAAGCGGAGTGGGTGCGAATCACCGTCAGCGACAACGGATCGGGCGTGCCTGAATCTGATCTGCCCTTTATCTTTGACCGCTTCTGGCGTAAGGAAAAATCCCGCTCACGCGCATCCGGCGGGACGGGATTGGGCTTGGCAATTTCACGTCAGTTGATCGAAGCCCAGGGCGGGCGCGTCGAAGCGCGGAATTTGCCGGAGGGCGGCTTGCAGGTGATGATCAGGTTTCCCAAAGGCGCGTAATGGACGTTCTCCCCTGGCACAGACCGCCAGGGCTGTGTAACGTCCGCTTGTTATAGGATCGCCGTCACCTCGATCTCCACCAGCAGTTCCGGGCTGATGAGTCCCTTCACTTCGATCATGGAGGCGGCGGGTTTGACCTCGCGGAAGAATTCGCCGTGCGCCCTGCCGATCTCCTCCCATTTGGAAATATCCGTCACGAACATGCGCGAGCGGATGACATCCTTCATTGTCGCGCCAGCCGCTTGCAACGCCTTTTCGATCTTGGACAGGGCGTAGTGCGTTTGCTCGTATGGGTCATTCACCCCGACTGTATTGCCATCTTCATCCACCGCCGTCGTCCCGGCGACTTCGATGATGTTTCCAATTTTCACAGCGCGCGAGTAGCCGACAATATCCTCCCACTTCGCGCCGGATGAGATGTTGATGCGATTGCTCATAACGATGATCTCCTTTTAGTTGTACGACTGAAGTCGTTACTACGCAACGATTCTAACAAAAAGCCCGCCTCCATTCCCCGGAAACGGGCATTGAAATTATTCACTATTCACTATTCACTATTCACTGCTCACTGAACTCCGCCGGAACCTTATCCCACTCCCTCTGCGCCTGTTCAAATCCGCGTTTCAGGGCTTCGTAATTCTTCGGCAAAAGGTGTTTATGTCTCGCGGGCAAATGACCCTCGAGCGCCTTTTCGACATCTTCGACCTTGATCTCCGGCAGCGCCGTGAGCAAGGCTCCCACCGCCACCATGTTGAGCAGTTTGCGGTCGCCGATCTCTTCGGCGATCTCGTTGCACGGAACCATAATGACATGAATGTCCGTCCGTTTTGGGGCGCGATCCACCATGGATTGATTCACGATCAGCGTTCCGCCCGGGGCGAGCGTCTCTTCGTATTTATCGAACGAGGGCAGGTTGAGCGCAATTGCCAGCGGCGGATTCTTGACCAGCGGCGAACCGATCTCGTGGTCGGCAATGACCACTGTGCAGTTCGCCGTCCCGCCGCGCATTTCGGGTCCGTAGGATGGAATCCACGTCACGTCCAGTCCGTTGTCCATGGCGGCATAGGCAAGCACCTGTCCGCCGAACAGAACCCCCTGTCCGCCAAACCCTGCGATGATGATTTCTTTTTGCATAATGCTCCTTTGGAGCAGTGAATAGTGAATAGATAATAGGGTGCAGATAACCATTCACCATTCACCATTCACCATTCACTATTCACTATTCACCATTCACTATTCGCCATTCACTATATTTTTATCTGCTTCACCGCATCACTAACCTTGTAATCCCCCAGCGGGTAGGCGGGGACCATGTGCTCTTCCACGAACTTCAACGAGTTGACCGGGGTAATGCCCCAGTTGGTCGGGCAGGTGGAGAGCAATTCGACCATCGAGAAGCCGAGTCCGCGGACTTGAGTCTCGAACGCGGCGCGGATGGCTTTCTTCGCAAGGCGGATGTTCTTTGGGTCGTGCAGTGAACGCCGCACGCAATAGCCGACGCCTTCAAGCGTGGAGAGCATCTCAGACACTTTGATCGGATAGCCCTGGGTTTCCACATCGCGTCCCGATTGCGAAGACGAAGTCTTCATCCCCGGCAGGGTGGTCGGCGCCATCTGTCCGCCGGTCATGCCGTAGTTGGCGTTGTTGATGAAGATGACCGTGATATTCTCTCCGCGCGCGGCAGCGTGAACAATTTCGCCCATGCCAATGGATGCCAGGTCGCCGTCGCCTTGATAGGTAAACACCACACGATCAGGCAGAACACGTTTTACGCCGGTTGCCATCGCGGGGGCGCGTCCGTGCGGCGCTTCGACAAAATCGGTGGCGAAATAGTTGTACGCGAAGACGGCGCATCCCACCGGCGCGACGCCAATGGTTTTATCCACGATGCCCATCTCATCCAGAACTTCCGCCACCAGCCGATGCGCCACGCCATGCGTGCAGCCCGGGCAGTAATGCGTGGGCATTTCAGTAAAGGCTTCGGGTCTTTCGTAAACCAGGTTTTCAGTTGTCATGGTTCCTCACTGTGCAGTAACCTTAAGGTTGCTGTACATCCTTGCCAGCCAGGAATCTCTTGGGTCGGTCGAAACAGCCAACGGTCCAGAAGCGAGGCGGTGAATTTCATCCAGAATTTCATCGTGGAAGGGGACCACGCCGCCGGGTCGTCCATAGAATTCAACCGGGACACGTCCGCGCACGGTGAGCAGGACATCGTCGAGCATTTGCCCCATGTTCATCTCGGTGACGAGGAACGCCTCAACCTGACCTGTGAGCTGGTCCAGCGCTTCATACGGAAACGGGCTGACGGTGATCGGTCTTAAAAGCCCGACCTTGATGCCCAATGCCCTTGCCTCGCGGACAGCCGAGAGCGCGACGCGCCCCGCCGTACCGAAGCCGACGATGACGTATTTTGCGTCGTCGAGGAAATATTCCTTGTAGCGCACTTCGTTGGCTTGAACGTTCTTCCAATTTTTAAGTAATCGCAGGTTGGTTTTTTCTTCGTCGTGCGGGTCGAGATATATGGATGAAAGGATTCTGCGTTCGCGGTTCATCGCGCCGTTCGTCGCCCAATCGAATTCCCGGCGATGCGGTTCTTGCAGCGCGGGCATTTCAGCGGGTTCCATCATCTGACCGACCGAGCCGTCGAGGATCATCATGGCGATCATGCGGTATTTCTCGGCAAGGTCGAAGGAGAGCGCCATCAGGTCAATGGCTTCCTGTACCGAGGCGGGCGCCAGCACAATGCGCGGATAATCTCCATGCCCGCCGCCGCGGACGGCCTGGTTGTAGTCGCTTTGCGCCGGGGCGATGTTGCCCAGTCCCGGTCCGCCGCGCATGACATTGACCAACACGGCGGGGATTTCCGTCCCGGCGATGTAGGATAGCCCTTCCATCATCAGGCTCACGCCCGGCGACGAAGAGGACGACATGACGCGCGCGCCGGTACATGCCGCGCCGTAGACCATGTTGATCGCGCCGAGTTCGGATTCGGCCTGCACGAAGGCGCGTCCAAGTTCGGGCATACGGCGCGAGAGATATTCGAGGATTTCCGTCTGCGGGGTGATGGGGTAGCCGAAGTACGCTCCCAGCCCGGCTCGCACAGCGGATTCTGCTATGGCTTCATTGCCTTTCCATAATTCTCTGGGCATTTAGTTCTCCGTTGTATTTTGTTGCGCAAACTAGAAAAAAGAGGAAAGAAGAAAGATTTCGATTCTTTTATCTTTCTTCTTTCGTTAAACAGGCGCTGCCATTGATGAAACCGACTTGGTCACTTCACGATACACCGTGATCGCCGCATCGGGACAAACCACCGCGCAAATTGCGCACCCCGTGCAGCCGTCTTTGAACGTGTGCGCGGGGTGGTAGCCTTTGGGGGTCAGGTGTGCCATATTCAGTTCCATTACATTTTGCGGACATGCGCTGATGCAGAGTTCGCATCCTTTGCAATAGGTATCGCTGACTTCGATCCAGCCTTTTGCTGCCATTGAGGCTCCTTTGGTTAGACCGTTCCGGTTTTGAAAACCTGGCAGGTCTCATGAAGTATGACAAACATGGGCGGATTTCTCCACCATCTTTATTATGTCGTTTTCGGAAGGGGGCGTGTAGTGCCATGCGTCATGTACAAGCGTGTACAAAGGTCATTGCTTTTTCTCTCGCTTTGCACAGGTATAATTCGCTAAAAATGGAGGTTTTATGGATGGATTGTTGGAGGCGCTTCTGACTTTGGATACCATGATCCTGGTCATGGTGATTCTTGGCGTTTTTATTGCCTATATGTTGTATTCTGGGGAGGTTCCGATGAGATGGTTTGGTTCGCTTCATCGCGACTCGCGCCCTGTGTTGTATTGGTTGGGAATTTTGCTCTATCTTTCAGTATTGGGAGTTGTTGTCTATGCATGGATGGAAGGGGTGAGAATCCCTCTCGGAAATTTGTTCGACTAGCGCGGAGTCCAGCACTTACGCGGAGTCCAGCACTTACCCGGAGTCCAACGACTCCCGTCGTTGGTAGGACTCAAAAGTCGGGAGATGTCGCCATGGCGCCACTGCGCCGCTTTTGAGTCCGTGCTGCTCCTCGTTCATTTTATGGGTGGTAGAATCGCCGCATCAATCTCTGGAGGATTCCATGACAGAAGTTGTCATCATAGACGCCATCCGCACGCCCGTTGGAGCATTGGGCGGCGTTCTCTCATCTGTGCGCCCGGACGATATGGCGGCGCATGTGGTCAAGTCTATTCTTGAGCGAAACAAAATTAATCCCGCGCTGATCGAGGAAGTATTCCTCGGCTGCGCTAACCAAGCCGGAGAGGACAATCGCAATGTCGCGCGGATGGCGTCCCTGCTTGCAGGTCTGCCCGTCGAAGTGGGCGGCGTAACTTTCAATCGTTTGTGCGCCTCGGGACTGAATGCGATCAACGCGGCGGCACGAGCCATCAAAGCCGGGGAAGGGGATGTTTACATTGCCGGTGGAGTCGAATCCATGAGCCGCGCACCCTATTCGCTTCCGAAGGCAGAGGCGGGGTTTTCATTCGGCAATCTCACCGCGTACGACACAGCGTTGGGCTGGCGGTATCCGAACCCCAAAATGAAAGCCATGCACGGAACCGACTCGATGGGCGAAACGGCGGAGAATATCGCCGTGGAGCGTCCGCACATCACACGCGAGAAGCAGGATGCGTTTGCGGCGCGAAGCCATCAACGCGCGATTGCCGCCATTGATTCGGGACGCTTCAAGCAGGAGATCGTGCCTGTGACCATTCCCCAGAAAAAAGGCGACCCAAAAATTGTGGACACGGATGAACGTCCGCGCCGCGACACGACGGTGGAAAGTCTCGCCAAACTCAAAGCGGCTTTTCGGGAGGGTGGAACTGTCACAGCCGGGAATTCGTCTGGATTAAATGACGGCGCATCGGCTTTGTTGATGATGAGCGCGGCTCGCGCCAAAGCCTTGAACGTGAAGCCGCTTGCCCGCATCGTGACTTCCGCCTCGGCCGGAGTCCCGCCGCGTGTGATGGGCATTGGTCCCGTGCCTGCCACTCGTAAGGCGCTCGAGCGCGCCGGGTTGAAGATTCAAGACATCGGCTTGATGGAGTTGAACGAAGCCTTCGCCGTGCAGTCGCTGGCGGTGATCGAAGACCTCGGCATCGACCCGGAACTCGTCAACGTCAACGGCGGCGCAATCGCCATCGGGCATCCCCTCGGCTGTTCGGGCGCAAGGCTGGTGACGACTCTCGTCCATGAAATGAAAAACCGCGGCAACGTCAAATACGGCGTGGCGACTTTGTGTGTGGGCGTCGGTCAGGGTGAGGCGACGGTGGTGGAGTTTGTTGGTTGAGTAGTTTGATCGTTGGATAGTTCGATAGTCAAAGGAGCAACATGAAACGTTTTGTTTCTTTCCTCTTTCTTCTTTCTTTACTGGTAAGCGCCTGCGCGCCGCAGGAGGCGCCGACGGTTTTGCCGGATGTGATTCAACCGACGACGGCTTTGACCGCGACGGATGAAGCGCAGGTTCAGCCGTTTTCCGCCGAAGCGCCGCTGGAAACGCCCCTGCCTGCGGTGGTTGAAGCGCCGATCATTGAATCCCCGTCCATTGTCAATATCGAAATGCTGGACGAAATCTTCGGCTGGGCGGTGACGGAGGAGAAGATCATCCGCACGAACGACGGCGGCGTGACCTGGTACGACGTCACCCCGGCGGGATTGGCGGAGGTCGGCTATCTCGCCTTCACCGATTTTCTGGATGCGGATCATGCCTGGGTGCAGTTTCCCGATATGAACCGGTATCCCAACGGCGGAACGCTTTTCCGGACGACGGACGGCGGCTTGACGTGGGATCCCTTCGATACGCCGTTCAGCGGCGGCTCGATGAAGTTTGTGGACGAAGACAACGGCTGGATGATGGCGGACCTCGGCGTGGGCGCGGGTTCGATGGCGGTTTCCATTTTCAAGACCTCGGATGGCGGCGCGACCTGGGAGCGGGCGTACAGCAATGACCCCAATCTCGAAGGCGCGGGCGATTCGCTTCCGCTTGGGGGAATCAAGAATTTCATCCTGCCGCTCAACACGGATACCGCCTGGGTGGGCGGGGTGGTCTATGCGCCCGGCGAGACGTATTTATTTCGCAGCAGCGATGGCGGCAGGACGTGGAGCAATGTTCAGGTTGCCCTGCCGGAAGGTTCGTCTCAAAGCGAGTTAAGCGTTGTCGCCATTGAGTTTTTGACGGAGACGGACGGTTTGCTTGCGATTCGAAAAATGTCCGAAACCCCGGAACTTCTTGTCTATCGAACTGCAGACGGCGGGAATACCTGGGAGGCGCTGGATGTCGAGTTCAATGGGTTTGGCATTTTGGAAACACCGTCGGCGCAGGAACTGGTTTTCTATGCCGGCGACCAGTTCTACGTCACGGAGGATGCGGGGGAGACCATCCGGCAAATTGCCCCGGAACTCCCCTTCGGCGCTTCGGTCGTGGATATGAGTTTCGTCAATTCGCAAACAGGATGGGTGCTTTATGCCGACCCCTCCGCCGCGTGGATTCTCTACAAGACGACCGACAGCGGCGCGACATGGGTTCAGCAGGCGCCGTAGGTGTGCGCAGCGGACGGTTCCCCCGCGCCCGGTTGCATGGTTGAGAATCTATTCCAAGGAGAGAAATTATGAATCACGTCAGCGATTGGATGTCCAGCCCGGTGGTTGTTGTCGACCCGGATTCGAGCGTTTCGTATGCCATGACGTTGATGCGCCGCCGCAATATTCATAGCGTGGTTGTGGATGTTAGCGACAGGAACCCTTCCTATGGCATCGTCACCACAACCGACATCCGCGATAAGATCGTGGCAGAGGGGCGCAACCCGGCGGAGACGACCGCGCGCGAGATCATGTCCGGTCCCATCATTACCGGGCGCGCCGAATGGACCCTTGCCGAATGCTCGCGCATCATGCAGAAGAACAAATTTCATCACCTGCCCATTGCCGACGATGGCGGGACGTTGATCGGCATGATCTCCGCCACCGATATTTTTATGGCGGTCGAGGAGCAGGGCTGGATCGAAGAATGAGCCGGGCGCGGGCTTTGATGTAAAATTATCCCCATGACGCAGCAGAAATATTACGTGGTTTGGAAGGGACGCAAGACGGGCGTCTTTACCGCCTGGGCGGAATGCGAAAAACAGGTGAAGGGGTTCGTCGGTGCGCAGTATAAAGCTTTCGAAAGCGAAGCCGAAGCGGATGCCGCCTATCTCGCCCAATACGAGGATTATTTGGGAAAGGCATCCACCGGCGGAAAATGGAAACTCGCCAGCGTCAAACCGAAACTGCCGTCTGTGTGCGTGGACGCGGCGTGCAAGGGTTCGCCCGGTAAACTGGAATACCGCGGAGTCAACACTGAGACGGGGGAGGAGATCTTCCATGCGGGTCCCTACGCGGATGGGACGAATAATGTCGGCGAGTTTCTCGCCATCGTCCACGCGCTGACATGGCAGGAAAAACACAACCTGCACCTGCCGATCTACTCCGATTCAGAGAATGCGATTTCGTGGGTCGCCACTGGTCAATGCCGCACGAAACTGGCGCATACCCCGAAGAACGCCATCCTCTTCGCGTTGATCCGCAGCGCCGAGAACTGGCTGGCAGAGAACGAACTCCCCGAAGACAGAATTTTGAAATGGGACACAACCCTGTGGGGTGAAAACCCGGCGGACTTCGGCAGGAAATGAAATTACTGGGCTGGTCATGGTCGCTCGGTCGTTTTGGCGGCGTGGATATTCGGTTCCATTTTTCGACCCTGTTCAGCCTGCCCATTGCCTGGCTGTTATTCCACCCCGTTGACCTGCGCGGCATCGTTGAAGCGGCGTTATGGGTCGCGGGGGTTTGTCTTTTCATCCTCCTGCACGAACTTGGGCACGCCTTTGCCGCGCAGGCGGTGGGAGTCCCCGTCCGCAGCGTGGTCGTCTGGCTGCTGGGCGGGCTGACCAACATGTCCTACCGACCGGAAAACCCCCTGCGCAGGCTGTTCATCTATTCGGCGGGACCGTTGATGAACATGCTGCTGGCTTTTCTTTGCGTCCTCGCTTACGCTGTCGTTTTGCTGCTCCACCCGGCGGCGCAAAACATCGGGGTGTATCTCTGGCTCCAGACCCTCGACGCATTATTCTTCTCCCTCGCGGTCGTCAACCTGATCCTGGTCGTATTCAACCTTTTGCCCGTCTACCCATTGGACGGAGGCAACATCCTTCACGCGTTAACCGATTGGCTCTTCGGCAGGACGAACGCTGACCGCATCACGCTGATCGTCGGCGTTCCGATCCTGGCGCTTCTATTCGGCTTTGCCCTGTTTACCGAAGACTATATTCTGCTGGTATTTTGCATCCCCATCGCGTTTTCCATCAGCACGTTGAACCGCGCCTTCTTCAAGACCGCCAGCCTTGGCCTTGCCCGGCTTTTCAATCGCGCGGCATATCATTTCTTAAGCGGAGACTACGAACGCGCGGCGCAGATGTATACGCGCGACATCGACCGCTCCCCGCGGAACGTCAATCTCTATGTGGCGCGCGCCGCCTGCCGCCTTGCCATCGGGCAGACCGAACGCGCCATCGCCGATGTGGAACGCGCCTTGAAATTGAATCAAAGCCACATGTTCGCCGTCGAAATGCGCGGCGAACTCCACCTCCTGCGCAAGGAATACGAAGCCGCGCTCGATCGTTTTGCGCAGGCGCAGGCGCTCAACCCCGGCTGGTCTGTCCCATATTTTGACCGGGCTTCGCTCCTGCTTGAAAGCGGCGAATACCAGCCCGCCCTCGAAAATTTCAACAAAGCCGTCTCGCTTCAATCGCGTATGCCGTTCTTTTACCTCGTCCGTTCCCTGGCGCACTTTCGCCTCGGAGACCTGGAAGCCGCCCACGCCGATCAGGACACCGCAGTTGGAATTTCCCCCGACGACTCCCTGGTGATGGTGGACGTCAACCAGGCGCTTTATGAAGAAAACCTGGATTGGGCGCGGGATTTTTATGGACGCATCCTCGAGCGGAATCCCCGCCACCCCCTCGCGCTTCAGGGACTCGCCGAAGCCTGCCTCGCCAACCAGGACTTTACCTCCGCTGAGGGTTTGTTCACCCGCGCCATCGAAGCCAACCCGAGGGAGGCGCGGGTCTACCTCGGGCGGGGCATGGCGCGCCTCGAATTGAACGAAGCCGAAAAAGCAAAAGCCGATTTCGAACGGGTTTCTACAACGGCAAACAAACTCCACCTCAAACAACAGGCAGACGACTTTCTCAGAAAAATCCCACCCCTTTAATCCGCGGCAAACCAGAGGACCAGATGAAAACAGCCCTGCTCGTTATTGATATTCAAAAAGACTACTTCTCCGGCGGCAAAATGGAATTGGTCAATCCGCTTGAAGCAGGGAAGAAAGCTTACAGTTTGTTGCAATGTTTCCGTGAGCATGGTGGGCATCATGTTCATATCCAGCATATCTCGCTCAAACCCGATGCCTCTTTCTTTGTAAGAGGTACGGAAGGATCTGATATCCATGATGTGACCGCACATTTTGAGGGCGAGCCCATTGTCTATAAACATTATCCCAACTCTTTCCGCGAAACGAACTTGTTGGAGATGCTCAAAGAGTGGGGCGCGGAGCGTGTCGTCATCACCGGCATGATGACCCACATGTGTGTGGATGCCACCGCCCGCGCCGCCGCCGATTTCGGTTTCCAGTTATGGATCGCGGAAGACGCCTGCGCCACGCGCGATTTGGAATTTAACGGCACAATTGTCCCGGCTGACCATGTCCACAAGGCGTTTATGGCGGCGTTGAGATCGTACGGTCAGGTGATGACTTCGGAGCAGGTGATCACGAGACTCGCCGCAGAGAAGGCAGAGGCTGGTTAAACAGAATCAGGCATCGTTTACAGAGGTTTTTATTCAGGGCAACTTTAATTGCCTAACACTCTTAGATGTCATGCTGAGCGGTAGCGAAGCATCTCTACGATTGTCTCAGAGACCCTTCGTGGTCAGGGTGACAATTTGTAAGGCAATTTGCGTTACTCGGAATAAAAGGTCATTTCAAGATTCTGTCCTGAAAATAGGTTTGAGCGGAGTCGAACGCCTCCTGACGTTCGACTCCGCTCAAAAGCCTGGAGATGCCCGCGCGGCATCACGCGCCCTTTTTGGACCCCATTTTTCATCCCTTCGGCTCAGGACAAGCCTTTGGGGCGATATCAGCCTGCTCATTCTCGATTGTCATTTCGAGAAATCTTTTTGGCGTTGCCCAAGATTTCTCTTCGCTTCGCTCGTCGAAATGACAGGCTGAGCAGTTACAAAAAGAGTTAAGAAACAGTCCCTTAACGTTCTTGCCCATTGAGCAAAACAACGAAGGATTTGTAATCGCAGACCTTGTCGAAGCCTGCCTTGAGAGCCGTCTTTGCAGACGCTTCGTTGCGTTTGAAGCAATGCCAGCCGACTTCGGCGATGCCATTTGAAAAGGCGTGTTCGAGAAAAGCAAGGGTGAGCGCAGTGGCAATTCCGCGTTGACGGTAATCGCTGGTGGTTTCAATGCCGATCTCACAACGACCATCTGCGTTGTACTCGGAGAGACACCAGCCCGCGAGTTCATTATCGTGAACCGCGCACACGCCAAAACTCTTTGCGAGGAAGTCTTCCGCACTGGGGCGCTCCGAGGTCATCTCCTCTTTGAGCGTGTCGAGGTGTTTTAAGTCGGGCATTGCCAGAAGGTCAGCATTCACCATTTTTAGGTGAAAACCTTCGGGTAAAAAGTCGCGCCAATTGTGTTTCAACTTTTTGCAGGCAAAGAATTCGCGATCCGCGTGAATTGTCTCTTTGCCGGAGAGAAGAGCGCCCACTCTTTTCTCCCATGTGGGAGAATCGTAGTAAAGCGCAAAACCCTCCTGCCCAGCCGCGATCTCGCGCGGATAAATGACATTCGTAAACAGTTTTTGAATCCCAAGATTGAAGCTGTCTATCTCGGAGTCGCCTGCAAAAATATACCTGTGACCAACCTGCGCGAACAAGGTCTTGGGATGTTCGACGTTGTCCACGAAAATTTGGGCGGGGGTCTGTTTGGCAAGGATCGAACGACCGACAAGATGGATGTCCATGTTGAGCAGCAGCGGGCGGATGAGTTCGTAGGCGTTGGGGTGAAGTGTTGTCATATGTTGATTATATAGTAGTCATTGTTGGAATTAAGTGGAAAACGGACTTGCAAAATACCCAAGCCCGTTTCTTTCGCCTTTTTTCTTTCATGGCGCTCCCCACTTTTCACTTTCTAAACAAGGTCGCTCATCAACTCCATCGGCACGACTGCCGCCCCGACAATGCCGGGACCCGTATGTACGCCCAAAACGGGTGAGATGCGCTGCACTTCGATTTTGGCAATATTCAGCTTCTGCCTGAACTCCTCGGCAAGGATGTCTGCTTTTTCGGCAAAACGTCCGTGCAGGACGGTGACCCAAAGCGGGGCTTGCCCGTATTTTTCGACCAGATGATCGGCAATGATGGACATGGATTTTCCGATGGAACGTCCTTTTGCGACCGTGCTGTACTTGCCGTCCGTGTCCACGCGGATGACGGGTTTGAGATTCAACAACGCGCCTGCAATTGCCTGCACGCGTCCGATGCGCCCGCCGCGGGCGAGATATTCCAGCGTGTCGAGGGTGTAGATCACCTCGGTCTTCTCGCGGATTCTCATCAGGCGTTCGTTGATCTTGTCCATTGCCCAACCGGCTTTGTCTGCCAGCGCCGCCGCCATTACCTGAAAACGTTCTCCGCCGGAGAGGGTCAGCGTATCCCAAAAGCTGACGTTCGCTTCGTCCTTCACCTGTTCACCGCCGTCCCGCGCCGAGTTGATCGTGCCGCTCAACCCCGATGAGATGTGTACGGATAGGATGTTCTTGTCGGTTTGCGCCAGTTTGCGATAGAGTTCCGCAAAGATACCGCTCGAAGGCTGTGCCGTGGTCGGGATTTGCGGACGCATCGCCTCCAGACGGTTATAGAACTCATCGGCAGAAATATCCGCCGAGTTCACCTCGCCTTCGGGGAACTGGATAAATAACGGGGCCTGCACAATACCCATTTTTTCCAATTCCTCATTAGACATATCCGCCGCGCAGTCAGTTACGATTTTCATGGTTTCCTCTTTTTTGATATTTTCAACACGATTGACATTCCGCGTTCTATTTACTCATTTTTCGTTTCTTGTTTCTCATTACTTCTTCAACATACTATTGACCAGCATGTTCGTGCTGTCGCGGGCGACCTTCTCCCATTTTGCGCCTTTGGGGTCGAGCAGGCTTTGCAGTAACATTCCCATGGCTGTGGACATGATCATGCGCGAAGTTAATTCAGGGTCAACTTCAACGAACGAACCTTCGTCCACGCCTTTTTTGATGAGGTCGGTGAAGTATTTGTGATAGCGGCGATATGGTTTTACGCTTGCCTGCCAGATCTTTTCGTCGCGGCTGGCTTGCAGCCAGAATTCAAGGAACATGGGCAGACCTTCATTGGCGGTGGCGAAGATGTAGGGGAATGCCTCGGTGATCTGCATGAAGGTTTCAGGGACGGTCTTTTCCTTCGAGACTTCAATGGCGTTATCGATGGTTTTTAACCAGCCGTCGAGCAGGGCAAGGAACAGGCCCTGCTTGCTTTTGAAGTGATGGTAGAACGCGCCCTTGCTGATGCCCGCTTCGGCGCAAATATCGTCCACGCTGGCGGCGGCGAATCCCTTGGCGGAGAATAATTTGATGGCAGAGGCAAGTATCTTTGAGCGGGTTTCTTCGCTGCGTTGCTGCAAGTTTTCCTCCAGTCGGGAAGGTGAAAAATAAAAACCGACCAGTCGGTTTGTTTTTACCTCCAAAACTTTGCGCTGTCAAGATGATGATAATAACAGTGTGCAAGCAAAACATGCCAGGCGCGGAGTCGAAAGCGGCGTTGTGGTGGCGCCAACGGCGCCACGACATCTCCCGACTTTCGAGCAAAATCGGGAGACCCTTCGACAGGCTCAGGGCAGGTTTTTGCAGTCCAAACTGATAACCTTGCTTGCACACTAATAACAAGATGTGTTTTTCTCAAAGCATCTTTTTGAAATGTGAATGTGATTCAAAGGCTTAACGCGAATGCCGCAAATGGGGTGAATGACACGAAAGGGGGTTCTTTTTGCAAAATTCGCCTTTTTCGCGCTTTTCGCATTAAGTTTTAAGGCTTTGAAAAAGTCATGAATAACAAAAAGCAGGTCACGCGATTATGAAGCGTGACCCGCTTTTCCTGTTGGGCGGATAAATGTTAAACCGGTTTGTAGGCTGTGATCTTTGCGCTGAATACCGCCTTGTAAATATCGTCGCGCGATACGGCGCTCAGGTCGATCTGGTCTTTTACCTCATCAATGGCGCCGTCAACGGTTTCCTTATCGAAGAAGACCGGTGTGACCGAGATATTCGTGAATCCGGCGGCTTCCATCATGCCGATGTATTCCTTCGCTTCCACCGCACCCGCCACGCAGCCTGCCCATGCGCTTAAACTTTTGCGGACCGCTTCCGGCAGTTCGCCGTCGGTGACGATATCAGAGACAGCCAGCCTGCCCCCGGGTTTCAAGACGCGGAAGGTTTCGGCAAACACGCTTTCCTTGGCGGGCGAAAGGTTGATCACGCAGTTCGAGATGACGACATCGACGGTGTCGGAGTCGACCGGTAATTCTTCGATGTATCCCTGGCGGAATTCGACGTTGGCGATGTTCATTCGCTTCGCGCTGGACCTGGCGCGTTCCAGCATTTCAGGGGTCATGTCCACGCCGATGACTTTCCCGCCTGCGCCGACTTGTTTGGCGGCGAAGAAACAGTCCAAGCCTGCGCCTGAGCCGAGGTCGAGCACGGTCTGGCCGGGTTGCAGGGTGGCGAGGGTGATCGGGTCGCCGCAGCCGTAGCTGACGGCTGATTCGCCGTCGGGTAATGTGGCAAGCAAATCTACGGGGTAGAGTTTGCTGTCGGGGGAGGAGCAACTGTCGCCGCAGCAGGAAGCGTTGCTCTTAATCCGTTCGGCATAATGTTCGCGGACGACATCGTGAATGGGGGTATTGGTTGTCATATTTGTCTCCTTATATAGAAATACGTCTATGTGTTTTGCGAAAATTAACGGGACTCCGCCTAGGATGGAGTCCCGCGCTTACCGTTGAAGGGTTGTTTTGACGTTGAGCGTGGTTTTTGATTCGGGCGCGAATTTGAGCATGATCTGCCCGCAGCAGACGGCGATGTGTTCCTGGTTGAGGGTGTAAAAGGTTTGCTTGCCTTCTTCGCGGATGTTCACCAGACCCGCGTCGCGCAGGATGGCGAGGTGGTGCGAGATGGTGGGCTGGGAGTAGCCGATCTTTGCAACGATGTCGCTGACTGAAAGTTCGCAGCAACAGCAGGCGGTCATAATGCGCTGACGTGTTTCATCTGCGATGGCTTTGGCAAAGAGGACGGGGTCGAATTTCATAAGTTTATTATATAGAAGTTTGTCTATTTGTCAAGATAAAAAAGACCGCCGTCGGCGGTCTTGATCCTACTTACCCGTCAATTCGCCGAGTCGGTCAATGTATTCGTTGAGCATGGCGAAGGCATCTTCGATGGGTTGGGTGGAGGTCATGTCAATGCCTGCGGTTTTGTACACATCCATCGGCGGCATGGACGAACCCGCCTTGAGGAAGTTGATATGATCCTGCGCCGCGTTGGGAACTCCGTCTAACACGCGTTTGGCGATGGCGTGCGCGGCAGAGATGCCGATGGCGTATTGGAAGGAGTAGTAATCAATGTAGAGATGCGTGGTAAACGTGCCCCAGGTGATGCCGACCCGGTCGCGGTCCATGTTCATTTCGCCGCCGTAGCCTTCGCTGAAGAGGTCTGCCATCAGGTTGTTCATGGACTCGGCGGTGAGGGGTTGTCCCTTTTCGGCGCGTTGATGTGTTTCCAGTTCGAAGCGGGCGAGGGTGGGCATGATGAAGAAGTAGCGGTGGAAGTTGCCCATGGCTTCTTCGAGCAGGGCGATTTGGAAATTTTTATCCTTTTTGGTTTTTAGCAGGTGGGCGCGGGTCATTGCCTGGTTGAAGTTCGAGGCGGTCTCGGCGATGATGGAGGGATAGAGATAATACATCATCGGCTGGGCGCGGCTGGCGTAGTAGGCATGGATGGAGTGACCGAGTTCATGCGAGAGTGTGCTCATCGAGCCGATGTCGTCGGTGTAACTCATCATGATGAAGGGATGCGTGTCGCTTGGCACGCGGGTCGAGAAGGCGCCTTCGCGTTTTCCGGCGTTGGGCGCCCAGTCTACCCAGCGGTCTTCGAGGCAGCCTTTGCGCATGGTGTCCACGTATTCGTCGCCCATGGGGGTAAGCCCTTCGCAGATCCAATCCACGGCGGTTTCAAATGGGACTTTGTGTTTTTTTGCGGTGAGCGGCGCCCAGACATCGTAGGGGTGCAGCGTTTTCACACCCAATGCCTTGCGGCGGATGCGCCAATACTTGTGCCACATGGGCAGGTTCTTTTGGAAGATGTTCAGCAGGTTATGGAACATTTCCACGGGGACGTTGCCGTTGAAGAGAGTCGCTTCGAGTGATGAGTTGAAATTACGCGCCTTCATGTTGAAGACGTTGGATTTGATGGAGGCGGCAAGGTTGCCGGATAGAGTGTTCTTGAATTCGAGGTATTTGTCGTTGTAGTTTTCCCATGCGGTCTGGCGCGCTTTGCGATCCGGCGAGTGCAAGAGGGAATTCTTCGTGCTTTGGGTCAGTTCGATCTTTCTCCCCTTGCTGTCTTTGGCGGGTTTGAATTTGAAGTCGGCGTTGGCGATGGCTCCGGCCGTCATGCGGACTGCCTGGAAGGGGTCTCGCAGCATTCCCATCAATTCCTCCACTTCGGCGCTGCGGACGTGCGTCTGTTTGCGGAAGAGGTCGGTGAAGAAGAAGTCGAATTTCTGCATACGGGGGTCAGAATCGATCCATCGGCGGAGAGTCGCTTCACCGATGGCGAGCAGTTCCGGTTCCAGGTAAGAGGCGGTGGCTCCCGCCTGCGCAATGGCCGACATGGCTTTGCTGTTCATCGCCGCGCCGAGCGGGTCGTTCGCATCCACCGCGTTGGACATGCTGGCGTAGACGCGGACTTTCGAGGCGCGCTGGTCGAGCAAGTCCATGGCTTGCATGGCGTTGAGGAAGGTATTGATGCCCTCACCGAGATGACCCTGGTATTTCTTTACTTCGGGCAGGCTTTCGAGCAGGTCTCCGACCGCTTCGTCGAATGCTTCGGGGGTGGTAAAGACGCTCTCTGAATTCCAGGTCTGTTTTTTTTTGACTTTCGAACGGGGCATGGGGGTGGTCATGGCGTTATCTCCAATTATTGTTTGGTGATTGTGGTGTTGACAGCCGCAGACGTAACGCCGCCGCCAGACGCGGTGGCGCTGCTGGTCAGCGTGGATTTGGCGAATAACTCGTCTGTGATGGTGAGGTTTGCGTTGCAGGTTATGCTTTCTCCAGCCGGTAACGAAATGCTTGACGTGCCGCAGTTGATCGGGGTGGAACTGACGAGACTATCCGAGACGGTGAATTGCCCCGGTCCGAGCGTGGTGGCGCCTGTGTTCTTGATGATGTATGTGAATGCAATCGTCTGCCCGACCTGGTTGAAGGCAATCGGGTTGGCCGTAACGGTCAGGGTCAATTGCGAAACGGCTTTGGAGACGTTTATGGTGACAGCCGCAGAGGTAACGCCGCCTCCCGATGCGGTGGCATTGCTTGTAACGGTCGCGGCGCTGTCGAACACATTTTGCGGGACGGAATACGTGGCGGTGCAGAAGGTCGTCGCGCCGGGCGAGAGGGTGGTGGGGCTGCCGCAATTGAACGCGCCCGCGCTGACAAGACCGTCTGTGATGGTGAATTGGGCCGGTCCATTGCTGCTCGAGCCGGTGTTTTGGATGGTGTAGGTGAATGTAATTGCCTGTCCCGCGGAACTATATGCGGCGGGCAATGCGGATACGGTCAACTTCAACCCGGCCGCGGGCGCGGGGGTGGTTGTCACCCCGGGAGTCACAACCGGCGCCGCGCCTGGCGTTGGGATGTTCAACCCCGCTGTGTAAAACGGCACTTTGACTTCCTTGCCGACTGTCAGGATATTTCCATTGGCGATCTGCAAGAGTCCCTGGTCTGCGCCGTACTTCGACGCGATGGACGCCCATGTATCGCCGGATTGGACAAGATGCCTGCCGACGCAGGGCGGATTGTTGATCTTTCCATTGCTCCCAATGTTGGGGACTGTGACCACGGTTCCCGCCTTGATCTGGGCTGGATTCGCCAACTGCGGGTTTGCTGCTATCGTTTTGGCGGGGTCTGCTCCATAACACCGCGCGATCTGCCACAGCCATTCGCCTTCGATAACCGTGTGCTGGATGGTCGCGCCCGAGGCAAGCGCCGGAGCAGACGTCTTGTTCAGCGTCACCGATACCTGCGCAGACGGATTCGCGCCTCCTCCCGCCGCTGTGGCAACGGAGGCGATCGAAGCGGCGTTCATGTCGGCGGCGGTGACTGTGTAGGCGGCGGAACAGGTCAGGGTTGCGCCAGAGGCGAGCGAGGCGTTTGCGTCCCCGCAGTTGAAGGCGGCGTTATTGTTGACCGCGGAATCCGTCACTGTGAATTGACCGGGTCCCAACGGGCTGGAGCCGCTGTTCTTGATGGTGTAGTTGAATTTGATGGATTGCCCGGTCTGATAATAGCTTGCCGGTTCTGCGGTTTTGGTCAACGTGAGCAGCTTCGACGGGATGGTCGCAACGGTTGCGGTCGTTGTATTCGAATTGACCGAATAGATGTTGACCGTCACTGCAAGCGAGAGGGACGACTTGTCGAGGTCTGCCTGGGTGAGCGGGTAATCGAGCGCGCAGTCCATGGTTTCCCCGGTATCAAATCGTTCGTCGAGGTTGCCGATGCTGTTGATGGCTGGGCAGACGGGCGACGCGCCGGTAAAGGCGATATTGGGCGGCACGTCGGCGCTGTCGTTCCGGGTCATCCTGATCGTGAATTTGAACTTGACGATCTGTCCGACGGTATTGTATTGGATGCTTGTGTCTGCCTGGCTGGTGAGTTCAATCGCCACCTTATCTGCAAGGGTCAGGGTTGGGGTGGCTTCTGCCGCTCGCAGCTGACTTTCCGCCGGGGCTTCGGTCGCGCCGCCCCCGCCGAGGTTACAGGCTGTCAATATCAAAGCCGCGCAGATGTGGATTAGAAAATTAATGCGTTTCATTTGTTGGCATCCTTTCCTGAGCCGTTGTTTTACAATTACCCTGTTCTTTATAAACGCTCACCTTAAGCGGTTTCGATGAGGTAACTGCTCAGCCTGTCATTTCGACGAGCGCGAGCGAGGAGAAATCTTGCGCAGCTTTGAGAAAGATTTCTCGTGGCGCCTCGCGCCACTCGAAATGACAGGGAAGTGAATTGGCTGAGCAGTTATTCGATGAGTTAAAAAATTATATCGCTGAAAAAGGAAGCGCCCCGTTTGAGTTTTCACGGCGTGGCAAGCCACGTCGGATACGCGCCGGACATGTTTTGCTTGTACCTGCCAAGGAGCCGAGGGCGTGCAAGCAAAGGTTTGTCAGTTTGGACTGCAAAAACCTGCCCTGAGCCTGTCGAAGGGTCTCCCGATTTTGCTCGAAAGTCGGGAGATGTCGTGGCGCCGTTGGCGCCACCACAGCGCCGCTTTCGACTCTGTGCCTGACATGTTTTGCCTGCACCCCCAAGGAATTGCCGCCGAATTTACCGGGTTCTTCTGGTAAAATACAGCCCGCGATTTCAGCCCGCACACCCCTCTCGTCTCTAGTGCCTGTCTGGAACGTAATCAAAACATAAAGGAGCAAGTTAAAGAATGGTTCGTCTTCGTTTACGTCGTATTGGCCTTCGCGGTCAACCCACGTACCGCATCGTCGCCGCGGATAAGGAAGCCCCCCGCGACGGTCGCTTTTTGGAGATCGTTGGCGTGTACAACCCGCGCACCGAGCCTGCCACCATCAAGTTGGACGAAAAGCGCATCTACAGTTGGATGAAGCACGGCGCCCAGCCGACCGAATCCGTCGAGAAGATTTTCAAAACCGCCGGAACACTCGAACGCTTCGAGCGTTATAAAAACGGCGAATCGGTCGATGTGTTGGTTGAAGAAGCCGCCGCCGCCGAAGCCAAACGCGCCGCCCCGGCGAAAACACGCAAGTAACAACGCAATACCCATCATTACGGATTACGCATCAGGTTTCAAGAAGCGCGTAATCCGTAATGCGTCATGAGGATACCCAGCATGAAAGACCTGATCGAATACATCGCCAAATCCCTTGTGGAACATCCCGAAGATGTGATCGTGACCGAAACCAGGGGCAATCGCCCGCGCATCGAATTGAGCGTGGCCAAGGACGATATGGGGCGCGTGATCGGCAAGGGCGGCAGGGTGGCAAACGCCATCCGTACATTGCTTCGGGTCGCCGCCGAGCGGCAGGGCAAGCAAGCCACGCTCGACGTAACGGAACCCTCCTGACATGGCGGAACAAGAACAAGGCTCGCCAAAAGGCGAGTCTGTTTATTTGGCGATCGGTTTTCTGCGCCGTCCGCATGGCGTCTCCGGCGAGATGATCATGGATTTGCATACCGATTTCCCCGAGCGGATCAAGGCGGGGCGGAAGGTCTATGTGGGCGAGAAGCGCGAAACGCTCGTCTTCGAATCCGCCCGCCCGCATGGGAAGGGGATGCTGGTCAGGCTGCGCGGCTGCGATTCGCCCGAATCTGCGGGCAGATACCGCAATCAGTGGGTGTATGTCAAATCGACGGAAGTACCGGCTCTTCCTGAGGGACAGGTTTACAAACACGAATTAATTGGTCTTACGGTGACGGCGGATACCGGCGAAACCCTCGGCGTGCTGGCGGAGATTCTCGAAACCGGCGCGAACGATGTCTATGTCGTCAAAAAAGAGGGCGGCGGCGAACTCCTCCTGCCCGCCATCGCAGATGTGATTCTCGAAACAGATATGAACGAGCGGGTGATGAAGGTGCATTTGATCGATGGGCTGGTTTGAAAACGGGAATAATGCATAAGTCGCCTTACGCGGTGTTGCGAGGTTAATCTCGCAATTTTAGGGCGGCATGAATGTCGCGGTACCGGGCGTAAATCGTAAATCAAATCGGGGTAATGTTACAATTTCCAAACCATGGACGAAAAGAAATACTGGATCGGGTTCAACCTCATCAAAGGCATCGGCGCTGTGCGAATGCAGGGCTTGGTCGCGTATTTCGGCGATCTCGAGTCGGCTTGGAAGGCGGATGCGGCTGAGTTGGTCGCATCTGGTTTGGGGGCGAAGTTGGCAGAGAAAGTCATCGGGGCGAGAAGGCAGATGGACCTGGACCAGGTCTGGGCGCGGATCGAAGCGCAGGAGATCAAAATCCTGACCTGGATGGATGAAGCGTATCCCACCCGATTGAAAGAAATCGACCAGCCTCCCCCCGTCCTCTACATCCGAGGCGAATATTTGATGGATGACCTGTTCGCGGTGGCAATCGTTGGCACGCGCAAGGTCACGCCGTATGGCAGGCAGGTGACGGAGGACATCGCTTCTTTCCTGGCCGCGAATGGAATCACCGTCGTCAGCGGGCTGGCGCGGGGGGTGGATGCGATTGCGCATCAGACCGCGCTCAAGGCGGGCGGGCGGACGTTGGCGGTACTCGGCTCGGGGGTGGATAAGATCTATCCGCCGGAGCATCGCGGGCTGGCTGAGCAAATGATGACTCGCGGCGCGGTCATCAGCGATTATGCCGTTGGTACGCCGCCAGACGCTTCGAACTTCCCGCCGCGCAACCGGATCATTTCTGGGCTGTCTCTGGCTGTGGTTGTGATCGAAGCGGCAGAAACAAGCGGTGCATTGATCACGGCTGAATTCGCCGCGGCACAGGGGCGCGAAATTTTTGCCGTACCGGGCAGCATCCTTGCGCCGCAAAGCAAGGGCACGAACCGCCTGATCCAAAAAGGCGCACAGCCTTTGTTAACCCCGGCAGATTTGATGCAGGCCTTGGACCTGACCCGTATGGATAAACAAAAAACCGCGCGGAAGATTTTGCCTTCCGACGAGACCGAGGCGCTCGTGTTAAACGCGCTGGGCAGTGAGCCGCTCCACGTGGACGAGATCCGCAATCAAGCCAATCTGCCCATCGAAAAGATTTCCGCCGCGCTGGCGATGATGGAATTGAAAGGCATGGTGCGGCAGGTTGGTGGTATGAATTATGTGGCGGTCTGGGAAGAACGACCGGACTATAAAGTTTAGGAGGCAGGTATGAATTCTGACTTATCTCATGCGTATGCGGTCATCATGGCTGGCGGCGGGGGGACGCGTTTGTGGCCCCTTTCGCGCCGCGAAAAACCCAAGCAATTGTTGCCCCTGATCGGTCAGGAGACTTTGTTTCAAAGCACGGTTAAACGGCTGGAGGGTCTGTTCCCGCCGGAACGCATCCTTGTGGTGACGGTCGAGGAGCAGGCTCATGAAATGAAAGAGCAGGCTCCGGAACTGCCAGATGAAAATTACCTGATCGAACCGGCTCCACGCGGGACCGCTTCGGTGGTGGGGCTGGCGGCGATGGCTTTGCGGAAACGCGATCCGCTGGCGACGATGGCGATCCTGCCGTCGGATCATTTCATTCGAAATGTGGACCTCTTCCATTATCTGTTGAAAGCCGCCTTCGATGTGGCGGATAATGATTACCTGGTCACGCTGGGCATTACCCCGACCATGCCTTCGACGGCGTACGGGTACATCCAACAGGGCGCCGGCGTGGATGGCGGGTACAAGTATCCCGTCTATACGGTGAAAACCTTCAAGGAAAAACCGAGCGAGGAGACCGCGCGTCAATTGCTGCGTTCGGGAGATCACTCCTGGAACAGCGGTATGTTTATCTGGCGGGCGGATGCGATCCTGGCGGAGATTCGAAAACAAATGCCGGGCTTGATGGATGCGCTCGATCAGATCGGGGCGGATTGGGGCACATCAAAACAGTTGGAAACCCTGGTGAAGATCTGGAAAGATGTAAAAATTGAAACGGTCGATTACGGCATCATGGAAAAGGCGGAGAAGGTTGCAGTCCTCCCGGCGGGCGGGCTGGGCTGGAGCGATGTTGGTTCGTGGTCTTCCTTGTTTGAAGTGCTTTTGCCCGATATGAGCGGAAATATTGCAACGAACGCGGTTTCGCATCTTGCGCTCGAGACAAATAATACGCTTGTCTACGGCGGGTCTGACCGGCTGGTCGTCACCATTGGTGTGGATGATATGGTTGTGGTGGATACCGGCGACGCCCTGCTGATCTGCAAGTCGGACCAATCCCAGAAGGTCAAGGATGTGGTTGAGCATTTGAAGAAGCACCGACAGGAAAAGTATTTGTAGGGAAAAGGACTTCAACGTCTCCCGACGTTGGAATCGGAGTCGAAAGTCGGGAGACGTTCGACTCCCGAAAAATTCCCGTTTGCAAAAAAACGGGTTATTGCTGTAGAATGTCCATCCCGTAGGGCTTATCCTTGCGGGATGTTTTTTATATGGCAAATGAATGCAGGGCTAGTCCATCGACTTGACCTGTAGATGCGAGAAATACGCCGGAGGAATTTATTTAATGGAAGCCTATTGCATGAAGTGCAAGACCAAGCGGGAGATCAAGGACCCGGTTGCCGGATTCAATGCCAAGAGTTCGGCGGTGACGACTGGCGTCTGCCCCGTTTGCGGCACAAAACTATTTCGTATGGGGAAGACAGATGCCCATGCCGGTTTGATCCCCCCGCCCAAGCCGGAGAAGGTGGAAGTGCGCGAGGGGAAACTCGTGATCGTCGAGTCGCCTGCCAAGGCAAAGACGGTCGGACGCTTCCTGGGCAAGGGATATACTGTCCGCGCCTCGGTGGGGCATGTGCGCGACCTGCTCAAGTCGCAATTATCGGTGGATGTGGAGAATAACTTCGAGCCGAAGTATCGCGTGCCGAACGAGAAGAAGGATGTAGTCAAGGAGATCAAACAGCTGGCGAAGAAGGCTGAAGAAATCTATCTCGCGACCGACCCCGACCGCGAGGGCGAATCCATTTCATGGCATTTGATGGAGGCGGCGGGCATCGAACCGGAACGCACGAAGCGCGTGGTATTTCATGAGATCACCGCTCCCGCCGTTTCGGAGGCGTTTTCACATCCGCGCAATATCGATATGAACCTGGTCAATGCCCAGCAGGCGCGGCGCGTGCTGGATCGGCTGGTCGGTTACAGTATCAGCCCCATTTTGTGGGAAAAAGTGCGCGGACGGCTCTCTGCGGGACGTGTGCAATCTGTTGCCCTGCGCCTGATCGTGGACCGGGAGCGGGAGGTGGAGGATTTCAAACCGGTGGAGTACTGGTCGATCCACGCCGAGTTCAAAGCCGAGAAGCTGAAATCGTCGTTCATTGCCAAACTGGCGCGCATCGACGACAAGGAACCGGAACTTTCCAGCCGCGAGGTGGTTGACCCGATCCTGATCGATATGGAGACGGGGGAATATGTCATCTCGAAGGTCAAGCGCGGCGAGAAACGGCAAAAACCGCTGGCTCCGTTCACAACCTCGACCCTTCAGCAGGAGGCTTCGAAGAAACTCGGCTTTACCGCCAAACGAACCATGGCTCTCGCGCAGGGATTATATGAAGGGCAGGACGTGGGCGAGGGCGGCGCGACGGGTTTGATCACCTACATGCGAACTGACTCGACCAATGTCTCCACGCTGGCGCAGGATGAGGCGCGCAAGTATGTGATGGAGCGCTTCGGCTCCGATTACCTGCCCGCCGAAGCGCCGGTTTATAAGACAAAATCCGCGTCGGCGCAGGAGGCGCATGAAGCCATCCGCCCGACATCGGCGATGCGCGATCCGGCGAAGGTCAAGGAATTTCTCGACCCGGCGATGTTCAAACTGTATCAGTTGATTTGGCAGAGATTTGTCGCTTCGCAGATGGCGGTTGCCGTGTTCGATACGATTCAGGTTGAAGTGACCGGCAAAACAAGCGGACATGAATACCTGTTGCGGGCTTCGCATTCCGAGGTTCAGTTTGCGGGATTTCTGGCTGTGTATCAGGAAGCCAAGAACGAAGACGCCCGGGCGGAGGATGAAGAAGAGGATGTCAAGATTCCGCGCGGGGTGGAGGAGGGGCTAAGGCAGGATTTGGTGCGCCTCATCCCCGAGCAGCACTTTACCCAGCCCCCGCCGCGTTTCAGCGAGGCGTCGCTGGTGAAGGCGTTGGAGGAGAATGGCATTGGGCGTCCGTCCACGTATGCGCCGACGATCTCCACCATTCAACAGCGCGGGTACGTTGTGCGCGAGGAGAAGCGGCTGATCCCAACCGATATTGGCATTCAGGTCAACGACTTGATGGCGCAGTATTTTCCTGAAGTGGTGGACCTGAACTTTACCGCGCACATGGAAGAGGATCTCGACAAGATCGCGGATGGCGAAATGACATGGACGGAGGCGATCCGTGAATTTTACGAACCGTTTTCCGAAGATGTGAAGAAAGCCCAAGCCGAGATGCCCGTCTCCAAGTCGGAGCCGGAGCCGATTGGGCGTCAATGCCCGGAGGATGGCGGGGAACTGGTCATCCGGTATGGTCGTTTCGGGAAGTTCATTTCGTGCGCGAACTTCCCAACTTGTCGATATACCGAGCCGTGGCTCGAAAAGATCGGCGTGACCTGCCCGAAGGACGGCGGCGATATGGTGGAGCGAAGGACGCGCAAGGGGCGCACGTTCTATGGCTGTGCGAACTATCCGAACTGTGATTTCACCACCTGGAAGAAGCCGCTGGCAAAGCCCTGCCCCGATTGCAGCGGGTTGTTGGTTGTGGCGAATAAACGCGAGGCGCAATGCACCGTCTGTTCGAATACGTTTTCGCTGGAGGAGATCGTTGCGGAGGGCGTTTAGAGAGCGTTTCTTCAAAAGAACTTAACTGAGGCGTCACCCTTCGTGGCGTCTGGCGCTACGAAGGGTCTCTGCGATAATCTCAGGGATTCTTTGCTCTGCTCAGAATGATGCCTAAGGTGGGAACCTAAGAAACAGGTCTCTTGAGGCGGGGTCAAGGCGGATGGACGGGAATCAGGCTGGGGCGGAGTCTGATCCGCGCAGCCGTATCGAAGGTTTGGGTTCGGGAATCAGAAAGTCCCAAAAAGCCTTTGGGATGGTCTGAGTAAATCGCCCGGGCAATACTTCTGCCATGTGGGTCGGGGAATTTACGTTGTATAATCGAGCCATAGCATAGGAGCGAAGGAGTTCAGTTATGCAATTCGTGGTTGCTTTCTTGAAAAAAATTCCCATTTTGCCGGTTGTCCTTTTTATTGTGGGGCTGGCGATTGGGTTGGTGATCGGCTGGGGAACCATTGAGTTCGAAAATGCCACCCCTTATTACCTGCGCCCAGATTTGAGGGAAGACTATATGCGCATGGCAATCGACTCGTACAGCATCAATAAAAGCGCGGCTCTGGCAGCTGACCGTTGGATCGGTCTTGGTACCGAGGCGCAAAACGCGTTTGCCGTTGTGCAAAACAATCCCGGTTATCTGCCTGCGGCTCTTGTTCAGGAATTTGGGCAGGCGGTGACGAATGAGATCAATACGCGCGAGCAGACCGGCGCTGAAAGCGCCCCCGTAGAGACTCCGTCAACGATGCGCACGGCATTGATCGGCGTCGGCGTTGTTTTGGTTCTGGCGGTTGCGGCGGCGGGCGGGTTTTATCTCTTCCGCCTGTTTCGCAAGCGCGGCTCGGGGGAGGTGACGGCGGTGATGCAGGCGTCGGAGATCAGCCGGTCGGCGGAGAAGACGAACTTCGAAGAGATGGGTCTTGCCCCGCCCATTACACAGACGATGACCACCTTTGTTTTGGGCGACGATCTGTATGATGAATCGTTCAGCATCGATACCGGCGCCGGTGAATTTTTGGGGGAGTACGGCGTTGGCATTTCCGAGATCATCGGCGTGGGTGAGCCGAAGAAGGTGACCGCCCTCGAGATCTGGTTATTTGATAAGAACGATATCAAGACTGCCACGAAAGTTTTGATGTCTGCCCATGCCTTTGCGGACCCGGCAGTCCGTTCGCGGCTCGAACCGAAGGGTGAGTTGGTGCTTGTTCAGCCCCATGCCCAGGTCCTGCTGGAGACGGCCACTCTGCAACTCCTCGCCACCATCGTGGATATCGAGTACGGCAAGGGCGCGTTGCCGGATAATAGTTATTTCGAGCGCGTGACGCTGGAACTCGCGATCTGGCCCCGGCAGTCTTAATCAGAATATAAATGTGAATCAAAAACCCGTTCTCGCAAGAGCGGGTTTTGTTTTGCCTATTCGATCTTGACGATCTTGAATTTGATTTTACCGCCGGGGGTTTCGGCTTCCGCGATCTGACCGACCTTTTTATTCATCAAGGCGATGCCGATCGGGGATTCGTGCGAGATGCGTCCGTGGCGCGGGTCGGCTTCGGTGGGGCCGACGATGTGGTAGGTTTCGGGGTCGAAGTCTTCCTCCTGGATCGTGACGCGCGAGCCGATGGACACTGTGTCGCCGGTGGTTTTTTCGATGATGACGGCGTGCCTCAGGATGGCTTCGATTTCCTGGATGCGCCCTTCGAGGAATCCCTGGTCTTCCTTTGCCTTGTGGTAATCGGCGTTTTCAGAGAGGTCGCCCATCTGAATGGCGGAGCGAAGACGCGCGGCAAGTTCATCGCGTTTGGGACCTTTCAATTCCTCGAGTTCGGCTTTGAGCTTTGTCTCGCCTTCGGGGGTCAGGTAGTTGATTGGGGTCATGGTTACTCCTTTCCAGTTTGGCGGGGGAACGGTCTTCTGATGGTTCCCCCATTTTCAATCGGCGATTATGGTTTTTCGCTGGGGTTGAACAGTTTTTGGTATTCTTCAATGGCGTACCGGTCGGTCATGCCTGCGATGTGATCGCAGATGGTGCGTTCCAGTCCGCGTTTCTCGACGAAGAATTGGACGTGTTCCGGCAGGATGGCGGGTTCGGCTCGGTAGGCGTTGAACAGGTCCGAGATGATGCGTTCGGCTTTGACCTGCATCCGCACGACGCGGTGATGCCTGTATAGCTTCTTGTAGAGAAAATCCTTCAACTCCCGGTTGCGTCTTTGCGTTTCTTCTCCGTACCCGACCATGTTTTGCTTCAATTTTTGGATGTCTTTCACCGAGTTGACCTTGCTTTCTTTCAGGCGCGCGTCGGTCTGCTTGACCATGTCTGTGACCAGCAAGCCGACCAGGTGCCGGATCATGCGGTGACGTTCCATGTCGCTGAGAATGGGTCCGTGCCAGTTGAAGGATTCGCGCATGATCTCCCAAAGTGAGACGCCTTCGAGCATCTGCGGGGTGAGCATTCCGGAACGGAGTCCGTCGTCGAGGTCGTGGGTGGTGTAGGCGAGTTCGTCGGCGACGTTGGCGATCTGGGTTTCGAGGTTGCCCCGCAGGTCTGGGTTGAAATCGCGCGCGTCCGAGATATCGTATTCCGATTCGTGCTTGACCATCCCTTCGCGGACCTCCCAGGTGAGGTTCAAGCCGGGGAATTCCGGGTAACGCTGCTCGAGTTCTGTGACGATGCGCAGGGATTGTTTGTTGTGGTCGAAGCCGCCGAAGTCTTTCATCAGCCTTGCCAGGGCGGTCTCTCCGGAATGACCGAAGGGCGAATGTCCGAGGTCGTGCGCGAGGCAGACGGCTTCGACAAGGTCTTCATTACCGCCCAGGGCGCGGGCGAGAGTCCGCCCGATCTGCGCCACTTCGAGGGTGTGGGTCAGGCGGGTGCGGAAGTGGTCGCCTTCGATATTGATGAAGACCTGCGTTTTATATTCCAGCCGGCGAAATGCGGTGGTGTGCAGGATGCGGTCCCGGTCGCGCTGGAACGTGGTGCGGTATTCCGGCTCGGCGTCGAGATAGGCGCGCCCCTTTGTATCCCGGCTTCTCATTCCATAGGGAGCAAGGCTGCGGTCTTCGATCTCTTCCAATTGCTGGCGCGAGAAGAACATGCGAATGTCCTCAGAATAATATGTCATTGCGGAAATCGCAATGACATTTCGGTGAATGGGGCGAGAGGGGGTCGAACCCTCACGTTGTTACCAACGACAGATTTTAAGTCTGTTGCGTCTGCCGATTCCGCCATCGCCCCGGCAATTTGTATTTTACTATAAGAAGCCGCCCCTGAAAAAAATAAATCGCCTGTAAGGGCGATTTATCTGGCGGTCCCGACGGGATTCGAACCCGCGATCTCGGCCTTGACAGGGCCGCATGTTAGGCCGCTACACCACGGGACCAGATGATTAAGCGGTCGGTAGTTTACCATGAGGGTATGGGCATGTCAATACAAAATCGCGATTTGGCGAAATAGGCGCGTTATCGCCGCGCTTTGCCTTGCCTTTTTGCAAATTGCAAGCCATCGAACTTGACACAATGAAAGCCCTGTTCTAAAATTGTTTCGATGGTTTGAAAACCGCGTCCTGAGTTTTCCTTGGGGCGTAAACTTTTCCCCGGAGGGCTGGCTTGTCCAAGAATCGCACACAGCAAATGGTGGACCGCCTGCGTGAGTTGCAGGCTTCTTCGCCGGATATCGAAGCGTCGGCAATTGTCAGCGTGGATGGCTTGAGCATTGCCTCCGCCCTGCCGCAGGGTGTTGAGGAGGACCGCGTATCCGCCATGTCGGCGGCAATGTTATCCCTGGGTGAACGTATTTCGGGGGAATTGGGGCGCGGCTCGCTCGAACAGGTTTACATCAAGGGCTTGAAAGGTTATGTGGTCCTTATCTCTGTGGGGGAAGAGGCGGTCCTGACCGCTCTCGTACGCGAACAGGCCAGGCTTGGCCTGATCTTCCTAGACATGCGACGCGCCGCTGAAGATCTGGCGAAGTTGATTTAATGGAGACATCATGAGCCCCATCCAAAAAGCTGGTCTGTATTACCCCAATAAATTTGGCTTGATCACCATCAAATCCCTCGAAGAAGTGATGGGAAAGAACGGCTTGAATGCCATTCTCAACCTGGGAGGTCTGAGCCATTACATTGAAAACTATCCCCCGGATAATTTGGATAAGGGGTTTGATTTTGCCGAACTCTCCGCGATCAGTTCCTCCCTGGAGGAGATGTACGGTCCGCGCGGCGGACGGGGACTCGCCCTGCGCGCCGGACGCGCCACCTTTGCAGATGCGCTTCGCAACTTTGGCGCCCTGGCTGGGGCGGCTGACCTGGCTTTTGTCGTCCTCCCGCTTCAATCCAAACTCAGGATCGGGCTGCCGGCATTCGCCAAAATTTTCTCCCAACTAAGTGACCAGCAGACCACCGTTGAAGAGAAGGATACCGAGTGGGTTTGGACGATCCACAAATGCCCCTGTTGCTGGGGGCGCAGCGGCGTGGACAAACCCGTCTGCTTCATCTCCACCGGGTTGTTGCAGGAAAGCCTGAAATGGGTCTCCGGCGGCAACGAGTTCCGCGTCAACGAGTCCAAGTGCGTGGCGATGGGCGAACCGGTCTGCGAGTTCATCATCCAAAAAGAACCCATTTCATAAGGCGCAAGGGGCGAGCATGTCAGAGACAAAGCCGAAGATCCTTATTGTGGAAGACGACCCTGATGTCGCTGAAATGCTGACAGCGTATTTTCGCTCGCAGGAATACGAAGTGTTTACCGTAAACTGGGGCGAAGATGGGGTGCGGTCTGCCGTGCAGGTCAGCCCTGAACTTGTGATTTTGGATATCCGCCTCCCGGATATTGATGGATATGAAGTTGCCACCCGTCTCCGGCGCGACCGTCGCACTGCCGACATCCCGATCATCTTCCTCACCGAAAAACGCGACCGTTCCGACAAACTGCAGGGGCTCGAGATCGGCGCAGACGATTACATCACCAAACCTTTTGACGTTCAGGAATTGCGCCTGCGCGTGCGCAACGCCCTCAACCGGGTCAACCAGGGTTCCCTGACCAACCCCGTTACCGGGCTTCCCGAAGGCGCGCTGGTGGACGAAAAATTATCCGAGGTGTTGGGAAAAGACAGCGCCTCTCTTTTATACATCTCCATTCAAAACATGGGCGCTTTTCGCGAGGCGTACGGCTTTGTCGCGTCGGATGACGTGTTGCGGGCAATCAGCCTGATGATCGTCAACACCTTGCGCGAATTCAGCCGCCCCGACGATTTTCTTGGTCACCTGAGCGCCACCGATCTTGTGCTGGTCGTCCCGCCTGCCAGCCTGCAAGTGTTGAACGATAAATTGAAATCACGCCTCGAGCAATCAGTGGAATATTTCTACCCGTTGAAGGACCGCGAGGGTATGGCGAAACGCCCAGACCGCCTCGGGGCAAAACTGACGGAGTTTGCCTCCCTGAAGACCTACAACGCGGGCGTCGCGCAGTTCAAATCCCAATTGGGGGGCGCTTCCTAGCAGGAACACCATTTTGAAGACCACCATCGTCATTCCAACCTATAACGAAGCGGAGAACCTTCCAAAACTGGTCTCCGCTTTATTTTCGCTTCCGCTCGACCTGCGCCTGCTGGTGGTGGACGATAACAGCCCCGATGGGACCGGCAAACTGGCGGACAAACTTTCCAGCCAGCACCCCGGCAGGATCGAGGTGCTTCACCGTCCCGGCAAGATGGGATTGCGCTCCGCCTACCTGAACGGCTTTCAGAAAATCTTCGACAGCGATTCAGAGGTCATCGTCCAGATGGATGCCGATTTTTCTCACGATCCTACCGCTCTGACTGAAATGGCAAAACTGCTGGAAACGAACGATGTCGTCCTCGGCTCACGCTATGTCGCTGGCGGCTCGGTGGACGAGAAATGGCCCCTCTGGCGCAAATGGCTTTCCGCCTTCGGAAATTTCTACGCACGCACCATCCTGGGTTTGCCCCTGCACGACGTCACCACCGGTTACCGCATGTGGCGGACGGAGGCTCTCAAACAGATTCCCTTCGAACGCATCCATTCCAGCGGATACATCTTCCTCGTCGAAATGATCTATCTGACCCACTGCCTCGAATTCAGAATCGGCGAATCGCCCATCTATTTCGCCGACCGTAAATTCGGCAAGTCCAAAATGTCCTTCAAAATCCAACTCGAAGCGGCGATGCGCATCTGGCAGGTGCTGTGGAATTACCGCGATCTAAGGCGGGCGGGGAAACTCGCGCGGATATAATCGCTCTTCCTCAAACCCAGCCTCTCTGATACAATACCGCCCGCAAGCCGAACGACCCTTCAAGACCTCGGCGCTCCGCCGGGTCTTTTTTATCGCCAATTGATAAGTGAACAAGTACACAAGTAGACAGGTAAATAAGCAGCACGATATTTGCTCCCCTTAACCCAACCATCAAACTACCAAAACTATCCAACTATGAAAACTAACCGAACCGACCTTAGAAACATCGCCATCATCGCCCACGTTGACCACGGCAAGACCACGCTCGTGGACGGGCTTTTGCGCCAGTCGCACACCTTCCGCGAAAACCAGCATGTCGAAGAACGCGTGATGGATTCCAACGACCTCGAACGCGAACGCGGCATCACCATCCTTGCCAAGAACACCGCCATCAGCCTCGTCGACCCCGCAACGAACCAGCCGATCAAGATCAATATCGTGGATACGCCCGGGCACGCCGACTTCGGCGGCGAGGTCGAGCGCGTCATGAACATGGTGGATGGCGTGCTCCTGCTTGTGGATGCGGCGGAAGGTCCCATGCCGCAGACGCGTTTCGTTTTGAAAAAGGCGCTCCAGATGGGGCACAAAGCCATCGTCGTCATCAACAAGGTGGATCGCAAGGATGCCGAACCCGACCGCGTTCTGAACGAAACCTTCGATCTGTTCATCGAACTTGGCGCGTCCGAAGAACAGGCGGACTTCCCGGTGATCTACGCCATCGGGATTCAACAACGCGCGGGTCTCAGTGCGGACCTCGGACCTGATCTGCAGCCCCTGTTCGACTCCATCCTCAAGCATATCCCTGCTCCCAAAGTGGACGTGGACGCCCCGCTGCAAATGCTCATCACCACCCTCGGCTACGACGATTACCGCGGCGTGACCGCCGTCGGGCGCATCTTCGCGGGCAAGATCAAAGCCGGTCAAAAACTGGCGCGCATCAAACTGGACGGCGCCGTCCTCCCTGAAACCGCGCGTTACCTCTACACCTTCAAGGGATTAAACAAGGTCGAGTGCGAAGAATCCATCGCGGGCGATATTGTCTCGCTGGCGGGTCTCGAAGATATTGCCATCGGCGAAACCCTGGCTGACCCCGCCAAACCGGTCGCCCTGCCTTCGATCAAGGTCGAGGAGCCCACCGTCCGCATGGCGTTTGGCGTGAACACCTCTCCATTCTCCGGCAAGGAAGGCAAATGGGGAACATCGCGCAAACTGCGCGAACGACTGAACGAGGAATTGCGCACAAACGTCTCCCTGCGCGTGCAGGATACCGACTCGGCGGAAAATTTCCTCGTTTCAGGCCGCGGCGAATTACATCTCGGCATCTTGATCGAAACCATGCGCCGCGAAGGGTATGAATTCCAGGTCTCGCGCCCCGAAGTCATCTATCACAAGGCGGACGACGGCGTTTTGCTCGAACCCTTTGAGGAAGTCCACATCGAGACCAGCAACGAAACCGTCGGCGCGGTGGTGGAAATGCTCGGAGGGAGACGAGGCCGGATGATGGACATGCAGGACTCAGGTCAGGGAACGACCCGCATGGTTTACATCGTCCCGACCCGCGGCTTGCTCGGCTTCCGTTATCAATTCCTCACCTCCACGCGCGGCGCGGGCGTGATGAACACCATCTTCCACGGCTACGACGAACTCGCCGGTCCCATGAACACGCGCCAAAGCGGATCGCTCGTGGCCTGGGAGCCCGGCACGACCACGGCGTATGCCTTGAAATCTGCGGAGGAACGCGGAATTCTGTTTGTTGGTCCTGGCGTGGACGTGTACGAAGGCATGGTGGTGGGTGAGAACGCGCGTTCAAGCGATATATCGGTCAACGTGTGCAAGAAGAAACACCTGACCAATATCCGCGCGGCTCGCGGCGACATGGAAATCCGCCTCACCCCGCCCCGGCAGATGTCGCTCGACGAAGCCATCGAATACCTCGCCGATGATGAATTGCTGGAAGTGACGCCGGAGAATTTTAGAATCCGCAAACGGATTTTGAATACCGAGGAACGCGGCAAACAGACCAAGAAGACGAAGGAACAGTTTGGCGAGGAGTGATCTATAAATAACGAGCGGCGCTGGCAAATTGCCAACGCCGCTTTTTGTTCCATGCATTCTCTTATAGTATTGTTCTGTAAAAACTACGTCAATCGCAAAGATTTTGCCATACCGCGAGATTTATCTCGCCCGCCGGGGCGCAAACTGAAGTTTGCGGTACAACCGCGCTATGGTTTGATGAACAACCCAAGGTGATTTCCAACGAGTCGTTCCCTGCCGGGCTGGTTCATGTCTATGGGAGAGTTGAGGACGCGCGCCTTGCCGTCGTATCCGCGCATGACCATGGTCGAGGAACCGCCGCCGTCCATGTTCGCGCCGGTGTGGACTCCGTACGAGATGAGTAATTCCGCCAGTTCGGGGAAGGTCACGCCTTCGCTGTAGCCGGGTTGCCGTCCATCCACCACCATCAGGGTCAGCCAGCGCCCGTTCTTGCTCAAACCAAGCCCTGTGCGCGGGTTGGGAATCTGCGCCGCGAGATTCTTGACCACCTGTCCCTCGACCACCACCAACCGGTCGCCGGAAACCGCATTGAAGACCGCGGGCTTTTTCGGGTTGATCGAAAGCTGGTTCTTCTTTCCAATATGAATCACCGGCTGGGCGGTTTTCTTGTTGGAGTAAATCTTCCCGCGCGAGGCGGCGTAATCGCTGATGCGTACCGGGTCGCCGCCGTTGGGGCAAAGTTTCGAGGGGTTGTATGATGCGTCTAGGTAACTGAAATATCCGCCATTGATCGCGGCGTGAAGTTTGAACTCTTCCAGGAATTTCGATGTCGCGCGGGCACAAAGCACATCCGTGTTGTTTGCCGACGGGGTCACAAGGAATTCGAGTTTTTGCGATTGCAGGTCAATGGCAAGCACATGCACCACGATCGGGCGCGGCGAGGTTAAATCCTTGCGCAGGTAGGTCACGCCGGGGAAAAGAACCTGAGTGACTGAATCGGGTCGTTTTGCCGCGCTGACCTGCGCAAGATAATCCCGCGAACACCAGCCCGAAGAGCCGTCGAGTTTTTGGGTTTTGACCCAACCCGGGTTGGATTCATCCAGGGCGGGGACGACGTCGTTCTTCGTCAACGTACCGAGGATCTTCGAGGCCAGGTTTGGCGACTCGCGCAGGTTAAGCGTGGACGTGGTGACTTTATACCAATTCCTGTCGTTGAATTCCGGGGTTGTCGTGGAGGGCGGGGTCTCGCTCGATGGATCATGCACGCTGACCAGGTATTCGCCGAAACTCCAGCCCGTTTTTGAGCCGTCCTTGCTCCGAACCTTCAGCCATTGATTGTCCGGCGACGCGTCCAGTTTTTCGACAAGTTCGCCGAATTTAAACGTACCGATTGATTCGTATTCAAGCCCGGGCCCTGTGCGGATTTTTAGCGAGGAAGCTGTGACGCGATACCAATCGATGTCCTCTTCGTCAGGCGGATTGGTCGTCCCCGAACCTGTTTCGCCGCCGGTCCCGGTTCCACTCCCGCCCGAGCCTGTTTCGCCGCCATCGGGAGGAGTCCCACCGAGGTTTTGCAGGTAGGCGGCAAAACTCCAGCCGGTCAGGCTGCCATCCAATGTGCGAACCTTGTGCCAGGTTTCATCGGCGTTGGATTCCAACCGCTCCACAACCGCGTTGAGTTTGATGCTGCCGATCTGGTCGTAGGATAACCCCGGTCCGCTGCGGACTTTGAGAGAGGTAACCGTGACGCGGTAATTCTTTCCGGGCGGGGTCGGTATCGGCGCAGGACCGAGCGTCAGCCCGAATCTTTGCTCGAAGGCAGCCTGGTCGCCGTTGAAATAATTCAGGTCAATGTTGAGGCTTTCCACGCCATGTTTGGGACCGTCGCCGTTATCGGTAAACTGCCAGAGCGTCCAATCGTCCCAGGGTTTTGGGACGTTGGGTCCCGTCGGGTTATAGGCGGCGATCCACAGCGGATATTGTTTGAAATAGTTCAACGATGCGGTCGGAATGCCCGTCGCAACCGTATTCTCGAGCCAATAGTAATAACCGGTGTAAACGCCGATCTCCTTGCCGTTGGGAATCAGCTGTTTGAAGCGTTCGAGGAAGTCGTACCAGTGCCTCCAGCCCTTGTACGGACCGCCATAATTATCTTCAAAGTCGCCGAAGAGGGGCAGTTCGCCAAAATCCCCTTCGAACATGGATACCCATTTCTCCGCCTGTTGCTTCGGGTCGATCCGGCTGTCGTAGAACCAGTACGCCCCGCGCGGAAGACCCGCCGCCTTTGCCCCGCTCCAATTGGCTTTGAAATCGCGGTCGCCCCACAGGTTCTGCCCGGCGCGGACGATGACAAACAGTGCGTTCTCGCGCATTTTCGTAAAGTTGACGCCCTGCGGGGTTTCTGGGTCGTCCTGATAGAAACTGATATCGGGTCCGATGATGTTTGCCATGAGAGTCTCCTTGTTATCTTGCCAGCCGGAATGTTGTGTTATCGATAATTATACCCAAGCCATGAAAGTGATGAAACCGGACTCGAACCTCTCGACATGGCTTGCGCGCAGGAATTTTTCAAAACACAAAGGACGCGAGTTACACAAAGATTTTAAGTTTTAATGTTTTCCTTCGTGACCTTCTAGTATTGCTCTGTAAAAAACTACGTCAATCGCGAAGATTTTGCCCAGTACCGCGAGATTTATCCCGCCCGCCGGGGCGCAAACTGAAGTTTGCGGTACGACCGCGCTATGTCCTTCGTGGTTAAAGCCTCGGATGTTCACTGAATATTTTCAAAGTGACGAACGATGGGCGTTTCGCCGGGTTTGCCTTCGACGGCGATGACATCCACCTGCCAGCGTTCGATGGCGTTCTCGGCGGCATGGTGGGCGGCGGCGTTGAGCATATGTCCGCGTTTGCGGGCGGTGATCTGCTGTTCGGGGAAGAACGATTTCGTCGAAGTCAGCGCTTTGACTTCGACGAAGAAGAAAACGCCATCCTTTTGGGCGATGATGTCAATCTCACCGTACGGCGTGCGCACGTTGCGGGCTGTGATCTGGTGGCCCCGCTCCGAAAGCCAGGCGGCGGCGGTTTCCTCGCCCCAGGCGCCGATCCGTTGGTTGTGGCTCGTCACCGAAGGAATTTCTCCAGGATGCCGCGCAGGCGCAAATTGAGATTTTCCCTGTGGCGGTCTGTATTGGCGGCCACCCGTTCGTAACATTCGAGCATGATGCGCGTCGTCCGCTCGATGGCGTAGGCTTCAGACGCCGCCCGCGCCGCCCGGCTCATCGAATTGCGCAGGCTGGGGTCGAGGCATAACCGGGTGAGTTTTGCCGTGAACGAAGACATGTCGTTGGCTGCCAGAAAGCCGGTGACCCCGTCCCGCACGGTATCGCCCACGCCAACCGATTCGATTCCCATGACCGGCAGCCCCGTTCCCATCGCTTCGATCACCGAAAGCGGGTGGACCTCCGTCACAGACGCCGTCGCAAAAATATCGCACATGGCAAGATGGGCGGGGAGTTGGTCGTAGGGCACCTTTCCAACCAGGTGAATTCGGTCTGGAAGATTCTTCTCCTCTACATGGTCGCGGATATCCTCTTCAAATTGCTGAACGCCGCCGCCAATGATGAGCAGATGAACATTGGGAATCGCTTTGGCAACCCCTGCAAATGAATCGATCAGGAAGGGCAGGTTCTTTTCGAGCGCGACCCTGCCCGCGTAAACGATCAGGATGTCACCCGGTTTATAACCCAGCGATTCGCGCGGGATCGGACTGGTGTTCTGGAAACTCTCCAAATTGACGCCGTTCGGAATGATCTCGATATTCCCTTCCACCTTTAGTTCGCGCAGCACTTTTTCCATCCCTGCCGAGGGGGTGATGACAACGTCCATCGCCTTGCAGAAGGGCGGCATATAGGCTTGCAGCATTCCCTGGCTTACCTCGTCCGGCATCATGGGCAGGTAGGCTTGCGCGTACAGGTCGTAACGGGAATGATTGGTAAAAACAATGGGGATGTTCGCCGGGCGGCAGTAGCGCAGGGCGAGGCGTCCGCTTAGGAAGGGGTGATGCACATGCACGATGTCCATCGTTTGCAGTAGTTTTTTTGCCTGGCGGGAATAGCGCAGCGAAAGAAAGAAGCCCGAATCCGCCAGCGGCAAGCCGGGGCTGCGGATCACGTTTGTTTCCCCATCCTCGTGTTCCAGGTCGCCGAAGGTAAAGATAAAGACCTCGTGCCCGGCTTTTTCGAGAAATTCCTTGTTGACCTCGACGTAGTTCGTGATGCCGCTGATATAGGGTTTGTAACTATCGACCATCATTCCAATTTTCATAATAATGATGCTACGTCATGCGCGGGCGGATGTCAAGGTAAAATAGACCCATGCCGGAAACCATCGGTCAACGATTGAAACGCGAGCGCGAGGCGCGCTACCTCTCGCTCGAGAAGGCGGCGGAGGAAACCCGCATCCGCCGCATCTTTTTGCAGGCGCTCGAGGCGGATGATTTTTCCGTCATGCCTTCCGCCGCGCAGGGGCGCGGTTTTTTGCGCAACTATGCCGAGTATCTCGATCTCGATATTGACGAACTGATCGCGGAAATCCAGCGCAACCCGATCCCGCCTGCCGAGGTGAGCGGACCGCTGCCGCAGGTTAATCTTGCCGAGACGGAACTTCCGCCGTTGACGGATTCAGGGGATGAAAAACCCGCGGCTCGATTCTTAAGCCGGTTTTTGAGTCGCAAGCCCAAAGCGGATTCCACGCTGGAGGCGGTTGAAGAGCCTGCCGCAGAGTCGCAGAGTCAACCAGCGGCGGGGGGGGAGGCTGATGGGGCAGACCAGCCCGAAGTCGGCGAAGAGGCGCGGCAAGGTTTGTGGGGCAGGATCAGGTTGCGGTTTAAGATAAAGGTTGATAAGGAAGAATCGCTCCCGGCGGCTGTGATTCCCGAAGAGATCGTAGAACCGCCCACCGCTGCGGAGAAGCCCGCCGATTTGATCATGGCGGAGATCGGCGCGAAACTGCGCGAGCGCAGGGGGTTGATCAGCCTGACGATTGCCGAGGTGGAGCGGCATACGCATTTACGGGCGAATTTTGTGAAGGCGTTGGAAGACGGCGCGTTCGACAGGCTGCCTTCGACGGTTCAGACGCGCGGGATGCTTTCGAATTATGCGACCTTCCTCGACCTGGACGTGGATGCGGTTTTGCTGCGTTATGCAGACGCGCTCCAGGCAAGGCGGCATGAAAAATATGCCGAGACCCCGCGAGACCAGATCCAGACGCAGGTCAAGCCGGTGATGCCAATGCTGCGGACCTTCGTGATGGGAGACCTGGCTTATGGTTTGTTGATGATCGTTGTGCTGGCGGGGTTGGCGGTTTGGGGGGTGGGGCGGATCGTCAGCGTGCGGGAGGATGTGGAGCCGACTGCGCCTTCGATTGCGGAGGTGCTGGTGAACCAGCCGGAGCCGACTGCTTCGGGCGAGGCGTCTGTTGTGACGGAGGTTTCTGCGGTTGCGACGCCGCAGGGGCTGGAGGGTTTGGCTTCGCCGGAGGCGATTGCTTCGCCTTCGGATGCGAACGTGGTGGTCAGCGTCTTTGCGTTGGAGCGGGTCTTCGTGAAAATTCTTGTGGATGGGACGGTCGCTTTTGAGGGTCGGATGCCGCCGCGCGAGACGAAGGTTTTTGCGGCTCAAGACCAGGTGGTGATTTTGACCGGGGATGGTTCTGCCCTGAGGATTACGTACAACGGAACTGATCTCGGCTTGATGGGCGGACCGGGCGAGGTGGTCAGCCGCGTGTATTCGATCTCGGGTGTGGCAACGCCCACCGCCACCATCCCGCCGACTGCGACGAATACCCCGCTGACAACCGCGACTGCGACTGCGACCCCAACCGGAACGCCCACGCCGACGCCGTAACCGGGAGCCGTCATTTGGAGTTCAACGACTCCTGTCGTTGGAAATGATATATTCAAAGTTGGGAGACTTTGGACTCCTGCGTACAACTAACTTTAGGATAAAACGTGACAAAACAAACTTTTCATTTGGTCTCTCTTGGATGCTCGAAAAATACGGTCGATTCGGATTCGATGGCGCAGCTGCTATCGCGCGAGGGGTATCGCTTTGTGGAAGACCCGGCGAAGGCGTCGGTCTTAATTGTCAACACCTGCGGCTTTATCGGACCGGCAAAGGATGAGTCGTATCGTGTGCTGGGGGAGTTGGCGAAGGCGAAAAGGAAGAATCAAACCCTGATCGCAGCGGGGTGCCTGACCCAGCGTTACGGCGTGGAGGTGGCGAAACGGGTTCCCGGCATAGACGCGATCATCGGCACGCGGCGCTGGATGGACATTGCCCAGGTGGTGAGCGACGCCCGCAAGGGAAAACACCCGGAGCCGATCTATCATCTGCCCGATGCGCCCACAGTCGGTACGGACGAGCGCGATGCCATGCGCGTTAGCGTGACGGGACCGAGCGCATATCTCAAGATTGCGGACGGCTGTCGGCGTCCCTGCGCGTTTTGCGCCATTCCGCTCATCAAAGGCACGGCGGTTTCCCGCCCGGTCGAGTCCATCGTTCGTGAAGCGCGGACCCTGCGCGACAACGGCGTGCGTGAGTTGATCTTGATCGCGCAGGATTCGACGGATTATGGTCACGACCTGGGGATGAAGGACGGGCTGGCGACCATGCTCGAGCAGTTGACCGATTCCGTGCCGGATATGGATTGGATCCGCATCATGTACGCATACCCCGGTTACGTCACCGACCGGTTGATCGAAGTGATGGCGACCCGCAAACAAATTCTGCCTTATCTCGATATTCCGCTCCAACACGCGCATCCCAAGACCCTGTATCGCATGAAGCGCCCGTCCAACATGGAATGGGTCTATAAAACGCTCGGCAAGATGCGGGCAAACATCAAAGACCTTGCCATCCGCACCACCTTCATCGTCGGCTACCCCGGTGAGACGGAAGAGGAATTCCAGGCATTGTACGATTTTGTGGAGGAAATGCGCTTCGACCGCGCCGGGGCTTTCCAGTTTTCCTTCGAGCCGGAGACGACATCCGCGCCGTTGGGCGACCCCGTCCCTGCGGAGGTTAAGCAGGAACGCCATGACCGCCTGATGGAACTTCAGCAGAATATTTCCCTGCAGGTCAATCAGACCTATGTCGGCAAGACGCTGGATGTGCTGGTCGAAGGATTTGACAACGGTATCTCGGTCGGCAGGTCCTACCGCGACGCGCCTGAAGTGGACGGTTATGTGATTGTGGAAGGCAAGGCGGAGGTTGGGGATATCGTCCCTGCAAGAATCACCGGCGCATTTGCTTATGATCTAACCGGGTCGCTGGCGGAACAGCCGGGGTTGATAAAATTATAGCCACAGGGCTTGCGCGGCTGGCGGGGGCGACAAAATAAATTTTGTCGTACCCGCAAGGTTCACCTTGCGCGTACTGGGAGATTTATGAAACCCTTGCCAGAGCCGTTGCACCCAGGATCAAAGCCGATAACAATAGATTGACCCGCAGCAATACCGTCTCCCTTTTTTGCAGGCGGGCGAGTTCGGCTTCACCGGCTTTGTCTTTATTGAGCAAAATCCGCTGAATGGCGGGCAACACTTCCCAGGTTTGAATCGCGCTAACAACCACCATCAGCACGGCAACCCCGTGTTTGAACAGGATCGCCAGCGACCATTGCGTGCTGATGGATAGGAAACCGTCGTAGTGGGGGCTGGTGCTCAATTGGAACAAACCGGTCACAAGCAAGACTCCCATGCAGAACCATGCCAGAGGCTCCAGCCTTTTTTGCAGGGCCGAGATCAGGCTGAGTTGGTCGGCGGGCTTTAGGGCGCGGGTGGCGGCGGGCAGGAAGAGCAGGTTGATCGCCGCGAGGCTTCCGATCCAGGTTACGGTGGCGAGCATATGCAGCCAGTAAATCACCGCCAGTACCGGCGTCGAAGGAGCGTCCATGGCTACGGAGTCGCGGTTGGGGCTTCGGTCGGCGCTTCGGTCGCGCTTTCAGCCGGAGCCGGTTCCGCCGGGTAGCAGCTTGCGTATGCCTGATTTTGCCGCGCAAGGCTGGCTTCGTCCAACAGACCCACGCTTGCGGCTTTTGCGTATTGGTCGTAGGCTCCGCAAAATTCCTGCACATCGAACATTTCATCCGCGAAGCGCGTCGCGGCATAGACGTAACGCTGGGCGGCGGTCATGGTGCCGTCCCACATCGAGGGCCACCCGGCGGCAACCTGCTCGAAGTTATTTGAAGCCTGCTCCCAATCGAGTTCCCAGAAACTTGCGCCGACCATATACGCGCGCGCTCCGTCCCGCAGACCCCTAGCCGTATTGTCGAGCGGACCAAAGCGTTCGGCGAGTGTCAGGAAGTAAATGCCGCCTTCGAGGTTGCCCTCTTTTGTGATCAGGTCATACCCTTTATTACGCAATGCGAAGTAATACATCCCGTCCACTTGCGCGGCTTTATAGTTGGGGTCCATTTTGCGGACGGTATCCAGCGCGGTCAATGCGCCGGTCCAATCCTGGGCGCGGATGAGTTCGGTTGCGCGCTGGTAGGCGCTTTCTGCGCCGCTGAAGTCGGGCGTGGCGGTGGCGGTCGGGGCGACGGTCGGCGTGGGAACGTTGCTCAAGACCAGCACTTCGGTCAATTTTTCCTGCGCGCCGGGGAAGTTCGGGTCTTTTTGAATGATGTATTCCAAACGCTGGCGGGCGTTCTCGTATCGTCCGAATTGAATATCGACAAGCGCGAACGAGAACTGTTCAGAGAGGGTCTGGACCAAAATGGCGTTTTCCGCATCGACGCGCGCATTTACGCCCGAGCGATAGCCGCCAAACCCGCCCAGCCCGAGCAGCAGGATGAAGCCCAGCACGCCCGTCAGGATGGATCTCCATCTTGACGGTTTTTTTGTGGGAGGGGGAGTCGTATTCGGTTCATCCGCCGCCGGGGTTTGATTCTCCACTTCGAGCGGCTTGCGCGGCTGGGTGTCGTCCACCTTGTAAGGTTTGATCTTTTGTGTGCCATCCGGGTCGGATGGCAGGTTGGGTTGTGTGGATTCTAGTTCTTCAGACATGGGCGTGATTATACATTCTTTTATTAAGCGAGGCGTAGAACAAGTCTATAGACTTGTTCTATAACTTCAACACCATCTTCGCCTCAGACCAGACGATGGCGAGCGCGATCAACCCGCCGACGACCATGCCGATCAGCGCGGTGACGATGGCTCCGCCGGGCAGATAGAGCGCGACGAGATACGTCACCACCCCGCCGACGAGGGCGGCGATCAGTCCCTTGAGGATGGCAGGCGTGGTTTTCAATGGTTCATGCGTGCGCGCCGAGAGCCAGCCGAGGATGACGATGGCTTCGATGAGCAGCGCGATCTCTGCAAAGGCGATTACAGGCGCGCCAATAGGTTTGAACAGAGTCACGCCGAGGATGCCGACCACCAAAAAGATTCCCAGCCGGATGCCAATGGCGTATAAGGGAATCATCGGTTCCTTGCGGGCATAGAAGGCGCGGATGGCGATCTCGTGGATGGTGTAACCCGTCAGCGTGGCGAGATAGGCGCGGGTGGTCCAGGTGATGAGAGTGGATATGCTTTCGTCGAAACCGAAGACGCCGCGCACGAGGGGATGGATCCCAGCCGCCATGACAGCCGCAATGGGCAGGGTTAAGGAGATCAAGACCCGGAGGGCGCGTTCGACCGTAGCGCTGAATCCGCTCCAGTCACGTTTTGAGGCGAGCTCCGAGAGGGCCGGCAGCATGGCGGTGGCGATCGCCGTCCCCAGGATCGTCTCCGGAACCTGCATCAACATCCAGCCATAGGTGAGCGACGTGACCGCCCCGACCTGATCCAGCCGCGAAGCGAGGTTGTCGCGCGCGATAAAAATGATTTGAATGCCCGCCATCGTCAGCAAACGCGGCGCCATCAATTTGACCGCTTCGATCAGACCGGTGTGACGGATGTCGAGCGAGGGCGTCCAACGGAAGCCATACATGAACAAGCCTGGCGCTTGAATGAGCAAATGGAACGCCGCGCCGAGGATGACGCCGTAGACCAGACCATAAATGCCGAAGCGCGGCACGAGAAAGATCGCGCCGATGATCTGACCGACGTTGTACATGCTGGGCGCAAGCGCGGGCAATGCAAAATGCTGGTTGGCTTGCAGCGACGCCATCACCAGACCGCTGATCGAAAAGATGATCGTACCGATGAGGTTGAGGCGCATTAACTCGGCAAGCAGTTTGCGTTGTTCTTCGCCGAAGCCGGGCGCGATGCCGAGGTTGGCGTCCACGATCTGCTGCGCGAAGATGGCGATGATGATGGCGAATGTGCCCGTCACCAAGAAGCCGATGTTCGCCACGCGCGAGAACAAGTCCCAGGCGGCGGCGCGGTCCTTGGTGGTGAGGTATTCGGTCAGGAGCGGAATGAACGCCATTGCCAATGCACCGCCGGAGATGAGCGCGAACAACAGGTCGGGCAGGTTGTTGGCAGCATTGAATGTGTCGAGCATGTGAACTTCATCCGAATACTGGCGCGAGATGATGCCCGCCCGCACGAACGCGAGAACCTTGTCGATCAAAAAGAAGAATGCAACGACAAGAGAGTTGCGGGTAAGTTTCGTCATGCTACTGCCCCGCGTTTTGCGGCAGTTCGATGCCGGGAAATTTATCCGCCAGCACATGCATTTTGTGAATCAGAACCGGCAGGCATTGCGCGCAAATAAAATTCTCCTCCCCTTTGAACGTCAACACAAGCAGCGGTGTTTTTTCTTCACTGCGTTTGCAATTCACACAAACTTTCATTTCACTCATCAATTTCTCCAATCGTAAATCTCAAATCGGAAACCGTAAAATTACAGCGTGCCCTTATACGAGCCGCCGTCCACTTGTAACATCACTCCATTAATATAGGATGCGGCAGGGCTGACCAAAAATACCGCGGCATTCGCAAACTCTGACGGCTGCCCCATCCTCCCAAACGGAATCTCCGCCGCCTGCCGCTTCGCCTCTTCTTCGACGTTTGAGTTGTTCGCCTTTGCCCGAGCCGACATCAACTCCCCGACTCGTTCTGTCTCCGTCCAGCCGGGCAATATCGAGTTGACGCGAATGCCCTCCCGTCCCAATTCCAGCGCAAGCGATTTTGTCAGTCCCACCGTCGCCGCGCGGACGCTGTTCGAGATTAACAGGTTTTGAATCGGCTGTTTGACCGAAACCGAAGTGACCGTAAGAATGCTCGGCGCGGATGATTTTCGCAAATAGGGCAATGCCGCCTTTATCAAACGGACATGCGCCATCAGGCACAGGTCGATTCCGCTTTGCCAGGCGGCTTCATCGAGCGAGTCGATGCTGCCGGGCTTGGGGCCGCCGGTGTTGGTGATGAGGATATCCAAACCGCCAAAGGCGTCCACAGTTTGCTGCGCCAGTTTCTCCGGCATTCCTGGCAAACTTGCATCGCCAGCCAGACCGATGACCTGTGAATCTGCATCCCTGCTGATCTTCTCTGCTGCGCTCTTTACCCGCTCTTCATCCCGCCCGTTGATGACGACCTTGCAGCCCTCACGCGCCAGTTGTAGTGCCGTGGCATACCCCAGCCCTTTGGAGGCTCCTGTGATGAGGGCAATTTTGTCTTTGAGGTTTAAGTCCATGATGTACTCCTTTTATAGGTCGTAAGTATACAAGTAGACAAGGAAACAGGTAATTGTGTATCTGCCTACTCGTATACTTGTTTACCTGTCTACTTCGATTTTGCTATCCCACACATCCCCATCGCGCCAGTTGGCTTCCGCCCATTTTGCCACAGTTTGCAAAGCGGATTGCAGAAAGGCGCTGTCATTTCCCACCATTGCGCAGACGATGATCGCTTCGTCCCAGGTGTCGTGTTTGTCCATCTCGGCGACGGAGACGTTGAACTCACGGTGCAGGCGCGACATGATGGGCTTGATCCGTCCGCGTTTTTCTTTGAGGGAGGCGCAGAGTGGGATGCGCAGGTGAAGGGTGAGGGTGGCGAGCATGTATCCGGTTATACCAGCCCGCGGATGAGATACGGTCCCAGCGGGCGGATGATGAATTTGGGGAGGCGTTTCCACGTGGCGATGGCGAATTGAAATTTGGGGTTCTTCTGATTCAACGATGGCAGTTCGTGTCCCGGCGCGAGCCAGAACCAGTAGTCAAGCGGCTTTTTCTCCGGCGCCCATTTGGATTTGAAGATGTCGTTTCCCGAGCCAATGAGACTGCGCCCGAGGTCGAAGGTTGTATACCCTTTTTGGATCGCGTGTTCGATGACCGACCAGTAGAGAAATTCCCCGGCATACGATGAGCGGGCAAAACGCAAAACATTGGCATGTAAATTGAAAATGGTCCTGTCTTGATGGATGAAAACTCCTCCGCCTGAGATTTTGCCTTTGGAGTCATACGAAACTGCGAATTCGAGCGTATCTCCGAGGTATTCCGCCATTTTGCGCAGATAGGTCCTGGAGTGATACGGCGAACCGAGTTCGTGCATGGAGAGAGCTATGGCTTCGTAGGCGTCGTCCAGCAGGTCGAGGTGACCGAAGCGGATGGAGAATCCCTTTTTGAGCGATTTGCGAATGTGATTGCGATGATCGGAGGAGAAGCGCTTGAGCAGGTCGTCTGGAGTGGCGGATAGATCTATCAGATAGGTGAAATAAACGGGGTGTGCCACCCAGCCTTCGGGCGGGGGAGAGGCGGTATCGTCGAATCGAAGCGAGACGTATTCGGCGTTGATATTTTTTGCGAGGCGTTGGGCTTCGTCCACCAATCGATCCCGGGCTTCATGATTTTCGAACGCGAAGCCGCCATAACTACCGAAGGGCGCGGTGGAAAGGTAATGACCGAAGACGGGATGTTTGACTTCGAGCAGGGAGAGCGCGCCAAGCGGACGGTTGTTTTCGAGCGCGACGAAACGGTGGACGGGATGACCGTACAGGTTGTGAATAAAGTTCATCCATGAGTCGAGACCGATATAACTGAGGCTCGGTTCGAGGGTTGGATATGCGAGGGCGGCGGCGCGCTGAATAATCATAGTTCGTTGACGTAATCCTGCATGGTTGAGGCGGGAAAGTTTTTAAGCAGGTCTTTGAGGAATTTGGATTTATTAAACGTGAATGGAAAGAGCAAAGGGTGATGGATCATATCCACGATGAAGTTTTGGGGGTAGCCTTTGGGTGTGACGATCTCGTAGGGGTGCAAAAAGATGACCGGGCTTTTGCCTGCTTTGAGATCGCGTTCGATGATCTTGTAGACGGTCCTGCGGAACAGCCCGGAGGTGAAACTCGAACCGTAGGGGAATTCGCCTCCGGTTACAAGTTTAAGATTCATGTGTCGCGGCGCGGTAAACCTGGTGGGCGTGGAAAGCAGCGGCAACGTGCTGACGGGAATCTCCCACACACCGCCTTTGTCAACGGTGACACCTGCGGGCGCGTATTGCGATGAGCTGTACGTGAAGTTATGCCTTGCAAGAAGCGGATAAACTTCTTCAACGGTGTTGATCATCGGGGCGCGGTAGCCGCGCGCGTTGTATTGCTGAATCCAATCGGATGAGGCGATGAGGTCTTTTTCGATCTCTTTCGCGTCGTTGAGACGGCGGTGGATATGGCAGTGAAAGCCGACTTCGTGCCCGGCTTTTGAAATTTTTTCGGGCAGTTCGGGGAACCAGCCCACCATTTCGCCAACGAGATAGAAGGTGACTTTCGAGTCGTCAAAGATTTCGAGAATGGGATCGAGGGCGTGGCGCGAACGTTCGCCATCTAATTGATAGCGCGTTTCGGGCGGGAGGAAATCATAGCGGCGCGAGGGCGCGAACCAGGATTCGTAGTCGATGGTGAGGAGCAGGCGCGGGCTGGGGGTCATGGCGCGGGGATTATAGCAGGTACGACAAAATTTATTTTGTCACGCTTGAATCGCAAACTGAAGTTTGCGGTACTTGTTACGGAACTTTCTTAATCAGGCAAAACGTCGCGCCGAGGCGGGAGACTTCGATCACGGCGGGTTCGTCGCGCAGGAATTTCAGGTCTTCGTTCGAGCGGGTGTTGACGAGGTAGTAATCGCCGGGTTGCATGTCCTTTTGTTCGGCGCGGAAGTCGCGAATTGTGATGTCTGAGTCCGCGTAGTAGGCGGCGATATACGGTTCACGCCGGACAAAGAGTTGTGTTCCCGGTTCTGCAAGTTGGTTCAAGCCGAGAACGGATTCGCGGTAGCAGGCCAGCCAGTATTCGGTTTCGTAGCTGCGAAAGACCCCGCCCACTCCGCCCGCGAGGTTGTTGTAGTAGGCGTATTGGTAGGGGTGGAGTTGGATGATGGGGAGGATGCCAAAGGCGAGAATGCAAAGCGCAAGGACGAATTTTTGCCAATTCTGTTTTAGCAGGTTGAACAGGAATTCAAAGGAGAAACCGGCAAAGATGAATAATGGCGGCAGGATGAATAGAAAGTGCCGGTAGCCGTCGTACATGGCGGGGCGTTTTAGAAGGATGTATGCGAGCAGGATGCCAAACCAGGCCAGAAGAATGGCAATGGTGAGTTTTTGTTTGGTGTCTGATTTCCAGAAAGAGCGCAAAACGCCAAACGCAATGAGCAGATAAGCCGGTTCCGTAAGCGTGAAAGCCAGCAGGGTGGGGAAGTATCGTCGCGGAACTTCGCCTGCCTGATAATTTTCCCCGGCGAAGAGCACATTGAGCTGGGTCGGGTTATCGGACATGAAGATAAAGACTTCGATGAATTTTTCCAGCGGATTCAGCCAGAGATAGGGCCATGCTGCAAACATGACCGCCAGAGAAAGTGATGCGTATAGCCAGATTAGGGGTTTCCTGAGAATATCGAGGAATTTGACTTCCTGGGCAAGCGCATAAAGCAAAACCAAAATCGCGGCGAGGGGTCCAAGGATGCGGATGGAAGTGGCGATGCCGAGGAAGAACGAGGCGAGTAGGAGATCGGTGATCGGTAATTGGGGGATTGGTAAATTGGTAGATTGGGGGTTTGTATTCCATTTGTCGATCAATTCGAAGCCGAAAAAAACGGAGCCGAGGAAGAAGGTAAGGAAGGGGATGTCTTTGGGGTTGATGAAGGCGTGTCCCCACAGGAGGGGCTGAAAGGCGAAAAGCGCGGCTGACGCGAGCGCAGACTCCTTCTTCATCCATTTTGAGGCGAGGCGGTAGAGGAGATAAACGCCGAGGTTGAAGGTCAGGAAGTTGACGAGGTGCCAGGCTGAGGCGGAGTCGAGTCCAAGCCATTTCAAAAAGGAGATGAATGGCATGGCAACGAGCAGGTAGGCGGGTCCGCGGTTGGCATGGTCGCTGCCCGATGAGCCGAAGGATTGGGTGATGTCGAATTCGCCGCTGAACCAGTTGGCTGGGGTGTAGGCGTATTTGAGGGCTTCGCCGTAATCGTAGAAGAGCGGTTCGTCCCACGCCAAGCCATAGGAGTGGAATGTGAGTAACCCAACGGTGAGGTTGGTGATGAGTAGTACCAGGATGGGGTGTTGGCGGAGGGTTTTCATTCGGGGAAATAACTGACAGTCACCTCGCAGGTGACTGTCAGTTGGTTTATTTCGCAATGCGTCTTTGCTGGCGCAGTTTGGCTTGTTCGTAGCGGGCTTTATCTTCGTCGGTTTCGAGAGTTAATTGAGGGATGGCGGCGGGGTGGTTGTTTTCGTCCAAGCCGACGTAGACAAGGTAGGCGGTGTTGGTGTGGGTGCGTTCGCCGGTGATCGGGTTTTCGGCTGTGACCTGCACTTCGGCTTCCATGGAGGTGCGCCCGGTGTAGGTGACTTCGGCGGTGAAGGTGACGAGGTCGCCGATCTTGATCGGTTCGCGGAAGACGAGCGAGTCGACGGCGACGGTCACGACGCGCGTCTGGGCGTGGCGCATACAGGCGAGCGCCCCGGCTTCGTCCACCAGTTTCATGATCCAGCCGCCGTGGACGTTGCCGTGGTTGTTGGCGTGTTCGGGCTGCATGAGTTGGGAGAGATATACGCGCGAGGCGTGGGAGGTTTTTGATTTGCTCATTCTTAATCCATGTCTTCGCGGAATTCGCCGCTATCGAGTGTGTGAAGCCTTTCGGGGAATTCAAGCAATACGTCCACGAGCGAGTGGCTGAGTTCGGGCATGAGCGGGGCGAGGGGGATGTTGGCGGGTGGGGCGATGCGCTTGGGTATGGGCGGCGGGTCGAGGCGGGGTTTGGAATCGTCGACTGCCCGGCGGGTGACGATGCGCGGGTCGTTCGTCACCGTGCCGATGTATTCGCCCAGCACGGAGTACACTTCGCGCTGCGGGGTGACGAAGCCGACCCATTCTCCGCCGCGGTTGAATAGATAGGGGTAAAGAAGGAATGCGTCCGCGTCTCCGTTGGTGTTGTAGATGGGGATGATGGGTGCGTTGGTCACGTCAGCCTGCCTTATAGTATTACTGCGTAAGAACTACGTCAATCGTGAAGTTGGCCTTGCCTGGCGGTACGTTTTGTTGGGTAAAAGCTGCGTCAACCGTGAAGATTCTACTTTGCCTGGCGGGGGGCAAACTGAAGTTTGCGGTACGTTTTGTTGGGTAAAAGCTGCGTCAACCGTGAAGATTCTACTTTGCCTGGCGGGGGGGCAAACTGAAGTTTGCGGTGAAGTTTGCGGTACGTTGCGCTACGATTCGTCGTCGATGTCATTATACGTCCAGTAGCGGTTGATGAAGAAGTTCCACATCATCACGATTCCGACTGCAGCGGCGAGGGTGAAGTTCTTGGCGATGAATTCGGCGGTGAGGTGCGCGGCGTGGAAGGTGTTCTCGACAAATACCAGCAGGGGCGGCTCGGCATAATGCAGGATGGGGATGCGGATAAGAACCCCGGCGGCGTTGACGAGGAAGAACATGCCGAGCTGGCTGAGCAACGGGCGGGAGCGCGATTCGGGGTAGGTCCAGTAACGGTTCCAGGTGAAATTGCTGATGACCGCGCACAGGAAGGAGATCGTCCCTGCGGCGACGAGCGGTAATTGCCATACCCAATGCGAGAGGATGTTCATCACGCCGAAATCGATCACGGCGCCGATTGCCCCAACGAACGCAAACTTAATGAAGCGTTTGCGCTCTTTTCCCTGCTTTAAAATCATGACAGCCCCAGTTTTTGTTTGAAGAATGGGACCGTGCGTCGGATTCCTTCCTCCAGGTTTACACCCGGTTCCCATTTCAGGAGGTTCAAGGCGCGGGTGATGTCTGGCTGGCGGCGTTGGGGATCGCGCGCGCTGCGGGCGTTTTCCATGAAGGTGATGCCCGCCTTGTTGCCCGTCACGCGATTGATCGCTTCGGCAAATTCGAGAATGGTCATCTCCACCGGATTGCCGATATTGACCGGCAGGTGTTCGTCGGAGTATAGCAGGCGGATGATGCCATCCACCAGGTCGTCCACGTAGCAGAAGGAGCGGGTCTGTTTCCCTTCGCCATAGACGGTGAGAGGCTGACCGAGCAAAGCCTGCTTGAGTAAATTCGGCAGGGCGCGTCCGTCATCCAAATCCATGCGCGGACCGTAGGTGTTGAAGATGCGTACAATGCCTGTGTTCACGCCATGAAAGCGATGGTATGCCATGGTCATCGATTCGGCAAAGCGTTTGGCTTCGTCGTAGACGGCGCGCTCGCCGACCGGGTCCACGTTGCCGGGGTAGGATTCCGCCTGCGGGTGAACCTCCGGGTCGCCATAGATTTCACTGGTGGAGGCGAGGATGAAGCGCGAACCGTCGCGGCGGGCGATCCCCAGGCAGTTATGCGTGCCGAGCGCCCCGGCTTTCATGGTTTGAATCGGCAGGTTGAAATAACCCGACTTCGACAGCGGGTTGGGGCTGGCTGGCGAGGCGAAGTGCAGGATGCCGTCCACTTTGCCGGGGACGAAGATGTAGTTCGAGACATCCCGTTTGTAGAATTGAAAATTTTCGTTCGAGGCGAGATGGGCAATGTTGTCGGGGCTGCCTGTGATGAAATTGTCCATGCCGATCACTTCATGCCCGTCGGCAAGCAGGCGGTCGCTCAGGTGTGAGCCTAGAAAACCAGCCGCGCCTGTTATCAAAATTCGCATTGGGAATGTACCTCGTTTATTTCCAGTCGAGCCGGGTGATCAATCCGTCCCCGGTGACTTGGTAGGATTTGCCGCTGCCGCTGTCGATCAACCACAGGTTGCCCTGGTAGGTTACAGCGATGAACCCGCCCGATTGTCCCTCAACTTCGCCTGGAGCCCATGCCGGTGTTTGCGGTTCGAGTCCGTTCTTGTCCGGCGGCGGGAAGAGCGCCCGGCTGTTGGAACCGTCGCGGTCCATCACGATCAATCGGTAGCGGCTCGAATCGCTTTGGTCGATGAAAATGGATTGCAGGTAGGCGACCTGGAACGCCGCTTCCCTGCCGATGTATTGAAGCGGCGACACGGAGGGATAGGCGAACATCCCAGCCGAGTCGATCAATGAAACCGCCGCTTCATTGCTGAACGAGAGGGCGGAGAGGTCGAAATAGGGCGACTCCTCGCCGGAGATGGGCGCCGGGGCGGGCGCGTGGCTGACGAAGTATAAACTGTTTCCGTCCGCGCCCCAAACGATGGGGGGAATCCACGCCCAGTCGCTGTGGGTATTCAGGGGCGTGATCTCAAGGAGCGGTTTTGTGTAGCCGCCGTCCTGGTCCACCAGTCCGATTCCGTCGGGGCGGGAGTAGGCGAGCCTGCCGTCGGGGGCGAAGGCAAAGGACATGCCCCACCAGCCGTAGACGCCGCCGCTGTTTGCGAATAAAAGCCTGCGCGGACTTCCGCTGTTCGTCAGGCTGACTCGATAGAGATCGTTGTTTGCCTGCCAGCCGGGCGCGGCGCTTCTTGGCTCGACCGTGGAGTACGCCACGGAATTGGTGTTGGGAATCCAGGCTGCGAAGTGGACGACATTTTTGGCTTGAAGCGAGACGGGTTTTGGGTCGAGGTTGGGTGTGCGCACCGCCCAGAGCGTGTTGATCTCTTCGTCGGCGGGTTTGTTCGATTTGCGGGTGAAGACGAGGTATTCGCCGTTGGGCGAGAGGGTGAAGATGCGCCCGTCCAGGTCGCCAGTGCTGACGATGACGCGGCGGTTGGCGGTTGAGCCTTCCATGACCCAGGCGTTGCCGCCCGCGAGGTAGGCAATCGTGCCGGGGATGTTCAATGGGACGAAGGAAGCCTGCGACCCGACCATGACGATCTCGGGCAGGGCTTCTTTGAGGATGATCGATTTGACCACGGTCTTGCTGGTTTCGATCTTGTCTTCGAGGATTCTGCGGTAGGTGATCTCTTCCAGTCCGTTGACTCCGGCTTGCACGAGGCGGGTCTCGCCTTCGGGCAGGGTTTCGTTGCGGACGACCTGCCGCTCGAACGGGATGACGACTTCTTCAGTTTCGAAGATCTCTTCCACGCGAATCACGAGGATCGCGTCGCCGCTGCCGAGGACGGTGTAAAGCGGCGGTTCGGTCTTGTCGAGGCTTTCGATTTGGATTCCGGCTTGTGTCAGCGCCTGCGAAACTGTTGCCCCCGCCTGGACGTTGGCTTCCGTCGTTGCGCCGTCCGCGGTGATCGTGATGGTGATCTGTTCATTGATCTGGGGCGATTTGCACGAAACTGTCAGCGTAAGGAAAAGCAGGATGGTTGGGAGCAGGCTCGGGCGCGGAAAGAGGCGGGGCATGTCGTGTATAATCCAGCCGCTATTTGATTCGTCCGGTCATGGTCATGAGTCCGTCTGCGATGGTGACGGTTTCCAGTCGAAAGCCGCTGGCGACGGGTCCGAACGAGCCGGTGAAGGCTTCGTCGATGACGGCGCTGATGGCGTTGTTGACGCCTTCGGGCGCGGGGAAGGGACCGAAGTCAGCCGATGCGATCTGGATCATGGGTTCGCCGGTGGCGGGATCGATGGTCACGTTCATGACGATGAGCATGTTGGCGGTGAACCAGCCTTGCGTAATCTTCCCGTACATTTGCATTTGACCGTTTCGCAGCAGAATGATCGGGTCGGTAAATGGCGGGTCGGTTTGCAGGGCGATCTTTTCGGCAATGAAGGCCGTCAGCTGGTTTTCGGTGATTTGCAGGGTGATGACGCCGGTTTCAGCGCCGGTTACGATTGCCTGTTGGATCATGTCGCGCATGGTTTGGGCGTCGGCGGGCGAGGAGGGCGCGGGCTGCGCCGGGTATTCGGGCCCGCCCACGTCAATGGAACATGCCAGCGACACGAGGACGAGTGAGACGATGAACAGGATGAGATGGTTTTTAGTTTTCATGATTTTGTATCTGAATAATTTTACGGCGGAGCAATTATAGCATGGGCGAATCGCAACCCAATTCCAATGAAGAGTTGAGCCTGGCGGCGAAGATCGAGGCGATGTTGTTCGTTTCGGCGGAGCCGGTGCCGGTTCAACAGTTGTCGCAGGCGCTGGATGTGACGGCGTCGGTGGTGGAGCGCGGCTTGAAGGAACTCGAAGATTCATTGCAGGGCCGCGGGCTGCGCCTGCAAAGGAATGCCGGGCGCGTGCAATTGACCACCGCGCCGGAACTGGCGGGGTTGGTCGAGACGTTTTTGGGTCTCGAGGCGGTTACACATCTCAGCCGCGCGGCGCTGGAGACGCTTGCCATCATTGCCTATCAACAGCCGGTGACCCGTCCGCAGGTGGATTCGATCCGCGGGGTGAACAGCGACGGGATGTTGAAGAGTCTGTTGAGCAAGGGTTTGATCCTCGAATCGGGCAGAACGGATGGACCGGGACGCCCGATCCTGTATTCGACCACGCCGGAATTTTTACAGCATTTCGGTTTGAACTCGTTGATGGAATTGCCGCCTCTTGCCGCGCCTGCGGAGTCGGACCCTGAACAGACGGAGTTGTTGAAGGGGTAGATTTAATTTCTGATGTTGGGCAGTACCGCGAGATTTATCTCGCCCAGGCAGGCGGCATGAACCTCCCTGCGGGGACGATGTTCTAACCTGCGCGCCATGCTTTGATTTTTCGAACGAATTCCAGCCGTGTTTTCAGTCTCTTTGAAGAATGGATCGGAGGAATTATGCGAATTCGAGTTGTGGGTTCGGGGATCGTTGCGGGGGTGTTTTGCCTGACCGCCTTGTGGTTTCCCTGGTATATGATGGAACCGGGGGGCATTGTGCAGGATTGGACGTATCAAAAGGAAGCGGCGTCCTTTCCGGGCTGGCTCCCCACTGCCGCATATATTTTTTGCGCGCTGACGATCTTCGCCTTCGGCTGGGTGGCGGCGCGGTGGAACTGGTCGAAGACCTGGCGGAGCAGCCTGCTGGCGGGGGCGGGTTCGGGGTTGATCGCCGGTTGCATTATTTATGATTTCATCGGGGCGTTTCGTTTTGGGGTTGCGGGGCAGGCAGAAGTTTTGCAAGCCTTTTACCGGGAAGTGGGGGTAACGGAGGGTTTAACCCTGCTGGTTGACGCGATTGTTTCAAGCGCCACTCTGGTCTATTTCAATTTTATCGCGATCGTTATCGGATGCGTCCTGCTTGGCGCGTTGGGCGGATTGTCATCCTCCATTGATCTTGAGGATGTGTGGGGGAAACCCCCGCGCGATTCGGAGGAATGGCTTTTTCGGCTTCCTGCTTATTCATTATCGCTGACGGGCGCGGTGTGCTTTATCGTTGCCATTGCGGCTTTTATGGTCATGGAAGAGGCGGCGACAAATGTGATGATTGACGAGAATCTGACAGGGTTGAACGCGCCTCCCATATTTATCCTGATCGCATGTTACACCGGATGCCTTGTAATGGTCATGCTTCCCATCGGGCTGACCTGGGGATGGATATTCCGCGCCTGGAAGGAAGCGGGGCTGTGGAAGTTCTTTTACGGCGTCTGGCTGGCAGTTACAATATTTTTTACAGGCTGGGTGTTACAGGACTTTTTCATCCAGGATAAAACGGCGTTCTTGATCGATATGTTGAGCGTTTTTCCCGTCCTTTTTATCCCATTTTCTGTTATTGGCGGGCTTGGCTTGGGGCTGATCTGTGGGCTCATGTGTATGCCTGTATCGCCGTCCAGCGAGAAATACCGCTTCTCAGACTGGCTCGGCTATGCGTTGACCCAGGGCATCCTCGGCGGGACTCAGATGTTCATGTCGGTCACGGCGTATGCGCTTGTGCTGGTATTAATTACGATTGAAAATATTCCGCATCTGACGCAGGTCGGAGTTGTGGATTTGTCTCCCGCCGGGCAATTGGCTCAATTATTTAAAACCCTGTCCGGGGTTGCGCAGGGGATGATGATCGCATCCGCGGTTGGCGGCTGGCTTTTTGGGTTGGTCATCCTGCTGTTTCGCAAGTTCCTCAAGATCAGACCCGCGCAGGCTGAGAACCCTGACACTATCCATCCATAGGCATCTCTGGTATAAACCCGTCCATGCAGGAACGATTACAAAAACTTTTAGCCCAGGCGGGGTACGGTTCGCGCCGCGCCTGCGAGGATTATATTGTCAACAGGCGGGTCTTCGTCAATGGAAAAGTCGCGGAACTGGGGCAGAAAGCGGACCTGGCGGTGGATACGGTCACGGTGGACGGCAAGGCTCTGGCGAAGCGCGAGGCGCTGGTCTACATCGCCTTGTACAAGCCGCGCAACGTGTTATCTGCCGCGGAAGGGCAGGATGACCGCAGAACCGTCCGTGATCTGATTCCCGTGGCAGGACATCTCTACCCGGTGGGGCGGCTCGACTTCGACTCCGAGGGTTTGATCCTGATGACCAATGACGGGGAGCTGACGAATAAGCTGACCCATCCGCGCTATGGGCATGAGAAGGAGTATCGCGTTTTGCTGGCGCGGAAACCCGACGGCGAACAAATCGATGCCTGGCGCCGCGGTGTCGTTCTCGAAGACGGCGACAAGACCCAGCCTGCGCATGTCAATTTCCTTTCGACGAGCGGCAAGGGCGCGTGGATCCGCGTGGTGATGGGCGAGGGGAAGAAACGTCAGATCCGCGAGGTGGGGAAGTTATTGGGGCTGCCGGTTGTGCGCATCGTCCGTATGCGGATCGGGACGCTCAAACTGGGAAATCTCAAGCCGCGCGAGTGGAGATACCTGACCGGGGATGAAGTGGATGCGTTGAAGGGCAGGGATGCGCCGAAGGTGGAACGAAAGCCGCGAGCCAAAACCGTGACGCGACGAAAGTAACAAAAAACGATTCCTGCCCGTTTTCCCTTGACTCTCATCCCCGTCAACCTTAGAATTTGAGTTACAACTTAACGGATGCTAGGGAAGAGATCCCGCCGCTGGCGGGACGCCGAAGGTGCAAATCTGGAGACATGGCGAAACCAGGTGAATCTCTCAGGCAAAAGGACCCTGCAGCCGAAAATCGCTCTGGAAAATCTCGCAAGAGATACCGACGGTGTAAAGTTAGATGATTAGCGAACAGATGAATAGAGAATAGTTCGACAAACTAATCTCTATTCATCTAATCTCTAATCTCTAAACCAATCTCTCAGGTTCCATTACAGAGGACGCGCGATATTAATATTGCGCGTCCTCTTTTGATTCGCGGATTTCCGAACCGCGACTTTCAAGTCGCCGCCCCGCAATTGCGACATAAGTGCCGCAACACAAAATCTACAGGAGATAAATTATGAACACCCCTTCCAATCTCAAGTACGCCAAATCTGATGAGTGGTTCGACCCTGCGACCGGCGCGGTGGGAATCTCTGATTACGCCCAGAACCAACTCTCGGACATCGTCTTCGTTGAAATTCTCGTGGATGAAGGCGAGGAAGTGACCGTCGGCAAAGCCATCGCTTCGGTGGAGTCGGTCAAGGCTTCGTCCGAGATTTACGCTCCCGCCGCGGGCAAGGTCGGCGCCGTCAACAAGGGACTGTCCGACAAGCCGGAAACGCTCAACTCCGATCCCTATGGCGAAGGCTGGATGATCAAGATCGAAGGCGGCGCGATGGGCGATGTGATGGATGCCGCTGAGTATGAGAAGTATTGTGAAGGAAGGGCGCATTAATGTCCGATTGCAAAGAGTCCAGTAGCGAAGATCGCACAACCAAGCAATTATTCCATATCAAAGAGATTGCTTCGCGACTCGGAATGACAGGGAGAACTCCATGACCTACATCCCCATCTCTTCCCACCGAACGGGATGCGATGTTGAAGACCGTCGGCGTCAAAACGCTGGACGATCTCTTCGACGCCATTCCCAAAGAACATCGTTTCCCCGAACTTGACCTGCCCCCCGCGTTGACCGAAATGGAAGCCGCCGCTCATCTTGCGGACATGGCATCCAGTAACGAGAATGTGCGGCAGGATTTGATCTCCTTTCTCGGCGCAGGCGCGTACAACCACTACATCCCAAGCGTGGTGGATCATATGCTGCGGCGCGGCGAGTTCTATACCGCGTACACGCCCTACCAGCCGGAGATTTCACAAGGCACCTTGCAAGCCATCTTCGAGTATCAATCGCTGATGGCTTCGCTCACCGGCATGGAAGTCTCGAACGCCTCGCACTACGACGGCGCGACAGCCACAGCCGAAGCGGTCAATCTTGCGTTTGCCCAATTCCGCGGCAAACGAAAAAAGATCGTCATGTCGCCATCGGTCCACCCGCAGTATCGGGAGGTCATCCGCACGTATTCACAAGGCATGGGACTGGAAGAAGCCGGGGACGACGCGACCAACTCCGGGTCGGGTCCCGAAGCGTTGATGTCCCTCGTGGACGACAAGACGATGATGGTCGTCGTCCAATATCCCGATTTCTTTGGACGCGTCTACGATTACGCCAAACTCATCGAAGACGCGCACGCGAAAGGCGCATTGGTCTGCGTGGTTGCGAATCCCACCGCGCTGGTGATGCTCAAGACTCCCGGCGAGATGGGCGCGGATGTCGTCGTCGGCGAAGCGCAGCCGTTCGGCATCCCGCTCTGGTACGGCGGACCGTATCTCGGCTTCTTCACCACCAAAAAATCCTACGTCCACAAAATGGCGGGGCGTCTCGTCGGCGAAACGGTGGACGCGCGCGGCAATCGTTCGTATGTGTTGACATTGACCGCCCGCGAACAGCACATCAAACGCGAACGCGCCACTTCCAACATCTGCACCAACCAGGGCTTGCTTGCGCTTGCCGCGTCGGTATACATGTCTACGCTTGGCAAACAGGGTTTGCAGGAGGTTGCGAATCTTTGCTATCAAAAGGCGCATTACGCCGCGAACGAACTTGCGAAGGTCAAGGGCTTCTCGATCAAATTCGATGAGCCGTTCTTCCATGAATTCGTTTTGCAAACGCCCAAGCCCGCGGGCGAAGTCAATCAATATTTGCTCGATCACGGCATCCTCGGCGGCTACGACCTCGGCGCGGATTATCCCGACATGAAGAATCATCTCCTCGTGGCTGTGACCGAGATGAACAGCAAAGATGAAATTGACACGCTCGTTGAAGTGTTGAAGGAGATGTAAGATGGCTGAAATAGTCGAACCCACCATTTTTGAACTCTCCTCCCCCGGGCGGCGCGGCGTGACCATGCCCGCTTCAGACGTGCCGACGGTTGATCTGCCTCCCAAACATTTGCTTCGCTCCGAGTTGCCCCTGCCCGAGCTCGCCGAAGTGGACGTTGTGCGCCACTACATGAAACTCTCCAGTTTCAACTACTCTGTGGACAGCGGCTTCTACCCGCTCGGCTCCTGCACCATGAAATACAACCCGAAGATCAACGAAGACACCTGCCGCCTGCCGGGATTCTTGTTCACGCATCCGCTCCAGCCGATTGAAACGGTTCAAGGCAACCTGGCATTGATGTATGAAATGCAGGAATGGCTGAAAGAGATCAGCGGCTTTGCCGGTGTGACTCTCCAACCCGCCGCGGGCGCGCACGGCGAATTCACCGGCGTGTTGATGATGGCGGCGTATCACAAACTGCGCGGCGATACCAAACGCACCAAAATGCTCATCCCCGACGCGGCGCATGGGACCAACCCCGCTTCGGTCGGCATGTTGGGATTCACCGTCGTCACCATCCCCTCCGACTCGCGCGGCAACGTGGATCTGGAAAAACTCAAAGCCGCCTGCGACGATACCGTCGTCGGCATGATGCTCACCAACCCGAACACGCTCGGCATGTTCGATGAACACATCGAAGAAGTCGTGAAATTGGTCAAGGACTGCGGCGGCTTGATGTACGGCGATGGCGCGAACCTCAACGCCCTGCTCGGCATCGTCCGCCCCGGCGACCTCGGCTTCGACGTGATGCACTTCAATTTGCACAAAACCTTCGCAGTCCCGCACGGAGGCGGCGGACCGGGTTCCGGTCCCGTCGGCGTCAGTCAGCGCCTCGCGGACTTTCTCCCCTCGCCGCTGGTGGGCATCATCGAAGAAGGCGACGACGAGACCGCCCCCCTGTATGGATTCGTCACCCCGAAGAACAGCATCGGGCGCATGAAAGCCTTCCACGGTCACTTCGGCGGCGGTTTAGTCCGCTCGTACACCTACATCCTCATGCATGGACCGGATGGTTTGAAGGACATCGCTCAATACGCGGTGCTGAACGCCAACTACCTGCAAGCCCGGCTGCGCGGCACGTATCACATCCCCTACGACCGCATCTGTATGCATGAGTTCGTCATGGAAGGCAAGTTTGAAGGCTCCGATGTGCGCGCGTTGGATATTTCGAAGCGCCTCATGGATTACAACTTCCACCCGCCGACGAACTACTTCCCGCTCATCGTCCCCGAAGCGCTGATGATCGAGCCGACCGAGACCGAGAACAAAGACACCCTCGATAGGTTTGCCGACGCGCTGATCAAGATCGCGGAAGAAGCCAAGTCCCAGCCCGACCTGCTCCACAATGCGCCGATCACCACCAAGTTCGGTCGCATGGACGAGGTGAAGGCGGCGAGGGAGTTGGTATTGTGCTGCTGGCTGCCTGAGAATTACGAAGAAATGGTGTAAGGCAGTGATTAGTAAACAGTGAACGAAAAGCCCTGGAGTGAAAACTTCGGGGCTTCTTGTTTGCTGTATAATTGATTTATGTCTGATCAAGATATTCGTTGGATTCAACGCTTCAATCACTTTGGTAAAGCCTTGTCGCAGCTTGGGGATGCGGTTGAATTGGCAAAGGTGCGCCCGCTCTCGAAATTAGAAGAGCAGGGTCTGATTCAGGCATTCGAATTTACCCATGAATTGGCGTGGAATACCTTGAAGGACTTTCTGGATGGGCGCGGCGTCCAAAATCTATATGGTTCGCGTGACGCCACCCGCGAAGCCTTCAAAACCGGTTTGATCGAGAACGGTGAGGCGTGGATGAACATGATCCAAAGCCGAAACCTGACCTCGCATACCTATGACGAAGCGACCGCGGCGCAGATCGCCTCCTCCATATGTACCGCTTATTATGTGGAATTTGAAGCCCTTCGAATAAAATTGGATGGACTGAAACCGGGGACAAACCCATGAAATATGGGCTCTCTCTATCTGTCATACAGAAAATCCATGTAGTCTTGAGTCGGTATCCGCAAGTGCAAAAGGCGACCCTGTACGGTTCGCGTGCCAAAGGAAACTACAGGAATGGCTCGGATATTGATCTCACCTTGTATGGAAACGGGTTGTCGCTGAACCTGATCTATAAGATCTTGAGCGACCTTGACGACCTGCTCCTGCCTTATACCATTGACCTGTCCATTTTCGACGAGATTCGGGATGCCGATGTGATTGCTCATATCCGCAGGGTGGGGGTGACTTTTTACGAGAAAAATGAAGAAAGGGTTCCTGAACTGGCGGGTTTATAAAAGCGGCGGGATAGTTGCCCCCCTCTTTGAGACTGCTGTCCGTGCTGGAAGGGCGTTCAAGGGAGAGTTGTGAAAAGACCTGACAGGTTTCCACGGAACGACTTCCGACTCGAATCCATGTCCATTCATGGGTTACGGTCGACTCTGGTCACGATGAAACCTGTCTGGTCTGACGATGGGCAAACGCGGCTGGCGTCCCATAAAGAGTTGATCGTATGAAAATTTACAAATACTGGTCCATCGAAAGATCTAGCATTGAGGTCCAGGGTGAAATGAAAGACCTGACCACCTATGGCGGTTCGAATGTTTCGCTGGAAGAGGCATCCATCCACGCCAGGGGCAAAATGGAGAAGGTCAAGCTCAAGATTCAGGGAGATCGGCACATCTTCGATGATTACGAAGTGGAGATCCGTGAAGAGATTTTGCAGGTCGTGGATGATAAGAACATCATTACGCGTAACCGCTATGGGGCGCAGGTGCTGAATTCAGAGACCCTGCTTTTTCTGGATATCGATAAACCGAAACCGGCAGGGCTTGCCGGGTTGTTCAAAAAGAGCGCTCCCGGGGGCGATAAAGAAAAGATCTTCGATATGGTGCGAAAGCAGGCGCAGAGTTCCAAATATGCCGGGTTGGGCTTTCGCATCTACGAAACCTATCAGGGCGCGCGTGTGATCGTGACGGGCAAAGCCTTCGATGCCTGCGACCGCGAAACGCAATCTCTTATGAACGATTTCAATGTCGACCCGCTCTATGCGGCTATTTGCCGCAAGCAGGGATGTTTCCGGGCGCGGCTGACGCCCAAGCCGTATCGAATGAATATGAAGGCGTACAAGGTCAAATATCCGCGCGAGGCGATGGATATTCAATTCGATGGCTGGCTGCAGACCTACGAACAGGCGGGCAGAGGCTTCAGCGTATGCAGATTCGTCGAGAATGCCGGAGCAAGCCACGGGACGTCTGAGGCGGTGCGTCTGCATGATGAGGTGACGGGGGCAAATCAAAACCTGCCGCTGGCGTAGTCACTCCATCTTCGAGGGTTATATCGGACTGGCTCGTTCCGCTCCGCCCGTCACTTCCCCGATTTGGCTGGGTTACAATAACGCAGGAACGTGCCCGACCATACAACCCAGAGGAGAGACCCGTGCTTAACAAAGCGCTATTTCATCGTTTCCCGAATCTCAAGAGCCTGCTGACCCGCCTGCAATATGAATTCATTTCCATGTTGAATGTGCGGCGCGACCTGCTCTTCATGAACTTCGGCTACACCGCCCATCACCAGGGGCAGGAGCCGCTTCCGCTGAAACCGGAGGACGAAATCCACCGTTATCCGCTGCAGATGTATTATCACGTGGCAAAAGGCGTGGATTGGACGAATGCCGACGCCCTGGAGGTCAGTTCGGGGCGGGGCGGAGGCGCGGACTTCATCGCGCGCCACTTCAAGCCGCGCTCCTACACCGGCGTGGACTTTTCCTGGAAAGCCATCGAATTCTGCCGCGCGCATCACCGCCTCCCCGGTTTGACGTTTGTGCATGGCAACGCGGAGGACCTGAAATTCCCGGACGAATCCTTCGACATTGTTCTGAACGTCGAGGCATCCCTGTATTACCCGAACCTGATGAAATTTTTTCAGCACGTCAGGCGCGTCCTGCGGAGGGGGGGGCATTTTGTTTACACCGACCTGCGCTACGAAGAAAAGGTTGCCGAATGGCATTCCATGGTCGAGGCGATTGGCATGAAGGTCGTCCACCGTGAAGAGATCACGGAAAATGTGCTCAAAGCCACCGAATTGGACCGCGAACGGCGCATCTGGCTTATCGATCATCATGTCCCGCGCATTTTGCGCAAGCAGTTCTATCACATGGCCGGGCTGGATAAGGATTCACTCGAGTCCGCGCCGCACCTGGATAAACGCCGTTATTGGTATTTCGTCCTGCAAAAGATGTAACAAAGGTCATGGATTTAGAATGCGCCCCCTTGCGGGCGCGTTTTTTAACGGTGAGATGGCGTAAAATATCGGCATAGGCAAAATAAAGGAGAAATATCATGCAGGCATTAAGCGAAGAGATTCGCAGCAAGGTCGTCAAATTTCAGGAAACCGAGATCACCGAATATCACATCTACAAGCGGCTGGCAAAGCGCATAAAATCGCCCGAAAATGCCGCCCTGCTCGACCAGATCGCCGAGGACGAACTGCGCCATTACAATGGCTGGAAGAAATATACCGGGGAGGATGTCAACCCGCGCTGGTTCACTGTCTGGTACTACACTGCCCTCAGCCTGGTATTTGGTTTTACCTTCGGCATCAAACTCATGGAACGGGGGGAGGAGGCGGCGCAAAAAAATTACGAAGAGGTCTCAAAGGAGATTCCCGAAGCCGCCAACTACCAGGAGGAGGAAGACAAACACGAGCACGAATTGATCGAAATGCTCGACGAGGAGCGCCTGCAATATGCCGGGTCGGTGGTGCTTGGGCTTAACGATGCCCTCGTTGAACTCACCGGCGCATTGGCGGGGCTTACCCTGGCTCTTCAACGCGGCGACCTGATCGCCCTTTCCGGCCTTATCACGGGCATTGCCGCATCCATGTCGATGGCGGCAAGCGAGTACCTTTCCACGCGCTCTGAGAAAACGAACAAACATCCCGTCCGCGCCGCCGTGTACACGGGCATCGCCTACATCATCACGGTCAGCCTGCTTGTCCTGCCCTATCTCATCAGCCCCGAAACCTATTACCTCGACCTCGCAATTGCCCTCCTGACGGCGGTCATCATCATCGCGGTCTTCAATTATTACATCTCTGTCGCCAAGGGCGAATCCTTCCGCGAACGGTTCCTGGAGATGGCGGGCTTGAGTTTGGGCGTGGCCGTCTTTTCCTTCGTCATCGGTTATTTCATCCGCCTGTGGCTGGGCATCGAGGTGTAGGACAAACTTAAGTTTGTCTTACTCAAGTTTGCCCGCATCGGAGCCATGACAAACTTAAGTTTGTCTTACTCAGATTATGAAAATTTTAACGGTAGATATCGGCACAGGCACGCAGGACATTTATCTCTACGATTCGAATCTCGACCCCGAGAACGGATTCAAACTCGTCCTGCCTTCGCCTACCATGATGGTTCATCGCCGTCTCAAACAGACGCTTCAAAGCCGGACCCCGATCCTGCTCAGCGGACACCAGATGGGGGGCGGACCCTCAGCCTGGGCAATCGAAGAAGCCGCGCGCGCCGGGATTCCCGTCTATATGACGGCTTCGGCTGCGACAACCTTGAACGATGAATTGGATAAAGTGGAGGCGTTGGGAATCAAGATCGTGGGGGAGGATGAGGTTGAAAGTTTAAAGTGGAAAGTGGAAAGTTTGGAGTTAAGGGATTTTGACTTCCCGCTGATTTCCAAAACATTCTCAGATTACGGCGTTTCATTCAACGAGCTTGCCGCGGTTGCCGTCGCTGTTTTCGATCATGGCAATGCCCCGCCCGGCGTCTCAGACCGGCAATTCCGTTTTGATTATCTGGACGAACGCATCCGCGCCAGGAACTCCCTCTCTGCTTTCGCTTTTCTCTCGAGCGATGTTCCCAAAAGCATGACCCGCCTGCAAGCCGTCGCGGATTCGGCGCCGAATTTCGACTGTCCGCTCGTGGTGATGGATACGGCTCCGGCGGCGGTGTTGGGCGCAAACTTTGATTCCGTTGCCGCTGAACGAAAAAGTAAAATCATCTGCAATATCGGCAACTTTCATACGCTGGCGTTTCGGCTGGGGGAAAAAGGGATCGAAGGCGTGTTCGAGCATCACACCGGTGAGATCGACCTGCCGAAGTTGGAGGGGCTGATCCGCAAACTGGCGGACGGCACACTCAAGCACCAGGATGTCTTCGAAGACATGGGTCACGGCGCGTTGATGTATTCCGACCAAGCCTTTGAATTCGGCAGGGATGACTTCGACGTTGTGGTCACAGGTCCCCGCCGCTCGATGTTCAATCGTCAATCCAAAATCGAAAATCGTAAATCTCTTGCGCCCTATTTCGCTGTCCCCTTCGGCGACATGATGATCGCGGGCTGTTTTGGTTTGCTCGCCGCCACAGCGGAGATTCTGCCCGGGTTGGCTGAATCCGTTCCCGGGGCGTTGAGAGGCGGGCGCGGGCGGGGAGTCGCGCCGTGGGATGCGTGAAATGCGAAAAGTGCGTCGCACCAAACGGGTGGGCGAATCCACTTAAGAAGACGAATCTCCTCGGTGGATGAATCCCATTAATCCTGGTGCGACGCACCCCATGGGCAATCCCTAACTCTGTCTTATATCCCAGAACTTTTTGACGAATTTGCCGAGGACTTTTTTGATATCTTCCTTTTTGACCCCGGCGACTTTGAAGGTGAGAATTTTGCTGGATGGGTCGTCGCCGCTGAATTGCCCGAAGGAGATGAAGTTGCCGCCCGCGTCGGCGACTGCTTTGGTGATCTTTGCAAGCGAGCCGGGCTTGTCTTCGATCTCGGCGGTGACGCGCAGGGCTTTGTCGCGCGCGCCCATCAGTTCGAGGAAGGTTTTGAAGAGATTGGTTTCGGTGATGATGCCGGCGAGTTTGCCCGAGCGCATTACAGGCAAGCCGCCTATCTTTTTATCCGCCATGATGCGCGCGGCTTCTTCGATGGGGGTATCCACTTCGACTGTGATGACCTTCCTGCTCATGACCTGTTTGACGGTGACTTTGCTGATGAGGTAGTTTATCTCCCACACGCTCAGGCTGGTGACGGGCGAGGGTGAGGCGTTCATCAGGTCGCTGGACGAGACAATGCCGACGATCTTTCCGTCCTGCACGACAGGCGCGCGGCGAATGTGTTCCTTCTTGAGCATGGCGAGCGCATCGTGAACCGGGGTCTCCGGCGTGACGGTGATAACGGGGTGGGACATTCTTTCGCTAACGAACATAATTACCTCCAATACACCTTTTCTTGTGAAGTTTGCTGCAAAAATATTATACGCAATTAGCGGGAAAAGAAAGTCACGAATTTGGAGTGAAAAAGGTCACTTTGAGTAGGGAAAACGTAACTGCTCAGCCCGTCATTTCGACGAGCGCCAGCGAGGAGAAATCCAGCGCAATATTGAGGAAGATTTCTCGTGGCGCCTCGCGCCACTCGAAATGACAGGACAGAGATGCAAATGCCTGAGCAGTTACGGGAAAACTTAAGTTTGCTTTACTTCGCAAATTCGTTGATGACCCGCGCCATATGTTTGGCGTGCAGGGCGTACAGGTCGATGCGGAAGTTTTCGTTGGGGGCATGGGCTTTCGTGTCGGGATGTCCGATGCCCATTGTCACCACCGGCAAGCCGAGATCGTGGACGAAGGGGTAGTTTGGTCCCGAGCCGCCGATCATGGGGACGATGTCCATCTTCGCGTCGTAGATTTCCTCCGCGGTTTCGATCACCAGTTTGACGAAGGGATGATCCGGGTCTGTCCGCGCCGCGGGTTCGCCTCCGAGGAATTTGATCTCGACGTCGCTGAAGCCTTCTGCATCCAGGTGGGCGCGCAGTTTTTTCAAAATGTCATCCGGTTTCTGGTTCGGCACGAGACGAAAATCCACTTTGGCGGAGGCGTGTGCCGGTTGGACGGTTTTCGAGCCGGGTCCCTGGTATCCGCTGGTCAGCCCGCAGATGGTGCAGGTGGGCACGAAGACCTCTTCGAGTTTTAAATCCATGCCGCCGGTCAGCCCTTTGATGAAGGTCTTCGCGCCGAAGCGTTTCTTGTATTCGTCCGCCATGTCGGGTAGTTTGTCCATGAATTCCTTGTCGCGCTCGGTCGGTTGGACGCAGTCGTCGTAAAAGCCGGGGATGCGAATCCGCTCGTCCTCGCCTTTGAGCGTGTTCAACGCCCAGACCAGTCTCCACGCCGCATTGGGCAGGATGCTGCCGCCCAGCCCCGAATGAACGTCGGTCGAGAGCGAGGTGACGGATAATTCAACATAGCAAATCCCGCGCAGGCCGAGATATTGCTGGGGGCGTTCGCGGTGGTCCACGCCGCCGAATTCCCAGATGCAGGCGTCGGCTTTGAGCAGGTCGAGGTTCTGGGCGATGAAGTCGTGCAGGTGAACGCTGGAGGTTTCCTCTTCGCCTTCGACGATGAATTTGATATTGCAGGGCAGTTCGCCTTCGTTTTCAAGGAACGCGTCGATGGCGTGCAAACGGGAGGTGAGATGTCCCTTGTCGTCGCTGACGCCGCGCCCGTACATCTTCCCGTCGCGGATCTCCGGTTCGAAGGGCGGGCTGTCCCACAATTCGAGCGGCTCGGGCGGTTGGACGTCGTAATGGTTGTAGACCAGGATCGTTTTGTCGCTTTTGCCTTTTCGTTCGCCGAAGACGACCGGCGCGCCGCCCGTATCCATGATCTGTGATGTGAACCCGCGCTTCTCGAGCATTTCCTTCACGATCTGGGCGCATTCCTTAAGACCCAAATTCTGCGCGCTGATGCTTGGCTGGGCGGCGTAACGTTTGAGTTCATCCAGGCTTTGATTCAGATTCTTGGCTATGAAGGCATCTATCGTTTCGTAGTTGCTCATGGTTAACTCCTTTTTGAAAAATGGCTCTTCGGGATTAGGTGGGGTGGAAACCCGCTTTGCCACAGAGCGCACAGAGAGCGCGGAGATTTTAAAGGTTTTTCTCTGTGGACTCCGTGATCTCTGTGTCGAAAAATGGACGACCCCACCAAATACCAGAGAGCCCGAAAAATAAGGCATGACAGGTTTCCGGAAACCTGTCATGCCTTTGTCACTCGTAGAAACTTGCCACCCAATCTATGGAATATGCGCCTGCAAAGGCGAAGATCAGCGTTTTGATCGTCACACCAACCCAGCAGGCAAGCAGGAATTGCCAGACCGGGATTTTTGCAATTCCCGCTGCAATCCCCGCCGCGTCAAAAAAGGGGTTGGGGAATGCGGAAAGGACAAGGATTACCCAGGCGCCATACTTCTGCACCCAGGGCAGCAGGCGTTTATAGGTCTGGGTGTTTTCGACCGCTGCCTGTCCGCTGTAGCCTGCAAGATACCCTGTCACCTCGCCGAGCGCCCCGCCAAGCCCCGCCGATAAACCCACCCCCAGCGGATTCAAAACCGCGCCCATTGCAAAGATCACAGCAAGCCCCGGCGCAGGCAGGATGACGGTGGCGTTTGCGATCAGCATGATCAGAAACGCGCCGAAAAAGCCAAGTTCGGCAAACTCCTCCACATGGTCACGGATGCTGTAAACGTAAACCGTGATGCCAACCACCGTCAGCACAGCCAGGATTCGCAGAATGATGGTCAGGGGTTTGTTTTCAGGTTTTGAAGCGGGCGGCGCTTCGATTGGCGCGCCAGGCGGTCTTTCCTCTTTCTTCTTTCTTTTCGTTCCGGTTATAACCTTCGCGCCTTTCGGCTTCCCGACCTTTGAAGCCTTTCCGGGCGGGCTAACTTTCTTCGATGGCGACACTGAGAATCTTCACAGCCGGGGCGCCGACATTCATAGGGTCGCGCTCCGGAATCGACATCAAAACATCCTCGCCTTCCACAATTTGACCGAAGACCGTGTGGCGGTTATCGAGGTGCGGCGTCGGCCCATGCGTGATGAAGAACTGCGAACCGTTCGTGCCGGGTCCGGCGTTCGCCATCGAGAGGATTCCGCGTTTGCTGTGTTTCAGGCTGGGGTGGAATTCATCCTGGAATTTATAACCAGGTCCGCCGCGCCCTGTGCCTGTCGGGTCGCCGCCCTGCGCCATGAAATTGGCGATGACGCGATGGAAAATAACGCCGTCATAGTAGCCTTCGCGCGCGAGGAAGACGAAGTTATTCACCGTTACCGGGGCCTTGTCCGCGAAGAGTTCGATCACCATCGCACCGTTGTCCGTCTCCATGCGGGCGCGGTAGGTCTTCTTCGGGTCGATCTGCATTTCAGGGGGCTTGCTCCATTGCTTTGCCATTTGGTTCTCCTTTTTTATTTGACTGATAACACCCACCGTCCTGAAGGATTCATGGTTCAATGAAATTTCCTACTCAACCTTCGGGACGTTCTTCATAAAGTGAGTTACTTTAACAATGATTCGATCCTTGCAGTGACCATGTCAAGAGCGGCGGTATTGAACCCGCCTTCGGGTATGATGACATCGGCATAACGCTTGGAAGGTTCGACGAAATCAAGGTGCGCCGGGCGCACGGTTGCCAGGTATTGCTCGATCACAGATTCAGTGCTGCGTCCGCGTTCGGTGATGTCCCGTTTCAGGCGGCGGATGAAGCGGATATCCGCATCGGTGTCCACAAAAATCCGAACGTCGAACAACCTCCGCAGTTCCGGCTCGGCGTAAAGCAAAATCCCCTCAACGAGGATCACATTGCGCGGCTCCACCGTGACGGTTTCGTTTTTTCTGCTGTCGGTCGGGAAATCGTAAATGGGAATCTGGATTGGCTTGAAATCCCGGAGCATGATGATATGCTGGATCAACAATTCGGTTTCGAGCGCGTCCGGGTGATCGAAATTTACATCCGAATGCTGCGCCGCCTTCATCACGCGCAGGTCCTTGTAATACGAATCATGCTGGAGATAGGCAATGTGTCCCGTCCCCACCCTGCGAAGAATCTCCTGGGCAACGGTGGACTTTCCCGAACCTGACCCGCCTGCAATTCCGATCACCAATGGGATTTTCTGCATCATGCCCGCGATTATACCCGTTGGATGGAAATGAAACAGGCTCCGGACCCAACCGTGTGCAAGCAAAGGTTGTCAATGTGGACTGCAAAATCTCCCGACTTTCGACTCCGTGCCTGACATGTTTTGCCTGCACACACCCAGCCGGAGCCTGTTTACTGTCCATTGATATTTGCCCCCACTGAAGGCAACCCCGCTCTCTGTCGCAACTTGGATAGTGGTTCGGGTGAAATGATGGCGTCCGTAAATCGGAATACCATTCCGACTTACTTCATGTACAAAGAACCACCACCAATTGCACTTGTTTTAAGATCTCACCTTGCGCAGTAGGGGCGACCCAGCCGCATTTTGTAAAAACTTTTGGTAACGGGCGACCCATTCTTATTGTTTGGCTCAGGGTTATACCTTGACGGGTCGCCCCTACGGACGAAATCGCGTAAGGTCAGTTTAAGATTTAAGAAACTCGCCTAAGGCGGGTCAATCGAACATGTACGCCAGCCCAACCGTACCGGGACCGGCATGAGTCCCGACCACCGGGCTGACCTCGGTGAAAAGGCTTTCCACCGGCGATACTTCCGCCGCGGCGCGGTCGAGTAGTTTCTTTGCGTCGTCAGCCGCATTCGCATGTAATGTGGCAATGCGGATATTTGATTTACCGTTAACCTGTTCGGCAACCAGCTCGAGAACCCGGTCATGCGCCTTGCCCTTGGTACGGATGCGCTCGATCCCTTCCACCTTTCCACCTGTCACTGCCAGGATCGGTTTAAGGTTCAACGCCGAACCGATGAAACGCTGCGCACTGCCGATGCGCCCGCCGCGATGCAGAAACTCGAGCGTATCCACGGCAAAGTAAACCCCCGACCGTTCATGCGCCCTGGCCGCCAGCGCCGCGCAATCTTCGAGACTCGCGCCCGCTTCCATTGCCCGCGCTGCGGCAAGCGCGTGAAAGCCAAGCCCCATGGCTGTGGATTGACTGTCCACGAGGGTGACTTTTTCGCCCGCGCTACCCATCATATCCTTTGCCTGTATCGCCGATTGAAGCGTGCCTGAAAGTTTCGATGAAATAAAAACGCCCAGGGCTGAAAGACCCTTGTTAACAATGCCTTCAAAAACCTCCTGCATTGTGGCGGGCGAGACCTGCGAAGTGGACGGCATGACTTTGGCGGTCTTCAACCTGGCATAGAATTCCGCTGGCTGAATATCCACGCCGTCGCGATAGGTCCTTTCCTCCCAGATCAAAACCTGGGGCGTGATCGTGATCCCGTGCTTTTGGGCAAGATCCGTCGGGATGTAGGATGTGCTGTCTGTAACAATGGCAAACTTGGGCATAAATTCCTCCGGTTGAAAATTTTCCGAATTTTACCCCGTTTGAGCCGCGATTGAAAAAAAGGGCGGATTTCCCCTCATGGTATAATGACCTCGCGTTTTACCTGAACCCATCCCCGAAGCATAGGAGCCGATTTTGGCCTTCAACCCAATCAACTGGCTGTTAGGCCTTTTTTCACTGGATATCGCCATTGACCTTGGCACTGCCAATACGCTTGTGCATGTGCGCGGGAAGGGGATCGTCATCAACGAGCCGTCCTGGGTGAGTGTGGACAAGAAATTGCGCCAGCCGCTCGCCATTGGGCTGGAAGCCAAGGAGATGGTCGGACGCGCCCCCGCCAACGTAATGGTGGTGCGCCCCATCCGCGACGGGGTCATTGCGGAGTTCGATGTCACGCGCGTCATGCTCGAATATTTCATCGGCAAGGTTCATGAACAAAGCGTCGTCCCCCTGCCGCGTCCGCGGGTTATCATCGGCTTACCCACCGGCGTAACAGAGGTTGAAAAACGCGCGGTCTACGATGCCGTCATGGCGTCTGGCGCGCGGATGGCAATGCTGATCGAAGAACCCATCGCGGCGGCCATCGGAGCCGGGCTTCCCATCGCCGAAGTGCGCGGCTCGATGGTGGTGGATATCGGCGGCGGCACCACCGAAGTGGCGGTCATGTCCACTGGCGGCGTGGTCGCGTCGCGTTCATTGCGCGTCGCCGGCGACGAAATGGACCAGGACATCCTGCAATACCTACGCAACAAATACAACCTCCTTGTCGGCGCGGGCATTGCCGAACAGATCAAATGGCAGATCGGCTCGGCGTATCCATTACAGCCTGAAAAGACAATGGAAGTACGCGGACGCAACCTGGTAACAGGTCTGCCCGAAACAGTGGAAGTATCCTCGGTCGAGATCCGCGAGGCGCTATCCGGGTCGGTGCAAGTCATCATCGATACGGTGCGCGACGCGCTGGATGAAATCCCGCCTGAGATCGTATCCGACCTGATGGATATCGGCATCTGCCTTTCCGGCGGCGGCGCCCTGCTACAAGGACTCGCCGAACGCCTGACCGACGAATTAAAACTGCGGGTATGGGTGGCGGAAGACCCGCTCACCTGCGTGGCGCGCGGCGCGGCGCTCGTCTTCGAAGACCTGGAAAACCTGACCCGCTACCTGATCGGGCTTGAACGCGGCAGCACGCGCCACGTCTGACCCCTTCATCCCCCGCTCACCTCCCTTTAATCCAGAACAATCAGTTATGGTATTCTTATCGGCGATGATTCCCCATTCACGCCGGTTGCGCCGGGCATCGAAAGAACTGGAATGAATTCCCGCTCCCTTCAAACGACAATCGTATTCCTGGTCGTCGGCGGCATTCTTGTGCTTGCATTTGGCGGCGCGTTTGGCTCCGCCTCCCGCGGGCTTACCGCTGCGCTGGTCGACATCCAAAGCTGGATCACAAGCCGCTTCGTCGGCTTCCAGGATTTTGTCACCGCGCCGCGCGACATCGTCACCCTGCGGCAGCGCAACGCCGAACTCGAAGCGCAGGTATCCCAATTGCAGGCGCAACTGATCGAATTACAGCAACGCGTGAATGAAACCGAAATCCTCGCCGCCCTGGTCGATTTTTCGCGCTCGAACCCCGAAAGCACCTATAAAGCCGCCTCCGTCATCGGGCGCGACCCAAGCCCCTTTCTGCATTACATCATCATCAACCGCGGTTCCAACGACGACATCCGGCGCGGGATGCCCGTGGTCACAAACCAGGGCTTGGTCGGGCGCGTGGATGCCGTTATTGCCGATGCCGCGCGCGTGCAATTGATTACCGACCCCGCATCCTCGGTCAATGTTTATTTGCAGAACGCCGATACCACCGCCGTTTTGTATGGGTCGGTCACAGGCGACGTTTCCCTCGACCTGATCTCGCAGAACGCAACGGTCGAAGCGGGAGACCTGATCCTGACTTCGGGCTTGGGCGGCGGATACCCGGCAGACCTCATCATTGGACAGGTGGTCACGGTTCGTTCCCTCGAATTCGAGTTGTTTCAACAGGCGACGGTTCAACCCGCCGTTGATTTTTCCCGCCTCGAGATCGTACTGGTCATCACCAACTTCCGCCCGGTGGATATCACCCCGCTCGAGCCGGTGACGACCCCCATCCCATGACATCCCATGCGTAACCTGATCGCCTTCCCTTTATTGATCCTGGGCGTGATCCTGCAATCCTCGGTTGTCAGCCAGGTGCGGTTGCTTTCCGGGTATGCCGACCTGCTGCTCGTTCTGCTTGCCGCATGGTCTCTGCAGGAGCGAGTCGATTCCGCGTGGCATTGGGGCGCGGTGACCTGCCTGCTGCTTGGGTTTGTCTCGAACCTGCCGCTCGCCGTCATCATCATGGGATATTTTGGGGTTCTGTTCCTTGCGCGCGTGCTGCAACGCCGGGTCTGGCAGGCTCCCCTGCTGGCAATGTTCAGCGTTGTTTTCTTTGGCACCCTGTTCTTTCACGCCCTTTCCTTCATCGTATTGAGATTTCTGGGCGCATCCTTTGCCTTCGGCGAAGTGATGGGCTTGATCACCCTTCCCAGCCTGTTGTTAAATATGCTTCTTTCCATTCCCATCTACTCATCCATGCGCGAATTATCCCATTGGGTTTACCCGCTCGAGGACCAGGTATGAGCGCGGGCTCCCAATCGCGCCCCCTGCGTTTCGAGCCGTGGCGGCTGGGTCTGATCTACGTTGTAGTGACCCTTACGCTTGCCGGGTTTGTCTCACGCTTGGTTAACCTGCAATTGCTGGACGGCAACCAATACCGCGAGCGCGCCGTCGATAATTTCACCCTCGACGTCAGCATCCCCGCGCCGCGCGGCATCATCTACGATCGCAACGGCTACATCCTTGCAAGAAACATCGCCTCGTACAATGTGGTTGTCACACCCGCCAACCTGCCGGAGGACGACTCTGATATCCAGCGAATTTATCGTGAGTTATCGGAACTGGTTGGTGTTCCTGTTGGAAGTTTTGTAAATGAAGACACGCCCACCGAGGGCTTGATTTTGGGAGTGCCCGGCGGTTTGATGACGGAAGAATCGCTGGAAGAGGCAAAACTATTCGCTGCCTGCGTGCCGGGTCCGAGCATCGGCCAGTTGGTGGCGTTGCAGGATACGCTTGCGCCGTACAGTTCCGTGAAAATCCAATGCAACGTCTCGGAGGATATCGCCCGGGTCGTCGAGGAAAAGAAAATGGATTGGCCCGGAGTCAGCGTCGAGATCGAACCGATTCGCGATTATCCCACCGGCTCGTTGACCTCCCACATCATCGGCTTTTTGGGCCCCATCCCCGCGTCGTTGGAGGAGGAGTTGAGCGCAAAGGGCTTTATTCCCAACCGCGACAAGATCGGTTATGCCGGCGTCGAAACCTCCCTTCAAGATATTCTTGCCGGGCGCAACGGACTGCGCGTTATCCAGGTGGACGTTGCCGGGCAGGAGATTCGCAATCTCGAGCCGCCCATTGCGCCGGTCCCCGGCTATAACGTCCATCTCACCATAGACACGCGCCTGCAAGCTGCCGCCGAGGCGACCCTGCTGGAAGAGATTGAATTCTGGAATACCTACTTCGGACAGGTTCGCATTTCCAGCGGCGTGATCATTGCCATGAACCCCAAGACCGGCGAAATTCTTGCAATGGTCTCCTACCCGACCTATGAGAACAACCGTTTGAGTCGTTTTATTCCCGCCTATTACTATGAGCAGTTGAGTCAGGACCCACGCAAGCCTTTGTTGAACAATGCCATCTCCGCTGAATACCCGCCGGGCTCCACCTTCAAGCTATCGACAGCCACGGGGGCGTTCAATGAAGGGGTGGTGGATTTGGATGATATTGTCCTTGCGCCGGGTCAGTTGCTGCTTTGTGAGCGCTTTAATCCCACCGATCAATGCACCGACCGCAATACGCGCCCGTTCGTCGATCACATCTTCGATCAGAACCCCGAAGGCTTCGGCGCGATCAGTTTCCTGCAATGCATTGCCTACTCGAGCAACGTTTGTTTTTATAAACTGGGCGGCGGCTTTGAGGATGAAATCCCGCAGGGGCTGGGCATTGAGCGTTTGCAACAGTACGCCCGGGCAATTGGCTACGACCAGACCTCGGGGATACAACTTCCCGGCGAACAGGACGGGCTGATCCCTGACCCGCAATGGAAGCGCATCAACACGGGCGAGAACTGGTCCACGGGCGATACGTATATTGCCAGCGTGGGTCAGGGCTATGTGCTGGCAACCCCCTTGCAGGTCCTGATGTCTGGCATGACGGTGGCGAACAGCGGCAAGGTCATGCAGCCGACCGTCGTGCGGCAGGTTACGGACGAGGATGGAAATGTCGTGCCGATGTGGTTCAACCCCGAAGATTTCACTGTGACCGATTTCGAAACGCCCGGCAGTTATCAAATTTCGCCCTATACGCCAAATATGAAATGGGACATTACTGTCGATCCGCTTATCCAGGAATATTCCTGCGAGGGACCCTATTGCGCCCTGATCGATGATTTCAAGGTGGTCGAACCGGAGACGATGCAGGCTGTCCGCGCGGGGACGAGGCTGGCTGTCACCGACCCTGCCTTCGGCACCCTGTACGACCTGTTTCTCGATTTCCCGATCGCCGTTGCGGGCAAGACCGGAACCGCTGAGTACTGCGACGATGTTGCCCGCGCCGCGGAGCGTTGTCAATTTGGCGCATGGCCCACCCATTCGTGGACGCTGGCGTACGCGCCCTTCGACGACCCGGAGATCGCTGTGATCGCCTTTGCCTACAACGGCGGCGAAGGCGCAAGCGTGGCGGGACCGATGGTGGCAAGGGTTATCAAGTCATATTTCGAAATCAAGGCGCTCGATATCGCCCGAGGCGCGCCCGGCGCACCGCTGCCGTGAAACCCGGAAGTTCATCAGGTATAATTCCACATCGAAACCTGAATGAATATGATTATGGATTCATCCACAGCCATCGTTCAAATCAAGGGCATACGCGACGGACTGCTTGCGACCTTTGCAGACGCCCCCTGGGAGGAACAGCGCGGCGCGCTCATGGAACAGATCACCGCGCGTTCGGCTTTCTTTCAGGGAGCGCGGCTTGCCATGGATGTGGGGACGCAGATACTGAAAGTGAACGACCTTGTCGAATTGCGCGACTGGCTCTCGGAGAGAAATATCACCCTTTGGGCGGTCGTCAGCGAATCGCCGACCACCGAAAGCACAGCCCAACTCCTCGGACTTGCCACGCGCATTTCCAAGCCCCGCCCCGAAGAATCGCGCCATGTGCTTGAAACCATCCCGGACGATACTGCCCTATTCGTTGCCAAAACCGTCCGCTCGGGCACGCGCATCGAATACCCCGGTCATGTGGTCGTTTATGGCGATGTCAACCCCGGGGCGGAGATCATAGCCGATGGGAACGTCATCGTTTGGGGACGGGTGAGAGGCGTGATCCATGCGGGCGCAAAAGGCAGCCGCGAGGCGTTCATCTGCGCACTCGACCTTTCCGCCAATCAGATCCGCATCGCGGGCGAAACATCCGCCTCGTTGAAACCGCAAAAAGACCCAAGACCCGAGGTTGCCAGCATCAACAAGGACGGCAAACTGCAAGCCGAACTCTGGCATCCCGGCGAAACCACACCCAGGAAATGATATGACCGCACAAGTATTTACTGTTACCTCCGGAAAAGGCGGCGTGGGCAAGACCACCGCGGTCGCCAACCTTGCCACCGCGCTCGCCATGGACGGCAAACGGGTCGTCTGCATTGACGGCGATATTGGCTTGCGGAACCTCGACGTGGTGATGGGTCTCGAGAACCGAATCGTCTACGACATTGTGGACGTCATCGAAGGGCGCTGCAAACTCAAGCAGGCGATGATCCGCGACAAGCATTACCCGGAGATGTACCTCATCCCCGCCGCCCAGACGCGCGACAAGAACGCGGTTTCGCCTTCGGACATGGTGCGCATCTGCAACGACCTCAAGCCGGACGCCGATTTCATCATCATCGACTCACCGGCGGGCATCGAGCGCGGATTCCGAAACGCCATCGCCGCCGCAGACCGCGTCCTGGTGGTGACCAACCCCGAGGTTAGCGCGGTGCGCGATGCCGACCGGGTGGTGGGCATTCTCGAAGCGGAGGAGAAAAGCAACCCGGCGCTCATCATCAACCGTCTCAACCCGGCGCTGGTGAAGAATAACGACATGCTTTCGGCTGAAGACGTGCTCGACCTGCTCGGAATCCGTTTGATTGGAATCGTTCCCGAGGATGAGAATGTCATCATCGGTTCGAACCGCGGCACGCCCATTGTGACCGATGCGAAAAGCCGCGCGGGCATGGCATTCCGCAATATCGCCAGGCGCCTTCAAGGCGACGACGTGCCCTTCATGGACCTTGCCCCGCAAAGCGGACTGTGGAACGCCATCCAACGCCTGGCGGGGAGGAAGTAACATGGACTTCTTCACACGCAAACGGAGCGCAAGCAGCGCAAAGGAACGCCTGCAACTGGTGCTGGTGCATGACCGCACCGACCTGACCCCGGGACAATTGGAGTCTTTGAAAGACGACCTCCTGAAAGCGATCTCCCAATACATCGAGATCGACCCGGATGCCGTGCGCATCGAACTTGAAAAAGACGGACGCTCCCAGCGGCTCGTGGCGGATATTCCCTTGAAGAGTTCATCCCGCCACCGGGCGGGTTGATGACGGGGCGAGGCATGGATGCGCCTGCGCGTCTGCGGGCGTTCATGTTGAAAAATGGAACGTAGTCTTTCCTGGAGAAATTTCGATTTTCTATTGCTGGGCGCGGTGGTGCTGGCTTCGGCTTTCGGCACGGTCATGATCCGTTCGGCGATTGCGGGGAATGAAGTCCTCCAGCCTTTGATCACCCGCCAGGTGTATTTTGCCCTCCTCGGCGTGGTTCTGATCTTTTTTCTCGCCTCCATCGACTACCGTTACTGGATCGCCCTGTACAGACCGATTCATCTCGTGATCCTCGGATTCCTGCTCACCCTCACAGGTTTTGGTCAGACGGCTTTCGGGGCGCAGCGCTGGTTTCAGGTCGGCGTCCTGTTCCTTCAACCGACCGAATTTGCCAAGATCGTCGCATTGATCGTCCTTGCGAGGTATTTCGACGTGACCCGCGACCAGCCCCGCGACATGAAGTGGGTCTTCGGCGCCGTCCTGCGTGGAGTCTGGATCATCGGGTTAATTCTGCTCCAGCCGAACCTCTCGAATGTGATGGTGCTGTCTGTGATCCTGGTGGTCATGCTTTGGGTGAACGGGATTCAGATCCGGCATGTGGTCATTGCCGCGGCTGCCGGTTTTATCCTGCTCGGAACCGTCATCGCCCTTTCGGTGCTGGGCGTAAAAATACCCGGTTTGCAGGCATACCAGCAGGAGCGTATCGTCAATTTCGTGGTGCCAAACCCCGACGACACCTTCGGCAACCGCTACAACGTGCAACAGGCTCTGATCGCCGTCGGTTCGGGCGGACTGCTCGGGCAGGGATATGGGTACGGGTCGCAAACCCAGTTGCGCTTCTTGAAAGTCCGCCACACCGACTTCATTTTCGCGGCAACCTCCGAGGAGTTTGGCATGGTGGGCGGCGTTCTGATCATCCTGACCCTGGGCGTTGTCGTCTGGCGCTGTATCCGCGCGGCGCAAAAGGCGCGGGACGTGGCAGGCTCCATGCTTGCCATCGGCGTCGCCACGCTGATTTTTTTTCAGGGCGCGGTCAACATTGGCATGAATCTCAACCTGTTGCCGGTATCCGGCTTGCCGCTTCCATTTGTCAGTTACGGCGGTTCGGGTCTCACTGCGCTGATGATCGGAATCGGGCTGGTGGAATCCGTCGTCATGCGCCAAAAAGAATTGGAATTTTAATCTCCACTTTCCACTTCCCATCTCACCTTCATGGAGAAACTCTTGTCTACAAAACCTGCCCGCACCCGCTTTGCCCCATCTCCCACCGGACGTATGCACATCGGCAATGCCCGCTCGGCGCTTTACCCCTTCCTGCTTGCCCGCCGCCTGGGCGGACAATTCATCCTTCGCATCGAAGATACTGACCAGAAACGCTACGAGCCCGGCGCGGAACAGGAACTGATCAACGGACTGCGCTGGCTTGGCTTGCAGTACGACGAAGGTCCCGACATCGGCGGACCGCACAGCCCCTACCGCCAGTCGGAGCGCCGCGCCATTTACCACGAGCACGCCTGGAAACTTGTCGAAATGGAAAAAGCGTTTGCGTGCTTTTGCACCCCTGATCGCCTGGATAAAGTGCGCCAGGAACAAATGAAGAACAAACAAAACCCGCGCTACGACGGAACCTGCCGCGCGCTCGATTCCGCCGAAGCGCGCCGCCGCGTGGACGCGGGCGAGAAATACGTCATCCGCTTCAAGATGCCGAAGGAAGGTTCGATCACCACCGCAGACCTGCTGCGCGGCTCCATCACCACCGAAAATTCCGCCCTCGACGACTCCGTTCTCTTGAAGTCCGATGGTCTGCCCACCTATCACCTCGCCGCGATGGTGGACGATCACTTGATGGAAATCACGCACGTCATCCGCGGCTCCGAGTGGCTGCCGTCCATGCCGCTGCACATTCACATCATCCGCGCGTTTGGCTGGGACGAGCCGGTGTTTGCGCATCTTTCGGTATTCCTCAAACCCAGCGGCAAGGGCAAAATGAGCAAACGCGACCGCGCCGAAGCGATGAAGGACGGCTATTCCATTTTTCTCGGCGACATGCAGGAACTCGGCTACACCCCCGAAGGTGTTCTCAATTGGATCGCGCTCATGGGCTGGGGCGTGCCCGAAGACGATGTGATGACCCTGGATCGGATGATCGAAAGATTCAGCATCGACTCTTTGACTCCCTCTCCTGCCGCGATCAACTTCCAAAAGTTGGATCACTTCAACGCGACGCACATCCGGCTCATGCGGACCGATGACCTGGCAGCCCGTCTCAAGCCTTATTTCACCCGTGAGGGACTCAACTTCCGCGATGATGTGTTGTTGAAAATGATTCCGCTCTTGCGCGAACGCCTTGTCACACTGGATGACTGCATCTCCTTCGGCGCATTCTTCTTCAAAGACGAAGTGACGCCCAACCCTGAAGACCTCATCGCCAAAGGACTGGATGCCAAGCAGTCGGCGGAGATCGCTCGAAGGGCGTATCAGATTCTGGGAGCGCAACCAGATATAAGTCACGAAAGAAGCGAACCGCCCATGCGGGCATACGTCGAAGAGAGCGGATTCAGCGCCAATCAGGTCTTCGGCATCCTGCGCGTCGCCGTCACCGGGCAAAAGGTCAGCCCGCCGCTGTTCGAGTCGATGGAGATCATCGGGCGGGATGTTTGCTTGAAGCGGATCCAAAATGCGATCGATGTGCTGGAAAAAATAACGTCGTAAATGCCCCCAACTTTCAACGGAGGAACGCGCATGGAAACTTCGATTACCTCTCAAGATGTGATTGGCAGGGATCCGCTCGGGCGCTTCCTCTTTCGTTTAAAAATTAAACCCTGGCAGGCGGCGCTCTTGAGTTTTTCGACCTTTGCCGTTTACATGTTTGCGCTTCCCGCCCTGTTTGGCGTTCTCCTGCCGCGCGAAGGGCTGGACCGCAGCAGCATCGCAGACCGGGTCAATATGGCGGGGTTTTTGTTCATTCACCCTGTTGTGATGTTATTTTACATCTGGCAGCCGGGCCAGATTGCCGGGGTGTACCGGAAGGCGCTCCCGCTCCTGCCCGGCGATCTGCAAGGCGGAGTGTTGCGCGCCGCGCGAATTGCCCATGCCACTTCGCGTATGTGGCTGGCTGGGGCTTTGGCGGGCGCGGGGGTGATGGCGTTGGGGTTTTCTTTTGTCGTCGATTTAATGGGAGTTCGATGGTATAGCTACAACTGGTTGATGGCGGTCATCCTGCAATTATCGCGGTTTCTCCTGTTCTATCTCATCATCCTTGCGGTGGCAAGGCATATGACGATGGCGTTCAACTTGAACCGAGCCTACCTGCACATCAAACTGCCGGTCCTGATCGGGCAGTCCCGGTACAGCGAATCCTTTGAGACGATCACTCGTTATGGGTTATGGTTTGCGGGGTTTGGCGGGGTGTTGGGCATGTTCATTGCGATGCGATTCTTTTGGAGCAAGCCGCTTTTCCCCGAGGATGCGATCTACTTAATTCTTTACCTGCTCCTCATCCCGCTGGCTTTTTCGCTTCCATTCTGGCAGGCGCATCGAAGTATGCTGATCTCCCGGATGGATGCCGTCCGCCAAATATCGGATTCGCTTCAAGATGAATACGACCGGTTGATGAAGGACCTGGCAATAGATAAAAGGCTCGATCAAGACAGTCATATTGCCGCCCTGCGCTCCATGCTCGAATTGGCCGAAAAGGCCCCCACATGGCCCTTTGAAAACTGGGATGTTTACCGGGTAATTGCCGCGACCTTCCTGCCATTTGTCATGACGGGAATTGGCGTGCTTTTGGACCTGTGGATCTGATTCAGCCTGTTGATTGCCGTACCGCCTTTTAATCCAACTCTTCGTCTGCCCTCGGCTTGTATTGAATTGAATACGCAGGGATGCTCATCCCGCTGATGCTGATCTCGACCGCGTTGCCCTCGATTTCCGCCTCCCTGGATATGCGTTCCATTGCCTGTTTGGTGATGAGAATCTCGTCCGCGTGTCCCACGTCCTCGCCCAGCTTGCAGGCGCGGTTGACGGCGTCGCCGAAAATATCCTCGTTGTTGATGATCAGAATCTTCCCGTAGTCTATGCCGATGGCGACATGGATATCGAGTTCTTCATCGGTAAGGAGGTTCGCCGCATTTAAAGCGTGTTGAATGGAGATGGCGGCGCGCGCCGCCGAAAGCGGGTCGGGCAGCAGGGCAAAGCAGTTATCCGCCTCGAACTTGACCACCCAGCCGCCGTGACCGGTGATGATCGGCTCCACGGTCAACTGCATCCGGCGGATCATCGAGAGGTAATGGATGATGCCGTACTTGCGGGTCAGCAAAGAGAACCCGAACATATCCAGCACCAGAATCGTATTCTCTGTGCCGTATTGGTTCCAGATCGCATCTTCGATTTTTTTTCGTTCCGCCGGGTCTGCCTGCTGTGAGAAATTCATGAGCAGGTCTTGAAAGTAGGGGTCTTTGAGTAAATCCATGCGAACCTCTGGGGTCTTAATTGTTGGGTTCATTATAACGAAAAGGTCACGGAAAATTCTTGCTTTTCCGTGACCTTTTGACTCTGCTCCCGCCGCCGTCCCCGTCCCCGGCGGCAGTGGGGTTCCTAGATATCGCCCGGCTCATCCGCCATGCGGACGATGCGCGGGGTGAACTTGCCGATCACATCCACCAGATCGTGCTGGGCGGTGATGACGTCTTCGATCTGTTTGTACGCCTGAGGTGATTCGTCGATGCCGCCGCCGAGCAGGGTGACGCCGCGTTCTTTGAGGTAATCATCCCGTTCGCGTTTGCTGATTGAGTTGATGGCAACTCTGCGGCTCATGCGGCGACCGGCTCCATGTGAAGCCGACTCAAGCGACTCGCTCACGCCTCTTCCGCGGACGACGTAGCCTGCATCTCCCATCGAGCCGGGGATCACGCCGAGAACGCCAGCACCCGCGGGCGTGGCTCCCTTGCGGTGGATGATGACGTCGCGCCCGTCAGGGAGTTTCTCGTGCCATGCAAAGTTGTGGTGATTTTCGACCACCGCTACTTCCTTTAGCCCAACGGCTGCCGCCACGCGTTTGTGGATGATGTAATGATTCGCCGAAGCGAAACGCCCCGCCAGTTCCATCGAAAGCCAGTATTCCTGACCATCTTCTGAATCTAATGTGAGCCATGCGAGGTGTTTGACGCTGGGATCAAGATCGGGATGCTTTTCTCTTGCCAACTTGCTGAAGCGGTCTGCGATCTTCGCACCAACTCCGCGTGAGCCGCTGTGTGAAAGTAAGGCAAGATACTCGCCGGGTTTTAAGCCAAACATCTCTTCATGCAAACGGAACGAACCCCATTCGACGAAGTGATTGCCTGTGCCGCTGGTGCCGAGTTGATTCATGGCGGTGTCTTTGAGAGTCTTGAGCTGGCGTGTTGCAAACCAGGCGTCGTCATCGAGGACTTCGTGCTGGGCGCGTTTGCTGCCTTTCCAGGCTGCACCCATGCCGAAGGCGGTTTCGTCCATGAGCGCATTTTCGAATAGGCCTTTCTTCTGTCCGATGAGGATCGGCGAGACCTCGTACAGCGAGAGGCGCATACGGCAGGCAATGTCCACACCGACGGCGTAGGGGATGACAACATTCTCGGTTGCGAGAACACCGCCGATGGGCAGACCGTAGCCAACGTGGGCATCGGGCATGAGCGCGCCGGTGACAGTCACGGGCAGGCGCATGGCGTTTTCCATTTGCTTGATGGCTTCCGGGTCGATATTGTCCGTGCCCCAGATGGGGAAGGGCAGGGGCGACTCGCGTAGCGTTTCTTCAGTCGGCTCGTTGTTTTTATTCTTGCGCAGAATCTCGCGGGCGAGGTCGGCGAGCAAACTGTCGGCGAGGAAGTTGCCCGGGTTGGTGCGAACTGCTTCGAGCGCGGCTAGAGCCGCTTCACGTTCCATGCCGGAGGCGATCATTTTGTTGCCAGCTTCTTTGGCAAGACCGATACTTTTTCCGTCTTCCCAGTTGTTGAGTTTCAGTATCTTTCCTGTGATGATGTCCATGAGATTGTCTTTCTTATTATTGGCGCGTAGGGCGCGTTCTCTTACGCGCCCATTGGCGTTAGAGAACGCCAATTACGCAATGGGTCAGGCGGGATGCAGGCATCATCATACTTAATTGTAGTGAAAACTTCTGCCTGCAAAACCCAGTTACCATTTTGTGTCCGTTGCCATTTGGCGGCGTAGACACCCGAGGCGTGGACGAGAGTTCCGTTGATCGAATACTCGCCCTGCCAGTTGCCTAGTTCTTCAGCGATACCCCACGAATCATTGGCGGTGATCTCCCGCGGGGTTCGACGATAGACGGCAGTTGGGTCGTTTTGGAAAAGCTCTGCCCAACGTATTTCTTCCTCGTCGGCGCCGTGGAGCTGGTCGCTGCGACCGGTTACCAGATGATAGCTTGCAGCCAGCAACGGGCGGATACGCTTGGCATCCTTCTCGGCAATGGCGCGGTTGAAGGCTTCGCGGGTTAGGCGGATTAGGTCAGAGGAGGTAGGTTGGGTCATGATTGTTATCCTGTTCTTCCGTAGGGGCGCAGCATTGCTGCGCCCCTACGTGAATTATTCATTTTCCAATTTCCAAAGTTCACGCATTTCCTGACTCTTTTCCAAGAGTTCATCGAGTGTGCCTTCGGATTCGACTTTGCCGTCTTTGAGGACGATGATGTGATCGGCGCGCCTCAAAAGCGGGCGGCGATGGGAGACGACGAGGCATGTCAGTTCGCTGCCTGTTTCAAAGATGCGCTCCCAAAGCTGCTTTTCAGTTTCCACGTCCAGCGCGCTGGAGAGGTCATCGAAGACGACCAGTTCCGGTTCGCGGATGAACATGCGGGCGGCGGCGGTGCGTTGGGCTTGTCCGCCAGAGAGTTTGACACCGCGTGAGCCGACCATCGTTTCGAGGTTATCGTCGAGAATTTCCAAGTCTCTGTCCATGACCGCGAGTTTGGTCGCTTTGTATATCTCGTCGTCGCTTTTGTTCATGCCGAGCAAAATATTATTTCGCAAGCTGTTACTGAACAAGCGCGGAACTTGTGCGGTGTAGGCGCATCTTGGCGGGACGAAGAAATTGCTAGCGTCAGGTATGACCTGTTCGTTCCAACGGATTTCACCAGAGTCGGCAGGGAGCAGACCAAGCAATGTGCGCAGTAGAGTCGTTTTGCCAGAACCGATGCGACCGGTAATAACCGTTAGCGAGCCGCGTTTGATTTTGAGTGAAATGTCTTCGATGCCGTTGACCGAATTCGGGTAGTGAAAGGTCAGATGGTCAGCGACCAGCTCATTCAGTCGGTCTGAGGCGGTTTTTGTCGTGTAGGTCACATCGGGCAGGTCGCCATCCAAATCAATTTTTGCGTGTTCGACGAGCGCATCCAGCGGGGCGTTTTCCATCAGGCGGTACATGCGTTTGACGGAGACATCCATTTGTTTGTAACGCGCCCAGAGCATACCGCCGAAAGTGGTGAGGTCGCCCATGCTTTGCAGGAGATAGACGAAGAGCGAGAAATCGCCGAGGGTGAAGTTGCCCGTGCGCATGGATTGACCGACCAGCACAAGAATGACGCCCGTGCCCAGCGTGGATGTGTTGCGATAGAGCGAGCCTAACACTTCGTCGAACAGTTTTTCGCGGACGGTTAACTTACGGCGTTCGTCATTGATCTTGTGAAAATGTCCGATGATATTCTTTTCGGCAGTGGCAATTTTTACGGCTTGTACCGCGCCGAAAAATTCACCGATGAAGCCGGTCACTTTGCCAGCGGATTGGCGCGAGGCGGTGCGGTAATGTTCGATGCGCCTTGTGGCGATGTTGGCGATGATGCCGACGATGACCAGTGGAATGAGCGCCATGATCGTGACCGACGGGCTGATCTGAGTCATCAACACGATGGAGACAGCGATGATTGCCAAACCGACCATGACGTCGTTGATGAGGATGACGAAGAGCGGTAATTCCTGTACGTCGTTTTTGAAACGGCTTACGGCTTCACCCGCGGAGTCAGGCAGTTGCGATGCGCCGGGGCGTTTGAGAATATGCGTGAGCAGATTCTTGCGCAGCAGCGTACCCATGTCTGCAAAGATGGGCACATCGGCGTAGTAGAAACCGTAACTGGCGAACACACGTCCGACCCAGGTGGCGGCGAGAAATGCGACAATTGCCCAGACGCCAAAGGTCAGCGTAGCTTCGCCTGTCAGCATGTCGAAGAAGGCTTTGATGATGAGCGCGGGCGCAACCTGCCAGCAGAAGCGGATGAGCGCGACACTGACGAGGTCAACGATCCACAGCCAGGGGCGAAAGCGGATGAGTTCAAGCACAACTTTCCACGCGGGTAAGGCGGGGATGTTGAGGTCTTTTGGGTTGAGGGTTGTTTCGGTCATAGATAAAAATTCCTTGGTAGGGGCGAGGTCTCCTCGCCCTTTTCGTTTTCACTAAACATTGGCTTGGGGACCCTGGTCCTTTGACATTTACGCCAATACTTCTTCCAAACCGGTTTGCAGCAATTGATAAAACCTTGCGTTCGGGTTCGATGCCAGTTTTTTGCGGTCTCCGTATTCGAGCACGGAGCCGTTATCGAGGATGAGAACATCGTCGGCGCGGTGCAGGGTATCGAGTCGGTGGGCGATGATGATGGCGGTGCGTCCTTTCAACAGTTTGTCTATCGCATGTTCGAGTTTTTGCTCGGTGGCAGGGTCAAGACGGGATGAGGCTTCATCGAGGATGACCAGACCCGGATTTCGCAAGAAGACTCGTGTGAATGCCAGTAACTGCGCCTCACCCGCGGACAGTGACCTTGATCCTGTTTCCAGTTCAGTGTCCAGACCGTTTGGCAGGGTGCGGAACCAGTCGCCGAGTTCGAGGTTTTCGAGGGTGGTGATGATCTTTTCATCTGCTATCGAACGGTCGAAGAAGGTCAGGTTCTCGCGGACGGAGGCACGGAAGAGTTGCACATCCTGCGTCACGATGGCGATGTTCTGCCGCAGCGAGTCGAGTTGGATGTTGTGCAAATCTTCGCCGTTGATCTTGATACTGCCTTCGTTGACATCGTATAAGTTGAAGATCAACCGTCCGAGGGTGGTCTTTCCGCTTCCGGTGCGACCAAGCAACCCTAAAACAGAAGCAGGCTTGAGGTCGAGTGAGAGGCGTTTGATGACCGAGTCGTCGCCGTTATAGGAGAAGGTCACCTCCTTGAATTCCAATGCGAGCGGATGTGAGTTGATCACTTTGCCGGTCTCGTTCTTGGTTTCAGGTTGGAACTGTTTGAACTCGGTCAGGCGTTCAACGCAAGCGCCAATGGTTTGAAAACTTTCGATCTCATGTGTCATCGCCCAGAAGGGTTCTTCGAGCAGGTTGAGATAGTGGACGAAGAGATAGACCGTGCCGATGGTGACGACGCCCAAAGTGAAGAGCCAGTATCCGCTGGTGATGGCGAGCAGGGTTCCAGTGGTGAGCGCCAAGCCCATCGCGTTTTCGATGATCCAGCGTTTGAAGTGCGCGAGACGGTTGTGCTTGAGAATCTCGGCTTGATGGCGGAAGAGTTCGCGGATGGAGAATCCGACCGCGCCGCTCGAGCGGATGTCTTCGGTGCCAGCCAGTTGCTCTTCGATGAAACCGTACATCTGACCTTCGGCTTCGCGCCGCGCTTTTTGATGCGGCACGGCAATGTCTTTGAGCCTGCCAAGCACGCCGATGGTGATCGCGGAATACACGGCAAAAGCCAAGCCCACGCGCCAATCTTCAAGCGAGAGGGTGACGAGGATGCCGATCAGCAGCAGTCCGTTCGCCACAAGGTTTAGCGCGAATTGCGAGAAGAAGGTTGCCAGCTCGGTCACGTCGCCGTCGATGCGCTCGATCAGCTCGCCGGGTGTGTGGTCGTTGTGAAATTTCATGCCGAGTTTGAGGGCGTGTTCTGCCAACTCAGCGCGTAGTGCATTGGTGGCTGTCCATGCCACATTTTCGCCGAGGTAAGTCACCAGAATGTGAACGCCTTGTTGGAGCAAAGCAATGCCGATGAAGGCAACCGCCGTCCATGTGAGCGTGGAGAGAGCTTCGCCTGCCAGCGCCGAGTCGATAAAGCGGCGCATGATCTGCGGCGCGAAGATGCGCAAGCCGATACTGCTGAACAGCATCACGGCAAGCAAAGTGAACCGTCCGCGTTGTGGGCGGATGTGATCAGAGAGCAGGTTCCAGTAGGATTTGAATGAGAGGTTCATAGTTAATTCCGTTCCGTCATTGCGAGTGGCGCTTGAGCGCCACTCGCAATCCCATGAATTAGTCACAAGATTGCTTCGTCGGGCTGTCGCCCTCCTCGCAATGACGATGATAGACAATAAAAAAACACGGCGCGGGTGCGCCGTGTTTGGAAAGACACAGGAAATTAAGCCGTGGTTAAACGGTCAATAGACTTGTCCTGAGCCTGTTGAAGGGCGCACTTCGGGGAAATGGGTTATTCGGTTGACTTTCCTGGTTTGTAGAAGACGTAACGACATTGAAGTGCGTTCCTTTCTTTTGAAATTTAATTACTCTGTCAGTTTACATGAGAGTGGGATGAGTTGTCAAGTAGGAAATGCGTAAAACAAGTCTATAGACTTGTTTTACAATTACCCAGCATGGAGGCTTCATGAAAACCATTTTACAGGTGCGTTATTGGCGCATCGTTCTGTTCTTTGCCCGCGTTACCGCGAGCATTATCTTTTGGGATATTTTTTTGCGGCGCATTGGGTTCGGCGCTTGGGTAAAAAATACTCGTCCGCGGCGGCTGCAAAATATTGCCATTCGTTTCCGCGCGCTGGCGATTCGCCTTGGTGGCGTGATGATCAAAGTGGGGCAGTTCCTTTCGGCACGTTTGGATGTGCTTCCGCCCGAGATTACGGATGAACTATCCGGTTTGCAGGATGAAGTTCCGCCCGTGGACTACGAGCCCATTCGCCTCCAAACCGAACTCGAGCTTGGTTCTGCCATCGAAAAAGTTTTTCTTACCTTTGAGAAAGACCCCGTCGCCGCCGCCTCATTGGGGCAAGTCCACCGCGCAAAGCTGCTTCCCAACGAAGCTGAAGCGATGGGATTTGAAAATATCGTGGTGAAAATCCTGCGCCCGAACATCGAGCAGATCGTGGAAGTGGACATGTCCGCAATACGGGTAGTGGGTGGCTGGCTCAAGCGCTATAAACCTGTCAGCGACCGGGCAGATGTCCCTGCCATTGTGGAGGAATTCGCCGCCGTTCTGAACGCCGAATTGGACTATCTCTCAGAGGGGAAAAATGCCGAGACCTTTGCAACCAACTTCAAAGACGATGGAGGCGTCCACGTCCCACGGGTAGTATGGAACCGCTCTACTCGTCGCACGTTGACGCTGGAAGATGTCGCTTCCATCAAGATCACCGATTACGATGCGATCACGGAGGCGGGCATTAGCCGCGCAACAGTTGCAGAGAGATTACTGGCAACCTATTTGAAGCAGATCTTCGAAGATGGATTTTTTCACGCCGACCCGCATCCCGGCAATCTGTTCATCCTGCCGTTGGATGAAAAAGATTCCGACGGCTTTACCAAATTCCGCCTGACCTTCATTGACTTTGGCATGGTCGGACGAATGCCGGAAAAACTTGTCGAGGGTTTGCGCGAAACAGTCATCGCGGTTGGGCTGCAAGATTCTGCGCGTTTGATTCAAGCCTACAAAACCCTTGGGGTATTACTTCCAAGCGCGAACACAAAATTATTGGAAGAAGCCAGCGCCCAGGTTTTTGAGCGATTCTGGGGCATGAGCATGAACGAGCTGCGCAGCATCCAACATAGCGACATGATGAAGTTCGGCTTGCAGTTCCGCGAGTTGATGACATCCATGCCGTTTCAAGTCCCTGAAAATCTTTTGCTTCTGGGGCGTACCATCGGGATTTTATCCGGCATGTGTACCGGCTTGAATGCTGATTTTAATTTGTGGCTGCAACTCGCTCCGTATGCCAAAAAACTAACCGAAGGCGAAGGCGGTTCGGTCTTTGATACATTCCTGAATGAAGCAGGCGAATTGCTCAAGACCCTGATCGCCATCCCCGGCAAAGCGGAGCGGGTTCTCACACGCATCGAACGCGGAGGGTTGAACGTGGAAGCGCCGCTGGTCAATTTGCAGATCAGTTATCTGGAAAGGTCGGTCAATCGTCTAACGGGCGGTATTGTGTTTTTAGGCTTACTCATTGCAGGCGCGATTCTGTACGATGCGCACACCCTGCTTGGGCAAGGATTATTCGGCGGGGCGGGTCTTGCCTTGTTTTACACGCTGTTTCTTGTGCGGGGAAGGCGTCCGTTTCGGTAGCGGAGCGCGGACTTAAAAATCTTCCGATTTTTACTTTGAATCAAAAACTCCAACGTCAGGAGACGTTGGAGTCCGATGAAGGTTTTTTTTTACTTGAACGCCACGCTCGGCGCTGCGACCTTGCCCGCGTAACTTCCGCGGGTCTTTTCGCGCATTGCCCGTTCGAAGGCGCGCTGCTCCGCCTTCTGCGCGTCGATCTTGCGCTGGACGTGCGGCGCAAAAAAGCCCGCATAGCGTTTCTGCAATTCAGGACGCTGCCAGTCATTGCCGCCGACAATGTGACGGCAGGTCGGCGCGCCGCATAGACATTCGAATTCGTCATACGGCATGGTATCGCTCATGGCGTAATCGAAACAAACTTCCTCGCCGATTTGGATGTCTCGCATGGCAACGAGTCCAATCTGGCCCGAAAGACCGGCATTCGGGTTGCACGAGTGATTGACATAATCTCCCTCACCAATGGGGCGCGGCACCAGGAAATGACGGTCTTCGACCTGGATGCATAAGGTGCGCTCACGTTCGGGCAGGTGGATAAAGGTCTCCCATTCATACACAACGCCGCCGAAAACAGCGACCAACTCGCCCTTCGTGATGGGCTCGGCGGCAAAGATGCTGTTTCCGCTTTTATCGGCTTTCAGGCGACCTTCCAACTTAGAAGACAGATAGGAACTTGGCTGCTTGGACATTCATATAACTACCTTTCGTTTTGTGGATTAAAGATTAACAGCGCCTCCCGCGGTGGACGAGCCGCGAAAAACGCCATTGATGCGCGAATGATACATCAAACAGCCCGCATGTAAAGGTTTTAAGCCGCGCAGATTCTTTTTATTTCTATGATGATTCGTTATTGAAAAATCCCCTGCAGTTCATAAACGATACCCCGTTAACTTTCAGGATGCAGAAATGTCATGGCGGATTCAAAACCGAATCGCGCCTCATCACCCCGCCCTGGCTTGGTTCTGCCCATTTCGCCTGTTCCTTCGCTGGCGCTCGACTTTGCTCCACCCACTGATCACTGTCCACTGATAACTGCCCACGAGATTCACCGCACCCACCTCGCCCCCCAGTCCGGTTCCGGGTCGTTGGTGAGTTGACGCATCCCCGAACCATCCGCTTCCATGATATACAGGTCTGCCTGGTCGTTATTGCGCAGGGAATTGAACACAATATATCGCCCATCGGGCGAGTAAGAGGCCCCTGCGTTGTTCCCACCATCTGTTAACTGGACGAAATCACCAGTGGCGGGGTCTATTTTGAAGATATCCTTGTCTCCGAACGGACCCGCATACACCAAAAGCGATGACCCATCCGGCGACCAATCCACGCTGCCGCCGATGCCCTGTAAACCCTGCGATATCTTCAAATGGTTTCGCCCGTTCGTGTCCATTGTGTAGATTTCATATTCCTGGGGCGTGCCTGCGTTCATGGCGTAAGCGATCTTTTCCCCGTCCGGCGACCAGGCGACAGCGACGATGTCCCTTGCCCCGGTGTATACCAGCCGCGGATTCAACCCGTCCGAGTTGACCATCCAGATCGCGGTCGGCGAATCTCCCGCCTTGTTGGCAAAGACAACGCTGCGACCGTCGGGTGAAAAGTCCGGGGCGATCACATTGCCGACATTCGTCGTCAACTGAAAGACCTCGCGTTCGGTGAAGTTGAGGATGAAGAAGTCGAAGTTGGGTCCGGCACGGTTCGAGGCAAACAGGATGGAATCGGCTCCTTGCGTAAAGACCGGGTAATAATTGCTCGCCGCCATATCCGTCAACTGGACAAGCCCTGAACCGTTGCTGTCAATCATGCATAACTGGTTGTACTCGCCGCGGGTGCAGGTGAAGACGATCCGCCCGCCGTTCGTCAGCGTGGGGCGCGGGGTGGGTGAGGAGGTCGGTTTTGGCGTGATGTTCGGGATGATTTTGGTAAAGACGATGGGGGTGGGGAGCGGCGTCTCTTCGGCGGGACGGATGAACAGCGCCGCCGCCAGGAAGCCTGCGATCAATAAAACGATGAGGGTTGGCGCGACTCCCATGCGCGGCGGGCTTTTTCTGTTTTGCGCCGAAAGCGAAGCGAGCCTTTCCTCCAATGGGACTGCGTCGGCGCTGACGGCGGTGGGTTTGGGCGGTGGGAGAAAGTCCCAGCCTGCGAGCGCGGATGAAATGAGGGGCGCGTTGGTTGAGTCTGCGCGGGCGGGGATTTTTTCGACGGCAACTCCGGCGGCGAGGGAAAGCGAAGAGACCAGTTCGGTTGTGGTCTTGAGGCGCTCTTCGGGATTTTTTCTCAACGCCCACAAGACCATGCGGGAGAATTTGTCGGGGAGGGACGGGTTCAGGGTCGCTGGACCAGGCGGGGTCGAGTCGAGATGCGCTTTGCGGATGGAGTCGAATGCCCGGGGCGCAGATTCTCCGTTGAGCCAGTGTCCCGTCATCAATTCATAAAGGATGACTGCCAGCGAATAGATATCGGCTGCGGCGTTTGGCTGTTTTCCCTGAATTTGTTCGGGCGAGAGGTATAACGGGGGGGATTTTGCGGGGCTGAAACGAAACGCGCCCGCCGTTCCGATGCCGCAGAGGATGACCTCGCCGCGTTTGTTGATGCGGATCAGTTCCGGCGAAAGGCGCAGGTAAAGGATGTTTTGTTTGTGCAGCGCTTCCAGCCCGCGGCAGATTCCGTTTGCGATGATGAGGGTTTCCTCGGCGGTGGTTTTTCCGCGCGGGCGGATATCCTTGAGCGAGGGTCCATCCACCCATTCTTCGATGAGGAAGGCGGCGTTTGCGGTTTTTGTCAGCCCGAGATATTTATTGAGGTTTGGGTGGGAGATGGCTTGCAGGCGCGGGGAGTTGGCTTCGAGTTCTTTCAGCGTTTCGGCGTTTCCTGCGGCGGACTTTGGGAGAAGGGTCAACGCGACCGGTTTGTTGCTGCGTTCGTCTGTCGCGCGGTATAACTCTCCAAGCGGGGTGGGGGCGATGAATTCTTCGATCCGGTATTGGTTGAGCAGGGTTTTGGCGGGGAGGGTGGGCATATTGTACGGCAAGGTTCACCTTGCCAGGTTCGGAAAGGGCAACCTGAAGGTTGCGGTACGATGAGGTTCACCTTGCCAGGTTCGGAAAGGGCAACCTGAAGGTTGCGGTACGATGAGGTTTACCTTGTCGGGTTCGGAAAGGGCAACCTGAAGGTTGCGGTACGGGTTTACAGCGCCCAAGCCAGCATCAAGCCGAAGATGGCGACGATCAAGCCGATGTGCAGGAAAAGATTGGCGGTGACAAGAATGGAGCCGGGGAAGATGAATTGCAATACGAGGTTCACCAGGATGAGAATTATTCCGATGATGGGTAGCAGCCCTTTGCGGTGGGCGAGGTAATTGGAAAAAAAATCGAGCAGTTTCGAGATCATGCTTGCTCCTCGGTTTCTTCTTCTGAGATATGAATTCCGGCGCCGTTCGTCTTGATGCGCCAGGGTGAAAACTGCGCCAGCAGGCGTCCCGGCAGGCTGCCGTGGATGACAACCCCGCCGCGTTCATGCTCCACGCGGTCCACCTGCCCGAGTTCGTGGTAGAGCGAGATCAACGCCCCTTCCTTGTATGGCAGGCGCACACCGATGGGTTCGAAGGCTTCGAAGAGTTCCTCCTGCACGAGCCTGAGCAGGTCTGCCATGCCGGTACCTTTCAAGGCGGAGACGGCGACGGATTTTGGGAAGTTCTCCAGCACGCGGTCGGCTTTTTCGGGATCTTTCAGGCGGTCGGCTTTGTTGAGGGCGGTGATCATGGGGATGTGTCCCGCGCCGATCTCTTCGAGGGTTTGCAGGACGGACTGGTATTGCCCGAGCGCGTTCGGGTGTGAAATGTCCACCATGTGCAGGAGCAGGTCGGCTTCGGCGATCTCTTCGAGGGTGGCGTGGAAGGCGGCGATCAGGGTGGTGGGAAGTTTTTGGATGAAGCCGACCGTGTCGGTGAAGAGGGCGAGGTTGTCGCCGGGGAGTTGGACGCGGCGCGTGGTTGGGTCGAGGGTGGCGAAGAGTTGGTCCGCCACATAGACGTCGGATTTGGCGAGACGGTTAAGGAGTGTGGATTTGCCCGCATTGGTGTAGCCGACCAGGGCGACGGTGGGGATGCGCGTACGTTTGCGCTGGGCGCGGTGTTGATGGCGGTAGGCTTCGACTTTTTCGAGTTCCTTCTTGAGGTGGGCGATCCGTCTGCGGATGGATCGGCGGTCGACTTCAAGTTGAGTCTCACCGGGACCGCGCAAGCCCACGCCGCCGGTCGAACCGGCTCTTCCTCCGCCTCCGCCCGCCTGGCGCTCGAGATGAGTCCATGCGCGGGTGAGGCGTGGAAGGTTGTACTCGTACTGGGCGAGTTCCACCTGCAACATGCCCTCTTTTGTGTGCGCGTGCTGGGCGAAGATGTCGAGGATCAGGGCGGTGCGGTCTATGATGCGCGTATTTCTGCCGAGGGCTTTTTCCAATTCGCGCAGGTGACGGGGGGAGAGTTCGTCGTCGAAGATGACGACTTCGCAGAGGGTCTCTTCGACGAGGGCTTTGAGTTCCTCCACTTTTCCGGAGCCGATGTAGGTTTCGACATGTGGGCGGCGCAGGTTCTGGGTCAGTTCGCCGGCCACGTCCACCCCGGCGGTGTCGGCGAGCAATGCCAGTTCTGCCAGCGAGTCTTCGAGCGAAAGGATGTTATTGTGATCGTGAAGTTCAACGCCGACTAAAAAGGCGCGTTCACGCGGGGGGGTTGTCGGTTGGGGGATTTTCTTTGCCACGTAATTCCGTTTCGATTTGTTGTTCAAGGTTGCCAAAGAACTTGACCAGGACTGGGTTGGTGGGCTCGGTGCGCGTAGGCAGGAGTATGTGGAAGGTTGAGCCGGGTAATTTTACTTCGTCGTATCCTTCCGATTCGACCCAGATCGTTCCGCCGTGCGCTTCGATGATTCCGCGGGTGATGGACAAGCCCAAGCCGGGTCCGCCGCCCTTGAATTTGACCTTGCCGCTCGAGTGCAGGTCTTCCTTGCCGAGTTGACCGAACTTTTCGAAGATGAGCGCCTGGTCTTCGGGCGAGATGCCGATGCCGGTATCCTTGACGGTGATTTCGATGAAGCCGGGCAGCAGCCTGCCGCCGATGGCAACCTGCCCGTTGTCTGGGGTGTATTTGATGGCGTTGGCGATCAGGTTGCTGAGCGCCTGGTACAGCCTTTCCGAATCGCCGTAGATCATCAGGTCGCTGCCTTCGAACTCGTTGATAACGAGGGACTGGTTCCGCTCGGCGATGGATTTCTTGAATTCGTTGCTTGCCAGGTTAAGCAGGTGATTGACCCACATTGGCTGGATGTTCAGGGTCAGCAGATGGTTGTCGATCAAGGAGACGTCGATCATATCGTCGATGATGTCGCGCAGGCGCAGGATGCCGGTGTTGACGCCTTCCAGGTAGCTTTTCATTTGCGGCTGCCCGCTGTGTTGGACGAGGTCCGCCATCATGGAGGTGTAGCCTTCGATCAGGGTCAGCGGGGTTTTCAACTCGTGAGCTGCGACCGAGATGAATTTCGATTTGTTCTGGTCGAGGGCTTGCAGTTTGTCTTGGACCGCCCCCAATTCCTTCGAGATGTGCGCCACGCGGGTTTCCATCTCGTAGCGGATCACGACGCCCAGGCTGTGGGTCAGGACCGGGATGATGGCTGTCAGAAGTTCGAGCGCATCCTTCGGTTTCAATTGGTCCCGCGCCAGTTCGAGGGTCAGGGAGATCATGCGGGTCAGGATGAAGGAGACGTTGTAATCTGCCTGCTCGAGGTTGGTCTCGGTTGGAGAACGCCCCCAGTCGTAGAGGATCGAGTCGAGCCATGCCATGTCGCCGGTGACGATGGATTGCTCCAGCAGGTCGTAGAAACGCTCCAACTGCTCGCTGAAACCGGCGCGGACACCCTCCCCAGCCGCCAATTCGCGTGAGATGCGCTCCACCCAGGGGGTGCGGACCTTCTTCAATGATTCTTGAACTGCCATTGCCTTAAGTGTACGCCCAGTTATCGCTTTTTGCCAGATAAATAAACCCCTGACTCGAATATCTCCTGACATTCGCCTGCAACGTCGGGAGACGTTGCGCTCCGTTATTTACCGACCACCCAATGCCAGAGCGTATCCCCGACGGCATGGAGGCTTTCCGGCGAAACCTTGTCGGGCGTGTCGGCGGCGGTGTGCCAGTAGGCGTAATCGAAGTCGATGATGTCCACGGCGGGGACGCCTTTTTCGAGGAAGGGTGTGTGGTCGTCTATCATGCTGTATTTTTCATCGGCGATAAAGACATCCCCATACCCAAGAGTTGAGCCGCGATGCTCCAAATCTCGGCGCGGATGATTGGGTCTGAATTCTTTTCGTAATGGATGTTCAAATTTGCATCCCCGATCATGTCCACGATCACCACGGCTTCGGGTTGGACGCGAATCTCCTCCGCGAAGGCGCGCGAGCCGAGGATCCAATCCCAGCCATCCACCCTTCCGTTATCTTCGGCATCGAAGAAGACCAGCCAAACCGGGACGGTATCATCCGGCAAAGTTCGCGCCAGTTCCAGCAATACTGCCACGCCAGATGCGCCGTCGTTCGCGCCGGGGACGGGTTCGGTCTGTTTCGCCGGATCGGGATCGTTATCCGCGACGAACCGCGTATCGTAATGCGCGGCAAGGATGATCTGCGGCGGCTCGGCATTTCGTTTGGCAACGATATTGTAGATCGGATGACCCAGCCGCTGCGATTCGTGGACTTCCACCGTCCATCCGGCATTTTCCAACTCCACGCGCATCCATTCGCGGATTTGGGCATGTCCCTGCGACCCGGGGGTTCTGGGTCCCATTTGGACCTGGGTGATGATATCTTCGTACGCCCTTGCCCCGTCGAAAAACTCGGGAGATGCGTTGTAGGCTTTGAACGAATAAGCGTACCAGCCGGAAACGATAATCAAGAGGATCGCGATGATGCTCAAGTAAACAACGACATTTTTTTATTCATAATTGCTTTTCTCTCCGCAAGGAGAACTTGCGGAATCCGCTGCGGGTTACAGTCGTTCTATTTCTGGAACCTTAATCGTTTGACCGCAGATAATCATCCAATGCGTTCATGGCGCGGTCTGCATACGCCTGTCCCTTTTCCTTTTTGCCAACCTTCTTGCCCAGCCCCAGTTCCGGCAGGATGCCGAAGTTGGCTTTCATCGGCTGGAAGTCTTTCAGGTCGGCGTGGGTGATGTAGTGACAAAGCGCTCCAAGCATGGTCTCGCGCGGAAGTTCAAGGAGGGGCTTGCCCTGAACCAGCCTTGCCATGTTGATTCCCGCCAGCAAGCCGGTGGCGATGTTGCCCATGTAGCCTTCCACGCCGGTGAGCTGACCCGCGAAGAAAAGGTCGTCGCGTGAATTATGCTGTAAAGTTGGGCGCAGGAGTTTCGGTGAAGCGATGAAGGTATTGCGGTGCATCTGCCCGTAGCGTTCGAACTCGGCATTTTCCAAGCCGGGGATCATGCGAAGCACGCGCCTCTGTTCGGGGAATTTCAAATTGGTTTGAAAGCCGACGATGTTGTATAAACTTCCGGCGAGGTTATCCTGCCGCAACTGCGCAACCGCATGTGGGCGTTTCCCCGTCCGCGGGTCGCGCAGGCCGACCGGGCGCATGGGACCATATGCCAGCGATTCGTCGCCGCGCTCGGCGATGACCTCCACCGGCAGGCAGCCTTCGAAGAATTGCCCCGCTTTCACCCCGGTCTTGATGGCGTCTTCAAAGGAGCGTAATTCAATTCGTTCAGCAGTCCGCAAGGCGTTCAGGAATTCGTAATATTCCTCTTTCGTGAACGGGCAGTTGATGTAATCGCCTTCGTCTTCCTGCAAAGCCCCCGAAGGGGGAGGGGTTGTCGGGAAATCGCTGTTCTTGCCGTAACGTGAAGCGCGGAAGGCGACGCTCATGTCGACGCTTTCCGCGCGGACGATGGGGGAGATGGCGTCGAAGAAAAAGAGATGCTCATCCCCGCTCAACCCCGCAATGGATTTGGAAAGACCCTCCGAGGTTAAAGGTCCGCTGGCGACGACGACCGGCGCGGGGGGAATCTCCGTCACCTCTTTGCGAATCAGCTCAATGTTGGGATGAGCCGCGATCTTTTCCGTCACGCGTTTTGCAAACGCTTCACGGTCCACGGCGAGGGCTGCCCCGGCGGGAAGAGCCGTCTCTTCGGCGCACTCGACGAGCAGGGAACTTAATCGGCGTAACTCATTTTTCAGGACGCCCGAAGCGCGGTCAGCCTGGTTTGAACCGAGGGAGTTCGAGCAGACCAGTTCCGCAAGATGGTCCGTCACATGCGCCCCGGTCAGGGTTGCGGGACGCATCTCATAAAGTGTTACCTTGATATTTCGTTCGGCGACCTGCCAGGCGGCTTCACTGCCTGCCAAGCCGCCGCCGATGACGATGATGGGTTTCATAAGGCGGTTATTTTACGCGAGGATGTAGGACAAGTCTATAGACTTGTCCTACACTGACGTTCGTTTTTCAGATTTCAGGAAAGCCCATGTATAATTTGATGAGCATCCGCCATGCAGACCGAAACCCCCATTGATACCCATCTCAAGGAAGCCGTGCAACTGACCGGCGCGAATTGGGCTGTCCTGGCAGAGCGGGTGGGAGGCGTCTGGCTGGTGCGCGCTTCCCATCATTTGAATAAAACCGCGCAAAATGAATTGACAGGCATCATGGCTGGCTCATCCACCGACGCCTGGCTGTGCGGCGCGTTGACCGGGGGGCACACGCGCTCGGCGGAAATGGGCGATAACCGCGGGCTGGGAACGGGACGCTTCTTTGCCTACCCGATTCTGAATTCTTCGAAATTGATCCTTGCTGGCGCGGAGGAGCAGACTCCCGATTCTCAGCGCATCTGGCGGCTGACGGCTTCACTGCTTTCCAGCCAGTCGACTCCCAAAATTCAACCGCTTCTACCAGACCTGCAATCTGGTCTTGCCTTCGACCTGCCGGTTGCCCTCGAAAAGGCGCTCGGTGGTTTTGTGCAGTCCGTTTCGTGTCAGGGCGCGTGGCTGGCGATCCGGCGCGGAGATACTCTCGACATCCAGGCGGAATGGAACGCCCCCAGGGCGCGCGGCGAATCGCTTGTGATTGATGACAACCCGATCTTCCGGCGCGTCAACCGTTCCTTGGCAGACCTGCTCCTCACCCGTGGACAGCCCAACTTCGAGCAGCTTCCATTTATGAACCTGAAAGCCTCTGGTGGCGCGTGGATCTGCCTGCCCCTCGTCGTCGGGCAGAGGTTGATCGGCGTTGTGGCAATGTGGCGGCAAAAGGATTTCACAGCCGTGGAGCGCGGTCAACTGCGCGAGCTGGCGTCGAGCGTGCCGCAAACCGTGGACATTGTTGTGACCTTTTCTGAAATGTCCTCACACCTGCGCCGGCTCGGGTTGTTAAACGATTTCGTCCTGACGGTTTCCTCCGCGCAGAACCTGGACCAGATCGCGCGGCGCATGTTCGGCCTGCTTTCCCGCGCGTTTGGGACGGAACTGATCGCGCTTTTTCTTCGTTCCAGCGATGGACGCGTCTTGCAGGATTACCGGATCATCGAAGGCAGGGTGAGCGTGGTCAGCATTTCCGTGACGGATCACCCCCTTCAACCCCTGCTGAAAGAGGGACGGGTGCGCCGCGTTTCAGACTCTTCCCGCGATGGCTTCGTGGGGCTGCACAAGAACGCCCGCTCCGAGTTGATCGTCCCGCTCCGATACCGCGGACAGGCGACGGGCGTGCTTGTCCTGGAAAACATTCAGGCAGAAGCCTTCAGCCAGTACGACGAACACCTGATGGTCGTGATCGCCAGCCATCTCGCCGGGTTGATCGAATACACCCGTTTGCGCGAAGAAGCGGAAGGACGCGCAAGGAGCCTGGGCTTGATCCACGAGGTCGTCCAGCAGGTCATCGGGTTGAACGATAAAAAGGAAGTGGCAGCCATCACCGCGGAATTGGTCGCGCAATACTTCCGCTACGAACTGGCTGCGATCCTGTTGTTGGATAATCACAACGAGTTCTCGATTCAAGGCATCGGCGGGACGCAGGCGAAGACCTTCACCGAATCTTTGGGCGGCGAGGTCTTTGTCGTTATCGAAGGCGTGACCGGGCACGTCTCGCGCAAGGGTGAGAGTGTCCTGCTCAACGACACATCCCAAAGCAAACTCTATAAACCGACCAGGGGCTGGGAGGCGCGCTCCGAGATTTGCGTCGCGATCAAGGACGGCGGACAGGTGCTCGGCATCATCGACGTGGAAAGCCGCGAACTGAACGCATTTTCGCACAACGACCTGATCGCCATGGAGGCGTTGGCGGGCATCCTTGCCTCGGTGGCCACCAGCGCCAACCAGTACCAACGCTTGCAGGAAACCGTCCACCAGTTGCAGATCACCGAGACGGAATTAAAGGAACGCATGGAAGCCCAGCGCGCCGCGGAGAACCGCCTTCTGCAAACCGCCAAACTTGCCGCAGTCGGCGAAATGGCGGCAAGCGTGGCGCACGAGTTGAACAATCCGCTAACGACCGTGACCGGCTTTTCAGAATTGGTGCTCGAAGACCTGCCCGAAGAGTCGCCCCACCGGCAGGAACTGCTCATGGTGTTGAAAGAGGCGCGCAGGGCAAGTTCCGTGGTGCGCCGCCTGCTCGATTTCTCACGCCAGGGGGAATGGGTCCGCTCCAGCGCCGATTTGAACGAAGTCGTCAACGACGTGATCGCCCTCACCCGCCACCTGATCCAAACCAACCATGTGGCATTGGTGGTCGAACTCGATACCGCCCTGCCCTGGGTTTCCATCGACTCGAACCAGATGAAACAGGTCCTGCTCAACCTCATCCATAACGGGCTGCAAGCCATGCCCAGGGGCGGCGAAATGCAGGTGCGTTCCTTTTTGGGAAAGCGCGAAAACCGCGACTGGGTCGTCATGTCGGTCAAAGATTCGGGCATGGGTATATCCGTCGAAGACCAGGCGAAAATATTCGAACCCTTCTTCACCACCAAGGGCAATTCCGGCGGGACGGGTCTCGGGCTATCCGTTACCTATGGCATCGTCGCAGACCACGGCGGGACGATTGAAGTCTTCAGCCAGCCCGGGCAGGGCTCGGTCTTCGAGGTCTGGCTGCCGCTTTAATCCGGGGGTTCAAACCTTTTACGCGGTTTCTTCGTAGCGCGAATCATGTGCGCTAAAACAAGATAAATCTCGCGCTACTGCGTAAGGTGAGTTAATAACCACAAAGGAATATGTCATTCTGAGCGAAGCGAAGAATCTCTACCCGTTATAAGAGACCCTTCGGTTGCGAAGACCACGCTCCCTCAGGGTGACAAAATAAGATATGGAATCACTTTTCGTCTACGTCGTTGATGATGAACCCGGTATCGCCATGCTATGCGAGCGGGTGCTTACGCGCGCGGGTTACCGCGTCGCCACCGAAACCAACCCGCGCAACGCCGTCGAATATTTCGAAGACCACCCCATCGACCTGCTGCTGGTCGATATCCGTATGCCCGAAGTGGACGGCTTCGAAGTCATCCAGCACGTCCAACGCTGGCAGCCCGACGCCGCCATCCTCATCATGACAGGTCACGGAACCGTGGATACCGCCGTCCGCGCCCTGCGCCAGGGCGTGGATGGACTCATCCTCAAACCCTTCAAACAGGGCGCCGAACTGGTGGACGCCGTCAAACTCGCCTTTGCTGACAACCAAAAGAAACGCGACGCCGCCCGCACGCAAGCCCTGCGCCCGCTCTTCGCCGTCACCGAGGCAATGCTTTCCGAAATCCGCCGCGCGCCACTGCTCGACCTGGTCGTCAAAGCCATCACAACCCAGGTCAACTGCTCGCAAGCCGCCTGTTATCAAAAACCAAAAGACGTCGAAACCTACACCCGCCTTGCCGGGCGCGGCATCTTCGAAACCAATACATTATTGGATTTGATCTCCCACACAGGCGAATCCGACTCCCCGGTCCTGATCAACGCTGCGGGCCCCGGCGACCCCTCCCTCAAAACGCTTCTCGCCGACCTCGATCTTGGTTCGGCGATTCTGGTACCCGTCCATCACCCAAGCCTTTGCACCGTCTTCTACGCCGCCCGTGGAGTGGAAGAGCCCGCCTTCCGCGAATCAGACCTCGAAATGTTCCAGATACTGGCGCGTCAGGCGGCGACCGCGCTCGAAAATTCGCGCCTGTATGCCGAGCAATTGGAATACGTGCGCCAACTCGAAGCCTCGCAGAATGCCCTGATCCAGGCGGAGAAGATGGCGGCGGTGGGACGTCTCAGCGCCTCCATCGCGCACGAGTTGAACAACCCGCTTCAAGCCGTGCAGAACTGCCTGCACCTTGCCGGGCGCGAAGACCTCTCCGCAGAGAAGCGGGCGGAATACTTCGACCTGGCGCGGACGGAACTCGAACGCCTGATGATCACCGCCCGCCGCATGTTGGATTTCTACCGTCCCAACACATCCACGCAGACCAAACTCAACCTGGTGGACATGCTCGAATATGTGCTCAGTTTGATGTCGAAACAACTATCCGAGGCAAAGGTCAACATCATCGCAGACATCCGCGAAGACCTGCCGCTCATCACAGCGGTGGGCAGCCAGGTCCAGCAGGTGTTCATCAACTTGATCCTGAATGCCGCCGATGCCATGGCTCCCAAGGGCGGCGACCTGCGCATCACCGCGCGGACGTGGGAAGACAAGGTGGAACTGCTCTTCCAAGACAGCGGACGGGGCATTTCCACCGATCAGCAGCCCAATATCTTCGAACCCTTCTTTAGTACCAAAGATGGAGGCACGGGGCTGGGTCTGACCGTAAGTTACAATATAATTACCGCGCACGGCGGGTCGCTGGAACTGCTCGCAGACCGCGCGCCCGGCGCCTGTTTTCGAATACTACTGCCAACCGGAGGAAAACAATGAAGTCGAACATCCTTGTCGTTGATGACGAACCTGTAGCCCGGCAATCCCTCACCGATATTCTGAAACTGGAAGGTTTTCTCGTTCAATCCGTCCCGAACGGGCAGGCGGCTGTTGAACACATCCGCACCCATGCCGTGGACCTGATGATCGTCGACCTCAAAATGCCCGGCATGGACGGTCTCGAAGTCATCCAGGTCATCAACCAGACATCCCCCGACACCGAGATCATTCTGTTGACCGCGCACGGCTCCATCGAATCCGCGATCCAGGCGCTGCGTTTGCGCATCCATGATTATTTGTTGAAACCAGCCTCCCCGGCGCAGATCCTTTCCAGCGTGAAGAAAGGCTTGGGGCGCAGAGACAGGTCACGGCTGGGCAGCGCGGCGCTGACCGGGTCAGAATCCGCCCTGGAAGTGTATACGCTCAAAGACGGCACCATGGTCGACCTTTCGCGCCGTCAGATCAAATTCAAAAGCAAGGTCGAACATCTTACGCCTGCCGAAGGACGGCTGTTGAAAATATTAATGGAGAACGAAGGCAAGGTTTTTTCGCACCGCGAACTGGTCCTGCTCGTGCAGGGATATGACACCTCGGCGCGCGAAGCCCCCGAAATTCTGCGTCCGCTCGTCAGCCGCCTGCGCCATAAACTGGAAGCCTTTCCATCCTTGTCGGAGAAGGTCGTCAGCGTGCGTGGGACGGGGTATTTGTATGAGGGTGGGTAGTGAACGGAGGGGGGCAGTAGGCAGTGTGCGGAAGGAAGCGAGATAGTGGAAGAGACGGTCGGGAGGCTGTCTCTTTTTGCATCCCGCGCTGCCTAAAAATTTGTCATACAAAATGCGATACAATACCCGCGTTCCATAATACAAGGAGATATTAAATGCGCGCGGTAGACATCATCATCAAAAAACGCGACGGAAAACAACTCTCTGCCCAGGAGATCGATTTTTTTGTGCGCGGGTTTACGAACGGAGACATCCCCGACTACCAGGCATCCGCATTTGCAATGGCGGTATTGCTCAACGGTATGACCAATTTCGAAACCACCGACCTGACGCTTTCGATGGCGCGCTCGGGGCAGGCGCTCGACCTCTCGAAGATCGTCGATGTCGCCGTGGACAAGCACTCCTCCGGCGGCGTGGGCGATAAGACCAGCATCTCTGTCATGCCAATGGTCGCCGCCTGCGGGCTGCCCGTGGGTAAAATGTCGGGGCGCGGATTGGGCTTCAGCGGCGGCACGCTCGACAAACTCGAATCCATCCCCGGCTACCGCGTAGACCTCACAACCGACGAATTTCTAACCCAACTGAAAGAAAAGGGAATCGTCCTCACCGGTCAGTCCCTCGACCTTGCCCCGGCGGACGGGAAGATGTACGCCCTGCGCGATGTGACCGGGACGGTTCCGTCCATGCCGCTGATCGCCTCCTCCATTATGTGCAAGAAGATCGCCGCCGGAGCCCAAGCCATCGTGCTGGATGTGAAAGTGGGCAATGGGGCGTTCATGGAAACCCTCGAAGAAGGGCGCGAACTCGCCGAACTGATGGTGGATATCGGCCGCCTCGCCGGTCGCAAGACCGTTGCCCTGCTTTCGGATATGAACCAGCCCCTCGGCTCGGCGGTCGGCAACTCGCTCGAGATGATCGAGTCCATCGAAACCCTGCGCGGAGGCGGCCCCGCCGATTTTGTGGAGCATTGCCTGCACGTTGCGGCTCACGTCCTCCTTTTGGGTGGGCGCGCTAAAGACCTCGCAGAGGGTCGCTCACTGGCTGAAAAATCCATCGCCGACGGCAGCGCGTTGGAGAAATTGCGGCTGCTGGTCGCAGCCCAGGGCGGCGACGCGTCTTACGTGGATGATCTCTCGAAGTTCGAGCGGGCAAAACTCATCGAGGCGATCAAGGCTCCCCGCAGCGGATTCGTCTCACAGGTTAACGCCAGAACCGTGGGAGAGGCATCCGTTGCATTGGGAGCCGGGCGCGCCCAAAAAGGCGATCCCATTGACCATGCTGTCGGGTTCCTCATCTTCAAAAAGGTCGGCGATGCGGTCGTCGAGGGCGAAATCCTTTGCGAAGTCCATGCCAGCGATGCTGAAAAACTAAAAGACGCGCATGAGGCGGTCTTGTCTGCCTATCAATTCAGCGATGAACCAGTCTCTCCATTGCCGCTATTTTACGAGTAAAATATGGGCAAGCCAACGTCGGGAGACGTTGGAGCCCACACCCTTAAATCACAGGAACAGGTAATGGCAAAAGTATCGTTGCGAATCTATAACCGGGAGATCGAGCGTCTTGTCGAACAGGGGCAAATCGACGAGGCGATCGCTCATTGCCGCCATATCCTGAAAACCTTTCCCAAACATCTCGAAACCTACCGGCTGCTTGGCAAAGCCTACCTTGAGGCCCGGCGTTACGCCGAAGCCGTGGATATTTTCGGGCGCCTGCTGATGGCAGCGCCGGATGATTTCGTGGCGCATGTCGGCTTGAGCATCATCCGCGACGAGGAAGGCAAACTCGACGACGCCATCTGGCACATGGAACGCGCCTACGAAGTCCAATCGTCGAACGCCGCCATCCAGGGCGAACTTCAACGCCTGTACGGAAGGCGCGACGGCATGGAACCGCCCAAGGTGCGCATGAGCCGCGGCGCGCTTGCCCGCATCTACGTGCATGGCGAGCTGTACCCGCAGGCAATTGCCGAAATCCGCGCGGTCCTTGCCACCGACCCCCAGCGCGTCGACATGCAATTGCTTCTCGCCTATTCCTATTTCAAAAGCGGGCAGCGCGCCGATGCCACCGATCTCTGCACCCAGTTGATCAAACGCTACGCCTACACCTTCGACGCCAACCGCATCATGGTCGACCTGATCCCCGCATCCACCGGCGCTGAAAGCACGCAGGTCTACCGCGCCCATGTCGCCGAACTCGATCCCTATTCCAATTTCGCAAAAGGCTCCCTCTTCCAGACCGCCGAGGTCTCCGACGCTTCGATCAATTTGGAACGCTTCGAATATTCCGGCGAGGAAGTGCAGATGGGGCAGGATTGGAACAACGCCTCGCTCGGCTTTTCCTCCGTGGCTCCCCTCGGAAACGGACTGCCCTTGAACGAGGACCAACCCGACTGGCTGCGCTCTTCAGGAACCGATGAAACGCTTCGGACCCCGACCGGGCTTGGTTCCACACCCCAGGCTGGGGAAGGCATCCCAGACTTTTTGCGCGATGCCGGCTGGGGCTCTTCCAGCGGTCCCGAAACCCCATCCTCCATTTTCGATGAAGAACCCGGCGGCGATGGACTGGTCCAGGCGGATATCCCCGATTGGCTGAAATCTCAAACTCCATCGGCGTCGCCCGCCCTTAAAACCGAACCGGCCCCCAGCATCGAAACGCCCGATTTTCTCACCAACCTCGACTCTTCGTTCGATCCCTTCGAAGGAGCCTCCACCCCATCCAGCGGTCTGCCAGACTGGTTAAAGGATGCAAGCGGAACCTCCACCGAAGAACCAGCACAGCCTGAGCCTCTCGCATCCGCTGCCGAGACGCCGGACTGGTTGAAGGCAGCGGGAGAAGAGCCCGCCGCCGAAGGCGATACGCCCGACTGGCTCGCCGGTCTTGGCGCGGCGGCAGCGGCATCCACCATGCCTGATGGCGCGGCGGATGAATCGTCGCCTGCCGAACCTGCCAGCCTGCCCGATTGGTTAAGCCCAGCCGAACAGCCGGTAAAAGAGACGTCTGCCCCAAACATCGAGAGTCTTGGCGCGTCTGCCCAGGAACAGGATGACGCGGTGGCGTGGCTTGAGTCGCTTGCGGCGAAGCATGGCGCGAAACCCGAGGAACTCGTCACCGACCCGAACAAACGCAGCGAGACTCCGCCCGAGTGGGTTGCCCAGGCGCAAAATGCCGGGGCGCAGACCCCAGCACAGGCTCCGGCTCAAACGCCAGCCGCGAACATCGAAAGCCTTGGCGCGTCTGCCCAGGAACAGGATGACGCGGTAGCGTGGCTCGAGTCGCTTGCGGCAAAGCACGGCGCGAAACCCGAGGAACTTGTCACCGACCCGAACAAGCGCAGCGAGACTCCGCCCGAGTGGGTTGCCCAGGCTCAGGCGGTGGGCAAGGCTCCGGCTGAGTCCGAACCGCTTCCGTCAGATTGGAGCGCGAACGCTCAAAATGTCGGCGAAGAATTCTTCGCCCAATTCGAGAGCGGTTCGTCCGCCCCGGCTGATACGGATCAGACCGGCGCATGGATCAATGATATCGAAGGCGGCCCAAAAGCGGAGGACCTGCCCGGTTGGATGAAACCAGAGGATGAGCAGCCATTGGTACGCGGCGCGATCCCCGAATGGTTGAGCGAATCCGAACCGGCGCAGGAAACTTCCTCGCCCGCGTTGAATACCTCGAGTTTGGCGGGCTGGTTGAGCGACCTTGGCGACGGGGAAGACGCCAAAGCCAAATCGGAGGAGGAACTTGTTCAAAACCAGGACCTTACCGAGTGGTTGAGCGGATTGGACGATGAGCCGGGTCTGGATATTGACCCTGCAATTTTGCGCGCGCCCATATCGCCTGTTGCCGCGCCGCCGGTCAGTGAAAAGACTACCGGCGATCTGCCGGGCTGGCTGGACGGTACAAGTCAAGCCGCGGATGAAGTGGAGGATGAATGGAACCCCGCGGCCGTGAAAGATGACCTCGCGCCGGTTTCATTGAGCGCAGACCTGCCCGACTGGCTGCAAGGCGCGGAGGATGAAAAGGAAGGCGACGAACTTTCGGACCTGCCGCCCTGGTCTCATCGCGAGCAATGGGAGGCGGAAGGCGGACGGTTGGCTGCGCCTCGCCCGACCTCGCCCGCAGACTGGCATCCTGTTGCGGCAGCCGCCTCAAAGGAGCCGGACCCCCCCGCGCGCGAACGTCCGAGCCAGAGGTTGGTGCAAAACCCGCCCGCGCCCGAGCCGGGTTCTTCGGGCGGGAGGAAGAAGGCGCCCGCGAAACAGGGGCTGCCGCATGGACGAAAACCGGAAGGACAGTCGGCGGTTAATGCTTTGAATCTCGCCAAGTCTGAACTCGACCGCGGCGACATTCCCGAGGCTCTCAATCATTACGGTAAATTGATCAAGCGCGGGAAACATCTCGAGGAAATCATCGGGCATCTTACAGAATCCCTGTATCGTTACCCGGTTGAGGTTGGCATCTGGCAGACGCTCGGAGACGCCTATATGCGGGCGAACCGCTTGAAGGAAGCGCTCGACGCCTACAATAAGGCGGAAGAATTAATTCGGTAATAATAAAATCTGACAGGTCTCCAGGACCTGTCAGATTTTGTGAACAATCTTTTTTGGAGGAACTCAGTGGAAAGAACGCTCGTACTTGTAAAACCCGATGGTGTCCAGCGCGGCTTGATCGGTGAACTGATCGCCCGTTTCGAACGCCGCGGGCTGCGCCTGGTCGGCGCGAAATTCATCCAGGTCAGCCAATCGCTGGCGGAGACGCATTACGCCGAACACAAAGGGAAACCTTTTTACGACGGCTTGATCTCCTACATCACATCCGCGCCGGTGATGGCGATGGTGTGGGAGGGTCCCAGCGCCGTTGCAGCCGTGCGGCAGACGGTTGGCTCAACCAAGCCGGTCGAAGCCGCGCCCGGCACCATCCGCCATGATTTCGCCCTGGAGGTGGGGCGCAACCTGATCCATGCCTCAGACAAACCCGAAACCGGCGAACGTGAAACCGCGCTCTGGTTCAAGAAAGAGGAACTGGTGGATTGGACGCGCGCCGTGGATGCGTGGGTGTTCGAGAAATAACCTGCCCGGTCTGCGGGTTTTTGAAGGCAGCCTCCTGCAAAAGGGGCTGCTTTTTTGATACGGGAATTTACCTGAAATGTTTATTTTGGCGGCGAGGTCATATAATGGCATTGAAGGCTCGCGCGCAATTATTCCCAAAGAGGAGTTGACATGAAACACTCGAAATGGCTTTTGGCGGCTGCTGTGTTGTTGACGGCGGCCCTGGCGTGCAATATTCCCGGTACCGATTCCCAGCCCGGCGAAGACCTTTCACTGCAGGCTACGCAAATGGCGGTGGCGGTTCAGCAGACCAGCCTGGCAATACAACAGGCGACGATGAATGCCGCTCAACCGGCTCCGACGCAGGAACCCCCGCCCCAGGCGGAAGCCACAGAGCCTGCCCCGGCTCCCGCAACCGAGGCGCCCCCATTGGATACGAGCGAACTTATCAAGGCGTCGAATATCCTCATCTATGAAGATATAGTGGGCAACCCGGCGTATGTGCCAATCGTCACCCGCGTCGTCAACGCCATGAGTTTTTCCGGCGGCAGGGTCATCAATGTGGGCGACGCGCTTGGCGATTTTCTCAGTCACGCCAATTCTGCCACAGAATGGGACCTGATGATTGTGGCGGCGGAAGACCGGGACTCGTTCAGCGGCGAGATGTTCGAGGTGATGTACGACCATATCAACAACGGCGGGGCGGTCATCATCGAAATCTGGTACCTGGACGATGTCGTCAATGGGAAGGTCGCGCCGATTATGCGCGACTGCGGCGTGACCCTGTTCCGCGATTGGTGGCGCGACCGCAATTACGATCCCTTTGATTACTCGATCTACTGGCTGGATAAAACGCATCCACTGCTTTCCACGCCGAACACAGTGGAGCCTCCGTCGTATCCGTACCCCGTTTGGTTCGGCGATGCGGGCGACCTGATCGAACTCGGTTCGGGAGGGGATGCGGTATTGGTGGGCGGATTATTCCCCAACCGCAATAACGATTACGGCACCCTGGCTTCCTGCCTGGAGGGACGCATGGTGCTCCAGACATTTTCCTCCCACGATTACAAAGAGGACCTGGTTGAGGCGCTTTGGGAGAATTACATCACCTATACGCTGACGAAGCATTACGAATTCAATCAATAGCCGCCTTGCGCGGTACTGTGAGATTCATCTCGCCATTGCAGGGCGGCATGAATGTTGTTCCGCGTTTTTAAGTCCATGCTAGGCGGCAAAAAAGAGTTAAGAAACAGTCTCTAATATTACAGCGCAAGGTTGCTCCCTGCGCAGGATTCTGGCGCAACCCGCCGCCGAGGACGGCAGCTTTGAGCGTGATCTTGCGCTGTAATACCAAGATGGGTTCTTAAATGAAAATCCCGCAGGGCTGAAGCCTGCGGGATTTTTCTATTTCAAGCGCAGGAGAACTTTCCCATCCTCCCAGAGTTCTTCGATCTGGTAGTAGTCGCGCTGGTCCGGCGAGAGCAGGTGAACGACAACGTCGCCGAAGTCGACCACCACCCAGCCGTCGCGGGCGAGTCCCTGCTTCCTTGACTTCTTTTTGTGTTTTCTTTTTATTTCGTCCATGGCGGTGGAAGCCAGGGCGTCCAACATGCGGTCGCTGGTTCCGGTGCAGATGATGAAGTAATCGGTAAAAGAGGCTATCTCTTTGATGTCGAGCAGGACGATGTCTTCGCCTTTTTTATCTTCGAGTGCGTCGACGATGTCGCGCGCGAGATTTAGTGCATTCAGGGGTCACCTCAGTGGGGCGGAAAATAATTTGGTATAGGTCGACCCGTCTGTGTGCAGGTCGCTTCTGTATAGGTGGACGGATTCTACTCTGGCTGTCCCGATCCTGCCAAGTTGAAATGTTGCGACAGCGTTGCGCACCGTGCGTAATGAATTTTCATCCATGCCCTGGCGGACGCGCGCCACGGTGAGATGCGGGGAAAAGGGACGCTCGTCCTTTTCGCGCCCGAGGTTTGCCGCGCCCGCTTCGATGCCGCGCTGGAGGCGGGTCAACTCGCTTCCAGCGTGGATCCCCGCCCAAAGGACGCGAATCCGCTTGGGGTTGGGGAAGGAGCCGAGTCCGCTTATGGTCAGGTCGAATGGGGAGACTTGTCCCGCGGCTTGGGTGGTCATCTGTTTCAGGAATCCGATGTGGGCGGCGGGCACGTTTCCCAGGAATTTCAGGGTCAGGTGCATGTTTTCGGGCGGAGTCCAGCGGATCAGTTCGTCGCCCAGCGCCTGACGCAGGCGGGTCAGGTTGAGTTCGATTGATGATTGGAGGCTGGGGGGAAGATCGATGGCGATGAAGGCGCGGACCTGATTCATTGCTTTGCCGGTTTATTTCGACGCCTCGGAAAGCACCAGTTCGACCGCATTTTTGAGGTCCTGGAAACCAACGGGTTTTGTGAGGTAGAGCGACGCTCCGGCTTCGATGCCGGTTTTGATGTCGCCCGGCATACTTTTGGCGGAGAGGATGATGACCGGTATGGCGGAGAGTTCCGGTTCGCGCCGGATGTAGCGCAACACTTCCAGCCCGGAGATGTCGGGCATCATGACGTCGAGCAGGATGACATCCGGTTTTTCCTGGTTGATGATGGGGATGGCGGGCGCGCTGGAAAACATTTTGATGACGCGGAAACCGTTGATGCGCATCATTTCGGAGAAGAGTTCCGCGGCGTCGGCTTCGTCTTCGATGATCATGACCGTTTTTTGTTTTAAATTCATTCGGTATCCTCTACCAGTCTAAAAATAGCATAAAGGGATGGAATTGGCAAGGGCGGCTGTAAGAAATTGACCGGGCTGAGTGTCTGATGTTCAAGGAGAGACCATGACCGATTTGGATGCGTTTCGAGAGCAGAAGGACGAGTTTTTCAAGGACCACCCGCAAAGCCCGTTGACGCGGGATCAGCGGCGGACTTTTCAAGGGTTGAAATATTTTCCGGAGAACGAGTCGCTGCGGTTCGAGGTGAAGGTGGAGGAATACCCGGTCAAGGATGCGTTCGACATGCAGACTTCGACGGGCGGGGCGCAGCGCTATCAACGATTTGGAAGGTTTTCCTTTTTTGTGGACGGGCAAACCGCCGAGTTGACGATCTATCGCAGCGAGCATGGGTTCTTTCTGCCCTTCGTGGATTCTTTGGCGGGGAGCGAGACCTATCCCGCAGGGCGTTATCTCGACCTGGAGCCTCTTCCCGGCGGGCGCTTTTTCATCGACTTCAACCTGTCCTATAACCCATACTGCGCCTACAATGAGATGTGGTCCTGCCCGATCACTCCGGCGGAGAACCGGTTGAAGGTCGCGGTCCGCGCGGGTGAGAAGTTATTTCACGGGTAAGAAAAATGACGGGACTAAAAAGCCCGTCATTTTATTTTGTCTGCGCCGGTGTTTTCTACCACAGCGAGCAGCGCCTCGTATTCGTCGCAGCACTCTGAACACAGGTCGAGGTGTTCGTGGATGAGGGGGGATAGCTTGTGCTTGTCGCCGCCCGCCACCTCGTTCTCGACGAATTCATCCAGGATCGTGTAGATGTCTGCGCAGGATAAATCTTCGTCTTCGATGTGCTCGAGGACGTGAACGAACTTAAGCACCACTTCGTCGGTCAGGTCCGGCTGGGTGGCGGTTCGATTTCGAATTCGGTTGATTAATTGTCCGATGTTCATCTGGGATTGAGACGATTAATAAAAAGTTAATCTTACTCGCAGGTTTATTTCTGTTCGAAGGCAAGCAGCAGGTCCTGGGGGGAGAGGTCCTCGAGCGCGAGCCGTTTCTTGAGCCGCAGGCGGGCGTCGTGAAGGAGTTTGTAGAGCGCGTTGCGGTTGGTCTTCATCTTACGGGCTGCCTCCTCCATGGGAACATCCTGCAGACCGAGCAGGACGAGCGCCTCGCGCTGTTTGGGGGTCAATTCCTCCTCCAGAATCCGCCTGACCCGGACGATCATGTCCTTGCGTTCGGCAGAGGTCTCGGGAGAGGCTTGCGGATCGGCAAGCAAGCCGGGAGGAGGGGGGGCATCTTCGTTTTCCGTTAATTCATCGAGGGAGGCGTCGCGCCAGCGTTTGCGCCGAAGTTCGGTCAGGGCGATGCGAATGGCGATCTTGTGAACCCAGGTGGTAAACAGGCTGCGCCCCTCAAAGGTATTCAATTGGTCCAATACCCGCAACAGGGTTTCCTGGGCGACCTCCTCGACAAGAGGCTGAAAAAGCGGATCGTCGGAAGGCAGCCAGCGAGAGAGCGCATAAGGCAGCCCTTTTTCAATGATTGCCCGCAGGTCTCCCAGGGCTTCTTCATGATCGGGTCCCGTGCCGTGCAGGTCTGCAAGCCAGGTTTCGTTGGCGCGTGATTTCATACGCCACGATTATAAAAGAGGGCGCGGAAATTGCGCGGAATTACGATAGATTCTGATAGTTCTATAATGCGGCGTTTTTTGCATGACGGGCGCACCTTTCGGCTGCCTGGGAGACTGTTTCTTAACCCTTTTCGCCACAGAGAATCTTGTATTCAAGGCAACTTTAATTGCCTAACACTCTTAGATGTCATGCTGAGCGAAGCGAAGCATCTCTACGATTGTCTCAGAGACCCTTCGTGGCGCCTTGCGCCACGAAGGGTGACAATTTGTAAGGCGATTTGCGATACTCGGAATAAGTTCTTTTCCCGCCGCAGATACGCGAGGGGGGGGCGCACCAGCCTGAAATAGACTCGTTTCACTCGTAGATTCGCCCAATTTATTGGGCTCTTCCTCCCGTATGGCGCGACACACTGCGTAACCTCAGTTGTGAATAGCCCGTGGCGCATTGCCTTCGGTTTAAGACTCAATGAACGTCCTCTAATCCACAAACCTGTATTTGATCAACGCCCAGACCGCCTCGAACGCGTCGTGGAGTTTGATCTTCTTCCCCTGCGAGTAATCGCGGGGGTTGAAGGTGATCGGAACCTCGAAGATGCGGTATTTGCGTTTCAGAATCTTGGCGGTGAACTCCGGCTCGAAGTTGAAACTGTTGGCGCGGATGACCATCCCCTCAATGACCTGCCTGCGAAAAACCTTATAGCCAGTCTCCATATCGGTCAGGATCGTATCGTAGAGAATATTCGTCATCAGCGTGAGCAGTTTATTCGCCATCAGATGCCAGAACATGGTGACACGGTGCGCCCTGCCGAGAAAACGCGAACCGTAGACCACGTCCGCAAGGCCTTCTTCGATGGGGCGCAGCAGTTCGGGATAGTCGCGCGGATCGTACTCGAGGTCGGCATCCTGGATCAGAAGCACATCGCCGGAAGCGGCGTTCATGCCCGTGCGGACAGCCGCCCCCTTGCCCTGGTTCTTCTCGTGTAGGATCACGCGCAATCCTTTTTTTCCATCCATCTTCTTCAAAATATCGCGGGTGCCGTCCTTTGAGCCGTCATCCACAAGGATGATCTCATGGGCTTTCTTGGTCGCCTGGACGCGCTTCAGGATGGTTTCGATACTTTCAACTTCATTGTAAACAGGGATTATGACTGATAGTTTCATGGCGGCTGGATTATAAACGAAAAGAAGTATAATCGGCTTGCGTCTGCTGCAAAGTGTGCAGGCAAAAAATGTCAGGCACGGAGTCGAGAGTCTCCTGACTTTCGAGCAAAATCGGGAGATTTTGCAGTCCAAACTGACAACCTTTGCTTGCACACCTGCAAAGGGACGCGCCAAAAAAGGGGAGCGTCCAATGTCGTGGGCTTAGCCATAGCGTATGCGGAGATTCCGGGATTTTTCTCAGGGAACTCTGTGTCCTCTGTGGCGGAAAAATCCTGCACCCATCCTCCTGGACACTCTCCAAAAAAGTTGTTATGCGCGGAGCCCAACGCGGCGTGTCGCCGCGCGGCATTTCCCAACTTTGGCGACATCCAACGACCAACGAACGCTGCAAGACAAAAATCTTCCACACGAAATCGGTGACACATATGGCAGCCAAACCCCCAGGAACTCCAGGTACCGGACAAATCCCCCCCGCGCCTTCCAACGGCTTTACCCCGCCCCAGATCAACACCCTGGAAGATACGGGACTTTCCCCCCTCTGGCTTCAGGACCTGATCCTCAAAGTGCTTTACTTTCGCGGGTATCTCACCGGCAGCAAGGTCTCCGAAGAGATCACCCTGCCATTTGCCGGTGTGACCGACCAATTGCTCACCACCCTCAAACAGGAAAAACTGATTGAAATAAAATCTTCACAGGGCGGCTTGGGCGAAGGCTCCTACACCTACGGAATCACCAGCGCGGGCGTCCTCCGCGCGCGCGAGGCATTGGAACGCAGCCAATATGCCGGACCCGCCCCCGTTCCCTTCGAAGTCTACAACGAATCCATCCGCCGCCAAAAGAGCGGACGCGTCGCCGTTACCACCCGCACCATGCGGCAGATCCTTTCACAATTGGTCATCTCCGAAGCCTCCTTCCAAAGGCTCGGCCCCGCCCTCAACTCCGGCACATCCATCTTCATGTACGGACCTCCCGGCAACGGCAAGACCAGCATTGCGCGCGCATTCGGCAACCTTGTCCTCAGCCAGAGCATGTACATCCCCTATGCCCTCTATCTCGACGGGCAGGTCATCAAAGTCTATGATGCGGTCAGCCACAGCCTCGCCCCAGATAACGACGCCAACTCCAACCCAACCGGCACACTGCGCGGCTCAAGCCGCCGCGACCCGCGCTGGCTGAAGATCCGTCGCCCCTTCATCGTCGTCGGCGGCGAATTAACCCTCGAAGGACTCGACCTTGTCTTCGACGACACCACAAAATTTTACGAAGCGCCCTTCCAGGTCAAAGCCAACGGCGGCATCCTTCTCATCGACGACTTCGGACGCCAGCAGGTCCGCCCGCGCGACCTGCTCAACCGTTGGATCGTCCCCCTCGAAAACCGCCTCGACTTCCTCCGCCTGCACACCGGGCGCAAGGTCGAAGTCCCCTTCGACGTATTGATCGTCTTCTCCACCAACCTGCCCCCGAAAGACCTCGTAGACGAAGCCTTCCTGCGCCGCCTGCGCCACAAGATCGAAATCGGCGACCCATCCTTCGAGGAATACCGCGAGATATTCAAACGCGTCGCGCAGGACAAACGCATCGAATACAACGACCAGGGTCTGGCGTACCTCCTTCAGGAATGGTACATCAAGCGCAACCGCAAACTGCGCGCATCGCACCCGCGCGACCTCTGCGACCAGATACTCGACATCGCCTCCTACCTCGCCGTACCCCCAACCATGAACCGCGAAATGATCGACCGCGCCGCCCTCGCCTATTTCGTGGACATTTAACCCCGCTTCGCAGCCCCGCCCCAGCCTGATTCTCCATGCCTGACAGTTTCCCACGCCCCATCCTTCTCGCCCACCGCGGCGACAACACCCATGCGCCGGAAAACACCCTGCCCGCATTTACCCAAGCCATCCAAAACGGCGCCGACGGCGTTGAACTCGACGCCAAACTCACCGCCGACGGGCGCGTCATCGTCATTCACGACGGGACGGTCAATCGCACCACCGATGGGAAAGGCGACGTCGCCTCATTCACCCTCGAAGCGATCCGAAAACTAGACGCCGGTTCCTGGAAGGACCCAAAATTTGCCGGGACGAAAATTCCCCTGCTGGAGGAGGTCTTCGAATCCATCGGGCGGGAAAAACTCATCAACATCGAACTTACCAATTACTACACCCTGCCCGATACCCTGACCGAAAAAGTATGCGAATTGATTCGCCGTCACAACAATGCCCGGCAGATCATCTTCTCCTCTTTTAAATCCAGAAACTTAAAGATAGCCTCGCGGATTTTACCCGGCGTGCCCCGCGGCTTACTGGCTGCGCCCGGACTCCTTGGTTTATGGGCGCGCTCGTTTGGTTTCATGTTCGGCGACTACCAGGCGCTGCACCCGCACATTTCCAATACCAGCCGCGAACAAATTCAACGCGCCCACCGCGTCAGGCGGCGCATCCATGTTTGGACGGCAAACTCCCCCGAGGAAATTCACCGCCTGCGCGACTGGGGTGTGGACGGCTTCTTCACCGACGACCCTGCTTCCGCTGCCAAAGCCCTTGGCAGGTAAGGCAAGAGCCGGAAAACCTTCAGATTGCAAAAAAACGTCTTGAGCCTGTCGAAGGTTTCCCGATTTTCGACTCCGCGCCTGACATGTTTTGCTTGCACCCGCCTTTGCTGGCGCACAAAAAGGTTGTAAGGGCGGAGTCCAAAGCGGCGCTGTGGCGCCATGGCGACATCTCCCGACTTTGGACTGCAAAATCAGGAGCCTTTGCAGTCCAAATGACAAACTTTGAGCGCTCCCGCCTTTGCTTGCGCGCCCCCGCGTATGGTGAGTTATGTTATAAGAGTGGGACAAATGCGACTGATTCGACTTTTTTTCCTTATCCTCATCCTGCTTTCTCTCGCGCCGGCTCCTGTTCAGGCGCAGACCTCCACGCCGCCCGCAGCAGTGCGGGCCGTGCTCGACTCCATGTCGCCGGAAGAGAGGGTGGGCCAATTATTCCTGGTTGCCTTCACAGGCACCGACACCGGACCGGAATCGCAGGTCTATGACCTGATCGCGCGTCATCATGTGGGCGGGATGATTCTTGCGCGCGAGAACGATAATTTCAGCGAGAATGATTCAGCCGCCGGGGCGTACAAGATGATTCAAACCCTTCAACAGATCGAATGGGACGCCTCTGTCAACCCGGCCGCCGACCCTGCAACCGGGGAACCGGCACGGTATTCCTATGTGCCGTTGTTCATCGGCATTTCCCAGGAGGGCGATGGATACCCCACCGACCAGATTCTTTCCGGGCTGACCCCGCTCCCAAGTCAGATGGCAATGGGAGCAACCTGGGACCTCGAACTCACCGAAGAAGCGGGCGCGGTGCGCGGCAGCGAGATTTCGGAACTGGGCTTCAACCTATATCTCGGACCGTCTTTGGATGCACTGGAAACGCCGGTTGCATCGGGCGGCGATCTGGGAAATCGCGTATTTGGCGGAGACCCGTTCTGGGTGGGCGAAATGGGGCAGGCATACATCCGCGGACTGCGCGGCGGCTCGCATGGGAATTTACTGGTGGTTGCCAAACACTTCCCCGGCACCGGCGGCGCCGACCGCCTGACCCAGGATGAAGTCTCCACGGTTAGAAAGTCGCTCGAGCAGTTGAAGCAGGTTGAATTGGCTCCATTTTTTGCAGTGACTGGAAAAGCCGCGGAGTCCAACGAAGTTGTGGATGGACTGCTTGTCTCGCACATCCGTTACCAGGGCTTTCAGGGCAACATCCGCGCCACCACACGCCCGGTCAGCTTCGACCAGCAGGCGCTTGGTCAGATTCTCGCCCTGCCTGAATTTTCGACCTGGTATTCGAATGGCGGACTGTTGGTAAGCGATAATCTTGGAACCCCCGCCGTGCATGATTTTTACGCAACCGGCGGCGGAAGTTTCCAGGCGCGGATCGCCGCGCGCGATGCCTTCCTGGCTGGCAACGATCTCTTGTATCTTGGCAGTATCAAATCAGACGACGCCCCCGATTCCTTCACATCCGTGATCCGCGCCCTGGAGTTCTTTGCCCAAAAATACCGCGAGGACCCCGCCTTCGCCCAGCGGGTGGACGCTTCGGCGGCGCGTATTCTTGCCGCAAAACTCCGCCTGTACGATGGCTTCTCGATCAATAACGTCGTCATCGACGATGGAAGCAACCCGTTCCTGCCTGAGACCGAATCACCGGCTGAACAGCCCGGTTCGGATATCTCATTTCAAATCGCGCGGAACGCCGCCACCCTGGTCAGCCCGGGGCAGCAAGACCTCGCTTCGGTTCTGCCCCTGCCGCCCCAACCCGGCGAACGGATTGTCTTTATCACCGACACTGTCAGCGCGGCGCAATGTTCGGGGTGTTCGATCCAGCCCCGGCTCGCGTTTGATGCGATGCAGAATGCGACACTGCGGTTGTATGGTCCGCAGGGGGGCAATCAGGTGGAGGAGTTCCGACTCAAATCCCATTCCTTCGAAAATGTTCTCGCGCTGCTCGATGCCCCGGATCAAAATCAATTCATGGAGGACGACCTGGATGCGGCGGACTGGGTTGTGGTATCGGTGACGGGCTTCTCGAACGGACAGTCTGCTTTGATCAGCCGCCTTTTGCGCGAACGGCCGGACCTGTTATTGAACAAACAGTTGATTCTTTTTTCCTTTGGCGCTCCGTATTATTTCGATACGACGACCATCTCGCGCTTCACTGCATATTATGCGCTGTACAGCAAACAGCCGGAGTTCGTCGATGTTGCCGCGCGCCTGCTCTTTCAGGAGTTGACGCCAATTGGGGCTTCCCCGGTTTCGATTTCGGCTGTGGATTACGACCTGATCATGGTCACGTCTCCGAATCCGATTCAGATCATTCCGATCTTTCTCGACCTGCCTTCGGGGGTGAATACTCCGGAGCCGGGTGGCACCCCCGAACCCGCGGCGGCTCCCTTGTTCAAGATCGGCGATACGATCTCCTTGCGGACAGGCATCATTTTGGACCATAACGGCAACCCGGTTCCTGATGGGACGGTGACGCAGTTCTCGATGCTGCTGACGGGTGAGGGCGGCGGCGTTTTGCAGATGGTCGAATCGGTAACGACCGGCGGCGTGGCGCGCGCGGCGTTTGGCTTGGACAGACCCGGTTTGCTCGAGATCCGCGTAACGAGCGAGCCTGCCGTCATTTCTGAAGTGCTGCAGTTGGATGTTTCCCAGTCGGGTGAGGTGGCGGTGACGGTCGTTGTTCCGGAGTTGACCCAATCTGTCGAGCCGACGCCCCTGCCTCCGGTGGCGCAGGAGCCGGATTCCTTCGTCACAGAAGAGGGATATCCGCGTGTTTCAGCCTGGTCGCTTTCCATGCTCTTCATCCTGCTGGGGGCGGGCGCGTTGTTTGTGATTGCCTCGCGCTTTCTCGATGGAACGGGAGCCTTGCGCCTGGCGCTTGGCATGTTGCTGGGCGGGCTTGCCGGTTACAACCTTTTGGCGTTTGGTTTTTTCAACCTGCCGGGATGGCTGGCAGATCAGGGCATGGCGGGTGTGATGACCGCCACCATGATCGGGCAGGCGCTTGGGCTGGCGGGCGGCTGGCTTTGGCGGCGGACGGCTAAATAGTACCTTCCGCTCATTTCCTTATCAGTAATCGGTGTTACCATACCTCCATCATGAGGATAGGAGTTGGCATAGATGGAATCCAATGGCAAAGCTGGAAAAACAAACAAGGCAAAACAACCACCAATTCTGTTCGATAAAACCCAGAAGATTATTAAAGACCTGACGGCAAAACTGGGCGGGACGCTCGTCACCTATTTCAACAACCCGCGCGGGGCGGTCTGCCACGACGATGTGCTTGCCCTCTTCGAATTGCTCGAAAAGATCGGCAGGCAAAAAACGATCTACCTCTTCATCAAATCGAGCGGCGGGAACGGGCAGGCTTCCCTGCGGATCGTGAACCTCCTGCGCCAGTATTGCGACGAGATCGTGGCCGTCATTCCGCTCGAATGCGCCTCCGCCGCAACCATGATTACGCTTGGCGCGAATGAAATCCACATGGGACCCATGGCATACCTGACCTCGGTGGATACCTCCCTTACGCATTCGCTTTCGCCCATCGACCGCGATAACGACCGCGTCAGCGTCAGCCTGGACGAGTTGAACCGTGTTGTCAGGTTATGGCAGGCGCAGAAAGCCGACTCGAACGAGAATCCCTATCAGCAGTTATTTCAGCACGTCCATCCGCTCGTCATCGGCGCGGTGGATCGGGCTGAGTCGCTTTCGATCATGTTGTGCAAGGAATTGCTCGCCTATCACATCAAGGATGAAGCGGTCGCGGAACGGATCGCCTCGACGCTCAATTCCAAATACCCTTCGCACGGTTATCCCATTCTGTTTGAAGAGGCGAAGCGCATCGGCTTGCGTGTGAATCACCTCCCGCCCGAAATCAACTCGCAGCTGCTCGAACTTAACGAACTCTACAGCGAAATGGGACAGCGTGCCACAACAGACTTCGACGATACCCACGCCCATGGCAATGAGATTCTCAACATCTGGGAATCGACCGATGTGTTGGTCTATTATCAGCAGGACAAAGACTGGTTCTATCGCACCGAGGAACGCCGCTGGATATCGCTCAACGACTACAGCAGTTGGCGGCGAATGCACAAAAAAGGCAGCAAGGTCGAGAAATCCATCCTGCACATCTCGTAACTTACAGGTCACGCTCCGGCGTGACCTGTTTCTTTAAAATGTCCCGTGAGCCTGTTTGTGGATACTGTGATGCTCCTTTGGCGAGACATTTTACGAGAAATTAAACCTTTGCAAAATATTGACAAAACCTTTACGAAGTGGTAGGATATCCCCATGTCGAAAAATTTTCACCTCAAATTCAATGACCCCGCTCCCGATCTGGCATTATTAGACGGGAGTGGAAAACCCATCCAACTTTCCTCTCTTTGGAAGAAGAAAGTGCTCATCCTTGCCTTCACCCGCCATTTTGGATGCCCGCAATGCAAGGAGATGGTTGACCAATTGATCGACGCGCATCAGACCCTGACCGAAGCCGGGTTGCTGCTCGCGATCGTTTCCCACGCCTCACCCGAATCTGCCAAAGACTTCTGCGACCAGCGCGCCCCGGATGCCCTGTGCCTGGCAGACACAGACCGCGCCGCCTACAAAGCCTACGGTCTTTTCCAAGGTAACTTCTGGCAGACCATTCTCTCGCCAAATATCTGGAAGTCCAATCGCAGGCTGGCGCGGCAAAAAGGCATCAAGCCCGAAGTCCCGCCTGCCGGTCAGGATGCCTATCAAATGTCCGGTACCTTCGTCATCGGCACGGACGGACGCATCCGTCTGCCCTATTACTACGAAGACATCGCCGACCATCCGCCCGTCGACCTGCTCCTGCACGGCATCATGGGCGTGGATTGGAAGAAACCCTTCAACTCGAAACCGCTGGTCTAATGAGCAACCCTATGAATAATATTTTTATTGCAGCCTACCTTGCGATCAAGGAAGTTTTCCGTAATCGCGGGCGTTTTCTGATGGTGGCGCTCGTCATCGCTTTGATCACGGTGCTTGTCCTCTTCATTGCCGCGCTCGGCGAAGGTCTTTCCGACGCCAATCGTCAATACGTGGCAAACCTCGACGCGCAGTTGATCGTCTTCCTCGAGAAATCCGACTACAGCATCACCGCCAGCCGACTTGAGACGAATACCGTCAAAGCCGTCAGGCGCGTCGACGGCGTGGCGGATGCCGGACCCATCTATACATCGAACACAGAAATCGTATCGCTGCCCGAGCCTCTCAAGATTTCCATGCTCGGCGTGGAAGCCGAAAAGCCCGGAATGCCGCCCCTGTTGGACGGTCGTTACTTCCGCGGCGGTGAGGCGCGCGAAGCCGTCATGGATATGAGCGTGGCGCAGCGCACGAATTTGAAAATCGGCGACACCATCGAGATCCGCTCCACGCAGGGCACGGAGGATGAATTCTTCACGCTGACCATTGTGGGGCTTGTCGACAAGCAGGCGTATTTCTTCCAGCCGACGATCTTCGTCCCGCCATCCACCTGGGAATTGATGCGTCCGCAAGCCGAGTCAGACCTGGACAGCGATACGCCATATCCGAATATCATCGCCGTCAGGCTTCAAGACCCGGCGCAGGCGGAGGAAATGAAACTCCGCCTGGTGGAAAAGGTGTCGAATATCGAAGTGGCAGACATCGAAACCACCATCAACAATATTCCCGGCTACACCGCCCAGCAGGGGACGGTTCAAACACAGGGCGGGTTCACCCTGCTGATCGGCATCCTTGTGATCGGCGGCTTCTTTCAAATTCAAGTTTTGCAAAAAGTGCCGCAGATCGGCGTGCTCAAAGCCATCGGCTCGTCGAATTTCGTGGTCGGGCTTTCCGCGGTCATCCAGATCATTATCGTCACGGCCATCGGCGTGGGCATCGGCGCAACCCTCAATTATCTCTTCTCACTCGGACTGCCGCCCACCATTCCGCTGGCATTCAATGGCAGCCGTTCCATTTTTGCCATCCTGTTGCTGTTATTCATCGGTCCGTTGGGCGGGCTGGTGTCCATCATCTATGCGGTTCGCATCGAACCCCTCAAGGCGCTAAGGTTAGGATAGAACATGTCTGATATTGCATTGGAAGTCAAAGACCTGGTCAAGTCGTTTTCGCTGGACGGCGCGACCATCAACGCCGTGGACCAGGTTTCGTTTCAGGTCAAATTTGGCGAGTTCGTCGCCCTCGTGGGCCCCAGCGGTTCGGGCAAAACGACGATGCTCTCCATCCTCGCCGCCCTGCTTTCGCCCACCAGCGGACAGGTGCTCATTGACGGACAGGACCTTTCTCAAATGGCGGAAAAAGACCGCGTCAAACTGCGCCGCGAGAAGATCGGTTTTACCTTTCAGGCGAATAACCTGATTCCCTATCTCTCCGCCCGCGAAAACGTGGAATTCATGCTGCGCCTGAACGGCAAACTGGATCACGGCTCCCGCATCCGCTCGGATGAATTGCTCGCCCGCCTCGGTCTTGCCGAAAGATTACACAACCTGCCCGCGCAAATGTCCGGCGGACAGCAACAGCGCGTTGCCATTGCCCGGGCATTGATCCACAACCCCGCGCTTGTCCTCGCGGATGAGCCCACCGCCTCGCTCGACACCGAACGCGCCTTTCAGGTCGTGGAGACATTTGCCAATTTGATCCACGAAAACGGGCGCGCCGGAATCATCGTCACCCACGACCTGCGCATGTGCCAGTTCGTGGACCGCGTCCTGCAAATGCAGGACGGCAAACTTGTGCGCGTGTATGAGGGTAAAAAAGAGATCAAGCAGCTGGCAATGGCGGGCGTGCATTGAGCGGGATGACATCCCGCTCCACGCTTGCCTATCCCTCGTGAAAGAACGCGTCCATCACGGGGGCGATGTTTTCGGGGATGTCCTCGTTCCATGCGCCGCCGTCTATTCGTTCGCCGGTGGGACTTCCCTTTTCGTCCAGTTTGAAATAGACGGGGATGGCGTCGAATTTGAATGAACCCACGCTCCAGCCCCATTCGTCCACGTCCAGTTTGATGATGTACGCGCCTGCGTAGGCGTCGAGCATCAATTTATTCTGGTCGGCGATGGCGGCGTCTATTGCCTGGCAGGGCGGGCACCAGGTGGCATCGAATTCCACGACCGGGATTTGTCCCAGCGCGGCGGCTTTGGCGGCTTCTTCTGCAAGGAGGGTCTCCAGGTCGCCGTCGTCTGGTCTCAAGCGGACGATGGTGAACCCGGGAGTCGTTACCGGCGAAGATTCAGGCTGGGGTTGGCTGGCAGTTGTCGGCGCGGGTTGAGGCGCGGAGGGGGTTGAATCCGGCTCGGGGTTTGGAGTCAGGGTGCGGCAGGCGAAGCATCCAAAAAGAATAATGGCGAGGAATTTTTTTCTGTTCATGGTTTCTCCCAATTTTTATTTCAGCGCGTCGGCTTGCGGAATGCGGACTTCGACGGTTTTTCCCATCACCGGCGGTTTGCAACCGATGTCGTCGCACGCCATGTAGGTGACTTTGATTTGTTCCAATACCCAGCCGCCGCCGGGGGGAAGTTGCACGGGCAGGCGCAGGGTGACGGGACCGGGCGGATAGACGAGCAGGGCTTTTGGCTCGGTGTCCGGCTCTTTGGCGGGGACGCTTTCGATCAATGCGCCAAGCGCGGCGAGTGAACTGTTTGCGGAAAGTTCCAGCAGGGTCGGGCGACCCAGACCGTCCACGCCGGTGAGGGGGATGTCTTTGCTGTAAAGATGCCCGCCCGGCATGGGCGTGAAGGTGGCGGCGAGAAAGAAACTCCCATTCGATTGTTCTTCGAGTTGGATGGAGACGGTTACGGAATTTTCGGTGAACGACCCCAAGGAAAGCGGGGACGAATCTTTCAATGCCGAACATGCGCTCATTACCAGGAGGATAAGAAGTAACGGGATGATTTTTTGCATGGTCATTTTCGATTATATCGTCTTATGCCAACAGAAAAGGCGTCCAAAGATCAATGTCTTTGGGCGCCTTTTCTAATCTCCAATCTCCAATCCCTAATCTCTGCTCTTACGCCGTCTCCAAATATCTCTGAATTTCATAATCCGTCACGCGCAGGCGGAACTCATCCCACTCTTCCCACTTCGCGCGCAGGTAGGCTTCGGTGAGATAACTGCCGAGGGAAGACTTGATCACATCGTCCTTCGAAAGTTCGCTGAGAGATTCAGCCAGCGAGCCGGGCAGTTCCGTCACGCCGAGTTTGGCGCGCTCTTCCTTGTCGAGGTGATAGAGGTTGATGTTGTTCAAGGGCTTGGGCGCCTTCATGTTCTTGTCGATGCCGTCGAGCGCGGCGGCGAGCATCGAAGCGAACGCCAGGTAGGGGTTGCAGGACGGGTCGGGGAAGCGCAGTTCGGCGCGGACGGCTTTGTCGCGTCCTTCGGTGTAGCGCGGAATGCGGATGAGCGCCGAGCGGTTCTGCTGCGCCCAGCCGATATAGACCGGCGCTTCGTAACCGGGGACAAGGCGCTTGTACGAGTTGACCGTCGGGGCGACCACACCGGCGAGGGCGCGGGCATGGGTCAACTGACCGGCGATGAACGAGTACGCCAGAGGCGAGAGATGCGCCTCGTCCTTCGCGTCGAAGAACAGGTTGTTGCCGCTCTTGGTGTCGAAGAGACTCTGGTGACAGTGCATCCCCGAACCATTAATGCCGTACACAGGTTTGGGCATGAAGGAGGCGGTCAACCCGTGCTGGGCGGCAATGGCTTTCACAGTGTACTTCAAGGTCAGGACATTATCCGCCGCCTTGAGCGCATCCGCAAAACGGAAGTCAATTTCGTGCTGACCGAGCGCCACTTCGTGGTGACCCACTTCCACATCCAGACCCATCGCATCGAGCGCGTCCATCAACGCGGTGCGCACGACGACGGCTTCATCGAAGGATGAGAAATCGAAATACCCGCCGGTATCGTGGGGGACGGGATGAACGCCCTGTCCGTTCTCGCCTTTGAAGAGGAAGAACTCCGGTTCGGGACCGATGTTGAACTTCCAGCCGCGTTCGGCGATTTTTGCGAGAATGCGCTTCAACGCGCCGCGCGGGTCGCCTTCGAACGGTTCGCCGGCAGGTGTGAAAATATCGCAGAACACGCGCGCCCGGCGGGACTCAGCCGCAGACCACGGCAGCACCGCATAGGTATCGGGGTCGATCTTCAGGCGCATATCGCTTTCCTGAATGCGCGCGAAACCTTCCACCGAAGAGCCGTCGAACCAGGCGCCGTCCTTCAACACGTCTTCGAGATGGCGGATCGGCATGTCCACACTCTTGACCGCGCCGAGCACATCCGTGAATTGGAGCGAAAGGAACTTGACGTTATCTTCCTTCACCCGTTTCAATAAATCTTTTCCGTCCATATTGTTTTCTCCTTTTCTGATAACTGATTACCGTTGACTGCCTTCTGCTTACTGCCTTCTGCTTACTGCCTTCTACTTACTGCCTTCTGCTTACTGCCTTCTACCTTCTACCTACTGCCTTCCGCTCTACTGAGCGCTCTCCACTCGAACCTCCTCCGCCTCTTTCTGGACCTGAGGCCTGCCCCTGCTATTGATGAATATCACCGCCCCGATGATGATCGCTGACGCGAGATAAATTCTCGGTTCCAGCGCTTCATTTCCAAAGAAATATCCCAGAATCACCGCCACGATCGGGTTGACGTACGCATACGTGGCGACCAATGAAATTGGCGCGTTCGCCAACAGCCAGATGTATGAACCGAACCCGATGATCGAACCGACCGTGATCAGGTAAACCAAACCGACCAGCGACCTGCCGGAGACATCGGCGGGATTCCAGCCGTTCAGTTCGCCTGTCAATAACGACACAACGAACAAGCCGATACTGCCCATCAGCATCTCCGCGCCGGTCGTCATGAGTGACGATTTCGGCAGGTCGGCGTTTTTACTGTAGATCGACCCCGCAGCCCACAGGATCGTCGCCGAAAGCAGGGCAGTCACGCCGAACGGATTCAGGTCTGTTGCGCTTCCTGAAATTTCCGCCGGACCGGCAAGGATGAAAATACCGATAAAGCCGATCACGAGTCCCATGATGGCCTGCCAGGTCGGTTTGACCCCGCCCGGGCGCAGCGCTTCGAGGATGACCAGTGAGAGCGGCACGCTGGCAATGATCAACGCCGCGACGCCGGATGGGATGAACTGCTCTGCCCACGAGACCAGCCCATTGCCGCCTAATAACAACAACGTGCCGATGATGAAGGTGGACGTCCACTGTTTGCGGGTGGGCATTTCCTGCCCGGCGGCTTTCTGCCAGAGGACGATGATCAGCCCTGAAACGAGGAACCGGACCGCCCCATGAAAGAACGGCGGGATGGTTTCGATGGCGACCTTGATTCCCAAATACGTGGAACCCCAGACGATATAAAGCGCGATCAATGCGATCCAGATTTTTGTTTTCATTCATTTCCTTTATGTTTATCAGTAGAACAAGTCTATAGACTTGTTCTACGCCTTGTTCTACGCCAGTTCTCTCGCCAAAATCGCCTTCTTCCGCGCCGAGCCGTACAGGTAATTCCCGAACTCGCCGCTCTTGCGGATAACCCGATGACAGGGGATGAGGTACGCAATCGGGTTGTCTCCGACCGCGCTGCCCACCGCCCGCATCGCCCGCGGACTGCCGACCTGGGCGGCAATCTGCTCATAGGTGGTCAGCGCTCCCTGCGGTATGCTCAGCAGCGCCTCCCAGACCTTGATCTGGAAATTTGTGCCGCGCAGGTGCAGTTTCAGCCGCGTCGTGGAATCGCCGTCCAGAAAGATGCGGTTGACGAGCGGGGCGGTGCTGGCGTAATCCTCGTTCATGGAGGCGTGCTTCCAGTGTTCGACCAGGTTATCGACCGCGCGTCCTTCGCTCCCGTCCACGAAGCCGAGGTGACAGATGCCGCGTTCGGTCGTGGCGATCAGGCATTTGCCGAAGGGGGTCGGATGCAGTCCGTAACGGATGTCCACGCCCGCGCCGCGCGATTTGTATTCGCCGGGAGTCACGGCTTCGGTGTTGACAAAAAGATCATGGAGCCGGCCCAGACTCGAAAGTCCGGTTTGATGCGTGGCGTCCAAAAGATTCTCGGAGTGGTCGAGAATCTCCTTCGCGTGTTCCTTCGTCAGAAACTGCATGAAGCGTTTGGGGCTGATGCCCGCCCAGCGCGTGAACATCCGCTGGAAGTGATACTCGCTCAAGCCGACCGCCGAGGCGATCTCCGCCAGTTCGGGCTGGTTCCGCGCGTTGGCTTCGATGTACTGAATGGCTTGTTCGATCAGCCGATAATGTTGTAAAGGTTCGAGTTCTTTTTCCATAATCAATCTCCTTTTCTTGCCGAGATTGTATTTGGCATTCGCGGAGGATGCGACCCGTTTCTTGCTCGGTTTCCTGAAACCTGACAGGTCTTGGAGACCTGTCAGGTTTGTTGATGTAACAAAAAAACGGATACGCCTGGGCATATCCGTTTTAATCCGTCACCGGTATTAAAAAATAATGCCCTTCCAAACCGACAGGCTCGTTTGCATACGCAAAATCGCCTGCTCACTGCGCCCACATTGTCCCGCGCGTCGCCGCCCGGTTTTCTATGACGGGTATTGCTACCCATGCGCTTGCTTTGGAAGGGAGAAGGAAGCCAGTGAACTGGCTCCAGAGGCATCCGCTGATCTATCCGATTTTCGGACCTCACCCCTCTCCTGAAGGAGAGGGAAAGTCCTTAGCGTCCCGTTCGCACGGGAGAACCTCCACCTCGTGATCCCGCCCCCGGCGGGATCCAGCCGCTATATCTCCGTTATTAATTTGTGAACCCAACCTGACAATGGCGGCGATTTTACACACAACTCATGGGTTCGTCAAGGAGCAATATCGCCAAAACGCATGGCGATTGCAAAATCAGAAAACCGGCTCTCTGGTATTTGGTGGGGCCGCCCATTTTTCACCACAGAGATCACGGAGTCCACAGAGGAAAACCTTAATGCGAATTTCGCGAAAAGGGCAAAAAGCGCGAATTTTTCGCGATGTTATTTTATTTAAAAAAAAAAATAATCTTCTCCTGGTTTAGATGTTGCCCGGCATTCTATTAAAATTTGTGGGGGGCCCCCCCTTCTTTTAATTTGTTTTTTTTTTTTTATTTTTTTTTAAGGCGTCTGGTGCTCTTTAGGTTTTGTAAAAAAATTTTCTTAAACCGCCCCCCAATTTTTTGGCCTGCTTTGGAACTCCCCCCGCCGAGGGCGGACAACACGCAAACCTAAAAAAAGTTGGCCGCCCCCCCCCCCCCCCCCCAAAGGGGGGGCGAGACCCCCAACCAGGCCCTGGGCCGGAAAACCCCCCCCCCCCCCGGAGGCGGGGGCGGCCCCCCCCCCCCCCGGCGGGCAAGAAAGCCCCGCCGGCCGCGCACCCCCGCCCCGCAAGGACGCCGCATTCAAGTATTTCGCGTTAAGCCTTTTCCCCTAGTTTCAGGCTTGCCAAGCGACTTCGCAAAAACCATGTCGCCAAACAAAAACGGGATGTTCGTGAGAACATCCCGTTTTCAAAATTTCGATGCCCCGCCTGTGCCGTGTGCTGCTGGGTTTTGAACCTGCTTGCGCAGGTGGGTCCTGACCGGGAAACGCCGCCTTGGCTCAGGCCTATCGCGTTATTTCCGTGAAGATAAGGACCCATAAAGGGGGTATTGGCTCAAAACGTAGGGGCAGTATCACGAACACCGCAGGGCGTGGTTCTTATACCATACTCCCATGCGCGCGGAAAGAAACTGATTGGATGTTTCTTCTCATGAAACAATTGCCTTGCATGAAGTTTTATGCTAGGGGAAAAGGTATACATGGAAACAAGTAGACAAGGATTCAGGTAAATCCTGCATCCTTGTCTACTTGTCTACTTGCGTCTTGTCTTACGGATAAATTCTCTTGATCGTCCTCGGAAACGGAATCGCCTCGCGGATGTGTTCGATGCCGCACATCCAGGCGGTGACGCGCTCGGTGCCCATGCCGAAGCCTGCGTGGGGGACGGAGCCGTACTTGCGCAACTCCAGATACCACTTGAAGGCTTCCTCGGGCAGACCTTCCTTTTGGATGCGTGCCAGCAGTTTATCCGGGTCGCTCATGCGCTCGGAGCCGCCGCAGATTTCGCCGTAGCCTTCAGGGGCGAGCAAGTCCACGGACTTGCAGACTTCGGGGCGGTTTTCCCATGGTTCCATGTAAAAGGCTTTGACCGCGCTTGGGTAGCCGTACACAAATACCGGCTTGTCGTGAAGCTTGGTAATTTCAGTTTCGTGCGGAGCGCCGAAGTCCATGCCCCATTCGAATTTGAGTAATTCTTTGCGCTCGGGGTCGGTCTCTTTTTCGTAGAGGTCGATCAGATATTTCGCCGCATCGTCATAGGACATGCGCGGGAACGGACCGACGACACTTTCGAGTTTGGAAATATCGCGCCCAAGGAATTTCAATTCGGCAGAGCAATCTTTCAACACAGACTTGGCGATGTGGGTGATAAGACCTTCTTCGACGTCCATCAACCCGTCGAGGTCGCAGAAAGCGATCTCGGGTTCGAGCATCCAGAACTCGGTCAGGTGGCGACGCGTTTTGGACTTCTCCGCGCGGAAGGTGGGACCGTAGCAGTAGACTTTTCCGAACGCGAAAATATTCGCCTCGTTATACAGTTGACCGGTTTGCGCCAGGAAAGCGGAGCCTTCGTCGAAGTATTCGGTTTCGAAGAGAGTCGTCGTCCCTTCGGCGGCGGCGGGGGTGAGGATGGGGGTATCGAGGTTGAAGAAGCCCTGACCATCCAAATACTCGCGCACAGCCGACATGACCCGCACACGCACGCGCAGAATCGCCCACTGGCTCTGCATTCGGATCCACAGGTGACGATGATCGAGCGCGAAATCCACGCCGTGGTCTTTGAGCGCCATCGGGTAATCGAGCCCTGCGGCTTGGACGACCTGCAAGTCCTTGATGCCGACCTCGAACCCGCCGGGGATGCCGGGCGCGCGCTTATCTTCGCGGACGGAGCCGGTGATGATCACCGACGATTCCTGAGGTAGATGGGTTATCAGGTCAAAGGTTTCAGGTTGAAGGTCGCCTTTGAAGGCAACGCATTGGATGAAGCCCGAGCCATCGCGCACGAGCAGAAAGACCAGTTTGCCCTTGTCCGTGCGGTTGTAGACCCAGCCCTTGAGGATGACGTCCTGCCCGACGTAGTTTGAAATTTTTGAAACGCTGACGTGTTCGGTCATGTAGGGAATTCCTTTATTATTTTGATTCTGTATTATGAGAAAAGATTTGTCTTTTCTTTTTTTGTTTATCTCTATAGCTAATGGATATATTTGCTAATAACAATAAAACTATTCCTGGTAAGAGGGTGTATCCATTTGTAAAAAACCCGGCAAATAAAAGAATTAAACTTGTAATACCAACATAATTAATTATTCTGTCCACTTTGTCTGAAATTATCTTTATTTTCGTTATTCCCAATATCCGCGCATCTATATTTATTACATTGTTGTATTGAGCAACAAGTAACCTAATTGAAATAACATCTCCTGCGTTTAAGAGCAATGGGCTAATTGTAATAGCAGTTTCGGATGTAATTAACCTTGGGTCAAGATTTCCCGGACTAGTTTTGATGACTTCCAAACTTAAAATTTTAGCATTTTCACTTAGATTAATAGTGATGGGTCTTTCAAAATCTGACGAGGTTATGCCAATGTTTCCATCGTTAATAATGTTAAATATGACGAGATGCACGTTTTGGACTTGTACACCCTCGAATAATATTTGAACTTTGCCCTTTACTTCATCGCTAACTGCTAAAAGAGGCGTACTGGTAACGATTTCGTAAGCGAGAGATTTTTTTGTGCGTTGTATAAAGAAGATGATTATTGTGGCAATCAGTGCTATTAAGCCTAAAACCGCACCTATAAATTGCCAGATCGAGTCTCGCATTAAATCAATCATGATATTTTGTTTGTCTCCATCCCGATTTTACTTTATAAGCAAAATAATTTATCAAAATTTATCATAGTTAAACCCTTTGTCATGTTGTGATCAGCTTTACCCTATGCAAACTCCAGAAAATGTGGGGGCGCATAAAGCAGACGTTTGCGCATCGGTTCAGGGGATTGGGTCTCGCAGAGGGTTCTCAGGCGTTTCATAGTTGCCGCCGACTCGAGCAGAAAGAAGGGTTCTTTTAACGCGCCAATTTCCTTTGTCCATGCGGGTGGAGTTTGGTTATTGCGTTGGGCAAGCAGTTCAGTCAATGCCGCGCTGATGACCAGCAAACGTATATCTGAAGCAATGGGGCGGGGGAGTTGGCTGTAATTTATTTTTTCGCGCGAGAAATCCTGAACGAGGCTGCGCAACTTGAGATGGTCTCGTTCCAAAGCGGCTTGGGCAAGTTGTACCAACATAAGATTCTCATTGTCGAGTAAATGCATGATTACGCCTTGGACAGTTCAAACGATAATTTTTCTCAGATTTGAGAATGTTAGAAGCGTACATCAGGCAGGCAGAAATATCCTCGCGGGTAATGCCTGGGTAATTTCGCAGAGTTTCGCTTTCAGCCCAGCCTTGCGCCAGCAGTTCCACAATAAATTCAACCGCCAGCCTTGTCCCTTTGATAACAGGTTTGCCTACGAGGATTTTTGGATCAACGATATGCGTTCTTTCCAGTCCATTTTTACTCCTTTGCGAAAAGGCAACTGACTGATTTTAACACGTTACTACTTGCGTTCTTCCAAATTTTTCGCCATCAATTCCTTCGCCACCATGTCACCCTGAGCGGCAGCGAAGGGTCTCTGGGATAGTCGTAGAGATGCTTCGCTTCGCTCAGCATGACATGAATCGAAAGGCTATCGCTTACTTCAAATACTTATCCATCCACCGCAAAATGTGATTGAGCCGCGCAATGCGCCGATCCGTGCGACCAACGCGGGAGAGTCCATGCGGCTCTTCGGGGAAGCGCACGAACTCCGTCTCCACGCCAGCGCGTTTGAGCGCCACGAAGGCTTGCTCGCCCTGCTCGATGGGACAGCGATGGTCATGCTCGTTGTGGATGATGAGCGTGGGCGTTTTGGCTTCGCCCAAATATTTCACCGGCGACATGTTCCATAACTTGTCCATGCTCTCTTGCGGCGAGCCGGACTTTGCCCAGAACTGGAAGATCCAATTGAAATCGCTCGAGCCCCACATGCTGACCCAGTTGGTGACACTGCGCTGCGCCACCGCCGATTTGAAGCGGTTGGTATGCCCGACGATCCACAGCGTCATGAATCCGCCGTACGAGCCGCCGGTCACGCCCATGCGTTTGCTGTCGATGTATGGCTTCCGTGCCACAAGGTCAGCGAACTTCATCAAGTCGTCGTAGTCCGGGTCCGCCGAAATCGCCCCAGATCGCCTTCGAATGTTTTTCGCCGTAGCCCCGTCCGCCGCGCGGATTGGTAAAGTACACCACATAGCCGTTCGACGCAAAGTAATTGAACTCATGCATGAAGAACTTGCCATACTGCGTCCACGGTCCGCCGTGAATTTCAAAGATGGACGGATAGGTTTTGTTCGGGTCAAAATTGGGCGGGAACATGATCCAGCCTTGCAGGTCGGTGCCGTCCGCGCCTTTGTACCAAACCTCTTCCACCTTGGGCAACTTCACCGAAGCAAAATAATCGCGGTTGATGTGCGTCAGATAACGCACCGTGCTGCCGCCCAACTCACGCAAATGAGCCTGCGGCGTGTCGTGCATCCCACCGTAGAAATACGCAACCTGCTTTTGGGATTTGTCGAACGAGACGGTTCCCAGCGCGCCGCCTTCACCGATGACTTCCGTCATATTCTTGCCAGCGATGTCGATCCGCTTCAAAACCGTGGACCCGTGAACTGCTGCCTGAAAATAGATGCTTTTTCCATCGTTTGACCACACCGGTGCCACCGTCTCTGCCGCGCCGAAGTCGGTGATGACATCTGCCGCCGTGTGCAGGTCATATTTCTCTGTCAGATTCTTCGCAGGTTGTGAACCGTCTACGGGCACGATCCACAGGCTGGTGTTCTTGTAATGTAAATTCTCGCCTTCGCTGCCGAGATACGCCAACCACTTGCCGTCCGGTGAGAACGAAAGCATGGACTTCCCGCCGATCGGTGTTGTCAGTTTGCGCGGCTTTCCACCTTCGGCAGGCATGATGAAAATATCATCATAGTCGGGGTAGGCATCGGGTTCCTCGGTGCGGTTGGATATGAATGCAATTGTCCTGCCATCCGGCGAGAATGTGGGGAAGGTCTCATCGTGAATGGCGCCCTCGGTCAGTTGTTTGCCCTTGCCGGTGCGCGCATCCACAAGCCAGATGTGAGTCCGCTCGTGGGGGAGGTAGCCGTAACCATCCATTTTATAAAAGAGCCGTGTGTAATGACGAACCACCACGCCGAGTTTTTTCTTCTGCTCATCCTTCTCGCGTTCCAAGGCTTCCGCATCCATCTTGCGGACGGTACACAGCAGTTTGCGTCCATCCGGCGACCAGCCCACGAGGTCGATCTCACCATCAATGGATGTCAACTTGCGCGCCTCACCGCCATCAAAGGGGATGAGGTGAATCTGCGCAGGCTTGCCGTTGCTGTTTCGGCTGGAGAGAAATGCCAGGGTCGTTCCATCCAGTGACCAGCGCGGAGATGAATCGGATTGATCCCCATAGGTGAACTGGCGCGGCTCACCGCCTCCGCTCGGGACGACCCACAAGTTGCTGTATTTCTTCTCGGTCTTGCGATCCACACGTTGCAAGCGGTAGACGACGTGTCCGCCGTCGGGCGAAATGCGCACATCAGACAGTTGTTGCAGGGTATACAGGTCTTCGGCAGTGACGAAACGTTTCTTTTGGGCTGGCATGAAAGACTCCTTTTCGGAATATGGTTTCGGAAATGCAGTTGAATTGTATAACATTCCGCCTTGAATGGATACAGAGTGAGCCGGGAAAGCGCCGCCTGGTGGTGGAGTCTCTGGCGGTAAAAGATGAAAATATCCCGGCAGGCAATTCCGGGAAAGATGGAAATGCCATGCTTGCTCGAAATTGAAGCGGCGAATCCTATGTGTAAGAACCTTTCTGTCACAGAGGGCGCCGGGTTCATGGAGAAAGAAGGTCAAAACCTCCGGCTCTCTGCGGCTTCACACACGGCAATCGCCATTTCCCTTGAGTGTGCAGGCAAAACATCTCAGGCGCGGAGTCGAAAGCGGCGCCACGGCATCTCCTGACTTTCGAGCAAAATCGGGAGACTTTGCAGTCCAAACTGACAACCTTTGCTTGCACACCCTTGAAATCGTCCCTCCCCAAAAAGCGACATGCCTTGTATAATCGCGCCCATGCAACAAACCTCTAAACTGACCGTAACCGCTCGAGCCGCCGCCGCTACATGCGCCACCTGCAAACCTGCCACGGCTTGAGACGGAACCGAAAGGAAACCCAGTCCCGAAACCGAACAGGTTCGGGACTTTTTTATTACTCCACCCGTCCTTCGACTGCGCTCAGGACGGCAGTCCACTCGCCACTTTCCTCATTCATCATTCATCATTCACCATTCCTCATTTATAATTCGCCCGCCATTTCAAAACCTCGGAGTATTCCATGACCAAAAAACTAACAGGCAACCAGATCCGCCAGGACTTTATTGATTTCTTCGTCGAGCACAAACACACCGCCGTGCCGTCCATGTCCCTCGTCCCGGGCGGGGATGCGACGCTTCTCTTCACAAACTCGGGCATGGTGCAGTTCAAGGATGTCTTTCTCGGCACCGACAAAAAGCCCTACACCCGCGCCGTCGATTCGCAGAAATGTATGCGTGTGGCGGGCAAGCACAACGACCTCGAAGACGTCGGGCGCGACGACACGCATCACACCTTCTTCGAGATGCTCGGCAACTGGTCTTTCGGCGATTACTACAAAAAGGAAGCCATTCAATGGTCGTGGCAGCTGCTCACCGAAGTGTGGGGCGTTCCCAGGGATAAACTTTACGCGACCTGCTTCGAGGACGATAAGGGCAGCATCCCGCGCGACGACGAAGCCGCCGATGCCTGGCGCGCCCAGCCGGGAATGAATCCCGATCACGTCCTCTTCTTTGGGCGCAAGGAAAACTTCTGGCAAATGGCGGAGACGGGTCCCTGCGGTCCGTGTTCCGAAGTCCACATTGACCTCGGCGAAGAACGCGACAACCTGCGCGGCACCGATCACGTCTGCGGCGTGAACGGCGAATGCACGCGCTTCCTCGAACTCTGGAACAACGTCTTCATCCAATACAATCTCTTCGACGACGGGCGTCTCGAGTCTTTGCCCGCCAAGCACGTGGATACCGGCATGGGCTTCGAGCGCATCGTCGCTGTTCTGCAGGGCGTTGATTCAAATTACAAGACCGATCTCTTTGCAGGCTCGCTCGAAGTTCTGCGTTCGCTCACCGGTCACAGCGAAAAAGAAATGCTCGCAAATTTCACGCCCTATCGCGTCATCTGCGACCATGTCCGCTCTGCCGCGTTCCTCATTGCGGACGGGGTCGTTCCCGGTAACGCAGGTCGCAATTACGTGGCGCGTATGATCGTGCGTCGCGCCGCGCGCTTCGGCTCGAAAATCGGACTCAATGAACCTTTCCTTGCCAAAGTCGCCGAGGCGGTCATTCATCAATATGGGGATTTTTATCCCGAATTGAAAAAAGCCCAGCCTGCGATTTTCGATAACCTGACTCGTGAAGAAATCCGCTTCGCCCGGACGGTCGAGGCTGGTACTAACCATTTGCAGAATCTACTCTCTACTCTCCAATCCTCTAATGCTCTGGTCTTGGACGGTCACAAAGCTTTCGATCTGTACGCCACTTATGGCTTGCCCTTCGAGATCAGCCGCGACATCGCCCGCGAACAGGGACTCGACGTGGACGAAGCCGGTTTCAACGACGCGAAGGAACATCACGCCAAAGCATCCGGCGGCGGCAAAGCCATGGGCAAACTCGGCGGCGAAGATGCGGAGTTCTTTGCGGGCATTCTCAAGGATCTGCAGGCGAAGGGGAAGTTGGGCAAGGACGGCGTGGAGTATGACCCGTATAACAGTACACAAGTAGACAAGTACACAGGTCTCGAAGTATTGGCGTTGGTTGTAAACGGTCAACTTGTTGAGTCGGCAGAATTGGACGACCAGGTTGAAGTGATTTTGCCCAAGACCGGCTTTTATATCGAAGCGGGCGGTCAGGTGGACGACACAGGTTACATTCGTTCCGTAGGGGCGGGTTCCCCCCGCCCGGATTCTGGCGGGTGGGAGATTGAAATCACCGGGATGCGCCGCGCTTCCGCGGGAGTCATCGTCCACTTTGGAACGGTGATCGAGGGGAAACCGAAAGTCGGCGACAAAGCCACAGCCGAAGTGGACCTCGTCCGCCGTCACGACATCATGCGCAACCACACGGCGACCCATTTGCTGCACAAGGCGCTGCATACCGTCTTGAGCGACCAGGCAAAGCAGGCGGGCTCGCTTGTCGCGCCGTCTCACCTGCGCTTCGACTTCAACCATCCTGATGCGATGACTCCCGAACAGGTCGAGCGCGTCGAACGCATGGTCAACGAAGCGATTGCCGCGGACATGCCCGTCGTCAAAGTGACCAAGTCGCTGGATGAAGCCAAAAAGGAAGGCGCGATGGCGCTCTTCGGCGAGAAATACGGCGAGACCGTCCGCACGATCTCGATCCTGGAGTCCAACGTCTCCGACGTTGGCGCAAAGTACTCCTACGAACTGTGCGGCGGAACCCACCTCGAGCGCACCTCCGACATCGGCGCATTCATCATCGTCAGCGAGAGTTCGGCGGCGGCGGGCGTACGGCGCATCGAAGCCGTCACCGGGCGCGGCGCGTATGATCTGATCCACAAACGCTTCAAAACCCTCAAACATGCCGCGGCTTCATTGAAAACATCTTTGGATGAAGTTCCGGCGCGTGTTGAATCCTTGCAGGATGAGGTCTCGGAATTGAAAAAGGAACTTGTAAATCTTCGTGTTCAGTCTGCTCTTTCAACCTTCAACCTGCAACTTGCCAACGTTCGAACTGTGAAAGACGTCAACGTCCTCGGCGCGGAAATCCCCAATGCCGACGTGGACACCCTGCGCTCGCTGGCGGATAAATTCCGCGAGAAGCACCCGAAGAACGGCGCGGCGGTCTTCGTCTCAGGCGGCGCCCTCATCGCCACCGTGACCGAAGACGTGGTCAAACGGGGAGTCAAAGCCGGGGATTTGATAACAGGCATCGGCGGGAAGGGAGGCGGGCGTCCCAACCTCGCGCAGGGAAGTTTAACCGGCGAGATTCAATCGGCGCTGGCGAAACTTCCAAAGGTTGTCGAAGAGAAAGTGAAATAAGGGGGGGCGGGGGGGGGGGGGGGGGGGGGGGGGGGGGGGGGGGGGGGGGGGGGGGGGGGGGGGGCGCGGGGGGGGGGGGGGGGGGGGGGGGGGGCGGGGGGGGGGCCCCCCGCCGGCGGGCGGGGCCCCCGGCCGCGGCCGGCGGCGGGCCCCGGGGCCGGGCCGGGCCCGGGCGCGCCCCGCCGCCCCGGCCGCCGCCGCCGCCCGGCCGGCGGGGGGGCGGGCCCCCCGGGGGGGCCGGGGGGGCGCCCGGGGCCCGCGCAAAAAACGGCGGACGCTTGTCCGCCATTTTTTTTAAACTTGCAAACCTCAATTCTTCAATGCGTTCCTGATCTCAGCCACCATGCGGGCTTCGGGAAATGCGCCCACCGCTGTTCCCTTGCCGGAGTTGATGACGGTCTGCGGCACGCCCTGCACCCTGAATTGGTTCGCCAACTCGGGGAACTCCGCCGCGTCAACCGCTTCTGCGCGGATCATGCCGGGGTTTTCCATTGCCATTTTGTGCGCAAGCAACACGGCTTGCGGGCAATACGGTCAGGTAGGGGTGACGAAGACCTGCAAATGCAGGGGCTCTTTCAAGGTTTTGAGATACTCCCGGGTTTCAGCGCTCAAGCCCGAGTCCCGTTCTGAAGCGAGCAGGATGTCGGTGATCAGTGTGCTGAATTCGTATCCCGAGGGAATCCCTGAGAACTGGATGCCGAGATCGAGGGTGTTGTCGCCGTCCTTTCCGGCAACGACGATGGCTGGGGCTTTGTTCACCTGGAACTTCGCCGCCAGCGCAGCATCGGCTTTCAGGTCGTGCGTGGAGAGGCTGACGCGTTCGTCCAGTTCGCTCACTTCGGTCAGAAGCTGCAGGGTCTCGGCGCAGTAATCGCAGTTTTCCTGCGCGCCGAAGAAAAGGATCTGCACGGGGTTGTTCAGCTTGGCAAACGCCTGCCGGATCTGCCCCGTGACTTGTTCGTTCAAAAGTTTTTCCATGATCACTCCAGTGGATTTAGGTGTCCTCCGTTGGATGCCCCCCTGGTAAAAAAGTTGCATCCGCAATCGTCGGATGATGTATACTCGCCTGTATCTTTTTGAGACCAAATTCATCCAATGAGTGACTCGACTACACAGGAATTTTCCCTCGAAGCCCTGCGCAGCGGCGACCGCGCCGAGTTTGCCCGCGTGATGGATGCCTATTCCGCCCCGATCTACCGCCTTGGCTTGAAGATGCTCGGCAGCCAGCAGGATGCCGAGGATGTCCTTCAAAATACCTTCCTCAATGCGTTGACGCATCTCAAGGACTTTGAAGGACGCTCCAGCCTTTCGACCTGGCTGTACCGGATCGCCTCGAACGAAGCCCTGATGCTGATCCGCCGAAAAAAGAACACGGTCAACCTCGACGATTTCCACTCCGAAGAGACTGAGGATGTGCCGCTGCCCGAGGTCTTTGTGGATTGGACCGCCCTGCCCGAGGATGAATTGCTTTCCGGCGAAGGCAAAAATGCGCTGGATGCCGCCGTGAATAAACTGCCCGAATCGCTGCGCATGGTCTTTGTCCTGCGCGACATCGAAGGCGTGTCCATCCGGGATACGGCTGAAATCTTGAACCTGACCGAAACGAACGTCAAGACCCGCCTGCTGCGCGCCCGCATGTTCCTGCGTGAAAGGCTTTCCACGTATTATGGCGAACGCCTTGCGCCGAAGGAGAGAACCAATGGCTGACCATTATCACGAGAATTGCCAGGCATTACTCGGTTCCCTGTCCGAATACATCGATGGGGAACTGCCCCCCAACCTGTGCGAAGAGATCGAAAAGCATCTCGAAGGCTGCGAAAATTGCCGCGTTGTATTGAACACCACGAAACGCACCATTGATCTTGTGCGCGTCGAGCCGGCGCGGGAACCCATCCCGGATGATGTGCGCGAACGCCTCTTCCTGCGCCTCAACCTCGACGACTTCCTTGAGCAAAAGAAGTAGGGACGACCCGGCACATATCTGTGAGGGACTTATTGCGCAGAGAAAGGGTCGTCCTTTGAACTTAAGACCACCCCGCCAAAGCCGTTTAACCGAACGGCTTTTTCTTTTATCTCCTCCCTGCCTGTCAATTTGAAAACACATCCCGAAAATTCGATCTGAAGCTCCTTTTCCCTTTCGTCAAAATTCAACAGGACGGCGCGGGATCCGCGGGTGAAACCCAATACATTCGGCGGAAGCCCTCCCAAAAATTCCAGCGACCCTGCCTGCATTGCCTCATTCTCCCTGCGGAATTTCAACAAACGCTTGAATGTATTCAGGAGCGAATCTTCGTCCCGAGTTTCATTCTCCACGTTGACTTCTGCATAATTTGGGTGGACCGGCAGCCATGTCTTTTCGGCGGATGAAAACCCCGCATTCCTCGTCCCGTCCCACTGCATCGGCGTGCGGACTTCGTCACGGTTGACAGTCACATCGAGCCAATCGAAGATGAAGCGCGGGGCAAAGGTGTACTTGCGCGGGATCGGGTCGAGCGCGGTCTTGAACGGCAGTTTGAGGTTGGTCATCCCGATCTCTTCGCCGTAATAGACGCATGGCACGCCGCGCGCGGTGAATTGCAGCATGGCGAGTATTTTTGCTTTTTGCAGGTCGTTCCCGAGCCGGTGAAAACTCCGTCTTTTATCGAGATTGCAGAAAACGTAAACCGGCATGAACGGCGGCGGAAAATGCGCTTCGATCTTTTCGACCAACGCGCGGAAATACTCCGCCCGGAATTTAAATTGCAGCATTTCGAAATCGAATACCAGGGTCAAACTGTCATTCACGGTTTCCCCCGGCATACTTGCGGAGGACTTCGCGCCGCGCCGCAACCTCGCCGATGGTGAGAACTTCGCCGAACTCCCCAGTCAATTTTCGGAATTCCCTTGCCAGTTCAAATGACTCAGGCTGGTCCTGCGAGTGGACGGTCTTCTGGAAATACCCCGATGTGTCGTCTGGCGTTGGAACCAGTTTCCACGAGAAGGGATTGTCCCGAAACCCCGCATCCTTGTAGATGGTATTGAAGATATCGAGCCGGTAGCCGTCCACGCCCTTGGAGAGCCAGAAACGCGCGGTATCGAACATCGTCTGTTTGACTTCGGGATTGCGCCAGTTTAAATCCGGTTGAAAGGGCAGGAAACTTGCCCAGTAGAATTGCCCGCGCTCTTCGGCGTAATGCCAGCCCGAACCGCCGGTCATGCTGTGCCAGTTATTCGGCTTGTCTTTCCAGAGATACCAGTCTGCCTTGGGGTTGCCCCGCGAAGAGCGCGACTCAAGAAACCAGGGATGCTGGTCGGAGGTGTGATCCAGAACCAGGTCAAAGACAATGCGCATCCCGCGCCGATGCGTCTCTTCGATCAGTTGCAGGGCATCGTCCATGTTTCCAAATTCGGGGGCGATGGACAGGTAATCCGAAACGTCGTAACCGAAATCCTGCTGGGGCGAAGCGAAGAACGGCGAGACCCAGATCGTCTCGAAACCGAGGTCGCGCAGGTAATCCAGTTTTTGAATGATGCCTTGCAGGTCGCCGATCCCGTCGCCGTTTGAGTCCATGAACGAACGCGGATAGATTTGGTAGATCGTTGTTTTGTGATACCAGGGCAGGCTCATAACCATCATCCAAACAAATCCAGGAACCGGTTCCACAACTTGCCAATAGTCACGAACCATGCGCTTTCCCGATACGGCGGCACAAGCGGGATCTTTAAATTATCGAACGGGTTGTCCACCGGCTTCCCAAGAATCCCGTTTGCCATCTGCCTGCCGAGATAAGTCGCCAGCGTCACCCCATGCCCCACGTACGCCATCGAATACCACATCCCGTCCACCATGCCCGCATGGGTATTCTCGTCCAGGGTCAACGCCAGCGTGCCGCCCCAATAATAGTCGAGCCGCGCCGAAGCCAGTTCGGGGAAGACCCGCATCATCCCATTTCGCAGCGCGCCGATATTCCAACCCGGGCTTACACCCTTCATCGTCAACTCGCCGCCCCAGGTCATCCTTCGTTCAGGCGAGAGCCGGTAATACGCCAGCAGGCTTCTCGTGTCGTAAACCACCCGGTTGCTGCGGATCAGCCCTTCCGCCAGTTCATCGTTCAGGGGCTCGGTGGCGATGATGTAACTCTCCGCCGGAAAGACCCGCATCTTGAATTGTGGGATGAGATTCCCCGTCCAGGCATTGGTTGCCAGAATTATCTCTTTCGCTTCGATCACCCCCGCCTCTGTCTGGACCTTGAAGCGGGTCCCGTCCATTTGGCTTCCTCTCCGCTCGATGTTTTTCACCCGCACCCCTTCGTGGATTCCCGCCCCGGCTCGTTCCGCCGCCTCCGCCATTCCGCGCACGAACTTGGCAGGCTGCACCGACCCGCTGCGCGGATTGACCAGCAGTCCGTGATACGCATCCGTCCCCAATTCCTCCCGGACTTTTTCCTTCCCCACTAACAGCGTATCGAATCCCGCGGTTTCCTTCAAAACCTCCTGCTCGCGCTTGAGCCGCTCGAAATGCGCAGGCTTGGCAGCGGCTTCGATGCTCCCACAGCGGATGAAATCGCATTCTATGCCCTCTTCGGTCACAATGCGCTCGACCGTATTTGCGGCTTCAACGGCGGCGAGGAACATCTCTCGCGCCAGTTCCTTTCCGTGCAGGTGGATGGTCTCGGTCAATGTGTGATGCAGGCACGAAAGCGCCTGTCCGCCGTTGCGCGAACTGGCTTCATAGCCAATGGACTGCGCTTCAAACAAAGTTACCTTCGCGCCATGCTTCGCCAGTTGCAGCGCCGCCGATGTCCCCGTGAATCCGCCGCCGATGACGAGCACATCCGTTTTGGCGGGCAGGGATTTATCGCGGTATGACCTGGGCTTCGGCGCGCTTTCCCACCACAGGCAGGTATGTTGAGTCATAAACAGTTCTCCAGTATTGTTGTTTTTCGTTCGAAGTATGCCAAAATATCACAAATCGTATGAGCGGGGAACAATCCCCGCAAACGATACGTCCAGTATAAAACAATCGAGATATAGCGGGTAACTCCCTCCCGCAGAAGGAGTCCTCATGACCTGATATTCTTTCAGTATGTGAAGAACAGCCGGACGCCGCCTGCTGATCTTCCCGCGTTGCTCGCGCGTAATCGACGTTCTCCCTGGACTTGTCCGTCCAGGACAGGCTAACGTCAAGATTGCGTTAGAGAACGCAATCTACGCAGATTAAATATTCCAAATAGGAGAAGAAAAATGAACGCCTTACGCAAAGCCTTTGGCTATTGTGCAGTTTTCCTGTTGCTGTTTCTTGCCGCATGTGGGGGAGGAGCCGCCGCAACCGAGGAAGCCCCCCGAGAATTATCAAGCGGAGAAGATTATGCCGCCGCCACCGAAGCGCCCGCGCCCGAACAACCCGCCTCAATCCTCCCGAGCGGCGGATACCCAGCCCCAACCGCAGGCGCAGGCAACGAACCCTACGACATGTTCTTCGAGGACTATGGCGTCAACCCGTCCATAGACACCGAGGACGACAATCTCTCCACCTTCGCGTTGGATGTGGACACCGGCTCGTACACCGTCATGCGCAACTACCTCAACGACGGCAACCTGCCGCCGCCCGAATCGGTGCGCGTGGAGGAATACGTCAACTACTTCGAGCAGGGATACGACTCTCCCTCCGAACACCAGACCTTCAACATCTACATTGACGGCGGTCCCTCGCCCTTCACCCAGACCGAGCGCTACGACATGCTCCGCATCGGCATTCAGGGATACGAAGTCGCGGATGACGAGCGCAAGGACGCGGCTCTGACCTTCGTCATTGACGTTTCCGGCTCGATGGACATGGACAACCGCCTGGGCTTGGTCAAACAATCGCTTGAGATGCTGGTGGAACAATTGCATGAAGACGACACGGTCAGCATCGTGGTTTATGGATCGGAAGCCCGCATCGTCCTCGACCCGACGCCTGGTTCCCGCTCCGGTGAGATTCTCTCCGCCATATACTCGCTGCAACCCGAAGGCGCGACCAATGCCGAAGCCGGAATCCGCCTCGGCTATCGCATGGCGATGGAAGCCTACATGCGGGACGGAATCAACCGGGTAATCCTCTGCTCGGACGGCGTGGCAAACGTCGGCGAGACCGGACCCGAAGCCATCCTCGAAGAGATAGATCACTACGTCGAGGAAGGCGTCACGCTCACCACCATCGGCTTTGGCATGGACAATTACAACGACACGCTCATGGAGCAGCTCGCGGATCAGGGTAACGGCTTCTACGCCTACGTGGACGACCGCGACGAAGCCCGCAAACTCTTCATTGACGAGATCACCGGCACGCTTCAAACCATCGCGCTCGACGCGAAGGTGCAGGTGGAGTTCAACCCCGATGTGGTGCGGAATTACCGCCTCGTCGGTTACGAGAACCGCGACGTGGCAGACGAAGACTTCCGCGATAACGAAGTGGACGCGGGCGAGATCGGCGCCGGTCATTCGGTGACGGCGTTGTACGAGGTCAAGCTTTTCCCCGAAGCCTCCGGAAAGATCGCCACCGTCTTCATGCGCTGGGAAGACCCCGACACGCATCAGGTCGTCGAGATTTCGCAGGACTTTTACGCCGACGACCTCGAACGCGACTTCGATGAAACCGATCCCTATTTCCAACGCGCTGTGGTGGTTGCTGAGTTTGCCGAGATACTGAAGGAAAGTTATTGGGCTGAAGACAGTTCCCTCGACGATGTCTACGACGAAGCCCGCCGCATCGAAGACGACCTGCGCCGCGACGACGACATGGAAGAATTCGTGGACCTGGTGAAGATGGCTGTCCGGCTTTGGCAGTAACGCAACTTTCAAATTGCGATCGAGATTACAAAAGGAGTCCGAAGTCAGAAGACTTCGGACTCCTTATTTCCAGCATCGCTGAAACGTCGGGAGACGTTTCACTCCATTATTTGAACTTCCAATCCTGGATGCCCCAGCTCATGCTGCCCCAGGTATTGAGCGTATACCCTTCGAGGTTGTCGGCGATGCCGTAATTATCCTGGAAGAGATACAGATACACCTGCGGCAGTTCGTCGAGGACAGCCTGACCGACTTCGCAATAGGCCGCTTTGCGGGTCTCGAGGTCGAAGCTCGAACCGGCGGTCTCGAGCGCCGCGTCCACATTCTCGTTCACCCAGCGGAAGTAGTTGCCGCCGGTGGGGTTCTCCGCCGTGGTGATGCGCGAGGAATGATAGGCGTCGAAGTTGTAGCCCTGCGGCTCGGTGGTGAAGCCGCGGTCGAAGATCAGCATGTCGAAATCGCCCACGGCGCGCGGGGAGTTATCTTCGAAGGTGCCGAAGATGATCGAGAAGTCGTAGTTCTGAATCCGCGCTTCGATGCCGACGGCTTTCAGGTTTTCGACGATATATTCCTCGGTGAGTTGAAGCGGATCGAAAGCCGTATACCCTTGCAGTTCCAGCGAGAGGCGGGTTCCATCCTCGACGTACATCGCGCCCTTTGCCACGCGGATGCCGTCATCGCCCATCACCCAACCGGCTTCATCCAGAAGTTTGTTGGCGGCTTCCACATCGAAGCCATGCTTGCGCGGCAGGTCGCACTTGTACCAGCCGTACGCGAAGGGATTGGTCGAATCGCCGACGCTGCCCTGCAAGACATCCTGCTGTAAGCCCCCGTAGTTGATGGCATGGGCAATCGCCTGCCGCACGCGGATGTCGCCCAAAATCGGGTGCGGAGCCGAGGCGGTCGGGTCGCCGTCGAAGGGCGCGCTCAAGTTGAAGTCAATCGCCATGTTCCAGATGCCGGGGATGAGATATTGCTGGGCTTTGCCTTTGAGTAACTCATCGTAATCGGCTTTGAATTCGCCGGGCCACAAATGGAAGTGACCTTCGCCGTTGAGCATCATCGCGGTCTGCGCGGAGGGTTCAGGCACGATCTCGAAGACCACTTCATCGAGATAGGGTTTGCCTTCTTCGTAGTAATTCGGGTTGCGAGTGAGCGTGATGCTCTTGCCCGATTCCCAATTACTCACGATGAACGGACCCGCCGACACCGGCGCGCGGTTCCATTCCCAATTCGCCATCTCTTCCGGCGCGCCCGTGGCATGACGCGGGAACAAGCCGTAGGCAAACTGGTCGAGATAACCGGGATACGGTTCGGAATAGGTGATCACCGTCGTCAAGTTGTCGGGCGTTTCGACGTTCGCGATCAAATCGAATCCGCTCGTGCCGACCAATGCGCCGGAATCCGGGTTCGACAATACTTCGATGGTGAAGCGCACATCATCCGACGTGATCGCTTCGCCGTCGGACCATTTCAAGTCCGCCATCAGTTTCCACGTCACGGTCAGGTAATCATCCGAGATCGTCGGCAGCCCTTCGGCAAGCACGGGGATGAAGTTGCCGGTCTCGTCAATCGTGACCAGTCCCGTCATCGAAGTCGAATCCGCCACCTGACGGACAATTGCGGCGTCTGCCAGATAGAAATTGAGCGTGGTCGGCTCTTCGGGCAGGATCAAAACGACCGTCCCGCCTCCTTCCCCGCCCGAAGCGGGTTCGCCCCCCGAGCCTCCACATGCGCTGAGAACGAGTCCCAGCAAGACGAACAGGGTGAACAATTTTAGTTTCATCTCTTCTCCTTTTTTTTTTTTTGCGTACTGCGCGTTCTCTAACGCGCCCCGGTTGGCGTTAGAGAACGCCGACTACTCCGTATGAATCACATACGGATCGAAAGCATCCCTCAACCCGTCGCCGATGTAATTGATCGCCATGACGGTGATGAAGATCATCAAGCCGGGGAAGAATCCCAGCCAGGGGGCGGTGAAGATCTGGTTTTGCGCCGTGGACAGGATGCTGCCCCAGGTGGGCGTGGGCGGCTGGACTCCGAACCCCAGATAACTCAAGCCGGACTCGGTGATGATCGCCGAAGCCATTTGCAAAGTCCCGCTCACGAGGATCGGACCGGCGCAATTGGGGAGGATGTGCCGCACGATCAAGCGGAATGAGTTTCCGCCCAGCGCTTTCGAGGCGGAGACAAACTCCTTTTCGCGCAGGACGAGAAATAGTCCGCGCACGAGCCGGGCGGGCCACATCCATGAGAGGGCGGCGATGATGACAATCACCACAAAGATGCTGTTTTGTAAAACGAAAAGCTGCTGCTCGCGCAGGAACGCCCCGAGGATGATCAGCACGAAGATGGAGGGGAAGGTCAAAAAGGCGTCCGTGATGCGCATTAAAATGGAATCGGTCCAGCCGCCGAAGAATCCGCTCAACGCGCCGACGGCGATTCCCAGAAGGATGGAAAGCACGGTCGAGAATAACCCCACCGCCAGGGAGACTCTCCCACCGTGCATGATGCGCGAGAGCAGGTCACGCCCAAGTTCATCCGTCCCCATCCAATGCGCCGTATTTGGGTCGCGTAATTTATTGGTTGGGTTTTGATCCGTCGGGCTGAACGGGTTCAAATCCGCCAGCAGGCTGGAGGCGATCAATACGAGCATGACCGCGATTGCGACTCCCGCCAGTTTGTGCTTGAAAAAGCGGCGCAGGATCAGCGTCCCCATGGTCTGTTCCCTGCCCTTGAGCGGCTCAATCATATTTCACCCGCGGGTCGAGCCAGCCGTAAACAAGGTCGGCGAGAATGTTACAGAAGATGATGAGGACTGCCGTGATCATGACCACGCCCAACAGCACCGGATAATCGCGCCCCTTTGCCGCGTCCCAAAACAGCCGACCCATGCCGGGCCACGAAAAGATGGTCTCCACGAATAACGCTCCGGCGAAGAGACTCGGCAGATCGAGCGCGATCAATGTGACCAAAGGCAGGATGGCGTTTTGCAGGGCGTGTTTGTAATGCACCCAGCGTTCGGCGAGTCCTTTTGCCTTTGCGGTGCGGATGTAATCCTCGTGCAACACATCCAACATGCTGGAACGCAGGAAGCGCGAGTACCAGGCGATCCAGCCGAGGCTTAATGCGGTTACGGGTAAGACAAGATGCCAGAGCGTATCGAGCGGGTTGCCTTCCTGCCCGCGCGAGTTCATTCCGCCGACGGGAAAGAGCGGGTCGCCTGTGAACGGATTTTTCAATGCGACATAGAAGACGACGATCAGCCCAAGCCCCAGCCAGTAGACGGGAATCGCCTGCCCGATGAAGGTGATCGTCGTCATGGTGTAATCGAAGGGGGAGTAGGGTTTGCGGGCGGATAAAATTCCAATGGGGATGGCAAGTAGCAGGGTCACAAAGAACGCGGCGCCCACGAGAGTCAGCGTGTTCGGAATCCGCTCGCCGATCATCTCCGAGACCGGGCGGCGGAACTTGATCGAGTCGCCCATGTCGCCGCGCAGCATGGAGCCGAGCCAGCGTCCGTATTGCACGGGCAGGGGATCGTTCAAGCCAAGTTTTTCTTCGATGGCTTCGATCTGCTCCTTGGAAATATTCGGGTTGCGGCGCGCGGCGGTTAATGGTCCGCCCGGGGCGGCGCGAACCATCAGGAACAGCAGGACGCTGATGACGAACAGGATGGGAATCGTTTGCAGAACCCGGCGCAGGGCGTAGGTTGCCATTTATGCCTCGAACACGATTTTACCGTTGACCACCGTCAAAACAGGTTTTGCCTCCATAATGTCCTTCGGGTCGAGCGCGAACAGGTCGTGTGAGAACAATACAAGGTCGGCGAGATACCCTTCCTTGATTTGTCCCTTTTCGTTTTCCATGAATTCGGCGTAGGCGGCGTCGCGCGTGTAACCGATGAGCAATTCTTCGAGGGTCAGGTTCTGGCGCGGATTGCTCTCGTTCCACAATTCGCGGTTCAAACCGACATGCAGATTAAGCATAACGTCGAAGGGAGCGACGGGCCAGTCGCTGCCGTAGGCGATCTGGTTGCCCGCGTTCAAAATATCGCGCCAGGCAAACGAAAGATGCCAGCGCTGTTTCCCAACCCTTGCGGGCCACACATCGCCTTCCGAGATGCTGAACGGGGCATGACTGGTCTGCATCGAAGGCAGGACGCCCAACTGCTTGAAGCGCGGGATGTCGTCGGGGTGGATGACTTCGATATGTTCGACCCTGTGGCGGCTGTCGCGCCTCCCATTGGACTTTTGGACTGCCTCGTACCCATCGAGCGTGCGCCTCACCGCGCCGTCGCCGCAGCAATGGACGAAGATCTGCAAACCCATTTTGTCGCACAGGGTTGCCATGCGGGTGAAGTGTTCGAGCGAGTAAATGCCGTCCGGTTTGGCTTCGGGGTCGTCGGCGTACGGTTCGACGTTGAGCGCGGTATAAGATTCCCAGACGCCATCCATGAAGAATTTCGCCGCGCCGCCGCGCGCGAACTCGCCTTTGACCTTTGCCATCTCGGCAGCTTCTTTCAACATTTCTTCTGTTGTTTCAGGTTTGATGTGATACGGCTCATACACGCGGACGGTCATCTCGCCTGCGTCCTCCACCGCGGCATAGGTCATCAGTTCTTCCATATCCCCGTTCATATTGTGGACGCTGGTCACGCCGCGCGAATTCATCGTTGCCATCGTCATCTTGAGCAGTTCGCGCTTGCGGGCTTCGCTCGGTTCGGGGATCAAATCCGAGACGAGTCCCATCGCCGTTTCGCGCAGTTCGCCGGTTGCGATTCCGTTCTCATCGCGGACGATAACGCCGACCCCTTCCGCTTCCTTCCCTGGCTGGAGGATGCCCGCCGTCTCCAGGGCTTTGGTGTTCGCCCAGGAAGTGTGACCGTCATAGGCATTGATGTAGACCGGGCGGTCTGAAATCATTTCGTCCAATTGCTGGCGGGTTGTGACGATGTCGTATTTGATGCCGCGCCCGTCCACCCATTCAGATGTTTTATTTTTTTCAGCGTGTTCCCGCAGGACGTTTCGGACATCGTCGAGGTTTTTTGCGTCATATAACTGCGCCCCGCCCATCGAAATGGAACCCCATAACAAATGAAAATGCGAGTCGATGAAGCCGGGCGTCAGGGTGCGCCCCTGCCCGTCCACGACCCGCGTATCCGCGCCCTTGAATTTCTCCGCCCCGTCGTTCGTCCCGACATGGACGATGCGATTCCCTTTTATCGCAACCGCCTCCGCTTGTGGGTTGGACGGGTCGCTGGTGAATATCCTTGCGTTCGTGACGATCAACTCGGCGCGCTGGCTCATGGTTGGCTCCTCCTGGAACGATGTATTTTGGGAACGACGGTGATTTTATTTCTTACATAATGTAACTGCTCAGCCAATTCACTTCCCTGCCCTGTCATTTCGAGTGGCGCGAGGCGCCACGAGAAATCTTTCTCAATGTTGCGCAAGATTTCTCCTCGCTCGCGCTCGTCGAAATGACAGGCTGAGCAGTTACTATATAATGGCATTATATAGCACAAAAACCGTAATGATGACCAGTTGCGCCATCGGGTAGAAACTGGCGTTGTCGAAGAGTTTTGCCGCCATGCGTCCTTCGGCCTGCTGGCGGTAGAGGTCGTAGCCGGGTTTGAGGAGGAGAAAGGCTCCAGCGGCGGCTGAGGCTAGGCGGTAGAGCCAGCCCAAAGTCAGGGGGGAGGCGAGGGGGAGGAAGAGGCTGATGGTGACGGTCAATCCCAGGGTCAGGAGGACGATCAGTCCCGCAGTTTGAGTCCCAAGTTGAAGCGGAATGGTCTTGGCGTTGACGCGTTTGTCTTCGACGGTGTCGTTCCAGTCGGCGGGGATGTTCTGTCCGCCGATCTCCCAGACGAAGACCCAGGCGAGGATGAGCAGGACTTTGGCGATGTCGGGGTTGGGGTCAACGACGTAGATGGCGGCGATGGGTCCGCTGGATTTGACCAAGCCGCTGACGAAGGTGCGCAGGTAGGTCACTTTGAAGAGCATCACGTAGACGACTTCGAGAAGCGCGGCGGCGACCAGGATGGCGATGATGAACGGGTTGAGAAAATACGCGCCGACGATTGCGATTGCGAACCAGGAAGACGCAACCATAACACGCCCTTGCCGACACTGAGCGCGTTTTGCGCGAGCGGGTAGCGCAGGTCAGACGCTTCGACGGAGTACCCGGCGTTGATTCCGCCCGCGAATTTTTCCCGGTCTACGGCGATGCCGACCAGGTCGTTGAGCGCATAGATGGCGGTGTAGGCGGCGAAGGCGGTGAAGAGCGAAAGGGCGATGGTGAGGATGGGCGGAAATTCTCCCAGCCAGAGCAGGGCGACAAAACCCGGCATGGCGAGGTCGAGAACTCCGTGCGTGGTGCGGGATAGGGCGAAGAAGCGTTTCATTGGATGTCTCCGGGTGGAGTGGTGAAGTACGGCAAAATTCATTTTGCCTTGTTGCCTGATTGCAAAAATCGCAAGGTGAACCTCGCGGTACTATTTTGTGAAATGCGCCATGTAGTTGACGTCTTCCTTGTCGTGGGCGACTTTGAATGTGCGGGTGAAGGGGTTGTACATCAGGCTGGCGAGCCGCGCGAATTGCAAACCCGCTTCCTTGTTCCAGGCTTTTAACTCGACGGGGCGAATCAGTTTGGAGTAGGTGTGCGTGCCGCGCGGCAGGAGTCGCAAAATATATTCGCCGCCGACGATGGCAAACAGAAACGCCTTGGGCGTGCGGTTGATGGTGGAGAAGAAGGCTTGTCCGCCCGGCTTGAGCGCTTTGGCGCACGCGGCAATGACCCTGCCCGGCTCCGGCACATGCTCGAGCATTTCCATGCAGGCAATCGCGTCGAAGGTCCCCGCTTCCTTGTCGGCGACATCCTGCGCGCTTTCGTAGCGATAATCAATCTGGAGGTTTTGACTCTGCGCGTGTTTTTTTGCCGCCTGAATGGACGCCTCGGACAAGTCCAAGCCTGTTACCCGCGCCCCGGCCTTTGCCAGCGCCTCAGAGAGGATTCCGCCGCCGCAGCCCACGTCGAGAATTTTCGGGTTGGGCGGGAGTTTCTCCATGATGAATTGAGTCCGCAGCGGGTTGATGACGTGCAGCGTGCCCATCTCGCCGTTGAGGTCCCACCAGATGTCGGATACGTTGTCGAATTTTTCGATTTCTTTGTTGTCCGCGTTTTCAAATGATTTCATGATTGATGGTCGTCCATTCCTGTAAAATTTCCACGGCGGATTCGATCTCGTCCGCGCGGATGTCGTTGAGAAAGATACAGCCGCCGATTCCGTGCGGCATGGGGACGCGCTGGAGTCCGTTGCGGTGGTAGGTGCGCTCGGTTAGCGAAGCGAGGAGCAAGCCCGGGTCCAGAATCGAAGCGTCCAGTTCGAAGCCGAGGGAATCCGTCAGCCGGAAAATCCTCCGCGTTTCGTTATCGGTCAGCAGGTTTCGTCCGCGCGCGACCAGGGTCGAGAGGAGAATATCCAGCAGGACGGCTTCGCCGTGCAGGAGGTGCGCTTCGTGGCGCGTTTCGAGCCCGTAACTGAAGGTGTGACCGAAATCCACCTTGCGGGCGAGGTCTTCTTCGAAGAGGTTCGGTTCGAGTTCCTCCAGCATCCCGGTGATGGAGCGGTCGAGCAGGACGGCGCCTTTTTCGTTTTGGAAGTGTTCGTTCACGCTTTGCGCGCCGTGGGCTTCGAGCAGGTCGAAGAGGGGCGCGTCCTTGATGACGGCGAGTTTGACGATCTCGCACACGCCGTTGAGGATGTGGCGGCGCGGCAGGGTTTTGAGGAAGGCTTTGTCGAGGATCACCTGCTGGGGCGCGTGGAAGGAGCCGAGGCGGTTCTTGTTGCCGTTGAAGTTGAAGCCGGTTTTGATTCCGATGGAGGCGTCCACGTAGCCCATGAGGGTGGTGGGGACTTTGATGTACGGCACGCCGCGCCGGTAACTGGCGGCGACGAACCCGACGAGGTCGGTGAGGACTCCGCCGCCGATGGCGATGATCGGCTCGTCGCGGCGGTGGATGGGGAAGGAGTCCAGTTCGCGGGCGAGGGCGAGGTAGTGATCGAGGGTCTTGTTCTCTTCGCCGCCGGGGAAGGCGACGATCTTCGCTTCGACGTGGTGGTGGGCGAAGTAATCGCGGATGGCTTTGGCGTGGTGTTTTTCCACGCCGGCGTCCACGACCACAAAGCGGCGCGCGTCTTCGATCTTGCCGGTGGAGAGTAATGCCCAGTTGCTGGGGTGGAACAGGTTGGAGGTGTTGACCACCTCGTATTCGATGGTGTGTTGATATGTGACTTTTCGATTGCTCATTCTGACTCTAATGGGTTTGCAGTCGGCGCGCGTAGTCGGCGTTCTCTAACGCCTACGCGGACGCAAAATAAATTTTGCGGTACTGATTGCGCTGCGCTAAACGATTTGTCTCCAATTTGATTTTGATTCCAAAATGCGGCGGGCGAGCGCCTGCGCCATGTCTAGGCTGTGGTTTTTGTAATTGCCGCATTGTTCGATGTTGGCGTAGGGCACTTCGCCGGCGATGAGGATGTCGTTCAGGATTTTTTCGTACGCATCCATGATCGCGTCGGCGCGCCCTTCGTTGAGCAGGATGAGATAGAAGCCGGTCTGGCATCCCATCAGCCCGATGGAGATGAAATTCTGCGGCAGGTATTTCTGGAAACCCCACAGCAAAAAATGCTCGAAGGAGTGCATTTCGGTGGTGGAAAGGAAAACGGAATTGGGCTGGTTGATGCGCAGGTCAACCGCGTAGACCACGTCGCCGCCCGCGCCGGGTCTGGCGCTGCGCAATTTGACGTGGGGCGCTTTCAGCAAACGATGATCCAGTTCGCCGACGGTCTCAGCCTCCCAGCCGAGTTGGGTTACGTCTGACATGACTCTCTCCTGTAGATTCGCGCGCGTAGGGCGCGTTCTCTTACGCGCCCGTTGGCGTTAGAGAACGCCAACTGCGCGCGATTATGTTTTATACAAACTGCGACAAATGCCTGTAACTATCCGCGAGGGCTTTTTCCCAGGAGGCGACGTGGTGATAGAGTTCCACTGAGGCGTAGCCGGAGAAGCCATTCTCGCGCAGGGCCTTGAAGGTGGCGGCGAAGTCCATCGTCCCTTCGCCGGGGATTTCGTGGAAGTGGACGATGCCGGTCAGTGTGTTGGCGACCATTTTGTCCATGAGCAGTTTGCCGTTTCTGTCTTTCGTGCTGCGCAGGTAAATGATGATGGGACGGGCGCGTTCCAGCACGTCGTAACTCAAACCGGGGACGGAGATGAGGTAGACGAAGATTTCGCTCTCGAAGGGAGATTGCCCCGTGGGCAGGCTGTTGTAGTCCACGAAGGCGGGCGGCGCGGAAATGTTCACCGAGCCGAGAATCGATTCGATGCGTTTCTTTTGTTTTGCGTCGGGCATCTCGTCGTGGAAGTAGATTGGGTGGTCGGAGTCGACCAAGAGATAATCCGCGGTTTCGGGGAAGTAGACCAGGTACCTGGCGAAGTTCAAATCCATCTTGAGATCGTCCGCCCATTTGACCAGTTTCAGGTTATAGCCTTCCTGCGAGTCGGAGACGTGCAGGAAACGTGCGCGCGGCGCGGCTTTGCCGAGCGCTTCGAGATAATTCGTCTCGGAGCAGTAGTTGTGATTCAAGTCAAGGTGCAGTTGAAAACGCTTGGAACCGACTTCGTCCACGAGGCTCAAGCCCTGTTCGAGGGTTTCGATGTACATGCCCGGTTCGGGTTCGATCAGGAGCGTGATGTCTTCGCCATCGCGCAGTTCCTTCAGGCATTGCTGGACGCTGTCCACGAGCAGTTCGCGCGGATTGACCGACGGATTGCTGACATGTTCGTCGCGGATGAATCCGCTGCCGAACGAGACGAGGGGGACGCCCAATGCCCGGGCAACGTGGATTCCGCGCCGGACGAGGTTGATGCGCCGCTTCCGCCCGGCGAGATCGGGACTCATCAACGACGGCTCATGCGGACGCTGGGGCGTGAAGAAATGCGAAGCGGTCGAGACGCAGGCAGCGGTGACTTCCAGCGCATCAAGTTTCTTTTTGACGGTTTCGAGGTAGTCGTCGGTGATGTCGAAGGGGTTGAACTGGTCGCGGTGGAAGGAGAGTTCCACGCCGGGGTAGCCGGCTTTGTCCACTTCGCGGATCGAATCGAGAAAGTCCAGGTTGGTCAACCCGAACGTGCTGTAACATAACTTTATCATTCGTGTGGCTCCAAGTATTGTACGATTGTACCTTTTACCAGCCCGTCAAAGGGGAGCCGCGCCAATATCGGACAGGGATTTTCTTTTGACAGACGGCTGTTTTGCAGGGAGTTTTTTGCCGAACTTGCCCGGCAATCGGTGATTTTACCATGCGGAATAAGAGAAAAACCATAAGGGCATCCACTCGTCATGGCTTTTGCAAAGTCAGGAAAACCTTAACGCGAATTCCGCGAAAAGGCGAATGTCGCGAATTTTTTAATTGGTTTTCGCGTTAAACCTTGCTGTAAATTCAAAGGGATGCCAGGCGACTTTGCAAAAACCATAATCCACTCGTTTATAATCACTTTCGTTATGGTTCAAAAAGTGGTGATCGCCATGTCTGGCGGCGTGGATTCTTCGGTTGCGGCGGCTTTGCTCAAGGAGCAGGGCTATGACGTGACCGGGATGATGATGCGCCTGTGGAGCGAGCCCGGGAAGGAAGAGTCCAACCGCTGCTGCACGCCCGATTCGATGGCGCAGGCTCGCCGTGTGGCGGGGATCTTGGACATCCCTTTTTATGTGGTGGATGCCAAGGACGTTTTCCGCGAGACGGTGGTGCAGTATTTTCTGGATGGGTACGCCAATGGCGAAACGCCAAATCCGTGCTTGATGTGCAATCGTCAGATCCGCTGGACGTTTTTGCTGAACCATGCCTTGGCGTTGGGTGCAGAGTTCATGGCGACGGGGCATTATGTGAGAATTCAGAATGCAGAAGGCGGAAGGCGGAAATTGCTTCGCGCCGTTGACCATTCTAAAGACCAGTCATATGTGTTGCATGTGTTGGGGCAGGATAAGCTGAAACATGCGCTTTTCCCGATCGGAGATTATCCCAAGCCGGAGATTCGGGCGATCGCGGAGCGGTTTGGTTTGCCGACCGCTTCCCGCAAAGACTCGCAGGACTTGTGCTTTTTGGCGGGCGAAGATTACCGTAACTTTTTACAACGCAATGCGCCAGACATGCTACAGCCCGGAAATATCGAAACCCCTGATGGCAACGTGATCGGGGAACATAATGGCTTGGCGAATTACACTATCGGTCAGCGTAAGGGACTCGGCGTGGCTTCGCCTGTTCCGCTGTATGTCATTACGAAGAACGCAAAAAATAATGCTTTGATCGTGGGTACTCAGGAACAGATGGGCACAACTGAGTTGTTCGCACGCGATGTCAACTGGGTGAGCGGAGAAGTGCCTGCGGAGCCATTCCGTGCGGATGTGAAGATCCGTTATACGGCGAAAGAGGTTCCGGCGTTGGTTCAGCCGATGGAGGGGCATCAGGCAAAGGTCACGTTTGATGCGCCTGTACGAGATGCGACAAAGGGTCAGGCGGCGGTATTTTATGTAGGGGAGAACATGCTCGGCGGTGGGATTATCCAATAGATGATTTTGCGCGTAGCCAGATTGGCGTGTGGTGTTCGATTTTTGGTTGGAATGAAGTTGATAGTGACATTGCATAAAAGGAGAATCACATGAGCTATCGAATTGAGTCTTTGATGTCTGCCCGGTTGTTTGTTGCGCCGCAATATGCCGACGACCGCGTTTATTTTTTGAGCAATCTTTCGGGGCACTTGAGCTTGTACGCCATGTTTCATGGCGGCAGTGTGCCCGAGCCGTTGCTGCCGCCGAATATCGCTTTGCAAAACCCGGAGTTGATCGGCGGGCATTCATTTTATGCCTTCCCTGAACTCGATACGATTTTGGTGATGATCGACAATAATGGCGATGAAAATTATCAGCCGATGTTGCTTTCATTGGAAGGCGGTTTCCCTGAACCGGCGTTCGATAATTTCTTTAAAGATTATCGTGTTCACTTGGGCGAGTGTGATCGCGCAAAGGGTATTGTGTATCTTGGCGCGGAACGGCGTGATAAACCCTGGAATGAGTTATATCGCGGCAATTTGAAGACCGGTGAATTGACCTTGATCGCCGAAAGTGATTTTGGTTTTGGCGTTGGGGATTTCTCACGCGACCATAACAAACTTTTATTGGGTACTGGCTATTCTGTGGGGGATGGAGCGCTGTGCCTATGGAACAAAGGCAAGCTGGAAACCCTTTACGGCAAGTTGATGGAAGAGCGCGCCGAAGGCGAAGAAGTTCCATTGAACGGTTTGGGCAGTTCTGTGTTTTCGCCATCGGGCAAAGGCGTGTTGGTGGGAAGCTCTGTCTTTGAAGATACCTATAGCCCTGGCTATATTGCCTTGAAGAAGCCCGGTGTGATCAAGCCGATCGCAGTAAAAGGTTTGGTTCACAAAGGCATTGGCGAAATGGAAGGCTTTTCACATGTTCATGATGACCTCTATGCGCTTCAATACAATATTGACGGTTGCACGTGGGTATATGAATGTGCTTTCAATGAAGAGAAGTTGGAACTTAAGGTAAAGCATGTATTGATCGGGCAGGAACCGTTTGACGGCGGCACGCTCGAGCATATGGACTACGACAAGGTCGAGGATATGTATACCTTCTCGCTTTGTACTGCCGTCTCGCCGACGCAAATCTATTCCATTGAAGGCAAGAAGCGTGCGGATTTATACCTGCACACCAACGAGAAGATTTTGGGAATCCCAGACGCATTGCTCTCCAAAGGGGAAGACGCCTCTTACAAATCTCATGATGGTTTGCGTGTTTCCGCGCGGCTTTATCTCCCCGCCAAAGGACTCGGATTCAAAGGTCCGCGTCCGGTGGTGTGTTATATCCACGGCGGTCCGCAGGGACAGGAACGCCCGAACTTCGCCTGGTTCTCGATGCCGCTCATCCAATTCCTCACCCTGCGCGGATTTGCCGTCTTCGTCCCGAACGTGCGCGGCTCCACAGGTTATGGACTCTCCTACACCAAGCGCGTGGACAAAGATTGGGGCGGGCAGGATCGCCTTGACCACGTCCACGCGATGACGAAGGTGTTACCAAACGACAAACGTTTGGATGTCTCTCGCGCCGCAGTGGTGGGACGTTCCTATGGCGGATACATGACCCTCATGCAAGCCGGTCTGCACCCCGAGCTGTGGAAAGCCTCTTGCGACATGTTCGGCCCTTATGACTTGATATCCTTCTCAGAACGCATCCCTGAGACGTGGAAGCCGTATTTCAAGCTTGCGATTGGTGACATTGACAAACCTGAAGAACGCGCCGACTTGATCGAACGCTCGCCCAAGACCCACCTGCATAAAATGACGGCGCCCATGCTCGTCATTCAGGGACGCAACGATCCGCGTGTGGTGGCGGCTGAGTCGGAAGACTTGGTGCGCGAATTGAAAGCGAGTGGCAAACCTATTGAAATGCTGGTCTTTGAAGATGAAGGTCACGATGTGTTGAAATACAATAATCGTGTCACTTGCTACAACGCCATCGCTGATTTCTTTACGCAATATCTCAACCCTTAACCTTCCGGGTTTGAAAGCGGCACGGCGGCGACATCTCCAGGCTTTCAAGCCCGTAACTGGATCATCATGAACCTTCCTTTAATCCTGTTCGGTCTCACGGCGGCATTCCTGCTCGGGGCGTTGTATCATGCAATACGCGGCGGGAATGGGCTGCGATTCCTTCTCAACCTTCTTCTGTCTGCCGCCGGGTTTGCCCTTGGGCAGGCTGCGGGCTGGTGGTTTGGCTTCGTCCTTTACGCCGTTGGCGATCTCGACATAGCCCTCGGCGCGATCGGCAGCATCCTGATCCTGGTCGTCGGCGAGTGGTTGAGCCGCATCAAACCACGGGAAAAAAGCGGGGTATAATCCCCGCCCATTGTCAGCAAAATCATGAAAGCGAGTATCACATATGGAAATAATAAAATCCGCCATCGACCTGTTCCTTCATCTTGACGAATATTTGCAGGAGATCATCGTTAACTACGGCGCATGGACCTATGGCATCCTCTTCCTCGTCATCTTCGTCGAGACGGGTCTGGTGGTCATGCCCATCCTGCCCGGCGACTCCCTGCTCTTTGCGGCGGGGACGTTTGCCGCGCTCGGTTCGTTCAACGTCTGGGGATTGATCGGGCTGCTCATCGTTGCGGCAGTGTTGGGCGACGCGGTCAACTACTCCATCGGTCATTACCTCGGCGACCGCGCCTACAACATCAAATGGATCAAGAAGGAATATCTCGATAAGACCCATGCCTTCTTCGAGAAACACGGCGGCAAGGCGATCTTCCTCGCGCGTTTCGTGCCAATCGTGCGCACCTTCGCGCCCTTCGTGGCGGGCATCGGGCGCATGTCTTATGCGTATTTCGCCACCTACAACATTGTCGGCGGCATTTCATGGGTTGTGATCTTTACCCTGCTCGGATATTTCTTCGGCAATATTCCGTTCGTCAAGAAGAACTTCGAACTGGTCATCATCGTCATCATCCTGGTATCGGTCCTGCCGATGGCCTTCGAATGGTGGAAGCACCGGCAGGAAGCCAAACAACAGTGAAATAGTTTTGCGGGCGGGAGTTCATCCCGCCCGTTTTCTTATGAAATTTGCCGCCATCGCGTTTTCCATTTTCATTCTGGTCGTCATCATCCTTGCCGATCGCGGCGCCATCCCGCCCTCCATCCGGGCGCTTTATGACTTTCCATACGGAGACAAGCTCGGGCACTTCATCCTTTATGGACTTTTGAACTTTTTCCTCACCCGGGCATTTCTCCCCCGCTTCGCTCTTAACCGGAAGTTGATAGCGCTTTCAGTGGGCTTGATCCTCGCCCTGGTCATCGCCGCCGAGGAATTCTCCCAGCAATTTTTCTCCGCCCGCACATTCGATCTTGTCGATCTCGCTGCCAGTTATATCGGGTTGATCGGTGGGGGATGGGCGGCATTGAAGACCAGAAAATAAAAATCTTTCCTCTTTCTTTTTTGGATCGAAGAAAGAGGAAAGACGAAAAGAAGGCGGGAAAACTTATTCTACGGTTTCAACACCAAATGCCCTTCGGCGTCATTGATGATGGACTCCTGCTCCCACCACATCGGATAATATTTCACCGTTGACCACAGCGGAGCCATGTCAATGTAGTGCGGATGATACGCATGACCCGACTGCCCGGTGGTGTGGACGGTGAGCGAGTTGTTCAGGTCGCCCAGATCCACGATCATGCGCATGGACGGCAGCCAGTCCACGTAGAAGCCGTTGCCGATGTCCCAGCCGGTGGCGTTGACCAGACTCTGCCCGCCCCCGGTTTCGAACGGTCCGCGGTTGAAGAGGTCTTCGATCAGAAAGACGCCCGACTCGCCCAGGGTGCTGTTCTTGAAGGTGGCGGTGTGCAATTCTCCCCAATGCGGCCATGTAGCGGGGTCTTTGCCGTATTGATCCTCCAACTGGGTCACAGTTTCCTTGAGCGATGCGATGTAGATGTCGTTGCGGGTCTCCGTCACATCCGCCGTGGATTTGTCGTCCCAGAAGAAGTGATCGGGTTGGGGCAGCAGGATGCGGAAGGTTTCGAAGTTCTGCGAGCCGCCGCTGACCCAGTTCTTTTCGGGCAGGTCGTCGTTGAAGGTGTTTTGGGCGAGATTCCACCAGAAGTATTGAAAGACCGCGCATTCCTTTGAATCGGCATTGCAGGTGGTGTCCCAGTTCTGCATCAGGTCGAGGGCGTGGGCTTCGTTGTCGTTTGCCGCGCTGTACTTGATCTCGTCCCAGGCTGGGATGATGCTCTGCGCGTTCAGGTCGGTCCCGTCGCCGTGCATGAACTGCATGTATTCCTTGTCTATCTTGCCCGGCGCCGATTCGATCATATCCACAATGCGCTGGGCGCGGTAGCCATAGTCCCAGTCCTTGGTAATCAGGTAGGGATAGTCCCATGGGTTGACCTGGTTGTTGGCGGTGACGATGTAGCCCTCCTCGGGGTTGAAGGTGTAGGGCAGTTCCTCAAAGGGAATGAAGCCCTCCCAATCGTATTCATCCGTCCAGCCGGGGACGGGCAGCGTGCCATCGCCGTTCTTGCGGATGGGAACGTCGCCCGGCATCTGGTAGCCGATATTGCCGTCCACATCGGCATATAAAAGATTCTGCGCCGGGACGTGAAAATCTTTTGCGGCTTCGCGGAACTCCTCGAAGTTCTGCGCCCGGTCGAAACCCCAGATCGCCTCGAAGGGAGAGGATGGAGTCAGCGCCGTCCACGCGAGGGCGACGACGTATTGTTCGGGCAGCTCCACGCCGTCCACGCGGTCTTTGAAGGCGGGATACTCGGCTTCGGGGTTGTTGTCTCTGGCGGGACCGTACGTCTCGGAGATGACCGGTCCGTGGCGGGTCTTGCGCACGGTGATGGTAACCGGCTCGCCGCCGACGATGTTGATGGTCTCTTCGTAGGATTCAAACTCGAGCCATTCGCCGTTGAACTCGTACTGGTTCGGGTTCTCGGGGTTGACCTTTTCAATGTACAAGTCCATCACATCGGGACCGACATTGGTAAAGCCCCAGGCGATGCGGTCGTTATGCCCGATGACCACGCCCGGCACGCTGGCAAACGAGAACCCCGCCACATTGAACGGACACGCGTCCGACTTTTCGATACAGTGCAGCCCGATCTGATACCAGATGGACGGCATTTGAATGCCGAGGTGCGGGTCGTTGACGAGGTAGGGCATCCCGGTATCGGTCAACTCGCCGGAAACCGCCCAGGAGTTTGACCCAATTCCGTCGCCAAGCTCGCCCAACACCGGGTCCAGCAAAGAGGCGTTGTATGAGGTGGCACTCAAAGCAGAGGCGTAGTCAAAGGTCACAAGTCCCAGATTCGGCTGGGTGTTTAACGTCTGACCTTTGGCAGGAATTTCATTGACGATGACCGGATGATCTTGCGGATATTCGGGGAAGAGGACTGCAACTTGTTCGGGGGTAAGGACTTTCAATAGTTCGGCGCGTTCGATCTCTTCGCCCATGTTGCCGCGCAGGTCCCATGCCATGGCTTTGCCCCAGGTGAGCGAGTGGACGGGTTCCCACGGTTCGATTTCATAGTCGGGGCTGAGTAAACCGAGGACGGCGTATTCAAGGCTGACGGCGGTATCGTGATGGTCGGCAAGGTAGGCGTTGACGCCGTCGGCATAGGCTTGCAGCATGGAGCGGGTTTCTTCGTTCAGCCCCTCCCATTCGGCTTCGGCGGTCTTGCGCCAGCCGAGCGTGCGCAGGAAGGCGTCGGTTTCGACCTGACCTTCGCCGAACATTTCGGAGAGTTCGCCCGAGCCGATGTGCCGCCAGGCATCCATTTGCCAGAAACGGTCCTGGGCGTGGATGTAGCCCTGCGCGAAGAACAGGTCGTGCGATGTGTCGGCGTAAATGTGCGGAATACCCATCGCGTCGCGATAGATGTTCACTTCACCGTTCAAGCCGTCGAGTTGGATCTCGCCGTCAATCTGCGGAAAGGACTGCGGCGCGACGGTAGTGGGAAGGTAACTCTTGAAATAATAAAACCCGCCTGCTCCCGCGATCAATGCGAGCGCCAAAACTACGATCAATATCCGCCCCAGGATTTTCCCTGCTGTTTTCATATTTCTCCTCCGAATTGATGTGTGGATACAACAACACCCGGGCTCGGGGATGTTCCTCTCCCGGCGCCGGGTGTTGTTGGAATAACAAAAATCTATTGAACGGTTCCCAGTAAACGCGGATACCAATACCATAAAACATTCGCGGCGGGTTTACCGTTGGTGGATGTGGATTTGTCCTGCAGGGCGACGGGCATGTAATACCCGCGGCTGACGAAACCCGATATCCATGGGCGGGTGTTGATGGCGGTCAACAGGGCTTCGTAGATATCCGCCTGGGTTTGCAGGCTTAATGTTGCGGTGGGAATATCCGCATTGGGGCGGGAAAGGGCGTCAAAGTCGAGGCATCCCCCCGCGCCATTTGCCACGCATCCGCCTGCCGCACCAGCCGCAGCCGGGTACGATGCGGCGATGACTACTGGTTTGTTGCCCAGCAGGGTGATCAACGGCGCGATCTCGTTATCGAGCAGGCGCCCGGCTTCGTTGATGTAATCGGTCTTGGCTGCGCTCGCGCTGGCGGCAATGGGAACCGACCACAACAGGTAGATGCCGTCCACATCGCGCAGAAAGTTGACCGGCGAGGTGATGCTGGATTGTTCGTACGGCAGCGCCCACAGAACCTGACCCTTGAAGTGATTGCGCGCTTCGGCGATGATTCCGCGCCATTGCGCCTCTGCATCCGCCGGAACGTTGGATGGGGTCCCATCGGAGAGGAGACCGCCAGGGAGGGCGGGCGTCACCCATTCGCCGCCGAGGATGATGGATTGCGCGCCCGATTGCGCCGCCAGGTCGGCATAATTGACGAGGAACGCGCGATAATGCGTAAACCAGCCCTGCCACCAGGCGGCATCGCGCGGGGCATTTTTCCAGAATTGGTCGGCGGCTGAGACGGTATTATCCGTCGAGGGCGGGAAGCGCGGCGTGGGGAAGATGGAGACGTTCAACCCGTTGTTACGCGCCTGCGAGACCATGATCGCCGTATCGATCCAGAGCGGATCCTGCCCGGGCTGGGGCGCAAATTGCAAGGGCGAAACGCTCGACACCGTCCAGGAGGGGGTCAGGACGGCAAAGTTCGAGCCGATGGCTTTGGTGTTTGCAAAGGTCTGCCAGTTGAAGTAACTGAAATTCGGGCGGTATGTCGGCTGGTATTCCACCCCCGCCACGAACCCAGCCGCGCGGGGTGAAATGGTCGCGCCGACCAAGGGCAGGGTTTCCGGGTTCTCGTACCACTTCCACGAGCCGACGGTATCCACCAGGTCCTGTCCGAGCACGCTGGTCGAGGTCTGTCTTCCGGCGGGGTTGGGTCCCACGGTCTGGTTGTCGTCCGCGCTGCCGCATTGTCCGTTGCGGCAATACCGGTACGAGAACGAGCCGAAGAAATTCAACGGGCTGTAGAGTTGATATGCCCAGCGGGTATAACCGTCAACCACGCCCAGGGGCCACATGGGGATCGGTTCCGTCCAGCCAAATGTGCTGAACTGCATGTAGATGATATCCGCCGCGGGGGTCACGGAGGGAATATTGACCTCGAACAGGATCGGACCCGACTCGTTGGACGCCAGCCAGGTCTGCACCTGGTCTTCGATGACCGCATCCTGCGCGGGGACGACGAACTTGCGCGCGACCCATCCGCCCTGCGAGTCATGTTCCGCGTTCCAGTAGCCGTCGCCGAGCGAGTATTTGTATTCGATGTAGGCGCCCACTGGCAAACCGATGGTGTAGGAATATCGCCCATCCGGCTGGAGCGCCATAACGGGCATCCGGTCTGCCGCCACGTTCATGCCGCCTTGAAGGTCGGCAAAGGTATTGCCAAATTGCAGGATGTTCCCCGCGATGCGCACCGGCACGCCCGGCACGGTATCTTCAGGGACTGAGACGTTGAAGGTTACACTCACCAGCGGCGCGGGCTTGACGCGCAGGTCGACGATTGTGGATTTCCCCTCCTCCACGCGTGCGCCCTGCTGGAAGGGCAGGTAATACCCGTCCATGCTGTAGGCGGCGAGTTGATGAACGCCGACCGGCAGACCCGTCAATTCGAAGCGCCCCTGCGAGTCGGTCACAAATTGAATTCCGCCCGCAACGACAAGGATGTTGGGGATCGGCGCGTTCGTATCCGAGTTGAACACCTGCCCAAGGATCGAACCGGTTGGGCGCGCGGCGGTCCTGTCGCTCCACACGGCAACGATGTCCTGCACTTCGGCTGAACTTACCGCGCTATGAATGCGGTATCGGATCGGCTCTCCGTGCGAAGTCTCTTCGGGGACGATGGTATTTCCAAGCATTCGCGCATACCGGTACTTGAGAACCGAATTGACCGGCACGGGAATCGCGCCGGAATAGGTGGTGGCGTCGCGCGGGCTTAATGGATAATTGACGGCGTTCAACGCCAGCCCGGTCACTTCGTCCAGCGCGGTCAACACAAGCGACTCGCCGGGTTGAAGCGGCTCAGGAATGGTAACAACAAAGTTGGTTTGAGCCGCCGGGTAGGGGGTCAGGGTCGGCGCGGCGGGCGGCGGCGTGCCTGTGGCGGGGCTGCTGGGCGGGTTGAACAGCGAAACCGTGCATGCCTGCCCGGCGAGCAGGAGCGTCATTGCCGCATGGATCCAGCGGCGGGCTGGATTGGACTTAGCCTTCATCTTCTTCTCCTTGATGGACTTGCGCTTCACCCCTAGCCGAAGCCTGGTTCTGTCTCCCGGGCAGATGCTTCAGCCGCGGCTTGCTGTTTTCGGCGTCCCGCATGGGCAATGTAACTCAAGCCGATGCTGATGAAATATAACATTATCATCGGAAGCATCACCAGCCCCATGTTCACCGGGTCCACTGTGGGCGTAATCGCCGCGGCAAGCACTGCGATGATGACCACTGCCAGCCGCCACTGCTCGGCGAGGAATTTCGGCTGCACCAGCCCGATGGAAGTCAGCACAAAAATGACGAGCGGGAATTCAAAGAACAGCCCGATCCACAACATCAAACCGGTGATGAATGTGAAATACTCGCGCGCCGCCCAAAATTCCGCGATCTTGGTGAACCCGCCCAAAAAGGGCAGCGCCGCGGGCAGGAGTACGTAAAAGGTAAACGCCATCCCGGATATAAAAAGCAGATATCCAACGGGGATTCCCATCAGCGCCATTTTTTTCTCGCGGGGTTTCAAGCCGGGCGCGGCAAACGCCCAGAACTCCAGGGCAATGTACGGGAATGCCGCCGCGATACCCAGCATCATCGCCACGCGCATAAAGACACCGAGTTCCTCCGTCACCTGAATGGCTTGAAGTTTATCCAGCCCGCCCACCGGCGCCGCCAAAAACGACATGGCTGGTTCCGCCACCCAGAAGGCGGCGATCACAAAAGCCGCCAGCGCGAGGACCGAACGCAGGAGATGGAAGCGAAGCGCCTCGACCTGTTCCCAGAGCGCGTCGCGGGTTTCTTTTTGCGTGGTGATGTCCACGAAGATTTCCGGCAGGGGGCGTTCATCCGGTTCGGTGTTGAGGAACTTGAAGAACCGGTACACAGCCCGGAAGGGGTATGCAACAATATTAAAGACAAGGCGGAAGGGAAAGGTAATCACCCGCCAGGTGCCGCTGAAGAACCTACGCATTGTCCTGTGGTTCGCTTTCGGGGGGTGAATTGTCCTGGGATGTCGGCGCGCTTTCGGCTTGCGCATCCGGTTTGGGAGCGGGGGTGGGGGAATACGGCTTGGGCGTTGGACGGCGGTTCGGAGGGTCGATCAAGTTTGCGTCGGGGAGAGAGGCGGCGCTCTTTATGTCCCGGTTGACCTTGTCCAATTCCTCGTTCGCCTCCCGCATCAGGCGGTTGGGCAGGGTGCGCAGGTCGCGCGAAGTCTGCTGGAAGAGTTTCCAGCCGTCGGAGGTGACGACATTGCGTAAAAACCTGCCGATGGTCCTGCCCGCCTTTTGCATGTCCTTCGGTCCGAGGATCAGCAGGGCGATGATGAATATGAAGACGAGTTCGGGCATACCGATGCCGAGAATTTCCATGCGTTATGATTCCAATTTTGTTTCCTGGGGAAGGATGTTCTTCAAGAGTTGCTGGATTTCGTGTTCGTGATCCACCAGTGTTCCGAGCACGCCGTTGACGAAACGCGCGGTTGAGTCGGAGCCGAACATTTTTGCCAGTTCCACGGCTTCGTTGATGGCGACCTTGACGGGCGTGTCGCGCGAGATGGCGAATTCCCAGCACGCCATGCGCAGGATGTTGCGGTCTATGGCGGCGATCTGGTCGAGGGGCCATTCGGGGGCGTATCTGGCGATCACGCTGTCCAGTTGTTCGCGCAGGGGCATGACCCCGAAGATGATGAGGCGCGCAAATTCAGCAAGGTCGGGCGGAAGGGTGGTCTCTTCGAGCCTGGTTTTCAATACATCGCCCGGCGGGTGCGCGGAAAGATCGGTTTCGTACAAGACTTGCAGGGCGAGCGAGCGCGCCCGGGTTCGGGGTTTCATTTATTTTCCTTCATCCCCGTCGAAGTCGATGTCTTCGATGTGGACGTTGACTTCGCCAACGTCCATGCCGACCATTTCCTGGATTGAGCGCGCCACATTCTGCTGGACGTTGCGGCTCACTTCGCGGATGTTGACGCTTTCCTTGAGGATCAGGAACAGGTCGACGCTGACGACGTTGTCCTTCGCTTCGATGCGGACGCCGTCGCTGATTCCGCGCCGAAAGAACCGGTTCACGCCTCCGCTGACGGGGGCGAGGCGGCTGACGCCGGGCACTTCCAGGGCGGAAAGGCTCGTGATGGTGGTCAGCACTTCCGGCGAGACGGTGGTTTTTCCTTGCATACTTTCAGTCATTCTTGCTCCTGTTTTCTTGCGTCACGGGTGTTACGCACCGTCCCGAAGGTTTTCGACTCAATGCGGCTCTTTCAAGAGAGCCTTCGGGACGTTCTCTATAAAATGTTACATCATTGCCATGCCGCCATCCACGCCGAGGACCTGTCCTGTAATATAGGCGGACCCATCCGATGCGAGGAAGGAGGCGGTGAAGGCGATCTCTTCGGGTTTGCCCTTGCGCCCCAGCGGCACAAGTTTGAGCGCGGCTTCGAGCATCGCGGGCGACATCGCGTCGAGGATCTCGGTATCCACGAATCCCGGCGCGATGGCGTTGACGGTAATGTTCCGCGCGGCGACTTCGCGCGCCAATGCCTTCGTGAAGGCGATCTGCCCGCCCTTGGAGGCGGAGTAGTTCGTCTGCCCGGGGTTGCCCATTTGCCCGGCGACGGAGGCGATGTTGATGATGCGTCCCGTGCGTTTGCGCATCATGTGTTTGACGGCGGCTTTCGAGCAGTTGAAGGTGCTCTTGAGGTTGGTGTTGATGACGGCGTCCCAGTCGGCTTCGGGCATCATCATGATGAGCTGGTCGCGGGTGATGCCGGCGTTGTTGACGAGGATGCTCAAATCGCCAAATGTGTCTGTGGCGAACTTGATGAGCGCCTCCGCCTGTTTGAAATCCGAAACATCGGCTTTGAAGGCTGCGGCTTTTCCGCCCGCCTCGGTGATCCTCTTCACAACATCCTCGGCGGCGTCCGGCGAACTGTTGTAGTTGACCACGACCGCCGCGCCGCGCTCGCCGAATTCAAGCGCGATCGCGCGTCCGATTCCCCGTGAGCCGCCGGTGACGACCGCGACTTTATTTTCCAGTGAAAGTTTGAACGTCATTAAGATTCTCCTGTCGCGCTGATGAAATTATACTTCATCCGGTATCGAGTAGAAATCGAATGCAAACAGGCGCCTGAACCCGAATTGGGAATATAACCCCGCGCCCGCGCTGCTTGCCGTCAATGCGACCATATCACCCTCCATGCGCGCCGCGTCTAGCAGCAGGGCGGTCAACGCCGCCTTGCCATATCCCTTGCGATGATGCTCCGGAAGCGTTGCCATGACGTAGATTCCGGGAATCCCCGCGGCATGGATCACTGCCCCGATCGAAACCGGATCGGACTCGCTCGAGCCTGCGAGGTACAACCGGGCTGCGCTCTCGTCTGACAGCCAGTCCCGCGCCATGTCCTCGAAGTAGGTCAGCGCTTCCCCTTCTTTGAAGCCGAAGGCAATGCGCCGAATCTTGCTGGCAGACTGCAAGTCTGCAATGGAGTTTGCCCGCCAAACGTGAATGTCCCGATCGTAAGTTGGCAGGGTTGCAAAATTTTGAATCTTTGGCGCGATCATGGCTGGAAGCGGCGGATCGTCATAAACCAAGCCGCGCTGTTCGAGAATCCGACTGATATGTTTTGGCGAAGGCTCGCTGTTCATCCACCAATACCAGGGCGCGCCCCTCTCCGCGAAGAATCGTTTTACCGCTTCCACCTCCGCGCCGATCTCGTCTTCGTCCATGCCCTCGGGGAAGTTGCATCCCAACGCGAGGTTCAGGAGGGGTATCTTGAAACCGGTGGACGAGGCTCGAACTCCCCTTCCCTGAAATGTCTTTGCCTCCGGGCTGCGGGACGAGAGCCAGGCTTGCACGGTAAGCGTGTGCGCCTCCGCAAGTTGAATCAACTCCGCGCGGGGCCTGCGGTAGATTTCAAGGCATTGCTGGTCGGTGAGAAGCATGACGGGGATGCGGGGGAGAGAAGTAGGAGTGAAAGGCGGTGCGCGATGTAAATCGCTTGTTACGGATTACGCATCACGGAATCTGATACTCAACCCGTTCGGCGAATTCCGTACGCCAAGCCCGCCCCGCCGCCCAGCGCGATGACTGCCATGGCGATGACGGCATCCTGCCAGAAGCGGATGGGAAAGAGGCGGATGAGGGTGTCGGAGTTGTAGAAGAGCCAGGAGTCGCCTTCGAAGAACAGGGAGTGGAACCAGGCGAAGAAATTCCAGAAGATATCCGGGTTGAGCAAAATCCCCGCCCCGGCGATGAAGGCAAGCGCCGCCGCGAGGACGATCATCCACCAGCCGCCGCGCCTCAAACCGTTAAGGTATTCGGGCATGGCTTGCGCCCTCCAAAAGAGGAAGGCAAGGGCGGCTAGAATTGCAAGAGAGAGGTACCAGGCTTTTAACGAACCCTGCACCACGCCTTTGACATCTTCCATGTGACTGAGTTCGCGTTCGTTGTAGATCGGCATTCCGTTATCGAATTCGAGATCGCCGAGGTGGGAAATATCCGCGCTGTTGACGAGATATTCGACGGAAGGCTCCGCCCATTTGAGGCGGTCTGCCTTTGTGAAGCCGTAGGGGTCTTCCGGGAAATACGGCATGTTGTACTCGACGTTGAAATATAAGGGGGTGAGCATGACGCGCAGGGCGAACCCCATCAGCGCAACAGGTGTGGCGAGGGAGATGAGGTGGGAGAGAATTTTCATTGTAAAAACTCAAGCCCGCCCTGCAAAACGAACCTGACGACCATGTCGTTGACGATCCATTCGATGGGGGCAAGATCGTCTGTAAAGACGGTTGTGGTTTCGTAAGCGGGATTCAAGTGGAGGTAGGTGGAAGACATGGCTGTGACGAGCAGCGGGTTGATCGACGCGTCCTGCCCAAGTCGTTGGACGTTGGCAAGCAGGGCGTCGGGGGTTGTCGGCTGTTTTGTGGCGAAGATCATGGTATTGAGCGTGCCGGGGATGTCCATGGTGTGGACGGTGGGAAAGACCTGCGCCATGGTTGTGGCGAGTCCGTCTATCAGGCGGCGGTCTCCCGGCGTGGAACCAACGTTGAGGGTCAGGACTCCGTTCTCGGTCAGGTGAGAGGCGCAGATCGTGAAAAATTCCAGGGTCGTCATGTGAGGCGGGATGTAGGGCGGTTTGTAGGCGTCCACGGCGATGATGTCGTATCTTTCCGGCGACCGGTCGAGGTTCAATCGGCCGTCGCCGATGATAATGTTCAGGTTGGGCGATCCCATATGAAAGTATTCGTACCCGACTTCGACGATCCTTGGGTCAAGTTCGAAGCCGTCGATCTGTAAATCCCCGCCGTAGATGGCGGTTGCCTGGCGGGCGGCCGTCCCTGCCGCGAGACCGACAATCGCCATCCTGCGCACATCGTCGGGCGAGCGGTCTTCATAAAAAAATGGTCCCACCGAGAATTGTTCCCAGGGACCGTTGTAGAAAAGCGTGTCGGGATGGTAGATGGAATGGATGCCCTGCCCGTCGTTGAGCCTCAACAGGGTAAAGCCGTTCGCCTCCTGCACCTGAATATAGTTGTATTCGGATTCGGTTTCGTAGACCTGCCCGGTGTTGTTCTTGAGCGATTGATTTGCGAAGAGGACGGCGATGAGCGCAAGCAGGATGGGCATCCAGATCAGTTTGAGCATTTCCCTTCTGCCTGCAAATTTTGCCAAACCTGCCAGTGCGACGAGAAGAAGGAAGAGACCGAACACGAGAAATGTTTTTGTGGTGCCGATGGTGGGGATGAAGACCAGCGTGGGAAGAAACGTCCCGATGAATGAGCCGAGGGTCGAGACGGCGTAGATTTGCCCGGAGATCTGCCCGGCTTTGCTGGCGTCGTCCACCGAGAGGCGGATGGCGTAGGGGGAGATGGTTCCAAGCAGGGTGATGGGGACGATGAAGAGGATCAATACCACGATGAAGGAACCCGCCATAATGCCGACGCTCAGGGCTTCGAACGCATCCGCCGCGGACCGGAGGACGGGTACTGCCGCATAAGGGACCAGCCCCACGGTGAATGCCCCCCACGCCAGAATGCGATACATGGCGAGGGGGGTCGGGTTTTGGTCCGCCCATTTGCCGCCGAGAAAGTAGCCAAGCGTGAGGTAGATGAGGATCAGCCCGATGATGCTTGCCCAGACGAGGTTGCTCGTGCCGAAGACGTTGCCGATCAAACGTCCAGCCGCGAGTTCCGCCGCAAGCGTGGTCATGCCGGAGATAAAGACAGTGAAGAGGAGGTAGCGTTTCATGGGGGGAAGTATAAAGGAGGAATGATGAAGGATGAAAGACAAAAGTGGAAAGGTGTGCAAGCAAAACATGTCAGGCACGGAGTCGAAAGCGGCGCTGTGGTGGCGCCAACGGCGCCACGACATCTCCCGACTTTCGAGCAAAATCAGGAGATTTTGCAGTCCAAACTGACAACCTTTGCCTGCACACGTGGAAAGTAGCGGGTGGAAAGTGAGTAAGTGAAATAGTAGCGAACGGGGTGGGACGGCGATGTTGGGTTATTTCAACCCGCTAACGTCGTATTCGTAATGCTCGAGATAATCCACGATCTTTTGGCGGATTTCGTCCTCGGGCGGCAGCAGGGATGGGTCGCAGGGCGCGGTGTGACCGAAGACTTCGCCCGTCTTCCACTCGAGGTCCTGCACATTCAACACATACCATTTCTGGCAGACGAGCACCTGCACAGATTTGATCTGGTAAAAGGGCGGTTTGATCTTTTTGGGCGACCCGGCGGTGATGCTGACGATGTGACGGTCGGCGGGCGGCTCTTCTCCGATGAGTGACATGCCCGACATCCATTCGGGTTTCTCCGCGCCGAGATAATCGAGAAGCGTAACGGGAATGTCGACGATCTGGGCGTTGTTTGCCACGGGTCCGGCATGATCCGCGTTCGGAAAACGGATGATGATTGGGATGCGTGCATTGACGACATAACGATATCCATGGTCGGTGTAGATGACCAGGATTGTGTTTTCCAGTTCGCCGGATTCTGCGAGGCGGCTATATATCTCGCGGACATGACCGTCGAAGTTGCGGATGGCATCCTTGTAGAGTTCCACATCCCATTCCTCTTCGGCATTAGGAGATTCGACTGTTGAGTTGTTATCGTCGGAGCCAAAGTGCGGACCGTGGGTATTCATGAAGTGGGCGAAGATGAAAAGCGGCTCATCGCTGTCTTCGAGCAGGGAGACGATCTGGTCTTTGCGTTCGGCGTCTGTGATGCGCGCTTTGGGGTTATTGACCGCCTCAAAAGGGTTTTCCATGTCGCTGATAAAGAAGATGTGCATGAGGCGCTGGCTGATCCGTTCGACGACGATCTGGATGAAGTAGGCGGAAGGCGAATTACCCAGCGCGGGTTGGAGCGCGTCGAGGATCGGGTTTTCGTAGGATTGCCCGTTGACGATGTCGAATCCGTTGGCGATGTTGACTTTACGCGCATCCACGTAGGATGGGGCGCCGATCTCGACGGTTTGGTATCCGGCGTTTTGCAGGATGCCAGGTAAGTGTTTGAGGGAGTCTTCGTCTGAGAGGATATCCGGGTAGCGGTAGACCTTCACTTCGGCAGGTTCCTGGCCGGTCAGGATGGAGGTCGTCGAAGCGGTGGTACTGGAGGCGTTGGGAAAGGCGTTTTCCGCCACAAGCGAGGACCCCATCAGTTCGGCGAGGAAGGGCGAGGTGTCTTCGTCGAAGCCGTAGGCGGAAAGATACCTTGCGCTCAACCCGTCTCCGCCGATGATGATGATGTTGGGGCGGTCCGAAAACGGGGCGAGGGAGTATCCGTCCAACGCGGAATTGCGCGCGGCATAGATGGATATGCCCCCCACAGCGGAGATGGCAAGCAGGGAGGAGGTCAGGTAGGATGCGCCCTTCCAAAGGGTTTGCCTTCGGATAAATCGGAACATGCCATAAAAGATGACTGCCAACCCTGCAATGTAAAGGATCCGCCAGGCGCCTGTGGTGGAGACGATGCCGAACTGTGCCACAGTGTAGGTGAAATTATCGAGCAGGATCAGCGCGGTCAGCGAAAGCATGAGCGCCGCCGGTATATATCCGGGCGTTTTCCATTTACGCGCAGGGATGATGAGAGCCAGCAGCAGGAGCAGGGGAAGAAGCGAAACCACGCCGCCGGTGACGAAGAAGACCTTTAATTTATCGAACCATGAGAGCGTTGAGAGGGAGGAGGATTGGGTGACGAAGAACAGCCATTCCATGAAGGCATGGAAGAAGGCTGCAAGCACGGTCAGGTTGAAATATAAAGCGGTTTGGGGTTTTGGATTCGGTTTACTCATAAAGTCGGCATATTTTACACCCAGGGGTGGAGTCCAAAGTCTCCCGACTTTAGACGTGTGCAGGCAAAACATGTCAGGCCAAACTGACAACCTTTGCTTGCACACCTTTAGACTGCTGTCAACCCCGCGCGAGCAGGATAACCAGACGGCTTTCCTTCGTCTCCTTCACCTGAGCCTCCATCTCGAAGCCCGCCTTTTCGAAGGCTTGTTGAACCCTTTCTTTTAGGGCGTTGTCCAGTTCCTCCGGGGTTTCGCCGGTGACTTTGTACAGCCACTTGAGGAATCCATTCGACGGGAATGCGACGGGCAGGATGACCAGCCTTCCAGCCGGTGTGAGGACGCGGCGAATCTCAGCGAGGGTTTCCGCTTCGAAAATGTATTCGCTGGGAAAAGTGGAAACGACCGTATCGAAATGATCTGTTGGGAAGGGCAGGGACTGGGCGAGTCCGCGTGCGAGTTTGTGCTTTCCGCCGAGGCGGCGTTTTGCGAGTCGCCCCATCTGCGTGGATTCGTCCAGGGCAACAGGACTCAGCCCCCGGTCCAGCAGGAAGCGCTGCAAGTGACCGGGACCATGTCCCAGTTCGAGGATGCGAGTCCCTTCAATGAGGGGGAAAATGCTCAGGACCCAGTCATTCCATTTGCCGAATGAAACCACCCAGGCCACAAGGTCATACGTGAAGGCAAGGGGATGATAAAGTAAAAAATAAAAAAAGCGCATGAAGCGGCGCATGTTGTCCTGGCTTGAAATAAAACGAGGGTTTGACTGATCGTCAAACCCTCGCCGGTCTTCTGAATTACGCGGGGGTGGGCTCGTCGCCCTTTTTGGGTTTGCGCACGGCTTCGAGCGCTCCCTTGCCGCGTTCCTTCACCTCGGCGGCAAGCTGCTCGGCGCGAGCACGGGCTTCATGCGCGAGTTCCTCGGCGCGGGCGCGGGCTTCCTTGGCGGCGGCTTCGGCGCGGGCGTAGGCTTCTTCAGCGGTCATCTGAGCCTTGTCGCGCAGTTCAATGGATTTATCCTTGATCAATGCGCGGGTTTCCTCGCCCGATTGCGGGGCGAAGAGCAGGGCAACAACGGCGCCGGTCAGCCCGCCGACGACAAATCCTACGAGAAAGGCTCCAAATTCATCACGGTCAGACATGGTATTCTCCTTTTTACAATGGGGATAGGTTTCTATTTAGGCTTAACGCCTAATAATTCTAACATACGCTTCAAGCCCGCCAGATAGCCGTTTAGTTTGATGACCGGCTCCACGACGTTCTCGCCCAAAAATTCCGCGGTGCCGCGCAGGGTGTTGACCGTTTCGCTGGTGGCATGAAGGATCGGGCGCACCTCGTTCTGCAAAAGGTTGATCAGGCTGGCAAGTTGAACGACAAGCACGATCAATGCCACGCCGATCACCAGCGTTTCGAGCGCGACGACGATGATGAACACATCGCGGATCTTGTCTGTGGGGGTGGCGGGCTGTAAGAGAAAATAGATCGCCACGCCCAACAGGGCAACCAGAAGGACGACAATGGCAATAATGCCAGCCATCATCTGCTTTTGCTTGCGTTCCTGTTCGCGGATTTCCGCCAGTTGCTCGGGCGTTAACGGTGGGGTTTGCGGGGTGGTTTCAGTGGGATTGGGCGCTGACATGAATTAATTATAGCATTAGAAAAAAGAAAAAGGCGGAGGAGTTCCGTCTCTTTCCCGTGCCTGTTCTGGTACTGACCATCGGCTGTTTATTGCATCCCAAGCAGTTTCATCTCATGTCGCACCGTTTCCGCCCAGCCTTCGCTCACCGGGCGCGGATTGAAGCCCAACTCGCGTTTGGCTTTGCTGTTATCTCCATAGTAGGTTACGCCGCTGACCACGCGCAGCCCTTCGGAGGTATATGTGGGCGGCATGAGCGAATCAAAGGGCGTGACCAGCACCGAGAGGGCTTTCATCATCTGGTACGGGGCGGTCATGGGCGCTTTCACGTTTGCAGTTTTGGCGGCGAGGGTAAAGGCATCCAGCGCTGTAAAGGGTTCACCGCAAATGATATAGCTTTCGCCGGTCTTGCCTTTTTCCATGGCGAGAATGTGCCCATCCACAGCATCGTCCACATGTGCCCAGCAATAACCAGTCTGGTTGGGCAGCATGGGTAGTTTGCCGTTCAAGAGGTCGAGCAAGTTGACGCGCACTGTGGAGGTATCGCCGGGTCCGTAGATCAACCCCGGCTGGACGATGACCAGGGGTAATCCCTGTTTGATGAATTCATTCGCCAGTTTATGCGCTTCTGCCTTGGTGCGGTCGTATTCGCTGAGATGCTCGCCTGTGAAGTGATAATTCTCGTCTGCAAGCACGCCCTTGGTATCTGAGTCGATCGCCAGTGTGCTGGTATACACGCCTTTGGGGATATTCAATTCCTGCATCAATTCCAAAACATTGCGTGTGCCGTTGATGTTGACCCGCGCACCGCCGCTCTTGTCTCTTGTGCCAACTTTGTACCAGCCCGCCACGTGATAGACCCCGTCCACGGCGGTCATCGCCTCGCGCATGGACTCCTTGTCGGTCACATCGCCTTTGAACAATTTCACTCCGAGGGCTTGCATATCTTTCGCCTTTTCCGGCGAGCGGACGGAAGCATTCACTTCATGCCCAACTTCGCGAAGTTTTTTTACCAACACGCCGCCGACGAAACCAGTTGCGCCTGTTACGAAATATTTCATAGAAGTTCTCCTCAGTTTGGATACCTCGTGGACGATTCTACTTGATGAAATGTTACGGCATTGTTAATGAACAGTGAAGAGATTTCTCTTGACTCTCCATATTGACAGTAGTAAACTATGCCTACCTACCGTTCGGTAGGGAAGGAGACACATGACCAGAGACGATGTTCTTGATGCTGCCGCACAGGTCTTTCGCCAGAAGGGCTTTCATGGCGCGTCCATGTCTGATATTGCGGGGGCGGTGAATGTGCAAAAAGCCAGTCTATATCATCACGTTTCATCTAAACAGGAGATTTTGCTGGCGTTACTTGACCGGGCTCTTGCCATGCTGACTGAACATATCTCCGCCATCTCCACTCAAAATATTTCCCCCGACCAAAAACTTAGATTGATGATCCGCGGCTACCTCACAGGGCTTGCTGAAAATTCTGACCTGACTTCTGTGCTGCTATTCGAGCATCGCTCGCTCGATAAGAAAAACCATGCCCGCCATGTTCCACTGCGCGATAACTTTGAAAAACTATGGCACGACGTTTTAGAAGAAGGTGTGGCAAAGAAAACGTTTGCATTAACCGATACGGGTCTCGCCACCCGCGCCATTATGGGTACATTGAATTGGACTCTCACCTGGTATCGCCCGAATGGACCCAAATCCATTGAGCAAATTGCCGATGAGTATTCCGATTTTATTTTGAAGGGTATGTTGAAGTAGACAGGTAAAAAGGTAAACAAGTAGACAAGTAGACGCGTAGGCAAGTAAACAAGCGGAGAAGTAAACCTGTGTACATGTGTACCTGTTTTCTTCTCCACCACGAACAAAAGGAGTGAAAAGAGATGTACTCGTTCGAACCTAATGAAGAACAACAAATGTTGATCGACGCGGTGGGGAAATTCGCTTCCAACGACCTGCGTCCTGCCGCGCATGATGCGGAAGAAAATCACGCGATGCCGCAGAAGCTTGTCAACAAAGGCTGGGAGCTGGGTCTGCTGCAAGCGTCCACGCCTGAGGCGTATGGCGGTTTCGGTGATCGCAGCGCCATCACCAACGTCCTCGCTGTGGAAGAGATGGCGTTTGGCGATCTGGCTGGCGCGCTTGCCGTGATGACCCCGTCGCTGTTTGCCACGCCCATTTTGCTGGGCGGCACCGAAGAACAGAAGCAGGAATACCTTCCCAGGATCATCGAAGGCGCGTGGGCTCCTTACACCGGCGCACTCATCGAATACAGTTTCAACTTCGACCCGAATGAACTCAAGACCACTGCCAACGCCGAAGGCGGTGCATATGTTCTGAACGGTGAGAAAGCGTTTGTGCCATTTGCCAAAGACGCCGAAGCGCTCATTGTGTACGCAAATCTCAATGGAGTCACACAAGGCTTCATCGTCAAGAAAGAGGCGGCGGGTTTATCCATCTCTGAGGAACGCGAAAAACTGATGGGACTCAATGCCCTGCCCATGTACCGCGTCAAACTGGAGAACGTGACCGCCGAACGACTTGGCGGCGCCTCAGGCCACGACTTTGGCTTGATCCTCGACGCGATGAGAGTTGCCTCCGCTGCGACCGCTTTGGGTGTAGCCAGGTCCTCGCTGGATTATGCAAAGAACTACGCCAAGGAGCGCGAAGCCTTCGGCGTGAAGATCGCGCAGAAGCAGGCTGTCGCTTTCATGCTGGCAGAGATGGCAGTGGAGCTCGAATCAATGCGCTTGATGACGTGGGAAGCCGCCTGGAAGATTGATAACAACAAAGAAGATAGTTGTGTCTCAGCATATCTCGCCTTCACCGGTGCTTGTGACATGGCAATGATGGTGACTGACCGCGGCGTGCAAATTTACGGCGGTCACGGCTATATCCGCGAGAACCCGGTCGAATTGCTCATGCGCAACGGGCGCGGTTTTCCGATGCTTTTAGGACTTGCAATTGTGTAGAACCATTTGAAGGTTACAAGTTGCAAGTTACAGGTTACATGAAAACCTTCAACCTTAAACCTGCAACCTTTGACCTAAAGGAGAGAATCATGACCATCGAATTTGAAGCCCCGAAACCCATCGTCCAAATGAACGCGATGTTGAAGACTGTTGCGGAAAATATGATGCGCAGCACTTCCCGTGAAATGGACGAGAACGAACATGCGATCCCGTGGGATTATGTTGAATTTATGCACTCTGCCATGCGCTCAATGGGCGGCGGCGGTGGCTTGACCATTGCAGAAGAAAAACCAAAGGAAGGCGCGGAAAAACGCCCGCCGATCGGTTATCAAAAACTTGCTTCCCAGATCGAAATGCTGGCTTGGGGTGATGTAGGCTTTTACCTCATCACTCCCGGCGGCGGACTTGGCGCTGCGGCAGTGGCTGCGGCTGGCTCGCCAGAACAGAAAGCCAAATTCCTCGCGCGTTTCAACGATGACAAACCGACCTACGCCGCGATGTGTATGACCGAACCCGGCGCAGGTTCGGATACATCTGCGATCCGTGCGCGTGCGGTTCTAGATGAAAAGACCAATGAATGGGTTATCAACGGCGAGAAGATCTTCGTCACAGGTGGCGATAAGTCTTTCAACGAATACGAAAAACTTGGCAAAGGTTTTATTGTCGTTTGGGCAAGCATTGACCCGTCTGCGGGGCGCTCGGGGATGCGGGCTTTTGTTGTGGAATCAGGAACGCCTGGGGTGAAGGTTACCAAACTTGAGCATAAACTTGGCATCCGCGCCAGTGATACGGCTGCGATTTCGTTAGTCGATGCACGTGTGCCATTTGAGAATGTTTTGGGCAGCCCCACCGTTGAAAAGACAACAACTGGTTTCAAAGGCGCGATGGCAACCTTCGATGCGACACGTCCGCTCGTAGCGGCATCCGGTATCGGCGTAGCAAGAGCCGCGCTTGAATTCCTCAAAGAGAAGCTGGAAGAGAACGGCGTCAAAATCCGCTATGGATTGCCACGCACCAAATTGACCTCCATTGAAAAAGATGTCATCGATATGGAAATTCAATTGCGCTCCGCCTGGCTGCTTACATTGAAAGCCGTCTGGATGGCAGATAATAAGAAATCCAACGCGCTCGAGTCGTCCATGAGCAAAGTGCGCGCAGGCGACATCGTCACCAAGATCACGCAGAAGGCTGTGGAGATCATGGGTCCGCTTGGCTACAGCCGCGAGTTCCTGCTCGAGAAATGGTTCCGCGATGCGAAGATCACCGATATTTATGAAGGCACGGGTCAGATCAATCGTATGGTGGTAGCGCGGCAGATCTTGGGGTATACGGGAGCGGAGTTACGGTAAATCGTAATTGGTAAATGGTAATTGGTAATTGGAGAATGTAATGGCGACTTTTGAAGATTTGCAGGTGTTGAAAGCGGCTGAGACAATTGCAGATTCCATCTGGAAGAAGGTTGTTGGATGGGATGGCTTTGCGAAAGATGTTCTTGGCAAGCAGATCACGCGTTCTGCGGATTCAATTGGAGCCAATATCGCCGAGTCGGTTGGTAGGTATAACTTTGGAGAGAAACTTCAATTCCTATATTACTCTCGTGGAAGTTTGTTTGAAACCAAATATTGGCTAAACCGCGTGAAAGAACGTGGGTTGATGGAACCGAATGAAATTCGAGAGTATGTTGAAGGATTAACTTCATTGGCGCGTCAACTAAATTCTTTTGCAAGTGGATTGAAGACCGTTCGTTCTGAACAGAAGAAATCCGCAGTTCGCGAAACAGCCGCAGAGTATCATGTCGACCCAATTGACGATGCTTCTTTAATTCTATTTTCCGAAAAAGACTTTGCTTTTCTCAAAACCTAATTACCAATTACTACTTACCAATTACTAAAAAAGGAGAAGCCATGAAATACAACATCCACAAAGCAGTTGTCATCGGCTCGGGAACGATGGGTGCCGCGATCGCCGCGCATTTGGCGAATATCGGTGTGCCTGTAACCTTGCTCGATATTGTTGCGAAAGATTCACCTGACAAAAACAAGATCGTCAAAGAAGGTTGGGATCGATGCATCAAAGCCCGCCCTGCCAACTTGATGGGCGATGAGTTGAAGACCTTGGTCAAGCTCGGCAATCTCGAAGATGATTTTGGCGCCGTCGCCGAAGCGGATTGGATCTGCGAAGCCATCATCGAGAACCTGAAGATCAAGCAGGATTTGATGGTGCGCATTGATGAAGTTCGCAAGCCGAATGCAATCGTTTCGACCAACACTTCGGGCATTCCCGTTGCATCCATTGCGGAAGGTCGCTCGAAGGAATTCAAGAAGCATTTCCTTGGCACGCACTTCTTCAACCCGCCGCGCTACTTGAAACTGTTGGAAATCATCCCCACGCCCGATACCTCAAAGGAAGTTGTCGAATTCATTTCGCACTTCGGCGAGTATCGCTTGGGCAAGGGCATCGTGCTCTGCAAAGATACGCCCAACTTCATCGGCAATCGTGTGGCGTTCGGTACGGGTGCGTTCGCCATGGATTTTATTCTCAACAACGAATACACCGTGGATGAAGTGGACGCTCTTACTGGACCTTTGATGGGTCGCCCAAAAACAGCCACGTTCAGGCTGATAGATCTGGTCGGTGTGGACGTGTGGCATCACGTAGGCAAGAATCTTGCGCCCTTGATTCCGCATGACAAACTCGGACAGAAATATCTCGCCGCCGAAAAACCGCAGAAACTGATGGACACGTTGATGGAGCGAAAGTGGCTTGGCAACAAGACTAAAGTCGGTTTCTATAAGGAAGTCCGTGATGCGGAGGGGAAGAAGCAGTTCTACTCACTGGATTTGAACACGCTGGAGCATGTCCCTGCGGGCAAGCCGCGCTTCGACTCGGTCAAGGCGGCGAAAGATGTCGAGGGATTGGGTGACAGGCTCAAGGTCATGTTGGAAGCGGATGACAAGGCAGCGCAGCTCGTCAAGGCGCTCACGTATCAAAGTTTCCAATACGTTTCATCCATCATCCCCGAAGTAGCCGATACTGCCAAACCGATCGATGATGCCATCCGTTGGGGCTTTATGCACGAGGCGGGCGCGTTTGAGATCTGGGATATGCTCGGCGTGAAAGAAACCGTCAAGCGCATGAAGGCTGAAGGTTACCCCGCCGCCAAGTGGGTGGACGAGATGTTGAAGAATGGTTGCGAGACCTTCTATCAATACAAAGGCACGAATAAGATTGGCGCGTATGACGTTGCCAAGGGCAAGTATGTGAAGTTCAAGCAGCCCGAAGGATTTGTGTTCCTGAAGGATTTGCGCGGCACGAAGAAAGAAGTGAGCAAGAACGCAGGCGCGACCTTGTTTGACATTGGCGACGGCGTGGGCTTGGTGGAATTCCATACCAAGATGAACGCACTCGATGATGATATTTTTGCCATCACCTCTGAAGCGTTGGACAAACTCGAAACCGATTTCGACGGCTTGGTCGTTGGTAGTGAAGCGGATAACTTCAGCGCGGGTGCAAATTTGTTTATGGTCGTGGTTGCGGCTCAGCAAGGTATGTGGGATCAACTCGATGATGCCATTCGCCGCCTGCAAAATATGAACATGCGCATGCGTTACTCGCCTAAGCCTGTGGTGGTCGCTCCTGCTGGGCTGGCGCTCGGTGGTGGATGCGAAGTGACCATGCACGCCTCGCGTGTAGTGGCTGCTTCTGAAACCTATATCGGTTTGGTTGAACTTGGCGCGGGTGTGATTCCTGCGGGCGCGGGTACAAAAGAATACATGCGCCGCATCATTAATCCTGCGGTGAAAGTTCCGGATGCCGAGCCGTTCCCGTTCATTCAAAAAGCTTTCCTGCAAATTGGTCAGGCGAAAGTCGCCACCTCCGCAGAAGAAGCGCGCGGAATGGGCATCCTTGGTCCGCAAGACCGCATTGTGACCAACCGCGACCATCTGCTCACCGAAGCCAAGAAAGAAGTGCTACACATGGTCAACGCGGGGTACAGACCGCCGACACCTGAACTCATCTATGCCGCTGGGCGTGATATGTTCGGCGCAATGAAGATCGGTGCCTGGGCGTTCAAAGAAGGCCATTACATTACCGAATATGATTCACATATCGCCACCAAACTGGCGCACATCATCGCTGGCGGCGACATCACCAAGCCGACCTGGGTGAGCGAGCAATATATTCTGGATTTGGAAAGAGAAGCATTTTTATCTCTTTGTGGTGAGGAAAAAACCCAAGCTAGAATGTGGTCGATCTTGCAGAATGGGAAGCCTTTACGAAACTAGTCGAAGGTCAAAAGTCGAAAGTCTGCTGACCTGTGACCTTCGACCTTTGACTCTCTGATAAGGAGATTATCTATGACAACAAAAGAAGCTGTTATCGTTAGCGCCGTCCGCACTCCTGTTGGCAAAGCCAAGCGCGGTGGCATGGCAACGGTTCGTCCTGATGAGATGGGTGCTGCGGTGATCAAAGAATTGCTGAACCGCACGCCCAACCTTGACCCTGCACAAATTGAAGATGTGGTCTTTGGCTGTGCTTTCCCCGAAGGCGAGCAGGGCATGAACGTGGCGCGTACCATTTCCATTCGCGCGGGTCTGCCTGATACGGTCCCTGCAGAGACCATCAATCGCTATTGCTCATCAGGCGTGCAATCCATTGCGCACATTGCCCACGCCATCAAGGCAGGCGATATTGAAATCGGCATTGGTGCGGGTGTTGAGTCCATGTCGATGGTGCCAATGATGGGCTATAAGTTTTCGCCCAATCCGCAGTTTGCGATGGAGTTGCCGCACTATTACACCAACATGGGTCTTACTGCTGAGAACGTGTCTGTGAAGTACGGCATCACTCGCGAACAGCAAGATGAATTTTCATTGAAGAGCAATCAGAAAGCCGCCAAGGCGGTCGATACTGGAATCTTCGACCCCGAACTTGTGTCCATTGATGTGGAGGTCAACGAGTATGTGGATGGCAAGGTCGTCAAGAAAAACTTCACCGTCAAGCGCGATGAAGGTCCGCGCGGCGACTCGACTATCGAAGGTCTCGCCAAGCTGAAGCCTGCTTTCAAAGAAGGCGGTTTTGTCACCGCTGGAAATTCCTCTCAAATGTCAGATGGCGCTTCGGCGGTCATGGTCATGTCTGCGGAGAAAGCCCACGAGCTGGGACTCAAGCCGCTAGCAAGATTCGTCTCCTTCGCAGTCGGAGGCGTCCCACCGGAATTGATGGGCATTGGTCCAATTGCTGCAATCCCGAAGGCTATCAAAACCGCTGGTCTGTCGCTCAACGATATTGATCTCTTCGAGTTGAATGAAGCTTTTGCGGCTCAATCCCTTGCGGTGATGCAGACCCTCGAAATTGACCCGGATAAGGTCAATGTCAACGGCGGCGCAATCGCCCTCGGGCATCCGCTCGGCTGTACCGGCTCCAAGCTTACCACCCAGCTCATCTACGAAATGGGACGCCGCAGGTCCAAGTATGGTATGGTTACCATGTGCATCGGCGGCGGCATGGGCGCGGCGGCGATCTTTGAAAACCTTCAGTAATTACCAACCCCCAATCACCATTTACCAGTAATTAGTGATTGGTAATTTTCTAACCACAACACAAAAAGGAAACTAACCAATGGCTCTCACAATCGAAACCCTCATGTCCAAAATGCCCGGCGCGTTCATCCCCGAAAAAGCGGCGGGACTGGATGCAACCATCCAGTTCAAGTTCACGGGCGAAGAACCCGGTGAATGGTACGCGATCATCAAAGATGGCAAATGCGAAGTTGCCAAGGGTGAACACGCTTCTCCCAAGATGACCCTCACCGCTGACTCGAGCGATTATGTCAAAATCTTCACTGGCGAGATCGACGGCATGGCTGCTTTCATGCAGGGAAAACTCAAACTGGCAGGTGACTTGAATTTGGCGATGAAATTGACCCAGATGTTCAAGATCAAGTAAAAGGTGTGTAAAATACAACCCGTCATCTTTGGATGTCGGGTTGTATTTTTAACTCACCTACACGGAGAGTGCGTCGCACCAGCCAGAAACAGATGAGTCTCACGAGAGGATTTTCCCTGTTTACTGGACACTCTGACCCGTTTGGCGCGACGCACTGCGTAACGCCAGTTTTTAATTGATAGTCGCGATATTATATTTTGACTGTAACTGCTCAGATTGTCATTTCGACGAGCGCCAGCGAGGAGAAATCCAGCGCAATATTGAAGAAGATTTCTTGTGGCGCCGCGCGCCGCTCGAAACGACAGGACAGAGCTGCAAATTGCCTGAGCAGTTACTTTTTACTGGTTTTGGAGGCTCTATGATTTCCATTGTTCGGACCAATTCAGGGAATACAGACTTCGTCGAACTTGTCCGCCATCTTGATATTGACCTTGCCGAACGGGATGGGAAGGATCATTCCTTTTACGCGCAATTCAACAAGATCGCTGCGATCAAGCATGTGATTGTCGCGTATGACGACGGTCAACCCGTGGCGTGCGGCGCGATCAAGGAATACGAGCCGGGGACGATGGAGGTAAAGCGGATGTTCACCCTGCCCGCAAGCCGTGGAAAAGGAATCGCCGCCCGCGTATTATCCGAATTGGAAAATTGGGCGTCGGAATTGAAATACGCAAAATGCGTCCTGGAGACGGGAAAAAAACAGCCGGAGGCGATCCGGTTGTATGAGAAGAGCGGCTATCACCGCGCCCCAAATTATGGTCAATACGCGGGGATTGAAAACAGCGTTTGCTTCGAAAAACCCCTCGCCTCAACCGCCTGACAATTAGACTGTCAGACTATCCAACCACTCGACCAACTCAGCCCCACAAATCCTTCGCCGCATCCTCCAGCCCCAATTGCGTCAACTTTTCCCTCGTCGGCTTGCCCGTTTGCGGATCCCAGCCCCGGGCTTCGTAGTAGGCGGCCAGCATTCCCTTGATATCGGGGACAAACCCCGCCGCGCCGCCGTCGGATAGCGGAGTCAGCAGGGCTTTGGGTAATTTATCGTTTGCGGCGGTCAGCCCCATCCGGTTGTTGATGGCGCGTTTGAGATTCCAGCCCCTTTCGGCGCATGTCATCATCTCAGCCACGCTCCAATCGAACCCGCAGGCGGCGTTGATCAACGCGACCTTTTCCGAAGCCTCCACATTTGCAAAGATGCAAAACAACGCCGCGTTGTCCAGCGTGCGCCAGTTTTGGTGCTTCGCCACGTTCGCGGCTTTTTCCGCCTGGGCGTGACGGTCGAAGAACTCGATGCCGAGGTCCTCGAAGGTATGCCCGAAGTCCACAAAAAAATAATCAGACTGGTTATGGCACGCCCCGCGCGGCGAGGTGGCGTAGGAAATCGCCATGCCCGAAACCCCACGTGGATCGTGGTACGCGATTTCAAGACCGTTCACCTGCGCGGCATCCTCCTCCGCTTTGAAATGCCTGGCAAAACGAAGCGAACCCCGCGCAAGCAGGTCGCCGATCCCTTCGCGCGCGCCGGTCAGCCGCACCAGTTTTTCGATGGCGTCCACATCGCCCCAGGTCAACTCGATGCCGCCCGTCTCTTCCTTTGTAATGATTCCCTTTTCATACAGTTGAAACGCCAACCCGATCGTGTTGCTCGCGCTGATGGTATCCATGCCGTAATGGTCGCACAGATCGCCCAGCATCACCACCGCTTCGATATTGTCGTTCAAAAGGTTTGCGCCAAAGCCCACCATCGTCTCGTGTTCCGGTCCTTTGCGCTTGACCCCATCCTGCGGAAGTTTCACCACGCGCCCGCAGGCGATCACACATCCCTGGCATGCGCTGCGCCCCGTCAGAATTGTCTCGGTCATCTTCGCCCCCGAAACATTGTCCACCGCCGGGAAGGAACCGCTCGAATAATATTTCACAGGCAGCGCGCCAAGATACTCGGCAAAATTCGCCACGCCCGCCGTGCCAATTTCGCGTATCACCTTGGCTTCGTTATCTTCCCTTAGTTTGCGATTCGCCTCCGAGCGCAGCGGTTTGTATTGTTGCAGGTCAAAGACCGGGATGTCATGCGTCCCATGCGCGGCAATGGCTTTGAGATTTTTCGAGCCCATCACCGCGCCCAACCCCGTCCTGCCTGCCATGCGTCCGTGGTCGCACATGATTGAAGCGAACAAGACCTGCTTTTCCCCGGCAGGTCCGATCACGCACACTCTGGCGGATTTAACCCCGATCTCCTCTTTGACCTTGTCCTGCGTCTGGTAGGTATCCATCCCCCAAAGATGCGCCGCTGCCTTAACCTCGAGCCTGCCGTCTTCGACCCAGAGATATACCGGCTCCGATGCCCTGCCCGTGATCCATAGACCGTCATACCCGGCGGCGCGGAGTTCCGGCCACCAAAAGCCGCCGATGTTGGATTCCGCCCACAGCCCGGTGGCGGGACTCTTGCCGCAGACGACGAATCGTCCGGTGGTCGGTCCGGAGGTTCCGGTCAGGGGTCCGGTCATGAACAGGAGCGGAGAATCAGGCTCGAGCGGATTCAGAGCCGGGGTCAGGGTGTCGTATAAGATCCGGGCGGCGAGAGAGGCTCCGCCGAGGAAATCCCTTTCCCATTTTTCGGGAATATGAAATATTTCCGTTTTGCGTGTGGTAAGGTCGAGTTTTAAGATGGGCTGCATGGTTGTGACCGGCGCAAGATAAATCTTGCGTTACATTATTTCCTTTGTGACTTCCTGCGCCGCGCGCACGAAGTCGAGCACGGTCGGCACGCTGCGCATCATGTAGCCCATGTTGCCCTTGACCCTCAGTTTGCTGGTCATCATGGCGGTCATGGGATTCAATTTGCCGGTCAGCACGGCGGTGAGGTTGTTGTAGGATGCTGTCAGGGTGAAGGCGGGGCTGGGGTGGGCGTCTGCTGCGGGGTTGTATTCCACGCTGCGGCATTTGCCGTGCCACAGGTCGAGGTAGAAAGTCAGGCGTTCCTTTAAATTTCCCTCCGGTTCGATGTTGAAGAACAGGTCGCCCTCCCAGTTCTTTGCGATTTCGCCGTAGCGTTCGTCGCTGTTTAATTTTGCTTCCAGGTCTTTCAACCATTCCGCGCTGGGGAAAATACTTGTCATATGCCGCGCCTCCGTTGGATTTGAATGCTCAATTTTACCATCATGAAATTTAACAGCCAAAATCCTTGCACAATTGAAAAAAATGGTCTATGCTTAACGGCGCGGGAGGGAAGCCCTTCTGCGGCAGTGATTCCACTGCCCAATCTTTTTATTTCTCTATTTGGAGGAGAAAATGAAAAAAATCTTTACATTTGCAAGCCTGCTTGTGGCGGTGTCTCTCGTTCTCACCGCATGCGGCGGCGGGGGCGGTTCGACCGCTTCGGACCTGCTCGGAGCCATTACGGAGCGCGGATACATCCTCGTCTCCACCGACCCGAACTATGCGCCGCAGTCCTTCCTCAACACCGAAGGCTCGCGCCCCTCGGATACCAAATGCCCCTCCGACGCATTGACCACCGCTGAAATGCAGGGCTTCGATGTGGATGTGGCGAAAGCCATCGGCGAGGCGCTCGGCGTGGAAACCTGTTTCGCCACCCCGTCCTGGGATGCCATCACCGCCGGTTCCTGGGCTGACAAATGGGATGTGAGCGTCGGTTCGATGACCGTCACCACCGCCCGCCAGGAGATTCTCGATTTCAGCGTGCCCTACTATTACACGCCCGCGGTTGTGGCTGTCGCCGCCGATTCCGGCATCGATTCGGTTGAAGGGCTTGCCGGGCAGGCAGTCTGCGCCGGAGCCGCCACCACCTATGAATTCTGGTTGAACGGCGATATGGAAGGGCTTGGTCTTCCCGAAGCCTCCGTTTACGCCAGCGTTCCCGAAGGCGTGACCGTTGTGCCGCTCGAGACCGACCAGGAATGCGCCCAGGCGATTGCCGCGGGACGCACCGATTTTGTCGCTTATGTGACCTCTGAAACCGTGGTGGACGCGAATATTGCCGAAGGCATGCCCGTTGTCAAGCTGGACGGCGCCGTGTACTCTGAAGACCTCGCCGCTGCCTTCGACAAAGGCTCCTCGCTCGACACCGCCTCCCTGCGCGCCAAGGTGGATGAAGTCTTCACTGCCATGCACGAAGACGGCCGCCTCACCGCTCTCTCGATGCAGTGGTTCGAGATGGACCTGACCGCCGCGCCCAATCAATAAGGTAGCGCAGCAAACAAGGGAAGCGGCGCCCCGCGCCGCTTCCCTTTTCTTTATGGGCGGTGGTTCCCTGGGCGTCGGCTGGCGTCGTCGTTTCGTTTGAACCATTGCCCGTTTTCATCTCCACATATCGGAGGCAGAGATGGCAGTCACCACTCAGCAGGGAAAGGCGCCGCCTTCACAGGCGGAATTGCTCTATCAGGCGCAGCTTCGCAAGGAGAGGCTGTTCCGCGCGCAGGTCGGCGCATCCTGGGGGGTTTTGTTCCTGATCCTTATTTTTCTTTTCAGCGGACAGGAGATTAAACTTGGTTCGTTCCAATATCAAACCATTCAACTGGATTCCGAGTTCATCCTGAAGAATCTCAGTTTCATCGCCAAGGGGCTGGGGCAGACCCTGTTGATCTCGGTCCTTTCGATCTTCGTCGCCATGACGCTGGCTTTGCTTGCGGCATTGGGCAGGCTTTCGACCTTTCCGCCGATCTATGCCATCAGCACGTTTTATGTTTCCCTGATTCGCGGAACCCCGCTCTACCTGCAAATCTTTTTCTTCTTTCTGGCGCTGCCCCAATTGGGCATCAACCTTTCCGGGGTGGTGGCGGGCGTCACCGCGCTTGGATTGAACTACGGCGCGTACATGTCCGAGACCTTTCGAGCAGGCCTGAGTTCGGTCGGCAAGGGGCAAAGGGAAGCCGCCATGGCGCTCGGCATGACCCCGGGTCAGACCATGAAGCGCGTCATCCTGCCGCAGGCGCTCCGCTTTGCCATCCCGCCGATGGGCAACGATTTCATCTCGATGACCAAGGACTCGGCGCTTGTCTCCGCGACGGGCTTTGTCCACGAACTGATGTGGCGGGCGGTGAAGGTTGGGCGCGCCCAATTCAACAACCTCGAAGCGCTCATCATGGCGGCAATGTTCTACTGGGTTCTAACCCTGATCCTGACCTACTTCCAAAGCAAACTTGAGGCGCGCCTCGCCAAGGGAGACCGGTGACATGTCCCTGCCCATTGTAAAGATTTCGAACCTCGATAAATATTTCGGGCGTTTGCATGTATTGAAGAACGTCAGCCTCGAAGTGCCCGAGCGCCAGGTGGTCTGCCTCATCGGACGCAGCGGGTCTGGAAAAAGTACCCTCCTGCGCTGCGTCAATTTCCTTGAAGACCCCTCGCACGGCTCCATCGAGGTGGATGGCGTGCATGTTCCGGCGGACGCGAAAGGCAAGGAACGGCGGCAATTGATTCACGATGTTCGCCTGAAGACCGGCATGGTCTTCCAGGAATTCAACCTCTTTCCGCACATGTCCGTTCTGGAGAACGTCATCGAAGGTCCCGTCACCGTCAAGGGCATGGACCGCAGCCGCGCCATTGAACTTGCCGAGCAGAGTCTCGAAAGCGTGGGGATGCTCTTCAAGAAGAACGAGTACCCAATGCGGCTTTCCGGCGGGCAGAAACAGCGCATTGCCATCGCCCGCGCGTTGACGATGGAACCGCGCGTCATGCTTTTCGATGAACCGACCTCTGCGCTCGACCCTGAATTGATCGGCGAAGTCTTGAACGTGATGAAGAAGGTTGCCAGCGAAGGCATGACCATGATCGTGGTCACTCATGAAATGGGATTCGCCAGGGAGGTGGCTGATCGTGTGCTGGTCATGTCTGAAGGCGAATTGATCGAAGACGCCGCCCCGCAGGAATTATTCTCCCAGCCGAAAGACCCGCGCACCCTGGCGTTGATCGACCGCTACCGCACCGACGAAAACAAGTAGACCCAGCCCAATATGACCATCGCCGTCACACGCAGAATCAGCCCGCGCCTCAACGAATGCGAGATCACACATATCGAGCGCGCGCCCATCGACCTGGATACCGCCCGGGCGCAGCACGACGCATATGTGCATTTGCTTGCAGATTTGGGCTGCCAGGTGATCGAACTGCCCGAAGAGCCGGACCTGCCCGATTCGGTCTTTGTCGAAGATACCGCCTTCATCCTTCCCGAAGTTGCCGTCATCACCCGCCCCGGTGCAGATTCGCGCAGGCCCGAAGTTGAAACCATCATCCCGGCCCTCGCCCCGTTCCGCCCGCTTTTGCATGTCGCTCCGCCTGCCACTGTTGACGGCGGCGATGTGCTTGTGGCGGGTAAAAACATTTTCATCGGGCTTTCCACGCGCAGCAACCGCGGGGCAGTGGATCAACTCAATTCCCTGTTGGACGATTATGGTTACAAAGCCTGGGGCGTCGAACTAAAGGACTGCCTGCATCTGAAAACCGCCGTCACCCGCGTGGATGATGCGACCCTCTTGATCAACCCAAACTGGGTGGACCCGTCCAACTTCCCCGGCTTTGATCTCATCGAAGTGGACGCCTCGGAACCCTTCGCCGCGAATTGTTTGCCCGTCCGCGGAAAAATCATCTACCCGACGACGTTTCCCGCAACCCGCAAACGCCTCGAAGAAAAAGGCTTTCTCATCGCGCCGGTCGATTTGAGCGAACTTGCCAAAGCCGAAGGCGCGGTTACCTGTTGCAGTCTGATCGTCGAGATGTGATGGGTTTCGCCCGTCGGCAGGCATTAAAAATAAAAACTCCCAAACGGGAGTTTTTGCTTTGTGCGCTGGAGAGGACTTGAACCTCCACGGCTTGCGCCACACGCCCCTCAAACGTGCCTGTCTGCCAGTTCCAGCACCAGCGCATAAGCAGGGCGTATTATAATCGTGTTACTTTTCCTGTCAAGCAAACGTGGAACAAGGTTGTGCGCCAAAAGTTTGTTAATTCGTAACTGCTCAGCCTGCCATTTCGACGAGCGCCAGCGAGGAGAAATCCAGCGCAATATTGAGAAGGATTTCTCGTGGCGCCTCGCGCCACTTGAAATGACAAGACAGGGTAGTGAATTGGCTGAGTAGTTACGTTAATTCGACTGCAAAATCTCCTGATTTAGCGGAGTCCAAAGTCAGGAGACTTTGGACTCCGCTAAACCTTCGGGACGGCGCGTAACATCAGTTACCAACCATACAATGAGGAGATAATTTTATGGCTCGTATCGTAGTGGATGCAATGGGAAGCGACGAACACCCGGCGCCGGATGTGGAAGGCGGCGTGCAGGCGGCGCGTGAATACGGCGCGGAGATCATTTTCGTGGGCGATGAGGCAAAGATAAAGCCTGTTCTGGAGAAACAAAATACGCAGGGCTTGAGCATCCGTATCGTCCATGCGCCGGAGATGCTGACGATGGAGGACAAGGGCGAGGCGCTGGTCTTAAAAGCCCGTTCGCGGGAATCAAGGAATTCCATGGCGGTCGGTATGGACCTGGTTAAGAACGGCGAAGCGGATGCCTTTGTGACGGCGGGCAACACCGGGGCTGGCATGGTCACAGCCCTCTTCCGGCTTGGGCGCATCCGCGGCGTAGACCGCCCGGGGCTGGCTCCGATCTTCCCGACGGCGACCGGCTCGTGCATCGTACTCGACATCGGCGCCAATCCCGATTGCAAACCCGAGAACCTGCTCCAGTTCGGCATTCTCGGAAGCATCTATGCCGAGAAGGTGCGCGGCGTGAAAAATCCCAAGGTCGGCTTGGTCTCGAACGGCGAAGAGGAAGGCAAGGGCAATGAACTGGTCAGAGCCGCAACGCCTTTGTTCAAAGCCGCAAGGTTGAACTACTTCGGCAACGTGGAAGGCAAGGAAGTCATCGGCGGCAGTGTGGATGTGGCAGTCACCGACGGCTTTACCGGCAACGTCATGTTGAAGACCGCCGAAGCGGTGGCAAAACTGATCGTGGATTTTGTCCGTTCGGCGATCAAGAACGGGAATCTCGCCACCAAGATCGGCGGCTTGCTCGTTAAACCGGCGTTAGGCTCCCTCAAGAAACTGATGGACCCCGCCGAGCAGGGCGCGGCTCCGATGCTGGGCGTGAACGGCCTGGTCTTCATCGGTCATGGGCGCTCCGACGCCTACGCCATCAAGAACGCCGTCCGCGTGGCAAAGGAAGCCGTGGATGTGAAAGTGCTGGACGCGATGAAGACCGCAATCGAAGAGAGTTTGAAAAAATAAAAATTTGCGCCGCCGGCTTAAGTCGGCGGTACTGGTGAGAATCAAACATGAAGATTGTCAAAAACGAAAAATTAATAGAAAGAAACGGAAAAATGGGGAATTGGATCAGCCTTGGCGCGCTGGCGGTGCTGGGCGTTGGCATGTATCTCTCCTTTACAAGACCAGACTTGTTCACCTATTCCCTGATCTGTCTTGTGCTTGGCTTTACCATGACCCAGATCGGCATGTACATGGGCAACCGCTGGGGGCGCTCTCCGCGCCGCGACGAAAAACTCGACGCCGCGTTGAAAGGCTTGCACAGCGATTTCAGCATTTATCACTACTCGGGACCGGTCTCGCACCTGCTTGTTGGTCCTGCCGGGGTTTGGGTTCTCCTGCCGTATCAACAGGCCGGGACGGCGGCATTCGAGAAGGGGCGCTGGCATATTCGCGGCGGCGGATTCATGGCGGGTTATATGCGCATCTTTGGCCAGGAGGGGATCGGACGCCCGGACCTCGAAGCGGAAAGCGAGGTAAGCGCGGTGAAAAAGTTCCTGCTTAAAAAAATGGACGGGAACGCCGTCCCGGAGATAAAACCCATTTTGGTGTTCACCCATGACCAGGTCGAGGTGGAGCCGGGCGAAGCCCCCATCCATGCCTTGAAATTGAAACAACTCAAGGGTTTTATCCGCGATGAATCGAGGGAGCGCAAACTTTCGAGCCTTCAGATACAGGAACTTAACCGGGCATTGGAAACGCAATAAATGTCGCGTTTGAATTCTTTTCTGGCCGAACACCGCGGGCGGATGCTCTCCGGAGCGATCCTGGCGTTGATTTTTGCCGCGTCTTTCATGCGGGTTGAATTTTACGGCGACCCGGCGCTTTCGATCTCGGGGAACGATACGCAAAGTTACGTGGACGCTTCGCGGGCGCCGCTCTTTTCGGCGGAGATGTTTACCGGGCGGCGTTTGCTGACCACCAACCTGGTCTATAAACTTCTCGAACCGGAGAGCGGATATGAGATCCGCATCAACGGCTCCATCCAGACCACCCGGCGCGGATACCAGCCCGGCTTCGAACGGGTTGTGATTTTGCAACTGGTTATGTCGCTGGCCGGCTGGGGGATGTTTGCCTGGTTTTTCTCCCGCGCCTTGCGCAGCGGATGGATGCGGGCGATTGGCGCCTTGTTCATCCTCCTGTTTGCGTTCACGCCCCACATGGCAGATTGGGACAGCATCCTGCTTTCCGAGTCGCTGACCTTTTCGCTTTTTGCGCTGCAACTTGCCCTGCTCGTCAGGATAACATTCGATCTGTTCAAAAACCCGGATGCAAAAGTGACCGGCTGGATTCTGACCTGGGGGTTCGTCATGTTTTTTTGGGTCTTCCTGCGCGATACGAACGTCTTTACCGCCCTGATGACCCTCGGCATGATCGCCGTCCTGCTGGTCGCGCCGCGATACCGCGGGAAGAAGGTCTTGATCGGCGCGATGCTTTTTCTTGCCCTGGTTTCCATTCTGGGGCTGGCGACGGCGCGGGCGAGCGTTCGCACCGTTGTCCAGATTCGAAACATCTACAAGGATGACGTTTTTCCGAACCCCGGTATGGTGACGGTGTTCCAGAACATGGGGATGCCGGCGGATGGTTTCAGCGACCCGGAGTTCGAACCCTGGCTCCAGACCGAGGGCGCTTCGACCGTCTTCCGCTTCATGGTGGCGCACCCGGGGTATGTCGCCATAAAACTGTGGAATGATTTCCCCGATTCCTTTCAGGAGATCCAGCAGACCTACTTTACGGCGCGAGACCTCAACCCGGCGCGTACCATTCTATTTGAGATCGGCAATGCGCTTCACCCTGAAAACACAACGCCGTTTTTGGGCAGCCTGCTCTCCCTGGCCGGACTGCTGATTCTCGCGTCGAAAAACATCGGCGACAGCCGCCCCTGGGCGTGGCTGGGGCTTTGGCTCTTCTTCACCGCCGCGCTGACCCTCGTCCCGACCATTCTCGGCGATACCTGGGCGCTGAACCGTCACGCCCTTTATTCGACAATGATCTTCCGGCTGACGATGTGGTTGTTTCCCATTTTGCTCGCCGATACCGCGCTTCTGAATGGACGCGAGAGTCTCGAAAAACCTGTATGAAATTTCTGCGAACGCATTACCCAAACCTGATTATCCTGCTGGTCTTTACGGCGGGAGTTTGCTTCCGCGCCTCATGGTACGGCGACCTGCGCCTCTCCACCGCCAACGCTGAGACGGAGAGTTACATCTCCGCCTCCCGCGCCTCGATCTTCTCGTGGAAGATATTCGCGGGGCAGCGCCTCTTTACGACCAACCTGATCTATAAGATGGCGAATGATTCGGCGAACTGCCCGATCACGTCCTATGGCAAGCCGGGGATCGGCGAGGAAGCGGAACGGGCAGCGCAGCCCTGCTTCGACAGGATTGCCCTGCTGCAAAATATTCTCGCCATCTTCGGCTGGTGCTTTCTCGGCTGGATGCTTGCCCGCCGGTTAAGACATCCGTTCATCAAAATTATGGCGGCTGCGCTTGTGATGTTGTTTGGCTTTACCCCGCAGATCGCTGAAAGCGACAGCGTCCTCAGCCCGGAGTCCCTTTCGCTTTCGTTGTTTGCGGTCACGCTGGGCTTGGCGCTGGACCTGGTCATTTCCGCCGCAGAATCAGACGCGCCGTTCAAAACACGGACGGAAAAGGCGCTGCTTTCCGTGTGGGTGGTTACCTTTCTTTTGTGGGTATTTGTGCGCGACGTGCATCTCTACGCCATGCCGGTTACCCTGTCTTTGTTTGTTCCATTATTCCTCCTGAAAAAGTTCAGGGACTCGCGCCCGGTGTGGGTTGTATTTATCGTCCTGTTACTTTTCTTTGCGGTCGGGTTTCTTTCAGCGCAGGATGGGCGGCGCGCGATGATCCCCGTCGGACACGCGCTTGAGGAGTACATCCTGCCTTACCAGGCCCGCGTCGAATATTTTAACGAGCGCGGAATGCCGGATGTGGAGTCGCCGGAATTCTCGAACTGGGTTCAAGCCAACGGCGCCACCGTATACGGGGTGTTTCTTATCACCCATCCGGGATTTATCGTCAGCACACTTTGGGAAAACATGGAGCTATTGAACGCGGATTTCATCCAGCCGTACTTTCTGACGGACGAAGTTCAACACCGCGAATTTCTACTGGTCATCGGCGAAATGGTCAACCCGGAAACAGGCGCGGTCTATCTGTTGGGCGCCGTATTGCTCATCAACCTCCTCGTACAGGCGGGTGGCAAACGCATCCCGCTCCTTTCGGCTTGGGCATGGCTGGCGGTTTGGGCGTACGGCGCTGCGGCTGCCACCCTGCTCATCAGCTACTTCGGCGATACAGCCGGACTGCGGCGTCACATCATGCCGTCGGTCGAAATGTTCCGGTTGTATATGTGGGTGTTTTTGCTTCCGTTTTTGGATATGTCGTTGAGGGAAACCCGTAATCCATAATCTTCCGGTCACATCTCTTTGCGTTTCGCGTTTTACGCATCATACTCCCGTCATGGTACACTTGTTCTAATATGGCAACCCTCGTATCCCTCGACATCGAAACCACAGGCTTGGATGAAGACCGCGACTCCATCATCGAGATCGCGGCTGTTCGTTTCAACGGCAAACGCAGGGAAGATGAGTTCAACACCCTCGTCAACCCCGGCAAACACATCCCCGATTTCATCACCGGGCTGACCGGCATAGACGACGCGATGGTGCGCCAGGCGCCGCGTCTGCGCGACATCCTGCCCGAACTGACCGCCTTCGTCGGCGACGCGCCCATCATCGGGCACAATGTCAAATTCGACGCCGGCTTTCTGCGCAAGGCGGGTGTTTTCGAATACCAGCAAACGATAGACACGCTCGAACTTGCATCCGTGCTTCTGCCAACCGCCAGCCGTTACAACCTCGGCGCGCTCGGCAAACAGCTTGGCATCCCGCTCCCCGCCACACACCGCGCCCTCGACGATGCGCTTGTGACGCACGCCTGCTACCTGCGCCTGCTTGAGATCGCCACCGAACTTCCGCTCGAGACCCTCGAAGAGATCGCCGACCTCGGCAATTTCGTCAACTGGGATTCGGGCTGGGTCTTTGAGCAAGCCTTGAAAACAAAGATAAAGGAGGGGATTCAGTCGAAGAAGACGACGAAGAGCCGCGCCTCGCATCCCAAGCCGATGTTTGATTCTGCTCCCGGGCAGGATGCCCCGCCGGTCACGCGCAACGAAGAGCCGACCCCGCTCAACGTGGAGGAAGCCGCTTCAATTCTCGAATATGGCGGGTTGTTCTCGCAATACTTCGAAGCATACGAACACCGCGTCGAACAGGTGGAGATGCTCAAGGCGGTCGCAAACGCCCTCTCGACCGGCAATCATCTCATGGTCGAAGCGGGGACCGGCGTCGGAAAAAGCTATGCATACCTTGTCCCTGCCGCTTTGTTTGCCGTACAGAACAATACGCGGGTTGTTGTATCCACGAATACGATCAACCTGCAAGATCAGTTGATAAAGAAAGACATCCCCGACCTGCAAGCCGCGTTGAATTTGGGAGTCCGCGCCGCTGTGTTGAAGGGACGTTCCAACTATCTCTGTCCGCGCCGCACGCAATACCTGCGCACGCATGGACCATCCACAGCGACCGAAATGCGCGTGCTGGCGAAGATCATCGTCTGGCAGGTGGAGAACACCTCCGGCGACCGCAACGACCTGAATTTGCAGGGTCCGCTCGAGCGCGAGGTCTGGACCAGACTCTCAGCGGAGGACGATGCCTGCACGACAGAAACCTGCCTAAGTCGGATGGGAGGCGCGTGTCCGTTCCATCGGGCGAAGCAGGCGGCGCAGAGTTCCCATCTATTGATCGTCAATCACGCTTTGCTTCTCTCCGATGTTTCGACCGGGAGCAAGGTTTTGCCCGAATACGATTACCTGATCGTGGACGAGGCGCATCACATGGAAGGCGCGGTGACGAATGCGCTTTCCTTCCGCATGACGCAGGGCGACCTTGACCGCATGTTGAAGGAATTGGGCGGGTCTTCGGCGGGGCTGCTTGGCACGATCCTGACCGATACGCACGACTCGCTGCGCCCGTCCGATTTTGGGTTGTTGCAGCAAAAGTCGAAACGCGCCACCGACCAGGCATTCCGCGTGGAGCAGCTTGCGAAGGAATTCTTTATGTATTTGGGCGAGTTCATCGCCGCCCAACGCCATGGACAGCCGCCCAGCAATTACTCGTGGCAAATGCGCGTCACGCCCGCCGCGCGGACGCTGCAGGGCTGGGACGATCTTGAGATGTTGTGGGGGCAGGTCAGCGAGACGATGTCGAATTTGTTGAAAACCCTCGACGAGATTTACAAGAACCTCGGCGAGCTTTACAACGACGGTCACGACGAAGTGGAAGACGTGATGGGCAGCCTGGCGACCCTGATCCGGCGCATGACCGAAGCCGAAGTTGCCGCCTCGGGTTTGATGCACAAACCGACCAACGATCTGATCTATTGGATCGAGGTCAACCCGCGTGGGGAGAGGTTGTCTTTGAATGCTGCGCCTTTGCGGGTGGGACCGCTTGTTCAGAAACATCTTTGGTATGAAAAAGCCAGTGTGGTGCTGGCATCTGCCACGTTGACCACTCACGGCGAATTCGATTACATCCGCAACACGCTGGACGCAAATGAAGTGGACGTGCTCGCCCTCGGCTCCCCGTTCGATTATGAATCCAGCACATTGTTGTATGTCGCCAATGACATGCCCGAACCGAATGCCTTCAACTACCAGCAGATGCTCGACCGCGCCATCCTCTCCACTGCCAAAGCCACCGGCGGGCGGATGCTGGTTCTCTTCACTTCGTATGCCGCTTTGAAGAAAACCTCGCAGGCGATCACGGGTCCGCTTGCGAGGGAGGATATCTTCGTCTACGAACAGGGCGAAGGGACATCGCCGACAGCATTGCTTGAATCATTCAAGACCACAGACCGGGCTGTCCTGCTTGGAACCCGTTCCTTTTGGGAGGGTGTGGACGTGCCCGGCGATTCGCTTTCGGTGCTTTTCCTCACCAAACTGCCCTTTGAAGTCCCGTCCGACCCGATCATCTCGGCGCGCTCCGAACTCTACGAAGATTCTTTCAATCAATACTACCTGCCTGAAGCCATCCTCAAATTCCGCCAGGGATTTGGGCGTCTCATCCGCACCGCCTCAGACCGGGGCATCGTCGCCATCCTCGACCGGCGGGTCTTGACTAAACAATATGGCAGGATGTTCCTCGAGTCGTTGCCGCCGTGTACTGCAAGGCAGGGTCCGATCGCGAATTTGCCGAAGATGGCGGGGCAGTGGCTGGGGATGTAGTTTTGAGTAAATTGGCTTTTCGTTCGGAGTGCAACGTCTCCTGACTTTGCAACCAACGTCGGGAGACGTTGCACTCCGTGATGGACAGAGTATATTAATTTTACTCAAGCCGTGTCACTTCGACAGGCTTGGCGCAGGTCTCGACGGCGGGGATACCGTAAGAGCAAAAACTCGATAAGAAAGTAGGAACCCCTGAATAAATATGACAAATTGGTCATGTTATACTGGGTGAAACTTCTCAAACCCGGCGGTGTTGTATCGAACAAGTCCGCCGGTAAGGTTTTTAACTTGTCGGATACGGAATACAACGAAGAGCAGGTGCTTGCCCTTGCTTCACAAGGCGACCGGGATGCGTTTGGGCGTTTGTACGAACGCTACGCCGAACGCATTTTCAACTATGTGTATTATCGCACCGGGAATCAGCATGATGCGGAAGACCTGACGGCGCGCGTATTCCAGCGGGCGATGAACCACATCCGCAATTACACCGACCGGGGTGTGCCGTTCTCGGCGTGGCTGTACCGCATCGCGCATAACCTGGTGGCGAACTGGCACCGCGACCGCAGCCGCAAACAGGAAATTCCGATAGACGACATGCCCGTCCTGCCGACCAGGGGCGACCACCCCGAACGGAACCTCGTCCGTTCGCAGGAGCAGGATGCGCTGTTGAGGATGATTCGCAAACTTCCGCCGGAAAGACAGAATTTGCTCATCCTGAAATTCGTCGAAGACATGTCGAATGCCGAGATCGGCAAAATCATGGGTAGAAGCGAAGGAGCCGTGAAGAGCCTTTACCATCGCACTTTGCTGGCGCTTCGAGATCAACTGGAAGATCAAAACCTAAACCTTGAAGGAGAGTGAACCATGGCAGTACGGATCGTAACAGACGGCGCAGTGGACATCCCCGCAGAGTGGTACAAGGAATACGACATCCAACGCATCCCCATCAACGTGCATTTTGGAGAGGAAAAAACCTACATTCAGGATGTCGAACTCGACCTGGACGGCTTCTACAAACTGATCGACGGCAAGAACCTCCCTCATCCCAAGACCTCACAGCCCTCCCCGCATCAATTCGTCGAATTCTACAAAAAGATCGCCCAGCCCGGCGACACCATCCTTTCGATCCACATCACCAGCAAACTCTCCGGCACGTATGCTTCGTCGGTTTCGGCGGCGGAGGAATTGAAGGGAACCTATAATGTCGTCCCCATCGATACCCTGTGCGGCTCGATGGGCACGGCGTTCATGTGCCGCTCCGCCCGCGTGATGGAACGCGCCGGGAAAAGCGTGGATGAGATCGTCAAGTTCATCGAAGACGTTCGCAGCAAGACGCATGTCATCCTGACTCTCGATACGCTTGAATATGCCAAGCGCAGCGGGCGCGTCGGTACGCTTTCGGCGGCGATGGCTTCGCTTCTCAACGTCAAACCGATTGCCCTGTTGAAGGACGGTGTGGTGGACATGGTGGACCGCGTCCGCGCGCGGAAGGTTGCCATCGAACGCGTGATCGAACTTGGCAAACAGGCTGTCGGCGACGCGCCCGTTTACATGGGCGGAGTCCACGCGCGTGATGAAGCCTCCTGCAAGACTCTGCTCGAAGAGGCGAAGAAACATTTCAACGTCAAGGAAACCTACATGGCAGACCTCGCCATCTCGCTTGCCATCAACTTCGGTCCCGGCACGGTGGGCTTGGTGCTGTATCCTGCTGAATAAGACCATGAGCGACGCCCGGACTTCCCACTCCCAAAAACCCGCCCTGCAATCCCTCGAGACGCATCTCTCGCGGACCTTGAAGCGGGTGCCGCCTCCGAGCGGCATGGTCGAACGCCTGAGAAGCCGTGTCCAGATGCCGACGCGTTCCGAGATCACGCTCCGGCTTTCGGATTGGCGCAGGTTGTTCTACGTCTTTGGCGGCGTGCTTTCCGGCATGTTGATCCTGGTTACGATTGCGCGGGCATTCTATTATTTCGCCGGGCGCGGTAGAACAAGTCTATAGACTTGTTCTACCGCAAGGCAAATAAAAAGCCTTTGGAATTTCTCCAAAGGCTTTTTATTTGCCTTGATGCGGCGCGATTAATTCTTCGACAGCCAGTCGCAGAGCAATTTCGACTCCGCCACGAGGTCGGCTTCGATGGGCAGTTTGAATTCTTCGGTGACGCGCAAGGTCAGATGGTCGGCGACCAATTTCAGGTCGGGGGGAAGAGCCGCCTGCTCCTTGATGAGATTCAGCAGGTCGTGGGCGGAGCGGCTTGGGGGGCGAATCCCGCCGCGGACGAGATATTCCCGAATTGCAATTCCAGCCGCGCGGCGCGCGCAGACCCTTGCCTGACCCTCGTTGCCGTTTGCCCTGGCTTTTAATGCCCGGTCGAATTCGTTTTGAATTTCCTCTGCCAAGTTTGCCATGCGGGAGATTATAATGCCCTAAAGTTTATCAAGGAGGCTGAAGGATGAAAACGAAGAAGTTTTACTTGCTGGCAGCGGGGTTGGTTGTTCTAAGCCTGGCTCTTAACGCATGCGGCGGGTTAAGCCCGATCTCTGGCGGAGAAGAGCAGGCGACCGAACCCGCTCTCGAGCAAATCCCCGCGGGCGATGGCCCCACGGTTGTGACGGGCAAGGTGGAATATACCAACCTGTTCTTTACGCTGGGGGTTGCCCAGCCGGTGATCATTTTGGAAGACCAGGCGGGCTTTGTCAACCGTGACCGCAAATTCCTGATGCCGGTCGAGTCGCAGGTGCTGGCGCAGATCACCTCGGATTTTTATACGTCGCCGTTCACCTATTCGCTGACTCTGCCAGACGAACCGAGAGGCGTGCTGAACGATGTGGATCACGACGGCGCGGACGATACCGGCGTGATGATCTTCGCGGTGGCGTATTGGACGAATACCTGGGGCGACCCGTATCTCGAACGGCGCGACCTGTACGGCGGGGGCTGGTCTGGCGCGTACGCTTCGACCCGGGTGAGCAGTGACAGCGATACCTATCTCGAAGTATTTGGCGGGCAGTATCTCGTTTATGCGCCCGATAACGAACAGCAATTCCCTTCCGATTTCGGCGCGGATGAAGAACTGTTCACGGATGACGACCCGCTCATGGACCTGCCCGCGGGCTGGTCTGTGGTCGATATGGATCAGTCGCCGTTTGTCGTTGATCGCTCCGAAAGCCCGACGCTCGACCTGTACGAACCTGAAGACGCGGCGCTCGACGATTTCACGCAGATGTCTTATACCGAAGCCTTCGACGCGATGCTGGACAAGTTCCGCAGGGAATATTCCTTTACCGAATTCAAGGATATTGATTGGGATGAGCGCGAGAAGGAGTTCCGTCCGCGCTTTGAAGAAGCCGAGAAGGCGGACGACGCCCATGCCTTTGCGCTGGCTTTGCGCGATTTCCTCTGGTCGATCCCCGATACGCATATCGGCATGGATACGACCGCGCTCAACGATGACTTTGCCGCGGACATTGCGGGCGGCATCGGCCTTGCGCTGGGTGAAACCACCGACGGGGTGATCGTTGCCCGGTATGTGACCCCGGGCAGCCCGGCGGACGATGCGGGCATCCTTTTCGGCGCGGAGATCGTTTCTTTTGATGGTCAGCCGGTTGATGAGTTTGTTTCCGCGGTTGTGCCGTGGTCTTCGCCTTTCAGCAATATGGAAGCGAAGCGCCTTCAGCAGCTGCGTTATGCCACCCGCTTCAGGACTGAGAAGGGCGAAGTGGATGTAACCTTTGTGAACCCGGGCGGCGCGGAGCAATCTGCGGCCCTTGCCGTGGTTTCCGAGAGGGATAGTTTCGGCATCACCTCCTTCTACGCCGGCGAGCCGGAGACCTCGCTGCCGGTGGATTTTGAAATCCTGCCGAGCGGATACGGCTACATCAAGATCAGCAGCTTTTCTGAAAATGCCGTGTTGTCAATTCAGGCTTGGGAATATGCGCTTCAATACTTCAACGATAACGAAGTGCCGGGCGTGATTCTCGACATGCGCCACAACGGCGGCGGCGACGGCTGGCTGGCAGACCAGATGGCTGCTTATTTCTTCGATGAAGAATTGCTCACAGGCATCAGCGCGGCTTACGATGAAGCGACCGGGGAGTTCTACACCGACCCCGACAGCGAAGCGTTGATGATTCCCCCGCGCGAAGGCTTGCAATATGCGGGTCCTGTGGTGGTGATGGTGGGACCGGCTTGCGTGAGCGCCTGTGAATTCTTCTCCTACGCCATGACGATCAACGACCGCGCGACGATTGTGGGTCAATACTCCACCTCGGGCGGCGGCGGGGCGGTGGAAGCCTTTATGATGCCGGAAGACACCTACGTGCAGATGACCATCACCCGCGAAATGGATGCGGATGGGAATATCCACATCGAAGGCAGCGGGGTCGAGCCGGATGTGCGCGTGCCGGTGACGGTCGAATCCTTCGAACGCGAACTGGCGGGCGAGGATGTCATCCTTGAAGCGGCAGAGAAAGTCATCAGCCAGCCAAAGGGCGCGGGCGTGACTCCTTCCGCGCCGCCGAAGATCGCTTCGCAGGAAGAGGCAGACAATGCCTTCTCATCGGGCGCGGCGTTCCTGGAGGATAAGGCGCGCGAACAATACGCGGCCGAGGAAGTGTCTGTGCCGGGCGTTTTTGCCTACACCGTTCCCCTGACCAAGTCTGAAACTTTGATCTGGGGTTACTTCTGGTGTACCACCACCACCGAAATCCTCGACCAGAATTTCAGCCAGATCGAAGTGCGCTTCGAGTTGAACGGCGAGTCGGTTCCGCTCGATAAATTCGTAACCGCCGACCTGCCCTCGGGCGATACCCAATGCCGTGTGATCTACACCGCCCTCTCGGATTGGAAACCCGGCGAACATCACCTGGCAACCTTTGCCACCTTCAAGACCCCCATCAACGACGGGATGGGCGACTATCCCGCCGGTGATTACGTTTCGGAGTATTCGGTGTTTCTGCCGTAACCTCCGCTGAAATTCGGACGGCATCCCGCAAGGCTTGTTGGCCCGGGATGCCGTCCTCTTCTGTATTTGACCATGCGCCTCATCCAGCCGCCTGTCCTTGCTGGAACGGACCGAACCGCCAAACAAGATTGGAGTGGAAATGTCTGAAAAACTTAATCGACTGAAAGAGATACTCGGCGAAGTATCCGACCTGAACCGCGCCTCCAGCGTTCTGGGCTGGGACCAGCAGGTTAACATGCCGCCGGGCGGGGCGGAGGCGCGCGGATTGCAACTTGCCACCCTGGGAAAGATCGCCCAGGAGAAATTCACCGCCGACGAGGTTGGAATCCTGATCGAAGACCTGAAAAAGGAATTCCCAGATCCGCAGACCGACGAAGGCGCAATGATCCGCGTGACGGCGCGCACCTACGATAAGGCGAAGCGCGTCCCGCCGGAATTTGTCGCCGAGCAGGCGGTCGCCGCGACCAAGGGCGTGGAGGCATGGGTCGAGGCAAAACAGAAATCCGATTTCTCCATCTTTCGCCCGCATCTCGAAAAGCATGTCGAACTTGTAAAGAAATACGTTTCGTTCTTTCCCCCCGCCGCCCACCCCTACGATGTGCTTCTCGATGATTTCGAGCCGGGTTTGCCCACCGCCGACGTGCTGGAGATCTTCGGCAGCCTGCGTCCCAAACAGGTTGCGTTGATCAAAGCCATCAGCGAAGCGAAACAGGTCAAGAGCCGGTTTTTGAACAAATCCTTCAACGAAAAGAAGGTCTGGAATTTCAGCGAGAATATCATCACCAAATTCGGCTATGATTTCAAACGCGGCAGGCAGGACAAAGCCCCGCATCCCTTTGAAACCACCTTCAGCATGAACGACGTGCGCATTACCAACCGCTTCGAAAAGAACGCGCCGCTCGCCACATTGTTCAGCGCCATGCACGAATGCGGACACGCCCTGTACGAACTGGGCGGCAACCCCGCCTACGAGCGCACCCCGCTTGCGGGCGGAACCTCGCTCGCCGTTCACGAATCGCAATCGCGCATGTGGGAAAACCTCGTCGGTCGTTCGCTGCCTTTCTGGGAACACTTCTACCCGCAACTCAAAAAGACCTTCCCCTCCCAATTGGAGGGCGTCAACGTCAAGACCTTCTACAAGGCTGTCAACCGCGTCGAACCATCCCTCATCCGCGTCAATGCCGACGAAGCCACCTATAACCTGCACATCATGTTAAGGCTCGAGATCGAGATCGGCATGGTGGATGGCAGCATCCAGGTCAGGGACCTGCCCGGGATCTGGAACGCAAAAATGCGCGATTATCTCGGCATCACCCCGCCGAACGACGCGCAGGGCGTCTTGCAGGATATTCACTGGTCCTATGGCGCGGTCGGGTACTTCTCCACCTATGCGCTCGGCAACATCGTCTCGGCTCAGTTGTGGGAGAAGATCAACAAGGAAATAAAGAACCTTGAAGAGCAGATCCGCAAGGGGCAGTTCGCCGAACTGCGCGAATGGCTCAGGGTCAACATCCACCAGTACGGGCACAAGTACGACCCGGCTGACCTTGTCCGCAAAATAACCGGACAGGGCATCGACTCCGCCGCCTACGTCCGCTACCTGACGAAAAAATACTCCGATGTTTACGGGCTGTAATTTAATTTGAATCAAGAGACGCCCCTCCGCGGGCGTCTCTTCTCTTTGACATGAAACTCCGATTGATACTCCTCGCCTCTTTTCTTGGACTTGTCTCTGCCTGCGCCCCCCAGTCCTCTCCCACCCCGACGCCTTTCCCCCCCGACTACCTGCCGACCGCCGTTGTCCTGACCGCGCAGGCGGCATTCGCCACCTCGGCTGCTCTCACGCCCACTACCGTTCCCGTCACCGAGACGCTTCCGCCGCCGGTCCCATCGCTTGAAATTCCAAGCCCAACCCCCACGCTTGCGGCTGGGTTTTCAGATTACTCCCAAATCCGCATTACGTCGCCGGGGCCAATGTCCAGCCTGACCTCGCCTTTCATTATGAATGCCATCATCGCGGCTGGCGAGAGCGATAAAATTCAGGTGGACCTTCTCGGCGAAGACGGGCGCGTCCTCCAGCGGTTCATCCAAAAGCTGGAGCGGAATCCCCTGGGCATCTTTCAGCGCTTCGAATTCGACTTTGAGATCCGCGCTGTTTCGGAGGCGGGGTATATCCGCATCAGCACAAAGGACGATTTTGGCAGGATGCAGGCGTTGAACACCATGCCGGTGCTGCTGTATTCGGTTGGGACAACGCAGGTCAACCCGCCGGGCAACCTGATCTACGAACGGGTTGCCATGGACGGTTTCAAGGAAAAGACGGAATTTTTTTCCGGGCAGGTTCCCCTCAAGGGGCGCATCTGGCCCTATAACGATGAACCGGTCTTTGTGGATTTGGTAACCCCCGACGGCAAGATCGTTTCGACCCGCGTCCTTGCCATGAGCGGAAGCGAAGCCCAGCCCTTCGAGACCGTTCTGCCGTACAACATAACGGAACCGACGCCCGCCCGCCTGACCTTTCGGCAGGATAACCCCCTGCTATCTTTGAGCGACCCGGAACTCGGAAAACTGGTTTATGTCTATACGGTCGAAGTCATTCTCAACCCATGACCCCGCGCGGCGCGGGTGTTAAGATCGCGCGGCTTTCCTGATATGTTTTGGGTTGAAGACGGAAATTTCGATTACCTTCAAGGCGGCTTGAGCTTCCGCGTCGAGCCGCACCCAATGGAAGCTGCGGTGTTCGGAATAAGGCTCGATACGCGTTACAACCCCGCCGTACCAGCCTGCCAATTCGCCAAATTTTTGATCCAGGTGGATTTCAACCCGGTCGCCGATCTTTAGTTCATCCATGAGGTATTTGCTTTTCCCTTTAGCCGGAGTCGAAAACTCTCCATTTGCAAAACTCCCTGCCGTAAGACAGGGAGTTGTTTATTGGGGTGGTTTGCGCGTTTTACGGGCTTGGCGTGCCTTCCACGGCGACACCGACCCAGGTGAAGACCCGTTTGTCGCTTGCCGCGCCGGAGGCGATCCAGATCGGCTGTCCCTGATCGTCCACGCCGGATTGCAGGACGGGGACAATCCACCAGCGCAGGACGTGCGCCACATTATCCTTCGGGCGGAAACTGGTCGGTACGATGTATTTCGTGTCGGTGACGTAATCTGTGATGCGGCGGGTCTGGCTGGCGGTTACATCTTCGATCACGACCTGATACGCCTCGCCGGAACGCAGGATGCCCACCGATGCCCATTGCAGGGTGACGACGTCGTTGGCCAGGGTGAAGGCAGCGCCGTCCGCAGGCAGGAGCAGGTTCGGGGCGGGGTAGGGAGGCGGAAGCGTCGCAGTGGGGGTTGGCTGGTTGGGGTCTGGGGCGCGGGCGCAGAGCGGAATCAGAAGTGTCTGCCCGAGGAAGACGTTGTCGGTTGTAAGCCCGTTGAATTCCTTGATGGCGCTCATCGGCACGGCGTAGTTGGCGGCGATGCTCGAGAGGGTGTCGTTTTCCTGCACGGTGATCTGGACGGTTTCGCAGGAGATGCGGGTCGCTTCGGCTGCGAGGGGTGTGTTCGTGGCTGGCGGCGGGACGGTTGGCGTGGGGTATGGAATCAGCAAAACCTGCCCGACGGAGATGGGGCAGCTGGATGCCAGGTTGTTGAGGACGATGATGCTTTGAACTGAAACATTGAAGTTGAATGCGATCTGGGAGCACGACCCGTCTGTGACGGAGACCGTGTATTCAAACGGCGGCTGAAGCGTGGGGGTGGGCGTATCGGTGGCGGGGAGTGTGACGGTGGGAGTCAGCGAAGCCGTTGGGGTTTCGGTTGGTGTCCCCGCGTCTTCGGCGGAGGGCGTTTGGGGCCCCCTGGGGGTGAGGGCGAAAGTCACCCCGGCGGCGATTACCATCACAGCCAGCAGCGAACCGATTGCGGCGGGAAGGCTGAGGGTTAACTGCGGCAGGCTTGCCGCCTTTACGGAGCGTTCCGCTTTTTTTACGACTTTGGGTTCCTGCCGCGCGGAAAACTCGGTCCCGCAGACGAGACAGCGCGCCGCGTTTTCGCTGAGGCGCGTTCCGCAGGTGGGGCAGACTTTTGTTTTGCTGTGAGATGATTCTTGAGTCATACGGGCGGAGATTATACCATCATACAATCATGTGAATTTTTGCCGATTGACCGCCGATTCGGCGTTAATCGGCGCCGGGTTTGGGTTTGGTCGTGACCAGGACCTTGTCCACGCGGCGTCCGTCCATGTCCATGACCTCGAAGCGCAGGTTTGCCCATTCAAAGTGGTCTGCGGTTTGCGGAAGCCGCCCGAGCGAGGTCATGATGAATCCGCTCAGGGTTTCGTATTCGTCCTCGTGCGGCAGGTCTTTGAGGTCGAATATTTCCTTGAATTCGTCCACTTCGAGCATTCCGTCGAGCAGCCAGGAACCGTCCTGCCGTTGGGTGGCTTGCGGCTCGTCGCCCTCCATTTCGCCGACGATCTCCGCGAGGATGTCGTTGATGGTTAGTAGTCCCTGCACGCCGCCGAATTCATCCACCACGAGGAGCATCTCCGCGTCGTTCTTTTTCAGGATTTCCAATGCGCGCGAGACGAGCATGGTTTCAGGAATGAAGTGCGCGGGCTTCACCAGTTCCCTCAGGTTGATCTCTTTCGCCGCCAATGTATTGACCAGCAAATCGCGGGACTTGACAATGCCGATGATGGTTTCGAGCGAATCCTGGCGGACGGGAAAGCGAGAATAGGTGCATCCGCCGATCTTTTCGAGGATTTCGCCAGTGGTGTCATTCACATCCAGCCAGACGAACTCTGTGCGCGGAGTCATGACCGAGTAGACTCGCGTATCGCCGAGGCTGAAAACGCCTTCGACCATGTCCTGTTCAGATTCTTCGAAGATGCCCGCCTGTGTGCCCTGGTCGATCAATACCTGCAACTCCTCCTCTGTGATGGGCGGTTCGTTCGTCGGTTTGATGCCGAGCAGGGTCAGCACAAATTCGGTCGCACCGCTCATCAGCCGGACGAGGGGCGAGAAAATCTTGCTGATGAAGATCATCGGTCCGGCAACCACACTGGCGATCCGTTCCGGGCTGTGAATGCCGAGCCGCTTGGGGACGAGTTCGCCCAGCCAGATGGTCAGGATGGTGATGACAATCACCACAAATCCCAACGCGATCGATTCGCTGTACTCGCCAATGTAAGGCAGGTCTTGCATGGAGGCGCCGAGCGTTTCCGCGATCGATGCGCCGCCGACCGCGCCCGCCAATACGCCGATCAACGTAATACCGATCTGGATCGTCGAGAGGAAGATGTTGGGGCTTTTCAACAGGTCGAGGGTCGCTTTTGCCGTTTTGTTGCCTTCGTTTGCCGCCTGCTGCAGCCTTGCCTTGCGCGAGGCAAGCAGGGAGGCTTCAGACATGGCAAGAATGCCGTTGATCAGGATCAATATCAGGATGGTAAGAATTTCAGCGCCAATACTCATGAAGTGATGTTATCCGGGAAAAAAATTGAATCAAAACGTTCCCTGCAAGGGTGGCAGGGTCAAATACGCGCGTTTGGTTAAAGCGAATTTGGGGATGTAGGTCTGGGTCTATGGGGATTTCGGACATGATGTTTCTTGCAATGTGTATTCCTAAACCTTATTGTACACGATATGCAAGCCAATTGAAAAATTCCCCTGCCGACCGGCAGCTTTTCTGCTGCGTCCGTGCCTCCCCTGAGTGATGGAGTTCAATCCCTTTTTCGACGGCATCCGGCAGGACGGCTCGGAACTCGTCGAAGAAACGGCTGGCTAGAATTTTCTCGGCGCGCCTGAAAAGTTCCCATTCAGTATGAAGCGCCACAATCGCATTTTCCAGCAGGGTGTTGACGGGCGCAAAAACTTTGAACGGCTTACGGCTTAGGTAGGGGGTTGTTCCCAACAGATTTGCACTGCCCGCCCAGGGATCGCGCGCCGCATAATACACCGTTTTTACGTCGGACATATACACTGCGCCCATGCAAAGCGGACAGGGTTCCATGGTTGTGTACAGCGCGGCAAGTCTTGCTTCATCGTAAGGGAGTTTCAAAGATAACAAGGCATTTATCTCGGCGTGAGCCAGTTCATTATTGCAGACCTGACCTTCCGGCGCTTCTTTTTCATGAATACGATTCCTGCCGCGCGCGACGATCTTCCCATTTGCGTCAACGACCACCGCCCCGATTGGAATCGTGCCTGCACAATATGCCTCCCATGCCATTTCGAGCGCCGCCTGCCACGGAGTGGAGAGGGTATCCCACATCTCAGCCCTTCCTTTTATCAACCTTGTTTTCGATCTTTTTCAACCGCTTGTTCAATTTTGCATACCCCCGGGTGACGATCAGCGGAATCACGATTGCCAGCGCGATCAGGACGCAGGCGAGACCCAACTCAAGCACGCCAATCCGGAACATGGCTTATCGCACCCTTATGCCCTGTCCTTCGTGCGCCTCACCCACGACCCAGATGGGTTGATCCAATTCCTTCGCGCGAGACTCCAACGCCGAAAGCTTCTCCCGCGCCACTCCAAAGCACAACCCGCCGCTGGTCTGCGGATCGAATAACAGCATTTGCGAAGGCTCGTCCAAATTTGATAATTCGGTGAACTTCTCGAAATATCCCTTGTTATCGAATGCGCCGCCGGGGAAGATGCCCTTCTCCGCATAACCTCTTGCGCCGTCCAGGAAGGGCAGTTTTGCAAATTCGATTTTAAGCGAGACACCCGAAGCCCCAGCCATCTCTGCGGCATGGCCGAGAAACCCGAACCCGGTGATATCCGTCCCGCCGCGCGCGCCGAATTCGGCAGCCAACTGACCGGCTTTATCGTTCAAACGCGACATCCATTCGATGGCTTCCTGCACATGAGCGATATCCGCCTTTTCCTGCTTGAGCGCCGTGGTCGTTACGCCTGCCCCGAGGGGTTTGGTCAATACCAGTGCGTCGCCCGCTTCGATCCCGTTCTTGCTGATGATCTTCTTCGGGTGGACGAACCCAAGCGCAACCAGCCCATACTTCGGCTCCCTGTCCTTAACCGTATGCCCGCCTGCGATCACCACGCCCGCCTCGCGCGCCTTTTCTGCGCCGCCGCGCAAAATCTCGCTCGAAATTTCCGGCGGAAGGTGGTCGGGCAATGCCGCGATATTCAACGCCAGGAAAGGCTTGCCGCCCATCGCGTAAATATCCGAAAGGCTGTTGGCGGCGGCAATCGCGCCGTACTCGTAGGGAGTATCCACCACCGGCGTGAAGAAATCCGTTGTGATCACAATGGCTTGCTCGTCGCTTAAACGCCACACAGCCGCATCATCCGGCGATCCAAGACCGATCAACAGGTTCGGGTGAGAGGCGGGGTCGAAAATATCTTTGACAGGGCGCAGAACCTGCGCCAGCGCATCCGCGCTTAGTTTCGACGCTCAGCCCGCGCAGGCGGAAAGTGTCGTCAGGCGGATTTCGCGTCCGGTTTGTGGAATGGGCATGAGGTGGTTTTGCAAGGGCGACCCATCTCGGTTTGGAAAATAACTTTATCCAACTCGAAAGGGTCGCCCTTTTTGTAGGCTACTGGCCAACCGCCGAACCCGGCAGGGGCAGAATGAACTGCTGATCGCTTGGAATAAAAATGGTCTGAACGTTCGGGGCAAGCGTATTCACATATTGATACTGGATCAACTCAGGCGTGAGCGATGCCGCGATGGTCTTATTCGCCTCCGCCTGCGCCTGCGCCTGGATCAACAACGCCTCCGCTTCCCCCTTCGCCGCGATCACCTGCGCATCCGCCTGACCGCGCGCCACTTCGCGAGCCTGCTCGGCTTCCTGCTTCTTTTGCTCCACCACAAAAGCCGCCTGCTGCGCCTGCTGTTCGGCGATCTGCTTTTGCTCCACCGCCGCCGCATATTCATCGCTGAAGCGGATGTTGCGCAGAACAAAATCCCGCAAAATCAAATTGTTCTCGCTAAAAATGCGCAACAACTGATCGGTGATCATCTGCTCCATCTCGGCGCGCTTGGTGCTGACGATCTCCTCCACGCCGTATTGCGAAGCCACCTCGCGAATCACGCCGCGCGCCTGCGTGCGCACCAACTGGTCTTCATAATCGAAGCGCCACGAGGAATAAAGCTGCACCACCTTGGAGGGGTCCACCGCATACAAAACCGAAGCGTCGATGAAAACCTGTTGTCCATCCTTGGTGCGGACCTGGATGGAATCGTCGCCCGTAACCACGCCCTCGTCCGGCGTCTCAGACATCGTGTAATTCTGATTGACCTTTGGGTAGCGTTCCACCCGCTCGGCAAATGGAATGATCCAATGCAAGCCGGATTGCAGCGGGTCGGGGCGAATACCGCCCTCACCCAAAACCGTCACCACCACCGCAAGTTCATCCGGCTCGATGAACACGATCCCCGCGCCGACCGTCGTCAGCAGCAGCGCCGCCACCACCAACACAATTGCCGCGGTACTCAAACCGCCCACAGGCTGCTTGCGGCTGGCGCGCACCGAGATCGTAATCAAAATGCCGATAAACCCGATCCATGCAAACGAGGCAATGCCTTGAAGCAAACTTGAAATATTCATGGTTCCTCCAGTTGTAATGCGAAAATTATAACCGCCTTGCCCGCGCCCCCGAAGCATGTTAAGATTTTTCCAATGAAAACAACCCGCGGAAAAGTGGAAGAAATTTTTTTGGATGGCTCCGCCCGGATATCCTGCCCGCCCGGGCTGATTCCAACCCCCGGGCAGTATCTGCAAACCCAGGCAGACGGTTCATACCCGCCTCTGCCTGTATGCCTCTTCCCAAGCCTTTCCTCCCCGAATGGATTCCGCTCCGCCCCGCCCATACCCTCCGAGTGGACTCCCGGCAAAAGCCTGACCCTGCGCGGGCCCATCGGGCGTGGGTTTTCGCTCCCGCCTTCGGCGCGAAAGACCGCGCTCATCTCCTTCGACGATTCGCTCTCCCGCCTGCTGGGTCTGGTTTCGCAGGCGCTGGCGCAGAAATCCGAGATCGTGGCGGTCTGCGATACGGTCGTCGAAGGTTTGCCGGAGATCGTCGAGATTCAACCGCTGCGGTCGCTGCCGGATGTCCTAGCCTGGGCGGATTATGCCGCAATGGACATGGAACGCGGGAAACTTAATCGGCTGGAGAAAAACCTGGAAGCGCTGGGGCAGGCTGCGGCGCGGATCGAGGCGCAGGTCCTCCTCCGCTCGCCGATGCCTTGCGCCGGAATCGCCGATTGCGGAGTCTGCGCGTTTACGTCACGCCGCGGCTGGCGCATGATTTGCAGGGAAGGTCCCGTTTTTGATTTGGGGGATGTGATCTAAACGCCCGTTTGGCTAATACCAAATGCGGAACGAGGTGATCGTTTTGGCGGTCAGCCCGTTGTAATTGCAGGTGATCTCGGTGTAAATGAGACTCCCGTAGGGCTGGTTGCTGAAGGCAAGCCCGATGATGCCGACGCCGTTCTGGTCGCTTTGCAGGTTGGTGGAGTCTTTTGCGCCATTGGGCCAGTTGACCACCGCGGTGCAGGCAGCGCCGGGGACGGGCTGCATGTTCTGGTCTTGCGCGATCACGAAGAAAGATTGGTTGTCGCTTGCCAGGGTGACGGCTTTCAAGACGAAGGCGCGAACATGAATCTGTGTGATGACGCGCGGCGTGTTGTCCATCGGGTTGACGGGCAGGAGCAGGCCGGGGTCTTCGCCCAGTTTGTCGAAGTAGGCGCGTCCGAGGTCTGAAATAACGACCCGCGCGCCTTCGGGTTTCCACGGCTGCCACTCGAGCCGGGCGCGTTCAAAGTATTGGACGATCTTGTTTTCGTGATATTCGAAGGCGGAGATGGGGTAGCCAAACTGCGCTGCTCCGCCGTTTGCGTCGAAGAAATCGAGGAATGCAAAACAAACCGAGTAGCCGGTTTCAGCGTAGGCGCGGCAGGCGAAGGAGTTGCCGACGTTCAAGGCGCCTGTTGAGATAAATGTTTCCTGCCCGAGGGGGGTTAATTTTACGCGCTGCCCTTCCGGCTGCCCGGGCTGTAATTCGAAGCGGGCGCGTTGAAAGTATTGCGCGGTCTTTCCGTCTTTGCCGGGGATCTGCTCGGTGATGGGGTAGCCGTAGATGATTTCGGCGGCGGGGTTGCTTTCGTAAAAAGCCAGAAAATCGCCGGAGACGTTGTGCCCCGTTTCGCTGAAATATCTCGATTGCCCAACTTGCGCGCGAACGGGAAATTGTGCCGGGATGAGCGCCAAAAAAAGTACGATGAGTAAAGTGTATTTCCGCATGACTCCGCCAGATTCATTATACACAGAAACAACCTCTCTCACATTACAAACGGTTATCTTGGAGAAAAGCCATGATTTTCGGCATGGTTTAACAACGCCTGCGTGATCCGTTCGGCGGCGTGACCGTCTCCATACGGGTTGGCGATGCGCGCCATGGCTTCATGGGCAGACGTATCGTCGAGCAGACGGTTTGCCTCGGCGACGATACGATCCGTGTCGGTTCCCACCAGTTTGAGGACTCCCGCCTCCACGCCCTCGGGGCGTTCGGTTACTTCGCGCAATACGAGGGTGGGCGCTCCGAATGTCGGCGCTTCCTCCTGTATCCCGCCTGAATCGGTGAGAATCAAGCGGGCACGTTTCATCAAATGGACCAGGGGCAGATAGTCCAGCGGCGGGAGCAGGGTGATGCGCGGCGCGTCTTTCAACAGGCGGTTGACTGGCTCCCGCACATTCGGGTTCAAGTGGACGGGGTATACGATCTCCACGTCGCCGCGGCTGGCGAGTTCGAGCAGCGCCCGGCAGATATTTTCGATGGGTTTGCCGAAGTTCTCGCGCCGGTGCGCGGTGACAAGCACGAGCCGGCGCCCGACGTTTTTGTTTTCGACGCCCAACCGGGTTAGCAGTTCGCCGATTTCATTTGGTTCAGCCTGTTTTGCGACCAAATGCAGCGCGTCGATGACCGTGTTGCCGGTGACGTGGATGGCGTTTTCGTCCACGCCTTCGCGGAGCAGGTTTCGCTTCGACCATTCGGTGGGGGCAAAGTGCATGTCTGCGGTTACGGTGGCGAGCCGCCGGTTGATCTCTTCGGGGAAGGGGTGCCATTTATTCCCGGTACGAAGACCGGCTTCGATATGTCCGAACCTGATCTTTCGATAAAATGCCAGCAGGGAGGTGGTGACCACGGTTGTGGTGTCTCCCACTGCCAGCGCCCAATCGGGTTTGAATTCGCCGAGGATGGGGTCGAGATGGGTAAAGATGCCCGCGCTGACCTGCGCCATGGTCTGGTCTTCGCGCATCAGGTTCAGGTCGTAATCCGGCTTGATTTTAAAGAGGTCGAGCGCCTGGTCGAGCATCTGCCTGTGTTGGGCGGTGACGCATACCCGCGTTTCGATGCCCGGGGTGGCGGCAAGTTGTAAAATGACTGGAGCCATTTTGACCGCTTCGGGCCTGGTTCCAAAAATAGCGAGGATTTTCATATTCCCTTTGCGGCGGGATGGGGAAATCGAGTCCGCTGTCTCCTGATGTTGAACTGAATTCTGCATCCTGCTCAATCCGTTTTTCCGGAACCGAGTTTCGCCACGCGGAAACCGGCTTTCTTCCATTCCGCTGAAGACCAACCGTCGATTGTGTCTATGACGATGCGGGCGTTTGTTTTACCCGCCAGTTGCGCGGGCGTAAGGTTGATAAATTGCGCGTGTTTTACAAGTAACACCAGGGCGTCGGCGCCGCGAATTGCATCATCGAGGGTGGGGGCGATGACAATTCCCTCCAGTTTGGCTTCCGGTTTGAACGGTTCGCACGCCAGCACGTCCGCGCCTTCCTTTTGCAGCAAATGGACGACCTCCACGGCGGGGCTTTCGCGCAGGTCGTCCACATCGGGTTTGTAGGCGAGTCCGAGCACGGCGATCTTTTTCCCCTTCAATGGGCCGAGCGCGCGTTGGACGATATCCACCACGAAGCGCGGCTGGGCGTCGTTGACCTGGCGGGTGTGATAGATCAGCGGAGTCAGTTCCGGGGCGGCTTCCACGAAGAACCACGGGTCAACGCTGATGCAGTGTCCGCCCACGCCGGGACCGGGGCTGAGTATTTTCACGCGCGGGTGCAGGTTGGCGATGGGGATGGCTTCCCAGATATTCACGCCGAATTTGTCGGCGAGGCGCGAGAATTCGTTGGCGATGGCGATGTTTACGTCGCGGTAGGTGTTTTCCATCAGTTTGACCATTTCGGCGGTGGTGGCGTCGGTTTGGATGATCTCGCCCCTGACGAAGGTCGCGTACAGGTCTGCGCCTGCCTGCGCGGATTCAGGGGTTACGCCGCCGATGACGCGCGCGTTTTCGATCAGTTCGCGCATGATCTGCCCGGGCAGGACGCGCTCTGGTGAGTAGCAGAGATGGAAGTCGACTCCCGCTTTCAGCGAAGACTTCTGCAAAATGGGGGCAACCAGGTCCATGGTCGTGCGGGGCGGCGAGGTCGATTCGAGGATGACCAGATTCCCCTTCTTCAAAAATGGGACAATGGCTTCGGCGGCTGCGGCGACGGCGCGCATATCCGCCAGTTTGTAGGACGCTCCGTTGTATTCGCCCGTTTCGTCGTGTTTGAATGGGGTGGGGACGGCGATGATGAACGCGTCTGCCTCTTCGGGTTTGAGAGCGGCTTTGAACCTTCCGCTTTGATGCGCTTTTTTGAAGGCTTCGCGCAAGCCCGGCTCGTGGATGTGGATTTCGCCGCGGTTGAGGGTTTCGATGATTTCAGGCTGAATATCCACGCCGAGGATGTTCAGCCCGTGGGCGGCGAAGGTGGCTGCGGTTGGCAGCCCGATGTATCCCTGCCCGATGACGCATATCTTGTTGAATTTCACTTGTTCTCCTGATGGGCGGGAATGACTAAGGGGACGGGTCAAACTTTTTCCTTGTCACAAGGTCTGCCGGGGGGTTGGATAACGCTCCAGGTTCCCGGCATCTTTTGTGGCTGCGCCCGCGAGGTCAGTCGTTTCCTGATTGGAAAATGCTGCTCCATTATACAACCCGCCATGGAATCGGTATTGCAACGGAATGGCGGGCGAATCGTAATTTACCATGGGCATCCTGTTGTATAATGAAACGGAGGCAAAATGGACTTTTTACTGGACCCGAATATCGCGTATCTGATCCTGCTGGGCGGAATTTTGTTTGGCTTGCTGGCAATTGTCACGCCGGGGACGGGGCTGCTGGAGGCGGGCGCGTTCATATGCATCGTTCTGGCCGGATATGCGGTTTATAACCTGTCGGTCAATTGGTGGGCGCTGCTCCTGCTGGCTGCAAGCGTGGCGCCTTTCGTTTATGCGGTACGAAGACCGAAACGCGAGGTTTACCTCGGTCTGTCCATCCTCCTGCTGGTGGTCGGTTCGGTTTTCCTCTTTGCGGTGGATGGCTGGAAACCGGCTGTGAACCCGGCGCTTGCCTTTCTATCCTCCGGGTTGATGGCGGTCTTTATTTGGATCGTTGTCCGGAAATCAGTGCAGGCCGCATCTGCGCGCCCGAGTCATGATCTTGAGGCGCTGGTCGGGCAGTTGGGGGAAGCCCGGACAGCCATTCACGATGAAGGAAGCGTTTACGCGGGCGGCGAGTTGTGGTCTGCCAAAAGTGGAAGTAACATTCCCGCGGGAAGCCATGTGCGCGTTATTCGCCGCGAGGGATTTGTGCTTGTGGTCGAAAAAGAAAAAAACGAGTGAGTCAAATCAACAAAGAATAGGAGAGTGAACAATGGATTTTCTTGGCGGCAGTTTGTTATGTGTTGTGGGCGGCGTTCTTCTCGTTGGGTTTATTTTCCTTGCGAATGCGATCCGCATCGTGCCGGAATACCAGCGCCTGGTCGTTTTTCGCCTGGGGCGCAGCGTGGGTCCGAAGGGACCGGGCATCGTTCTGTTGATCCCGGTCATTGACCGCGCCATCAAGGTGGATTTGCGCGAACAGGTGCGCGAAGTTCCGCATCAGACTTCGATCACGAAGGATAACGCGCCGATCTCAATAGACTTTCTGTGGTATTTCCAGGTTCTGGACCCCGCCCAGTCTGTATTACAGGTGGCAAATTTTGAATCTGCTGCGGCGGGCATCGCAGGACCCAGTTTACGCTCGGTGATCGGCGGCATGTCGCTGGACGCGGTCCTTTCTGAACGCGAACACATTAATTTGGCAATGCGCTCCAAACTCGACGAATCGACGGAAAAGTGGGGCGTGAAGGTGACAAAGGTCGAAATCCGCGAGATCATCCCTCCGCGCGACGTGCAGGACGCGATGAACCGCCAGATGTCCGCCGAACGCATCCGCCGCGCCGTGGTGACCGAATCCACGGGTACGCGCGAAGCCGCCATCAACGTGGCAGAGGGTGAGAAACAGTCCAACATTCTGCGCGCTGAAGGTCAGAGACAATCCGCCATCCTTGCGGCGGAAGGCGAAAGACAGGCGCAGCTACTGCGGGCTGAAGGTTTTGCCCAGGCTCTCGAAGCGATCTTCAATGCGGCGAAAACCGTCGACCAAAAGACGATGACGCTTCAGTACTTCGAGACGCTCAAGTCCCTCGGCATGAGCCCCTCGACCAAGTACATCTTCCCGATGGAATTTACCAGCATGTTGGATAACTTCCTTGGCAAGGATGCGAAGAAGTAGCAGGCTGCAGGCAAACAAGTAACTCACCTTACGCAGCTGTGCTTCGACTACGAGCGGGGAGAACATCCCGCTCTCCGCTCAGCACGGCTGCCGCCCTGAGCGGAGCGACGAGTGTGACGAGGAGCGCAGTCGAAGGGCATTTTGGGCTGTTAGAGTATTTTGCGTAAGGTAAACAAGTAAATAACTCACCTTACGCGGAGAGTGCGTCGCACTGCGTGACGTCAGTAAATAAGTGGAAAGTGGAAAGTGGAAAAAACACTCGCCACTTTCCACTTTCCATTTCCAAGCCAGGCGGGCGTCACGCTTTTATTGATACAATTCGCCGCATGGAAATCCTGCCTGCAAACATCCTTGACCTTAAAACGCTCCGAAAACTGGAACGGGAGAGTTTCGAGCGGGATGCCTGGCCCCTGTTTGACCTGATGGCTGTATTGACCTTCCCGGATGTGATTCGACTCAAGGCGGTGGAGGATCGGCAAATGGTCGGATTCGTCGCCGGCGACCCGCGTCCGCGCGACGGGTGGGGCTGGATCGCCACCATTGCAGTTGATCCACGCTTTCGGCGGCGCGGATTTGCCACCGCATTGCTGCGCGAATGCGAGAAGAGGCTTGGCGTCCCAAGATCGCGGCTGACGGTGCGACTCTCGAATCAGGGCGCGATCCGCATGTATGAACGGGAGGGGTATGTCATGATCGACATTTGGAAGACCTATTACGCCGATGGGGAGGATGCCATGGTAATGGAGAAGACTCTATGAAGGCAGCCGCGAATCGCCAGATGGAATTCGAAGCCCTGAGGGGGCTGTCCATTCTGCTGTTACTTTCGCTGCACAGCGAGATATACGACCCCATTGTATTCGGCGAAACATTGAAACATATTGGTTTTTTTGTGGCTTCGTTTCTACTTGGGGCGTTCTTCTTTCTTGCCGGGTATTTCACCGAAGCGTCGCTGCGAAAGCCGGATCAAAGTTTGTTCGCCTTTGCCCGGTCGAAGTTTGTGCGAATCTACCCGCCCTACTGGATCGCAGTCCTGCTTTTTGTCTATTATCTTGGGTACTCCCTGAAGCGCGCCGATATGGCGGTCTACCTGATGAATTTGCAGTCGGTTTTTTCCCCCGTCTTCGTCAAGCAATTATTGACGCTCTGGTATATCAGTATGCTGGTTGTTTTTTATGCGTTGTTCGGGGTCATGATGTTTGTCGTCCGTTCGAGCGCGGGGCTGGCGGCGGTATCTGCCGCAGTGTATGGGGCGGCTTATGCGGCGAACCGGGCTTGGGGGCTGTTCGATCCGCGTTTTTTTCAATACTATTTTATTTTTCTCGCGGGGGTTTTGTTTTTCAGGTTCGCGGGCGCACGAGAGATGTTCTTCAACCTGAGTCCATTTGTGAAGATACTTGCGGCGGTTGTCAGTATTTTTCCGCTTCAATGGATTTTGGAATACTCGCAGACCGAAGGCGCGTTCTACCTGCTTGCTGTGGACTTTTTCATCCTTGCGTGGATTCTGTGCGCGTTGACCCTTTTCCGAACCCGTATTGGAACCTGGCGGCCCTGGCTCTGGCTTTCGACCGCTTCGTATTTCACCTACCTGATTCACCGTCCGTTGTGGCGGCTGATCGATACTGTATTGGGACTGGAGCCGGGGATGGGCGTGGTATACGTCCACTTGACCCTTGGGACGGTCCTGGCGCTCGTCGCGGGGTATTCCCTCCAGCGCGGATACGACCGCCTGCTTGCGCTTCTGCGGCTGAAATGATGATGCAAGCGTTGAATTCATTATCATCCGCATCATCGGGTTTATAATCTGCCGATATGCTGAATGACCTGCCCCCGCCCATCTGGGTGGACAATACCGACCTGTTGGGGAATATGATCGCGGACATCGCGTCTCGGACGCGGGTTGCGGTGGATACGGAATCGAACAGCCTGCATGCCTTCCGTGAAAAAGTATGCCTGATTCAGTTTTCAACTGCTTCGACGGACTATATTGTCGATCCGCTTGCGTTGCATGATTTGAGCAGGCTCGCCCCGATTTTCCGCGACCCATCCATCGAAAAGATTTTTCACGCTTCGGAATATGACCTGATATGTTTGCGGCGCGATTTTGGGTTTTCCTTCGCCAACCTGTTCGACACCATGCACGGTGCGCGGATATTGGGATATCCCGCCGTCGGGTTGGACAGGCTTCTGGGCGACAAATTTGGCGTGAAGATCGACAAGCGCCACCAGAAGGCGAACTGGGGGGCGCGTCCGCTGACAAAAGAGCAGATCCATTATGCGCGGCTGGATACGCATTATCTCTTCGACCTGCGCGACACCCTCGAAGCCGAATTGAGGGAAGCGTCCCGGATGCATTTTGCGCTGGAGGATTTCGAGCGAGCCTGCCGATTCGAAGAGGTTAAACCGCGCTCGAATGGGGCGTCCTGGGAGCGTTTTTCGGCTCGCAAAGACCTGACCCAGCGCGAGTTGACAGTTGTTGCCAACCTCTGTCATTTCAGGGACAGGGAGGCGGAACGCTTGGATAGACCGCCGTATAAAGTGGTCATGGACGATGTGTTGATCGCGCTTGCAAAAAATCCGCCGGAGGCGAAGGTGGACCTTTCCGCTGCCGGGCTTTCAGAGAAGCAGATTCGCCTGTGGGGCGACATGCTCCTTGGCGCGATCCGGCGCGGGCTGGAGGCTCCGCTTGTGGCGAAGAAAAAGGACGACCGTAAGAGTGATGCGGTGCTGCGGCGGCTGGAAAAGATCAAGGCGTGGAGAAAGAAAACGGGGATGGATATGAAGGTCGAGTCGGACATCATCCTGCCGAAACCCTACCTGGCGCTTCTCGCGGATCAGCCGCCGAAGGACCTGGAAGAGTTGAAGGTTTTGATGAAGGAAGCGCCCGCGCGTTTCGAGATGTTTGGCGGGCAGATACTCAGTGCGTTAGGAGTGAATCATGCGGATTAGATTTCATGGCGCGGCTCATACGGTGACGGGGAGCCAGCATTTGCTCGAGATCAACGGTAAGAGGCTTTTGCTGGATTGCGGAATGTATCAGGGGAAACGCTCGCTGGCGTATGAGCGGAATATGAATTTTCGCTACGACCCCGCAAGTGTGGATGCCGTCATTCTTTCCCACGCGCACATCGACCATTCGGGCAACCTGCCGAACCTTGTGCGGCAGGGATATGAAGGGGCGATCTGGGCGACGCGCGCCACGCAGGATATTGCGACCGTGATGCTTGCGGATTCGGGGCGCATCCAGGAGTCGGATGCGGAGTTTGTCAATAAAAAACGGGCGCAGCGCGGCGAGGAACCGGTTGAACCGCTTTATACCGAGCAGGATGCGGAAGCGGTGGCGGGAATGTTTACCGGAGCGGATTACGCCCAAGCGTTCGAACCGATCCCGGGCGTAGTGGCGAGGTTTTACGAAGCGGGACATATTTTGGGTTCGGCCGGCGTGTCGTTGGAGATCGAGGAGAAGGGCAGGAAAATCCATCTTTGGTTTTCCGGGGATATCGGGCGTTATAAACTTCCCCTGCTGCGCGACCCCGTCCTGCCGGATCACGCGGATTACATGATCATGGAAAGCACATACGGCGATAAGAGCCATAATGACCCGGAACTGGCCTTTAATGAGTTTGAAAGCATCGTCAAAAGGACGGTCGAACGCGGCGGGAAGGTGATCGTGCCGGCTTTTGCGGTGGGGCGCACGCAGGAGATCGTATATCACTTGAACCGGATGATGTTCGAGGGCGATGTGCCGCGCGTTCCGGTGTATGTTGACAGCCCGCTGGCGGTGAGGGCTTCGGATATCTTCAAGAATCATCTTGAATGTTTCGACGATGAGACGAAGGAATTCGTGCGCGAATCGCGCCACCCCGCGCTGGATTTTAAAATGCTGACGTATATCCGCTCGGTCGAAGATTCGAAGGCGCTCAATGAACGCTCCGACCCGATGGTCATCATCTCCGCTTCGGGCATGGCGGAAACGGGCCGGATCGTGCATCACATCAGGAATAACATTGAGAACCCGAGGAATACCATTTGCATTGTTTCGTGGCAGGCGCCTGAGACTCTCGGCCGCAGGCTGGCAGACCGCGAACCGGAGGTGCGCATCTTTGGCGAAATCTACAAGCGCAAATGCGATGTGGCGACCATCGGCGGGCTTTCCGGTCATGCCGGGCAGGATTTGCTGGTAAAGTATGCGCTCGGCGTAAAGGACAGCGTGAAGGATGTTTTCCTCGTCCACGGTGAAGAAAAGCAGGCGGCGACCCTGCAGGGGTTGTTGAAAGGCAGGGGAATGGATCGGGTGCATTATCCCGATTTGCACGAGGAAGTGGATCTATAGCGGTTCATGAGTTTTAAAAAGCGACTGTCGCCTGATGCGGCGGTCGCTTTTTTTATTCGATTACCCATTTCATCCCCTCAATGGGGGCAACCGCTGACTTAAATAAAAGGCGCCCCAGGCAGGAGTCGAACCCACAACCTACTGATCCGAAGTCAGGCGCTCTATCCATTGAGCTACTGGGGCATGGAGAAAATTATACACGATTCGAGTCCGCGGCAGGATGTTCGAGCGAGTCCAAAGTCGGGAGATGTCGCCATGGCGCCACAGCGCCGCTTTGGACTCCGTCCGGCAAACCCTGTTATTCCACGTCCACTACGAAACCGCGGTGTCTTGTTGGAAGAAAGAATAAAGGGCGCACGGGATTCGCCGATATCAGTTTCGTGCCAAGGTCGTGGAAGATGCGTTTCCATTCCGCTTCCGGCTTGAATGTGAAGGGCAGGGGGATGGATGCGGAGACCGTGCGATTTCCCAGCCAGTCGAAGATTTTGAGGAAGCCCAATTCAAAGCGGTTTTCATAAACATCCTCGAAGATGATGACGCGTTTTCGAGCCACACGGATGCTTTCCCTGAGAATCGATTCTGGCTCCTGGCTGTGATGCAGAACGAAAATCAACAGCACCACATCCACGCTCGAGTCGGCGAAGGGCAGGTTTTCGCCCGGGCAGACGCACATTTCAAGTTCCGATTCGTTGAAATTTAGAATATCAGAACCGATAATCCTGGCTCCCGAAGCCTGGTGGATTAGGTTTGCCACATACATCGTTCCGCAGCCGCAATCGAGGATGGTGTGACCTGGCTCGGTCAGTTCGATCAGATAATTTGCGAGCCGTTTTGCGCGCGGACGTTCGATATGAATTGTCACCCATTTTGGGATCATGGAATTATCCTCTTGAATACCCTTGTAATAAGATTTTTACCGCTGTACATTCCGTTATTGACCGACCGTCACGCAATACCCTTGTGTTTTTCTAACCCCTTCCATGTGCGGAAGATGCGATTGCAGATAAACCGACCGCGGGAGACCTGATTGAAACCTGAATTTCCATGTAAAATCCTGTCGTGACCCTTCCCCTCGCCCTCGTCACCGGCTCCGCCCGCCGACTTGGCAAAGCCTTTGCAATGCACCTTGCCCGCATGGGATATTCCATCGCGCTCCACCATCGCGGCTCGGTGGATGAGGCGGATAAAACCGCCGACGAGATTCGCTCTCTCGGCGTGGACTGCCTGCCCATTCGCGCCGATCTGACCCTCCCGGAAAAAATCGAATTTCTCTTCTCGATGGTGGACGAGATGAACGCGCCTCTCAAAGTCGTCGTCAATTCTGCGGCGGTTATGGCGGCTGGGCATCCGCGCGATATGGAAACCCGCGATTGGGACGCCGCCCTCGACCTCAACCTGCGCGCGCCCTTTCTCATCGCCCAACATGCCGCAAAGCGGATGACCGGCGGCGGAGTCATTGTCAACATCTCCGATATTGGCGCGCAAAAAGCGTGGAGCCGTTACCCATCCTATACCGTCAGCAAAGCGGGATTGGAATCGCTTACCAAAATGCTGGCTCGTTCCCTTGCGCCCGCGATCCGCGTCAACGCCATCGCGCCGGGATTGGTCCTGCCTTCCGACGTCGTCACGCCGGAGCAATGGAAAAACCTCGTCGAAAAACTTCCGCTCAAACGCCCCGCCGCACTCGAAGAGATCACATCCGCTCTCGAATTTCTCATCAAAAACGAGTATATTACCGGGCAAACCATCGTCGTGGACGGCGGATATTCGCTGATTTAAAAACCTTCAACCTTCAACCTTCAACCTTCAACCTTCAACCTTCAACCTTCAACCTGTAACCTGTAACCTGTAACTTGATGACCTCAAAAAAACTCCTCCCTGATCTTCTCGTCTCGCTCCTCTTACTATTCTCTACTCTCTATTATTCTTTTACCTTCATTGACTTCGCCATCCCGCCCTTTGAAGACGCCGCGATGATCATGCGTTACGCCCAGCATCTCGCGGGCGGTCACGGCGTTGTCTGGAACATCGGCGAAACCCCCGTAGACGGCGCGACAGATTTTCTTTTCATGGTCGCATCCGCCGCGTTGATCAAACTCGGCTTCACCGTCGGGCAGTCGGTCCGCGGCATCGGCTTTGCCTCGCACCTGCTCACGGTTCTCATCATTTACTGGGGGAATCGCCGCATCCATAACGGCAATATTTTTCTTTCTTTTTTAAGCGGACTTTATCTCGCCGTCGGGACCGGACTCTCCTACGTAGCCGCTTACTTCGGGACGCCTTTCTTTGCCCTCGCCGCCGCCTCCACCTGGACCTTGGGCTTGATCCTGATGAAGGAGCAGAATCCACGCTGGTGGCTTTCTCTCGCCTTCGCCCTGAGCGGACTCGTCACCGGGCTGATTCGTCCCGAAGGCGTCATCCTCGCTGGGTTGATACTCCTCGCCGTCATCCTCATGCGCGGACTGAAAGACTCCCTCTCGATCATTTTCGCCTTTGGCGTGGTATTCCTGACCCTCGGCGGCGCGTATTTCCTCTGGCGCTGGGACTATTTCGGTTATCCGCTGCCGAATCCGTTTTACAAAAAAGGCGAGGGCGGCTGGAACTGGTTCACCTTCGGCGGTTCCATGCTCAACATGTTCAGGTTATCGTTGCCGGTATTCTTTGCGTTCGTTCTCGGCTTTCGCGCCAGGGAAACCACACGCGAAACCCTGGTCTATGCCCTGCCCATCCTCGGCTTCGCCTCCGCCTTTGCCCTCGTCTCGGATGAGATGAACTATGGCGCGCGCTTCCAATATGCAACCGTGCCGCTCGCCCTGCTTTCGTGGATTCCGCTTGTGCGGGGCATAAAGTTTGAAGCGCTGATTCAGGCTCAAGTCCGCGAGAGAACCGCGTACTTCATCGCATTGATCGGTCTGGCCTTTGGCGTCGTCTACTATTCCTGGTTTCAGAATTGCTTCCTCGCCTTGTACCAGCAATCCTGCGACCGACCTTATGAGCGCGACGGGCGTCTGGAGATGGCGCAGATGCTGGCGGATTATCGCGGCAAGGGATATGTGATCGCGACGACCGAGGCGGGTTTGATTCCATATTACTCCGGCTGGACGGCGATTGATACCTGGGGTTTGAACGATCAATTTATTGCGCACAACGGCTCGATCACTGTGGAGTATTTGGACGAATACAAGCCGCACATCATCATGTTTCATGATTACTACTCGCCGCTCGTGCCGCCCAAACTCACTGATGCCAACCTTGCCCAGCGCTGGTTTGGCATGACGATTTTATTGAAGACCTATGCCGAGGAGAACGGTTATACTCTCGCCGCCGTCTTTGGCGACAGCCCGTACGATACGCATTATTATTATGTGCGTTCCGATTTTGAAGACAGCAAACGGCTTGTGGAACAGATCTCGAAATTCAGGGATTACTTTTATCCAACGACGGGCAAACGTTCGATCAATTATGCAAACTTTCCCGAACCGTAAACCTTCGTGTACTTTGTGTCCTTCGTGGTAAAAATCTTAAGGAGTAAAACATGTCTGAAACCGCTGAACTTGCCGAAAAACTCAAAACCGAAGGCGAGCGCATGGCGCAATTCTTCGCCGAATTGACCGGCGATCAATGGACTCGCGAAGTCTACACCGAAGGGACGACGTGGAGCATCCGCAACGTGCTTTCGCATTACGTCACCTCCGAGCGCGGACTGATCCGACTCTTTGAAAGTATCCGCGCCACCGGCAAAGGCGCAGCGGACGATTTCTCCATTGACCGGTACAACGCCTCCCAACAGGAGAAGACCAAAGACCTCGCGCCCGCTGAATTGCTGGAGCAGTACAAACAAACCCGCGCCGAGTCGATACAGTGGGTGAGCGGATTGAAAGACGAGGAACTTGACATCCAGGGACGGCATCCGTTTTTAGGCGAAACCGTCATCCGTGAAATGGTCAAGATGTTGTACCTGCATAATCAACTCCATTATCGCGATGTGAAAAGGGCGTTGAGGTAGGTAGACAGGCAGGTAAACAAGTAGACAAGTAGACAGGTAGACAAGTAGACAAGTAAACAAGTAGACAAGTAGACAGGTAACCTGTAACCTGTATCTCGTACCTTCTCGCGCTGCCCACTGCCCACTGATCACTATGCTCCTCTCTCCCTTCAAACTCGAACGTTACTTCGCCAAATACGAATTCAACGCTGAATTCCTGCTCTGTTCTTCCGATTGTGAATCCATGTCGGTTGCGGATTTGCTTGCCATTGAAGACGGCGCGGCGGAACGGTTCCAGAATCATTGGCTAGGCTACACCGAATCGCAAGGCAGCCCAACCCTGCGAAAGGAAATTTCCAAAATCTACAGCGCCGTCAAACCGGACGACGTGCTGGTTTTCTCCGGCGCGAACGAGGCGATCTATCTCTTCATGCTGGCGGCGTTGAAGGAAAATGACCATATCATCGTCCATGCGCCGCATTATCAGGCATTGAGCGAAGTGGCAAAGGGGATTGGCTGCCAGATCAGCCCGTGGCGCGCTCGTGAAGAGAACGGCTGGGCGTTGGATATGGACGAACTGCGCCACTTGATGCGCCCGTCAACGAAGGCAATTGTCGTCAACCTGCCGCATAATCCCACTGGCTACCTCATGCCCCGCGCGGACTTCGACGCCCTCAATGAGTTTGTCAAAGAAAACAACCTGCTTCTTTTTTCCGATGAGGTCTACCGCGAATCGGAATATGATGTGAAAGACCGCCTCCCCGCCGCCGTGGACTACGGACCTCATGCCGTCTCGCTCGGCGTCACATCCAAGACCTACGGCTTGGCGGGTCTGCGCATCGGCTGGATTGCCACGAAGAACCGCGAACTCTTCAACAAGATCGCCTCGCTCAAAGACTACACCACCATCTGCAACTCCGCTCCCAGCGAATTTCTCGCCGAAGTCGCCATGCGTCACCGCGCGAAACTGGCAAGCCGCAATCTTGAAATAATCAAAAACAATCTCATCATCGTGGACGACCTCTTCACCCGTTACTCCTCCCTCTTTACCTGGACTCGTCCCAAAGCAGGCTCGATGGGCTTCCCAAAACTCCTGCAAGGCGAAGTGGAATCCTTCTGCGATGACCTCGTCAGGAAATCAGGCGTCCTCCTGCTCCCCGGTTCGGTCTACGACGACGCCCGCAACCACTTCCGCCTGGGCTTGGGACGAAAGAACCTTCCACAAGCAGTCGAGCTGTTGTTGCAATACCTTTCCAAGGAAAGGTATTGGATGTAATAATTTTTCGAAGCTATGAACAAATGCTAAAGGTATAATTGAATTTATGAAAAAAACAGAGACTTCTTTATTGCTTGGCGACTGCCGTGAGGAATTAAAAAAACTTGCAGACAATTCTATTGATTTGGTGTTTACTTCTCCTCCTTACGCAGATAGTCGCTCGAATACTTATGGGGGTATCAGCCCTGATAAATATGTTGAATGGTTTTTGCCTGTATCTAAAGAGTTATTACGTGTCTTAAAGCCAACCGGTACATTTGTATTAAATATTAAGGAAAAAGTTGTAAGTGGAGAGCGTCATACATATGTAATTGAATTGATTTTAGAAATGAAAAAGCAGGGCTGGCTTTGGACAGAAGAGTTTATTTGGCATAAAAAAAATTCCTATCCTGGGAAATGGCCAAATCGTTTCCGAGATTCTTGGGAAAGATTGTTGCAATTTAATAAAGAAAAACATTTTCGTATGTATCAAGAAGAAGTCATGGTTCCAATGGGTGATTGGGCTGGGAGACGGCTGAAAAAATTAAGTGAAACAGATAAAGTTCGTGATCCGTCAAATGTTGGTAGCGGCTTCGGTAAAAAATAGCAAACTGGATTGGCAGGGAAAAAGCTTATCCCACAAATGTGCTCCACTTGGCAACCGAAACTAAAAATAGAAGCCACAGTGCTGTTTTTCCAGAGGACCTTCCGGAATGGTTTATTAAGTTGTTTACAAAGAAAGGGGATTGTGTTCTTGATCCATTTATGGGTTCGGGAACAACGATATATGTTTCCCAACGTATGGGAAGAAATGCCGTGGGCATTGAAATATTACCAAAATATTTCAAACTGGTCGAAGATGGAATTAAACCTATAATGTCCCAGTTAGTTCAACCTGCATTATTTGAGAAGAAGGGTAAATATGAGACCAATAAATCTAAATGATGTAATTGTTTTTGTTGAATCAAATATTGGCGAATTTCATATTCGTCGTGCAGATAATCTCCGGAGTCTTAAGCTTGCCAAAGTCTTAAAAAAGAAAAATCCATATTTGTTTAAGGCAAAAAACATCAACGATGCGCATGACTTAGTTAAACTATTGCTTGATGCTCATCTTTCTTCCCAGGAGGAGACAATTTTTGGGGAATTTCTCGAAAAGCTTGCAATCTTTGTGTGTGGAAAAGTATATGGTGGTAGAAAATCCTCTGCTGAAGGAATAGATTTGGAATTTGAGCGAGAGAAAGTTTTGTACATTGTTTCGGTTAAGTCTGGTCCAAACTGGGGAAATAGCGGTCAGATAAAACGTATGGTTGAAAATTTTAAACAAGCAAAGAGAATTTTGAGAACCGGAAATGCCAATGTAAATACACAAGCAATTAATGGATGTTGTTATGGGCAGGAAAAAAATCCCGATAAAGTAGATTACATGAAGTTTTGCGGACAAGAATTTTGGGAATTTATTTCTGGGGATAATCGTTTATTTGTTGATATCGTTGAGCCTTTAGGGTATCAGGCAAAAGAAAGAAACGATCAGTTTTATACCGAATATTCGCGTATATTAAATATTTTTACGCAAGAATTCATGGATGATTTTTGCGACGATGGAAGAATAAATTGGGGGGATTTGGTTCAATTTAATTCCGGAAAAAGATAAAACTGCTAATCTATAATCGTAAATTGATAAAACTTCTCCGCCCGCTCCATCTCCTTCTCGCCACGCTGACCTACCTTCTCGGCGCGAGCATCCCTGCTTATTTGGGAAAGCCTTTTCAACTCGCCCCGTTTGTGCTTGGACTGGCGATTACCTTGCTGGCACAAACCAGCATGGCTTATCTGCGCGAAGTGTTCCGTCCGCACAATGAACCGCTCATCGAAGGCGAAACCCCGCAGAAAAAAGAAACCCTCCGCAACAACCTGCTTTATATATCCGTCGGCATGATCGGCACAGCCGCCGTCATCGCGCTCATCGCCCACCTCGTCTTCACCCTTACACTCCCTTCCTTCCTCTTTCTTCTTTCCTCCATCGTCCTCGTTCTTCTTTACGCCATCCCGCCCCTCCACCTCGTCAACCGCGGATTCGGCGAACTCATCCTCGCGATTCACATCGCCTACGTCATCCCATCCATCGCATTTCTCCTGCAAGCCGCTGAAATGTCGCGCCTGCTCGCAACATTGTTGCTTCCGCTGACAACGCTTGCCCTCGCCTACTTTCTCATCCTCAACTTCACCACCTTTCCCGACGACCAAAAATACGAGCGCGGCACGCTCCTCCGCCGCCTGACGTGGGAACGCGCTGTTCCGCTGCATCACAGCCTGATTGCCTTCACCTACCTCGCATTCGCGCTCGCGCCGTTCTTCGGCTTTGCTTTCAACGTCATCGCGCCCGCCTTCCTCACCCTGCCCTTCGCCGCCTTCCAAATCTATCAATTACAATCCATCGCCAACGGCAGCCCGCCCAACTGGAAACTCCTCACCGCCACCGCCCTCGCCGTCTTTTGCTTGACAACCTATTTTTTGACTCTCACCTTCTGGCTCCGCTAACCTGACACCTGAAACCTGACACCGAATCCCATGCCCGAATTCCTGACTCTCCTCCCCCCCGACCAGGCCCGTGACAAATTGCTCTCGGCTCTTTCCGCCCTGACGCCTGATCCTGAACCCCTGGCAGTGGACTTCGCCCTGGGCAGGGTCACCGCCGAGGATATCGTTGCCCCGCATCCGCTTCCCGAATTTCCCCGCACCACCGTGGACGGATACGCCGTCCGCGCCGCCGACACCTTTGGCGCGACAGATTCGTTGCCAGCCTATCTTCGTCTCATCGGCGAAGTTCCGATGGGGGAGGAGCCACCCTTTGAAATCGAATCTGGTCAATGCGCCCTGATCCATACCGGCGGTATGATCCCCAAAGGCGCGGATGCCGTTGTGATGTTGGAATACACCCAAAGCATTCACCACGGAGACCACAAAGAGCACAGAGAAGAGAAACAAAAGGACTCCGTGAACTCCGTGTCCTCTGTGGTGAAATCTCTTGAAATCGAAATTTTCAAATCCGTTGCGGACGGCGAGAACGTCATCCGCATCGGCGAGGACGTGGCGAAAGACCAAGTTGTGATTCCCAAAGGGACGACCCTCCGCCCAGCCGAGATCGGCGGACTGATGGCATTGGGAATTACGACCTTGCGTGTAGTCAGATTGGTGAAAATAGGGCTGATTTCGACCGGGGATGAAGTGGTCGAGCCAAGTCAACGCCCAAGACCGGGGCAAGTGCGCGACATCAACTCGTACACGTTGGGGGCGCTCGTCGAGAAAAGCGGCGGCGTGGCAATCCGCTATGGGATTTTTGGCGACCAGTTCGAGGTCCTGAAAGAAGCGGCGGCGAAGGCGTTAATCGAATGCGACGTGGTCATCATCACAGCCGGTTCCTCCGCCTCCACCCGCGACATGACCGCCGACGTCATCCGTCAACTTGGGGAACCCGGCGTCCTCGTGCATGGAATCAACACCCGCCCCGGCAAACCGACGATCCTCGGCGCGTGCAATGGCAAGGCGGTGATCGGCTTGCCCGGCAACCCCGTCAGCGCATTGGTGAATGGATATTTATTCGTCGTGCCGGTGATCGAGAAATTGCTGGGCGCGTTGCCAAAACCCAAAGCGACCGTGCAGGCAAAACTAACCGTCAACCTGCCATCCCAAGCCGGGCGCGAAGATTGGTGGGCGGTGAAGTTATCCCCCTCGCCCTCAGGGAGAGGGGCTAGGGGTGAGGGTTGGATTGCTGAACCGATATTTGGAAAAAGTAATTTGATTTTCACCCTGGCGGCTGGAGATGGTTTGTTGAAAATTCATCCCGATGCCACAGGATTAAGCGCGGGCGAAATCGTGGAAGTAGTGTTGATCTGACATGGAATACAAACGAGACAACTTCATGATTTCAGACGACCCACTCCGACTCGATATTGAGGCGGTCTGCGGTTTCCTCACCCGCGCCTACTGGGCGGATAAACGTCCGCGCGAGGTGATCGAGAAATCAATTCAGCACTCACTCAATTTTGGCGTGTACGATGGAGAACGTCAGGTTGGCTTTGCCCGCGTGGTGACAGACCGCGCTACTTTTGCGTATTTGTGCGATGTCTTTATTCACGAAGCGTATCGCGGACAGGCTCTCGGCAAATGGTTGATGGAATGCATCCTTTCTCATCCAGCATTGACTGGGCTGAGACGTTGGTCGCTTGCCACACGAGACGCGCATGGACTGTACAAACAATTCGGCTTTACAGAGTTGAGCGACCCGTCCAAATGGATGGAGAAATTCGACCCGTCAAAATGAGAGCATTGGGGGAGTTACTGTTTTACGCCGAAACAGCCCGCCTCGGATAAAATCCCCTCATCAATCATCAATCGCTCGGAAACTGTTTCTTAACTCTTTTTTGCCACAGAGAACACGGAGAATCTTGAGAAAACCTTATTAAAATCTCTGTGAACTCGGTGTTCTCTGTGGCTGAATCTCTTTTTTCATGCCTTTCACGAACTTAAGAAACACTCTCTCAGAGCAAGCTCCCAATCACCAATTACCAATTACCAATTACCAATTACCAATCTCCTCAAAGGACACTCATGCTTGAAGAACTCTTCTCCAAACCCGTAGGCTTTTTCCTGATCGTCATGGCGATCATCCTCGTCACGCCGTTGATCTCCGAACGGCTGAAACTGCCCGGCATCATCGGTATCATCATCGGCGGGATGCTCATCGGTCCGCATGGATTCGGTTTTCTCGAGGACAACGACCGCATCCAGTTTCTCTCGACCATCGGCTTGGTCTATCTTATGTTCAGCGCCGGTCTCGAAGTGGACATTAACCAGTTTATGAAAGTCCGCGCAAGAGCGTTGGTGTTCGGGTTGATCACATTCACCTTCCCGCAGCTGATGGGGATGGGGTTGGGCTACATCCTCGGGCTCGACTGGCTCGGCATGATCCTGCTCGGTTCCGCCTTTGCCTCGCACACGCTCATCGCATTTCCGATCCTCACAAAACTCGGCGTCACCCGCAACGAAGCCGTGGCTGTCACCACCGGCGCAACGGTGATGACCGACATCGGCGCATTCATCGTTTTAGCCGTCGTCCTCGGCGCGGACAAAGGCGGACTCACCTTCGCCTACTTCGCGCAATTATTCGTCCTGCTCGCGATTTTCACCGCCGCCATTATCTTCGGTCTGCCGCGTTTTGGAAAACTTGTCTTTCAAAAACTGACCGGGCGCGCCGTCGAATTTCAATTTGTGATCGTCGCGCTTTTTGTCGCCGCCTTCGTTGCCGAAGTCATCGGCGTTCATGAAGTCGTCGGCGCGTTCCTCGCGGGCTTGGCGGTCAACTCGATGCTGCCGCGTCACAGCCCGGTGGCGGGTCACGTCCTCTTCATCGGCGAGTCCTTTTTCATCCCCGTCTTTTTGCTCTACAGCGGTCTCATCACCGACCCGCTGACCTTCCTCAAAAGTCCCGAAACCATCATCGTCGCTGGCGGCGTCACCATCGTCGCATACGTTTCCAAGCTCATCGCCGCGTGGATTACCTCCAAAATTTACAAATACACCAAAGCCGAATTTTGGACGGTCTATGGCTTATCCCACGCCCAAGCCGCGGTCACCATCCCAACCCTTGTCATCGGTTTGGAAACTGGACTGTTTGACACGACCCTGTTCAATGCCGCCATCTTGATGATTCTTCTCACTTCGATCACTTCGCCCCTCATCGTCCAGCGCTTCGCTCCTGACCTGCAAACTGCCTCTGCCGACGATGAGCCGACTCCACTCTTTGGGCGGATTCTCGTCCCTGTCTCCGAGAAGAATTCCGACGCCTTGGTGGCGCTTGCGAGCCTGCTTTCGCGCAGTTCAAAGGGAAAAGTCCTTGCAGTCAGCGTGGCGCAGGACAAGGGACCGAACGAAAACAACAGCCTGATGCTTCACAAGGAACTGCTTGGCAAGGTCAACGAGAACTTGCACGACCCCGAAGCCGGGATCGAACTGATTCCGCGTTTGGCAGCCACCCATGCCCAGGGGATTTTGCACACCGCCCGCGAAGAGAACGCCTCGCTCATCGTCATGGGCTGGCGCGGACAGCGCACCTTCCGCGAAAGCGTCCTCGGCTCGGTGCTGGACGAAGTGGTCTGGGGTTCCGACACCCCCGTTGTGGCGGGGAAGTTATCCCTGCCGTTGAACAGTATGCAGCGCGTGATATTCATTGTTCCAGCCAAAGCCGTTCCCCCAATCGCCCTGCGCCGCATGTTGGAAGCCAACCTCGCCGTCGCCAAAGCGCTCAACGTCCCCTTGCTCGTCCGCGCGGATAAAAGTTACGCGCAGACCCTCGAAGCCCTGTTTGCCTCCATCGAGCCGGAACAGGAGTGGAAACTGGAGATTCTCGCCGACCAGCTCCACCCCGAAAAATTGGAACACGAAGCCGTCAGCGACTTTATCATCCTGCCCGGTTTCGGCTCCCGCAAACGCGTGCAGGATACGCTCGGCAACATCCCCGAGCAGCTCGCCAAATTCTTCGAAGGGAATTTGGCGATTTTGCATTTTGACAAATAAGTGTGCCGTCTCAAAATTCCGGGGTAAAACCAAGACCATAACGCGAAGCCGCCAGCCTTTTCAAAGGCAAAGATACGCTTTTGCCTGATTTTGCGCGGCAAAATTCGATTTTCTTTGCGTCTCTGCGCCTTGGCGTTAAAAAGGCGAATAACCATCACGAATTATTGGGATGATACGTAACTGCTCATTCTCGATTGTCATTTCGAGATCCCCTTTTTGGCATTGTCCAGGATTTCTCCTCGCTTCGTTCGTCGAAATGATAAGCCGCTGAGCAGTTACGATGATACAAATAAACCACCTTGCGCGATTTCAGCGTAGGGGCGATCCGTGAAGGTATGTCAGTCCGTTCGACCCTCAAGGGAGGATCGCCCTTGTTCAGTTTGCAGGATCATCGTCGAATCGAATTTGCCGCCAGCCGCATGACATCAAGGTATGGGGTTGGATCGTTGTAATAATCGCACAACGATTCCCAGATGCGCAGGTTGGGTAACGAATCGGGGTGGCGCTTTAAAACATCCTGAAATGCGTCGAAGAGCCCCAGCCCCTCGATCTCCCGTAAGGCGATCAGGCAAAACGCGGTCGAGCGGTTGATGCCCGCTCCGCAGGCGATCAGCAGGGTCCTTCCCTGCCCGGCTTGCCTGCGAATGAAGCGAACGCCTTCCTCGATCCTTCCAAAAGGGATGTTTTCCATGTCTTCAACCTGAAGGTAAAGAGACTCGATACCGGGCTGCTCCACAAGTTCGGCAAGCTGGAGCATGGCGCGAATGGAATTTTGGTCGAGATGACCCTTGTCGAGCGTGTCTGAATATTTCCCAATAAAAAGCCATGGGCGGATTTTGTCCACGCTATTTGATCCTTCTCTTTAACTCCACGATCTGTTCTTCGCTCAAATCGGGAATATGCCGGACTTCCGTGATCCCCAACGCCCTGCGCTGCGCTTCGCGCCACATCTCGAGTCGCGATTTGACCTGCGCCTCGTACCCCTCCTCCGACGGCGAATAGAAATAGGTTCCAAGCAGCCGTTTGGGTAAATATTGCTGCGGCGTAAAATGACCCTCCTGGTCGTGCGGATACACATAGTCCCTGCCGTGCCCCATGGCGGCGGCATCGCGGTTCCCATCCATCAGGTGGCGCGGAACAGAGACCTGCCCCTCCTCTTCGATCTTTTTCATCGCCTTGAAGTATGCCCCCGCCGTGTTGGACTTGGGCGCGGTGGCAAGATAAAGAGTCGCTTCGACGATGGGGTAGATGCCCTCGGGCAGCCCGATGAATTCAAACGCCTGGGCGGCGGAGGATGCCACCACCAATCCCAGTGGGTCTGCCAGCCCAATGTCTTCACCAGCCAGGATGATAAGGCGGCGGATGATGAACTTGGGGTCTTCCCCGGCGTAGAGCATCTTTGCCAGCCAGTACAAGGCTGCGTCGGGGTCCGAGCCGCGCACAGACTTGATAAAGGCTGAGATGGTGTCGTAGTGCGCGTCGCCGTCCTTGTCATACAGAACCGCGCGGCGTTGAATCGACTCCTGCGCCACGTCCAGGGTGATGTGAATGACGCCGCCCGCGCCGGGAGTCGTTGACTCGACTGCCAGTTCGAGCGCGTTCAGCGCGTTCCGCGCGTCGCCCGATGCGACTTCGATCAGGTGGGCGCGGGCGTCTTCGTCGAACTTTATCTTTTTATCGCCGTAGCCGCGTTCCCTGTCGCCCAGGGCGCGGTCGAGCAAAACGCCGGTTTCAGCCTGGTTCAGATTGCGCAGTTGAAAGACGCGCGAACGCGAGATGAGCGCCTTGATGACCTCAAAATAGGGGTTTTCGGTCGTCGCGCCGATCAGGGTGAAGGTGCCGTTCTCGACATGCGGAAGGAGCGCGTCTTGCTGCGCCTTGTTCCAGCGATGGACTTCATCCACGAACAGGATGGTGCGGATGTTGTTCAGGCGGCGGCGCTCCAAAGCCTCGTCAATTACCACGCGCAAATCCGCCTTGCCCGCGAGGATGGCGGAGATGGTGACAAAATGGCTTTTGGTTGTATTGGCAATCACCTGAGCCAGCGTCGTCTTTCCTGTTCCGGGCGGTCCCCACAGGATAATGGACGAGAAGAGCCGGTCCGCTTCGATGGCTCGCCGCAGCAGTTTGCCTTCGCCGATGATATGTTCCTGCCCGATGTATTCCTCCAGCGCCCGCGGACGCATCCGCGCGGCGAGCGGCGCCTCGGATTTCATCCGTTCCTGCATGGCATGGTCGAAAAGGTCTGTCATGGCGGGGATTCACTCTGCGGCGTTTGGAAACGAGCTGACCGCTGTGTTTTCGTCCTCGAACAGTTCGAGATAGATTTCAAACCCTCCCAGGCGAAAAACGTCTATGACGTGCGGGGTCAGGTTGGTGAGTTTGAGGCGCGGCGATTTGTACGTGCCCGCGCTCATCTGCCTGCGCAGGTCGTCGTCGCTGATGTCGTTGTTCGCGGCGCGCAGGGCGTTGAACAGGTTGTGGATGACGCGCAGACCGGCGCTGGTGATGCGGCTGACGTTTGCAAAATTCAGCAGGAAATACTGCCCGCCTTTTGCAAGTTCTTCGTCCACGCGTTTTTGAAAGAATTGATAATTCGAGGAATCGATATCGCCGCTGAGACGCAGGATGACGACCGTTGGATGTTGGGGATGGGTGGTTGATGTAATGTCCAGCATGGATTTTCTTTCTTCGGGCGGGAGTGCGCGCAGGCAGAATGACGGATCAAACCACGGCGCGGGAAGGTATTGTACACCGAACCTTGGAGACTGTTTCTTCTTTTTTTTACCAGTGTGCAAGCAAAACATGTCAGGCACGGAGTCGAAAGCGGCGCAGAATGACGCCGTGGCGGCATCTCCCGACTTTCGAGCAAAATCAGGAGATTTTGCAGTCCAAACTGACAACCTTTGCTTGCACACTTTTACCACGGAGTATTTATGAAACGAGTTTCACCCCGAATGGAAAAAGCGCCGTCCCGAAACCCTTCGGGACGTTTTAATAATCTCTGTGAACTCGGTGTTCTCTGGGACTGAGGCTCGTTTTTCACGCCTTCACGGACTTATGAAACACTCTCTTACCGCCGCGAGATGGCGATCCGCTCAAGGGTGGGCGGCAGTTCGGAGAGTTTGCGAATGCTAAAGTCTGGTTGGATGCGCCGCATGTCTTCATCCCCGAACTGGGCGCGGCGCGTGATCCAGACCGAGGTCATCCCCGCCTGTTTCGCCCCGAGGATGTCGGCATCCAGGCTGTCGCCGATCATGACCGCTTCGTTGGGGGTGGCGTTCCATTGGGCGAGTGAAATCTCGAACGCGCGCGGGTGGGGCTTGCGGTAGAAGCAGGCAGCCGACGTGAGGACGAAATCGAAATACCGGCGGATCCCGAACATGTCGATCAGGTCTTGAACATCCTTGTCGTCGCCTGCATTCGAAAATATCCCAAGGCGATACCCCGCGTCCTTCAATTGGGCGAGGACTTCGCGGGAGTCTGATTCCAGGTCCCAATTGCTTTGTGTGACCCGGTAGAGCGCGTCCAGCGCGGACCTCAGTCCGGATTCTGCGACCTCAGTGTGACCCAACTCCCGGAGCAATTCGCGCAGGACGAGGTGATACGTGGTTTCATAATGGTCCTTGTCGCGTTGTTCGTAGTACCCGCTGAGGCGCGCCCGGAAAACGTCCGCGCTCAATTCGATACCCCCGGCTTTCAGGCTTTGGGTCAGCGCTGCGTCTGCCTGGGTGTGGATGGGGGTCCAATCTCCGCGGGCATACATGAGGGTGCCGCCAAGATCGAAAATGAGATAGCGCATATTATTTGACATGAAAGGGTGTTGGGCAGTCATGGGGTTGTTGTATCCCGATGACTGCCCTTTGAACAGGGGGAAATTGGTGGGGGGGTTATTCCTGCACGTAGAAGGTTCCGCTTTGGACGAGGATGTTATCCGCATAAAGTTCAACGGTGTATTCGCCCTGGCTGAGAATGAAGACGTTGGTGTAACTGTAGCCAAAGGTCTTGTACCATGTGCTGCCGCCGCTGATATCGGTGGCGTCGACAATGCGCAGCGCCTGGTCTTCGTACCCATTGACGTAAACCTTCCACAGCATTTCGCGGGGGGCTTCGCCGCTGTAGGTGAACTGGATCGTGAACTCCTCCTCGCCGAATGGCACGATATTGTTCGCAGCCGGTTCAAACCCGGTGATGAGTCCCTGCTCGTCGACTCCCGTGATTTGACCGAATACAAACGGCTCCACCAGCATGGACGACCCGCCGGAGGGCAGCTGCCCCGCGTACTCCAATGCCACGGTCGATTCTTTCAGCCTCTTCATCTGTTCCACCGCAAACTGGCGGATGGCGGCATGGTCGCCGCGAATCAGGCTGGGGGTCGGGGCTTGCGTCCAACTCTTGGGGTTGTTGTCCAGCGTATCGATCAGGTTTTGCAGGTCGAGCGCCCCGGCATCCATGTAATACCAGAGCGAGGCAGACGGCTCCGCATTGTTTGAACGGGCTTCGTTGACCTGTCTCTGCGCCTCCCCGATCAGCAGGTCGTATTGTTCCCCCGCGTTTTCCAGGTCTCCGTTGACGAGGTAACTGATCGCCTGATTCATGCGCACGCCCAAAACCTCGGGGTGCTGGGTCAGCACGCGCTGATTGGCTTCGAAGGCTTTTTCATACTGCCCGGTGAGATAGTACGTCCAGCCCAGGTTCCAGTTGATGCTGGTATCGTCCAGCCCGTTTGCCCGGGCGGTTTCCATTTCTGTGAGGGCGGTCTGCATGTCGCCCAGCGAATAATATGAAAGCCCGCGCTCGTAATACGCCTTGGCATACGAGGGGTTATTTTCGATGGCAAGACTGTATTTTTCGATTGCCTCTTCAGAACGCCCCTGGTATTCCAGCCCGATTCCCTCGGCGTACGCCTGGATCGCCTCGTGGTTAACCTCCGGACGGATGAGCAATTCGAGCAGCGACCATCCCAGCCACAACACGCAAATACCGACGATCCCTGAACCGACGACGATGAACAGCCAGCGCACCCTGCCCTTCAACGCCATCGAAAGACCGTACAGCGAAAGCGAGACCGTCAGCAGGGTGATCTGCACGATCAGCGAGTCGGCGGTATTGTCTGTAAAATTACCCAACTCGGATTCGGCGAGATAGGTTTCCGAAAGGCGGGTCGATTCGACCAGGTAGGAATCCGCCTCGTATTTTCTCGAATCGGGCCAGCCGAAAACCGGGTCGAAGTATTGCGGGTTCAGCAGTTTGCTGAGCGTGATCACGCGGTCTTGCAGTTGGTACAGGCGCGCCTCGGCTGCGGCATCTCCGTTTTGCTGGGCAGCTGTGATCTGCCAGCCGATCTCCCGCCAGGCTTGAAAGGCGCCCTGCCATTCGTAACTGAACTGAATACTCCCGTTGATTTCGCGCTTTGTGGCTTCGATGGAAAACTGCTGCGCCCGCCGCCGCGCCTGGTCCGAGATGTTCGAGGCGTAATTCTGAAAGTAGGCGGTTATGGCAACCCAGATCGCCACAGAGGCAATCAGGATGGTCACCATACTCTCAAAGCGTTGTTCATTTGGCGATTCGGTTTTCATAACAGAAACCTCCCGATGATAATGCCGCCCAACCCCGCCAGCCCGGCGAGAGCCCCCAATGCCGCCCACAGGTATTTAATTTTCTTCTCGGTTGCCTGCGCAAGGGTCAGGAACCAGAACGAGAACGCCAGCACGATCATATCCGCCGTCAGGAAGGAGGATTGTCTGCGCAGGCGGTCTGATTCTTCGAAATACGGCTCCGCGTTCAGGTCGGAGTCCTGCGCGTCCTGGGCGAAGGCTTCCTGTAATTCCTGCTCAAGATCGTACTGCCCGTCGGGGTTGATGTAACGCGGGCTGAAGAAAACCGAACTGATGCCGCTTGCAACACCCCAAACCTCCTGTTGAATTGCGGCGTTGCGGGCATTCGCCTCGGAGTCTGCGTTGGGGTCGTGCATCAAATAGCCGAGTTCGTTGTACCTGAAATAAGCGGTGAACGCCCTGTAATGCTCATACGCATAGACATGGTTGATGATCTCGGCTTTTTGCGCGCGGATGGAAGCGTCCAAGCCTGAAAAATCCTGGTCGGCGGCGGAGGAAACTGCCACCGAAGCCAGACACGCCGCCGACGCTCCCAGCACGGTTACCAGGGCGGTCAGCACGGCGACCCACGATTTAAAGTTATCCTTTTTTTCCATCTGCTCTCTCCTTTGGTTCAAAATTTACGCGCCTGCTTTTAGATAGATTCCCGTCGGGTCCAGTTCCTCTCTCAGGATCTTCAATTCCTTCCTCGTGACCTCCTCCGTCGTGTTGAGGGATGACGACACCTTGAGCGCCCAGCCCGTATTGGACTTCGCCTCCTCCGCCGTTCTGCCTGTGTGCAGCGCCGTGAGAGTCATCTCCCCTGAATCATCCGGCTCCAAAATGCCGATGTCCGTGACGACAGCCAGCATCCCGCCCCCGCGCAGCCCGCGCGATTCGCGCGCGCCCTTGCCGTCTATGAAACCAGCCGAGGTCATAAACTCCACCTTTTCGGGGAAGCGCCGTTTCTGGTGCGGGGTCATGATGTAACAACGGTTCGCCCATGCCGCGATTTCCTGCGAACCGCCCGAGCCGGGCAGCCTCACCTTGGGGTGGTCGTAACCGCCGATGGTCGTGGCGTTGATATTTCCATATTTATCGATCTGCGCCCCGCCCATGAAACCCACATCCACATTCCCCCGCTGCAGGTAGTTGGAAAAAATATCGTACATGCTGACCACCGAAAGCGATCCGCTGACAAGGGTTGGGTCGCCGATGGAAAGCGGCAGGCGTTCGGGTTCCGCGCCGATGACTCCCGCTTCATAGATCATGACCAGGTTCGGGGCATGGGTTCGTTTGGCGAGATTGCAGGCAAGGTTGGGCTGACCGACGCCGACGAAGACCACATCGCCGTCGCGTAACAAACGCGCGGCGTTGATGATCATCAACTCGGCGGGGGAATATTTGAGTTCGGGCATGGGCATCTCCTGTTTTGGACGGTGGACGAAATTAGACGACTGTCATCCACGATCTGCGGTTACAAAATTTTCAATAATTTCCGCCACTTCCTGCGGATATTCGAGCGGCAGGAGGTGGGTGGCTTTTTGTATGGTGTGGACTTGAACCTTCGGATTCTTCTTCTTTACCAGTTTTTCCGCGTTTTCGAGAAATGTATCCGTCTCTGCGCCGCGGATGATGAGGGTTGGCGCGTCGAAGCGGGATAGTCCGCGCCAGAGGTCGAAGTCGCGCAAGCCGGTCAGGTAGATGTGCGCTTCCCACTCCGGCGAATAGATCAGTTCATAACCGCCGTCTGCCTTGGGTTTGGTGATTCCGTTGATATAGGCTCTCAGGTTCTCATCGCTCATATGACGGAATATCGCCCGCCTGCGATATCGTTCGAAGACGAAGTCGAGGTCGTCGAACGCGCGCCTTCGGTTCTTTGCGGTTCGGATCAACGGGTGAGTCCGTCCTCCCAGCCCAACGGCGCGGACGATGTTCCACATTGCCATGAAGGGCGGGACGAACAGCACGGGGTCGAGCAGGATGACGGCGCGGAATTTTTTCGGCTCGCGCATGGCTGCCCGCAGGGTGACAATGCCTCCGATGGAATGACCGACCCCGATAACGGGACCAGCCCCACCCGTGGAAAGGAAGCGCAGCAAATCCTCCGAGTAGGGATGCCAGTCTTGAAGGGCATCCTTGTTGGCGCCATCCCAAAGCGGGCGGAGTTTCATTCCAAAGACGCGGTGATTTTTTTGTAAATGTCCGAATAACGGCTGGTAACATTCCGGCGGGTAGCCGTTGGCGTGAAGAAAGTGAAGCGGAGCGCCGTCGCCGCCAAGATCGAAATGTGGAATATTGTTCACTGATTACTGTTCGCTTTAATACTTTCCGTAATTGATCTTCTCGCTATACTGCGCCTTGACCTTCAGGCGTTTATGCGTCTTTTCGCCGAGTTTTTTCCAGTAGGCAGCCCGGTCTTTCACACCGAACACCCATTCGTCGAGGTATTTCTGCGTGAGTTCCTTCGACTCGCTGATCTTATCCCAGGCAAGATAGAACTCATTATCGCGGTCGTAATAGCCCTGCGAGTAGGAGGGATGGGAGGCGAACGGCGCATGGCAGACGGCGCTGACCACGATGCCAGGGATCATCGTCCGGTTCGGGTCGGACCTGATAACGGATTCGTCCACGATCTCTTCGGCGGTCAGGATGACTTTCTTCGCGGCGAAGGCGGCTTCTTTTTGTTCCCCGATGATTCCCCACAGGTGGGCGTTGCCGTGCTTGTCTGCCCGCTGCACATGGACGATGGCGACATCCGGGTTGAGGGCTGGTACGACGATCACATCCTTGCCGCCGTAAGGGTCTGCGATGCGTTTGATCTGCGGGTTGACCTTTTCCAGGTCTTCGGCTCCGGTCTGATTCATCGGCAAAAATGGGAGTCCCGAGGCGCCTGCCTGGAGGCGGGTAATCATGCCGAAGTGGGAGTATTCCTCCCATTCCAGTTCGCCGCGTTCGATGGCGCCGCGCACAATTCGTAATGAGCCCACGCCGGGATTGCCCATGTACGAGAAGACGACCTTTTTTGCGCATCCCGCCGCGACCATCTGGTCGTAGATCAAATCGGGGGTGGCGCGCGCGAGGGTGAGGTGCTTCTTCCCCTGGCGGATGATCTCGTGCCCGGCGGCGAAGGGGATCAGGTGGGTGAAACCGGCGGCGTAAAGCGCATCGCCGTCGTTGACAAAATCTGCAATTGCTTTTTTGAGTGACATCAGTTTTGACATGCGAGAAATTTGGTTATCCTTTTTTATCTTTGCCTTCTCCGCCGCCCCCGCCCTTGCCCCTGCCAGCCCTCATTTTCGTCCACGCGCTCTTGAGCCAGGAGAAGCGGTTTGCCGCCTGCGGGCGGGCTTTTTTTCTGCGGAAGTAATACCCGATCCCCAGGAGGATCATTGCCAGGAAGAAGTAATCGAACTGGACCTTGTCTGCCACGTCGGAGACGACGAAAAGCAGGAATATCCCCATGCCCATCACTACGAAGAACGTGCCCATGCGGACCTCGATCGGGTCGTCGTTTTCCATATCTGTATTTTACCGCAAGGGGTTTGTAGTATTGCTCTGTAAAAACTACGTCAATCGCGAAGATTTTGCCCAGTACCGCGAGATTTATCTCGCCCGCCGGGGCGCAAACTGAAGTTTGCGGTACAACCGCGCTATGGTTGCTGGACTTTATAAGCAAACGTCCCGAAGGTTTTGAGGATAACCGAGCCTGAACAATGAGAATGTCGCTGCGACGGCTTGGGGGACGTTCTGCGAAAGGCGGGTTTATTCCCTGACCGTTGAAATTTTTGCCGCTAGCTGCCCGAGTGACCATGCTCCCGTTGCAAACATGGCGACCCCGATTTGCCTGTTCGTCAATTTCATCATCTCAACGGCTTTTTCCGTCGAAACCGCCGCTGCCTTGAGGAACTGTCCCGCCATGCCGCCCAATGTTGCGCCGAGGGCGATGCACTTGGCGATGTCGAGCCCGTCTTTGATTCCGCCGCTGGCGAAGACCGTCATTTCGGGGACGGCTTTTTTGACGTTCAAAATGGAATCGGATGTTGGAATTCCCCAGCCGACGAAGGTCGCCGCGAGTTGACGGGTGAATTCATCGGGGGCGCGGTGCATTTCCACCTGCGACCAGCTCGTGCCGCCCGCGCCTGCCACGTCTATGGCGGAGACTCCGCAATCTGCCAATACCTTTGCCGTCTTTTCGGAGATGCCCCAGCCAACTTCTTTTGCGATGACGGGCACTTCGAGTTTTTTGCAAACTTCCTCGATTTTCTTTGCAATGCCGATCCAGTTCGTGTCGCCCGCGTCCTGCACGGCTTCCTGGAGCGGATTGAGATGCAGGTAAAGCGCGTCGGCTTGGATCATGTCCACGGCTTTGCGGCACTGGTCGATGCCGTATCCGTAGTTGAATTGGACGGCGCCGAGGTTTGCAAACAACAAAATATCAGGCGCGACTCGGCGCACTTGAAACGTTTTGGCTTGCGCGGGTTGTTCGATTGCCGCGCGTTGACTTCCCACGCCCATGGCAATTCCGCATTCCTGCGCGGCTTCGGCGAGGCGCAGGTTGATGGTCTCGGCTTTGTCTGTGCCGCCGGTCATGGAACTTACCAGTGCGGGAGATGCCAGGGTCTTGCCGAACAGGCTCAGGCTTGTGTCGAGCCGGTTCAGGTCCGCTTCGGGCAGGGCTTCATGGACGAAGCGATAGTTTTCCAGCCCGGTCGTCAGCGCGGAGCGGACATCCTGTTCTAAGTTGATTTTAATGTGGTCGGCTTTTCTCTGGTCTATCGGCGCAACTTTTGTCATGAGGGGGTGTTCCTGTGTTTGATTGACGGCTTGACAGCGCAAGCCATGCGATTACAATTCCCATCAAAATCCAACTGGAGGATGTCATGTCAGACACTTATACTGAATTGAAGGTAATCATTAAAGACCTGCTCAATGTCGAGGAAGAAAAGATCACGATGGAAGCCCGCTTCCGCGAGGAGCTTGAGGCTGATTCGCTCGATCTTGTCGAGTTGATTATGGCGTTTGAAGACAAGTTCGGCGCGGAGATTTCGGACGAAGACGCCCAGAAGATCACCACAGTCGGCGAAGCGGTCAAATACATTGACGCGAACCGCAAGTAATTGATTTTGGGATTATAACCGTAGAGCCGCCCTGAGCGATGTCGAGGGGCGGCTCTTTTGATTCTGGGGGGGCGTTGCGCCAACCGGGTTGGGTTGATCTGATTAAGGAGGCGAGTCTCATTAACTCACCTTACGCGGGGGGGCGCCCCCGGGGGGGCCGTGGGGGCGACATTCTCGTAATTCAGGCTTGTTTTTCATCAAAACCTTCGGGACGGTGCGTAACCATCAGTCATTAAGCCTGGCGCGACGGACATTCTATTGCAACAGGGTCGGGATCTCTTCGGGATGTTTTGCAACTTTGACTCCCGCCGCTTCGAGCGCCCGGACCTTGTCTGCCGCGGTTCCGGCTCCGCCTTCGATGATGGCTCCGGCGTGCCCCATGCGTTTTCCGGGAGGGGCGGTCTGACCGGCGATGAAGGACGCGACGGGTTTTGTCATTTTGGCGCGGATGAACTCCGCGGCTTTTTCCTCTTCATTGCCGCCGATCTCGCCGATCATGATGACCTTTTCGGTCTTGGGATCGTGTTCGAACATTTCGAGCACATCGGTGAAGTTGGTGCCGTTGACCGGGTCGCCGCCGATGCCGACGCAGGTGGATGCTCCCATGCCAAGATTCTTCATGGCGTAAAGCACTTCGTAGGTCAGCGTGCCGGAGCGGGAGACCACGCCGACGTTGCCGGGGATGGCGATGTCGCCGGGGATGATGCCCACTTTGGCTTCGCCGGGGGTGAGTAGACCGGGGCAGTTCGGTCCGATCAGGCGCGCGCCTTTTTGGTCGAGGTAGTTGCGGACGCGCATCATGTCGTGGATGACCACGCCTTCTGTGATGCAGATGATGAGGGGAATGCCCGCATCGGCGGATTCGAACATGGCGTCGGGAGCAAAGCGGGCGGGGACGAAGATGATCGAGGCGTTCGCGTCGGTCGCTTCCTTCGCGGATTTGACCGAGTCGAAGACGGGGATTTTCCCATCCAGTACCCATTCGCCGCCTTTGCCGGGCGTTACGCCGCCGACGATGTTTGTGCCGTAGGCAGCCATCTGTGTGGTATGGAACAAGCCTTCGTTACCGGTGATGCCCTGCACGAGCAGGCGGGTGTTCTTATCTACAAGTATGCTCATAAAATTCTCCAGCGTCATTGCATGGGCGAAGGAATCTCGCGGCTGATTCTGAGATTGCTTCGTCGGGCTGAAGCCCTCTTCGCAACGACGAGATTGTCTATCCCTTTGCCGCCGCGACGGCTTTCTTTGCCGCGTCCGCCAGTGTTTCGGCGGTGATCATGTTTGCGTTTTCCAGCAGTTTGCGTCCCTCTTCGGCGTTCGTCCCGACCAGGCGCACCACCATCGGCACTTTTGGTTTAACTTCATCCATGGCGGTCAGGATGCCGCGCGCAACCTCATCGCAACGGGTGATGCCGCCAAAGATGTTGAACAGCACGGCTTTGACGTTCGGGTCGGTCAGGATGATGCGCATGGCGGCTGCAACTTTCTCCGCGCCGGCTCCGCCGCCCACATCGAGGAAGTTGGCGGGTTCGCCCCCGAAGAGTTTGATCACGTCCATGCTGGTCATTGCCAGCCCCGCGCCGTTGACCATGCAGCCGATATTGCCGTCCAGTTTGATGAACGACAGGCCGTATTTCCGCGCCTCGATCTCAGCCGGGGCGTCTTCGTCGGTATCGCGCATTTCGGTCAACTCGGGCTGGCGGAAGAGCGCATTGTCGTCGATCATCATCTTGCCGTCGAGCGCGATCATCTTTTTGTCCTTGGTGATGACCAGCGGATTGATCTCCGCCAGCGATGCGTCGGTGCTTTGATAGACCTGCCAAAGCCCCATGGCGATTTTTGTAAAATCCTTCCAGTAATCGCGGGGCAGGTCAATCGCCACTGCCACATCGCGCGCCTGGTATTCGCGCAGGCCGAGCAGCGGGTCGATGTTGACCTTGATGATCTTCTCCGGCGTTTTTGCCGCGACATCTTCAATGTCGATGCCGCCCGCCGCAGAGGCGATCAACACCGGTTTTTTTGCGGCGCGGTCGTCTGTGATGGCGAAGTAGATTTCCTGGTCAATGGCTGAGGCTTCGTCCACCAAAACCTTGCGGACGGGCAGTCCCTTGATCTCCATGCCGAGAATCTGGGTCGCAAGTTGTTCGGCTTCGGCTGAGTCTTTGGCGAGTTTTACGCCCCCGGCTTTGCCGCGCCCGCCGACCAGAACCTGCGATTTAATCACAACGCGGCCCCCAAGCTCTTCTGCGATCTGTTTCGCTTCCTGAGCGGTGGCCGCGACCCGTCCCTTGGGAATCGGGATGCCGAACTTTGAAAAAATATTCTTGGATTGATATTCGTGAAGTTTCATTTTTCTCCCTCGAAGGGGTTTGGTTTTCTGTAAAGCACGGGCATTATACACCAGAAAAAATCAGACCCTAAATTTTTGAAATAAAAAGGATCAATGGCGACCCCAGAGGCAAGCCCGAAACCTGTTGGGGTGTTGCCATAATCGCCCCAAACGCGCACAATGTTTCCGTCCTGGTCGAACTCCATGATCCGGTATCCTTCCGGGTCGGTGATGAAAACATGCAGGTCGTCGTTGACCGCGATGTACGGCTTATTGTCCAGCGATTGCCCGAACCAGCCGTACACATCCCATTGCTTATCCGGCAGGAAGGAAAGCGTTTCGGTCGAAGCGTCCGGCTTGAAGGTCTGGATGCGCTGGTTCCAGGTATCGGTCACATACACCGTGCCGTTCCTGTCAACCGTGACGCTGGTCGGTTCATCGAACTGCCCCGGGTCGAATCCTGCCGAGCCGAATTCGGTGATGAAATTCCCGTCTTTATCGAAGACGACAATACGCTTGTTGCCGGTATCAGTGACGTAGACCCGCCCCCCGGCATCGACTGCCAGGCCGCGTGGACCGTAGAAGTACGTCGGCTCTTCTCCCTGACCAAAGCTGCCCCAGGCTTTCAGGAACCTTCCCTCCGCTGTGAATTTTTGTACGCGGTGATTCCAGGTATCGGTGACATACACCGAGCCGTCCGGTCCGACAGCGATGCCCCACGGTTCGTTGAAGGTTCCCTCTCCAACCGGCACGCTGACTCCGTCTGCGTAGGTTCCCCATTCGTTCAGGATGTTCCCCTGCTGGTCGAGGCGCAGGACGCGATGATTGCGCGAATCCGCAACGTATAGGGTTCCATCCGGCGCAAACGCCATGGCGCGCGGCGCATTCATAAGGATCGGTTCCGCCTGCGCGGCATCGAAGATCAGGTCGGAGGCGAAGACAACATACTTCCCCTCGGTTGGGTCGTCCACTTCAGGTCCGCCTGTGGGAGCCACCCCGTAATTCCACATTTGAGCGGCTACATCCTGGCGAATGTAAAGGCGCATTTGGTCTGCGGGCTGCCATGCGGCAAGGGTCAGATCGGAGCGTCCCTTGGCTTCGGCGTACAGGGTGTAATCGCGGTTGAGCCAGATCTGAATAAGCCCCGCGCGTATCTGCGGATCGGTGAATCCCTCGCAGAAACGGGAGTAATCCTTGAACTTGTTGAGTTTGAAGACGCTGAATACCCCGGTGCAGGCATAGTCCTGGGGCAGTTCGTCGTAGTAGTAAACTCCCAGTGACTGCTCATCTTTGCGGATGTAGTACGTCAGGCTGCCGTCGGCAATTTCCCACTCCGAACCGGCGCGGTTTTTAGTTACTGCCGCGCCATCGGAAAGGGGGCGTCCCATCAAACTGAATTGATCGCGGATTTCGGCGGGGAGTTGCCGCGCGTCCAACTCGTCGCTAAAGGCAGAGTCGATGGCGGTTACATATATTCCGCGGTCGCTCACCAGCCCGAAATAGTCCTGCATGGGCCACCACATGCGGATGTAATCCACCCGGTAATAGCCTGTGCCAAGCGCCGGGTCGATCTTGTCGAAGTTTTTTTCATCCACAATAACCACAACCGCGTCTCTCAGGGAGCGTGTGGGCTGGTCGAAGGAGGTCTGGTTGGTGAAGTCGCGCAGATACCAGACGAAGGGCCACGAAACCCCCGTATCCGGCGCGGATGCGTCGTAGGCGATCCGTACGCTCATGTCGCCGGTGGTGCGTATCGAAATTTCCTCCGCCTGCTCGATGATATCCTTGATGCCCCTTGCCCCGTGGGCATAGACGAGAAACTCGGTCGCCTGATCGTAGGTGATGTAGGCGGCGCGGAAGGATGCGCGGACCGTAAACACAGCCAGGAAACCGAACAGGACAAGGGTGAAGACATGGCGAAGGTCCCGCATGGTCCATTCGCGCAGAAAATAAACGGCGGCAACTGCGCTGAGGATGACCACCGCGAGGGGCAGCAGGAATTGATTGGTGGCTTGCAGTTGCTCGAGCGAAGTCCCCTGGAATGGGCGGATGGGCGAATTCCATGCGTAAAGGACATTGGCTCCGGAAAGGATGAAAACAGCAATCGCCGCCAGACCCGCCGGGGCTTGTTTTTGTGTCAGCGCCTGCCAATCTGTGATCTCGATCAGGCGTCCGAGCGCCCAGCCGCTGATGAGGATCATGGGCCACGCCATGTGGACGGTGAGCCAGGGCATCCTTTCGCCTGCAATGGAAAACGCGGCAATGCTCAAGACGCTCCACCAAACCAGCAGGCTGAACATGTTGATGAAGTTCATTTCGCGGGTGTAGGCTTCCTGTTGTTCGGGCGTCGGCTGGATGACTGCGTCCCAGTTACCGTCAAATGAGCCGTCGATCATGTCCTCTTCCCAGGCGGGGGGCAGGGATACCTTTCGGCGGAAGCCGAGGATGAGAGCCAGGATCAGACCAAGGGCAGGCAGGAATTCGTAAACGGGGATTTGCACGAGCAGGTAGTAGTAGGGGGGCTGGCTTCCGCGTTCGACCCCATGCTGGACGATCCAGTATCCGAGCGAGCCGATGGCGCCGGTAAAGAAGCCGTTGGGATTGGTGAAGACCGTGGTGTAGAGGATGGTGAAGGGAACCCAGAAGATCAGCGAGGCCTGCCACCATTTGGAGGGATTCCAGACCGCTCCCACCGCGATGGCAAGGATGAAGGACAGCAGAATGCAGGCGCCAATGATCAGGATGGAACGCCAGTCGCCGGAGAGCGCGGTGAGTTCAGGCACAGTGGTTGGGATGACTACGCCGGTCATTTCGATCAGAAATGGGGATAACTGGGGCAGGACGATGGTGCCGACCACCATGAGTAGTTCAAAAGAACGGTTGTTTCGCAGCCGTTCCCATGTGTAGCCGCGGATGAGGAAGAAGGCGGTGACCACGAAGGCGATCACGGAGATCACAGCGAAGACCACGGTCAGGGAAAGCGAGACAGGCTCGGGCGGGGAAAGGGGCGCGGCGTCTGGGTTGGCGGGTTGGGCGGTTTCGGTTCCGGTCAGGGTTTGCGCATCGCGTGTATAGATTCCGTATCCAACAGTGAGACCCACAAGCAGGATTGTGGCGCACAGCGATATGATGAATGCGCGGTAATCTCCCTTTGCGCCTTTCCAGGGGGTGCGCGAGACCTGGACGATGAAGTAGATGGCGAGATATACGAGGGCTTGCGCCGTGTAAATAAAGGAGGTTTCCTTCGCGGTAAAGTGAATCATTAACGCGAGGGCGATCATGTAAAGGTATTTTCGCCCGCCCTGCTCGAGATGCCGGAGGATGGCGTACAGCATGAGTATGCCTGAGAATGCCACGAATGATTCGTTGCGGACATAGCGCGCGTAGTAAAGCATGTAGGGCGAGATCACCATCAGCAGCCCGGCGATAAGCGCGCCCCATTTTCCGAGGTACCTGCGCCAGTACCAGACCATCCAGATGCTGGCGATGCTGAAGAGGACGGCCGGGATGCGTGAGGTGAAATCGTTGGCGCCGAAGATGAAATAGGAAAGCGCAACCAGGTGGAACTGGAATGGACCGTGCATCATGGGCGAGTGTTCGTATCCCTGCCCGCGGTATAGCAGCCAGGAGAAGTACGTGTGCAGGCTTTCGTCGTGACTCATTACGCGCGACTCAAGATCATAGAAGCGCGTGGCGACGGCAAGCAGGATGACCAGCGCAAAGATGATGATCTCATTTGTGATGGCGGGCAGCGCGGGGTGGATGGGTCGGTCGAGCCAGGTACGTTTTGAATCCATTGAGTGACACCTTGGTTTGTTGATAATGATGGTGATAAACCGGCTGAATGATATTCTTGAAAGTTTAGCGTTTAGTGAGAGGTATTATAACAGGGCGGTCAATTTTCATTCTTGCTTGACTTTTCCATTGTTACTTGGTAATATCGGCGGGCTTTACTAAACGATGCGGGGTGGAGCAGTGGCAGCTCGTCGGGCTCAGATGCAGAATTAATAGGTAAATCTCTTCTGCAATGGGCTGCGGGCGAGGAAACTCGTCCGTGAAACCTGTCAAATTCGGGGAAGCCTGAAATGGTAATCCCGAGCCAAGTCCCGTTGAAAACGGGAAAGGTGTAGAGACTTAATGGCAGGCACCCTAACAGTTCATGCTGAGGGTGAAGAGAAAGTCCAGACCACGAACCCCGCCCAGAGCGGGGGCGGCGAAAGCCGAAGTGGTATGCATAACCCGAAGGTCGCAGGTTCAAGTCCTGCCCCCGCTACTACAAAGACCATGCGAAAGCGTGGTCTTTGTGATTTAAACGACCCCGACCGTCCCAACCTGATCGCGCGGCTGCCCGGAGAAGGAAAAGCCCCGCCGCTTCTTTTGTACGGTCATGTGGACGTTGTCACCACGGAAAACCAACCCTGGCAGCAGCCGCCCTTCGAAGGCAAACTCATCGATGGTTATGTTTGGGGGCGCGGCGCATTGGACATGAAGGGCGGCGTGGCAATGATGGTCGCGGCGTTCCTGCGGGCAAATGCCGAGGGGCTGCGTCCGCCCGGCGACATCCTGCTGGCAATCGTCAGCGATGAAGAAGCGGGCGGCGACTTCGGCGCAAAATTTCTCGTCGAAGAACACGCCGAACTTTTCAAGGGCATTAAATACGCCATCGGCGAATTCGGCGGGTTTACCCTGACCATCGGCGGCAAGCGTTTTTATCCCATCATGATCTCGGAAAAACAAGTCTGCTGGATGAAAGCCACCGTGCGCGGGCTTGGCGGGCATGGCTCGATGCCGGAGAAGGGCGGCGCCTCTGCAAAACTTGCCCGCCTGCTCAAGGCATTGGATGAAAACGACCTGCCCATTCATGTGACTCCGCCCGCAAAGATGATGGTGGACGCGATGGCTTCGGCTCTGGGCGGACCTCAGAGCTTGATCCTCGGCCAGTTGGCGAACCCTGCCCTGACAGATTTTGTGCTCAAGACCCTCGGCTCCCGCGGGCGGACGTTCTACCCGCTTTTCCGCAACACCGTCAGCCCGACCATCCTGCATGGCAGCAGCAAGATCAACGTCATCCCCAGTGAAATTTCAGTCGAACTGGACGGGCGTTTATTGCCCGGGCAGACTCCCGACGATATGCTGCATGAACTACGCGCCATCGTCGGGGACGATGTGCAGCTGGACCTGATCCAGTTCGATCCGGGTCCCGCCGAGCCGGATATGTCGCTCTTCAACAAGCTTGCAGACGTGCTGAAAGAATCCGATCCCGAAGGCATCCCCATCCCGCTCTTGTTGAGCGGGGTAACCGACGGTCGTTTCTTTTCGCAGATCGGAATCCAGACCTACGGCTACCTGCCCATGACCCTGCCGGAGGATTTCAATTTCTCGCAGATCATCCACGCCGCAGACGAGCGCGTCCCTGCCGCCGCCATCGAATTTGGCGCGCAGGTGATCTACAAAGCCCTGCGAAGATTTGGGTGATTCATTGTGTTGTTGCGAGGCGAAGACACTATAATGGATAAAGGTTTTTGTCTCGCCGCAAGGTAGACCTTTCGGCGCCGCATTCTGGAAAAGGAGAACCCCATGACAAAGGCATTTTCTGTCGCATCGTGGAATGTGGAGCATTTCAAGGAGGACCGTTCGCGGGTCGAGCGGGTCGTGGATTTCTTGAAAAAGCATAAGCCGGATATTTTCGCCCTTTACGAAGTGGAGGGTTCGGTGATCTTCAAGGAATTGGTCCAGGATATGAAGGATTACACCTTCCACATCACCGAGGGACCCCAGGTGCAGGAAATTCTGTTGGGGATCAGGCAGGGGCTTACGGCGTTCTTTACGCAGAAGATCGAGTTCAAATCCGGCGCGACCGCCATGCGCCCGGGAGCCTTGTTGACCGTCACCGTGGCGGACAAGCATTATCCGCTCCTGTTCCTGCATACCGCCAGCGGCAACGACCCGCGCGGACTCGGCTTGCGCGATGACATGATGCTGCGCGCCGTTGATTTTCGCAAATCGCTCGACAAGGCGGCAAAGAAAGCCGGCGGGGATTCCGCCAATTACATCTTCCTCGGCGATTTCAATACGATGGGTATGGAATATAAATTTGTAAAAGGCAGGGACATCTCTGCCGCGGATGAGTTGACCAAACTGGAAAAACAGGCAAAAAAGCGGAACATGCGCCTGCTTTCGAAAAGCGCTCCCGCCACCTGGTCGAATGGCAGCAAGTCATCCATCCCCGATTCCAACCTGGATCATGTCGTTGCCGCCGACCACCTGGTCTTCACTCAATTCGATGGAAGCGATGTCTCTGTCCGCGGCTGGGCGGAGAAAAAGACCACTCAGGAAAAGGATGAATGGATCAGGCAATATTCCGATCATTCGTTGTTATATTTCGAGGTACATAAGGTTTAGATGAAAAAGATGGTCGTGTCAGTTCTTTTTTCGATGATTTTTTCAGCCTGCGGGACCGCGACGCCCCTGCCGCCTGTCACAACCGATGTCGGCGCGGATTTTACTCTTGCGCCGGGGCAGTCCGCAGCGCTGAACGGCACGGATATCGAACTCACCCTGATCGGTGTGCCCGGTGATGAGCGTTGCCCGCTCTTAATCGAATGCGCGATGAGCGGACCGGTGACGATCATGATTGCCGTCAAATCCGTTTCGAATTTTTTCGGCGAGTTTCAGTTGACAACATTTACCGACACCAACGGCAGCGTGCCCCCAATGGAGTTCGAGGGGGTGTCTCCGCGCTTCGAGTTGAACGGTTATTCGATTCGGGTTGTAAGCGTCCTGCCATTCCCCCGGCAGTCGGTGGATGAGATCAGAGATGAAGATTACCGCGTTACCTTTGAGGCTGCCAAATGACACAGACTGGCATGGATGAGCAGGTTGCAGACAAAATCCGCGGGCGGGTCCTGAACCGCGATACGTTTGCGCGGGCGGTCTTTACAGGCAATCAAAAAGGGACGGAGTTGGCGTGGCTCAAGGTGCAGGTCCGCCCGGTGGAGATCAAAGGGGCGTACCATTTACAGTTTTCGTTCTTCGACGAGAAAAAGGATATTTCCAAAAACTTCGCTCCCGGTGAAGCGACGCAGAAACTAAATGAAGTGCTGTCGATGCCATTTCGAAATATCTTTGTCGAAGGAACAGACGGAAGTTTACAGGTAAATATTTCAAAAAAAGGCAAAGCCGTGGTGAACGAAAGCAATGCCCCATCCGCGCCGATCGAGATCGACCTCCTGCATAACCGCGAAAAGAGCCGCATCCTGACGTTGGAAAATGCCGGTCCATTTCTAGAGGCGGCGGGGATACTGACCCGCGACGGCAGGATCAGGGCGGATATGCAGCGCAAGTATGTACAGATCAACGAATTCCTGCGCCTGGTCGAGGAAACGAACGCCTTTGAAGGATTCGAGTCGAAACCGCTTCATGTGGTGGATTTCGGCTGCGGCAGCGCGCATTTGACCTTTGCCCTTTATTATTACCTCCGCCATGTTCTGAATTTCGACGCATATGTGACGGGCGTGGACCTCAAGGCAGACCTGATGGCGCGGCATCGTGAAAGGGCGAAGTCCCTCGGTTGGGATCATTTGACTTTCTCGACCGGTGAAATTGCCGGGTATCAGACCGACACCGCCCCCGACATGGTCGTCGCGCTTCACGCCTGCGATACCGCCACCGACGACGCCATTGCAATGGGAATTCGCTGGGAGAGCAGGGTCATCATTTGCGCGCCCTGCTGCCAGCACGACCTTCAGGTTCAAATGGCGAACCTCCCGCCGCCTGCGCCGATGACGCCCGTGCTTGGGCATGGAATTCTATTCGAGCGGATGGGCGATATATTGACGGATACCCTGCGCGCCGCCATCCTGCGCGTCATGGGCTACCGGACGGATATCACGCAATTCGTCCCTGTCGAGCATACTGCAAAGAATTTGATGATCCGCGCTGTAAGAACATCCATGCCGGGAAATAATCCGCGCTGGATGGAGGAATATCAAAACTTGAAGGGGTTTTGGCAGGTTGTGCCTTATTTGGAAAAATTACTGAACAAATCCGGCGCGGAGTTCAGGTAGCCCGCTTGCGCGCCGCGCTTTTGCGTAATATCCGTTACTGAATAAACCCCAATATCTTCATGAAATCCACAGTCATCCGCGCGGTTGCGCCCCAAAGCAATTCACCGTCATAGGGGTGATAGGCGATCACCGAACGGCTTGAACCGGGCAGGGAAAACTCCCAGTAATTACTCCGCTCCGCCAGCCAAAGCAGGGGGATGGTAAACACCCGCGCCACTTCCACTCCCGCTGTTTTGAACGCGTAGGGGAAAGGCACGATTCCCACCACCGGGCTGACGCGGAAATTGCTGATGGTCACCATGCGGCTCAACCTGCCGATGACCCGCACATCCGGCGGGCGGATGCCAACCTCTTCATCCGCTTCACGCAGGGCGGTTTGCTCGGGCGTGGTCTCGCCTTCATCGCACGCGCCGCCGGGAAAGGAAACCTGCCCCTTGTGCGACTCGACCCTGTCGGTGCGGCGCGTGTAAAGGATGTGCCATTCATTTTGAAAATGCACCAGAGGCACAAGCACCGCCGCGCACTTGAGGCGGGTATCCGGTTGGAGGGGAATCTCGGCGTATCCATCCGTCTCGGCGCGGGAAGCGTCCGCCGCCTGCAATTTCGTCCGCAGGAACTCCTCGGTAACGACCGTCATCTTACGCTTCTGCCCGGACGGGACTTCCGCAATAATCGCATTCCGCTGTCGCTTCATCCAGCCAGTCCACCTCATCCGGTCTGACTCCCGCCCCGCAGGAGGGACAATGCGTCGGCAGGATGGCGCGTTTTCGAGGCGGTTCTGGCAGAACATCCACCGGGGCGGGCAGGTTGCCCTGAAGCACAGACGCGATCTCCTCCGCTTCGACATCGAACCCGTGATCGCGCAATCCCTGAACGATTCTTTCACCCGCCCTGCGTACGCGATGATGGCGCTGCTGTGTGGCAAGCAGGGTCAGCCCGCTGCGGAAGTGGGCAACCGCCTTTTTGCCGTCGTTATCCAGCATCGCGGCGCGGCCTGCCTCAATATATAGAAAGGGAGCGCGTTCCGGGAAGCGCTCTTCCGCTTTCTTTGCGAGATCGTGAAAGGCAGGCGCGGCCTCGGCATAATTGCCTTCGTCCATCAGGCGGTGGGCATGTTGAAGCGCCGGCGGCACAGATGGACCTCCCCGGCGGTGATGCGCAGGCGGACCGCCTCTCATGAATCTTCTGGCTCGTCGGAACATCTCAGCGTTCCTCTTCGATCCCGCTGATTTCCGATGAAAGCGCCGCGCCGCGCGGGTCATCGGTTGGCTCGATTTTGCGGGCAAAAACCAAAAAGCCTGTGTGCGCCACCATGCGGTCGGTGGGACGCAACCGGGCAGGGTTGGTCTTGTAATATCGCAGCAAAAGCTCGCAGACTTCCACAAAGGCAAAGTTATTCTGTTTCAAGGCGTAGAGGACTTTCTCCACCTGGTTATAGGTCGGCATCAACGAGCCAAAGAACCCGCCGGGTTTGAGCGCGGCGCGCACCTGGGAGATGTACTCGTAGGGGTTCTGCACGTCCAGGAAGAAGGCATCCGCTTCGGTTTCGTCAAAACCCTGCTGGATGTCGCGCAGTTTGAAGTCCACGCGCGAAGCGAGCCCGATCCGCTCCAGATTCTTCCGCGCCAGGTTTTGCGTATCCGGCTTGTGTTCGTAGGAAACCACCCGTCCGGGCGAACCGACCGCGGTTGCAAGCGAGATCGTCATCGACCCCGACCCCGTCCCCGCCTCCAGGACAGTCTGCCCCTCCGAAACGCCCATTTGGATCAGGATATAACCGATGTCTTTGGGGTAGAGTATTTGCGTGTTGCGTGGAAGTTCATTCAGCACATCCGCCAGCGAAGGCTGCAACAAAAAGAACGGCGCGCCGGTGTGGCTGAATACCTGCGAACCCCAGGGCTTGCCGATCAGGTCATCGTGCTTGATAACGCCGCGGTGACTTTGAAAATCGCCGCCGCCTTGCAGGATGAAGATGAAGTGCTTGTGCGTCAGACCGACCAGTTGCGCAAGGTCGCCTTCGCGCGCGTCAAGATGATATTTCATGCGGGTGATTCTACCTTTTATTTTTCTTCGATGGTCAAATTCAAAATGACATCGCCCGGCGGAAGATAAACCCCCTGGGTCGGCTCGCGCGGCGTCAACTGCTCCGCCGCATCCAGCCCGCTGATAACCTGGCCGAAGATGGTGAAATTTCCGTTCAAATGCGAGGCGGGCGCAAACGTGATGAAGAACTGGCTTCCGTTCGTATCCGGCCCCGAATTTGCCATCGCCACCATGCCCGGCCTGCTGAACAGCAGGTCGCTGGTCTCGTTCTTGAAAAGATAACCCGGGTTGCCCATGCCGGTCCCGCTTGGGTCGCCCGCCTGCGCCGCAAAACCGGGGATCACGCGATGGAACGTCACGCCGTTATACCAACCCTGCCGCGCAAGAAACACAAACGAATTCACCGCCAGCGGCGCCTTGTCGGCAAACAACTGGATCACAATATCGCCCTTTTCAGTTTCGATGGTCGCAATATACTGCTTCGAAGCCTGTATCGTAAACGGCGGGCATTCGGTAAACTGCTTGCCGCCCAGCAGGATCAACCCCACTGTGTTATTCAGGCTTTGATAATCGAGATAATATTGCTGGAGCGAATCGTTGATGAAAACCAGCGGCACCGCCTGAACGGGAAGAAGGGAAACCGCCTCCTTCGCCGACTTGAGCCTGCCCGCCGCTGCATCAGCCTTCATCGCCTCTGAAAGTTGATTCGGGTCCACACCGACAGCGGATGCCTCCCTGCCCAGCCACGCCCTGAACTCACCCTGGCTGAGCCTCACCCACTCCGCATGTTTGACGAAGAGCAGGTCGTACATCTCCCAGAATTTTCCCTGCTCATCTGCGGCGAACGCCGCCAGCAGGGCATCGTCCGATTTGTCGAGATAATCCGTCAACGGGAAGGGACGGAAGACCAGCCGAATGCTCCCAGGGTAGTTCCGCATCAACTCCGCGATGGTCTGCGCCATCGCAAGACAAATATCCGACTGGAAGTCGCAATATTCGATGATCGTCACAGGCGCGTCCGCCGCGCCGATGGAAAAATCCGCGTCGGCGACGGGCGGGACAAGCGATTGCTGCGCGGGCTGGGCGGTTGGGAGGACGTTGATCAGCGTGCAGGCGAACTCCGGCGTCGGTGTGAACGCCGGTTCGGTTGCAAAGAACGGCGTAACTCCCGAAACCGGGGTTGCCTCCTCCGAATCCGCGCAGGCGGCGGCGATAAGGGCAATGCCTAAAAATAGAAAACTGATGATAGTTTTTTTCATTCAATGACCATTATGAGCAAGTTACTGGTGTTGGACTCAAACGTCTCCCGACGTTTGATCTTTTCTCAACGTCTGGAGACGCTGAGTCCGGCATTTGTCAGCGATTTACCTTTTTCTGCAATTGCTCGAAGGACCACATCCACGACATTGTTTTGACGAAGCCGGCAAGCGAGTTGCTTTGCTCGCGCAGGGCGCGGACGGCGGGACCGACCGGGTCTTCTCCGGCCGCGCCGCCGGGAGAGTCGGCATAAGCGCCGTGAAATGCAAAATACGCCTGGTTGATCTTACGCAGGAGATAACCGTTCCTTAAGAAGACCTGCCTGCGTTCCTCCATATAGGCTTCGGCTTCCTCGATCCTTCCCTCTGCAAGCAGGGCATCGGCGTTGATCCGCGTCTCATGCATCTGCGCGCGAAAGTCGAAGGGCGGGCGGACCAAACTCCCGGGGTCGGGACGGTCAAATGGAAGCGAGACCAGTTCGAGGTCCGGGAAAGAGGCGGAGGGTTTTAATTCCGGATAGTATTTTTCGATGACCAGCGCCCCGATCTCATCCCCTGCAATCGAAGCGGTGGTTTCGTTCATTGTGCGCAGTTCGGGCGTTTCGGCGTAAAGGACGCCGAGCGGGCGGAGGGTGAGGTAGTTGTGAATCCACTCGTGGGCGATGGTGTTGAGCATCCAGGGCAGGTTGGTGGAGCGCATTACCATGGTGGGATATACGCCCACGCCGCCGATCTGCACGACGAGCGAGGAAACATCCAGGTCTTGCGCGACATCCTCTTCCAGTTTGATTTGCTGGTCCAATGTCAGGTCGGTATCCACTGAAATATTGGCGGTCTGCTCGATGTGGTCGCGCGGCGAAACGATGAGCGCCATTGGCAGGGGGGTGGCGTGATACCAGATATTCGGGATGGGTTGCCCGGCGGCTGTCAGCCCGATCTCTGCCACAACCTGCGAGACCTGATCCTGAAGAATCGCCTCTGCCAGCGGGGCGAGTTCGGTCTGACGCGCATACAGTTCAGCCAATTCCTCGCGGATGGATTCTGTGGCGGCTTCCTTGTCTGTGATGGATGGGTCGGCGTAAAGCCGGGAGAGTTGGTTTTCCTTGTCGAGGATGGATTGGGTTGTGAGGAGATATTCGCCGACGATCTGTTTTTGCGTTTGCCTGTCTATGGTGTAGGGCAGGTTGACGGATGCGGCGCGGGCTTTGACCACGGCGGCATTCGCCATCCATTCCACATAGTCGAACTCGAGACTGCGCGTGTGGGCGCGGACTTTTTCGATGGGGTTGGTGAGGGAGGGGTTGCTGTACCCGGTGAGAGCGGCAAGGATGACGAGCAGGATGGTCATCTCGAGTCCGCGTAGGATTCGTTGGAACATTCGGGGGATTATACCCAGTAATATCCCGGACTTTATTTCGGCGTACCGCGAGATTTATCTCGCCCGCCGGGGCGCAAACTGAAGTTTGCGGTACAACCACGCTATGGATATTTTGGGCATATATGCGTCGCAAAACGGCAGATTCCCCAAAAATCCGCAGCTTACTTTCTGCCTTCTGCTCACTACCCAACTGTCAGACCACTTGACTATTAGGCTACCCGGCAACTTACTCCAGCACTTCCATCTCGCCCCAGCTGATACCCGCCCGCGCCTCTGTCTCCAGCGGAATGCTCATCGGGTATGCATTTGCCATGGTCGTTTGCACGGCATTTGCGGTTTCGGCAATTTCCTTTTTGGGAACTTCCAGCACCAGTTCATCATGTACCTGCAAAAGCATTTTGGCGCTTAATCCCGCCGACTTTAAAGCGAGTGGGATCTTCAACATCGCGATCTTCATGATGTCCGCCGCCGTGCCCTGGATCGGAGCATTGATCGCCTCCCGTTCTTCGCGGTTCTTTATCTGGACGTTGGTCTTGCCCAGCAACGCCGGGAAGTATCGCCTGCGCCCGAGCAGAGTCTCCACATACCCGATCTCCGCCGCGTCGCGCCGGATGCCATCCAGGTATTTTTTGATGCCGGGGAACTTCTTGAAATACGCCTTCACAAAATCTTCCGACTCTGCCAGCGTCAACCCCGTTGAATGCATCAGCCCGAACGCGCTCATGCCATAGATCAGACCGAAATTGATCGCCTTGGCATGTCGCCGCATATCCTTGTTCACATCCTTCAACTCGATGTCATACACCGCCGCCGCCGTCGTCGCGTGGATGTCCTCACCCGCGCGGAATGCCGCCAGCATCGCTTCATCCTGCGCCATGTGCGCCACGATGCGTAATTCGATCTGCGAATAATCCACCGAGAGCAGCAAATTGCCCTTATCGGCAATGAACCCATTGCGCACACGTCGTCCCGTTTCAGTGCGGATTGGGATGTTCTGCAAGTTCGGGTTGTTGGAAGAGAGCCGCCCCGTCACCGCGCCGATCTGACTGTACGAGGTGTGAACCCGTCCTGTTGTTGGGTTGATCGCCGCGGGCAGCGCGTCCACATAGGTAGACTTCAACTTCGAGAGCTCGCGCTGTTCGAGAATAAAGTCCATGATCGGGTGCTGACCGCGCATCGCGTCGAGCACGTCTGCCGAGGTGGAGTAAAAGCCTGTGGACGTTTTGCGCCCCTTATCGGGCGGGTCGAGCCGCAGGTGGTTGAACAACACATCCGAAAGCTGCTGAGGCGAATTGATGTTGAACGTCTTGCCCGCGTGCCCGTAAATTTCCTTCTCGATCTCCGAGAGCCGCGCCGCCAACTCCGCCGACATTTGCCCGAAGAACCCGGTGTCGATCAACGCCCCGGTCATTTCCATTTCAGCCAGCACCGCTGTCAACGGCATGTCGATCTCTTCCAAAATGCGTTCGCCGTTCACCCGCTTGAGTTCTTTCTGTTCGATTGGCATCAAGCGCAGCGTGGTCTCTGCATCGGCGGCGGCATAATTGGCGACCGCTTCGATCGCCACCTCTGCCATACTGACCTGCTTCTTGCCTTTGCCGATCAACGTTTCAATGTGAGTCATCGTCTCGCCCAGCCGATACTCGCTCAAATTCTTCAACCCCAAATGCCGCGCCGCCGGGTCTACGATGAATTCCGCCAGCATGGTATCGAACGTCAACGGCGCAACCGTCAGCCCGTGTCGCGCCAGCACGATGAAATCATATTTGGCGTTATGCGCCACCTTGCCAATATTTGCATTCGTCATCGCAGGCGTGATGGCGGCGATGACTTTCTTCAGCGGCAGATTATTCCCAGCCGTATGCCCCACCGGGATGTAATACCCGCTTCCTTCCTTTACCGAAAGCGAGATGCCCACCAGATCGGCGCTCATCTCCTCCGTGCCGGTTGTCTCCGTATCGAACGAAATGACCTTCGCTTTGTTCAACGTGTTGGCGAGTTCATCCAGTTTCTCATCTGTATCCACAATAATGACTTCAATGTTCGACGGCTTCACTTCAACCACGATCGGCTTCGGCTCGGCTTCCGCGAACATCGACATCTGCCCCGGCTTGGTTTTGCTGGCTTTGGCTGTGACCGGTTTTAATTCATTGACCGTAGCCGCGCCGCCGCTAATGGACGGCACCTTCGCCACCAATGTTTTGAATTCCATTTCTTTGAAGAATGCTTCCAGTTTTGCCCCTTCGAACGGCTCCACCTTCGCTTCCTCCAGCGCAAACTTGAGGTTGAGATTCGTCTCGATCCGCGCCAGAGCCTGGCTCATGTACGCGGTCTCTTTGCTCGCCTCGAACTTGCCCTGCCAGCGTTTCTCCACCTGGTCGAGGTTGGCATAGATGGCATCCAGCGTGCCGAATTTCTCCAGCAATGCCACCGCCGTCTTTTCGCCTACACCCTTCACCCCGGGAATGTTATCGCTCGTATCGCCGACGATGGCTTTGTAATCCACCACTTGCCCCGGTTTCACGCCCAGCTTCTTCACCACATCCGCATCGGTGATGTAGGTCTGGTCGTCGCCTGCCAGATACACTGCGGTTCGTTCATTCACCAACTGCAATAGGTCTCGGTCGCCAGTGATGATCTTTACGCCCAAACCTTGTTCCGCTGCCACACGTGCCACACTTCCCAGCACATCATCGGCTTCGTAGCCTTCCATCTCCAGCCGTGGAATATGGAACAGATCCACCATCTCGCGGATGCGGTCCAACTGCGGGCGCAGGTCATCGGGCATCTTCTCGCGAGTGCCTTTATATTCGGGAAAGATATCATCACGGAAAGTTTTGCCCACATCAAACGCCACTGCCAAATATTCCGGCTTCTCCTGCTCCAACACGCGGATCAACTCGCGCGCAAAGCCATAAATACCCGCTGTCGGCTGCCCGGTTGAAGTCTGCCAGCGTTGGCTTCCTCCGCCCGCGGTCAGGGCAAAATACATCCGGTAGGCGAGGGCGTGTCCGTCAATCAGGTAAAGAGTGGGGGGCATGGGGTTTATCCAGTTGTCATTAGGCCAGGCTGCAAGCCTGACATCTATGTGAGTTATTGATTTTGGCGGGTTGAAAACCCGCCTTACAAAAAACAAAAAACGCAGAGCGAATTATACTCTGCGTTTTCAAATTTAGAACTTATGTTCCCGAAATCTATCGTCCTGGCGGCAGATCGTCCAAGCCCTGCCGCGTGCGGGTGGTGCGGATGTAATCGCGCACAAGCTGCGGCGGGTGGGGCTGCGACCCGCCCATGATCAGGTAGCCGGGAGCCCAGAAATCGCCGGAGGGATTTTCCTTCTTGATGCGCGGGAAGTCGCCAAAGATCTTCTCCGAGGTCTGCTGGCGCATGATGCGCATTAGATGTCCTGGCGACGTGTTCGGCTGGACGTTGACCACCCACTGCAAATATTCCGGGCGCACGGCGAGGTACTCCAGCCGCCAGCCGAATGCGATGCAGATGTTCGGCAGCCACTCGCCGAGTTGATCGGAAAGATCGCCGGTCAGGTAATGGGTCGAGAAGCGCGGCACGAGCAGGCAGGCGTAGGTCAGGTGGTACAAGCCGGCTGAGATCGGTTCGGCTGTCAATTTTCGGGCTGCCTCAGTGGTGGGGCTTTCGCGTGTCATATCAGTATCGCCCGGCTGCGGACGCACGATTGGGGTTGCGGGTCTCGGTTTGGACCTGGTTGGGGCGGTAACTTCCACGTCGTCGAAAGAGGTTTGGGTCTGGTTGACAGCCCCCAGCGGAGTCTGAACCGGGGCTCTTGTCTCCCTGCGGATTGCGGGGGAAGGATCGCGGCTGAAGACAGAGGCGTTCGAGAGCAGGTCCGAGACGCGGGTCTGGTTGGGGTCGAAGGGTTCTTCCTTTTGGATTCGGGGGAGGTTGAACTCGCGGGTGGTCAGCGGTTCGGGGTTGGGGGCGGGGATGTCGGCGAGGATGTTCGAGATCGAGGGGATGTCTGAGTCGTCGCCTTCGTCCATCAATTGGGATTCGCGAGAGGCGGGGGCGTTGCGGGTTTCGCCTTTTTCGGTTCCGAAATCGGTCAGCAGTTTGTTTGCCTGCGAGCGGATTGTGCTAAAGGGGGTTTCGGCGTCGAAGACCAGCGCCAGGACTGATTCGGTGGTGAGGCGCGTGGCGTACAACATGTGTTCGGCTTTCGTGCTTTCCAGCCGGATGAAGCGCAGCAGGTCCGATCCCTTTTGCCCGTCCCAGTTGCGGGTGACGGTCTGCGCGACTTCTTTGGCGGCGTTTTGAGAAAGCCCGCCCGCGTATGCCCACAGGTCAGCCCGTTTTGTGATCAGGGCGGCTTGCGCCGAAGATTCGAGGGTCAGGCGGGTGAGATGTTGGGCGGCGCGGTTTTGGTCGCTTAACCACGGCAGGTATTGCATGGTGGCAGGCGACATGGCTCCCGATGATGGGGCGGGGGATTCTTTCTGAGGTTGGCTGAGGGCATTCATGAAATCAGACATCCTGAACGGCTTTCGTACCATGATCCAGGGCCGCAAATTGTCGAAAGGCGGCGGAGACCCGGATTCTTCACACAATAAAACCAGGTTGATGCCCAAACTGATGGTGCGGAGCGCGATCCCGATCTCCTGCACCCATTCGTCGCCGAGCGCCAGATCGAGGATGGCAAGCGGCGCGCCGATCTGATTCGCTTTGACAATGGCAGATGCTTTATTGTTCACCACATGGACGCGGTAGAACTTCGTATCTTCCAGCGAACGGCGGATGCTATCACCAAGCGCGGTGGAGGGGGTGACTACCATTAGATCGGCTGGCATCGTTTAAAGTGTAACACTTCTATAAAGACCGGGCAAGGACTCCCCGGAGCGATTTTCCTGACATTTTGGCAAGCAAATCACAGATATTCGCCGCCCAGGTCCTTGATGCCCAGCAAAGCCGCCAAAATTTCCGGCGGGATGTCGGCTGCGGGCAGGTTGGTCTTGTATAGCTGCTCGTTCTCCGCCCGCTCCCGCAGGCTCCGCCAGAGCAGGTTCCGTTCCTCGCCTTCCACCACGAGATCGTTCAGGGTTTTGGCGTTGAGCAAATATTCGCCGGTGGAATAAAGAAAGGTCAGCCGTTTCCATTTATCGGTCCTGATCGGTTCTTTCAATTTTTCCAGCCCGCCCAATTGGATTTTGAAATATTCCTCGTTGGCGCGGGGATGGTCGGACTCGTCCTTGAGCAGTTCGCCTCTCGTGGTCAGTTCGTGCCCGTTGACCTTTGCCGCATATTCGACCTGCCCGCCTCTTTCGCCGAAGGAAGCGGGTTGGTAGAACGCGAGATAATCCACGCTGACAACTTTTGGCGCGTTCCGCAGCGGGATGCGATACCAGCCCAGCAGGCGGGCGATCTCCATGTCTCTTGGCGAAGGGATCAGGCAGACGAGTACCAGGTCGGTGGGCTTGAGCATGGGGTGATTATAATGGTCGTCATGAAATTTCACCCATCTCCGTACGAACGGGCGACCTCCCTCACCGATGTGGCGATGGGGCTTCTCGCTGCCGGCATGTCGCTGGACCTTTGCGCGTCGGGCGGTTTCAGGTCGGCGGTCTGGGCTTGGGCATTTGGCTTGCTTTCCCTCTCGTCCTTGTTGGGGGCCGCAGCTCACGGATTTGCGATGAGTGAAAGGGCGAATACCCAATTGTGGATGCCGATCAACCTCTCGCTTGGGCTGGCATTGGGAATGTTCGTCGTGGGCGCATTGAACGACCTGGGCGGCGAATCTGCCGCGCGTTTCATACTCCCGGCGATGATCGCCCTCGGTTTTGGATTCTTTCTCGTCACCCTTTGGAAACCCGGGACGTTCATGACCTTCATCGCCTACGAAGCAGCCGCCATGTTGTTTGCGCTGGGAGTGTATGGCTATCTTTTCCTGGCAGGCTCGCTTGCAGGCGCGGGCTGGATGCTGGCAGGCGTGATTGTTACAATTTTGGCAGCGGCGATCCAAGCCACGGGAAAACCCGGAAAAGGCATTATTTGGTATTTTGATAACAACGGGGTCTTTCACGTCATCCAAATGACCGGGATGGTTTTGTTGTGGGTGGGGTTGCGACCATAAAAGCAACAGTCACCTTCAAGGTGACTGTTGCTTCGTTATTTTTTATATCAGCCCGACTTCCTGGTTAAACGCATTGATCAATTCATCGATCTCATCTGCCTGTTTCTGGACGCTGGTCCAGTAATCGGGCTGGTACCACTGTGCCTGAATTTCTTCGTAGGTTTTGCCCTGCTGTTCGACCCAGGTGTAATACTTGAGGTTGTGTACGCGGCGGCGGTCTTCGTAGCGCAGTTCGAGCATATTGTCGGTGGACTGTCCGTGCAGGTAGCGGGCGAAGTCGGCGGCGGCGTTGGATTCGGTGTATTCGCCGAATTCCTGGTGCATCTCATGCAGGCGGGAACGGTAGAGTTCCATCGAGTCGGTCAAAACCGTGATCATGATGTCGTCTTCGGTCATCTCGTAGTATTTGGCGGCTTTGATGGCGGAGAGCACGTTCGAAATGCCTGAGAAACCCAGGAGATCGAGATCGGCGATCAGGGATTCGGGAACGCCCTGCTTGACGAGATAGGCGCGTCCGTTCTCTTCGTTGAAGAGGCGCGAGATGTTGACGACGGCGTTGTCATCAATGGCAGTGACCACGTCTGTGTTCTTGGTGTTGTGGACCCAGGGCACGTGCTTGTCGCCGATGCCTTCGATGCGGTGTGAGCCGAATCCGTTCTCGAGCAGGGTCGGGCATTGCAGTGCTTCGCTGGCGACGATCTTGCTGTCTGGGAAGAGTTGCTTCATGTAATCGCCGGATGCGATTGTGCCTGCGGACCCGGTGGCAGACGCCATGCCGCGATAGCGCCCATTCCTGCCAGCCACTTGTTTCAAGACTTCTTCCATCGCGTGACCGGTGACTTCGTAATGCCAGAGATAATTGCCGAATTCCTGGAACTGGTCGAAGATCATCAAATCCTGCCCGGAGTTGCGCAGTTCCCAGCATTTGTCGAAAATCTCTTTGACGTTCGATTCGGAGCCGGGGGTTTTGATGGTTTCACCGGCGACCGTTGCCAGCCACTCGAAGCGTTCCTTGGACATGCCTTCGGGCAGAATGGCGATGGATTCGCACGCCAGCAATGCCGAGTCGTATGCGCCGCCGCGGCAGTAATTGCCTGTGGAGGGCCAGACGGCTTTTTGCGTGGTCGGGTCGAACTGACCGGTGACCAGACGCGGAACAAGGCAGGAGAACGCGGCTCCGACCTTGTGCGCGCCGGTCGGGAACCATTTGCCGACGATGGCGACGATGCGGGCTTTGACCCCCGTCAGCGATGACGGAAGTTCGACGAAGTTGACTCCGCCAAAGGTCCCGCCGGATGCGGTGGGTTGGTTATGCCAGTTGATGCGGAAAAGGTTGCGGGGATGAATATCCCACAACCCAATTCCTTTTAATTCCTCTTTTATTTTTGCGGGAATCTTCGAGGGGTCTTTCATTTGGGCGTAGGTGGGGATGACGATGTTGCGCTCTTTCGCGCGTTGGATGGCGCGGGCGCGGCGGTCTTTGTGGACGGTGAGGTTGATATGGGTCATGGAGTGCCTCCTGTAATTTGTCAGACAACTTCGGCATTATAGCGTAGATGTTGTTTCAAGACCATGCCGGAAAGATGAACCGGCAGTGTTATTTTTTATCCATAGCGCTGCCCACATTTTTACGCGGACCCGGACGCGGGCATCGGCATTGGCGGATGCCCACAAGGAGCAGACCTTTCGGTAAAGGTCGTCGTCCATTTTTTCGAAGTCTTCCCATTCCTCGTCGATGAATTCCTTCATTTCGGCGGGCGTGTCCCAGTAATAATGGAAGCTGAAATCTTCGCCGCGTTCTTTTGAGAACCAGCCGAACGATTCGACTTCGCGCATGGCTTTGAAGGCGGCTTTGTCGTCGGCGACGCCGGCGGGCAGGTCGCCAAGCCTGCCGGCCGTCTCGTACCCCGCTGAAGAGGCCACCTCCACAGACCAGTTCTCCTCCACGGGGCGCAGGTCGATCAGGGCGCCGCCCGGCTTGAGAACCCGGTGGATTTCATGCAGAGCATGGACCATGCTCTCATGCTCCATTCATCAGAGCGACCAGGCGAGGATGGCGATGTCGAATTTTTCTTTTGCAATGGGAATGTGTTTCGCGCTCGCCCCGGCGAAATGAATTTTCTGGCGGTTGGGAGAGTCGGCGCGGGCGATGCGCAATGCCGAATGGTCAGGGTCAATTCCAATCGTCAGGTGTGAGGCGGGGGCATACTTCCATGTCAGCCGCCCTTCGCCGCATCCAACTTCAAGGACGCGTTTCCCTTTGAAGTCGATAAATCGATGGAGGGCTTTGATCTCAAAACCCTCCGGGTCTTTTTGCAGGCTCATTTGGCGGGCTGCTTCATGACTTTTACCGATTCGCTGACGAGTTCTTTTAAGACTTTCCTGTCCACGTCCGCCAGTTTTTTGATATACAGGCAGGATTTGCCCGTGGAAAATTTTCCCAATTTTTTCAGCAATTCATCGTAACGGTCGAAGCCCGCCATGATGTAAAGCGTGAGATTCTGTTTGCGCGGCGAGAAGCCGGTCAGCATCCAGTCGCCTTCGCGCCCGCTGGCGTATTTGTAATGGTATTCCCCAAAGCCGACGATGCTCGCGCCCCACATCTTCGGCGCGGCTTTGGTGGACTGCTGCATCATTTTGGCGATCTCAAAGCAATCTTTGCGGGTTTGCCCGTCTTTTATGGCGTTCAGGAATTTCTCAACGCTTGCTTCGTTCTTTTTCGTCTTCAGTTCTGCCATATTAATCTCCTAAACCGGAAAAGGCTTTGAACACGAAGGGCGCAATGGTCACGAAGACAGACTTTTAACCCTTTGTGTACTTTGTGTACTTCGTGTACTTTGTGTTTAAAACCCCTATCCCGTTCCAAACTGCCGGTCTCCGGCATCGCCCAAGCCTGGCACGATATAGGCGTGTTCGTTTAGTTTTTTGTCGACGGCGGCAATGTAAATGTCGATATCCGGGTGGGCGGTTTGCATTGCCCTGATGCCCTCGGGCGCGGCAATGAGACCGACGAATTTGATCTTGGTCACGCCCCATTTTTTTAGAACTTCGGCGGTGGCTGTGGCGGAACCACCTGTGGCAAGCATGGGGTCAAGGATCAGGCAGACGGCGACTCGCGGCTCGATGGGAAGTTTGTTGTAGTATTCAACGGGCTTGAGAGTCTTTTCGTCGCGGTACAAGCCGATGTGCCAGACTTCGGCGCTTGGCATGAGTTCCCAGATGCCTTCCACCATGCCAAGCCCGGCGCGCAGGATGGGGACAAGCCCGATTTTTTCTTTAAGCTGTTGTGCCTGCATTTTGGCAAGCGGGGTTTGGATCTCGACGGGGGAGGTGGCGAGGTCGGCGGTGGCTTCGTAGGCGAGCAGCCCGGCGATCTCGCGCACCAGTTCGCGGAATTTTTTTGGCTCGGTATTTTTGTCCCGCAGGCGCGAGAGTTTATGGGCGATCAGGGGGTGCTTCGATTCGTAGACGTTGGACATGGGGATTCTCCGGCAGGGATTTCTTCGAATTATAGCGCGAAGTGATTTTTGACACTGACCAGGTGGCGCAGATTCGGGTAAAGTGTCGGCGTATCAAGGAGTAATGGAATGAACGGAAACGATTTTATGAGCTGGGCGCTTCGTTCGCCCTTTCACGGCATGTTGAGCGGCGGCATGATGCTGATCACCGTCACCGGGCGCAAGACCGGCAGGACTTATACCATGCCGGTTGGGTATTATGTGGAGGGGGAGTATCTTTGGGTCATCACCAGCCGCGAACGCATATGGTGGCGGAATTTGCAGGGCGGCGCGCCGGTGGGTTTGTTCTTGAAACGCAAAACGGTCCAGGCTTTTGCCGAAACCGAAACGGATGAAAGGGCAGTTGAGGCGCGGATGTATGAATACCTGCGCCACGTCCCCCAGGCCGCAAAGCCGATGGGTATTCGCATGAATGCGAACAAGCCCGATAGCGGGGATATTGCGCGGACTGCCGGAGACCGTCTGTTCCTGAGGTTTAAGTTAGCCGAGTAACCCAAAAACAATTGGCAGGGCGCCCAATGCCAGGCAGGCAAAAAGGCCGATGAGCAAAACGATCAGGCAGCCGGGCAGCAGGCGGCGAAACCACGTCCAGTATACATAGGTGTTCCAGGCTTTAACGACAACCGGCTGCGCTTTGCGGAGGAGGTCGGGCGCGTCCTTTTCAAGACTTGGCAGCGGTTTGACCGTGGACGTTTTTTTCGCCGCCGCCGGTTTCGCCGTTTTTTGTAGTTTCTTTGGGATGGTCAGGTTCGCGCCGCAGTAGGCGCAGGGCATCCGGCTGGCTCCGGGGACGGGGTCGTTGGGTCCGCCACAAGATGGGCAGAGAAGCGTTTCTTCCATGGGGTCGAATTAGAATGAATTGAAGACTGCCCAGAGGGTTCCGCCGACGATAAGCAGCACCATGAGCATGATGAAGCCGGTGATCAGGCAGCTGAACCCAAACGACCAGGCGGTGATCTTCTTGGCCGTGTCGGTGTAACTTGCCACCATGGGCGCGATGCTGGCTGTGTAGGCGCTGACGTCATAGACTTGCGATAGCGCCAGCCCTTCCACCGTCCGCTGCGCATCCGTTTCATTGACGGGGGAGAAGCTCATGTATTTCTGAACCGCTTCCTCCTTCCGTCCCTGCTGGGCGAGTTGGACCACCTGCGACCATTGCGCGCTGTAACCGAGCAGGGAGTTCGCGTCGACATCCCCAAACAGGTTGGAAGAAGGGGACTGGTTGGATGGCGCGGCGGGTTTCCTCAGGCTTTCCGGGATGACCACGGAACTTCCGCAGTAGGGGCATCTGATAGCGCTTTCCCCGCCGGGCGGGTCGATGGGTCCGCCGCAGCTGGGGCATTTGATCAATTTCAGGTTCATGGTGTTTTCGGGCATTGGGGATCATCCTCCGATTGACGATGGCGGGATTATACGCCCTGCGACTTGCTTCACCGCAAGCCATTCGTACTATTTGACTGAATGTAAAAACGCATTGTGTTCATTCTGCCTTGAGGTTAGAATCGTTTCATCACTTAAAGAGGAGAGTATCCATGACCGAGCAATTCACTTTTGGCGGTGAGATCGTCTGGCGTCCCTCGCCGGGGCAAATCGAAGAGGCGAACCTCACGCGCTTTATGCGCCTGCGCGGCATTGCTGGGTTCGATGAATTGATGAAGAAGTCCACTGCGGACATTGCATGGTTTACAGACGCGGTTTTGAAATTTCTGGATATTGAGTTTTATGAACCTTATTCGAGCGCGGTCGATCTTGGCGGGGGAAACCAGTTTCCGCGATGGTGCGTGGACGGCAGGATGAATATCGTCCATAACTGTGTGGATAAACGAGTGAGGATGAAGGAGGATGCAGGAAGGCAAGGGGCAGAAAGCGGAAGGCAGAAAGCGGTGATTTGGGAAGGGGAGGAGGGGGCGGGCAAATCGCTGACCTATGATGAGTTATTCAAGGAGGTGAACAAAGCCGCAAATGCCCTGCGTTCACTAGGGCTGGGCAAGGGCGATGCGGTTGGTTTGTTCATGCCGATGACGCCGGAGATCGTGATTGCCCTGCTGGCAATTGCCAAGATCGGGGGCATCATCCTGCCTTTGTTCTCCGGGTATGGGGCGGGCGCTATCGTTTCGCGCATGGCGGACGCCGACGCCAAGGCATTGTTTGCGGCAGATGGCGCCTTTCGGCGCGGCAGGGCGGTCGAGATGAAATCCATTGCGGATGAGGCGGCGGAAAATATCCCCACCCTGAAACATATGATCGTGCTCAAACGAACGGGGCAAAATATAAAGATGAAAGAGGAAAGAGATTTATGGTGGCATGAGTTGGTTGATCCTCAGAGCGATGTTTGCGAGACCGAAAAGACCTCTGCTGAAGACCCATTGATGATCATTTACACTTCCGGCACCACGGGCAAACCGAAGGGCGCACTGCACACGCATTGCGGATTCCCGGTTAAGGCGGCGCAGGATATGGCGTTTGGGACGGATGCGCATCGCGGCGATGTTATTTATTGGATGACGGATATGGGCTGGATGATGGGTCCGTGGCTGGTGTTCGGCAGTTTGATTCTCGGCGCGACGATGTTCCTTTACGATGGCGCGCCGGATTTCCCATCCCCGGCTCGTTTGTGGGAGTTGGCGGAGAGGCACAAGGTCAACCAGATGGGGGTGTCGCCGACTTTGATCCGGTCTCTCATTCCGCATGGAGACGGGCATTTTAAGGCGCGCGATCTGTCTTCGTTGAAATGCTTTGCCTCGACGGGTGAGCCATGGAACCCGGACCCGTGGATGTGGCTGTTTGAAAAGGTCGGCGGTTCGAAGATTCCCATCATCAACTATTCGGGCGGGACGGAGATCAGCGGCGGGATCGTGATGGGGAATCCGCTCCTGCCGCTCAAGCCGTGCGCGTTCTCCGCCGCCTGCCCCGGCATGGATGCGGATGTGGTGGATGAGAATGGGAACCCTGTGCGCAACGCGGTTGGCGAGCTGGTCATCAGGTCGCCGTGGATCGGGATGACCCGCGGGTTTTGGAAGGACAGGCAGCGCTATTTGGATACGTACTGGTCGCGCTGGGAAAACGTTTGGGCGCATGGCGATTTTGCCGCCATTGACAATGATGGGTTGTGGTACATCCTGGGACGTTCGGACGATACGATCAAGATCGCGGGGAAGCGGCTGGGTCCGGCTGAGGTGGAGTCGATTCTTGTGCGGCACGAATCCATTGTGGAGGCGGCGGCGATCGGCGTGCCGCATGAGGTCAAGGGGAGCGAACTGGTCCTTTTCGCTGTGACCGCTCCCGGCGTGGAGGGAACCGGGGCTCTTCGTCGGGAATTGCATGAGATGGTTGTGGCTGAAATGGGCAAGCCGCTTGCGCCGAAGGCGATCCTGTTTGTGAACGACCTGCCGAAGACGCGCAACGCGAAGGTGATGCGCAGGATGATCCGTTCGGCGTATTTGGGGCAGGATTTGGGCGATACGTCGTCGCTGGTCAACCCCGGCGCGGTGGAGGAGATTCGCGGCGCGAGATAAGACCTATGTCTTATGGAGTTTTTTTGAAATCGAAATATACTGACAATGACAAAGGAGAGAGAAAATGAAAAGTAAAGCGTATTTATTTCTTGCAAGTCTTGTCATTGTGACGCTTGCCTGCGGGACGGCATCGGGAACGGCGACCGAACCTGTTGTTGTGGAGGCCGACGCCCCGGCAACGAGTGAAGCCGCCGCCGAACCAACTATCGAGCCGACTGCCACGGTCGAGCATACGGTTGTTCCCGGGGAGTTTCCTGAAGAGCCGAGCGGCGTGGTGGGCGACCAGGATTCTTCGGTGACTGCCGAGGATAACCGCGCGCCGGGCGGCGACCGATTTACGTTTACCCGCTTCGAGCGCCCCTTCAATGCGCAGGCGATGGATGAGTATTATCCCTACCTGGATATTTTGGAGGGAACGATATATGTGGATGATGTTTGGATCTATGTTTCCATTGTGACGAAAAACGACGAGTCGAGCCGCGAATTATCGGGGAGATATGGTATCGAAATTGACTTTGATATTGATGGCGATGGCGAGTGGCTGGTTCTCGCGTCCAATCCGGTTTCGAATGAATGGACTACTGCTGGCGTGAGCGCCTGGTTTGACGCCAACGATGACGTGGGCGGGGAAAGCCCGTCCATAACGGATGAGCATTCAGCGGTCAGCGATGGGTTTGAATCGCAGGAATTTGGCGATGGTATTGGGGCTGATCCAGACATGGCTTGGGTGCGCGTGTCGGCAGAAGAACCAAATGTTGTCCAGCTAGCCATTAAGACCGATGTGTTAAAGGGCAGTGAAAGATTCCTTGCTGGGTTATGGGCTGGCGAGGAAAATTTGGATCCGGCGCTATTCGATCTCAGCGATCATTTTACCCATGAGCAGGCTGGCGCGGCGTTGATCGAGCTGGATATTTTTTATCCGATTAAGGAGATTTCGGCGCTAGACAATACCTGCCGCATGGCAATTGGATTCCAACCGACCGGCAGCGAACCAGGGCTTTGCCCATTGCCCGGGCAGGCGGCAGGCGAAGAACAGGTCGAGGAAGGCTGCAATCCCCAATACCTGGTATGCCGGGAGCCTTTAACTTACGTTGGACCCGCGATATGTACATGTAACGAACCGTAGTTTTAAATGATAGCGGGATAAGAATTTTCCGGGCTGGCACGGGCGTGTCAGCCCGGATTTTTGTCTGCATTATAATTATTCAGTCTCACGATTCATGAGAAAAGGAGATTGAATGAAAAAAGCAAGGAATGCGATTCTGGGGCTGTGTTTTTCGGTGGTGTTCGTTCTCGCTTCGTGCGCGGCGCCCACTCCCGAAATCGTCACCGTAGTGGTGACAGCAACCAGCCAGCCCGTTGAGGCGGCGAGCGCGACCCCGGATCAACCCTCCGCACCGGTCGCGCTTGGCGGACCGCAAAGCGGCGAATCGATCAAATGGATCGACGGCAGCGTCTTGATCTATATCCCTGCCGGAAATTTCACGATGGGGGATGGCGGCTTCGACGCGCCTGCGCACTCGGTATCGCTGGATGGATTTTGGATCCAGCAGACCAAGGTGACCAACCGTATGTACGAACTATGCGTCAAGGCAGGCGTTTGTTCCGCGCCGTCGCAGGAACTTGGCGGACCTGTTTTTACCAACCCTGAATATGCCAGCCATCCGGTCGTGGGTGTCACCTGGGATCAGAGTCAGGCATATTGCAATTGGATTCAGGGAAACCTGCCGACCGAAGCGCAGTGGGAAAAAGCGGCGCGCGGCGCGAACAGCAACGCCTATCCGTGGGGGAATTCCGAGCCGACCTGCAGCTTGTTGAACTTTGGCAACTGTTATGGGCGCACCACAAACGTCGATGCTTATGCCGATGGAAAAAGTCCCTTTGGGCTGTACGACATGGCTGGCAATGTCTTCGAGTGGGCATTCGACATGTATGATGCGGCATACTATAACCAGTCTCCAACCGAGAACCCCACCGGACCCGCAACTGGCGCATACCGGGTCGTGCGTGGAAGTTCATTCGAAACATCTGAAACCCAGGTTGCATCCGCCATTCGGCGTTATAACGAACAAACCGACAGCGGGCGCGATATTGGCTTCCGCTGCGCGGTGGCAAACCCCCAGCCCTTCGCTCCCTATTGCCAGTTGACCGCGCACGTTCCCGCCAACCAGGTGGAAGCGTCCACCTCCTGCGAACTTCCAGAGGCGGTTCAGGTCAACCAATACTGTCAGCAGGGCGACGGCTACGGCGTGGTGCAGGTCTCGTTTGGGGCAACCTGGGAGGAACGCGGCACACGCATCCAGTGCGAGGAAAGAAACGAGGGCGGGATTCGCACCCTCGTCTGCAAGGGACCGCGCAGCATCGAATCTACCAACGAGATCGTAGTTTGCAACCCGGCTTGTACGAACCAGCCGGACGTCTCCAGCCTGAACTCTTTCTGTGACGCCGGATATACGCTCGATCCTGCGACCGGGGCTTGCTCCTACACCCCGATCCTTGCCCAACCTTCGGCAGGCGGCTGCCCAATCGGATACGTGACGGTCATGCGCGGAAGCGAGCAATCCTGCGCAGTCGGTCCGGCTGTGGATGGCACGTGCCCGGTCGGCTTGTACTTCGATGAATTGGCTGGGATGTGCGCCCCCCCGAACGGCGAGACAAACGCCCCCTTCGGCATCGATAATGCATCCCTCGCAAGCCAGACCTATGCCGGATGCGCTGCGGGATATTCCTACAACGATGGTTTCCAATGCTGCCAACCTCCGGCAGGCGGGACGGCCCCCGGCTGCGCCCCCGGCTTTATCTTCGACCAGGGGTCGGCGGCGTGTGTTCCGGTCCGCGAAGAGGCGCTCAGCGGGACGGGGTGCGTCACTGCCCGCGTCCTTACCGTAAAATGCTCCGAGTTCGTGGATAACGTCTGTGCTCCGATCAAGACAGAAGCGCATTGTGTCGCAAACCTGAATTGCAGCTGGAATGAAGGTCAGGATGCTTGTGAGATTAGGAGCATCCCCCAAAACAACGGAGTACCCTAGCGGCGCAAAACAAGATTAACGCAACGCCTGTCCCACTGTAAGCGGGGCAGGCGTTTTTTGTTGCAAAATAGTCCTTCGGTGGGGTTGCGGAAATAGAAAAAATGTTCTAAAATAGACAATATTTGTCCGACTTGAAAAGGAGAGAACCATGTCCAAACGAAATGTTGTCCATGTCGAGATTCCCGCCGCAGACCCGAACAAGGCGGGGCAGTTCTACCGCGAACTGTTCGGGTGGAAGATCATGCCCATGCCAGAGATGAACTACGTCATGTGGGAGGCGGCGGACAGTTCCGGCGGCGGCTTCCCGCAGATCTCCGAAGAAAGCCCGGCGGGACGCGTGACCGTTTACATAGACAGCGACGATGTGGATGCCGACCTTGAAAAAGTGAAAATGCTCGGCGGCAAAGTCCTGAATGAAAAGACCGAGATCCCCGGCATGGGCTGGTTTGGGATTTTTCAGGACCCGGATGGAAACATCCTTGCCGTTTATCAGAGCATGAAACGCTAGGAGACGCCATGAACGACACGATCATGACCTTGCACCCCGATGCCGCGAAGAAGGGCGTTAAGATCGAAAAGGCAAAATACGATCTGATGCGAAGCGCCATTCTCGCCGCCTTGAAACGCAATGGCGCAATGCCCTTCATAGAACTTGCCGCCCTGCTCGACGATCAAATGCAGGGCCGGTTCGACGGATCGGTCATGTGGTATTGCACCACCGTTAAACTGGACCTGGAGGCGCGGGGCGAGATTCGCCGCATTCCGAATGCCAAGCCTCAAAGGATCGAATTATGTATGCCATGACAGGAACCCTCCCGGCTCAGCCCGGCAAGCGTGCGATGCTTTCCGATATTCTGGTGCGCGCTTCGGCATTGGTCACGTCCATGCCGGGCTGCCGGGCGTACATCGTCCTTGAAGACCTGAAGGACGAGAATGCCGTGTCTGTCTTCGAAATGTGGGACGACAAAGAAGCGCACGATGCTTCGTTGAAAGACCCGCAGGTACGAGCGCTGATCGCCGAGGCAATGCCCATCCTGGCTGGCGCGCCGGGCGGTGATGAGTTTCGAGTTGTAAGTTCGACGGGCCCCCCCCCCCCCCCCCCCGACCCCTTTTTCCCCCCCGGGGGGGGGCCGCCCATAAATTTTTTTGTGACTTTTAAGCGTAAAGGAGAATGCCATGAGTGGAGTGAGATTGTTGGTTGGAACCCGCAAAGGCGCGTTTATCTTGACTTCGGATAAAAAACGAAAAAAGTGGAAGGTCTCTGGTCCGCACTTTGCGGGCTGGGAGATCTATCACATGAACGGCTCGGCGGTGAACCCGAACCGGTTGTATGCGTCACAGTCCAGCGGCTGGTTTGGGCAGATCATCCAACGCTCAGACGATGGTGGCGAGACGTGGGAGCCGGTGGGCAATCAATTCGCCTACGAAGGCACGCCCGGTACACACATGTGGTACGACGGCACACAGCACCCCTGGGAGTTCAAGCGCGTCTGGCTGTTGGCTCCGTCCCTTACCGAGGCGGACACGGTGTATGCGGGCGTCGAAGATGCTGCCATGTTTAAATCCACCGACGGCGGGCAGACGTGGCACGAACTTGCGGGTCTGCGTGAAGTGAAAGGGAATCTCTGGCAGCCGGGCGCGGGCGGCATGTGTCTGCATACCATTGTGCAGGACTCAAACAATCCCAAACGCATGTTCATTGCCATTTCGGCGGCGGGCGCTTTCCGTACCGAAGATGGCGGTGTGAGTTGGGCGCCGATCAACAACGGGTTGAATTCTCCTTTTGAACTGCCCGACGCCGAAGCGGAAGTGGGACATTGTGTCCATAATATTGCCATGCATCCCTCGCGCCCGAATGTATTGTTTATGCAAAAGCATTGGGATGTGATGCGCAGTGAGGATGCGGGCGGTTCGTGGCATGAAGTGAGCGGGGACCTGCCCAGCGATTTTGGTTTCCCGATCGCTGTCCACGCCCATGAGCCGGAAACGATCTACGTTGTGCCGATCAAAAGCGACTCGGAACATTTTCCGCCCGATGGCAAATTGCGCGTCTATCGCAGCCGGACTGGCGGCAATGATTGGGAAGCGTTGACAAAAGGCTTGCCGCAGGAAGATTGTTATGTCAACATTTTGCGCAGCGCCATGGCGGTGGATACGCTCGATTCGTGCGGCATTTATTTCGGCACCACGGGCGGGCAGGTCTACGTCTCTTCCGACTCAGGCGATAGTTGGATGCCCATCGTCAGCAATTTGCCCGCCGTTCTTTCGGTGGAAGTGCAAACCCTGAAATGATCCGCGTCGTCCTGCCGTATCATTTGCAAAACTTGGCGCGAACAGGCAGAGAGGTGGAAATCTCCGTCGAAGGCGAACCCACCATCCGGTCCGTGGTAGAGGCGTTGGAGCGGACGTATCCCATGCTGCGCGGCACCATCCGCGATCAGGTCACGGGTCAGCGCCGCGACTTTGTCCGCTTCTTTGCCTGCGGACAGGATTGGTCGCTGGAGCCGTGGGAGACGTCCATCCCCGCTGCTGTGTTGGAAGGGCGCGAACCATTCCGCGTTGTGGGCGCGATGTCTGGCGGGTAGAACAAGTCTATAGACTTGTTCTACTTGACGCATGTGCGCCCCCGGTGGTATGCTTGCGCGCAATGTTCAATCTTAATGACCGCAACAATACCAATACCACTCGCACCGATATCGGTTCGGGGCATTGGTGGTTGTCAGGTGAACAGCAACAAGTTCAAGCCAACTAGGCACACCAAATGCCCCGAGAGATCGGGGCATTTTTTCTTAAGGAGAAATCACCATGAGCATTTCCAACACCACACCCGTCCTTGCTGTGGACGAAAAACACCTCGTTCCGGTCAGTGACCATCTCAAGCAGATGATGGATATTCCGCCGTCCCGCATGTTCCTCATCAACAAATCGTTGAAGGTCTATCTGGAGAAAAATGCCGGGGCAAAAATATTTGATGCATCCCAAGGCGACGGCGGCGCATCGCTTCCTGGAACGCCCAAGCCGCTTCTGGAACGCGCGCTTCAACTCCAACTCGAGCATGGTACGGCCTACGATATGCCGTTCGGCACCGACGCCTATCGCAAGTCTGTTATTGAGCAATATTGGAAGTTAGACTCGTCTTCTGGTTGGGGACCCGCCAACGCGCTCGGCACCGCGGGTGGACGTGATGCCTTGAATAAGGCCTATCAAGCCATGCTGGCTTTGGGGCATGGACGCCAGGGTGACCTCATTATGGTTTCGCGCGTGCCGTGGATTTCATATAACTGGGGTCCGTACGGAGTTGGTGCGAATGTCTTGTGGGCTCCCGGTGACCCCGCGCAAGGCTGGGCGTATTCAGAAGATGCGATTCGCGAAAGCGTCAAATTCGCCGAATCAAAAGGGCGCAAGATCGCGGGCATCGTCATTACCAACCCAGATAATCCCACCGGCATGACCATCGCCGTTGAAAAGCAAGTCTCGCTTGCCAAAGCCGCGCTCGAAGCAGGTGTCGCCTTCGTGCTCTTCGATTGGATGTATCACTACGTCACCGACGAATCGCCGATGGATTTGAACTCCTTCCTCAAGAACTTCACGCCCGAAGAACGCAAGCGCATCATGTTCCTCGGATGGCATCACCAAATCCCTGGGCGGCTCGAACATCCGCAACTGCCACCTTATCGCGGACGAGTCCGTGCTCAAATTCATCACCGCACGCGCCTCACATGGAGTCATCCCTTCGTTCTTCTCGCTCGCCGTTGCCATGGCTGCCTACGAAATGGGATTCAAAGAAGCCGCCAAAACCATCATCGAACCGACCAACGCCAGCCGCGTTGCGCTCAAGAAACTCCTCGCCGAAAGCGGACTTCAACATATCATTGGCAAAGGCTATTATGCCTTCATGAATGTGGGCGAATTTATTAAAGCCAAAGGTTGGGCAGATACCGAACAACTGGGTCAATACCTTGCCGAAAATCACGGCATCGCCATTGTCCCCGGCGCATTCTTCTCGCCCTTCGGCAATGACTGGATCCGCTTCTCCTATGCCACACCCGTGGAACGAACCGAAGGCGCGTTCAAACGATTGATGGAAGGCTTGAACGAACTGAAGAAGTAAACTAAAGAAAGAAAGAGGAAAGAAGAAAGATTGCATTTTCTTTCCTCTTTCTCTTCTATATCAAGCTATTATCGTACACAAGACTTTTTAGTTTAGGAACTCTCCATGCCCCAACAATTCGCCGAAAAATACCAACTCGCGCTCGAAGAAGCCATGAAAGACAAACCGCAAGGCGGTCTTGCTGGTTTTGAACAGGAATGGAACCTGCTCGATGCCGACCTGCGTCCGTTACTGACAGTCGGTGCCGGACCCAGTCAGCACTCCTTCGTGGATTATCTCCGCGCCGAATGCATTCCCGGTTGGCAGAAGCAATTCAGCCAGCTCGAAGTCTTCCACTGGATGGTGGAATGGGCGACCCGCCCGTATTACACGCCGCGCGGTGCGATCTACGAAGCCCGCCTGATGGAAGCCTCGCTTATGAACGCCTTGCATCGCGCCGGGTTGAACTTCGGTGAACGCCTGCATTACTGGCATGGCAATCTGCTCTTCCTCACCGATATCGGTCACCAATCGATTCCTGGCAATTGGTCTTTAGCCAAGCGCCGCTATCTTGAAAAATGCGTTGACCTTTATGGTGACACCCTCGCCACGACAGGCATTCATACAAACATCTCGTTACCCGACCCGCTCTTCGCCTGGGACTTCATGCACCTCTCTCCCAGTGAACGTGGCGACAAACATTTGGATGATTACAAGTCTGAGTTTTACATCACTGCCACGCGCCTCTTACGTGCTTTTGCCTCGCTCTTCATTGCGACGAGTGCATCCACGCCGATGCAGGCTCAGGTCAAGGACGGACACGCTGCGGTCATCCTCACCGAATTCGACTCGATCCGCAACCTCACCTTCCCGAATCCGCGCGAAGTGGATTTGCCCGACCTTTATCGTTCGTATAACGATTACCTGCAAATCTCCTACGACCTTGTCCGCCGTGGGGTGCGTTTCGGTAATAACAACTGGACGCCCGTCCGTGCCCGTAGTTTCTCTGAACCGGTAGAACGTATTATCTCAACGACAAGCGAACAACTCGAATCGCTCTACGCCCGCGGACTCTTCGCTGCGGGTCAATCCACTCCGCCGGAAGAAATGGCGCGTCAGGTTGAACGTCAGAATTTGATGGCGCGTATCAACCTGCCAATGGGTCGCGTGGAAATTCGCGTGGACGAAGGCGCTCACAGCCTCGATGTGGATGTTGCCAACATCACCTTCCGCTATTTGCTGATGTTGAAGATCTATGCCGATCCGAAATTTGCGCGCGGTTTCCGTTACGATAGCGAAGACATCACCCGCGCCCGCGCCAACGAAGAACTTGCTGCAAAACATGGTCTGAGAGCCGAGATCGAAAATCCGCTCACCGGCAAGCCCGTCCTTGTGCGCGATTTTCTCAAGTGGACATTGAACGAGATCAAGCCGCTTGCCGAATCCCTCAATATGTGGAACGACCTGCATCCGCTCGTGGAAATGTCCGAAGGCGGGCGCAATACGGCTGAAAAGATCCGCGCGCGCCTCAAAATGGAAATTGGCGGCAGTGACGAAGTGCCAATGGAATTGCTCAAGGAATTTTTCTACGAGCATGAAGCGCAGGTCAAAGCGGATGTGGAACAGGTCTGTGCCGATTACAACACATTGGGCACGGACGCTTCAAAGATCGCTGAGTATGTTCAGCGCAGCCGCGAAGCCGCCCGCCAGGTGCCGAATGCGCCCATTCCATACCGCGCCCGCGCCCAAGCCGTGGTGGAGATTTCTTACCCGAACAAAACCGCCGAAATCCTCGATCTTGCCCAACAATTGATCCGCATTCCATCCATCACTGCCTGCCCCGATGAGCGCCTTGATGAAGTCCATCGCGCCGGTTCTCTCGTGGATGACTATCTACGAAATGCTGGCTTGGAAGTGAAATATTTTGACGGGAAATACCCCGCCGTTTATGCGACTTTCCCCCAATCACCAATTACCAATCACCAATTACCAATTCTCCTCACCGGTCACTTTGATGTGGTCGAACCCGAACCCGATGACTCGCAGTTCAGTCCGCGCATCGAAGGCGATTACCTCCACGGGCGCGGCGCGGCGGATATGAAAACCGTCGTTGCCACCTATCTGGTGTGGATGAAGGATATGCGTAGGGATTACCTTCGCGGTTATCCAAATATTTCATTATTGTTGGTTGGTAATGAGGAAAATGGCGAAGCTGAAGAATGGGGTACACCGCATGTTCTGAAAGCATTGGGCGACCGAGATGGTCGTCCCTACACCCCCTCGTTATTCATTGCGGGCGAACGTACCGGCGAAAAAGGCAATGAAATCTTTGGTGAGATCTGTATCGAAAACCGCGGCGTGATGCGCTTCGATGTGATCGCCCGCGGAGCCAAGGCTCATAGCGGCGTGGCTGGCAGCGGCGACTTGAGCGATAAACTGATCGCCGCTCGTATCTCCTTGAACGAACTATTTGCAAAACATCTCACACTCAGATCGGCAGACGGCTGGCAATCGCAAGCCAAATTCCCGTTTATCAATGTGGGAACGCCGGGTGTGTATAACGTCACTGCAGGTGAGGGTGTGCTGGGTGTTGAAATTCGTGCTATTCCGCAGGATGATGTCGAAGGTCTAAAGTCGAAGGTTGAAGCATATTGTGCCGAAAACGGACTGGAAGTGAAGTTCACTGTCATGGAGAACGGCGTGGCGTGCGACCCGAATAACCCGGCGTTGAAAGCGCTGATCGAAGCAGTAAAAAATGCAGGTGAGTCTGAGCCGCGCATCGGCAGGAAACTGCCCGGCACGAGCGCGCGCTTTGCTCCCGGCGGTCAGGCTGTGGTGTGGGGACAATCCGGCGTCGGTCCACATGCGAAGAACGAGGCGCACTTCATCCCAAGCGTTGAGCCATATTACAACTCACTGAACGAGTTGGCAAAGTTGTGGAAATAAAAAATGTCATTGCGAGGAGAATGCATTAACCGAGGAAGCAATCTCCTCGCGAGTTGGGGATTGTGGCGCAAGGCGCCAAGCAGGGGCGCCCTCGCAATGACATAGCTAATCAAAATCTGAAATGAATAAAAATCCGCCCAAAATTTTTGTCGTCCTTTTCGACGCGGTGGTACAGTTTCTTGATGTGCGATTGATTTAGAAACCGCAAAACTTTCTTCTTCAATTGCCCGCTGCCCTTGCCGGGAATGATCTCCACCAGTTCAACCTTGCGCTCGATGGCTTCCTCCACAATGCGGTTTAACTCCTTATCGATCATGCCGCCTTTATTGTAAATATCGTGCAAATCCAGTTTGAGTTTCGCCATCATTTACCCCACGGCAGAATAAAATCTTCCGGCTCAACGCCGAGAGCGTCTGCAACGCGGTTGATGTAATTGAAATAACTGATGACCTGCGTCGCATCGTGAATGGCGCGGTCATCGAACCCGTGTTTGCGGAGTTCGTCCAAGTCAGCGGGTGACATGCCCGCCGGTGACTGGGTGAGCTTGGCGGCGAATTGACACAGCGCCTTGTCTGCATCCGCAAGAGGCGCGGTTTTCCAATCCCGCGCCACAGCATGGACGAATGCATCCGCTTCAACATCATCCAAGATTTTTCCGACCTCAACACGGAGGTCATGCGCATGAGATTGCGTTCAGTAGCGGCAATGATTTTCAACCGAAACGACCACCGCCAGCATTTCCCGCTGCATCCGCGAAAGCGGCGAATCGCCCATCATGATCGTGGCGTAAAAACCAATGCTGTCGCGCATCGCGCGCGGATTAAGCGACATGATGTGAACGATATGCCACACCCGCCCGGCGCGTTTGAGCGCCGAGTCGAATTGGGCTTTCAACAAGCCGGTGGCCTCTTCAATCGGGATTTGCTTGATCCACGGCATGTTATTTTTTCTTCGGCAAAAAATCGAACGGCGGGCGGTAATTCATCTTCACCAAATGCGCCCCCGTTTCACCCGCATGGATCGCGGTCAGCGAGCCGGTATCGCACCCCAGCCGTTGAAAGTGATCGAGCGGCATTCCGATAAAATGCGCCACCGCCAGTTTGATCGGGTCTGCATGAAAGACCACCGCCACAATATCCTGCGGCTTGTTGTGTTTTTTGATCGCCCGTTCCAATACATTGACGATGCGCAGCTGACATTCCGGAAAAGACTCGCCCTCGGGAAACCGAAACCGCGACGGCGCATTCTGCACGATCTTCCATTCCTTTTTCAACGCCAGCAGCTTCCACGATTTTCCCTGCCACTTGCCGACATGGGTATCCATCAGGTCGGCTTCCTGTTGGATGACCAGTTTATGCGACTCAGCGATCGGCGCGGCAGTCTCCATCGCCCTCTCGAGCGGACTCGCGTAAATGGCTTTGATCGGCGTCTCGCGCAGCGCCTCACCCAGCGCCTGAGCCTGTTTCTGCCCCTTTTCATTCAGGTGTACGCCGGGAATTCGTCCCGCCATTTTCCCGGTCTTGACGTATTCATTTTCACCATGTCGAATGAGAAGCAATAAAGTCATGAGGGGTTCCTTTTCCAGCCTGCGGGTCGGTTATTCAGATAAAGCCCATTGAACGCCGGTTTACTCGAACTCGATCTCGATTTCTTCCTCGTCGTTCCAATCCTCGCTGCGTTCGAATTCGATATCTCCGAAGAGCGTGTCCTGCCTTGCGGTCACGCGATAGCGTTTGACCAGTTCCAACAGGGCGAGAAACGTAACGACCACCTCCACCCGGCTTGCCTTATCGGCGATCAGCCCGCTGAAGGTCATGCGTTGGATGTTCTTCAAGGTCTTCGTGATCAGGTCGATCTTCTCGCGGATGGTCACCTTGGGCGGGGTGATGACCGTCCCCAGCGGCTTCTTGTCATTTCCCTTTGCAAACGCAGACTCGGCCGCGCCAAGGAGTTTCTCCAGCGTCAGGTTCGAGAGATCGAGTTTTGGCTCCACCTTGGGCGGCGGGGCGACGCGCAGAAAAGCGCGCAGGTTTTCAGACTGTCTGTCTTCCATCCATTCGGCAATTTCCTTGTAGCGCTTGTATAGCTTCAATTGCTCCACCAGCGACTGACCCGGGTCTTCCTCTCCGGGTTCGCGTTCGGGCGGGCGCGGCAGGAGCGCCTCCGACTTGATCTGCACCAGTTTGGCGGCGATCACCAGGAACGCCGAAATCTCGTCGGGAATCAATTGCTCCAATCCCTGCAGGTGGGCGAGGTATTGGTCTGTCACCGATCCGAGCGAGACGGCTGTAATATCCAATTCGGCGCGTTCGATCAGGCTCAATAACAGGTCGAGTGGACCTTCGTACACCGAGGTCTGAACCTTGTATCCGCGCAGTTGATTGCCGAGAAATCCTTCCATAAGCCCGCGAATTATACCCCAGCAGAAAAAGGTATTCCCGCGAACCATGCGCTAAATTGGCTGTACGTGGATGTTTTATAGAGTGCGCTAAAAAATTTGATGCGGGCGAGGTCTACGTCTGCGGGCGGGGCAGGGAGGAACGGCTCGAGGGAGATAAAGTCTGGGTGGGCGGACCAGTCCGCGGTTAAGGAGGAAGCGGGGTTTTGTCCATGGTAGACGATGCGGATTCGGTCATCCTGGATTTCGCGGGTTGTGTGAGAAAAATCCATGGGGCGCGGGAGATCAGGTGTCGAGGTTTGTCGTATAGCCATACTGCGTCTTCGCCTGCCTCCCATTTGATTTTGCCTACTTGACAAGGGGGTTATTTTTCTGTAGACTCATGTTACCGTTCACGTGACCGGTCACATTAAATCAAATGGCTATCAACCGTCCTACCATTCGTGATGTTGCCCGCCAGGCGGGTGTTTCGCACCAGACCGTTTCGCGCGTCATCAACGGCAGCGAGGATGTTTTGCCGGAGACCCGCGCGGTGGTGGAGGCGGCGATCGAGGAGTTGGGCTACCGCCCGAGTGCGATCGCGCGTTCGATGGCGCGCGGTTCGACCCATACGTTTGCCATTATTTCCCCCAATCTTACAGACTATACCTTTGCCAGTGTTATTGAAGGCGCAGAAGTGGAAGCCCGGCAGTTTAATTATTTCGTGCTTTCCTCGTCTGCTTCAGACCCGCAGGCGTTTCAGGGTTTGGTGGATGAGTTGGTGGGGCACCGCCGCGTGGATGGGTTGATCGTCATCAACCCCTATGCTGATGACCGGTATCAATACATTCCAAAGAACTTTCCGGTTGTGTTCGTGGGGGCTCGTTCGCATGATGAGAAAGTTTGCTCCATTTCATTGGACGATGAGAAGGTGGCATACGAAGCCACGCGACATTTGATTTCGCTTGGGCATAAACGCATCGGTCTGGTTACCGGACCGATGGAAGAGGATTGTTCGCAGGACCGTCTTGTGGGCTTTAAGCTTGCATTGGCAGAGACTGGCATTTTGTACGACCAGTTTTTGGTTTTTGAAGGGGATTGGTCGGCTTCTTCTGGCAGCGATGCGCTGGCGGACTTTGTGAAGAAGGGAAACCTGCCGACGGCGGTCTTTGCCCAGAATGACCGCATGGCAATGGGTGTGATGCGCGCGGCGCGGGATGCCAACTTGAAAGTGCCGGACCAGCTTTCGGTCATCGGCGTGGACGATATGCCTTTGTCTTCCTATTTCGACCCGCCTCTGACGACCATGCGGCAGGATATGCCCCTGATCGGGCAGGAAGCCATCCGAAAGTTGATCGACCTTATTCAAAACAATACCGTTGAGCAGACCGTTCTTAAATTACCCGCTCAGTTGGTTGTGCGTCAGTCCACTGTAAAAGGAGGTGATTTGAGCTCGTAATACCCAAAAGGCAAGACCAACCCGACCCAACCGTATGCCAATTTGTTCGCCCAATTTCTAGGAGAAGAATAAATGAAAAAGAATTTGCTTTTGAAGATCATGGGGCTGCTGGTAATCGCCTCTTTTGTGCTGGCTGCCTGTGGTTCCCCGGCTGCCACCGAAGCCCCCGCTGAAACTGAAGCGCCAGCGGTGACGGAAGCCCCAGCGGCAACTGAAGCTCCCGCCACCGAAGCATCGAGCGCTGATGTTGCCTTGCGCTGGCGCACCCGCCCGGACAATCAGGAAGAGATTGACGTTTACAGCCAGATCAGTACTGAACTCGATACCCAACTCGATGGTATCACATTAACCTATGAACCCGGCGGCTCCGAAGGCGCGAACTACCAGGACCAACTCCGCGCTGAAATTGCCGCCGGCACCGCCCCGGATGTCTTCTGGATTCCCGGAACCGACGTGGCTGATTTCGCCTCCCGCGGACTGATCCTCAACGCCGCCGACCTCGCTGCCGCGACCGATGGTTACACTGCCGCCGATTTCTACGAAGGTCCCATGTACCACCTGACCTACAACCCTGAAACCGGCGCTTCCGGCGACGGCTCCGGTGCGGTCTGGGGTCTGCCCCGCGACGTGTCCACTTTTGCGCTCTACCTGAACCTCGACCTGATCGCTGAAGCCGGCGCTGCCGATCCCCGCGAACTGGCTGCCAACGGCGAATGGGACTGGGAAGCCTTCCTCGAAGTGTCCCAGGCGACCCGCGCCCTCAGCTCTGATATTTACGGTTACGGCGCGAGCGCCTGGTGGGGTCCTTACGGCGTCTGGTTGAACGCTGCTGGCGGCGGCTTCTTTAATGAAGACCGCACCGCCTGCGCGCTCAACACCGAAGAATCGCTTGCCGGTCTCGATTTCCAACGCTCGCTTTATCAGGACTACGATGTAGCTGTGCCTTACGGCGAAGACCCCGAACCGGGCTTCCGCGCTGGCAAGGTTGCCATGTTCCAGAACGGACGCTGGGCGACTCCGGGTGTCCGCACCGTGGACTTCAACTGGGATGTCGTTGAACTGCCCGCCGGTCCCAACGGCACGCCGGGCAACTGGCTGTTCTGGGGCGCGTATGTGATCAACGCCAACACCGAACACCCCGAAGAAGCCTGGGCGCTCGTTCAGTCCCTGACCACCGCCGAAACCCAGGGCAAGATCTCCGCTCTCGGCGCGAACATTCCCAGCCGTGTGAGCCAGGAAGCGCTCGATGCCTTCCTCACCTTCACGCCGCCTGCCAACAATCAGGCGTTCCTGAACGGCATCGCTCCCGCCGCCGCCCCGACCGCTGAAGGTCCGCTGTGGGCTGGCTCGTGGCCCGAGTTCGACAAGATCATGGATCCCGCCATCCAGGGCGTGTTGACCGGAGCCACCACCGTGGAAGACTTCGGCGCGACGATCTGCGACGAAGCCAACAAAGCCTTCAACCAGTAAGCAATCCCTGTAACACTTGTGGGGCGGGCAGTACATTGCCCGCCCCACTTTTCCCGGTGTACGAAGAAATCCCAAAGATTCAAACTGTTTTGCGCTTTTGAGATTTTTTTGTAACCGCGCGGATGCCCATTTTCACGGAGATAAGAATATGACGACTCCATCACGGATAGACGCTCAGACAAACCTGGTCTTGCGAATCCACATGGTTTGGCGCGTGTTGTTCGCCTTCGTGGCGGCAGTCGCCATCCTCATGCTTTGGACGGGAGCCGGGGAAACCCCTCTCTGGCAAAAAATTCTGATCGCGCTGGGGGCCGTCATCGGCATTGGGGCAAGCGCTTACGGCGCATTTCAAATCTCCAAACGCAATCACGCCGGGCGCATGGCGTCGCTCGCGCTGGATTATCTCGGCTTCGTCGCCTGCTTCGTATTCGCGCTCAATGCCGGGGAATTTTTCATTGGCATTGACGCGCTGGGGGAGACCTTTGGCAAAGGCGTTCCCTACCTCGGCATCACCGCCCTGGGATATTTCCTCGGCATGTTGGAGGAATACTTCCCAACCAAAAACAAAAGCGCGGAGAGCAGCCTTAAGACCGTCAGCAGGTGGGTGATGCTGGGCGGCTTTCTCCTTTTCCTCTGGCAGGTGGATGCGCTCAATGGCATTATTTATTTCATAGGTAAACTCGCCCAGCCGGGCGGATTAATCGCCGTTGCCGGGTTGGCAATCTTCGGCCTTTCGCTCTGGTCCATGAGCCGCCCCAACGTGGCGCAAGCCCTCAACGTCAAGACCGGGCACGAACAGATCATCAACGGCTGGCTGTTCCTCTCGCCGAATCTGCTCGGTTTCCTCATCTTCTTTGCGGGTCCGTTGCTGCTTTCGTTCTACTTTTCCTTCACAGACTCAGACGCCATCCGCGCGCCCAATTGGGTCGGTTTCGAAAACTACGCCAAGATTCTCAATATCAAATTTGCCACGCTCGACTCGCCCGACCAGCTCGCGCGCGACGTCGTGGATATCAAAGTCTATGACGAGGTGGGACGCTTCACCTTTGGGAATACCGGGATTCTCTTCGCCGCCGCCGACAAATTTTTCTGGCTTGCGCTTCGCAACACCCTGACCTTTGTGCTGTTCGCTGTTCCCCTGAGCGTGATCCCCGCTTTGGTCTTGTCCAACATTCTCAACAGTAAACTGCCAGGCATGAAGTTCTACCGCGCCGTATACTTTATGCCCAGCATCGCCGCAGTCGTTGGCATCTCCCTCGTCTGGCAGTGGCTGTACAACGCGACCATCGGGTACATCAATTACTTCATCACGCTGGGAATCGAGTTTTGGAACAACCTGTTCACTGCCGCCGTTGTGGACCCGAAGATCCAATGGGTTTCCGACGAGAACACCGCCCTCTTTGCCATCATCATCATCGCCGCCTGGCAGACGATGGGCTTCAATACCGTGCTTTTCCTCGCAGGCTTGCAGAACATCCCCGGCGAATTATACGAAGCCGCCACCGTGGACGGAGCCGGAGTCTGGGACAAGTTCTGGGGCATCACCATTCCCATGCTCGCGCCGACGACCTTCTACGTGGTTTCCACCACCACGATCCAAGCCATGCAGGTCTTCGAGCAGGTCTTCATCCTTATGAACCCGCCGGAGGGACCGAACAACTCGACCATCACATTGGTCTTGTATCTGTATCGTTCCGGCTTCCAAAACTTCCAGCAGGGCTACGCCTCCGCCATTGCCTGGATTCTCTTCATCGTCATCTTCGGTCTGACGCTCATCCAGTTCCAGCGCCAGCGCCGTTCCAGCATTTACGAAAGCTAGGCGGAGGTTATCATGAACATGAAATCCTATCGTTTCGTTCGTTTCCTGGGCAACTTCGGCGTGTACTTTGTGCTGACATTCTTCGCGTTCGTCATGATCTTCCCCTTCCTTTACATGCTTTCCACCTCCTTCAAGATTCCATCCGACACCTTCCGCTATCCGCCGCGGATGCTGCCGCGCGACCCGGTCACGATTCAAGTGGAAGGCTACGATGAGCCGCTTCCGCTTTACTTTGTGGATGTGGACGGCTCCCGCAAGGAGTACGCGCTTGCCAAAAGCAATATCAAGGTCGGTATCTACGCGCCCGCTGACGACCAGGCAAACACCGTCGAGCGTTTCATCAGCGAAGTCAAACCGACCGGCGGCGTGATGAACCAGCAGAAGATTACCGTCAATGGGGAAGAGGTCAAACTCTTCGACGTGGAAGTGGATGGACAGGTCGTCCCGATGATCCTCGTCAGCCAAACCACGGTTGGAGAATTCATTGACCCCGAAAATCCTGAGTCTGAACCGGTTTTCCAAAATGTCCGCTTGAGTGAGCCGGTGGAAAATGTCAACTGGCATCCTGAAAACTACACGGAAGTCATCGAACTTAACAACCTTGGGCGCGCGCTCACCAACACAACCCTGGTCACGGTCCTGGTGGTGATCGGTCAACTTGCCACCTCGGTCTTTGGCGGATACGCCTTTGCGCGTTTGAAATTCCCCGGGCGCGATACGGTCTTCGTGTTTTATCTTGGGACGATCATGATTCCCTTTGTCATGCTCATCGTCCCGCTGTATCAGTTGATGGTGCTGATCGGCTGGACCGACCGCCTCGCCGCGCTCATCATCCCATGGATATTCACCGCCTACGGGACCTTCCTCATGCGCCAGCACTTCATCACCTTTCCGAAGGAGATCGAAGAAGCCGCGCTGTTGGATGGCGCCTCCCGTTTTGCCATTCTCAAAGATATCATCATCCCCGCCTCTGTCCCCGCCCTGGCGACTCAGGCAACCTTTACCTTTCTCTACGCCTGGAACTCGTTCATCTGGCCCCTGGTCATCATCAACGTAGGCAACGAAAAGAATCACGTCCTCACCCTCGCGCTCAACGTCCTGCGCGGACGCGCCTCCGACACGCCCAACCTCATCCTGGCGGGTGCGGCGATTGCGATTGTCCCGCCGTTGATCGTCTTCATCCTCGGTCAGCGGTTCTTCGTGGAGAGTGTGGCGGGCAGCGGCGTGAAGGGATAGTAAAAAAATAAATAAACCGCCAGCCCAAAAGGCTGGCGGTTTGAAAAAGAGGATACGGACTCCAACGTCTCCCGACGTTGGCTCCAAAGTCTGGAGACGTTGGACTCCGCTTGCATCTCGTTGTTTTAGAGGATACGGACTCCAACGCGTTGCCCTGAGTTTATCGAAGGGTCTCCCGACGTTGACGCGGTTTGCATCTCATTGTAATCATTTCATCTTCAAGGAGAGTTTTCATCATGCTGCAAAAGAAGAACGGCCGTTACGAAGTGTACGGCAACCCCATTTCGGAACGGCAAACCCGCGCCGCCGACGCGTGGAAGGACATGCTGGCGAAGAAGTTCAATTACGACCCGAACGAAAAGTTCAACCTGAGCGTCGAAGAGCACCCCCACGGCGCGGAAATTTTCGGGCTGAAGAACATCGTCCGCGATGGGGCAGGCAAACCCGTGGACAAAAAAAACGGCGTGATCGTCAGCACCATTCGCATGGGCTTCGGTCACTATCGCATCGCAATGGCGGGCGTTTCCGCGGCGAAGGCGATGGGCTTCACGCCCTACTGGCTCGACCTGCTCGGCATCCCCGGCATCAGCACGGACGTGATCAACTGGTGCAACACCAACTACAGCAAATACTCGCGCATCTCGCAGCGTTATGCGTGGTTCGATAAATACGTCTGGGAATCGCTCACGACAGGAGAGCCGACCCTGCCCGGCTTGGATCAACTTTTCAATTACATGACCAGCACATGGCCCTGGCGTTTCCTCAAGACCGAAGTTAAAGACTTCAAGATGAGCGAACTCTTCAACAACCTCTACGGAGCGCTGCCCTCCGACATGCCCATCCTCACCTCGCACATGTGGAACTGCATGGGCGCGGTCGCGGGCGGCATGACCAACGTGGTGGACATGATGTTCGACAACTGGCCCATGGCGTTCCAACTCACCGAAGGCGCGAAGCACGCGGTTCAATCACCCTCGGGCTATTACGGCTTCCGCGTCATGCGCGGATTCGACGACAAGGGCAAAATCCTCAAGCCGACCCCGTCCGACGCGCTCTTCTTCACTGGTCATCACGTGGATCATGAACTCGTCGAAAACATCGAAGCCGATTGCGCCGACCGTGTCAGCCGCATGAAAGCCAAAGAACCCCGCCGCTTCCTGCTGACGATGGGCGGCGCGGGCGCGCAGCGCGAACTCTTCAAAGCCATCGTCGAACACGTCATTCCGCTCGTCAAGCAGGACAAGATCACGCTCTTCGTCAACCTCGGCGACCACAAGAACAACTGGGAATGGCTGCAAGGCGAACTCGCCGATTACAAAGACCTCATCCAAACCCACTTCACCTGGGAAGACACCAAAGAATTCACCGACGGCATCCGCAAGAAACCCGCGCGCGGCTTGCACGTCTTTTTGCACGACAACACCTTCCACGCGGTCTACGCCACCAACTATCTCATGCGCGTCGTGGACGTGATGATCACCAAACCGAGCGAACTCGCGTTTTATCCCGTCCCCAAAATTTTCAACGCCCGCGTCGGCGGACATGAAATGTGGGGCGCGATTCGCGGCGCGGAGATCGGCGACAGCACCGTCGAAGTCCGCACCATTCCGCAAACCCTGCAAGCCATTGACCTGCTCACCGACTACGACGACCTGCTCACCATGTTCTGCGACTGCATCGTCAAAAACAAAAGCATCGGCATCTACGACGGCGCGTACAAAAGCGTCGAACTTGCCACTGGTAAAAAATTCGCCCGCAAATAAAAGCGGAAAGCAGAAAGCAGAACGCAGCCCTCTGCTTTCTGCCTTCTGCTTTCTGCCTTTTGCCTTCTGCCTTCTGAACTACCATGACCATCGAACTTGACATCACCCCCCACCCCTTCTCCATCTCCTTCAAAAAAAATAATCAGGTGATGATGACCGTGCGGTTGGATTCTGATTCCAAGCCGAATCTCCGCAGCGACGATGTATCCGTCACCGCAGAATTTCCGCGCTTCACCCTTGACCTGAAACTGGTTGCCGATAACTGGCATTTATCCACATTCCCAGCCGATTCCCCCGTCGAGATCAAAATTCAACTCGGCGGTCATTGGTACGGCGGCGGCGAACTGATCAACCAGCAGCACCCGCTCGATAACATCATGCTGCACTCCGCGCCCTTCCACACCTTCGACAACGGACCGACAGGCTTGAGCGGCGTGATGACTCCCGCGTGGTTCTCGTCCAACGGCGCGCTCATCATCGCGGATTCTCCCGTCGAAGTCGGAATCAACCAGCCGCCCGCGGATTATCCGCGCTTCCAGTGGAGTTTCGCCACCGACGGGCGCGGCGCGTTTGCAGACCGTCCATTTCTCGATAGGGACAAAATCGGCGACGGTTTGTTTACCTTCACAGGGGAGGCATTGAATTTGAAATTTTCATTTTCCGAAAATGCCGTCACCGCATATCAAAACCTTGTGACGCATTTCGGACATCCCACTGAACTCCCGCCCGAAGGGTTATTCGCCAAACCCACATGGACGACCTGGGCGCGTTATAAAGCCGCCATCAATCAGGAAGTCGTTTTGAAGTTTGCCGATGAAATCATCGCCCATCAATACCCCTGCGGCGTGATGGAAATTGACGACCGCTGGCAGGTCTATTACGGCGATTTGGAATTCGACCCGCAAAGATTCCCAAACCCCAAAGCGATGATTGACGAATTGCACGCCAAAGGATTCAAAGTCACCACATGGGTCATCCCGTTTTTGGATGAAGAGTCTCAAGCCTTTGCCGATGGGACGAAAAATAACTGGCTCGTCCGCCGCGCTGACGGCTCGCCGTATCTCGTCCCGTGGTGGCAGGGACGCGGCGGCTTGCTCGACGTGACGAATCCGTCGGCGTTGGAATGGTTCTTCGGACGGCTGACTCAGTTACAGGTCAAGACAGGATGCGACGGCTTTAAATTCGACGCGGGCGAGGCTTGCTTCCTTCCCAATGATGCGGTCACTCATCAGAAAATTCATCCCAACGAGTACAGCAAGATTTATGTTGACGCAGTCGCCAAACATCACCGCCTCACCGAAGTCCGTTCTGGCTGGAAGAATCAGTCCGCGCCGATTTTCTTCCGCCAATGGGACAAGACGACTTCGTGGGGCTTGGACAACGGCTTACATTCGTTGTTGACCGGCGCGTTGGCGATGAGCCTCGCGGGGTATCCGTTCATTCTGCCCGATATGGTCGGCGGCAACGAATACGACGAAAAAGCCGACGCGGAGATGATGATCCGCTGGACGCAGTTGAACGCGCTGCTGCCCGCCATGCAGTTCAGCCTCGCCCCGTGGGATTATGGCGCGGACGCAGCCGAACTCTGCCGCCGCTACGCAAACCTGCACGTCGAATTCGCGCCAAAGATTTTGGGATCGCAAAGTCTTCGATTCAAAATGGACAGCCGATCATCCGTCCCATCTTTTGGCTCGACCCATCCGACGAACGCGCCTTAACCTGCGACGATGAATTTTTATTGGGCGATGAATTTCTGGTCGCGCCTGTGGTGACGCCAAATACAACACAGCGCGATGTGTATCTTCCAAAAGGGCATTGGCAGGATGTTTGGACGGGCGAAATCGCCACCGGTAATACCCTGCTCGAAAATCACCCGACCCCGCTTGATCTTCTGCCGATCTTCAAGCGAATTCAATAACGGAGAACCAGCATGGCAACCTATAAATTTCCCCACAACTTTCTCTGGGGCGCGGCAACTGCCGCGTATCAAATCGAAGGCGCATGGAACGAAGACAGCCGGGGCGAATCGATCTGGGATCGTTTTAGTCACACCCCCGGAAATATATCCAATGGCGACACAGGCGATATCGCCTGCGATCATTATCATCGCTGGGAGGAAGACATCGCCCTCATGCGCCGACTCGGACTTAAAGCCTATCGCTTCTCCACGTCATGGAGCCGCGTTTTGCCCAACGGGCGCGGGCGCATCAACCCCAAAGGTTTGGATTTCTACGACCGCCTCGTGGACGGACTGCGTGCCGCAAACATCGAACCATTGCTCACGCTCTATCACTGGGACCTTCCGCAAACTTTGCAGGACGAAGGCGGCTGGGATAACCGCAACACCGCCCACGCCTTCGCCGATTACGCCGCCCTCATGGTCAAACGCCTCGGCGACCGCGTGAAATATTGGACGACCTTCAACGAGCCAAGCGTCATCACCTTCATCGGCTTTCTTACCGGCGAGCACGCGCCCGGCATCAAGGATCAGCGCGTGGCATATCAGGCGGCGCATCATCTCATGGTCGCGCACGGGCTGGGGATGCAAAGCATCCGCGCCATCGAACCGGATGCGAACGCTGGCATCGTGCTTAACCTATGGATGTCAGAACCCGCCTCCGACTCCGCCGATGACCTGGTTGCTGCCAATAAATTTTGGGACGAAAACGAAACCTTGTTCCTCGACCCGCTCTTCAAGGGATATTATCCCCCCGCCGTGTATGACATGGTTGGGAAGAACATGCCCAAAATTCAAGACGGCGATATGGCGTTGATCGCGCAAAAGATGGACTACCTCGGCGTCAACTACTACTCGCGGAATGTGATCGGCGTAAATGGGAAAGTGGCAAGAATCGCGGGATCGGAATACACCGAAATGGGCTGGGAGGTCTGCGCCCCGGCGTTCAGGCGCATGTTGGTCAGGATCAACAACGAGTACAGCCTGCCGCCGATATTCATCACCGAGAACGGCGCTGCCTTCGAGGATGAAGTCGGCGCCGACGGCAAAGTCCGCGACCCGCGCCGCATCGAATATCTCAAAGATCACTTCATCCAAACCCGCCTCGCCATGCTCGACGGCGTGGACGTGCGCGGCTACATGGTCTGGTCGTTGATGGATAACTTCGAGTGGGGGCATGGCTTTTCGAAACGCTTTGGCTTGACCTACACCGACTACGCCGCTCAAAAACGCATCGTCAAGGATTCCGGCGAATGGTATGCGGAAGTGATTCGGAAAAACGAAGTGGAGGAATCTGTTGGCGCGGGATGAGCGCAACAGGGTTGGTCTTTATCGAAAATTTCTCTACCGTACACCCCAAGCCCTAAAGGTTTGTTTTTTCCTTATACCGGATAAATATCCCAAAGCGGGCGTCTTCGGTATATCCAGGCTTGGGAGGACTCCTCCTTGCAACCTTATTAGCGCGCCCAGGCAATATTAAGTAACAAATCCCCCGTATAATGACTATAATCAGAAGACTGCCATTCGATATGGTTTGAGCAAAGAGGCATCGCCATCATCCCTTCGCCCCCTTTCGAGGATTGCCGCGAATCGGATGTGCTGACCCCCAAAAGCGCAGGTGCAGTATGAAGAGTATGCCCAGTCAACCAAAGAAGACTCAATCCGGGCAGGCGGGGCAAAAACAAGTCGTCCGGCTGGAGGACGCTGTCCGCGAATCGGAACTGCGTTACCGCCGCCTGTTTGAAACGGCTCGGGATGGAATTTTGATCGTGGACGCGGCAACAGGCAGGGTCGAAGACGCCAACCCGTACCTGCTTGACCTGCTAGGCTGCGAGCGCGGGGAAATTTTAACGAAAAAGGTCTGGCAATTGTACGCGGATGCGGAAGCTGCCAAAAAAGCCTTCGAGACCTTGCAGGAGAAGAAATACCTCCGCATGGACAACCTTCCCATGCAGGGCGGGGATGGGCGGCTGATCCCTGTGGAATCCATCAGCAATGTGTATCGGGTGGGGAGAAGCAGGGTGGTCCAATCCAATATTCGCGATATCGCTGAAAAAATCCGCGCGGATGACGCATTGAAGGAAAGCGAGAGGCGCTTCCGTTCCCTGATCGAAAACAGCCAGGATGCGATTGCGCTGCTCGACGCGGCAGGCAAACTCATTTATGAAAGCCCGTCGGGATTACGGATCACGGGGTATTCATTGGAGGAACGAATCGGCGGGAGCGGATTCGATTTAATTCACCCCGACGATTTGGAAAACGTTCGCCGGAACTTTGGGCAGGCCATGCAAAAGCCCGGTGTGGACATGCATTTGCAGGTCCGTTCCCACCGCAAGGATGGGGAATGGCGCTGGCTGGATGTCAACGCTGTCAACCTGCTGGCAGACCCCGCCGTTGGGGCAATCGTCATCAACTATCGGGATATCACCGACCGCAGGAAGGCGGAAGTGGCGCTGGCGGAGGCGCAGCAAACCCAAAGGCTCCTCCTCGAATCGGTGGGAGAGGGGATTCATGGGCTGGACCTCGAAGGGCGGATCATGTTCGAGAACGCCGCATCCCTCCAAATGTTCGGGTGGGAGGCGGATGGAATGCTGGGGCGGAATGCCCACGAGTTGATTCATCACCATCGCGCGGACGGCAGTCTGTATCCGCCGGAAGAATGCCCCATCCACCGCACCCTCCGTGATGGGGAGACGCGCCGTGTCGAAAATGAAGTGTTCTTCCGCAAGGACGGGAGTAGTTTTCCCGTTGAATACACCTGCGCGGCGATGAAGTCTGGCGGGCATATTACGGGCGTGGTGGTCAGCTTTCGGGATGTCACCGAACGCAAGCAGGCGGAGGAGCGCATCCGCTTTCAGGCGGATTTGCTTGCCCAGGTTTCGGATGCCATTATTGCCACCGACATGGATCGTAATATTCAAAGATGGAACGCCGCCGCCGAAGCGTTGTATGGCTGGCGCGAGTCGGAAGTGCTCAATCGCCCAATGCATGAATTTATCAGGAATGAATATGTCTTCGGGGGATCGCGTGAAGAGGCGCTCCGCGACCTGGCAGAGCAGGGTGTTTGGCGGGGCGAGTTGACCCAAAACCGCCGCGACGGGACGCGCTTCCCCTTACAAGCCACTGTTTCGTTGATCAAGGATGCCCGGGGCAACCCGACCGGCATGGTTGCCATCAACCGCGACATCACTGAACACAAGAGGGCTGAGGAGAACGTCCAGCGGGAAAGGCTGTTCTCCGACGCCATCATCAACAGTATGCCGGGCATCTTTTACCTGTTCGATAGGCAGGGGAGGTTCCTGCGCTGGAACGAAAACTTCGAGAAGGTCAGCGGTTATTCTTCGGCAGAGATCGCGGCGATGCATCCGACGGACCTCTTCGAGGAGTCGGAAAAGGAAATCATTCGCGAGCGTATTGGGCAGGTCTTTGAAACCGGGTATTCGTTTGCAGAGGCGAATTTCGCCTCGCGCGACGGTTCACGCACGCCCTACTACTTTACCGGCGTGCGCGTCGAACTAAACGGGCAGACCTGCCTGCTTGGCGTGGGCGTGGACATTAGCGAGCGCAAGCGCGTGGAAAAGGCGCTTACCGATCTTTCCCGCGCGGTGAACGCCTCGGGCGATATTGTCTTTATGACCGACCGGGACGGTATGATTACGTCGGTCAATTCGCAGTTCTCCGATTTATACGGCTATTCGCCTGATGAGGTGGTCGGCAAAACAACGCCGCGCATCTTGAAGAGCGGAAAACAAACCCCGCAGGTGTATGAAAACTTTTGGGCAATGATCATGCGCGGGGAATTGTTCCGGGGCGAGGTGATCAACAAGGCAAGGGACGGGCGGTTGATTCCCATCGAAGAGACGGTCAGCCCGTTCTTCGACGAGCGCGGGGAGATTGTGGGTTTCCTGGCGATTCAAAGGGACATCGCCACCCGCAGGCAGGCGGAGGAGTCCCTGCGTTTGGCGGAGGCGAAGTACCGCGCCCTGGTGGAGCAGGTGCCGATCACGCTGTACATGGATGAGGCGGACGGGAACAGCGACGCGTATTACGTCAGCCCGCAGATCGAAACGCTGCTGGGATATACGCCCGCCGACTTTGCGGAAAACCCGCAACTCTGGCATACGCTGGTGGACCCGCGTGATTATCCGATGGCGCGCGATACGATTCGACAAACGCTGGAGGAAGGGGTCTCCGTGGCGGAATACCGCATGATCGCCCGCAGCGGGCGCGAGGTGTGGGTTCGGGATACAAGCGTGCTTGTTCGCAGGGCAGACGGACCCCCCAGTTTTATTCAGGGCTTCTTCGAGGATATCACCGCGCAAAAACAGGCTGAGGAAAAGATCAGGGCGCATGCCGCCGACCTGGAAAAGGAAATCGCCGAGCGCAAGCGCGCGGAGCAGGCGCTGATCAAATCGGAGAGGGATTACCGCTACCTGTTCAACAATGCCGGAGATGCCATCCTGATTTTCGAGCCGCAGGGCGAGACCATTTTGCAAGCCAATGCCACCGCCTGCGGGTTGTACGGTTTCGAATACCAGGAGATCGTGGGCAGGAGTTTGAAAAGCCTGACGAAAAACGTCGGACGCGGCGAGTCGTACATCAACGCGTTCGTCAGGGGCGAGGCGTCCAATATTTTCGAAAGCGCGCATATCAAAAAGAACGGCGGGGAAATTGTGGTGTTGATCAATTCCTCGCTGATCGAATATGAGGGAAACACGGCCGTGCTTGCCCTTGTCCGCGATGTCACCGATCGCAAGCAGGCGGAGGAGGCGCTGCAACGAAGCGAAGCGCGCCTTTCCGAAGCCCAGCAAATCGCCCATCTTGGAAACTGGGAATGGGATATCGTCGAAAATTCCATATGGTGGTCCGATGAAACCTACCGCATCTTTGGTTTGGAACCGCGGGAATTCCAGGCGACCATCGAGGGCTTTTTCGGCAGGGTGCATCCCGATGATCGCGCGCGCGTGGCGGAGGCGCTCAATAAGGCGCTTAAAGGCGAGGCGGTTTACGATATAGACCACCGCATCCTTCTGCCCGATGGGACGGAAAAATTTTTGCATGAACAGGCCGTGCTGGAAGGCGACGAATCGGGATCCCCAACCAGGCTGGTCGGCATTTCGCACGACATCACCGAACGCCTGCGGGCGGAGGACGAATTACGCGAACGCGAACGGCATTCGCGCTCGTTATTGCGTATTTCGCGCAACATGGAACGCGCCACAAGTTATCACGACGTCCTTCACGCTGCGGAGGCCGAGATCCGCGATATGCTGGGCTACAACAGCATGTGGATCTATCTGCTGTCTGAGGATGGCAAATCGTTCAGGGCGCTGACCGCCATCGGCGCGCAGAAACCCAGGGTGGATGAGTGGTCCGTTATTCCAATAGGAGACGACGCGTTTTTACAGGAGATCGCCCAGGCCGGTGAGATCGTTCTGGTCGAGGATGCGCGTTCCGACCCGCGCACCGACAAGAAAATGGTGGAAATCTTCCAAAACCGCACCATTGTAAATATTCCCATCAACCTGTTTGGGAAACGCCTTGGAACCCTGGGGACAGGCTCTTTTGGAGATGCGGGTGTGCGAATCCCGTCGCCCTCCGAACAACGCTACCTGGTGGCGCTGGCGAGCCACCTGGCGCTGGCGCTCGACCGCATCCATGTTGAAACCTTGCGCGAACAGGCGGAGGAAAACCTGCAAAGGCAGCTCAGTCATTTGCGGGCATTGCGCGAAATAGACCGGGCGATCAGTTCCAGTTTCGAGATCCAGTACAACCTGAACATCCTGTTAATGCATGCCGCGTCGGAGTTGAAGGCGGATGCCGCCGGCATTCTGCTGCTCAATCCCAACCTGAACCAGCTCGAATATGCCGCCGGATATGGCTTCCGCACGCGCGCCATCGAGAAATCCAGGCTACAGGTGAACGAGGGATTGGCGGGGCGCGCTGTTGTCCAACAGGCTCTTGTGCGGATCGATCGCCTGGACGAATACTCCGAGCAATTCCCGCGCGCGGCGTTATTGTCAGGCGAAAAATTTACATGTTATTACGGCGTGCCGCTTGTTGCCAAGGGGGTTGTAAAAGGCGTGATGGAGGTCTTTCACCGTTCGCTTCTCGACCCCGACCAGGACTGGCTGGATTTTCTTCACACCCTGGCTGGGCAAGCCGCCATTGCCGTCGAAAACGGACAGCTATTCAACAACCTGCAACAGACCAATTTCGAACTCCTGCACGCCTACGACGCCACCATCGAAGGCTGGTCGCGCGCGCTCGACCTGAGAGACAAGGAAACCGAAGGACATACCCGGCGCGTGACGGAAATGGCGATCCGGCTGGCTCAGAAATTCGGCCTGTCGGATGATGTCCTGAAGTATATGCGTTGGGGCGGCTTGCTTCACGATATCGGTAAAATGGGCGTGCCGGATAGTATCCTGCTCAAGGCAGAATCACTTACAGTCGAAGAGGAGCAAATCATGCGGCAACATCCTGTATTTGCCTATGAAATGCTTTCCCCCATACGCTACCTCAAATCCGCCGCCATCGATATTCCCTATTGCCATCACGAAAAATGGGACGGCACGGGATATCCGCGCCGGCTGAAAGGCGAGCAGATACCGTTTTCAGCACGCATCTTCGCCATGGTGGATGTGTACGACGCCATTACCTCCGACCGTCCCTACCGGGGCAAATGGGAAAAGGACAGGGCAATCTCCTACATTCGCGAGCAGGCGGGTATTTATTTTGACCCACAGGTTGTCGAAATGTTCCTGCGCATGGTCGAGATCGACCTTTTGTAGTTGGTGATCCCTGCCTGGCTGACGAAGTGTATGGGACGAACCCGCTGGAAAAACGAATCTTTCAGGATGAATTCACCTTTCGCGCCTCGCCCTTATCCCCATCCACGCTGACGGTGTCGCCGTCTTTGAAGGTGAGGGTGGCGGTTTGGGTTCCCAGCACGGCGGGGATTCCGTATTCGCGGGCGACGATGGCGGCATGTGAGAGCGGACCGCCCGTATCGGAGACGACGGCGCTGGCGAGGGTGAAGAGCGGTGTCCAGGCGGGGTCGGTGTAGGGACAGACGAGCACGTCCCCAGGCTGTAGTTTGCCAAACTCGGCGGGACCGTTGATAACCCTGACCGTACCCTGGGCAAAACCCGCGCTGCCCGATTGCCCCTTCAACCCATCGCCGCTCGAAGCGGATGACTTTACTGTTTGCCATTGTCCGCGCCAGAGTTTCATGGCTTGCGGACGGGCTTTCTCGCGGCGCGAAACCAGCGCGGGGATGTCGGTCAGCGCGCCGTTCAAGGCGGCGTAGAGTTCGGGCAACGTGAGAAAGATAACCTGCCCCGCATTGGACAGCGCGCCTTGCGCGACCAGTCGTTTTGCCGCTTGGTCTACGCCGCGGCGGGATTGCAGGAAACCTTCTTCGATGGTGTAAAGCGTCGACTCGCGGGCAACGTGCGCGGCGCGGAAATGCTCCAGCGTGGAGATGAATCGGGAGCGGGACCAGGCTGGAAGTCCAGAAAAGAGGCGTTGGCGAATCTCCGCGTAGTGATTCGACTCGGCGTGAATCCTATCCGAGCGCAACAGCACGCCAATCGTCGTCAACAAAGAAGCGGGCGTTTCAGACCATGAGCGGTTGGAGAAGGGCAGGTACATTTTCATCGTGCGCGCGCCGTGTTCGTTCAGGAAGGCGTTCATTTTTTCGAGGAAGAGTTTTCCTTCGGCGTTCGCGGCGAGCGCGGGCATGACCGAGTCCATTTCAGCGTTGAGTAAAATTTCCCTGGCTTGCGGAAGCGCTTCGGCGTCGAGCGCGAGTTGTTTGAGCGCGGCGTCTATGAGCGCGGTTTTGTAGGGCAGGTCGCCGAGCAGGTCCATCACGCTGATGGATTTGGAATCTTTGGCGAAGCCCATCAGCATTTTGAGAATGCCCGAACGCGCGATGGCAGGCACAATATATTTGCGGAAGCGGATGCCGCCGACGCGGCTGGTGACTTCGACTGCGCGTTGAATGAAGCGGATAAGTTCTGCGTTATCGAGCGCCGCAACATTCATGCTGCGAAGCGTGTTGAGTTCCGATTCAAAAACCGCGTGTTGTTTTTCCAGCCATTCCTTCGGGTCGGTCTTGAGGTTTTGATTCAATCTGCCGAATATGCCAACGATGCGCGTGGTGATGCGCGGCGCGGGCGGGAGGATGTTGGGCAGTCCGTTCTCATCGAGCACGATGATTTGATCCGAGGGCGGAGCCTCCACACCGTATTCATGCATGGCATTCATCAACTGCTGGTAACTGTCGATCACGGCGGAATAATCGAGCGGGTAGGGCGGCTCGGGGTAATGCTCCAAAATGTCGTTGACGATTTCGCGCTGTGCGCGGTTTAATTTTTGCGGCTTGGGCGCGGGCGCAAGAGCAAGCGATGTGATGGGACGCGTTTGCAGTAAATACAAAGTATCGTTTGCCAATCCCCATTCGATGTCCTGCGGCTTGCCGTAATGCGCTTCCACTTTTTCGCCGAGTTCGAGCAGGCGGCGCAGGTCGGCTTCATCCAAACACAAACGCTGACGCGCGGCTTCATCCACTTCGATTTCAGATGTGCCATTATCGCGCGCCATGTCAATGCGCGTGGCTTTTGTGCCGCGCGCTTGTTCGAGCACGATAAATTTTTTACGTTCCACGCGGAAGGTATCAGGCGTCACGCGTCCCGACACCACGCTCTCGCCCAATCCATACGCGGCATTGATCAGCATCTCATCCATGTTGTTGGTCACGGGGTTGGCGGTGAATAACACGCCCGCCACTTCGGGCGCGACCATCTCCTGCACCACCACCGAAAGGCTCACGCTCTCGTGCGGAAAATTATTGCGGACGCGGTACGCAATTGCGCGTTCGGTCCACAACGACGCCCAGCAACGCTGGACATGCAGCGCCAAACTTTCCGCGCCGCGAATGCCGAGATAGGTTTCCTGTTGACCTGCAAAACTTGCCTCTGCCAAATCTTCGGCGGTGGCGGATGAACGAACTGCCACGCGGGCGCGTCCGCCATTGAGATTTGCATACGCTTCTTTTATGGACTTTGAAATTGATTCTGGCATTCGGGCAGTTTCCATCCACCGACGGATTTCTTCGCCCGCTTCGCGGGGGGAGAGGCTTGCCAGCAGTTTTTCCATCTCGCGCCAGAGATTCATCTCGGCGACGAATTTTTTGTACGCATCCGTTGTGACGCAGAATCCCTGCGGCACAGGCAGTCCCGCCTGAGTCATCCTGCCGAGGTTGGCGCCCTTGCCACCAACGAGTTGAATGTCGTCCGAACCGATTTCATGAAACCATGCAATTGTCATGTGAAGATCCTTTTTTTTACCACGAAGGATGGTTATGATTTTTTTAGAGTAAATCCAAGCGAAAGACCCAACACCCCAACCACGGCGAGCGAGGCGAAGATGGCGATGAACGAGTTGATATTCGCTTCACCGAACGCAAGCCACGCGCCAAGCAGGGGAATGCCCATCGCGCCGCCCATGTTGCGCGCCATTTGGATGAGTCCGCTGGCGGTGGCGAGATGCTTTTCGCCGCCCGTCTGCTGGGCGAGGTGGAGATAGACGGGGAGCAGAAGTCCCAGCCCTGCGCCGATGAACGCCGCCATAAGCAGGATGTTTTGCGTGTGAAAAATCGTCAGCAGGGAAAAGCCCGCAGTAACCAGCAGCCAGGCCCAGGTCTGAGTCTGATGCGGGTATCGAGTCGCCAGAGTCCCGCCTGCGCCTGAGGCGATTCCCGCCGTGAGTAAAATCGGCAGCAGGGCGAATCCTGTTTGGGTGGCGGTCTCGTTAAATATGTTTTGCAAATAAAGCGGGAAGTATGCCACGGCGCTGTTTGTTGCCAGACCAAGTAGCAGTGTGCCAAGCACGGGTTTCCACATGGCTGGGACGTTGAGCATGGGCATCGGAATGACGGGGTCGGGCTGGCGGTTTTCCCAATGCGCGGCGAATGCCAGCAGTGCGACCGAAACGAGCAGGGCGATTGCGCCGCTCGTGATATTTTCCGCGCCGAAGAATTGAAAGCCGACCAAGCCCGCGCTTAATCCCAAACCGATGACCGCCGCGCCAAACCAGTCCAGTCGCAGGCTTGCGGCGCTGACTTGTGTTTTGCCGTGCAGTCCGAATGAAGCGAGCGCGAGCGCAATCAGACCAAGCGGCAGGACAAGGTAAAAGCCCATGCGCCATGAGTACGTGTCTGTCACCCAGCCGCCGAGCGGAGGTCCGATGAGGTTGGCAAGCACCTGCACCGCGCCGATGACGCCGAACATTTTGCCGCGTTTATTTTCGTCGAACAGGTCGCCGATGGATGCCAGCCCTGCGGGAGCCACCGCGCCCGCGCCAATTCCCTGCAAGGCGCGGCAGGCGACCAGCCCTCCCATGCTTGACGCGCCGCCGATCAATGCCGAGCCGAGCAGAAAAACGATCATCCCGCTGGTGTAGAGAATCCGCCGCCCGAAAATATCCGCCAGCCGCGCAAACAGCGGAATGGTGATGGTCGAAGCCAGCATGTACGCGCTGAAGACCCAGGTATAAAGTTCCATGCCGCCGAGGTCGCGGGTGATGGCAGGCATGGACGTGGCGACCAGGGTCTGCATGATTGCCGAGGCGCTCATCCCGACGAGGATGGCGCTGAAGCCGATCCATTTGCGATTCATGCCGACAAGCCTTTCAGAATGACATCCACCGAAGATTCGAGCCACTCGCGCAAGGCGCGTCCTTCGCTGTGCGACCACATGGTAATGACGGTGAAATACGTCCCTGCCAGGACGAGCGCGGCATCCTGCGCATTGACCTTTTTGTTGAACTCGCCGCTCTTCTGTCCTTCCGCGATCAGGCGGACGAGCAGGGTCAGTAAATTACCCTTGTTGGAAGATGTGTCTGTGGAAAAGGAGAAATTCGATTTGCTCATCTGCCGCGTGATGGTTTTGTTCTCTTCGTGCCAGTCTGCCGAGGCGGTAAGCACGCTCTTCAAGATTTTGGCGATGGGCTTGCCTGCGGCGAGTCCCTGTTCGGCGGTGAGAGTCATGTTCTCCATCGCCAGCTCCCCAGGCTGACGGAAGATCGCTTCCTTGGTGGGGAAGTAGGTGAAGAAGGTCCCTTTGCCAATGTCGGCAGCTTCGGTGATTTCGGAGACGGTGGTGTTTTCGAAACCGTTTTTTGTGAAGAGTTCCATCGCCACACGGAAGATTTTTTCGCGGGTGGCGACTTGTCGTTTTTGGGTGCGGGTGAGTGGGGGCATGGAGGTTCCTTTGTTGATTCAAATGTATCACAGAAAATGACCACGGTCAATATTAGAGTTTATATATTTAAAATAAGTGTCTGAAATGCCCCGTCGAGCATATTCGATTACGCCTGTAAAACACCTCGGCTCATCTGCTTGGGGATTGATTCTCCAGCAATCGAGAGTGCGTCAAACCGGGGGCGTCTATTTGCAGATTTGTCCGTTGACAGCCTTGCCAACCCCGAATAAACTTCATTCAAATAAACTATTTATATATATAAACTATCTGTAAAGGAGGCGCTTGATGGCAGAACAAAATGACTCTATATTGACCATGGAAAACTGGGCAAAACTCTATTTTTTCCAGTCCCTGACGGAGTTCTTTAATTACCTGAAACAGACCGACCTGTCCCTGCTTCAGGCGTATGCGCTTGCCCACTTGTTTTTCAAGGGTCCGCTCAAAATGTCTGAGTTGTGCGGGCACATGCTGGTCTCGCCTGCCGCGGGCAGCCAGTTGATTGACCGGCTGGAGAAACTTGAGATGGTGGCGCGCATTTCAGACCCCGCTGACCGCCGCGTGCGGAAGATAGAGGTGCTCGAAAAGGGCAGGAATTTCGTGCAGGAGAATTTCCGTTTCAGCCAGAGTTGGATCGCGGAAATCCCGGCGGATATTGCCCCGGAACAGATGGTCCAGATCACCGAAGTGCTGACCATGCTTTTGAAAAGTTTGAACAAAAATAATCCTTCGCCGATGTAGCGTTACATCGGCGATGAGAGCGTTTCGTCAACGCCTGATATTCTCTTTTCTACCGTACAAATACGAGTAAAAATACAAATTGCTCCTTGCGCCGTCCTCGGCGCAAGATTCCCTCGGAAAAACGCCGCCGAGGACGGCGGCTTGAGCGCAGTATGTACGGTAACGAAATATTCTCCAAATGAAAGAAAGGATGTATACATTGAAAAATTTTGAAGCCAAGACGGCGGCAATTACAGGGGCAGGGTCGGGTTTGGGCAGGGCGCTTGCCATTCAATTTAATGCGGCGGGCGCACACCTTGCATTATGCGATATGAACATGGAAGGATTGCAGGAAACAAAAACCATGCTTTCCAATCCATCCCTGCAAGCCTCATTGCACAGCGTGGATGTCAGCGATCAGGCGGCAATGGAAGGTTTTGCAAATGAGGTTATATCCATCCACGGCCAGGTGGATATCCTGATCAACAACGCAGGCGTTACGCTGCTGCCGAAACCCATGGAGGAAATCCCGGATACCCTTTTCAAAAAGGTTATCGCAGTAAACATGTGGGGGGCGTACTACGGCACACGCGCTTTTTTGCCGCATCTCAAACGGCAACCCGAAGCGGGCATTGTCATGATCTCAAGTTCGGCGGGGTTGGTGGGACTCTACGGTCTCAGTCCCTACTCGATGTCGAAATTCGCCGTGCGCGCCCTTGCAGAGAGTCTCAGCATGGAGTTGGCAGATACGGGGGTGTCTGTCTTAACTGTCCACCCGGGGAATGTGCGGACAAACATCATCAAGAATGCCCTTGACCTTGCTCCTGAAATCCAGGGAAAGGCGCATGAGTTCTTCACAAAATCCCCCGCGCTAGCGCCGGAAACCGCCGCCCTGAAGATCATGAAAGCAATCCAGCGCAAGCGCAACCGGCTGATCATGGGCGTTGACGCGCATATCATCTATTTGATTCGCCGCCTGTTCCCGCGCGCGTATCCCAAAATTCTGGCGTCCATTTTTCGCCAGGCAAAATTCGAGTAATTTTTTACAACCCTATTGAATGATGTTTAGATGCAGAAGAATCGATTGAAGAAAATCTTTAGCCTTTTGGTTGTCAGCGTACTGGCTGTTTTGATTGTGTGGGGTGTTTCGTGGGCGACTTATGCGCGTCCGCCCCTGCCCGAAGCGGTTGCCGCCGCCCAAAGCGATGACCTGGTCGCGGTCACGGATTCACCCTGGCTGACCTTCACCCCGGCGCAGACTGTCCCCGAAACAGGATTCATCTTTTACCCGGGCGGGCGCATTGATCCGCGCGGATATTCAACCTTGATGCGCGCCATTGCTGAGCAAGGTTATTTGGTAATTATCCCCACGATGCCGATCAACATGGCGATCTTTGATTCCAATGCCGCTGACGAAATCATCGCCGCCCACCCCGAGATCGAACACTGGGTCGTCGGCGGACATTCAGTGGGCGGGACGGCTGCCGCGTTATACGTATCCGCGCATCCGGGTCAAATTGACGGGCTGGCGATCTGGTCTTCGTACCCCGCGGACAACTCAAACCTATCGAATCTGGATATCCCCACGACCGTGATGTATGGCGGCAACGAAACCGGCGTGACCGATGAAAGTGTGGGCGCGCGCAAACATCTCCTGCCGCCCGCGACACAGTACATCAAAATCGAAGGCGGCGACCATCACCAGTTCGGGGCGTACGGGTTGACGTCTCAGGATGAAAATCTTGCAACTGCCAGCCGCGCAGAACAGCACGGGCAAATCCTGTCCGCGATGTTGGAACTGTTGCGCTCTGCGGCGGAGGAGGAGTAAAGCAAAAATGATGACGTTCCTGATTGTGGTGATGATTGCCTTCCTGCTGTCGGAAATCTCAATGGAATGGGCATGTTTCCCGCGTAGGAAACACCATGCGCTTGGGATTTACGATCCTGTGCTGATTCTTGCGTTGTTGGCTGGTTTCATATCAGCGGCGTTGGGGGCTGGGTAGGATTACAGTCCGCATGGGCGGGAGTGTTGAGAAATTAAAGCAAAAAGGCGGTGGAGAATTTTCTCCGCCGCCTTTTTGCCACCTGGGTTCGCCTGCGAAACTTATACCCGTATACCAGATATGTATCCCGCCAGTCGGGTTTATCTAAGACTTTGAAACCAGACTACAGTATCGTAGACAAAAGCGGATAGATAATCCTGAATGTCAGCCGGATTGCAAACAGTGGCTTAGGATTCAACCCTGCTTCCCCAGCAATTCATTCACCAGATTGACCGCGCGACTGGCGTCGGGGGAGAAGCCGTCGGCTTCGATGTGTTGCGCATAGGCTTCAGTGACAGGCGCGCCGCCGATGATGACTTTGATGTTCCTGCGCAAACCCGCGGCATCCAGCGCGTCGAGCGTGGTCTTCATGGATGCCATGGTGGTGGTCAATAGGGCGGACATGCCGATGATGTCCGGCTTGAGTTCCATCGCTTTTTTGACGAACTCTTCCGCAGGGACGTCCACGCCCAGGTCTATGATCTCATAGCCCGCGCCTTCCAGCATCAAGCCGACCAGGTTCTTGCCGATGTCGTGCAGGTCGCCTTTGACTGTGCCCATCAACACCCTGCCGTTGGATTTCTGCTCGGTCTTTTGCAGATGTGGTTTCAGAAGCGTCATTCCGCTTTGCATGGCGCGCGCCGCGATCAACATCTCCGGCACGTAATACTCGCCCGCCTCAAAACGGACGCCCACTTCGCGCATCGCCGCGATCATGCCGTCGTTCAGGATGGCGTTCGGGTCGAGACCGGCTTCCAGCGCGGCTGTCACGTTCGTCTTGACGCCGTCGAAATCGCCTTCCAATACCGCGTCGAATAATTTCTGCAATACCTCTTCCATGTTCGTTTCTCCTTGTGATTTGGGCGCATTTCACGTGTGCCTGCGGCACAGTGCAGGCATTTCTGTTAAACCGTCCCGAAGGTTGTGCAATAACGGCAAATTTTTCCGGTAAAACCTTCGGGACGTTCTTTTTTACACGATCAATTCTCTTCACCAGTCCGACGCTAGAGAGCGTCTCTTACGCGGCGTAGCGGATGTTCTCTAACGTCCGCACATGGTTTTATGCCAGTTCGGTCAGTATTCCCTTCATATAGTTTTCGATCTCAGCCGCAGTTCCAAAAGTCATGGCGTGGCTGGCGACCTCCCGCGCGCGTTCATCCGTCAATTGACCGATCAAGCGTTTCGCTTCGGGGATGGCGCGCGGGTTCATGCTGAACTCGTCCAAGCCGAAGCCGAGCAGGATGGGGATGGCTTTGGTCATGCCCGCCAGTTCGCCGCACATGCCGACCCATTTCCCTTTGGCGCGCGCCGCGTCAATCGTCTGTTTGATGAGGCGCAACACGGCGGGATGCAACGGTTGGAACAGGTTCGCCACCTTCGCGTTGCCGCGATCCACCGCCAGCGTGTATTGCGTCAGGTCGTTGGTGCCGAGACTGAAAAAGTCGGAGGCTTCGGCGAGCGCGTCCACCATCACAGCCGCAGCGGGAGTCTCGACCATGATGCCCACGGGGACGTCGAATGCAAATTCAACGGAGGCAAGCGCCAGGTCCCGTTTGACCGTGTCGACGATGTCGCGGGCGCGGCGCAGTTCGTCCAAATCCGAAACCATGGGGAACATGATGCGGGCGTGATGTCCGACCGCGGCGCGTAAAATCGCACGCAATTGGGTCTTGAATAAGTCCTGTTCATCGAGACTGATGCGGATGGCACGCCAGCCGAGAAATGGATTCATCTCGGTTGGAAACGGCAGATAGGAGGGCGGCTTGTCTCCGCCGATGTCAAGCGTGCGGACGATGACGGGGCGTCCCGCCATGACTTCGAAGATTTCACGATAGATGTGGAATTGTTTCTCTTCGCTCGGCGGCTGGGTGTCTTCGAGATAGAGAAACTCGGTGCGGAGCAGACCGATGCCCTCCGCGCCGTGTTCGATGGCGTCGCGGGCAGTGGCGGCTTCACCGACGTTCGCGGCGACCTCCACGCGGCGGCCGTTGGCGGTGACGGCATCCTTTTCAGCGGCGGCTTTGAGAATCTGCATTTGCGATTCGCGCTGTGACTTGACCTTCTGATAGCGACCTGTAATTTCTTCGTCCGGCTCGATCAGCAATTCTCCGGTACGACCATCCATCACAATGAATGTGCCGCCGGGGACGTTTTCCAGCAGGTTGTTTCCCATGCCGACGATGGCGGGGATGCCCAGCGTTCTTGCAAGGATGGCGCTGTGCGAAGTGAGTCCGCCCTGGGCAGTGACGAAGCCAAGCGTCAGTGAAGGATCGAGACTGGCGGTGTCTGAGGGAGTCAGGTCTTCGGCGACGATGACGGACGGTTCAGTGACCGCGCCCAGGGCTGTATCCGGCAACCCAAGCAGGATGCGCAGGACGCGGCGACCGACATCTTTCACATCCAGCGCGCGCGCCGAAAAAAGTTCATCGTTCATGCCAGCGAGCAGACCGGCGAGTTCGTCTGTGGCGTTGACCAATGCCTGTTCGGCGGTCTGACCGCTCTCGACCAGTTCGCGGACCCTGCCTTCAAGCGCGGGGTCATTCAACATTTCCCGGTGCGCTTCGAAGATGGCGGCTTCCTCTTTGCCCGCGCGTTTCTCGATGGCGTTGGACAAGCCCTGCAATTCGACGCGGGCTTGTTCACGGGCGGCATCGAAGCGGGACAGTTCTACATCCGCGCTTTCGGCGGCGCGGGCAGGCACGGTCAATTCTGCCGGGATGTAGCGGAAAGCCGGACCGATCGCGATGCCGTCGCTGGCGGGGATTCCTTGCAGGATTTTCTCTGGCATGGTTTTAAAAAAATTATTTCCATATAGCGTGTAATTGACGTTCTCTAACGTCAATTTTGAGCCAGCCCGTCGGCGTAAAAGAACGCCGACTACGCAACAGGTCAACTTTTATAATATTGCGTTACGACTCGCCGAAGTTGCTTTCGATCAATGATTTCAACGCGGCGAGCGCGGCGTCGGCGTCCGCGCCTTCGGTCTGGATGACGATCTCGTGATCTTTCATCACGCCCAGGGTCAGCACCATGATGATGCTTTTGGCGTCCACGAAATTTCCGTTTGCCGAGATGTTCTTTACCTTGATGGCGGAGGAAAACTTTGCGGCAGTTTGAACGAACAGCGATGCGGGACGCGCGTGCAGACCGACCTTGTGTTTAACTTGAATCGTTGCTTCAGCCATGATGGATCAATCGCTCCTGTTGGAATGCCCCGAAGGTTTCAGATGCGATTTTGCCGCGCCTGTCAAACCTTCGGGACGGTGTATCAATATAAAAGCATGGACGGCGACTCAAGCCCGGTCACCAGGTCGGAGAGGAAGCGCGCCGCCACGATGCCGTCAATGACGCGGTGGTCTGCGGAAAGAGTCAACGACATGATCGGGCGGACTTCGACGCGATCCTGTTCGTCAATCACGATTGGTTTCCGCACGGCGCTTCCGACTGCGAGAATCGCGCTCTCCGGCGGGTTGATGATGGCGCGGAACTGGCGGACGCCGAACATGCCCAGGTTGGAAATGGTGAATGTGCCGCCCTGCACGTCTTCGAGTTTCAATTTATTCTCGCGCGCCCGTTCCGCCAATTCGACGAGACGCAGGTTGATTTCTCCGACGCCCAATGTATCCGCGCCTTTCAGCACCGGCACGACCAAGCCCTGCGGGGCGGCGGCGGCGACGCCGATGTTCACGTCCTTCCACAGCGAAATCGAATCGCTGTTGAACGATGCGTTGATGTACGGGTTGCGCACCAGCGCCCAGGCGACGACCTTGATGATCAACGCGGTGACGGTGACGCGCGGTTGCGCGAGTTTTTCGGCTTGCGCGTTGAACCGCTTGCGGACTTTCTCCGCTTCGGTCATGTCCACGTCCACGGTCAGGGCGATGTGCGGGGATTGCTGGAAACTTTGTTGCATCCGTTCGGCGATCGTGCGGCGGATGCCGGTCAGCGGGATGACTTCCGCTTCGCGCCCATGACTGACGGATGCAGGGATTTGCTTCGCCGTCTTCGACACATCGGCAGATTGCACGCGTCCACGCGGACCCGAGCCTGCCACGTTTTCGAGATCAATTCCCTTCTCTCGAGCGACCCGACGCGCGGCGGGAGTCGCCGCGACCGCGACTCTCGATGCGGGCGTTTGATTCGCAAGATAGAGTTCCACATCCCTGCGCGTGATTTTGTCGCCAGAGGAAGCGACCTTCGATAGATCCACGCCCTCTTCTTTTGCCATGCGGACTGCGACGGGCGTGGCTTGGGCGGAGGTCAAGGATTGGGAAACAGAATCAACCTCGGGTTTGGAAAGAGGCGGGGTTATATCCGCTTTGGGTAAATCCGCGAGAGTCTCGCCATCCTTCAAGATGTAGGCGATGATGGTTGTCACGGGGACGACATCGCCGTCTTTGTATGTGATGCGGGCGAGCGTGCCGGTTGCGGGGGAGGGGACTTCGATGGCGACCTTGTCGGTCTCGACCGTCAGCACGGTCTCTTCGAATTTGACGAAGTCGCCGTCGCGTTTTTCCCATGAGATGATGGTGGCTTGCTCCTGGTCCATGTCGAACTTGGGCATGATGAAGGGGACGGGCATGTCAGACCTTCCCTGCGACCATCATGCGGATTTCGGCTTCGATGTCGGCGTCCTGCGGGATGGCAAATTTTTCGAGACCGCGGTTGTAGGGGATGGGAATATCCCTGCCGCCGAGACGACGCACGGGCGTATCGAGATAATCGAAGGCGGGACTGCCAACGACCGATGCGATGACTTCGCCCGCCCAGCCGCCCGTCTGGCAGGCTTCGTGGACGACGAGCAGGCGTCCCGTTTTGGTGACCGAGTTGATGATGGTTTCGGTATCGAGCGGAAGCAGGGTACGCGGGTCAATCACTTCGACTTCTATGCCGTCCTGCGCGAGACGCTCGGCGATATGGAGTGTCTTCATCACCATGATGTTGTTGGCGACGACGGTGATGTCGCGTCCCGCGCGTTTGACCTCCGCCACGCCGATGGGAATCATGTAATCGTCTTCTGGCACTTCGCCCTTGGTTTTGTAAAGAACCTTATGCTCGACAAAGCACACGGGATTGGGGTCGCGGATGGAGGCGAGCATCAAACCTTTGGCGTCGTACGGCGTGGAGGGATTGACGACCTTGAGACCAGGGAAGTGCATGAGGATGCTTTCGAGCGATTGCGAATGTTGCGACGCCGCGCCCGTGCCTGATCCGCCAGGCATACGGACGACGATGGGAACGCTGGTGCGCCCGCCGAACATGAAGCGCATCTTGGCGGCTTGGTTGGCGATCTGGTCGAGAGCCAGCAGGACAAAGTCCATGAACATGATCTCGGCGACGGGACGCATTCCCAGCAGGGAGGCGCCGACGGCGGTGGCGACGATGGTCGCTTCGGAGATGGGCGTCTCGCGCACGCGCTCGGGACCGAACTCGTCCAACATGCCGTGGGTCAGCCCGAATGCGCCGCCGTACACGCCGATGTCTTCGCCGAGCAGGAAGACGCGCTCATCACGTTTCATCTCCTGCCAGAGCGCTTGGCGGATCGCTTCGAGATAGGTCATCTCAGGCATAGATGTAATCCATCAGGGTCGAGAGGTCGGGTTCGGGGGAGGCTTCGGCGAATTCCACCGCTTTGAGAATGACCTGCTCCGCCTGCGCATCCACCTCCCGCGCCTGCTCTTCATTTAATACTTCGGCTTGAAGCAAATGTTTGGTGAAACGCATGATCGGATCGCGGTTCTGCTTCCAGTCTTCGATCTCCTCCTTCGAGCGGTACAGGTTGCGGTCGCTCTTGGAATGACCGAAGTAGCGGTAGGTCAGCGCCTCCACAAAATAGGGACCGTTTCCCGCGCGGACGTGATCGGCGGCTTCCTTGATCGCCTCATACACTTCGACCACCGCGTTGCCGTCCACCGTGGACCAGGGGATGCCGTAGGCTTCGGCGCGTTGGGCAATCGGCAGTTTCGCCACGACGCGTTCCACGTCCATGGACATGCCGTATTTGTTGTTCTCGCAGATATAAAGGATGGGCAGTTTCCACAAACTTGCCATGTTCAGGGCTTCGTGGAAGACGCCCTCATTGGATGCGCCGTCGCCGAAGATGCAGACGCAAATCTCCTTGCGCCTCTGCATCTGGAGGGCGAGTCCCACGCCGACCGCCTGCGGGATTCCGCCGCCGACGATTCCGTTCGCGCCCAGGTTGTTGGATTGAAAGTCCGCGATGTGCATCGAGCCGCCGCGCCCGTGATTGAAGCCCGTGTCCTTGCCCAAAAACTCCGCCATCATCAGGTTGACGTCCGCGCCCTTGGCGATGAAGTGACCGTGTCCGCGATGATGGTTGATCAGGTAATCGTCGGGCTGCAACGCCAGGCGCGTGCCAGCCGCCACCGCCTCCTGCCCCGCCGAGAGATGCATCGTGCCGTGGACTTTTCCCGCCGCGTAGAGTCGGTCCGCCGTATATTCGAAGTGACGGACGGTACACATCGTCCGATACAAACCGATCAACGTCTCGTCGGATAACTCCAGCCGTCGCACGCGTTCGTCAAAATCAGCCTGCGTATTGATTTCCTTCACCTTTGGTTTCGCCATGAATGCCTCGATTATTTTTCATCCGCCAGGTCGAGCACTTTTCTGGCGGTGGCAGTATCCGTCACCAGCACGTTGACATACCCGCCGCGCAGCGCGCCGAGAATTGCCTCCACTTTCCCTTCGCCGCCCGCCACACCCAAACGGGTCGGGATGGACAGCAAATCCTTGCGGCGGATGGTCATCAGGCGGCGCGTGAATTCCTCACAGGCGGGCTGACCGTGGATGTCGAAATGCAGTCCGCACACATCGCCGATGCCGCCTTCGCGCCGCAACTCCTTCAACTCTTGAAGCGAGACATAACCCGCCAGGTAAAAACTGGAATATTCGGGCAATGTCGTGCCGACGCCCACCAGCGCCACGTCGGTCTTTCTGCCCGCCTTGACCGTTTCCTGGATGCTCTTTGTCTCCAGCAACGACGCCACCATTTGCTCGTCCTTGCAGACGTATGGCGCGTTGAGGTAATACGCCTCCCCGCCCACCTTCTCCGAAAGGCGCGACACCAGGTCGTGCCCGTCATATTCCATGTTGCGCACGCCCATCGCGCCGACCAGTTGCACCAGGCGCATCGGGAGCGCTTCGGAGGTTTCGAAGGCATCCACAGTCGCGCTGATGGACGTGCCCCACGCCAGACCGAGCGTCATATCCGATGCGGTGTAGCGTTTCAACATTTGCGCCCCTGCGTTTCCCAACGCGCGCATGAGTCGCTCGCCCTCCGCGGGAGCCGTCACCGCGAAGGCGTCCTTCAGACCGAAGCGTTCGACCAGCGCGAGTTCCAGGTCAGGGTCCGATTTTGCCGCGCGCCGAATGCGGATCTCCACGATGCCGCCCTGCCGCGCCTCCGTCAACATGCGCGAGATCATCGAACGCGTCACGCCCACGGCTTTGGCGATCTCGGACTGGTTCTTATCCTCCAGGTAATACATCTCCGCGACATCCGCCAGCAGACTGGCGCGATCCTGGGTGGCTCTCTTATCCTTCATATAATCCTTCCAATAAAAAATTTAAACCGCCACGCGGGGCAGAACGCGCGTCAACGCATCCACGAACAGGTCCAGTTCCGCTTCCGTGGTGAACATGCCCAGCGAGACGCGCAGAGTCGCTTCGATCTGTTCGCGCGGCAGTCCCATGGCGGTTAACACGTGCGATGGCTCGATGGATTTCGAATTGCAAGCCGACCCCAGCGAGACGGCAAAGCCTTCCTGATTCAAACGGATCTGCAGCATCTCGGCGTCCGCCCCTTCAAAACTAACGGAGACGACATGCGGCGCGACTTCCCCTTTTGGACCGTTCACGATCACACCCGGACCTGAAGCCTGCATCGCGTTGACCAGGCGTTCTCTCAGCCCAAGCAGACGCGCGCGTTCCTCTGCGCGATGTTCGCGGACAAGTTTGACCGCCGCCGCCAGACCGAGTATACCCGGCACATTTTCCGTCCCGGCGCGCCGAGAACCTTCCTGCGCCCCGCCGACGATGAGCGGAGAGAGTTCGATTCCCCTGCGAACATACAACGCGCCGATGCCTTTCGGTCCATAGACCTTATGCGCCGAAAGCGAGAGCATGTCCACGCCCAGGGAGTTCGCGTCCACGTCAAGCAGACCGATGCCCTGCACCGCGTCGGTGTGCAGGCAGATGCCGTGCTCGCGGGCGATGCGGCTGATCTCCGCGATGGGCTGGATCGAACCGACTTCGTTGTTGACCAGCATGATGGAGATGAGCGCCGTCTCGGGGCGGATGGCGCGGCGGACATCTTCGGGGTCAACGAGACCGCGCCCGTCCACGGGCAGGCAGGTCACAGCACAGCCTTCGCGTTCCAATTCCTGCGCGGCATGAAGGACCGCGTGATGCTCGATGGCTGAGGTGATGAGATGAGTTTTGTTTGGCGGGAGCCGTTTCAACCCCCCGAAAATGGCGAGATTGTCCGCTTCGGTCGCGCCGCTGGTAAAGATGATCTCATCGGGGGCGCAACCCAACGCGGACGCGACATCCGCGCGCGCCTGTTTGAGCAAGCCAGCCGCATTTTGTCCAGCCCAGTGCAGGCTCGACGGATTGCCGAAGTCCGCTTCCAGCGCGGAAAGAACCGCATCCCGCACGATCGGGTGGACAGGTGTGGTGGCGCAATAATCAAGATAAATGCGGGATTTCATAAATGAATCCAAAAAAAATGACAGGGCGTTACATCGGGGAATCAGCTTGTATCTGTGTCAGGATCTTTTCGATGGTGGCGGGATGCATCGGGTCGCCGATCAGCGGCTTGATGTTGATGACCGGACAGCCCGCTTCCGACTCGGTAAAAGCAGGCAGCAGTTGCAGGATCAGGTTCGAGCGCGGCGGGAAGCCGTATTCGCCCGCCGCAAGATGTGTGACGACCTGGCAGGCGATGCCCCGCTTCTCGAAGAACTCGGTGAGTTGCTCCGCCACGATCATCACCCGGTTGGAGCAATGTCCGCCGACCACGCAAACTTTGTATGTCGTCATGTCTGTCTCTCGCTTTATCGAAGAGGGATGCGGGTGGCTTCCGCCCGTTTTTGGTTGACGGAAGCCACCTCACTATTCAGTTGTAGGTCTAGCCGAACAATCCGAACAGCTTCTGGATGAAGAAGCCAAGGATGTCGCCGCCCATGTCCCAGCTGGCGAGTTTCAAGCCCTGGGAGATCTGGTCGCCGTACTGTCCCATCATGCTGAAAGCCTCTGTGTGGGCATCCACGGTCCATGTCGAGAAGTACATGAACGGGATCGCGTAAAGCAACAGCACGATCACGGTCTTGACGACGTTGCCCTTGGTATAAGGCACCACCGCGCCCGCCCAGAACGGGATGACCGCCAGGGAGGCGATGGGGAGCATCTGCACACCGGGCAGCACCGCCGCCAACAGGACGCACAACGGGAACAGGATGACGGAGGACGCCATCACCGCCGGGTGACCGAGCAACACGGCGCAGTCCACCGCGACGTAGATCTCGCGGTCCTTGAAGCGCTCGCGCATGTACTGGACGATGGACATGGTGATTGGCACGATGCCTTCGGCGATGATCGAGACCATGCGGGGCAGGACGACCATCATGGTCGCCACCTGCATGCCCAAGCCGAGCCACGCCTGGACGGAATATCCAGCCGCGATGCCGATGATGAAGCCCAGGACAAGTCCCAGGATCGCCGGTTCACCGATCAAGCCGAAACGCTTCTTGATGCCGTCGGGGGAGGCGTCCCAATCCTTGATGCCGGGGATGCGGTCGAGCAGCCACACCACGGGCATGGCGAAGAGACTGGCTTGCACGGTCGTGCCGCATGGCACGCCGATGCCCGGCATGTCGTTGAACTCCTGGTATTTCTTGGCGGTCATGTCGCTCATGAGACTGCCCAGCACAAGATACAGCACGCCGGCGGCGATGCCCAGCACCACGTTCCCGCCGGTCAGCGCCCAGACGAAGCCCGCCAGCGCGGAGCCGTGCCAGTAGGACCAGACATCCGTCCACAGCGTCTTGGTGAGTTTCAGCACGACCATCAGGATGTTGATGACCAGCAGGGAGACGATCAAACCTGCGACGCCGGGCCAGCCCCAGGCGATACCGGCATCCGCCCAGTTGACGTCCACAAAGGATTTTTCGATGCCCATGTTGGTCGCCAGCGCCTGCACCGCCGGTTGCAAGGCGGAGATGATCAGGTTGACAACCAGGAACAGACCGGCAAGACCCACGCCAGTGGTCACGCCGCCGCGCACGGCTTTGGCAAAGCCCACGCGGAAGATGAGCCCCAGGATGATCAGCACGATCGGCACGATCACCGTCGAGCCCAATCCCAGAAACCAGCCAACAGCAGTTTGTAGAATTTCCATGTTGCATTCTCCTCTTGATTTTATGAGATTGCGGTCATTTACTATTGACCACATCTACAATCTTATTAAGCAGGACGTTCTTCTCCTCCTGCGAGCCGATCAGGAACGGCATCCCCTGAATGACCGGCACATCGAAGGTACGGAAGATCTTCATCATCGAAACGATCAGGACCAGGTCAGTGCGCGTGAGATAGCCTTCGATGTCCGCCATCAAAATACGCTTGACCTCCACGTCCGCGAACCCCTCCTGCGCCATGCGCTCACGGATCGAATCCTCCGCAATCGTGGAGGTATTGATACCCGCGCCGCAGGCTACAACGATCAATTTACCCATATCTTCCTTCTGCCTCCTTCCACACAAGATAGTCGACTATCGGGGCAAACAAGTGGAATCATCTCCTGCGACCTGCCTCCTTCTCGAAAACAATCCAGCATCTGGTTCCTCAACCCAGGCGGAGCTCACGCCTGAGCCAGGATGCAACCCCCAGCAGGGTGGACTGTTCCCGCAACTCAACTAATTTTTCCGGCTGACCGAACAACGTGGCCAGGTTTCTCAAGGTTTGGATCTGTTCCTCCGGATCGCGGTTTGCCAGCATGAAGACCACGCTCACATCCAGGTCTTCGTCCGGGTCGGCCATATTTTGAAATGTCACCGGCTGACGCATCACCGCCACCCCCAAGGCGGAGCGGTGGACTCCTTCGGCATCCGCGTGGGGGAAGGCGATACAGAACGGCTTGGTCGGCAGTCCGGTGGGATGATGCTGTTCGCGTTCCCAGGTCTGCCTGCCGTAGTCCGCGGCGACAAGTCCCTGCGCGTGCATCCTGCCCGCCAACAGGTCAATGACTTCTTTTGCGTCACCTGCTTGAAGATCGAATGCGATCAGGGTTTCGTTGAATTCCAGTGTCATGATTTCTTTTGTCCGTAACGATGGTGATAGTAATCAAAGGAGGCGGTCGCCTGCTCTGCGGTCAAAGTGACAGGCTTGCCTATCGAACAGGCGATGGAATACGTCCGGGCGGCTTCCTCCAGCGTGACGGCGCGTTCAAGGGCGTGTTCGAGCGTTTTCCCGACGGTGATCGGACCGTGATTGCCAAGCAGGACGGCGTACCCGTTTCCCATCACCTGGACGGGCAAAGTGGGGAACTCGGGGTCTTCCACGCTCAGGTAACGTGTTACCGGCACAGGCTGACCGAACCAGTCCGCCATCGTCTCGGTGATGACCGGGATGGGTTGATGGACAACGGAGAATGCGGTCGCATGTGGGGAGTGGGTATGGACAACCGCAAAAATTTCTTCGGGGCGGACGCGCATGAAACCGGTCCACAGGTTAAGCGCCACAGACGGTCGAAATTTGCCTTCGACGAGATTCATGTCCATATCGGTGACGATCATGTCGTCCGGGCTGAGGCGTTCGTAGTCCAACCCGCTGGGGGTGACGACCACATATCCCGTCTCCGGGTCGCGCGCGCAGACTGTCCCTCCCGCCATCCATACAAGGTTGTATTTCGGCAGAAGCAGAGCCGTCTGCAAAACGTGGGCGCGTAATTCTTCAAGGATCATTTCAGCGGATACTTCCCAAGGTCATGCCCGGCTTGGAAAAAGGCAAGCATATTTTCGAGCGGGATGTCGTTGCTGAAGTTGTGCGCCGGCGCAAGGATGTAGCCGCCGCCTTCGCCCATCTGCTCGATGCGCAGGCGAACCTCACGGCGCACGTCCTCCACCGTCCCGTTGTTGAGAACCGTCTTCACATCCACGCCGCCCTGGAAGGTGAGGTCTCTGCCGAAGTCGCGTTTCAACTCGACCGGGTCCATGCCGCGCAGGTGTCCTTCGATGGGATTGAGGATATCGAAACCGGTCTCGATCAGGTCGGGGATGAATTTGCGGATCGCGCCGTCGTTATGCAACAGCACCTTTGCATTTGGCGCTTTCTTCTTGATCATTTCAATGGTTTTTTTATAGCGCGGTTTGAAGAACTTGGTGTACACCGCCGGGTTGAACATGGGACCCGCGTTCGTGCCGTAATCGTCCGCCATTTCCACGATCTGCACATACGGACCAACCACGCTGAGGAAGGCGTCATAGAAACCGTCCAGCACTTCGGCGAGTTTGCCGAGCAGGTGATCGAAGATGTGCGTGTCCATCACGGTCAGGAGCAGCGCGTTTTCCATGCCGACCAATGCGCGGGTCATCTCCCACAAGTTGCCATAAACAGGGCGATGCGCCACGATGGCGTAATTTGTATTGTGATACAGGTGTTCGACTTCCTCTTTTAGCCCCTCTAATCGAACCGGGTCATATGGATCGGGCCACGGATATTTCTCGATCTTCTCGATGGACAGATCCTTGCCCAGCGGCGCGCCGTGCAAATCGTAATAGCCGGAGACCAGCCGGTGGGTGATGCCCCACTCGTCCACAAATTCCTTGAAATCCCCGATCATCGAATTGGATATGTAATTTGTCGGCGGGCGGATGTGGATGAAGCGAAAGTCCGTGCCGAGTTTTTCGAGCACCGGGTTGTAATCGGGCGTGGTGTAGAAGCCCACCAGCGTCCGCCGCGGAATGTCCTGAACCTGGAAATGGTCGCGCAAAAGAAGATAGCGCTGTTCCGTCAGGTGATTCGCCGACCCTCCCAGTGTGATGGGGACGCGGTCCGGTTCTTTGTGGTCGAGCGTCAGTGCGACGCGTTCGCGCGGCGAAAGTTCGGGCATGTTCACTCCGTTCACAAATGTGAATTTGAATTCACTTATGTGAGTTTATCAGTAAAACACACAATCGTCAACGGAGTTGCGCCGAATTTCAAAGTTCCGGGTTGATCACCACTTTGACCGCTTCGCCCGCGATCATCCTTTTCAAAGCGAGTTCCACCTGTTCCAACGGAAGTTCACCGTTCAACAATGGGGCAGTCTTCACGCCGCCGGAGACGATCAAGTCGAACGCTTCGCGCGCCTCCGCCGCCGTCCCGCCGTGCATGTTGAGCAGGTCAATCTCCCCGTAATGGACTCGCGCCGCGTCGATCTCCACTTTTGTCCCGCCCGGCAAACCGCCAAACCACAACACCCGCCCGCCTTTGCGGACAGCCTCCACCGCCGTTTCCCATGCGGTCTTCGTCCCCGCGCATTCGATCACCACATCCGCGCCGTAACCGCCGGTCAGCCCGCGGATGAAAGCCACGGTATCCGCTTCTTTTGCATTGAGAGTGTGCGCCGCGCCCAACTCCGCCGCGACTTTCAACCGCGCAGGACTATGCCCGACTGCGATCACCTGACCCGCGCCTGAGCGTTGCGCCAATTGCAGATGCAGAAGACTGACGGGTCCTCCCGCGCCGATAATTGCCACCGTTTCCCCAGGCTGGATCGCCGCCTTATGCCAGCCATGCACCACCGTGACCAGCGGCTCGAGCAGGGCGGCTTCGGCGTAGGGAACATGATTCGGAATCTCGAACGCCGTCTTCCGCGTGATCGAAGCGGGGACGATCATGTACTCGGCGAATGCGCCGAAGTTGTAGACCAGGTTCTCGCACAGATTTCCCTGACCGCGCTGGCAAAAGAAACATTCCCCACACTCGGCAAAGACGTTGGCTGTGACGCGCATCCCTTCGCGGAATTTCGTCACGCCCCTTCCGACTGACACAACATCCCCGCCGAACTCATGACCGAAGACGAACGGCGGAGGAAACTTGGGATGCCCGCGCCGGTAGGTTTTCACGTCCGTGCCGCAGGTCGGCGCGGCGCGCACTTTGACGAGAATCTCGCCTTCCTTCGGCTCGGGGATTGGAAGATTCTGTAACTCGATCTTCTCGGGACCGAGATAGACCGCCGCGCGCATTTCTTTTTTCATGTTTCCTCCGCCTTGAACGACTGGTGTTGCAAATTGCGTATCAGGGCATGGTCCGAATCCAGACCGCCCCGCTCACGGTTCGGATCTGCAACGCGCCGTCGCCTGTTCCAAACTGTCCATCGCACCAGCGCGTGGATGAGTTGACGCCGGATACCATGCAAGCCATGTCGCCGCTGGTGGATTGCGCGGCAAGCGTCAGCGTGGAATCCGCTTCGAGAGTCACATCCACAGGTCCATGGTCGGTTTCGAGGCGGACATTGTCGCCCGCATGAATCAAGCCGGTGAAGTTAATCGTTCCCATGATCGTCGAGACCCCAATATCCCCGTTTGCGCCATCGAGAGTCAACAAGCCGTAATTTCCAACGACGCTGATGATTCCCGCGCTGTTCTTCACGGTCACATCCCCGCGGTTGGAACGAGCCGTAATCGCCCCTTGCGCATCTTCGATCAAAACGTCTCCCGAAACCGAAGCCGCCTCCAGTTCGCCCGAGTAATCCCGCACCGCAATGGATGCAGAGTCGGTCTCGATTGTCAACGCGGCGTTATTTGGAACGCTTATCTCCAAATGAACGGGCGGATCGGAAGATCGCTTTCCCGTGTAATTGACGACGATCTGGATTTGATCGTTAACCGTCGTTACACTGTATTCCGTTTGATCGGGGGAGAGTGTCTGACCGGCAACGCTCACCTGCCCTTCTTCACCGCCGCGAACGGTCAAGTCCCCCGCGTTGAGACGTATCCATACAGATTGACCTTCGTGTATTGGCGCGCTCTGAACTGGAAGTTGAACCGGTGAGTCCCCGGACGCGCAGGCGGAAAGTAACAGGCACAGGAGGATCGCAGCGATTTTTTTCATGACAAGATGGCATCAAGTTTGCACCATCGCTGATTTTGGACGATACTGCAAAGTTTCCGCCGAATGCGGTACAGCCTGAATGCCCTACACATACAAATTATTGAAATAATTGACCAGAAATACATTGCATAATGCGTCTGGTAAATTATCGAGGACTTCATTGATGAACGCCATTTCGCTGGGGAGTTCCGTCCCGGCAAGCCCTGCGGATGCGGCGAGTTGACCGAATGCCGCCTCGGGGTCTGGACTTTGAAGCGCCGCGCCGACCATGGCTTTGATCGCGTCTGTGTCGATCGGTTCTTTGGCTTTGACGATCTCGA
>JADJBU010000021.1 GCA_016703605.1 Candidatus Villigracilis adiacens | reverse complement strand
GTCGCTGACGAACTGCTCAGCCTGCGAGACCGAGTTCGCGCGCAGCACATAGATCGGCATCCCGCGCGCTTCGGCGTCCATGATGGTGTGCTCGCGGTTGCGGTAGTACGTGCGCAGCGTCACCAACACATCGGCTTCGGCGGCATCAGTCACGATCACGGCGGGCACACCGAGTCGCTTCGCAGCTTGCTGGAGTCGATTGCGAGCTACGCCATAGGCAAAGATGCGGATGGTCTGCAATTTTGCGCCCACGTTCGGAACCTGATTCGGCGTAGGTGAATGTTCAACGGGTTGAGTGGCAGGCTTGCCCTGAGTGCGATCGAAGGGCTGTCTACGAGTCCGAAGCGGAGTCTTAATCGGCGCTTCACTTCTGGACTTTGGAGCGGGTGCGGCTTTCTCGATCTTGATCTCACCCGACTCATCGCGGGTGCGCACTTCCGGCGGGATGGGCGCGCGCACGCAAGACCGAGTCAACCGAGGTCATGATGTCTTGATGCACCGTGAAGCGGTCGCGAGTTTGAATTTCGATCAGCACGTCAAAGGTTGGCGGTGCGCGGCGTTCAAGCACGGTCTTCTGCGTTCCACGACGGCGCGCTTCTTCATCCGAAAGAGTCACGGCTTCGATGCCGCCGACGAGATCGCTCAGAGTTGGGTTCAACAAAAGATTATCAAGCGTCTGCCCATGCGCCGTGCCGATGAGTTGCACACCGCGTTCAGCAATGGTGCGAGCGGCAAGCGCTTCGAGTTCACGCCCGATCTCGTCGATGACGATCACTTCGGGGTTGTGATTCTCGACGGCTTCGATCATCACCTCATGCTGAAGCATCGGCTCGCGGACTTGCATGCGGCGCGCCTTGCCCACTGCCGGGTGCGGCACGTCGCCATCGCCGCCGATCTCATTCGATGTATCGACGATGACCACGCGCTTGTTCTCCGCAAGGATGCGGGCGGCTTCACGCAGAAGAGTTGTTTTACCAACGCCAGGGCGACCGAGAATAAGCACTGATTTACCCGATTCGATCAGGTCCTGGATGATGTCCACGGTGCCATACACGGCGCGACCGACGCGGCATGTTAAACCAACGATGGCGCTGCGACGATTCTTGATGGCAGAGATACGATGAAGCGTGCGTTCCATACCGGCGCGGTTGTCAGCGTCGAAAGTGCCGATGCGCTCGGTGATATGGTCGATCTCGGCGCGGGTGATCTCGGTGTTGAGCAGCGGAATTTCGCCATCTACAAAGCGGGCGGCAGGAATACGACCGAGGTCGATGACGATCTCCAACAGTTTCTCGTTGTTGTTCGCTTTCTCCACGGCATGACGAATGTTCGAGGGGAGGACGTCCAGTAAAGCTTCGAGGTCGTCTGTGATTCGATGTTGTGTCATAGTTAAAGGACCAGGTTCCAGGTGTCAGGTATCAAGTGACACGTTAAAAGAAAATAGAAGGAAAACAAAAAGGACTCGCGTGAATGGATTCAAGCGCGGTTTGGGTTTTATGGGTGGAGGGGGAAGTTAAAGAGGATCATGATAGTGTACCTGCCTTCTGGGGGTGTCACGCGCAGAGTTTCGCGTGTCAGGCATCCTGTGCCGTTATGGTAGTGGCAGGGGCTATTATAGCAGGTGCGCGGTTAACCGACTGTTAGAGATGCGTGTTAATTTTGTGGATTTGTCAGACGAATTTTGTCCCATGTAAGAAAGGTACAATGTCAAAATACTCAAAGGATCAAATACCAAAACAAGGCGGTTTCATTCGGCTTGAAATTCTTCAACGTATATTGATCGAAGCCGCCAAGAACGAAGCCACAGGATTGATACAACTTGCATGCAGCGACATTATCATCCTGCGTTTCGAGCATGATGCCCGGGAAGCGCCTTTCTCTTGACCATTGAATGGCAGCCTCCATTAGGGCTTTCCCTACGCCTTGACCTCTGAACTGCGGATTGACGATCAGGTCGTCAATATAGGCGTAGCCATTCCACCACGTGATGAGTTTGATCTGACCCGCAAGTGCGCCATCCACCTCAGCAAGGAAGACAATTTTATCCTCGCTGTTCAAGAACCCGGATGGATCAACATCCTCAATTGGGATTTCTTTTCCGTAGGGTTCGACAGGCATGATCGCCCAGGTCAATTTGCCATTCAGCATATCCAACACAATTTTCGATGAAACAGTAAATTTTCGATGGAACTGATTGAACTGATGAATGGATATTTCATCCATTTTGAAAATAGTAATGGTCATCTTCTTTTTCCTGACTCAATCTGCCGCCTAAGCATAAAATTCAGGCTCATAAAGTCAATACAAGTTAAAAAAATTGAGCCGCGGAGCCAGTTCGCAGCCTTCTGCGAACAGAGAGGCAGGGTTATCAATAGTTCTTTCTCCGTGTCTCCGGACTCCCTTGTTTGTTGACGGGGTTTTTCCACAAAGGCGGCAAGTTGGTTAGGCTGAAAGAGTCTCGATCAGGCTTTCAAGCGTTGCATGTTCGCTTTGCCCATTGGGTGTGGTCAGATGCCAATGACCCGAATCCAGCACGTCCACATGGATGGGGTGACGCGCGCCGTTGTTGTGAACTTCGTAGCCGATGCGTTCCAGGGCGCGCCATGTCCAGGCGGTGGCAACGCCGTCTTTATCGCCGTGCAGGCTGATCGGCCCGCAGGTGGGTTGGTGGACTTTGAACGCGCCGCTGGCATGGTCAAACTCAATACCTTCACTGTGAAAGATGCGGGCAAGCAAGCCGTTGAGCGCGAGTTCTTCAGGCAAGCCGATGTGCAATTCACCTTGCGATGAAAGCAGCCAGAGTTTATCGGCAATACGCAGGGCGAGGTCAAGGTCGTGGGTCGAGAGCAGGATGGCGCTTTGCGTTTCGCGGGAGAGGCGTTTGAGCAATTGCAAGAGTTCCACGCGGCGCGGCAGGTCGAGGAAGGCAGTGGGTTCATCCAACAGCAGGATTTTCGGTTCCTGTGCCAGAGCGCGGGCGATCATCACACGCTGGCGTTCACCATCGCTCAATTCATGGATCGGGCGGGAGGCAAGCACATCGGAACCTGTCAGTTGCATGGCGTGTTGCACCGCTTCTTCATCATGCCGAGTCAAATTTCCGCGCCAGTCGGTGTAGGGATGCCGTCCGAGAGCCACCAGCGCATACGCCGAAAGATTGCCCGCTTCGACACGCCCCGTCAGCACAATGGCGAGTTGTTTGGCAAGGTCAAGCGCGGGCAGGGTGTGTAAATCTGCTTCACCAAGTTTGATCACGCCGCTTAATGGAGCCTGCATTCCAGCCAATGTCCGCAGCAGGGTGGATTTGCCCGCGCCGTTCGGTCCGATCAGGCAGACCATTTCAGCGGGGCGCAGTTGCAGGTTCAAGCCTGAGGCGAGCGGTTGGCGGTAGCCAATGGAGAGGGAGGTGGAGGAGAGCATGTTGGTAAATGGTAATTGGTAATTTGGATTCCAGAAATTCCACTTCTGGTTTTGGACAGTTCTACTTCTAAACTTGCTATTATCCACAAGTAGAACTTGTGGAGTCTGTGCCTACAATCAAGAGGCAAAAGATTGGCGAAGTTGTTTTTGGCGCAGGATGACCCACAGAATGATGGGCACACCGAACAGCGACATGATGACATTGAGCGGCAAAACAAATTGGCTGCCCGGTGATTGGGCAATGACGTCTGCAATCAATGAGAAGGATGCGCCCATCAACATGGAGGCGGGCAGCAGCGCGCGATGATCCGCTGTGTTGAGAATGGAACGCGCCACATGCGGCACGGCAACACCCACAAACCAGACGGGTCCGCAAAAGGCGGTGGAGACTCCTGCAAGCAAAGAAGCGCTCAGGATAATCCAGAAGCGGGCGCGGCGCACGTTGAGTCCGAGCGAGCGGGCGTATTCATCACCAAGTAAGAGCGCATTCAACGGCTTGATCATCACATAACTGATGAACAAGCCAAACAAGATCACAGGAGAAAAGACGCGCATCTGGTTCCACGTCACCCCGCCAAAACTGCCTGCCGCCCACAGGCTGAACGCCTGCACCCGTTCCGGCTGGCTGAAATAGATCAACAAGCTGACGATGGCATTGGTGAGATAACCGAACATCAAACCGAGGATGAGCAAAGTGATGGTATTTTGCACGCGACGGGAAACGATCAACACCGCGCCGAGCACGGCTCCTGCTCCCAAACTGGCGGCAACCGCCAGGCTTAAATCTCCAAAGACGTTCAATCCGGTGATAAAAGCCGACGCTCCGCCCGCCCCTGCGCCAAGCACCACCAACGCCACGCCCAAACTCGCGCCGGAACTGACTCCCAAAATGAACGGGTCTGCCAGCGGATTACGAAAAAGGGTTTGCATTTGCAAGCCCGCCACCGATAACGCCGAGCCAACGAGCATTGCCGTCACTGCTTTGGGCAGGCGGAATTTGAAGATGACATCCGTCCAAGAGGCTTTGTCAGGGTCTCCCCCGGTCAGGATGCGCAGAACCTGCTCCGGCGGGATGTGAACCGATCCCAGCGTGAGGCTGAGCATGAATGCCACGACGAGGATCACGATTAACAGAACGACGATCCAGGTGTGTAGTCCGAGTTTGGGGAAGGGGGTGGGCATGGGGCAGTTATCAGCATTCGTCGAAGGTCGAAAGTCAAAGGTCGAAAACTGACTTTTGACTTTCGACCTTTGACAGGTTATTTCAACTGGCGATAATAAACCAGTTCGTAGTCGGGCAACAGTTCGGGGTGGAAGATCTTGATGAGGTCTGCCAACACCAGTTCGGGATGTGCCACGGCGCTTTCGTAGTAGTCGTTGCCGCCGTTGGCAGAAGTGATGGCGTCATTGTTCCAGATATTGCCGCTTTGGTAGGCGGCGAAGTCGGCGTAACGCGCGTCAGCGGCAAGCAGGTCATCAGGGGTGAAGAAGTAGCCGACGTTCACCCAGTAATCTGCACCTTGCGCTTTTTCAAAGACGGCTTCAAAGGCAAGCGGCAAACTGCCCGTGGACGTATCATCTGCCCAGAGATAATCTGCGCCTGAGTCTTTGAGAAAGTTGGCGGCAAAGCTGTTACCGCCCGGCATGGACCAGGTTCCCTGATAATCGGAGCCGGTGAACACAGTGGGTTTCTCGGTCACACTGGCGGCAAGGGCTGCATATTCGTTGTATTGTTCCACGTTCTTTGGGAACAAGGCTTCAGCATCGGCTTCCTTGTTGAAGAAAACGGCAATGAACTTGCCCCATTCGGCGCGCCCCAACGGGGAGGTTTCCAGCCATTCGGCGTTGACGACGGTCTTCAAACCCGCTTCGATCAGCACGGGAAAAGCGTCGTAGTCGGTTGCGCCGGAGCCGTAGGTGATGATAAGCTCGGGGCTGAGGTCGAGCGCCTGTTCCACGTTTACGCCAGAGCCGTAGCCCAGCATGGTCAGTTTGCTTTCCTCTGCCATTTTCAAAACGGCGGGGTTGCTGACGTAGGTGGCGTCATCCAACCCGACAAGACGATCCAGCAGACCGAATTCATCGAGGAAGGGCAGGTAGGTGGTAGACATGGTCACAACGGTCTGCACAGGGACTTCGATGATCTGCTCATCGAGGAAGCCTTCGGGTGCGGGTGTGCCGCATTGCACCAACGCATACTGCATGGACTCAGGCGCGCCGGGGTAGGGCGTCTTGACTGTGACCACTTTGTAGTTGTTGAAGTATTCCACGCTGAATCCATCGGTATGGGTCAATGCGGTTTTTTCGGGGAAGTAATCAAGGGAAGCGTCGAATTCACCTTCGGCGACACAGCCATCGGTGAGGTTGTGTTCGGGGGCAGCGGCAACCGCTTCAGTGGCGGCAACTTCTGTGGGAGCAGAGTCAACTTCCGGCGCGGTTTGAGCCGGAGCACATGCGGCGAGCAGGGCGATGAGCAAAGTCAAAATCAAGGTCTTACGAAACATCTTTTCTCCTAGTGTGTGTGGTAGCGCCGACTTAAGTCGGCAGTACAGAATCAAAATCCCCAGCACAAGCTGGGGAGGGGAGAGGCAATCCGATTGGATCCGTTCTCCACCTCCTTTCCGCGAGAAGTGGTTGAACCGAATCAGAGCGGGCGACCTGGCTTGGGTAGTCTGTTGGTCTTGTGGTCTGTTGGTCGTGTGGCCTTGGCTACTCGACAAACTGACTATTCGACTATTCGACTAACTTACAGTTGCGCGACAGCGCCGGATTTACACCGGACTTCGCCGCTGGCTAATTCGTTATTGAAGTCATTCTACCACCAATACCCGCGCAGAAAGGCGTATACAAAACCGCGAAAACCGAACGGCGCAAAATAAACCGTTTGCCCATCACTCCATTCTTCGCCGAAGGAAAATTTCTTATGGGTCAATTGTCCGGCTTTTTTATCTTTTCGATATTGGATGAAGAAACCTTCATGTTTGATCGCTGCGTTTTGATCTTCATCCCACACCCGCTCTATTTTCAGCGGATGCAGGCGCTTCATCGCCTCGCCGATGGCTGATTCGTAATCCATGAGCTTTACCTCAGGGAAAGTTTTTTGCGCCGTATCATGCAGAATCAGGCTGTCACTCGAAAGCCCACCGACGAGTGCATACGCAATCGGATAGGGCACAGGCGTCATCAAACTGATGCCGAATGCCATGAACCAGACTGGAACATAGGGTAATAAAAACAGACTGCGTTTATGTCCACGGGCGTTGGCGTACATTTTCATCAAGTCGGTATAGACGAAAACCTGCTGCATCCCGATCTCAAAGACTCCGCCGCGCCCATTGGAGTTGGTCAAGGCTGCCAGCAAATAGTCAATGACGTTTTGAACCGCAATCGGTTGGGACTTGTTCTTCAACCAAATGGGACCGGGAATGACCGGAAATAACTCCGTCATGAAACGGATCATCTCAAAGGAGATGCTGCCTGAACCCGCGATCACCCCCGCGCGGATTTCGGTCACTGGCACACTGCCTTTTCGTAAGGTCACACCGGTTTCGATGCGTGAACGCATATGCGGCGCAATGTGCTGTTCCGGGTCTGCCAAACCGCCGAGGTAAATAATATGTTCAATCCCTGCTTGTTCGGCAGCAGATGAAAAATTTTGTGCGCCTTCTAATTCGATGGTGGTGTACCCATGCCCGTGGCCATGTTATGGATGAGATAATACGCCGTCTGCACGCCTTGCATGGCTTTAACAAGCGTTTCCGGCTCCATCACATCTGCGCGGACCATTTCAACTTGCTTGTACCAGGTTCGTTTTTTCAGGCGTTCCGGTGTACGCGCCATCGCCCGCACGCGATAGCCTTTTTCGAGTAGTTGCGGAATGAGCAGACTGGCGATGTACCCAGTCGCACCAGTGACGAGGATGAGTTTCGCTGTCATTGCGAGGAGGGCGCTCTTCCCGACGACGTGTGCCCGTTAGGGTAAGCAATCTCATACGACGTTGGGGATTGCTTCGTCGCAAAAAACAAGAACGCTCCTCGCAATGACGGAATCATCGTTCCACCTTGAACGGCGTTACATCCGGGTCAATAACTTCGTCGAATTCGCGGGCGGCGAGGTGACCGCTGAATACCGCTTGCGCGATGATGTTGGGCGCTTCGGCGTCACCGATAATTCTCAACGACTTGAGGCGTCCGTCCGCGAGGGCGGGCTTGAGTTCGTGATACAGCGCGTCGTTGGGGATGCGGTCTGTGACCATGACGATGGCGTCGCTGACGAGAGTCGATTCGGCGGAGGTAATGGTATGAGAAACTGTGACAGTTGTGGGTGAGAAAGAGGCGAGAGCGTGGTGCGGGAGCAGGGTCACGTTCAAGGCGAGGAGCCGCTTGTAGATGCGTTCCTGTTCAAGGGTGTATTCCGTCCACGCAGAGATGGTGGGAGCTGGTGTGACGAGTGTCACCTCACATCCGTTGGTGGTGAGTAACTCGGCGAGCACGCCGCCCATGTAGTAATGATCGTCGTCATAGATGATAACTTTGCCGGATGGCAATTTACCATTCATCAAATCATCGGGTGTGAAGATGTTGCCATTCCCTGGAATAGGATGCGAATGATAACGACCCATGCCGTCGCGCCGCCAGGTTGCGCCGGTGGCAAGGATGACGTGCGGCGCATCGGCATCGAGAACATCTTTGGCGGTCATTGGGCTGGAGGGATAGAAGTAAATATTTTCGATCTTTTCAATTTGCGTCAGACGCCAATCGATGACGCGCCGCCATTCGATGAGATTGGGAAGTTGAGACTCGAGCAAGACACGACCGCCCGCCTCACGCTGCGTGTCGGTGAGAATGACCTTGTACCCGCGCTGACCCAACGCCCGAGCCGCTTCGAGCCCGGCAGGTCCCGCGCCGACGATGAGAATGTCATCGTTCGATTTTTTCGGCGCAATGATCTCGGGGTGCCAATCGCGCCGCCATTCTTCGCCCATGGTTGGGTTTTGTGTGCAGCGAATCGGCACGAAGCGCGTATCGCCTGTGACACAGATATTACAGCCAATACACTCGCGGATGTCTTCGTGTCTGCCCTCTTTTATCTTGTTCGGCAAAAACGGGTCTGCAATGGACGGGCGCGCCGCGCCGATGAGATCAAGAACGCCGCGCTCGATGGCAGAGACCATGCTATCGGGTGAGGTGTAACGCCCCACGCCGACGACGGGTTTGGTGGTGAGACTCTTGACGAAGGAAATATATTTTTCCTGATGCCCTTCCTTGCCAAAGCGCGAGGTGATGGAATCATTTTTCCAGGCGCTGAGGTTCACATCCCACAGGTCGGGCAGTTCGGCGAGCATGGAGACGATTTCTTTGGCTTCGCCATCGTGCTGCATTCCGTCCGCGCCGAGCAGTTCATCCACCGCAAAGCGGACAGCCACAGCGCAGGTATCGCCGACGGCTTCTTTGGTATCTTCAATCAGTTCGCGGAAGAAGCGTACACGGTTTTCAAGCGAGCCGCCGTATTCGTCCAAACGGTCATTGTCTTTGGAGAGCATGTGAAACGCAAGCGTGAGATTATGTGCAGCATAACAATAGATAATGTCGAAGCCTGCCCGTTTGGCGCGGATGGCAGCATTGCGGTGCCACTTGCGGATCTGCTTCAGGTCGCTTTTGCTGGCGGCACGTGATTGCCCCGGCTCATAGCCGCTTCCGCCGACCAGTCCGCGTGAGGCAAGGTCGAAGGGGGCGGCGCGGGAGTAGAGGTTTGAAGCGTCACGTCCGTTGTAGGCGAGTTCAATGCCAGCCAGTGAGCCGTGTTTGTGGACGGCTTCGGTCATCAACTGAAGCGGGGAAATGTCGCCATCATCCCAAATATGTCCTTCAATAAAAGGTGAAAGATCGCTGGTGTGGTGAATTTCGGTTTCTTCAGTGCAGACCACGCCCCAGCCGCCCTCCGCTTTCATGCCGCGCATGGCGGCGAGTCCCTTGGGCATACGCCAGCCAAAGCCATTGCAATGCGGCACTTGATAGAATCGATTCGGCGCGGTGACGGGTCCGATCTTAATGGGTTGGAAGAGGATATCGTAGCGGGAAGTCATGGGAGCTGGAGATTGGTAATTGGTAATTGTTATGGGCAGAATAAGAGTTGGGGGAAGAGGGCGTAGGCGATCTCGTCCATTTCAGCGTCGGCGTCGCCGGGCATAACAACCATTAGCGAAACGACACGGGTGGGGGTGTCGCTCAAGACCCAATAGCGGACGTTGTAGGAAACACCCTGATCGACAGCGATGAGGTTATACAGACGCAATCCCTGATCGTCCAGGCATTCGTTCACATATTCATAACCCTGGTAGTTACTGAAAATGATCGACCAGCCCTCATCGTTGAAATAAGCATCCAGATCAAGATCTTCATAACCGCAGGGAAAGACCAGGGTTTCCAGGTTGACAATGGCGGGAATCGATTCGCTGTACCAGGAAACCAGGACCTTGTCGCTGGCGACGGTGTAGGTGCGTTCCCAATCTCCCGTTTCGAACAATCCGCCGGTGATCGAGAGAGCGCGGTCAATGTCGGCTTGTGTGGGCGCAGGATCGATACAGGCTGGCGCAAAAGGAAGCGCTTCCTCCCCGGTGGGCTGGGACTGGGACACGATTGGAGTTTCTGACTGGGGCAATTCGGGCTGGGGGGCATCTTCCGTCGAGGCGGATTCAGAAAGCGGCGTCGGCGTGGGGGGAAGCAAGGCGGGCAGGTCTTCGACCGGGTTGGCAGACGCTCCGCAGGCTGCCAGAAAAAAGAGAAAAAAAACGGCAAGCAATCGTTTCATGGGGTTTCCTCGAACGGCTATTTATAGCGAGTATAGCATGGCGCTGGGGTCCCCCCGTTGCCATCAAAGAAGTGACTGTCACCTGCGAGGTGACAGTCACTTGTACCCTTTTACATAAGAACTTGTCAGGGTTTGAATCCCAGAATCATCCTTACATCGATCTCGGAAGAGAAAACAATGCGCTCGTTTTTCTCTTTTGCTTCCGTAAGCGCCTGATGAATACGTTCCAAACCTGCTCGATAATCGGCTTCATTGAGCAGCGCCAATTGCGAAGTTGCGTTGTGTTTTAGGAATGGATCTGTCAGAACCGCCTCGCCGACATGAATGTTGCGAATATGTTCCGCGGCTTTTGAATCTATTTTATGAAAGCCTTCCTGTTCCATCCACTGCAAGACAGAACTGCCAGCCGGGTAACGCTTCAGGTCGGTATCATAGACATGGTCGAAGTAATCGTAGATATACCAGTTGGATCCGCCTTCGTGCGGATCGTGCCCAATGATTGCCAATGCCCCGCCCGGCTTGAGCAGACGGAAGGCTTCAGCGATGAACGCACGGTGATCGCCGAAGTGATGGATGGCATCGACGCAGTAGACCAGGTCGAAGGCGGAGGAAAGGTACGGGAGTCGAGTCCCCAAGCCGTGGGTCAGGGAAAGAGGCGCAGGCTGTCCCTTCGCATGCCGGATCATGCCCATGGAGTAATCCAAGCCGAAGAGCTTTGCCCCGGTCTGATCCAACAGGTTAAGCCAAAAACCGGTGCCGCTGCCAACTTCGAGGATAGTTTGTGCCTTGACCTGCCTTGCCAGGGCGAGCAAAGCCTGTCCCCGCTCCCAATTCTGTGAGTCGGGATAGCGTTGGTTGTATTGGGCGGCGATCTGGTCGTAATTGAGTTTTGAACGTGTCATGAAAATATGGATAGCATGACCCTGCCAGGAATTACCTTATTCAGTCCCTACAATTTCCTTGACACGCCCCACCTGCCCATCCATCAGGCGGACTTTGATGCCATGCGGGTGTGTGGGCGAGTTGGTAAGAATGTCTTTGACGATGCCCTTCGTAAGTTTCCCCGTCTTTTGATCCTGCTTGAGGACGATGAGAACGATCATGCCGGGTCTGATCTGCGAGCGGGTCTGGTTGTTTTGCATGGCATGATTTTATCGCCGAATCGCGGATGTTATAATCTTTTCACCCGCAACCCTCCCATGCCGTATTACTCATTCTATCTGCCCTCCACCTTCCTGCCCATCCTTCTCGCCGGGCTTTATTTTTTATTCGAAGAAAAGTTAACCTCCCCCCGCCTGCGCTGGGCATGGTGGATCGGCTCTTTCGTACTTGTCGCGCTTGTCGGTTATTACGTCATTCAAGATCACGCGCTCTACGATTACTTCAAAGGCTATTTCCACGGTGGGCGCAAGGTCGTCCGCAACCTCGACGCGTTGTACGACGAAGCCTGTTACGGCTTTACGAATTTCCCGCTCTTCGCCTATCTCTTCGTCCCGCTTGCAAACCTGCCGAAGGAACTATCAGGACGCATTTTTTATCTTGTTGGGTATCTCTGCCTGCTCCCGCTCGCCTACTGGCTCGTCACTGCATCGAAGGTCAAGGGCTGGCAAAAATTTCTCGTTCTTGCATTACTGGCGCTCAACGGTCCGCTCGACTACAGCATCTGGCTTGGCAACACAACCCAGATCGTCATGCTCTTCGTCCTTCTGGCATTCTTCTCCCTCAACCGCAGATGGGACTGGCTCTCCGGGGTTCTGCTTGGCATCGGCGGTCTGATCAAACTCCCGCTTGTTTTGCCTTCTGGATATTTCCTCCTGCGCGGGAAGTGGAAAGTGGTCGGCGGCGGATTGCTCGTCGCAGGAGCGGTTCTTTTCCTGTCTTTGGTCTTGATGCCCTTCGAGTTGAATTCGATCTGGCTGGAGCGTTGTGTGCTGATGATGGCGGGCAACCCGACCGCCGCATATAACAACCAATCGCTGAGCGGATTCCTCGCGCGCATCTTCATGCCGGGCAATTATGGCTGGGACCCGCTGACTCCCATTCCCGCCTACCTCACTGCCCTAAATATCAGCAGAATCATCCTCGCCCTCCCCGTGTTGTACATCCTGATCGCCGGTCGAAAAGACAAAAAACAAACCTTCCATTACGCCGTTGAATTTTTCATCATCCTTGTCTTCTCCCTGCTCACCTCCCCCATCGCATGGACGCATTACTTCGTCCTTTTATTAATCCCTGCCGCGATGATTCTTGGAAACCGCGAGAGACTCCCATTCAGGAATTGGATGTGGCTTCTCCTCGCTTTGAGCCTGATCCTGCTCTCGGTTCCCAAAAACCTCTCGCTTGCCCTCTTCGAGTGGACCGGGTCCACGCTGATGCTTTCGCCCCAGTTCATCGGCAGTCTGCTGTTTTATGGGCTGTTGCTTTGGGTCTGGGGGCTATCGCATAGCGCGGTTCGCGCTGCAAACTGAAGTTTGCGGTACGCGGGGCGCGCATTCCATGCGGAACCACCGGCGGGAGAAGTCGAGGCGTAGGTTTCAAGCGTATTCAAAACAATGCTCATGAACTGCCATTGGTTGTACGTCAGCAGAAGGATGAATACAAGCAATCCTGCCTGAAAGACGCGGTTCTTCGCAAAGGGAGAAAGCCCATAAGCGGCAAACAACACCAACGCATACATCCAATCGGGGGAATATAGGAATAACTCCTGTCCATAGTTGACGTGAATGACGAAGTTAAAGAGAAGGCTCAAGACCAGCGCGAGGGGCAGCTCGACCTTCCGCTCGCGGAGGAGTCTCCAAAGAAAGACCAGACCTGAGACCGCAAGCATCAACGCCCAGACAATGATGAGGATCTGCCCCATTCCAACATAATCCGTCTGGTGGAAGGTGCCGACCGAAATCTTGTAAAAACGGAATTCAGGAATTGTGCTTCCCACTTCTTCGGTAAGGATGAAGACCTTCGGCGCGATCATGCTGTAAAAGACAAGCGTACGTATCAGATAAAGGATGCGTCCCTGAATCATCCAGTCCTTCTGAAGAAAAATATCCAGGAAGAATTTATCCTCGTTCTGCACATCGGGGACAAGGAAGAAGAGTTTACTGGCAGGATAGATATACGCGTGCAGGTAGGTCAGCAGCAGGGAAACAGCCATCGTCCAGCCTGCGAAGCGGATGATCTCCCTCCAGCGCGGGCGGGAAACGATGAAAGCAAGCAAATTCTGGATGAAATTCGTCAGCGTGATGCCGAAGGTGACGACTCCCACCCCCACAAGGGAAGGCAGGGAAGATTTCTCATCCATAACGAGCAGGCAGAACAAAACCAAAGCCAGCGCAGAATAGATGTAGGTCTCGATGATACTGCCGAGGGCAAAATGTGATGCGCTCACGCCCAACAAGGATGCCATCAGAAAGGCGTAGACTTTGCTCCCGAACTTCCGTTTGACCAGCAGCCACATGAGGAAGACGCACATCCCGCCCGTCAACACATTGAAAAGGATCGCGGAAAAGGTCGGGTCTTGTGTGAATAGATTCAGAGTCATCCCGAACGGGCGGAAGATGAAATAGGTAAAGGGGTGCGGTCCCCGCATCTCGAAGTCCCTGACGTCGTCTGAGGAGATGCGCCGCATCCACGAGCCGACATCGGCATCGAAGAGGTTATCAACCTGCCCCACGCCAAAGTTGTTGAACGTCACAGCAAAACGCAGGTATGCCAGCACAAACAGGATCGCCAGCGCAATACCGGGAAGGTTATCAATGAACAAAGCAGTGGTTACGCGCGGCAGATTCCACTTCCATTGAAGCTTCACCCCATCCACCCAGAGCATGAAGAGAATGTAGGTCAACGCACAGGCAAGGAAGAAGACCATCAATTTTTGGTCGATGGCGGAACGTTCCGCCAGGTGCAAAAATTGCAAATTGACCCCGTATGAAACCAGTGTGGAGAACGCGGCAATGAGGACGAACCCGATGATTCTTTTCAGCATGAACACAATTCTACGTCATTTCGATTTTGCGTAATCGTTCAAGAAAACGGTGAAATCCAAATCGCCGGGCGAGGCGTTGAAACTCGTCAGCATCGCGGCGGCTTCACTGCGGTGCTGGGTTCCGTGGTTGACCACGTGATACAGGCAATGCCATAAAATGCGATCGCGCGGTTCACCGTTATCGGCGATGTACTTTTTATGGCTCTCCACATCCTCGTCGGTCAGCCCGTTGAGGTAGGCGCGCATGGCTTGCTCCTCCATCTGAAACCGCTCCGCAATGGACGGGATATCTGCGAACTCTTCGGGGTTTATATCTTCGTTGAATTTGTCATTCTCGAACAAACCGCGCCAGCCATATTCCGCATCGATGATGTGGACGAGGGTGGCGCGCAGGTTGCCGTAAGGAAACTCCGCTGATGCGAGAAGTTGTTCCGGCGTAATATTTTTCGCGGCAGAGAGGATTCTGTCGTTTGCCCAGTAGTTGTATTCGTACATGAAGTGGATGTTTTGGATGTTCATGGTTTCTCCTTTTGTCATTCTGAGGGAGCGTGCTCTCCGCGACCGAAGAATCTATGAGATTGTCGCGAGATGCTTCGCTTCGCTCAGCATGACCTCTAACTCAACAACCCTCTCGCAAACGAGAGTAACGCCTGCACGTCGTTGAAATTGGTAAACGGACCCACCGAGATGCGCACCGCGCCGGAGGATTTACCATCTATGCATTTGCGGAACTCATCGAGGGACATGACGTCCTTGTGTTCGGGGCGGGTGAAACAGACATCCAGTTCGACGCGCGAAATACCGAGAGCGATCTCGCCCGCGCCGGGGTTGCAGAAACAGCCGGTACGAAGCGAGATGTTCACTTTATTGGCTTCACTCTCGATGAAACGATGGTCGAAGGCTTGCCCGCTCTTGTCGTAAAAGTTGACCGTCACCGCGCCGCCGCGCCCATCGGTGGTGTTGGGTCCAAACAGGCGCACCAATGGCTCGCCCGTGCTGTGTTTCATCGCCGTCAGGTTTTCCAACAGCCAGCCTGTCAGCGTCCCAACCCGTTCGCCGATGACATCATAGCCGATGGATTCGATGTGCCTCAACCCGATCTCCAAGGCGGGGATGTTGAGGTAATCGAGCGTGCCGTCTTCAAAGGCAGCGGCGCCGTCGGCGAGATAATATTTGTCACCCTGCACCGATGCGACGGTGATCGTCCCGCCTGCAAACCAGGGACGATGCAACTTTGCCAGCGCGGACTTTCTTGCGATAAGAGCGCCAAGCCCGGTTGGGTAGCCGAAGATTTTATAGAACGAAATCGGGACAAAATCCGGTTTGACCTTGCCCAGATCGAGTTTGTTGGTGGGCACATAAGCCGCAGCATCCAGCACAACATCCCAACCGTGGGCGTGGGCTTTCTCGATCCATTCGAGCGGATGCTTGACGGAGGAGAAGTTCGATTGGGCGGGATAAGCAAACAGGTTATGACCAGACTTGGAAGGGCGAGCCAACTCAAGTTCCAGCTGCGAAGCGTCGACTCGCATGTCCGGGAGCATGACGGGGATATAGGTCACCTCCGCGCCGCGGGCGTGGGCAAACTCCCGAATCCCATTAACGGAATTGTGGTTGTCGAAGGTCAGCAGATAACGTCCGTTCGGGAAGGGATAACTTTCACCGACAAGTTTCAGCGCGCCGCTGGCATTAGGCGTGAAGATGGCAAGGTATTCATCGGGATCGGCGTTGAAGAATTTGAGGACGTATTCGCGCGCGCCTTCGACCAGATGCGTGGCGGCAAGCGAGGTCGGGTTGGACGAATGCGGATTGCCGTAAACGTTCTCGCGCAGAAGTTGTTGATGTTTTTGGATCTGCGACTCGGCGTAGATGCCCCCGCCGGTGTAATCGAGATAGACATGCTCGCCCGCGTCGAGGCGCGAATAATCGCTCTTGCGCAGGTCATCGATGGATTGGGTATTTTTATAGGCGGGATATTTTTGCAGGAAGGTTTCGAATTCGGCGGACATTTTCAAGTCTCCTGATTTCTATTTAACCACAATAGCCCGCCCGCGTGTCAACCAGGATGAAAGCGGCGTCACCCAAACCGCTCCAGGCGCATCGGACTTAAACTGAAAGCGGGTTGCTGCCCATTGAGCAGTTGACTCACGACCAAGCCGGTTCCCGGCGCAAGTGAGAGACCCAACATGGCGTGCCCCGTGGCAAGAAAAAGATTTTCATGCTTCGGTGATTTGCCAATGATCGGCACACCGTTCTTGGCGGTTGGGCGTAACCCCGCCCAGGTTTCTTTCACATCCTGTTTTTCATCGAGGCGCAAATATTCACGCGCAGAATTTTCGATGCGTTGAATCCAAACAGGATTCGGCTCCATGCTGTAATTGCCCACTTCAAGCCGACCTGTGAAACGCAAAACATCTCCCATCGGTGAAACAGCAATTCGGCGTTCACCCAAAATCAATGCATGGCTTGGCATAGTTTTATTCGCAGACATGGTCAGGCTGTATCCGCGTGCCGGTTGGATGGGAATGTTCAACTTCAAATCTTTGGCAACGGAGGGAGTCAATGCGCCAGCCGCAAGGATGACTTGCTCCGCCTCGAACGCGCCTTTGCCTGTTCTCACCACCCGAACCTTCCCCCCCGCTGATTCAAATCCCGTCACGGATGTATTCTCCAACATCTCCGCGCCCATGGCTCGAACGCGTTCTTTCAGTAAATTGAGAAATACCGCAGGGTTGAGATGCGCATCGCCTGTGAAATGCACACCGCCAATGACGTCATCTAACGCGGCAGGTTCCACTTCATGAACTTTTGTTTTGTCATACACGCTGACCGGGATGCCATGCTTCTGCATGAATTCGCCTTCGTGCTGTCCTTCATGGAAAGCTTTCTCGGTCTTGAAAAGATGAAGCAAACCTTTCTCTTGATAGGCACAATCAAATTTTTCTTCGGCGATGATCTGAGCAAAATTCTTCGCGCTGAGTTGACCGAGTTGGTTCAACGGCTCTAGTGAGCGAGTCACATTATCTTGGCTACACGCTAGAGTGAAGCGCAACAACCACATCAAATAATTCGGGTCGAGGCTAACCTTCATCCCAAACGGACTGTGAGCAGGGTCGAGCATCCACTTAAGGGCAGAGGTCACCACGCCCGGCGCAGCCAGCGGAATAATATGACTCGGCACGATATGCCCCGCATTGCCCGAGCCACTGCCCTTGCCGATCTCTTTCGCGTCGAGCAAGGTTACTTTTCTTCCAGATTTCAAAAGGTAATACGCGCAGCTTAATCCTACAGGTCCCCCACCGATGATTAATACATCATGTTTTGATTTCATTCAAACTCCACAAGACTTTCGACGTTTGACCTTCGACAGGGAAGAGTCAAAGGTCGAAAGTCAAAGGTCAAATTCCGTTTGCGAAGGGATCGCGTTCATCCACCAAGATCGTTCCTTCAGCCATGACCCAGGCTTCGCCGGTGATGGTTGGGATGATCTTGTCGCCGTCGAGTTGGATGCTGCC
>JADJBU010000020.1 GCA_016703605.1 Candidatus Villigracilis adiacens | reverse complement strand
CCTACAACATCATGCCCGACGGACTCGAAGCCAGGGCAATCTGAAACTATCCTCATAAAGGTGAATTCAATGAAACTCTCATCATCGGCGGGACCCTTTTTGTTGGAAGGCACCCGGTCAACTCAGCCCGCGCGCATGGGCATGAAGTCACCTCTTTCAACTGCGGCAAGACCAACCCCGGTCTTTTCGAAGAGTCAAAACCATCGGCGAGACCGGAACATGACCGATCAACTCACGGCGGGTGTGGATGCGGTCACGACACCTGCGGTTGTCCTGCTAAACGTCCGCCTGTCCGCCAAGCGTTGAAGGAAAAGGTCGGGCGATACATCTACATTTCTAGCGTCTCGGTTTATGCCAGTTTCAAAAGATTGGCATCATCGAAAGCGAGCCGGTCGGCAAACTCGACGACGAAAGCGCCGAAGAGATCACCGGCGAAACCTACGGACCCTTGAAAGGCTCTCGCAAGCGAAAAACCGCGGTGGAAATTTACGGACCCCGCCTGCTCATCATCCGACCCGGCTTGGTGGGTCGGACCGCACGACCCCACCTCGATCGATCCACTTCCATGGGCGCTGCGTATCGCCAAAGGCGGCGACGTTCTCACCCCGACAACCCATCCGCCATGACCCAATTCATAGACGCGCGACCTCGCCGATTTTGTTGTAAGGCCTGCAGACAACAACGTCTCGGGCGTCCTCAACGCAGTCAACAACCCCGTCACCTTGAACACCGTCTTCGAAACGTCGCGGCGCATCAGCAAAAGCAGGGCGGTCTTCCATTGGGCGCCGGTGGATTTTCTCGAAAGGCACAACGTTCAACCCTGGAGCGACATGCCCGCCTTGCTTCCCGAAACCGGCGACGATGCGGGCGTCTCGCATGTTGATAATTCCTAGGGTTCGGCGCTGGCTTGCCTCTCTTCACTCCGGCTCTCGCCCAAACCATTCAAGACATTTACGAATGGGAACCCGAACGCCCCCGGGAGGGACACAGGAAATGAAAGCCAGCCTGAAACCCGAACGCGAAAAAGGAATTATTGGAGTTGTTGCGTGTTCGCTAAAAATCTCGTCGCCAACCGCGGCGAGATCGCCATCCGGGTCATGCGCGCGCCTGCTGCGAACTCGGCGTCAAAACCGTCGCCACCTACCTCCGAAGCGGATAAAAACGCACAGCACGTTCAATTCGCCGACGAAGCTGCTTTCATTGGCAATGCCGCGCCAAAAGAATCTTTTTGAATATGGATGTCTTGATCCGAGCCGCGCTGAGACCTTGGCGGAGATGCCATCCACCCGGGCTAGTGGATCCTTTCCTCAGAGAACGCCTCTCTTTTCGCCGCCGGGGTCGAATCAGCGAACCTGACCTTTATCGGACCAGCCGACCTCGATCCGCGCGATGGGCGATAAAGCCGGAATCGAAGATCTGGGATGAAGAAAGCCAGTGTGCCGACCGTGCCGGGTTTCGAAGGCTTGGAAAGTTACGGCGATTTCAAAAAGCCGCAAAGGAGATCGGCTATCCTGGTGCTGGCCAAAGCCGCGGCGGGCGGAGGCGGCAAAGGGATGCGGGTGGTAAACGAGAGAGCGAGTTGAAGGAAGCGATTGAACTCGGCAAACGCGAGGCGCAAAACGCATTCGGCGACGAACGCCTGCTCATCGAAAAATATCTAGCAAACGCGCATCACATTGAGATACAGGTCTTCGGCGACAAACACGGCAATCTTGTCCATCTCTTCGAGCGCGAGTGTTCCGTGCAAAGACGCTACCAAAAGATCATCGAAGAATCCTCCCCGCTTCTGACCGTCGAAATCCGAGAACGAATGGGGGAAGCTGCCGTCAACGCCGCGAAAGCCGTCAATTATCACAATGCTGGAACCGTCGAATTCATCTTCGACCCTCGACCTTCGACCTTTGACCTGCAACCTTCCTTTTACTTTCTCGAAATGAACACCGCCTGCAAGTCGAACACCCCGTCACCGAACTCGCCACCGGCATTGACCTCGTCCACTGGCAGATCCGCGAATCGCGGCGGGAGAAAAATTCCCTTTGCCCAAAGCGACCTCCACACCAGCATGGGCACGCCATTGAATGCCGCGTCTACGCCGAAGACCCGGCCAAGGGATTTTTACCCAGCACCGGCAGGCTCCTGCATTTATCCAGCCGCAGGGACCCGGTATCCGCGTGGATTCTGGGCTTCAGCTCCGGGCGATGAAGTTACCCATTTCTATGACCGCTTTGCTGGCAAAACTGATCGTCCATGCTGGGAGCCGGGAGGACGCGATCCAACGCATGAAGAACGCGCTGAACGATTTCATCGTCCACGGCGTTGTGACCAATATTGACTACATGCGCGCCGTCCTTGAAGCAGACGATTTTAAGCAGGGCAAAGTCTCCACGAACTGGGTTGAGACAAATTTCAGTCGAATGGAATGTCCCACAAGCCGGAGCTTCACCTGCGCTCCATAGCTCGCCGCGCGCTGGCGGATGTGGTCTTTGTCGGCGGTAAAGCGCAAGCTGCTGTTTCGAACGAGACCGACCCGTTCAATCCCTGGAAGTGACGGGGAATTACCGGAATTAATGGGCCACCCCTGAGTTGATCGGGAGATCAAGATACGCTCGCTCAGCAGGACAAGGCCCCAAGATACTATGAAAACAACCTTCGACACCCAAACCATCGAACTTAATCCATCTCCGGCGAAAACTTCGTTGCTGTAGTTGATGGCAAAACCGTCAACGTGCAGATCGCCCGCGCCTCGAACGGGCGCATGGACCTGCTCGTGGATGGACAGCGCGTGACGGCGCATGTCTCGTCGGATATGGCAAGGCGCTGGGTCACGATCAACGGGCGGACGTTGATGCTCACGAAAACTTCGGGCGCGAAACAAGGCGTCCGCCACGACCATGCCGGGGGACTCATTGCCCCGATGCCGGGTCAGATCCGAAGCGTTGCTGTCAGCGTGGGCGATGCCGTGAAGAAAGGTCAAACCCTGCTCACGATGGAGGCGATGAAGATGGAAATCCGCATTCAGGCTTTGAAGGATGGCGTGGTCAAATCGGTTTCGGTGGCACAGGGTCAAACCGTGGAACGCGAACAGATCTTGGTGGAGGTTGAATAAATGACCGGAAAATTTTTGACGAACTCGAAATTGGGATGACCTTCAAACACGGCGGGCGGACGGTGACCGAGATGGATAACGTGCTGTTCTCGGCGCTGACGATGAACACCTAACCGCTGCACCTCAACGAAGATTTTGCATCGAAGACCGAGTTTGGTCAGCGGCTAGTGAATGGGGATTTTCACCTTCGGCTTGGTCGTCGGTTTGACCGTGGCAGACCTGACCGAAGGAACCATCATTGCGAATTTGGGCTGCGACAAGTTGAATCATCCAAGTCCTGTTTTTCATGGCGATACGATCTGCATGCTGAAAGCGAGATCATTGGGAAGCGTGAATCAAAGTCAAGACCGAATGCTGGATTGATAAAGATAAAATGTACGGGCACAAAGCCGGATGGAACCATTGTGGTTGAGTTTGAGAGAACGGCATTATTTTTTCAAAATAGTCGAAGGTCAAAAGTCAAAGGTCGCCAACTTTTGACCTTCGACCTGTAACCTTTGACAAGGAGCTTTATGCATTCACGACGCGCACTACTTACATGCCCGGCGACAACTGGAAGATGATTTCCAAATCCATCACGCTGGGCGTGGATTCCATTTGCATGGACATGGAAGATGGCACTGCAATTAACGAAACGGAAGCACGCGCCACGATTGCCAAGGCGCTGCAAGAGCTGGACTTCGGTGCGAGCTAGAAGCTGGCACGCATCAACTCGGTCGGTTCGGGCTGGGAGAAGGACGATATCGAAGCGGTTCTGCCGTATCATCCCGATGGGATCGTGATTCCAAAAGTCGAATCGTTTGAGCAGGTGGAATGGGCGAGCAGAATCATCGAAGATGCCGAGTTGAAGAACGGCTGGGGGGTCAACTCGATTCGCATTTTGATCGGGGTGGAAACCGCGAAGGGGATTTTGAACCTCAAAGAGATCGCGGCGCATCCGCGTTTGGATGCGGTCATCTTCGGCGGCGAAGATTTCGCGGCGTCAGTCGGCGCAACGCGGACGAAAGATGCCATCGAACTGCTGTATGCGCGGCAGACGGTCGTCGTTGCGCGGCGTACGATTTGCAGGCGATTGACATCGTCGCGATTGACTATAAGGATTTGGATGCGCTCAAAGCCGAGGCGGAGCAGGGAGCAGGACCGGCTTCAGCGGGAAACAGGTCATTCCAACCTGAATCAGGTTCCGGCGACGCAGGAGGCGTTCACTCCATCTGCGGAGGCGATTGCTCATGCAAGGAGAGAATCGTCGAGACCTTGAAGCGAGTCAAAAAGAAGGCAAGGGCGCGTATCGCTGGACGGCAAGATGATCGACATGCCGTTATTGAAGAGCGCGGGAAAAGGTATTGGCGAGGGCAAAGCGGGGAAATAAAACCGAACTCGGAGGCGATGACCTCGGAGTTTTGTTTACGCTTTTTTCTTGTAACTGCTCAGCCAATTCACTACCCTGCCTTGTCATTTCGAGTGGCGCGAGGCGCCACGAGAAATCTTCTCAATATTGCGCTGGATTTCTCCTCGCTGGCGCTCGTCGAAATGACAGGCTGAGCAGTTACGTTTTCTTTCCCTTTTCTTTCGCCTGCCCCATTACTTCCTTCACGCGGAACTGAGTGATCTTCCCGATCAACGCATACGGAATCGGCTTGGTCAGCGGGAACTTGACCGATCCCTTCGCCCCTTCATACGCGGACAATTCCTTCTTGAACTTCGTAATCCCTGACGGTGTGGGATAAAACCCGATGTGTTCCTTGAACGCGGAGAAATGCACGAGGTTTTTGCCGTTCAGTTTGAATGTCGGAATTCCATACGCCATCGCCTCCTCCGCCCCCGGCGCGGACTTTTGAATCAGCGCCCGAATCTTTTGCAAAATGGTTTGAACTTCAGGCGGGTATTGAGAGATGAATTCGTCAATTGTTTTAATGGGCATGGAAATCTCCTCATCACCGAATAATTATTTCCGCAAAATCTTCTCCATTGTCTTCCCCTTTGCGAGTTCGTCAATCAACTTGTCGAGCCAGCGGATTTTTTGCATCAGCGGGTCTTCGATCTCTTCCACGCGAACGCCGCACACGACGCCTGGAAATAAGCGAACTGCCCGGATTAATGGCGGGCGCCTGGGCAAAAAAGGTCTCGAAATCGTTCCCCTGTTTGACCTGCTTCTGTAACCCCCGCCTGGGTGTAGCCGGTCAGCCAGCGGATGGTCTGGTCAACTTCCTCTTTTGTGCGGTTCTTGCGCTCCGCCTTTTTGATGTAGAGCGGATATACGTCCGAAAATCTCATTGCGAAAATTCGATTTTTCGGTCTCATCATTCCTCCGACGGGGTGTACTCTCGATACACATGTCGTCCTAAACTGCCAAACAGATTAAAACTCATGGTGTTATTTTTTCATGAGATGCGCGGGGACAGCGAAGCCGCCCAGCCAGAAAAATGATAAGGCGTAGAAAACTGCTTGGGATGTGCGCAGAATCCCCAGCATCAGGTGCATGGTTTGTAAGGCGCGGTTTATATGGGGTCGTTTTGTTTTCATAGAACTATCAATTACGTCATGAGGCTATGGAGTACGAGCACAACGGAAGCCTACAGAATCAGATGCAGACACAGGACGACTTTCTATGCGCCCCGAAGCACTGTAGGCGCCACTGACCCAAGCACCGCCACGTATGACTTTACACGCTCCTGATCCGTACATACATTCTCCATTGTCAGCTCCTAATGGATTAGATTCGGGAGAAGTCTGATAATACGTTGCGGAGAACCAATCCGACACCCATTCATAAACATTTCCAATCATGTCATGGACCCCAAATGGGCTGACACCCTTCTCATAACTACCAACGGGAACAGTATCGCCTGTTAATCCTTGCGGATCCTCTATATACCCTTCATATTTGAAATTCCCAAAAGTCTCATCCACAGACACTTCTTCTCCCCATGGATAAGTTTGCCCATCTGCACCACGGGCGGCTTTTTCCCATTGCGCCTCAGTTGGTAAATATCCACCGCGCCATTCGCAGAAGGCTTTAGCCATATCCCAATTTATATAAATCACGGGATAAGAATCAAATTCAGGATTGTCAAAATAATTTTCGCGGGTATGGGAACGTTTTTCGGCTGGCGTCTCGCAAACGCCAACATCCACACAAGCGCGATATTGAGAGTTTATCACTTCATACTTATCAATATAATAAGCGTCCAGATAAACTGTATGAGATGGTCCAACTTCCTCGTTGGTATCATCTCGTCCCATGACAAACCCGCCTTCTAGTACAAGTATCATTTCAACTTCTGGTATCGTAGCAGAACTATTTGCTGCTTCAGTAGGGTTTAGCGCGGCAGTCGGTTGGGATATTGTTTCTTGAGTTTGGGTGGGGGCGCTGTCGTCAGTAAAAGATGGCGTTAAAGACTGGCATGAGAGTAATAATATTAAGGTTGTCAGAATAAATGTGTAGTAGTCTTTTTTTTTCATAAAAATCTCCGTTTATATGTAGGCGCTAAAACAACTTGAAGTAGTCACTCAACAAACAACCGATAAACCCGACTTTTTATATAGCCCAATATCTTTGTTGAATTTGCATAAGCGCCCGCCGGTTCGCGTTTCCTGCGCTGGGGCGGGGACGGCGAAGCCGCCCAGCCAGAAAAATGATAAGGCGTAGAAAACTGCTTGGGATGCGCGTAGAATCCCCGGCATCAGGTGCATGCCGCACGCTTTGTTGGGCAACTTTGCGCCTACGAGAACGCTGGTTTAAAAAAAAGAGACTCTGTAGCCAACCACAATTCTTCAAAATGCTGGCTACAAAAAACTCTCGTGGAATTGCCGTAATTAAACCTTTGGGACACGAATGACACGGACGGGATGGGTTTCGATACTTATTGAAATTATGTGAAATTCATCCAATCCGTGCGCCATATCATGACAACCACCAACAAATTCTAGATTTCTCCAACAGGTTGTTTTACTCGGTGAAAAGGATTACCACAACAACCCTGTCGTCAAGCGGAACATAGATTAATACTGCCTTTTCGGGTAATGGAGTAGCGACGCCACCACCATTCACTATAGCCATAACACCGTTATCAAAACCATCTATGTCAACTGCCTGGGGAAAATTATAGTAGGTCACCACCTCCTCCCAAGTGGTGTCGGCAGGCATAAGGTAAGCGTCGTAACCAACGATATTCTCGCCTGCGACACCGCTAAAGTTAGGGGCCACATTGTTGATAGTAGATTCAATGATACCCTGATCAGATTCACTCGTATCACTGGCTCCAGGCATATAAAGATTCTTTGTCATTTTTTTCTCCTAAGTAAGTTACAGCTCCTTCGGAACTGTTGTGAATAAACCTTGCGGGTTCGGATTATACCTTCGTTTTGCAAGGGGTTGCCCGCCGGCAAGCGTTACCCGCGCTGGGGCGGGCGTGGATTCTGTTTGGGAGCAGGAAAAACTCGAAGCCAGAAAAATGCTCGAAAATGCCGCAGAATCCCCAGCGTCAGGTGCACGCTTTGTTACTAGAATGTAGCAGGAAGGGGCATGGCGGAGTATCCTAGGAGAGACAACCTCACCGGGGATGCTCCGGGGTGTGAGCATCAGGGCAAACCGTTGCGCCTATGAGAGAGAAGTGGAAGCTTCTGAACTCGTGTTGTTACTTGGTTGCCCGGTGGATCCTCGTCTGGGACAAAGATCCCGAATCGGTATGTATCACTCGCAGCCCAAAAAACCATGCCCCAACCATCGAACCAAGGAGAGTCTAGCATGAATGGAGAAAGAAAGGCAAGAGGGAAGAGGCGATATGTAGGGCTGGATATCCACAAGCACTATTGTGTGATCGCAGCGGTAGATAAGGAAGGGCAAGTCGTGCTACATGCCGTGCGAGTGGAACACCAGGATCTGGAAGCGTGGGCAAAGAAAAACCTGCAGGACAGTGATCATGTAGTGATCGAATCAACCACGAACGCCTGGCATGTGTACGATCTGATAGCGCCTTTAGTGGAGCGCATGGTGGTCGCCAATTCATTCAAGGTCAAGCAGATCGCGAACGCGCGGGTAAAAACAGATGTACGCGACACATTGATCCTGGCGAGATTACTGGCAGCCAACCTAGTACCAACTGTGTGGGTGCCCCCGCAGCAAGTACGAGAGCTGCGTCAGTTATTGGCACAGCGTAGAGAGATGGTGGAGACGCACACGCAGGTCGTGAACCGCATGCACAGCGTAGCCCACCGACATCATTTGAAGCATGAACGCGGGAAGCGCTTCAACGAGAAGAACACAGGATGGCAGCAGGACAAGCGGCTGAGCGGAATGGAACAGTTTCAGTTGAAATTGGAGATGGAGAATCGCGCCTACCTGGAGAAGCAAATCGAGCGGATCGGAAAGGAAGTGGCAAAACTGAGTCATCAAAAGCCATGGGCAGAGAGCATGACCTACCTGATGCAATTGCCTGGATTTGGGGTGATCACTGCCATGACAGTCCTGGCAGCCATCGGCGAGATCGAGCGGTTTGAAACAGCGCAACAATTGGCGAGCTATTCGGGACTGGTGCCTGGGCTGGAACAAAGCGGGACAAAGAAGCGTGGCAAGGGCATCACCAAGGAGGGTCGGAAAGAGTTGCGCTGGGCATTGGTGGAAGTGGCGCAGCGGGCAGTGAAGTCTGACCCGTATTGGAAGAAGCGCTTCGAAACGATGCAGAAACGCATGCATCGCAACCAGGCGATCGTTGCGATTGCACGGCAGATCCTGGAAGTGGTGTGGAATGTGCTGACCCAACGGCAGCCGTATCGACACTTCAGCGAGGAGCGGATCGCCTACAAATATTTGACGTGGGGTTGGCAGATGGATGAGGAAGCGCGGGATGGGTTGACCCGGCAGCAATTCACGCGCTATTACCTGATGCGGCTGGGCATCGGGCAAGATCTAACGCGCATCGCCTTGGACCCGAAACATCCACGGCGGATCGCGAGTGAGGCAGAGGTGTTGGCATTACGCCCAGAACTTCATCGGATCGAATAACAACAAGTGCTCTCCCGTTCGGCATGACAACCCCATCCTGAGAGACGAGGGCGGGGGCGGTGAAGGCTGTCTCTGGTTGGGGAATCGATGGAGTAGGGATGAAAAAAACAACCCGGATCAAGGGTTGTTTTTGGTTTAAAGATCATTTTTCTTCTTCTTGCTTCTCATCCCTTGACACTGCTGTTAATCGGTAGGCGTTTCATGCTTAAAGACTCGACTCTTTTCTCGAAAAATGAACTACGGAACGTATGAATTCCAACTTCCGAGAATTGATTTGTCTGCGGCGTTTATTTGTTCGGCTGTCGGAAAAAGTGCATTGAGATAAGGTTCGGGCGGAAGTAAAGTATTGAGAATATCAATGGGAATAACTCCCCGCCCTGATAAGTCCGCAAATCGAACAGGATGACCAAGACCTTTAAGGAAAAGGAGTTGCCCTTCATCGGAGTATAAAAATTCCATCCAAAGTTTTGCAGCGTTTGGATGAGGAGCATAGGCACTTATCCCTTGTGCATATAATCCTGCAACATTTCCAGATTTTGGCACAATGATTTTTATATCACTGTCAGAATGAGACTGTTGGTCGGCAAGGGCAAGGTAATCCCACCTTAGAGCAATCGGGGTTTCGCCAGATGCAACTGTATCACCGTTTGGATGGATGTCTAACAATCCGCCATTTTTGTTAATCTGCTGAAAAAAGCGAAGTCCTGGCAATGTATCATCCAAAGAACCACCATTAGCCACTGATGCGGAATAAACTGTCACCATAGCGTGATAGGATACGGATGGGTCTCCTGCTATCGCAATTTTGTACTCAGATTTAAGAAGGTCTGACCAATCCTGTGGAATTGTCGTAACTAATTTTGGATTGACTTCAAAAACAATGATGCCATAGTAATCACCATACCAATATGCGCCTGAGTCTTTTATCGCACTTGGAATAGTTGACCATGTAGAGACCTTGTAAGGTTGAAGCAATCCGTCTTGCTTGGCTTGCACGGCGAAAGGAAGCCCAATATCTACTACATCGGGTGCGGACTCTCTGTTTTTAGTCTTTGTTTGCCGAATTGTGTCAAGTTCTTCAGCAGAACTGGCTCCAGGATTCAAAGGATTAACAATGATGTTGTATTTCTTGGCAAAGGTAGTGATGATTTCGCCGTAATTCATCCAATCTTGAGGAAGGGCAATTACGTTTAATTCACCTTCCTGTTGCGCCGCCGCAATTAAAGAGGCAAGTTCAGGTGAAATGGGAGATGGTTCGGGAGTTGGGGTATTTTCAAGTGTAGCAGTTGCAGGCGGTAGAGAAGTTTCGGTTGGTGGAATTGAAGTGGGCGAAACAGTAGGTTGTTGCCCGCACGCAACAAGAACAAGCGTAATCACAAACAATATGGTCATGACGTTTTTCTTCAATTTATTTCTCCTCAGAAGATATGTATTGCAAGGGGCGTGCCAACTATATCTTATACAGCATCATACTGCATGTACCCACAAAGCGATTATACAATTACCCGCAAAAAGGACAAGAAAACAGGCAGCCCGCCGCTCACTGATCGCTTTCCATCCCCTACTTCCCATACCTCTTCCGAATCTCCGGCAGGAAATATTCCTCGAAGAAGCGGTCCCGCGTTCGGGAAGGCTTTCACCGCCCGCTGACGGAACTCCTCGGCGGTGATGGCGAAGGCGGCGACGTTGTACACATTCGTCGTCAGGCTTTCGCGCGGCGCGTCCATCAGCACCAGCAAGATTTAATCGCATCCGGCATCGCCATGAACAAATCTTCGTATCCGGGCGGACGAAACACGAGTACGGTTTGCCCTGAACCGCCGCGTGCAGCATCTCGGGACCGTAATCACTCGTCCCGCCGCTGGGCAGGGTAAAGGCGCTGACCAGCCCCGGGAAGCGGATCGCCCGAAGTCAGCATCACCGGAGGCTTGTCATCAAATGCTTCTGACCGAAATACTTCCCATAATAGACGCCCAGTTTTCGCAATACAATTTATTGCAGCCGTACATCGTATGCGGCACATCCCAATCCTCCTCCTTCACCGCGCCCGCGCCGTTCTTCGCATCAAAATTCGGCATCCCATACGCCGCAATCGAACTCGGGAATAAAACTTGACCGCCTTCTTATACTTCTCCGAACGATACGCCGCCAGCATCAGCAGCTGCATCGTCCCCTCCACATTGATGCGATGCGCTTCTTCGTGGCGATCTCCGCCTTTGAAGAAAGCGAGGCGCCAAATGAAGATCACATCAGGAAATCACTTAATCATAAAAAACTTTACCTTGTAAACCAGGTCCCCCTGCACGTGCTCCCGCAACTAAATTTTAATCGACTCTGGCAGGGGGGCAATGTCCCGAGTCACAACGCGATAGCCGCCCTTCTTCGCCAATTCCTGCACAGCGCCTGACCAATTTCACCACACACGCGTAATCAGCACCTGCTTATCGGTCATCTTCAACTCCTACAATGATATGCTAGAATGTTTTCGTCTCTCATCCTTTACACAATAGGAATGACATCAATATTTTGGACACATTGAAACAAAAATAGTCACAAAACCCCAATGACTTTCAAACTTTTTTTTCCTTTCAGGTTTCCTGACATTACTCCTTTCGTCCTGTTCCTCCCTCGACGACTGGCTCGCTGTCTCGACCCCATCCCTTGACGGAAACCCCGGCTCCACCTCGACCCGGGTCAGGTTCCCCATCCGCCACGCCCACGCCCCAACTTTTATCCACCAAGGAACCCACGCCTGGAGATGCGCTCCGGTCTCGGCGCGCAGGCATCCTCACCGACGATCTTCCAGATCCCTTCGACTAGGACATCGCCGCATCGGACGACGCCAGTTCCTCAAAGCAGCGACAACCGCCTGACCCTCGCCCCCAAAGCGGAATCTACATGACCAGCCTGCGCCGCGACACCCTGCTCACCGACTACTACGCCGGATCACCGGCCAGCCGGGGCTGTGCAAAGGCGACGACAGTTACGGCATCCTCGTCCACGCCAATGGCGGATCGTACTATCGCTTCGCCCTCGCCTGCGATGGCACCGTCCGTGGAAGAAACGCGTCAACAACAGCGTGCGGCTCGTCCTGCAACAGCCCATCCCCAGCGGAGACG
>JADJBU010000019.1 GCA_016703605.1 Candidatus Villigracilis adiacens | reverse complement strand
CAGGCTGGCTGGGCGGAGGCGTTTCAGCCGAAAAATCACGCCTGGAAGCCTATCTGGCGCGCGGATCCATGACCGCATCGAGCGCCAGCGCCGACCTGCCTTCGGCGCTCAAGGACATTTTGCGATCACTCGGTCTGCTCACCGGGGTCTTCCTGCCGATCAAGGGCAGGGATTCCCTCAAGGCGCTGATTCTGATCGGTTCGAAGCAACAAGCGCCGGCGGCGATGTCCATTCAACCGTATGAAAACCTTGCAGACCTGATGTCGGTCTCCATCCAGCGCGCGAACGCGATCGCGGATACTGAACGGCATCTGAAAGAGGTCGAATCGCTCGCTTCGATCAACGAAATCAGCGCCTCGCTATCGGATATCCAGAGTTTTTTCAACGCCCTGCTCTCCAAAATCCAGCAGATCATTGGTGATTTTAATTTGATCGTCGCCATTTACGACAAGACCACCAACTCCATCCGCATTCCGTATTCGTACGAAAATAAAAAAGTCGTCTCCATCCCTCCCTTCCCCATCGGCGAAGGACTGACCTCCATCCTGATCCGGACGCGGCAGCCCCTGCTTCTGGTAAAGGATGCGGAAAGAAAGGCGGCTGAACTCGGCGCAAAGACCATCGGCAAACCTGCGAGGTCCTGGATGGGCGCTCCCATGATGATACAGGGCGAACCCATCGGCGCATTGATCATTCAGGACCTGGAGCGCGAAGAAGCCTTCGACGAAACCGACTTGAAATTCTTTACGACGGTCGCAAACCAGGTGGCGGGCGTGATCAAGAATGTGGACCTGCTCGAAGAAAGCAAGCGGAAGGCGTTGCAGCTCGAAACAGCAGCCGAAATTGCGCGCGATATCAGCGGCTCCCTGAACGTCGACGAGTTGTTATCCAAAGCCGTCCAGTTGATCCGCGAACGATTCGACATTCACCACGCGTCGATCTTCCTGCTCGACCAGCCGGGCGAGTTCGCCATTATCCGCGAAGCCACAGGGGAGGCTGGGGCGCAAATGAAAAGGCAGGGACATAAGATCGGCGTTGGGTCAAAATCCATCGTGGGATACGTAACCGGCAAGGGCGAGACGCTGGTAGTAAACGATACCGCAAAAGATGTGACCTATTACCCCAACCCGCTTCTTCCCGACACCCGGGCTGAAGCCGCCATTCCGCTGCGGATCAGCGACCGAATCCTGGGCGCGCTTGACGTGCAAAGCACGCTGCCCTACGCGTTCCATGAAGACAACCTTCGCAGCCTGCAAATTCTGGCGGATCAACTGGCGGTTGCCGTGGAGAACTCGGAACTCTTCGCCGAGACCCAGGAACATTTATCCCAGCACCGGCTGCTCCATCACATCACTTCCTCAGCCGCGTCCGGCACTACGCTCGAGGAGGCGCTCGACAGCGCGGTCAACGGTCTTCAGGTGACCCTGGGCGGCGACCGCGTGATGATCCTGCTCCTGGACAAGGAAAAGAAACAACTGGAAGTGAAAGCCTCGATCGGGTATTCGGAAGATATCAGCCGGATGAAATTCGAAGTCGGCGCCGGCGTTACCGGGTGGGCGGCGGCGCACAGGCGCGCCCTGCGGCTTGGCGACGTCCGCGAAGATCCGCGATACATTCAGATCAGCGCCAATACCCGCTCCGAAATGGCGATCCCGTTGATCTACAGGAACGAATTGCTCGGGGTGATCAACGTCGAAAGCGAGCAGGTGGATGCCTATTCGGAAAACGATGCGGAAATGCTGGGGACGCTGGGGGGCAGTCTTGCCGCAGTGATCGCCAATGCCCGGTTGGTGGAGCAGATCCGGGCGCAGTCGGAGCGCGAGCGGCTGATCAGCGAGATCACGGATAAAATCCGCCGTTCGACGGATATTCAATCCATTCTTCACACCACTGCCAGCGAGATCAGCCGTGTGACGGGCGCGCGGCACACTCAAATCAATATCCTTCCCAAAAGCGGCGCTGCGGGAGAGGAGAAACCCTGATGGATCAAATTATCGGCAGGGATGCCGCCACAACTGAATCGACCGAAAGATTGTACAAGTCCTGGCGGGAAAGATTTGTGCTTCCGTTGCTTCTGGGAAGTTTGATCTTCGGCGCCATCGGTTTGCTGCCCACGATCATTGCCTCTGAAAGCGTCCTCGTCGACGGGCTGTTCATCGCCACGTATGCATTGATCGCCGTCAGCGCCATATTCAATTTCCCCTACTCCGCGCGGATTTCAGCCTTTCTGCTCGGAGCCTATGTTTTGGGAATGGCGGAGTTGATCAGCCTCGGCATCCTTGGAGACAGCCTCTTTTTCTTTCTCGCGCTTGTCGTTTTTTCAACCATGCTTCATTCGCCGCGGGCGGGGGTTGTTTCCATTGTGACTGTGATGATCACATTTACAGTGATGGGGACGCTGATTCAAAGCGGACACTTCGAAACCCTGAACCCGAACGCGGCTCCTTCGCGCGCCGAAGACTGGATCAGCGCCGGGGTGGCGTTGATCATGTTTGGAGTTGTGATCATTATTGGGTTCCGTCAGCTGGAAAACGAGTTCTCGCAGGCGCAATCGCGCATCACGCAAACAATGGACGCCCTGCGCGGCGAAAGGAATACCCTTGAATCGCGGGTGGAGGAGCGCACGCAGCAATTACGGCGCATCAATGAGGTCGAACGCGCGGTTGCGGCGGTCCTCGACCTGAATGAAATCCTTCCGCTGGCGGCGCGGTACATCCAGAACGAATTTGGTTTCTACTGCACCACTGTTTATATCCTTGATTCGTCGGGGCAATGGGTGGAATTGACGGAGGCGGTCGGCGAAGCGGGCAGGTTGATGAAGGATAAAAAGCACCGGGTCAATGTGAACGGCAAGGCGCTGGTCGCCCAGGTGATCCGCTCGAAAACCGGTTTGATCATGGAGGACAATGAAAGGATCGTGCAGGAATATCCATTGTTCCCGTACACCCGGTCGCTGGTCATCGTTCCGCTTGTTGCGGGCGATACGATCCTCGGCGCGCTGGAAATGCACAGTTCGAGAGATGCCGAATTTCACCCGCAGGACCTTGATGCCTTCCAAAACATGGCAAACGGCATATCCGTCTCCATCGAAAATGCGCGCCTGTTCCAGGAGGCTCGCCAGAGCATTTCGGAAATGCAGGCAACTCAAAGACAATACCTTGAAACATCCTGGAGCGCGCTGGCTTCAGAAAGAGACCTGCAATATGCCCTCGGCGATGCGGAACAATCCGGCGGGAACTCATTCGAAGCCCCGCTCTCCCTGAGAAACCAGGTGCTTGGCGAAATTATCGCAACTGGGGCGAAGGAGTGGACGCCCGAACAAAAGAACCTGGTCGAATCGATTGCGGCGCAAGCCGCGCTCGCCCTGGAAAACGCCCGTCTTGTCGAGGACAGCCGCTTCACCGCCTCGCAGGAAAAACTGACGAACGAAATTATTGCAAAGATTTGGGCGGCGCCAAACATGGACGCCATTCTCCAGACAGTGGCGCGCGAACTTGGACGTAACATGGAGGCTTCAGAGGTGGAAATCGAAGTTTCGATGGAGGGCGCGGGCGATGAGTGACACAGCCCCGAACACAGCCTTCAACCTGATGGAGTGGCGGGAACGCTTCATCCGCACCGTTTTGCGGCTGGCGGCGGTTTTTGGCGTTGTGGTGCTTTCGATTTCTTTTCCAACCGCAAATGCAAGAGACCGCATCCTGTTTCTGGTCTTGTACCTAATCCTTGCCGGTATCACGATCTTCCCGGTTCCGTACTCTCTTCGCGCCGCCCTGCTTTTATTTATGACAGGCGTGGTCGGGATGAACGCAATCCTCGCCTGGGGTCCATGGGCGGATGGAAACATATTCCTCCTTGCGGCAGTGGTGCTCGCAGCTCTCCTGCTTGATTTCAGGGTTGACCTTGTCCTGCTGGTAACCGAATCCCTGCTGATCGCCATTGTGGCGGCTGCAGTTCAGACCGGGAGCTTTGCACTCACCGCCAGCGCCGCCCCAGCCACCACCCTCACAGACTGGGCTGGCTACCTAGTTAACTTTATCGTCATCGGCGGGGTTCTTGTCGCAGCGGCGAATATGCTGAAGAATGCGTTTGGAAAGACCGCCAGCCAGATGCAATCCTCGAACCTGGCGCTTGTCGCCGAAAGGCAAAACCTCGAAGAAAAAATCCGGGAGCGCACAAAGGAACTTGAACTGAATACGACGCAATTGCGGGCGGCAACCAGCGCGGCGCGGTCGATTGCCGAAATGCAGGATATCTCGAGTCTGTTGACCAAAGCCACAGACCTGATCGCGGAAAAATTCGAATTCCATCATGTGGGAGTGTTTTTACTGGACGAACACCGGCGCGCCGCCTACCTGCAAGCCTCCTCTTCTGAAAATGGGAAAAATCTGATCGGGCAGGCGCTGCGCGTCGACCCGGACCGGAGCAACCCGCTTGCCCGCGCGGTCGAAACAAGACAGGCGGTGCTGGTATCCGATTCTGAAAAATCCTATTACAGCAAAGACGCCTACTTCCCCCTCACCCGTTCGCGCCTGGTGCTGCCGCTCATGGTGCGCGGAATGTTGATCGGTATGCTCGATGTCCATTCGGATCAACCGCGGGCAATAACGACGGATGACCGCGAAGTCCTGCAAACGCTGGCAGACCTCATCGCCATTTCATTCGATAATGTGCGCCTCATCGAAGAGACGGGCGCGCTGCTCTCACAATTGAGCGCCGGGGCTGCCGTCCAGGCGCAGAACACATGGTCGAAATTCACAAGCCGGCACAAGAATGCGTATCAGTACACGCCCGCCGGGGTGCGCCCTGTTTTTGCACAGGGCGCGCGCGATCAAGACGGCGAGGGAATTCGCATCCCGATTATCCTGCAAGGGCAGGAGATCGGTCGAATTAAGTTGAGAAGAAAGGGAATGGCATCGCCCTGGTCTGCCCGGGAACGCGACCTGCTGGAAAAGATCGCCACCCAGGCAGCCCTTGCCCTCGAAAACAGCCGCCTGGTGGACGAGGCTCAGAAAAACGCGCTCCGCAACCAGATGATCGCAAATTTTTCGACCTTCGTCCGCGAAACACTGGACGTCGAGTCGGTGGTGCGCAGCGCCGCGGCTGAATTAAGAAAAGTGTTCGACTTGAAAGAGGCGGAGGTTTTGATAGGCGTCTCGCCGAACGACTCTCCGGCTCCGGCGGATACGAACCGCGCATCTTCGCCCCAAGCCGGGCGAACCGAATAAGTTTAGCGGGAACACGCAGGAATCCCGCTTGTAAGATACCATAAAGGCATACGCATGGACCAGACAGGCTACCCAGTCAGCACACTCAGAGAATGGCGTTCCGCTTTCATTCGCGCGACGCTTGTTGCCGCATGTGTTTTCGGCTTGGCAATATTGATCTCGTCCTTTTTTAGCAACAATGCGGTCTACCAGGGCATTTATACCGTTCTGTATATTGTCGTACTCGCCGTTACCTTTCTGCGAATCAACGAAAACATCAAAGCCGGGGCGTTGATCGTCATCCTGTATGTGGTCGCCGTTTCAAGTATTACGCAGACCGGCATCCGGGGCGATGGGGCGCGGCTTTTCATGATCGGCGCCATCGCCATGGCAGCGCTCCTGTTTTCATGGCGGGCCGGGTGGATAATGTTATCGATTGGCATTGTCACCCTTATATCGGCGGGCTGGCTGATTTTGGCAGGCTTATTCATCGCCACCGACACGGAAGTTCCCCCGGGAGGGTTGGAGGACTGGATAACCAACATCATTTCCCTGCTGGGGCTTTCCGCCCTGATCATACAGGGCATCCGATTAACCCAGACCGAATTCGAGAACTCCAGGGAACGGCTGCTGACTGCCTTTGATGATCTCTCCAGGGAGCGCGCAAGTCTGGAAGATCGTATTCTTGAACGCACCCGTTCGCTCGACAAAAAGACCGTTCAATTACAGGCGGTTGCCGAAGTGGGCAAATCGATTGCGTCGTACCGCAACCTTTCGGAACTTTTGCAAAGAGCCGCTTTGTTAATTCATGAAAACTTTGGTTACTACCATGTCGGGGTTTTCCTGCTCGACGATCGGAAGGAATTCGCCGTGCTTGCGGCGTCGAACAGCGAAGGCGGAAAACGAATGCTCGAAAAGAAACACTCGCTGAAAGCGGGTGAAACGGGTATTGTGGGATATGTTGCGGAAAGCCTGCGGGCGCGTATTGCGCTCGATGTCGGCGCGGACGCCGTCTACTTCAACAACCCCGACCTTCCAAATACCCGCTCCGAAATGGCCCTCCCCCTGATCGCCAGCGGTCAAATCCTGGGCGTCCTCGATGTCCAAAGCGTCGAAGCGCGGGCGTTTACCGAAGACGACATTGCCACCATCCAGGTCCTCGCCGACCAACTTGCCATTGCCATTCAAAACGCGAATCTGTTCAGCGACACAGAACGGGCGCTCGAAAGTTCCCGCTCATCCTACGGGCAATTAAGCCGCGAAGCATGGGGACGCATTTTGAGAAGCCAGGCGCGGATCAACTACCTCTCCACGCCGCCCGCCACGGTCAAACTCGAAGACGAAACTGTCGAACCGGTAATTTCCAGGGCAATCGAATCCGGCGACCTGATCCTCGGCTCAGACGGATTGACCATCAGCGTCCCGGTCAAGATCCGCGGGCAGGTCATCGGCGCATTACGCTTGAAAAAACCCGAAATCGCCGAAGCCTGGACGCAGGACGAAACAGCCCTTGCCATATCACTGGCAGACCAACTGAGCGGCGCCCTGGAAAGCGCGCGGCTCTACCGCGAGTCGCAGCAACGGGCGGCGCGCGAATCGCTGGTATCGGATATTTCCACGCGAATCAGCGCCTCCACCACGCGGGATGCCATCATCCGCGAAACCGTACAGGAACTGGGTCAGGCGCTTAATAATGCCACGGTCACGTTCCAACTGATCGACCGGGGCAATGGCAGAGAACATTCCGGCAGCCCCAGCAGCAGCGTCCATTCTTCAATAACCGAGTGACGGCGACCAGGTCATGCGAAACACAAAACTTTCCGAACTAATCTTAAAAAACAGCCCGAGTGCGCGCGCCGAGTTGGTAATCGCGCTTACGCTTGGATTCCTCGTAACGGGACTCTGGGCGTTTATATCCCCGCATCCGGTCGTGACTGTGGTCTCTGCGCTGGCGAGTCTCAGCGCCCTGTTCAACCTTGTCCAGGAATTTCGCGGGAAACCCGTACTTCCGCTCATCTTTCCCGCAATCGTTGCCGCAGACGTGATAGTCATCGCAATATTCGGCGGGCATGGAATACACGACCTGATCTGGGTAGGCGGGCTGGGCGTGTACCTCCTGGTCAACATTTATACCGTTCAAAACAAAAGCATCCTCCCGCTGGTTTTTGGTCTGTTTATCTTTGTTCCCTTCGCTGGCATCGGCATCCTGGAAATGACCGGAATACTACCCAACCCGCATGGCACAGATATACGCTACCTGATAGTCGGCTCATCCCTGATGATCGGCATCATGACCGCCATGACGGCTGTCTTTCACCGTCACCGCGCATTGGTGCGTATCGAAACCCAGAGCCGCTCAGAACAGGAACTCTCGCGCCTCGAATTGGAAAAGGCAAACCGCACCCTGGAAGACCAGGTTCGTCAAAGAACCCGAGAATTACAAGCCCTGAACGAACAATTGCTGGCAAAGAGCGCAAAACTTCAAGCCGCTGCGGAAATATCCCAGGCAGTCCTGATCAACCCGCACGAAAGCATAAACGACCTTCTGACGCGCGCTTCGCGTTTAATCAGTGAAAAACTTGGGTATTACCATGTCGGCATCTTTCTCCTCGATTCCAGCCGAAATTTTGCCGTATTGAAAGCCTCGAACAGCAAAGGCGGGCAGGAAATGCTCGCTCAAAGCCACCAACTGAGAGTGGGCGGAACCGGGATTGTGGGCTACGTCGCGCAAAGCGGCATCCCACGCATCGCCCTCGATACTGGCGTGGACGCAATCTTCTTCAACAATCCCCACCTGCCCGGAACCCGCTCGGAACTCTCGGTACCGATAAGGTACGGCATCGAAACGGTCGGCGTGCTCGACGTTCAAAGCACCCAATCTTCGGCATTCAATGAAGAAGACACCAGCACGCTGGCAACAATCGCCAACGAGATTGCGTTGATCCTGCGCCAAAGGCAGGAATTCGAAACCGCCGCGCGAGGCAGGGGCATCCAGTCGCTCGACGCCCCGCGCAGACAGATCGGTTACTCCTTTACGCCCGATGGAAGCATCGTGGAAAACACAGTCACCCTCAACCCCTTCTTCGAGAGAGCCATTGTCTCCGGAGAAACCGTCGCCGCAGCCAAAACCCCATACGGAAACAACCCCCTGCTGGTCGTCCCGGTCCGCGTCCGCGACCAGGTGATCGGCGTCATCCAGATCGAATCGGGGGATGAAAACAGGAATTGGACGGAAGACGAAATTCTCATGGCGCAGGCAGTATCCGACCGCGCCGGGCTGGCTCTGGACAATGCAGGACTGCTCGAAAACGCCACCCAACGCGCCAAACAGGAGGAAACAATCTCCCGCCTCACAAACCAAATCGGCTCCTCCACCGACTTTGAACGGATCATGCGCACAACCGTCCAGGAACTTGGGCTGGCGCTGGGCGCTTCACGCTCATTCATTCAAATTGGAACCGGGGAATCGACCGACCAAGCGAGCGCCTCATGAAGGAGACCAAGCGCCTCTCCCCCGCCCCAAAACTGGATTCTCCGCCCGGAAGATTTCTTAGTCTGGGAGTTAAGCTCCCAGCCGCGATCATTGGCTTGACCTTCCTCGCGCTTGTCGTCTACACCATCCTAAGCATTCGTTTCTCACGGCAGGCGCTGGTTGAAACCCTCAGAGAATCGCTGACAAAAGAAACAGCCGACAAGGTGCTGATCATCGAATCCAAGCTGCTGGTTGCCCGGGCGGTCGCCCTCGAACTTGCCGCATATGCTGAATCCGAAACCCTTGCAGACGCAGACCTGCTCAGAATGCTAAGAAGCACCCTGCATCGAAACGAAAACGTCTTCGGCTCGACCATCGCCTTCGAACCCAATCGCTTCGACCCGGACTTCCTTTACTACGCCCCCTATTTCAACCGCGAACCCGATAACACGCTCGTGTTCTCAGACCTCGGCACCCCTGAATATGATTATTTCAATTTGAAGTGGTACACCCTCCCCAAGGAAAAACTTGCCACGGTCATCTCGCCCCCCTACTTTGACGCCGGGGGCGGCGACATCTGGATGGTGACATGGAGCGCGCCAGTCTTCGATTCAAACGGCGGCTTTAAGGGCGTGGCAACAGCCGATATTGCCTTTTCCCAGACGCAGGAGATCATCAACTCGATCCAGGTCGGAGAAAATGGATACGCCTTCCTGCTAGACGAAAACGGAGTCATCCTGGGAATCGGCTCAAACGGCGGGGAATACAAGACCATGTTCGATTCGATGGTGCTGGAGGCTTTTTCTGAAGAGAGCGCCGGCTGGATCGAACTCATCAGAGAAATGCGCGCCGGAGAAAGCGGGTTCATCGAGGCGACCGACCCGCGCGGCGCGGCGATGCTCGTCGCATATGCGCCGATCGGGCTTGAAACCGGCTGGTCTCTCGCGCTTGCCTATCCAAACGCCGAACTGGCATCCAGCACAGCCCAGCTTCAAAACACCCTGCTTGCATATACCGGCGTGGTCATCGTATTCCTGGTTCTGATCCTTTTCGTGTTCACGCAAACAATTACGGTTCCGCTGCGAAAACTCGGGCTGTTTGCAGGCAAAGTGGCGGGCGGCGATCTCAGCATCGAAGAGACATTAGACATCCGCACCCGGGATGAACTGGAAGACCTGGGCAATGCCTTCAACCTGATGCTCGCCAGCCTGAAGCAATCCTTTGGAACGCTCGAAGAAAATGTGGCGCTGCGCACCCGCGACCTTTCGCGGCTTGCCAACCAATTATCGACGATTGCCGACGTCACGCGCGAGTTGTCGGTCATCCGCGATCAAAAAACGCTTTTGAACGTTTCTGCAACCCTAATTCGGGAAAGACTCGGCTATTATCATGTCGGCATCTTTCTCGTGGACGATAAGGGAGAATTCGCCGTCCTGCGCGGCGCGAGCAGCCCGGCTGCCGACAGAATGCTTGGGCAGAATTACAAGCTCAAGATCGGCGAAACAGGTTTGGTCGGCAGCGTGACCCGCACCGGTCAGGCGCACATCGCGCAGGATGTAGACCTCGACTCCGTCCATTATCAAAATCCATACCTTCCCGAGACCCGCTCCGAGATCGTTCTTCCGCTGCGAAGCTACAACGTGACAATCGGCGCGCTCGACATCCAGGCAGGCGTCCGCAAAGCCTTTACCGAAAACGACATTCAAACCCTGCAAGTCCTCGCCGACCAACTGGCAGCCGCCATCGAAAACTCGCTGCTCGTCCAGCGCCTGGAAAATACCCTGGTGGAACTCTCCAGGGCTACCCGAAGCCAGACCCGCGAAACCTGGGATTCGATATCGCAGAACGAAGGCATATCCGGTTTCGAGTACGACGGTTTGCAAATCCGCCCGATCCCGCCCAACCTTTCGGCAGAGGTTTCAGAATCGCTGTCAAAGGGAAGTCCCGTTATCATCCATTCGCCGGATGAGTCTGCAAGGAACACGCTTCTGGTGCCTTTGACCGTCTTTGGACAGGCGATTGGCGTCATTGGGTTGGAACAGGAAGACGCTTCCAAAGCCTGGGACGAGGAACATATTGCTATCGCTCAGGCGGCGGCGAACCGCGCAGCGCTCACTCTCGAAAACGCGCGCCTGCTTGCGGAAAGTAACCGCCGCGCAGAGAAGGAAAGAGCCATCTTTGAAGCGACAAACCGGGTGGGTTCCGCGAACAGCATCCAGAACATCCTCGAAACCGCCGCCGAAGAAATAGAAAAGAAACTGCGCGGTTCCGAGGTGACCATTCTATTTTCCGGGGCGCAGTCTGCCGCCCGCCAGGATAGGCAACGCGATGATTAATTCCATTCGGCAAACCTTTGCCCCGCCCATTTTCGACGATGAGGAAAATACGCGCCTCGCCGCCCTGTTGAACAGGATTCTGTGGGCGGTCATCATCATCGGGTCGATCTATACGGTCGCGGCTCCCTTCATCCTTGGTCAAATTTTCTCGCCCGCGCTGACGGCGGTCGTCGTCATTGCCGGGATCGCCGCCCGGTCGTTGATGCTTCGGGGAAGGATCCGCCCCGCTTCCACAATCCTGCTTGTCGTCTTCAACGCCATCCTAATCCTTTCCATCCTGCTATCCGACGGGGTCATTGGCGCAAGCTACCCATCCCTCGTGCTTACCACCGTCCTCGCCGGGGTGCTGCTTGGCGGCAGGGGCGCATATTCGTTTGCCGCCATCAACTCCCTGATTGGGCTGGGCTTCGTGCTGTTCCAGGATTCGATCCCCGAACCTCTCATTCCGCAAAGCCCGGTCACATATTTTACATCCCTGATCGTGTACGTATTTTTCATTGCCGCCCTCCTGCAAGCCTCCGCCGAAAGCGTGACAAAAATTTTGACAAATTTGAGGGTGACAAGGTCGGAACTAACGGCAAAGAACGAGGAATTGCAAAAATTCACGACCGCGCTCGAAAGCACAATCGCCGCGAGAACCTCCGAACTGGACGCCGCCAATTTGCGAAGCGAAAGGCGCGCGCGTCAATTCGAAGCGATCGCGCGAATTTCCCGCGCCATCACCCAGACCCAGGATTTCAACACCCTGCTCGAACAGGTGACAGAATTGATCAGCGAACAGTTCAACTTCTACCACACGGGCGTTTTTCTGCTGGATGCGAACAATGAATACGCGGTCCTGATTGCCGCCAACAGCCCCGGCGGAAAAAGGATGCTCCAGCGCAACCACCGCCTGCGGATCGGGCAGACCGGTATCGTGGGGTATGTTGCAGGGACGGGCCTTCCGCGCATCGCGCTGGATACCGGCGCCGACGCGGCTTATTTCAACAACCCCGACCTGCCCGATACCCGCTCCGAGATGGCGCTGCCCCTGTTGCGCAAGGGCAATGAGGTGATCGGCGTGCTTGACGCCCAGAGCAGGGACCCCAACGCCTTCACGCAGGAGGATGTGCGCGCCCTGACAACCCTCGCCGACCAGGTGACCATCGCCATCGAAAATTCGCGCTTGTTCGAAGCCCAGAAACGAACCCTGAACGAAGCGCAGGCGGTCTATAACCGCGAATTCAGCGAGAGTTGGCTGCGTTTTACAAAGTCCAAGGGAATCACAGGCATTCAACGCCGCAACCTCAAAAGCAGTTTGCTATCTGAACCCCTGGAATTGCCGGGCGCAGACGAGGCGCTCCGCTCGGGAGACGCTTTCCAGACCAAGGACCTGGAAGGCGCAACCGTGCTTACGCTCCCGGTCAAATTGCGCGAACAAACCCTGGGAACCGTAACCGTAAAGGGAATAAACGACCGCCCATGGACTGAAGACGAAATGGACATTGCCCAAGCCATTATGGAGCGCGCGGCTTTGTCCATTGAAAATGCGCGCCTGCTGGAGGAAAGCATGGCGGCGGCGGAAAGGGAGCGTGTGATCGGTGAAATCTCCACAAAGATCAGCGCCGGAACGCAGGTTGAGGAGATTTTAAAGACGGCTGTCCGCGAATTGGGAACGCAAATACCCGGCGCGCAGGTTACAGTCGAGGTTGGAGGCGGCGGATAATATCTGCCAGTAGCATTGATGACGAATCCTGAAACCCACCCGGACGATATCCTGCGAAGGCGCAACGCCTATATCATCATCGCGGTATTGATCGTCACAGCCCTGCCAACCGCGGTTCTGCTCGCATACTTCGGCTTTATCAACAGCCTGCCCCGGCTATTGATCCCCGCGGGGGTCATTTTCCTGACCCTGCTGCTTGATATCATTCCGATCATCCTCATCCGCCGGGGGCGGCGCGACCTGGCGATGATGATCATCATGACCTTCGCGCTGGCGTCTGTTTCCAGTTTTGTTTTCGCCATCGAGGGCAGAAGCCTGGTCATTGCAGCGGTGATTGCCTTCATCATCTCGGCGGTTGCCGGGCTGGCGATGTCGTCGAAATACGCAGTATCGGCGGCTGTTGCGGCGATTCTTTCGGGCGCCGGAATCATTGCCCTGGACCTGTCGCTTGGGGCAGACCGCATCCAACTGCCGGAATTCGATGGGTATAACTTTATGGCCGTGGCGCTCATGGTCTTTCCGATTGCGGTCATATTCATACGGCAATACAATCGTTTTAACCTTCAAACAAAGATTACGCTCGGCATTATCATGACCGGCGGAATGGCGGTTGGCATCGTTTCCATTTTTGCCATCAGCCAGCTCAACTCCACCACAAGCCTGTTGTCAGGACGGCTCGAAACCAGCGTCCGGCTTGGCGCGGAGGAGGAATTGGTAAACCGGGCGGAGCAGGAAGCCGGCGCCGCCAACGAGTTCTTCTCGACGTTTGCCAAAAACGTGGAAGACCTTGCCGCTTATCGCGCCGCGCTGCATGAGCGCCGCGAGACCCTGGGCTTGGGAAGTTACTGGAATGCCGGAGAAAAATTGATTCCCCTCCCCAGCGGTCAATATGGAAACTCAGGCAGGGATGTTTCATCGGTTTTCGTCCCGTCCACGGTAGCGGTGGATGAAACGGTAATCAACGGGCTGAACACCTCGGCATATCTCGATTTTACAATTCCTTATCACCTGGCGGAGAACCCGAGCATTCTTGCTATTTACGCAGTAGATGCGCGCGGCGTCATCCGCTATTACCCAAATATCGAATTGGCAACCCTGCTCCCCCCCGATTTTGATGCGACAGACCGGAGTTACTACAAGATCACCGCCCCCCTGTTCAATTCCGACCGCATTGCCAGGTGGGCGATCCCATACGTGGATGCTGCCGGGGGCGGACTGGTCGTGACAGTCGCCTCACCGGTCTATTATGGAGATGTCTTCGACGGGATCGTAGCCGCGGATATTCAACTTGCCATCATCACGGAGCAGCTTTCTGCAATCACAGTCGGCGAAAGCGGGTACGCCTTCGTTGTGGACGGCGCCGGGCGTTTGATCTATATGCCTCCCGCCGGTTATGCGCTGTTCGGTATCGACCCCGGTCAATTAACAGACGAGGATTATTACAAATACTCCATACGGGGCAAGGGATCGCAGGAATTACAGGGTTTTACCAGCAGGATGGTTGCGGGCGGAAAGGGTCTGGGGACAATCCCTGTGAACGGGGTTGATACCTATATTTCGTATGCGCCGATCCCCTCCACGGGGTACAGCCTCGGCTTGGTGGCGCCTGTTTCTGAAATGCAAGCCGCAATTTTCGCCGCCCGCCAGGAGTCGGAACTTCAGACCCGGGAGACGATTCAAGCCGCGCTCGCGCTTCTCACTGCAACGTTTATCGGTGCGCTGTTCGTCAGCATTGCCCTTGGTCGTTTGATCTCTTCTCCGCTGATAAACCTTACCCGCACAGCCAACCAGATCGCGGGCGGAGACCTCACTGCCCGGTCCTTTATCGGTTCGGAGGATGAAACTGGAACGCTGGCAAAATCCTTCAATGCCATGGCAGACCGGCTGAATCAAACCCTGCATGGGCTGGAAGATCGAATCAGCGAGCGCACAAACGAACTGAACAGGGTCAGCCAGAGTAATGCCTATCGCGCGTCTTTGTTCGAATCAATCGCGCGCATTTCACGCGCCATCAGTTCCACCCGCCGGTTGGAGCAATTGCTGCCGGAAATCGTCGAGACCATTTCAAGCCAGCTTGGGTACTATCATGTTGGCATCTTCCTTGTCGATGGGTTGAAGGAATACGCCGTGCTGGCGGCGGCAAACAGTGAAGGCGGCAAAGCCATGCTGGAGCGCAGTCATCGCCTGCGCGTCGGCGAAACGGGCATCGTCGGGTATGTAACGCGCGCCGGCGAAGCGCGGGTCGCCCTGGACGTCGGAAGGGACGCGGAATTTTTCAATAATCCCGACCTGCCGGAAACCCATTCCGAGATTGCGCTTCCCCTGAAAAGCGGCTCGGAGATCATCGGCGCGCTCGATGTGCAAAGCAAGGCGGTCAACGCCTTCAAGGATGAGGATATCAATATTCTCTCGGTTCTTGCCGACCAGGTCAGCACCGCCATCCAAAATGCGAGGTCGTTTCAGGAGAGTCACGAAGCGCGCGAACAAGCCGAACGCGCCGCCGCACAATTGGGCGAACAACAATGGAGGCAGTTTCTTAACCGTCAAGGCGCTGCGGGATTTCACTTTGACGGCGTTATAACGCGCGAAATCAGCGCAACCGTCAAAGCGCAGCCGGTTGAACTTTCGATTCCGATCATCCTGCGCGGCGTCCAAATCGGGACGCTTAAATTGAGCGCGTCTGACCCGGATCGAAAATGGGACCCGCATGAGATCGCAATGGCTCAGGCAACCGCTGAACGCACCGCCCTTGCCATCGAAAATGCGCGCCTGCTCGAAGACGCCCAAAAACGCGCGGTCAAGGAGCGCACCATTGGGCAGATATCATCCAAACTTGGCAGCCTGGTTAACCTGGATAATATCGTCCAGACGACGATCCAGGAATTGGGCGGAACCCTGCCCGGCGCCGAGGTTGTCATTCAGTTTAATTCAGGGCAATCCGGGTAGTTCGCCGCATTCCCAGGAGAAGGCATGTTCGAAAGGTTTATCAATTTCCTAAAAAGCGAAGACGATCTTGATCCGTCCTTCATCAGGCTGACGAGAAATATTCTCGTCATCGTCCTGGTGACAAACCTGGCGGTTCTCCCCCTGGTTACAGGTATCGCGGGCGAAGGGTCGCGGAATCCGCTGGCGTTTGCGGCGCTGCTTGCATCCCTTTTCGTCGAGGCGATTGCCCTGGTTCTCGTCTGGCAGGGAAACCTGACCCTGGCAAAGATAAGCGTACCCGCCGCGTTATTGATGGCGATTGCCGCAATTTCGCTGAATACCAACGGACTGAGAGACACCTCCTTTTATGCAATTCCGATTGTGCTGATTCTGTCGGCGATCCTGATGGGCAGGCGGTCCCTGTTCATCGTCACCCCCCTCGTGATCTTAACTTCGGTCATTGTCGCCGTCCGCGATCTTTCATCGGAATTCACCCCGCTGCCCGCGGGAATCGACGATGCCATCATCGTCCCATTGCTATTCCTCGCCACTGCGGGCATAACCCACATCATGATCTCGCGCCTGAACGAAACCGCCGAACGCGCCCGCCAAAGCGAACAGGAAAAAAGGCGGGAAAACGAAGAACTAATGGCGTTACGCGCCAGCCTCGAAGACCGGGTGCGCGAACGCACGCTTAAACTTGAAGAGACCAACCAACTCTCCGGAAAAAAGGCAAAGCAGTTCAAAGCCGTGGCGCAGGTGATGAACGCCGTTTCCTCGGTTCAATCGCTCGACGAACTCCTGCCGCTCGTCACGCGTGTGATCAGCCAGCAATTCGACGTCTATCACGTTGGAATCTTTCTTTTGGATGAAGCCGGCGGTTCCGCCATTCTTCGCGCCGCAAACAGCGAAGGAGGGCAGCGAATGCTCGCCCGCAAACACAGCCTGCCCGTCGGACAAACAGGCATCGTGGGCTTTGTCACCGCCACCGGGCAGCCCCGCATCGCCCTGGACGTTGGAGCGGATTCGGTTTACTTCAACAATCCCGACCTCCCCGAGACGCACTCCGAGATCGCTCTGCCCCTGCAATATGGTGGAAAAATAATAGGCGCCCTTGACGCGCAAAGCGCGGAACCGAACGCGTTCCTGCCCGACGATGTCGAAGTCCTTGTAACCCTGGCAGACCAGGTATCGGTCGCCATCACAAACGCGCAGACCTTCGCCGCGGCGCAAAGAGCCCTGGCAGAAGCCCAAAGCGCGGTCGGGCAGACCGCCCAGGAAGCCTGGCAGATTCTTCGCCCAACCCAGATCGGACTTGGCTTCTCATATTCAGAGACGGGAATCAAACCGCTTCAATATGCGGTCGACAACCCCCAGGTCAACGAAGCGCTCGCAAAGGGTAAGACCGTGCTTACATCGGGCCCGGGGAACTGGTCGCGGCTGGCGATCCCCGTTCGATTAAGAGACAAGGTCATCGGCGTGATGCAGCTAAGTTCGCGCGGAGATTTGAAACTCACCAGCGACGATGCCGAGATCGCCGAAGCCGTTGCAGAGCGCCTCTCGCTCGCCATTGAAACCGCGACCCTGCTCCAGTCCAGTCAGCGCCGCGCCGACCTGGAAAAGGTGACAGCCAGTATTGCCAGCAAAGTAAGCGCATCCACCCGCTTCGATACCATCATCCAGACCGCCGCCCAGGAACTGAGCCGCGCCCTCGGAGGGTCCGATGTGATCATCCAGATCGAACCAGCCTCCCTGAAGATGAACACTTAATCATTATCTATACTGAGTCGAGTCATGGAAACCAATCAAACGCCCCCCCTCAATACTTCGGAAGACCGCCCCCCCAACGCAAGCCTCGGTCTTAAATTGACCCTTGCCGCGGTCGGATTGATGTTGTTCGGCTTCCTGGTCTACTCCATCATCAGTATTCGAATCAGCCAGGGTGACTTTGAAGCGAAACTTGAAGATGAACTCAACAAGGAAACGGCGGACGCGATTTTTCATATTCAATCGACGCTGGAACAGGCGCGCGCGGCGGCGGTCAGCATGGCGGTGGCGGCAGAGACGGGAGGGTACGACGAAGATCGGCTGGAAGACCTTCTCGATAACACCCTTTTTAGAAACCCGGTCATCAACGGCGCGGCAATTGGATTCGAGCCGGATCAAACCAATCCCGATTCTCCCGCGCTGGGGCTGCATTACTGGCGCGCCCTGCAAAATAAAATTCAATCGAAGCGCCTGACGATCTATCGCAACCAGGAATGGTATCTGCGCCCCAAAAGCACGCTTTCCCCCGCCATAACAAGCCCGTACCGCGACCCGGAAATCAATAACAACGAATGGGTTGTGACTCTCAGCGTTCCCGTCTATGACGGAAATGGCGTTTTCAGCGGCGTTGTTTCGACGGACCTTTTGATGACCACGATCCAGGATATTTTCATCGACCTGCGGGTTGACGATACCGGCTATGTCTTCCTGCTGGACGAAAAAGGAACGATCCTCGGAATGGGCAAGCCGGATCAAGCATACGCCCCAATGGTGGATTCCATGACCGAACTGGCGTCGTCCGCGCCGGATGAAACCTGGGCAGAGGTGACACGGAATATGCTGGCGGGCGAGTCTGGGTATCAGCAGGCAACCGACTGGGAGGGGAATCTCATGTACGTTGCCTATGCGCCCGTGGGAGCGGAAACCGGCTGGTCGCTTGGGTTTGTCTATCCCGTGGAGGCATCCCTTCAAAAAACGCGCTCGCTGCAAACCGCGCTGACGGGTTACAGCCTCCTGCTATCGCTGGTGTTTGGGTTCATCATCTTTTACCTTTCAAGGAACATCACAAACCCGTTGCTGCAACTGACCAAAGCCGCCGAGGAAATCTCGAAAGGCAACCTTCAGATCGTCTCGGAGGTGGACACGAACGACGAGGTTGGCGTGCTATCGGAGACGATCAACCGGATGACAGCGCAGTTGCGCGACATGTTGACGAACCTCGAACGGCGCATCGAAGAACGCACCCTCGACCTTGAATTCTCCCGCCGCCAGACGGAAACGCGCGCCTCCCAATACCTCGCCATCGGCGAAATAAGTAAATTTATCAACAGTGAGCAAAAACTGGATATCCTCCTGCCCCTGATTGCGCGGCTGGTTAGCGAACGATTCGATTGCTATCATGTCGGAATTTTTCTGATCGACTCCGCGCATCAATATGCCGTCCTGCGGGCATCCAATAGCATGGGCGGGCAGGCATTGTTGGAACGCGGCTTCAAAGTGGAGACAGGCGATGGCAGCGCCGTAGGATCGACCGCTCAAACCGGGGAGCCGCGAATCAGTTCAAGCACAGAAGCAGCCTCCCAGACCCCGGAACTCCCCCAGACCCGCTCCGAGGCGGCTGTTCCCCTGAAAGTCCGCGATACGATCATCGGCATTCTGGATGTTCAAAGCGACAAGCCGGGCTTTTTCAGCGATGACGACGTCACCGTATTCGGCATCCTTGCAGACCAGGTCGCCATTGCCATCGACAACACCAGGCTTTTCGAGCAAACCCAACAGGCGCTCTTTGAAGCCCGGTCGATCTACCAACAGACGATCCAGGAGGGATGGAAAACCCTCGCCCGGGAAGAGGGCACCATAGGCTATTACCAAAGCCTGACCGGCGGCAGGCGGTTGAGCAAACCGATCACAACCAACGAGATCGAACAGGCAATGTTCCGCGGTGAAACCCTGCTCTTCCACGCCGACGGCAAAACGAACGACCCCATGATCGCGGTCCCCATCAAACTCCGCGACCAGATCATTGGAGTCATGCATATCAAAGCGCCCACGCGGGAACGCCAATGGATGCAAAGCGAGATCGACCTGGCAGAGGCGGTCTCGGAACGCCTGTCGCTCGCGCTCGAAAACGCCCGCCTCATTCAGGAAACCCAGCGGCAGGTGATCAAGGAACAAACCATCGGCGAAATCACCGGCAAGATCAGCTCATCTGTCAACCTTTACAACGTGCTGGCAACCGCCGTCGAGGAACTTGGGCGCACCATGCCCGGGTCCGAAGTGACCATTAAACTCAAGGGCGACGCCGACAACAACGGCGAATAAAAAGGAACATACATGGAACGGTCGCGGCGATTCTCCATTCAGGAATTACTGGCAAGGTCTCCCTTCTCGCGCTTCACCCTGCGGGGAAAGTTGACCGCTGTCAATATGGCGATTTCCCTGTTGATCATCCTGGTCATGGCTGCCTACATCTACCTGCGCATCCAGGATGGGAGCCGCCGGTTGACCCTGAGCGTCGAAGAGGGCGCCAGGCAGCGCGCGGAGGATGATCTCTTCGCCTCGAACACCCAGCAAGCCGCGCGCCTTGACGGTTTCTTTCAGGCAATGAGCGACAATACCCGCGTCGCAGCAAACTCCTTCCAATCCATCCTGTCGGACCCGGGGCTGAAAGACAGCGACTACTGGGATTCCAGCGCCTCCCTTGAACGGCTTCCAAACGGCGCATGGGACAACCGCAATTCGGAACCGTCCTCAATATTCATGCCCGCCGCCGTAAACCTGAACGGCGCGCTCACCCGAAAACTAAACCTGCTAAAACACGCCGAACTTTTTATGCCGTCCATCCTGGAGGAAAACCCCGATGTTGTCGCCATTTATTTCGGCGGCGAAAGCAAGGAAACCGTTTACTTCCCCAACATCGACCTCGCCAATATCGTTCCGCCCGATTTCGACGTAACCGGAAGGCAGTGGTATGTTGCAGCCGCCCCCGCAACCAACGCGGGACGGGAGATCGTTTGGTCTGCCCCCTATGAAGATGCCGCCCTCAACGGGCTGGTCATCACCACCAGCGTCCCCGTATTCAACGAGGTGGACCGTTTTCAGGGCGTGGCCGCAATGGACGTCCAGATCACGCGCGTCCTCGACTTGCTTGCCAATGTTAAGATCGGTCAGACCGGTTACGCCTTTCTCGTGGATAACACCAACCGGTTAATCTCGCTTCCCAACGCCGCTTTTGCCGATTTCGAAATCACCGACGAAAGCGTCATGCTGGGCAAGATCATGGACCCATCCGCCCTGCCCTCGGCATCCCCCGCCTTCTACGAAATCCTGAACCGGATCACAACCGAATCTTCGGGCATCTTCACAGTCACGCTCGCCGGAGAGGAACGCTATGTGGCATTCAACCAGATTCCCGAAGTCGGGTACAAGGTGGTCTTCATTGCGCCGTCGGGCGAACTGCTCCCGGCAAGGGCAGACATCACGGAACAGGTTGCCAGAGAAACAAGGAATACTGTTTTTTTCAGCATCCTGCTCATTGTGCTTGTGCTGGCGGCGGCAAGCGCCCTTTCGCTGGCGGCGGGCAACCGGCTGACCGCGCCGCTCATGTCGCTCAATGAAGCGGCTTCCGAATTCACCCGGGGAAATTTCAACGTCCGCGCGGATATCCGTTCGGGCGACGAACTGGAAACCCTCGCCGGGTCATTCAACCGCATGTCAGATACGGTGAAAGACCTCGTCGTTTCACTCGAACAACGGGTTCAGGAACGCACCTCCGACCTGCAAAAGGAAACCGCGCGCGGCGAAAAACGCGGCAAGCAATACGAAGCGGTTGCCAGGGTCGCCCAAGCCATTACCGCCCAAAAGAACCTGCGCGAACTGCTCCCACAGGTTGCCGAGGTCATCAGCGATCAATTTGGTTTTTATCACGTCGGCATCTTCCTCAACGACGCCCTGCGCCAGTATGCCGTGCTGGTCGCCGCAAACAGCGAAGGCGGCAAACGCTTGTTGACCCGCGGACATCAACTCCGCATCGGCGAACAGGGCATCGTGGGCTACGCCACCGGAACAAACAAACCGCGCATCGCCCTGAGCGTGGGTGAAGACGCCGTCTTTTTCAATAACCCCGACCTGCCCGAAACCCAGTCCGAAATGACGCTGCCGTTGACCGAATCGGGCGAAAACCTCGGCGCGCTGGACGTGCAAAGCCGCGACGTAAACGCCTTCTCAGATGAAGACCTCGAATCGCTTACCATCCTCGCCGACCTGGTCAGCATCGCCATTCATAACGCGAAATTATACGAACAACTTGAAAGATCGCTCGCCGAAGCCGAAGCCGCCTCGAGCCGCTTCCTGAAGGAAAATTGGAATCGCCTTGCAGGCGAATTCAAAGTCGCCGGCTACCGGTATACTGCCGGAGGAGTCGAATCCCTCAACCCGGGCGATGATACCGGGCAGCCCCCTGAAAAAGCAGACCGAAAGGATGTCGTTGTGCCGATCCTCGTCCGCGGGCAGGAACTTGGCGAACTCGTCGTCTCGCTGCCCCGAAGCGAAAGCGTCAACTCCGACCAGATGGATACGATCCGGGCCGTGGCAGACCGCGTCGCCGTCATCGCAGAAAACGCCCGCCTGTTCGACGAAACCCAGCGCCGCGCCGAACGCGAAAGACGCGTCTCCGACATCACCACCAAAATCCGCGGCACCAACGACCCGCAGGAAATGATCGAAACCGCCCTCAAAGAATTACGCGAAGCCCTGCAGGTATCGCGCATCGAAGTCATACCGCAAAAAAGAAAATCGTCGGACCGCTGATCCACCGAAAGACAAGAGGCAACCATGACCAAAACCATAGCCGTATCGAACGAAAAAGGCGGGGTGGCAAAGACCACCACAGCCCTTTCGCTCGGCGCCGCCCTCGCAGAACTGGGCAACCGCACCCTGCTGATCGACCTCGACGCGCAGGCAAACCTCACACTGGCCCTCGGCTTCGAACCCGGCGAAAGCGAAAAGACCTCCAGCCACATCATGCTCGACGGCGAACCCCTTCTCCAGGTCCGCCGCCGCACAGAGGTCGAAAACCTCGACCTGATCCCCTCCAGCTCCCGCATCGAAACCTCGGAACAATACCTGCCAATGCGCACAAACTACACCACCATTCTCCGGCAGGCAATCCAATCCACGCCCAACATGCCCTACGACTACATCGTACTGGACTGCCCCCCCGCCCTCGGCGCAATCACCCGCAACGCGCTCGCCGCCGCAAACCTGCTCCTCATCCCCACCCAGGCGGAATATTTTTCCGCCTACGCATTGCGCAACATGATGACCCTCATCCGCCGCACCCGCGAAGCAGACAACCCCACCCTTTCCTACCGCATCCTCGTCACCCTGCTGGACAGGCGAAACCGCACCCACCGCAACATCCACGAACAACTGCGCTCCACCTTCGGCTCCGGCGTATTCAACACAGTCATCGAACTCGATACAAAACTGAGGGAAAGCCCGATTGCCGGGCAGCCCATCACCCACTACAAGTCCGCCGCGCGCGGCTCGACCCAATACCGCGTGCTCGCCCAGGAACTCATGGAATATGCCAAAGAAACAGAAAATCAACAAACGTCTTGACGATCTGTTCAAAGACGTCCGGCCGGAGGAAACGCCCGGGAAAAAAGCGCCCAAGCCAAAGGGAGGGAAGGAAGCGCCTCCCCCTCCTCCCCAGGCAGAATCCTCCCCCGCTTCATCCCGCGCCGGGGCCGGGTCCTTAAAAACCCAGGCAGAATCCATCCCGAAACCCGACTCTGCGCCAAAACCCGCCTCCACCCCGGTTGAAACAAAACGGCGCGGAACCGGCACATTGAACCTTCCGCCCCTTCCCGCCTCGCCGTATACCGGGACAGGCTCGGCATATTCGACCACCCTTCAACTTGGAGAAGACGAGTGGGCGATCCTGCGCATGGTGGACGAAAACCAGGAGCGCGCCTTCACCACCGACGAACAACTGCTCATCCGCCAGGTGACCGACCAGTTATCCCTGGCGCTTGAAAACGCCCGCCTGTTTCAGGAAACCCAGCGAAGGGCGCAGGAACTTTCCGTCATCAACAAGGTGGTTGCCTCGGTCGCCAGTTCGCTCGACCTGCAAGCCACGCTGCAAAGCGTTGCCGACAACCTGGTGAACCTGCTCGACGCGCAAAATGTGGGCATTGCCATGCTGAACGAGGAAAGATCGCATTTGATTCTCAGCGCCGAAGCCAGCCCGGTCTTTGGGCATATCCCCGAAATCGGCTTCCCCATCCCGGTTCAGGGCAACATCCCCACCGAGGAGGTGATCCGTTCGCGCAAACCGGTCTTCATTAAGGATGTGGCGACGAACCCGCTCGCCGAACCGGTGCGCGAGCCGCTCCTGAAGCGCGGCACAAAGAACCTGTTGATCCTGCCGCTGCTCAACGAAGAAGAGGTGATCGGGACCATCGGCGTCGCATTCGACCAGGCCGACCGGGTCATCGCCCAGGACGAGATTCACATCCTCGAAACCATCGTGGCGCAGATTGGGTCGGCGGTTCAAAGGAATCAGTTATTCACAAAGGTCGAACAGTCTGACAACAACTTCCGCGCGCTCTTCTCGCTGATGGATGATGTTGTTTTGGTCATCAACCGCGACGGGCGTTACGAGCAGATCGCGCCAACCAACCCGTCGCTCCTGATCCGTCCGCCGCAGGAAATGATCGGGAAAACCTTCCATGAGTTATTTCCGCGCGATATCGCCGATACCTTCTTCGACAAAGTGCGCGAAGCGCTTGCAACCCATGAAAAGGTTTCGTTCGAATATGAACTGAACCTGGGCGGCAGCCTGCTATGGTTCCTGGCAAACCTCACCCGGCTGGACGAAACCCGCGTATTCTGGGTGGCGCGCGACATTACCGAACGCAAAAAAGCGGAAGAAGCCATCCAGCGCCGCAATGAATACCTGGCGGTTTCGGCGGAGATCGGAAAACTGGTTACTTCGATCCTCGACCTCAATACCATCTTCAGCCGGACGGTCAACCTGATCACGGAACGCTTTCAGGTCAGCCACGCGGCGATCTATATTGTGGAAGAGACCGGCTTCAACGCGGTTTTGAAGGAAGCCACGGGAGAATCCGGCGCGGAAATGAAGAGACAGGGATACCTGACGCGGCTCGACGATAAATCCATCGTCGGCACGGTGGCATCCAGCGGGGTTTCCGTGGTGGCGAACAACGTCGCCGAACACCCGCTTTACATGTACGACCCATTGCTCCCCGAAACCCGCGCCGAGGCGGCCATTCCCCTGCGGATCGGTCCGCGTATCATTGGCGTGATCGATATTCACTCGCGCGACACAAACGCCTTTAATGAAGATGAAGTCTCCGTGTTGCAGACCCTCGGCGACCAGGTGGCGGTGGCAATCGACAACGCCCGCTCGTTCGAACTATCACAGCAGGCAGTGCTCGAAATGCGCGAGGCAGACCGGCTCAAGAGTCAGTTCCTCGCCAACATGAGTCATGAGTTGCGCACGCCCCTGAACTCGATCATCGGGTTCTCGCGCGTGATCCTGAAAGGCATCGACGGACCCGTTACGGAACTGATGCAACAGGACCTGACCGCCATTTATAACTCGGGGCAGCACCTGCTGGGATTGATCAACGATATCCTCGATTCTGCAAAGATCGAAGCCGGGAAGATGGAACTGGCATTCGACGAGGTGGGTATTTCAGACCTTGTCCATAACGTCCTCTCGACCATGAGCGGGATTGTCAAGGACAGGCCGATTGAACTGCGGCAAAAAATCGAACCTGCCACCCCCGCCGTCCGCGCCGACCCGATCCGCATCCGCCAGGTGATGATCAACCTGCTTTCGAATGCCGCCAAATTCACAGAGGAAGGGGCGATCACGGTGAATGTCGCCCCCTACAATGATGACGGCAGGGCAATGGTGAAGATCAGCGTCAGCGACACGGGACCGGGGATTTCCGAAAAAGACCAGGAGAAACTCTTCCAGCCCTTCTCGCAGGTGGACGCCTCACCCACCCGCAAGAGCGGCGGCACGGGGCTTGGGCTTTCGATCTGCAAGCAGTTGATCAACATGCATGGCGGGCAGATCTGGGTGGAAAGCGCGGAAGGGCGCGGGAGTTCCTTCCACTTTACCCTGCCGCTGTATCACAAGGAGCATGAGGCCGCCTCTGAAAACGCGCGGACGATTCTGACCATTGACGACGACATGCAGGTGATCGGTTTGTATGAACGCTACCTCCAGCCCGAGGGGTATCATATCGTGCCGTTGACAGACCCTTCGCGGGCTGTCGAAGCCGCCCGCCGGGTTAAACCCTTTGCCATTACGCTCGACATCATGATGCCCGGCACAGACGGCTGGACCGTGCTGGACGCGCTGAAAGCAGACCCCGGGACGCGCGACATCCCGGTCATCGTTTGCAGCATCGTCGAAGATGTTGAAAAGGGCTACAACCTTGGCGCATCGGGGTATCTCGTCAAGCCGATCCTGGAAGAGGACCTTGTCAATTCGCTCGACCGGCTGAACGCGGACGGTTCGATCCATGAAGTGCTGGTGATTGACGACAACCCCAACGACCTGCGCATGATCGGAAAAATGCTGACGGACGACGGCAGGTATCGCGCGGTTCTGGCGGAAGGCGGGGCAAAAGGCTGGGAGGCGATCTCCTCCGGCGCCATTCCGCAGGCGGTCATCCTTGACCTGTTTATGCCCGGGGTGGACGGCTTCGAGATTCTCGAGAGGATGCAGTCGGACCGCAGGCTGAGGGATATTCCCACCATCGTCATCAGCGGCATGGACGTGACTCCCGAGCAAAAGGGTAGAATGAAGGAAATGGGGCAGCGCATCCTGACCAAGGGCGCGTTTACCGAAAAGGAATTGTTGACTTCGATCCAGCGCTCGCTTGATAGGATACAATCCCGTAAGTGACGCCGCCCCCGGGCGGGGCGCAGATTCAAATTTAATACAGGAGTCTTCCTTGACGTTCATCATCAAATGCCTGGACTGCGGTCATAATGCGCCGTACTTTCCGACCTCCATCGTCTGCCCGAAATGCGGCAGCCAGTGGCGCGAGGCGGAGTACGATTATGAACTGCTGGGCAGGGACCTGCCAGAGAGGGTAAAAAACCGGCAATACGATCTCTGGCGCTACCGCGAGCTGCTTCCGGTGCGCAACCCAAATATCAACCTTTCGCTTGGCGAAGGCTATACCCCTTTGATCCGCGCGGGCAACCTCGGCATGATGCTGGGATGCCCCAATATCTTCATCAAGGACGAGCGCCAGGGACCAACCGCCTCCTTCAAGGACAGGCAGGCGTCTGTAACGATTGCCGCCCTGAAGGAAGCGGGGATCACCGAAATGGTCGCGGCATCGACCGGCAATGTGGCTATTTCGTATTCGGCGTACGCGGCGCGGGCGGGGGTAAAACTTTGGGCGTTTGTCACCAGCCTCGTGCCAGGGGTCAAGATGCGCGAGATCGCCCTGTATGGCAGCCAGGTGATCAAGATCACCGGGTCGTACGATCAATGCAAACAGGTTGCAGCCGAATTTGCCCGCCAGCGAAAACTGTACCTCGACATGGGCGCGCGCACGATCACGTCCATCGAGGCGATGAAGACCATTGCCTACGAAATCTCAGACCAGTTGACCGCCGCGCTCGGACCGGGGGAAAACTCTCCGTTGCGCGCCCCGGATTGGTATGTGCAGGCAATCAGCGGCGGGATGGGACCGCTGGGAGTCCACAAGGGATTCCGCGAGATGCAGCAGATGGGCTGGGTGGATAAAATTCCCGCCTTTGGACCGATCCAGGCGGAAGGCTGCGCCCCGATGGTTGACAGTTGGAAGAAGGGGCTTGACAAAGCCGAGCCGGTGATCTCCCCCAAAACGCGGATCGAAACCCTCGCCACAGGCGACCCCGGGCGCGCGTATGACTTCCTGCGCGGGCACGTCGACTCGACCGGCGGCGCGTTCGAAAGCGTGACCGATGAAGAGGCATTCCGGGCCATGCATGTGCTTGCCAAGATGGAGGGGATTTCCGCCGAGCCGGCGGCGGGTGCGGCATTTGCGGGTCTGTTCAAACTGATCCGCGCGGGGGTCATCAAGCAGAGCGATACGGTGGTGGTCAACTGCACCGGGCACACCATGCCCGCCGAGCAGGGAATTTTGGGCGAGAATTGGGCGCGCGATGTCAAATTTCCATCCCTTTCACAAGCGCCGCAGGAAGAGGGGCTGTTATCCGCGCTGACCCAGGTTGCGCCGGAACGCTTCCCCAAGATCGCGATCGTGGAGGATACGCTCGAAGCCCGCCGCCTGATCCGCCGCATCCTTCAATCGCAGGGCAACTTTACGATCCTCGAAGCGGAGGATGGACGCGCCGGACTCGATCTCATTCAACGCGAACTTCCCGACCTGGTGGTGCTGGACCTGATGATGCCCGAAATGGACGGTTTTTCGGTGATCGAAGCCCTGCGCGCCAAACAGGAAACCGCCACCATTCCGATCATCGTTGCAACTGCAAAGGAGTTGACTCCCGACGAAAAGAACCGCCTGAGCGGGCACATTCAGGCGCTCCTGCAAAAAGGGGATTTCCTCAACGATGAGTTTCTCGATGAGGTGCGGTCGCTTCTCAAATAACCAAGGCTGGAAAGATTGGCAAACAAACAGAAAGCCGGAATTTTCGCAGCGTTTACCTCCGCGGTCTTTCTCGGGACGACACCCGTTTTCGGAAAACTTGCCATCGAGCAGGGTTTTTCGCCCCTGGCGGTCGTCGCACTGCGGACGGGTCTTGCCGCGGGCATCATGCTGCTTGTCATTGCCCTTTTTTACCGTCGTTTCCTGTACATCTTCCCGGTCGGGCTGGTGGGCTGCGCCCTGGCAGGGACGATCAACGGGCTAGGCTCACTGCTGTATTACCTATCGCTGCAACGCCTGAACGCCAGCATGGGGCAACTGCTATATTCGCTCTATCCCTTTTTCGTCGCCATGTGGCTGATCCTCGACCACCAGCCGCCCAGCCGCCTGACAGTCCTGCGCATTACGCTTGCCAGCATCGCCGTTTTGCTTTTGACCAATGTGCCGGACAAACCCATGGACTATATCGGGGTCGCCATGATGATCGGCGCGGCGATCCTGTACGCCATGCACCTGCCGATCAACCAGCGCGTGCTTTACGAAGTGCCCGCGCCAACCGTGGCTCTCTACACCTTGCTTGCCATGAGCGCAGTCGTCATCCCGGCGTATCTGATCTTCGACCGCTCCCTGCCGCCCGCAGACGCGCCCTGGTACCCGGTCATTGGGTTGACGTTCGTGACCGTTTTTTCGCGGGTTACATTATTCCTCGGGGTGAAAAAAATCGGGGGGATGCAGACCGCGCTGCTCGGTCTTGCGGAACTGCTGGTGGCGATCATCTTCAGCCATTTGGCGCTGGGCGAAAACCTGACCTTCACGCAATGGCTCGGCGCGCTGGGGCTATTGACGAGTTTACTGCTGGTCATGTACGAGAAGCCCGCGCCATTCGCCCCCGCCCAAAAGACGGGCTGGCTCTCGTGGATCCGCCCGCCTGCCATGCCTAGGGATACCTTCGGTCCTTACGAGTAGAATTATTCGGTTCACTGGTATTTGGCGGGCAGCCTGCCGAGTTTTAGGTTTGAACGGAGTCGAACATCTCCTGGCTTGCAAAATCAGGAAACATTACGACAGGCTGGCGATTCCAGGGCGTTTTTTTTACGGGGTATTCACATCGGCTGCTACCCGCGGTCGCCGAGCATCTCACGGTCGAAAATGGACGGGTTTGTAAACAGACCTTCCCGCAGGCGGCTCCGCGCAATTTCGATATCATCAAGGATTTGCTCGATGCCGTCGTATTCGGCATCGCAAAGCAAAACGCCCACATTGGCGCGCAGACCGATTCCGCGGTCGTTGGATTCGAGATAACGCTTCATGCTGTCCCGCAGGCGTCCGGCAATCTTCAACGGGGCTTCGGGGGTCGGGATATCCTCGATCAGCGTAAAGAACAAACCCCGCTCAGACGACCACGCCATTGTATCCGTCGGGCGAAGCGTGACCCGGAATTGATCGGCAAGTTTCCGCAGAAAATCCCGCATTTCATTCTCGTCGAGGTGGAGTTTGAGTTCATCCATCTCGGTCACATCTGCAAATAGAACGCCAAAGCGGCGGAAGGAACTCTGTTTAATGCGCTCCAGCGAAAAGGTCATGCGCACGTTAAAGAAGGGCAGCGTATACAACCCGGTGACAAAGTCGTGGGCGGGTTCATCGAGCGCGCCCTGCGTGGCTTGCAAACGCTGGACGAGGCTGCTCAACTGGTTGATATCCACCGGCTTGAGCAGGAGCAGGTCCGGTTCGACGGGCAGGCTGTCGGCATACGGGGCGTAGGCGGTGATGACCACCACAGGGACGCGCATAAGGCGCTCGTCGTCGCGCATCCGCTTCAGAATCTCGACCCCCGACATTCTTGGCAATTGCAAATCGAGCAGGACGATGTTCGGGCGGATCACCCCAAGACGGTCCATGGCATCCTTGCCGTCGAGGACGATCTCGGTTTGATACCCGGCAATATCCAGCACATGCCGGAAGAGCGCCACAATATCGCGGTCATCCTCAACAATCAGGGCGGTCGGTTTGGACATAATCGTTTCCTTCACTGCGGACAATTATAAACTTAGTTGCTGGAAACCGACTTATACAAAAGAATTGCAAATTCAATGCGGTCAAAATGGCGAGCGTTCATATTGCGGGCATCGCCGGGGCGGTTTAACAGCGCAAGGTCACGCTCAAAGCCGCCGTACCCATATCTGGGCACACATCCTCGGCGGCGTGTCACGAAGGTTTTGATTTATTTTGGCGAACGGAATAGAATAGTCCAGTGCTTACGCAGAATAATTCTTTTTCGCCAATCTGGTCTGAAAATTCGCGTAGATTGGCGTAGGTTAGCGGATTCGATCTGGTTTTGCATAAGCCCTATAGGCTTTATCCAACACCCCGCGGAAAATATCGAAACAAAAAAATGAAACTCGCCGAAGCCCTCAGACTCGATTCCCCGACCCCATCCCATTTTGTTCTCAGCCTGGCGGGAGCCGGGGGAAAGACCACCGCTTTATTCAAACTCGCGCGCGAATTGATCTCCGCGCGAAACCCGCGCATCCTTGTCGCCGCAACGTCGCACCTCGGCATCTGGCAGATTCCGCAGGCAGACCATCATCAGATCGCCGCGGACCGGTCTGACCTGAGGACACTTCCCGCCGCGGGCATCGTTCTCGTCACAGGCGAAATCGAAGGGGAAAGAACAAAACCCGTAAGCACCCAGGTCCTAAACCGGCTTCACCAGTATTCAAAGGAATTTTTCACCCCCCTGCTGATCGAAGCCGACGGCTCACGCCAAAAACCGCTCAAAGCCCCCGCAGAACATGAACCGCCCATCCCCGCATTTACCGACATCGCCGTTCACGTTGCGGGATTATCCGCCCTACACCAGCCCCTCGACGAAAGCGTCGTCCATCGCGCCGGAATATTTTCCGAACTGACCGGGCTTTCAATGGGCAAAGCGCTCACAACCGAAACGCTCGCAAAATACCTCACGCACCCGTCCGGCGCATTAAAGAACATTCCGCAAAACGCAAAACGCGTCGCCCTGCTCAACCAGGCGGATACGCCGGAGTTGCTATCGGCTTGCGGCAGAATCGCCAGAGAAATCCAGCCCGCCTTCGACGCCGTCATCGCAGGGTCGCTCAAAAGCGGCAGCCTTTATCGTTTCGAGCGGACAGCAGGCATCATCCTTGCCGCGGGAACCTCGAGCCGCTTCGGTCAACCCAAACAATTATTGGACTGGGACGGAAAGCCCTTCATCCGCCATGTGACGGAGACCGCGCTTCGTTCGGGACTTGAGCCTGTGGTGGTCGTTACAGGCTTTCGCCACGCCGACGTCGAATCTCACCTACACGAACTGCCCGTGAGCGTCGTCTACAACACGGATTACGCAACCGGTCAAAGTTCATCCATCAGAGCGGGGGTCAACGCCCTGCCAGCAGGCGTAGGCGCGGCGGTCTTCCTGCTTGCCGACCAGCCGCAAATCCCGGTCGAAGTCATCCGCGCATTAACCGAAACCCACGCAAGCGAAGGGCAAGCCATCCTCGCGCCGCTTGTCCTGGAGGAACGCCGCGCCAACCCCGTCCTCTTCGACCGAAAGACATTTCCCGACCTGCTGCAATTACAAGGCGACGTGGGCGGACGGGGAATCTTCGACAAACACCGCGTCGAATACCTTCCCTGGCACGACGACATTTTGATCTTCGATGTGGATACGATCGAGGATTATGAAAGATTGAAAAGGATGAGGGAAGTGGAAAGTAGGAAGTGAAAAGTGGAGGCTGGTTGATGATGATTTCGGCGATTGTGCTGGCGGCCGGGAGGTCTACGCGGATGGGAATGCAGAAAATGCTGATGCCGTGGGGAAATACCACCGTTCTGGAAAGCGTTGTTCAGACTCTGCAAAACTCAGGTATCGAAGACATAATCATTGTGACAAATTTGGAGATTTCCAAATCGATCTTCAATTACCAATCCTTCAACTCCGCCCAGGATAAGTTACCAATTACCATAAACAACAACGGCGAAATGCTTGCCTCCATTCAAGCCGGTTTGCGGGCGCAAAACCCGTCAGCGGAGGCAGCGCTCATTTGTCTTGGCGACCAGCCCCAAATGGAGGAAGGAAGCGTGAGGTCGGTGTGTGAGGCGTACTCAAAGGGGAAATCCAACCTCATCGCGCCGAGTTATCAGATGCGGCGCGGACATCCCTGGCTGGCGGCAAAGCCGCTGTGGGACGAAATCCTCGCCATGACGGAAGGGCAAACGATGCGCGGATTCCTGAACAGGCACGCGGATGAGATCGAATACGTCCCGCTCGACACGCCGACCATTTTGCAGGACCTCGACACGCCCGACGATTACTTGAAATATAAACCGCCCCTGTGATACACTCGCCCGGCGGCGTTGGAAAACAGCCCGCCATGCTGTAATCGGGAGGCACCATGAAATATTTCGTGATCGTCAACCCCACCTCGGGGCGCGGGCTGGGAGAGAAATCCATCCCGCAGATCGAATCGTTTTTGAAGGAACACAATTTCGATTACACACTCGCCCAAACAAACGGCGTGTGGCACGCGGCAGACCTGGCAGAAGGCGCAGTCCGCGACGGGTTCGATGTGGTCGTGTGCGCCAGCGGCGACGGCACGGTCAATGAAGCCATCAACGGCATCATGCGCGCGAAGAAGGCAGGGCACCACGGCGCGGCATTTACCGTGCTGGGAATCGGCACCGGCAACGACTTTGCAGGCGGCACGGGCATCCCAACCAATCTCGACGACGGCTTGAAAGCCTTGAAGGCAGGCAAACGAAAAAGGATCGACCTCGGTCTGGTCAAAGGCGGCGACTACCCCGATGGGCGTTATTTCGGCAACGGCATCGGCGTCGGGTTCGACGCGGCGGTGGGCAACGAAGCCATCAAGGTGCGCTGGACGCGCGGATTACTGGCATACCTGATCGGCGTGATCAAGACCGTCTTCCTCTACTACAACCCGGCGGATGTCGAGATCGTGCTGGACGATAAAGAGACCGTCCGCCAGCGCTCGTTGATGATCTCGGTCATGAACGGGCGGCGCATGGGCGGCGGTTTTCAGATGGCGCCCGAATCGCTCGCGGACGACGGCTTGTTCGACCTGTGCATCGCTGAAACCGCCTCGAAGGGACGCATCCTGCAAATGATCCCACATTTCATCAAGGGGACGCAGAAAACCCTGCCCGAGATCCAGATGAAACGCGCCAAAAAGGTTTCGATCAAGTCACTGGATTTGACCTTCCCGGCTCATGCCGACGGGGAGTTTATCTGCCTCGATGGAAAAGCCCTTACGCTGGAGATTTTCCCCGGCGAACTTGAAATCATCCACGCTTAATCACTCATGAAGAAATTTTCACTCTGGTTCATCACCAACCTGTTGCGGGTTTACTTCCGCCTGACCCTGCGCCTCGACGCGCCCGATTTGAAGAACGTCTTCCCCCCCAGGGGACCGTTGATCGTCATCACCAATCACACCGGGCAGGTGGAGGTTCCTGTTTTCGCAACCCTCCTGCAACCGAGAAGAATCACCGGCTGGGGAAAAGCCGAGGCGTTCGAGAACCTTTTTCTGCGGTGGGTCTTCTGGGCATGGGGCATCATCCCCGTGCATCGCGGCGAGGCGGATATTACCGCGCTCAAGTCGGCGTTGCGGATGCTGGAGGACGAGCGCATCTTCGGCGTTGCGCCGGAGGGGACGCGCAACTACACGGGCATCCTGCGGCGCGGACTCCCCGGGGCCGCCATCCTCGCCTTGAAATCGGGCGCGCCGATCGTGCCGCTGGTTCACTGGGGCGGCGAGGTTTACATGAAGAATCTCAAGGGGTTCAAGCGCACCGATTTTCACATCCGCATGGGCGGGTTGTATCAGGTAAAGGTGGAGGGCAGGGTGACGGCGGAGATCCGCCAGCAGATCGCGGATGAGATGATGTGCCGGATCGCAGAGTTGATGCCGGAGTATTACCGGGGGGAATACAGCGACCTTTTAAAGTATGAAATGAAATATCTCAAGCCGATGGAGGGCGCGCCCAAAGAGGCGGACTAAGGGATTGTTTCATAACTCGTAACTGCTTAGCCTGCTCATTCTCGATTGCCATTTCGAGAAATCTTTTTAGAGTTGCCCAAGATTTCTCCTCGCTCGGCTCGTCGAAATGACAAAGCCACTGAGCAGTTACCTCTATTATTTGCCACAGAGTATTCATGAAACGAGTTTCATCCGAAAATGGGAAAAGCGCCGCCCCGAAAGTTGTCAGCTAGAATCTCCATTCCTTTTCAGAACCCTTTGAGACGTTTTTTCATATCAGAACACAGAGTATCTTGAGGAAATCTTTTTAGAATATCCGTAAACCCGGTCGGTGTCCAAAATCGCCCGATTTTGGCGCAAACAGCGCGGGAATGGAACTCGGGAGACGTTCGACTCCGTGACCGTCAGACACAGCCGCTTATAACATCAAGAGATATGCGTTCGTTTCGCGTTTTTTGAATCCCAGTTTGACGTAGAGGTTGTTGGCAGCCGCCCGCATGGGGTTGGATGAAAGCGCAATCTTTTGCGCGCCTTTTTCTCTTGCGATTCGGATCGCGGCTTGCATCAATGCCTCGCCGACGCCCTGCCTGCGGGCGGACATATCCACGATGACGTCTTCGATGATGGAGCGGACGCCGGTGGGGACGCGGTATACGGCGAGGGTCAGGGCGCCGATGACCTCTCCGCCCCCGGCGCGGGCAAGCAGCAGCGTGGACGAAGGCTCCTGAATAAGAGCAGCCAGTTCCTCCCGAGTCGGAGGCGGATTATTTTGAGTCATCTGAGGCACGAGACGCTGGAAGGCCTCGTAGAGTTCATCATCTGCCCGGGCGGCGACTTCAATTTGCATGGGCGGGGGTGTTTTTGTTTTTGGGAATCAGGCTAAGGACGAGGTAGTAGCCGACGTAGATCAGGGATGCCCACGCCACCCAGTTGGGATGGTTCGGGTATTGCAGCAGCGCCCAGATGCCGATGGCGGCGTACGCCCAGGTGAGGATGTTGGTGATCGTTTTGAGGTAGGTGTTGCGGGATGGGTAGATGTATTTGACCGGAATGAAGACCATGACATTGAAGAGCATGAGGAAGCCGAAGTTGACCCAGGGCGGCAGGTTCATGAGCAACATGTACAGCGCAGCGACATTCCAATAGGACGGGAAGCCCTTGAAGTGATGGTCGTCGGTCTTGGCGTCGGTCTGGGTGAATTGATAGGCGGAGGTGAGCAGGATGAGACAAGCCGTAAGCCACTTGACCGGCTCGGGCAGGAGGTCGGTTTGGATCATGAAGATGGCGGGGACGAGGACGTAGTTGAGATAGTCGAGGATGTTATCGAGCAGGGCTCCGTCCACGCCGTTGGCGTAGGTTTTCACGTCTGCGAGGCGGGCGAGTGTGCCGTCGAAGCCGTCCACAAGCATGGCGACGATCATCCAGACGATCATCATCTTGTAATCGCCTTCGAAGACGGCGAAGATTCCGAGAAGTCCCCAGATGGCGCCGGTAGCGGTGAAAAGATGGACGCCATAGGCTAGAATGGTGCGGATGAGGTTGGGTTGGGGGGATGAGGTCATGGGAGTTCCTTGGGGGTGGGGAGTGGGAGTGGTGAATGGTGAATGGGAATGGGGGGGTGATTGAGTAAACACAGGATGGGGTTTATGGTTGTGGAATTATACGAGTGGAAAGTGGAAAGTGGGGAGGGGAAGAGCAGGTGTATTTGGGTGGCGATAATGGTTAAGTCGGCGTGATGAAATCCGCGCAAATAAAAAAGACCTCCGGTTCGCTCACTCGAATCCACGGAGGTCTTCCTATTCACGATCAACCATTCCCCATTCACTACCCTCTACCTCTTCACCAACCCCACCTTCACCGTCTCCCCTTCAAAGGCATCTTCCACCACGGATGCATTCGCGGGCGGAGTGGCGAAGGACAACTTCACCGTCAACGTCTCAGACTTGATGTAATCGGCGTGTGTTTCCACGGCGGTCTTCAACCCGGCGCTGGCTTCAACGAATAACTCGATGCGGTCGGCGACGTCCAGATTGGCAGTCTTGCGTAAATCCTGCACACGGCGGACGAATTCACGCGCCAAGCCTTCGGCGGCGAGTTCGGGAGTCAACGTGGTGACGAGCGCGGCGACATACGCGCCATCTTCGGCGACGGCAAAGCCTTCCTTGGCGAGCGCTTTCACTTCCACTTCCTCCGATACGATCTGGAAGGTCTCGCCGTTCGCGGTTACTTCGAGCGGGCTGCCGGATGTGAGCGTGCGGGCAACCTCTTCCGCATTCATGGCGAGGATCGCCTTTTGGATGGCGGGGAACTTGTTACCATATTTTTGTCCGAGTTGCTTGGGCAGCGGCTTGACCGTGTGTGAGACCGCTTCGGTCGCGGCGTCGAGCAATCTCACCTGCTTGACGTTCAACTCGTCCTGAACGACTTCCACATTCTTCATCAACGCGGCGCGTTCGGTGTTGTTCCCAACTGAAAACGCGGCTTCCGCCAGCGGCTGACGGACTTTGCGGTTCGCTTTCTGCCGCGCCGAGTGACCGAGCGAGACGAGTTTCATCACCAGATCCATTTCGGTGTTGAGCGACTCGTCAATGAACTCTTCCATCACAACGGGCCACTCGGCGAGATGCACAGACTCCGGCGCGGTCTCATCCACCGAGCGGACGAGGTTCTGGTACAACTCCTCCGCGACGAAGGGCATGGCGGGCGCGATCAACTTGGCGACCGTCACCAGCGCGGTGTAAAGCGTCGAATACGCCGACTGTTTATCCGAACTGGATTCGTTCTTCCAGAAACGGCGGCGCGAGCGGCGCACATACCAGGTGGAAAGCGTCTCCACAAATTCCTCGACCGGGCGCGTGGCGTAGGTTACATCGTAGTCTTCGTAGGCGGCGGTCACATCGCGGACGAGCGCGTTCAACTCCGAGAGCAGCCAGCGATCCAGCTCATTCGTCGGCGCGAGGACTTTGAGTCCCTGCGGCTTGTCGAGGTTGGCATAGGTCACGAAGAACGAGTACACATTCCACAGCGTAAGCGTAAAGCTGCGGATCACGTCCCCGACCAGATCGGAGGAGAAGCGGCGTTCCTGTCCCGGCGGCGTGGCGGTGTAGAGATACCAGCGCAGCGCATCCGCGCCGTGGACGTTGATCACATCCCAGGGCTGGACGATGTTGCCCAGCGACTTGGACATCTTGCGTCCTTCGGCGTCCTGAATGTGACCGAGGCAGATCACATTCTTGAACGAGACTTTATCGTTGAGCAGGGTCGAGATGGCGTGCAGCGAATAGAACCAGCCGCGCGTCTGGTCAACCGCTTCGCAGATGTAGTCGGCGGGATACTGCGCCTCGAATTTGTCCTGATTCTCGAACGGATAATGCCACTGCGCGTACGGCATCGAACCGGAGTCGAACCACACGTCAATCAAATCCTTGACGCGGCTCATCTCGCCCCCGCACTTGACACACTTCCAGTGAACGTTGTCTACGTGTGGGCGGTGAAGATCAAGTTCGGTTAGGTCTTTTCCGGCTTTCTCCGACAGTTCTTTTACAGAACCGACGCATTCGCGGTCATGGCAATCGTCGCACTCCCAAACGGGAAGCGGCGTGCCCCAATAACGCTCGCGCGAGAGCGACCAGTCAATGTTGTTTTCGAGCCAGTTGCCGAAGCGTCCGTTGCGGATGTGATCGGGAACCCAGTGGATGGTCTTGTTCAACCCAACCAGGTTTTCCTTCTTCGCGCTGGTGCGGATGTACCACGACTCGCGCGCGTAATACAGCAGTGGAGTTTTACAGCGCCAGCAGAACGGATAGGTGTGGACGAGCGTCTCGGCGCGGAACATCAGTCCGCGCGCTTCGAGGTCGGCGATGATCTGCGGGTCGGCTTCCTTGACAAAGACTCCGCGCCAGGGGGTGACTTCGGGAATGAACGTGCCGTCGGGTTGAACGGTGAGGACAATGGGCAAATCGTATTGCTTCGCCATCTCCATATCTTCCGCGCCGAACGCCGGAGCCTGATGTACCAACCCTGTGCCGTCTTCGGTGGTGACAAAATCTCCCATCACGACGAAATGCGCGGGCTTGTCGAGAGTCACAAAGGTGAAGAGCGGTTTGTACTTCACGCCCTTGAGTTTCTTGCCCTTGAATGTATCGAGAACCTTCACCTCTTCGCCGCGGAAGACCTTCTCCAAAAGCGATTTGGCAAGGATCAGTTTTTCGCTCACGCCGTTGTTATCGCGCTCGACGGTGACATAGTCCACTTCGGGGTGCGCGGCGATGGCGACGTTGGCGGGCAGCGTCCACGGGGTTGTCGTCCACACGAGGAAGGAGGTATCGGGCTTATCTGCCAGCGGGAAACGTACAAAGACCGAGGGGTCTTCGGCATCGTCGTAGCCGAGCGCCACTTCATGGTCGGAGAGAGGCGTGCCACAACGCGGGCAATACGGCACGATCTTGTAGCCCTTGAAGAGCAAGTCCTTCTCCCAGAAGTTTTTCAAAATCCACCAGACCGACTCGATGTAGTCGTTGGTGTAGGTCACGTAGGCGGTTTCCAAATCCACCCAGAAGCCGATGCGCTCGGTCAGTTTTTCCCATTCCTGGATGTAGGTAAAGACCGACTTCTTGCAAAGTTCGTTGAACTTATCAATGCCGTATTCTTCGATCTGCTGCTTGTTGGTGAAGCCCAACTGCTTCTCGACCTCGATCTCGACCGGGAGTCCGTGCGTATCCCAGCCGCCGCGCCGCGAGATGTGATATCCGCGCATGATCTTGTAACGCGGGAACATATCCTTGAAGGCGCGCGCCAGGACGTGATGCACGCCGGGGCGTCCGTTCGCGGTGGGCGGACCTTCATAGAAAACATATTCGGGTTTGCCCTGTCGCTGTTCGACGGTTTTCTTGAAGATCTCCTGCTTCTTCCAGAATTTAAGGACGCTATCCTCCATCGAAGGCACGTCGAGTTTTGGGTTTACGGCTTTGAACATTATTTCTCCTGGTTGAAGGTTGAAGGTTGAAGGTTGAAGGTTGCAGGGCAAAACATTCAACCTGTAACTTGCAACATTCCAACCGAATTAAAAGAAAAACTCTCATCTCACACAGAGACGAGAGCATTGCCCGCGCGGTACCACTCTGATTTCCCGCGATACGCGGGACACTCATTGGGCGACAATCATCGCCCTGTTCCGGTAACGAGGAACAATTTCGGCTCACTTACTTTCAGCGACTGATCACTGATTTCAGTTTGCAACTCCGGGAGGATTTTCGATTTATTTCGTTGGTTCGCCTTTCACCAAACCGCGAACTCGCTGGCAACTCTGTAAACCTACTCGTTCCCATCCACGCTTTTGAATGGCGCGATTATACACAAGCCCGGGAGATTGGGCAAGGAAATTTACACAGGCGGTTCCGAACGGACCTCATCCCCCCGCCAGACAATCACGCGGTTCCTGCCCGCATGTTTGGCGGCGTACAAGGCATGGTCGGCGCGGCGCAGAAGCGAACCAAGCGTGTCATTCTCCCCCTCCAACATGCCCAGCCCCAGGCTGAAAGTAATGGAACTTGCGCCATCTCCCGGAAAGATATGGCTCGCCTCGACAATGACGCGCAGGCGCTCCGCGGCTTGAAACGCCTGTTCCACTTCCGTGTCCGGCATGAGCAGCCCGAATTCCTCACCGCCGAGCCGCCCAAACACGTCGAAATCGCGGACGTTCTCCCGGATCAAATGCGCAAATGCGGCAAGCGCCCGGTCGCCCGCGGCGTGTCCATACGTATCGTTGATGCCTTTGAAATAATCCAGGTCAATCAACCCCATCGCCAGCGAACGCCCATGCCTCCGCGCGTGGAGCACCTGGCTTTCCGCCAGCTTCATAAAATGACGCCGATTGTAAACGCCGGTCAATTCGTCGGTGATTGCAAGGGTCTCAAGTTTGGAGCGGACGTCTATCAAATCGGAAATATCGCGCCAGACAACCAGCCTCCCGATCATCTTCCCGCGGTCATCGCGCAAAGGGGAGATGCGCAGATCAAGGTGACGGTTGTCGGTCAAAAGCTCCGCCTGCGCCTCCTCGGCGTCAAAGAAACGCGCGACAAAATCAGGAAAAAATCGGAAGGCGATTTGCACCGGCTGCCCGATGTCGAAATCGGGCGGCAGAACCCGCCGCGCCTCCGGGTTGATGTCCACCACAAGGTTGTTGGAATTCAACACCAGCACACCCTCGTTCATGTTCTCGATCAACATGCTTCGGGCAACCGGCACGATATTGAGCAGGCGGTAGCGGGTCAGCGCGAAAGCCATAATTAATGCAGTGATGGAAAAGATGAAGGGGGTCGTGTCGGCGTCCGACGGAAGCCAGCCGGCAAGAAACGCAAAATTCGCCGTCCATGGAAGCGCCACAGCCGCCAGAATCAAAGCCGCCTGCCGGCGATAGACGCCCGTCGAACGAAAATAAAACCGCGCCAGGACGATCACGCCTGCCAGAATCAGAAGGTAGGAGTAATAAGCGTTCGCCCAATGCACAGGTCCCGCATCCAGGAGGCGCGTGGTGTTCAATGCCCGCTTCCCATCGAAGTACAGATCATGCCAGGAATCCGTCCACATCAGGGCGCAGGCGAGAATCGGTTCGATGGCAAGCGCAAAAAGGACGGGACGACTCAACCAGCGCCGGCCGTCGGAATATTCCAGCGCAAAGACCAGAAACGCCGTCGGGACGACAAACCCTCCAACCATCGTAATATCCAGCCAGAAATAAGGCGTGGGCGCGGGAAAGTCCACCCAAAACACGGCATAGGTAATATCCCACCAGCTCAACCCAAGCAGGAAAATCGTCAGCGGCGTGGCGCCCGGCGCCTCCCTGCGCAACTGCCACGCCATAACCGCCACAACAAGACAGGCTACGCCCGCGGCAAGCAAAATCGCGCTGTAATAAATATTGGGATGACTCATACTCTCGCCGGATCAATACTCAAGAGGCGGAAATTATATCCCGCCTCTTTCTTTCATCACAGCCTGCATCTCCCCTTCGAGTTTATCCGCCGCCGATTCCAAATCTGCCAATTCGCTCAACATGCGCTCGCCCAATGATTTATCCCCAAGCGAGTTGACGTTGATTCGCACGTTGTATGCCGCGGCGGTCAACGATGCGCGCGCCATGGCGAAGCCGGAGGCGGCGTCGCTGATGGCGCTAAGCAAACCGTGACGAGCGCATTTGAGGGCGAGTTCCATCACTTTGACGGCACCTTCTGCCACGTGGAGCGGGATGTGCGCGGCGTTGAGAGTCGCCTGCGTGATCGCCGCCTCTCTCGCGGACTTTTGTTCTTCGGTGTCCTTCGGCAGTTTGAACTTCGCCATCAGCACTTCGAATGAAGCCGCATCGTCGTCCACAGCCTGGGTCAATTCCATGCGCAGGTTTTCCGCCACAACGCGGATGGCTTGCATTTCTGCTTCAACGTCGGCGTATTTCTTCTTGCCGAGGGTGACTCCCGCCACCATGGCGACGAGAGCCGCGCCCATCGCGCCTGAGTAAGCAGCGGCAGAACCGCCGCCGGGAGCAGGAGTCGGCGCGGCTAACTGCTCAATGAAACTGGATCCGCTACCGGCGGAGTCGGAACCGGCGGCGGTGGGAGAAGAGAAAAGCCTGGATTCGAGAATCTGCTCGGGAGAAAATGCATCCAACTGGGTGTACCAGACCGCGGCATCCACCAACGCTTCCTGCGGAATCAAACCGACCAGTTCGCTGTGATGGATGTTCACGCCGTAACGCTCGGCTTCGCGGCGGATGAATTCGACCACGCGGGCGATGGGCGTTTCGCGGAAGTTTGTGAGATTCATCGAGACCTGCGCGCGCCCTTCGACGAGCAGGCCAAGACCTTTGACATAACGCAAGCCGCCCGAAGACTGGCGCACGGCTTTGGCGATTTTTTTTGCGATGCTTACATCGTCGCTGGTGAGGTAGACATTGAAGGCGATGAGCGGAGCCCGCGCGCCGATGACGGTCGCGCCTGCTTTGGGAAGTTGGCTGGGACCGTAATCGGGCTGGCGTTCGGGCTTTTTGATTTCAGCCTTCAAGCCTTCGTATTGTCCGCGGCGGATGTTTTCGAGATTGGTGCGTTCGGGCTTGGTCGCGGCGGCTTCGTAAAGATAGACGGGGATATTGAGTTCGTTTCCCACGCGCTCGCCGAGTCGTTTGGCGATGGCGATGCAATCATCCATGCTCGCACCTTGAAGCGGAACGAAGGGAACCACATCCGTCGCGCCGATGCGGGGATGTTCGCCGGTATGCGTGTCGAGATCGATCAGTTCGGCGGCGGTCTGGATGGCGAGGAAGGCGGCTTCTTCCACGCCCGCAGGCGACCCGGCGAAGGTCAGCACGGTGCGGTTGTGGTCGAGGTCGGAGGAGCGGTCGAGGAGTTTTACGTCACTGACCGATTGGATGGCGGCGGCGATTCTGTCTATCACTTCGGGTCGGCGCGCTTCGGAAAAGTTGGGGATACATTCGATGAGTTGAGTTGTCATGGGATTTTGCGATTTTGGACTTGCGATACTTCGGCAGGCTCAGTACAAGTTTTGGATTTTCGATTGGAGATTGGTTGCGGGGTAATTATAAACGGTGCGGAGGGGAAAGGAGCAGGAAGAACGCCATACGAAACCCTGAAAATCCATTTTCTAATGAATGTTCGATGCGAAGGCGTGGCAATATGAATAGACCTCCGAGGTCATCGAGACTTCGGAGGTCTAAAATTCGCCTACTTCTTTCTTTCGACCATTACGGCTGGAGGGACAACGAAACGATCTTCCCGTCCTGAAAAACCATGTTGCAGAATGAATAGGTCGCGCCGTCGCTGGCGATTGCCTTGAATTGAGCCATGCCGCCGCCAAACGATTCGATGTCAGACACCTCGAACGTCAACCCGGAAGAAGAGAGATATTTTTTCAGGTTATCGCTCCCGAATTGAACCGGTTCGGAGCCGAGGCTGAACATGACGTTTTCATCCACGAATCCGATGGCGGTATCCAGGTCACCGGCGTTGACGGCGTTGAAGAATCCGTTGACGATTGCGGAAGAATCCCCCGGAGAGACAGATCCGCTGGTGTCTTCGGTCGCTTGGGCTTCCGCGCCGGAACCTTTGCCCGCGCTCCAGGTTACTTCCTTCTCGTATTCGCCGCACAGCCCGGAAGCCGGGGATTTGATGAGGAGCGTCCCGCTGGCTTCGCTGTCGGATGCGAAGGTCCCGGTGAAGGTCATCTCGTCATTAGGACCGGTGTAAACGACCGTGAATCCGTCGCTGCCAATCTCAATTGGATCAATGCTCGCGCTGATGGCTCCATGATAGTCACAGTCGCCGGATTTGCCTGTGTAATTCAAGGCAATGGAAACCACCTGGTTGTCTTCAACCGTGAACAGGATTTCCTTGTCATCTACGGTATTTGTACCCGCCCAATTACCGTCGTAAATTCCGCCGGATTGGGCTGGCGCTTCCCCGGTCGGGTCCGATTCGATGGTTAACGTGGGGATTTCCGCAATGGGGTTGGACGGCGCCTCCCCGGTCGAAGCGGAGGGACTTGCTCCCCCAATGCTCTGGCAAGCCAGGCTTGCCGCTGCAAGGGCAATAAGGGACAGCGCAAAATTTATTCTGATATTTCTGCTCATGCGATTCTCCAATCAGCAAATGGATGTGATTCAACCTACCCAAATTCTAGCCATGAATCCGGCGGAGAATATCACCTATTGGTAATAGCGCGGCGCGATTGCCCCAAAAGTAATACCCCGTTGGAAATCGTGTATGATTGCGTCCAATCAACGCATTTCCATTTTTTCAAACGAGGCTCCCATGACTGACAGTCAATCCATCAGCGTTTTCAAATGCCCCACCTGCGGGGCGCCGCTTGATCCGACACCCGGAATGGCGGCGATGAAATGTCCGTATTGCGGGGCAACGGTGATCATCCCCGAAACCTTGCGGACGTCCGCTTCATCGGCACAGAACCCGGCGCAGAGGGAAGCCCCCGGGTCATTGTCTGACGTCAGCCGCCTTGCCAAAGAGGGCAAACTGGACGAAGCGGCAAAAATCTACAGCAGGATCACCGGGTTGAGTCATGAGAACGCGATGTTCAGCGTCAAATCCATGGCGGGGATTTACAATGATGCGCCCGCCTCCTCCCCCGCCCCGGCTGGGAATCCCCATACCGCGAGCCAATCTCCCACCGCTACGGGTCCGCTCATCGTCAACCAGCCGCAAATGGATTCGAGACCGGGTGAGCCGTTTGTGATCGACTCGGTCCCCGCCCCCACGCAGAGGAGACGTCGAAGAGGCGGCTCGTGCCTGGGAGGAATCATCAACCTGGTCATCTTCATCGTCGTCCTGTCGTCGGTGTTCCCCTCCCTGTTTCGGTCGCTTCCGTTCGAACTTCCCGCGGAGTTCCCGTTCAAGATTCCATTCCTCTCGCCCGGCGATTCGATCATCCCGGCTCCCTTCGCGGATGACGTTTTCGCGTTCAGCACCGGCAGCATGAGCGATCCGCGCGCCATCGGCGTGGACAGCGACGGGAATATCATCGTCGGCAATTTCAGCGGCGGAGAGTTCAAGGTCTTCGACCCGACCGGGAACGTAATCTCCAGCTTTACGGCGGAGGGCGATCCGCACCTGACCAATATCGTAGTCGCCCGCGACGGGGTGATCTACATCCCCTCCGATACGATCCTGATGTACAACATGAACGGGGAGAAGATTGGGTCGATCGGCGAAGCCAGCATGTTCGGCTACAACCATGTGGCTCTGGGACCCGGCAACGCCGTCCACGCCATGACCAACGAAGCCATCCTGCGCTTCGATGAAAGCGGGCGGGTCGATCTCGAAATTCCGATGGAGACGCTTGAGGAATTATCCGAAGAACCCATCGGCATAGGTCGGATCGCGGTGGACGCGCAGGGCAACATCTATTTTTGGGGGAACTTCGACGCCACGATCTTCAAATTCTCGCCGCAGGGAGAATTCCTGACCCGGTTCGGCGGCGAGGAAGATTCGAGCGGAAATTTCACGCCGGGCAAATTCGTCAGCCCGCACCAGATCGTCTTCGATAATTTCGGGCGCATGTATGTCGTGGATTTCTTCAACATCCAGGTCTTCGACGAAAACGGAACCTACCTCGACAAGATCGAACCCGGCCACTATGGAGCCGCCTTCGACGCGCAGAATAATATGTACGCGATCACAGCGGCGGATCACGACGTTGTCAAATACACGATCAAGAGTCCTGTCCAGTAGGCAGGCAGAAAGTTCGAATATGAAACGAGATTTGTTACGCATCACAACCGGGGTCGCCCTTCTGGCGTCCCTGCTTGCCTGCACCGGCGCGGGCATCCTCCCCACCGATGAGCCGCCCGGCGTGGGCGAAAAAGCCGAGAAAGGCTACGCCGCAAGCGAACCGGTCATCGCCGCGCTGGAATCGTATAAAGCAGACCACGGAGCGTACCCGGAAGATTTGATCGAACTCGTCCCCGGCTACCTGACCATCGTCCCAACCAAAACCGACGAACTGGATTTTTCCTACTCCAGCGCGGACGGCAGTTACCACTTCTCGTTCCATTACATCGGTCCCGGCATGAACACCTGTTCGTACACGCCGGAGGAAAAAGAGTGGAAATGTTCGGGCGCATACTAGCCCGCGGGGTGATACAATCCAGCCAGATGCATGTGCCAAAGGCGGGTCATCAAACGGAAGGACGCCTCACGACCAAAGCCTGGGTGTTTACCGCGCGACCCATCATGCATTGTTTATCCACCCGCCCGGCTTGTTTCGGCGGCGCTTATGTGCAGTGACGCAATCCCTTCCGGCAACGTCGCGCACCCAGGAGATTATGGAATGGAATACAAACTTTACGTCGGAAACCTGGCGTACTCGGTCACCGAAGCCGATTTGCAGACGCTCTTCGCGCAGGCGGGCGCGGTTAAATCTGTGGCGCTGATCAAGGACAAGTTCACGGGTCAATCCAAGGGTTTTGCCTTCGTCGAGATGGAAAACCAGCAGGGCATGGACACCGCCATCAACATGTTCAACGGCAAGGATTTTCAAAGCCGCGCCCTCTCGGTCAGCATTGCCCGTCCGCGTGAGGAACGTCCCCGGTTTGGCGGCGGAGGCGGAGGAGGCGGGTACGACAGCCGCGGCGGCAAGGGCGGCGGCAACGACCGCAAGCGCAAACCGCGCGGCGGCGACAACAAACCACGCTGGTAAATCGGAATAAAAAAATCCCCCTTCGCGGGGGATTTTTTTATTAACTCACCTTACGCGATTTACCGTAGGGACGGTCCGTCAAGATATATCAAGCCCGTCCAAAGGGCGACCCTCTTATTGCGCAACAAGGCTTTCAGTGATTTGGACGGGTCCCCCCTACTGCGTAAGGTGAATTATTAACCGAATCCAGAAGTCCTGCTTCTGGAAGTTCGCGAGTAGAACTTGCGGGGTCCGCCCGTTTTCCATCACCGTCCGCCGTCCTGCTTCCCCGAACTTAGGAGGGAAGTCACTACCAAAAACCGCCGCTCTGCTTTGACGGGGGGAATTTCCCCTGCTATACTCCAATTAGTTTAATAGTCCAATAGTTGAGTGGTTTAGGTAGTTTGGTTAGACCGTTCTGACGAAACCACCCAACTATCTAACCATCCAACTTCCCACCTAACAAGGAGAAACCCTATGGCTTTCAAACTTACGTACGCCACCATGTTCAACCCGCCTGAAACCCTGCACAAAGGCTTCGATAAAGCCGTCGCCAGTCTCAAGGCGAACCTCGGCAAAGAATACAGCATGATCATCGACGGCAAGGATGTCTTCGCGGACGAGAAATTCGACGACTACTCGCCCGTCAACACCGAATGGAAACTGGCGGTGATGCAGAAGGGCAACGCCTCCCACGCAAAAATGGCGATAGACGCCGCGCGGCGCGCCTTTCCCAAATGGAGCCGCACCCCCTGGCAGACGCGCGTCAAACTGGTGCGCAAGGCGGCGGCATTGATCGAGAAACGCATCTTCGAACTCGGCGCGGCGATGGCGCTCGAAGTCGGCAAGAACCGCATGGAGTCGCTCGGCGATGTGCAGGAAACCGCAGACCTGATGTATTGGCCCGCGCTGATGATGGAGCAGAACAACGGCTTCATCAAACCGATGGGCAAGGACCCGCTGGTCGGCTTCGACGCCACCAACGTCTCGGCGCTGCGTCCCTACGGCGTATGGCTGATCATTTCGCCATTCAACTTCCCCTTCGCGCTCACGGGCGGACCGACCGGCGCGGCGCTTGTGGCTGGCAACACCGTTGTCATCAAACCCGCCACCGATACCGCCTGGATCGTTCGACTCTACGCGGAATGTCTGCGCGATGCCGGAATCCCGGACGGCGTGATGAACTTTGTGACCGGTCCCGGCTCGACTCTTGGCCAGGCCTTGGTCGACAGCCCCGAACTTGATGGGGCAACCTTTACCGGTTCCTTCGACGTCGGCATGAAGATGTACCGCGACTTCGCCAACCGTGAATACGTGCGCCCGATGGTGCTCGAACTGGGAGGGAAGAATCCCGCCATCGTGTCGCGCAATGCCAATTTGGAAGATGCAGCCACCGGCATATACCGATCCGCGTTCGGCTTGCAGGGACAGAAATGCTCGGCCGCGTCCCGCATCATCGTGGAGGAACCCGTCTACGATGAACTCGTCGCCAAACTCAAAGAGAAAGTGGACGCTCTCGTTATCGGCGACCCGACCGAAAGAGCCACCTACATCGGACCGGTCATCAACAAGGGCTCGTACAACGACTTCAAGAACTTCACCGAGGAGATTCACGGCGCGGGCGGAAAGTTCCTGACCGGCGGCAAGGTCAAGACCGGCGGTATGTACGACAAAGGCTACTTCTGCGAACCGACCCTCGTGACCGACCTGCCCTTCGAGCATCGCCTGTGGCAGCATGAGATGTTCCTGCCCATCAGCACCATCGGCAAGGTGAGCAATCTCGACGAAGCGATGAAGATCGCCAACAGCGTCAACTACGGCTTGACTGCGGGTTTCTACGGATCACAAAAAGAGACCGCCTGGTTCTTCGACAACATCGAAGCCGGTGTGACCTACGCCAATCGTCCGCAGGGCGCGACCACCGGCGCGTGGCCCGGCTTCCAACCCTTCGGCGGCTGGAAAGGCTCCGGCGCCAGCGGCAAGAACGGCGGCGGCTATTACTACGTGCAGTTGTACATGCACGAGCAGATTCAGACCCTGGTCAAACCCGCCAAGGCGGCAGCAGCTAAGAAAGTAGTAAAGAAAGCCGCGAAGAAGGTTGTGACAAAGTCCCTGAAAGGGAAGAAAGTAGCGAAGAAGGTTGGGAAGAAAAAGAAGTAACAAGAAATGAGTAACGTGAGAGCCTCCCGGTTTGAGAGTCGGGAGGTTCTTTTGATTCAAAACGCGGGAAGAGGTAAAATATTATTCAAAGAAAGAAGGTTCACATGCCTGTCATCGCCCGTTTTTACGGAATTGTCATCAAAATGTATTTCAGCCAAAGCGAACATGGAGTTCCGCACTTTCATGCCGTTTATAGCGAATACAACGCTGTCTACAACATCCAAACGCTGGAAATGATGGAAGGCGACCTGCCTTCACGCGCTCACAAATTGGTCAAGGACTGGGCAACGCAATACAAGAACGAACTGCTTCATATGTGGAGTACAAACGAGTTCAAGCAACTGCCTGGATTGGAGTAAGAAAATCGGCACCCGCCGCGTGGACTTTTTCGTCGAGAACCTGATTATGGTCGAACTCAAAGCAGTCATCCAATTGGAGGACGTCCATCTCGCCCAAGCCATGAACTACCTCGAAGCGTACAAAATGGAGATTGGTCTGTTGATCAATTTCGGCGCGAAGAGTTTACAATTCAAGAGAGTGCATAACAACAAACTTAACCTTGATTTGAAGGATTAGAGGATTACCTTGAAAAAGCGTCTTAACCATGATTAGAAGGATTACAAGATTATCTTGATTAGAAACCTTGGAAATCACGGTAATCCATCATGGCAATCCTTC
>JADJBU010000018.1 GCA_016703605.1 Candidatus Villigracilis adiacens | reverse complement strand
CTCCATGAACAAAGTGGGGCGACTCATCCCCATCAGCAACAAAATGATCCTGCGCGACATTTCGCTCGGCTTCTATTACGGCGCCAAGATCGGCGTGCTCGGACTCAACGGCGCGGGCAAGTCCACGTTACTGCGCATCATCGCGGGCATCGACAAAGACTACATCGGCGAGATCTCGCAAGCCAAAGGCTACACCTACGGCTACCTCGAGCAGGAACCCAAACTCGATGAAACCAAAACCGTCATCGAAGTAGTGAAAGAGGCGGTCGCGCCCATCGTCGAAATGCTCGCGCGCTTCGATGAGGTCAACGCCAAGTTCGCCGAACCCGATGCCGACTTCGACGCCCTCGTCGCCGAGCAAGCCAAATTGCAGGAACAACTCGACAAGCACGACGCCTGGAATCTCGACAGCCATCTCGAAGTGGCGATGGATGCGCTTCGCTGTCCGCCAGGCGACACGCCCATCAAAATTTTATCGGGCGGAGAAAAGCGCCGCGTCGCGCTCACCCGACTCCTGCTCACTGAACCCGATGTGCTCCTGCTCGACGAACCCACCAACCACCTCGACGCCGAGTCCGTGGCGTGGCTCGAACATCACCTGCGCGACTACAAAGGCACCGTCATCGCCGTCACCCACGACCGCTACTTCCTCGACAACGTCGCAGGCTGGATCCTCGAACTCGACCGCGGCTACGGCATCCCCTACAAAGGCAACTACTCCGCCTGGCTCGAACAAAAACAGGAGCGCATCCGCCTCGAAGAAAAATCTGAAAGCCAGCGCCAAAAGACTCTCGCCCGCGAACTCGAATGGATTCGCATGGGCGCCAAGGCACGTCAAGCCAAGGGACAAGCCCGCGTCACTGCCTACGAAAAATTATTGGGGCAGGAAGCCGAAGCCCGCCGCGAAGAACTGGATATTTACATCCCGCCTGGTCCGCGCCTCGGTGACGTTGTCTTCGAATTTGACAAGGTGACGAAGAGTTACGACGACCGCCTCATTCTCGACGGGTTTTCTGCTTCTGTTCCCCCAGGCTCTATCGTCGGGATAATTGGTCCCAACGGCGCAGGCAAGACCACCCTGCTCAAGATGATCATCGGCAAAGAGAAACCCGATAGCGGCTCCGTCAAAATTGGCGACACCGTCAAATTCTCCTACGTTGACCAAACCCGCACCCTCGACCCTGAGAAAACCGTCTACGAAGAAATCTCAGGCGGCGCAGACTTCCTCGAACTCGGCAAACGCAAGATCAACTCACGCGGCTATGTCTCCACCTTCAACTTTGCTGGCACCGACCAACAAAAGAAAGTCGGCATCCTCTCAGGCGGAGAACGCAACCGCGTCCACCTCGCCAAGACCCTCACCGAAGGCGCCAATGTTTTGTTATTAGATGAACCCACCAATGATTTAGATGTGAATACTCTCCGTGCTTTGGAAGAAGCGCTCACCGAATTCGCAGGCGTCGCCCTCGTCGTCAGTCACGACCGCTGGTTCCTCGATAGAATCTGCACGCACTTGGTTGTGTTCGAAGGCGACTCACAAGCGAAGATGTATATAGGAAATTGGTCAGACTACGAAACCATGATGATAGAGAAGTTTGGGAAAGATTTACAGCCGCATCGCGTGAAGTATAGGACTTTGAAGAGGTAAACCAAGTGACAGTCACTTCGCAGGTGACTGTCACTTTTTTATTTCCCGCGTGTTTCATACGTAAAGCCCAATCACCCCCTGGAGGTTACCATGCACAGACTCCCGAATATCCTGAGAACGTTCGGCTTCCTCGCCCTGCTCTTCATGTGGATTCCATTTTGCCTCATGTTTTTCAGCCTGCCAGCGGGGCAGATCAATTTCGAAGATCCTGAAACGATCGTCCGTTCCATTTTTTCGAGCGGAGCCTTGTTCAGCGGATTCGGCTTGCTGACCATTGGGATGTTCGCCGTCTCCATTGCGCTGCAGGCTGCCGCCAGCGCGTCCTTTCAATGGATGCGCCAACGCGCCAAATCGCGCGGCGAGGCTGTAACCGCAAACATCGTCAAAGTGGACTACGCCAGCAACACGAACAACACTATTTATAGAAATGTCACGTTCGACCTGGAAATAAACTACAACGGGGAGACTGTCGCCACCCGCATGAAAGAAGTCCTTCATCGTGAACGCGCCAGTTACTTCCGCATGACAGCCAAAACCGTCAACGTAAAGTTCGACCCGCAAACAAAAATGGCTGTCCTCAACGAATAGACAAAGCGCTGACGGCTAAGAAGTTCAGCAAGGATTTGACTCCGTATTGGGTGAAGTTTCGAACTTTGAAACGATAAACAAGTGACTGTCACCTCGCAGGCGACAGTCACTTGTTATTTCACGATTATCGAATGCTTTCAGCGAGTTTCACAAGATCGTCCCGCGTCTGGTCAATGCCGCCGATCAACTCGAAGATCATAGTATCGTTTTTCCAGCGCAATGTTTTTAGGAAGGGTGTCGGTTCCCAAACGGGACCGTTATCGGTCAGATTCCAGACCCCTTCCACGTATTCGCCTGTCAGGTCGCCGATTTGCACGGTTTGAATATCGGCGCTGTTCCCTGCAAGATTGCCGCCCAGCATATTGTCACATAGCTGGCTGATGTCGCCGCAGAGTTGGTAATGTTCCAGCGGTTGTTGCCAGAGCGAGAGTTCAATGTACTCCGCGCTTTGACCGAATGCCTGCGCCACAATATGGTACTTCTCGTCGTAAGAGGCGCCGACAAAAAACATCCCAAAGGGTACCTCCACAGGGCTGAGGACATCGTAGCCTGCAAGCGACTCTGCTTCCTGAACCGAATACTTGAAGGGCGACTCCGATGACGTTTGAGCGGGCGGCGTTTTTTGCCATTCTTGAAGCGGGTAGCGATCTTTGTCGGCGCGGGTAAAGAAATGGAAAACCTGTTGGGCGAACGCACGTCCCTGCGGGGTGAAAAAGGCGAGTGTCAGCAGGACGGCGACCGCCAGGGTTGCGTATGCCAGGCGCGATACGCCGCGGGATTTGTTTGTGTTCATTTTTACTCCTTGTTGGTGTTGTTTCTCAACGAGGCTGGCTTTTACGGTCTGCCAGAGAGCGATCTCCGAAGCGGGGATTTCCTTTTCCACAGCCTCTTGTATGATGGACTGAATTTCTTTTTTGTCCATGGTTAGCTCCTGTCGTAGGCGATTAATTCATTCAGGCGTTTGCGCGCGTCTCTTAGCCACCATTTGATGGAACTGAGCGGGCGCTCCATTTTTGCGGACATGTCTGCTTCGCTCATCTCGAGGTAATAACGCATCACGATCACGGCGCGTTGTTCGGGTGGCAGGCTTTGGATGGCTTGCAAAATACGCTCGCGGATTTGTTTCTCTTCCAGCCATTGTTCAGGCTGGGGAGCAGGATCAGCCAACAGCGCGGCAAGAGCCGAAGCCTCCTCGTCCAGATCATCAAGAAGGCGGGGCAGTGCTCTCCATGGGTCCGTCTGGCGGAGTTGCGCGCCCGTCCTTTACAACTACTTCTCCAGCAAAGCGAAATTTACGACACCCTCTTCCGCCTCGGATTCACCCTGTTCGATGCGCACATCAGGGAATTGATGAAAACCTCCGCAGGTCTGCGCGACGAACTGCGCATCAACATCGAAGGCTACATGTCCTTCGCGCTGGAAAACCCCGACCTGTATCAACTATGTTTCGAGCGCCCCGTGCCTGGCTTTGGCACCAAGGAAAGTCTCAGACCGTTTCGGCATCTGACCATTGTTTGAACGGTAGCGAAATTGAACAATTTGGACACCAAACTCACAGGGCAATAGATCGTCGATACGGTATCGCTATTGCCCTTGGTCGCAACGCAAGATCGTATCCAACGAGCCGCATCTTCCCATCGGACAGGGTCGCTTCGGTTCGTTAATCCCCGTTGTTTTAACTATTCTCGAACAAGCCATGCCTATTAAAGGAGAAAGCAAATGACCGCCTTATCGTTATCCAAAACCGTTCATGCTGATTCCATTCCTTCTGTCCATGCGGATGAAGCCCACCGCCTCATGACCGAAGCCTTTAGCCGCTTGCTGACCCTTCTAGAATCTCTCCACGCTGACGATTGGTACAAACCCACCGCCTGCACAGCATGGGATGTTCACGACATGGTGGCGCACCAGGCTGGCGGATATTTGAGCGGGATCAGCCTGCGCGAGATGCTGCGGCAGTACACCCAAATCCCAAAGCAGGGACAACTGCCCGAAGACGCGATCAATGCCTTGCAGGTTGGTGAGCGCAAAGATAAATCTCCTGCCGAACTCATCACAGAATTAAAACAGGTTGGTGCAAAAGCCATTCACAACTGGGCATACGGATTCAATGCCGTCAAGTGGATTCATACCCCCCACCCTGTTGGAGGCTTTATGTCTCTGCGTTATCTCATGTGGGTCACGCACAGCCGCGATACCTGGATGCATCGCCTTGACATTTGCCGCGCCACGAACCGTCCTTTCGAGCAGACCCGCGAGCACGACGGGCGCATTGTCGAATTGGTGGTTCGCGACGTGGCTCAGAAATTGCGCAAGCGCCTCAATGGCAAAGCCATCACCCTCACGCTGACGGGAGTCTCTGGCGGGGAGTGGCTGCTCGGGAACGGCAAAGCAGTTTCAGGCTTGGAAATGGGCGCGCTCGATTTCAATATCTTCGTCTCGGGTCGTTATTCATATGAAGAAGGCATGAGACAGGCGCGCATCACAGGCGAAAAGCCTCTTATTGAAAGCGCCTTCAAAGATTTACTCATACTTTATTAGACGCAAAACCAGATTAACGAAAACTAGCGAGGAGTAGTGGAAAAAATTATTCTGCGTATCCTGTTCAACACAGAATCGCTCTTTCTGAAAGAATGGGGTCCGCCCGCCTGTTTGAGGCATTCGCGTTAGGGATTTTTACATTTTTCTCCATGCTATAATCCGCAATCGTTTGACCCAACCCATGGAGGAACCTGTGCCAAGCAAACTCGCCATACTCATGCTCGCCCTGAGCATTACCCTTTCCGCCTGCGGAGCATCCGCAAGTGGCGGAGCGACAACCGCCGTCGAAGGCTACATCACCGCCCTTGCGACCAAAGACCAAGCCGCCCTCATCTCCAACTCCTGCGCCGACTGGGAAGATGATGCCCTGATCGAACTCGACTCCTTCGCCCTCGTCGAAGTCACCGTGGACGGAATGTCCTGCGCTGAATCCGGCGCCGACGGCGACAAGACCCTCGTCGACTGCACCGGCATACTCAACATGAGCTACAACGGCGAACCCCAATCCCTCGACCTCGCCGACCGCACCTACGAAGTCATCGAACAAAATGGCAACTGGCTCGTCTGTGGCGTACGCTAAGAACTGGTTGGTGGTGGTCAGTTGGTAGTTGGCAGCAAGCCTGCCGTCAACTGACTACTACCAACCGTCAACTACCTACCACCAACTGTCAACTACCTACCACCAACTGTGAAAAAAGAAAACCTCCTCGCCCTTCTCCTCTGCCTCATCCTCATCGCCCTCGTCATCTTCACCGCAGACTCGAGCCCGACGTGGATCTATCAAGGCTTCTAAATGGCGCTTGAAAACATCCTGATTCTCGCCGCCGCCTCGCTCCTCTGGGCAACGACCTTCCGCAACCACGGCAGGACGTGGTTCATGCTCATCGTCAGCGTCGTCGTCATCTTCTGGCTGCAACCCGCCCTCCCCATCCGCGGCGCCGACTTCTTCACGCCCCTCGCCACACTCGTCCTCGTCGTCCTCACCTGGTTCATCACCGCCGACGACGAAACTCGCAAGGGACGCAAAAACATAACCGTTCTTCTCATCATCGCAGGCGTCGTCCTTTTACTCAACCTCACCCGCTTCCTTCCCACAGACTTCCAACTTCTCACCGCCTCACGCCCGCCCCAACTCGAAACGACTCTCCTCATCTTTTTGGTGACTGGACTGACGCTGTTAGCGTTATCTCGTCTGACACGTTTCAGCGCTTCTTTCTTAACGGTGGGTTTGATTCTAACCATTGGGCTTTTTCTCCTCATCAAGATTCCCGACCTATCTCTCTGGCTCAGTTCTTTCCTTCGTACACTCTCTGGTCAATCGCTGACCAACGTCTCCATCAACGACTTCCGCTGGTTGGGATTCTCCTACGTCGCCTTCCGTCTCATCCACACCATTCGAGATAAACAATCGGGTCGCTTCCCCTCCGTAGACGTGGGCGAGTTCATCACCTACGTCATCTTTTTCCCCGCCTTCACCGCCGGTCCCATTGACCGTCTCGAACGTTTCACCAAAGACCTGCGCGCTCCCTTTGCAGGTCTTAACCTAGAAACTTTATATTCCGCAGGTCAACGCCTGCTGCTTGGCTTGTTCAAAAAATTCGTCATCGCCGACGCGCTGGCACTTATCGCCCTGAACGACACCAACGCGACCCAAGTCAACTCCACGTTTTGGATGTGGGTCATCGTCTACGCCTACGCCTTCCAGATCTACTTCGACTTCAGCGGCTACACCGACATTGCTCTCGGCGTCGCGCAGCTACTCGGAATCAAACTGCCAGAGAACTTCGCCTCGCCCTACCTCAAACCCAACCTGACTCAATTCTGGAACAACTGGCACATGACTCTTACCCAGTGGTTCCGCGCGTATTTCTTCAATCCCATCACCCGCTGGCTCCGGTCTTGGCAGAAACCTTTATCCATCCCGATGATGATCCTGCTGACCCAGGTCGCTACCATGCTGCTCATCGGCTTCTGGCACGGTGTGACATGGAACTTCACCCTCTGGGGCTTATGGCACGGGCTGGGACTCTTCATCCACAACCGCTGGAACGACGCCACCAAAGCCAAAGCCGCCGCTTGGGCGACCACACCCACGAAACAAACTGCGCTCAACGTCAGCGGCATCATACTCACCTTCCATTTCGTCGCCATTGGATGGATACTCTTTGCATTATCATCACCCGTCACCTCATGGCAGGTGATTTTGAAATTGTTCGGCGCGTAGGGCGCGTTCTCTAACGTCGGCAGGCGCGTAAGAGAACGCGCCCTACGCAAACATAACCTTATGAACCAACCCATCAAACCCCTCAATGTCCTTGTCAAAGGACTGCTCTTATTCATCCTATTCAACCTCGTCATCGCCGCATGGCAGCCGGGGGTTGGACAATTCTCGCTATACAACGTCCTCTACCCAGGGCGCGAGCGATTGCCCTTCGGTGAGAATCCCAAGCAATCCTACAACCTCAGCCTCTTCGACCTTGACGCGATGTTCGCCTCACATGTCATCGCTGGCACCCCGAAAGCGGATGATGAATTCCGCGTCATCATCGTGGGTGATTCATCGGTGTGGGGAACCTTGCTCAAGCCAGAAGAGACATTAGCTGGTCAACTCAACGCGGATAATCTCAACGCCTGCGGAAAAAATGTCCGCGCGTATAACTTGGGGTATCCGACCATCTCACTGACCAAAGATGTGATGCTGCTTTCGTACGGAATGCAATACGACCCTGACCTCGTCATCTGGATGACCACACTCGATGCGTTTCCGTTGGATAAACAAACGTCCACGCCGCTGGTGGCTAACAATGAAGAAAAGGTTCGGGAACTGGCGACCAACTACCAGTTAAGAGTCGAGGCGGATGATCCCAATTTCGAAGTCAAATCGTTCTGGGATAAAACTTTCATTGGCAATCGTCGCGCGTGGGCGGACTTCTTCCGCTTGCAGATCTATGGTGTGATGTGGTCCGCCACGGGCATTGACCAGGTCTATCCGTCTGACTACGAAAAAGCGCAAACCGATTTCGAGGCGGACGATAGTTACCACGACCTGACCGCGCCGCTGACCGAAGATGAACTTGCTATCAATGCCTTGGAAACTGGTTTTCGAGTTGTGGGCGAGACACCCATGCTGCTCGTAAATGAGCCGATGTTAATAAGTTCGGGCGCGAACAGCGACATCCGCTATAATTTTTTCTACCCGCGCTGGGCGTATGACGATTACCGCGAGATCATGACGACGTTGAGTGAACGCAACGACTGGACGTATGTGGACTTGTGGGATATTGTGCCTGCGAATGAATTCACCAACAGCGCCATTCATCTCACGCCTGCGGGAGAGAACATGTTGGCAGAAAATCTCGCGCCGTATATTCTCGAAAATTGTAAATAACTTAATTGTGTCATTCTGAGCGGAGCGAAGAATCTCTACACCAATCTAAGAGACCCTTCGCTATCGCTCAGGGTGACAATCTGGAGTGTAAATGAAAGTACGACAACTATTTCTTTTATCTGTCATGTTGCTTGCTGCTTGTACGACGGCACCAACCGCAACTTCTCAACCAGAAAGTCTCCCTAGTTCCACACCCGAAGCGACTGAGACCGAAACGGTCGTAGTCGCCACCGAAGAATCCGCACCGACTCCGCGCCCTACGCTTGGTCCTGACGAATGGATGACCCTGCCCATCGTCCCCGAAGTGACCGATACCGCGCGCGAAATCTACAAACGTGGACAAGAACTCGGGCGCGACCCGAATCATTTCTCCAAAGTCGGCGACTGCCAGACTAACACCGGCTTCTATCTCGTGGATTTTGACAACGATGGCGCATACAGCCTTGGTGAATACGCGTCCCTGCAAGATACGATTGATTATTATCAAGGCTCATTTTCGCGCACCAGCCTCGCCATGCGCGATGGCTATAACGTCGCCGCGATTCTGACTCCATTGCGCGCCGACCCAAAGCTATGTGAAAAAGGCGAGAACCCCATTGCGTGTGAGTTCCGTTTGCACAATCCCAGCATTGCCATCATCAGCTTGGAGACCAACTTCAGCGACCGCCCCGCCGATGATTACGGCAAGTACATGCGCCAGATCATCGAGTATTCCATTGAGCAGGGTGTGGTTCCCATCCTTGCTACCAAAGGCGACAACCTCGAAGGCGACCACAGCATTAACGCCGAAATCGCTGAAATTGCCGTAGAATACGACATCCCTCTGTGGAATCTTTGGGCGGCGCTACAACCCCTGCCCAATCAGGGTCATTCCACCGAACTGAACGACGGTTTCCATCTCTCGTTCTCGCGCAACTTCTTCGATAAGCCCAAGAACATGCTCAGCGGCTGGCCCTGGCGCAACCTCACAGCTTTGCAGGCGTTGGATGCGGTAAGGAGAGGGTTGCAAGAGCAGTAAATTTCTAAACCAGGTCATTCTGAGCGAAGCGAAGAATCTCTACGATCATCTCAGAGACCCTTCGCTATCGCTCAGGGTGACAATCTAAAGGACAACACATGACAACTGAAATCATCACCCCCATCGCAAAATTCATTGCTGAAAAAATTCTCAAGCAGCCAAACAAAGTCATCACCGCCGATGAGTCCCTCATCTCCAGCGGACTGATCGACTCGTTCAGCCTAATGGACCTCGCTCTCTTCATTGAAGACACCTTTGGCGTCCGCGTGGAAGACACCGAATTGAATGCAGAGACGTTTGATAATCTCAATCAATTAGCTGTACTTATTTCATCCCGCAAATAATCAATTCACGTAGGGGCGCAGCAATGCTGCGCCCCTACGACCTTTATTTAAATGACCACTCTCCCCAACCTTCTCCAACGCTCCTACCAGGAGGTCCCTGACAAGGCCAGCATCATCTTGCAACACGCCGGTCAAGCGGACAAGCCTCTCACCTACCACGACCTGATCCACGGCGCGAATCGTTTTGCATTGACCTATGCCCGCGAAGGAATCAAACCCGGTGAAGTGGTCATTCTGATCCAACAGCACGGCGAGGACTTGGTCTATGCTTTCTGGGGTGCGATTCTCCACGGCGCGATTCCCTCCATCATGCCGTTCCTCACCGAGAAACTCGCACCCGAAAAATATCGCGCTGACCTTGCTTCGCTCATCTCCATCACCAAGCCGACTACCATCGTCACTTATCCAGAGTTTGAATCAGAGGTTCGCAGCGCACTCACCGAAGGCGATTCGGTTAAACATGTAATTCTCACAAGTACCATTGAAGCCGAAACTGAACCGAACTTCGAAAACCTGCAAGGCTTCAAATCATCACCAGAAGATATCGTCGTGCTTCAACATTCATCGGGGACGACCGGTTTGCAAAAAGGCGTGGCGCTTTCACATCGAGCGGTGCTTAACCAACTCAACATTTACAGCCAAACCCTGCGCATCGACCCCGCCAGCGACGTTGTCGTTTCGTGGTTGCCGCTGTATCACGACATGGGCTTCATCGCTTGCTTCCTTATGCCCGTGCTATTGCGCATTCCGCTCGTCAACATGTCGCCGTTTGATTGGGTGCGCGCGCCGTACAAACTGCATCAAGCTGTTTCGCAATACAAGGGCACGCTTACCTGGCTGCCGAATTTCGCCTACAACTTTTGTGCTCACAAAATCCGCGAGCGCAATCTCGAAGGTGTAGACCTCTCCACATGGCGTGCCATCATCAACTGCTCCGAACCGGTGCATGTCGAAAGCCACGACCTCTTCCACGAAAAATTTTCCGCATACGGATTGAAGAAGTCCGCGCTGCAAACTTGTTATGCCATGGCAGAGAACGTGTTCGCCGTGACTCAAAGTCCGCTGGATGGAACTCCCGCCGTGGATGAGATCGACCGCGAGACTTTTACGACTCAGCGCCTCGCGACTCCGCCCGTAGCTGGTCAGCCCTCCATGAAGATGACTTCGTCCGGGAATCCGCTGCCTAATACCAAAGTCCGCGTGGTGGATGCAGACTTCAACGATTTACCAGACCGCACCGTGGGCGAGATCGCCGTCCAAAGCGACTGCATGTTGACCGAATACTTCAACCGCCCCGATGCGACTGAGACCGCTATCAAAAACGGCTGGTATCTGACCGGCGATTACGGGTACATCGCCGATGGCGAGTTGTATGTTTCAGGTAGAAAGAAAGACCTCATCATCGTTGGCGGAAAGAATGTGTACCCACAAGATTTAGAGTCGCTTGCGAGTGAAGTGCCAGGCGTCCATAAAGGACGAACCGTCGCCTTCGGTATGTACGACGAAGAAGAAGGCACCGAGGAAGTAGTCATCATCGCCGAAGCTGATTCAGCTTCCCCGTCCGAACAAGAGGCGATAGCGGACGCCATCCGCAAGCATGTAACGAAATCTTCCGCCATCGCCCTGCGCCATGTTAAAGTGGTGGACGATAAATGGATTCTAAAAACCTCCAGCGGCAAAACCGCACGCTCGGCAAACAAGGAAAAGTTTTTGAAAGAGCGCGGCAGGCTATGAAATAAAGACGCTTCCATCTCATTGAGAGCGTTCGAAGCATTTCTGATGTCACAATCTCCCACAATCAAACTTTATCTGCTTGGGTCGGTTCATCTTGAACGTGAAAAAGAACCGCTCGAGTTTGCCCGCCAGAAGACCCTGCTCTTACTGGCATATCTTGCCCTGCATCCCCAGGAACATCCCCGCGAACGGATCGCCTCCCTCTTTTGGAAAGACTCCACCGCCGAAGCGGCGCGGCTTTCGCTGCGTGTGACGATCAACGATCTGCGCAAAACCCTCGGCGAAGACATCCTGCGCGGCGGGCGCGACTCTCTGCAACTCAACCCCGACTTAAACCTATGGATCGACGCGCGTGAATTCCAGCGCCTGAGCGACTCGCGCGCCACGCCCGAAGACTGGCAAACCGCGCTGGGCTTATATGCGGGTGAATTATTGCCGCATGTTTACGAAGACTGGGCATTGGAATGGCGCGCAGAATTCGAGCAAGCCTGCCTTGAAGCCCGCCTGCGCCTTGCCCAGCATCAACGCGGACAGGGACAATATGCCGCCGCCATCGAAACCGCCCGCGCCGCATTGCCGCCTGATCCCGCGCGTGAATCCACGCATCAGTTGATCATTCTCTGTTATGAATCGCTTGGGGATAGAGACGCCGCGCTTTTACAATATGAATCCTGCAACAAAGTCCTGCGGGAAATTGGCGCAGAGCCTTCGCCGGAATTGCAAGCCATCCACCGCCGTTTGCAAAAAGTCCCGGCCGCCACCCATGCGCCGGGCAACCTGCCCCGTCCACTCACCAGTTTCATCGGGCGCGAGGAGGAACTCAATGAGGTGGAAACGCTCTTAAATGAAACCCGCCTGCTCACATTGCTGGGCGCGGGCGGAAGCGGCAAGACCCGCCTTGCCATTCAGGCAGCCGACGAATCCGCGCATAACTATCCCGACGGCGTCTGGTGGGTGGACTTATCGCCGCTGTCCGGCGGGGATCTGCTTCCTCAAATCACCGCCAAATCTTTGGGCATCGTCGAAAAACGCAGCGCAGCCCTGCTCGATCAGATTGCCCTGTTTATCGGCGAACGCAAAATGCTGATCGTCTTCGATAACTGCGAACACGTTTTGCCCGCCGCCGCCCATTGCATCGAAGTCTTGTCGGTTCGCTGCCCGGCGTTGACCTTCCTCGCCACCAGCCGCGAACCCCTCGGCGTTGCGGGCGAAATCGGCTGGCAGACTCCGGCGTTCCCCCTGCCTGAGCCGGGCGCGAGTCATCTCAAGACGCTGGCAAGGAACGAATCGGTGCGGCTCTTCGTCGAGCGTGGACGGACCGTCAATGGCAGCTTTCAACTCAACGGTCAGAATGCGATGCGCGTGGCGGAGATCTGCCGCCGCCTCGAGGGGATTCCGCTCGCCATCGAACTCGCCGCCGCGCAGGTCAACAATCTCACCCTCGATGGAATATTGACGCGCCTCGAAAAGTCGTTGAACTTCGCCGCGCCGGATGCGCCCCATGCGCGTCACGCCGCCCTGCATTCCGCCATCGAATGGAGTTACAACCTGCTCAACCCCGCCGAGCAAATGCTCTTTCGCAGGCTGGCGGTCTTTTCGGGCGGCTGGGGGCTTTCCAGCGCGGCAATTGTGGCAGCCGGGTATGCCGACCCCGAAGCGCCCCTCTCCGGTCATGCTTCGGAAGAGACAGTCGCGCCCCTGCCCATCAACGGCGAAACCGTCACGCGCCAGATTCTGGATGTCCTTGTAAAAAAGGCGTTGGCGCAATTTCGCCGCGCCGGGGGCGGTCTGCGCTACGATACCCTCGACACGCTGCGCGAATTCGCCCGCCAAAAAATGGATGAAGAAGGCGAGACCGGGGTCATTCAGGAACGGCACGCCCGCGCCTTTTTCGGGCTTCTGGAAAAGGCATGGGACAAAGCCTATTCCGAACGCGAAGCCGCCACGTTCGACCAGTTGGAGAGAGAGCAATCCAACCTGCGCGCGGCATGGGCATGGCAGTTACAGTCCGAAAAATGGATTACGCCCGCCCGCGCAATAGATTGCCAAAACCGTTTTTGGTATGTGCGCGGATATTTTTCGGAAAGCCGCGAAACGCTCAAAGCCCTGCTCGAACATCCCGCCGTTCAATCTCAATCCATCGTCCGCGCCACTTTGCTGAACAACCTCGGGCTGGCAGCCTGGCAGAGCGGAGACCGCCCCGCCGCCAGGAATTTCTTCGAAAAAGGGCTGGCAGATTTCCGCGCCCTGAACATGGACTTCAACGCCGCCATGCTGCTCGCCAACCTGGCGGGCATTTACATTGACGACGACAACCTCGAAACCGGGCGTTCCCTGGCGGAAGAATCCGTAACCCTGGCGCGCAACACAGGCAACAAACCCGCGCTTTCGATTGCCCTGAACAACCTCGCCATTGCCTTGACCTCCCTGCGCGACCTGAACGGAGCGCGCGCCGCCTTCCATGAATCGCTTGCCATGCGCAAGGAACAAGGCGACCTGCGCGGCACGGGCATCATCCTCAACGGGCTGGCAGACGTGGAAGCCGAGGAAGGCAACTTTGCCGAAGCCCGCCGCCTCTACATCGAAAGTTTCGAGATTCGCGCCCGCCTGGGCGACCGCCGCGGCTCCACCTTCCCCGCCCTGAATTTAATCCGCTTGATGTGCATGGATGAAGATTGGGAAAACGCCGCCCGCCTGCTCGGCTTTGTGGAAGAAACCCTGCAACAACTCGGGATTCAACTCGGAGCCGATGCCCGCGCCGGGCGCGAAGAGGCGCATCGCTCCATCCGCCTCACGCTGGACGAGGAAACTGTCACCCACGCCATTCAATCTGGTCAAACCCTGACGCTTGATTCGGCGAGCCGCTGGCTGGCGGAAACCTCCCTGTAACGCTTGTGTAACGGGGGGCTCCTATCATGGGGAAAATTCAACAAAGGAGAAAATCTCATGAAACAATATCGTATGCTATTCGTATTTGCCGCCGTTTTGCTGGCGGTCAGCCTCGCCTGCGGCGGCTCGTCGGAACCGGCTGCTGAAAACCCCACCCTGCCCCCGGCTCCCACCAACGCGCCCGCCCAGCAGGAACAACCCCAGACCCAGGAACAGCCCCAACAGCAAACCACTGACGGCGGTTTGGTCACCTTCACCGACGAAAACGGACTCGCCGCCTTCGACCTGCCCGGCGACTGGACCTACAGCCATTCCACCGGCGAAAATTATTATGTAGACCGCTTTACCACTCCCGACGGCGCCTCCGGTTTCATGGAGAGCCTGGTCTACAGCGACGGAACCCCCTTCGTCAAAAGCCAGAAGGGACAGTTCGCCCTCGACCTGATCAACACCTTCTACAGCGCCACCGGTCAGGTCGGCGATATCAAAGTCACCGGCGACCAGATCATGCCCGACGGCTCCGAACGCCTCGAGTGGGTGTCGAAGAGCGGCGGCTACTCCGGCATGACCTTCTTCGAAACGCGCGGCGACGACAACAGCGTCTTCCTGATGCTGAGCGCCTGGTGGATGGACGGCGCCGACCAAGCCACGCTGGACACCATCAATAACGCCATCGCCTCCTACCACATTCCGTAACCCCGCTTCATTTTCAAGACCAGGCAGATTCTGAATCTGCCTGGTCTTTTACAGGATACCCATGTCTGCCCAAGCCATTGAAGCCGTTCTCACCCGCGCCATGAGCGACACGACTTTCGCAGATATGCTTTTCGCCAACCCCGACGCCGCGCTGGCGGGCTTCGACCTGACCGCCGAGGAGATCGCCAAAATCAAAAGCATATCGCGCGCCGAATTCGAAAACGCCCTCCCCGGTCAGGAAGACCCAACTGCAAAAAACTGAATGACTCGGACCAAAACAAAGCCGAAGCGGGGTTGACCATGGCGGAGAAACCATTCCAGAACTCATTAGTATTACAGCGCAATGTCACGCTCAAAGCCGCCGTCCCCGGCGCAGGGAACAACCTTGCGCTGTAATCCTAGGCGCTTACAAGTTAAATCCCTGCATCGCGTGGCGCCGTGGCGACATTTTTGTGCAGGGATTTTTCACCACAGATCACAGAGTCCACTGAGATTAACAAGTGGTTTTCTCTGTGGTCCCTGTGCCTTCAGTGGTAAAAACAGGCGCGGAGTCGAAAGCCGCATATCCCGGCCTTCAAGCAAAATCGGGAGATTTTGCAGTCCAAACTGACACCTTTGCCTGCACACCCTGAACAGGCGGCAAATAGATAAACAGACCATTTGTGCTATAATGACTCGAACGTAAACACCCCCTTTACGCATTACGTATCAAGCGCCGCGTATCATGCCCCTCCTCAAACCCTTCGCAAATCAAAAAAAAAGCGCCAAGCCCGCGGGCAAAACCCTTGCCGGCAAAAAGGGCGGGTTACCTGCGCCTGCGAAAAGCGGGACAAAACAAAAAAGCCCGCCGCCTGCCCCTCCTCCCCCGCAACGCGAAGCGTCCTGGTGGGAAAAACTCTCCCCCGAACGAAAACTGGATGTAACCGGCATCATCCTTGCATTCATCGGTCTTGTCATCCTATTGGGTCTGATCTCCGCCAACCGCTCCGCCATCATCGGTGAAATCATCCGCCGCCTCGCCCAGTTGTTTGGATGGGGCGTTTACATCCTGCCCATCGGCTTGATGCTCTTTGGCTTGTGGCTGGTCCTGCGCAAAATCGAACGCATCCCGCCCCTCACCACAGAACGGGTGGTCGGCAGCCTCCTCCTTTTCTTCTGGCTTCTCACCTTGTTTCACATCCTCACCGGCGCCACCCGCGAAACCGCCGAATCGATTGCATTAGCCGGCCAGGGCGGCGGCGCAATTGGCTCGCGTCTTTACTCCTACTCCCTGCTATGGCTGGGCGGCAGCGGACTGTTCATCTTAATGATCGCATGGCTCATCATCGCAGTCGCCGTCACCCTCGACAAACCCGTCGCTGAACTCTTCTTCTGGCTCACCCCCCTGACTCGCAAACTGCGGGAGATTCTCCGCCGCCCCATCGCGGTTCCGACTCCGCCCGTGCCTGATTCTCCCCTCGCAAACGGACTCACCCCCATAGATTCCTCCGCCATGCCTGCCGTGCAGACGGTCCCCGTCCCCGCCCAGCCCATCCAAACCCGCAGCGGACAGCACATCATCGAATGGAAACTGCCCGACCTCACAGACATCCTCGACCCCGGCGGCGAAACAACCACCAACGAAGATTTCATTCAACAACGCGCCCGTCTCATCGAAGACACGCTTGCATCCTTCGGCGCGCCAGCGCAGGTGGTGGCGATCAGCCGCGGACCGACGATCACGCAATTTGGGGTCGAGCCGCTCTTTCTTGAGTCCAGAGGCGGGGTGCGGACGAGAGTCCGCGTCAGCAAAATTGCATCCCTCGCCGACGACCTCGCATTGGCATTGGCGGCGCCGCGCATCCGCATCCAGGCTCCGGTGCCGGGGCATAGTTACGTCGGCATCGAAGTTCCAAACGAAGAGATGACGCGCGTTGCCCTGCGCGATATTCTGGAGGGCGAGGTCTTCAAGAACTACAAAAAACCGCTTGCCTTTGCGCTCGGGCGCGACGTGGCGGGTCTGCCATCCATTGCCAGCATCGAGAACATGCCGCATATGCTCATCGCCGGAACGACCGGCTCCGGTAAATCGGTATGCGTCAACTCGATCCTGACCTGTATGCTGCTGTATCACACGCCCGACGACCTGCGACTGGTTTTGGTGGACCCCAAACGCGTGGAATTGACCGGTTACAACGGCGTGCCTCATTTGCTGGGTCCCGTGGTGGTCGAGATGGAGCGCGTCATTGGGGCGCTGCAATGGATCACGCGTGAAATGGACAAGCGCTATCACATGTTCGCCCAGATCGGCTCGCGCAATATCACCGATTACAACGCCAAAATGAAATTGCAGGGGCAGAAAAAACTTCCCTTCCTCGTCATCGTCATTGACGAACTGGCAGACCTGATGATGATCGCGCCGGACGAGACCGAAAAGACCATCACCCGCCTCGCCCAACTGGCGCGCGCCACCGGCATTCACATGATCCTCGCCACCCAGCGCCCCTCTGTGGATGTGGTGACGGGTCTGATCAAAGCCAATTTCCCGGCGCGCATTGCGTTTGCCGTCGCGTCGAATACAGACAGCCGCGTGATCCTCGACCAGCCCGGCGCGGAGCGGCTGCTCGGGCGCGGCGATATGCTCTATCAGGCTCCCGATGCGCCCGCTCCCGCCCGTTTGCAGGGAGTCTTCGTCTCAGACCATGAGATTCATAAACTGGTCGATTACTGGCGCGACCAGGCAGGGAACACCAATCCCTACGTCGCTGCGGGCGGCGCGCCGCATGAAACCATTCCTGAGAATGTCCCGCTCAAGCAGGCGCCCCTCTGGGAAGAGACTCAAAAGGTCAGCGGCGACCCGTTATTCGATGAAGCCGTGGCGATTGTGCGCAAGGAAGGCAAAGGCTCGGTGTCCATGCTGCAACGCAGGCTGCGAATCGGTTACACCCGCGCCTCGCGCCTGATGGATACAATGGAAGACAAAAAGATCGTCGGTCCACCCGAAGGCGCCACCCAAATGCGTCAGGTGCTGGATTATGGAGACACCCCGCCGCCGCAAAGCGAGCCGGGGAAATAACTCGAATTACGCTTCGGGAAGCAGAACTTCCAGAGTCCAAACTGCATTAATGAAAACACCCCGAAATCCAGGCTTCGGGGTGTTTTCTTTTTTTTCAAAAATGGTAACTGCTCAGGCATTTGCATCTCTGCCCTGTCATTTCGAGTGGCGCGAGGCGCCACGAGAAATCTTCCTCAATATTGCGCTGGATTTCTCCTCGCTGGCGCTCGTCGAAATGACGGGCTGAGCAGTTACCAAAAATGTTTTTTAAGTGTACGCCATCTGTTCGACGGGCACGCGCTTGCGCTGCTGGCGTTTGATGATGCGTTCCGCGGCGACGCGCGTCTGGCGGTATTGCGCGTTGCGGACGATCAACTTCATGAACTTGGTGTGGTTGGCGGTCGGGTCGTTCAACAACGAAAAGTCGGCAGACCCTGGTTCTGTCGGCGGGTAGAAGATGCCGCAGTTGGGGTTGATCTCGAGCATCTGGATCGCGCCCTCCGCATCCATGCGATAGTCGCAGCGGGCGTAGCCGTTGCCGCCAAGCTCCTTGAAGACGCGCACAGTCTGTTCACGCAGGGTCTTTTCGATGCGCGGATCGGTGACCACCGCAACGGACATCTTTTCGTAATCCACCCATTTCATGTCGTAGTGTTTGAAGGATTCGCCCTCCGGGAAGATGAACTCGACCGGCGTATAGGTGTAGGGCTTGTTCGGGTTGGAGGGGTTTTCCGCCACAAGGCAGGTAAACTCGCGTCCTTCAATAAATTCTTCGACCAATGCGCGCCCGAATTCGGCGACAGAAAGTTTTACCTGTTCGCGCAATTCGTCCAAGGTCGAAACGCGCGAGTTGCGGCGGATGCCGACGCTGGCGTATCCATGCGCCGGTTTGACCAGCATGGGGAATTTCAAGCGTTTGGCGATCTTCTCAGCATCCTCCGCCTTGCCGGCAAATGCCCAACTTGGCGTGGGAACGGAAACGCGCCTGGCGGCGTCCTTCATTTCATCGCGGGTGGGGTCGAAGAACTTTGAATCGGCGCCGGTAAACGCGGCGTTATATTTTTCGAGCGCCTTGACCAGCGCAATGCCTGAAAGCGCGTCGTCGGGCGTGCCGTCGCATAAATTGACGAACACATCGACGCCTTCGTTCATCAATTGTTTGATCTGTTTTTCGACCTGGGTCGGCTCCACGTGATGCTGCTTCCATCGGTATCCATTCATATAGGGCGATGGATCGTACGGTATGTCGTTCTCGTCCGGCGTGCTTGTCAATACGCAGATGTACATGAGTTTTCCTTTTTTCGTATCTCTCTTGTTTATCAATCCTGTTCTACTGGCGTAGCACAATTTTGATTCGCTTGCATGATTACAACCAATAACGATAAACGATTCGATGATGTATCAATCAAGTATATTGTTATTACATTATTATTTTATACAACTATTGTTTTATGTAAAGGTTTTTCAACATGTTTTTATCTTAAAATATTTTCATGTACAAATCATATCTTTTCGAAAAGATGCGCCGCGGTCATTAAGGTTTTTAAGGAATTTAATGTTTTTAAGAAAGATCATGCCCGTTTGGGCAAAACAACCGCTGCAGCGCACGCATGAATTTTGGGTCTTCCCCGGAGAACTAATGCGAAAACAGGTTTGGATGGAGTCGGGCAGTGATGGCGGCATCTCCGCTTGCTCCAGCGCCTGGAGACTTTGGACTCCGTTATTCCAATAAAAAGATTTTCGAATGAAACGGGATAAGATAAAAAAAACCGGATGGCTCGATGTTCATCCGGTTGATGTTCAGTAAGAGATATGGGATTCATGATCCATTGGTTTCCACCTTCATGATTCTGTCGAGCCGGAAGGTGCGCTCGGCATTGCGCGTATGACAAAATGCCTGAAGGTACAGGTAATCGGATAACCCGATGACCTCCTTGGGCGTGATCCAGCGTTCGGAGGCGTCGCCGTCCTTGTCCATGTATTGGATGAACAGGCGTTTTCCGCTGTGGATGGCTTCGCTCAGCTCGGTGGGAAGGTAGATCCCCTCGCGGGGCCAGGCGGGAGAATTATAGATGCCGATCAGGTCGTCGAGGGATTTGTCCACGGTCTTGAGCGCGTCGACCATGGTGAAGAAAAGGTTTTTCATGGTGACGGCGTCGGCGAAGGCGCGCGAACCGTGGATATAGGTGGCGAGTTGAAAATCGCGCGCAAGATGGCTCAGGCTGTAGGAAGGCAGGTCGTAATGATCGCGCGCCATCAGGAGCGTGTCGATCAGGTTGGGAAGTTCGATGGTTCTGCCCAGTTTTCGATATTCGTTATCGAGGAATTGAATGTCGAATTTGGCGTTATGGCAAACAATGATCCCCTCGCCCAGCGCCAGCCCGACCTCGTCGGCAACGTCTGCAAAGCGCGGCTTGCCCTTCAGTGACTGGACGTCCAGTCCGTTGACGTGAACCGCCGACGGCGACAGGTCACGCTCGGGGTCGAGGAGCAGGTCAAGGGTCCGCTTGATGCGTTTGCCTTCGGTGACGATCGCGGCGATCTGGCAGATCCGGTCTCCGAACCAGGGGGAAAGCCCGGTGGTTTCGATATCCAAAAAAACAAAACGGGTGTTGGAGAGTTCAAGCATGAGGCGAGTATAACAAGACAAAATTCATTTGTCGAAAGAACGAGAGCCGGTTTTCGACCTATGAATAACGCATTGCCTTAAGAATTTAACCGATTGCATTATCCATTCATTGTCCTTGATCTTGGAGCATAAAACCCCCCCGATGTTGCAACCATATTTCAAACTCCAAACTCTCCCGCCCTTGTTTTCCAAATCCATCAACTTCTAAACCGCGCCGTCATCACCGGGCGGCGGACCTTTTCCATGATCTCCGCGGTGACGTTTGCCGAATACATCTGCCGCAGCGAATGCACGCTGTACGACGACCCCATGCACAGCAGGTCGTAATCCCCCCCGTTCATCTCGGCAAATATTTCTTCGATGACATTACCGCGCCTGACCCTGACGGAAGCCGTCAAGCCCGCCGCATTTGCGTTTTCAAGCGAATGCCGCAGACTTCGTCCAACCGGCGTATCGGTCTCGGTCAGGGTTTGCCAGTGTTCGTTCATTTCTTTCGCCGTCGGGTAATCCAGGTCGATGGGCGGAACAATGTGAAGGAAGGTCACATCCGCGCCACATTTCACAGCAACCTGCATGGCGAGATGTTCCGCGTTCACATCGTATCCCAGCCCGCCCACGCTGATCAAAACCTTCTTCACAGGCAGGCGCGTCTCAGGCACATAGAACAGGGGCTGTTCCAACTCTTCGATGAATGTGCGGATCGAACGCCCCGTCACCAAACGCTGGAATTGCGGACGTCCAAGCGGACCCAGCACCACAACCGAGTCGTGTTTGACCGATTCTTCCTTCGCCACCTTCTCCGCGCTTCCATTGCGGACCTCGAGCCTGTATCTCACGCCCTGCGCCTGAAACAAGCCGACGGCTTTCTCGAACACCGCCTCCAATGGGTTGGCTGAATCAATCGCGGCAGGGTCGGGTCTTTCATTTATACCAAGCAGCGTGATCGGCGAATCCAACACACCCGCCAGCCATGCGCCCTGCTCGACAGCGGGAAAGCTTTCCTTCGCGCCATTGGTGACGATCAAAATATCGGAGGTCATAGAATAAATCCCATCAACGGAAAAGAATCACGCCCAAAACTCCTGCGCCCAATAAGACCAGCGGCGACGGCACATCGAACCATAAGGCAATCGCGCTCAAGGCGGCGATGATAAGGGTGCGCCTGCCGATGCTCTTTGTCCGCCCAACGCGGAACAATTCCCACGCCACCAGCACGATCAACGCTGCCACAGCGGGACTCATCCCCTTTACGAATCCCTCCAGCCAGCCCTCATGCTGGACCTGCTGCAAGATCAATGCCACCACGAACATCATGACCGTGGGCGGCAATACCGCGCCGAGCAATGCGATGAAGACCCCCGGCACCCCGCCCGCGGCATACCCGACGAACATCGCCAGTTTCAACGCTTCACTGCCGGGCAGAAAGTTTGAGAAACCGACCGCCTCCACGAAGCGCTCCTCGGTCATGATACTCCCCACTGCTTCTTTGTAAAGCAATCCCACCGAGGCGGGACCCGAGGGCGAGAGCAGGTTCACCTTCAGAAACATCCAAAATAACTGCGTCCACTTGTTCATGATGCGGAGAGAAAGATCACGCCAAGGATGCCGGCGATGATAATGACGAAGCGTTCGGGAATCTTGAACCACATGGCGGCAAAACTAGCCAGGGCAATTCCCCAGCCGAACCAGTTCATCCCGCCGCCTTTTTCGAATATTTTCCAGGCGGTGAAGACCATCAGCACGGCGATGGCGGGAGTCAACCCCTCCACAAAACTGCCCACCCATGCCTCGCGGCGCAGACGGTGCAGGATCATCGTCACACCGAGGATGATGAGGGTTGGCGGAAGGATCGAAGCGGTGAGCGCCACCAATCCCCCCGTCACCCCGCCCGCGGCGTACCCGATGTACATTGCCAGTTGAAGCGCGTCGCTCCCCGGCAGGACGGATGAAAACCCAACCGCCTGCACAAATTCCGCCTCTGTGACAAATCGACCGACCGCTTCGTGATACAACAATCCCACCGAGGCGGGGCCGGAGGTGCTGAGCAGGTTGACTTTTAGGAAGGTCCAGAAGAGTTGTAAAAAAATTTCCACGCGGTTGAGTTTATCACGCGATAACCGCCCCTTCCATTCTTAACAGCCATTCTTTCGTGCCGAGTCCGCCTTTGCCGCCGTAGCCGTGGAGTTTGCCGTCCACGCCGAGGAGGCGGTGACAGGGAACGATGATGGGTATGGGGTTCATGGCATTGGCGGCGCCCACGGCGCGGCTGGCGCGCGGACGGTTGATCTCGCGGGCAATATCAAGATAAGTGCGGGTCTCCCCGTATGGGATGCGAAAGACGGCTTGCAGGGCTTCGCGTTGGAAAGGGGTGAGGAAGGTCCAGTCGATGGGGATGGTGAAGGCGGTGCGCTTTCCAGCCAGGTACTCCTTCAACTCCTTCGCAAATGGCGTGATTCGCCTTTGATTCGGTCCGGGAGTGAGTTTGATCTTTCGTAGGTAGGCATCCAGCCTGGGCTGACGATCCGCCCATTCGAGGGCAACCAAGCCCAGGTCTGAGGCGATGAGCCGAAAATTTCCAAGGGGAGAATCGGTTAATTCGCCAAGGTAAAGCCGGGAAGGGGGTAAAGTCATGAAGGGAATCCTTTGTCAATAAAAATAGTCTAAACCTGCTTACAGAATGGTTAATTGTTCGACAATCGTAGGGTAATCGTAGGGTTAGCGTCAAGTAGGTTTCGGATAACCATGATAAAAATGCCCCTGTAAGGTGATTTCTCTTCTCCTCCTTTCAAAGGGAACCGCGGTCGGCGTCCGCGGTTCTCGTATTTTAACGGGTTGGGGCGGGTATAATCCGGTCAAAACTACAATTCGAGGTTGAAATGCCTGTAAAAATCACAATTATCGGCTTGGGGCAGATCGGCGCTTCGGTGGGGCTGGCGCTGGCGGCGCACAAGGACAAGGTCGTCACCACGGGTCACGACAAAGAGATCGGCAACGAACAACGCGCGAAAAAACTCGGCGCGGTGGACCAGACCAACCATAACCTGCCGGCTTCGGTTGAGAACGCAGACTTGGTGCTCCTTGCCCTGCCGATTTCGGAAATCCGCGATACCTTCCGCTACATTGCGCAGGACCTCCGCAAGGATGTGGTGGTGGTGGATACGGCTCCCGTCAAAGCGGAGGTTGTGAAGTGGGCTCGGGAATTTTTGCCTGAGACTGCCCATTATGTGGGGATTGCCCCCGCCATTGGGGCGAAGCATCTGGCCGGGACGGAAACGGGTCTGGACTCCGCCCGGGCTGACCTGTTCACGAAGGGCGTTTTCCTCGTTTCAACTCCTCCCGGTGTCCCCGGTGAAGCGGTGAAGCTCGTATCAGATTTGATCGACCTATTGGGCGCCACACCTGTGCTGACGGATTTTGTCGAATCCGATGGGTTGATGACCAGTGTCCATCTTTTACCGCAGTTGATCTCAGCCGCTCTGTTGAATGCGACCATCGGTCAACCCGGTTGGAGCGACCTGCGCAAAACCGCCAGCCGCAACTTTTATGCCGCTACAGCCGCATTGGCAGATTCAGACGGGGTAGAGGCGCTGGGCATGGCGACGATCCATAACCGCGAGAACACCATCCGTTCGCTTAACAACTTCATCAACGCCTTGATCGACCTGCGCGACGATCTCGAAGAGAACGAGGATTCTTTCCGCAAACGGCTTTCCTCCGCCTTGAACGGGCGCATCAACTGGCTGTTGGAGCGCAACAAAGCCGAATGGACCCAAATGCCGGATGAAAAGGTCGAGCGTCCATCGATGATGGAAACCTTGTTGGGCTCGAAACTGGGGAAGATGGGCAGACCGAAGGATGGGTAGGCTGGTGAATTGGGAAATTGGTGATTAGATACAAGGATGAGGTTCTATTGTTACATCCTCGAATGTTCAGACGGGACGTTTTATACCGGTTGGACAAACGACCCGGAACGAAGGATAGCGCAGCACAATAAGGGGAAAGGCGCGCGCTACACCAAGACCCGCCGCCCGGTGAAGTTAGTCTACCTGGAAGAGCAGACGGATAAGATCGCGGCATTAAAACGAGAGAGAGCCATCAAGGCTCTTCCGCGAAAAAAGAAAATGGAATTGTTTATATAATACCCACGGTCACAAATTGCGGTTTCCGCTAGCGCCTTGCGCCACGCAATTTGCCTGCACCGAACGCAGGTACGCGTGTGACCGAGTGCGGTATGGTCTTACTCACACAATTCAAAGTCTCACAAGTTACCTTACAACATATCACCCTGAACTCAGGCTCAGGGTGATATATAACTGTAAAGAATATTCAGAAGCTTAATTACATTGAACTCCAGCAATTCTCCCGATAAATTTGCATGACCCGACTATGGGGAATGCCCAAGAAAAATTCGTGACATTCGTCGTTGACTTCGATGCTGAATTTTGCTACCATAAACCCAACAAAAAGGAGTGGAAATATGTTTCGCAAACCGCCAAAGGAAGCATGGAATTGAATGGGAGGTAAAGAATGAAGAGGCTCAAAGAGAACAAACCGCTTCGATACGCGCTGGGGGCGCTCCTTTTTATATTGCTTTGTTGCAACTTCCCAAACTTGCTGTTCGTTACGTTGTGCCTCAAAGAAGATATTTTCCGCCCTCCCCACACCAAGGTGCTTGTTTCCGCGTGTAAAAGACCTGTAGCGCGCGGTGTACCGGGTGGGGAGGTTGTGTTCGTTTATGAAGGAAGAACAGGGAAAATATATTTGTTGAATTTACGAAACGGAGAAAAAAGAAGACTCCCTGATGACCCACTTTTACTAAATGAAGGAGTCTTTCTGAGCCCTGAATTAATTTGGCTAGAAGGAAGTTTAGTTGACCCTGGCGAGCCTAGTTATCGACCTCATTACATTTTAGACTTAATAAGTGGAAAAAGGTATGAATTACTCGACCTTGATATCCTTCCTCGCTTGGAAGGTGGAGAATTTGACCCTAATAATTATGCCTATTTTCTATCTGCCCAATATATTTACATCAATCATGAAAAGAATACACTAATTGCATTGCCATCTAATTTTCGACAGCAACCAGGAAAGGGTGTAATATTTTCTGAATTTTCATTGGGTATTCCAAGTGAGCCCCATCAAGATGGGGCTCGACTTGACGAGCTAATGCAGAATCTTGGGCTGAACTACATAACTATTGATTTGTCACTTGAATATACTGATGTGCCTTCACCGACAGGCAAATATACTGTCAAGTCCGACGGGGTTTATGAGATAAAGACGGGCTCAATCATAATGACACCCCAATATGCCGGTAGAAACTATTCTCTTAAAGATTATTTCAAGGGATGGTACTATGACGAATCCGGGCTTGTTGTTCAGGAAGTTGAACCTTTTTTATTTAGTTCTCCTTTCCTCGGTTCTTATTATCTTATTCCTAAACCTGTTCTTAAACTGCGAATACCAGTGGAGCCATAATAGGGTCAAATTGTGGGGTAGATAATTGGCGTTATCACGGCTAGCTGTTTCGTAATGAAAAATATACAACCTGGAGGAATCTTATGAAACAAACAAATGATGCAATCAAGTGGCTGTTTATTATTTTGGTCACTTCCCTTTTTGTTAGCTTCAGCATCACCTTGCCATCAGTGTCTGCACAAGAGGGAACACCTTCCATTCCAACAGCGACGCCGACAGGCACGCCTGGCGCGGAAACAGAAGAACCTCCATCAGCAACCCCGACAGCAATGACTGAGGAGAGCCTTTTCTTCCCTTCGATCACCCCGACTGCCTTTATGGAAGAGACCCCACTTCAACTGCAGGAGGCAGAACGACAGGTTGCTCCTTTCCAAGCCATTGCAAGAAGCGACCTCTGACTCGAATCAATCTGGCCCGCCTTCAATATCTCAGATACTGATTATATCTTCCGTAGACCCCAGCATTGCTATTGACTCTGCTGGAAACATACACATGGTATAGACGGAAGCGGTAGAAGGAAACAAATGGGAGATCTATTACGCCTACTGGGATGGCGTGAGGCTATCGCGTTCAGTCAATATCTCAAATAGCCCGTCTTTCGGTTCGGGAGGACCACAGATCGCAGTGGATAGCTCCGGCGCCGCCCACATTGTTTGGGGGGAGGAAGATGATGATTTCGAATTTGACTCAGAGATCATGTATAGCAATTGTAATATTGCTGGTAACGGATTACCCAATTGCTCAGTCCCTGTCAGCCTTTCAGGTCCTTCGAATACTTGGAAGTGCGGCAATTACGGGGGCCCGGCTATCCACAGTGAATCCCCCACAATTAGCGTCAAATCAGACAAGATCATGGTAGTCTGGAGAGTCTATGAGCCAGAGGAAATTACCCAGCCATATAGCACCTGGCAAGTCGGCGCACCCCTCCCACATTCCGAACCGGGTGCGCGCCTATGGGCGGGCTAAACCGACTCCGGCTCATTGGGCATCACCGGGTAGCGGGGGACGGTAATGGTTTCGGTCTGGCATTCCTGTCTTCGTACAACGGGGTGGAAGAAATATACTATAGTCAATTTACAAGCGCTTCATGGTCAACACCTATGCTAATAGCAACCAGTGGGGGATATGCCGACCTATTTGTAGACTCCAGCGGGCAGACACACGTCACTATTTGCGCCTCGAACGGGGATTTGAAGTATTGGAATAGCGCCGGGCAAAGCCTCGAAAATATCCCTACAGCCTCCTGTACCGGCGGGTCACCCATTGTAGTGGATTCGAATGGAATTCCACACGTCTTTTGGGTGGAAGGCGGGCAGGTCTATGTAAGCAAAAACGAATCTGGCAGCTGGTCTGAACCCGAAGGGGTAAATCACAGCATTGGCGGTGAAGCCCAGCCCGATGCAGCGGCGGATAACAACGGCAATGTGCATGTGATCTGGCATGACACCCGCGATTGGGATGCAGAAACCTACTACTCCTACTCCTATACCTGTAAGGGTGAAAATAATGAATACATTATGCCAACGAGTACGGCGGGACGGGCGGTTCTACAAAAACTAATAGGCGCCAATGTTTCATCGTTGTACTATTGCAAAAACCAGGTAGAAAAAGTGATTTATGTGCCGGAGAAAAACGGAGTTGAGGCTTTTAGGAGTGGGCAGACCTAGCAAGCTCTGCAAATAACGAAGTGGCATTTACTGTAATGTTTTGGGATAAAGATAATGACTCAGAATCGCCCGTTCCTGGTGAAGAGGTGTTATCAGGTATACAACGACTTTATGGGGATGTTACAGCCGCAGGAGGCGGAATTACATATCCGCATGGCATGAAAGTTCGTATTTTATTGGGTGTGCAATTTAACACTGCGGGTTTTGATTCTTTTCATCCTTTTACTGACTTAAGATTTGTTGTTTTAGAACAGTTGCAAAATCTTGATATACCAATCTACGAGGCCTTACCAAATGGAAGCGCGTGGAAAGTCGAAGTAGCTTTGTATGAATTTGGTCGCGGCTCAGGTTGCCGCCAGGCATTCACAGCCATGTCAAGTTGATGGTAGTAGATAATAATCGAATGATTGTTTCGGGCTATCATCCTCAATACGGATTTCAAACCGTTGATAATGAGGCAAAAAACCACGATTTAGGAATAGAAGTTTCTGGTCCAATCGCCGCCAACGGAATGGCAGTTTTTGACTCTTTATGGGAAGGCAGCGAAATTTTATGCACCGGAGAAGACGCCTCAGGATTCGATACGATGGATTTGGGCAATTGCCATGATACAGAGGCAGAAAACCCTCGACATTGGATATTTCTCCCAAAAGGAGACGATATTGCCCTGCCATTGTATCGAGACCATTACGATAAACGCCGATATTGCTATAAAAATGCAATTGAATCCGCTAACAATGAAGTGTTTGTCCTTCAAAATCGGGTTGAGTACCCCCATTATTCCTGAATCTCCGGGAGTGGAAGTTCCCGGTTATAAAGAGTTTGGATTATTAGAATATGCAGATGCTCTTCTTGAAGTTGCACCTGATTCAGATATTCATATCCTTGTTTCGCGCGACCCAGTTAATATATTCTACAATTCACCTTCTCTGTTCAACTTCATAACTAGGTATTATCTTGCAGGTGGCAATCAAGCTTACTGGGATGTGGTGAGATACTATACACCAGGAGGGATAACGAGTTCGCCCCCAGGATTGCATGCTAAGTCTTTTTTAATTGACAATGAGTTTTTAGTAATTGGAAGTCAGAACTTTGATCACTCAGCATTTGGTAACAATAGTGATGATTTGGATTTGGCAGAATATAGCATTGGTATAGAAGATGGAAGTATTGTTTCAAGTGTAAACTCTTATCTAAATTCTGCTTGGAATAACTCGGGAAAGCTGTGGGTAATTAACAAAACCGAATCCCCAATGGATATTCTTCCATTAGTAGGAATAGGAGATGTAGTTTTTTTCGAGCCTGGTACCTATAAAATTTCGAGCACCCTCAACATCCACGAAAGTATTACCCTTGTTGGGTCAGGTGCTACTATTCTCCCTGAAGAGAATTTTTCTAATCAATCAGCATTGAAACTCGCTTCTCCATCTCTGCAAACATCGTCTGCACCATTGTTGAGAATTACAGGAGATAATGTCTCGCTCATCGGTTTGACGCTGCAAGATAGCTCAGGGTATGCGATTGAGGTAGAAGGCGGTGTAGAGAATGTTAATATTTCAAGAATCATCTTTGAAAACAATGCTTTGGGCGGAGTATATGTATCTGATAACACCAGCTACACGATTGAAAATAATACATTTGTCGGGGACGATTACGGAATTACCATCTCTACTAACGCGAATTCCACCGGCGTGATCCGAAATAACATCTTTGCCGGGCAAAACATCGCGCCGATCCATATTGCCTCAGCCAACGATGGGACGGTCGAGTACGCTTATAACCTGTTCTACGATTGCAACGGCGGCGATTGCTCACCCAGCAACTGGAAAATCGGCAATTTAGGCGCGAACTCAAACGAACATGATAATTTGTTCGATTTGAACCCATTGTTCGCGAACCCCGCGAATGGCGATTACCGGCTTTCTTCCGGCTCGCCTGCCATTGACGCTGGTGACTCCAACCATATTGCATGAATTCCTGATTGACGGCGATGGGGACGGCATACCCAACCTTGACCTGGGCGCATTTGAATATGTGGATACCGGCTCGCCTTCTGTCCAATCAATTACCCGCAACTCCGCCAACCCGACAAACGCAGAAGGCGTGGATTTTACGGTTACGTTTTCTGAACCAGTGGAAAATGTGGACCTCAGTGATTTTGTGCTCTCAACGAGCGGTGTTTCCGATGCGTTCATAGATAACATCGGCGGCAGTGAGGCGGTCTATACAGTCTGGGTCAATACCGGCACAGGGGATGGCACAATTCGGTTGGACATCCCCAGCACTACAGATATCGCCGACCCAACCGGGAACCCGCTGATTGGGATTCCATACACGATTGGTGAAACATATACGATAGTCAAAACGATTCCTCCAACCCCCACCCCAGCCCCTCCCACACCGACGCCGACTCTGCCTCCTGGGGATGAGATCGTAATTGATGAATTTGATGGACCGCAATTGGATGCAAATTGGGAATGGTACGTCCCACAGGCTGGTCCCACCTATTCATTGAGCGAAGTCCCCGGGTCGTTCCAAATGAGTCTCCCGGCTGGTCAATATTATGAGCATTGGGTGGGGGAAAATTTTGCCCCCCAACTCCGCCGCACAGACATGGGCAATGGCGATTGGGCGATCGAAGCCCGGCTCGAAGCCATCACTGCCGCGCCGGATGCGGGTTATTGGGCTGCATTGGAAGTCGGCTTTGATCAATACGATCAAATCTGGTTCGGCATGGTGGACGACGGTTATTTGCGCAACTTCATGCTGGGCGACTTGAGTTCATCCTTCGAGTATTTCGAGAGTCTGCCGGTCACCCTGCGTTTGGTAAAGGACGGCGAAAATTATACGTTTTACTACAAGAGCGACGGCGACGCCGATTGGACATTCCTCTCAACGCAAAGCTATTCGCGCCCGCCGGTCTATGTCGGTTTGATCGGGCGTTCGTGGGATACAGGCAGTTCCGACCTGAAAATGGATTGGTCATCCTTTAAGCTTGAACGAATAAACATCCCGGACACTGGTCCGCAGGATGTGGTAGTGACCGTACTAAACACAAATGACATCCCCCAGGAAGGGTTGAACACTTATGTTTTCAATGACACTGTCTATACGGGTATTCATGGTCAGACAGATGAAAATGGACAGGTCACTTTTACCCTTTCCACGGACGATTATCGTTTTCGCGCAGACTTGAACGGGGCTCATTTCTGGAGCGACAGCGCGAATCATTGTCACGTGCCCGATTGCGACAATGCTGAAATCACGGTCACGGAACCGGTTGCCGTCACCGTACTCAATACCAGCGATGAACCGCAGCCGGGACTCAAGGTCTACGCTTTCGATGACGCGACGTATACGGGGTACAACGTCACAACGGACGAAAACGGCGAGGCGGTTTTCACCCTGCCCCTGGGCAGCTACCGTTTCCGCGCGGACCTGAATGGCACGCAGTTTTGGAGCGGTACGAGCAACCACTGTGATCTTCCGGGATGTGAAAGTGAAAGTATCGATATTTCAACCACGATCCCATTCGTGGTGACAGTCCGAAATACAGATGATTTGCCGCAGGCAGGACTCAAAGTCTACGCTTTCGATGACACGACGTATACAGGGTATAACGTCA
>JADJBU010000017.1 GCA_016703605.1 Candidatus Villigracilis adiacens | reverse complement strand
AGGCTTCGGCGTCCGCAACAAGATCGCGAAGGAAGTTCGATGTGCGTAGCGGACGTTCTCTAACGTCCGCAGTACGTGGCGTAACCAACCCGACGCTACACCTGCCCTGTTATGCTGGCGGAGCGAGGGGAGGCGTCTCCCTACGCATGAAATGGAGATTTAATGTACACCGAAACCGAAATGCGAAGCTCTACCAATGCTTTGCCGCGCCGTTGGAAATACCCGCGGGCGGCACGCTCAAGCCGCCATCAAAGCGCAGGGACTGTTGATGGACGAAGACCCGCCTCCGCCGCGCAGTTGAAGAAATTTCACGACTACGCCGCGTCGCTCCCGCCTGGACGTTTGGAAGAAGTTTACACAGGCACATTCGATCTCGACGCGGCTTTGCCATCCTACGTCGGCTACCATCTCTTCGGCGAGACCTACAAACGCAGCGTCTTTCTCGTCGAGCTTGAAACAGCGCTACACCGCCGAAGGCTTCGTCTTCCCGATAACGAACTCCCCGACCATCTCGCCGTCATCCTGCACTTCCTTGCCACGCGCGGACGAAACGCAGGCGCAGGAAATCCTGCTTGACGCCATGCTCCCCGTGCTGGATCGCATGACGGGACGCGCCAAATCCGAAGGCTTCGACGAAGACGAGAACGGCGGACGTGGACGCGCCCAAAGCGGAGGAAGGTCCGAGAAGCGCACCCAGTTCCCCGGGAGTGGTTGGAGGCGCTGCGCTCCGTCCTGCAAACTCAATTTCAAGTCCTGAACGTTTTGGAAACAACCGTGTGAAAACGCGTAGCGGACGTTCTCTAACGTCCACCCCAACCCCGACGCTAGAGAGCGTCTCCTACGCGGTGTCGCGCGTAGCGGACGTTCTCTAACGTCCGCCAAGGAGCAACCCATGTTCGATAACGCCCTGTTCATCGGCTTTCCCTATGCGGCAATCGCCATCTCGATAGCCGTCACCATCTGTGATCTTCTTCGACCCGTACTCGGTCTCCAGCCAGTCGTCGCAGTTTCTCGAAAACCGCAAACTGTTCTTCGGCTCGGTTCCCTGGCATTACGGGCTGATCACCATCCTGCTCGGACATCTCACCGCCCTGCTTTTCCCTGGACTGTGGGGACTGTTCACCGCCAACCAGACGCGCCTCTACGTCCTTGAGATCACGGGGCTTGCGCTCGCGCTGATGGCGACGGTCGGACTCGTCATCCTGTTCTACCGCCGCATGGCAGACGCCCGCGCCAACGCCGTCACCTCCGAACTCGACTGGATTCTGCTCGTCGTGCTTTTCCTGCAAGTCGGTCTTGGCTTCTGGGTCGCCTTCTACTACCGCTGGGGCTCGGACTGGTATCTGCACCGCTGTGCCGTGGCTGGTCTCGCTCCTCAAATTCCAACCCGACATCACCTACGTCACCGCCCTGCCGTTCTGGGTCAAGTTCCACTTCCTCAACGGCTTTACCATTGCCCTCCTGCTCCCCTTCACGCGCCTTGTGCATTTGCTGGTCTATCCGCTCTCGTATCTCTGGCGCGAACATCAAGTCGTGATTTGGAATAAGGCTCGGCACTAATCCTCAGTACCGCAAGATTTATCTTGCGGTACTTCTTCCCATGACCTCCCTGACCGATCTCCTCTCCGCCAGCGACTCTCCACCGCAAACTTTGCCCGCGTCAGGTGCTCGGCGCTCGCATCGGACTTTTGGCTGGACTCCTGCTCGACCTGCCTTTGCCCCAACCCGACAAACGCCTCATCGCCATCGCCGAAACGGACGGCTGCTTCGTAGACGGAATCTCCGCCGCGACAGGCTGCTACGTCGGCAGGCGCACCCTCCGCATCGAAGACTACGGCAAGACCGCCGCCGCCTTCATTGACTCGCTCACCGAACAGGCGATTCGCATCGCCCCGCGACTCAACGTCCGCGAACTGGCATGGGACTACGCCCCGTCCGCAAAAAACAAATGGGAGGCGCAACTCATCGGCTACCAGTACATCCCCGACGACCTCCTGCTCGACTGGCAGCACATCGAACTGACGACCCCATCAAACAGATCATCGGTCCAAGTTTAGCAAACGCGCCGACTGCGAAATCTGCGGCGAAGAAATCATCAACAAGCGCGAAGTCCTCCGCGAAGGGACGGTCTTATGCAAATCCTGCGCGGGGGAGTCGTATTTTCGTTTTGTTGGGCATCCAGCAGTTGTAGAATAAGCGAAAAATTTGTTACAGCGCAATATTATGACTGTCGTCCCCGGATATTGTGCTGTAATGCCAGTTACTCGTTGTTAGCGAATGTGGGATAATGACCGCCAATTTCATGGCTTCATCTGAAATCTTTTCCCAGTACAGACCCCTATTATTTTCCATCGCCTACCGAATGTTGGGAAGCGTAATGGAAGCTGAAGATGTGGTGCAGGAAGCTTTCCTGCGCTGGCATAATGCGGCTGACACGGAGATAGAGTCCCCCAAATCATATCTGACAGCGATCGTCACGCGGCTGTGCATTGACTATCTGCGCCTTGCGCGGGTGAAGCGCGAAGAATCCATCGGTTCGTGGCTCCCAGAACCGCTTTTCAGCGACCCAGCCCAGGATATGAATAGAAGCATCGAACTCAACGAATCGCTGTCGCTGGCATTCCTTTTCCTGATGGAAAGCCTGACGCCGACTGAACGCGCGGTTTTCCTGCTACGCGAGGTTTTCGCTTATGGTTACGCCGAGATTGCGGATCTTTTGGGGCGGAGCGAAGCCAACTGCCGCCAGATATTCCATCGCGCGAAGACGGCGCTTGATGGCGACAAGCGCCGTGCGCAAGTTTCACCCGAACAGCAAAAACGCCTTTTCACCCAATTTCTTCAGGCAAGCATGGACGGCGACCTGCAAGACTTGGTTTCCATGCTTGCGGATGATATTGTTATGTATTCAGACTGGAGGATTCGCCCGCCACCCCATTTACGGCGCGAAAAATGTGGCGAGCTTCATATTGGGGTTGCGCCGCAAGGCTCCCGACAGCCTGGAAGTGGTCATTTCGGAAACGAATGCCCAGCCTGCGCTTTTCATCTATACGGAAGGGCGGCTCTATGGCGTAATGGCGCTCAATTATGGGGCAGGGCGAATCACAGAGGTTTACTTTCAATTGATGCGCGAAAAACTAACCACCATTCCGCAGTATCGCCGATGAACAAAATCTGACCCATCCTGTTGTCACAAAAGAACCAGCTTATCCGTCTTCTATTATATGTAAAGGAGATGTGATAAATGAAAGCAAAAAAGTCGAAGTTTTCGAGGCGGGTATTTGTTTTTCTGTTTGCGAGCCTGGTCTTATTACCGGGGTATCAGGCATTTGCCAGCGCGGCAGATATGCGCGTGTATCCTCCGCCAGGACAAATGATCTATGTGGGCGGACACCACCTTCACCTCCACTGCATGGGTGAGGGCGAGCCGGTTGTCGTGATGGAGGCGGGCATGAGCGGATGGTCTGCGGATTGGGTCCTGACACAGCCGGAAGTTGCAAAAACAACCCGCGTCTGCGCCTATGACCGCGCCGGGTATGGCTGGAGCGAAGAGGGTCCACTACCGCGGGACAGCCGTCAGGCGGCGGCAGAATTGCACACGTTGTTGTCGAAGGCGGGCATCGAAGGTAAGGTCATCTTGGTTGGACATTCGCTTGGCGGGCTTTTTGCGCAGTATTTTGCGAAAACTTACCCTCGTCAGGTTGCGGGGATCATCCTGGTCGACTCTGTTCACCCGGAGCAATCTTTGCGGATGAAAGAAGATGTGCGAAAAACTTATGAGGAGAACTTGAAATCCCTCACCTTGTTTACAAGCCTTGTCGCCCCGACGGGATTGCTTCGGCTCGCAAACCAACCCGAAACAATTATCGTCGCCAAATTACCCGATGCGCATCGCCCCATGGCGGGCGCGATGGGGTTACAAGCAAAGGCGTATCGAGCGTTGGCTGGTGAAATGACGTCTTTTGACGAGAGCCAGATCCAAGCGCGGAATGCAGGTCCGCTCCCGGCTGTGCCGATGACCGTGCTGAGTTCCGCGATAGTGCGGGACTTTCCGCCCGGGTTCTCCGGCGAATATATGAAAAGCCTTTGGGACGAATTACAAAACGATTTAGCCAACCAGCAGGTTGATTCCCTTCATGTTTCCACTGAAAACAGCGGACATTATATTCATCTCGATCAGCCTGACCTGGTGATTGATGCCATTGTAGTCATGGTCGAACAACTTCGTCATCCGTAGTTGGTGAAAGATGGCGTTGCCCGCATCAGTATATTTCAAGGAGCCAATATGAGCAATTCAGCAAAGAGTATTTTCGTCTGGGGCGTTTATCTCATTGGGTTGGGAGGGCTGCTATTACTTGCCCCCAATTCCCTTTTACCGTTTTTTGGTTTTCCGCAAACAAACGAAATCTGGATTCACATCCTGGGCGTCGTGGTTACGGCGTTGGGCTATTACCACATCCAGGCGGCGCGGCGCGAATTTGTTCCTTTCTTTCTGTGGTCTACACAGGGACGGGTGTTCACCGTTTTGTGCTTTACCGCCTTTATTGTGTTGGGATTGGCGAAACCCGCCCTCTTCCTTTTTGCGTCCGCCGATTTCTTTGGCGCGTTTTGGACCGGGTTGGCGCTGCGCTCCATGAAGTGATGCGCCGCTTAACCCCGCGTATTTTCAAGAGTCAATCTGCGGTGGCTGCGTATCCAACTGAAATCCAGATTACTTTTTGAATGGATCGTCCCGAAGGCTGTTGGGCGTGATTAACAAGCCTTTGGGACGATCGGTTATTTGGGGCATTAGCCAGAATTTGCCGCCGGATTGTGAGCGTTGCGGTTAAGTAGTTTGTTGAGGTAGGCTTGCTGCCATAGCGCGAGCCCCGTCAATACAATACTTGGGATCGTCACAAACTGAATGATGAGTTTGAGCGTCTCATTCCCTGCAATGGGCGAGTAGAAATATGCTCCGAAAGCGGCGGCGGCGATGAGGTGGACAATTCGAATGAGATTGCGTAAATTCTTGTTGCTCATGGGTTTCTCCTTGGATGTTTGAATTTCTTTCCATGTGCCGAAGATAGCAATTCATTATGTAGGAATTGTGCGTAAGCAGGTCAGAAATTATGGATGATTTGGAGCGTTTACAACACACCCTGAGGTTTGACACGCCGCCACGAGCCGATGATAAAAAGAATTGCCGCGCATACTTCGGCAACACGCCCGATGATGAGTGCGTGGGGAAACCAGAATTGCAGGGCGGTGAAAAAAATTCCAGCGTTGAGAAAGGCAAAGGAAAACCAGACCAAGCCCACAGGTCCGCGTGGAGAGCCGCGGCTAAAGCGTGGAATGATCCAAAAGGCGACGCCCATTGCCAGTTGAACGAGCCAGCCCGTTAGCAGGAAATTCCACATGCAGGGAAAGAGATTCCAGACGGGCGGATAAAATGAAATCCTTTTGGGCGAGAATCAACGCGCCGAAGAAAAGCCCGAGCAGGAGATGAACGAACGAGGCGCGGACGAACCAGACACTTAAGCGCGGCATTTATTTTTCCCTGATCCTTTGCCATGTGTTGAACACAAATAACAATCCCGCTAGAAATTGAAAAATGGCGGAGAGCACAAGCGTCCAGCCGCTGAGGGGATTGGGCTGGGTGGATTGAATCGGTTCGGCGATGGCGCGCAGGAGCAAGCCGCTGTTGAGCAGGGCATACGACCACCAGCCGAGGGTTTCGTATCCGCGCGGTTTTTCGTTTGAATATTTGGGGAACATCCAGAGTGCAACGCCGAAGATCAACTGGGTCAGCCAGCCAAAAACCAGCAGGTGAATGTAGACGGGGAAGAATCCGTTCGTGACGCCCGCCGCCAGCAGGATGCCAAGCATGAGCGCGAGCGCGAAACAGATCATTGCGGTTTTGATGAAAGTGCGGGTGAGAAGTGGCATAATGGGGTTTTCCGTGGCATTTTATTCTATCAGGACTTGTGCAAAAATCTTTTTTCGATTGCCGACTATAACAAAGGAGATATATGGAACAGATAAATGGATGGCGCTCTGCGACGCTGGGCGATGGCATGTGGGCGCCGACGGTATCCGCGCAGATCGAGAAGGAATTTATCGCGGCGTTCGAGGCGGCGGGAAGTCCCGCCGATATGGCTGTCTTTACCCGCAGCGAAGAGGGTGAACTGCATTGCAAGGTGGTCGCTTATTTTTCACCCGCTGCCCAAACGCTTGCAATGAGGTTCGACGCGGAGCCGTGTGGAAAACCTGCGCGGGGCGGGTTGGGCTTGCTGGCTGGCGATCCGCGCTGTTGGGCGATTTTATTTCCCGAAGCAAAGGGATGAACCAGTGAAGATCAAGGCGGCAAACACGATTTTGTATTGCAAACATTGGGCGGAGACCGTTGCGTTTTACCGCGATGGATTGAAACTTCGCATCCTTGCCTCCACCGATTGGTTCGTGGAGTTCAAACTCAACGAAGCGGCAAGATTGAGCGTGGCGAACGAAGCGCGGGCGTCCATCAAGAGCGGGGATGGCAGGGGCGTTACCATCAGCCTGCAGATCGCCGACGTTGAACAAATTCAGGCTGATTTGTCGAGCGCGGGAATCGCATCAACGCCGATCAAGGAAGTCTGGGGCGCAAGGGCGATCTACGTCCGCGACCCTGAGGGGAATCGCCTTGAGTTTTGGGAAGGGCGGGCGAAGGCTTGAGCGCCGTTTTTATTGGAAAGGAAATAACATGACGCGCCCCAAATCTCCCGTGCGGTTGGACTGGGTGGACCCTGCCGTATGTTCTCTGGAGTATCGTTTGAAGATCATCGGGCGTTTGCCGTTCTTCAGGCATTTGTCCGCCGAGGCGATTGCGAAAATCAACCCTCTTGTTCATGACCACGATGTACGTGCGGGAGAGCGGATTTATTTTGAAGGCGATGACGCGAAGTTTCTCCATCTTGTGGCGATGGGAAAGGTTAAGTTGCTTCGTGTAGCCGCTTCTGGGCGGGAAGTGCTGTTGGATATCTTGCACGGCGGCGAATACTTTGGCGTATTAACCGCTCTTGGCGGGCGCATTTATACGGAGACTGCCATTGCGCAAACCGATTGTTGCATCCTGCAAATCTCCTCCGCCGATTTTGAAGCGATCCTTTCAGAATATCCTGATGTGGCGCGGCACGCTCTGGAAGTGGTCAGTCAGCGTTTGGTGGAGTCGCGGGAGATCGTCCAGCAATTGAGTTCGTTTACCGCTGAACAACGTATCGCCGCGGCGCTGCTGCGGTTGGCGGGAAAAGTGGGCGAAGCACGCGACGATAACGTTTTAATCCAACTTCCGTTTTCGCGGCAGGACCTGGCGGCAATGACGGGCGCGACCACCGAGACGGTCAGCCGCGTGATGAGCCGCTTCGCCGAGGAGAAACTGGTCAAGTCCGGGGCGCAAGTGGGTGACGATCGCGAACGCGAAGCGTTTGAGACATCTGGCGGAAAAGGGTGCAGTTAATTAACTTGCATCATGAGAATTGTGCGAGGAGACGTGTATAGTAAGAGTATAAACATTCAAAGTCTGAAGGAGATTAACCATGAGTACTGTTACCCAACCCCTACGTGATGAGCATAAGGAGTTATTTCCGAATGTAGATCACATCCGTCAGGTCGCTGAGAGGCTTGATATCGCGTCCATCACAGAGACACGAAAAGGCGTGGATGAAGTTTATGAATTTCTTGCCCACCATCTCAAGCCCCATGCTGAAGCGGAAGAGGCTGCGCTGTATCCTGTTGTTCAAAAGGTGCTCGGCAGTCCCGACGCTACCAAGACCATGAGCCGCGACCATGTTGAAATCGGCAGTTACATTGAAGAACTCGAAACACTGAAAAAGAATTTGGGCGATGCGCAATTGGCATTCAAACAGACAAAGGTTTTGCAGCGCGTGTTGTACGGTGTGTATGCGCTTGTCAAGCTTCACTTTGCGAAGGAAGAGGAGGTCTATCTGCCCATTCTCGACCAGCGCCTGACGCCTGAATCCGCGCGGGAGATGTTCGAGGCGATGGAGGACGCGGCGCACAAAGCCAAACACGCCGCGCATGTGTAACACTGAAACATCCATTCGTTTTATAATCGCCCCACCATCTTCCAAAGGAGACATATAATGAACATAACCACCACCCTCGACATACGGCAAACTCCCCGCCTCAAAAGCACCCGATGATCTTCCAGACCTTTGCCAGCCTGACGCCTGGGCAGGGGTTTTATCCTGATCAACGATCATGACCCAAGCCTGTATTACCAGTTCGTTCACGAACACGCGGGACAGTTCACATGGGAATATCTCGAGGAAGGTCCCGACATCTGGCGGGTGCAGATCGGTCGCACGGAATCAAATTAATCCCCGACGCCAGGCACATCTCGATCAGATAAATTCCCTTGTGTGCCTGGCGTCCTTCTCTTTTGAATATTTTCATGCCTAAAGTTAACATAAGTTACCTTACAAAATATCACCCTGAGCGGCAGCGAAGGGTCTCTGGGACAGTCGTAGAGATGCTTCGCTTCGCTCAGCATGACACATTAACGTGTTAGTCAATTAAGGTTACTCGGAATAATAAGCAAAGGAGTCTACAATGAAAATCGCAAACCTGTTGGATAACCTGCAATTTGGAAAAGACAATCCTCACGCTGAACCGCTTCACGCCGACCCTCACGGACGTGTAATTCTCTTCACACTCAAGGTGGGTCAAGTCATTCGGGAGCATAATGCGCCGAGTTCGCCGTTTTTTGTGGTGATATTAAAGGGCAGGGGCGTTTTCACTGGCGGCGACGGAATCGAACGCACATGTGAGGCGAATTCGCTGCTGGTGTTCGATGCGGGCGAATCGCACACGGTCCGTGCGCTTGAAGAACTCGTTTTCGTGGGCGTTTTGCATGGCGCGCCAGGCGCTCAAAAATGAATGGGACACTTTAGAGCCTGTTTTTCTTAAGTTCATTTCTCACACAGAGGGCGCGGAATTTACAGAGAAAACCTCTTAAAAACTCTGTGATCTTTGTGTCCTCTGTGGTAAATTGCCTTTGGGCTAAGACTTAAAAAACATTCCCTTACAGATTTCTTATTATGCCGTCGAGTGGCGGGTTATTAGATCTGCGACGAAAATAAAGAACTAATTCAAACAGAATCTTCAGCGGGGAAAAATCCTTCTCTTTTCATTCCTGATGCGGGATGGGGAAGGATGCAATTACGTCCCATCCTTTAGTACTCTTGAATAGAGTCAGTTGCGCAATGGAATATGGCATGTCAAGACATCGTATTTTACTGATGTGTTCCCAACAGCTCTTCGGCGAGAGCATGGAGGAGATATTGCGCCTTCACGCGGATATGGATTTGATTGGAACATGCGGCTTCGATGAAAATATCCACCACCACATTGCAGAATCCCGCCCCGATGTGGTGGTGCTCATAGGTGTGGATTCGCAAAGCGATGAAATGGTACGCCTGACCTCCGCAATCATCGAACAGCACCCTGAAGTGTCCGTTGTCCGCGCAGGGTTGACCGAAAAAGTCATTCGCGTTTTTTCATCCCAACGGCTTCCCGCGCACAGCGTCAACTTTTTGGAAGTGATTCGCGATCTACCCGTCGCGTACAAAACATAAATTACACAGGAGAAAATACAATCCATGCTTATCACCGACGCCCTTCTTGGCGAACATGCCGTCTTTATCTGTTTCTTGGGCACATCGAACAGGCGCTTCCCGCGTTGGATTCCTGTCCTCGATCCAGCATCGCTTTGCCGCCTTCGCCTTTGCCCTCGAAGCCCACGCGGGTCTCGAAGATGAATTGCTCTTCAACGCGCTCGAACCGCATCTGGGCGCCCAGGCTGGACCCTTGGCAGTCATGCGCTTTGAACACAACCAAATCGTTGACCTGTTTGGCAAAATTAAATCTGCCGCCGATTTCAACTCTGCGAGAGACTTTGCTAGGCAGTTATTCCCAATCGTCCGCGGGCATTTTCAAAAGGAGGAACAAGTCCTCTTTCAAATGGCGGCTCGTTTTTTAAGCGAAGACGAACTCTCCGCGCTCGGTGGGCAATGGGCAAAGAGAAGGACGCCTTTGGTTGGGTTGGATATGCAGTGATTCTTGCGGCGAAATGAGTTGGAAGTGTTACCCCAATTTCCCAATCAATTAGGGTGTATTTAGGTGGTAGGAGTCTCCATGAATCTCAAATTCATCTGGACTGCGCTCGAAGAAAGTTCCGAATTTCTATTCGACAATTATGCCTGGGCGCCCGCGGACAAAGCCGCAGAGGAACTTTCACTGCCCTCTGGCTACTACGCTTGGGTGACGGCGATCTGGTTGTTCGACTCCAATCCGTTTTCCATCGCCCAGTTCATGCGATACTTTCCATACGGACTTGCGCAGGTGAACGATGAGCGATTGACCTCCGCAGTTCAGCAGGGATATTTGACTTTGGATGGTCAGAGGATATATCATGCAACCGAGTCAGGGAGAAATGCCGCGCTTCGCCTTATGCAAGCGGGCAACGATGTCATGGCAGCTCTCACTCCAATGCCCAAAGAGTCTTTGCGGACGCTTGGCAATCTCCTTGCCCGCATTTCGAAGGCGGTATCTCAATTTGCCCGAACCGCCCGAGCATGTTTTGATAAAAGCCAAACGAGACTCCTACCAGCAGGCGGGAGTGTTCGCGACACTCGAAGGGTTTGTCGCTCACTGCCTGCTGTTGGAGGGATACCGTGACGATTGCTATTTTGCCACGTGGAGCGCGCATAACATGGAAGGTCACACATGGGAGGTACTCGATCAACTCTCCCAAAGTGACGCGCTGACCTTCGACGAACTCCATGACAAACTCAGCAGGCGCGGCGTCACGCGCGAAGTCCACGCGGGGGATGTTCAGGAATTGGCGCGGCGCGGCTGGGCGGGCGACGCTTCGGGGAAGATTCAAATCACAGCAGAGGGCAAACAAGTTCGGGCGGAGGTCGAAGCGGAGACGGAACGTCTCTTCTTCGCGCCGTGGGCGAGTCTGAATGAATCGGAGTTGGGGGAGTTGGCGAGTCTCGCAAATCAATTGCGGGATGGGTTGAAAGGATAGGGGACTTCCATGAATCTCAATTCCATCTTGTCGGATTGCAAAGAGTCCTACGACTTGTTCAACAAAGTCCTTTACTCCGTCTATCGCAAAATGCTCGAGGAGAAAACCATCCCGCAAAGGTTTGCTGGATGGGGACCCTTTGTCACGATGTTTCCCGATGAAGCGATTACGTTTGAAAAATATCAGTATATCTTTCCCTACGACTCGGAACAGGCGTTTCACGAGCCTCTATCTATCGCCGTAAAAGACGGGTATTTGACTTTTGACGGTGATGCGTATCTTGCAACGGAAATGGGAGAGCAAGTCACTCGAAAAGGAATGAAGACGCTGACAGACGTATCCGCGCAACTGCATCCGATGTCGCAAGCCGAACTTCAACGGCTCGTGGATACCCTGATTCGGCTTTGCGATGCCGCAACCGCCGCGCCTGAACCGCCGTCGCATTTTTGCCAGGCACATTACAAGAATTACAAACGCACTTTTCCCAGCGACGCGCCATTGCTGCGTTTGTTCGTTCACCATTACAAGGAGTTGGATTTCTATCGCACCGACGCGCACGTTGCGGCGTGGCAAGTCCACAACATCGCGGGCAATCGCTGGGAGGCGTTCACCGCCGTTTGGAGCGGCGAAGCGGACACGCTCGATAAATTCTTTGAAGAATATTCAGATCGCGGTTTCTCGCGTGACGAATATGCCCAAGCCTTTCAGGAACTCGTCTCGCGCGGCTGGCTCGAAGAGAACGCGGGCGCGTATCGAGTGACCGATGAAGGGAAGCGAATCCGCGAAGAAGCCGAAGCGCTAACCGACAAATACTTTTTCGCGCCGTGGTCGAGTCTGAATGAATCCGAGTTGGAGGAGCTGGCGAGTCTCGCAAGCCAATTGCGGGATGGGTTGAAAGTTTGAACGGAAAGGAGAATTGCGATGGACAATAACGGACTTTCTGATTCAGAACGAAGAAAACAGCAGGTGTCGGGTGTCTTTGATCGGGCTGCGGTAATGTACGATCATGTCGGTCCGCGATTCTTTTCCCACTTCGGGCGCAGATTGGTTGAACTCGCTCACATTCCCGAAGGCGCGAATGTCCTCGATGTGGCAACTGGCAGGGGCGCGGTTCTTATCCCCGCGGCGGAAGCGGTGGGGGCGCAGGGACATGTGATCGGCGTTGATCTTTCGGAGAAGATGGCGCTGGAAACCGCCAAAGAACTTGACCGTCTGGGATTGTCTTCGAATGCCGAGGCGCGCCAGATGGACGCGGAAGCCCTGCAATTCCCCGACCAGTCGTTTGACTTTGTGTTGTGCTGTTTTGCGATCTTTTTCTTTCCCCAACTGGGTCGCGCCATGTCCGAGTTTCGGCGCGTGCTGAAGCCGAATGGTCGCGTTGTGGTGGCGACATGGGATAAAGCGTTCGACGAACATCTAGCCTGGTTTGACGAAATTGTCAAAACCTATCTTCCGCCCGAACCCGAAGAAAGCAAGCCAGCCGAATCGGATTCGGCGTCACAACCAGTCTTCGACACGCTGGAAGGACTTGAAGCGATCATGAAAAACGCGGGCTTTGCCGATATTCAAATCGTTTCTGAAGCGGCTGAGTTTGCGTATGCAAATGAAGAAGAATACTGGTCTACGTTGTGGTCGCATGGCGGGCGGGTTGCGTTGGAGGCGATAGAGAAAGCAACGGGCGCGGAAGGTCTGCAAAGATTCAAAGCGGACGTTTTTGCCAGGCTGCGATCCATGAAACAAACAGATGGCATTCATCAAACATTTCCCGTTCTTTTCGCTTTGGCAACCGAGCCGCGAGGCTGACGAGAAATGAATCCAAATTAGAATGATAAGGATATAAACATGCAAAATTCACAACGGACAGACACCCTCGTTCAACTCCTCTCCCTCGCCCTGCGGCTGGAGAGCGAAGGGCAATACAACATTGCCAAGATCGCCCGCGCCACAGCGGACTCAATCTCCCGCCGCGCCGCGTGGGAATTGAACCTGCCCAACGATAAAGAGACTCTCGCCAGCGACATCGAACGCATCGCCGCTTCATTGGATGACGCCGACCTGCAGTCCGCCTTCCGCGCGGGCGCATCCGCCCTGACCTCGGGGCGGGTTCCGCTCATCCAGCAGACTCCACACCCCTACGTCTGCCGCACCTGCGGACATTTGGCTCTCATCAACGCTCCCAAAAAATGTCCCACCTGCGGCGCGTGGGGCGAGACGTTCCAATGGTTCCCGCCCGTCTACTGGCTCGAAGCGCTCGACCCCGCCGAAGCGTTGGAACAACTGCGCAAGACTCCGCTCGAAGTCGCCGCGCTGATCGAAGGTCTGAGCGAAGAGGCGTTGACGCGTCCCGCCCCCGACGGCGGCTGGGCGATCCGCAACGTCATCTCGCATTTACGCGACGCGCAGGGCGTGCTTGATTTCCGCATTGACTTGTTCCTCAAAGAGGAAAATCCCGTTTTGGAAATGAAGCAAGTCTGGACGTGGGCGAAGAACGAGGCCGAGCGTCCGCCCTCCACGCGCGAGATATTCGAGACGTATCTGTCCACGCGCCGGGAAGTGATCGCCAAACTCGAAACCATCCCCCTCGCCGATTGGTGGCGCACGGGAAGCCACGAAGAGTTTGGCGTCGTGTCCATCAAACAGCAAGCCAGTTACTTCGCGTCGCACGAATTAACGCATCTGCCGCAGATCGAACGGTTGGTGAAGGAAGCATAATCCCATCTTCAGGAACCCAGTTAATGAAAAGACTTACATCCTTCATCGGACTGATTTCCATTCTCGCCCTTGTCACTGGTGGATGCGCCCCCGCCTCGGACTCCCCCGCGTCTGCCACTGCTCCCGCCGCCGCAACCGATACTGCCCTGCCCACTCTCACAAAAACGCCAACGCCCGCGCCCACTGCCATCCCCCCCACCCCCACCCTCGCGCCCGTCGGCGATATCCAGCCCATCCCGCAGGGCTATGTGTATCTTGGAGACAAGAATACCCTCGCCCTCGGCTTCAACATGAACGGCGGCGGGGGGATCGGAAGCCTGCTTTACAACGGGCGCGAATTGATTGACGATACCGACTACGGAAGATATTTTCAATTCTCGATGTACGACGGCAACGACAAATACGCCGCGCAAGGAAGCGACCCCTACGGCAACTGGGGCTGGAATCCGATTCAAGTGGGAAGCAAGGCGGGCGGAAGTTCCATCATCGGCGCCAAGGTGTTGGAGTATCGCAAGGCGGACGACGCCGTTTACATCAAAGCCCTCGGCAAGGAGTGGGGAAAATACGATGAAGACTCCGACGTGACCTTCGAGACCTGGGCATGGAAACGCGACGGATATTTTGAAGTGTTCACCCGCGCCACGCATTTCGGCAACGACACACATGCGCTGGCCACCCACGAATTTCCCGCCGCTTATTTTCATCCTTCGCTGACGCGCATGTTCGGCTACTTCGACGACGCCCCGTTCACGGGCGCGCCGATGTCTGAACTCGATCATCGTACGAAACAAGGTGAAATCGCGGGGACGGGGAATTGTCCCTTTGTGTATCCCACAGAGAATTGGGCGGCGTTCACGGGCGCGGACAAAATCGGCTTGATCCTCCTGCTCCCATCGCAGCCCCATCTTGAACCGCGCTGGAATTTCTGCCTGCTCTACGACGCGCCGACCGTCGGTTACGCGGGACCCTTGGCATATTTTGATGTTCCCCCGCAGGCAGTCCGCGACCTGCGCTATTACCTGATCCCTGGACAGATTGACGAAGCGCGCGGCGTTGTGTACGACCTCATGCCACACACCGCGTGGAATTTCGATCTTGACTCGCCTGAAGGCTGGCGCGGCGATTCTTTGGAGGATTCCATCCAAAACGGGATTCTGACCGCGCATCTCTCCAAGGGGAATTTGTTCACGTCAAGTAACGGACTGCGCGTGGCGGGCGCGGTGTCGCCCTCCGTGCTCGTCCACGCCCGCGCGCAAAACGACGCGGCGCGTCTCTGCCTGTATTTCATCACCAACAAAGACCCGACGTGGAATGAATCCAAATCATCCTGCGCGGACGTTTCAGCAGGCGCGTTCCAAACCAGCGTCTTCGACATGTCGAAAAATAAAATTTGGAATAGTGGTGTCGTCACGCAAATTGCGTTCGCGTCAACGGCGGACGCGGCGGTGGAGTTCGACTCGATCCAGGTCGAACAGCGCGGGCAGGCGTGGGAATTCGAGTTCGACGGCGACGTGGAAGGCTGGCTGGCGTGGAATCAACTCGCCTCGTTCGCGGTCGGCAATGGCAGTCTCTCCGCCCGCGCCACTGGCGGCGATCCCTATCTCGGTTCGCCGACCCTCACGTTGGACGCCGCGGCGAATCCCGTCATCGAAATCCGTATGGCGGTTTCGACGGGGAGCAGCGCCAAGATCTATTTCATCACATCCTCCGACAAGGAGTACGATGAAACCAAGGCGCTCACGTTTTCGATTCAAGGCGACGGTCAATTCCACACCTACACCCTCGATATGTCCAAAGTTGCCCGCTGGAAGGGCATCATCGCCCAGATTCGCCTCGACCCGACGGACGCGGCATCCTCGATTGAAATTGATTACATCCACGTCGTGCCGAAATAGCGCGAAGATCGAATAACCCATTGCTTCCCGCGGTGTATTAAAGGTAAGGAGAATCCCATGAGCGAACACACCCCCATCAACGGCGTGCAAGTCGGCGAACTCCTCGAGTTCAAAAACATCTGCGCGCAGCATCCCGAAAAAGCCGACCGCAACCCCGCGCTCGTCGCGCATTGGGAGGGCGGCTCGCGCTCGCGCATCGAATTCAAGGGCATGACCATGCACCTCGGCGGCGACGGCGAATTCAACCCGATGCAGATGTTCCTCGCCACCCTCGCCGCCTGCGACGTGGATTTGATCGCCATGCACGCTTCTTTCCTTGGACTCAAGATCGAATCGCTTTCGGTGGAGGCAACGGGACATTTCAACGTCCGCTCGTATCTTGGTCTCGACGGGGCGCCGGGTTCCGGCTACGACGGCATTTCCTACACCGTGAGAATCTCCGCCCCCGGCGCGACGCCCGAACAGATCGCATCCCTGCGCGAGCGCTGTGAACGTTCCTCGCCCGTGGGCGATTCCATGTCGCGCGCCATCCCGTTGAAGTTGGAATTCGCCGCGAACCAGTAACGCAAACCTCAGTTTGCATCCTTTCATGAGCATAGACCGTTCCCGCCGCGTCACCTTCGAAGAGGTGGCGAATCTCTACAACGAGACGCGCACCCTCTATCCCGATGCGCTGATCGAAGACATCATCCGCCTGTCTGCCCTGCCAACAGATGGTCGTATTTTGGAAATCGGCTGCGGCGCGGGCAACGCCACCGTCTCATTCGCCAAACGCGGCTATCACATTTTGGGGATCGAACTGGGCGAACAACTCGCGAAACACGCGCGCCAAAATTGCAGGGACTACCCGAACACGGTCATCGTCCAATCCGAATTCGAAAGTTACGACCTGCCGCCGCGTTCCTTCGACCTCGCGGTATCCGCAGACGCCTTTCATTGGATTCGCCCCGAAGTCGGGTATCCCAAAGTGCAAGCCGCGTTGAAGGAGAACGGCTCTTTCGCTTTTTTCTGGCAACTCCACGTTGACCCGCAAACGGAATGGTCGCGTGCGGTGGACGAAATCTTCCAGCGGCTCGCCCCGCAATATGATCGCCCGAACAAACCGATGGAGGTCGAATGGATTCGCAATGTCATCACGGGCGACTTCCGCGAGTATTGCGGTATTGAAGCCGTGACGGTGAACATCCACGATTGGGTCGAGACCCTCAGCGCGGAGAAGTACGCCAAACTCCTGCGCACCTATTCCGGTTTTCACGGCATGGACGAAAGCCTGCGCGCGTCGTTGGATGCGGAAATTTTCAACATCCTTCACCAAGCAGGCGGAACCGTCGAACAGCCGTATCGCGCGATTCTTTTCCATGTGAAGAACGTGCAACAAGGAGGGTCCCGCGAAACCTAACCGTCGTCGTCTGTTTCAAGCCAAAGGAGAAACGTATGACACACCATCAAAACCTTCCCAAAATTTCGCTCGAAGAACTCAGGGTGGAGATTCGAAAGGAATACACCAACGTCGCCCTCGACCCGAACAAGGGCTATCACTTCCACACGGGTCGCAAACTTGCAAATATCCTCGGCTATGACGAAGCCCTGTATGCCGACCTGCCCGAAGGAAATATCGCCTCTTTCGCAGGGACGGGGAATCCGTTTTCTGTCGGCGACATCCACGCTGGAGAAACGGTCGTGGACGTCGGCTCGGGCGCGGGGTTCGATTCGTTGATCGCCTCGCGGCTGGTGGGGGCGGGGGGAAAAGTTGTCGGCGTGGACATGACCCCCGAGATGTTGAACAAGGCACGGGCGGGGGCAGAGGCGATGGGCGCGTCCCATGTCGAGTTCCGCGAAGGACTCGCCGAGTCGCTTCCCATTCCCGATAACTTCGCGGATGTGATCATCAGCAACGGCGTCCTCAACCTGACCCTCGACAAGACCGAGACTTTGCGTGAGTGGTTCCGCGTCCTTAAGCCTGGCGGACGTTTGCAGGTTGGAGATATTCTGGTTGAAAGGGAGGTGCCCAACAGCGCATTGGACGACATCTCTCTCTGGACGGGCTGAATTGCTGGCGCTCTGCTGGACGCAGAGTTGCTCCGCGCCGTGAGCGCGGCTGGTTTTGAAGACGGGGAGATCGTCCACAAGTACAACAGTTACGTGGACACGCCCGATCCCTCGGACGCGTTGGACTTCGGCACGCAGGGCATTACCTTCCGCGCCCGCAAACCGATGTAGAATACGCGATAGCGGACGTTCTCAAACATCCGACTCACATCACCATCAAAGGAGAAATAAAATGAGTAAGAGACTGCAAATCACCCTGTACGTCATCATGGCATACCTGACTGTGTTCGGATTTCTGTTCTTGTTTCTGCCGGGTGTTGCCGAGAAGGTCTTGAATACCTCCCTGCCCGACGCGGCGCTGAATATGCTCTATGGGCAGTTATCGCTGACTTTTGCATATACCGCCTTTCTTGCCGCGCGCGGCGGCGACGGCTTGAGCAAACTCTCGCGCGTCATCTTCGCGCTGACGACGGGGCATGTGGTCGTGTTTGGTTATCAACTCATGACGGGTGTGCTGGACTTCTCACAGGCGGGACCGCCACTCATCATCAATGCGATCTTCACCGTGTTGTTGTTCCTCTTCCGCAGGGATATCCAAGCTTGACCATTTAACGCGACGCCTCCCCCAAACCCGGCAATAGTTCTGTCTGTGAGGGGGAGGCGGTTGTTTTGGTTCGAGACTGTCGAACGGGGTTAGAACATCAACGCGTTGACCTTGTCGATCATCGCCCGTTCGGGGCGCAGGTCGGCTTCGGTCAGGCGGTTGAGTGGGGTATCTGCGAGATTGTATATGTCGGTCAGGGCGGGCTTGGTGGTGTTGACGTAGATGATACCGGTCAGCAGCCAGTTATTCTGCTGGGCTTCTTCGAGCGCGTGCAGCGCCTGGTAGCGGTTGGTGGGGTCGTACCCCTTTTCGAGATTCTTGAGGATGACGGTTGAACCGTCGTGCATGGCAACCTCGCGGATATCGCCTTCGTTCATTTCCTGTTCGAGCATGATCTCGCTGCGCGGCGCGATGTAGGAGATTTCGTGCAGCGGCTCCTCGTGATCCTTGCCCCAGGCGTAGGAGTGGTAGGCGTTCTCCTGGTTGTTAAAGGTCACGCACGGGCTGATGATATCAAGCACCGCGATCCCCTTGTGCGCGTATGCGGCTTTGAGAATTTCCTTCACCTGTTTCGGGTTGCCCGCAAAAGACCGCGCCACGAATGTCGCGTTGGAGATCAACGCCTCCATGCAGATATCGACCGGCATATAGGGGTTGTCGCCCTGTTTCTTCAAGTGCAGACCCTTTTCAGCGGTGGCGGAAAATTGCCCCTTGGTAAGCCCGTACACACCGTTATTCTCCACGATATACACCATGTTTACATTACGGCGCATCGCGTGTTTAAACTGCCCCATGCCGATGCTGGCGCTGTCGCCGTCGCCGGAAACGCCGATGCCTTTCATATGCGCGTCGCCGAACAATGCCCCGGTTGCAATGGACGGCATCCGTCCATGCAGCGAGTTGAAGCCAAAACTGCGGTTCATGAAATAGGTTGGCGATTTCGACGAACAACCAATACCGCTAAACTTGATCACATCCTCCGGCAGGACGCTCATTTCATATAAAGCGGAAACGATCTGGTTCGAGATCGAATTGTGACCGCAGCCCTGGCAGAGCGTGCTGGGAAAACCGCGATAATCATTCTTTGTCAAGCCGACGGTATTTGCATTCGCAGGCGCGCCAGCCATGGGAAGAGTTTCAGTCATGATGATTTACTCCTTTATTTTCTTTTTGACTTGCCAGCCGATTTTTTCGTGGACGCCCCGCCCGCTTCTTTCCTGACCCTGGGCTTGGCCGCCGCTTTCGAAGCAGTTTTCTTCGCCCTGGGCTGTTTACTGCTGGCAGCCTTCTGCCCGCCATGCTTTTCCAAAATTCCCTCGCGAATCCACTTCGCCGCTGCAGGCAGCCCGTCATGATAGGCAACTGCTTTGAACTTTGTCGCATACTGCGGATATTCCGTGTAAAGGATCTGGAGCATCTGGCTGTCGCGGTTCATTTCCACAACGAAAATCTGGTCGTGCCGTTCGATGAATTCATCCACTTCTTTTGTAAAGGGAACGGCGCGCACCCGCAGAAACTCCGACTGGATGCCGTGTTCTTTTTCAAGTTGTTTCTGCGCCTCGAAAATGGCGTTCTCCGTCGAACCGTAGGCGATGATCCCAATCGACGCCTTCGGGTTGCCGTGTAAGACCGGGGGGGGAACATATTGCTTGGCAGCGATCTGCTTGCGCGCCAGGCGTTCCATATTCTTTATGTATACGCCCGAATCCTCGGTGTATTTTGCGTGTTCATCGTGACCGGTTCCGCGCGTAAAGTAGGAACTCAGCGGGTGTTTGTTGCCCGGGAGGGTTCGATAGGTCAGGGCATCGCCGTCCTTGTCGAGGTAGCGCCCCCAATTGCCTTTTATCTCCTCCAAATCCTTTTCCCATAAAACCTTGCCGCGATCCATCGGCGCTTCGGGATAGTCGAAGGGTCTGCTCATCCATTGATTCATGCCCATGTCCAGGTCGCTCAGGACGAAGACCGGGGTTTGCAGGCGCTCCGCCACATCGAAGGATTTCCAGCCGAACTCGAAGCACTCGTATACATCTCCCGGCAGCAGGATCACAGAATGAGAATCGCCGTGACCGATGAAATAGGTAAAGGACAGGTCGCCCTGCGAGGTGCGGGTGGGCAGCCCCGTGGAGGGACCGATCCGTTGGACATCCCAAATCACAACCGGCACTTCTGCATAATACGCCAGCCCGGCAAACTCGGTCATCAAAGAAAGACCCGGACCCGAAGTGGAGGTCATGGCGCGCAAGCCAGCCCACCCGGCGCCGATCGCCATGCCCAATGCCGCAAGTTCATCCTCCGCCTGAACGACAGCGTAGGTGTGTTTGCCGTCTTCGCGTTTGCGCAGGATTGGCAGGTAATCGTTCAGGGCTTCTGCCAGCGAGGTGGCGGGGGTGATCGGATACCAGCCTGCAAATTGAACCCCGCCGAAGATCGAACCGAGCGCGGCGGCGGTGTTGCCGTCTGCCATGATCATGCCCTCGGTCTTGTCCATTGGTTCCAAATGGAATGGATCCTTCTTTTCGAGGTTTGCCTTTGCCCAATCCGCCCCGGCTTTCAGGGCGTTGAAGTTCATGTCGATCGGTTTCTGCTTGCCCTTGAAATGGAACGTGAGCGCGGCAAGGATCTTGTCGAAATCCATGCCGATCATTTGGGCGAGCACGCCCACGTAGACCATGTTGCCGACCAGGTCGCGGTAATCGGTGGGGATGTTCGGGTCGTTCTTGACGATGGCTTTGATCGGCATCGGATAGACAGCCACATCCCCGCGGGTGACGGGCTGCTTGATGTCGTCGGCGTGGAAAAAGGCTCCGCCCGGCGTGACCGATGCGAGGTCACGGGAGAACGAATCGGGGTTCATCGCGATGACGATATCGTTGGTTTCGGTGCGGCCGATGAACCCATCCTTGTTCACGCGGATGGTGTACCAGGTGGGCAGCCCCTGAATGTTTGAGGGGAACAGGTTCTTGCCCGAAACGGGAATACCCATCTTGAAGATGGCTCTCAGGATGGTGTTGTTGGCGGTGGAACTGCCGGAGCCGTTCTTCGTGCCAACCGTGATCGAAAAATCATTCACTATCTTAGTCATGGAACTCCTCGTAAAAGTGCGTCATTGCGGGGCGACAGCCGAAGCGATCTCCTGCCCTGACGAAAATTGACTTTATGGACGATGATACAAAAGGTCGGTATGACGCACGAGCGCTTCATACCCGACCTCGAACTTACCATTGCAAATCGACTCGACCATCCGTCGATGGTATCCCCAGACTTCCTTTAGGTATTCGTATCCGCCTGCAAAGACGTTCAAGCCGACGGCTTCATAGGCTTCCCAATACGCTTCCAGGACGCCGATCACAAAAGGGTTATCAAGATTTTTATAAATGGCGAGATGCAGCTTGCGATGTTCTTCGTGCGGAACCTGCACCGGCGTGCCGCCCAGTTTTTCCCATGCCCGGGCGATGATGGCGTTCAACTCCGCTTTGTCAGTCTCGGTTAAGAGTCGAACCGCTTCGTGCCAATACGCGGCTTCGAGGTGATTGCGCATCTCCGCAAATTTGCGGAAGTGGTCATCATTCAATGCCAGCGCATATCCCAGGCTCTGGCGAATGGCAGGCGTGAAGGAATAGTTGAGGCGGCGTGTGCCGGTTTTCTGGCGCACTTCCACAAAGCCAAGCGCGCGCGCCACTTCAAGTTGTTCACGCAACGACGCCAGGCTGATGTTCAATTCACGGCTGAGATCATTTAAAGAGGGGAGTTTGTCATCCGCTTCGGGGTGTGAAGCCAGATAACGCAGAAATTCGGAAATGTTGGGGGAGGGTCGTTCTCGTAACATATATACGATTAATCCGATTAATCATATATTACTTTATCTGTTTTGAATTGTCAATGATTGCCGATTTATCGGCCATGGCTTTTGCAAAGTCAGGAAAATCTTAATGCGAATTCCGCGAAAAGGCGAATGTCGCGAATTTCTTAATTGGTTTTGTAACTGCTCAGCCTGTCATTTCGACGAGCGCCAGCGAGGAGAAATCTTGCGTACCATTGAGAAAGATTTCTCGAAATAACAGGGCGAGATGCAAATTGCCTGAGCAGTTACTTGGTTTTCGCGTAAATTCGCCCAAGCTGCGCTTTTCGCGTTAAACCCTGCTGCAAATTCAAAGGGATGTCAAGCGACTTTGCAAAAACCATAATTAATCGGCAAGACCTTGAGGGTTTCTTTGCGAAGATGGTTTATTTGACTCTGAGTAGCACTCTCTGCGGCTGCTTATACAAAAGAACCATCGCTTTTTCCGAGCGCCGTGAGATAAATTGCCAGCGTGAGGGCAGGGGTCCAGGCAAACCACGCATCGCTTAAGAGCAAGGTCCGCTCGTAGAATAAAACCCCATTTGCGGCAGCCAAAACCATAACAAGCATGGCTGCAGTTTTTTTATTCAAAGAGCCGCGAACGACCCATTTCAGAATGCGAATAATTGGGATGATTAATATGATTTGATCGTAACTCCATCCAATTGGCGATAGGAGAAGCCCTGCCATAAGGGATATGTCGATCATGGTTTGTTGGTCCAGCCTGTTTTTTTGCATCCACCAGGCTATTGAGGCTGCCATTAATCCGGCGACCCAAATCCATTTACCAAACTGGCGGTCGCCGGATGCGGCAAATATTCCGGCAAACGTCGGGGTTTCACGAAAATTACTCATCCCCGAAAATACCAAATTCCAAAAACTAACCAACCAGGATGGGTACAGAAGGAAGAGGATGGCTGCGCATGAAATCAGGGCTGTCGTAAAGCCCGCCAGCATACGCCAGTTCCGCCGGTGGATTCCGTTGAGAATCAGGAGCGGCAGGGTCAGGATAACCAGGTGGGGTTTTATGGTGGTTAAGATAAGGCTGGCGCCCGCCAGAAAGTTGCCGCCCGTTTTGTCGAAGTATATGAAAAGAGCCAGTCCTGCAAGGACCAATGTGTTGACTTGTCCGTATTTGATTGATAGCAGCGTTGGGGAAAAAATTAGAACCGCAAAAATTGGGACCCATATCTGTTTTTTTGTTTTAAACCAGAGGAGCGCGGCGCTGATCAGGATGACATAGATATTTGTCACGAGCCAGAAATGAGCGGCTCGTTCAAATGGAAAATAGGTATAGGGCAGGAGCGCCAGGTTTCCTGTTGGAGAAAACCAGGCGTGCATTGTATAGGTTTCCCGCCACCCTGTAAGCGTTCGTTCGATTCTATCCATATTGGAAGAGTCGCTAAGGGGAAAATCCTGCCCCTGTCGGAGAAGGTAGCTTGAACTCCAATAGGGACGAAAATCGATGACGCCCATGCCCGCCAGGGCCGGCACGGGGATCATTGCCGTCCCCGCCATGAAAATGATCAGCGCGGCAATTGCAGCCGCTTTTCTTATGCCTGAGGCCATTGTTAATCCCTACCCCCCAATTTATTTGAGTAACAAGAAAACCGCGCCAGTGTATGTCGGTAGGTTATTCACGCAAAACTCCGCATGTTCCCATTTTGCTTTGTGTCTTTTTACTCTTCGATGACCCTTACAAACTTATATTCCGCCTTCGCGCCGCTGGGGTCGGTCAGGGTGAACGATTCAGGGAAGACAGGTGTGGGGGGAGGCTCGGGGTCTTCGATCTCCTTGAAGTTGTCGCAGATCGGCGTTCCCTTGTGGATGTAAGCCATCCAGCCCTGCTCGGTTACGTTGACTCCGTCCACCGAGGTGACATGCAGCCAGATATCGCCTTTTTTGACTTCGCTTCCGTCGGCTGGAGCCTCCCAGGTTTCATCCCCGACCACCACCTGACCGCGGGCATAAGACGTGATGACAGCGGCAAAGGTGCTATGGTCTTTGCGCATACGCGTGCCGCTGTTGATGGGGGTCATGCTGTATTGGGTCATGAGACTCTCCTGTATTCGACAAGGGTGCCGCCGAAATTGGCGATCAGGGTGGCTTGGGTGGGCGCGGCATCGTAACGGGCGAGAAAGTCCGCCTCGGCGCCGTTGAAGTAGTTCAGGTCGATGTCCTTGCTTTCGACTCCGAACAATGCGCCGTCTCCGTTCGAGGTGAATTGCCAGTAGGTCCAGTCCTCCCAGATGGATGGGACAAGCGGTTCAGTGGGGTTGTACCATGCGATCCACAACGGGTATTGGGCGAAATAACGCACCCCCGCGGCATTCTCTTGAAAATAATAATAGCCGGTGTATACGCCGAGCTGCTTTCCGGGCAGTAAAACTTTTACGCGTTCCATGAAGTCGAACCAGTTGCGCCAGCCGCCGTAGGGGCCGCCGTAATTCTCTTCGAAATCGCCCCACATTTCCATCTCGCCAGTGTCATCGCCGAGAATCTCCACCCATTTCTCCGCCTGGCGTTTGGGGTTCACCCGGCTGTCGTAGAACCAATACGAGCCGCGCAGCAGTCCCGCTGCCCTGGCGTTCTTCCATGACACCGAGAATGCCCGGTCTTCATAACTTCCCTGCCCGGCGCGGATGATGGCGCCGCGGGTCTGTGATGCCATCTTGACAAAGTTGATTCCCGGCGTGGTCGTCGGGTCATCCTGCCAGAAGCTAACGTCCGGCAGTTTGAAATTTGTCAGGAACTGGGTCCGCTGCGCTTGGATGACAGGCGGGTGAAGGGGACGCGATGATTCTGTCATGGGATTTCCCGCTATTATAAAGCATCCCCCGCGCTTTCGACTCCGTGCCTGACATGTTTTGCTTGCACACTAAAAAAACTCCAACGCCGGGAGTCGTTGGAGTCCGTGTTCAAAGCGGCGGGTCAGTTATTCGCTGCGCCCTGATTGATCCAGTTTTGGATGATCTGCAACTCTTCGGGTGTAACCTTGTCTCCGCGGTTGGGCATTTCGCCTTCGATGATCAATTGCGCCAGCAGGCTTTCGTTGGCGTTGCCAGGCAGGACGACCGGTCCGTTGAATGAACCAGCCATCAGCTGCTCGTAGGTCAGCATGTTCAAACCTTCCTTCACTCTTTCAACGCCGTGGCATTTGACGCATTTTGCTTCGAAGATCGGATAGACATCCGCTGCGAATGAGACGGTTGACCCTGCCGCTTCTTCCGTCGGGGCGGCCTCGGTGGCGGAGGGAGCCTCGGCAGTCGCTGTGGGCGCTTCGGTTGGGACGGTGGCGGGTTCCTCCGTCGGCGTGGGGACGCTCTCGGTGACAGTGACAGGCTCGGTCGCGGCGGGAGGCGCGGCGTCTGCTCCACAGGCAGCGAGGAATGCCAGGAGAGTCAGGGCGGCGAGGGTGTGAATCAGTTTCTTCATGATTTTCCTTTCCAGCTTCTAAAATATCCGCGGACTTTACATGGAACGAACACAAATCGGATGAAGATTTTGTGTGGATTCTTACAGCGCATAGACCTGTGAGATTTTGCGCAAGGAAGGTATAATCCCACAGCCTCTTCAAAGGAACAATATCATTTCAAGGCTGAGTATGTACGGCGCATTTACACTTCCCACCGACTATTGGTTGAATCTCCAGATAACACCCAAAGATGTAGAAAATTTGCATACGTTTCTCTTTGAACGGGAAACGCCCATGACCGCGAATGAGCTTGTCGCGGCGTTGATTGATTCGCGCATTGCGATTGAGAAACAGGCTGCCGGGGCAAAACGCGCCGCCGGTAAAACCTACCTGCCGAAGGAAAAGTTTTCAGCAGGCGATGACGTGGTCTTTCCGGCGCTTGGCTGGCAGAGGGGCGTGGTGACGGGCGTCCGCCCTGGGGTGAACCCGGCGGCTGGCGCGTTCGATGTGTTGACCGTGGAATTCGAAGACCGTTCGGCTCGAATGTTTGCCGCCGGATTGGAAAGCCACGCCTTGAACGAGGAGCCTGCGGATAAGCCCGGCGAGGATGAAAGCGGGTCTGCGGCGCTGGCTGCGGAACACGGGCATGAACTGGAAAAGAAAATTGAAGCGGCTTTTTCCGTCGATGACGGGCTGGTAAAGATTGCGGGACGCTGGTTCCCGCGCGCGCTGCTGGTGGATATTAACGAAGGACAGTTGAATCTTGTCGAAGCCGTGCTGGATATGGCGGGTGGCGAGCCGTTGACGACGGACAAACTGGTGAAGGATATCGACCTGCCTGCCGGCGAGAACCCCAAACTGGCGGAGTTTTCATTGAACCACGCCATGCAAGCCGATGAACGCTTCGACGAGGTTGGTCCTGCGGGGCAGATCCTTTGGTGCCTGCGCCGCCTCGAACCGGACTTTGTGCGCGAAGTGCCCCCGCCGCTGCGCTACATTGACATTCCCCACGACCGAAACGCGCTAAATCCCGAGATGCTCGCGCTCGAAGCCCAACTGGACGATGAACTGACCGATATGGACGAATCCGGCTTGCGCGAAGAAGTGACCTCGGTTTCGATCACATTGATCTACCCGCATCTGCGCGCCGGAACCCTGCCGGTCTCGCCGCGCACGCGTAAGTTGTTTCCCACAGCGTATGAGACGCCGCGCGTCCGCTTTACATTGGTGGACGGCCGCACCAAACAGCGCATCCCCGCCTGGGTGGTGCTGGAACACGGTTATGTATTTGGTCTGCGCGAGTGGTACAAGGCGCATCAATTGATTCCCGGTTCGCTGGTTCAGGTTCGCAAAGGGGAGCAGCCCGGCGAGGTGATTGTCGAAGCGAAAAGCCAGCGTTCCGCCAAGGATTGGGTGCGCACCGTGATGGTCGGTTCGGATGGGGGCGTGGTCTTTGCCATGCTCAAACAGCCGATCACCGCCGAGTTCAACGACCGCATGGTGGTACATGTCCCCGATTTCAAGACGCTTGACCCGATCTGGGAGAAAAAGCGTTCCTTCGAGGAATTGCTGCTTATGGTGATGCGCGAGTTGACAAAGTCGAACCCGCAGGGGCACGTCCACGCGCAGGAATTGTATGCGGCGGTAAACCTCGTCCGCCGCGTGCCGCCCGCGCCGATCTTTGCCGCGCTCGAATCAAGCCCGCTTTTCAAACACGTCGGCGACCTGCACTTCCGACTTGGCGAGGAGGCGACAGCATGAGTCTGCTTAAACCGACATCCAAAACCCCGTTTCATATCGACTTCGAATGGTGGCAGCAGAATGAACGCGACTGGCACGTCTTCCTGCGCTCCTTCCTGTGCGCCGAACACCAGGAATCCCTGGCAGGCATGGACGAGAGCGGGCTGATCGATTGGATCGACCCGCAAACCGCCGAAGTAAAACAGGTGGACGGAGTCCAGCACGCGCTCATCAGCCATTGCGCCCAATTGCCCGACTTCGTCGTTCAGCGCACCGCGCTCGTCGAAGCGGTCTTCCGTCTCTTCCTTGCAAATGGGAACATTCCCATGACCGCCGAAGAACTAAGCGCCAAACTGGGCAAACCCGCCGATACCATCCTGCGCACCATTGCCGGTCCGCGCGTCTATCGCGGTTTGAGACCGACGCTGAACCACCCCGAAGGATAGTCGGATAAAATGTGGTAAATTGCCCTCGTAGCTCAATGGACAGAGCAGCAGCCTTCTAAGCTGTTGGTTGGGAGTTCGATTCTCTCCGGGGGCGCTCGATACAAAGGCAAGTTTCAAGGAGTTTATCCAATGCCTACCGTGATTCGAAAAACGCGCGAGACGCTCAGGGAGGCCCGGCGCGGAGTCCTTCATGCGGTCAGCTGGCAGGTCAAATCCAGCGTCTGGGACCCTCCCACAGACGTGTACGAAACCGGGGACGCCTATGTTGTGCGCATGGAAATAGCGGGGATGCGCGAAGCCGACTTTGAAGTCTCGATTCAGACCGATACGCTTTACATCTCCGGGAACCGCCCCGACTTCCCCGCGCGACGCGCCTACCATCAGATGGAAATCCGTTCCGGCAGGTTCGCAAACGCCGTCACCCTGCCCGGTCCCGTAGACGCCGACCGCGCGGAAGCGGCATACCAGGACGGCTTCCTGACCATTACCCTTCCAAAAGAAAAAATAACCAAGGCTGAATAATCAATGCCCGCAGAAAAATGGCAGTCCGGCTTGCAAAACTTCCTCCAAATGTTGGGTGAAAACGACGCGGAATTTTCCAACCTGACCCTTTCCTCCCTCTTGAACCAATCCCCGAAAAGAGACGACGCTTCGAACCCCGCCGGGGCAGGCGGCGGCGAAAGCGGCATGAGTCTCCCCGATACCCTTCCCATCCTGCCTTTGCGCGGCGTGGTCGTTTACCCAAACACCGCCGTCCCGCTAACGGTGGGGCAGCCGCGCTCGATCCGCCTCGTGGACGATGTCGTCGCCGGGGATAAACTCGTCGGGCTGGTCGCCGCGACCAACCCCGAACTCGAAACGCCCGGACCGAACGAGTTATATAAAGTCGGCACCATCGCCACCGTTCACCGCCTGCTCCGCGCCCCGGATGGGACCGTGCGCCTGCTGGTGCAGGGCATGGAACGCTTTCGCCTCGGCGAATTCATCGAAGAAGAACCCTACCTCAAAGCCCGCATCCTGCGCGCGCCTGAAAACGACGAAAAGAACATCGAAACCAACGCGCTCGCCCGCAACGCCCGCGACCAGTTCCAAGCCATCACCCAGATGATCCCCTCCTTCCCGGAGGAACTGGCAAGTTCCATCCTTTCGCTCGAAGACCCGCTCCAGACCGTCTACACCATCGCCAACTTCCAGCGCATCGAACTGAAGGACGCCCAGGAAATTCTCGAACTTGATTCGGTCTACGACAAACTCAAGAAACTGATCGGCTTGCTGGTACGCGAAGCCGAAGTCCTCACCATCGGACAGAAGATCCAGAACGAGGCGCGCGGCGAGATCGAAAAGGTCCAGCGCGATTACTTCCTGCGCGAACAAATGAAAGCCATCCAGCGCGAACTCGGCGACCGCGATGAGCAAGCCGTCGAGATCGAAGAATTCCGCAGGAAGATCGAAGAGGCAAAAATGCCCGAAGAGGCGGATAAACAGGCAAAGCGCGAACTGGACCGCCTCTCGCGCCTGCCGACCGCCGCCGCTGAATACGGAGTCATCCGCACCTACCTTGATACGCTCGTCTCCCTGCCCTGGGCGTCTGCAACCGAGGACAACCTCGACATCCCCCATGCCCGCGCGGTCTTGAACCAGGACCATTTCGGACTGGAAGATGTCAAAGACCGCATCCTCGAATTCCTTGCCATCCGCAAACTGCGCCTTGACCGCGCCGGAGATAAAAAGGAAGAATCGACCGACTTGATCCGCCGCGAACGCGAGGGCGTCATCCTGTGCTTCGTCGGTCCGCCCGGGGTCGGCAAGACTTCGCTCGGTCAATCCATCGCCCGCGCCATGGGACGCAAATTCATCCGCGCCTCGCTGGGCGGCATCCGCGATGAAGCCGAAATCCGCGGGCATCGCCGCACCTACATCGGCGCCATGCCGGGGCGCATCCTGCAATCCCTGCGGCGCGTCGGTTCGCGGAACCCGGTCTTCATGCTCGACGAAGTGGACAAACTCACCAATGATTTCCACGGCGACCCGTCATCGGCGTTGCTCGAAGTGCTCGACCCGGAACAAAACGGCGAGTTCCGCGATAACTACCTCGAAGTGGCGTTCGACCTTTCGCAGGTCTTCTTCATCGCCACCGCCAACATGCTCGAATACATCCCCGGCCCGCTGCGCGACCGCATGGAGATGATCTATCTCTCCGGGTACACCGAATCCGAAAAACTCGCCATCGCCAATGGATATTTGATCCCGCGCCAGATCCGCGAGAACAGCCTGCGCAAAAATGAAATCTCCTTCAACGACGAAGCCCTGAAGATGATCGTCCGCCAGTACACGCGCGAGGCTGGAGTCCGCAACCTCGAGCGCAAGATCGGAGCCGTCTGCCGCAAGGTTGGAACCCACATCGCGGAAGGAAAAGCCAAAAAATACCGCATCAATCCCAAACGGGTCGAATCTTTCCTGGATACCCCGATCTTCCTCGGACCCGAAGAACTCAACAAACGCACCTCGATTCCCGGCGTGGTTCCCGGTCTCGCGTGGACTTCCTTCGGCGGCGACATCCTGTTGATCGAATCGACTGCCATGCCCGGCGGGCGCGGATTCCAGATCACCGGCTCCATCGGCAACGTCATGCAGGAATCAGCCCGGGCGGCTCTGTCCTACGTCCGCTCGCGCTCCGCCTCTTTCGGCATCTCGCACGAATACTTCGACAAGCACGACATTCACATGCATATTCCATCCGGCGCCCAGCCAAAGGACGGTCCCTCCGCCGGGATCACAATGGCAACCTCGCTGGTCTCCCTCGTCACCGGGCGCAAGGTCAGCCCGCAGATCGGCATGACCGGCGAGATCACCCTGCGGGGTCAGGTTCTGCCCATTGGCGGCGTCAAGGAAAAAGTGCTCGCCGCCCACCGCAGCGGACTTGGCACCATCATCCTGCCCAGGCAAAACGAAAAAGACCTCGACGACGTGCCGGATGAGATCCGCAAAACCATGAAATTCGTGTTCGTCGAATCGGTCGAAGACGTCATCAAAGCCGCCCTCGAAAAACCCAAAGCCAGAAAAAAGAAACCGGGTAAACCCGCCAAACCAATCCAGAAGAAGGCAAAGAGGAATGTCCAAAAGAAAAATACTTCTCGCTGAAGACGATTTCACCATGGTTTCCCTGCTCACCACCCTCCTGAAAATGGAGGGTTATGATGTCGTCTCCCTGAATGCCGACGACGACGTGCTGGCGGGCGTGCGCGCGCACCAGCCCGACGCCCTGATCCTCGATGTGCATCTGTTCAGCCAGAGCGGGCTGGACATCCTTCAAAAACTCCGCGAAGCCGAAGATACCAGCGGCGTGCGCGTATTGATGTCTTCGGGCGCGAACGTCCGCGAGGAATGCATGAACACCGGGGCAGACGGCTTCCTGCTCAAACCCTACATGCCCGACGACCTTTTCAAACTGCTTCGGCAGGTCATCGCCGCATGACAAACGCTCCCCGCATCCGCCAATTCGATTTCGACGGCGATTATGCGCGGATCATCGGCTTGTGGCAGACCATCGAAACCGGAATGCACATCGGTCCCTCCGATGCGCCGGGGGAGATCAGAAAAAAACTCGAGCGCGACCCCGACCTATTCCTCGTCGCGGAAAAAAATGAAGAGATCATCGGCAGCATCATCGGCGGCTTCGACGGTCGGCGCGGCATGATCTACCACCTCGCCGTGCGCAGCGACTTCCGGCGGCAGGGGGTCGGGCAGGCGCTTCTCGCCGAGGTCGAAAAGCGGCTCAAGGAAAAAGGCTGTATCAAGTGCCTGTTGATGATTTTCGAAGATAACGAAACCGCAAAAAAGTTCTACGAAGAATCCGGTTGGAAGGCAGCCCCCGAAGACCTGGTCTTCATGAAAATGTTCATATGACCATTCGATTTGGGATCATCACCCTCTCAGACCGTTCCTCACGCGGCGAACGGGACGACGCCTCAGGACCCGCCCTCGCCTCTTTTCTCGAAGCCGAGGGCTGCCTCGTCTTAAAACGCCTGATCCTCCCCGACGATGAATCCGCGCTGCGCTCCACGCTGACAGAGTGGGCAGACGATGGCGGGCTCGACATCATCCTGACCACCGGCTCCACCGGATTCGCCCCGCGCGATATCGCCCCCGAAGCGACAAAAGCCGTCATCCAAAAAGAAGCGCCCGGTCTCGCCGAAGTCATGCGCGCGGAATCGCTCAAGAAGACCCCGCACGCCATGCTCTCCCGCGCCGCCGCCGGCATTCGCGCCCGGACTCTCATCGTCAACCTGCCCGGCAGCCCCAAAGGCGCGCTCGAAAACCTCGGTTTCATCTTCCCCGTCCTCCCTCACGCAGTCCAATTGCTCAAAGACGACCCTGCTTCCGAACAATCCCATTGATTGTCCTCAATCCACAGTCAGGGTCTTACTCAAATTCCTCGGGAAATCGGGATCGAACCCGCGCATCACGCTCATGTGATACGAAAGCAACTGCAATGGCAGCACGCCCAGCAAAGCGGAAATCTGCGGGTCGGACTTGGGGAGCACGATCACATCGTCGGCGTTGGCGCGCAGGCGGGCGTCTTCTTCGGCGATGACGATGGTGCGTGCGCCGCGGACTTTCACTTCGTTGAGTCCGCTGATGATGAGCGGATTTGCACTGCCATCGGAAACAAAAATGATGGGGAAGCCCTTGCTCACCGCGGAGAGCGGTCCGTGTTTGAACTCGGTCGAGAGCATCCCTTCGCAATGGGCGTAAGTGATCTCTTTCAACTTCAAGGCGCCTTCGAGTGCGATGGGATAGGTTGCGCCGTAGCCGAGGCAGTACATATCGTTCCACTCGTTGATGTCTTTGGCAATCGCTTCGATCTGCGGCGCAACCATCTCAAGCGTCTTGTCCATCAGGTCGGGGATCGCATCCAATTCACGAACATCTTTTCCTGCCAGTTTGTATGCCAGATACAGGAACGTCACGACCTGGTTGGTAAAGGTCTTCGTGGCGGGAACGCTGATCTCGTAGCCGCAGCACAGAGGGAGAGAGAGCGAGGCGGCTTTCGTCAAGGTCGAGCCGACCACGTTCGCCAATCCGAAACACGCCATGCCTTTTTTCTCCGCCGCTTCCAACGCATTGAGCACATCCTTGGTCTCGCCCGACTGGCTGACGAAAATGCCCACATCCTCATGATTGACCGTCGGTGCATATTGCGGGACGAATTGCGGCGCGAGCACAGGGATGACGGCGCGCCCAGCCAGTTGCGCAAAATAAACCGCTCCCACCGACGCGGCGTGATAACTCGTGCCGCAGCCGATGAAATACAGATGCCGCGCGTTCTTCATCTTCTCGACCAAAACATCCACTTCGCGATTGCCATTCAAGACATGCGACAATTCACGCGCGACCTGACTCTGCTCATGGATCTCTTTCAACATGAAATGCGGATACCCGCCCTTTTGCACCGCATCCATCGACTCGGTCACTGTTTCCTGTTTCCTGTCAATGAGTTTTCCATCCCTGACCGAGCGCACCTCGACCTTGTCTGCCCATAAAGTGACAATCTCCCCATCCTGCGGGCGGATGACTTCGCGCGTCAACGGTAAGATCGAAGGCAGGTCAGACGAAACACAAGTGAAACCTTCGCCAAGTCCGATCACCATGCCGGACCCTTTTTTGAAGGCATACAGTTTGTCATCATTCGCGCGCCCGATGACAAAGGCATAATCGCCTTCGAGATCACCGTAAGCGAGTCGAATGGCGTCGATGAATTCGTATCCGCGATTGATATATCGTTCCACCGCATGCACACACGTCTCCCCATCGTTCTGCGAGCGGACGGTCATGCCCTCGGCGATGAATTGCTCACGCAGCTCGACGTTATTCACCACATTGCCATTATGCGCCCCAACCATGTCGCCATCCGAATCCAAATGCGGCTGTGAATTGACTTGCGACGGCTCGCCAAATGTTGCCCAACGCAATTGAGTAATGCCACGCTGTCCGCGCATTTCGGCGATGTTGTACTTCGTCGCCACTGAATCCACTTTACCGGTGTCTTTGCGCAGATCGATTCTTCCGTCGTTGATGGTCGCCGCCCCGACCGAGTCATATCCGCGATAGGTGAGGCGTTCCGCCGCCGCAATGAGAATGGGACCAAGTTCTGTTTCGTTATTTGTAACGTAGCCGAAAATTCCGCACATATATGTCTCCTGTAGGGGCGGGGTTTCCCCGCCCTGGTTATGTGTATTCAATTTGTAACTGCTCAGCCTGTCATTTCGACGAGCGCGAGCGAGGAGAAATCTTGTGCAACTTTGAGAAAGATTTCTCGTGGCGCCTCGCGCCGCTCGAAATGACAGGGCAGGGAAGTGAATTGGCTGAGCAGTTACCTCAATTTTAATTTGGGTGGTCACGGGTGCGGTGAAATTTCAGCCCGTTTTTACTTTTTGGTAGATCTTCATGCCGAAGCCGATCAACAAGATCAGCGCACCCACGCCAAAGGCTGTGATTAAAATGAAGAAAACAAATATCTCAGTGTAGGCATGCGTACTGTACTCCCAAGACCAGATCTCGCCTTCTTCAAGCAAGGCAACTTCGAGATGATGTGCCGTTTCGAACATGACACAGTCCAGGCGCACACGTGAGAGCACTTCGTTTGGAGGTGAAAGCACAAGCCGATTGGTCGTTTCAGTAGCTCGGCAATTCATACCAATTGCCGGGGTTCCAGAGGGCTGTGTGACCTTTTCCCATGAAGAAGGCGAACCGTACGAAAGCTCGTACATACTTCCATCCACGGTATACCCGATAACTTCGCCCGCCTCCCCCAGCCCAAGGCGGATGGCCTTTTCTGGCGGAGCCGGTTCCTGCTGCCAACGTGTCGCGATCCCTGGGCGGAGCATCGTGAAGAATCCGCATCCGCAGACCGTTACCAGCCAGACCAGGCTGAAAACGATCAAAAATTTTGATATTTTGTTTTTCATGATTTATTCGAGGACCTTCCGGGTTGCCTTGAAAGCCAGCTGCGGCAGGTTGCTCCGCTCGAACCACTCCACTGCGTCGGCATCATCGGCTGGAGATATTTCTCCGCTGACGACTTCGGCGATGTAAACAATGACAAAGTCCGCGCCGCGTTCATGTTCGCGCCCCGAAATGACATCATGCACGCGCGTTACGCGCACGGTCAACCCCGTTTCTTCCAAACATTCCCGCGCTGCTGCTTCAGCCGGGTCTTCGCCGCCGTTGATGAAACCGGCGGGTAAAGTCCATAACCCGCGAAAAGGTTCATTTATCCGCCGTACAAGCAAAACGCGGCTGCCCTCTTCCACGAGGACCGCCGCGGCAACCTTTGGGTCTTGAAAATGAATGTAATGACAGTTCGGGCAGACGGGTCTCACCGCGCCGAATTTATCGCGGCGTTCCACCGGCGTTCCGCAGCGCGGGCAAAATTTTACGACCAGGTTCGCCATGTTATCGCCATTTGCGTCTTGCGCTCAGACGCATGATCCACATTGCCAGCCCGCTGAGGATGCTGACTGCCAGGAAGAGGAATGTCCAGTTGAATGGACGGCGCGGCTCAGGCTCGACCCCGGGCTGGGTTGCTGTTTCAGCGGCATTTTCTTCCACTGTGGGTTCCGGCGCGGGTTCTTTCAGGGCTTGGGTTGGTTCCAACGCCCGCGCCCCTTCAGTTCCTTCAGTTCCTTCAGTTCCTTCAGTTGGAAGAATCTCCGGCGAGATTGTGATTGTGGATGAGGGCGCGAGGTCTGCGGCTTGGGTGGCGGCGGGAGCCATTTCTACGATGGGCGGTTCTTCCGTTGCGGCGGGAGCCATTTCTGCGGCGAAGGCTTCCTCGGTGGCTGGGGCTTCGGTGGCGGCTGCTTCCTGTTCAGCGACTCCTTCGCAGCCTTCGCATTCGCCAGCCATGACAGCCTCCGGCGCGGGCGCCCCGGCTCCAAACCCGAAGTTGAGCATGGGAGTCAGCGTATTGGTCGTGAATGAACAGAGGAAAAGGATGGCGGCGAATACAGTTGTAAACCTCGCCAGCGGATAACTGCGCGGCAGGGGTGGTTTGAGTCTCACCATTTGACGGGTGAGTGTGAAATTGCGCGGCGCCTTGCGCGACGGAAGTTTGCGTAAAATGCCCCGGGCGGCGCGCAGGTCTCGCAGCGCCGACTCAAGTTCCGGGTCCGTTTTGAGGCGCGATTCCAGCTTTGTCGATTCCTTTGAATCCAGTTGTCCATCCAGGTGGGCGGAGAGGGTTTCGATATCGCGGTGGTTTTTCATCGTGCCTGCTCCTCATCCAGACGATATGAGGCGGGCAAAAGTTCCTCGAAGGATCGCAGGCATTCGCGCAGCCTTAACCGCGCGCGGGCGATGCGGCTTTTGATCGTGCCGATGGGCACGCGCGATGCGGCGGCGGCTTCGGCGTAGTCCAGCCCTTGCACGTCGGCGAGGACGACGGCGGCGCGAAACTCGACGGGGAGTTCGTTGAGACAATGTTGGATGGCGTGTTCGAGTTCGTCGGCTTCGGCTTTTTGGGCGGGGGTCATGCCTTTATCTGCCAGCCATTTGGGCGAATCGATTTCTTCGCCGTCGCTGGTTTCGGGTTCGAGCGGCGTGGTGGGTTTTCTTTTTTGGCGGCGCAGTTCGTCGAGGCAGGCGTTGGTAACGGTGCGGAGAAGCCATGCCTTGAATGAGCCGCCGCGAAAGGATTTGATGTTTTGAAATGCGGAGATGAAGGCGTCCTGCGCGGCATCCTGTGCCAGGTCGTCGTCGCCGAGAATGCGCGCAGCCGTGTTGAAGACGGCGTTTTGATAATGCAGGATGAGCGTGTTGAAGGCGTCCAGGTCACCCTGTTGCGCGGATGTGATGAGGGCGGTTTCGTCCATGAATTTATTTTACCCGTATTACGGAGCGCAACGACTTCCGTCATTGCAGCCCAAAGTCAGGAGACTTTGGAGTCCTTACCAAACTGAATATACCCCCACCGCCAGAGCATCATGCCGAACGCATTTGTCGCGGCGAGGACGAGGGTGAACGTGGCGGAAACAGGCTCGCCGAGCCAGGCGCTTCTCAAGACGACGGCGAAGGGCGCGATGAAAAGAAACGCAAGCGGAATCCGCAGCAGGTTTTTGGGGTGGTTGGTGACGTTTTCGTCGTACAGACCAAACCAGGGGGTGAGGACGAACCAGCCAAGCCCCACCGGGAAGAACGCCGCCGCCATGCGCGGCAGGTAGGAGAGGCTCATTTCACCGTGCGTGGCAAAGCCGAGGACGGTGAGGACGATGAAGGCGGTGATGTCGCCGGGGATGAGAATTTTTTTTGTTTTCATGGTTATGTGGTATTGCTTTGTAAAATCTACGTCAATCGCGAAGATTTTGCCCGGTACTGCGAGATTTATTTCGCCCGCCGGGGCGCAAACTGAAGTTTGCGGTACAACCGCGTTATGGGTCTCCGGGATTGATGAAGAGAGGCTTCACTTTGTTCAGCATGACATGCGGGTTAATCGTGCCTTCCCTTCAACACAATCCGAATCGGCGTTCCGAGAAAGTTATATTCGGCGCGGATCTGGTTTTCGAGATAGCGCAAATACGTGAAATGCATCAGCGACGGTTCGTTGACGTAGATCATGAAGGTCGGCGGATCGGAGCGGACCTGCGTGCCATAGTACATTTTCAATGCGCGCCCGGCGTGGGTGGGGTGCGGATGCGCATCCTGCGCGTTGTGGATGATCTCGTTGATCTTGGAGGTGGTCAAACGGGCAAGGCGCTCCTCCTGCACTCTCAATGCCATCGGCATGACCTGGTCCACGCGCTGACCGGTCTTGGCGGAGATGTAAAGGATGGGAACGTAGGAGACGAAGTTCAACTCGTCCAGGATTTTTTCGGTATAGGCGTCCATCGTCGCGCCGTCTTTTGGAACTGCGTCCCATTTGTTGACCAATACCACGCAGGATTTCCACTCGTCCTTGATGAAGCCCGCGATGTGCGCGTCCTGGGTGGTGATGCCGGTGGTGGCGTCGATCATCAACAGGGCAACGTCGGCGCGTTCGATGGCTTTGAAGGCGCGGATGACGCTGTATTCCTCCACGCCTTTTTCGATCTTGCCGCGCCTGCGGATGCCCGCCGTGTCGATCAGCGTAACAGGCAGTCCGCCGAATTCGATCTGCATGTCGATGGCGTCCCGTGTCGTCCCGGCGATGGGGCTGACGATGACCCGTTCCTCTCCGACCAGTTTGTTCAACAGGCTGGACTTCCCCGCGTTGGGTTTGCCGACAATGGCGATCTTGATGTTGTTGTCCTCTTCCTGTTCTTTCTGTTCGGGAAAGGATGCGACAAGCGCGTCGAGCAGGTCACCGGTGTTCGTGCCGTGGATCGAAGAGATGGGGTATGGGTCTCCCAGACCGAGTTCGTAGAACTCGGGCGCCGCATCGCGCCGTTCGCGCGACTCGCATTTGTTCACCACCATGAAGATCGGCGGCAAAAAGGAGCCGTCGGGTTGTTTTCTCTGCATCCGCCGCAGAATGTTTGCCACTTCGCGGTCGGGTTCGGTTATGCCGTCTTCGCCGCTTGCCACGAAGAGAACCGCGTCCGCTTCCTGAATGGCGGCTTGAGCCTGGAGGCGGATATCGCCGATGAAATCGACGGACCCAACCGAGAGCGGAGTCCGACCGCCGTGGGTGGGGTCAATGCCTCCCGTGTCGATGACGGTAAAATCGCGCCCGTTCCAATCCGCATCGCCAAATAAACGGTCGCGGGTCGTGCCGGGGGTGTCGTCTACAATCGCCATGCGTTCGCCGACGAGACGGTTAAATAACGTGGACTTTCCGACGTTGGGTCTGCCCACAAGAGCAATAATAGGTTTCATGAGGTTATTTTACTTTATGGAGAGGCGGTTGGCGCGGGCGTGGAAAGTTCCAATGGCGTCAGCGTCACTTCGATGGTGTTCGGCAGGATCGACTCGGCGGCAATGTTTGCGACGAGAACTTCCACAAGGGGCGCAAGTTGATACGTCCCGGTTTCAAGCCCGGTCAGGTCCACGGTCACCCGCACCGACTGGCGGGTAAGCGTGTCGAGAATTGGAAGCGGTCCTGAAAGGATGATATCCACGTTTGTGGGCGAGACCTGCACATTCAGATCATCTCCCAGCCCGACGATCTCGATGCGCTGCCCCGAGAGGGTCACGCTGCTTTCAATGGGCGAAACCCCCGCCTGCACAAGCACGGTCTGTTCGCCGATGATGGAGATCCCGGCTGGCAGGCTTAATTTGAGTCTCGTTGTAATATCGTCCTGCGCGTTTTGCAGGTCGAGCGGCTGGGTTTCGAGGACGCCCGGCAGGCTGTTCACAAGTGCGGGGTCGTCGGAATAGATCGTAACCACCGGGGGTGAAACGGAAATATCCGTCAGCCGGTACCCGCTGGCGACCCTGCCCAGCGTAATGACTTTTACTGCAACATCCCGGTAACCGCCCTGCTGGCTGATGGGAATGGTAACCAGCAGCGTCTCGGGAGAGATGCTTACGCCGCCGACCAGGGTTCCCCGTTCGTCGAGCGCCTCCACTTTGACGGATTGGTCGAAGTCTTCGCGGATGCGATTCAAGTCTATGGAAACCCGCGCCCGCTTCACCTCGTCGACCCGCGACTGGGCGCCCGACACGGTGACGGTCATTGGTTCGAGGCTGATCTCGCCGACCTGGTAACCAACCGCGGCTTCCCCCGAGATGCGCAGGTCTACATCCAATACTTTGCGGATGAGCGGCTCGAGGGTGAAGGTGAACGTTCCCGGCGAAACAGAAACGACCTGCGCCGGGCGCGCGTTGACCTGAATTTGCAGGTTAAGCGTATGTTCGCCCGCGCTCAAACCGGAGATGTCCAAAATGGCGCGCACGACCTGCGGGTCGGCTTCGATGAGTTTCCAAACCGAAGCGGGCGCGCGCAAAACGACCTCCACATCCTTGGCGATGGGTTCGCTGAAGACAAGGTCCGGCGATTGACCGATGACATCCACCGAAACGTGATCTGGAAGCGTGCGGGTCTGATCCGGATCCGCCGAGGTGACTGACGATATCCACACCGCGAGAGCCAGCGCGAATGCCCAAAGAAAAGTGCGATAACTATTGGCGATCCAGCGAATCATGATTCCTTTTTTGCGCCTCGTCCCCCCTGACGGGGCGGCTTCGGGTTGAGCAACCTGCCGATGAAGCCGGCTTGTTCCTCCGCGCCGCTTGGACGGAAGAAAGCCGTGAGGATGTTTTCCAGCCGGTCCGGGTCGAGCCGCCTGAGGAGCCTGCCGGAGTGGGCGATGGAGATCGCGCCGCTTTCCTCCGAAACGACGACGGCAATCGCATCGCTGACCTCTGAGATACCGAGTGAGGCGCGGTGTCTGAGTCCCATCTGGCGTTCGGGCGTCCGGTTCAGAATCCCGCTGGCAGAGAGGGGCAGCACGCAGGATGCCGCGGCGACCTGCGAATCAACCACGATCACCCCGCCGTCGTGCAGGGGCGTATTTGGGTAAAAGATTTGAAGCAGCAATTCCGGGGTGATTTTTGCGTTCAATTGCACGCCGGTATGGATGAAGTCATCCAGATGGTCGAGCCGCTGCATGACGATCAGCGCCCCATGTTTGCGCGCCGAAAGCCGGGCAGCCGCGCTCACCACGGCGCGGATGGTGTCATCCAATGCCTGGTCGGCTGGCTTGACGCTGGAGGGCATAAAACTACCGGCGCGTCCGATGCGCTCGAGCGTCCGGCGGATTTCGGGAGCGAAGATCACAGGCAGGGCAAGCAGCGTTGCCGGGAGGGCATTCCGCGCAAACCACGAGAAGGCGGGCAGTTCCACCAGGCTGGTGATGAGCGTTACCGCCACGATCAAAATGATCATCCCCCGCAGAAGCGCCATTGCCTGCGTATCGCGCAGCGAGTACAGCAACACAAAGAAAATCAGCGTGACGAGCATGATGTCCAATACGCTCAGCCAGCTGACGCGCTGAAATATAAAGAAGAGATTGTTCAGAAATTCTGTCACTGATCGATCGGACGGGTTCTTCGTCCCGGCTTTCCGCGGAGCATCCAAGGCGGCGGCGCCTTGGACTCCGTTTCAGGAACCCCACAACCCCCCGATGGGGTCCAGCCTAAATGGGACGCAGAACGCGGTCCTGCCTTAATTGCTTGAAGAATAACACACTGCCGTTCGGCGCGGCTTCGACGGCGGCTTCCTGCCAGGCTTGCACGCCAAGGCTTTCCGGCGTGCGTTTTTCGTACCCGAGTTTTTGCCAGAGGGCATCCTGCTCCGCCAGGGGTTCGAGGGCAAACACCAATGAGGCTTCGCTTTGCAATTCGCCCGATGCCGCCTCCACGCCTTTAATGAGGATATCGAGCGCGGCGGCTGGGTCAAGATTTTCTTCGATGTAAATATCGGTTGTGCGCGTGACCAGGTTTTCGACCTGCCATCCGGCAACACCCACCGCCTGCGCGTCGGACAATAGAAGCATGTAGGCTTTTTCGCCAAAACTTTCCATCACCTCGGCGGAGGTCATTTTGCGCCTGCCTTTGCTCAGGCGGGTGACGAGGTCTGCGATCGAGGCGGCGTGTTTTGGCTTGCCGCGCTGGGTCGAGAGTTCACCCGTCCCGGCGGGCTTTTTGATCGTGGCGGTCTCGGATGGGGCGTCCACCGCGCCGGGGACGATCTCCTTCCACGCCTCGCTGACCTGCTTCCATAGATCTTCATACGAGCCGGTGTTGGTGATGACCATATTCCCCATTTTTACCTTCTGGCTTTGCGGCGACTGGGCGCGCGCCCGTTCCAGCGCCTGCTCCTCCGTGAAGCCGCGTTTGCGCATCAACCGCTCCACCTGCGCCGACTCGGGCGCATTCGTCACCCAGATCGTATCGCAGACCTTTCGCAGGTCGCCTTCGAGCAGTTTGATCGCCTCGATCACCACCACAGGCTGCCTGGCGCGTTGCAACAGCATCTCCACCGCCTGGCGCACCAGCGGGTGGACGATTTCCTCCAATTGTTTCAGCGCTTCCGCGTCATTGAAGACAAGATTGCCCAGTTTCTTGCGGTCGATCTCCCCCTCGCGGTTGAGCAGCCATTTGCCGAACCGGTCGATCACCTGCTGATAACCCGGCGCGCCCTTGGCATAGGCGCGATGGGTGAGCGCATCGGCGTCGATGGTATACGCGCCGAGATGCTCCAACATCCGCCGTACCACGCTCTTTCCGGTGGCGATGTTACCGGTGAGACCGATCACGAACTTGCCTGGCAGGTTGCTCAAAGCGATTTCCTTCGTGCAGTGGGATGAAGTACATCTTCAATTTTAATGTCTTTTTCCGAATTGTCCACCTCTCCGTGCAACGCGAACCATGGCTTTTGCAAAGCCAGGAAAATCTTAACGCGAATTCCGCGAAAAGGCGAATGTCGCGAATTTCTTATTTGGTTTTCGCATTAAGTCTTTTGCTTGCATTTCCATTTTATCAATCGGCTTTACTATCGCCATGGCAACGGTGTGCAAGCAAAACATATCAGGCGCGGAGTCCATAGCGGCGCTGTAGCGCCATGGCGACACCTCCCGACTTTGGACTGTAAAATCAGGAGATTTTGCAGTCCAGTTAACAACCTTATAGCGCGCATTCTAAGCGAAACGTGTTGACGCCACCCCCGTCCGCAGGTATCATCCAATCACTTCAGGCTGGTCGGGCAGCCGCGGTCCTGCGTTGACGGGATCGAGGAAAGTCCGCACTCCTATAGAGCACGGCGTCGGAGAGTACCCCGGGGTGGGGAAGCCGCCGAAAGGCGCGAACCTGCCGGAATGGGCCACAGAAACAAACAGCCCCGCCTCGCGCGGGGTGATGGTGAAAAGGTGGTGTAAGAGACCACCGGCGCGCGCAGTAATGCGCGCGGCCAGGTAACCCCCGCCGGGAGCAAGGCCAAGCAGGGACGATTTCGTCTGTGGACGATGGGAGGCTGCTCGTCTCCATACGCGCCCTTCCCTTCTGTGGGTTGGGCCAGTCCCGGGTAGGCTGCACCGAGCGGAACGGCGACGTTCCGCCCAGAGAGATGGCTGCCCAATGGCGCATCGCGCCATGGACAGAATGCGGCTTATAGACCAGCCTGGAGCGCTTTTATTGTTATGAAGAATCAAAAACTTTCCGCCATAGTTCAAACCTTGATGAAGAAAAACAAAAAACGCGGAACCGTTCGAATCGCTGCGGGGGAACTGCATCAGGAAGAATCGATTTTGCGCGACTGGGCAGCGTTGACACAGGCAACCCCGCTCGCAAACGCAAAACTGCATATCCGCATCATCCCCGCCGAACAACAATGCATGTGGTGCTTTCTCGTCTACCGCCCCAAACAGGGCGAAACCCAATGCCCCCAATGCGGCAGCGTCGGCGCGAAAATCATTCATGGAGAGGAACTCCAACTCGATGAAGGATAGAATGAATCGCCCCGTCCAAATTCTGATTCTCTTATTGGCAGCCCTCGCCTGCGGAATTCCATCCGGCTCCACCCCGACCCCCGACCTGTTTGCCACCCTATCAGCCGCCACCCCGCTGTCAGTGGATGCGACTCCCCCCGCGTCCGCGAACGAGCCGACGGGCAAGATCGCCTTCGTCTGCCAGTTATTCAAGACACAGGCGTCGAATCAGATCTGCATCGTCAACGCCGACGGCTCCGGCTTTCGCCGCCTAACCACCAATGACAACCGCCAGCATTACTATCCGTCCATATCACCGGATGGAACAAGCGTGGTCTATGCCGCATTCCGGGAACCGAACATCTATGAAATCTACGAGATACACATCGACAGCGGCGAAGTAAAACAACTGACCGACCGCCTCGGCAACCTCAACGGACCTGAAACCTCACCGGACGGCTCGAGGATCGCGTTCAAACTATCCACAGCAGACTCGAATCAAATCTGGCTGATGAACCGCGATGGGACAAACCCGCAGCCTGTGCCCAACGCTTCCGGCTGGGACCCGACCTGGTCGCCGGATGGAGCCTACATTTTGTTTGCCTCCGATATGCAGGGCGCGATTCAGCTTTACCGGATCAAGCCCGACGGGAGCGAACTGCTCAAGGTTAGCGACCTGCCCGCGATACGGGGAAGAAGCGACTGGTCGCCCGATGGGTCGTTCATCGTCACCTATTCCGGCCAGCCATGGAACCGCGACGTCTACATCATGAACGCCGACGGAAGCAACCCGCGCATGTTGACTCCGCCGGGCGGCAACTCGCAGGGACCATCCATCTCGCCGGATGGGGGATGGGTTGCGTTCACTTCCTATTTTGATCTTTATGGCAACGATCACGGCTGTGAAATTTACATCATCCGCAGCGACGGCACGGATTTGCGCAGGTTGACAAATAACGATTATTGCGATTATCAGCCCCGCTGGGGTCCGTAATGTAGGACCATATTCATATTGTCCGCCGCCAGGTTACGCCCAAAATGAGGACGCAGCCCACGCATCATCAAGGAGAACCCCATGGACATTAAAGGTAAAGTCGTGATCGTCACCGGCGCTTCTTCGGGAATTGGAGAAGCCACCGCCCGCCAGTTTGGGCGCGAAGGCGCGAAGGTCGTTATCGCCGCGCGACGCGTGGACAAACTTGAAACGCTTGCCAAAGAAATCGAAGCGATGGGCGCGGGCGCTCAGGCCTTCGTTGTTCAAAGCCGACCTTTCGAAGTTGGAGGATATTCAAAAACTTGTAAGCCAGACGCTCGATACATTCGGACGCATTGATGTGCTGGTGAATAATGCCGGGTTCGGGCGGCTGGACTGGCTGGAAAACCTCGACCCGGTGAAGGACATTCAGGCGCAGTTCGACGTGAACGTGATGGGGGTCATCCAAACGACGCGGCAGGTCCTGCCGGTGATGATCAAACAGCGCGGCGGCAGCATCGTCAATATGTGTTCGATGGCGGGTTTGGTTGCCACGCCTACGTATACGATCTACGCCGCCTCCAAACATGCCGTGCATGGATTTTCCGAAGCCCTGCGGCGCGAAGTGAAACCCTGGGGGATCGATGTTTCACTTGTCTATCCCGGCGGCGTGGCGACCGAGTTTGCGTCACATGCGGGAATCAACCGCAAGACAAAAGCCGCGACACCCAAGTTCATGCTGTTGACGGCTGAACAGGTGGGAGAAGCTGTGGTAAAACTGGTGCGCCATCCGCGCCGGATGTGGATCATTCCCTGGCTTTGGAGCGTTACAGTATTCATGAACCGCTTCCTGCCGGGACTGGTGGATCGAACCACCATAAGGAACTTTACCATCCCCGAACGCGTGGATGAGTTGAATCGCTGATGTCGGGCAGCGCATCGCACCAAACGGGTCAGAGCGCCCAGTGAACAGGGCGAATCCACTCGTGAGAGGCTGTTTCAGGCAGGTGCGCCGCGCTTCCTGCGCAGGTGAATTGAAATAAAAAAAAATTGCCATGGAGGGCAGTATAGTATGGGATTTCTATCCGGTCTTTTTGGTCCTGCGGTGCCGAGTATCACCGCGGAGGAATTGAATGAAAAACTGAAGTTCGGCAAGCATCCGCTGGTTTTGGACGTCCGCCAGCCGGATGAGTTTCGCTCGGGGCATATCGCCGGGGCAAAGTTGATTCCGCTCAACGAACTGCAAAGAAAGATGGGCGAATTGCCGAAGGGGCGCGAGATCGTTTGCATTTGCGCCTCCGGCAACCGCAGTACATCCGCTGCAAAGATGCTTGCGAAGGAAGGTTTCAATGCGCTCAATGTCTCAGGGGGTATGCTTGCCTGGCGGCGGGCGAAGTTGCCGGTGCAGAATTAGAACTTATAAAAGAGACAGCAGTTTGGCTGTCTCTTTTATAACTCACCTAACGCAAATTAATATTTCTGCATGAAACGCCCTTCGACTGCGCTCCTCGACGTTCACTCGTCACTCCGCTCTTTCCGCGCGTAGTCGAAGGGCAGGTGCGTAAGGTATGTTTAATGCCCGGTCGCGGGCTTCAAATCTTTCAGGTTTAATTGATAAGTTATGCGCCCGTTGTATTCGTTCGGCTCGTAGGTGAAAAGCAGGTCCACCCGTTTGGGCATGGATTTGTGCCAGTCTCCGAGTCGGAAACCGATGGAGTCGTGAATGACCCCTTTCTCGTCTTCCACGGATAACTTCAAATGCTTGCCGTCCGCGCCGACGGTTCGAGAACTCTTGACCTTGACATTCCGCGCCACGAAAGCGGCTTCCCTGTTGCCGTAGCCGGTGGGTTCGAGGTATTTGAGTCCCTTCTCGTATACCTCCGGGCGCATCTCGGAGAGATCGACCTCCGCATCTGCCGTAAGGGTGGGCTTGAGTTCTGTTCCTGAAAGTTTTTCTTTGGCGATGTTTTTTAACCGCGCTACCAACGCAGGCAGGTTTTCGTTGCGGACGGTGAATCCCGCCGCCGCCGCATGACCGCCGTGCCGCACAAGCAGATCGGCGCATTGGTCAAGCGCGTCTGTGATGTGGAATTCGGGGATGGAACGGCAGGAGCCGCGCGTCTCTTCTTCGCCAGCGGCTGCAACGATGGCCGGACGGTAGTACTTCTCTGTGAGGCGCGAGGCGGCAAGCCCGACCACGCCGGGGTTGAAGCTTTCATGCGCGGCAAAAAATAAAAACGCATCGGGGTCTTCGCTGAGGACCATTTCTTCGGCGCGGGTTTGCATGTCGCGGGTGATGCGCTGGCGTTCGCGGTTCTGCATGTCCAACTGCTGGGCGAGCTCGCCTGCTTTGAAAACGTCGGTTGTGGTGAGCAATTCGAAAGCTGCCAGGGCTTCCTTTAATCTGCCTGCCGCATTCAAACGCGGACCAAGCATGAAGCCGATGTGCCCGGCGTTGACCTTGCGCAGCGTGACTTCTGAAACCGCCGCAAGGGAGAATAATCCCTGCCGGGTTGTCTGCTGCATCTGGCGTAGTCCCTTTTTGACCAGCACGCGGTTTTCGCCAACGAGGGGAGCCAGGTCTGCAACGGTTCCGAGGGCGACCAGGTCGAGCAGTGAGTTGAGTATTGCCAGCGATGTTTTTTCTTCATTTCCCAACAAGGCTTCGGCGATCTTGTAGGCAATTCCAACACCGGCTAAGTCTTTATCGGGGTAAATATCCCCGCGCTGTTTGGGGTTGATGACCGCCAGCGCGGCGGGCAGGTTTTCATCGTCGGGGTGGTGGTGGTCGCTGATAATGAGGTCCAAGCCCAGGGTCCGGGCGTGAGCCGCTTCGTTTGGCGAGCGGATGCCGCAGTCTACGGTGAGGACCAGGCTGACGCCGTCCGCCTTTAATTCTTCGAGGGCGTTGTTGTTCAAGCCGTAGCCTTCTTCGAAGCGGTTGGGGATGTATCCGCGTGCGTCCGCGCCGAGCGATTTGAGCGCTTCGACCAGCAGGGCGGTGGCGGTGACTCCGTCCACGTCATAGTCGCCGTAGATGGCGATTGACTCCCGGTTTTGAATGCCGGCATGGATGCGTTCGACGGCGGTTTTCATGCCGGTCATCTGGAACGGGTCGGTGTTTATGTTCGGTTCGCCGCGTAAAAAAGCCCTTGCGGAGGGGTCGTCGGCGAAGCCGCGGTTGAAAAGGATTTGACGCAGCAGCGGGGGAAATGCCGACAGGGCTGAGTCGGCTTCGGGCGTGACGCGGGGCGGGACGTTCCAGTGTTTATCCGGTTTCATATTGGTTGCGCGAGTATAAACGAGTCCCGACTCTCAAGGAAGGGCGCGGATGGGTATTGAGGCGGGTATAATTTACGCAGGAGTATCCTCATGAGAGAACTTGCGCCGGACGAAAAATCATCCACTGTTTTTGTTTATACCCAAACTTCATTGATACGCGGGGAAATCGTCCTGCGGGAATCGGCGCGCGTCAGCATCTGGCTGCGGACGCAGGGCGTGCCGAATTTCATCCATGTTTTCAAGGGAAACATTATTCAGCTGGCAGGTTCGCCGCCGCGCACGTATGCGAAAGAGGAGGTCTTCATTCCCACTTCCGAGGTGATTGCCTTTCACCTGGCGCCGCCTGCGCATGACTCGCTCGATTACGACGCTTCGGAAGCCAACCGGCGGATGCAGCCCGTGCAGGCGCTGGCGGGGTCGTTCGAGATCAAATCGCTCCTGCGCATTTCGACCGCCACGGATATTGCCGCCGGACTGGATGTGATGAATACGACCTGGATGTCGTTGTACGAGGCGGAGATTACGAATCCCTATGTGCCGCAGTTGAATCTCAGCGTGCCGATGCTTCTGGTGCGCCCGAACAAGGTGATGATCGGGCTGTTGTGATGTGGGGATGCGCGACGGCGGCAGGTTGAAAATTTGTGTACTTTGTGACCTTCGTGGTAAAGCTCTTTCCCGTCGATTACGGAAGAGCCGATTTTGATAATGATGTTACCCTCATGTTTTCGTTATGCCGGGTAGTTGCAATTAAAGTTACCGTGAATATTTGAAGAGGGTATCGAACGTCCATGCCAGGCGCTGGACGAGGTCGGGGTTGTGGATGCGGAATAACTCCAAATTACCGGAGTAGGAAATGATCAGACTGACGGCGATGGTGAACATCAGGACGATGGAAGCCGCAACCGTGTAGGCTTTTTGATTTTTGAACACGTCGAACCCATGCCAGAACCCGATCACGGCAAGCAGGCTGAGGGTTGGAATTGCGTCGAGCATGTAGCGCATGGCGATAAAGAAGAAGGCTTGCAGGGTGAAGAAGACGGCGAGAAAGGAGATAGAGAGCGAAGCCAAAACCCAGCGCAGGTCTTTCCGCGGCTTGACGAATGATAGCAGGGCAAGCAGGGCGAATGGACTGCTGACGAGAATCCCTGTGATGTTTTCGGTGTAGGTCAGGTACATTTTGGGATGATAGTCCGTCAGCCAGCCGGGACCCGACCAGCGGGTGGGGAAGAGGCGCGGGAAGGTGTCGCGTCTTTCGAGCGGGTTGAGGATGGTTTTGTAGAGATTGGGCGGGATGTATTCGATGGCAAAAGTTTCGCCGATCTTTTCGTACAGGTTGTAACTGGTGAGTTGATAGCGATAACCGAACTCGGTAAATGAATCGAACCGCGCATGGTTGTACCAGCCATACATCAATCCGCCGACCAGGAGGGGAGCGGCGAACGAAATCAGGATGGGGATAAGGAGTGGGCGTTGGGTTTGAATCGCCCAGATGAGGAAAAGGATCGAGAGCAGACCGATGGCGGGAAGAACCGTCGTACGCGAACCGATGGCGAGGGCGAAAAAGGTCCCGGCGAGGATGAGGCGGAACTTCGTCGGTTTATCGAGCGCGGGCAGGAGGAAATAAAATCCACCCACGAGGAAGAATTGCGCGGCGACGATGGCGGCTTCGTAGATGCGTCCCTCGACCAGCACATACGGCATTGGGTTGACCAAGCCCGCAAATGCGACCGCGGCGAGAATCGCCCAATGCGGGATGTGCTCGAAATATCTCTTTCGCAAATAAAGGATGATGAGGTTGAGGAAAAGAAGTGTCCCGGCAAGAAAGAGCAGGCAAAGCAGTTTATCGCCGAGGTCTTCCTTGTGGATCAATTTGATCGGGGCGATGACGAGCGCGGGCGCGGGACCCCAGTAGAGATAGTATTTTTCGTTGTAAAGAGTCGCGTCCCACAAAACGGGAATCCCTTCGCGGTTGACGGGTTCGTACAGGCTTTCATCTTTGAACTCCAATAATGCCGGGTCAGGTTGAACGTCCAGTTCGATCTGACCTTTGGCAAAGGCGTTCGCTTGCAGGTCGATGTAGTCTGTCTCGTTGGGCAGGGATTTCCATAATCCGTCTGAGGCGAACCAGAGGTAGGTGAGGACGATGCCCGCGTTCAGCGCAAGGAGCGCGATATAAAAACGCCCGCCGGTTGAGTTGAGAGTCCTGCCGATGAAGTTGTCTTCGCGGTAGAGCAGGGAAACGACGACCAGCAAAAACCCGGCGAGCAATATCGCCGTCCGGCGCGCCCCCCAGGTGGGGAAACTTTCCAGCCCCAGTTGATTCGCAAATAGCATCAGGAGGATGACGATGGTTCCGAAAAATCCTCCCGTAATTCTCAGCCAGTGATTACGCATGAGGTGATTTTATCATTCTCATGTACTGCAAGGTTCACCTTGCGATGGCGGGGTGACAAAGTGAACTTTGTTGTACCGCAAGGTTTACCTTGCGAAAGCGGCGGGACAAAGTGAACTTTGTCGTACTGCGACGCACCCTCTGCGCGGGTATAATCCCAGCCATGATTTATCTGGATTATGCCGCCACCACTCCCATCCACAAGAGCGTGCTTGCGAAGATGATGCCGTATTTCCGCGAGTCGTTTGGGAATCCGTCGTCCATTCACCGCTTTGGGCAGAAAGCCGAGTCGGCGGTGGATGAGGCGCGGGAGAAGGTCGCGTCTGTTCTGGGATGCCGCCCCGATGAGATCGTCTTCACCTCCGGCGGCTCCGAAGCGGATAACCTTGCCTTGCGCGGCGCGATGACGGCGCGCAAAGATTCGACCAAATGGATCCTGACGGCGAAGACCGAGCATCCCGCCGTGAGCAAGACGGCGATTCAACTCGAAAAGGAATTCGGCTTCCTGCTCGAATGGCTGGACGTGGACGGGCATGGCATGGTCACAGTTGAGTCGCTGGCAAAGGCGGTTTGCAATAACACGACCATGGCTTCGGTGATGTATGCCAACAATGAGATCGGCACGATCAACCCGATTGCGGATTTGGCAGCAACGGCGAAGGCAAACAACATCCTCTTCCACACCGATGCCGTGCAAGCCGCCGCCTATCTCGATGTGGATGTGACCAAACTCGGTGTGGATTTGATGTCGCTGGGCGGGCATAAATTCTACGGACCAAAAGGGGTCGGCGCGTTGTACGTCCGCAAGGGGACGAATCTGGTTCCGCATCTTACCGGCGGGAGCCAGGAGTTCAGCCTGCGGGCTGGGACTCATAACGTGCCGTATATCGTCGGTTTTGCCGAAGCGTTGAAACTCGCCGCCGAAGAACGCGAGGCGCGGACGGCGCACGTCAAGCCGTTGAGGGATCACATCATTGGGACGGTTCTGGAATCGATCCCCGACTCGAAACTTACGGGGCAGCCCGAAAAACGCCTGCCCAATCACGCTTCGTTCGTCTTCAAGGATGTGGACGGCAACCTGCTCCTGCAACTGCTCGATGCGGCGGGATTTGCCTGCTCCTCCGGGTCTGCCTGCAAGACCGGCAACCCAGAACCGAGCGAGGTCATCAAGGCATTGGGCTATTCCAATGACTGGGCGTTGGGTTCGCTGCGAATCACACTTGGCATGGATACAACCCCGCAGCATGTCGAATCTTTCCTTGAATCATTGCCACCCCTCATCGAAAAAGCAAGAAACCTGAATCGTTGAAACGACCATTCGACTACCAGACCATCCGACCAAAAGACCAATTGACCAATTGACCACCAAACTACCCCTTGAAAACCAAAATCATCACCCTCGAATCTCACGACGACCTGATCTCCGTCCGCGATAAATTGTCGTGGGCGAAGACTCCGCGCATTTTGCTGGTGTGGCCCAAATACGAGAAGGTCTCGCTGCGCCTGCTGGATTTGAAAGTCCTGCAGCGTCACGCGGATTCGCTTGGGGCGCAGTTGGGTCTGGTGACCAAATGGAACAACGTGCGGCGGGATGCCGAGTCGCTCGGGATTCCGGTTTTCAAGTCTGCGGCTGCGGCGCAGTTGAATGCCTGGGCTGAGTCACCGCCCCGGGCGCGGAAAGAACCGCGGCCTCCGCGTAAGGGCTTGCGTCTTCTGCGGGAAAATGTCCAACTCAAAGAACCCGCGTGGAGAACATCCCTTCCGGGGCGGGTGCTTGCGTTCGCAACGGGGGTCGCGGCTGTTCTGGCGCTGGCAGGTTTGTTCATCCCGCGAGCCGAGGTGGTTTTGAATCCCGAAGCGCAGGTTATTTCTTTGACCATTCCCGTCAATGCCAGCCCGGCGGTGGAAGCGGTATCCCTGAACGGGGAGATCCCCGCGCAGACGGTTTCGATGACGGTCTCTCATGAGCGGACTCTTGTTGTGTCGAGCCTTATTTCAGCGCCCAGGTCGAAAGCGACCGGCATTGCCCAGTTCGCGAACTCGGGCGCGGAGGAGATTCTCATCCCGGCTGGGACGGTGGTGACGACGAATACGCTCGCCCGGTTTGTCACGTTGAACGATGCGCGGCTGCCCGCAGGTTCGGATGAAATTGTCGAGGTTAAGATAGAGGCGGCGGAGGCTGGCGAAATTGGAAATGTCGAAGCGAACGCGATCACGATCATCGAAGGGACGCTTGGGCTTTCGGTGAAGGTTACGAACCCGGAGCCAACCTCGGGCGGTACGAATGAAGACGTCCCCGGCGCGACCGAAGCGGACCGTTCAAGATTGCGCGAGGAGGCTTTGAACGAATTGCGCAATCTTGCGGAAGAACAAATCCGCGCCGGTCTTGGCGCAGGCGACTTGTTTATCGCAGACACCTTGAAGGTTGTAACGATTCAAAACGAAGTATATTCACCCCCGGCGGGTCAGGCGGGCGCGGAGGTGACTTTATCATTGCAGGCAGAGTTTACGGCGCATTACATTCTGGCGGATCATCTTGAAGCCCTTGTCGGTTCCGCGGTGAGGGCCGCCATCCCGCAGGGATTTTCCCCAAACGGCGAGATGACCCTTGCGCCGCTCGAGACTCCGTTCACCGATTCGACCGGCATCACCCGCTTCGCGTTGCAGGCATCACAAGCCACATTACGAGATGTGGACCTGATGCAGGTCTACAACCTCATCCGCGGTAGGGGGATCGGTCGCGCGGCGGCGGCAGTCAGGGAGACTTTGTCCCTGCAAAATGAACCGGAGATCATTATCACGCCTTCGTGGTGGAAGTGGCTGCCGCTGATTCCATTTAATATTTCTATTGATGTGAATTAATGACACACCCTTGCCGCAACGACTATCCAACCACTCGACTATTTAACTACTCGACTAACCACCATGAGAGTTCTCGCAGTTGACCACGGCGAAAAACGCATCGGACTTGCCCTCAGCGACCCGACCGCGACGATTGCCAGCCCATTGAAAGTCATTCACCACGTTTCGCGTGTTATCGATGCCGCGCAGGTGGCGGATATTGCCGCGCAGAATGAAGTCGGATTGATCGTCGTTGGGCAGTCTTACGACGAGGACGGGAATCCGAATCCCGCCGGGCGTCGAGCCGGCCGCTTTGCGGATGAACTTCGCAACCAGACGAACATTCCAATCATCATGTGGGACGAATCGAACAGCACCCAAATCGCCCGCGCCGCCCGCATTGAGCTGGGAGTTTCGCGCAAAAAGCGCGCCGGTCATCAGGATGAATTTGCGGCGGTTGTGATCTTGCAGTCGTATCTGGAAGTAAAGCGTGATGCGTGAAGAGTAAAACGAGAATCGTAAATCCAAAATCGTAAATCCAAAATCGTCGTAAATCCAAAATCGTAAATCCAAAATCGTAAATCCAAAATCGTAAACTTGTACTGAGCCTGTCGAAGTATAAAAATGTCTTCCCGCTTCCTTCGCCGTAATCAATATTATTTCGCGCTTGCCGCGCTTCTTTTGGTTGTATTCCTGTGCGTCTTCGCGTTCTTTTATTATGTCCCCGCGCGGGCTTCGTTGTTATACGGACCCCCGGCGAAACATTTATCCATCTCCGACCGCATCGAATATGCAACCCGCCTTCTTTCGCATGGCGACGAACTGACCACACCGCTCGACGTGAACGGGGGCGAACGTCCGTTTCGCGTCGAGCCGGGCGAATCGGTCTCTTCGATTAGCGACCGGCTTGAGAGCGAATTCTTCATCTCCAATGCGGATGCGTTTTTGGATTATGCCATCTACACCGGCATCGACCTCAGCATCCAATCCGGCGACTTCACCCTCAGCCCGGCTCAATCCGTCATCGACATCGCCCAGGCGCTCCAAAAATTTTCCCCGACGGATGCAGTCTTGACGATTCTTCCCGGCTGGCGGATGGAGGAGATCGCCGCTTCTCTCCCGACCTCGGGCTTGACCATTGCCCCCGAAGATTTTCTCTCCGCCTCAGCCTTTCCGCCCCAAATCCTCGCCCTTGACTCACCTTCAACGATGGAAGGCTTTTTCTTCCCCGACACCTACACCCTGCCCCGCGAAACGGATGTGACTCAACTGCTAGATGCCATCGCCCGCAACTTCAACGCCAACCTTACAACCGATCTCCAGAACGGATTCGCCGCCCAAAACCTGAGCGTGACCGAAGCCGTGACCCTCGCCTCCATCGTCCAGCGTGAGGCGGTTCACAACGAAGAAGCCGCATTGATCGCCTCGGTCTATCTCAACCGTCTCGCCATCGGCATGAAACTGGACGCCGACCCGACAATCCAATACGCGCTCGGCTATCAAGCGGAGAATAACTCATGGTGGAAGAGTCCGCTTTCGTTTGCCGACCTGGAAGTCGTCTCGCCGTACAATACCTATCAAAACCCCGGTCTGCCGCCCACGCCTATTTCAAATCCCGGCATCGAAGCGTTGGCGGCGGTTGCCTTCCCGCAAGAGTCGCCTTATTATTTCTTCCGCGCCGCCTGCGATGGCTCCGGTTATCATGTTTTTGCCGAGACGTTCGAAGAGCAATTGGCGAATGGGTGTCAATAAGCGCGGTTGTATCAGCCCTGGAAATCAAAGGAGATCATATGTCATCTGCAAAGATCAATGGGATCGACCTGCATTACGAAACGACAGGTGAGGGCGCACCCATCCTGTTCATCCATGGGCTTGGCTCCAGCGCCCGCGACTGGGAGATGCAAACCCCTTTCTTTTCCAAACATTATCGGGTAATTTCCTTCGACCTGCGAGGCCACGGTCAATCGCAGAAACCGCCCGGACCCTACTCGATGCCGCTTTTTGCAAAGGATACGGCTGATTTGATCAGGCTGCTTGGAGCCGCGCCAGTCCATGTGGTTGGGATTTCCTTGGGCGGCATGATCGCCTTTCAACTGGCAGTGGATCATCCCGAATTGATAAAAAGCCTGGTGATCGTTAATGCCGGATCCGAAGTTGTTGTCCGCACAATGAAGGACCGCTGGAATGTCTTCCTGCGCTTTGCCATCGTCCGCCTGCTGGGGATGCGCAAAATGGGCGAGGTATTGAGCAAACGGTTATTCGTGAAAGAGGAACAAGCCAGCCTGAGGGAAGTATTCGTGGAACGTTGGTCGGAAAATGACCCGCGCGCCTATGCCGATACCTTACGCGCAATTGTGGGTTGGAATATCACTGACCGCATCCATAAGATCGATCTGCCTACGCTTATCCTCGCGGCTGACGGTGATTACACACCGGTATCCGACAAGGAGAAAATCGTCTCAAATATGCCGCAGGCAAGGTTGGTGGTGATCCAGGATTCGCGTCACGCGCTGCCTGTTGAACGCCCCAATGAATTCAACGATGTGGTGATGTCATTTTTGGCGAAGCATTCATAGGAACATCTATCGCTCGTTTCTAAATCGATCCCAAACCTCCAACGCGGGTTTTGGGGAACGGTCGAAGTTTTGCAAGCCTGTATAGGCGAAGTAGCCGAGGGTTTCAAGGTCGCGTTCGCTTTGTCCCTTGGACGGCAGGAATTCGGCGTAGGATTGCAGGTTGAAGTCTGTCAGCAGCAGGTTGACCCAGAAAACAAGGCGCGGTCCCAACTGGCCGTGGATGGCGTTGAGATATGCCGCCTGCGCATCCGACGAGCCGTTGATGGGTCCCACTGCCTGGGTCGAGAATCCGCCCTCGGCAACGGCAAGCGGTTTATCGGTCCGGGCAAGAAGCGGGGTGTAGTAATCGGCGGGGATGTTCCCATCGTTGAATACAAAGTAGGGATAGGTCGAGATCGCCCACAGGTCAAGATTCGGCTCGAAGGCTTCGACCTGCTCCCAGTTCGGGGAGAGGCGCTGCCTGTCTCCCTCCTCAGGCTGGACCCACATGTTGTTCAGGTCATCCCACTGAAAGGTGACGAAGACCTGCGTTTCGGGCGCTTCGGCTTTGACCAGCGCGTAGATTTCGTTGTAAAGGCTGATGAAGTTTTGCGCGTCCTCGGGGTGGGCGTCCATGTAGGTGTTGACCTCGGAGGCGAGACCGAGATAACGCGGATGAAAATTCCGCAGGACCCACAGGGCGAAATTTTTATGCGCGGCGCGGACGTTTGGGTTTGCGAAATTCGCGTCCCAGCCTGCGGGCAGGTTGACGAACTCGCGGCGGTTCAAGCCGTTGAGCGGGTCGAGGACGAAGATGTAGCCGATCTTGTTTTGCCGCGCCAGGGTGATTTGATTGGTGAGGTCGGTGCGGGGTTGCGATTCGCCGTCCACGCTGGCGGCGAATCCCTCCCAATCGGTGTTTTGCTGGATGAGGACGAAGTCGCCATGTTGCGCCATGTCTTCAAAGAGTTGAAAAATGCTTTCGAGCGATACCTCGGGCGGGGAGGGGAAGAATCCGTACACGGTTCTGTCAGAATCGAAGACCGAGGTCTCAGGCGGAGAAAGAGGTGTGGGTGTGCCCCCACAAGCCAGAGATGTGATGAAAAGGATGGAGAGGGAAATAAAAATTCGCCGCATATTGGTATTACAAGAATATGCGGCGAAAAGTTACAGTGCGTTTCAGGCAGATTTCCTGCTCAGGTAATAAAAGCCGGTCATAGCCCCGCCAATTAGCAGTAGAACCAAACCCTGCCAGATGACCGGGACGAGCAATGCCCGCACCATCGCGGAGGCAAAGTCGCCGGTGAAGCTGGAGAGGAATTCGGGCAGGTAGGTCGGCATACGGTTCGAAAGGATGGAGGTGATCACACTGCCGATGACCGGTGCGCCGAGCAGCCCCATAATGAAAGTGAGCAGACCGGCGACCAGGGTTGGGATGCCCCACCACTTCAACCAATCGTTCAGGGTCCGCACGGCAAGAAGCGTCAGCGCAAGCAAAAAGAAAATGGGCAGGATCGGGCTGAGGCGCATCATGAAGCGGGTGGCTTGCAGCCGCTGGCGCGGATCGTTTTGGAGCGGCGCGGTGATGAGAGTCATTTCATCCGGGATGATCGCGGCGGCGAATTGAAGCTGCGCCCGGATGACAGGGGTTATCAGAGGAAGAAGTTCCGCGGGCGGGTTGCAAAATTCGATCTGCCCGCCGGTAAAAAGGTTGATCGAAGCCCGGGCGATCTGTTCGGCGGTGCAGTCGGGCATGGCGCTGATCAACGATAGGACTGCTTGCGCGCCTGTTTCGCCTGCCATACTGGTTTTGACGGCTCTTAGATCGACCGTAACCTGGTCGGTTTGCATGTTGATGTAGGCAAAGGTCGAGTTCAAGACGCCGTCGCCCATGGCTTTCAGCGTGTCGGGCGGCAGCAATGCGCGGATGAAGTTCTCCCATGCCTCGGCGCTCATCCCCTGCATGACGGGCGGCAACTGGCTTGTATCCGCATCGGGAGAGACAAGCGCCTGCGCCATCAGGGCGGGAATCTTATTGTAAAAGTCCTCGCGGGCAAAGGCGCGTTGATAGGTCTCGGCGGTGAAGGCGCGCCTGTCGAAGTTGAAGAGCAGGATCGCCGCAATGGCGGTGACGACAAAGAGGACGGCGAAGGTTATGGCAAGTGTTTTTTTGAAAGGGTTCATAATGTTGTAGGGGCGACCCGTCAGGGTTCATCGGTTAATCGGTCTGTGCGGATTGGATAATATGGGTTTGGTTCCGTTTGCAATGGGAGGGGCGCCCTGCGAGAAATCATGCCATACACCGGGGACCCTCCCCTGGCACAACGAGGTTTCTGGTTGCGTGGACGGGTCACCCCTACGACGTCAGAATCTCGATGTAATCCTGGGTCACGGTTTCGGCATTGCCCGCGCCCAAAAGATCGAGGAGTTCATTCACCAGTTCCGCCTTGTGGTCGGCGTCCTTGCGGCTCCAGGTGGTGCTTTTTACTTCGAGGAAGGTTCCCATGGCGGGCTGTTTCACTTCGTCGAGGTTGATGAAGAACTCGGTATTCTTGTATTTGATATGCCAGCGCAGGCGGTTCTTCTCCACCGGTATTTCTGTTTTGGGTTTGAAGTATTCGCGATAAAAACGCAGGGACTGTGTCGCGGGCGCGAGGAAGCGGCTGCGCGAAAGCAGGACATCGTGTCCCATTTCACCTTCGCGCTTCACGCCGATCAACGTCAGGCGCGAGCGCGTGTTGACGACCTCGCCTTTTTCATTGATGAGGTTATCCTCGCGGAAGCGCAGGCGTCCCTGGTTTGGATCGTCGAAGATGAAATACTCGTCGAACTGACGGTAATGCTTGTGCAGGTTGATCTCGATTTCATCGCGCTTCAAATTCTGGACGATAAGGCTGGGTTGCTCGACCCGAACCTTGACCTGCACCTCGAACGATTCCTCCTCCAGCGAGCCGCCCAGCGCGATCAGTTTGGACAGCACCGATTGCTCGCGTTCGGTCAGGAAGGCGTCTATCTTGACGGCGAGTTCGCGGGCTTGCGCGATCAATTCACCTTCGTTTACCGTCAGCAATTGATGGTTGCGCATCAGCCATTTGCCGTTGACCATCACATCCGTCACATCGGTGGATTTGGACGCATAGACCAGCTGGGCGTAGGCGTTCTGCGGGTCGCGTTTGAAGCGCGGGGTGTTATGAAGCGGATTTGTATCCACGAGAATTAAATCCGCGCGTTTGCCAATTTCCAACGAGCCGGTGATGTCGCCGAGATGCAACGCTCTCGCGCCGAGGCGGGTTGCCATCGTCAGCGCGGTCGCGGCGGGCAGAACGGTCGGGTCGTTGGACGCGGCTTTGGCGACGAAGGAGGCGAGACGCACTTCCTCGAACATGTCGAGGTCGTTATTCGAGGCGGGACCGTCCGTGCCGATGCCGACATTGAGCCCGTCCGCCAGCATTTTTTGGACGGGGGCAAAGCCCGAAGCGAGTTTGAGATTCGACGACGGGTTGTGCGAAACGCCCGCGTTGGCGTGCTGGAGCGTGCGGATCTCGCCGGTATCAATGTGAACGCAATGCGCGGCAATGACTTTCGCTTCAAAAAGTCCGAGTTTCTTGACATACGGGATGACGGGCATCCCCTGTTCCTTGCGCATGTTTTCCACTTCAAACGCGGTCTCGGAGATGTGAATATGCAACGGAACATCGAACTCTTTGGCGAGGTCTACGCAGGCGCGGATGATTTCGGGGTTGGTCGAGTACGGCGCGTGCGGCGCGATTGCCGGGACGATGAGCGGATGTCCCTTCCATTTCTTGATGAACTCGCGCGCGTAAGCCAGCGAATCATCGTACGAAGGCGCGTCCGGCGCGGGATATTTCATGACGGATTCGCCGCAAACGGCGCGCATCCCCGCATCGGCGGTCGCCTGGGCGATGTCATCTTCGAAGAAGTACATATCATTGAAGGTTGTCACCCCGCTGCGGATCTGTTCGGCGCAGGCGATCAGCGTTCCGAGCCGCACGAACTCCGGCGAGACGAACTCTCGCTCCACCGGCAGCATGTAGCCCATCAACCAGACGTCGAGCCGCAAATCATCCGCCAGCCCGCGGACGAGGGTCATCGGCACGTGGGTGTGCGCGTTGACCAGCCCCGGCATGAGGATTTTTCCGCCACAGTCTACGACTTCCTTTGCTGTAAATTCCTTTTTGAGGTCTGTTTCAAATCCAACCGCGACGATGGAGTCGCCGTTTACAGCGACCGCGCCGGGATCGTATTGGGTCAGTTTTTCGTCCATCGTCAGGACAATGGCGTTGGTGAAGAGGGTGTCTATGGGTTGGGTCATTTAGTCTCCTTTGATTGTCACCCTGAGTGGCGCAGGGCGCCACTCAGGGTCTCTGAGATTGAAGTAGAGATGCTCATCGCACTGCATTCGCACTGCGATGCATGTGTCGCTTCGCTCAGCATGACATTGAGTGTGTGAGTTATCTCCAATTCAACAGCACTTCCAGGGCGTTGAGGTTTTCCTCGAAGTCGGTGTATTTGTGCGTGGAGAGTTCCATATCCGCCGCGGTGATGCCGAGTTCGACGGCGTAATCGGCAAGGGTGCCGGTATAGACGCAGCCCGTGTCGATGGGCGGGTAGGGATAGCCGGTGGCTTTGGATAATGCCTTCGAGAATTTCTTCGAGTCCGCCTCCCAGGGTTCGCCGCCGGGGAAGACCCCCAGCGCGGCGCTGTGATAACTGATGAGCGTTTCGACATCGTGCGTTTGCAGGAAGTACATCACTGCCTGAGTTTCGGGCTCCGAGCCGGGACCCGTGCCGCCGGTGGTGGGGGTGAGCGACCAGCAGCCGTCGCGGTCCCAGGTCTTTTTCCAGTTGGCGGGGAAGTTGCGGTTCAAATCCACGCCGTGGTCGTTGACGCGCCCGTCAATGCCGTGGTCGCGGGCGTCGCCGTCGGGGTTGAGGTTGCGCAGGATGTAAAGCGTCACATCGTCCGGGATGATTTCAGGGTTGTCGAAAATATGCTGGATCAACTCGTCTGCCAGCGCGATGGTGTTCCATTCGTAGCCGCCGTGGATGCCCGCCACGATCATTTTTTCGCGCTCGCCGTTCCCGAAGATATAGACCTCGATGGGTCTGCCTGAAACCGAGTACCCAATGGTGGCGAAGCTGGCGAGTCCCTGCCCGGCGTTTTGCAGCACGAAGGGCGTCGGCGACTGGATGACGATCATTGTGCTGCGCGGGTTCGGGGTGATGGTCGGCAGGTTGATGAGCTGCGGCACCGGCGTGAACGTCGGCGGCATGGTGGCAGTGAAGCCCGGTTGCGGTTCCTGCGTAGCGGCGCGGACGGGGTTCATTGCCAGGTAGGCAACCATCACAAGCGCGACCGCCATCAGCCCGAAAATGTTCAGACCCCAGGCTAGGATGACGAGCGGCGTGTCGTTTGTTTTGCGCGGTTTGGGTTTCGGCGGCACTAGGTTTCCTCTAAAGTTGTCCTGAGCCAGTTCAATGCCAGGTTCATGCTCCAGCGCGGAAGGCTGCGCGGCGGACCGCCGTAGGTGATGCGGTGCGTCTTTTCGCCTTTGGGCGTGATCATCGCCATGTCGGCGGCGCGTTCGTCGGGATGGACTGCGATGCCCAGGGCGATGTCTGCATTTGAATCCGCTCGGGCGGCGCGCAAGGCTTGGGTTAAAGAGTCAAGGTTCAAGCCCGGGAAAGAAGCGCTGTTTGAGAGTTTGCGAAAGATGGGGTCGTCGAGTCCGCTTGAGATGGCGGTCAGTTTCCAGCCGCGTTTTTCCAACAAATCCAATACGACGTTTTCGAGTCTGTCATCGTCCGCGCCGAAGACGACGCTGCCAAGGCGTTCGCGTACCTGCGCTTCAACTTTGGCGATCATCTCGTCCGCCTCAGACTCGCTTTTTGCTTTTGCGGCGATGCGGACATCCACCACGCCCGTATGCGCGGCGAGACCGACGGTGGGGTTGCTGAGCGTTTCGAGGTCGGCGATCTTTTCGTCGATCATGCCTTCGCCCAGACCGGAGCAGTGAAGCACGCGCACTTTGATGATTTCATTGAGACCGAATCTTTTTTGCAAGTACGGAATGACCGACTCGCGCAGGATGAGTTCCATTTCGGCCGGCACGCCGGGCAATGAGATGACTGACCTCACCCCTAGACCCTCTCCTGAGAGGAGAGGGGGACGCTCAACGATGAAACACGGCGCGGTGCCGACGGGGTTGCGCAAACCAATCGCGCCTTTGGGAACGTACGCCTGGCGTTTTTGGTTCTCAGCCGGTTTGCGCCCGTACCGCCCGATGGTTTCGACGACCTGTTGCCAGAGGTCTTCGCGGAATTCGGTTTCGACCCCGACCGCCCTGGCGACGGCTTCGCGCGTGGGATCGTCCACGGTGGGACCCAGCCCGCCGGTGGTGATGACGATGTCGGCGCGTTCCATCGAATGGCTGATGGCGCTGGCAATGCGCTCCACGTTATCGCCGATGGTAATGGTGCGATACAGGTCCACGCCCAACCCGCGCAGCGTGCGCGCGATATAACGCGTGTTCGTGTCCACGATCTCGCCGAGTAATATTTCCGTGCCGATGGTGATGATTTCCGCTGAAGTCATAAAATCCTTTAAACACGAAGGTCACGAAGTACACAAAGGCTAAAACCTCTCCATGGTCTTTCCTTCGTGACCTTGGTGTCCTTTGTGTTTAATTAAACTACATTGTACTCTTTTATCAAACGCCCCTCTTCGAAGCGTTTCCAATCCAGCATGGATACATCCACGCTTGAAAATTTTCCGTCCAAAATAAATTCGCTCATTAATTTGCCGGAGATCGGTCCGTGCATGAAACCATGACCCGAAAAGCCCGTGCAAAGCGAAAAGCCCTTCACGTCCGTCGCGCCGAAGATCGGGTGCGCGTCCGGCGTGATCTCATACAAACCCGCCCAATGCGCGGCGCGGCTGGCTTTTTCCAGCAGGGGCATTCTCGCAATGGCGGCTTCGAGATTCACCAGTTCAAAATCCTCGTCCACATTCTGGTCAAAGCCCGGCTTTTCATTTTGATTGCTCATGCCAACCAGCAAGCCTTCACCTTCGCGATGAAAATACAAGGATTGCGCAAAATCAATCACAAACGGAAAATCTTCCGGAATTTCCTTCAACGGATTCGTCGTGAATATCTGCCTGCGCAACGGCGTGATCGGGATGCGGACTCCCGCCATCGAGCCGATCAGACCCGACCAGGGTCCTGCCGCATTGAGGACAGTGCGGGTCTCGACCCCGCCCAAACTTGTTTTTACGCTGCGAACCTCCCCGCCGCCGACGGTGATTCCAATTACTTCCGCGTCTGTGAGCGCCGTCACGCCCATCTTCTGCGCCGCGTTGACGTAGCCCATCACGATGCTGTTCGGGTCGGCTGTCCCGTCGAGGTGATGGAAGGTTCCCGCCAGCGCATCGTCGAAGCGCATCAGCGGCAGCCGCCTGCGGACTTCGTCTCCGCTCAACAGTTCGGTCTGCACGCCCAGCCGGTTCTGCATGGCGACGTTACGCTCGAACTCTTTGACGATATTTTCATTCGTCGCCGCCAATAAATAACCGTATTTGTGATAGCCGGGGTCCTGCCCGAGCTCTTCCCTGAAGCGTTCGATCATCGGCAGGCTGTGAAGCGACAATGTGACGTTGATCTCGGTCGAGAATTGGTAGCGCACCCCGCCCGCGCAGCGTCCCGTTGCGCCGGTACCGAAATGGGATTCTTTTTCGAGGAGGACAATATTCTTCGCCCCGCGTTTTGCGAGGTGATAGGCGGCGCTGGCGCCCATCACGCCGCCGCCGATGATGAGGATGTCTGCTGTTTTGGGTAATCCGGTCATAATATGCTCATTTTACGTAACTACTCTGCCAATTCACTACCTCGCCTTGTCATTTCGAGTGGCGCGAGGCGCCACGAGAAACCTTCCTCAATATTGTGCTGGATTTCTCCTCGCTGGCGCTCGTCGAAATGACAGGCTGAGCAGTTACCATTTTACAAAAAAACCCGCTTTCGTGTGAAAACGGGTTTTTTATTGTTGTGTGTTCGCTTTATTCGATACCCAGGTAGGTTTTTTGAACCATTTCGTTCTTCTTCAATTTGGCGGCGTCATCGGTCAGGGCAATCGAGCCGGTTTGGAGCACATAACCGCGGTTGGCAATCGAGAGCGCCATGAGCGCGTTCTGCTCCACGAGCAGGATGGTGACACCCTGTTCGTTTAATTTTTTGATGATATCGAATATCAAATCCACCAGCACGGGAGCCAGACCCATGGAAGGCTCGTCCAGCATGAGGATGCGGGGATTGAGCATCAGTCCGCGTCCGATGGCGAGCATTTGCTGTTCGCCGCCGGAGAGAGTCCCGCCGTATTGGGAGATTCTTTCCTTGAGGCGCGGAAACATCTCGAAGACCAGTTGGAGCCGGTCTTTGATCGCCTTTTGGTCGTTGACGGTGAAGGCGCCCATTTCGAGGTTTTCCTGCACGGTCAGTTTTGGGAAGATGCCGCGTCCCTCCGGCACATGACCAATTCCCATCCTGACGATGTTGTGCGGTTCGGCATGGGTGATGTCCTTTCCGTCCAGCAGGACCTTGCCTTCGCGGGCGTGGATAATGCCGGAGATGGTTCGCAGGGAGGTGCTTTTTCCCGCGCCGTTGGAACCGATCAGGGTGACGATTTCGCCTTCGTTAACGTAAAGGGAGACGCCTTTCAGGGCATGGATGTGTCCGTAATAGGAATGGACATTGGTGAGTTCGAGTAGTTTTCCCATGACAGATGCTCCTATGCCTTTTGCTCGTGAGCCACGGCGGCGCCTCTGCCGAGGTAGGCTTCGATCACGCGCTGGTTCGAGCGAATCTCAGCCGGGGAGCCTTCGGCGATCTTTTCTCCGTAGTCCATCACGCTGATGTGCTCTGATATTCCCATGACCACGCGCATGTCATGTTCGATCATCAGAATGGTGATTCCCTTGTCGTCGCGGATGCGCCGGAAGAGTTTGATGGCATCCTCCGATTCGTTCGGGTTCATACCGGCGGTGGGTTCGTCCAGCAGAAGCAGGGTGGGGTTGGCCGCCAGGGCGCGGGCGATCTCGATGCGGCGCTGCCCGCCGTAGGGCAGGTTGCGGGCAAGTTCATTGCCGACATTCTTCAAGCCGACGTATTCCATCAGGTCTTTTGCGCGCTGCTCGGCGTCGTTTTCCTCTTGATTGAATTTTCTGGTGCGGAAGATCGTGTCGAGCCCGCCTTGTTTCAATTGGATGTGCATACCGACCAGAATATTCTCGATCACGGTCATGCTTCCAAAGAGGCGGATGTTCTGGAAGGTGCGGGCAATGCCGGTGGCGGCAACCTGGTCGGGACGCAGCCCGATCAGGGATTGTCCCTTGAAGGTGATCTGCCCCTCTTCCGGTTTGTAGATGCCGGTCAGGCTGTTGAAGAATGTGGTTTTTCCGGCTCCGTTTGGTCCGATGATGCTGACGATGCGTCCCTCGTCCACCGAGAAGGTCATTTTGTTGACGGCTACCAGACCACCAAAGCGTTTGACGACATTTGTAGTGTTGAGTAAGGTCATGATGTCAACCGCCTATTCTTTCTCTTCGACAAGTTCGCGCTTGCGCCGTTCTGCCGGGATCAAACCGGACGGACGGAAGATCATCATCAGGATCAGGATTAAACCAAATACCAGTTTCTGGTACTTCGCCGGGTCCAATTGATTGGAAAGGTCCTTCCAGGCAAAGTTGATGATCGGGATGACGGCGTCGCTCTGGCGAAGTTCGCTCAGGTACAGCGAGAAGTTTTGCAGGATTTGAATATTGAGCAGCACGACCGCCGCCGCGCCGAAGATGACTCCGGGGATGCTTCCCAAGCCGCCGAGGATGACCATGGTCAGCACGCCGATGGATTGGAGGAAGGAAAACGTCTCGGGGCTGACGAAGGTTCGATTCGCGGCGTAGAGCGCGCCCATGGCTCCGGCAAAGGAGGCTCCGGCGGCGAATGCGGCGAGTTTCATCTTGACCAGCGGAATGCCCATGGCGATGGCGGCGGTCTCGTCTTCGCGGATCGCCGTCCATGCGCGCCCGATGCGGGAATCTTCCAGGCGGGTGGCGACTAAAATCGCAATTGCGATGATGATCAGCGCCAGGAAGTAAAAGAAGACGTTGTAGAACTCGGCATCGGTGGGGACGTGCCCCACAAACGGCTCGAGAATATCGCGGAAGAATTGAAGGATCGACTCCGGGGGGAGGGGCGGGCGTTGAATGGGGGTGATGCCCTGCGGTCCGTTGGTCAGGTTGATCGGTTTGTCGAGGTTGAGCGCCAGCACGCGAATCACTTCGCCAAATCCGAGCGTAACGATGGCGAGGTAATCGCCTTTCAAACGCAGGACGGGCAAGCCGAGCAATATTCCTGTAATGGCTGCCAGCCCGACGCCGAGGAAGAGAAAGAGCCAGAACCACCTTGGGTCGAGGGCAAAGGGGGCATCGGCGGGAGCCGCGCCCGGAACGGAATAGAGGAGAGATAGTTGTTTCGAACCGAAGATCGCCCAGGAATAGGCGCCAACGGCGTAGAAGGCGACGTACCCGAGATCGAGCAGCCCCGCCATGCCGATCACGATATTCAAGCCCAGCGCCAGCGCGGCGAAGACCGCCATCTGGAAGATGACCTCCAAATAGAAAATGTTGCGGATGCCAAGCACCGGCAGGATGATAACGATCAACATCAAGCCGATGAAAACCTTTACCTTCATGTTCATTTTCATGAAATAAAGGATCAACGGGGTGGACATCAGGATAAGAAATGCCGCCAGCGATCTTGGGCTTTGATATACGCTAAATGTGCCAATCAACAGGAATGCCAGGGCGATCAGCACGGGCCAGAAACCCGTATTGGCTTTCTTGAAAAAATTGCCAAAGAGTGTGTTCATGGGATACCCTTTCTACGCCTTCTGACCGACGGTCTGTCCGAGCAGGCCGGAGGGGCGGAAGATCAGCACCAGGATGAGAATGGCAAAGGCAAAGATATCCTTGTACTCTGCGCCGAACGCGCCGTTGGTGAAAATTCCCAGGTAGGAGGCGGCGAAAGACTCGAGCAGCCCCAATACCAGACCGCCGAGCAGGGCGCCTGTCAGGTTGCCGATGCCGCCCAATACCGCCGACGTGAACGCTTTCAAACCGGGGAAAAAGCCGGAGAACGGGTCGAGTTTTGTCGCTTTGAGAGCAAACAAGACGCCCGCCGCCCCCCCCAGCGTGCCACCGACGAGAAAAGTGATCGAAATGATCTGGTTGACGTTGATCCCCATCAGGCTGGCGGAAGGACGGTCCTGCGCAACGGCGCGGATGGCTTTGCCAACCTTGGTGCCGTTCACCAGGTAATTAAGCCCCACCAGCATCAGAACAGCGACCCCGACCATGATGGCGGATTTGATCTGGATGCGAAGCGGGTCTTCCATGCCGGGGACTGCCAGTTTCCAGAATTCGTCAAAGGTGCCGAACTTGGGAAGAATGACGTTGAACTCGCCCGTTGTCAGGCTGAGGATCAGGCGCACGATATCCTGAAGGAAGAAGGACATGCCGATCGCAGAGATAAGGGGCACGAGTTTCGGCGCGCCGCGCAGGGGTTTGTAGGCGAGCCGTTCCACCACCACCGCCAGCGAACCGGAAACGACCATCGCCAGGATGATGGCAAGCGCGATGACCAGGTACTCGTTCATGGTCGCCAGCGTGCCGATATGTTCGAAATACGCCATCAACTGAATGCCGACGATGCCGCCGACCATGAAGATCTCGCTGTGTGAAAAATTAATGAATTCCAAAACACCGTACACCATGGTGTAACCCAGGGCGATGGTGGCATAGACAAAGCCGATAGTGACGCCGTTGATGACGACCTGCGGCAGGATCAGCATCGTCCTTTCGACCAGGTCGAAATCTGTCACATTGAACTTAAAGATAAAAGCGAGCAAAACGGTTACCAGCGACAGGACTACGCTCGCTCCGAGGGCGAAAATAAGAATCTGCCCGATTGGAAACAGAAGAAATTTGTAAACGGGATTTTCGGTGATACTCTTCATTATCATCAATCCTGTCTTGAAAATGAGCCTCTCTCCCCTTGCGGGGAGAGAGGCTTTTGTTGCAATCGGCGGGATTATTCGCCCTTGCCGGGGGAGGCCACTTCGAGAATTTCGACGATCTCGTTGGTGTTCCAGGTGTCCTTGGTCGCGCCGTTCACCTTGAGGATGAAGTACTGCGCGGTCGGGAGGTCACCGATGTCGTCGAAGGCGATGGCGCCGGTCAGACCTTCGATGCTGACCTGGCGAACCGCTTCCGCAACCTGCAAGCGGCTGGGGGTGCCGCCGGCGGCTTCAGCCGCAGCCTTGATCGCGGCAAGGCAGACAGCCATCGAGTCGTACGCCTGGGCGGCGAAGGGTTCCGGCGTAGCGCCGAACTTGGCTTCGTAGTCCGCGGCGAACTGGGCGGCGGCGGCGTAGGCGCTCGCCGGACCAGCAACGGTGGTGTAGTACATACCGCCGCCGGTGGTCAGAGCGTCGCCGGCAATGTCGGCGAGGTCAGAGGCATCCATACCGTCGGTACCCATGAAGGTGCCTTCGTAACCGGCGTCGCGGGCCTGCTTGAAGAACACGCCAGCCTGGTTATAGATACCGGCAAAGAACACAACATCCGGCTGAGCCGCAACGAGCGGGGTCACGATCGCGTCGAAGTTGGCGGTTTCTTCGGTGCCTTCGAAGGCGACGATTTCCAAGCCATCTTCTTCAGCAGCGCCGCGGAAGAACTCGGCAACGCCCTGACCGTAGGCGGTCTTGTCGTGGATGATGTAGACGGATTTGGCGCCGAGGGTGGTGAAGGCGAACTCTTCAGCAGCTGGAGCCTGAACGTCATCGCGACCCACGACACGGTTCACTTCGAGGTAACCACGGGTGGTCACAACGGGGTTGGTGTTGGCGGGGGAGACGAAGGCGAGGTTGGCGGTGTGATATTCCTCGGAAGAGGGGATCATCACGCCGGAGTTCAAGTGACCGACACCGCAGAGGATCTCGGAATCAGCGACGATGTTCTTCGCATTCGCAACGCCGACGTCAGGGGTCGCCTGGTCATCGTACGGAGCGAGCTGGACATCGTAGCCCATCGCGGCGAGATCGCCGCCGAGCTGTTCGAGAGCCAGTTCAGCGCCCTGCTTGATGGCAACGCCGAGCAGAGACTGACCGCCGGAGAGCGGGGACTGGGTCGCAATCTTGATGGTACCCATCGAGGCAGCAGCTTCTTCGGTCGCGGCGGCTTCGGTCGCGGGAGCTTCGGTCGCGGCGGGTTCTTCCGCAGGGGCTTCGGTAGCCGGCGCGGCTCCGCCGCCACAGGCGGCGAGCGCCATGCTGGCAACAACCAGCAGGGACAGTAAAGCGAGTAAACGCTTGTTCATTATCTTACTCCTCCAAAACATAAACAAAATTTGATTCCCGCAAGCAACTGCGGGTGGCAGCAAACAGGCAGACCAGGCGCGGGTGGGTCGGCGTCACCTCCTTTCAAGGGATATATATACAAAGAAAGCCTAAAAAACCTATCCGGATTTTTTCGGCTTGCTTGGATGACCCTAAAGTGTGCCCGTCTTGAGAATGACCAATAATACGGCGGATTCTTCCTTCGGTCAAGCGGTTTTGTCCATACGGGAGCGCTCAAAGTTTGTTATTTGGACTGCAAAATCCCCTGATTTTGGACTTCGCCCTTACAACCTTTTAGCGCGCCCTGTCCATACTTTTATGGAATACGAGGCTGTCTGTCGGGAATTATTTTTCAGCCGGTTTATACAACAACTGCTCACGGATGCGCAAATCGGTGTTGCGGATTTTCATCGCCAGGTCAGCCGCAAGGTTGTACATCATACGATAACCAAGCTGCGGATACGTCTCGCATAACATGATGATCTTATCGCGCGGGATGACCAAAAGCCGCGTATCCTTCTGCGCCGCGCGGGCGGTTGCCGAACGCAGCCCCTCATCCACCAAAGCCACCTCGCCGAACGATTGCCCCCTGCGTAAACGGGCGACCACCGTGTCCGACTTCGTGAGCGAACCCGTCGAACCGCGGTTGATCAAAATATCCACCTCGCCCTGCGCGATCACATACAATTCCTTTGAACCGCTGTTCTCCTGAAATATCACCTGGTTCATTTCGAACGATTCTTCCCGGCATAAATTCGCCACCAACTCCAACTGGGTCGGCGTGAATTGATAGAAGATATCGCTTTGTTTCAGAAAGTTGACGAGGCTGCTCATGGGCGTGAGTTTAGCATAATCATGGATGAAGTGCAACGCTTCGTGTGCAAGCAAAGGTTGTCAATGTGGACTGCAAAAACTTGCCCTGAGCCTGTCGAAGGGTCTCCCGATTTTGCTCGAAAGTCGGGAGATGCCGCCACGGCGTCACTCTGCACCGCTTTCGACTCCGTGCCTGACATGTTTTGCTTGCACACAACGCTTCGCGCTACGGGTAGGCCTGGTTCAACCAGTCGAGCGGATCCACCTGGATGCCGTTTACCCACAACTCCCAATGCAAATGCGCCCCAGTGACGCGACCCGTCCCGCCCACCAACCCAATCACATCGCCCTTGCTGACCGATTGCCCAACCTGGGCCTGAATCTCGGACTGATGCCAGAAACCGCTGTAAACGCCCCAACCATGATCAATGACTGTCGCATTGCCGCGCACCGTCCACGGACCGGCGAAGACCACCACCCCCGCCGCTGGCGCCGTGATCGGAAGCCCATCGCCCCCGCCGAAATCCAACCCAGTATGGAAACCTTCCACCGACAGATTTGTCCCCTGCCCGATATAGGTCCTGCGGCTGCCGTAACGCGAAGTGAAATATGTCGACTCGGCATACGCAATCGCAGGCGAAATGAAATCGCCGACCCACAACCTAGACGGAGTCGCTGGCGAAGTAATCGAGACCAGTTGCTGCAACTCAGGCTCGGTGGATGCCGGGTCAATGGTGGCGGGATCTACATAAAGAAGCGGGTCTTCTGGATAATTCCCTGAAACGATCAGGATCAACTGCTCATAGGATTGCGTGCTGCCATCCGGCAGAACCGCATCCAGCCGCAGCGGATAGACCCCCGGATCGAGCAGCGCATGAACCCCCTGTAAGGCAATCTGCACCCCTCCCTGGCTTGGAAAAAAACGAAGCGGATGATCCACCAGCACGCCGCCCAAGGTCACACCGGGTTGCGCGGCGACAGTGATCACGCCCGTGCCGCCCTGTTTGATCGGCAGGTCGCGGATCTCCGCGCTGATAAAAGCGGATGGAAGTCCGCTGGCGTTGTTGCCCGCGTCTTCCCCGGGAAGGTACAAGGTGTCTCCGGTCAGACCCGCCCACGAACCTTCCAATTGATTGATACCGGTTAACGTCCAAACATCTGTATTATTTTTGACCGCCATTTCAAAAAGCGACTCCCCGGCAGCGGGCGAGACTCGTTTTGCGTATTGCGTTTGATCCTGGATCGGCACGATCATGTTCGCCCCCACATAAAATTCGCTCGGGCTGACTACATGATTAAGCCTGCGAAATAACTCATCCGGGACTTGCGTCTGCCGCATCAGGCTTCGATGCGAATCCCCAAAATTGATGAACCTCGTGTCGAGGATGCCGGTGATTCCCTCAAGACCGGGGATGATTAACTGCTGACCCGCCGCGAGCGTATTCGGGTCAACGATCCCGTTGACAGCCAATAACTCATCGAGGCTGACGCTGAACCGCGCCGCAATCGAATACAAACTGTCTCCCGGCTGGACGATGTAAATGGGTCCGCTCGATTCCTGTGCGCGGGTGGAGCGAAGGGGAAAAAAGAAAGATGAAAGAAGAAATAGAATGGGAAGGATGTGGCGGAATTTAAGCATTTTTGAATTCAACTCTGTCCCCGATCTCGTAATCTGCCCAGCGGTCTGGATGAATCTCAAGGGTGTATCTTGCGTCTGCTTTGGGGAAGTAGGCGGGCTTCCATGATTTGGCGATGACCTTGTCCACCACCGTCATGTCGGAGTTGATCCAGAACACGGCGAGGTCGAAGGGCACGAAGAACATGTGGATGGACGTGTCGAGGCGTGAATCACGCTTTTCGACCAGGAGCAGGCCGTCGTCCGGGTCGAGAAGCGGGCGGAACATCAATCCGCGTAAACGACAGGCAAAAGAGTCGCAGTATCCCACGCGGGCGGGCTTCTCCAAATTTCTGCTGAGATTGGCAATATAAATGGGGCGGGGCATGTCTTGTCATGGAACGGGCGGCTTGATCGCCGCCCGGATGGGTCACTTTTGGTTGAAAACCCTCTCGACGCTTTCCAGTAATTCCTGTGGGCTGAAGGGCTTGGCGATGTAATCGTCCACCTTGGCGATGTGCAGACCGAGGACTTTATCTATATTTTGCGCTTTTGCCGTAACCACGATCACCGGGATGTCTCTCAGCGCCGCATCGGCTTTCATTTGTTGATATACTTCCCAGCCATCCATGTCTGGCATCATCAGGTCGAGCAGGACAAGGTCGGGGCGAAGTTCGCGGATGAGGCGGATACCCTCCACGCCGCCCGCCGCGCCCCGCACGTTGAACCCTTTTCTCGAAAGGATCAACCGGATCAGGTCGATCATTTCGGGTTCATCTTCCACGCACAGGATGTTTCTTGAAAGTGTTTCATCCATATTCTTCTGCCTTGTAAACTAGTTTACCATAAAGAGACCGGACGATTTCGATGAAAATCATTACATGGAATGTGAATGGCATACGCGCCGCGCTTGGAAAGCAGGCGCTGGAATGGGCATTCGAGCAATCTCCAGACGCGCTTTGCCTTCAAGAGGTCAAGGCTCGCCCGGAGCAGTTGACTCCCGAACAATCGGCTCTGTTGAAACTCCCGTTTGTCTGGAATGCCGCCGAACGCGCCGGGTACAGCGGTGTAACCACTTTTTATGGAAACCCTCCGGATGAGATCGTGACAGGAATTGGCGATCCGGAATTCGACGTGGAGGGGCGCGTCCTCCAAACCCGTTGGGGGAATTTGCGCCTCTTCAATATTTACTTTCCCAACGGGCAGCGCGGACATGAGCGCGTGGATTACAAACTGCGTTTTTATGCGCGCCTGCTTGAGTTATGCAATTCCCTTCATTCAAAAGGGGAGATGATCGTAATCACAGGCGATTTCAACACCGCCCACATGCCCATTGATCTGAAGAATCCCAAAGCCAATGAAAAGACCTCGGGCTTCATGCCGGAGGAACGCGAGTGGGTTCAGAATTTTCTCGAAGCCGGTTTTGCCGATGCCTATCGACGTCTCCATCCGGACCGGGTCCAATATACCTGGTGGACCTACCGCCTCAACGCCCGCGCCCGGGGCATTGGCTGGCGGCTCGACTATTTTCTCGTCTCTGAGTCGCTCATGCCAAAAGTCCGTGACGTGATCGTGCATGAAGGGGTGACGGGGTCAGACCATTGCCCCGTCGAACTGGATTTCGCTGAATAACCGGCTTAATCCGGGACTTGATGGGTTTTGCAAGCCGGATCGGGCTAAATTTCGAGCCATGTTAGAGAATCGTAATAATAAAACCCCAAGCCGCCGCGTCTAGGTGGTGACTTGGTATAATCTGCCCGTAAGTAAATTTTGGAGGATTCTGTGAATTCCCGAGGTCAATCCTTTTTTGTGTACTTTCTCCTGCTCGTAGCCATCGGCGCGATGGTGTTTATTGGGATGCGCGACACGACCGCCGCATCTGAGCCGCTTACCATCAGCGAAGTGGCTCGGATGATCCAGGCGGGTCAGGTTGCCCGCATCACGATTGAGAGCGACGACACCATCCAGGTGATCAAACCCAACGGCTCGGCTGAAACCGCCCAGGAATCCCGCAAAGAGTCGAATACGTCCCTGATCGAGCAATTGCGCGATTATGGCGTCACCCCCGAACAACTTGCGGAGGTGAACATCGAAGTCAGCGCGCCTTCGGTCTGGGGCGGGGTCTTGAGCGGCGCGTTGTACCTGCTGCCAGTCATCTTTATGGGCGGTCTGTTGTGGTTCATTTTCCGTCAGGCACAGGGCAGTAACAATGCTGCCATGTCGTTTGGCAAGAGCCGCGCGCGCATGTTCAGCGGCGAACATCCCACTGTCACCTTTGCCGACGTGGCAGGCGCGGAAGAAGCCAAGCAGGAACTCGCGGAGATCGTCGAGTTCCTGAAAGAACCGCAGAAGTTCATTCAGCTTGGCGCGCGCATTCCGAAGGGTGTGTTATTGGTGGGTCCTCCCGGAACCGGCAAGACCCTTCTATCCAAAGCGGTTTCCGGCGAAGCGGGCGTGCCCTTCTTCTCCATCTCCGGTTCTGAATTTGTGGAAATGTTCGTGGGCGTCGGCGCCAGCCGCGTGCGCGATCTGTTCGATCAAGCCAAGCGCCATTCGCCTTGTATCATTTTCGTAGACGAAATTGATGCTGTGGGTCGTCAGCGCGGCGCGGGTCTTGGCGGTTCACACGATGAACGTGAGCAGACCCTCAACCAGATGCTCGTCGAAATGGACGGCTTCGACACCGACACCAACGTCATCATCATCGCCGCCACCAACCGCCCCGATATTCTGGACCCGGCTCTTCTCCGCCCCGGTCGCTTTGACCGCCGCGTCACCCTCGACCGCCCCGATGTCAAGGGACGCGAAGCCATCCTCAAGGTTCACGTCAAAGGCAAACCGTTGGAACCCGCCGCCGATCTCGCCTCTGTGGCGCGCGGCACACCCGGTTTCGCTGGCGCCGACCTTGAGAACCTCGTCAATGAAGCGGCGATCTTGTCCGCCCGCCGCAACAAGAAATCCATCGGTCAACCCGAATTGGAAGAAGCCATCGAACGCGTGGTGATGGGACCGGAACGCAAGAGCCGCCTCATCTCCGACGAAGAGAAGCGCATCATTGCCTACCATGAAGCTGGTCATGCCATCGTAGCCAATGCCATCGCTGAAGCCGACCCCGTCCAAAAAGTGACCATTGTCGGTCGCGGACAGGCTGGCGGCGTGACGTGGTTCCGCCCCGATGAAGACCGCATTCTCATGTCTCGCAAGAAGATGCTCGCCACTCTCGCCATGGCGCTGGGCGGACGCGCCGCCGAAGAATTGATCTTCGACGACATCACCTCCGGCGCTTCGGGTGACATTGAACAGGTCACTAACATGGCGCGAGCCATGGTCACCCGCCTCGGCATGAGTGCGGAAATGGGCACACTGATGTATGGCAAGAAAGAGGAATTGGTTTTCCTCGGACGCGAAATCTCCGAACAGCGCGATTACTCGGATGCCGTTGCCGAGCAGATCGACCGCGAAGTTCGCAAACTGGTGGAAGACGCCTACAAGCAAGCCAAAGCCACGGTCAAGAAATACCGCAAGCAGTTGGAGGCTGTGGCGTCAAAACTGCTCGAGGTTGAATCGATCACGCGCGATGAGTTCGAAGCCATCTTCCCGCCGCCGTTTGGCAAGAAAAGCGGAACCCCGCAGTTGGCGTGAGAAGCAGGCGGGTAGACAGGTAAAAAAAGTAAAAACGTACACACGTAGAATTAGGAAGAGCCTTTGGCAACTGCCGGAGGCTCTTTTAATTCTTCCATTACCGGACTCCAGCGTCTCCCGGCGTTCATCTCTTACTCCGAAGCCTCCCGACTTCGGAGTCCTTGTTTATCACATTTCGTTCATTCAACCCTGATAGCATTCAGGCTATGAAAACGAAAGGCATTCGCGGATTGTGGGCTGTGCCCGTTGTGTTGTTTTTGCTTATCGGGGTCTATGGCTTGTTCACGCTTGGGAGACCTGCGCCGGTTCCGGTCAAGCGGCAGCTGTATGAAGGAGTCGCGTATCACCGCGTTGTTTACTACCTGCCTCATGCCATGATCGCGCATGTGGCGGTGATCGACAGGAGGCAGGCGGAGTTTCGCTTTTTGGTCACGCCTCCCGACGAGATCGAAGGCGGCGCTCTCAAGGCGCGGACAACCTCTGAGTTCATGGAAGAATTTGGCGTTCAGATCGCCATCAATGGAGACGGGTTTTCTCCGTGGTGGTCGCGTTCGCCCGTGGATTATTACCCGCACAGCGGAGACCCGGTCACCCCGTTGGGATTCACTGCGTCGGGCGGGGATGTTTATGCCGACGGGTTGCAGGATGAAGAACCCGAACCGACTTTGTACATCAACCGGCGCAACGAACTGACGTTCAACCTGCCTCCGAATAAAATCTTTCACGCCCTTTCCGGCGACCGGATGTTGATTCAGGGCGGCGAGATCGTGACTGGGTTGGATGATTCCGTTCTGCATCCGCGCACGGCGATTGGCGTGAACCGCAACGGGCGGTATGTGATCCTGGTGGTGGTGGACGGACGTCAGCCGTTTTATAGCGCAGGCGCGACGTACCAAGACCTTGCCGATTTACTCAAGGACTTCGACGCTCATTTTGCCATGGCGTTGGATGGCGGCGGTTCCTCCACGCTTGTTGTGCAGGATGCGTTAGGCAATGCCGAGGTCTTGAATTCGCCGATTGATAATTACGTCCCCGGGCGGGAGCGCCCCGTGGCGAATCACTTCGGGATTTATATCAAACGCTAAAACTCGATCTCCCCGACCTGCTCGAAGTTGATGTCGAATAACTCCTCGGCTTCGGTTTCCAATTCGGCGTCGAGCGCATCTCCCGCGCGGATACCGCGGTTGCAGTACGATCTATAAGGGCAGTAAAGGCAGCGGTTGGCGTCCTCAGTTTTCGGGTAGGAAGAGGCGTTTTTTATTTCCTCCGCAAAACGAGTCAGGGCATCCCAATCCCGTTTGAATTGATCGGCTGCGTAGGGGAATCGGGCCGGGTCGTTTGGAAAATCCGAGAACCAGTAGATCATCTCGATCTGTTCGGGGGCGATGGGTTTGCCGCCATTGAGAAACGCGCCCGCCTGAGTCAGCAGCGCGCGGTAGACGCGGGTCTGCCAGCGAATGGCGAGAAATTCGTTCTTGGGGCGTTTGCGATAGGTCTTCCAATCGTAGATGTAGAATTTTTTGCTGTCGGATGCGATCAGGTCGTATTTTGCGACGAGACGATATGATCCCAGCGGCGCGGATAAGGTAACTTCGGTTCTGAGACCTGACAGGTCTCGCAGACCTGTCAGGTCTTTGGAATTCACGAAATTCCCCCACCAGCGCGCGAGATTATCGCTGTTCGCTGTTTTGGCGATTTGCTCCGCCGGGATGCCGATGAAATATTGCTGGGCGAGCCGGTGAAAAGACTCGCCCTCGCGCTGGTGCTTTTCATTTTCGAGCGCGGGCTCGGTTTCGATGGCGGGATACGCCAGGCGTTGCAGATAACGCAACTCAAACCGGCGCGGACAGTCGTTATAGTCCTGCAAAGACGATTGGCTGAGCGTGGGCAGTTCGATGGGCATGTCGGGAGCATTCAAATGTTGTAGAAAAGGAGCCTCCGAGAAATCGGGTATAGTACCCGTAGGCAAAAACAAACGGAGGCTCCGCATGAAGTGTAGCATAGAAACCCTGAGCAAAATGACGGCGCTGTTGGTCGCAGATTTTGAAGAGCAGATGAAAACCAGCACAAGTACGAGCGTCGAAATAGAGCAAGGACTTCGAGAAACCCTTCAAAGGATTGGGCAGGAAAGTCTAGGGCAACTGCTCACGCTCAAAGACGAACACAATCAGACGACGCAAGAGGCGTGCTCATGCAGTCAAAGTGCCCGACGAATTTCGCGCCGCGA
>JADJBU010000016.1 GCA_016703605.1 Candidatus Villigracilis adiacens | reverse complement strand
TGGATATGCATCCACTGGGCGCGGTCGCCTTCGGTGAGGATGGCTGCCTCGCCCGCGATCTTTGCCCCAGCCTTATCGAGGACCATGCGCATGCCTTGCAAGGTCGAGCCGGTGCTGATGACATCGTCCACGACCAGCACGTTTCTTCCCCTTGATGGCTTCGATATCTTTTTCATCCAAAATCAACACCTGGGGCTGTCCGGTGGTAATAGAGAGTGTTTCTGCCTTGATGGCGTCGCCCATATAAGGCTTGTATGTCTTGCGCAGGACGATGTACGGCTTCTTCGTCTCCACGGAAAGCGCATGAGCAATGGGAATGGACTTCGCTTCGGCGGTCATAATGATATCGAAGTCCACATCTTTGACCTTCGCAGCGAGCCCCCGCGCGCAGGCTTGTACCAATTCAGTATCCCCAAGGATGTTCAGTATGGCGATTCGCAATCCCGGTTTGATCTCGAACAGCCGCAGGTCGCGTTTGATTCCGGCAATTTCAATGGGGTAGGTTTCTCGTTTGGTCATGGGTTTCCTCGCATTTGTCGCCAAAAGTTTATCATGATTCACGGAGTCAAAAGTCACTGACGCAGTGACTGAATGACAGGAGTCGTTGGATCCCCAATCCAATTAGAAAATTTGTGCTATACTGTCCACATGCGCCCCATCCGCTCCTCTGAAATCGGTTCCTACCTGTACTGCCGCCGCGCCTGGTGGTATCGCAAAACCGGGACGCCCTCCGAGAATCAAGCGGAACTTAACGCCGGGACCGAACTCCACCGCCGTCACGGGAGACAAGTCCTTGCCTCGGCTCTCACGCAGACCCTGGGCTGGATTCTGCTTCTGGCGGCGATTCTGACGCTGGTGGCGTATCTCGCTTTTCAGTTGCTATGACTTCCCTTGTCTTAATTCTCTTCCTGCTTGCGCTCATATTTTTCTGGCAATCCAATCGCCAGCGGAAAGCCGCGGGCTTGCCCGGCGGACGCGTCGTCTATACCGACACGCGCGGCTGGGGCAAGGTGGAGAAACCGCTGTTCTACCCGGCGCTGGCGCTGACCGGCAAACCCGACTACTTGATCGAGAAGAACGGGCAGATCATCCCCGGTCGAGGTCAAATCGGGCCGCGCCCCGAAGCGCCGTATGATTCGCACATCTTTCAACTGGCATCGTATTGTTTGCTGGTGGAAAAGACCTACGGGAAACGCCCGCCGTATGGGATCATCCATTACGAGAACCGCGATTTCGCCATTGATTACACCCGCGAACTTGAATCGGCATTGATCGAACTGATCGGCGACATGCGCGAAGACGACGTCCGCGGGAACATTGCCCGGTCGCATGAACAGCCGTCCCGATGCAAGGGATGCGGGTACAGGAACGTCTGCGAGCAGAATCTGGCGTGAGGTATGGATGTAAGGTAGTCAAGCACCGTACCGACCCCTCTACCCCCCCCGCCTGTTTACCTTATAATTATCGACATGTCCTCGCCTTTTCTACCAAAGCGCATCGTAGTCACGGCATATCCGAAAATGCCCGAAGCGTTCACCGAAGCGGAAGCCATGGCTTCTTTTTTGAAGGCAAAGGGCATGGATGCTCCCGTTGGCTCGCTGTACGATGAAAGTTTGCGCAAACGGGTCAAGCAGGGCGAATTCGATATGCTCATCGCCGTCGGCGGGGACGGCTCGGTCCTGCGGGCAGGACACCTCTGCGCCCCATCGAACGTCCCGATCATGGGCGTAAACCTTGGCAGGCTCGGCTTCCTCATTCAGATAGACCGCAAGGAATGGCGCGGATATTTTGAGCGGCTCTTCAACGGCGAAGCATGGATCGAAAACCGCATGATGCTCAAAGCGGCGCACATCCGCGCGGGTGAGAAGATCGGCGAATCCCTGGCATTGAACGAAGTGGTGGTCGGACGCGGACAAAACCTCCGCCCGGTTCGCCTGACCGCCTTTGTGGATACCCGCGCCCTGACCAGCTATGTCGCCGACGGTTTGATCGCCGCGACTGCGACCGGTTCCACTGCCTACGCCCTCGCCGCTGGCGGACCGATCCTGCCGCCGGAACTGCGAAATATTTTGCTCGTGCCGATCGCGCCGCATCTTTCCGTGGATCGCGCAGTGGTGCTTTCAGAAGGTTCATCGGTCAGCATCATCGTCAAAAGCGAGAATGCCGTCTTGAGCGTGGACGGGCAGCCGCCGACTCCGCTCATGGAGGAAGATCACGTGGATGTCACTGTCGCCGATGTCACGGCGCAATTCGTCCGCTTTGGAGACCCGGGCTATTTCTATAAGAACATCACCATGCACATGAACGAAAATTCATTAGGACTGCCAAGATGACAGAAACCACCGCCACCGCCTGTTATGCCCACCCGGGAAGGGAAACCACCCTGCGCTGCAAACGCTGCGACCGATATATCTGCACATCATGCGCCGTCCGTACGCCAACCGGCTACATGTGCAAAGACTGTGTCAATGAACGCAAAAAGGTCTTCGATACGGCGGTCTGGTATGACTATCTCGCCGGTTTCGGGACGACCTTCATCCTCTCGATGATCGCCAGCATTTTGGTGGGGATCGCCTCCATGTTCATCGGTTTCTATATCCTGTTCCTCGGGGCCGGTGTGGCAGGCGGGGCGGGCGTCTTCATCGCCAATGTCGCCCTGCGCGTGACCCAGAAGCGGCGTTCGCGCCCACTCTTCATTTCATGCGCTGCAGGCGTCGCGCTTGGGGCATTGCCGGTGGGAATCGTCATGGTTTTCTTCGGCGGCGGTTTTTCCCTGATCGCGATCATTCTCTATGCCGTCATCGTCACCCCCATTGTCTATTCCCGCCTTTCGGGAATTCAAATCACCCGATAACCCATGCTTACCGAACTTCACATTCAAAACTTTGCGATCATAGACAAACTCGACCTGCGCTTCGGTCCGGGGCTGATCATCCTGACCGGTGAGACCGGCGCGGGCAAGTCCATCATCCTCGATGCCGTGGTCATGCTCATCGGCGGCAAGGCCGATACGACCTTCGTCCGCACGGATTCAGACGCCGCATTTGTCGAGGGTGTCTTCCAGCTCAAAGGTCCCGAACGCGAGGCGGTGCATGAGATCCTCAACCGCGAAGAACTGATGGACGATCCCAATTACGTGGTGCTGATGCGCGAAGTCCGCCGCGAGGGACGCAGTGTGGCGCGCATCAACGGGCGCACGGTCAACGTCGGTCTCTTGAAAGAGATCGGCGCGTTGCTGATCGACATCCACGGGCAGGCGGAGCATCTCTCCCTGCTCGACCCGCGCGCGCATCTCGGGTTGCTCGACCGGTTTGCGGATGTCTCCAAACCGTTGAACGAATACCGCCAGACCTATCATGCCCTGCTTGCCCTGCGCAATGAATTGAATGCGCTTCGCAAAGCCCAGGCGGATGCAGACCGCCGCATCGAAATGCTGACCTATCAGGTGGAAGAGATTGACGACGCGAAACTAAAAGTGGGCGAAGACGAGGAGTTGAAGAAGGAACGCGACCGCCTCGCCAACGCCGAATCGCTTGCGCAGAACGCGCAGGAGGCTTTGGCAATCCTCGAGGAAGGTTCGCCCGACACCCCCGCCGCCACCGACCTGATCGGACAGGCGGCGCAGGCATTGGCAGCGTTGGCCAAGATCGACGCGGGACAGGCGGAAATATCCAATCAAGCCGAGGTCATGCTCGATACGCTATCAGACATCATCCACGATCTGCGCGGTTATCTCGAAGAGATCGAGTTCAACCCGAAGCGGCTCGACGAAGTGGAGGAACGCCTCGACCTTATCCATTCGCTCACGCGCAAATATGGCGGCAACATTCCCGCGGTCATCTCCTACGGCGCGGACGCGCAGAAACAACTTGAGACCATCACCGGCGCGGCAGACCGCATCGACGAATTGGAAATGCAGGAAGCAAAACTTCTCGAAAAACTTTCCAAGCAGGGCACCACCCTCTCGGAGAAGCGCAAGTCTGCGGCGGAGAAAATGGGCAAGGGCATCGAACTCGAACTCGACGATCTGCGGATGGCATCCGCCCAGTTTGGCACAGATTTCAAGACAAAGCCCGACCCGAACGGCGTCCCTGTTGCGGATGGAACCCGGCTCTCCTTCGACCAGAACGGACTCGACCAGGTGGAGTTTCTCGTCGCCCCGAACCCCGGCGAAGGACTCAAACCGCTGGCAAAGATCGCCTCCGGCGGCGAGACCTCGCGCCTGATGCTCGGACTAAAGAACGTGATGGCGCGCGCCGATGAAGTCCCTTCGCTGATCTTCGATGAAATTGACCAGGGCATCGGCGGCCGCGTGGGCATGGTGGTGGGGCATAAACTTTGGAATCTCTCGCGCAGTCACCAGGTCTTCTGTGTCACGCATCTCCCCCAACTTGCCGTCTTTGGCGACCAGCATTGTCAGGTGCAAAAACTTGTGGACAAGGGGCGTACCCTGACGCGTGTCGAGCCGCTCGAAGGCGAGGCGCGTTTGCTGGAACTCTCGCAAATGCTCGGCGAGGTGGGCGAAGGCACATTGCGTTCCGCCCACGAACTTTTGCAGACCGCCAGGCAGATGGTCAAGGAAAGCCCGAAAAAATAGACGGACAGCGGCTTACAACATCATGGCGCGGTTGTATCGCAAACTTCAGTTTGCGCCCCGGCGGGCGAGATAAATCCCTCGGTACTGGGCAACATCTTCGCGATTGACGCAGTTTTTACAGAGCAATACCATATTGGGCGGGATAAAAGCCAGTTGAAATTGTCGGGGTTTGAAGTGGTGTTAAAATAACGCCACTTCAAAACAAAGGCGCCCCAATTCATGACTCCCATTCAACCTGCTGAACCGAAACCGATTGTCACCCGAAACTCATCCGAATTTAAACGGGATGCCTACGCCTCGATCCCTTCGGGGGAACTGGTCGTGTTTGCCGTGCAGGTTTTACAAGCGGACGGTTCTCCCGCCCTGACCGAAGACATCGTCTCGATCTGTTTCCGGTTCTTCCCGCATAGTTTCGCGTTAAAGAATTATTTTTACTGGCCCGACTCGGCTTTGGTGACACGCCGCCTGCACGACGCCAAAGAGAAGGGATTGCTCAAAGGCAGCGCTGCGGAGGGTTTTGAAGCGAAAGGGCCGGGCAGGCAGGCTGCAAAACATGTGGCAAAGGCTTTGGGCGTTACCTTCCCTGCGCCGCCCAGGGTGGAAGCGCCTGCCACCCCTCCCGCTGAGAAGAAGGAAGAGGAAAAGAAAGACGCAGGTCCTTCCACACCGGTGGTGAAAGTTGCCAGGAAACCAGCGCTCCTTCGGCTTCGCCCACATCGTCCCGGCAGACTTTCGGGAGGGCAGGCGGGTAAAAAGAAAGAACAAAAGAAAAATGCGGTAAAACCTGTTGTAAAAAAGCAGGCGGCAAAGCCAAAGGCTGAAACCAAACAAATGCCGAAACCCAGGGTGGCAGCCGCAAAGACTGGAAAGAAAGACGAAAGGCGAAAGAAAATACAGGTCAAACCTGCGCCCAAGAATCCGGCGGCCAAAAAGCCAATGGCGAAGGTCGAAAAAAATGCGGCAAAGAAACGGGAAACGAGTCGGGGCGCAACGCGCTCAACGGTGAAGCCGGTTGTTGGGAAGGTGGAGCCGAAGGTCGAGGCGGTGGTTGGGAAGAAACAGGAAGCAGGGAGGAGGGAGGCGAAGTCCGCCGCGCCGCCCAAACAATTGACCATGCCGCTCGCCCCGCCCACAGCGTGGAAAAAAGCCGAGGGTCCGGCAACCAAGCCCAGGTCGGCGAAAGAGCCGCTGTCTGTCGCGGAGAAGAAGCCGGTTAAAGCAGAAGCGTCGACTCCGGCGGCATCCAAAGAGGAGAGGGATAAAGCCGCGAAGGTCATCAAGCAGATCGAGCGTTCGGATGCGTATCAGTTGTACCGGCGCAATGGGCGGCGCGCGAACATCGGCGATTTCGATTTCAGGAACATGTTGTTCGCCACGATGGAATCTTCGGCGGAGACGTTAAAACGGAATACAGAACTTTTCAAGCGCTATGCGGGAATCCACTTCCGCGCGGACCTGATCGCGTTTCTTGAATTTTGCGAAGAGAAGTTTTCGGCGTTATTGGCAACAAAGGCAAAAGGTAAACGATAAGAATGGCAGGCAGCAGCAGAAAACTACAGTACGCCGACCGCGTGGCGATCCAGCAGGCGGACCAGGCGATACGAAAAGATGTGTTCCGGGCTTTGGTGGAGATCATTACCAACAGCAACGACAGTTATTTGCGCCTCGAGCAGGCGGGCTGGTCGGTGGGCGGCGAGATCTTCATTGATGTGCATCGGCGGCACAAGAATTCGACCATCCGCGTGTGGGACCACGCCGAGGGGATGAATGACTCGCGCATGGACAAGGTGGTGGGGACGTATGGCGAGGCGACCAGCGGAATCAAGGAAGATAAAAACGTGCGCGGCATGTGGGGGCGCGGGCTTAAGGATTCGATCTTCGGTCTGGGTCACGGATATGTGCGCTCGTTCAAGGGCGGCAATTTCTATTCGTGTTCCCTGCTGATCAAGAACGGCGTTCCGACCTTTACCCTCGACGAGCCTGCCCGGGCGTTGGTTCCGGTCCGGCAGGAATATGGGATTTTGGAAGGCAACGGGACGATTGTGGAGATCATCGTTTCGCGCGACGATGTGAAGGTGCCGCAATTCGATAACCTGCGCAATTACCTGCAACGGCATTTCGAACTGCGCCCGATCATGAGCAATCCGAAACGCAGGATCATCCTGCGCGAACTGGCGGCGGACGGAAGGATAAAACAGGAACACGCGCTTGGATACAGATCGCCCAAGGGCGACAAGGTCTTGAGCGAGCGCATCAAGATTCCCGAACATCCCGCCTGGGTGAAGCTGGAATTGTTCCGTTCATCCATTCAGCTTTCCACGCGCGGCGAGGAGGGCGATTACGCCGACGGCGGTCTGCTCGTTATCAGCAGGGGCATGGTCCTCTCGCTGACGATGCTCAAGTACGAGAACGACCCGGTGGCGGCGTATTTCTACGGTTCGATGCAGTGCGATTACCTGCACGACCTGTTGAAGAAAGACGAGCCGGTGCTGACCGCCACGCGCGACGGCATCAACTGGTCGCATCCGTTTGCGAAGGCGTTGAAACAGGCGGTGGAAGCCAGACTGGAACCGTTGATCGAGAAGGAACGCAAACACGCCCTGCGCGAGGAACAGACCAAGCTCGACAAGCAATTACGCCAGAAGATCGACCGCGCCCTGCATGAGTTGAACCACATCGCCTTCAGTGAGTTGAGCAACCGCAGGGACGGCGCGGCGCAGATCCTGCTGCCCGACTCGGGCATGGCGTTCGTCCCGGAACGCGCTTATGTGCAGACCGGGCGTGTGCTCACGCTGACCCTGCGCGCCGACATCAAGAAAAAAGCCAGACCGAACGATGTTGTGAACGTCGCCTCGAACAGCGCCGAGATCGTCGTCCTGACTCCGACGGTTGCGCTCAAGCCGCATAAGGATGACCCGTCTGTGGGCGAGGCGCAGGTGAAAGTGGAGGGCAGGCAGGTGGGCGAGGAGGGCATCATCACCGCCCTTCTCGGCAAACTGCACGCACAGGCGATGGTGCAGGTGCATTCAAAGAAGGAGGCGCTGGTTGAGCCGCCCACCCGCGGGAAGAACGCGCTCTTCAATGACATCCGCTTCGACGACCGCATGGACCCGCGCCAGCGCGTCTACTTCGACCGCGTCAATTCGAGCATTGTGATTGCGACGAATGCGCCTTCGGTGAAAATGTACCTGGATGAAAACAACCGGCTCGACACGACCATTCAGGGACAGGTGTTGTTGGCGGAACTCGTCGCTGAAGCTGTGTGCCGCGAGATCGCCCGCGAAGGCGTCGAGAAGGGGCGTTTCCTCGTCCTCGAAGGCTCGGAGGCAGACGCGATCCAGAATCATTTCATCCGCCTGCAGAACCGCCATTCGCATTTGATCCATGAGCATATTGTGACGATGGGGTAAAGGGAAAAAGGGAAAAAGGGAAACAAAAAGACGGCAGGTTGTGAGTCTGCCGTCTTTTTGTTTTTGTGACTCTTCAGGATTAAGTGGGGCGGAAACCCGCTTTACCACAAAGCACACTGAGATCGCGGAGATTTTAAAAGCTCACCTTACGCAGTGCCGCAAGATTTTTCTCATCATATAGGGCGGCATGAATGTTGCGGTGCTGGGAAAGCGCGCAAGATCAGTTAAAAGGTTTTCTGTGGTGAAAAATGGGCAACCCCGCCGCTGCGCAGTCCAGCTATTTATTCATCTCGCGCAACCCATGCGGCGTGATGGCTATCACAACCAGGCTTGCCCCGCCAAGCATCCTGCTTAAAAGCCAGGGACTGATTTGAGCCACAATGTATCGCAAAGGAAACACCATTTTTGCAAGCATTGTGCGGCGTCCCGATGGAGCCAAAAATCCAAATGTATATTGGTAATCAACCACCCTGACTCCCGATATCGCCAGCAGGTTCAGGGCAGAGGCAATGTCCAGGAATACCAGGTGACCCGGGTTGTGCAGGCTCGCGCGAAACTTATCCCGCAAGGCGAAATTGAACGAATAATCCAGCGGTATGTGAAACCCGATGACCTTGCATCGCTGCCCGACGCTTTTTATAAACTCGACCATATCGGGGACATGCTCGAAAACATCAAACAGCGTCACCACATCAACGAATTCATCCGACGCGCAGAAATCCCCCATAACGTATTCGATGCCTTCGTTTTTGATATTTAGAACATGCGGGGAGACGTCATATCCCTTGAACGACGCAGAATCGAACCCATTGGATTTCAAGGAGTCCGCGATCATCCTGATGACATCGCCGGAACCGCAGCCGACATCGACAAAGGAGTTGATGGACAATGAAGTTTGTTTGGCAAACCGCAAAAACAACTTCAGGAAGTTATCCGCCTTGAACCGGGCGTCTTCGCTGTGCCTTTGAGGATCTGCGAAATAATCCCCTTCGGAATAACTTGGATCTATTACAGAAACCGCGCTTGTTGTATCTTTAATTTCCTGAGCCATTAGAACCTCCTGTTTTTTTAACCAAACCTGCGATCAATTTCTGAGACAGCGTTCTTGAATCCGTGAAAAAGAGCCTCAGACTCAGAGAACATTAACTGATGTCAAGCAGTCTCCAAACGGGTCGGAATGTTCAATAAGCGGAGCGAATCCTCCCGTGAGACTCGTCTGTTTCCATGATTATAGGGCTTACGCAATACCAGATCGAATCCGCCAATCTGCGCAATTTTTAAACCAGATTAGCCGAAAAAGAATTATTCTGCGTAAGTCCTCGATTAATTATTTTATTATACATCGCAAACCAGGCAATCAGGCCAAAAAACTCCTCACCGCACCGTCAACCACACCCCAACCATTACCACCCCAAACCCGATCACCCGCTGAAGGTCGATCGCCCGCGGAGTCACGCCGAGCAGACCGTAATGGTCCAGCAAAGAAGCGACAAGAAGCTGCCCCGCCAGCAAAGTGATCAGCGCCCCCGCCGCGCCGATGCGGGGAATCATATATCCCATGGCAGTGATGACGATCAGCCCAAATGCGCCAGCGATCAGCGCGTACCACGGCACGCTTTTCCACTGTCCCAGTTTGGAGCCAAAAAACAGCATGGGGATCAACGCCGCAAGCGCGCCGCCGATGTGAATGATGAAGACGCTTTCCAACGAACCCAGTTTTTGCGTAATCAGGCTGGAGAGCGGGCCTTGCAACCCAATCGCCATGCCGCCCGCCAGACCAATAAGGATGATAAAGAAGAGGGGGTTCATTTGGTTTCCTTTTTATAAGAGCGCGCCAAGTGCGTCGCACCAGACTTAATGACTGACGTGACGCAGTCCCCATACGGAGATGATATGCGTCGCACCAAACGGGTCAGAGTGTCCAATACACAGGGCGAATCCTCTCGTGAGAGGCATCTGTTTCTGGTTGGTGCGGCGCGCCCCGGATCATTCTTCCACATACGGAACATAATCGGCGCGGGCAATGCCCTGCTTAATCGCAGTCTCCGCCACCGTTCTCGCCACCGCGCGATGCACCTTCTTATCGAGCGGGCTGGGCACCAACTCACCGGGCGGCGTCATCGAAGCGATCGTCTCCGCCGCCGCAGCCAGCATCTCCTGCGTAATGCGCGGAGCGTTCGCATCCACCGCGCCGCGGAAGATGCCCGGGAAGCCCAGCACGTTATTCACCGATTTCCCGTCCGCCGCAAACGCCGCGCCGCGCTCCATCGCCACATCCGGGTCAATCTCCGAGTTTGGGTTCGAGAGCGCGAGGATGATCTGTCCCTTGCGCACCATCTCCGGCTTGATCAAATTCGGCGCGCCCGTCGTCGCCACCACAATATCGCAGTTTGCCATGATGTCTTTCAAATTGGATTTGACCCCGCCCGACCTTTCAAAGCGACTCAGCGCCTCGGGACTCAAGTCCGCGCCGTGAACCGGATTCCCGGTCAAACGCATCAGCATCTGACCGATAGCCTGCCCGGCCGCCCCAAGCCCGATCTGCCCGATGACCGCCTTCTCCAAATCCATGCCGGTTTCGCGGGTGGCGGTCAACAATGCCGCCGTCGAAACAACCGCCGTCCCATGCTGGTCGTCGTGCATCACCGGAATATCCAGCATGGCTTGCAGGCGTTCCTCAATCTCAAAACAACGCGGCGCGGAAATATCCTCGAGTTGGATCGCCGAAAAGGTCGGGGCAATCGCCGCGACCGTCTTTATGATCTCATCCGTGTCTTTTGTGTTCAACAGGATCGGAATCCCAGAAAGCCCCACCAGCGTTTCCATCAGCATGGCTTTGCCTTCCATGACCGGCATGCCCGCCACTGCGCCAATGTCGCCCAGCCCCAGCACGGCTGTCCCGTCGGTAACAATCGCAACCATGTGGCTGATGCTCGTATACAGCCGCGCCTGCGACGGGTCCCTGGCAATGCGGGCGCAAACTTCCGCCACGCCGGGGGTGTAGACGCGCCGCAGCGTGGTCAACGAATCAATGCGATAGCGCGAACGGATGGCGATCTTACCCTTCTGGTGCAGTTCCAGCACCTCGTCGCGCACCTCGACGATCTTCGTGCCTTCGTTACCCTCCATTGCCGCGAGCACGGCGGCAAGCGTCCTCTCATCGTCCGCGGTGATGGTAATATCGCGCACCACCTGCCGCGAGGTCTCGGTCAACAGCACAATGCTGCCGATGCTGCCGCCCGCGTCGGCGATGGCGGTCAATAGTTTGGCGAGCACGCCCTTCTTCTGTGAATTCCGCACGCGCGCAATGCGCATGATCTTTTGATCCCATGCCATGAGAGTCTCCTTTGTTCACCCCCATTCTAACGCGAGTACGACAAGGTTCACCTTGTCAATTCAGCGCAAAGTAAACTTTACAGTACGACAAGGTTCACCTTGTCCTTGTCAATTCGGCGCAAAGTAAACTTTGCAGTACGACAAGGTTCACCTTGTCCTTGTCAATTCGGCGCAAAGTAAACTTTGCAGTACGACAAGGTTCACCTTGTCAATTCGGCGCAAAGTAAACTTTGCAGTACGACAAGGTTCACCTTGTCAATTCGCCGCAAAGTGAACTTTGCAGTACGCCAGGGTTCACCTTATCAATTCGCCGCAAAGTGAACTTTGCAGTACGCCAGGGTTCACCTTGTCAATTCGCCGCAAAGTGAACTTTGCAGTACGCCAGGGTTCACCTTATCAACTCATGCAATTCATCGAACGTACGGATGACCGCGCACTCGGCGTCGGGGAAGAGTCGGCTTGGGTCGTAGAGGACAGGCGTCAGCCCGGCGCGATGCGCTCCGACCGCGTCGGCAAAGTAATTGTCGCCCACGTACATCGTCTCGCGGGCGGATGTCCCCGCCAGTTCGAGGGCTTTGAGAAAGATACCCGAATCGGGTTTGAAGGATTGCACCTCGCCCGCCGCCAGCGTGAAATGAAAATGCGGGTGAAGGTTCATTTCTTTGAGTTCGTCGTCAAAGGGTTTGTCGCGGTTCGACACCACGCCGAGGACGTATCCCGCATCCTTTAAGATGCCGAGCGCGCGCGGGGCGTCTTCGGGGATGCGCGCGGCGGGCTTGTAATTCGCGCCCATGTGCGCGGAAACTTCCGCAGCAAGGCCGGCAGCCTTCACTGGATGAAGCCCAAGCGCCACCAGCCGCCGCCGCGAATAGTTGACCCAAAACCCCCCCGACTCATGGTCGTATTTTTTCTTGTCCGCCTGGATCTCGAGTGAGTTGGCAAAATAAAAATGCTCCCAGCGTTCGGCGCGGGTTTCATCCTCCCCTGAAAAATGAACGCCAATATGTTTGAGGTATTCGACAAAAACCCTGCTGCCGGTTGGAACGTTATGGCGCAGGGTGCCGTCGAGGTCGAAAAGAATTGCCTTGATTTTTTGTGACAATGATTACTCCATATATTTGAAGCGACAGCCGCCTCGCGGGCGACTGTCGCTTTGATTCCATGTTATCCGCCGATATGCGACATTTCAACTTTGGGAAGGGGAATTGTATTTTCCGAACGGATCTCGGAATAACGGTCGGCGCGTTTTCCCCAGATGCCTTCGATCCGCTGCGCGATTTCTTCGTCGCTTGCGCCGCCGCGCACCATCTCGCGCAGGTCGTGCCCCCTGACCGCAAAGAGGCAGGTGTAAAGTTTGCCTTCGGCGGAAAGCCGCGCGCGGTTGCAGTCGCGGCAGAACGCCTGTGTAACCGAGGCGATCACGCCGATCTCGCCGCCGCCGTCTTTATAGCGCCAGCGTTCCGCCACTTCGCCGTTGTAGTTCGGGTCGGCGGGTTCAAGCGGCATTTCAGCGCCGATGATCTTGACGATCTCCTTCGCTGAGACCACATCGTTCATGCGCCAGCCGTTGCTGTGACCAACATCCATGTACTCGATGAAGCGCAGGATGAATCCCTTTTCACGGAAGAAACGCGCCATCGGCAGGATGCTCTGCTCGTTGACCCCGCGTTTGACCACCATGTTGACCTTGATCGGTTCCAGCCCGGCGGCTTTGGCGGCATCCATGCCTTCGATCACTTTTTCCACGGGGAAATCCACATCGTTCATGGACTTGAAGATTTGGTTGTCGAGCGAGTCGAGGCTGACCGTCACGCGCTTCAACCCGGACCTTTTGAGTTGGTCGGCGAACCGGGGCAGGAGCGAACCGTTTGTGGTCATCGTCAGGTCAAGATCGGGAATTTCGGAAAGCATCTTGAGCAAATCAGGAAAGTCCTTGCGGACGAGCGGCTCGCCCCCGGTGAGTCGAATCTTTTTGACGCCGAATCCGGTAAAAATGCGGGCGAGGCGCGCGATCTCCTCGAAGGTCAGGACCATGTCGCGGTGCAGGAACTGATAATCGGGACCAAACACTTCCTTCGGCATACAATACACACAGCGGAAGTTACAGCGGTCGGTGACGGAGACGCGCAGGTCGCGCAGGGGGCGGTTCAAGGTGTCAAGAAGGGTCATGGGGTCGGAGGATTGCGATTATATCAACTTTATTAGACATTGCTTATTCCGATTGACGCGGAATAACGCCCATGCTATCATGACAGCGTCATTATTTTTGTTACAGGAGTTATTGATGAGTTTTGAATTTATTCTTCGCATCATAGGGATGCTCGTTCTCGGGTTTGCCGGGGGATACTGGGGATTTCAACTTTCGGAGTTTTCACCGGAAGGCGCCCTGCGCACCACACTGGTATTCAGTTTATCTGGCGCGCTGGCTGGGCTGATTCTCACCCCATACTTTACCACCCGACCCGCGCGAGCCATCCGTTCCCTGCTGGGGCGCATGACCGCCGAATCGCTGTTCGCAGGGTTAACCGGTCTGATCGTTGGTCTGCTGATTGCCGCCCTGCTGGCATTTCCGCTTTCGATGCTCCCCCCCCCGTTCAGCGAAATCCTGCCATTCATCGGCGTGTTGATCTTTTCCTATTTTGGCGTATCCATTTTCGTCATGCGCCAGGGCGACATCATGGGTCTGCTCAGCGCATTGAGCGGAAGAAGCGAAGGCGGCGGCTCCTCCTCATGGACCAACCTCAACCGCAACATCCTGCTTGATACCAGCGTCATCATCGACGGGCGCGTGAGCGACATCGCCAAGACCGGCTTCCTGCCCGGCACGCTGCTCATTCCGCGTTTCGTCTTGAACGAGTTGCAATACATTGCAGACTCTCCCGATGGGATGCGCCGTCAGCGCGGGCGGCGCGGCATGGAAGTGCTGGCTGAACTCCAAAAACTACCCAACATCCTCGTCCGCATTTCGGATATCAACGTGGACGGCGTGCGCGAAGTGGACGACAAACTCGTGGTGCTTGGCAAGCAGTTGAAAAGCCCGATCCTCACCAACGATTACAACCTTAACCGCGTCGCCGAACTACAGGGCGTCACCGTTCTCAACATCAACGAACTTGCAAATGCGGTCAAATCGGTTGTCCTGCCGGGTGAAGCCCTGCGCATCAACATCATGCAGGAAGGCAAGGAACACAGCCAGGGCGTCGGCTACATGGACGACGGCACAATGGTTGTGGTCGAAAATGGGCGCGATTACATCGGCGAATACATGGATGTCAACATCACCAAGGTCCTGCAAACCTCAGCCGGGCGCATGATCTTCGGGCGTGTAGAGGAAGAGAATGGGAAGAAGAATAAGAACAAGTGAGAAGTGAACAGTGAGCAGTGAGCAGTGAACAGGGCGTCGATAGATGTCCTGTTTTTTTTATGCGGTAAAATACACCCGTTTATAAAAAATCCTTTGTGTACCCTGGTGACCCTTTGTGGTAAATAATATGTTAAAAATCTATAACACCCTCACCCGCAAAACCGAAGAATTCCAGACCCTGGAACCCAACAAGGTCAAAATGTACGTCTGCGGGGTCACAGTCTATAACGACGCCCACGTCGGGCACGCCATGTCTGCCATCGTCTTCGACATCGTCCGCCGTTATCTCGAATATCGCGGATTTTCCGTCAAACACGTCATGAACTACACCGACGTGGACGATAAGATCATCAACCGCGCCAATCAACTCGGCGAAGACCCGCTCAAACTTTCAGCACGTTATATTGCTGATTACGCCGCCGACCTCAAAAGCCTGAATGTTCTACCTGCCACCTCCAACCCGCAGGTTAGCACCACCATGCCGCTCATCATCCAATTCATCGAAGGGCTGATCCAAAAAGGTCACGCCTATGCCGCGCAGAATGGCGACGTCTACTTCCGCGTGAACAGCGACGATGATTACGGCCGCCTCTCGGGTCGCAAGCTCGAAGACATGCAAGCCGGTGCGCGCATCGAAGTCGGCGAACAAAAAGAACACCCCATGGACTTCGCGCTTTGGAAAGCCGCCAAGCCGGGCGAAATCTCATGGGACAGTCCCTGGGGCAAGGGGCGACCCGGCTGGCACATCGAATGCTCCGCCATGAACCTCGCCGAACTCGGCGAACAGATCGACATCCACGGCGGCGGCAACGACCTGATCTTCCCCCATCACGAAAACGAAATTGCCCAAAGCGAAAGCTACACCGGCAAAGAATTCTCGCGCTACTGGATCCACAACGGCATGTTGCAGCTCGGCGGCGAGAAAATGTCCAAGTCTCTTGGCAACATCATCAGCATCAAGGAATTCCTCTCGAAGCGTTCTTCCGATGTCATGCGCATGTTGGTTCTGAATGGGACGTATCGCGCCCCGCTGATGTTTAATGACGAAACGCTGGATGCCGCTGAACGCAACGTCGAACGCCTCAAATCCGCGCTCAAGCCTGCCTCACCCTCAGCAAACGGACTCTCCACTGATGCCTTATCCGCTTCGATTCAATCCGCTGCCGCCAACTTCACCGAAGCCATGGACAATGACTTCAACACTGCCGGAGCCATCGCCGCACTCTTCGAACTCTCCAAGTCCGTCAACACCGCCCGCGATAACGGCGCAACCGGCGAACAACTCGCTTCTGCGCAAGAGACTTTCAAACAACTGGCTGGCGTGCTCGGCTTGAAACTCGAAGAGAAAAAAGGCTCGAGCGAAGACGAAGCCCAGGTGGAAGCCCTCCTCGCCGAACGCGCCCAAGCCCGCAAAGACAAAAACTGGAAGCGCTCCGATGAGATCCGCGACCAGCTCAAAGCGCTGGGCGTCGCCATCGAAGACAGCAAGGATGGCACAACCTGGAAATGGGCATAAAATTCAGGATCACCCGTAAAAAACACCCATCTGGCGGAACAAAGAAAATCCTGTGTAAACAACGCGAATATAACTCATCCCGCGAAGAATTCGCGCTATTCGCCCGGTTAGCGAATTGGCGTTTGACCCATATACAGAATCTGCGCAAAAAAGGTGACAATCGCTTTGCAAGCGACTGTCACCTTCACGCTTTTCATGGATGAGCCTCGCGTTTTATCGCCGCGCCTGACCTACACATCCGCCGAAACCCACCTCCCCGATTCTCCACCATACATTTTGCTGTTTGCGCCCCCTGTATTACTTTGGGCGCAGGCAAATTCAAGGGTCCCTCAACAGGTTCAGGGCAGGTTTTGCAATTCACACGGATAAAGGATTGACTGGCGCGCCGCTACTTCCAACGGCGCTTGTAGTGAATAAATGCAATTACAACAACGGCAGAAATGGCAATAACGCCGCAATAATTCAAGACGCTTGTTGAGAATGGATAATACCGAATCCGCAGCATGAACAATGCAAGCGCGGCAATCATGCCAACGGTCAACCCCAGGGCATCCAGGGCGAACTCAGGCGTTTTCCTGTGTCCAATTAATTCGAACAGGGCGTCTTCGCTGGCGTAAACATTATGGGACGATGCTTTGATTTTATCCAGGGTAAAAACCGGCAGGAAGACGGCGCGCTTCCCTTCGAATGCCTGATTCAAAAGAAACAGGAATAACCCGGTTGATATGGCGACCCAAAGTGAAACCCGCGCGAACAATTGATAATCGCCTGAGGCAAAATTCTCTGAAACCATCACCCCAAAGCGCGGCAGGGCAGAAAGGACATCATCTGTGCCGAGCCAGGATGTGAACCAGCCCAAGGCAACCGGAACCGCTCCCGCCATAAAGGTTTTTCCGCTCTTCCAGGCGACCAGCGTTTCATTCATCTGGTTGCACTCGCCCGCCGCCGCCTTCAACGCCGTTCGAAACCGGTTGTATTCCCTGCCCGCCGGCAGGCGCAGGGCAAGCTGGTTGTACGCGACGATCATTTCCCCCGCCTTTGAGCGGATATGCATCTCGATCAGAAAAACAAGGAAGGGTTTCCATGTAAAGGGGGTAAAAAAACTCATCCCCAGTCTGTTCCACCGCATGAACGCTGATTCGTTTTCCTCCGGCACAAGCAGCTCTGTCAGATTGACAAAAAAAGGCAGTCGGGAGGCAATATCAATCGCGGCAACATATTCACCCATCAGTTTACGATGAGATTCCTGAAAATCCCGCGCAGTTGGAAAAACGGATTTATTCATGACGCCTCCGCCGGGTCACAAAAGTATTGGCGGATTTTACCACCAGCCCGCATCTTATAACGCAGGAGCAGCAGGGTGGGAGCGCTCAAAGTTTGTTATTTGGACTGCAAAACCTCCTGATTTTGCAGTCCAAAGTCGGGAGACCCTTCGACAGGCTCAGGGCAGGTTTTTGCAGTCCAAACTGACAACCTTTGCTTGCACGCGCGGGTGAAAGCAAAGGTTGATATAAGTATGCTCAAAGCCGCCGTCCTCGGCGGCGTGTTGCGGGTAAACCCTTCACCGGGAACGGCGAAGGGAGCAATCCCGTCTACCAACTTTTAGCGCGCCCTCTGCAAGCGAATTATTCATTGCCAACGGTCGTAAAGGTATAATCCTCCCATGCTGCCCGATCTGCAAATGCGCGACCATCTGCGCCTGCGAAAACCGCATCCTTGTGGCTCCTACGAGTGGACGGTCGTCCGCCTCGGCGCGGATATTGGTCTGGAATGCAAAGGCTGCGGGCATCGCGCGATGCTTACCCGCCGCGAACTGGCAAAACGGATGAAGACGAATCTTTCGCAAAAGGAACGGGAAAGTAAACCAGACCCGAAAGGCTTATCTTGAACTTGTCGAAGGATCATAAAGACATTCAGGGTCTTGATAGAGGTGAATATATGGAATCAGGCAACGCAGAACTCCCCATCGGCTCGCTGCGCATCGGCTTGTTTACCGATACCTACGCCCCGCAGGTAAACGGCGTATCGGTTTCGCTGCAAATGATCTCGGAGGGCTTGAAAAAGCGCGGGCATCAAGTGACCATCTTTGCGCCAAAGTTCCCCGGCTACAAGGATAATGAACCGAACGTGATGCGCCTGCCTTCGTTGAAATATCTCAACAACCCGCCGATCTATGTGGCTGTGCTTGGCACACCCCGTTCCACCTGGAAATTGACCCGCAGGCACTTCGACGTGCTTCACGCGCACAGCCCGGCGAGCGTGGGGCTGCTGGCATACCTGACCGCCTCCACCAAGCGGCTGCCGCTCATCTACACCTACCACACCTCCATCACCGACTACACCCATTACATCAAGTTCATCGGCAACACCGGCATCATCAAATACGCGGCGGCGTGGTTCAGCAAGGCATCCACCGATCTGGGCGACCAGATCATCGTCCCTTCGCCGAAGTTCCACCGGTTGTTGTTGAATCAAAAGGTGAAACAACCCATCAACGTCATCCCGAACGGCATCGACCTGAGCATGTTCCGGGCTGCGCAAAACCCGGGGGCTTTGCGAAACAGGCTCCGGCTGGGTCCCGAAGCGCAGATTCTCCTGACTGTCGGGCGCATGGACCCGGAAAAGCGCCTGGAATTCATCGTCGAGGCATTCGATCTCATTTCAGAACGAGTCCCCAATGCGCACCTTGTTTTTGCCGGGGACGGTTCTGCGCGCAAGGGCGTTCAGGATAAGGCAAACGCCATCCGTGCCAAAGACCGCATTCACTTTTTGGGCATGGTCAACCGCGCCGAACTGCCCGATGTTTTTCACGATGCAGATGTATTCCTCTCGGCTTCCACCACCGAAGTCCATCCCATTTCCGTCATCGAAGCGATTGCCTCGGGGCTGCCTTTCGTGGCAGTCAAAGACGAAGCCTTTGAAGGCATGTTGGAAGACGGGCTGAATGGGTATGAAGCGCCGCTCGATGTAAGGAAATACGCCAATGTGCTTGCCGACCTTCTGCCCGACCGCGAACGCCTGAAAAAATTTGGCGAACATTCGCTGGTATTGAGCGAAAAATATTCCATCGAAGCGCAGGTCAAATCGCTGGAAAAACTTTACATGGAGGCGATTTTGCAAAACTGGCGCGGCAACTTTTTCAAACGCATGATCTCCCAGAACATCAACCACATTCCCACCCGCATCAACCGCGTCATCCGTACCGAGATCGGGAAGTTAATGCCCCGCAAAAAGAAAAAGGGGTAGGTTTATAAAAAATATGGGGGCCGGACAACAGATAGTTCGTAAATTTCCCAACGGCTCATCCGACATGATCGAGCCCATGAAGCCTTCGAAGCGACATGCGCGTTTTAATAAATGCGTGATGGCGCTTTTGTTGTATCTTCTCAAAATTTCGGGGCAAAACCATAAGGCAGAGACGCCGGGCTTTTCAAAGGCAAAGATTCACTTTTGCTTGATTTTGCGCGGCGAAATTCGATTTTCTGGTTCTACCGTTTTTAACGGGAAAACCATTTTCACCACAAAGGCACGAAGGTCGCGAAGGAAAAACGCCTGTAAATTTGACGCCTTTTTCCCCTTTGTGTACTTTGTGACCTTCGTGGTAAGGCTCTTTCCCATCAATTACGGAAGAGCCGATTTTCTTTGCGCCTTTGCGTTAAAAAGGCGAATAACCACCCAGAATAATTGAGAGGATACCTTTTGCTGACCGTGGGCGTTTCAAAGCCAGCCGCAGGCGCGGCAGTATTCGATGGACATCAAACCTCCGATCGCCTATCCCAACACAAAATTATCGATCAATCTTGTTTTTCCAAAATAGACCGCCAGGGAAAGAAGAGCCTTGCCTGTAACCGTATCCAACTCCTCCAGCGAGTCGTAATCGGCGCAGGAAACATATTGCGCCTGCGCCAGCGGCTCGCCTGCCAGCGTTTCCTTCATCCTTGCCCTCAACCTTTCCGCATCCCGTTCGCCCGCCTCGTGAAGTTCCTTTGCGGCGCTCAAGGCGCGAAACAGCACAACCGCCGCCCGGCGTTCGTCAACGTTCAAATACACATTCCGGCTCGACATTGCCAGCCCGTCCGCTTCTCGATGGGTGGGGCAGACGATCACCTCGAGCGGGAAGTTCAAATCCGTTGCCATGCGGCGGATGACCGCGACCTGTTGGGCGTCCTTCTGCCCGAAGTAGGCCTTGTCTGGCTGGGTGGCGTTGAACAGTTTCGCGACGACGGTACCCACACCCCGGAAGTGACCGGGCCTCATCGCGCCTTCCAGCCCCTTTGAGAGCGCCTCGACCTCGACCCAGGTCTGGTAGCCGGGCGGATACATGATCTCCGCTGTGGGCGTCCAGACCAGGTCCACGCCGAGGGGGCGGAGCAGGCTCAGGTCACGCTCGAGATCGCGCGGGTACTTTGAGAGGTCTTCGCTGGGACCGAACTGGCTCGGGTTAACAAAGATGCTGACGAGGACGCGCCGGTTTTCGGCTTTGGCGCGTTCCACAAGCGACAAATGCCCCTCGTGCAGGTAACCCATCGTGGGAACAAGACCAACCGTCCCGTCGAGAGAGAGGCGGGCGGTTCTTAAGTCGAGGAGAGAGGAGACAATTTCCACGTCAAACTCCGATTTGTATATACAAAAACAAAAGTACTACTTGACAGGCTAGAAATTTTGTTCTACACTTTTATCAGACTTAGATAAAAGGAGAAATACAATGGCTTTCGGATACACGAACTCAAAAGGAAATACATACTATCTTCATGCAAAAGGCAAGATGTTCTTCTTCTCGAAGGAAATCAAGGAAGGCGCTCTCGACGCCGTGCCCGCCGGTTATAACGTGGTCGAAATGAAGACCGGGATGCCGGTGCTCAAGAAGGCGGAAAGCGCCGCTGCGCCCGCTCCGGCGAATACGGAAAGCGCAGGGTCGTAACAAGTATAACCCTGTTAATTTTCGCCCAGGCGCGCCCTGGGCAACACAACTTAATACTCTGTTCTTTTAGATAAAAAGGAGCCTAAAAATGACACGTACACAGCATCTAAAAGTCCTTGAAACGAAAGGGGAGCCGACATGCCAGCATTAAACCGCGTTCAGTTGATCGGCAACCTGGGCAGGGACCCCGAAACCAAGTTCACCCCCACCGGCAAGAAGGTCTGTCACTTTAGCATTGCCGTCAGCAGCCGCTGGAAAGACAAGAGCGGCGAGATGAAGGAAAGCACCGAATGGGCGAACATTGAAGCATGGGGCAGGCTTGGGGAGGTCTGCCAGGAATATCTCAAGAAGGGCAGTCTGATCTTCCTTGAGGGACGCCTGAAAACCGATAAATACGATTCGAACGGTGAGACGAAATATTTCACCAAGATCGTTGCCCAGACCCTGCAATTTCTCGACCGCAGGGAGAGGGAAGAGCCGCTGATGGCGGTGGACGAAGACCCCGGCGAGTACGACGCGCTGGCTGGCGAGTAGCAATTCAGGCGACGGTCATCTTTGAGGTGACCGTCGCTTTTTTATATTCCAATATCATATTATGCCTGTCATTTCTTCTTGCGCCCTTGTTTTGGCTGGTTTATACTAGCGGTCATGCCACTCCCTGAACAAATCGGACGCTACGAAGTCAAATCGGAACTCGGCCGCGGCGGCATGGCAACCGTCTACCGCGCCTACGACCCCAACTCTGGGCGTGAGGTTGCCATCAAGGTTCTGCCGCGCGAAATGCTGCACGATCCGCAGTTTCGTTCGAGGTTCGAACGCGAGATCAAGTTGATCGCCTCGCTCGAACATCCTGCCATCGTGCCGATCTATGACGCGGGGGAGGTCAACGGACAGCCTTACTTCGTCATGCGCTTCATGAACGGCGGCTCCCTCTCGGATGTGATCGAAAAGGGTCCAATCCCGATCGAGGATACGGCAAAGATCATCGAAAGGGTCGCCCAGGGTCTTGCGTACGCGCATCGCAAAGGCGTGATCCACCGCGATTTGAAGCCCGACAACATCCTCTTCGACGAGACCGGCGAACCTTTCATCTCAGATTTCGGCGTTGCCAAACTGACCGAATCGACCAGCAACCTGACCGGTTCCGGCGTGATCGGTACCCCCGCCTACATGAGTCCCGAACAGGCGCAGGGAACCGAGATCGACCTTCGCAGCGACGTCTATGGGCTGGGCGTCATCGTCTACCAAATGCTGACCGGGCATCAGCCCTACAGCGCCGACACGCCCATGGGGGTGGTCGTTAAGCACATCACCGACCCGGTCCCTGAGATTCTCAAAGTCCTGCCGAACCTGAAAGCAGAGGTCGATTCGGTCATCAAGACCGCCATGGCAAAGGATCGAGACCAGCGCTTTGCAAACACCGTCGAACTGGCAAAAGCCCTGAACCTGGTTGCAACCGGAAGCGTCGGAAACCTGACCTTCTCCACCAACAGCGGCATTGCCTCGCGCCTTGCTCCTCCCGCCGCCAAACCCGCCTCACGCGGACTAAACACCGGGCTGATCGTGGGCGGGGTTGTCCTTTTGGTTGCCGTCATCGGTTTTCTCCTCCTGCGCAACCAGCTATTTGTGCCAGACGTTACGGCGACGGAGACAGAGCCGTCTGCCGCACAAACCGACAGCCCCTCCGAACTCGTCACCGTTGTGATCACCGCCACATCTGAGCCGACGGCAACCGGTCCGGCTTACGCCCCCGCCTGTTCCGCAGATGCCGCCTTCCCCGTCTCCAGCGCAAAGGAAACTGACAACTTCTGTGTGCAAAAGATACCCTACGCCTACGCCGCAATGGAAGAAAACGCTGTTTTCACTGTTTTGAACACCGATGGCTCCAAGTGCCGGCAGGAAGTCGTTAAAAATGGCGAAAAGGTCATCTCCTGCACCGGTTCAAGTTTTGCCGTTGTGCAGCTCCAGGTCTGCCTGCCGCCCGAACTTTCCGAACAGGACCTTGCGCAATGCTCGGCGGATTCGACCTTCAATGCCGAAGACGCATGTTGTGTTGCGATCCCAAAAGAGGAAGCCGGGTGCAAAGTGATCGAAATCCAACTCAAGGGATGCGGCGGATAAAAACAGATCGGGCGTTTACAAGCGCCCGATTTTTATTTCAGGCGGATGATAGAATTGCAGCATGGGAACCCTGTACCTTGTCGCCACGCCAATCGGCAATCTCGATGACATCAGTCCGCGCGCATTGAAAGTCCTGCGCGAGGCGGTCCTCATTGCCGCTGAAGATACGCGCCACACGGGAAAACTCCTTGAACGCTTCGGCATCAAAAATAAATTAACCAGTTATTGGGAACACAACAAACTGAACAAACTGGATTTCATCCTCGATCATCTCTCGCAAGGCGATGTGGCTCTGGTCTCGGATGCGGGGACTCCGGGAATAAACGATCCCGGCTACGAGTTGGCCCGGGCCGCCCTCGCTTCATCCTTCGACGTTATTCCTGTCCCTGGTCCCTCGGCTCCCATCGCCGCCTTGAGCGCATCCGGGCTTGCCAGCGATTCCTTTCTCTACCTTGGCTTCCTGCCCCACAAATCCGGCGAAAGACGCAACTTTGTGGAACAGGTTGCAAACCTGCCCCACACCCTGATCTTTCTCGAAACCCCGCACCGTATCGCGGACTCGCTCGAAGACCTCCTTGCCGTATTGGGCGACCGCCGCATCTGCGTCGCCCGCGAGATGACCAAACTCCACGAAGAATACTGGCGCGGAACGGTCAGCGGCGCGGTCGAGCATTTCAAATCGAAGGAGCCGCGCGGAGAATTTACGCTGGTGATCGAAGGGAGGGCGAAAGTGGGAAACGAACAATGGGAAGAGGATGAGTTGCTGAAAGCCCTCGAAGAGGGATTAAAGGCGGGCAAATCTGCGAAGGAATTATCTGCCGAACTGGCGGGACCAAGCGGTTGGAATAAAAAAGAAGTATACGAGAAGGTGAACTCGTTGAAGGGAAAACGCAGGGCGTAAAATGCGATGCGTGATGCGTAAAGGCAAAGCGCGAAACGCTGGATTCTTGATAAGAAGGTCAGGTTGGGAAATACCATCCCCTCAATGGGGGCGCGCGACTGGAAAACAAAAACGCACTCTTGCGAATGCGTTTTAGCGGAGAGGGCGGGATTCGAATACCATCCCCTCAATGGGGGCGCGCGACTGGAAAACAAAAACGCACTCTTGCGAATGCGTTTTAGCGGAGAGGGCGGGATTCGAATACCATCCCCTCAATGGGGGCGCGCGACTGGAAAACAAAAACGCACTCTTGCGAATGCGTTTTAGCGGAGAGGGCGGGATTCGAACCCGCGACTGGTTTAACCCAGCACTCACTTAGCAGGCGAGCCCATTCAGCCACTCTGGCACCTCCCCAACAATGTACAACTGCTCGTCTGACGCTTGATATTGTAATCGCAAATCAAAAATCGTCAACACGTGCGCCGGGTACAGGGCTTATACCCGAATTGTAAGGCGGAGGGAGTGGGATTCGAACCCACGTTGGCTTTCACCAAACATGTTTTCAAGACATGCGCCTTCAGCCGCTCGGCCATCCCTCCATAGGAACCGACTTTTGTCGGAGGCGGAAGCGATTTTACCATATATAAATTCCCCGGCATGTCACCCTGAGCGACAGCGAAGGGTCTCTACGCCCATCGGTAGAGATGCTTCGCTTCGCTCAGCATGACACATTAAAGGCTCTACTTTATAATCACCCCAATGGACAAACACGACGTCATCATCATAGGCGGGGGAGTTGCTGGTCTCACTGCCGCCCTGCACCTCGCCGAGCGCGGACTGAAACCGTTCATCCTCGAGTCAAACGAACATATCGGCGGTCGCTTGGCGGGTTTGCCTGAAACGGATGTCAAAGGCAAAAAATTTCTAGCCGAACATGGCGTGCATGGAATCTGGTCTTCGTATCGCAATCTCAAATCCATGTTGCGGCGGCATGACATTGTCAACCAATTCACGCCCGCCACCGACGAGCAATGGATCTACCGCGTGGGCGATCACGTCCGACGCGCGAACATTGGCAGTGCCATTCGCAACAGCATCATCCCTGCGCCCTTTCATTACATTCAACTTTTTCTTTCGCCGCGTTTTTGGGGCATGCTCACCTTGCGCGACATGCTCTCCATTTTCAACGTCTGGTCGGTGTTGGTGATGGCGCTGGGCATTGATCCCTTCGTCGAGAATCAGCCGATGGAGGGTTTCACTTTCGGCGGCGCGCTCAAGAAATGGGGACCCGCCTTCCGCTCACTCTTTTTCGGTCTCACGCGCAACGGGCTCGCCACCGACCCCGATCAAGTTCCACTGGCGGGCTTCCTCGCTTTCCTGCGTTTTTACACTCTCATGCGCCGCGACGCCTGGGCGTTCGAATATCTTCCCAACGGCGGCGGCGAGGTCTGCGAAAAACTATCGGCGAAGATTCAAAGCTTGGGTGGTGAGATTCGATTCAAGTCACGAGTGAAGCGTGTGGACGCTGCGCGGGATGCGAGCTGGTCTGTGCATTGGGAGCAGGATGGAACTAGCGGCGTGGACGAGGCTCCCTTTGTCATCCTCGCTTCAGACTCACCCGGAGCTGAATCGATCATCAAAAGCAGTTTCCCCGCTGACGATTTGTTCTTCCCGCATGGGCTTGGTCATGCAGTCATCCGTTTGTGGTTCAGTAACTCGCCGCGCCGTGGACCCGAAGCGGGCATGTTCAGCGGTGACTTTGTGATGCATAATTTTTTCTGGCTTGAGCGCATTTATGACTCGTATAAAACCTGGCACGCCGAAACCGGCGGCGCATGTATCGAAGCGCATGTCTACGGACCGCCCAGTGTGCTGGCTCAGCCCGATGCGGTTTTGCTGGCGAATGTGATCACGGATGTGAACCGCGCCTTCCCCGAGTTGAAGGGATATCTCATCGCGCCGTATTTGCAGCGCAATGCAGGCACGCATACGCTGCCGTCGCTGGGCAAACGCGGAACGCATTTGGGCATTGAAACGCCGTGGGAGAATCTATTTTGTGCTGGCGACTGGGTGCGTCACGAAACGCCCGCCTTCTTTTTAGAACGCGCCTGTGTCACCGGACTCGAAGCCGCCAACCGTGTACTGCGTGCAAAAGGCTTGGAAGAGTTTGAAATTGAAAGTTACCCGCCACCCGAGCCGATGGCAGCCTGGATCGAAAGTTTGATGATGAGGGGGAGGAAGAGGAGGAAAGGGAAGAGAGTAGTGAGTAGTGAGTAGTGAATAGTGAGTAGTGAATAGTGAGTAGTGAATAGTGAATAGTGAATAGTGAATGGGTAGGCTCACTTGCGGTAATGGTCGTAGATGGCGATTGCGATGACGATGCCAATGACTGTTAGGACAATGATAAATACTATCATAATGTTCTCCCTGTAAATTATACGCCCTGGTCAAGGGAGCATTCAAATTCTGTAGAATCAAGCAGCCAGAGGTAAAGCGTCCCAATGATGGCTAATCCAAGCGGCGCGAGCCTTGGCCACCGCAGAGGCGCCATCCTTAGTCCAACGCGCTCCTGGGCGTTTCAAGCGTAAAGAAACAATCTGCTTGCAAGCGCTTTCGACTGTGCCGCTGCCAATAAAATAGCCCTGCTTTCTGAAATGGGCATAAGCCATGCGGGTTTGATTATTCTGGTAATAAGTGATGGCACTTTGGATGAGTTCAGAAGAGGGATGCCTGTTGAACGTCTCTTGAAGTATTTGGATGACTTCTTGAACCTCGCCTTCCCACAGGGCGGCTTTGATGTGCTCCAAGCCAAGGCGCGCGTTCCTGTTCGGCAAGCGTTTCTGACACGGCATGGAGACGTTGGCAGGCATGATACCAATCGACAATCTGGACGGCATACGGGAAGTAGTGTTCGATGATCTTCCAAATCCAGGTTGCCGCATCGCAAACAAAGACCAGTTCTGCGGCTTGATCCACACGATGATGCAAGCCGGTTGCCCAAACCAACTCGCCAAATACGCTGGCTTCCTCCAGGCTGGTATAGTAGTTCAGGTTGACAGCGCGTAATTCGGCAGAGCCATACCGTTGCCCTGCTTCATACCAGCAGACGGTTTTTTCTTCCTTCCAACCTTCCTCCAGCGGCACAAAGGCCCCATCCAGAGAGCCGTACAGCCGTTTCGGACGGACAACAGCCTCTCTTTCTCGCTGTTGGAGGTTGGGCAAATCCTGACTCGCTGCCTGCCATTGTTTTTCCCGTTCGGCTTGCAGATCTCCAATCCGTTGGGTTTCAGCGCGGATGGTATTGATGCTAACATCCACCCGCAGATATTCTTGTATGTGCCGTTGCGCCTCTTCAAACGAAACGGTCACACCGGCTACGCCAACAGGCGGCTCATCACCGCACTGGCGCTTCCAGCCCGCAGGTTTTCCTCTTCATCCAATACGTACCAGTAACGATGACAATGCGCGCAGCCATAATAAGAACGCCGATAGGTGATCCACCCAAACACACTCAGGAGTTTCCCTTCGCGGCGCGAAATTCGTCGGGCACTTTGACTGCATGAGCACGCCTCTTGCGTCGTCTGATTGTGTTCGTCTTTGAGCGTGAGCAGTTGCCCTAGACTTTCCTGCCCAATCCTTTGAAGGGTTTCTCGAAGTCCTTGCTCTATTTCGACGCTCGTACTTGTGCTGGTTTTCATCTGCTCTTCAAAATCTGCGACCAACAGTGCCGTCATTTTGCTCAGGGTTTCTATGCTACACTTCATGCGGAGCCTCCGTTTGTTTTTGCCTACGGGTACTATACCCGATTTCTCGGAGGCTCCTTTTCTACAACATTTGAATGCTCCCCTGGTCAATGGTAGTGCGGATCGTGGGTGTATTAAGGGAGAGGGTCGAGAAATGGGGGATTTACTTATAAAAGTAATACTTTTTGTCCATTGACTTACATTTTAGATTAAGGTAACATACTCCATGTAAAGGAGCTAAAATGGAAACCTACGCAACCATTAAGGGGCAGATCGTTATTCCCGCCTCGTTGCGGCGAAAATACGGGATCAAGAATGGAACAAAAATAATCGTCACAGATATTGGGGATGCGATCGTCTTGAAGCCTGTGACTGAACAATATCTCAGAGGATTGCAAGGCTCGCTCAAAGGAAAGGGCGGGTTGAAAACATTGATGGATGAACGCCGCAAGGACAAGGAAAGGGAAAAATAAACATGGCAACCAAAGTTCTTGACTCGTATGCATTGATGGCTTTCTTTGAAGATGAACCAGGCGCAGACTTTGTGAGGGGGTTGATTCACAAAGCGGTGGAAAGCGATACCAGCCTTTTGATGACCGTTGTAAATTTGGGGGAGATTTGGTATTCCATTGCCCGAAATAACTCCCCTGAGATCGCAGACCAGTACATTCATGAAATCAAGGGGATGGGAATTGAGATCGTGGAAGCAGACTGGAATTTAACCCGCCAAGCCGCCGCATTCAAGGCTGGTGGGAATATTTCCTACGCCGATTGTTTTGCGGCCGCATTGGCGAAATTGAAGAAAGCAGAATTGGTCACTGGCGATAAGGAATTTAAGTCGTTGGAAGGCGAAATCAAGATTTCTTGGATATAAGGCGGGAAAATGCAAGATATTGATAATGTTTCAATTGAAAAACTAAATCTTTCACGAAGAACATTTCACGCACTTGCTCGAAGTGGGATTTTGACAATTGGTGATCTCAGGCAATTTCTTAAAAAAAGGTACCAAATTCGCAATATTGGTCAAAAGAGTTTTGATGAGATATCAAAAGCACTATATGAAATGCCTAACTCTCCATCATTACTGGAAAATGTCAAAGAAGAACCTGTTCAATTAAGCTTTCAGGAAGCCCCAACACAAAATCAGGCAATTCAAGCTCCCATTGATGTTCTTGATTTATTGCCATCAATCAAGGGGAAATTAAAAAAATATGGGTTTAAAACGATCGACGATTTGAAAAGGGTACCCGACTCCGTGCTTCTAAATATTAATTTTATTGGTCCAAAGAGATTAACGAAAATTAAACAACTCATTGATGGTTATGTTGATAACACTAAAACAATTATTTCAGAAAAACCCGCCGAAGATATAAAAAGGATAAATTTTAGTTGGGCAGAAATAATCCAAAGTTATTTGGAAAGCGAAAAAGATAACTATATATATGTGTTGATATCTAGGTTTGGATTTAAGCCTAAAAAGCTTGAGGAGATCGCTACAGAACTTTCTATAACAAGAGAAAGGGTACGACAAATTCAAGATAATGCAGCTGGTCGTCTTCTAAAATATCTTAAGAGTTCACACAATAGCTATTCAAGTTCAATTATCTTTCTCGAAAAAATTGAGGCAATCTTTGACCTGCATGGTGATAATCTCTCCCTAAGTAGGTTCAGGGAATTATTAGTGAAAAACAATCTTCTCGGTGAATTTTCAGAAACTTTATTGAGTAAAAAAGTAAAGAAAAACGATTTACTTGAAGTTTTGATTTGTTGGTTGAATTTACTAACTGACAAAAGGTATAACTTGCACCCTTTGGTTTTCCCTATCGGTATTCGTGATTTAATAGACGCTAGAAATACAACCATAAAAGACCGCAGGGCTTTATTGAATGTCGGAACTAAAGAACGTAAAAAAATTAAAAGGAAAGTATTGTTTACTGGTGGAATTACTATCAAGGAAGCCTCTAGGAATCTTATCCAAAGATGAAAGAATTACAAGCTTAGCACTAAAAAATCTAAATTTGCAAAAAGTAGATAATGAATGGTTCACCTATAAGCAGTTAACTGACGAACAAGATAATAGCAAAATCCCCTTAAGGGTTGCGGGATTAAAAATGTTAGCTGTTAACTCAAATATTAACATTGATAATTTCCATGATGGGCTTCGACGTCATGCAAGTCGATTTTATGCAGGCATTGCTCCCATTTATGTTGTCGAACACATTCTGCCTGTACTTGGTTTTGACGTTAGGGAATCCAAAGTCTCTACGCCACTTTCAACAGTGGGGGTGTTGTCGAAGAGCGAACAGTGTCTCATTTCTGCAATCAACAAAAATGGCGGCGTCGCAAGCTTTTTAGAAATAGCTGAAGAGTTTTTTCTTCACAGTCTTTCCTTACCTGCCGTTTCAGTTACTCTCAAAAGGTCGCCAATAGCTGAAAAGGTAAATGAGGGGTTTCATAAATTACGAGGGATCGACATATCTTGGCAACAGATTGAAGATGCTCAAAAGAGACAAAAACGATTTGCTCAAGATGAAGAAGTTACTCATGGGTTGGATGGTGTGGTTAGGATGAAATTCACAGTTAATAGTTATGCCTTCTTAACAGGAGTTATTGGAGCTTATAGTGTGAGAGAGATGTCAGGTTCATGGTCATTGGTCTACAAGAATAAATTATATGGCGAAGTGAAGATTGATGAATCCTACCTATGGAGTTTAGCAAAGCTTTTCAAAGAATTAGGCGTGAAAATGGGGGATCGAATGGAATTAGGCTTCAACACATGGAACAGAAGTCTGTCAATCAAAAGGATAAAAAATGGATCTTCATGAAGAATTAAGCAATGTTGAAATTCTTACTCTTGTTATATATTGGCTCGGCGGAGCGGTAACGCCTGTTGACCTTGAAGACGCAGCAGTAGAGGCGTTCAATTTAGCGCCTAAAAAATTTAGCTGGATAAAATACGCCGATCAAATTGACTTACGTATTGTTCAGTATGCTATACGCGATGCATGTAAAGCGGATATTAATTACTTAAAAGGCACATCTAAACATGGATATATGCTTACAGAGTCTGGGCTTGAATGGGCAAAGAAATTCGATGAAAAAAAACAATTGTCGACAGCATCTCGAAAAATGTCACCTACTGACTTAATAGATAGAGAAATATTACGTTTGCAATCTACGCGTGCTTATCAAAAGTTTATATCAGGAGAGAAGGATAAAATCACTCTTATGGACTTTCGTGAATTCACTCGGGTTAATGATTATTTTCCAGAACACATTCGAAAGCAAAGATATTCAAAAATTGATAACGCGGTTAAAGACAATGTCGATTTGAGAAAAATTTGGAAACTTATTAGAGGCAAGTTTTCGGAGGAGTAGTCAATGAGTAAAAAAATATCTGTAAAAAGCCATGTTTCAAGGGTCTTTCTTCAAAATTCTGTGTATTTCAACACACTTCCAAAAGTAATTTGGGAATACGTTTCTAATTCATTAGATAACGGTAAAGACGATGTTCCTACAACTGTAGCTGTAGAGGTGCGTAATGAGGATGGCGCACTCGTTATTGCTGATAATGGAAGCGGAATGTCGAGGGAGGATTTGGAACGATTCTTTACCATGCATGGAGAAAATATTCAAAGGAAACGGGGAAAGCGTGTTCGTGGAAGATTTGGAACTGGTAAGTCTGCTGCTTTTGGTATTGCCAAATCTTTGCTCATTGATACACGACGTAATGGAAAGAGAAATGTTGTCTCTCTTCACTTGGAAGATATTAAGAAAGCTACAAGCGGAGAAACTTTTGAAGTAAATGAAATCGTAGTTGATGAAAAAACTGATCAAGACAATGGAACCATTATTGAGATAAAAGAATTCATGACGTCGCGCATGGAGCTTGACACCACCATTAGTTATATTGAAAAACATCTTTCGCGCTACCGAATGCGTGCAAATGTGATAATTAATGGGCATACATGCAAATTTAAAGAGTTGCCCTCTGTAGCGATAATTACGGTTCAAGCGCCAAAAGAAGTTGAAAAACATATAGGATTGCCAACTTTAACGATTAAAACTGCCCCTTTTACTTTAGACCAAGACGATAGAGGTATAGATATTCTGTCTGAGGGTATTTGGCATAAAACAACACTGGGCGATGTTGAAGGAAAGGAACTTTCTGAAAGATTGTTCGGAGAAGTAGATGTTCCTTTGTTAGAGCAAGTAAGTGACGATATCGCTCCATTTGACAATACCAGAAATAATCTTCTAAATCGAGCAAATCCAAGAGTGGTTATTCTAATCGCATGGATTTCACAAGAACTAGAAAAAGTACGCCAATCCCTTGTGAAAGAAGAGAGAGAGAAACGCAAAACAGAACAAGCTAAAAAATTGGCGCAAGAAGCTCAACGGATGGCGGATATTCTTAACGAAGACTTCAAGAACTTTATGTTTGATCTTGAAGTTTCTCGACGCATGACGGGAAAAACGAAAAGCAAAATTGACGAAGCTGTTTCTTTACAAGGAGAGATACTGCCGGGTGAAGGCGACCAAGATTCCAAGTGGCAACAATCTGGACAACCACATGGTAATGGACATAGAGGAAAGACTCCCCCAGGTGAAGGTGATATGCAAAGAGATGGTCCAAATTTATTGCCCGGAAATTCTAAAGGCACTCAAAAAGAATCAGCCGAGTCCGGTAGCAAACGCAGATCAGGATTGTTTAGCATTGAGTTTGTAAACTCCACAAAAGATTATCCAAGGTCACAATATAAAAGAGAAGAACACAAAATCCTGATAAATTTAGATCACCCTCAAATTGCACTAGCTCTTAAAGAAGGAGGAGGAACGCAAGATTCGCGCCATTTTCTTGCTATGGTGTATGAAGTAGCCGCTGTGGAATATGCACAAGCAGTTCAATTTGAAAGATTTAATCAAGGCGAACAAATCGATGCGGCTGAAGCACTATTTGCAGTTGGAGATACAGTAGATAGAGTTACAAGAAGATTTTCTGAAATACTACAAACTTAGCACGTTAGGTTAACCTGAATAATAATGCCCTCAAAGGTCATTCAAAAAACTTTTAAAAATAGAGGCGGCGTTGTTTTCTTCGCCGCCTTGACTACTTCACTATTCAACTATTCACTGCTCCCCTAAATCACACCCAACTTCTTCCCCACGCTCTTGAACGCCTCCAGACCTTTATCGAGGTCATCCTTCGCGTGCGCGGCGGAGATCATCACGCGGATTCTCGCTTTGCCCTGCGGCACGGTTGGGAAGCCGAGGGACATGGCGAACACCCCTGCTTCGAATAACTCGCGGCTGAACTGTTGTGCCAGAGGCGCTTCGCCAAGCATGACCGGGGTGATGGGGGTTTCACTTACGCCGGTGTTGAAACCGAGATTCTTCATCTCGGCTTTGAAGTACTTGGCGTTGCTCCAAAGTTTATCTACCAACTGAGTGGAGTCTTCAAGTAGGTCAACGGCAGCCAAACATGCCGCCGCATCAGGGACAGTCACCGCTGAGGAGAACAGGAAGGGGCGTCCGCGCTGGCGCAGCCATTCGATGATGACCGCTTTGCCCGCGACGATCCCGCCCACCACGCCGAACGCCTTCGACATCGTACCCACTTCTACGTCCACTTTGCCATGCAAGCCGAAGTGATCCACGATGCCGCGTCCGCCTTTGCCGAGCACGCCTTCGCCGTGAGCATCATCCACCATAAGCAGGATATCGTACTTCTTCGCCACCTCGTAAATATCGGGCAGAGGCGCAATGTCTCCGTCCATGCTGAAGACACCGTCCGTGATGATGAGTGCGCGGCGGTAATCTTTCAAGTTGGCTTTGATCTGTTCTTCGAGTGACTTCACATCGTTATGTTCATAGGCGATGATCTTCGCGCCAGAGAGGCGGCATCCGTCAATGATGGATGCGTGGTTGAGTCTGTCAGAAAAGATGACATCTTCTTTTCCAACCAAGGCAGGGACAGTCGCCAAGTTTGCAGTGAATCCGCTTTGGAAGGTGATGGCTGCTTCCACGCCTTTGAATTGCGCCAGGCGTTTTTCGAGCTCCACATGCAGAGACATTGTCCCTGCAATCGAGCGCACCGCGGCCGGACCGACACCCATCTCATCGGTCGCCTTCTTTGAAGCGGCAACCAAGGCGGGGTGATTGGCGAGTCCCAGATAATTGTTCGAGCAGAAATTCAAAACCTTCTTACCGTCCACCGTCAGCCACGCGCCCTGCGGCGAGCCAATGGTGCGGATGTTGTTATACAGCCCCTGCGTTTTTAAGTTGTCGATCTCTTGCTGGATCCAATCGATCTTTGACATATTTTCTCCTTTTGGAAACCTGTCCGCATTATAGCGACTTAATAAAAAATGGACATCACACTTTCATTGTGACATCCACTTTATTCTTTTTTACTCTTTCACTTCCGCCAACAGCCCCAACTCAGCTAGCTCTGCCAACACTTTTTGGATGGCTCCGCCTTTGACGATCACTGCCGTCGGGCTTAACATTTCGCCGAAGTATTTTCCTGCCCTCGACCTGCGCATCTCTTCCATGATCTCGGGCTTGCTCACTCGCAGCACAAGCAGACTCTCCACTCGGGCTTCCGCTCCGTTCGCATCCCAGCGTTTGAGCGCTTTCACCGTTGCAGGCGGAACAGCTTCTTTTGTGTACTTGACCAGCATCGCCAGCAGTTGCTCGGCTTTCAGTCCCTGCTCGGCGGCGCGTTTCAAAGATTCGGCAGTGACGCGATAAAAAAAGTCGTCGCCTTTGGGTTCGTCCCATTCGCAGAATCTCGACAATTGATAGCGGACGGCGCGGGAGAACGACCGCGGGATGGTGATTCTGCCATTGGAAGATACAACAAGCTTCGAGTCAAAGGTCAAAGGTCGAAGGTCATTCGACTTTTGACCCTTCGAGTTGCTCAGGGCAGGCTCTTTGACCTTCGACGCCACCTTGAACGCCGTTGCCTCTTTTCCTTCTTCAGGCGCTGCAAGACTTACCTTACCCAACAAATGCAAGATATAAATCACATACTTGATCAACGCGCCGTCCACCGCATCCCAGTAGGCAAATCCGCGCAGGAACTGACCGTCTGACGCGCGTTTGATAAACCAGGAGTCGTAATCCCCAGCCGGGCGTTGAAAGTCGGGGAATTTTTCCTTGACGGCTTTGACAAAGGCGGGGAGGCTCCACCACTTCCCGGCGGGCAGGTCGCTGATAAGATTCATCAGGAATTCGCGCGTCATCTGCGGCTGGTTCTTCCATTCCCCTTCGCAAAGGATGCTGGGAATTAAGCGCAGTTCATCGAAGGTTGCGGAGTTGAGCCACGCTTTGTAGAGCATGTCCAGGGCTTCAGGCCGCGAAACTTCCAGAAATTTTTTTACCGCCTCGGGGAGTAGCCCGTCATTTTTGATGATACCGGCAGTTGTCAGCAGTGCGGGCAAGTCTCGTTGAAAGCGCGCCTTGCTTTCATGCCCGATGCGTAATGCAGCCAGGTAGGTTGTGGCATCGTCCAAAACAAAGTCGGTGGCGGGGGTTTCGAAGGCTTTTTCAACCGGGGTGGCCAGCCGCCCCAGCGCCTCAACGGATGGGGCGGGGGGGATATCGTCTGCGCTGGCTTCGTTGATGATCTCAAGGAGGTCTTCGGGGATGTATGCAAATTCCTGCGACCCCTTCTCTGACTCAAAGAAGGCTTTGCCGATCAGGGCGCGATAAAAAAGGAATTCTGCGGTGGAGGCGGGTTTCAGGTACGGGCGTTCACGGTCTCGTTTGCCTGCGCCCATTTCGCGGATCTCGCCATATTTGCGGGAGAAGACCGCCCATTCCATTTTTCCTTCTGCGGTAATGAGCAGGTTGAGCGCGGAGCGGGCATCGGCGGGGAGAACGTCGAGGGTTTCAGAGACCGCTTCCAGGTCCAGCAAAGAGGCGCAGAGTTCTTCGCGGGCTGAGTCGACATCCGTGGATTCCAATTCCAATCCCCAGAATTCGGCGACGATGCGGAGATGTCCAATATCGGTTTTGAGGAGGGATTGGTCGAGGGTGGGCATGAGAGGGGGGCGAGAACAATGAGGGAATTTTACCCGTTTCTCGCCGCTTGTTACTTGATTCCCATAACCACCTTCAATGCCTGCGGCAGGATTTCAAATTCCGCTTTTTTCAAGTTGCTGCCAAAGCTTGTAAAGACTTCGCCGTCGGCATGGATGTAAAGCGGCAGGTTCGATGTGATGGACATTTTTTTGAAACTGCCCATGCGGATCTGCTTGAAGCGCATGTGCGTGCCGTTCAGGAATTCCGGCACGAGGCGGAACATGGTGGCGCGTGAGACTTTGGTGACGGCGACGCTTTCCAGTGTGCCGTCGTTGTTTTTTGAGTCGGGAGAGAGCATGAAGCCGCCGCCTTCGCGCGGTCCGTTGCAGAGGGTGAGCATGAGCAGTTCCTCCTCCCAGTTGCCGCCGTCGGTTTCCACTTTTACCCTGGCGGGGTTGTGGTTGAGGATGATGGTCTGGATGACGGCGGTGAGGTACATGAGGAAGCCCTTGACGATGGGCAGTTTGTGCGAGCGGATGGTGACGATGGCGTCGAAGCCGATGCCGATGGTGTTGTCGAAGTATTCCTTGCGCCCATGTTCGTCGGTCATCAAGCCGATGTCCACGGGTTGGACGGTTTCGGCGTTGAGGGCGTGGGCGAGGGCGTGGCTGGCTTTTTGGTGGATGCCGACTGCATAGGCGAAGTCGTTGCCCGAGCCGATGGGGACGATGCCCATCACGGGTCTCTTCTCCGCCGGGACCTGCATCAAACCATTGACCACTTCATGCACCGTGCCGTCGCCGCCCATGGCGATGACCATGTCGCAGCCTTCCTCTGCGGCTTGCCTGGCAAGTTCGATGGCGTGGGTGGGGTAAACGGTTCCGCTCCAGGTCAGGTCGCCTTTGAATTCCTGCGCAATCGGTCGCAGGTCGTTGGCGGTCTTCCAGGCGCGTCCCATGTCTGCCATGGGGTTGAGAATTAGTTTGACTTTGCGTGGCATGGTGGCTCATCTCCGGGGAACGTTTACAGGTATAACCCCGCTGGCTGGAACCTGTTTCCCCCCAACCCGGGCAAACCGGAAAAGATTTAACCGCTGTGGGCACAGAGAAAACCTCTTGTTACTCTCCGTGATCTCAATCCTTGCGCAAAAAATGTCGCCATGGCGCCGCGCGACGCATATCATCCCCGTATGGGGATTGCCTAACGTCAGGTATTAATGTTGGAGGGGGGAGCCGTTTATCCTGACGGGATTCAACTTGCCGGTGACCACCCTTGCAATGACGTACTCGCCGCGGCGGTGTTTCTTTGCGTGATATAAAGCCGAATCTGCGGCGCGGATCAGGTCGATGGGGTTCTTTGCGTGGAAGGGGTAGACGGCGACTCCCGCTGTAATGCCGAGCTTCATGTCCTTGTTTTGCGGGAAGGGGAAGCGGTATTCGCCCATCAGCTCGATCACCTTGCGCGTGACGTTTTGCGCCGCTTCCAGGTCGGTATTGCGCATGACCAGGGTCAGTTCGTCGCCGCCGTACCTTGCCAGAAAATCGGACGCGCGCATACGCTGGGCAAGAAAGTTGAAAAGGGAATAGAGCAGCTCGTCTCCAACATTATGACCGAAGGTATCGTTCACGGCTTTGAAGCCGTCGAGGTCCATCATCACCACCGAAAATGGGACTCCGGTCTGGTCGGCAAGGCGCCACTCCTCCTGCAGGCGTTCGTCGAGGGCGCGGCGGTTGGGGAGTCCCGTTACGCTGTCGGTGTTTGCCATCTGGTTCAGGCGTTTGTAAAGGCGGGCGTTATAGATCGCCACTGCCGCCTGGTCTGCCAGCAGGCTGAGCAGGCGCAATTCTGACCGCGAGAACCTGCCTGTCACGGTCCGCGACAGGTTCATGACGCCGAGGATATCATCCTTGAATTTGAGGGGCGTGCCGATGATCGAACCGCGCCATTGGGCTGGCGCATTCCTGAAAAGCGGATGGTTGGACATGTCTTCGACGATGATTTGTTTGCCGTCCCGCACCACCGTATGAGTCAACCCTTCCTTGCGTGGGATCATCGCGGGCTTGTTTCTCAACCCGTCCTTATCCAGTGAGGCGCCGAATTCGAGCTTGCCGCGTTCATAAAGGTAAAAATGCACCGATCCGGCGTATTTGACGAGGCTCATGGCTTCGGTCACCATGGCATCGAGCACCTTTTGCAGGTCGAGGTTCGAGGTCAGGTTGAGGCTGATGCGTTTAAGGGCGTCCAGTTCGTCTGCCTGGTGCTTCACGGTGGACATAAGCGAATGTTTCGAGACAATTTCCTGGGTGATGGACCTGGCTTCCTCCCCTTCGGTTCGCGGTTCGGGAAAGCGCTCCCGCGCCTCGACCAGAACCTGGATCAGTTTCAAAATAGCCCTTTTTTCCTCGGGCGGGATGGAGTTATCGTGGGAGATAACATCCCATGCGCGGGCAAAGACCGCTTCAGACTTATCCTGTGTTTCGTCCATCTTAGTCCCTATGATAATCTCATCGCTGAATCATGCTTAGGTTACTCTTGTACTATTATACACTTTCGACTTGCGCAGGCAAATTCCGATTCTTTCAAGTTGCCGGGATGCCTGCCGCCTTCGACTCCGCGCCTGAGATATTTTGCTTGCACACGCTGGTTAACTACGAAAAGCCCTTGATATGGACTGTGTTAGAATGAGTTTAATTCCAATTTACCAGAGGTTGATTTGTCCGAGTCGTCAAAATTAACTCCCGCCACTCCGCTAACTCCGCGCAAACGCGCGCTTGTGATCGGCGCATCGGTTGGAATGGGAGCGGCGCTTTCGCGCAAACTTGCAAAAGAGGGTTGGTCACTGGCGCTGGTTGCCCGCCAAAAAGATAAACTGAACGCGCTGTGCGGGGAAATCAACGCAGACGGTGAAAGACTTGCGCTGGCGTACCCGCATGACGTTTCAAAGGTTAAAGAAGTTCCAGCCCTGCTTCAAAAGATCGTTTCAGACCTCGGCGGGTTGGACGTGGTCATTTTCATGGCGGGAGTCAACTACCCGCCCGGTGGCATGGATAAATACAACTTCGAGAACGACCGGCAGATGGTGGAAGTCAACCTGATCGGCGCGATGGCGTGGTTGACTCCCATTGCGGAGATGTTCCAGAACGCGAAAGCCGGGCAGATCGTGGGCATCGGCTCCGTCGCCGGAGATCGCGGACGGGTGGCCAACCCCGGTTACAACACCTCCAAAGCCGGTTTGCATACCTACCTTGAAGCGCTGCGCAACCGGCTCACGCGACACGGAGTCAATGTACTGACCGTCAAGCCGGGCTTCGTCAAAACCGAAATGCTCAAAGCCGCAGCGGGAGCGACTCCCTTTGCCATCGAGCCGGAAAAAGCCGCCGACGATATTTACAACGCCATGCGCAGACGCAAACAGACCGTTTACACGCCCTTCTTCTGGGCATACATCATGCAGATCATCCGGCATATTCCATCCTTCATATTCAGGCGGATGTCGTTCTAACTCAAAAAACCTGACAGGTCTCCAAGACCTGTCAGGTTTTATCTCCAATAAAATGTTCAACACCTTCAAACAGTTCGAAAACTTCGGTCACTCGCTGAACGCGCCCGGGTATCACATCCTGGCACGCACAACCGACGATATTCAATCCGCGTTTGCGCTGGCAAAGAAACACGGTCTGACCGTCACAGCGCGGGGGGCAGGGCGCAGTTATAACGACGCATCACTGAACGGCGGCGGGATCGTGCTGGAACTTTCAGCGATGAACCTGATCCAGTCGTGGAATCCAACTACCGGCGTGGTGAGAGCCGAGTCCGGCGTCACGCTCGAGCAGCTCTGGCAGAAAGTCGAACCCGACGGCTGGTGGCCCCCCGTCGTATCCGGCACAATGAAAACCACCATGGGCGGATGTTTATCGGCGAACATTCACGGCAAGAATAATTTCAAGATGGGCGTCTTCGGCGAACACGTCATCGAGTTCACCGCCATCCTGCCCACCGGCGCGGAAGTGACCTGCTCGCCCAAAGTGAACGCGGATTTGTTTTACGCCATGATCAGCGGATATGGGATGCTGGGAATCTTCACCTCTGTGACCCTGCAAATGAAGCGGCTCCATTCGGGACTTTTGAGCGTGGACGCCTTCCCCGTGCCGAATCTCAGCCGACACCTTTCCGCCCTGCAAGACGGCGCGCCCGACCATGATTACATCGTCGGCTGGCTCGACACGTTTGCGGGCGGAGGTTCGCTGGGCAGGGGACAGATCCACGCCGCGCGATATTTGCATGAAGACGAAGACCCCAAGCCGCAAGAGACGATGAAATTAAAGAATCAGGTTTTGCCGCCGTATATCTTCGGCGTGTTTCCAAAATCGATTCTTTATCAGTTCATGAAGCCGTTTGCGAATAATTTGGGCTGGTCGCTGGTGAACCTGGCAAAATATGTTGCATCGCTTCGGACTCACACCTTCCGCCAGGCTCACGCGGCATTTCACTTTTTGCTCGATTACGTGCCAAACTGGGAACTCTCCTACGGGTACGGCGGGTTGATTCAATATCAATCGTTCCTGCCCAAAGAAACCGCCGAAGCCGCATGGACGGAGATCATTGCGCTCTCGAGGAAACGCGGACTTCCCTCCTACCTCGGCGTGACCAAACGTCACCGCCCCGATAAATTTTTATTGACCCATGCCGTGGATGGTTTCTCCTTCGCGATGGATTTTAAAGTAACACCCTCCAACCAGTCCAAGATGCGCGAGATGCTGTTCGAGTTTGACAAGATCGTCGTCGCCAACGGCGGAAGATTCTACTTCGCCAAGAACAGCGAGACGACAGCCGAAACCGCGCTGGCTTTCTACGGCGAAGAGACGGTGGCGAAATTTAAGAAATTAAAAAAACGCTGCGACCCGAACGGGTTATTGGAGTCGGATTTGTATCGAAGGATTTTTGGGTAGCGTGTTTTGCACATTTCGTTTTTCGTTTTGTGTCAGGATTTTTCAGGTCAACGCGCTCCGTTCAAAGAGCAAATGGCTCCCCGCCCTTTTTGAGAGACGAGAGAGGGGTAAAATAAGGGTGGACGGACAAGGAGTCCATGATGGAAATTCGACATTATAAATTCGACCGTATAACCCTCGACCCCGAAGTGTGCTTTGGGAAACCATGCATTCGCGGAATGCGGATGCCTGTCGCTTCGGTACTTGGGTATCTGAGTTCGGGCATGGGGGTCGCGGATATTCTCAAATCGTGGCCTGAACTGGAAGCGGATGATATTTATCAGGCGTTGGCGTATGCCTCGTGGGCGATGGAGGAGAGCGTATTGCCCATGCCCGGGTCGGTGGCGGGATGAACTTCCTGCTCAACATGAATGTAAATCGCGACATGGCCGCGCCGTTACAAGAGCGCGGTCATGTTTGTCGTCATGTGGGTAATATCGGCATGTCGCGCGCGAAAGATGTGGAAATCGTCGCGGAAGCCAGACGGACTGGCGAGGTCATCATCACCCACGATTTGGATTATGGTCACTTGCTGGCATTTTCAGGGGAAAGCGCGCCTTCGGTGCTTATTTTGCGGTTGAGAGACTTGGGCGCGGATGAAATCTTATCCCGCTTTGATGCGATTTGGAGTGAAATCGAATCTCCGCTGGCGGCAGGGGCAATCATTTCGCTCTCGGACAGGAGCCTGCGGATACGAAATTTACCGATCGAAGCAGAGTAGAAAATCAACCCGCGCTAAAGTGTTTCACCGTATCGCGAGTAAATCGAACTTCTCTGCCTTCCTTTATCATCGTTATGAACCTCGAAACTTTAGACCTCGGTTTAATAGATTACGAAACCGCCTGGAAACTACAGGACGAATACGCGGCGCAAATCGCAAAGGGGACACGCCCGCCGACGCTTCTATTGCTCGAACATCCGCACGTCTACACCTTCGGGCGCAAAGGCAACGCGGACAATTTACTCTGGAACGAAACCCAACTGAAAGAAAAAGGCATCTCCACGCATTGGGTGGACCGCGGCGGCGACGTGACCTATCACGGACCGGGGCAGTTGGTGGGTTATCCGTTAATTGGACTCACCCCTATAAGGCCTGACAGGTCTGAGGAAGAGTCTTCCGATCTGGAAGATGACTCTGAAAGACCTGTCAGGTCTATTGTCAGGTCTGACTATGTCGGCTACATCCGCAAACTGGAGGAAATACTCATCAGCGTTTTGATGGGATACGGCATCGCCAGCGGACAGATCCCCGGCAAGACCGGCGTGTGGATTCAAGCCGACGTCCACTCGCGCTGTGTGAATTGCAGCCCTGCAGACCGCCAGAAACCCGCCAAGATCGCCGCCATCGGCGTCAAAGTGGACGTGAACGGCGTGACCCGTCACGGCTTTGCCTTGAACGTCAACCCGGATATGGGCTACTGGAATGGCATCATCCCCTGCGGCTTGCCCGAGCCGGTTGTCTCATTGGCAGATCTGCTCGAGCCTGCGCCAACGATGGGGGATGTGAAAGAGCGTATCAGCCAAGCCTTTTATAAAACATTTGGACTCTAGGGTGTGTATGCAAAATGCTATTGCCATGTCATTCTGAGGAGCGGAGCGACGAAGAATCTCTACTTTTGCTCAAAATTTAGCCTTTTCTGGCTCTCCCGTTTCTGGCGGGATGCCCGCCTGCTCATAAGAGCTTTTGCCGCAGATTTCGCTGATTTTTCGCGGATTGTCAAAGAAAAATCCGCGTGAATTCGCGTCATCGTGCCTGTAGGGTAAATTCGCGGCAACGGTTTTGCTTTTCCCGTTAAAAACGGTAGAGCCCCTTTTCTCTGAGTAAGAGACCCTTCACTGTCGCTCAGGGTGACATGTCCTTTAATTTGCATACAGACCCTATCTTTCTTAAAGAGAAGCGGTACTCAGGCGGGATGTATGCAATCGAAAATTCCATGTATAAAAACTGTTGACAGTCATAACGCACCGGCGTCATGACTGTCACAATAAAAGCGAGGAACCCATGCAGACAAGAAGACTGACCCGAAGAGAATTTTTGAAACTAGGCGGCGCATTCGCGGCGACCTCCGCGCTGGCGGCTTGCGCCCCGGGAGAGGAAACTCCCACCGCCGCCCCGTTCGAACCGATGGGACAAAACCCGGTCGTCACGCCCGAGGCGCAAACTCAACTTCCGCCCGTGCCGCTGGCGATCCTGGCGTTGAGCCGCCTCACCTTCGGCATCCGCCCCGGCAACGTGGACGCCTTCAACGCGCTCGGCTCCAGCGACGATGAACGGCTGCTGAACTTTGTCAACCAGCAGCTCAATCCCGACTCGATGGATGACAGCGATTTCGAGAACCGCTACAACAATGCCGGGTTCGAAACCCTGCGCAAGACCCACGAACAACTTTACTACGACCATATCGCCGCAAACCCCTACGACTCGAACGACGATGCCTATTGGGAATGGTACAGCAAACCCGCGTACGAATTGGCAGATGCCACCGTGCTTCGCGCCGTTCACAGCAAAAAACAACTCGTCGAATTGCTCGCCGACTTCTGGCACAACCATTTCAACATCTACTTCTGGCAGGACGATGGCGTGCCTTTGCTCGCCTCGTACAACCGCGATGTGCTGAGAAAACACATGCTGGGCAACTTCCGTCAGATGCTGGAGGCGGTGGCGAAACATCCGTCCATGTTGTATTACCTGAACCAGAACAACAGCAGCGATGCGGGACCCAACGAAAATTTTGCGCGCGAGTTATTCGAGCTGCACACCCTCGGCGCGGAGAATTATCTCGGCGTGCGCGACCCGAACTCGGTCGAGAAGGATGCAAATGGAATCGCCGTCGGCTACGTGGATAACGACGTTTACGAAGCGGCGCGCTGCCTCACCGGCTGGCGCATTGACGACGACCTCGGCGAATGGGAGGACGGCGTCGAGAAGACCGGCAACTTCCTGTATTACAAACCCTGGCACGACCGCTTCAACAAACTGGTGCTGGGCAGGTACATCCCCGCCGACCAGGAGGATTTGAAAGACGGGTACGACGTGCTGGACCTGCTCGCCAGTCACCCCGGCACGGCGCGATTTGTCTGCCGCAAACTCTGCCGCAGGTTTATCTCGGACGTTCCGCCTGAGTCCGTCGTTCAGGCGGCTGCCGATATTTTTCTTCAACACAAAGACGCGCCCGACCAACTCAAGCGCGTGATGGAGACGATCCTGCTTTCAGCGGAGTTCAAAGCCGGATGGGGCGGAAAGGTCAAACGTCCGTATGAGGCGGCAATGTCCATGATGCGCGCGCTCAACTCCGACTTCACCCGCGCCCCCGGCGGAATCCACTGGATGCTCGAGTTGATGGGGCAAAGGTTGTTCGAGCGCCGCCCGCCCGACGGCTACCCCGATACACGCGAAGCCTGGGCGAATTCGATGTCGTTTTTATATCGCTGGAATTTTGCGGTGGGGCTGGCTGAAAATTGGATGGACGATGACGACACCGGCTACAAAGTTTTTACGGATGTGTATGGGCAGACCCCGGCGGAGATTCGAACCGCCTCTTCCCTCGCCGATTATTGGATTCAAAGAATCCTGAACCGGACTCTCCCCGAAGCCAGCCGGAATGCCATCGTCGCTGTGATGGCGCAGGAATACGGCTGGGACGAGACGCTGACCGAAGAGCATGTGCGTTATGTCCTGCCCGCCATGGTCGAAGTGATTCTGATGAGCCCCGAATTTCAATGGAGATAACCGCATGAAACCCATCCTTCCGCGCCGACAATTTTTACAGGGATGTTCCGCCGCCATTGCCGCGATGGCTGGCGCAAAACTTACCAACCTCGCTTTTGCAAAACAGGATAACCCATCCGATACTCTGGTGGTCGTCTTTTTACGCGGCGGCTGGGACGCGCTCAACGTCGTCCCGCCGATGGGCGGCGATGATCGCGGCTTCTACGAAAAAGCCCGTCCTGATATCAAGATTCACAACCTGCTGCAATTGAACGATCAATTTGGCTTGCACCCCGCCCTGTCGCCGCTGTATGACCTGTACCAGCAGGGCAGGGCGGGCGTCATCCACGCCGTCGGCTTGAACTACGATACGCGCAGCCACTTCGACGCGCAGGAATACATCGAACTAGGCACGCCCGGCGCGAAGAACACCGCCTCCGGCTGGATCACCCGTCATTTGCAGGCGACAGGCATTTCATCCATCCTGCCTGTTGTGTCCACATCCGGGCAGCCGACTTCGGTCTTGAATTTCGTCCCCACCGTCAGCCTGAGCGCGCCCGATGAATTCTCACTGTGGGATAACGGCTTGCGCGACTCGCATACCAATGCGCTGCGGACGTTGTATTCGGGCGAAAGCCTGATGCATCGCGCCGGGACGCGCACGCTGGAAGCGTTGGACATCGTCCGCCCGTTGACCGACGCCGGGTATGAACCGTCCAATGGCGCGGTTTACAACGATGACGAATTTGGGAATCAATTGAAGACCGTCGCGCAGATGATCAAACTGGACGCCGGTCTGCGAGTCGCCGCCGTGGACTTTGGCGGCTGGGACACGCACGAATACCAGAACGACCGCGACGGCGGCTACATGTCTGATTTGCTGAACAGCCTCGCCTCGGGACTGGCAAATTTCTACCTCGACCTCGACTCAGGCTACACCGACAAATTATCCGTGGTCGTCATCAGCGAATTCGGGCGGCGGCTGGTGCAGAACGAATCCTACGGCACCGATCACGGTCATGGCAGCGTCATGCTCACGCTGGGGGGCAGTGTCAACGGCGGACAGGTCTTCGGCCAATTCCCCGGCTTGCACAACGACCAGTTATACGATCACGCCGACCTCGCCATCACCACCGATTACCGCCAGGTCCTCAGCGAATTGCTCGCCAAACGCATGGGCAACGCGGATGTTGAGTCCGTGTTCCCCGGCTTTTCGGGCAGTTACAGTCCGCTGGGGATTTATCAGGAGGGATAAACAAACTCGTTGCATAAAAAAGACCTCGGAGATTTGGAAATCTCCGAGGTCTTCATTTTCTGCCGCTACTTCTTTTTCTTCTTTGCTGTCTTCTTAGTAATTTTCTTTGCCGCCTTCTTCGCGGCGACTTTCTTCACAACTTTCTTTGCCGCCTTTTTCGCAACAGACTTCTTGGCCGCAGCCTTTGACTTTCCACTTTCCACTTTTGACGCCTCCACCGGCTTGCGATCCATCCAGTCAATAATCGCATCGCCGAACTCGGAGCATTTGATCTCCCTGGCATCGTCCATCAGACGGGCAAAGTCGTAGGTGACGGTCTTGGCGGCGATGGCGCCTTCCATGCCCTTCACGATCAAATCTGCCGCTTCGCCCCAGCCCATGTAGCGCAGCATCATCTCCCCCGAGAGGATCACCGAGCCGGGATTCACTTTATCCAGGTCGGCGTATTTGGGCGCAGTTCCGTGAGTCGCTTCGAAGATGGCGTGACCCGTCTCATAGTTAATATTCGCTCCCGGAGCGATGCCAATGCCGCCCACCTGCGCTGCGAGCGCGTCAGAGAGGTAATCGCCATTAAGGTTAAGCGTGGCGATCACATCGTAATCGCGCGGACGGATGATGGTGAATTGCAGGGAAACGTCTGCAATGGAGTCTTTGATGAGCAGCATCTTCTTCCACTTGCCGTCGCCGTGGGTATCCCACAGTTTGAGCGCTTCATCCACCTCGGCTTTGATATCGCCTTGTTGCGCGGAACTCATCATGTCGAAGCCGGGGTCGATCATCTTGGCGTTCTCTTCCACCGTGAGATTCGGCCTGGCTTCCTTGTTGCCCAAAATCCAGGTCTCGCGCTCGGTGACGATCTGATTGCGGAACTCGCGCTTGGCGAGGGCGTACCCCCAATCCTTGAACGCGCCTTCCGTGAACTTCATGATATTGCCCTTGTGGACAAAGTTCACGCTCCTGCGTTTATTGTCCAACGCCCACTGAATCGCGGCGCGGATGAGCCGTTCGGTGCCTTCGACAGACACAGGCTTGATGCCAATGCCCGCCGTATCGGGGAAGCGCATCTTCGCATATTCCTTGGGGAAGGCTTCCTTGAACAATTCCTTGAACTTCCTGTTATCGTCGGTGTTGTTCGCAAACTCGATGCCGGTGTAAATATCCTCGGTATTCTCGCGGAAGATGACCATGTCCACATATTCGGGGTGGCGCACCGGCGAAGGCACGCCCTGATACCAACGCACCGGGCGCTGACAGACGTACAGATCGAGCAGTTTGCGCAGCGCCACATTCAACGAACGGATGCCGCCGCCGATGGGCGTGGTCAGCGGACCCTTGATGCCGACCAAAAATTCCTTGAAGGCTTCGGTGGTTTCATCGGGCAGCCAGGTCTGCCACATCTTGAAGGGTTTCTCACCGGCGTACACTTCCATCCAGTGGATCTTGCGTTTGCCGCCGTATGCCTTCTCCACCGCCGCATCGAGCACACGCGCCGAAGCGCGCCAGATATCGCGCCCGGTTCCGTCGCCTTCCACGAACGGGATGATCGGATTATCAGGGACGTTCAACTTCCCATCTCGAATTGAAATCTTCGCCCCGCCTTCGGGGACTTTAACGTTTACATATGCCATGACAGCCTCTCTATTTGTGAAAATTCTTGCGGGATTATACACCCGCCTCCCGCCCCCGCCCCAGCCTGCCCCGGCTTTCTGTGACATTCATCTTCCCCGGAGCATGACTCTAAAAGCGGCGGTCATGCCGCCATGACCGCCGCCCGAAACCTACATCTTCTGCGTTTGCAGTTTATATTTTTTCAGCGCCCGCCAGCCCACCAGCATCTTCTCCTTCTCATCCCACAACCGGAAGTACAGCGACTTCAAACTATCGCGGATGGTCAGCGGCTCGATCTGGAAGATCGGGTTTTCCTTGTGGCACTGCTCCAGTTTGTAATTGGGAATCTTCGGGCTGAGGTGATGGATGTGATGAAAGCCGATATTGCCCGTGAACCATTGCAGGACCCTGGGTAGTTTATAGAAGGAACTGCCGTCCATGCCTGCGTTAAAGAAACTCCAGTCCTTGTGACGCTCCCAATACGTCGGGTCGAAGTTGTGCTGGACGTAGAACAACCACACGCCCGCCCCGCACGCCATCAGCAGAATGGGAAGTTCCACCATCACGTACGCCTGCCAGCCGATGTGATAGATCGTCCAGCCGACGAAACCGAGCAGGGCAAGGTTCGTCCAGATCACGCTGTTCTTTTCGCGCCTGCCCGCGCCGCGGTCCCAGAACCGGTGCGTAACGACGAATACAATCGTCGCCCCAACCGTGAACAGGATGAAGGGGCTGCGCATGATGCGATAACCGACCTTCTTATACCAGGGCGCGGCGAGATATTCCTCCACCGTCATCGTATACACATCGCCCACGCCGCGGCGGTCCAGGTCTCCGGCGGTGGCGTGATGGATCGCGTGCGAATGCTTCCAGTTGTAGTAGGGCGTCCACACGGCTGCGCCGAGCAAAAGCCCCATTCGGTCGTTGGCAAGCTTGGTCTCGAAGAACGAACCGTGGCAGCAGTCGTGGAAGATGATAAACATCCGCACCATGAATCCGGCGGCGGGGATGGTCAACAGCAGGGTCAGCCAGTATCCAACTTGCAGGCTGAGGTATGCCAGGTACCACAACACAAAGAACGGGATGACCGAATTGAAGACCTGCCACAAACTGCGCCAGGTCTCCGGGTAGGCATATTTGGCAACGATGGATTGCCACTTGATTTGACCAATGCTCATGGAAGCACCTCCGAAAGATTTGCTGTAACTGCTCAGGCATTTTGTTTTACGCCGTGTTCGGGCGGACTGAAGTCCTGCCTCAGTTCGTGAAAGTCCGCTGAAGCGGACTAGCCCAAAGGGCTTCCATGTGCTGAGCAGGGGATTTATCCCCGCGAACCCAGGATGGCTGAGCAGTTACGATTTGCTATGATTAACCGCATTTTGCGCTTCACGTTTCGCGTTTCGCATTTACATCATACCCCATTTCCCCTTATACTCGCGCCATGCTCAAACTTCCCGGATTAACCGACCCTCACGTCCACGTGCGCGAACCCGGCGCCACCCACAAGGAGGATTGGGACACCGTCACCCAGGCCGCCCTGGCCGGAGGCGTAACGACCATCCTCGCCATGCCCAACACCAAGCCGCCCATCTTCGATGAAGCGACCCTCAACCTTGCGCTGGATGCCGCCAAAGCCAAAGCCCGCTGCGACTATGGTCAATACCTGGGAGCCGGTCCCGATAATTCGGATGTCGCCGCCTCTCTCGCGCCGCAGGCTGCCGGGCTAAAGATGTACCTTGACTCCACCTTTGGCGAACTGCGCCTCGACGACATGACCTTGTGGATGCCGCACTTCCAAAAATTCCCCAAATCTGCGCCGATGGTGATGCATTCCGAAAGCCGCACCCTGGCGGCGGCGATCCTTTTTTCCGCCATTTACGATCATCCCGTCCACATCGCCCACGTTTCCTTGAAAGAGGAGATCCTGCTCATCAAAGCCGCAAAGGAAAAAGGCATCAAGGTGACGTGTGAAGTCTGCCCGCATCATTTATTTATGCTGTCCGGGGCGCCAAATGAAGAAAGAGGAAAGAGGAAAGAAGGGCGCATGGAGGTTAGACCCCGTTTGGCGACTCAGGAGGATGTGGACAGCCTGTGGGCAAACCTGGACGTGATCGACTGCTTCGCCACCGACCACGCTCCCCACACGCTTGCCGAAAAGGATGGAGACAACCCGCCGCCCGGCTTCCCCGGTCTGGAGACGATGCTTCCTTTGCTTCTCACTGCCATTGACCTTGGACGTTTGACCTTGGACGATCTTATTACAAAGCTCCACACCAACCCCAAACGCATCTTCAACCTGCCCGACCAGCCTGAAACCTGGGTCGAGGTGGATGAAAACGCCGTCTTTGAGATTCGCGCCGCCGACCAATTCACCCGCTGCGGCTGGACCCCCTTCGAAGGCTGGAAGGTCAAAGGCAGGGTATGCAAGGTCGTTCTGCGCGGCGCGACTGTTTTCCATGATGGGAAAATTCTGGCAAACCCCGGCTTTGGGAGAAACATAAGAAAATGAAACTGAACCCTTCCTTCATCAAACCCCGCTACGACTCCGGCGGCTTCGCCGGAACCCCGCAACGCATCACCGAAGCCTTCGCCTCGAAGAACTACGATGCCGTCGTATTGTTCTTCGTCGACGCCTTCGGCTGGCGCTTTTTTGAAAAATTCCAGGACCATCCATTTCTTCAGCGCTTTACAAAACACGGCAAAGCGGAAAAGATCACCTCGCAATTCCCATCCACCACCGCCGCGCATGTCACCACCATCCACACCGGGTTGAACGTCGGGCAGAGCGGCGTGCATGAATGGTATTACTACGAACCGCTCGTGGACCGCGTCATCGCGCCGCTGTTATTCTCGTATTCCGGCACGAAGGAACGCGACACGCTGGTGAAAAAGGTCAAGCCCGAGGCGTTGTATCCAAACGGCGTGTTCTACCCCGCATTGAAAAAAATGGGCGTCGGGTCGTTCAACTTCGGCGTGCGCGACCACACGCCATCCACCTATGGGCTGACGGTGATGAAGGAGTCCGAGATCGTTTCCTTCAAAACGCTGTCCGAGGCGCTGGTCAACATCGGCTTGACGCTCAAAGCGCAAACCCAGCCGACCTACATTCACCTCTACTTCGACCGCATTGACGGCATCGCCCACGAATACGGACCGAACTCGCCGCAGGTCGAAGCCGAGATCGAAACCTTTTTGTTGATGATGGAAAACTTCTTCGACAGGATTTTCGGCGGCTCGAAGCGCATCCTCTTCCTGATGACGGCGGATCACGGCATGTGTGAAGTGGATCCACAGACGACGGTTTATCTCAACACCGGCTGGGGGTTCTCCGGCTTCGATAAATTCATCCGCACCAACAAACGCGGACAATTGATCGTCCCAACCGGGTCGGCGCGCGACATGTTCCTGCACATCAAAAAGGGAATGGAGGACGAAGCGCGCGAGTTCCTCGCAAAACGTCTCGAAGGCAAAGCCGATGTGGTCAGGACCGAAGACCTGATCGCCGAAGGATTCTTCGGTCACGATGTTTCGACCCGCTTCCGCGAACGGGCGGGGAATCTCGTCATCCTGCCGTATCGGCATGAGTCCGTCTGGTGGTACGAGAAGGATAAATTTGAAATGCAGTTCCTCGGGCATCACGGCGGCTTGACCCCGCAGGAGATGGAAACGGTTTTGTATTCGCTGGAAGTTGGGTAATAGAAAAGCATTTCAGACCGTCTGCTACACATGATCCCTTCCGAAGTTCTCACCCCCCTCATCCTTTCCGCTTTTACCGGGGAAATCACCTGGCTTGAAGCGTCTTCGCGCCATTCTTTGGATGAATTCATCGAGACCTTCTTCCACACCCGCGAGCGGACCCAGGATCGCCTCGAGGGTCTGACCGACTCGCAGGTGGCTTTCGTTTCAGACGTTCATCCATTCTGGAGCATCAGCGAGTCCATCACCCACCTGGTCTATTCGCAGGGGTTTTATCTCAACACCCTGCTGGATATTGCAACCAGCCAGCTGCCGCACATTGTCGAAGCCGCGCGAGGGTTTGGCGAAGGCGCGAAGCAAAATATCCCCGCTGAACAGTTGAGCCGGAATTTGCGATTCGCCACCGAACAGCTCACCACCGCCATCGAAGGCACGCGCCATGCACACGACCCGGAAAGGACTGAGAACAGTCAACTTTTTGGCGTATGCAATTACAAGACCTGGGTTTTACTTTTGCTGGCGCATGAGGTGGATCATCTCCGTCAAATTGCGGCGATGCGCAGCGTGGCAAGGACGAATACCTGAACACGGAGTCCAACGACTCCCGTCGTTGGATGTCAAAAGTCTCCCGACTTTTGACTCACTTGCAACAAAAAACGCCCTCGGAAATTCGAAGGCGTTTTTTTGATTCAACGTCTCAAAAACTAAATATCCAAATTCCTCACACTCTTGGCGTGGGTCTGAATAAACTTCTTGCGCGGGTCAACGGCGTCGCCCATCAGCATGTCGAAGGTGCGGTCGGCTTCGGCGGCGTCGTCCACGGTGACGAGTAACAGCGTGCGGTTGGCGGGGTTCATGGTCGTATCCCACAACTGGTCGGGGTTCATTTCGCCGAGACCTTTGTAGCGTTGGAGGCTGGCCTTCTCGCCCAGTTCCTTGACCGCCTTGTCCTTTTCCTTGTCGCTGTACACGTACTTGACGTTGTTCTTGTGCGCGATGCGATAGAGCGGCGGCTGGGCGATGTAGAGATGACCGTCTTCGATCAGGGCGGGCATATAACGGAAGAAGAAGGTCAGCAGCAGCGTGCGGATGTGACTGCCGTCCACGTCGGCGTCGGTCATGATGATGACGCGCCCGTAGCGCAAACCTTCGAGGCTGAAGTTATCTCCAATGCCCGTCCCCAGCGCGGAGATTAACGCCTTGACTTCGTTGTTGCCAAGAATTTTATCGAGGCGGGCGCGCTCGGTGTTGAGAATCTTGCCGCGCAACGGCAGGATCGCCTGGAAGTGACGGTCGCGTCCCTGTTTGGCGGAGCCGCCTGCCGAGTCGCCTTCCACGATGTAGAGTTCGGTCTTGGAGGTATCGCGTTCGGAACAGTCCGCCAGTTTACCGGGCAGGGTCAATGATTCAAGCGCCGATTTGCGGATGACAAGGTCGCGGGCTTTGCGAGCCGCATCACGCGCGCGCGCAGACGTGAGACACTTTGCGACGATGGCTTTCGCCGCCTGCGGATTCTCCTCGAGGAAGGTCGCGAACGCCTCGCCCACCACCTGGGTGACGTAGGTCTGCACTTCGGGGTTCATCAATTTGACCTTGGTCTGCGACTCGAACTGCGGACCCGGGTGCTTGACCGACACAATCGCAGTTAAACCTTCGCGGGTGTCGTCGCCGGAAAAGTTCGGATCGGCGTCTTTGAGCAAGCCGCCCTTTCGGGCGTAGTCGTTGATCACGCGGGTGAGGGAAGACCGAAGTCCGGTGAGATGCGTGCCGCCGTCAATAGTGTTGATGGTGTTGGCGAAGGAGTAGACCGATTCAGTGTAGGCGTCGGTGTATTGAATAGCGGCTTCGATGCCGATATCCTCGACTTCTTTTTCGACATGCACCACGGAATGCAGGGTTTCACGGTTGCGGTTCAAGTAGCGGACAAACGAAGTGATGCCGCCCTCGAAGTGGAAGGTCATCTCGCGCTCGGCGCGTTCGTCCACGAATTTGAGGGTGATGCCGCGCGTTACAAAAGACATTTCGCGGAAGCGCTGGACGAGCGTATCGAAGCGGTAATCAATATCCTCGGTGAAGATCACCTTGTCGAACTTGAAGGTCTGGGTTGTGCCGGTCTCGTCCTTTTCGGCTTTGCCAACCTGCTTGATCTTGCCCTGCGGCACGCCGCGCTTGTATTCCTGCCGCCACAACTTGCCGTCGCGTTTGATATCGGTCGTCATCCATTCAGACAATGCGTTTACCGCGCTGACACCGACGCCGTGCAAACCGCCGGAGACCTTGTACCCGCCGCCGCCGAACTTGCCGCCCGCGCCGATCACGGTCATGACCACATCCACGGTTTCCATCGGCTTGCCATTGGCGTCTTTTTTGGACGGATGCGGACCGACAGGGATGCCGCGTCCGTTATCCACCACGGAAACGCTGCTGTCCTTGTGAATGGTAATGTCAATGCGCGTGCAGAATCCAGCCAGCGCCTCGTCGATTGCGTTATCCACCACCTCATAAACGAGGTGATGCAGCGCTTTGATATCCGTGCCGCCCACGTACATGCCGGGGCGTTTGCGGACGTGTTCGATGCCTTCCAGCGCCTGGATCGAACTTACGTCATATTTGACCTTATCAGCCACGAGATCCTCCAATGAATACGATGACGTTCCGCGTCATCAGGCTTGTTTGACCATATTGTTTGGGCGAAGTTTTTCAAGCACAGCCTTCACCCATGCGTTCATGTTATGGTAATAGATGAAACTTCCCGCGAGCAGGGCGGTGGTTACAAAGGAATGTCCAAAGATGCCCAGCAGGGTCACCCACGAATCCCGCGCAGGGATGCGCCACAGGAAGTTGAGTCCGTACGAGAGCAGAAAAATCGTCAGTACGAAGAGACTGCTGGTCGGGAGCGTGAAGCGCGTCAATTGCAGGCTGCTCAACATCGAGGTCAGCGCATTCTGACGGTCGAGAAAAACCCCGTGCGCCCAGAAGAACATCGGCACGATCACCCAGACCGATCCGAGCGCAATGAACAGAACGACCAGGTTCGCCAGCACCGCGCTGACCTGTGCCGCCACCGCCAGGATGAGGAATACCGGCACACTGATCGCGATCAGGATCATGTTGCACAGGATGGAGATCAGGGTCGTTTGCAGCACAGCCTGAAAGGCGCGGACCGAGGTGATCTTTTCCGCAAGCGCCGCCCAGGCGACATCTCGAAAATAAAACGCGCCGCCGACCCAGCCGATGAAGATCAGAAACATGATCCACAGCGGGAAGGTTATAACGTCCACCTGCCAGACGGCTGCCCCGCCGAGGGGAGTCTCTGATGCGCCCTGCCCGGCGAACAGACTCGAGATGCCGATCGGAAGCGTGCGCAACAACCCGAACAGGTTGATCGACTGCGTCGCCCTTTCGTACATATCCAGCATCTTTTGAATGTCTTCCGAGGGAATCCGGCTTGCCTGCCAGAAGAGTACCATGTCTGCTTCCATGCCCTTGAACATCTCCTCCATCCGCAGGCGCGGACCGAGCCACAAAAGCAAATTCAACAGCAGCGGCAGGAAAATCGCCGTAACGCGGGCAGCCACAGCGTCGAAACCGGCTTTGATCGAACTGATAATGCCCGGCGGAGGCGGAAGGTTTTCAATGCGCGAAACTTCCATAACTGAATGATTCTACCATACCCCCATTAAATAGAACGAATGTGCATAATCACGGGCGCGCTCAAAGTTTGTTGTTTGGACTGCAAAATCTCCTGATTTTGCAGTCCAAAGTCGGGAGATGGCGCCGCAGTGCCGCTTTGGACTCCGCCCTTGCAACCGCTATTTGGCAGGCCTGAAAACCGGCGAAGGCGTATCTGACCTTTTGACAAAAAAACCTTCAGGCAATGGAATGGGTTGGAAATAATCCTCCGTTTGCAGCGACGTCACAGGCAGATTGTACAGTTCGATCGGTCCCTCAGCGCCAAGCCGGATATCTTGAAAGGCGAACAAAACATGAGTCCCGTCAGGGCTGAAGGTCGCATCGCGGTAACAGCAGATACCCTCGATTGGAAAGATTTCATAGAAAAGATATTTCGCGCTGTTATAGATGCCAAGCCTGCCAAAGCCATCATTCCGTTTGTCGCTGTTGATGATGAACAAGGAGTTGCCGTCCTCGCGGTTCTCGCCGTTCCAATTATATGAAACGATGTCGTCTGTAAAAAACTCGAAACGGCTGCCGGGGAATTCGTCCACTTGGAAGGGGCGCGATTCATCGCAATATTGAATGTCTATGATGCGGATGTAATCCTTCAGGTAGCGTATGGTGGAGGCGGCAAATTTAATCGCCAGTTTTTCTCCGTCATCGGACCAGCGCATATCCTCGACCTCTTCGGCGGTGTAATGGAGGCATCCCTCAAGCGCGATCAGGTCGTCTTTTGTGGCGGTTTGTTTCAGTTTCGCCAGATCGAAGGGAACTACATGTAATTCCCGCGCCAGGCTGATGGCAACTTGTTTACCATCGGGGGAGATTCGAAACGCCTCGAAATAATCGGAAGCGCCGAAACTGGTAATGACCTCCTGCTCCTTCGTCTCAATATCAACCACCATGATCGTTTTGCCGGTGATATAAAGAAGGCGTTTCCCGTCGGGCAGCCACTCAAGGTTGAATTTCTCGGTTTTATCGTTCGTGACCGCGCGCAAATCAGAGCCGTCCACGTTCATCACCCAGATATTGTTGTTATTCAACACGGCGATCTTGTCCGCGCCGCCCATCACAGGCAGGGAGGGGGCGGGAGAAACCGTTGCGGAAGGGGTTAGGGCTGCGGAGGGTTCTGTCGCCGTCTTCGATGGGATGATTTTGGTGTTCGTGGCGGTTGGGGTAATGTCGGAAGACTGGGTTTCTGTTGAATCAACCAGCCGGGATGGGATGACCTGCGAGATCATATAGGAGGCAATCGAGACAGTTAATATAAATGTCGTAACCAGAACAGGCGCAGGAAGTCGTTTTAGATTTGGCGTTTGTTCTTGCGCAGGAGCAGGTGAACCGTTAAATTGAGACTTGATCGCCTCCACCAGTTCGCCGACGGTCTGATAGCGCTTGGCTCTATCGCCCGCCATCGCTTTGGAAATGACCGCCTCGACCCAGGGCGGAAGAGCCGGGTTTTCATCCAAAATACTTGGAACGGTTGTCCGTGTAGCAGCTCCAATGTTGCGCATGTGCGCTTCGAATGGGAGTTTGCCCGTTAATACCTGGTACAGGATAATACCCAGGGAATAAACGTCAGCGCGCCCATCCACATCGCCGCCCATGATCTGTTCCGGCGCCATATAAGCGGGCGTGCCGGGAGTACCATCGTTTGTGACAAAGGTGGGGTTTGTTTTTACGATCTTCGCGACGCCGAAGTCGGCGATACCGGGCTTGCCCCGGCCGTCGAAGAGGATGTTGCCGGGTTTAAGATCGCGGTGAATGATGCCCCTGTTGTGCGCTTCATCCAACCCCGGCGCGATTTGCTCCAACAGTCTGAGCGCTTTTTCCAATGAATAGGGACCGTCTTTCAATTTATCGTCGAGCGTTCCGCCGCGCATGTAACGCATGACAAAATAAGGCTGTCCATTCTCCTCGCCAACATCGTACAACGGCACGATCCCAGGGTCATCGAACCTGGCAACGGTCTTCACCTCGCGCCGGAAGCGCGCCTTGGTGTCGGTATCGCGGTATAAATCCTCGGACTTCATGACCTTGACCGCCACCTCGCGATCGGTTTCGGGATCGTACCCAAGATAAACAATCGCCATTCCCCCGCGCCCCAGCACTGCCTTGATGGCGTAACGACCTATCTTTTTCGGTGGTATTTGCGACTGCATTGAGTACGTCCTCGACTAACAATGATGGTCAATCAATTTCGTCTTAATCAGGCAAGATATTTCGTCTTCAGGCTGTAATATGCGCGGGATGCCAGGTCCCAATGATAGTCAATCTTTTTCTTGTAAATACCGATCAACGCCAGCGCGCGCCTTTTGGATTCAGGGGTAATCGAAACTTTCGTCAAATCAGAGATTAGAGAGGTGGCTGCAGTGGCCGGGGACTGGGATGTTCGCTTTTCGGCAAGCCCCCGAATCATTTCTTTTGTGACCGGCTCGATATTCAACAGGTCGAACACAGTTCCCGCAAATTTTTGAATATCGTTCCGGTTGTTGTTTTCGCCCAGGATTTTCGAATATCGTTTCAAACTCTCCCGCGTCTGTTCATATTCCAGCCTGCGCTTGAGCAACATGCTTACCACCCGGCTGCCTGATTCTTTTGAAAAATCGAAATCGTTCAGAACGCCGTTGACCTCGTCCAGAATGGAATGATAATTATCCACAATGACGCCGAGGTCCTTGTAGATGGGTTCGATGTGATCTTTGAACAAATTCCGATTAATATCGTGTTTTAAGCGGATGAGTCCATCCAATCCTTCAAGTTGATCCACCAGCTTCAAAAAAATTTCGATCATGGCTCCCTCGCAAATTGTTTCGATAAAATCGAGCAGGTACGAATGAATTGCCGGTCAGCCTAAACCTATAAAAATACGCCCCAAAGCCATTGGTCTGAGCATTTTACCACCTGTCTTGGTTTTACAGCGCGGTTTATACCCTGTGTGGCAATCTTCCCATTCCTGATACAATCTCCCCATGCAGGAACGCCATTCTCCGCTACCCTCCGCAGACCGTATGGGGATGTTGATCGCTTCGGTGCTGTTGACCTTTGCCCTTTCACGGATGATCGAAACCCCGGGTCTGACCCTCAGCCTGAGCCTGCCCGGTTTCTATTACGCCTTTCCCATCACCCTCGGCACAGTCATGACCCTGTTCGCCGCCGCCCTCACCGCCGCCGGCATGGACTGGCTGCTGCGCGAACACCCTGCCGCCGGGGAACGCTCCCACCGCGAACATCTGCTCCTGCCGGCGCTGACCGCCTTCGTGCTCGGCACACCCCTTGCATTGCTATCAACGAGCGAGGCATGGTGGCCCGGCATTGCTTTTGGGGCGGCGCTTTTCACCGCCGTCTGCATTGCCGAATACATTTCCATGGACCCCTCCACCCCCCTGTATGGACCCGCCCGCGCCGGGCTGACCGCCGTGGCATACGCGCTGTTCCTCGTCCTTGCCACCTCGCTCCGATTCTCCGGCGCCCGCATGGTGCTGGTCATCCCCGCGTTATTTTTCGTCGCAGGCCTGATCAGCCTGCGCATCCTGCATCTCGACGGCACCGACCGCTGGGACTTCCCCTGGGCGTTCGGCATCGGGCTGATCTGCGCCCAGGTCGGCGCGGGCTTGCATTACTGGCCCCTCACGCCGGTCCAATTCGGGCTGGCGCTCACCGGTCCGCTTTACGCGCTGGCCCTGCTCTCCATGAGCCTTTCAGAAAACACCCCCCTGCGCCGCGCCGTGATGGGACCCGCGCTGATCGTACTCGCGGCATGGGGCTCGGCGTTCCTGCTATAAAACATGCGCTCCCTGACGCTTTCGACCAAACACCTTCAGCAAATGATCGCCCATGTCGATTCGCGCGCGCCGCTCGAAGCCTGCGGTTTATTGGCGGGAAAAGACTCACAGGTGAAAACCGTGATCGAAGTGACGAACCAGGCTCAAAGTCCGGCGCGATTCGTGATGGAACCCATCGAGCAATTACACGCCTTCGAGTGGATCGACTCTCAAGACCTGGAACTGGTCGCCATCTTTCACTCGCATCCTGCCGGACCCGAAACTGTTTCCCCCACCGACATCGCAGACTCCGCCTATGATGTGGTGCAAATCGTCCTCTCCCGCGCCGACAACGCCTGGCGCGCCCGCGGCTTCTGGATCGAAAATGGCGCGTACACTGAAGTTGCCCTGAAATTCAGCAACCCCCCGTAGGGTTAAGTGTTTTCAATTTTGCTTGCAACGCAATACCAACTCATGGAGGAGTTTTGATGCAAATCGTTCTTGACCTTGCGGCAATTCTGCTGGCGTACGCGCTGGGGTCTGTGCCTTTTGGCTTGCTGGTCGTAAAACTGACAACGGGGAAGGACATCCGCAAGATCGAAAGCGGCCGCACCGGCGGGACGAACGCCATGCGCGCCGCCGGTTTTTGGGCGGGCTTTACCACAGCCATGCTGGATATTTTGAAAGGCGCGGCGGCGGTCTGGCTTGCAAAGTTCATCACCCCCGATAACCATTTGATCCACGTCCTCGCCCCCCTGGCGGCGATCCTCGGGCACAACTATTCGATCTTCCTGCCCGAACGCGATCAAAACGGAAAGTTCCTGCGTTTACGCGGCGGCGCGGGCGGGGCGCCCTCTGTCGGCGGCGCGATGGGCATCTGGCCCGGCTCGATATTAATCATCCTGCCGCTCGGCATGTTGACCTTTTTCACCATCGGCATCGCTTCCGTCACAACCATGGCAGTGGCGTTATTTGCAACCATTGCCTTCGCCATCCGCGCCTCTCAGGGGCTGATGCCCTGGACCGACGTGTTGTACGGCGTCGGCGCGGAGATATTACTCGTCTGGGCGTTGCGACCCAATATCAAGAAACTGCTCGAAGGCAACGAGCGGATCGTGAAATACAGTTTGAATGGCTGGTTAAGGGCAAGGAAGGAAAAGCAGGAAGAAAAATAAAAGCGAACCTCCGAAGTCATGCGGCTTCGGAGGTTCGCTTTATCTGGAACGAGTCAAAGGGGGGATCAAGAAAAACACAACGTTTTGCGGATCACCCGTTGACCCTGATCAATTTGCTCTTCATCGCCGCAAGAACCGCCTGGGCGCGGTTGGGCTGTTTCATCTTTTCCAAAATATTTTTGGCATGACTGCGCACGGTCTCTTCGCCGATACCCAGTTGCGCGGCGATTTGTTTGTAGGTGTTGGGCGTGGACATGTATTCGAGAACTTCCAATTCGCGCGGGGTGAGCGCGGCCGATAAAGTCTGCTGCGACGGCTTCATGCGCTCCAATACTTTTTTCATCACATCGGGATGCAGGTAGGCTTCGCCGCGCATCACAGAGCGGATCGCGCCCATCAGTTCGGCGGGTTCGATGTTTTTCAAGGCGTAGCCTTCGATGCCCGCCGCGACGAGGTCGTAAACGCGGTCGTCCACTTCGGTGCCGGTCAGCATCATGATCTTGATTTCCGGATTCGATTTGCGAAGCGCAAGCGCCATCTCCTGCCCGTCCATCTCCGGCATGATCAAATCCACGAGGACGATATCCGGATGCAGGCTTTTTGCCGCCTCCAAGCCTTTTCTTCCATTCTCCGCTTCGCCGACGACCTCCAGGCTGGGTTCCAGACGAAGGACCATCGCCAGTCCCTTGCGGACCACGGCATGGTCGTCAACGATGAGGATGCGGATGGGTTCAACCATGGTGATGTCCGTTGATGGGAAGTTGGATCATCAGGCGCGCGCCTGCGTTGGGACGGGAAACGATTTCACATTCGCCGCCCAAAGCAACGGCTCGTTCACGAATGCCGTGCAAGCCGAAGTGTTCGCGGTTCACACTTCGGGACAGGGCGGTCTCGGGGTCGAAGCCTTTGCCGTCATCCGAGACGACGAGATAGACTTCATCGTCGGTCACGGTCAGGCAGAGGCGGGCAGACCCCGCCCCCGAATGACGCGCGGCGTTTGCCAATGCCTCCTGCGCCATGCGATAGACGGTGCGCCTCATACCGGACGACAACGAGTTGAAGTCGCCGCTGTTGCTGAAAATAATGCTGAACGGGCGCGGACGGCAGCAGCCCTCCACATAATTGCTCAGGTCTGCCATGAAAAGTTCGATGGTGAGCGCGGAGGGCCACAGGTCAAAGATGGAGCGGCGGACTTCGTCGTGGGCGTTGTTGGCGAGCGAGCGCAATTCGATGAGTTCGCCGCGCACGTCGTCCGCTTTGTGGGGGAGCATGGCGATGCAGGCGTCGAGCGAGTAGACGATGCCGAAGAGGGATTGGGCGACGGTGTCGTGGATGTCGCGGGCAATGCGATTGCGTTCGGTCTCGACGGCGAGGCGTCGGGCGCGGTCAATGCACAGGATGGTGGTACCAAGCGCGAGGGCGGCTTGATTCGCAACCGTCATGAGAGTCGATTCACGTTCGGGCGTCAGACCCGATTCTTCGACCAGTAAAATCCCGACGGGGTGTTCCCTCAAATAAAGCGGGAGGATGAACCAGTTGTTTTGTTTGAGCCAGCGGCTGAGTTGCGTATCCAAAATGAGGGGTTGACCTGCGGAGGTGAAGGCGCGGCGGGCGAGCAGGGCTTTGATGATTTCGCCGTTTTCGGATTTAAGCGCGAGGGGCTTGACCTGCGGAAAGGAGTCGTCGCGGGGATAGACCATCCAGCCGCCGATTTCTTCGCGGGCAGGGTCAACGGTGGCGACGACGGCTTTTGCGAAACCAAGATCGGCAGTGACCGCGCCCAGCACGCGCTCCTGAACGGAGATGAGGTCGGGCGCGGCTTGCAACAGCACGGTGAGGTCGTGGATGATTTCAAGCTGGCGATGCGCGTCCGCGAGATTTTCGTTTGCGCGGTTGACGGATTTGAGCAGGGTGGACGGATAGGCAAAGAGAATCGGAAAGAGCCAGATGCCCGTCAGTTGCGCCGCAGACACGATGACATCGAATGACTGCTGTGAAATCGTCATCGCAACGATGTACAACGGAGTGAAGACCAGCGACACCGCAAGCGCGCCGCGCAATTGAAAGAAGAACGCTCCCGCCAGCAGCGGGCTGAGGGCATAGAGATAATACGGATTGTACGTCCCGCCGCCGTTTGCAAGCAGGAAGGTCGAAAAGAGCAGGTCAACGCCCAGGAAGGCGGGGCGCTCGAGAACGAATTGATTCATTTTGCGATAAAAGATGGAAACAACAATATTCGCCAGAACCGCAACGATGAAGGGAATGAAATTGAAATCTGCGCCGGTAAACATGGCGAACAGCGCGGGCATCAGCGACGCCCAGCGAAACAGCACCAGAAAAAGAAAGACACGGTCAGCCTGAAAGAATCGTTCGAATCTTTGCAGCATAAGGTTGTAAAATGGATTATATCCGAGTTGACCGCCTCCCCCGCGCGGGGGAGAGTGAAATCCCGCATGGGGGGAATGGCGGAATATAGGTCCATTCATTATGATTCACCCGTTCCCAAAGGAGGCTCGCATGACAGATGTAATCAAGGAAGACCAGGTGTTGGATTGCTCCGGGATGCTTTGTCCCATGCCGGTGGTCAAGACGTCCAAGGCGATCAAGGAATTGCAATCGGGTCAGGTGTTGAAGATGATCTCCACCGACCCCGGTGCGCCGCCCGACATGGAAGCGTGGGCGCGCCAGACCGGCAATGAAATGCTCCGCTCGATGACCGAGAACGGCAAGTTCGTTTTCTTTTTGAAGAAAAAATAAACTGGAGGCTGACATGTCCAAATCTGATCCAAACGCCCCAAAGCGACTGGCGCTCATCGCCTCAAAAGGGACTTTAGACTGGGCCTACCCCCCGTTCATTCTCGCGTCTGCGGCAGGCGCGATGGGCTGGGAGGTGGGCATTTTCTTTACCTTCTACGGACTCACGCTTCTCAAACCGGACCTCACGGCTTCAGTCTCCCCATTGGGCAACCCTGCCATGCCGATGAAGATGCCGTTCGGTCCTGAAGGTTTCCAAAACATCAATTGGGCGATGCCGAATCTGCTGATGGCAAACGTGCCGGGGTTTGAATCGCTTGCCACAACCCTGATGAAACAGACATTCAAGAACAAAGGGGTCGCCACCATCCCAGAGTTGCGCGATATGTGCATTGACCTGGACGTCCGCATGATCGGCTGCCAGATGACGATGGATGTCTTCGGCTTCAAGCGCGAAGACTTCATCAAGGAATGTGAGATTGGCGGCGCGGCGACGTTCCTTGAGTATGCCGCGGACGCGGATGTGCAGTTGTTTGTGTAGGTGGGCGACTGGAAGTCGCGCCAACGTTTGCGAAGCCGCCCTTCGTCGGCTAGAAGATGTTGCGTAGCGGATGTCAAAGGATGTCCGCTGCGCTTTGGAGAAAAACCAACCATGAGCGTGTGGAAGACGAACGATCCCGAAGTGAAAAAGATTTTGTACGTTCAGACTCACGGGGAAAAAGACCCGGAGCGGACGGCGACTCCGTTCTTTTTGGCGACTGCCGGCGCGGCGATGGATAACGAAGTGTGCATTTACTTCACCATGAACGGTCCGCAGTGCGTGGCGAAGGGCAACGGCGAAAGAATCATCATTCCGCGCAAGGGCGGCGGCGGCAAGGAGTTGAAGTTCTTCATCGAACAGGCGGCGGAGATCGGCGTGCGCTTTCTGGTCTGCCAGCCTTCGCTGGATTTGCACGGCTACACCATGGACGACATGATCGAAGGCGTGGAAATGATCGGCGGCGCGGCGTTCAACGACATGGCGTGCGATGCGGATGCGGTGATTGGGTTTTAGAGAGTAGAGAACAGAGAGTAGAGAGCAGTGATTGGTAATTGGTGATTGGTAATTGAGCGTGCTGTGTCTGACTTTACTTCTGTCCGCAGTTGTGTGTTGCCGCTGAGCCTGCATTACAAGGTGGAGGAACATCTGTGGCTGAGACCCGAAGCGGATGGGAGCGTGACGCTGGGCTTTTCGGATGTGGCGCAGACCACCGCGGGAAGAATCCTGGTTGTGAGTTTTCGTCCTGTGAATGCGCGTTACAAACAAGGCAAAACCATCGCCATCGTGGAGAGCGCCAAGTGGCTGGGTCCGCTGCGGGCGCCGATGGAGGGGACGCTGGTCGCGGTGAACGAGTCGCTGCTGGAGGATGCGGGGCTGGTCAATCGCAGTCCGTACAGGAAGGGCTGGGTTGTCCGCTTTCGACCCGATGCGCTGGACTTGAAGGATTTCGTCACAGGCGCGGACGCGGCGCAGGCGTACGAAGGTTATATGGAGCGCAGGAATTTGGACGATTGTATCCACTGCGAAGGGTATGAGTTTCCAGATGATTGAGATTCGGCGGCGGCGGATTCGGCAGGGGGATGAATCGGCGGGGGGATGAATCCCCCGCCTCAGTGCATGAAAGTCCGCTGAAGCGGACTCGGCTCGGTGCGCAATCCGCGAAATGGCGAGATAAATCTCGCCGTACGGCGTCATATCAAATAACATGATCGAGATTCGAGTATTCACCCACCCCACTTGCGCGACGTGTCCGAACGCGATTCAGATGGTTCAGCGTTTGGAGGCACAGGATTCGTCGGTGCAGATGAAGTTGGTCAGTTTGGCGACGGCGAACGGACGCGAGATCGCGAAGTCCGCGAATGTGCTGTCGGTGCCGACGGTATTTGTCAATGGGACGCGGTTTGTGGGAGTCCCGAAATGGGATGATCTGCTGGAAGCGGTGAATCATGAGAAAGAAAACCTTTAAACACTAAGGCCACAAAGGTCACGAAGGTTTAAAGGTTGGCGCAACTCGGTGATTTTTCGCAGACCGTCTTTCGTGACAATCTAAAGCAATGAATCAAAATCATCACCCGACCAAACTTTGTGTATCCTTCGACAGGCTCAGGACATCGCTTCGTGTCCTTTGTGTTTAATTTCTTTGGAGTTCTTATGCCAACTACTCTCGAAAATTGGAACCCTGGTAAAGCACAGGATCGTCACCCCGAAGTGACGTATGAGGAGAAGGAGCGGCTCTTTCTCGAAGTCAAGGATGACCCGCGCTATCACGATTTTCTCTACGGATGCTATGAGTGCGGCATCTGCGTCTCGACCTGCCCGTCGGCGCGGTTCTACGATTATTCTCCGCGAGTCATTGCTCAGGCGATGGCGCGTGAGGACGTGGAGCGCGTGTACGACATCATCTCGGAAGATATTTGGAACTGCGCGCAATGCTTCTCGTGTGTGCGTTGTCCGCGCCAGAACAACCCTGGCGGACTTGTGACTTTGCTGCGCGAAGTGGCGGTCAAGAACGGGTTGCAGGAAACGAAGGACGTTTTGCAAGGCTACAGCCGCGTGATTTACAAGGTGATGTTGAAGGGGAATCAAGTCTCGCCCGATATGCTCCAGCCTGATTTCTTCCCCGATTGGGGTCCGTGGGTGCAGAGTTCTCCGCGAACATGCCCGTGTGGAGAAAAGCCATCCCCGTGGATACCCTGCGCGGCGTCACCGATGCGGCGTGGAAAACGAATCGAAAGACCTTGCTTGAACTCTATACCATCTGGTTCGAGACGGGCAACATGGACATCATCAAGGAAATTGACGAAGGGTTGTACGATTTGTTGGCGGATGTGATGCAGGAAGAGTTGGAAGAAGGATAAGAGAAAGTCGAAGGTCACAAGTCGAAAGTCGGTCAACTCCGACCTTTGACCTTCGACCTTGACTTTCATCGGAGACCCAATGACTACAACTATCGAAGAAATCCTTGAACGCAAATCTCATGCAGTGACGCGCGATGCAGAAAATGCGCCTACGCATGACATCCGTGAATCTTTGTTCGAACTGGAAGCGAAGGGCGAGATCATCGTTCAGCGCGTGCCTGAGAATCACGTCGAAGTGACGACGAAGTACGGGCGGACGAAGAAGATTCCCATCGAGCATACATGGCACCATAAATCCTGCGGTCAGTGCGGACATATCCCTGGCTACACTTCGTCCATCTTTTGGCTGCACCGTCAGTTTGGGCTGGATTACATTGACCCGACCGATCAGACCTCCTGCACGGGCTGGAATTATTACGCCTCGGCGACATCCAACGCCGCCGCGCAAGCCGCGGTGATGGCGCGCAACTTCGCCGCCGCGTATGAGACGGGATATTTTCCGATGATCCACTGCGGAACTTCTTATGGACATTACAAAGAGATTCGCGAGCAGTTGGTTCATCACAAGGAATTGCGCGATGAAGTCCGCCGCATTTTGGACAAACTCGGCAAGCCGCTCGTCATCCCCGAAGAACTCGTCCACTACAGCGAGTGGGTGCATGTCATGCGCGGCAAGTTTGCAGAGAAACAAACCGTGGACATGAGCATGATCCGCGCTACGGTTCACCCTGCCTGCCATTACTACAAGATCGTCGCCGAAGACGCGATCTACGATCCTGACATCTACGGCGGTCAGCGCACGGCAACCGTCACAGCCACGCTCGAAGCGCTCGGCATTGACGTGGCCGATTACTCGACCTGGTTCGATTGCTGCGGCTTTGGCTTCCGTCATGTGTTGGTTCAGCGCGACTTCACGCGCTCGTTCTCGACCCTGCGCAAGATCGAAGTGATGAAGGAAGAAGTCAACCCCGACTTGACGGTGACTCACGACACGGGTTGCGTGACCACGCTTGATAAAAGTCAATTCGCGGCGAAGGCGCACGACCGCAAGGTGGGAATCCCTGTGCTGTCCGACGCGCAGGTTGCGGCTCTGGCGATGGGAGCGCATCCCTTCCGCGTGGTGCAGTTCCACTGGCATTCGACGGATTGGCGTCCGTTCCTGGATAAGTTCGGAATCAACTGGCAGAAATACTGGGACGAATTCCAGAACGACCTTGAACTGATCCGCGCTGGGCAGAAGTCTGGCATTACGTGGGAAGACGCGGATAAGCCCGTGGTTTATTAAGAGTCAAAAGTCGAAGGTCAAAAGTCACGTGACCTTTGACCTTCGACTTTCGACCTGAAACGTGACACTTGAAACAGGAGAACTGTAAATGTCATCAAACAAAATTCTAGTCATCGGCGGCGGACCTGCGGGATTGGAAGCGGCTCGGTCTGCGGCTGAACTCGGCGGGGAAGTCATTCTCATCGAAAAGCGCGAACGTCTCGGCGGCACGCCCGACCGTGAGGGGTACGCCAAACTCACCCATCACTGGCGCGACGCGTCGGAGGCGATGGGCGAACTCGCGGCGGCTGTCACGAGCAACGCCAATGTGCAAGTGAAGTATCAAGCCGAAGTGAAGGGAATGTCTGGGAGCGCTGGCAACTTCAACGTCGAGATTGAAGCGGGTTCTTCATCCGAAACATTAAATGTGGGCGCGGTCATCATCGCCACAGGATTCCAGCATTTCGATCCAGGTCGCGCCACGCAGTATTACAACTACTATTCGTTCCCCGATGTCATCACGTTGACCGACCTTGAAAAAATGTTGAAGGAACATAACGTCGTGCGCCCGTCGAACGGCGCGGCGCCGAAGAAGATCGCGTTCATCCAATGCGTGGGTTCGCGCGACCGACAGATCGGAAACGAATATTGCTCGAAGGTTTGCTGCGGCATTGCGTCGAAGCAGGCGATTGAGTTGCGCGAGCAGTTGCCCGACAGCCGCGTGATGATTTTTTATATTGACATGCGCATGTACGGTTATTGGGAAAACGAAATTTATTGGAAGGCGCAGGAGCAGCATAAAGTTAATTACGTGAAGGGCGTGATCAGCGAAGTGTTGAAGAAGGGCGATCAGTTGCTCATTCGCGGTGAAGACACAACGATGAGCCGCCCGATGGAAGTGACGATGGATATGGTCGTGCTGTCGGTCGGCATGGAGCCGAGCGCAGGCACGCGCGCCATCGCGCAACTGATGGGCGTGGCGCAAAATAAATATGGCTTCATCGAAGCGGGCGGCGCGGGCGGTCTCGATACTGTTGCAACGTCGGTGCCTGGAATTTTTGTCGCGGGCGCGGCGGCGGGTCCTGCGGATTTGAGCGACTCGATTTCGATGGCGGGGTTGGCGGTGGCGCGAGCGATGGCGTTGGTTAGAGCGGAGGCGTGATTGGTAATTGGTAATTGGTAATTGGTGATTGACGTGCAAACGCAGAGTCATATTGTCAAGCAGAAGACGGGCGCGGATGATCCTGAACTGCAAGCGAATTTGCAGGAGGCGTTGGGACAAGTGTCGCCTGAGGATGTGATCGCGATTGCGGATGAATTGGCGGAACGTCACGCCCGCCTCTTTCTTGGACTTCGAGCGGATTCTGCTTCGTTGGCTTCATCCTTCGCTGACATCGCTTCCGCTGTCGCGCACACCAAAGCGAACGCGCGGACTTTAGTAAATTATTTCGCGCAAGGTGATTACCAGTTGATTCGCGATTTACTCGAAGGCGAATCGCCAGCGCCTGTGCGTGTGGCTGTCTTCGTCGAAACGTTGAACGCGCTCGATACCCGTCTCGCTCTCGAACTCGCGACTGGACTTTTACACAACACCTTCCCCTCCCAACACTGGCTGTGGACTCGCTGGCTGTGGGATCCGACCGTTGGCACGGGCATTTTGCCGCTGCTGGCGGGGAGCGTCCACAATCTGGCGGCGGATAATCTCGCGGATGGATATGTCCGCGTGGGGGCGGTGACGGCGATGAGCGTCAAGTTCGGCGAAGGGACGGGGTTGTTTGTGGATGAGTTGATGAACGACCCGAAGCGAGTCCCGTTTGCGAATAGCGCGTTTCTGGCGTGCGCGTATTCCGTGTATTTGTATGGGACGACGAGTTGGCGATTGAGTAGAGAGTTCAATGGGTTGTTGCCGACGCTGCCAAATATGGCGAGACGGTTGTTGGGATTGAGGAAGAGCGGTAATTCGTAATTGGTAAATGGTAATTAGTAATCGAGTATTCAATCTCCAATCTCCAATTACCAAGCACCGAACTAGGAGACTTCATGGCACCTAAGTTTGAAAAAGCAGTTGCAATCGAAAAAGAAAACGTCATCGTTGACGGGGTGGACGTTTCGGGTCACTGGAACCGCATGTTCGAACAGCGGGTGATCTTCGAGTACACGCCCGAACTGATCGAAAAGATCGCGGACATCCCCAACGCGGAATCATTTGCGAATTGTTATCAGTGCGCCAAGTGCGTCGCCGTCTGCCCCGTGGATGTGGTCGGGAATTACGGTCCGCGCAAGTTGTATCGCTACGCCCAAACAGGCATGGATTTGACCGAAGCGCCCGAACTGTGGCTTTGCACCACCTGCGCCAACTGTCTGCGCGTGTGCCCCAAAGAAGTGAACATGGTCAAGATCATGCCCGCCGCACGCGAGCAGGCGATTCTTGATGGCAAATTTGTCCCTGCCGAATTACAGCAGGCATTTGAAAACACCGCCAAGAGCGGCAATCCGCTCGGTCAACCTCAGCGCAAACGCGACGCGTGGATTCAGTCCGCGGGTGTGCCTGTGCCGATCATCAAGGATTTGGGTCGCAAAGTGAGCGTGCTTTGGTATGTCGGTTCATATCCTTCGTATCACCCCCGCGGCATTGACGCGGCGGCTGCGGCGGCGCGAATCTTCAACGCGCTCGGCATTGACTTTGCCATTCTCGGCAAGGAAGAAAAAGACGACGCCGACTCGCAGCGCCTCGCTGGCGAGAAGGGTCTGTTCGAGATGATGACCGAGCAAAACATCGAGACCTTCAATAAATATGAATGGGACGAGATGGTTGTCACAGGTCCGCATGAACTGAACGCCTTCAAGAACGTGTACCCGAAGTATGGCTTTGAACGCCCCGTCGTTCACTACAGCACCTTCCTTGCGCGTTACCTTGACCAACTCAAGCCGCTGCTCAAACACTCCGTGGAAAAGAAGATCACCTATCACGATCCCTGCTATCTCGGACGTCACAACGGCGAGTACGAAGCCCCGCGCAAACTGCTCGAAGCCATCCCTGGCGTGGAGTTGGTGGAAATGCAGCGCAACCGTGAGAACGGTTACTGCTGCGGCGGTGGCGGCGGCGGCATGTGGATGGACTCATTCACCGCCAAGCACACCACCATGCGCCTCTCCGAAAAACGCGCGATGGAAGCCGCGTCTACGGGCGCGAATGTGTTGGCGGTGGCTTGTCCGTTTGAGGTCTCGCGCTTCGCAGACGCGGTCAAGTCCACGGGCAATGAGCATGTGAATGTGTTGGATATTTTGGAACTGTTAGATAAG
>JADJBU010000015.1 GCA_016703605.1 Candidatus Villigracilis adiacens | reverse complement strand
TTCTACCCCGGGCGATGGGCTACCTGCGACCCAGTCTCTCAAGGAACTCGACAAAAGCCAGACCTCGGTCATCGTCTTCCCCCAGTTCGCCCGATGCGATGATGAAATCCCCGCCGAATGCCGCGAGTTGGGCATTCCCTATCTGTACGATCCCAGCCAGCAGGTTTTACGGCTTGAGGGCAAAGGAACTCGCCCGCGATATGGAAGGCGCACTCTCTTCTGCAACGATTACGAATTCGGTTTGATCTCCAAGAAGACCGGCTGGAGCCTCGACCAGATCCTGATCACGTCAAGGTGCTGGTCATTACCTGCGGCAGCGACGGCGCGGACCTGTACTCCACGGCACCTCGGTTCACATTCCGACCGTGCCGGAGGACGAGATCGTCGACCCGGACCGGCGTGGGGCGACGCTTTCCGCGGCGTGATCTCCTCGCCGGGTACTCGCACGGATCTGAATGGAAACCGTGCGGCGAGATCGGCTCTGCTTTCCGCGGTATACCGCCTTGAACAGCGCGGAACCCAGAATCACTCCTACGCCCGCGAAGACTTTGTCCAGCGCTTCCGCAAGCATTTCGACGACAGCCAGCCGGATGTGTTGTTGAAGTAACCAGAAATCTCCAATCACTACCCACCGAATTCCATAATTATCAAAAAGAAGGAGCACTACATGAGCAATTACGATATCGTTGACATCAACCAGTCGGAAGGCGGACGCCGCCGCATTGAGTGGGCGGAACGCGAAATGCCCGTCCTTGTTTCGATCCGCGAGCGCTTCAAGGAGTGAAGCCGCTCAAGGGACGCGCCTTCCTGCTGCCTGCACGTCACCACCGGAGACGGCGAACCTGATGCGCAACCTGCGGGCCGGCGGCGCCGACATCGCCCTCTGTGCCTCCAACCCGCTCTCGACGCAGGACGACGGGTCTGCCCACCCGGCTTTGCTCGACGATTACGGCGTGCCTGTCTTCGCCATCAAGGGCGAACATAACGTACGTACCGCTACCCTCCGCGCCGGCGCTCGAACACGTTCGGCCCGACCTCACCCAGATGACGGCGCCGACCTCGTCGGCGCGCTTATCATCGAAATGGGACGTTTCGGTCACTCGCCGGCCCCCTCGCGGATGGTGGAGTCGCTGCTCAGGAGGAGAACGCCACGCCGCTGGTCTCCCGAACGTCGTGGGCGCCACCGAAGAGACCACCACGCGGCGGCATCCGTCTGGATATGATGGGCCATGAAGGGGTGCTTGAGCTTCCCGATCCTCGCGGTGAACGACTCGCGCACCAAGCACATGTTCGACAACCGCTACGGCACCGGGCAGTCCACGCTCGACGGCATCATCCGCGCGACCAACATGCTGCTCGCCGGCAGTACCGTCGTCGTCGCCGGCTACGGCTGGTGCGGACGCGGCTTCGCGATGCGGGCCCGCGGCGCTGGCGCCACCGTGATCGTGACCGAGATCGATCCGGTGAAGGTGCCCGAGGCCGAGATGGACGGCTTCCGCGTCATGCCGATGATGGACGCCGCGAAGCTCGGCGATCTCTTCTGCATCGTCACAGGCGATTTCAACGTGATCCGGGGCGAGCATTTCGCCGCGATGAAGGATGGCGCGTTGGTTGCCAACCCGGTCACTTCAACGCCGTGAGATCAACATCCTCGCCCTCGAAAAGATGAGCGCTGGCGCGCCCAACCTCGTCCGCCCGTTCGTGACCAGTACACCACCAAGGATGGGCGCAAGATCAACATCCTCGGCGAAGGACGCTCGATCAAACCTCGCCTCGGCTGGAAGGTCACCCTGCTTCGGTGATGCGGATATGTCCTTTGCCAAACTGGTACGCCTGCCGAATACATGGCGAAGAACGCCGATAAACTGGGGGAAGAAGGTCTACTCCGTGCCGACCGAGATCGATAATGAGATCGCCCGCCTCAAACTCGAAGCCATGGGCGTCAAGATCGACATCCTCTCCGACGAGCAGCTTCACTACCTCAACCCGTGGGAAGAGGGAACCTAACCGAATTACGAATTAAGATTTTAGATTGACGATTACCCCGCGCGCTGAGCGAAGTCGAAGCGCGGCGGGGCTTTTGATTCACTCACCATACGCACGATGTCATGCTGAGTAAGTCCACGGCGGGAAGGAACGCCGTTCCAAGAGAAGGAAACAAGAGATTCAGCCGCGGATTACGCGAGAATTTTCGCGAATTGTTTTAAAAATCCGCGTCAATCTGCGAAATCTGCGGCAAATGGGTTTGAAAACCCCCTGTTTCTTGAGCGAAGCGAAGCAGTTCCCACGACTGTCCAGAGACCCTTCTGCTCCACTCAGGGTGACAATCTGAAGGAGAACTGCGTAAGGTGAGTTAATCATTCTTTCATGATGCCGCGCTGAATCAGCGTCTCGGAGATAGACTGCCTGATTTTTTACCGACCAGTCTTGCAAGGCGGGCGCTTCAAAGATCAGTTGCTTGATCTTCCTGAGCGGATGGACCACGCATTCGGTCCCTTCCTTCAAATCCTCCGAATACAACCAAACAGACCCATGCATCGGCCTATCCAAAATGGGGTGCGCCGTTTGGGCGAATCCGAAAGTCCACGAAAGCCCGTAGCGATTCGCAGCGGACCGCCTCTGGGTCTTGACCGCCACTTCGAGATCGTTGACTCTCAAATCCGCCGCCCAGGATTTGCGCTTCGCCTCATACACGCCGTAGTCTGGTCCTTCGACCAGGCAGTTTCTGCCCTCGAAGAGAATCCGCGCAGCCTCTTCGCCGAGTTTGGAGACGAAATGGTCGTCGCGGATCTTTTCGATCACATCCTGGTTGCTGTCCTTGTAATTGACCGTTCCTGTAACCGCGAAGGCGAAGGCGCGGGCGCGTTCCTTTGCGTCATCGGGAATGGGTACCTGCGGGGCTTGAAAGGTGGGCATGAAGACGATTATACAAAACAAAACGTCCTGCGGGTTTCTGCAGGACGTTTTGTTTTCATTTCAAAAACTATGCTTACGGACAGCCCCTGGTAACGCTCTTCTTTGCAGCCTGCCCGGCGGCGTTGAGGGCTTCGACTTCGAAGATGGATGCGATTCCTGCCGCCATGGAGGAACCCTGCGGGACGTTGTACGAGACGCTGTTTGCGGGAATGCTGGCGATCAATGCCGTTGACGTAGATATTGAAGCCGTCTTCGTTGTTGGATTTATCCTCCCAGGTGAGCGTGCCCGAGTGTTTGAAGTTAATGCCGTCGGGCGTGCAGACCATGGTGATGTTCACATTGTTGACCGGCGCAGGCGAGGCAAGCGTGGGTGTGGCTGTGGGCGTGGATGTAAATGTGGGCGTCGGCGTTGGGGGAATTGCATACTCCTGCAGCTTGGAGGTGTCGCCGGAGACGGTGGCGTACTGCGGGAACAGCCAGCAGGTTCCGGTACTGCCGGGGTTGTTGATGATCCAGTAACCGGTGGGTGAATTCTTCCCAACCACAATTCCCTTTTGACCGATCACCAGGGCGCCAATGATCTGATACGCCGTCCCTGGACCGGTGCGGCAGTTGGTATTTACGCTGACGGTTACTTCAGGCACGCTGGGGGTTCCGGTCAATTCGGGGGTTGCCGTAAAAGCCGGTGTGGCAGTGGGCAATTCCTGTTGAGGCGCGTTTCCCCCGGAACCGGACTCGAGTAATAATGCCTGGGCGGTGACGGTGCCAGCCAGTCGACGGTTGGCTCCGTGCCGCTGGGCATGTTGCAGGCGGTCAGCGAGGCGATGAGAAATACGCTTACCAATAAAAATGATTTTCTTCTAAACATGGGTCATCTCTCCTTTTGGGTAATTATGTCCAACTTCAAATAAATCTTCAAGGGTTGTGCCGCGCTATTGGTACTATGGCTGCGAAGGGACGTTGGTACTATCACATAACCGCTTCCATTCCTCGATGGATAGGGTCTCTGCCCGGCGCATGGGGTCGATCTCCGCGAGGTTCAACATTGTTTGAGCCTCGCTGGTTTTGATATGCAAACCCGCCGAGAGGGAATTTCTCAACGTTTTCCGTTTTTGCCCAAACCCGGCTTTGATGAGTTTGAAGAAGCGCGGCAGTTTTTCGCGCGGAATCAACGGCTCATCATAAATGTCCACGCGCAGGATGGCGGAATCGACGCCGGGGACGGGATGGAATGCCCCGGCGGGAATCTTTGCCACGATGCGCGGCGAGCCGTAAACCTGCACGCTCAGGGCAAGCAGGCTTAAATCCCCGGGTTTGGCGCAGATGCGTTCGGCGACCTCCTTCTGGATGGTCAGCACGATGCGGCGCGGCTTGGGGTCGCTTTCGAGCAAATGGCGGATGATCGCAGAGGTGATGTTATAGGGGATGTTTGCCGCGGCGATGTAGCCGGGTTGATCCACAAGATCAGAGATGGATAACTCTAAAATATCGCCGTGGATGATGCGCGTATTCGGATGCGGCGTGAGAACAGCCTTGAGAGGGGGAATCAGGTCCGGGTCCAGTTCGACCGCTGCAACGCTCCGGGCAGAATCAGCCAGGTAACGGGTCAGACTGCCCAGTCCAGGACCGACCTCCAGGACACAGTCATCCGCTTGAATCTCTGCGGCATCTGCGATCTTTTGGAGGGCGGAGGAATCCTGCAAAAAGTTTTGACCGAGTTTTTTATCGGGACGCAAGCCGTAACGTTTGAGGACGGCGGCGGCGTCGAGCGGGGGGATGGGCGGGCGGTTCATTTGCAGACGAATGCCGTGTCTTCTTCGTCGATGACGGGGGATGGCGTGGAGGCGGCTGCCTCGGGGGGCCAGCTGCCCATTTGAAAGCGCGTTACGAAGTCGGTCAGGATGATGAAGTCGGCGTCGAGGATGGCGATGCGTTTATCGAAGACGGGGTCGAAGACGCGGGTTTGTTTGAAGAGGCTGGCGGGGAAACTTGCCAGAACGATGTTCTCCGGCGGCATTTGCGCGCCGAGACATGCCAGCTGGCTGAGTTGGGCGGGCGTCAGGTCTGTGCGGATGTTGTCTTGAAAGGTTTCGATCAGCGCGGGGATTTGGGCGAGAATCTGCGGGCTGGTCAGTTTTTTGCGCACGGCGCACACGACAAGGTTCTGGTTGTCGGCGCGTTCGAAACTTCCGCCTGAGCGGTTGCGCGCCAGTTTCAGCGCTTCGGCGCCGTTGAGGTGATGCGCGCCGATCTTCAGTCCGGAGGTCTTTGCGACATTTTCGTCGCTGATCTCCACGTCGATGCCGCCCATGGCGTCTATGATGTGTTCGAAGGTGCGCATGTTGACGGTGATGTAGTGGTCTATGTCTGCGCCGAAATTCTTGTTGAGGGTGAGCGCCATCAGCCCCGAGCCTTCGCTGGGGTCGTCCCAATATTTGAAGCCGGGCTGCCCGTAGAGGAACGCCTGGTTAAGTTTTTCGTGATCCTGCCCGTTGAGGTTGTCTGAGATGTGCGGAATCTCGACCCACAGGTCGCGTGGAAATTCGAGCGCGCTGACCTTGGGTGTGGCGAAATCCACGCGCACGAGTCGGATCGCGTCGCCCAGTCCATAGGTGTAGTTGTCGCCGCGCGTATCCGCGCCGACGACGAGGATGTTCATCAACGCCGGACCGCCGCAGCGCGGACCGGAGGTGGGTGTGGCAAATGAAACGGTTGGCGCAAGAGTTGCCTGTCCCATTTGCGTGGGCGCGGGACCCGGCGAAGCCGTCCAGGTGGGAGGCATGGCGATGGTGGGCAGGGCGGGTCCGAGCGGCTTTTCTGCAAAGGCAAAAAGGACCCGATATAGATAGATGCCCATGCCCGCAATGAGCAGGAGCGCGACGATGGATAGTGTTCCGATGATGATGCGTTGTGTTTTGGTCATGTTGTCAAATCTGCCGGTTCATCTGCAAAGAATGCGGAAAATAATTGGGGCGTAGCGGACGTTCTCTAACGTCCGTTATACAGATTACACATAGTATTGCTCTCTGATTACCTTACACTTTGTTTTTGGACGCTGATAAACGCAGATTTTTTTTGAGGATTCTGCCGAAAAAACACCCAGAATCAGCGTTTTCAGCGTTCATCTGCGTCCCGATTCTAAGAGTGTAAGGTAATCAATATTGCTCTGTAAAAACTACGCCAATCGCGAAGATTTTGCCCAGTACCGCGAGATTTATCTCGCCCGCCGGGGCGCAAACTGAAATTTGCGGTACAACCGCGCTATGCCGTCACTTTATTAAAGGGAGAGCCCGTCATCTAAAAAAATACGGAATCTCCGCCGGAGCCGGTTCGAGGAAGTATACCGTCACCCAGCCGGAGAGACCGCCGATATTGTCATCGTCGTACCCGAGGTCTATCCATTGCGCGCGCGCCACGCCGAAGTTCGTCTCCACAATCGGACCGCCCCCCGTATCGCCGATGGTCGCCAGCCCATACCCGGGGATGTAAACGCGCATCCCTGCCAGGTAGGGATAGATCGAATAATCCACTGCCACAATTCCGAACCCGGCAGGCGCGCCGCTCGCCGTTCCGTACGAGCATCCGCCCGTGCCGCTGTTGCAGGGCGAATACCAGGTCGCGTACATCTCCGTCGCATACCAGTATTGGTAGGGCGCATTCCCGCCGACCGGCGAAAGCGTGATCTTCGACCCGCTCGCCACGATCTGAGTCACCGGTTCACGCAGTGTGGACAGGCCCTCTTCGACGCGGCTCACCTCGACCCCGTTTTCAAAACGCGCCCGCGTGCGGATCGCCGTCACCCCGTTCACCCCAACCTGCCGGACCTCCTGCTCGCCAAACGCAACGTCCTCAGAAAAGGTTTCCTCGGTCGAAAATGGGATGGATTCATATTCCACCAAAATGGTTTCCCTGACTCTCGTGACTTGAATCTGCCCATCGAGCGGAAGCGGTTCATCCTCCGCCGGAAGGCTTGTATCCAACCCCATGAGCGGAATCCCAGCCTCAGCCAATGCCTCCCCAACCGTCCCCGCCGCCGAACGGATGATCGTCACCTCATCCCCCGTGGATACAGTCAATTCCCGCGCCGGAGCGATCACAATGACCAACGACTCACTCACCGTCCAATCGCCCGGCGGCTGGACCTTGTCGCCCTCGCCCAGGGACAGCCCTTCCTCCTCCAGCAAATCCTGGACCGTCAGCGCGGAGGATGATACTTCGCGCTCTCCATCCGGCGTGACGATTCTCACAGTCACCGCGCGGCGTAGTTCCAATTGAATCACACCGTCTGTTTTTATTTCTTCGTTTAGCGGCTGTGGAACCCCGTTCACCAGCGCCCGGTCAATGGGCTGGGGCGTAATTCCCGCTTCGGCAAAGATCAAAACGGGCAGCCTTTCGCGGGTGGTCAGGGTTATGGTTGAGTCGCCGTCAACGACCGTCACCTCGCGCTCTGCTGGCGCTCCGCACCCGGCGAGGAAAAACACAACGAAAAAAGCGAACCAGCGAAAAATTTTCATCGAAGCAATGAGGTGCAAGCAAAGGTTGTCAGTTTGGGCTGCAAAATCTTCCGATTTTGCCCGAAAGTCGGGAGATGCCGCCACGGCGTCACTCTGCGCCGCTTTCGACTCCGCGCCTGATATGTTTTGCTTGCACACAGCAATGATACCCCCAAACTTTGGACTTGGTTTTCGGATACAATTTCAGCATGGAATTGCTCTCCAGCATCTCAAACCCCTTTGTCAAACACATCCGTTCGCTCAGGCAGAAAAAAGCCCGGATTGAAACCGGCGCCTTCCTCGTTGAAGGCATTCATCACGTCGGTGAGGCAGTCGATGCCGGGTGGGAGGTCGAGTCCGTCGTTTATGCGCCGGAGACCCTGAACAGCGCTTACGCAAACGACCTGCTCTCGCGCCTGGCTGGGTTCAATCTTCGGGTTCAGCCTGTCACGGCGGCGGTGATGGAATCTCTTGCAGATAAGGAAAACCCGCAGGGAATTCTGGCGGTTGTTAAAAATAAATCCCGCTCATTCGACGACGCGCGTTCAGCGAAAAAGCTGGCGGCATTGGTCTCACCGCAAGACCCCGGCAATCTCGGCACAATCCTGCGCGCTGTGGATGCTGTCGGCGCGGACGCGCTCTTCCTGCTCGATGGGGGCGTGGAGTTGTATCATCCCACCGTCGTCCGCGCCAGCATGGGGGCGCTTTTCTGGAAGCCCGTCATCCAGACCGCCTTCGATGATTTCACCGCCTGGGCGCGCGGACGCGGCGTTCAACTCATTGGGTCTTCCTCCAACGCCGGCGCGGATTACCGTACTCTTGCGCCTCATGAACCCTGGGCGTTGATCCTCGGCAATGAGCAGAAGGGACTATCGCCCGGGCAAATCTCCGCCTGTGATGTGACCGTCTCCCTGCCCATGCGCGGGCGCGCCAGTTCGCTCAATCTCGCAGTGGCGGCGGGTGTCTTGTTGTATCAATATGCAAAATGAAGGGGTTGATGATCAGGCAATTTTCCGGGTAAGTTTGAGAAGCGGCAATTCCAGCGCCCTGTAACTCAGAAACCCGACCGCCAGCGCGAGCGCAAAAGCAATCGTGATGGCAATGGCATTATCGAGGAGGGAATCTGTGGCAAAAAGCCCCCAAACCTTTCCAACTACATTTGCCGTGAATAAGTGCGAGAGGTAGACCGAGTACGACACATTCCCCCTGAACGAGAAATCCCGGCAGGAGGACCTTGTTCTGTTCGGCGTGGGTGATGCAGAAAACGATCACCACGGCGGGGATGCCGTAAAGAAGGGTCTCCGCCAGATTGACCGGCATCAAACCCGTGGACTGGTTATATCGGACGAACCCAAATGCGGCGGAGACCAACCCGAGAACTGCCGCCGCTGCCAGGGTTTTACCGCCCACCTTCAGCGGCGGACTTTCATGATAGTGAACAGCCAGCAGGCATCCTGCTATGAACTCGAAAGTCAACGGATTGAAAAACCACCTTTTCGTCAACGGGCTGGACATTGGAAAGCCGGAAATCCCGATCCCTGCCGCCCAAAGGAGCAATGCCCAGGCCAGAAATTTCTCTGGCACGAAAGCCAGGATAATAAAGAAAACAAGATAGAAATACATCTCGTGGATCAACGTCCAGCCGACCTGTACCAGGGGCAAAAGACCGGTGGGGAGCAACAGGTACGAGGCGGCAATGTCAACCTGGTTGCCTTGCGAGTTGTTCCCCATGAAGGCTGGACGAGGAATAACGAGCAGCGCCAGCGTGGTGTAAACCCAGTAAAGCGGATAGATCCTCGATACCCGGTGGTAAAGAAAAAGCAGAGCAGATTTTGTTTGACCGAATTTTCCCCGGTCACGGTCACCATCACGAACCCGTTGATGACGAAGAACAGGTCCACGCTGAACATGCCGAAGCGATCAACCGGGAGCAGGTCGCCGCCCCGCCATATTTTTTCGATAATGACCAGGTGAAACAGCAGGACGGATAGCACAGCCACTCCCCGCAAGGCTTGAATGTTTTGTAATTTTTTCATAGGTTGCCGTAATTTTACCCTGCCGCCTCAAAGGTGAACACATCTGTTTTGGCTAATGTCGCATTTCAAAGCCTATTATCATAGTGGGTTGTACCGCAAACTTCAGTTTAGCCCCGGCGGGCGAGATAAATCTTGTGGTACTGGGCAAAATCTTCACGATTCGCGTAGTTTTTACAGAGCAATACTACAAAGTCACCGGCGGCGTGTTGCTTGTTTTTCCGGTAATCCCATCTTGCGATAAAATTAATAACAACCACCGTTTTTAACGGGAAAATCATTTTCACCACAACCCTCATGCTGAGGGCTTAGGACACTAAGGTCACGAAGGAAAACCGCCTGTAAACCTGAAACCTGAAATGAGCGCCTTTGGCGCCATGGCGCTTTGCGCCACCTGAAACCTGAGGCTACATCCCATGAAACTTGTCACCGTCTCTCAAATGCGCGCCATCGAAAAAGAAGCCGACGCGAAAGGTCTTTCCTACGCGCAGATGATGGAAAATGCCGGGCGCGGACTTGCCGAATACCTCCATAACCTCGGAGAAAAACGGCTGGGAAACCGTCACCGGAATTGTCGGCTCGGGCAATAACGGCGGCGATACCTCGTTGCCCTTGCCTCGCTGGCAGAGGCGGGCTGGCGCACCCATGCCTATCTCGTCAACCGCAGGACTGCCCGCGATCCGCTCGTGACGCGTTACCTCAAATCTGGCGGCGACCTGACCCAGTTTTCCACCGACACGAATTTCGAGCGTTGCGCGATTTTTTGGAGGATTCAGACCTCCTGCTGGACGGACTGTTTGGGACGGGGATCAAACTCCCCTGGAGAGATGAAGCGACTCTCGTCCTCCGCAACGGCGCTGATCTGTCGAGTCTCGATCTTCCGGTGCTTGTCGCCGCTGTCGATTGTCCATCCGGCGTGGATTGCGACACAGGCGCGCGCGCCGATGAAACGCTTCGCGCCGACCTTACCCTTACGATGGCGGCATGTTGAACAAGGCTTGCTGAAACTTCCCGCCTTCGAATATGTCGGCGATTTGGAATTAATCGAGATCGGGCTGCCCCCGCAGTTGGATCCATGGAGTGCGCTGAAGATCGACGCCGGATGCGGAGATGATTTCCTCTGCTGCCGGAACGAAATTCCGCCTCCCAAAGGGGACGTTTGGTACGCCTTCGTGGCGGCTGGTTCCACATCCTATACGGGAGCGGCGCTGCTGGCGGGAAAAGCCGCCTATCGAATCGGCGCGGGGCTTGGTGACGATGGCGGTCCCCGAACCGTTACACGCCGCGCTTGCGGGTCACCTGCCCGAAGCGACCGGGGTCCTGTTGCAACACGAACACGGATTTGTTTCCGAACAGGCATGTCATCATGTAGCGACCAGCCTCGAACGCGCCACGGCGATATTGATCGCTCCCGGTTTCGGGAACAAGCACACCACTAAATTATTCGTCGAACAGCTCATCCCAAAACTCGACCTTCCCGCCGTGTTCGATGCCGACGGCTTGCGTCATCTCGCGGGCATTCATGAATGGCGCAAAAAGATCAAACAGACCGCTGTGCTGACACCACATCCCGGCGAGATGTCTGGCATGACGGGGTTATCGCGCGAAGAGATTCAGTCGAACAGAATTGATATTGCCGCGGAATATGCAAAAGAGTGGGGGCATGTCGTTGTTCTGAAAGGCGCCTTCACTGTCATTGCCTCTCCCGATGGGCGGATCGCGGTCATTCCGGTTGCCACCCCGCCCTCGCCCGCGCCGGGACAGGCGATGTATTGGCAGGGTTGATCGTTGGTCTTCGTGCGCAGGGATTGGATGCATATGATTCTGCGGTAGCGGGAGCATTCATCCACGCGAAAGCCGGTCTGCTCGCCGCCGACTTGATAGGCACAACCGCTTCTGTATTGGCTAGTGATGTGTTGGATGCTGTTCCTGATGTCCTTTCTGAATTATTGGACGCTTAGTGGATATTTCGTTTTACATGATAGTGATTTTTGTACGGGGATTTTTATGACAACTCTTATTGACTTTGTGGGGAAAATTGATGTACCACTGTGAATGTGGTTGAACAGATCTCCCAGGGGACTGGGGGGTAAGAGAACAACAACCTCTAAATCAGACAAATCAAAATTTTCGAGCGGCATTTCCATTAAGAATGCGGATGTAATTACCGTATCAGGCTTTGTATTTGCGTACTAGGCTTGGTGTTCCGGGCAGTTACGGGAAATTGATTAAAGGAGAATAAGGGTATGAGATCATTCTTCAAAAAATTTATGATTTTGTTTACTGTTGCTAATCTTCTTGAGTTTAGAGTTCGTCGGACATTAACAAAAATGGAACTTGCTGATAAAGTTTGTGTGAACAAAAAACCTCTCAGCGAGTTCCGAAAAGCAGTATACCAAAGTCTAAGAAGGCGAGCAGATATTTTGTTCGACCTGATTGACGCCCTGACGGTTGCGGGTCAGGTAAGTTCACCGGTTGCCCTGAGTGAACAGAAACCATTTCAGCGGAAGTTTTGCAGTGTATGATGGACTGGAAAACGGCGAAATGGATATGGATGAAATTCTGTCGCTCTTGCCAGCTTGCATGCCGGAAGGCAGCGAAACGATGGCCGGGTACAAAGTGTATGCAGTGGATGCCACCGCCAATGAACACGAGCAGGCAGAAACCTTGCCGGATCGGAGTGTATTGAAGTCGAGCAAGAAAGAGCCAATGCGCTATGGTCACAAGTATTCATGGTTGGTACGCCTGATCCATTTCGGCGGTTCCTGGGCGGCGCCAGTGGATCTGGAAAGGATCAATACCGAAGCGACGGGCGAGTTCTTTACCGACCCCGATTACGACGCCTTGATGATTCCTCCGCGTGAGGGGTTGCAGTACAAGGGTCCCGTGGTGGTAATGGTGGGACCGGCCTGTGTCAGCGCTTGCGAATTCTTCTCGTATGCCATGACCATCAATGATCGCGCGACGGTCGTCGGTCAGTACCCCTCCTCGGGCGCCGGAGGAGGCGTGGAAGCGTTCATGATGCCGGAAGATACCTATGTGCAGATGACCGTCACTCGCGAGATGGATGCGGATGGGAACATCCACATCGAAGGCAGCGGGGTCGAGCCGGATGTGTGCGTGCCGGTGACGGTCGAATCCTTCCAACGCGAATTGGCGGGTGAGGATGTGATCCTGGAAGCGGCAGAGAAAGTCATCAGCCAGCCGAAGGGTGCGGGTGTGACTCCCTCCGCACCGCCGAAGTTTGCTTCGCAGGAAGAAGCGGAGAATGCCCTTTCAGGCGCTGCCTTCCTGGAAGACAAGGCACGCGAACAGTATGCGCCAGAAGAAGTGTCTGTGCCGGGTGTATTCACCTACACAGTTCCGCTCGCAAAGTCTGAGACCCTGGTCTGGGGCTACTTCTGGTGTACGACCACGACTGAAATTCTCGACCAGAATTTCACCCAGATCGAGGTGAAATTCGAATTGAACGGCGAGGCGGTTCCGCTCGATAAATTCGTGACCGCTGACCTGCCCTCCGGCGATACCCAATGCCGTGTGATCTACACAGCCCTCTCCGATTGGAAACCAGGTGAACATCATTTGACGACCGCGGCGACCTTCAAGACTCCCATCAACGATGGGATGGGCGATTACCCGGCGGGGGATTACATCTCGGAATATTCGGTGTTCGTGCCGTAGGGCGAGAACCGGCAATGTTTGAATAAAACTCACTCGTCAAACCGGGTGAGTTTTATTTTATATTTAACAAGAATGGCGAGATCGTATGAATGTAATTTCGCTGTCAATTGGGGGTCCATTAAAAGTGACATTCTTCCCGGATATTTTGGGATTCTGCCATTGAAATCGAGCGAGAATTTTCGTACACTGTGAACACGATTGAAAAATCCACCCAGGGGACTGGGGGCAAGAGATAAAACTCTGCCCGAATAGAAAAACATATTAATGAGCACCGCCCGGATGAGGCGGATCAAGATTAATTTATCGCAGATGCGATAAGGAGATTCAGGGCATGAAATCAATCTTTAAAAACCCTCCTTGTGTTGATCACAGTTTTAAGCCTCGTGCTGGAACAGGCAGTCGAGGTGAAGGCGCGGGAATCGTCGTTTTTTCACCTGACGATTCAGTGTCTGGTATAAACGAATTTATTCCCAAAAGTTATTCGCATCCAATTCCAAGGGTGGGAGATAGCCTAAGTCAGAGGATAATTCGCCTTGGTCGCTTACTTTTGTACCGATAACCTGTTATGTTAATTGCGTTCAATTGAATTCAGGACGATAGGTTACTTCTGGTTCGGGATCTGCATCCGGTCATGGGCGTGGCGCCCTCCAATCACTTATAAGAGAGAGATTAAGACAGTACGAGTTTACTTTTTGATCCAAGGACTACGGATCGTCACCTCAAATGCCGGATGTGGGATTTCGCGGAATCATTCGGTGGCAGTAGAGATTTAGCCCAGGTCCGACGCTGTATCAATCTCCCACCGTCACGGTTCCTCCGGGCGGGTCCCATGAATTTGTCGTGCCAACAATCTCCACCTATTACGACTATTGGCAAAAATAATCTTGTTTCAGATCTTCGCTGGGTGGCAATAAAGAGCGGTATTAATTGCTCGATATCCTATACCTATACAGCAGACTATGTCATAGTCAGTACACAACCCATCGAATTATCAATGATCAATGATCTTTCGGTCGCCAATTTGGCTGCATGCATGGATCGTGTGGATTGTAAAATGGGTAAAGCCCCCGCCAATGCCACAGGTAAAGCAGCCGACCCGATCAACACGAGGACAGGCGCATTCTCATATTCAAACCCAGATATGACCCTTCCAACATCTGGCGAAGAACTAATATTCCAACGTTCCTATTCATCCGGCAATCTTGCGCAAACTTCAAATCAACTCGGCGTGGGGTGGACACATAATCATGCCGCCCGCCTGATCTTTCCGACCGATCCCGAAGGCAGGAGCGGTTTCGTGGTTTTCAGGGGCGTGGGCGGGAACGATCATTTGTTCGTGGATAATGGGAATAATACCTACTCCGCCGGTCCGGGGGTTACAGCGACTCTTGTCCGTAACAGCGGCACCCCTGTAACATATTCCATTGAAACCTCCTCCCAATCCTCGTTTCTTTTCGATGAAGCCGGTAAACTAATTTCCCGAGAGGATGAAAATGGACATGCCTTCAACTATGCCTACGATGCCAACGATAACCTGACCGAGGTTGCGGCAGATGCCGGGACACGCTTCCTCTCATTTTCATACGATGGACAAGGGAGAATTGTATCTGTCGTCGATCAGAGTAACCGCCAGGTTTCTTTTGGGTATAACGCGTCTGGCGATCTTGTCTCGTATTCGGATGTTCTTGGGGGGACCTGGACCTATCAATATGACACATCCCATCACATGACATTATCGATCCCGATCAGAATACCATCGTACAGACGGATTACGATGCTGACGGCAGAGCCTACCGCCAATTTGACGGGAATGGGGACCCGGTTGCGACTCTCACGTTCGACAGTGTTACAGACACGACAACCATTGTGGATGCGTTG
>JADJBU010000014.1 GCA_016703605.1 Candidatus Villigracilis adiacens | reverse complement strand
ACGGCGGCCGGGAGCAAGCCGCCGTCAATTTTGCGATACACCCGATATTGACGCCCTCGGTATGGTTTTTGCAAAGTCGCTTCAGACCGTAACTGTTCAACCTGCTGTTTCGACGAGCGTCAGCGAGGAGAAATCTGCGTGATACTGAGAAGGATTTCTCGTGGCGCCTCGCGCCACGAGAAATGACATGGCAGAAAGGCGAAACTGACTGGAGCAGTTACGCTTGACCTCCTTTAAATTTGCAGCAAGCGTAACACTTAAAAGCGCAATTAGGCGAATTTACGCGAAACCAATTAAGAAATTTGCGACATCCGCCTTTTCGTGGAATTCGTTAAGATTTTCCTGACTTTGCAAAGCCATGGACGCCTCAGAGGAGTGCTTCAAAGTTTGCTGTAATCTAGCTCAAAGCTGCCGTCCTCGGCGGCGTCCTGCGAGTAAATCCTTCGCCGAGGAGGCGAAGAGCCGAAACTCATCTACAAACTTTTTAGCACACCCACCTCAGACCTCAGACATGTTTATTGACACAATATCCCTTTGCGGTATAATACCGCTCAAAATGAAATGGCTCCGTAGCTCAATGGCAGAGCAGTTGACTCTTAATCAATTGGTTGAGGGTTCAAACTCCCTTGAAAGCTCCATGTAAAACATCCCAGTTCTGGGATGTTTTTTTGTGTGTTCTAAAATGACTTTCAACTTGATTTGATGTTGGATAAGTGACTGTTGCCCAAATCCTGTGATGACTTAATTTGCAATACCGGGTTTTTACCCACCCGCCAGCCAGCCGAACAGACCCTTCTTCGGCAGGGTTTCTCCACCTGCATTGCCAGCAGGACAACGGAAATATTGGGTCATGTCCGCCGCGCTTCATTGGCGAGAGACACCAGCGACTCGGGCCGCAGCTTCCAGGTCGCGCTTCCCGCGGATAACTGCTGGATCTCATCGTTCCAGACCAGGGTTCCGTCAAACCGGGGGTGCAGATCAGTACCGTATCGCCCGGTTCGAGATGGAACCCTGATTGTTGAGCGATTCATCATCCGTTTCGTTATTATCGAGGCGCAGGTGGGAAACCACCTCCGGCAGGCGCACTTCCCAGGTGACGGCGGATGACATGCACATTTGGATGATCGCGCATCTGCTCGGCGGTGATGATGCCCTTTCAAAGGCTTCCTGCAATTTGTGTATGATCTATCGTCAACTGCTGAATATATTTTCCCCGCAGAAGATACACGCGAATCGCCCACATAAGCGATGAATATTTTATTCTCGATTTTCCACACACAGGCGCAGGTTGCGCCCATACTGTGTTCCTCCGCCTCTCGCCCGCCGAATGCGAAGCAATCGCCTGACCTGCATCGTGGATGGCGTTTTCCAAAATCTTGATCAGCTTGCGCGCATTACTCTCGCCACATGCATACTTACGGCCTTGACCGCCCCACCTGCCGCAACCTTCCCTGCGCGATGGCCCGCTTGATTCCGTCCGCCACCACGGCAAAGACGACGGGGGCGGATCATCCTTCTCCGCCAATTGGAAGCGACGACACGGCATACCGGTCTCGTTGGGGGTGCCTGAGAGACCCGCATGACTGAGGGCGGCTACATGGAGACGGGCGCAGTGGTACGGATCAGCCTTCAGATTTGCCGGCCTGAACCTGGGGATCTGCGGAGGAGTGTGGTAGTCCTCAACAGCGAAACGGTACTTAATTGACCAAAGTTTACCATATCGCCACGCCCGGCTGGTAGCCTCCCGGGGGATCGGCCTCGAAATTCACCCAGGTTCCGGCGATGGATTGGACATCCTGCAACAGGTACCCGCCGTCGTCGGTTGTTCGGATGCGGGCATGGACCGACGAAATGGACGCATCATCCAGGATCAACGCGGCATTCACAGGTCGTCTGCGGATAAGTTCCCTCCCATTCAACGCGCAATTGGCGGGATGGCGGCACTGACCATCGGGATTGAGCTGGACCAGGGGAAGCCGCCGCCTCGACCTCCGGACGGGCTTTGTTTCTGCTTCTTGAGTTTGGGCAATCGTCAGCGGCTTTTTCTGCGTACGCCGGCGCCGCCTCCTCATCATCACCGGCAGCGGCTAAGAGCGGGACGTTCTGCGCGCGGCGTTCCTCCTGAATGGCGCGGATGGAGATTCTGCGCCTGCCGCCCAGCAAAATGGGCAAATGCCGACCAGCCCTTAAAACACGATCGCGCCAAGGCGTGAGCTGGGCGCGGGGGTTTGCGGGCGAAGGCCGCGCCCGCTGGGAGGTTTCGATGACCGTCACCAACACGGGCAGCGCCATACTCTGTTTGCTCAAACCAAACAAATCAACCGCCTCGACCATTACTCGTGCCTCGCCTGCGGTATACGACATTAGTATCCCGGCCGGAATTCATTGAACGGTCTGCTGGTGTTCTCGTCCATAACAACGCCGTCCACATACAGGGTCGTGCGGGTCAACGCGCGTTGGTAGCCATCGGGGAATTCGACGATGATCTCAAGTTTCGCGATCTGGCAAAGCGTTTCGGTATTGAAAGGCCCTCGGGCGGAGCCTGCCGCGATCTGCATTGCCGGAGTCACGAGGGATCGGGTTCAAGTGCTGGACGTTCAGTCCAGCGTCTGCGCCGCCGAGGTGACTGTCTCGGATGCGGGCAGGGCCAACGGCACGATCAGGTTGTGCTGCCCTGGAACATTCAGGCGCGAGTCGTATTTGAGTTGGATAAATACGCCTGAGGGGCGCAAAATAGGCTCTGGGGTCGGGAAGCGTTCTTCGCCGGAGAGAATTGGAACATGCTCCCGCCGGTTTGGATGGCAGGCGTTATTGAAGACCGCGCGCTGGTGGTTGTGAAGGTGGTGTTTGCGTCCACGTACCAGACGAAGACGCGAATTCCATTTTCTACCGCGCGCTGGATGCAGATGGGCCTGGCTGTCTGCGGCGAGGTTGGGGTCTTCCATTTGCGGCGGGATGCAGAGCACGGCGCGTTTTACCCTAATGCGCGGAGAAAGTCCGGGCGTTGACCACATCCAAAGCCGCAACGAGCGATTGCAGGTTGGGCGTCGCTTCGCGCAGGTCAGGCTGGAAACCCTGCAAGCCGACGATGAAATCGGTGGGAGTGGATGGTTGATGACCGGCCCAACCGCTGACGAGACTCAAACCGTCGGGCATGTTCGGCGGGGCGGGCTTCTGCTTTCCAGTCTATGACGACCTCGTGAGACGCGTTGGAAGCGCGAGATGCAAAGCTGCCCGTGTTGCGGGCGTCCAGCGCTTCACCCTGGCTGAAGGCGACCGCCAATTGCAGGGGATCGCCATCTCATTGAAACTCACGGCTTGGAGCGGCTGCCCGTTGGGGAGCACAGAAACAGCCTGCTTGAGTCCCGAAGCGAAAATTCCGGCTTGAGTCGGTCACATCCACAAACCCGAAACGACCGGGAAGGCGGACGCATCCACATTATAAAAAGGACAGATGCGGCACCTGTCTCTGCGCGGGAGGCGGGGATGTGGAGGCGCTGGAGCACCAGGCTTGCAGATATCAGGGTCAGTAGAATTTACGCATCAGCCTGTGTGAGAGGATGGTTTGGTCAACTGGAGATTTGGAAAGCGCCTGAACAGTTTACAGAACCGGCTGAATCATACTCCACCACAGGTTTCCGTCCACTTGGGGCTTCGGTGAAAACAGGGCTTTTGCGAAGTCAGGAAAATCTTAACGCGAAAAGGCGAATGTTGCGAATCTCTTATATTGGTTTTTGCGTAAATTCGCCCAATTTGCGCTTTTCGCCATTTCCTCACCTTACGCGATTTACCGTAGGGGCGATCCGTCAAGATATACTAGCCGCCTGATCTTCGAGGGAGGATCGCCCTGGAACAGGAAGGTTTGCTCGTCCAAAGGGCGACCCTCTTATTGCGCAAACAAGGTTTTCAGTGATTTGACGGTCTGCCCCTACTGCGTAAGGGTGAATTAATTAACTGCAGGAATCCCTCCCCAGTATGGTGGATCGCTTCTGCGCGCCTATAATCCTGCAAAACGTACAGAGGAGGAACGCGCATGAAGAGAACGGTTTACTACTGTTAAGCATGTGTTTGCTGATCCCGCGGTGGGGAGCGGAGCCATCTGCAGCAGAATTTACCCCGACCTCACTGACCCAAATTCCCACCATTGAGGCAAATATGCCCCCTGGAACAACCCTTTGAGATCACCATGAAGACAGCATGAAGGACCCATACGGCGTGGCGGTGAACTGCTCGGAAATATTTACGTCAGCGATGCGGGCGGTGACCGCGTGTTGATCTTCGATGTGGATGGCAACCTGCTCGCCAAATGGGATAAGAAAGGCAGCGGTGATGGTGAATTCAAACCCTAGGCTTTGGCGGGCTGGCGATTGACGTCAACGACAATGTCTTTGTAGTGGATAACGAAAATCATCGCGTCTCAAAATCGATAAAGACGGCAATTACATTTTGCACGTGGCAGCGAAGGCACGGACGATAGTCGTTCGTGCGCGCCATTGGCATTGCGGTGGATGCAGATGGCATGTGTACGTGACCGATGACGGCAACCCCTATGTGCAGAAATTTGATATCGACGGCAATTTCCTGATGAAGTTTGGCGGCGATGGCAGCGGCGGCGGAAATTTCAAACACGCCACGGGTATTGCTGTTGACCAGCAGGGGCATATCTTCGTTGTTGATTACGTAACTAAATACGTGCAGTTCGATGCTGTGGGTGTATTCATCACGCCTGGAAGATGGGCGAAGATATTGGCTTCTGTTGGCACGCCCGAAGGCATTGTGTGGATGCCGATGGCGACGTGTGTGTGACCGATTATGATCTGGGTCGTATGCAGGTCTTTGATAATGACGGAGAGTTCTTGTGGGGCTTGGGCGGCAAGAAGACCACGGATAATCCATTCAAACGCCCGATTGCGATCGCGTTTGGCAATGGGGTCATTTATGGGTCAATCAATCAGGCGCGAAGGTTTCGGTGGTGGAGTTTCCGTAATCCGTTTTTGTGCGCACGTCATAGTAGTGAAAGTGGTGAGTGGAATGTATAATCAGCCTGCTCACCACTTTTATTATCGGTAAAATCTCCTTGCCTCCTTCCTTCTTCATCATCCTCGTTTCCGTTTTGTGGACATGCTCGGCTATGGCATCATGCCGCCGTTGCTGCCGTTCTTCGTGCAAGCGCAAGATGGCGGCGCTGCCATTGCAGGCGGATTGATGTCGATGTACTCGACCATTCAACCCGGTCTCGGCCCCATCCGGCGCACTTCTCCGACCGTTACGGGCGCAAACCCATTTTGCTGTTCTGTCTTTTTGGGCACGGCGACTTCCTATCTTTGCTCGGATTGGCAAAATTCGCTCATCATTATTTTTCTTGCAGTCTTCATTGACGGTCTGACTGGCTCGAACTTGTTGACTCGCTCATGCCTACGTTGCATACACGACTAACGCCGAGACCTGCGCCAAGGGAATTAATTATTCCTCAACTCGCTGGATTGGGCATCATGGCGGGGTCCCATCCTCGGCGGCTCCTCAGCGGATATGGACTCAGCCTCCCGGCGCTCGTCGCCTCTTTCCTAGCCTTTGCCAATACTGTCTTCGATCTTTTTCCTCCCGAATCATTATCCCCCCGAACGCCGCGAGACCTAGCCGTTTTCGCAAGTCTTTTCGTGGGCGGGTCAATTCACGAGTATCTTCCGCCAGAAGAATATCCAAAGTTTTCTGGTTGTTCTCTTCCTGTTTAACCTCGCCTTTCGCAGGCTTGCAGACGAATTTTCCGCTTTTCTCCAATGCCCGCTTCGGTTGGACCTGCACAGAATAGTTACTTCTATTTATATGTCGGGCTGTGTGGGGTGATCGTGCAGGAGTTTTATATGCCATAGTTACAAGCATCGTTTCGGCGAACGCAAACTCATCCCCGTGGGTCTCACTTGCATGGTGATCGGTTTGGCGGGTATGGCATCTGTCCCTGCTGCATGGATGATCTTCCCCGCGGTGGCTGTTGTTGCGCTTGGGACGGGTATCAGCATCCCGTCGCTGACGGCGCTGGTCTCACTGCGCGTCCCTGAAAATGAGCAGGGTCGCTTGATGGGTGGCAATCAAACCCTGCTGGCGCTCACCAACATCTTCGGTCCCCACCATTGCAGGGATTTCGTTCGACGTGATCGCCATCTCCGCACCGTATTGGTTGGGAAGTGTTTTTTCAATGTTTGCTTTGATTGTTGCTATGATTGCGCTGCAAAGAAATAATCCCGAAGGGATGAAATGATTCTAGACTAATTTGATCGGCCACCTAATCCCGAAGGGATGGCATTGGTTTGCAAAATTATGTCACCCCTTCGGTTTTTTTCTTTTTATTAATTGCCCCGGTTTCTATAACCCTTTCACTCCTTCGGAGTTTTATAGAAGTTTTCTAATTTGAGTAACAGCAGATTTAATTCCATCTTCTTTATTCAGGGCATTGCTGATTACTTTCGCTTTCGTGCTCATCTCTTTGTTGTTCAAGGTTTCATTAATTGCCTGTGCTAGATTCTCTGCGTTGAGTTTCCTCTGGGGAATGGATAGCCCTATACCCAGTTTCTGAATCCGTTCCCCCCAGAAGAATTGGTCAATGGCGAGGGGCATAGTAATGGTAGGAATGCCTGCATGCAAACTCGCGGACGTTGTCCCAGCGCCGCCGTGGTGGATGGCGACTTTGACGCGTTTATACAGCCAATCGTGCGGGATGTATTCGATGGGGAAGATGTTTTTGGATTTTATTTCTCCATGCCATTTGATTGGGAGAGTCAACACGGCTTGAGCGTTTGCGAGGTGCAATGCTTCTTCAAGCATGGATAAGTATCCTTGTGTGCCGGGGCTGCCGAATCCGATGGCAATGGGGTTGGGGGAGGTGTCTAGGAATTTTTGCAGTGCTTGGGGCGGTGTCCAGTCTGGTGAAGCCAGGCGCCAGTAGCCAGTGACCAGTTGTTTTGCATTCCAGTCTCGTGGACGAGGTACGACAATTTCACTGAAAGCGTTGAGGGTGAGGGGTTGGTGCGAGTCCGCTTTCAGAGTAGGGTCAAGTAGTTGTGCAGGAGCAAGCCCAAAGTCCGCGTGACGCGCGTGGTTGATCTCCGAGCGCCATGAAAGCCAGGTGGCTTGAGTCACAGCCCAATGCGAGAGCCAGTTTCCGATCCCTGAAAGAGAAAAACGAAACGGAAGCAATGCTGATGGAAATTCGCGAGTGGGTGTCAGTGGTTGCAAATTTGCGCGGACGGCGGGAATGCCCAGCCCTTCGGCGATGTGTGTACCCCAGATGGTGGGCAAGCCGTGAATGAGCAGGTCGGCGCCGCGGCAGGCTTCGGCGGCGGTGTGCAGCATGTGGCGATAGAGCGGGCGGGCTTTGCGCAGGAAGTTGCGTGGCTTGATGGACCGAATCGATCTGTTCCAAGCGTCATCGGCGGGAGTCACCTTGTTCGATGAGCAGATCGGTGGATCCCTCGAATGGAGTAATTGTAGGGGCGGGGGCCCCCGCTCTCGGCGTTGAAGAGATAAGCAACCCACGCGGCGCAGCAACACGGACGTTGTAACCCGCCTCGATTAACCCTTTCGCGCGCGATGTAGGGAGGATGTCTCCGAGTGTGCCGCTGGTGGAGAAGGGGTAATGGTTTTTGACATTATTTTAAAACTGCTAAGAGCGCAAAGAACGCGAAGAAAAACTTTTAATTTTAGCGCCCTTTAGCGTGCTTCGTGGTTAATTCTTTTCGAACACTAACATCCGATACCCACGATCTTCATGTGCAGGCATTGCTGCAATGCCATGCTCCCCAGCATGGACGGAAAGATGGCATGTTTGATCGGAAGTTTCTCGCCTAGGGAAGAGTAAGGCGCTGGCGAGAAAATCGGGTAGGTTGCGTAGGCGGAGATAGGGAGTGAGTTCTTCATTCTTTTTGAGTTGAAGTCCATTTTTGCTTGCAAAGGAAACGACTTGTTCAATCGTCCGCACGCCGGGGACATACCAACCATCAATGTACGCATTGAACCATTTTTGTTCGCTTGAGTTGAAGGAACGAGCTGATTTGTAATCATCCACAAGGATGAGCTTGCCGCCTTTACGCAGCAGGCGACCCGCTTCTTTGAAATATTTTTCCGGGTCCACGGCATGACAGACCGCTTCAACAGAATACACCGCATCAAGTGCCTCGCCGGGCAGGGGCACGGAGGTAAAATCCCCTTCAGCGAAGCGGATGTGGTCTTGCAAGCTGTTGCTTTGCAGACTTCTTGCGCGAGTCTGGCTTGCACGGGCCGAGAGTTAATCCGAGGGCGGGGCAGGTACGTTGCAGGCGCGGATAAATGTAGAACAGACCGCGCCCACGCCGCAGCTGGCGTCCGCGATGCGGGCATTTGTTTGAGCAACGGATCTATCTCTGCTTTGATGAGCGCATTCGAAGTGTTGAGTGCGTCTTCAATGCTTTTAGTATTTTCCATCCATAACGTACGGTGGATGTTTTGCGCTTTTTGTGACCGCCAAATTTTAAAAGAGGTTGGTATTTTCGTCGTAATAGGTTCGGACTGAGTCCGTGGTGATGGGCATGGCGGGATTATAGCGTAGTTGCTGCTTGGGTATAATTCTGTAGGACAAGTGGGAGCATTCAAATTCTGTAGAATCAAGCAGCCAGAGGTAAAGCGTCCCAATGATGGCTAATCCAAGCGGCGCGAGCCTTAGCCACCGCAGAGGCGCCATCCTTAGTCCAACGCGCTCCCTGGGCGTTTCTGGGCGTAAAGAAACAATCTGCTTGCAAGCGCTTTCGACTGTGCCGCTGCCAATAAAATAGCCCTGCTTTCTGAAATGGGCATAAGCCATGCGGGTTTGATTATTCTGGTAATAAGTGATGGCACTTTGGATGAGTTCAGAAGAGGGATGCCTGTTGAACGTCTCTTGAAGTATTTGGATGACTTTCTGAACCTCGCCTTCCCACAGGGCGGCTTTGATGTGCTCGGGCCAAGGCGCGCGTTCCTGTTCGGCGCGTTTCTGACACGGCATGGAGACGTTGGCAGGCATGATACCAATCGACAATCTGGACGGCATACGGGAAGTAGTGTTCGATGATCTTCCAAATCCAGGTTGCCGCATCGCAAACAAAGACCAGTTCTGCGGCTTGATCCACACGATGATGCAAGCCGGTTGCCCAAACCAACTCGCCAAATACGCTGGCTTCCTCCAGGCTGGTATAGTAGTTCAGGTTGACAGCGCGTAATTCGGCAGAGCCATACCTCGTTGCCCTGCTTCATACCAGCAGACGGTTTTTTCTTCCTTCCAACCTTCCTCCAGCGGCACAAAGCGCCCCATCCAGAGAGCCGTACAGCCGTTTCGGACGGACAACAGCCTCTTTCTCGCTGTTGGAGGTTGGGCAAATCCTGACCTGCTGCCTGCCATTGTTTTTCCTGTTCGGCTTGCAGATCTCCAATCCGTTGGTTTCAGCGCGGATGGTATTGATGCTAACATCCACCCGCAGATATTCTTGTATGTGCCGTTGCGCCTCTTCAAACGAAACGGTCACACCGGCTACGCCCAACAGGCGGCTCATCACCGCACTGGCGCTTCCAGCCCGCAGGTTTTCCTCTTCATCCAATACGTACCAGTAACGATGACAATGCGCGCAGCCATAATAAGAACGCCGATAGGTGATCCACCCAAACACACTCAGGAGTTTCCCTTCGCGGCGCGAAATTCGTCGGGCACTTTGACTGCATGAGCACGCCTCTTGCGTCGTCTGATTGTGTTCGTCTTTGAGCGTGAGCAGTTGCCCCTAGACTTTCCTGCCCAATCCTTTGAAGGGTTTCTCGAAGTCCTTGCTCTATTTCGACGCTCGTACTTGTGCTGGTTTTCATCTGCTCTTCAAAATCTGCGACCAACAGCGCCGTCATTTTGCTCAGGGTTTCTATGCTACACTTCATGCGGAGCCTCCGTTTGTTTTTGCCTACGGGTACTATACCCGATTTCTCGGAGGCTCCTTTTCTACAACATTTGAATGCTCCCGGACAAGTCTATAGACTTGTCCTACAAGGAGAACCCATGTCTCACACTGCCTTTGCCACCACCACTCGCGGATTGAATCGCGACTTGCCGCCGATGCGCTTGTATGAAAAAGCTAAGAAGCTCGGCATCTGGAATCCCTCGGACATCGACCTCACAAAAGATAAGCAAGATTGGGCGGGTTTCACCGAAGAAGAGAAAGACCTATGCTTGCTACTCCTGTCCATGTTTGTGGCGGGTGAGGAGGCGGTGACGCTTGACCTGCTGCCACTGATCCAAGCCATTGCGCAGGAAGGACGCATCGAAGAGGAAATGTATCTCACTACATTCCTTTTTGAAGAAGCCAAACATACCGATTTCTTCCGCCGCTTTATGGATGAAGTCGCTGAAGCAGGTGTGGACTTGACCAGGTTTCACGGTGACAACTATCGCCAACTTTTCTATGAATCATTGCCTGACGCGTTGAACGCGCTTCGCACTGACCCGTCACCTGCCAGCCAGATACGGGCATCGGTTACCTACAATATGATCGTCGAAGGTGTGCTGGCTGAGACGGGCTACCAGGCTTTCTTCACCATGCTCGAACGTAATGACCTCCTGCCCGGCTTGCGGAAGGGAATCGGGTTGCTCAAACAAGATGAGTCGCGTCACATTGCCTATGGCGTTTATCTTTTGTCCCGTCTCATCGCGGAGCATCCGCAGGAATGGGATAACCTGCAAATGCAGATGAATACGCTTCTGCCTTCCGCCATCGGCGTGATCGGGGATGCCTTCGCCCGCTATGAAGTGACGCCGTTCGGTTTGAAGGAAGAGGATTTTGTCAATTACGCCATGGGACACTTCACCAAGCGCTACGAACGCCTGGAAAAGCCCGCGGCGCAAGTTTGGATGAGATCAATAAAGTGGCAAAAGAAAACGAGGATGCGTAAATGGTTTTGACCCCGTGGAAGATACTTGATCTGCATTACATCCATCCGCGCTTTGGATCGACAAGGTGGAACTGGTCAACGGCAAGGTCTTCGAGCCGGTGGTCTTTGAGTTTCGCAGTTGGGCGAATATTGTGGCGTTGACCAAAGATAACGAGGTCGTTCTGGTCCGGCAATATCGCCATGGGGTGCGCGAGATGCTACTTGAACTTCCCGGCGGCGTGGTGGATGAAGGCGAGAATCCGCTGGAGGGGGCGCGGCGCGAACTGATGGAGGAGACAGGGTACTCGGCGGGAAACATGATCGAGGTGGGGCGCATTTATCCCAACCCGGCGATTCAGCACAATACCTTGTTCTGTTATCTCGCCACCGATGTCGAGTTGACCGGCTCCCAGCATTTCGATGAGACGGAGGAACTCGAAGTGCATCTGGTCAAGTTGGATGAATTGCTGCAAATGGTGAAACGCGGCGAGTTCAAACACGCCTTGCATGTGGCGGTGCTGTTTCAGGCGTTGGCGCATTTGGAAAGAATCTGACGATGGGCGGCAGACGACAGACCGCGGTCAGCCGTCTGCCGTCGAAATTAATGGGGGAAGGCTTGGGCGAAATCCAAGCCTCGCAGCGCTGAGTCAACCCAAAGTCTCAAAAAGAGGCGCGCCCTTCGTCTTCGCTCAGGGCTGGCATCAAATGCGGTTGTGGAAATCCATCAACGGGCGTAAAATGAGCGCGGCTAAGAATCATGTACACAGACGACGAAAGCGATTTAGGTTCTGCCGATAACAACCCGCCAAGTATAGGTGGGCGGCACGCGTTAATTCAAATAACCGTCACGTAGGTGCGCGGCGCGCCCTTGCGTGACTATTTCACGCAAGGAGGCAGCCATGCTGAGTATTTACAAAACCACGGAAGGCGGGCTGAAACGCTCGATACCATTGCCAACGGCGCATGGGTCAATGTGGTGGACCGACGCCCGATGAGATGGAAAAATTGGTCAACTGGGGGATGGAGATGGACTACATCAATTATTGTCTCGACCAGGATGAAATGCCGCGCATGGAACGCGATGAAGAGTACACCTTCATTTTGATCTGCATTCCCATTCACCAGCCTGATAGCGATATTCCCTACAACACGGTTCCGCTGGGCATCATGATCCTGGGCAACAAGATCATTTCGGTCTGCCGGTACGACAGCGATATTTTCAAGGCGCCTACCAACGGCAAACATCGCTTCATGAAGACCGGCAAGCGCTACCGCCTTACGCTTTATATTTTTCTCGAAACCGCCGTGCGCTATTTGAACCTGCTGCGCGAGATCAACCGCGCCACCGAAGCGGTGGAGGACCGTTTGCAAAAATCGACGCAGAACCGCGAATTGCTTGAACTGCTGAAATATCAAAAGAGTCCACGTATTTTGCCACCGCCCTGCGCGCCAACGAAGTGATGATGGAGCGCGCAGAAGACCCAGCTCTTCAACTATTACGAAGAAGACCAGGACCTGCTTTCGAAGATGTGCTCACTGAAAACCAGCAAGCCATTCAAATGACCAGCATCAACACCGAAATCCTCTCCAGTATGATGGGCGCGTTCGCTTCGGTCATCTCGAACAATCTCAACGGCGTGATGAAAGCCCTCGCCGCGCTGACCATCATCTTCAATGTGCCGACCATCGTCGCATCTTTTATGGCATGAACGTGACCTGCCGGGCGAGAGTCATCCGCTGGCATCTCTTGGAGTGATGGGGCTGGCGTTGAGTCTCACTGCGCTGGCAACCGTCTTCTTTTATAAAAGGAATTGGTTTTAATGCAAGCCGAACTTTTCTTCGATGCCAAAGCCACGCTGGGCGAAGGTCCCGCTTGGGATGAAAAGACTCAAACGCTGTATTGGGTTGATATTCTCGAAAAAAGAATTTATGCCGGAACGGATTTGCTTGTTGAACTGGATGAATTGATCGGATGCCTTGCCCCGCGTAAGAACGGGAATTTGATTCTCGCCCTGAGAGGATACGAAGGGCGCGCCTCTTTCGTGGACTTTGACCTGGGCACGCCCCAGCAGACCGTTCTTGCGTCTTTGAGCGAATCTGCCACAAACCGCGTCAACGACGGCAAGTGCGATCCCGCCGGTCGCTTCATCGCCGGGACGATGGACATGAACGAGAAAGACCCAACCGGCTCGGTCTATTCCTTCGACGGCGTTACGACAAAGACTTTATTCCGCGATGTGACCATCTCCAACGGCATGGCATGGAGCCCGGACTATAAAACTTTTTATTACATCGATACGCCCACTTGCGAAGTCCGCGCCTATGATTACGACCTGAAGACTGGCGAAATTGCCAACCGACGCAAGGCGTTCGATGTCCCAAAATCGCTCGGCTGGGCAGACGGCATGACCTCGGATGTGAAGGGCAATCTGTGGATCGCCATGTGGGGCGGGGCGCAGGTGACGAGATGGAATCCGAACACGGGTCAACTGCTCGAGCAGATTCCCGTGCCTGCCTTGCAATCGTCCTGCCCGGTGTTTGGCGGCAAGGATCGCAATGAGTTATATATCACATCCGCAAGAAAAGGCATGAGCGCGGCGGACTTGCAAAAATACCCGCTCTCGGGCGGGCTGTTCAGGGTGGTGACGAAATTTCGAGGGAATGCCGACGTTTGAATTAATTTCATCGAAAGAAGAAAGAGGAAAGAATTTGCCATCTTCCTCTTTCTTCTTTCCTCTTCTATCCCCAAAGTTTCCTCGCCAATTTCACCACGTCTGCCTGCTGTTCCCCGTCAACCCCACGAACGGCGAATTTGCATCCACCGTATCGCGGTTTTCCACGATCAACACCCGCGCGTCCCCGCTGAACGTGTGCGAGTGCCAGACCCGCGCCTGACGTTGTAGAGTTTGTACGGCTCCATAACCACCGCATGGACTTTCGTCACGGTCTCTTCCCTTCACCGATAAACAAAATACAGCGTCCCGCCATCAGCACAAAGACCTCATCGGTCTCGGTGTGTTTTTGCATCCGGTTGATCTTGTCGGGCGTCAGGTCGTCGGTGTAATTCATCAGCGCCACCCGCCAGGACTGGTAATCCACAAGGGGTTTATAGTCCGGTCCGGTGTGGTCGCGGATTTCGATCAGGGTTTCAGGAAGCATGATTTCTCCATTTTATAGACTCAAACCTCCCATGCCTCTCAGCCACTTGCGGTGACGTTTGAACTCGGGGCAGAGCGATTCTACCAACTTCCAGAAGCGCGGGGAATGGTTTTTTATCTTCAAATGCGCCAGTTCATGCAGGACGACATAATCAATAACTTCGAGCGGAGCCATCACCAGCCGCCAGGTGAAGTTGACCGTGCCGGTGGAAGTACACGAACCCCAGCGCGTCTTCGCCGAGTTGACCTTGACCTGCCTGGGGGCAAATCCATGCAGGGTGGAATAATGGTTTACCCGTTCGGTCATTATCTGCAATGCCTGTTCCCGTACCAGCGGATGAATGCCGCCTCCGCGTTTTTGGGCGGTTTCGCCGAGCGTGAAAGCCCCATCGAACTTCAAGGCGGGTCGTTGGGGTTTGACGATCTGTAACTCGTATTCGTTTCCTAGAAACAGGAACTTTTCCCGTCCGTGTATTGTTTTTTGCAACCGGACGGCGTTCTTCATCTTCTCGCGCGCAACGCAGAATCCAATCCGCCTTCTCGCGGATGAATCCTCGATGTCGCGCATCGCCGCTCGCTTCGGCGCGCGGACCGTGGAGACTGCCGTCGCGTTCGACGATCAGCGCAATACTGCGGCGTTTTGCGCGGATGAGTTTGTTCATTTGAATGGACATGGTTTGAATGCTTATTGTAAACATAAAATAAAAACCCGCATCATGCGGGTTTTTATTGAGGTTTGAGTAAATAATGTCATCTGAATCATTTCCAAGAAAGGTCAGAGGTTTTCAAGCAAGCCAGTAGTCTGTCTTTGGAGCTTCTTGTACGAGTAACGCCAGCCTGAACGCGACTATGTAATTCCTGAATGTTGTGCGATGCAAAACCCACTGTATGCTCGCTAACTTGTGTCCACACAAATTCAACTGGATTCAATTCAGGAGCGCAAATTGGAAAACGATATTCATGCATTCGAGGATGATCTTCAATGAACTCCTGTGTTTGCGGCGAGGCATGAATTTTGTGATTGTACCAAACAAGAATAATATCGCCTGATGCCAACCGCAAGACTTGTTTCAACAAAAGGATGACGTGTTCAGAACGCAGATTGCATTGAAAGGAACGCACACTCAAACGAAGTTTTCTAGAGGTTGGACTTACCAGTAAAGCGCCCAATAGGTTGATCCGCTGGTGATGGTTCAGACTTGTCCGAGAGGTTGGAGTTTGTCCGCGCGGCGACCAACTTCGCTTGAGCGGTGAAACCAACGAGAAGCCTGCTTCATCTGTTAACAGGAGCGTTGCCTTCAGGTCTCGCCACTTTTTTTGACCTTGGGCCAGACCCAACGTTTCCAGTGTCGGATCGCTTCATCATCGCGTTGGATTGCTAGCCGTTGTACTTTCTGGCAACTCCAGCCCATGCCATTCAGCAACCGCCACACACCACTGGATGTATAACGCACCTTATACAAATCCCAAATCACGCGTCCCACGCGATCCAGCGTCCAGTAATCTTCGCTGTATCCATGGGCATATGCACCTTTCAACAATTCCTGTTCCAGTTTCTTGATTTGGTTTTGGGTCAGGTATGCAGATCGACCAGGCGCACGTTCACGTTTGGGTTTAGGGTGTTTCTGTTCATGTTGCCAACGGTACACACTTCGCATCGTAACTTTCATACGAGTGGCGACCTCTTTGGCTGAGTGGACTTCTTTCAGTAGTTTGAGCGCTTGCTCACGACGGTCTTGTAGTTGTTGGGTTGTGCCATAGGGTCTCATGCGCCAGATTATGACGCATACGACATTATTTTGTCAAAAATCAATAGGTCGATGATCCGCGCCTGAGCATAGGGCGGCAATCCATCTTTGTATGAAATGTGGTGCTTGAACACATCAAATACCACATCCTTTCTATTCATCAGATAAATGGGCGCCCATTCCAACGCCAGGCTGGAGAGTATATCCATTTGCTAATACTTCCAGTTCTTGGGCATGCTCTTACGTCCATCTGCGCCTTTGAGGTGAATCAAATATCCATTGCCGGGCAAAGCGATTGTCCTCGATGCGGCTTTTCAAGTAGCCGGAGAGTTCATCCGAGCTGTGGTAATTGGCAGCGATGATAGTCAGTGCTTCCTGTCGGACCGCACGTTGGTAGAGGAGGTTCAGCAGTTGGAAAATCCGTTCCTTTGCCCAATCGGTCTGCCCGACCTTGTCTAATTCATCGCTGGCAAGAACATCCAGGGAAGTCCACCACTCCATCCGCCGCACCAGTTTGGTCATCTTGTTCTCGCGTTCATCATAGGCGCTGCGGATGTCATCCAACACGCCAGCCAGGTTGGCGTATGCTGCCCGCTTTGTTTGCCTGCACTGCCGTGGCAACGGCGATCTTCAAGATCAGGCTCTTGCCCTGTCCGAACCCACCGTAGAGAAACACCAATCCATGTCCCTCTTCAAAGGCTTTGCGCGTGGTGGCACAAGCCTGGTCTGCCTGATTGACTCCCTTGCGCACCAGGTCCCAGTTCAAATGGCGGATCTCGTCAGCAGTCAATCCATGCGTGGATCGATGTTTCTGGAACGCAGATGTGCCGCAATATCACGCGACTGCGCATAACGGCAGCGTTCCACCTTGCCGAACTTTGGATGTCCGATTGGCACTTCATAGCGGACATACCCGATCCCGCTACATTCCGGGCAATCTGGAGAGCAATCGCCATGCTGAATTGGTTTCGGAATAGCTCCGTCCTTGCCGGCATTCTGAATGCCCTCCGGTGTAAGGTCTGAGATATGGTTCATACGTTATCTTTCCTTTCGATCAAGGTTGGAGTTCCGCTTCCATCCGCTGCCGGATTGCCTCGTAATCCACTGCCGGCTCAGTGCTCGGCACCGGCTTTGGGTTGCTTCGAGATTTATTGCGCTGTTTGGGGATTTGTCCCACCGCCGCCCATTCGGACAGCCAGCACAAATTGGTGGGACGGATCCCGCGCGTCGGCTTCGGCAGCGAACGGCTTCCAAGGCTTGCGCTGCTGCTTGTGGCGAGGGGTAGCGTTGAAGGTACATGCCCAAGACACGCAATGCCACCGTCCGCTGCTCGGAATTGGGCAGGGTCAGGAGTCCGGGTCGCACCAACTCGATACAAGGCTTCCTGCACGTTCTTCCGGCGATGGCTTTCTGCGCGTTTCTGCGTTCCCGGAAGTAGGAGTAGAAGAGTCACTGACGTTAATTAATTCCTTTAATGCGCAAGGGACAACTGGTGAAAAATCGGGACTCTGTTTTTCACGTGAAAAGTTTTCACCTGAAATCTTTCATCCGTTTCCAATGGCGGTTTTGCCGCAGATGGGGAGCGACTTCTCCGCTTGCCAGTTTTGCCAACGTAATTCGCGCCAGTGGCGACGACTGTTCACTGGCAGTGATCGCCACTTGGTTCATCCCCGTGATGACCTGATAGACCGACCCGCTACCTTTGCCCCTGCCGCCTTTCCGCGTGCCAGCCGGCAGTTCGCTGGAGTTCTCCAGGTCCGCGATCAGGTTCAAGATATTGCGTTCGGTCTGCCGGCACTTGATTGCCATCTGCTCAATGCTAGGATGGCAATAGCCCCAGTCATCGGACCAGTCCGCCATTGCCAGCAGTAGCAATAACGGCGTCCGCCTTTGCCGCTTTGCTTCCACACGCGGTTTGAGGTCTCCCGCGCCTGCTGCTTTCCCCAGTTTTGGAAACCCACAGGAAGTCGCTAGCGAACGATTTTCTAAAGATGTGCCACAGGTCATCCTGAGTTCAAATCGCGGCGCACAGCCTTTCCTGTAAAGAGAAGGTATGCGGCAAATTATGCGGAGATAGTCGCGGCATGTATACGGAAAATGCGGAGGCTATGCGGAACCGCATACCCAAATGTTTGACCCTGAAAAATTCACTCAGTTTTCTGCGAATGCTCATGTCCTCGATCCCTTTTCAAGGTCATTTTCACGGTCACGGGATGAGGCATCAACTTCAACCTGCCGGCTCGATACGCCTTCAACCCATGCTGCAGAAAAAGTGTGACCATATCACCCACAGGAACCGCCAGACCTTCCGCCAATGAACACAGATCCATATGAACGCCAGGCGGGACGCGATACGAGACAGCTGGAACGGATTTCTGCTTTCGTTCGACCTTTCTCTTTTTACGGGCAGGGATATCGTTTTGTGGACCTTCCGCTTCTTCCCACGCCCCAATCCGCTTCTGCGGAAAGAGAGTCATCTTTCGCCCAAGCGGATTGGGTTGCGCCGTCAATGACAGTTTCCCTTCATCGACACATTCAAAGCCATATTCGAAGAAGGCATGAGCCACATCACTTGCAGGCACGCAGATGCTCTGCCAGTGCCAAACGTCTTCCCGTACTTCCAGTGGCACGTTGACATATCGGTACGGGCGATGTGCCTTTTCCCATTGGCGATTGCGCTTGGCGGGACGCCGACCGGGGCGGTTCCATCTTCCAGCTGTAGCGGCAAGCGGGATACTGTCGGCAAATTCACTCCGACCCGTATCGGTATGTGTGTCGGTGAGCATATCCTTACGTGACATCTTTACCCTATGCCTTGAGAACGATGTCCACCAGCCGGCTGTATTCCTCTGTTGCACGGCAGTCTGGTGCATGTTCGAAGATCGTTTTTCCAAAAGCGGGACATTCCGCCAGCACCACGGCACGATGGATGGGCGGCAGAACCAACTTCCCCAAGTTTCTGCATGGCATCCAGGTTGATGCGATGTTCTTTGACCTGTTCCATAAAGAAAGTCGGCAACACGCCGAACAGACCACCTTTCCATCCTTTCTCAGCGGAGAGTCGCTTCATGGTGTCCAGCACCTGCCGAAGACCGTCTGAGCCGAGCGCTTCTGCCGGTGTCGGCACGATCACCATGTCGCTTGCCCATAGGACGCGTTCCTGAATCCCTCCCAGGCTAGGGGCGGTATCCAGCACCAGATAGTGATATTGAGAGGTGCGAAAACGTTCCAATGTCTCTCGCACCCAGGAGATCGGCTTGCCTTGCGAGTTGATCATCGCCTGTGCATCGGCGGTTTGTTTGTTGCCGGGCAGCAACCAGAGATTTTCTCGTCCGGTTTCCATGATCTTGTTTTGGATGTAGGCGGTTTCATTGAAACCGGTGTCCATCGTAGCAGGGCATAGAATGCCGGCGAGGAGAGAGGTGCAAGGCGCGCGCCGCCTGTCCCTGCGGGTCGAAATCCAACAGCAGGGTGCGTTTGCCGCGGCGTGCTAGCCCGTGCGCGAGGGTGAGGGGCGGTGGTGGTCTTGCCGACCCCGCCTTTTGATTGGCGATCGTGAGGATGGTTATTGGTTTCCTTTGTTAAAAGTTTCATCTACGGGCGAGGATTGTTTGGCCGCCCGCCAGGGTCTTCGCCGATCTGTTTGATATAGCGGTTCAGGACCTGCAAGGAGGTATGCCCCATGAGTTTGGAGAGGGTCAGGATGTCGACCTGGCGCGCCAGCGCTCGATGGCAAATGCTCGTCGGAAGTCATGCGGTGATGGCACCGGGACGCCGGGCTTGGCTGCCGCCGCCGCAGCATCATGCGCAGCCCGGTTTCGGTCAGGCGTTCGCCGGATTTGAGACCCCGAGCGCCGGGTTGTAATCCTTGCGTTCCTTGACGTACCTGCGCAGGACTGGCGCGATTTATCGCCCAGATATACATTGCGTGGCTTTCTGCTTTTTCCCGAGGGGATCAGGATCATGCCGGTGATTGGATCGGCAGCCTCCATGTTCTGGGAGAGAAATTCCGCCAGACGCATGCCGGTATCCAGCAGCACCAGCAGGGAGGCTCTATCGCGGGCATCGGAAAGTTTTCCGCGCTTGCAGGTTTCCGAGCATGGCTTTGATGGTTTCGATGCTGACCGGGTCCAGCGGCTCGAGCGGACGAGGGCGCATGAACCTTGTTGATCGGGTTGCGCCAGTTCTCCGGCTCGGTTTCGCGCTCATACCATTTCAGGAAGGTCTTGATCGAACGGTAGTAGCAGTGGACGCCGGCGGGGCGGTGTCCGCTCTCGTTCAGGGCGATCAGGAACTGACGGATCAAGTCCGCGCTGATCTGCGGGATGTCGGCTACGTTGTGTTCTAGGCAGAATCGGAAAACGCGCCGAGTTTCTTGCTATAAAACTCGATGGTGCCGCTAAAAGGTTGCGCGAGCGGCAGGCATGCAGGTAGATGCCGATCCACTTGCGTAGGTCGAGGGTCTGGTAGATTTCCAGATTGGGAGATTGGGTGAGGAAGAGGTTCGTTTCCATTCAGTGGGCGCAAGAATATCTGAATGGAAATAGGGGAGAGTTTTTCGTGTCGGTATTGTTTCGGTATTTTTACAAAAAGACCATATCTTGATGCTGCTGTTCGTTGTGGCAATATGTAAATAAAGAACTTCCTAATTTACATATTTAGCAGTAAAAGTGCTATTATAAAAGTTACTTATTTACACAAGGACAAAACTTCATGAAACCAAATGATTTTCGTTCCCTTGAAGCAGGACAAGTGGTCTTGACCCAGAAAGGATATTACGCCTTTATTCCTGCTCCCTTACCCCCAAAAAGATAAACTGGACTTTGCCGTTGGTTTCAGCATTATCTGAAGCCGAGCGCTTTAATTAAGCCGGCTTGCGACGTTGGCAGATGCGTTCCCATTTCCACGTTTACTGATGTGCAGGCATTTATCCGACGTGAAGCTGTGCTCTCTTCCCGGATTGAAGGTACCCGCGCCATACATTGGCAGAACTATACACCATGAATTCGCCCAAATATCTTTTCTGAATCGCATGATGATGTGCGTGAAGTCCACAACTACGTTGCTGCGCTTGATTATGGCTGGAACGTCCAAACGATTTCATGAGTCTGCGTCTATCCGCGAAATACATGAGAAGTTGATGCAAGATGTGCGTGGTGGAAACCTAACACCCGGAGAGTTTATCACCCAAAACTGGATTGGTGCAGCAGGCAGTACACTGCGCAACCGCAACCTATGTTCCGCCGCCTGTGGATGAAAATGAACCCGGCATTACAGCTGGAAAATTCATTCATACCAGCACCGATATCCCGACTCTGGGCACGCGCTGCCATGATTCATTACCGTTTGAAGCCATCCATCCATTTCGGATGGGAACGGTCGTGTGACGTGCTTGTTGATGGCGCTTCTGTTTGCAGAGTGGAAAATTCTTCCACAGCCTTTGCTTAACCTGAGCGTCTATTTCGGAACGGTATCGCCAGGAGTATTACGATCATTTTGCCGGGCAGTCTCCCAGCGCGGTGATTGGGAGGCATGGTTGCGCTTTTTCCCAGCGGTGTGAACGCCCAATCTCAAGACAGTGCTGCCTGCATGGAACGCGCTAAAACTATCCGCGCACGGTATCAGCCCATCGTCGATGCTGATAAAAACTCGGTATGGGAGCAGTACGATTTCTTGTTTGGGCGTCCGATATTCAATGCAAAGCAGTTGGCAGGAAGGTGGATATGCCTTTCAAAACTGCGCCAATACATTGAAAAGCTCGTACAGGCAGGGATTGTGCGCGAAGGACCGGATATGTATGGAACAGGTTTATCGTGCCGATGAAGTGTTCAGCGTTGACAGTGCAATGAAAACCCAACCGGATTTCAATAAAATTTGGTCGGTTGACAGTGTCATCACGAGAGAATAAACAGCAGGGGAAAAGATAGTGA
>JADJBU010000013.1 GCA_016703605.1 Candidatus Villigracilis adiacens | reverse complement strand
CCCCGCTCAGCCACGGTCAGGTTGAGTAATTCGTAATTGGAGATTAGAGATCGGAGATTCGGATGGATGAAGTGTCGTGCGGAGATGGTGGTTGTGGCGGGTGGGGGTTCGGCGGGGCGAATTGCCATTCCATCGGGGCTTGTCGCGCAATGGGATTCGGCGGGGGATGAATCCCGCCTCAGTACGTGGAAGTCGGTTGAAACCGACTCGGCGCTCCGTGAGCAATCCGAAGGATTTTCACGAACTGAGCAGGCGGCTTTAGCCCCGCTCACGGGCGGACGTTAGAGAACGTCCCCTACGCAGCAATAAAACAGGAGACCATAAATTCATGGCGACCAAGTATCAAAAAGCAGTTGCAATCGAAAAAGAAAACATCGTCGTAGATGGCGTGGACGTTTCGGGTCACTGGAACCGCATGTTCGAGCAGCGGGTGATCTTCGAGTACACGCCCGAACTGATCGAAAAGATCGCGGACATCCCCAACGCGGAATCATTTGCGAATTGTTATCAGTGCGCCAAGTGCGTCGCCGTCTGCCCCGTGGATGTGGTCGGGAATTACGGTCCGCGCAAACTTTATCGTTACGCCCAAACAGGCATGGACTTGACCGAAGCGCCCGAGTTGTGGCTTTGCACCACCTGCGCCAACTGTCTGCGCGTGTGCCCCAAAGAAGTGAACATGGTCAAGATCATGCCCGCCGCACGCGAGCAGGCGATTCTTGATGGCAAATTTGTCCCTGCGGAATTGCAACAGGCATTCGAGAACACCGCCAAGAGCGGCAACCCGCTCGGTCAGCCTCAGCGCAAACGTGACGCGTGGATACAGTCCGCGGGCGTGCCTGTGCCGATCATCAAGGATTTGGGTCGCAAAGTAAGCGTGCTTTGGTATGTCGGTTCGTATCCTTCATATCACCCCCGCGGCATTGACGCGGCTGCTGCGGCGGCGCGAATCTTCAACGCGCTCGGCATTGACTTCGCCATTCTCGGCAAGGAAGAAAAGACGACGCGGGACTCGCAACGACCTGGCTGGCGAGAAGGGTCTGTTCGAGATGATGACCGAGCAAAACATCGAGACCTTCAATAAATATGAATGGGACGAGATGGTTGTCACAGGTCCGCATGAACTGAACGCCTTCAAGAACGTGTACCCGAAGTATGGCTTTGAACGCCCCGTCGTTCACTACAGCACCTTCCTTGCGCGTTACCTTGACCAACTCAAGCCGTTGCTCAAAAACTCTGTAGAAAAGAAGATCACCTATCACGATCCCTGCTATCTCGGACGTCACAACGGCGAGTACGAAGCCCCGCGCAAACTGCTCGAAGCCATCCCTGGCGTGGAGTTGGTGGAAATGCAGCGCAACCGTGAGAACGGTTACTGCTGCGGCGGTGGCGGCGGCGGCATGTGGATGGACTCATTCACCGCCAAGCACACCACCATGCGCCTCTCCGAAAAACGCGCGATGGAAGCCGCGTCTACAGGCGCGAACGTGCTGGCGGTGGCTTGTCCGTTTGAGGTCTCACGCTTTGCAGACGCGGTCAAGTCCACGGGCAATGAGCATGTGGATGTGTTGGATATTTTGGAACTGTTGGATAGGTCAATGAGGGGAGAGTAATAGTGGAGGTGATAAATGCTACTCGGTGAAGAATTATCTGAACAGGTTTACCAAACTGAACACATCAATAATGTGTTGTCTGTGATTCAAAAGCAATTCCCAAAATATTTCCGATCCTTCAGCAAAAACGCTGAGGATTTGTTCAACAGCGCTATTCAACAACATGAAAAAGAAAAAGTTAGATACCAAGAATATCTTGACCTTGAAACACTCGAAGAGTATGACGTTGACCCAAATGCGTTTAAAAAGGACACACGAACCAAATGTCCAATCATTCATCGTTGTTTGATGTCACAAGATGAAGTTATGCAGGAGTATAAAAAGAGTTTCAATTCTGTGGTCGGGCGCGATTTGTACGTCACCATATACAATATAGCCGTTTTCGGTCATAACTATGTTGATAGTTTTAAACCAAAACGGCACGAGTCCGCCAAGTCATTTGAAGATCTTCGATTGGAAGATTTATCTGATGAAGATTACACCTGTTTGGGTGTTGTTGGATTCGGTATTCAGTCAAGTCTCTTGTATGGTTTATACCCTCATGCTTTTGCTCATCGCTCCCAGAATTCTGTTTGGGCTTTATATTTTCTCAGTGAGCGAAAAGACTTCGGCTTAGGCGAAGCAGGTTCTGAGTTCTTAATGGTTCGTCCACAATATGGCACTTGCGAACAAAACTATAATTACCCGCCAGAGTTATTTTCGTATTATGCCCTGCAAATCTACTTAATGCTAAAGAGCGCAGACCCATCGTACAGCAAATTGTTCAATGATGAATATCGTTATATTTATCTTGATGTTTTCTTTGATCATGTTGCTAACAAACATCGTGAAGATATAAACGCTCTCAAATGGACATCTGAACATGTCGAAAATCATTGGCATTGACAATCTCATTGATGAAACCTTCAATCAAAACTTTGCCGATGTTGGCAAGGCTCTTTATCCTATCCAGAAAGAGGTAATCAAGTCAGTTCTGAATGGAAAGAATAGTCTTGCCTTAATGCCTACGGGAAGCGGAAAATCTATGTGCTATTGGGTTGCTGGGAAAGCCCTAAAAGGCGTTACGGTCGTTATCTTTCCCTTGACTGCATTAATGGACGAGCAAGCGCAAAAACTCAAAAATCATGGATGTGCTGTGTTTACGCTTCACAGTGGAATTAATACTCGCGAGCAATTTGGAGAATTAGTTGACTTATATAATCAAGATCGTGTTCCCGACTTTATATTTCTTTCACCTGAGAGGCTTGCGACAGACGGGCTTGTGGAGTTTGTTCTACAATCCATCCACGAAAAAATCAAACTAATAGTTATTGATGAGGCGCATTGCATTTCACAGTGGGGATTGGATTTTCGTCCCTTCTATAAAGAGATACCATATTTTATAAGAAATATTTTTGGATCAGATAAATCACCCACGATTTTAGGGTTAACTGCTACTTTGAATCCAAAAGATCGAGTCCAAATCTGTTCGGATTTTGATATTAAAGGAGAAAACATAAAACAAAGCGAGATGTTGCTTCGCCCTGGAATCGATATAAAAATCATCAAGGTGGCTGATGAAGATAATAAAGATGAACAGTTTTGGGCTTTACTGGAAAAGCACCGCAAAGAAAAAATTCTGGTGTACGTAGATCGCCGTCGTGGTAAGCGATCCACTGAGGAACTTAGCGCTGAGGCAGTCAACCGAAAATTCAAAGCCGCGTTTTTTCATGGCGACTTAACTGTAGATGAAAAAACAGATGTAATCAACCGTTTTAAGCGCGGGGATTTGATGGCTGTTTTTGCCACTAATGCATTCGGGATGGGAATTGACATTCCTGATATTAGAGGCGTAGTTCATTATCTATTGCCCGAATCCACAGAGCAGTACTATCAGCAGATTGGACGAGTAGGAAGGGACGGCAAGCCCTCTTGGGCTGTGCTTTATTTCTCGGATAAAAACGTAGACGTGCGCAAAACCCATTTTATTGAAAAATCATTTCCTGGTGAAGACGATATACAAAAGGCATTTCGTATTTTGACAGACAATGCGGTTGGGCATAAAACAGTCAACTATTTTGATGAAGGCGAAGAAACACAATCTGCCTATCATTATCTTGTGCGCAGCAAGGTAATTACGCCAATTTGCAAAGCGATTCAGAGTTTAGATAGTTTTGAAATTCAGAAGAATAAAGTGCTACCTGAGTTTGACGCATATCGTTCAGCCTCAAAGTTGGGGTTGCTTTTAACAGTGGCTCGTAAGACGGGCAAAAGAGAGGAAGATGTTGTTCGTGATATTTATTGCTGGTTAGCAGAACGGAAACTCAAGGCGACTCGTGCGCCAGGAAAATGCCTAGTTGTTAATTCGTTGGCAAAAGAAATACCGCAAGGTCTTATGGAAGAAATTTTGCTGGATGTAAACACAAAAAAACAATATCGAACGGGTAACTTCAACGAATTTGTCGATTTACTGAATCGATTTACAAATTCAAGCGATTTTCATCAGGCAATTGGAGAGTATCTAGGCATTGATAGATTTACCAGCAAAAAAATTCACCAATCCCTTTCTGGAGATTGGGTTCGTTCAAAATCTGAAGTGATTATCGCAAACCTCCTTTTTGAACGTGGAATTCCCTTTCGATATGAAGAAACCCTTCGCTCACCCGATGGAGCGACACGCTTGCCAGATTTCACAATAACTTGGAAGAAAAAGACATATTATTGGGAACATCTGGGAATGCTTGACGTAGAGTCGTACGAACGCGAATGGCAGGCAAAAAGAAAATGGTATGAGAAAAATTTTGCAAATCAATTGATAACTACAGAAGAGTCAAGCACATTAAGCGAGAATGCAAACGCATTAATCAAAAAGTATTTCAAATAAAAGAGAATCAGATAGAAGGAGATTTCTGAATGAACATTGTAGTAGCCATCAAACACATCCCCAGCATTGCGGATGACCTGCCCGTGAAGGGCGTCAACGTGGACTTTGACTCGGTGGATTTCGTGCTCAACGAATTCGATGAGCAGTCCATTGAGCAGGCGGTGTTGGTGAAGGAAGCCGTCGGTGGGACGGTGACGGTCGTGGGCGTGGACTTGATCGGGGAGTTGGACGCGGTACTTCATCTCGCGCTGGCGAAGGGCGCGGATAAAGCCGTCAAGATCACGGGCGATGATCCCGCGGCGGATTCACATCAACAAGCCAAGTGGCTGTCGGAGGCGATCAAGGGCATGTCGGCGGATATCGTCTTCGCGGGCGTGCAGGCGTCGAACGATTTGGACGGTCAGATCGGGGCGATGATCGCCGCGTATCTCGACATGCCGTACATCGGCGGGGTCAGTTCGGTGGAAGTCAGCGGGAACACGGCGACGGTCAATAAGGAATTCGCGGGCGGAGTCGGCGCGAAGTATGAAGCGGCGCTGCCGATGGTGGTCGGCGTACAAGCCGCGTCGAAGCCGCCGCGATATGCGCCGATCAGCAAGGTGCGACAAATCGCGCAGTCCGCGACCATCGAGAAGGTCGCGCCGACGGGGGAAGCCAGCGCGGGAATCACGTTCAAGAAGATGGCTCCGCCCGTGGCGGCGGGTCATGCCGAGATGATCGAAGGTTCGTCGAAGGAAGTGGCGGCGAAGATCGTGGAATTGTTGAAGAGCAAGGGATTGGCGTAGCGTAGTCGGCGTTCTCTAACGCCGAGCGTGGACGTTAGAGAACGTCCACTACGCATGACAAGGAGAAAACATGAGCAATGACATTCTCGTAATCACCGAGCACATGGACGGAAAATTTTCGGACGTGTCGTTTGAGATGGTGGGAAAAGCCAAAGAGTTGGCGAATGCTTTGGGCGGGCAGGCAGTTGCGGTCGTAGTCGGAGGCGGGGTTTCATCCAATGTCTTCGCGTCTGATTCCACGATCCACATTGATGACGCGGCGTTGTCGAATTTCAATCCCGAAGCGTATGGCAAAGTGATCGAAGCGTTGGTCAAAGAAAAGTCGCCGAAGGTTGTGATGTTCGGCTGGACAGTGACAGGCATGGATGTTGCCGCGTGGCTTTCGGCGCGGATGGGCGCTCCGTGCGTGGCGTATGCGAAGGATGTACGCACGGAAGGCGGCGCACTGATGGTGAGCAGCCAGGCATATGGCGGCAAGTTGATGGCTGAAGTTGCTCCTGAAGGCGATATGGCAATTGTGGCGTGTCTGGCGGGTTCGTTCCCTGTGGAAGCGGGGCAAGGCTCGACGGCTGCAACGACGATTGCGTCACCTGTTGATTTGGGTTCGTTGAAAGTGAAATTCACCGAAGCGATCAAACCTGCTGGCGGCGATGTGGACATTACCGCGCAGGCGAAGTTGGTTTCGATCGGTCGTGGTATTGGCGGCAAGGAAAATGTGGAACTCGCCGAAGAACTTGCGAAGGCGCTCGGTGCAACGGTCTCCGCTTCCCGCCCCGTGGTGGACGCAGGCTGGTTGCCGCGCACTCGTCAGGTGGGCAAGTCAGGTTTGAAGGTCAAGCCGAAGTTGTATTTCATGCTCGGTATCTCTGGCGCGCCTGAACATCTTGAAGGTATGAAATCGGCTGAATTAATTATCGCCATCAACACCGATAAGAAGGCGCCGATCTTCAACGTGGCGCATTACGGTGCGACTGCCGACCTTTTTGAGGTTGCTGAGGCAATGCTTGAGTTGTTGTAAATCTTCGATACTCGATATTCGATATTTGGTTTTCGAATAACCAATATCGAATATCGAGTTTCGTTTTCGGGAGGGTACGTTGCTCAATACGGTTGAAAAAATTATCTTCATCCTGCTGGCGATCACGGCGGCGGGGTTCACATTTCATGGGTTCAAGACCATCATCGACTCGATCCGCAAGGGACGACCCGCGCCCGAGTTGAAGGATGTACCTGGCAGTCTGGTCAAAGCTGCGATCGCGGTTCTGTTTCAGCAGACGATCTTCAAGGCGCGTAAAGTTCTTAGCGCCATTCACATGGGCTTGTTCTTCGGTCTCATCACCTATGCCATCGTCAACCTTGTGGATGTGCTCGAAGGACTCATCCCAGGTTTTGATCTGGTCTATGGCGGGGTACATTTGCCTAACGCGCCCACTGGACTCATCAACGCCTTCAATCTCATCGCCGATGTGATGAGCGGCGCATTACTTATCGCCATCACTGTTTTTCTTGTGCGCCGCTTCATCGTCAAAGACAAGGCGCTCACTTTCCGTGATAATGTCTTGCTGAATCCGAAAGTCAAGGCGGGCGGGCAGGCGAGAGATTCGCTCACCGTGGGCGTGTTCGTTATCATGCACGTTGGTGCGCGTTTGATGAGTCAAGCCTTCCGCCTCGACGCTGGCGCAGATCCGTTCATGCCCATCGCAAGTTTTCTCAACAGTATTTTTGGCGCGTCTGAAACAGGCGTGCATGTTGCGTGGTGGATCAGCCTCGGCTGGGTGATGTTCATCATCCCCTATCTCTCGCGCAGCAAGCACACGCACTTTTTCATGTCGCCTGTCAATCTCGGTTTGGCGAAACAAAATCCGCGCGGTCAACTTGACCCCGCGATTCCGCTCAAGGTCATCGAAGGTCAAAAGTTTGACCCTGGCGCAAAGGTTGTTTACGATCTCGCCTGGACGCGCGTGATGGACGCCTATGCCTGCGTGCAATGCAATCGCTGTCAGGATGTCTGCCCCGCGAATTTTCAGGGACGTCCGCTCTCGCCTTCGGCATTGGAAGTGAACAAGCGTTATCTTCTCAAGGAAGCGACCTTCGGCTCTCATCCTGAGAAGTTGCTGCTCCCGCTTACTGAGACAGTGATCTCCCCTGAGGCAGTTTGGTCTTGCACAACCTGCTATGCGTGCGTGCGCGTATGTCCTGTCGGCAATGAACCGATGGCAGACATCGTGGACATTCGTCGCCGCATGTTGATTGACGGCTACGAAATTGACAGTGGCGTGCAGAACGCGCTCCAATCTCTCGCCACCAACGGCAACTGGATGAGCAAAGGCAAACGTCTGCGCGGCAAGTGGGCGAAGGAGATGGAATTCCCCGTCAAGAACGCGACCGAAGAACCCGTGGAGCATTTATGGTTCGTCGGCGATACCGCTTCCTTCGATGAACGCGTCATCCCGAACACCAAAATGGTGGCGCGGCTCTTCAACCAAGGCGGCTTGGACTTTGGCATTATGTACCAGAACGAATCCAATTCTGGTAACGACGTGCGCCGCGTTGGAGAAGAAGGTCTGTTCGAGCAACTCGTCGAGCAGAACATGGAAGCCTTCGGCAAAGCGCAATTCAAGCAAATTGTCACCACAGACCCGCACTCGTTCAACACGCTCAAGAACGAGTATCCGCAATTCGGCGGGAAGTTTGAAGTGAAGCATTACACCGTGACCTTACTCAAGTTAATTGAAGAAGGTAAACTCACAGTCAAGAATAAACTGTCGAATTACAAAGTCACCTTCCATGACCCGTGCTATCTCGGTCGCTACAACGGCGGATTCACCGCTCCGCGCAAGTTGCTTGAATTGCTCGGCGTGGAATTCGTCGAAATGCCGCGCAACTGCGAGAACTCGTTCTGCTGCGGCGCGGGCGGCGGTCAGATCTGGATGGGCAAGGTTGCACCTGGTGAACGTCCCGCCGAGAACCGAATCAAAGAAGCGTTGACGGCATTCGGCGAAGGCGCGAAGGACAAGGCGCAACTCTTCATCGTCACCTGTCCCAAAGATATGATCATGTACTCCGACGCGGTCAAGACGACTGGCAACGAAGGCAAGATCGAAGTCCGCGACATCATTCAGTTGGTGGCGGAAGCGGTGATGGTGGTCGCGTAGTGGACGTTCTCTAACGTCCACGGGGTGCGCCAACCGACACGGCGCTAGAGAGCGCCTAGTACGCGCCCCCAACGACCCGCGCGTAATCGGCGTTCTCTAACGCCGATGGATTACGCCAAACGACACGTGTTGCGTTAGAGAACGCAACCTACGCAAATATGGAGAATCATGTATCCAAGAATTCGCATGGAAGGCTCGGTGTACTACATCACAACAAACGTTTACGGACGTTTGAAAATCTTCAACACCCCATCCTTCATCATACCGATTCTGGATAGCCTGAATTTCTATCGTCATCAATTCAAATGCAAACTTCTCGGTTACGTCATCATGCTTGACCACTTGCATTTACTGATCTACCCAACTGGTGACTCTTCAGTTGTGTCCGATTTCATGCGCGATTTCAAACGCTTCACATCGGGTAGGATTGCCCGTCAGGCAGAATTGGAAGGCAAAACCGAATGGGTCGCTCATTTCCAAGAGTCAGGCGAAGAGACGAAACGAGCCGAGAAAAAGGTCTGGCAGGATTCGTTTTGGGAGCAGTTCATCTTCACCGAAAAATTCCTGACCGAGAAGTTGAATTACATCCACATGAACCCCGTCCGCGCGGGGATGGTGGACGACCCAGCGAAATATCCGTATTCGAGTTATCGGAATTACGAATTTGGTGACAACACGTTGATTGAGATTGATAAAGATTGGTAAAACGGCGCTAGAGAGCGCCGAATACGCAACCCGCGCAATGGACGTTCTCTAACGTCCGAGAACGGCGGTAGAGACCGCCTGCTACGCATGTAAACGGAGACACATATGGCAACAGTTCGTGGATGTAACATTCCTGAAAATCTCTATTATTGGGTGGAGAAACACGCCTGGGCATTGCCCATGGACGATGGCACGGTGAAAATTGGAATCACTGACGTGGCGCAGAATTTGGCGAAGGGAATCGTCAACGTCACGCCGAAGGATGTCGGACGCACGGTGCAGAAGGGCAAGTCCGCGGGAACGCTCGAAAGCGGCAAATGGGTGGGACCCGTCACGTCGCCGATCACGGGCGAGATCGTCGAAGTCAACGAAGCGGTGAAGGCGAAACCGTCCACCATCAACAGCGACCCGTACGGCGAAGGCTGGTTCGTCAAATTGAAGCCCGCGGATTGGGCTGGCGAAAGCGCCGCACTGTTGACTGGTGACGCAGCGGTTGCGGCGTATCAGAAGTTTATGGAAGAGCAGAATCTGAACTTTGAATAGAGAGCAGATAATTAGATGATTAGAGAATAGTCCAACTACTCTCTAATCATCTAATCTCTAATATCTTCCCCTATGATCTTCTACGCCTGCGACATCCCCGAAGACTTGACCTACGACATCGAGCGCGATGTATGGATTCGCTTCGATGGTGAGATCGCCATACTCGGCATGACCGATGTTGCTCAAACCCGCTGCGGAAAGTTTGCGGCGTTGAGTTTTCGGGACATTGGCAAGAAAGTGGCGCAAGGCAAGGCGTTGGTGACGATTGAGTCCGCAAAATGGGTGGGCGCTTTCCCCGCGCCGTTCTCGTGCGAGATCGTAGCAACAAATGAAGAAGCGTTTGCAAAGAATATCCTGCTTGCCAACAAAGAACCGTATGCCGATGGCTGGCTCGTCAAAGTGAGACCGACGAATCTCGAAGCGGAGTCCAGCCACTTGGTCACGGGTGAAGCGGCGGCAGAGAAATATAAGGAAAGAATCAAGGAGTTGAAGGTCAATTGTTTGAGGTGTGTTGATTGATGGGAGCGCGCGGATGGGTTTGTGGTGTGGCTTGGCGTGAGGCGCGGCGGATTGGGATTGAGCGGGGTTGAAACCCCTGCTCAGTTCATGGAAGCCCTGCGGGCTGACGGCGGAGTCGGTTTCAACCGACTTTCATGTCCTGAGGCGGGGATTCATCCCCCGCCGAATCCTGCTCAGTTCATGGAAGCCCCTTCGCGGCTGGCGATTCTCCCGCCATCGAATCGCCGCTCCAAAACAAATAACAGAAAGGAACACAACCATGACCTACTGGCGACTACACTATCATCTCATCTGGGCGACCTTCCAACGCGAACCCACCCTCACCGCCGAACGTGAGAAGATGTTCTACGGCGTGCTGTACAACAAAGCCAAAGAATTGGGCGTGAAAATTCACGCGGCGGGCAACATGGAAGACCATGCTCATGTCGCCGCGTCCATTCCGCCAAAACTTGCCGTAGCGGATTGTGTTAGGCACCTCAAAGGCGCGAGTTCGTTTGCGATCAATCACATGCCAGGCAGCGACGGTCAATTCAAATGGCAGGAAGGATATGGCGCATTGAGTTTTGGCGAACGTTCGTTGGAAACGGTCAAGGAATATGTGGCAAAGCAAAAGGAACATCATCGCGATGGCAAGGTGATTGAGATATATGAAAGGATCGATGAAGATGAAAACGAAGAAGAAGGTGCGTGATGGGTAGGGTTGAGCAGGGCTGAAGCCGCCTGCTCAATTCATGGAAGCCCCTTCGGGGCTGACGGTAGAGTCGGTTAAAACCGACTTCCATGTGCTGAGGCGGGGATTTCAATCCCCAGCCGAATCCGATTGGATCGCGAACAGCCATCGAAGCAGAACCCCGCGCGGACGCCGAGTCCATTTCAATGGACTTCCATGTACTGAGAAGGGGATTCATCCCCGCCGAATCCCCTTGCGCGACAAGCCCTTGCTGAAACGGCAATTCATCCCCCGCCGAATCCCCTTGCGCGACGAGCCCCTGCTGAAACGGCGATTCATCCCCCGCCGAATCCTGTTGCGCCACGAACGCCGATGGAACGGCGATTCCGCTGCCGAATCCATTGCGCCGCGAGCGTTCATCGAAAACCATTGCTTGCAATCTTAAGAACCATATCGTAGCAAAACCACAACCAAAGGAGTCTCCCCCAATGTCCAAAAAAATCCGCTTGCTCTACATGGAAGGCGTATCCCCGCTCCGCTCGCAGACCGTTTACCACGCGGTTGGGTACGCAATGAAAGCAGACACGCCCAACACGATCATCATGGTTTCGCCGAACGCTCCGTATGTTTGCGTAGGCTATCATCAGGATATCCAAAAGGAAGTAGATTTGGATTACTGCGAGAAGCACAACCTGCCCGTCTATCGTCGTGAAGTAGGCGGCGGCGCGGTGTTTTTGGATAACGGGCAGTTATTTACGCAGTGGATATTCCACAAGGAAGACCTGCCTGCTACGTTGGAAGAACGCTTCAAACTGTACATTGACCCGTTGGTGGCAACTTATCAGGAATTGGGCATCCCCGCCAACCTGCGCCCGATCAATGACATCCACGTCAACGGCAAAAAGATCGGCGGCACAGGCGCGGCGCAGATGGGCATTGCCGAGATTCTTGTCGGCAGTTTGATGTACACCTTCGACAAGAAGACCATGTCGCAGGTGTTGAAAGTCCCCTCCGAGAAAATGCGCGACAAGATCTTCGAATCGCTCGAAGCCTACATGACGACCATGACCGAGCAACTCGGCTCCACGCCCGACCGCGCAACGGTCAAAGACTTATATATGAAGAAGGTCTCCGAAGCGTTGGGCATGGAAGTTTACGAAGGCGAGTGGACGGAGGAAGAAGAAGCGATGGCAAAAGAGATTGACGCGCGCTTCACTTCTGATGAGTGGCTGTATCAAAAGGGTCAACTCAAACAGCAGGGCGTGAAAATTCATCAGGACGTCCACATCGTCGAAGCGGCATTCAAGGCACAGGGCGGTCTGATCCGAATCATCGCCCGCTTGCGTGAAGGTCGCATTGATGACGTCACCATCTCTGGCGATTTCACTTTACTGCCCGTCTTCGCTCTCGGCGCACTCGAACAATCTCTGCGCGGCGTCGCTGCCACGCCTGAGAATCTCAAATCCAAAATCGAAGAAGCGTATTATCGCTTGCAGATTCAATCGCCAGGCGTTACTCCATCGGATTTCACAACTGCGATAATGAACGCCGTCGCCCCTCCTCAAGCCGCGTAACCAATGACCAATTACCAATCACCAATTACCAATTACGGCTTCCTCATAGACCAATCCAAATGCATCGGCTGTCACGCCTGCTCCACCGCGTGCAAGTCCGAGAACCAGGTGCCGCTCGGCGTGTATCGCACGTGGGTCAAGTACGTGGAGACGGGCGCGTATCCCGATGTGCGCCGCCGCTTTCAGGTGACGCGCTGCAACCATTGCGCCAATCCGCCTTGTGTGCGCATCTGTCCCGTCACTGCGATGTATCAACGCGCAGACGGCATCGTCGAGTTCGACCCGAGCATTTGCATCGGATGTAAATCCTGCATGCAAGCCTGCCCCTACGACTCGATCTATCTCGACCCCGAAACGAACACCGCCGCGAAATGCACTTTCTGCGCGCATCGTTTGGATGTGGGACTCGAACCCGCCTGCGTCGTTGTCTGCCCCGAACATGCGATCCTGGCTGGCGACTTGAACAACCCCGCTTCAGAAATAAGCCGAAAGTTGTCCACTGCGCAAGTGACCGTTCGCAAGCCCGAGCAGGGGACTGCCCCCAAACTTTTCTATATCAACGGCAATGATTGGTCGCTGCATCCTTCCGCCGCGCAGACTCACGACTCGTATGTGTGGGCGGATAAAGTGACCGAACAAAACGCTTCGCCCTACGCTCGCGGCGGGATTGCCCTCCCCGTCTTGACAGCCACCTCAGGCGTTTCCATCCGCACGCCCCAGCAACAAGGCTATCCCCTCAACAGTCCGATTCAATTTGGCGGACGCGTCGCCGAGCACATGGTTCAAACTTCGTATACAGCACAACACAAAATTAATTGGCATTGGGAACTGCCTTCGTATCTCGTCACCAAAAGCATCGCGGGCGGACTCTTCATGCTCTTGAGTCTCGGCTCGATGTTCAACCTCTTTAGTTTCGACTCCGCCACTTTCCTTGCGGCAGGCTTCACCGCGATGATCTTCATGCTCGTCACGACCATTCTGCTCATCAAAGATTTGTCGCAACCCAAACGCTTCTTGAACATTCTGCTCCGCCCGCAGTGGAAGTCATGGGTGGCGCGCGGCGCGTACATCATGGTCACATTCACGGCTGTGGCTGGGCTTTGGTGGTTGCTCGAAGCAGGCGCATTCTGGAACATCTTGCCTGCGGATTTTGTAGCAGGTATTCGCCCCGTTGCATCGTGGATCGTCTTCCCGTTTGCGTTGGGCGTGGTCATCTACACTGCCTTCCTGCTCGGTCAAGCCGAAGGACGCGACATGTGGCAGAGCAACCTGCTGCCCTTCCAATTGCTGTCACAATCTGCAATGGTGGCAAGCGGCGTATTCTTCATTCTGAATCTTTTCGTCTCCTTCCCCGCCGACCTGACCGCACTGCTTACCGTTCTTTTCCCTGCCAGTATCGCGGTCAACTTGCTGATGACCTTCGCGGGCAAACTTAACTCCTTCCCGACTGATACTGCCATGCTCGCCTCCCGCGAAATGACCCACGGCAAATTCCGCAAGCATTACTGGTGGGGCGGCATCGCACTGGGACATGTCATCCCGCTTGTATTGATGATTGCCTTCGCGCCCGCGCTGCCCGTTGCCGTCCTTGCCACACTCGTCGGCTTGTTCTTCTACGAATACGCCTTCGTGATGGCGCCGCAGTATATTCCAAACTCGTGAACGAGCGGGGCTAAAGCCACTTGCTCAGTTCATAGAAGCCCTCCGGGCTGACGGCAGAGTCGGTTTCAACCGACTTTCACGCACTGAGGCAGGAATTCATTCCGCCGAATCACTGCCAATCAAAACCAGAATCTGATTTCACGGATCACGATTTATAGACTACGAGAAACGGAACACGCAACACGAATCGAGAAACTATGACCGAAACAAAAGTCCCCTCAACCTCCGCAGGCATAGCCCTCCCTAAATTCTCCGCGTCCGATCATGCACCCGTCAAACTGACCGAAGTCGTCCACCCCGATGGACGCATCAGCCAGTATCCCCCCTCCGACGTGTGGGATGACTGGGTCGAATGGGACGGCAAGGAGTGGCCCAAGAAAGTCGCGCGGCGATATACGCTCGTACCGACCGTCTGCTTCAATTGCGAATCCGCTTGCGGACTTCTTGCCTATGTGGACAAGGACACTTACGAGATTCGCAAGTTCGAAGGCAACCCCGTCCACCCAGGCTCGCGCGGACGCAACTGCGCCAAGGGACCCGCGACTCATAATCAAGTCTATGACCCTGAAAGAATTCTTTATCCATTGAAGCGAGTCGGCAAACGTGGCGAAGGTAAATGGGAGCAGATCTCTTGGGATCAGGCGCTTTCTGAAATCGCGGAGAAAATGCGCGAGAGCAAACTCCGCCGCCCGAATGGCATCGTCTATCACGTCGGGCGACCAGGCGAAGACGGGTACACCAATCGCATCGTTCAAGCCTGGGGCATGGACGGTCACAACAGCCATACCAATATCTGCTCATCCAGTTCACGCGCGGGCTATAACTTCTGGCTCGGGCAGGATCGTCCCAGCCCAGACTTTGCCAATGCGCGAGTGATTCTGCTGATTTCAAGTCACCTCGAAACGGGACACTACTTCAACCCACACGCCCAGCGCATCATCGAAGCCAAAACAGATGGAGCCAAACTCATCACCTTTGATCCGCGTCTGAGCAACACTGCTTCCATGAGTGATGTCTGGCTGCCGACCTACCCTGGCAGTGAAAATACGATTCTGCTTTCCATTGCGAATCATCTGATCCAAAATAATTTATACAACAAAGACTTCATGCAGAAATGGGTCAACTGGAAGGAAACACTGCAAGCTGTCGCCGATGGAAAACTGTCAGTAAACAGCGACCAACTTGCGGCGGAGATTCGAAGCGCCTGTTCTTCATCCGACCTTCGACTTTTGACTTTCGACCTTTTTGATCGTCTGCTCAAAGACCTCTATGCCGAATACACCTTTGAACGCGCCGCGAAGGAATCCGAAGTTCCGATCGAGCGCATTCAAGAAACGGCGCGACTCGTTGCAAATTGCGAAGGTAAACTTGCCACGCACGTTTGGCGTTCTGCCAGTGTCGGCAATCTCGGCGGATGGCAAGTGGCGCGTTGTTTGCTGTTCCTCAATGTGCTAACTGGAAGTATCGGCAACAAGGGCGGCACCTCGATGACGGGCTGGAACAAGTTCGTACCCAAGCCGTTCAAAGGTGCGCCCGCTCCCGAAACGTGGAATGAACTGCACTACCCCATCGAGTATCCGCTCGCGCATTACGAGATGTCCATTCTTTTGCCGCACATGCTCGAAGAAGGGCGCGGCGACATTGACGTGTATTTCACGCGCGTCTACAACCCGATGTGGGTCAACCCCGATGGCTTCATGTGGCTCAAGGCGCTCAAGGATGAAGACTCGAAGATCAAGTGTTATGTGGCGCTCACACCCACATGGAACGAGACCGCATGGTTCGCGGATTATGTTTTGCCCACAGGTCATGGACCTGAACGTCACGACCTGATGAGTCAGGAAACGCACGCAGGTCAGTGGATCGCGTTCCGTCAACCTGTGCGCCGCGTTGCGATGGAACGCGCGGGCATGAAGGTGGATTTCACTTATCAAGCCAACCCTGGCGAAGTGTGGGAAGAAAACGAGTTCTGGATTCAACTCTCCGCGAAGATGGATCCCGATGGTTCGCTTGGCATTCGTCAGTGGTTCGAGTCGCCGTATCGCCCTGGCGAGATCATCACCGTGGATGAATACTATCAATGGATCTTCGAGAACTCCGTGCCAGGTCTGCCCGAAGCCGCCGCAAAAGAAGGATTGACTCCGCTGGCGTACATGCGCAAGTATGGCGTGTTTGAAGTGAAGAAGGAGAATTATTCTCCCTTTGAAAAAGTAATTGGTAATTGGGTAAATGGTAATTTTGTGCAAGACCAATTACCAATTACTAATTACCAATTAGACGAGCAAGACCGCGTTTTGAAAGACGGTCATGTTGTTGGGTTAAACATTGACGGCACAGTGATGGCGGGTTTCGATACGCCCTCCAAGAAACTCGAGTTCTTCAGCGACACGCTCTCCAACTGGGGTTGGGCTGAAAAAGAAAATGTCATCCCGTGGACGGTGAAGAGTCATGTCCACCCCGATACGATTGACCGCTCCAAAGGCGAGATGATCCTGCTTCCCAACTTCCGCTTGCCCACGCTCATTCACACGCGTTCGGCAAATGCCAAATGGCTGTATGAGATCTCGCACAAGAATCCGATCTGGATGAATCCCGAAGACGCACAACGTTTTGGACTCAAAACAGGCGACCTCGCCAAAGTAGAGACCGAGATCGGTCACTTCGTGGATACGGTCTGGGTCACCGAAGGCATCAAACCTGGCATCATCGCCATTAGTCATCACCTAGGGCGTTGGCGCTTGCAGGAAGATAAAGGCGTAAGCAAAGGTTCGTCGAATCTTGTGGAACTGCACGACAACGGCAAAGGCGGATTCCTCATGCGCGTTGTCCACGGCGCGAAGGCATGGGAATCGTCTGACCCCGATACCAGCCGCATCTGGTGGAGCAACGTCGGTGTGAACCAGAACCTTGCCCATGCCGTCCACCCCGACCCCATCAGCGGAGTCCATTGCTGGCTGCAAAAGGTCTTCAGCATCCGCAAGGCTGAACCTGGCGAAAAAGCAGGCGACCTGTTCGTGGATACGAACAAGTCCATGACAATTTACCGTCAATGGTTAGCGATGACCCGCTCCGCTGATAAAGTTAGCCCCGATGGCAATCGCCGTCCCATGTGGCTGGCGCGCCCGCTCAAGCCGACGAAGGAAGCGTATAAGTTGCCGAAGAAGTCGTAAGACAAAATTTATTTTGTGACCCCAGCGGCGCAAAATAAATTTTGCGGCACGCCGAGTCCGCTTCAGCGGACTTCCATGTACTGAGGCAGGAATTTATTCCGCCGAAACCCGAGGCGTAGAAAAAACTCAAAGAAACAGAATCAACTTCGGGTGAGTCCGAAGCGTTCATCCAGAAAGAAAAAATCCAATGGCAGTCAAAAAATCCACAAAGGCAAAATCCAAACCTAAAAAAGAAGAACCCGAAGAGGCGGTGTGGACCTATCGCGGGTATCACCTCAAATCCAGCGAGTTCGTTACCGCGATGGTGCATTTCTTCCGCGCCGAGATTCAACGCGCGAATGTCTGGCGTCAGCGGCTCGACACGACAACCAACTGGGCGGTGGTTGTGACAGGCGCGACGCTTTCGATTGCGTTCAGCCAGTCGAACGTGCATCATTCGGTGGTGCTATTGAATACACTGCTGGTTTTATGGTTTTTATTCATTGAAGCGAGGCGCTATCGTTATTATGAGTTGTGGAGTTACCGTGTGCGTTTGATGGAAACGGATTTTTATGCCGCCATGCTCGTGCCGCCGTTTCACCCGTCTCCTGAATGGGCGGAAAACCTTGCGGAAAATTTGCTCACGCCGAGTTTCCCTATTTCCATGTGGGAGGCGTTCGGCAGGCGCTTGCGAAGAAATTATTACTGGATCTTTTTGATCCTGCTGGCATCGTGGGTGGCGAAGATTTATCTCTTTCCGCAAGCGCCTAATAACATCGATGAGTTTATGACGCGTTCATCGGTGGGACCTGTCCCCGGTGAGGTGATGATCGGGCTTGGCGTTGCATTCTATATTTTTCTTGCCGTGTTTGCCATCGCCACCGTCAATATGACCCGCGCCACAGGCGAAATCCTTCCGCGCTTTGGCGAAGAGAGCGCCCCCGCCGCGCCTTCGATGGAAGGGAAACATACGGGGCTGCGCGCCTTGCTTGTGCCGCGCAGAAGACGTCGTCAACTCATGGCTCTCATCATTACGGATAAGGCTCAAACGGTATCAGACCGGATCATGACCGATCTCAAACGCGGGGTGACTTCGATGCAGGGCAAGGGCATGTATACAGGCAAGGATCGTTCGATCTTGATGTGCGCATTAACGATCACAGAAGCTCATGCCCTTAAGTCTGCCGTGGCAAAGGAAGACCCAAAGGCGGTGGTCATCGTTTCGCCCGCGCAGGAAATTCTTGGCGGCGGGTTTGCGCCGCTCGAAGAGGGGTAAATCCATTCCATTCATGGGGTGAATGCCGTAAAATAAAGTCTGTCTCACTTCGCCCAAGGAATGGAACATGTCTCAATCCGGTTTTTTCGATTCTCCCCGTTTTGGTTCGCTTGATGAAGCCCTCGCCGCCCTCCGCGGGTTGACGGATGATCCGCTGGCGAATGCGGGTACGAACATCGTCATCAGCCGTGGCAATCCGCAAGCCAGGATACTACTCGTCGGCGAGGCGCCGGGTCCGCAGGAAAACATCAAGGGCAAGCCGTTCGTCGGTCCCGCCGGGCAATTGCTGGATAAGATCCTGCAAGCGGCGGATTTCAACCCTGAGGCTGATATTTACATTACCAATTCCGTTTTTCGTATGCCGCCGGGGGATGACGGCAAATCCTTCCGCAAGCCGAACGATAAAGAAATCGAGTACTACCGCCCCTTCGTCTTCGAGATCATCCGCCTCATGAATCCGCTGGTGATTTTGCTGACAGGCAACGTCGCCTGTCAGTCCGTGTTACAAAAGACAGGTATCACTTCCCTGCGCGGCAAGTGGACGGAACTCGACGGACACTGGCTCATGCCCATCTTTCATCCTTCGTATTTATTACGCAACCAATCGCGCGAACCCGGCTCTCCCAAATCCCTGATGTGGGAGGACATCCGCGAAGTGCGGCGGAAATATGAGGAGTTGTCTGGGAAATGACCCCGCCATGGCAGGGGTAAAAGACAACTTGCAATCACAGCACAGCCGGGGAATCCCGGCTGTGCTTATTGGAAAATTTCGTTAAACCATGTAAACCGGTTTTGATCACAGCCCATGTTCAAGTTGTCGCTCATCGTCATTGCCCTATCCATTACAACCGCGATCAATGGCATCGTTACCTTCGTCTCCTGGAAGAGAAGGAGAACGCGGTATGGATTATATTTCGCCCTGGGCATGACCGGGGTGACGCTGTGGACGTTTGCAGCGGCTCTCGATTACGCCTCCGTTCCGCTTTATCTTAAAATTCTATTCTCCAAGATCGAAGCCGTGGGCTACCACTCCGCCTTCGCCCTGTTCGCGGTTTTTTCCATCCATTATGCCGGGAACAAACACTGGCTGGAGCGGAAATGGCTCCGCGCCCTTCTAATCCTCATCCCTGTTGCGAACATTCTCCTGACCCTCACAAATGAACTGCACGGCTGGGTCTGGTCGGGATATATTCCGTCGAACGACGGTATTTACATCTTCGAGTATGGTCCTGCCTTCGATTGGATTGTTATCGACAGTTACTCTTTGATCGTCTTCATTTTCCTTAACACATGGACGGCATACCGTAAGGGATCTGATTTCACAAGAAGGCAAGCCCGCCTCCTGATGTTTGCGCTGCTCTTTCCGATTGCCATCAACCTGCTCTACCGTCTTGGGGCGGGTGGAATCCGCGGCGTGGATTGGACGTCCATCACCTTTTCCATCTCCAGCCTTATGTTTGCGTACGCCTTGTACGGGATCAGGCTGCTCGACATCGTACCCATTGCCCGCGACAAAATTATCAACAACCTGACCGATCCCATGCTCGTGCTGGACCTGCAAAACCGAATTGTGGATATTAACCATTGGGCGGCAAAGGCACTGGGGATATCCCCGAAAAATTTAATCGGCGCGGATTTAAGCAAGGTGATACCCGCGACGCGCGCGCTTTTGGATCAGCCGCCTGAACGTGAAGTGAAGGATGAGTTTTCCATCGGTTCGGTGGATGCGCGGTATTTCGATATCCTGCTCTCCCCGGTGTGGGATGAACGCCAGACACTCCTCGGGCGCGTCATCCTTGCGCGCGATATCACGGAGAGGAAGCAGAACGAATTGCGCCTGATCCAATTGACCCAGGCGGTGGAACAAAGCCCGGTCTCGGTGGTGATCACCGACCCGGATGGTCACATTACCTATGTAAACCCCATGTTTCTCTCCCTGACCGGTTTCACTTTCGAGGAAGTCCGGGGAAAGACGCCCCGGATCATCAAATCGGATCGTATGGCGCCCGAAATCTACGGGGAATTATGGAAAGCCATCAAATCTGGAAAACCCTGGCGCGGGGAACTTCTGAATAAAAAAAAGAACGGCGAATTGTATTGGGAGCTGGAGGTCATTTCGCCGGTGTTCGATAATGGCGGAAACATCATCAACTTTATCGCGGTCAAAGAGGATGTCACCGCCCGAAAGGAAGCCGAGACGCGCCTGCTGGAGGCGAACCGTCAACTGGAGGAGAGGTTGAAGGATATCGAGGGGTTGCAGGTGATCCTGCGTGAACAAGCCATTCGAGACCCGTTGACCGGCTTGCACAACCGCCATTACCTTAATGAGGCGCTCAAACATGAAATTCCCCGGGCGGAACGGGAGGGCTATCCCATTTGCTTTATATTGATGGACCTGGACGGGTTCAAAAGAATCAACGATACCTACGGGCACGCCGCCGGGGATATTGTGATCCAGTATTTTGCCAACCTCCTCAAAAAGCAAACACGCGCCGGGGATATCGTCTGCCGTTACGGCGGGGAGGAATTCCTGCTGGTCCTGCCGAACACGCCGGTGGATTACGCATTTCAGATCGCCGAACGGCTGCGGCGCGATTTTGAAAATACCGAGATCGAGTATGCGGGATTCCACGTCAAAGCAATGACATCCTGCGGGATTTCAGAGTTTCCTTCGCACGGAGCCACCGAGGAAAAGGCGCTGGCTGCCGCCGACATGGCTTTGTATGCCGCAAAAGAACTGGGACGAAACCGGGTAGTCATCTGGACTGAAATTTCCGCCCGATGATCGTTGTCTTATGAAATTCATAACCCGCACACATCATTGGTATAATCCCGCCCACTACGAAGCCCTGCGTCCTTAATCGCGCAGGCTTGAACTTTATGCAAGGAGCAGGATGAAATACCACATCTGGACCGAAGGCTGCCAAATGAACGTCGCCGACTCGCAACGGGTTGGTTCGTCGTTGGAACACCTCGGTTATTCCCTTACTGAAAACCCCGAAGAAGCCGACGTTATTGTTTTGAATACCTGTGTCGTGCGCCAGTCCGCCGAGGATAAGGCAATCGGGCGCGTCAGTTCATTTAAAAAACTCAAAGAGAAGAATCCGAATCTCACCATCAACCTGATGGGCTGTCTTGTCGGCGTGCGCGGAGTGGAAAAACTCAAAACCAGGCTCCCTTATGTGGACGTGTTCTCGCCGCCCTCCGACCCCGGCCCGTTGATCTCGCATCTCACCCAGGGCGAAGTGCAATCGCTCGAAGACGCCGAGACGACCCGCCGCTTCCTGATGATGGACGAGGAACTCAAACTGCCGGTCGCCGAACAGGGCAAAACCGTCAGCGTCCATGTGCCCATCGTCTACGGCTGCTCGCACGCCTGCGCCTTCTGCATCATCCCCTACAAACGCGGAGTCGAACGCTCGCGCCCGGTCGGTGACATCGTCGCTGAAATCCGCTCGCTGGCAAAACAAGGCGTAAAGGAAATTACATTACTCGGTCAGATCGTGGACCGCTACGGCAAGGACATCCCCGAAGGACCAAACCTCGCCGCCCTGCTGCGCATCATTCATGACGTGGAGGGAATCGAACGCATCCGCTTCCTGACCTCGCATCCCAACTACTTCGACGATGACCTCATCGATGCCATTGCCGAACTGCCGCGCGTCATGCCGCACATCGAACTGCCCATCCAGGCTGGCGACGACACCGTCCTTGAAAACATGAAGCGCGGATACACCCGGCAAAATTTCAGCGACCTCGTGGCGAAGATCCGCAAACAGATTCCCGATTGCTCCATCGCGACCGACATCATCGTCGGATTCCCCGGCGAGACCGGGGAACAATTCATGGAAACCCACCGCCTCTTATCGGACCTCAGGCTGGATGTTGCCCATTTAGCCCGCTACTCCGTTCGAGAGGGAACCGTCGCCACCCGCCGCATGGTGGACGATGTGCCCGAAGAAGAAAAAATGCGCCGCCTGCATATGCTCGATAATTTACAGGAAGAGATCGTCGGCGAGATCAACAAAAAATACCTTGGCGAAACGGTTGAAGTCCTGTTCGAGGAAAAAGTCAGGAACCGCTGGAAGGGACGCACCCCCACCAACAAACTGGTCTTCGTCGAAACAGATGAAGATTTACGCGGCAAACTCCTGCCCGTCACCGTCACATGGACGGGTCCCTGGTCCATGCAGGCGAGCCTGGTCCGCCAACCGGAGTTGATCTCGTTATAAAACGCGGGGCGGGAAGGCATCCCGCCCCACAATATTTCAGGGGGTTATAATTTCATTCATCATGTCCTTCATCGAACTCTTCAACACCTTCGCCAACAACCTCCTGCCCATTTTGCTCATTGCCGCGGCGGGCTTCATCCTCGGCAAGACCCTCACCGTCGACTCGCGCACCATCGGACGCATGGTCTTTTATATTTTCAGCCCCCTGCTGGTTTTCAACCTCATGGTCACAAGCCGCTTAAACCTTCAGCAGGCGCTCACCGCGGTGGCCTACACAACGGCGGTCATCGCGGTCATGGGCATCCTTGCCTTTGCGCTGGGGAAACTCTTTCGACTCCAACGCTCGCACCTGCTTGCCCTCGTCCTCACAGTGGCATTTGGCAACACGGGCAACTACGGTCTGCCGCTCGTCAAATTTGCGTTCGGAGATGAAGCCCTGGCGGTCGCGTCCATCTTCTACGTCACCACCACCATCCTGTTCAATACCGTCGGCGTGGTCATCGCCTCGCTCGGGCATTTGGACTTGAAATCCGCTATACTGGGGGTGTTCAAACTCCCCATTCTCTACGCTGTCGCGGTTGCCCTGCTCGTCAAGGGGTTTGGCGTTCAAATTCCCCTGCCGCTTTCGCGCACCATCGAGATCGCCGCCAACGGAGCCATTCCCGCCATGATCATCCTGCTTGGTTTGGAACTCACCCGCATCGAATGGTCGCACAGCCTGCGCGCCACAGGTTTGGGCGTTGCGGCAAAACTGCTTCTGGGTCCGCTCATTGGGCTTTTGCTGGCTGGAATGTTCGGCTTGCAGGGGCACACCCGCCAGGGAACCGTCATCGAAGCCGCCATGCCCGCCGCCGTGGCGACCACCGTCGTGGCGACCGAATATAAACTGGAGCCTTCGCTGGTGACTGCCATCGTCTTTCTGGGGACGGCGCTCAGCCCGCTGACGTTGACTCCCTTGATCGTCTATTTGTCGAGATGAAGAAAAAATCCGCCCCATTCCTGAAATCCCTGCATATTCTTGCGGCAACGCTTCTCGCGTTGACCATGCCTCTGCAACCGAATCAAGCCGGGGCAGAGTCCTCGAACCGCCCGTCGTCCCAGGTGGGAATCACCGTCGAGTCCCGGGTATCCCACGAGTTCGGCAGGTCCATCACCTTCAACGCAAAAATACAGACCGCGGGCGCCATTCAGCAGGCATCGCTTTTGTTTCGCGGCATCCGCGAAGAGACCACGCGCGTGGAAACCCTGCAAGTGGCGGCAGACGGCTCGACCACATTTGCCTACGACGCAACCTTGAACGTCTTCCCGCCTTTCAGCGAGATCATCTATTGGTTCCAGGCAACGCTCACCGACGGCTCGACCCATACCAGCGAACCGCAAACGTATCACTACACCGACAACCGCTTCTCGTGGCAGGAGACTTCGCAATCCATCGTTACCGTGCATTGGTATGAGGGCGACGCAGCCTTTGCCACAGCCGCGCTCGAAAGCGCCGCGAAGGGTCTGCTGGCAATGCGCGACATCGTCCCTGTGTCGCTGACCGAACCAGTTCACATTTATATTTATTCCAATGTCGAAGACCTCAGCGATACCTTCCTGCTCGGCGGGCGCGCGTGGGCAGGCGGTCACGCCCATGCCGACCTGGGCGTGATCCTGGTTGCGATTTCCCCCGGCGCCAATCAATTCACCGAAATGGACTCGGCGATTCCCCATGAACTCGCGCACGTCATGCTCTACCGCGCGCTCGGCGGCAAATATTACCAGCAGCCCGCCTGGCTGATCGAGGGCATCGCTTCGATGGTGGAACTATATCCCAGCCCCGATTATGCCCGCGCGCTGGAAATTGCGACCGCCAACGATACGTTGATTCCCTTTGTGGAATTATGCGAATCATTCCCCGCCGATTCCGGGTCTGCCTACCTGGCATACGCCCAGTCCCAATCCTTTGTCTCCTATATCCGCGACGCGTTCGGCATCTCGGGCATTTCGCGCCTGATCGCCGCCTACAGCGACGGCTTCGACTGCGACCTCGGCGCGACGAAGGCGCTCGGCTCCTCGCTCGGTCAGATCGAATCGCGCTGGCGTGAGACCGCGCTTGGCATGAACCGCGGCGGCGTGGCGTTCCGCAACCTGCTGCCCTTCCTGTTCCTGATCTTCATCGTTCTGGTCGTACCCATCTGGGGCGCCATCGACCTTGTCCGCCAGCGGAGAAAAAATGCCCTCAAACCCCGCTGACCTTGTTCGAGTACACATCCGGGTGAAGGGACGGGTGCAGGGCGTTGGGTTTCGCGCCCATGTGGAATATCACGCGCATCAGACCGGCGTGACCGGCTGGGTGCGCAATGTAGGCTGGGATACGGTCGAATCTGTGGCGGAAGGCGGGCGCATGGAGGTGGAGCGTTTTATCGAAATGATGAAACAGGGTCCGCGCGCCTCGCGGGTGGACGAGGCAAAGATCGAATGGGAGGAGAGCAGCGGGGAATTTGCCTCCTTTTCAGTACGCAAAAGCGCCTGAACCAGGCAGGCTCGCTAAGAAAACCCCAAACCTCTTTCCTTCAACGAAACCCATTTCCCCTGCCCAATGACCAGGTGATCCAGCACATCAATATCCAGCAGTTTCCCCGCCTGGACCATGGCGCGCGTCACCGCCACATCGTCGGGGCTGGGAGTCGGGTCGCCGCTGGGGTGGTTGTGCGTCACGATGATCGCCGAAGCGTTCACCCGAATCGCCTCCTTGAACAATTCCCCCACCCGCACCTGCGACGAATTGACCGAGCCTTTATAGACTTCGACAATTGCCAGCACGCGGTTGCGCCGGTCCAAAAGGATCACGCGCAAATGCTCCTGCTCCAGCGCCGACATTTCATACTGCACCAGCGCCGCCGCATCCGCCGGGCTGTTGATGGCAAGTTTCTCCTCCGGCGATTCAAGCGTCAGCCTCCTGCCCAGTTCGATGGCGGCTTTGATCTGCGAGGCTTTGGCTTCCCCCATTCCATGCTGGCCGATCAGGTCCTGGAACGGCGCGCGGTGCAATCCGCGCAGACCTCCAAAATTCTGCAAAAGGCGCTGCCCCACTTCCACAGCATTCTCGCCCTGCACGCCCACCCGTAACAGGATCGCCAGCAGTTCGGCGTTCGTCAACGCCTGCGGACCAAGCGCCGCCAGCCGCTCACGCGGACGGTCCGATTCATGCAGGTCTGAGATGCGATAGGTCGGTTTTGGGTTGGGTTCGTTCATGGGTACCTCCCTGGCGGGTTGGCTTATTTTATTCCATTTTTTTCCGCTGTACGATGGCTGGGTATAATCACTTTCATGCGCCTGCTCTTTGTCACTGATGCCCGTTCGCCCATTTCCCGCAGTTGGATGCGTTACCTTGCCCAACGCGGAGACGAGGTTTTCATCGCCTCCACCTTCGAATCGGATGGAGTGGATTTCCCCATCGAGCGGATGGAATTCACCCCCGTGGCATTCAGCGCCGTCAAGAAGCGCGCCTCCGCCCCCTCCAGCGCCTCCTCGCGGACCTTGAGCCTGCGCACAAAAATCCGACAGTGGATCGGCCCCGCGACCATTTCCGCGTCCGCGCGCAAGTTACGCCGCTTTATCGAAGAGGTTCGCCCTGATATCGTCCATGCCATGCGCATCCCCTACGAGGGAATGCTGGCCGCCTCAGCCCTGCAAGGTCTCGTTTCCCGCCCCTTGTTCCTTGTCTCTGTTTGGGGCAATGACTTCACCCTGCACGCCCCGTCCACGCCGCTGATGAAGTATTACACGCGCAAGGTCTTGAAATCTGCCGACGGTTTGCACGCGGATGCGGAGCGCGATGTGAGGCTGGCGCGCGAGTGGGGCTTGGGCGTGGATAAACCCACCTTGGTCGCGCCAGGCAACGGCGGAGTCCGAAGCGATGTTTTTTATCCGCCACAGGAACCGACAAAGACTCCGGTCGTCATCAACCCGCGCGGAGTCCGCCCATATGTGCGCAACGATTCGTTTTTTAAGTCGATCCCGCTGGTATTGGCAAAACGGCCGGACGCGAAATTTTTATGCGTAGGAATGCGGAACGAACCGCAGGCGCTGGGCTGGGTAAAGGGATTGGGAATAGAAAATGCAGTGGAGTTGCTGCCCGCCTTTGCGCATGAAGAAATGGGCGAAGTCTTTCGCCGGGCGCAGATGGTGGTTTCGCCGAGCATTCACGACGGCGCCCCGAACAGCCTGCTCGAAGCCATGGCGTGCAGATGTTTCCCCGCGGCGGGCGATCTTGAGTCCATCCGCGAGTGGATCACGCATGGGCAGAACGGTTTGCTGTTCGACTCGAACGACCCGCAGTCGATTGCCGATGCGATCCTTCTGGGGCTGGAAAGGGAAGACCTGCGGAAGGAAGCCGCAGGTCTGAATGCGAATATCATCTCCGCAAGGGCGGAGTTTGGGACGTGTATGGGGCGGGTTGTGAAGTTCTATGGGGAAGTAATCAGTAGACAGGGTGACAGCAGGTAGACAGGATTGTGAATGTTTGGGTACGTGTTTACCTGTTGTACGTGCCTACCTCGCTAGAATTCTTCCCTCGGCGTTCTCAGTGATTCCAGGCGGCTGCGTAATTCGATGCGGCGCGCGTCCGCCGAGTGGCGGATGTCGTTGAGGAAGTTTTGTCCGCGGTCGCGGATCTGTCCGCGCAGGGTTTCGCCGGATTCGGGGGCGAGAAGCAGCGCCATCACCGCGCCGACCAGCGCGCCGGTGAAGACGCCGATCAAAAAGCCGAACATTCTACGCATGGATTTTCTCCTTGAATCGATTCGTTGTGTTTTTTCAAATTATACACTGGACTTTATCCGTAAATAAGGAAAAATCCCGAGGGAGCGCTCAAAGTTTGTAAGGGCTGAGTCCAAAGCGGCGCGGTGACGCCGTGCGGCATCTCCCGACTTTGGACTGCAAAATCAGGAGATTTTGCAGTCCAATTAACAACCTTTTAGCGCGCCCGTCCCAAAGGTTTGCGTTTCTCTTTTGATTTGCGCAAAAATCTTCGGGACGGTAATTTCCGATAACCTCCGCTGAAGTTACGCGGCGGGGGCAATTTTCGGGTGGGTTTTTAATGCTTGAACTGCTCCTCCTCGGTGGAGCCTTTGATCGCGCCGGTGGAGACTTCGCCGCCGTTGACGGTGGTCTGCACCGCGTCGAAATAACCGGCGCCCACGAATGCCTGATGCTTGACGGCGCGGAAGCCCATGGTCTTTTCCATTTCGAATTCGCGCTCCTGCACCTTGACGAAGGCGCTCATGCCGTTGCGGGCGTAGCCGTGCGCCAGGTCGAACATGCTGGCGTTGAGGGTATGGAAGCCCGCCAGGGTGATGAATTGGAATTTGTAACCGGCGTCTCCCAGCTGGTCCTGGAATTCGGCGATCTGCTTGTCGTCCAGTTTGCGCTTCCAGTTGAAGGAGGGCGAGCAGTTGTACGCCAGCATCTTGCCGGGGTATTTGGCATGGATCATCTTTGCGAACGCGCGCGCCTCGCCGATATCGGGCGTGGGGGTTTCGCACCAGATCAGGTCCACGTAGGGGGCGAATTCCAGGGCGCGGGCGGCGGCGTATTCAAGCCCGTTCTTGACGACGTAGAAGCCGTCTGCGGTGCGCTCGCCGGTGAGATGCTCCTGGTCCACGCGGTCAATGTCGCCGCGGATGAGCGTGGCAGACAGGGCGTCGGTGCGACCAATGAAAATGGTGGGAACCCCCATCACGTCGGCGGCGAGGCGGGCGGAGATCAATTTTTGGATGAAGTCATGCACGGGGACGAGGACTTTTCCGCCCATGTGACCGCACTTCTTCAACGAAGATAACTGGTCTTCAAGGTGGATGCCCGCGGCTCCGGCTTCGATCATGGCTTTGATCAACTCAAAGGCGTTGAGCGGACCGCCGAAACCTGCCTCGGCATCCGCCACGATGGGCGCGAAGTATTGCACCTCGCCGTCGCGTTTTTCCATGTGCTGGATCTGGTCGGCGCGGATCAGGGCGTTGTTGATCTTGCGCAACACGGTCGGCACGCTGGTGACGGGGTAGAGGCTTTGGTCGGGGTACATGGCGAGGGCGTCGTTGGCGTCGCCTGCCACCTGCCAGCCGCTGAGGTAAATGGCTTTCAAACCCGCCTGCACCATTTCGACTGCCTGGTTGCCGGTGAGCGCGCCCAATGCGCGGACGTAGCCATCTTCATGCAGCAATTGCCACAGGCGTTCGGCTCCCATGCGCGCCAGGGTATGGTCATGCTGGAAGGTGCCGCGCAGGCTGTCCACTTCTTCGGCGCTGTAGGGTCGGTGTACGCCCTTCCAGCGCGGGTCTTCCGCCCATTCTTTCTTCAATTCTTCGACGGACTTGGGTTGGTATTTGTGGAACATGATTTTTTCTCCTCGGTTTAGTTGACCTCTTGAAAAAGTCGTTTTCGCCACAGGGTTCTCAGCGTTCTCTGCGGCTGCGTATGCAAGAGGTCTAGTCTAATTTTTCATACGCGGGCAGCGTCAGGAATTCGGAGAACGTGTCGGCGGCGACCAGTCCGTCGAACAGGTTGATTGCGTCTTCCATGCGGCTGTTTGCGTATGTCTCTGCCCCATAGTGGGCTTTGATTTTTGTGATCTCGTCCGCCAAAAGCTGGCGGTACAAGTCCAGGGACACTTTTCGTCCGTCGGAGAGAGAGGCGGTGGGATGGTGAATCCACTGCCAGAGTTGGGCGCGGCAGATCTCGGCGGTGGCGGCGTCTTCCATCAGGTTATGGATGGCGACCGCGCCCGAACCGCGCAGCCAGGCATCGATGTATTGCAGGGCGACGTTGATGTTCAGTCTCATGCCGGCTTCGGTGATCTGTCCGTTGGGGATGGCGAAGTTGACCAGGTCTGCGGCGGCGGTGTTCACTTCGGCTCGCAGCCTTTCTTTTTGATGCGGTTTGTCCTTCAGTGCGCCGTCGAAGACTTCTGTGGCGGTTGGCACAAGGTCGGGGTGCGCCACCCAGGTGCCGTCGAAACCGTCGTTCGATTCGCGCAATTTATCTTCGCGGACCTTGGCAAGCGCGAGGTCGTTCACTTCCTTATCTTTGCGGCTGGGGATGAATGCCGCCATGCCGCCGATGGCGTGCGCCCCGCGTTTGTGGCAGGTCTTTACCAGCAGTTCGGTGTACGCCCGCATGAAGGGGACGGTCATGGTGATCTGGGCGCGGTCGGGCAGCAGGAAGCCCGGCTGTTTGCTGAATTTTTTGATGGCGCTGAAGATGTAGTCCCAGCGACCGGCATTGAGCGCCACGATGTGCTCGCGCAACTCAAATAAAATTTCGTCCATTTCAAACGAGGCGAGGATGGTCTCGATGAGCACGGTCACTTTGATGGCGCCGCGCGGAATGCCGAGCGTATCCTGCGCGAAGTTGAAGACATCGTTCCACAGCCGCGCCTCGAGATAACTCTCCAATTTGGGCAGGTAGAAGTACGGGCCTGTCCCCTGCTTTCGGAGGCGATCCGCATTCAGAAACAGATACAAGCCAAAGTCGAAGAGAGAGGCGGAGATGGGTTTCCCATCCAGCCTTACATGCTTTTCATCCAAATGCCAGCCGCGCGGGCGCACGAACAGCGTCGCGGGGTTTTCATTCAATTTGTAGGTTTTTTCGGGAGTGGTGAGGGAGATGCGGCGCTCGATGGCGTCGCGCAGGTTGAGGTGCCCCTGGATGAGGTTTTCCCAGGTGGGCGCGTTGGCGTCTTCGAAATCTGCCATGAAAACTTTCGCCCCTGAGTTGAGCGCGTTGATCGCCATCTTGCGCTCGGGCGGACCGGTGATCTCGACGCGGCGGTCTTGCAGGTCGTCTGGTATCGAGCCGACCTTCCAGTCACCGGCGCGGATGGGCGCGGTCTCTTCGAGAAAGCCCGGCAGGGCTCCGGCGTCGAACAGCCTCTGGCGTTCAACCCGTTTTTGTAACAACTCGCGCCTGCGGGCGCCGAACTCTCGTTCCAATTGTTCGACAAACGCGAGCGCTTCTGGCGTGAGCACATCCTGAAAGTCAGGCGTGATTTTGCCGTGAATGTTCATGCGCACCTCCTGCGGCGAATAGGACGGCAACCGATTGTTGTCAGTATATGGATGTAGGGTACAAAGTAGTTACAAATTTCACTTATTGTACGGGGAAGTGCGTGCAATGCAAGAGAACGAACCTTAATAACTCACCTTACGCGAATTAATTATTCCTGCATGAAACGCCCTTCGACTGCGCTCCTCGACGTTCACTAGGCGCCACGTAGTCGAAGGGCAAGTGCGCAAGATGAGTTAATAAAATCTACCAACGGCGGGGAGATTCCTATATTTTTTTAATGCCGCGGCGAAAAACAAATGCTACAATTTTTTTCATGAACACCACACGCCCGCCCTGCTAAGTTCCACCCCCCCTAATTCGTAAAAAACCCGCACCCGACGACCTCGACGGCGCCTGACAAACTATCACCGCATCATCCTGGACCTGGGAACGGGTGACGGCAAATTTGCCTTGCGCCACGCTGAAAGTTCTCCCAGCCATTTCGTCATTGGCGTGGACTCGTGCCGCGAGAACCTGCATGAATTTTCGCGCGCCAGTTTGCCGAACCAGTTGTACGTCATCGCCAGCGCGCAAAACCTGCCGCATGAACTGAGCGGTTGCCAGTAAAAAAAGTAGGTCACGCTTGAAGCGTGACCTACACATTTATTTCAGTGCTTTCACTGCGTTCCGTCCCGCCGCGCCGCTGACCCCGCCCCCGCCATGGACTCCGCTGCCGCAGAGATAGAGGTTATCAATCGGCGTCTTGTGGTTCGACCAGCCCGGTATCGGTCGCATGAAGAGGAACTGATCGAGCATGAGTTGACCGTGGTTGGGGTCGCCTTCGGTGAGTCCGTAGATGGATTCAAAATCTTGAGGCGTGATGATGTGATGCGTGATACGTGAAGCGTGAAGAGCGGAGAAGTATTCTTCCAATGTCTTGATCGCCAATTCAGCAACTTTTCCACTTTCCACTTTCCAATCACTATTCCTCAAAGCATATGGCGCAAACTGGAAATGGATGGAAACCGTATTTCCCGACGTAGTGACTTCCAAATACGGTTTTTCTGAAATCTCGCCGTACTTGGTCGCGTCGTAGGCTTTTTCGAGGTATTTGATGGATGGGGCGAGGACGACCGTCCCTGCGGGGATGCCATGCTCCCCATTCGTCTGCAAATGGACTTTCGCCACCGAGCCGCGCATCTTGATGGATTGGGTGTGCCAGACGAATTCGGGCGGCAAATCTTGCGCGCCGACGAGTTTGAGCAGGGTGTGTTTCGGGTCAGCGGCGGAAATAACTTTATCCGCAAGGATTTCTTCGCCGCCTTTCAAAATCACGCCGTTGCATGTGTACCTGTCCACTTGTATACGTTCCACCTCCGCCTCGGTTCTTATCTCACCACCGAAGGCTTTCACGGCGTTGGCCAAGGCAGTTGTGATCTCGCCCGCTTTGCCGATATTCTTGTGAGCGAGCCCGCCGCGATTCAGCCAGTTGTGGATGAGGGTGTAGCCGGTGCCTGCGCCCATCGGTCCCAGTGTCGAGCCGTGGATGGCAACAGCACAAATCGCAGCTTTGATGATTTCGGATTCAAAATATTCTTCCACGAGTTCCTGCGCGGTCATCGGCAGGGCGCGGATGAAGTTGAGCATGTCTTTGCGACCGGCAAGTTTCAACTCGAGACCCAGTTCGAGCAAGCCATACCCTTCGCGAATGCCGAAGTTCATGGGCAGGCGCGGCATGATGGTGGCGTAGGCGGTATCGAGAATGCTTGCGGCTTTATCCATGAAGCGCGCGAATTCAGGGAAGCGCGCCGCGTCTTTTTCGGAGATGCGTTTGATGGACTCGGCGTCGAGCGTGAGGGGAGAGCCATCCGCTAACAGGGTGATGAAAGGCTGGGGGGCAGAATCAGGCTTGCCCTGAGCAGAGCCGAAGGGCTGAAGTCCGTGGGAGGCGAGTTTCAGGTCTTTGATAATGTCTGGGCGCAGGGTCCCGCCGGTGTGGAGGGAGTCCACGGAGAAATTATCCCCAAAAGATTCAGTGACCACCGAACCGCCGACGATGGCGCGGCGTTCGAGAACCAGAACCTTTTTGCCCTGTTTGGCAAGATACGCGGCGGCGACCAGTCCATTGTGCCCCGCGCCGATGATGATGGTGTCGTGGTGAGTTGTCATGAAGATGTCCTTCGTTATTTTCTTTTAAGCGCCCAGAATATCAGGCGGATCGCTCCAATGAAAATCAGCGCCGCCATCATAAAGAATACGGTAACGGCAATGAATACGCCGGGGTTCCCAGTTTGGAGGTCTTGCAGGAAACTGTTTCTTGGGTTGAGCAGGGTGTGCAGGAATACGAATGCGACGGGAATCCAGAGGAGGAACCATCCCCAAAAATTTTGCCGCCTGATTTTTTTGCCCACGCCGTCTGAAACCCCGACGAGTTGGACGAACACATTCTCAAGGGCCACCGCGAACAAGATAAGCAGAAAGCCTTCGACGCCTGCAACGATATTTTTTGGGGTTTCGGCAAGCCCGGCTTGTTGAATAATGAGTTCGAGGAACAATGTGGGAACCCACGTTATGAAACAAATTCCGGCAAAGGTAAAAAGGGTGATTCGGGTAAGGGTGTCGTTTTGTTTTCTGTTAAGTTGTTTTTCATCCACAATCAGGGCTTCGGGAGAGCCGAACATCAGCCCTGGCAGGACAGGAATGATGCGGGAAATTCCCACCGACGCCAGCGCCATCAACGCGTTGACGGCGCGAATCTTAAATGCGCCGGGGATTCCCCAGGATCGAATAACAATCCATTGGATCATGTCGTCCAGAATGCCGACGACTCCGAAGGCAATCGCCATCTCAATTAATAAAATCAGCCCTTTGAGGGAGAAGGGGTCCCAGCTTGGGTCGAGCAGGGAAAATACCACCGCGTAAAATAGAATTGCAAGGAATAACCTGAATATGCCCGCCATCTCTCTTAGCACATCGAGGAGAAAGGCTTGCGTTCGCGTGAGCGAGACGGGCGCCAATTTTCGCAGGTTGGCGGCGATCAGGGCGGTAAACTCCCCCACGCGCTCAAAAAGCGACTTCAGGGTTCCCGAAAAAGCATCCACCACAAGCGCGAAGGGAAGCATCAGCGTTGCTGCTGTCACTGCAAGAAACAGGTTGACCCATACTGCCAGCGGGTCGGTTTCGACATCCCTGGGCGTTGGAATGTATCTTGCGATTTCAGGCACCAATGGACCGCCCGGACGATAGGCGCCGCCGTCGAGTATGATCTTGGCGATGAAATAACGATATTCATCATCCTCCCAATCGGCGGCAGGCGGATTGATGACAGTGGCAGAGGTATCCAGGATGGCGTTGTTCGCGCTGCCGAAAACATATACATTCTGGCGGTTGTCTACTTTCAAGTCTAGCAGAGAGTACGGCTCGGAAGAGTCATTGTCGGCGGTCTGGAAGTAATATTCCTTCAGCCCGGATCCATCGGAGTTCATTCGAGCGATACCGGAAAAACCGAGGAAAATGAGAGTCTCATCTGTTCCCATCGCAAAAAATTCAGGGGAGAGATTTGGAATGTGTTCCAGACCAGGTCGCCGTTTGCTGAAAATTTGGCGATAAAGGGGTAATTAAATTCACCGATATAGTCAAGCGGTTGCAGGGGGGCGCCCCATGTCGCGCCGCTGTATCCTGAAACATACGCATTTCCTTCAGCGTCAACCTCCATGCGGTTGCACCACTCATCTTTATTGTCCGCCGCTCCAACGGTCATGTCCCACTTCATGGTCCCATCATCAGACGCGATGAGACTCAAAAAGCAATCCCTATCCTCTTCCCCCTCGCCGGATTCGCGATAATACAAGAAACCATACACAAAAACATCCCCGCCTTCGATGACTCTTAATGAGGAGGGATAATACACCCATTGGGTGGGGTATGTTTGTTCCCACTCGATATTTCCATCCGGGTTTATTTTGGAAACGGAGTAACCCTTGCCGGATGAAGCGTCTCCTGAGAGATAGATATTGCCTTGTGAATCTATGTCAAAATCGTTGAGATCATAATACTTGTCAAAAAAATAATTTTGCAGGCTGGCGCCATTGACATCGAATTTGGCGATGAAATATCCTTCGCCAACCGGCGCATCGGAACTTCCCCATGCAATTGGGTCGACTCCTGAGACATAAATATTTCCGTTTTGATCGAAGACGATTTCCCCGCAGTCTCCGTCTTCAAAAGTTGCGATTAACACCTGCCATTCCGTGCCGCCGTTTCCATCGGTTTTCGACAGGTAACAATCCTTGTCCTTCTCCCTGCTGGTTATCAAATAAACATCGCCATCGGCGCTGACGGCAAGGTCAGTGAAAATTGGATCATCCACAAAGGCAATCCACTCAAATTCAAAAATAGTATCGTCATCGCCAACAGGCGCATCGTTCTGCGCCTGCGAATCAGGCTCCCCGGTCACTGGCAATAAATCAGGCGCGGGGGAGGGCGTAGGCGTAATGGCTGGCGTCGAGGAGGGGGCAACGGCAGGGCTGAGTACCTGACAGGCAAAAGTCAGTGGCACAATTAAGAGCGCAAACCAGAGATACCAGCGTTTCACTAAAACCCATCCTTCAAAATTTCTTTCGCCGCCAACATGCCGGGCGCGCCCATCACGCCGCCGCCGGGGTGTGCGCCGCTCGCGCCGAAGTAGTAGCCTTTGAGCGGGGTGCGGAAGTCTGCCCATTGCGGCGCCGGACGCAGGAAGAAAATTTGATGCAGTAACAATTCGCCGTGGAAGATGTTGCCGCCGGTGATGCCTGCAATGCGTTCGATATCTTTGGGCGAGATGACCTGCATCCCCACGATGCATTCGCGGATGTTTGGCGCGTATTGTTCGATGGTGGCGATGACCGCTTCGCCGAGTTCGTCGCGGCGTCCGTCTGTCCAACCGCCTTCGAGGTCGTAGGGCGCATATTGCACGAAGCAAGACATCACGTGATGTCCGGGAGGCGCCATGTCGGGGTCAATCATTGAGGGGAAGATCATGTCGATGTACGGGTGTTTGGAAATCTGCCCGTACTTCGCGTCGTCGTAGGCGCGCTCAATGTAATCAATGCTCGGGCTGATGGAAACCGCGCCACGATGTAGAACCGAATTCGCGCCATTACCTGTGTATGGCAGCGCGGTGAAGTTCGGCAGTTTGCTCAAGGCAATATTGACCTTGCCCGACGAGCCGCGCGCGCGGAAGTTCTGGATCGCTGTGACAAAATCATCGGGCAGATGTTTCTGCTCGACAAATTGCAGGAAGGTGCGCTTCGGGTCGGCGGCGGACATCACGACTTTGGAATCGAGTTCATCGCCATTTTCGAGGATGACGCCTACAGCGCGTCCATTCTTGACCTTGACCTGCTGCACGCTTGCGTTGACTCTGACCTCCACCCCAAGCGCTTGAGTCGCGTTATAGATCGCGCCGCTGACCCCGCCGGAACCGTTCTTGGCAAAACCCCAGGCGCGGAACGCCCCGTCAATTTCGCCCATATAATGATGGAGCAGCACATACGCCGTGCCGGGAGAGCGCGGTCCGAGATAGGTGCCGATGATTCCACTGGCGGCTTTGGTGCCTTTGAGCGCGTCGGTCTCGAACCACTCTTCGAGCAAATCCGCGGACGATTGCGTGGCGAGTTTGGCAACCATGTAGAGTTCTTTTTCGGAAAGCGACGCTGCATATTGACCGACTTTGAGAAGTCCCATCAAATCGCGGATGCTCATGGACGAAGGATCGGGCGGAATCAAATTGATGATCGGCTTGATGGCTTTCGCCGCGCGCGCCATGACGCGGGCATACTCGTCATACGCTTCGGCGTCTTTGGGCGAGTGGCGATACAACTCGCGGCGGGTCAGGTCGTGGTCATCCCATGCGGCGAGGTAATCCCCGTTTTCCATGGGGGTGAAGGTGCTGGGCAATGGAAGAATCTTTAATCCGTGCTTGGGCAGTTCCAAATCACGGATGATCTCCGGGCGCAGCAAACTCACCACGTACGAAAACTCAGTGAACTTGTAGCCGGGGAAAATCTCTTCGGTCACTGCCGCGCCGCCGACGATGGGTCGGCGTTCAAGCACGACCACTTTCTTGCCAGCACGGGCAAGGTACGCGCCAGCCACAAGTCCGTTGTGACCGCCGCCGATGATGATTGCGTCGTATGTGTTGGATGATGTCATGCTTTCAAAAACTCCTCAAAGTTATCCTGATTCACCGTTGTCAACTCTGAATCGGGATATATTTCCATAAACTCATTTCGCACCGCGCGTCGGATGTCGCCCGCCTGCCATTTGAACTCGTATCCGTATAACCTGCCGCCGTGTTCCTCAATCAGGTCAATTTCCTTCTGGTCGTATGTGCGCCAGAAATAGGAGTTTACATGTCGTCCGGCAATTTGATTTGTCTTGCGGCGTTCCATCACAAGGAAATTTTCCCAAAGTTGGCCGACGTCATTTCGCAACGCCAGTAGGTTGAAGTTTTGAACCAAACTGTTGCGCACGCCATTGTCGTAAAAGTAATAACGCGAGTTCTTGGTCACTTCCTTGCGCAGGTTGCGCGAGAAACCATTAACCTTGAAGATCACAAATACTTTTTCCAACAAGTCAAGATATCGTTCAACAGTTGAACGATTCAGCGCCATGCTGGCTGCCAGCTCTGTGGTTGAGACCTCCTGCCCGATTTGATAAGCCAGCAGGCGTAACAGGTCAACGATTTTGTCCGAGCGGCGGAGTCCCTCCATCTCAAGGATGTCGCGATAAAGATAGGAACCGACCAATTCGCCAAGCAAGCGTTCGCGTAAAGTTGGGTCATCGGCGGAAACAATTGCAGGGTATCCGCCCCAGATCATCCAACGCTCCAACTGGGCGCGAGACTCCACCTTACCGAAGGTACCCTGCACTTCGCCATAACTGACGGGATATAGATTGAAAGTCAGTTTACGTCCCGTCAACGGTTCACTGATTTTGCTCGCAAGTTCAAAGGATGCCGAACCTGTTGCGATGACCTTCGCCTGCGGAAATGTGTCCACCAAAATTTTCAGGTTCAACCCAATTTCAGCGACGCGCTGGGCTTCGTCAATGACCAACAACTCTGCGTCTCCGAGCAGTTCGCCAAGCCGCTGACTGCTTTGGCTGGCAAGGACTTCCCGATAGATCAATTCATCCGCATTGACGAACTTGTTCCGGGTAGGGAGCGCCCCTATCAACTCTTTGACCAGGGTCGTTTTCCCAACCTGCCGCGGACCATATAAAACCGTCACTTTACCTGCTTGCAGGGAGTTCTGAATTTGGGAGAGGGTGAATCTTTTAATTTTCATAAATTCATTATACCAAAACGTCGGAATTTATAAGAATTCAGACGTTTTGGTATCAAGTTTCTAACCGCTCTTAACACACTACTTTTTCTTCCACTCCGGCTCATAGAACGGCAACTTGACCACTTTCGCAGGTGCATGTTGACGGTGATGTTCCACTGTAATTTCCATTCTCACATCAGTGCCGATTTCGTAATATGGTTTCTGCAAGTGTGCGAGAGCGATATAGGTCTTCAACAACGGTGACCATGTGGAGGTGGACGCATAGCCCACTTGAACATTTCCCACCATCACGGGCAGACTGGCGCGTACCGCCGAGCCGGGGATCTGCGGCGGCAGACCCACCTTGCCAAATAATTTTTCCATGCCGACCCAATCCACTGCCAAGCCGACCATCTTCCACGCCGAGCCTTCGCGCTTTTCTTTCTCCAAAGCGCGGCGACCGACGAAGTAGCCGGGCTTATCAAGCGCGACTGTCCAATCCAAACCTAATTCAAACGGGGAGGATTTCTGTGATTCGATCCAGGCGTGACTGGTGGAGGTGTAATCCACATCGAGCATGAACAAGCCCGCTTCCACACGTGCCATGTCCATGGCGAGGATGCCGACGGGGGTGATGCCGTAATCGGAACCGGCTTCCATGAGTGCGTCCCACACTTTGAGCGCGTCTTTTGCATCCATCCAGATCTCGTAGCCGAGGTCGCCGGTGTAGCCAGTTCTTGAAATCGTGACTTCCACGCCTTTGATCTTGTTGGTCATCAAGCGGAAATACTTCAACTCGTCCACTGGTTTCTCGGTAACTTTATTTAGAACTTTCCTCGTATTCGGTCCCTGAAAACTGAGCGCCGCCATGTCACCGGTCACTTCGGCGATGGAGACGTCCATGCCGACCGCATTCATTGCCAGCCAGCGCAGATTTGGTTCCGCGGCGGTCAGGCGGAAGGTCGAGTCATCAAGGCGCGAGATCGTGCCATCGTCTATCATCTTGCCTTCTTCGTCACACCAGCCAGTGTAGGCGACCTGCCCCACTTTCATCTTGTGGACGTCACGGGTGGTGACGCGATGCAGCAACGCCGCCGCATCCTTGCCTTTGATGACGTATTTGATCAACGGTGAGACGTCGATCAACGCCGCCGAGTTGCGGATTGCCCAATATTCGCGGTCAAGCACATGCTCGTACGAGCCTGCGGCGAAATAGCCCGCCCACTTGCGCCAGTTCTGCGGCTGGCACAACGCGGACGTCCGTTCGTGGAAGGGAGTGGTTTTGAGATTGAGGTTTAGCATGGGGGAATGATTCCTTGAATTGCGCGGATTGTACATTATATATAATTTGATGACAATCACGAGTTTTGAGTAATTAAGACAAAACATGTCGGAGAATTGTCGAGCCGGGATGCTCCTGCTTGTTTATGCAAACCAACGTAACTACTCAGCCTGTCATTTCGACGAGCGCCAGCGAGGAGAAATCTACGCAATATTGAGAAAGATTTCTCGTGGCGCCTCGCGCCACTCGAAATGACAAGGCAGGGTAGTGAATTGGCTGAGCAGTTACAAACCAACCCACATTATTCATGGTAACTTTAATGGCTCTTTGGGATTCAGTGGGGTTTCTTTGCCACGGCGCCACGCGACGCCTTTGGGCTTGCGCAACCAGTCCGCTTCGAGCGGACTTCCACGAACTAAGGCAGGGCTTCAGCCCGCCGATTTGGCGAAGTCTTGAGACTTGGGCAGAAATACAGCCTATAGAGTCAATGACTTGTCGGGTGTTTTGCACAAAACTTAGGTGACATGTTTTGCTTGCACACCGACCATCCAACCATATCCCATATCGTGTGCAGGCAAAGGTTGTCAGTTTGGACTGCAAAATCTCCTGATTTTGCTCGAAACTCCGTGCCTGACATGTTTTGCCTGCACACCCATATCCCATATCCTGCGATTCGATATTGGCATGACATATAACGTATAATCCAAAACCATGTCTGAGGAAAAGGAATTTCAGCCGGTCCAATGGGTGGATTTTGCGCGATTGATCGCGGCGTTTCTGGTGGTATTGGCTCATATCGAAGGCTGGGGCGCGGGTCCGGATTGGGCGTCGTTTTTCTTTTACACGATCTCACGGATCGGGGTCCCCTTTTTCTTCCTGATGAGCGGCTGCCTGCTGCTTTCGAGGGAAGAGGATGTGTTGGTTTTTTTGAAAAAACGCGCATTGCGAATCGCGATCCCGTTCCTGGTCTGGTCGGTTTTATATGACCTTTTGTATTCAAGACCCTTCGAGGTGGACGGTGTGACGTTTGAAGGGGTTTTGCGGATGTTTGTCCGCATCCTGCGCGGACCTCGCGGGGGGCACCTCTGGTTTGTTTACTCCCTGCTGGGGCTGTATCTCCTCACCCCCATCCTGCGGGTTTTCGTGTCGAAAGCAAAACCTTCCGAGTTGTACTATTTCATCGGGCTTTGGTTCCTGGCAGCGCCGATCCTTTATATCGTCGAAGGGCTTACTCCTCTACGGAACGGCTTCGATATCTATTATGTCGGCGGGTATGTCGGGTATTTTTTGATCGGCTATGTTTTGGGAAGAATGGAGATCACGCCGCTCGTTAACCGCCTTGCGCTGGCTGTCTTCATTGCCGCGTTTGCGTTTTCATTTTTCGTTTTCTCGCATGGATTCCCCCCTCTTGATAACGAACTTCCGTTTCGAAGTTATCCGAGCCTCAACATCATCCTGATGTCAATGGGAGCGTTCGTCCTGGTTCGCCGCCTTGGCGAAAAAGCCTCTGAACGGGTCTTGCGCTTTTCCGGGTGGGCGGGCCAATCCAGTTTTGGGATTTACCTTTTCCATCTCATGGTTATCGGGTGGGTCACTCAAGCATGGGCGGGGCTTGGCTTAAACCCTGCCGCTGGAAATTCGCTGATCGTCCTTCCACTCGTTGCCATCGTCGTATTTTTGATTTCATGGGGGGTTGTATTCATCCTGGGGAAGATCCCGATCCTGCGAGCCATTGTTTAACTGGCGGGGGTTGTTTTTCCCGATATCCGCATTGCCGCAAGTTCGTTCCAAACCAGGATGGCGAGTAGAAAAATGTAAAACGCCGCGCCTTTAATGAAGAAGGCGGGTCCCGCCAGGGCGAGCGTTCCCCATGTGTAAAAAGCGAAATTCTTCCAGCGGTCATCTGCGCGGAAGGCGAAGCCGAGGACGACCATGGCGGGAAAAAGGGTTAAACCAAGCAGGACGAAGGAGAGGTCATGTAAACGTCCATGCCAGGTGGCGGGATAGTCGCGGATGGTGGGATCGGTGGTAAAGGCTAGGGCGGCGAGGAATAGACCGGCAAACGCCGTCAGCGTTGCGCCAAGTTTGGAGGCAGGAGTCGGTTCGAGGTCCAGGTAGAGGCGGCGGGCGAAGAGGGTCATGATGCTTCCGGTGAGGATAAAGGTCAGGGTCATGATCCATCCAAATTCGCCGAGCGCCAGCCCGCTAGGCCAGTCGAAGGTTGGGTCGTGGATGGGATGCCAGCCGAGGCTGAGAAGGAATTCGTATTTGACGAGGGTGAGGGCGGCGAGGACGCCTGCGAACAGGACGGGTCCGGTGAGGATGATTGGTTTCATTGGGTTTGTGGGCTGTTCGAGACATTCTAACATTACAGCAAGCGCTGACAGAGACCTTGTGAAGCCATCGGATATAATCGCGCGAAAGGAGTCTACACATGAATCGCCAATGGAAAACGCTTTTGTTCATCCTGTCTGTGATGGTTGTGGTCACTGCCTGTAACATGCCGGGGAACGGCGTCGTGCCGGAGCAAACGGCTGCCCCCGTGACTTCTGCGCCTGAAACCCAGGTGGCTGCCGAAGCCACGCTGCCGCCGCCCACCGAAGCGATCGTCCTGCCGACCAACACCGTTGCACCGGCAGATGTGACCTTTAACATCGACTGTTCGCAGGTCGACTCTTCGAAACAGCCGCGATGCGAAACGTACATCAACCAGACCCGCGATGTCGTCTACCCGCTTTACCGCGAGTTGACGGGCACGTCCCTTTCGCAATGCTACGACTCCGTCAATTACACCATTTATCCCGGCGAAACGGTTGCGCCGGGCGCGGGCGGGCAGGCGATTGGAAACCAGGTCAACTACGCCGAAGCCTACACCATCGACCTGCCCTATAAGTATGACACCCACGAGCTCCTGCACACCTTTGCCGCCTGCAACGGGGCATTGGATGAACATGTCTTTCATGGCGTGTTGATGAACGCCGTCTATTCCCGGCAGAATGTGTTTGAACCCGGTTACTTTATTGCGCGCGACAACCCCGCCGAATTGAACTCTGTGCTGGTCGAAATGGTCAAAACCTCGAGCGGCGCCGACCTTTACAATCAGTGCCGCGGCATTCTCGGCAACCACGTTACCATGGGTTATTTCGACGTGGGCGAAGCGCCGATGATCGATATATACAAAGCCACATTTAACGCCAGCCCGGTTTCCGCGCCAAACACAACCCTCGCCTCCATCTGGGGTCCGAGCGCGGCGAAGGTGCAGTTGGTTCTCGAAAAACTGGACGGGGTGAAATACCCCCTCGACATTCCCTCCTGCGGATATTAAGCCGCTTCCTTCAAATGCCCGCACAACAAAATGCATCCCGCGGATTCATCATCGCCCTGACCGCCACAGTCATCTGGTCCACCACCGGACCCTTCATCAGTTATCTTGTAACAACCTACTCGCTCCCTTCGCTCATCCTTGCCTTCTGGCGCGATCTTTTCGTCGCTTTTGGGATGTTCGTCGGTCTGCTGGTCTTCAGCCGCGGGTTGTTTTGCCTGGACCGCAAACACTGGCTCTTTATGGCGCTCTATGGGTTGACTCTTGCCGTCTTCAACTCGATGTGGACCTTCTCGGTTCAATACAACGGGGCGGCGGTTGCCACGGTTCTGGCATTTTCCTCCCCGGCAATGACGGCTCTCCTCAGCCGGGTTATCTTCAGGGAGAGGTTCAACCGGGCAAAGGTCATCTCCATCGCCTTGAGTTTTCTTGGCACGCTTTTGGTCTCCGGCGCCGCCGACCCTGCCGCATGGAGGTTGAATCCGTTGGGCATTGTTTTCGGTCTGTTGACCGGCCTGCTCTTCGCCGTCTACAATCTCGAAGGCAAAGCCGCCGCAGACCGTCACATCGACTCGTGGACGGCGCTGCTCTACAGTTTCGCCTCGGCCACCTTCTTCCTGTTCTTTTTCAATATCGCCAGCGACTTGTTCATTACCCGTCAACCCGCGCTTTCGAACCTGCTGTGGCTCGGCGATTCCCTTCCCGGCTGGGGCTTGCTGTTCTTTTTGGGGGTCGCCCCCACCCTGGGCGGGTTTGGCTTGTATACCCTCAGCATCCGCTATCTCTCGCCGACGGTTTCCAATCTCGTCGCCACCCTCGAGCCGGTCTTTACCGCCGTCTGGGCGTACCTCTTCCTGGGCGAGATCATGACCGGCATTCAACTGGGCGGCAGCCTGCTCCTTTTGATCGGCGTACTCCTGCTGCGCGCCGCGGATCGCGCAATTTCAGAGTAGCCCCTCCCCCAGGCAGCCCGTTGGTGGGTGTTTTTGTATCTCTGATATTTGGCGGGACAGCCACAAAGACCATTGTGTAAGGTGAGTTAACAGGTCTTACGCAAAATGAAGTCCTTTTTAGCGAAATTCGCCTTGATTCGCGCTTTTCGCATTACAGATTTACGACTTTGCCGCAACCCTGCCCCCAGTTCCATGGGTCATTGACCCGCCTTTCGTTTGCCCGTAAAATTCAATCATGCCCAAAATCGCAGGTTTTTATCAACCCGACCATGACCCTCCAATGTGAGCGGCTGTTGGCGCATTTTGAACCGAGCCGCGCCGCCATGACCGGCATACAAGACGACCCGGTTGGCGCGGCGCATTGCAATGCCTTAATGTTATTTTGGAGGAACCATGAAAACCGAGTTTGTTTCAAAACGAGCAAAAATCTACGCCGACGTTCCCGATGAAAAATGGAACGACTGGCGCTGGCAGTTGAGCAACCGCCTGAACTCTGTAGAAGACATCGAAAAGGTCCTTCCGCTGACCGAAAGCGAACGCAAGGCGCTTCAAACCCAGGGCTTGTTCCGCGTGGATGTGACGCCATACTTCATCTCCCTGATCGACCCCGAAGACCCGGACGACCCGACCCGCAAACAGATCATCCCGCGCGCGGAGGAGATGCAAGCCTTCACCGCCATGATGGAGGATTCCCTCGCGGAAGACCGCCACTCTCCCGTGCCGGGGCTTGTCCACCGGTATCCTGACAGGGTGCTGATGCTGGTCACGACTCAATGCGCCTCGTACTGCCGCTACTGCACGCGCTCGCGCATCGTGGGCGACCCCGGACAAACCTTCAAGCGCGAAGAGTTCGAGATGCAGATCGAGTACCTCAAACGCACGCCGCAAGTCCGCGACGTGCTGCTCTCCGGCGGCGATCCGCTTGTGCTGGCGCCCAAGGTCCTCGAAGAACTGCTTACCCGCCTGCGCGAGATTCCGCATATCGAGATCATCCGCATCGGGTCGCGCGTGCCGGTCTTCATGCCCATGCGCGTCACCCAGGAACTGTGCGATATGCTTGCAAAATTCCACCCGCTGTGGTTGAACATCCACGTCAACCATTCGAACGAGATCAGCAGGGAACTCGCCGAAGCGGCAGACCGACTCACCCGGGCGGGCATCCCGCTTGGGAACCAGTCTGTGCTGCTGGCGGGTGTGAACGATAACGTTCACATCCAGCGCCAGTTGGTGCAGGACCTCGTCCGCATCCGCGTGCGCCCCTACTACCTCTATCAATGCGACCTGGTGGAAGGCGCGGGTCACTTCCGCACGCCGGTGGCGAAGGGCATTGAGATCATGGAAGGTCTGCGCGGACACACCTCCGGTTATGCCGTACCGCAGTTCATCGTGGACGCGCCCGGCGGCGGCGGCAAGATTCCGCTCATGCCGAATTATCTTTTAAGCATGTCAGACCACAAGGTCATCCTGCGCAATTACGAAGGCTATGTCACCACCTACGAAGAACCGACGGATTACATCCCATCGGATGCGGCAAAGTTCAAGGGACTCAAACGCCCCGAACCGGGTCAAACCGGGCTGACCGGTCTGCTCGACGGACAGGAGATGTTCATCAAACCCGAGGGTTTCGACGAACTCCACAACCGCAACGGCATCCAGCATCGCCTGAAAGACGAAAACAAATGGAAACCAAAGGGCATCGGTTCGGGCGAATCGCAGTAATATAAATAGGACTTACGCAGATCAAAGTCTTTTGCCACGAATTCACGCGAATTATCAAGAATTTTCGTGAAAATTCGCGTAATTCGCGGCTTGCTCTTGGGGTTTTTCGTAAGTCCTAATAAAGAGACCCGGCGGGCGAAGCGCTGACGCGCTCCTGAAACCCGACAGGCTTGAAAAAGGAGAATTTTCATGCGTAAAAATTTGATGGTCGCGGCTGCGCTTGTGTTTGTGATTACCGCCTGCCTGCCCGGGCAGGACCCGGCAGAACTCGAAGCCCAAATTCAGACCGCCATCGTTCAGACAAAACAGATCGACGAACAGGTTGCGCGGAATGTGGAAGGCACACTCACAGCCCTGGCGCCGGTTCTCTCGCCCACACCCGCGGTCACGGATACCCCCATCCCCACGGCAACGCTCGAATCGGTCATCATCGACACCGATACACCCATTCCACTACCCGTCTTCCCCTCCGATACGCCGGCTCCAGCCCGTACCCAGCCGCCTTATTCCTGCTACATCAGCACCATCAAACCCAAGAGCGGTCAGCATGTGGGCCCCGGCGACAGTTTTGAAATCGTCTGGATCGTCGTGAACACCGGCACCCAAACCTGGCGGGCGGGCGTGGACGTGAAATACGCCGGGGGGGTAAAACTGACAGCCGCATCGCGCGTGGAGATTCCGGTCGAAATGAAACCCGGCGACGAATACAAGATCGTCCTTACCGGCACCGCCCCCACCGACAAGGGTCTCGCCTACATGTCCTGGAAGGTGGATGGTCCCATCTGCTATGGACAGGTGACGGTCGAAGTCAAATAGACCAGCGCGCGTTTGCAGGACAAGCCAGCCGCTTGTCCTGCGTTTTTTCCCCGCTTTATAGTTATAATAAAAACTTCTCTACCGTACATCCCAAACCCTAAAGATCTGTTTTTTCCTTCGTAAACCACCAGTTAATCGGCAAGACCTTTAGGACTTCTTTACGAAGGAAACGTACGGCAGCAAAATAAAAACAGGATTTTCCTCCCTGAATCAACTGTAGAAGGAGCAACCTCATGGCTTTTCGATCTCCTGTCGGCACGGAAGACGAACGCAATAAGATGCCCATCGATATCTGGCCCAAAACCTGGGTCGATGCAAATGCCTGGACGGGGAATATCCCGCCCAAGTATTTGCTGGGAAAGGGAAATTGGGCGTATCACACCGGGGCAGACTTGAACATGGCGGGTGACAAGGACGCGCACGCGCCCATCTACTCCATAGGCGACGGGGTTGTCCGGTTTGCCCAACTCGTTTCCAAAACAACCTGGGGAAACCTGGTCGTGATCAACCACGGCATCGTGAACGGCAAACCGCTTTTCAGCCGTTACGGACATGTCGAAGACATGCTTGTTGCGAAGGGGCAGGCGGTTAAAGCGGGCGATCCCATTGCAAAGGTCGGCAACCAGTTTGGCGTCTTTCCCTATCACCTGCATTTCGACATTTCCACAACCATCCAACTGGACAAATCGCCAACCTACTGGCCCGGGTTGGACCTGCAATCATGCAGGCATCACTTCGTCAACCCGCGCAACTGGCTCCGGGAAAACCATAACAACAGCGCCGAAAAACTCCCCGATGGCCTTGGGACAAGCGGCGGCGGCTTGGGAACAAACGGAGGAACAAAGCCCGATGATGTGAAGCCTTTGCCGACCTGGTATGTGATCGACCCGCAGGGCGCGCAGGTCTACAAAGAACCAAGCCTTGCGGCGGAGAAAACCGTCCTTTTACCGCGCGGCACGAAGGTGACCGTGGATGTGCAGAAGGGACGCAAGGACGCCGCCCTCACCTGGGGACCGATTATCGGCGGCAACCTCAATGGACAATGGGTTGCCATTCGGAAGAACGATGGAAAGGAATCCTACCTTTCAACCAACCCGCCGCAATAGCAAAAGGATGGGTATTGAATAAACTGGAATACTATGCGTTATAGCCACCGACTCACATTGATCCTGACCGCGGCAGTTTTTACACTCGCCTGCCTGCCTGCCCTGGGCGCGGCTGCCACTCCCCTGCCCACCTTCGATGCAAACGCCCCGTTGACCGCCATCGCACAGACGGCGGGCGTTGCAGCCACACAGACTGCAATGAGCGTTCCGACCGCCACTCCAACAATCATCCCAACCAGAACGCCCACGGATACCCCATCGCCAACCCCGACATTTCTTTTTTTGGTTCCCACCCAGTTCATCCCGCCCACGCAGGTTCCAATCGGGAGTTCCAACCTGGACTTCGACTGCCAGGTGATATCCTTCGAGCCGCAGGAGGCGGTGGCTGCCTCCTCCAGGTTCTTTGGGAAATGGCTTGTCGCCAATATTGGCAGGGCCGCGTGGAATGCGGACAATGTGGATTACCAATATGTGGACGGGGATAAACTCCATTTACAGTCCATCTACGATTTTCCCGCTTCGGTTCAACCCGGCGGCACCGTGGAAATCACAGTGGACATGCAGGCGCCCGCCGAACCCGGGGAGTATTACACACGCTGGCGAATCAATGCCGGCAAGGAACACTTCTGCCCGATGGATTTAAGGATCAAGGTTTACTAGAAAAAGACCTCCGAGCGCCGAACTCGGAGGTCTTTTCGTTAACGGATATGGCGGGCGCAAATTAAGAAACGGGGGGAAGAGGCTCATCGTTGGATGCGCCTGCTTTTTTTCTCATTGTGAAATACCATACCGCAATCGGAATGGCGATGAAGACCAGGGAAAGGCAGATCGAACCGATGCCCATGGCTGTGGCGGAGGTGGGGTCGCTGCTGCCATTTACATTGATGTCTGCCCCGGGGACGAAACTAACGAAAGCCGATGTCGCCCCGAAAAAACACATGAAAAGCCCGGGACACCCGCACAGGACGACTGACGCAATGGTCGCGATCAAACCGGTATTTTTGTTGTTCATAATTTTCTCCTCCGACAAGATTGAATTTATGCCGCGCTTTTTCAAAAACGGGAAATGGAATTTGTGCGCACGGTGTTATCCAGAACCGGGATGCCCTGAGTAGGAATCGAACCTACATCTAAGCCTTAGGAGTGCCTTATTCTATCCGTTGAACTATCAGGGCGATGACCGCATTATACTCAAAAGTCCAAAATCCAGACATCCCGAATCGCGGGGTGCGCAAGCAAAGGTTGTCAATGTGGACTGCAAAAACTTGCCCTGAGCCTGTCGAAGGGTCTCCCGATTTTGCTCGAAAGTCGGGAGATGCCGCCACGGCGTCACTCTGCGCCGCTTTCGACTCCGTGCCTGACATGTTCTGCCTGCACACATCGCGGGGGTGTGCCATGGTTACAGCAAAACCTTAAGTTCTTTTCCCACCATAGAGGGCACGGGGTTCACAGAGAAAACTTCTAAAAAACTCCGTGATCTCTGCGTTCTGAAATGAAAAAAGGTTTAGCCGGAGTCGAACGTCTCCTGACGTTCGCTTCTCGCTCAAAAGTCTGGAAATGCCGCGCGGCGTCACGGCGCCGCTTTGGACACCGTAAAAAGAACTCCGGTTCGCGTTATTCGCGCCAAGCCTTTTGCATCCGTTCATGAGAAATATTTCCCACCTGCCGTGAGAAGACTTTCCTTGAAGGAAATGCCGTTCCGAACATAATTACAGATGACGGCGTAGTTGACGTTCTCCCTGGACTGTCCGTCCAGGACAGGCTAACGTCAACGCCAACCTCAACAGGCGCGTAAGAGAACGCGCCCTACGCGGCGAAAAAATTGGAGGCAGACATGAACAAGGAATTCACGGTCAAATTCTGGGGCGTGCGCGGAAGTTACCCCACACCCGGCGCGGCAACCGTCAAATACGGCGGTAATACATCCTGCGTCGAGATCAACGCGGGCGGGCGGACGATCATCCTCGACGCGGGGACGGGCATCATTCCGCTCGGGCGCGAGTTGGTGAAGCGGCAGAATCTCGAACTGTTGCTTCTGTTCAGCCATCTGCATCACGATCACACGCAGGGATTTCCGTTCTTCGTGCCTGCGTATCTGCCCAAAGCCAAACTGCGCATCTACGGTCCCGGCGGCACGGCGGAGACGGTGAAGCATGTCCTCGAGCACAACCAGTCTTCGGATACGTTCCCGATCTCGCTGCGCGATATGGCGTCGAACAAGGACATTCGTTCACTGCGCGAGTCGCAGGTCATCGTTTGGGAAAGTGCCCAGCATGGGTATGAGGATGGAGTCCGGGTTGGCGAATCAAGCCCAAGTCCGAGTCCCGAGGCGGTGGTCATCCGCATTCACAAATCACACGCGCATCCCGGCGGCGTCTATCACTATCGCATCACGTATCAAAACAAATCCGTTGTGTACGCCACCGATACCGAAGGTTATGTGGGCATGGACCGCAAGTTGATTCAGTTTGCGCGCGACGCCGATGTGTTGATCCACGACGCGCAATATTCGGACGATCACTATTATGGATGTCTCGCGGGATTCCCTTCGACTCAGGGATATGGTCACTCGACCGCGACGATGGCTGGACAGGTCGCCGCCTCTGCCGAAACGGGACAGTTGATCCTGTTCCATCACGATCCATCCTACGCTGACGATTGGGTGGCAGGGCAGGAGCGTGAAGCGCAAAAAGTTTTCCCCGATTCGCGCGCGGCGTATGAAGGAATGGAGATCAGACTTCCGAAGTCTGATAATGAGGCTGCAAGCATGAAATCAACCCAGACTTCGGAAGTCTCACATGAAAGGGCAGTACAATATGCTGCGCATGACTGAACTCAAGAAAGACGATACCCGCAACATTCTTTCGGACATCAAACTGTTCGAAGGACTCGCGCCCGCGCAATTGGATTGGGTGGCGCATCGCGCACATCGGCGCGTGTTCCCAAGCGGGAAGAATGTGATGTTGATCGAACAGCCCGGCGAGGCGGTCTATATCATCCTGCATGGGACGGTGAAGGTCTACACCGAGCAGGGCGGGCGCGACGCGATCCTCTCGATTTTGGGCAGCGGCGACATCATCGGCGAGATGAGTTTGATTGACAGCGTGGGTCGTTCTGCCAGTGTGGTGACGCTCGAAGACTCGCTCATGTTGTGGATGGACAAGACCACCTTCTTTTACATGCTCGATAATTTTCCACCTGTGGCGCGCAACCTGGTGAAGATTCTTTCGGCGCGGGTGCGGCTCTCCGACCAGATGATCCAGTCGCTGGCGACGCTCGATGTGAACGGGCGGGTGGCGCGTCAACTGCTGGCATTCGCCGAGCGTTACGGGCAGGAACTGGACGATGGCATCAAAATCCGCATCGCGCTCACGCAAAGCGACATCGCCGACCTTGTGGGCGCGTCGCGCAAGCGCGTGAACCAGGCGATGGTGTTTTTCAAGGAACAGGGTCTTGCGTTCACGGATGACGATGGGCGAATCGTCATTCATGACAAGCCGGGGCTGGCAAGGTTTTGTGATTAGTTGAGTAGTTGAGTAGTCAAGTAGTCGAATAGCCGTGGAGTCTCTGACTCTGCGGCTTTTTTATTGACCATCCGACTAATAGACCAGCTGACCAACAAACCAACAGACTACCCGACTAACAGGCTACCCGGCTATAATCGCCCCATGACCGAATACAAATTCTTCCATCCCACCGAAGTCCGCTACGGGGATTTGGACCCGCAGGGACATGTCAACAACGCCAAGTACCTGACGTACTTCGAGCAGGCGCGCGTCTACTATTTCATGAAGATGGGCTTGTTCAGCAAAGACCAATCCTTCATGGAGATCGGCATCATCGTCGCGGACATCCACGTCAAGTACAGAGCCCCCACGCATTACGGCGACAATATCAAAACCGGCGCGAAGATTGTCCGAATCGGCAACAAGTCCATAACGGTGGAGCAATGTGTGATGGATGATACCGGCAAGGTGATGGCAAGCGGTGAGGTCATTTTGGTCACGTTCGATTACAAGAGCATGAAGACCATCCCCGTGCCGGATGATTGGAAGAGGAAGATCGCCGAGTTCGAAGGTTTGCAGGAAGGAGCAATATGAACGAGATTATTTTTCTGGTCGAAGAAGCGGATGAAGGCGGCTACGTCGCCCGCGCCCTCGGACATTCGATCTTCACCGAAGCCGATACGTGGGAAGAACTCAAAGAGGCGGTTCAAGAAGCGGTACGCTGCCACTTTGAATAAGACAGTTCAATTAATAATCTTCAAAATGAGAACATTTGATCTTATAATAGCAGTATGAAAATTTCACCAACTTTTGACCAGGCATCGAGCTGTGTATTATTTCATGGTGATTGCCTTGATTTACTGAAACAAATCCCGGATAATAGTATCAAATTAATTGTCACTTCGCCTCCGTATAACTTGGGCAAAGAATATGAAACCAGATTGAAGCTCAACCAATATATCAGCCAACAGAAACAGGTTATCGAGGAATGTGTCCGAACGTTAGATAATACCGGAAGTATATGTTGGCAGGTCGGCAATTACGTCAACAATAGCGAAATCATTCCTCTCGACATTGTATTGTTCCCACTTTTTGCCTCGTTTGGCTTGCATTTAAGAAATAGAATCGTTTGGCAGTTCGGACATGGACTTCACGCATCCAAACGATTTTCAGGAAGATACGAGGTTATCCTTTGGTTTACAAAATCAAATAATTACACTTTTAATTTAGACCCAATACGAATTCCTCAAAAATACCCGCAAAAAAAATACTTCAAGGGTCCAAGAAAAGGAGAGTTATCTGGAAATCCTCTAGGTAAAAATCCAAACGATATTTGGGATATTCCAAACGTAAAAGCCAACCACATAGAAAAGACTGTTCATCCCTGCCAATTCCCAATAGAACTCATTGAACGACTTGTTTTGTCCATGACAAATGAAAACGATTGGGTGCTGGATCCATTTATGGGAGTAGGAAGCACGGCGATAGCCGCCTTGATGCATAACCGCAAAGCAGTTGGCGCAGAGATCAGGAATGAATATCTCGTTATTGCGAAAAATAGAATTCAAAAAGCATTAAAAGGCGAGTTACAAATGCGTCCGATGGAAAGACCGGTTTACGATCCTAATCAACCTGCCAAGAATATTCCACCCAAAAATATAAAAATTAATAAATCAGCACAACCAACTTTGTTGGAAAAGCCTGGAAAATATAGAGTGGAGAAAAAGAAATGAAAATCGTATACGAATATTCACATCTCGGCGGTTCAGAAATCCTAAAAGTGCGCTATCCTAAATATGACCAAGAGATATATGAGGTTATTAAACATGTTAAGGCGCACAGAACGAAAATTAGTAAAGAAAAGACCAAACAAGGAAAGCAACTATACTCGCCAATTGACATGAACAACCACTTCCAGCAAGAATTCCAAGATAGGGGTTATAGAGAATTAAGAGACACCTACACTATTCAAATACCCGATTCCGAGGTCGCAATTGCGGGGGCATATAAACAAGTTGACTTTGTAAAAGAAAAAGTTTTGGTTGAGGTGCAATTCGGTAAATATGCATTCATGTTTTACGACATGGCAAAATTCCAATATTTTTTCAACGAAAATAAGGCGGATGTCGGCGTAGAAATTGTACCTTGCCACAGTTTGCATAAAGGTATGTCATCAGGTGTTTCTTATGGTGAGCAACTTGTTTATGATATTGAAAGATTGAAACGTCATTTTCCAGCCGTTCCAGTAAAAGTCATCCTTATTGATGCAGATTGAGACAACCATGTCCCTCCCAAAAATTGACGGAACCCATTTCACTCAATTCCTCGTTGACCTGCTCAACATCCCCTCGCCGACGGGGTTTGCGGGGGCGGCGATTGATTTTGTTGAAAAAGAATTGTCCAAATATAAGCAGTTGGAACTTTCGAGAACGAGAAAGGGGGCGTTGATTGGAAAGTGGGGAGTAGAAAGTGGATTGCCCCCCGTTGCACTGACCGCTCATGTGGATACGCTCGGCGCGGTGGTGAAGGAGATCAAAGGCAACGGGCGGTTACGTTTGAGTCGCATCGGCGGGATTCAGTGGCCGACAGTGGAGACCGAAGGCGTGTGGGTCTTCACATCCAAGAGTGAAAAGATTCGCGGCTCGGTGCTGATTGACGTGGCGTCCGGTCACATTCACAGCGGACCCGACCTGCCGCGCGACGACAAGCATCTTGAAGTGCGGCTCGATGCAAGAACAACTTCTGAAAAAGAAACCCGCGAATTGGGAATCAACATCGGCGATTGCGTGGCGTTCGATCCGCGCGTGGAGGTGACGGACGGCTTCATCCGCTCGCGCTTCCTCGACGACAAGGCTTGTGTGGCGAATCTCGTCGCGGCGATCAAGTCCATGGTGGATGCGGGTCAAAGTCCGAAACGAACCGTTTACTTCCACATCTCGAATTACGAAGAGGTCGGTCACGGCGCGGCGGCGGGCATCCCGGATGAGGTGGCTGAACTTGTCACTGTGGACATGGCAGTCATCGGACCCGGTCAGGAGTCGGATGAGTTCCATGCAACCCTGTGCGTCAAAGACAGCGGCGGTCCGTATCACGAAGGTTTGAATAAAAAATTGCGCGGCATTGCAGAGAAGCACGGCATTCCGTACGTGACGGATGTGTATCCCTTCTACGGCTCGGACGGCGAAGCCTTCTGGCGCGCAGGCGGGGATGTGGCAGTGTCGCTGATCGGTCCCGGCATTGATGCGTCGCACAACTACGAGCGCGCCCACATGGATGGTTTGAACGCGACCACGAATTGGATCATGGCGTATCTGTTGGAAAAATAGAGATTGGAGATTTGAGATTTGAAACTCGATGCCGCGCTTCCCATTGTTCAACTGAAGGATATTCACGCCATTGCGAAAGCCGCTGAAGAAGTTGGCTTTGCCGCGCTGTGGACTCAGGAAACCCAGCACGATCCGTTTTTGCCCTGCACGCTCATCGCTGAACATTCATCCAAAATGGATTTCGGCACCGCCATCGCCGTGTCGTTTGCGCGCTCGCCCGCCAACCTCGCCTACACCGCATGGGATCTGGCGGCTCAGTCTGGCGGGAGATTCATTTTGGGGCTTGGCACCCAGGTCAAGGCGCATGTCGAGAGGCGTTTCGGGATGACGTGGCCCGAGTCTGTGACGGGCAAACTCCGCGAACAGATCCAGGTCATCCGCGCCCTGTGGGATTGCTGGCAGAACGGCACGAAGCTGAATTTCCGCGGCGAGCATTACAAGATCACGTTGATGTCGCCGTTCTTTAATCCCGGCAGGATCGAGAACCCGAATATCCCGATCTATATTGCGGGCGTCAATACTGGCTTGGCGAGACTCGCCGGCGAAATGTGCGAGGGCTTTCATGCGCATCCGTTCAACAGCCCGCGATACATGAACGAAGTCATTTTGCCCGCGCTGGAGGAAGGCTTGCAAAAAAGCGGACGCAAACGCGGCGACATTTCCGTCTCGATGACTCCCTTCATTGCCACATCGCCTGAAGAAGAAGGCTTCGCAAGAATGCAGGTCTCTTTCTACGCTTCCACTCCTTCGTATCGCTCGGTGATGGACTTGTATGGCTGGAGCGAAACAGCCGAAAAACTCTCGGGTTTCGCTGCCAAAGGCGAGTGGGCGGAGATGCCCATGCTCATCACCGATGAGATGTTGAACGAGTTCTGCCTGATGACCACGCAGGAGAATCTCGCCGCAGATTTGAAAAAACGCTTCGGCGGCATCGCGGACCGGATCACGCTCTACACGCCCTTCGTCCCCGGCGAGAAGGATGAGTGGTGGATGGGGCTGACGAAGGCTTTCAATTAGCCGGAACAAACCCGATTCTTACTCAAAAATCCAAATTACCTCAAAAAACAAGGAGTTTAACTCCTTGTTTTTTGACAAAAACAAGGAGTTGATGTATAGTGGTTTTATGTTCAAACGCTCTTATGAACCGCTCGAAAGCTACCTTCAGGCTGGGAAAGCCCTGCTCATTTACGGTCCGCGCCGGGTGGGGAAGACCACCCTCCTGCAAAACTTCCTGAAAGACACAACTTTCAAATACAAATTGGATTCAGGGGACAATCTCCGAACTCAACAAATCCTAAGCTCGCAGGATTTTGGGGAAATTCTCTCTTATGTGGAGGGATACGAACTGCTCGCCATTGACGAAGCGCAGAACATTCCCAATATCGGCATGGGTATCAAGATTATCGTGGATCAGCGTCCCGACATCCGCGTGGTTTTGACAGGCTCCTCTTCCTTTGAACTTGCCGGGCAGGTCGGTGAACCGCTGACAGGCAGAAAGCAAACCCTCACCTTGTATCCGCTGGCGCAAGCGGAACTGCTTTCCGCGTACAACAAATTTGAGCTTCGGGAAAAAATGGAAGACTTCCTTGTCTACGGCGCTTATCCCGAAGTCTTGCAGGCTTCCACAAAAAAACAAAAAGTGGACGTAATCACCGAGATTTCAAACTCGTATCTGGTGAAGGATATCCTCGCCTTCGACCGGGTGAAAAATTCCAAGACCCTGCTCGACCTGCTCAAACTGCTTGCTTTTCAAGTCGGCTCGGAAGTCTCGCTGTCGGAAATCGGAACAAAAATCGGTGTGGATTACAAAACCGTCCAACGATATTTGGACCTGCTTGAAAAAGCGTTCGTGCTTGCGCGCCTGGGCGGGTTCAGCCGCAACCTGCGAAACGAAATCACCAATAAATCGAAATACTATTTCATGGACCTGGGCATCCGCAACTCGCTGATCGCCCAATTCAACGGGCTTTCCCAGCGCAACGATGTTGGGCAGTTGTGGGAAAACTTTATTTTCATCGAACGCCTCAAGCACAGAACCTACCAGTCCATTTACGCCAACATGTACTTCTGGCGGACATACAACCAGCAGGAGATAGACCTCATAGAGGAACGGGATGGAAAACTGTGCGGCTACGAAATGAAATGGTCAACCGCCAAAACGCTCAGTCCGCCCGCATTATGGCTGGAAGGCTATCCAAATTCGGATTATGAAATCATCTCGCCGGACAACTATCAAAAATTCATCCTGCCATAAAGGACTCACCCATGAATCTCAACGACTACCAGCAAAAATCCCGCGCCACGGCGCAGTACCCCTCCATTGGGCATCCCGTCATCTACCCGGCGCTCGGCCTGGTCAACGAAGCGGGAGAGGTGGCGGGAAAGATCAAAAAGATATTCAGGGACAAACAGGGGAACATCGGCGAGGCGGAACGGGAGGCGCTCAAAGCCGAACTCGGCGACGTGCTTTGGTACATCGCCCAGGTCGCCACGGAGTTGAACCTTCCGCTCGATGAAATTGCCGAAGCGAATTTGGCAAAACTTTTAGACCGGCAGTCCCGCGGCAAGATTCAAGGCGACGGGGATAATCGCTAATTTTTTACAACCGGCAGTCCTGACGACTCCGCGCCCCATTCCGCCCACGAGCCGTCGTACACCGCCAAATTTTTCAACCCCGCCTGCTCTGCCGCCAGCGCAAGAATACAAGCCGTCACACCCGACCCGCAACTGAAGATCAACTTTTTGTTTTGATATTGAGAGAACATCTCACGGAGAAGCGCAGGGGATTTCATTACGCCGTCCACTTGAGTCTCCCCAAAAGGCATGGACTCTGCACCGGGCATGTGACCTCCCCTCAACCCTGCGCGCGGCTCTTTTTCCTGACCTGTGAATCGTCCCGCCGACCGGGCATCCAGCACGCTGTAAGCGGAGTCGCTTAAGGCGTGGGTCACTGTTTGGGAGTCAACGAAGGACCCCGGGCGTGGATGTGAGGCGAAGTCTCCTCGAAGCGATGAAACTGTCAGCGTGGATGAAACCTCATAGCCCGCGTCCATCCATGCAGGCAGACCTCCATCCAAGACCGCCGCGTTATCATGCCCCATTGCGCGGAACGTCCACCACGCGCGCGGGCTGGCATACACGCCGACGTTGTCGTAGACCACAATCGCGCTGTCTTGGTTGACGCCCATCTTTTGCATCTCTTCGGTGAAGAATTCCGGCGCGGGCATCATGTGCGGAAGAATCGTTTTATGATCGCGGATGTGTTCGTCAAAATCGAAACGCAGCGAGCCGGGGATGTATGCGTTGGTTTGCGGCGCGGCGATATTCCCCACCGGCTTCATGCTGGCGTCGAAGATGATGAGATTTTCGGCGGAAAGATTTTTGAAAAGAAATTGTGGGGTGATGAGCGAGTTGGGGAGGGTTAAGTGAGACATGGAAACCTCATTTATTTAATTCCCGTCATTGCGATCCGCGCCGCGCATGAGATTGCTTCGGGCTGCTTCGCAAGAACATTGCCCTCGCAATGACGATATTGACTTATGGCGCGGCAGCGAACAGACACTTGAGATACGCGCCTTCCTTATACGTGATGGGGTGGTCAGGCGCGTGACCTGTCCGTTCGATCTCTTTCAATGGGCGGCCGGATTCTTGCGCGGCTTGATGAATGGCGCTGAAAAAATCATCGGCGCTGACGCGGCTGGAGCAGGAGGCTTGCACGAGAATGCCTCCGCGCTTGAGCGCGCCCAGCCCCAAATGCGCGAGTTGACGATAGGCGTTGAGCGCGGTTTCGATCTGCGATTGATTCTGCGCGAACATGGGCGGGTCGAGGATGACGACATCGAATTGACGATTTTGGGTTTTCATCTGCTTGAGCGCTTCGAAGGCATCCTGGTCGAGAGTTTCAAATTTTGCGTTGCGAATATTTTCTCTGTGTTGGTTGTGTTGAATGTTTCGCAAGGCGGCTTGCGTGGCGGGCGCGCTAAAGTCCACGCTGACGACCTCGGTCGCGCCGCCATCGGCGGCGTAGAGTGAAAACCCGCCGGTGTAGGAAAAGACGTTCAAGACCGATTTGCCTTTGGAAAAAGTCCGCACCCGCTCGCGGTTCTCGCGCTGGTCGAGGAAGAAGCCGGTCTTTTGCCCGTTAATGGGATCACACTCAAAGGTAATGCCATTCTCTTTGAACAGGATCAAGCCTTCGGGAGTCTGAGGCGTAAGAGTCATCCCATCGGTGAGACCGTGAAGATGCCCGGTCTGTTTGTTGAGCGAGCGATTGAGTCTCAATATCAAATGGTTGAAAGATTGGGCGGCTGCAAGCGCGGAAGTAACATCGTTGAGGCGCGGAACCCAGGCGGGCGTGTAAAGTTTGAGAACCAGCGTATCTGCATAACGGTCGATGACCAGGCCGGGCAAGCCATCGTTCTCGCCGTGGACGAGACGATAGCCGTTCGTGTCTTGTTTGTCGAGCGGCTTGCGAAGGCCGGCTGCTGTTTTTATTTTTTCTTCGAACCAGTTCGCATCAATGACGGCTTGCCTGCCCTTTTGCAAAATGCGCGCGCGGATGGCGGATGTGGGGTCGTATAACCCGATGGCGAGAAAACGGCGTTTGTCATCGAAGATCACGGCAAGGTCGCCGGGGCTGCCTTCGCGGCTTTGCCCGGTGATGGATTGGTCGAAGACCCAGGGGTGTCCTTGTTTCAGGGCGCGTTCAGCGGGTTTTGTCAGGCGCAGGGCAATGCGCTGAGAAGATGGGCTTGGAAGCTGTGAAAGCGCGGGGAGGGTTTCTGTCATTGGGGCTGTTTTTATCTTACTATAATTGAAGCACGCAAAACCAAAATGGATGACCGAATCCGATTCTCTCCACAGCAGGCGGATGGCGATGAGAAAAAAACAAGCCGCATCCACACGGACACGGCTTACCTATTCGCTATCCACTATTCCCCATTCCCTGCTCTTAATCAATCTTCCCCGTCATCATCGCCATCTTCAACTCGCCGATCGCCTTCGTGATTTGAATCTCGCGCGGGCAGGCTTCGGTGCAGTTGTACGCGGTATGGCATCTCACCGTGCCATCCGTTTCGGCGAGAACCATCAGGCGTTGGCTCGCGCCTTCATCGCGGCTGTCGAAGACGAAGCGATGGGCGGCGACGAACGCGGCGGGACCGAAATACTGGTCGCTTGCCCAGAACGACGGGCAGGACGTGGTACAAGCCGCGCACAGAATACACTTGGTCGCCTCGTCGAAGCGCGCGCGTTGTTCGGGGCTTTGCAGTCTCTCGCGCCCGTTTTCGGGGAGCGGCGAGTCGTTGATGAGATACGGCTTCATCTTCTTGTAATTATCGAAGAAGGGCTCCATATCCACGATCAAATCCTTCACGACCTTCATGCCCAGCAGCGGCTCGATGGTGATATCCGCGCCCACATCGCGCACCAGCACCTTGCACGCCAGCCGGTTGCGCCCGTTGATGCGCATCGCGTCCGATCCGCAGACGCCGTGCGCGCACGAACGCCGGAACGACAACGCGCCGTCGGTCTTGCCTTTGATGTACTCCAACACATCCAGCACGCGGTCGTTCGGGTCGGCTTCGAGCTTGTACGTCACATAATTGCCGCGCTGGTCTTTCTCGGGGTTGTAACGGAAAATTTTTACGGTAATTTCCATAAATGTCTCCTCAAAAACCTTTAAACACGAAGGGCACAAAGGTCACGAAGGAAAAACTTTAAAACCTTTGTGTACTTCGTGTCCTTTGTGTTTAATAAATTCTCGCCTTCGGTTGATGCTTCGTAATCACCACCGGCTTGTAATTGATCTCGATCTTCCCATCCTTCTTCGTCACCAGCGTGTGCTTCAACCAGTTCGCATCGTCGCGTTCGGGATAATCCTCGCGCGAATGTCCGCCGCGGCTTTCCTTGCGGTTCAACGCGCTCACCGCCACCACTTCCGCCACCGCGAGCATGTTGCCCAGTTCCCAGGCGTTGAGCAGTTCGGTGTTGAAAATTTTTCCCGTATCGCTCACGCGCACTTCCTTGTAACGCGCCTGCAACTCGCGCACCTTCTCCACCGCCGACTGCATCTCCTTCTCGCTGCGGTAGATGCCGACATCGCGGAACATGGCGCTCTTCATCTCATTGGACAGGTCGAACGCGTTCTCTTTACCCGACCCATTGCGCAGCGCCTCAAATTCGGACCTCGCGGCTGAGTCAGCGTCCTGCGGCAGATTCGTCCATTCAGCAGATTTGGCGTACTCCGCCGCCTTGAGCCCGGCATGTTTGCCGAAGACGACGATATCGAGCAGGGAATTCGTGCCGAGTCGATTCGCTCCGTGGACGGAGACGCACGCGCATTCACCCGCCGCATACAAACCGGGGACGGTCGCGCCTTTATCGTCCACGACCACTTCGCCGAATTTATTGGTGGGAATCCCGCCCATCGTGTAATGAGCCGTCGGCTGGATGGGCATCATCTGGGTGACAGGATCAACCCCGAGGTAGACGCGGCAAAAATCTATGATGTCGGGAATCTTCTTTAGCACGGCATCCGCCGTCAGATTGTAGGGAGAGCCGTCCGGGTTTGTGCGTCCGTCCTCTTTGGCAAACTTGTTCACCGTCTCGGGGCGGATATCCAGGTAGACGTAATTCTTCCCGTCCACGCCGCGCCCTTCTTTTATTTCGGTGAGAATGGCGCGACTGACAACATCGCGGGAAGCAAGGTCTTTGACGCTCGGCGCGTACTTCGGCATGAAGCGCTCGCCCTTGCCGTTGATCAACACGCCGCCTTCGCCGCGCACGCCCTCGGTGATAAGGATGCCGAGTTTGTAAATGCCCGTCGGGTGGAATTGGAAGAACTCCATATCCTCGAGCGGAATGCCGCGCCGGTACAGAACCGCCGCGCCGTCGCCGGTGTAGGCATAGGCATTGGATGTTACTTCGAAGATGCGTCCGTGTCCGCCTGTGGCAAAGACAATCGCCTTGGCATGGAAGGTGTGCATCTCGCCCGTCGCCAGTTCGATGGCGACAATGCCGGAGGCTTTGCCGTCCACCATGATGAAGTCCACGACCTGATACTCGTCGAAGAACGAGACGTTGTTTTTGATGCATTGCTGGTACAGCGTTTGCAGGATCATGTGCCCGGTGCGGTCCGCCGCATGAGCCGCGCGCCGGACGGGTTTGCCCGTTTCGACGTTGGTATGTCCGCCAAACGGACGCTGTGAAATCCTGCCGTCGGGTGTGCGGTCGAAGGGCAAGCCCATGTGTTCGAGTTCAAGCACGGCGTTGATCGCCTCGTTGCACATGAACTCAATGGCGTCCTGGTCGCCGAGATAATCGGAGCCTTTGACGGTGTCATACATGTGCCATTCGGGTTTGTCTTCTTCATAATTGCCCAGCGCCGCCGAGATGCCGCCCTGCGCCGCGCCCGTATGCGAGCGCGTGGGATATAACTTGCTGATGACCGCCGTCTTCGCGGACTTGGAGGCGTACAACCCCGCCATCAGCCCCGCCCCGCCCGCGCCGACCACGATCACTTCAAATTGATGAACATTCGCCATGAATTACTCCTGATTGTTTTTTTACCACAAAGGACACAAAGTACACAAAGAATTTAAGCGAAGGGTTTCGTGAACTTGATAACCTTTACAAAGGAACTACACAACGATTCGCTTGATACCGTCTCTAAGGTGAGACACATTGAAGTTTATAAGAAAACCGAGGCGGACTTTGCTCAAGCGAAGATATGTTATTAACTGCGCCTCGTGAACTGGATGCGTCTTCTCGACAGATTTAAGTTCTGCGATCACGCATTTCTCAACAAGAAGATCAATCTTCAGCGCCGATTCGAGTTTCACTCCTTCAAATTGGATTGGGAGTTTCACCTCTGTCTCCGCAAGCAAGCCGCCTGTTGTCAACACATGTTTTACTGCCGTTTGGCATACCGATTCAAGCAAACCAGTTCCTAGAACAGTATGCGCTTTGTAAGCCGCGTCGAGAACCATCTTTCCAATTTTCTCGGTTTCAACAGGAACAGGTAGATATATTTTCTTTGGCGGGTTCAATATTACCTGTTTCCTTCCGACCAATCCATATTCAAAAAACCTGGTCCAACCCAAGGCTTCACTGCAAAAACCCTTTTCTAAACACGAAGGATAAAAAGGCTGCGAAGTTTCTTGAAATTATCTTGCGCCGAATTTCAAGATTTTTTAATTTCACCTTTCAGAATTCCTTTGTGACCTTCGTGTCCTTCGTGGTTAAGGACTTTTTTGAAGCAGACTCGCTCAAGCAATTTGATAAGGAACAAACCTTTGTGTTTTAAAAAATTACGAAGTCCAGATGATCCACAAGCCCATCAGGCTCATCCCGGCCATCATGACAATGCTCAGCAGGCGCACGATCTTGCGCCCGCCCTCAGTGACGATGTAATCGTCCGCGATCACAACCAGCCCGTGTACGCCATGCGCCGTGGCAACCAGCAGCAGGGCGCTGGCGGTCAACTTCCAGAAGGGAGTCGCCCACGGTTCGAGATCGGGCACATCCGTGCTTTCGACATGCGTCACGTTCGGCATGAACGACCAGCGCATCACATCGGCGAGGTTCATATTATTGCGCGCCCCCATCACCAGCGCGCCGATCATGGCGAAGAGGATCAAGGCGTACATCCCCAGCGCGGAAAGCCGCGTGAAGAGCCACATGATCGACTCGAAACTGGCCAGACCGCGTTCCTTGATGGAAAGGGTTTTCGATTTTTCCTTCATCCTAGCCTCCCAACCCGGCGCTGACGATCACATACAGGCACAATGCGTAAAGCGGAATGAACACCGCCCACTCGATCCAGATCGCCTCTTTTTGATGTACAAGCAGTTTCGGAAAAAGGTCGAGCAGGGTGATGCGCAAACCGTTGATGGCGTGGAACAACACACAGAAGAAGACGAACGCCTGGAATGCCCAATTTTCATAGATATGGTTGATTGCCGCTCCCACTTCGCCCCCGACGAACGATGCAAGAACATGCACCGTAATGAAAGTCGCCATTCCCAGCCCGCCGATGCGGTGAAGGATAAAGGTCAGGTATCCCGCCGGTCCGCGATAACGCAGCCCCGTGGCAAGGCTGACATCCCGTTTCAAGCCCATGAATGCCTCCGTAGTGAAATTAATTACAAGCGCCTATTTTACCCCCTATCCACAAAAAGTTTAAGTGACGGACGCCGAACGTTGTGCAGGGGCTCGAAAGCGGCGCTAGGAGCCATGACGGCATCTCCCGGCTTTCGCGCAAAATCGGGAGATTTTGCGCTCCGTTCAACGCCAATCGAATCATGACAAACATCCTGCCGATTTTATTCCTGCCGTCCTATAATAATGCGAACCATGACCCGTATAATCCAATTCAGCCACGCTTGCCCATTTTAATGAGAGTCGTTTACAAGCGCGCGACACATCTTCTCTGGAGGCGCACATGTCTGATTCACACGAACTCTCCCGCCGCGATTTCATCAAGGTAACGACGGGCATCGTCGGAGGTTTGATCGGCGCCATCATCGGTCTTCCCTCCGTTTTCTATTTGATAGACCCGGCATTGCAGGAGGGCGGCAAGGACGCCTGGGTCCCCATCGGCAAATTCGAAGACATGCAGGTCGGGACGCCGTACCCCTTCTCCTTTACGCGGGTACAGGTCAATGGGTGGGAACGAACCGCCAGTTCCTTTGGCGGATACGCCGTCCGCAAATCGGATTCGCCCGACGACCTGCTCATCCTCAACAGTAAATGCACGCATCTTGCCTGCACCGTCAACTGGTCGGCTGAAGCGCAGGCGTATCTCTGCCCCTGCCACGACGCCAAATTCAGCATGGAAGGCGAAGTGGTGGACGGACCGCCCCCGCGCGCCCTCGACATCTATGAAGAACATCGCATTTCCGAAGACGGCATCATCGAAATTTTCTTCAAGGCAGGTTAACCATGTGGAAAAATATTTACCTTTGGCTCGATGAACGCATCGGCTTCAACGACCTGTATACCAGCCTGCTCGACCGCCCCGAACCCAAAACTACCTGGTGGAACACGCTCGGCTCTGCCAGCATGTTCCTCTTTGTTTTGCAGGGACTGACCGGCATCTTTCTCACCGTCTACTATACCCCCTCGCCCGACCACGCCTACGACTCGATCAACTACATCATGCAAGGAGTCGCCTTCGGCTGGCTGATTCGCGGCATTCATCACTGGGGCGCAACACTCATGGTGCTGGTGGTCTTCATCCACATGCTGAGAGTGTTCTACACCGCCTCCTTCAAATATCCCCGCGAACTGACCTGGCTGATCGGCATCGGCTTGTTCCTCACCACCCTCGGCATGGGCTTCACCGGCTACCTGCTGCCGTGGAATCAAAAAGCCTACTGGGCAACCACCGTCGGCACACAGATCGCCGGAACCGCGCCCTTCCTCGGCGAATTCATCCTCAAAGCCCTGCGCGGCGGACCCGACCTCAGCGCCCTCACCCTGCAGCGTTTCTTCTCCGCCCACATCTGGATCATCCCCGCCATCCTCGCCGCGCTGATCGGCGTTCACCTCTTCCTCATCATCAAGCACGGCGAATCGCACTGGCCCAAAAAGGACGACTAAGCCATGAACGACGAAACCAAAAAACAAATCAACCAACGCTACGAACGCGAACTCGACAAGGGCGAACGCTTCTGGCCCGACACCATCTTCAAAGACGTGGTCATGTCGCTTGGCATCTTCGTCCTGTTGCTGCTGCTTGCCACATTCATCGGCGTCCCAGCCGACCCCAAAGCCGACCCCAGCGACACCTCCTACATCCCGCGCCCGGAATGGTACTTCCTCTTCCTCTTCAAATTCCTCGCGCTTTATGGTCAACTGCCGCTGATCGGCAAGATCGAATGGCTTGCCACGGTGCTCATCCCTGCGGTTGCGCTTGGCATCCTCACACTCATCCCCTTCATCGAAAAAAGCCCGCGCCGCCATTACAGCAAACGCATCCTGCCCATCTCTATTATGACCATCATGGTCGTCGGCATCGTACTGCTCACATTGGTATCTGAAGTCCCCACCGTCGCGGAAGACGGCTCGAAACTACTCGGGACTCTTCAAACCGTGGCGGGGATCTTCATCCCAGTCGGAGCCTACATCCTGTTATTCGCCTTCAAAAATAACACCCGCCTCATGCTCTGGACGACGGGACTGGCTGCTGCTTCCATGATCCTTATCTCAGGGACGGTTCTTGCCCTCGCCCCCCAAAAAGCCGCCGAAGAGACCGAAGTGGCAACCACCCTGCCAGATCAGATCATCGCCGGGCAGGGCTTGTACTCCATCCACTGCACCGAATGTCACGGTGACGACGGCGCGATCGCCGTTATCGAAGGCGTGGAAGGACTCGAAGGCGAGAAGATCACTCCCATCAACAGCCGCGACGTGCTCTACACCATCACCGACGCCTCGATGATCGAACTCATCGCCTACGGACGTCCCAACGCCGGGATGCCGCCCTTCGGTAAGACCTACGGCGGCGAACTGACCCGCAGCGAAATTGACTACATCACCATCTTCATGCGCTACACCTGGGACGACCGCTTCGAAGCGCCCGTGCTGCCCGAACTCTTCCCGCCCCTTGCAGAAGGTGAAGCGCCGTCGTATGACGTTCACATCCAACCCATTGTCAAGCGTTACTGCATCTCCTGTCACCGCGCGGGCAAGGACAACAACAACTACCTGATGACCACCTACGAAGAAATTCTCACCACCGGCGACAATGTTCAATTCAACCTCATCGCCGGGGATGAAACCTCCTACCTTTTGCAGGTCATTCAGGACCACGCCATCATGAATCCCGACAAGCCCGATGAAGAACTCATCGGCGTCATGCCGCCCAGCAAGACTCTCAAACCCGATATCGTGGATGCCTTCATGCGCTGGATCATGAACGGAATGCCGCAAACCGCCGCGGATGCCGCCGCACTCTCCACGCCGACGCCGTGATGCGTAAAACGTAATTCGTAAAAAGCCGGGACGTTTGTCCCGGCTTTTTACTTGAATGAAAGAGAATCCAGAAATTCTACTTCTGGAAACAGGTACAATATCCAAAACTCAAAAAATGGAGAACCAAATGAAAACAGACAGCGGACTCGAATACATCGAAACCCAAGCCGGAACCGGCGCGCAAGCCACAGCGGGCAAAACCGTCCACGTGCATTACACCGGCAAATTCCAGGACGGACAGGTCTTCGACAGTTCCATCCCGCGCGGAGAACCGCTCGCCTTCAAACTCGGAGTCGGGCAGGTCATCAAAGGCTGGGACGAAGGCATCGCCCTCATGAAAGTCGGCGGCAAAGCCCAGCTCATCATCCCAGCGGACCTCGCCTACGGCGAACGCGGCGCGGGCGGAGTCATCCCCCCGAACGCAACCCTTGTCTTCGACGTCGAATTGGTGGATGTGAAATAACGTTTTGAATTTGTCACTCTGAGCGATAGTAATACATGCATCGCAGTGCGGATGCAGTGCGGTGAGAGTCTCTGAGATAACGATGGAGATGCCTTCCTCAGCATAACAATACAAAAAGGCCGGGGCTGGGAAAAGCCCCGACCTTTTTAGATTCAACCACCAGCCTGAAACGAACCGGGGTTTGTCAGACGCGCCTACTTTACAGCGTAGGTAATGTTCACCGTCACCGTCACCGCCAATTGACCCGGCTGAATCGGCACTGCCGCTTCCGCGCCGCCTCCACCGCCGCCCTTGCCGCCGTAATAATATGGGGAAGCGCCGCTTTCATAATAACTGATGGTCTGTATCTGAATGAGCGAGAGCCCCGCAACATCCGCCAGGTCCTGCGCCTGAGCCTTCGCCTCTTCCACCGCCTTGGCGCGGGCTTCCTTGTTCGCCGCGGTCTTGTCCTCCACGTCGAACTGGATGCTGTAGATATTGTTCGCGCCCGCAGCGATCGCGGCATCGAGCAGGTCGCCCAGTTTTTCGATATCGCGGATGGTCACATACACGGTATTGTCCACCGTATAGGTTGTGCCCGTGATCAGACCGGTTCCGGTCGGATCGTATTGCGGGTTCGACCAGATGCTGAAATTCGTCGTGCGGATATCCTTCTCATCCACGCCGAAATCCTTGAGCGCCTGAATGACCGCCGTGGTCTGTTCCTTGTTGATCGTCACCGCCTCCGACGCGTTCTCGCGCTGGGTGTTCACGCCGATGTTGATGTACACAATATCGGGAGTCAGGTAGACCACGCCCACACCGCTCACATCCAACGTCCGCACGTTCTCCGGCGCCGCCTGGTTGACCGTGGTCGGTCCGCACGCGCTCAACACAAGGGTCAAAACCGCCAGAATGGCAAAAGCAAAATATTTGGTACGCATTGTTATCTCCTTTACGCTTTAATTATGCACCATATTAACGTGTTTCTCCCAAAAAAGTTCCCAGCCCAAATCTTGAATTTTGCCCCGATACCGGCTAGAATTGCACAAATGTTCTAAAGGACGCCATGCCGATCAACTATCAGGAAATCTATACACAAATCAAGCAAGTGGGCTTGGGCGCAAAAGAAAGAAGAAAGAAGAAAGAAGACGCACAGGAGCAGGCGAAATCGCTTCTCGAAACCCATTCTTCTAATTTGGACTTCCTGCGCTCCAAAGTGGACTCTGCTAAAACGGCGGATGCCAATATTCGTTGCGCCGTGCCATTGGATGAAGCCCTCGCCTCCTCCTACCAGTTGCCTGATTCTGTTACCCAAGCCACGCTCATCGCTGCTGACGGTTCCCAAGCCATCGCGGACAGACACAGCCCAGTGCAGTTTTGTGTCATCAACGTGGGGGCAATTTCTCTAAAGCCAAACTCTGGTGAAACCCCAGCCGTTGAAGTGGAAAGTGAACTCTTCTTTGGCGACGCCATCGAAGAGAACGGACTCACCACCGATGGCGGCGTTGCCCTGCGGCGTGACCTTGCCGAGCGCAGCGTCATCGAAAAGATGAGCAAAGGCATGAAAGGCTCGGTCGTTTCATTTACAGACGGCACACTGGAAATCTTCCGTGCCAAAGACATTGATAATGCCAACCAGTACCGCAACACCGTAGACAAGTACATCTCCGTCCTCTCGCGCTTGCAGGGACGCGGCATCATCTCAGCGGGATACATTGACAAGCCTTCATCCAGCCTGGTCGTCAAACTTCTCGAACTGACTCAGATAACCATCCCCGAAGAGATGGAAAAACTACGCAACGCACCGCCGCTGAAATATGTCACAGATCGATGGCTATTTGGCTATAACAATAAATTATTTCAATTACTCCCGCCCGGTCACCGTTCGGCAGTGTTCAAGATCCAATCCACTTCCGAAAAGAGCTACAAAGGCGTTCTGGAGTTGCACTTCTTCTATCTAAACGTCGGCAAAGAGTGACACCCTTGGCCCGTCCGCGTGGAAATTCCGCGCTGGGTGGTGGATGATAAAAAGCAACTGGACCTACTCCATGCCGTTTTGGTGGAGCAATGCCGCATGATGGGCAGCAAGCCGTATCCGTATCTTTTGCACCGTGCGCATGAGACGGCGGTCGTGAAGAATGAAGAGAAGCAGCAGATCGAGCAGATGCTTCAACAGGAATTAAGACGCAATAATGAAGACGTGGAAGAAGGTTCGAATAAACAATCAGCAAAAGATAGGGGCGGTAGAACAAGATATGGGTAAGAAAGAGGAGCGTCTTGGTTTTCGTCGCTTTTTCTATCTAGTCCTATTTGTTGTTGGGATTGCTCTACTTGCTCGGGTATTAATAAGGCAAAACACACTAATTGACTATAAGAATACGGCTATCTGTGATGATTTTTCAACTTGTCGAGTAATAGTTCAAGGCGCGGTTGTACATTATGAAAATCAATTTTCACCTACTTACACTTTTAGGCGTTATGGGGCACAACAACAAGGCGGTTTTAATCGTTATTTTGTTGAAATAAAATATTTGGACAGAATCGAAAAGATTGAGGTTTTTACTAATACTGTTGTTTTTGTTGGCAGGGCTGAAGTTGAAATATGGAATAATGCACCAACACAAATAAAAAAAATGGGTGTTACGAGTTTGAACCCAGCGATCGAATTGCAATTTGCCATTAGAGTTTAGATTTTTGGTTCATCTGTTTGCTGCGTTACTCGCGCATTATTTACGATTGATTTGAAAGAGGTAAATTTATGACACAACCAATCGAGATCGGACGTTTACTTCGGGCAGGGACAACGGGATTTATTGCGGGCTGCCGCGTGAATCAGTTGAGTGTGCCTTCATTTGGGGCATTGGTCCGTGCGCCGCTGGGGGATGGGGTTCAGGTGTATGGACTCATCCACGATATTCACATTGACGATGACGGGCTGGTTCGCCAACTCGTGACCGCCGATGGGGTGAGCGAGGAAGTGATGAAGGACAACCGCGAGCGCCGCATTGTACCCGTGGAAATGTCCGTGCTGGCGGTGGGGTATGAGCAGGATGGCAAGGTTCATCATCTGCTGCCGCCGCGTCCGCCGCTGAGCTTGGATGTGATCTATTTGTGTGAAGATAAGGATATGGTACGGTTCACCGAGAAGTTCGGGTATTTCCGTCATATCTTGAATGGCAAGGATGTTCCCGTGGGCGAAGTGCTCGCGGCGCATATTTTGCAGGCGGGGAAAGCTAGGGGAGTGGATGGCACGCGATGGATCGAGTCCGCTACGCAGGAAGTGATTACGTTGTTGCGAGATGATTACCCGACTCTCATGAGTGTATTAGGGGCACTCGCCGATATTTCGTAATTATTGATGATGTCATCCTGAGCGATAGCGAAGGATCTCTACGCCCATAGTAAGAGATCCTTCGGTCGCGAAGAGCGCTCCCTCAGGATGACATGGTTGGAAACTGCTGGTCTCGATACGTGGCGCGACAATCACGCGCCACTACTCGACCAGCGGGTGCTTTCAGGAATAAAGAGGTAACCATGCAGATTAAGAGAACACAAATCGGATATTTGGTCGGCGGCGGACTCAAAGAGAATTTCCGCGTGCGTCTCACTGTGTCTCCGCAGGAGATGCAGGAGGGGGCGTTTGTCGTCATCCAGAGCGGACTGTGGAATTACTATGGCATCGTCACGGACATCAACCTCGGTGCGACGGACCCGCGCTTTGCGGATGAGCAGACGGAGGTGCGCTTCCCTGCGCATATCGCCAAGGCGCTGCATGGACAGACGTTGTATGCGAACCTTGAGGTGCTGCCGAATCTGATGCTGGAGGTGGGTCCTGATGAAGGTACGCCTGAGTACAAAGATTGGCAGGGAAAAATTGACGCAGGCTTGAAGGATGCGCCGCGCATTTTGCCCGTCAAGAATATTCCTCCGCACCATGCGGTCGTGTCGCTGGCGAATGAGGGTGATATTGCCGAGATCTTCGGTGACCCGAACAAGGAAAGCAATTTTGTCATCGGCTATACGCGCGAGCAGAATCATCCTGTGTGCATTGACTTGGATAAGTTCGTGCAGCGCTCGTCTGGAGTGTTCGGGGCGACGGGCACGGGCAAGTCGTTCCTGACGCGCTTGGTGTTGGCGGGGTTGATGAAGCACAATCAGGCGGCGGTGCTGGTGCTGGACATGCACAACGAGTATGGGTTTGACGATGTGGCGTCAGACACGAAAAAAGCCGTGAAGGGATTGAAGACCCTGTTCAAGGGCGGAGTCCGATGCGTTGGTTTGGGAGCAGGAAGCACCATCAGAGGCAATCAAGTTGACTTTAATTTGGAAATCTCAACGGGAGACATTTCCACATCTGATATTGAAACGCTTTCACGCGAGTTGAATCTGCGCGAGACGACGCCGACGATTCTGAATGCGTTGTATGGCACGTTCAAGGATAAGTGGTTTGCGGCGTTTCGTGCGATGAGCCGTGAGACGGTGATGATCGAAGATGAAAGAGGAAAGACGAAAGAGGTGCCTGCAGAGGGGAGCGTGGCGAAGTGGGCGATGGAGAACGGTGTGAATGTGATGGCGGCGGAAGCGCTTCATGACAAACTGCGACGGCTGTTCAGCAAGCCCTATATCGTGGATACCCCCGCGACAGGAAATGATGCAAATCAAATAATTTCATCTTTAGAAGCTGGTAAGCATGTAGTGTTGTCGTTTGGTGAAAAATACGATACTGACTTGGATTATCTTTTTGTATCAAATATCTTGACTCGTAAGATTCGTTCTGCGTGGGAGAAGAAGACGAATGAGTTCCGTACGCACGGCAAAGCGGAGCCGAAGCCATTGATCATTGTCGTGGAGGAGGCGCATAAACTGCTCAACCGCGAGATGGCGGCGCAGACGACCTTTGCGACCATCGCGCGCGAGTTGCGCAAATATTATGTGACGCTGTTGATCGTGGACCAGCGCCCATCGCAGATCTATGATGAGGTGATGAGTCAGTTGGGCACGCGCATTAGCGGCTGGCTGGGCGATGACCTGGATATTCAGGCAGTGCTTTCGGGTCTTTCTGGGCGCGAATCGCTGCGCGGGATGCTGGCGCGTTTGCAGCCGAAGGAAGAGGTACTGCTGCTCGGTTGGGGTGTGCCAATGCCGCTGCCTGTACGGTCACGCCGCTATGATGAGGCGTTTTGGAAGGAGATGAGTGGGGGGAAGGGCAAGAGGAGTAGTGAGGAGATAAGTAGAGAATTAGGGTTTTAGCGAAGAGGAGAATTTGCCTGTCCCGTCGCCAGACGGGGAAGGAGTTGGGGTTTGGTGTGCAGTACCATGAAATTCGAACATCTAACTTTCGATTTTCATGGTACTATGTAGGCATGATTGAAAGAAGTTCTCTACTTTCTAAAATAAATACGGCTTTAGGGCGGAGTAGGATCGTTGCGCTGGTCGGACCGCGCCAAAGCGGAAAAACCACTCTGGCGCGTCAGTTTGTGCGCCCTGATTCGGTCAATTACTTTGACTTGGAAGACCCTGTTAGTCTGGCGCGGCTGGAACAGCCCATGACCGCCTTGCAGGATTTGCGCGATTTGGTGGTCATTGATGAAATCCAACGCCGCCCCGATCTGTTTCCCATTTTGCGCGTGCTGGCTGACCGCGATGGTCTTCCTGCGCGTTTTTTGATTTTGGGCAGCGCCTCTCCAGAGTTGATTCGCTCATCGTCCGAGTCTCTTGCGGGTCGCATGGAAACTATTTCGATCAGCGGGTTTAGCCTTGCGGAAGTGGGCGTGGACGCGATGGGAACATTGGCTGCGCGGCGGTTTCCCGCTTTCGTATCTGGCAAATAACGAGATGGATAGTTTTATATGGCGGAAGAATTTTGCGCAAACTTTTCTCGAACGTGACCTGCCGCGTTGGGGGGTACAAATCCCTGCTGGCAACCTGTTGCGGTTTTGGACAATGCTTGCCCATTATCATGGACAAATTTGGAATGCTGCCGAGCCTGCCCGCTCCATGGGCGTGAGCGAGCCAACAGTCCGCCGCTATCTTGACCTGCTTCAAGATGTTTTTATGGTGCGTATTCTACAGCCCTGCATTCGAACTTGAAGAAGCGTCAGGTGAAGTCGCCCAAGATTTACTTCCGAGATAGCGGACTTTTACATGCGCTGTTAGGCATTCGCACACACCATGATCTGCAAACCCATCCGAAAAGCGGTGCATCGTGGGAAGGATATGTAATTGAAGAAGCAATAAAAGCCATTGTTCCTGATGAAATGTATTTTTGGGCAACGCACAACGGCGCAGAACTTGACCTGCTGTTGGTCAAGGATGGACGCCGGATTGGAGTGCAAGCGTGTGGATGCGCCCCGCCTGACACCATCCATGCAGATCGCGCTGGATGATTTGCAGTTGAATCATTTGTTTGTAATCTACCCTGGGGAGCGTTCCTATCCCATTGCTGATAAGGTGACTGCTTTGCCTTTCGCCAGTTTGGGCGGAGAATTTGAAGGAGTTGGGGCTTGGTGGGTAGTGCTTTAAACACAAAGGGCACGAAGTACACGAAGGTTTTTGATTTATGGCAAAGAAAGTGGAATGAAAATAGGTTGTCGGTTGTGAAAGCAAAAATCACACTTCCTGCAAAGGTGAACTTTGGGAGTGTGAACGCTGCCGTAAAAAGGTTTGTTGGGAAGAAGGCTCGACAGATTTACTCGAATTGTGTGATGATTGTTGGCGTGATGTCCGAGTTTTGGGACAAAAGTATCTGTCTCCTTTAGAACGATGGAAGGCGATTTATGAAAATCTCTCTTGATGGTGCTTTGGAATTTGAGTTCTTTCAACTTGAAGATATTGTGAGCGCAGAACAGTTCGCCGAAAGCAATGATGGTACAGTTTATTCTTGAAAACTGCTGGGTATTCCAATTGGCTGGAAAAGATATTGTCAGTTTCTGATGTTATTGGTCTTGCTAAGCTTCAAATGGAATGCCAGATTGGATAGAATTACCTGACGACATGGATGGCTGAATAAGGGAGATTTTCATGGAATTGATACTTTCAAAGTTCTCCGCAAGCGAATACAAAAGTCAGGCACAGAAGATTCGTGTGATGACGGAAGGTTGTAACAAATCGGTTTTGCCCCAATTGTGGAAGTTCGCTAAATCCCTTTGAAAATAATTCACCAGTTGCAGATTTTTACTGTAAAGGTGTGCAGAAGAATACGAACTGAAGTCTAAGAATGGGGAAATGGGAAAGAAGATTGTAGATGGGGCATATTCCACGATGATTGAGCGGCTGAAATCAGATAACAATCCCAATTTTTCTTTTGACTTATGACAAATCCACTTTTGAAATCAGAAACTTCCTAACCATCCCAAAATACTCTTCGTTCCGTCGATTATTGAAAAGAGAAAAGCACTTTCTCCACAGCAAGACGGGCAGGTTGGATTGGTTGTAATATCGATGTGAGCAATATCCCTGAAATTGGGAAAATCTTCTTCGTCCAAAACGGAGTCCGCAAGAACAAAGATGAGGTGCTCGAAAAGTGGAGCAAAACCGATTTTGTCAAAGCCGCAGGGAACGTCGAGTCAAAAGGCTGGTTGTTGGATGTGTTGATGTGCGTGGAGAAAATCAAGCAGGCTGAGTTTTCGCTGGAGGATGTCTATGGGTTTGAAGAAGTGGTGCAAGCCAAACATCCATCGAATAACAATGAAAGGCGAAGGCTGTCAGCAGTTGCAGTTTTGCGGGATAAAGGGGTTCTTGATTTTGTTGGGCGCGGTCAATATCGGATGAAACTCAAAGGGAGATAAGCCATGCAGAGATATGTTGTCAGCCGGTTTGATGGAAGTACATTTGTGGTCATTGACCAGACGGAAAAGCGTGAAGTTTGTGTCTGTTCAAATTATGATGATTGGGATGATGCGAGAGAGCGGGCGGAGAAGATAGCGAAATTACTCAATGGAGTTTCGGGTAACGAGAGAAACATGGGATGGCGACCCTTCCCCTCCGCCCTTCCCTAAAGGGAATAGTCCGCTTGTGGAATAGGTTTCGTGTCCAAGATAAATTCTCTCGGTTATAGTGGTTTAGCTTCCCCCTTTAGGGAGACGGGAGGGGTTGTTTGTAAGGCGATAACAATGCGATATGGCAGGGCGAGAGAACACTGGGATGAATGTCCCAGTGTTTTTGATTTATGAGTTCTGAAAACAGGTAAAATAAGGGTATGAAAGGCAGGTCGAAATGAATTTACCGTTGAATATGAACAGGAAGAAGATGGTCGCTGGCTGGCTGAAGTCAAGGAATTGCCAGGCGTGATGGTGTATGGGAAAGACGCTGACGATGCGATGGCTCATGCTCAGGCTTTGGCATTGCGCGTGGTCGCAGATCGTTTGGATAATGGGGAAGCCATCCCTGCATTGATGTTCTCCTTCTCATTAGCATGAGCGACTGAAAAAGCGTCAAAGCGAAACGTCTGCTCGCGGCATTGGAAAAGATCGGCTGGCGGGTCAAACGACAGACGGGTTCGCATAAGATACTGGAACGCGCTGGCTGGGCGGATGTCGTTTTGCTTTCAGGAACGACGAAATCGTTTTAAAAAATGCTGGCGGGCTGCCAAAGTCACTGGATTAACGCCAAAAGACTTATAGAAGTAACGCGAGAACACTGAAGGTGAATGTCCCAGTGTTTTGATTTGAGGGGTGACAAATGTCCAGCCTGAGAGTATATTTTCGATTGATTAATCGATTAATCAATCAAAGGCACCGGTGCTCAAGACAATCAGGTGCCACAAAAGCCCGAATCAACTTTGGGGGATGTATGAAACAAGCCAAGATTGCCCCCGTCATTGTAGAACGCGGCAAAGCAAGTCGTTGTCCTTTCCAGAGAAGGCATACGACCAATTAGTTGCGGCAAAAGATCAAACAGATTGGCGGAGATTACTGGAAGAGTCCCGCAAGACAGTGCGTGCAGCATTGAAGGAATGCATGTTGCCAAATCCAGCAGAAATGATACGTTTGGGCGGGAGGAAAGAGATGAGCAACTCCTCAGCGCGCTTGCATTGATGCCAGTGTTGTCATAAAATTGTCACTTCAGATGCCGCCACCAACCTTTGGGAAAGTTGGATGGCAGATGAAATAAAGTATTGCACCGTCCTTGTTATATTACGAAGTAACCAATGGACTGTATCGATATTACAAGGCAGGAATTTACCCGCCACCAGGCTGTTGAAACGACATAAAGAGCAGCTCTCGCTCTACCTATTGAAATGGTCACTGTTTCTGATTTGCATCCACGTGCCAAGGAAATTGCCATGCGGTACAACCTCCCTGCCACGGTATGACGCCACTACCTTGCCTTGGCAGAATGGATGGAAATCGATCTATGGACAGCGGATATGAAGGCTGGTCAATTCGTACAGAAACCTTTCAAAAGTGAAATGGGTCAAAGGATGAGGCTAACGAGAGAACACTGGGTGAATGTCCCAGTGTTTTTTTGAATTCGGGACCTCCCCCCCCGCCCTCTCCTAAAGGAGAGAGGCTTGTCCGTTTGTGGATTTGACCTTTATGCCGGATAGGGGTTTATTTAATCACCCTTGCGGTTCTCCTCCAAAACCGATGACATTCATCCCCGCCATCGAATGACATCGATCCGCCCCGCCAAAATGGCGCATGGTGGCATCCAAAAAACGGCTCATGCGTAAAAGGCGCGCAAGCGGCTGTCGCTTTGACGGCGCGGTGCCAACCCTTACCGTTTGAGGCGTTCAATGCGCAAATACCCTCCCTTCTTCTGGGGTTGATTCTGGTCTTCCCCATTTCCGCGTCCGCGCAGGATGATGCGTGCGGCGCGCTGGCAATCGTCACCGTGCAGTTCTTACGCCCCGATAGACCAGCCCAGCATGTTAGTCATCGCCGATTTCCAGCCTGCAACCGGACTCTTTCCCTGCCCGTCACACTCACCTTCCGCATCCCAGCCGAAGCCACGCCGGTCGCCGTCGCATCCGACGCGGGCGGCGCGCCATTATGGCTTTTACTCACGAGGACCGAACAGGGCCCGAAGGCGAAGTTCAAACCTTCGAGCATGCTCATCGAACAGAACGTGCCGTACCCCTTCGAAAATTACCAACCCTCAGCATTCAACGGGGACGAACGCATTCACCTACCTTTTGGATACACCGGCCTTGTGGTCGAGTCCTTCCAGTACCTCATGCTTGAACCGCTGGATGTGACCACGGTCTCACTCGACCTAAAACATGAAACCGTTCAAAATTCCAATGGCTTGAACGACTGAAAGCAGCCTGGTCTCACTCGACGCCGGTCAGGAATTTGCGCTATCCTCAGTTACGTTAAGACCACCGATACACTTCGCTGTCTCACAGACGCAAAGCGTGCAGATCGCCGAACCTGACAAGGCACGAAGATACGCCCGGGCGCGTCTCGTTCAAACAGCCTGCCCTACATCATCGGCGTGGCTGGTGTCATCAGCGATCGCGGGCGGGCTGGCGGTATTACTTCCAATGGGGCGCGTTCCAAATCCAAACCCCGCCCGAAACATTCCCACACCGATGTCGAGGATGACGCCACTAGCCTCTACTGCCCGCACGGACGCGCGCCAAAACCTCAACGGTGACCGCTTCTGCCGGACTTGTGGCGCGGGGCTCAAACGCGGTACTGTTTTCGTGGATCCTGGCCCCGGGCATTTTTTACCTGGATGCATTTAGTACCACAGCGCAGGATTCTGGCGCAACACGCCGCCAAGGACGGCGCTCTTTTTTGAGCATGACCTGCGCTGCAATAATCGAAAGACTCATCGAATATACGCTTCTCGCTATCCAGTGTGGATTTCAACTCGATGGTTTCCGCCGCTTTGCATCCTGCCGGAGACCGAAGATCACGGTCGAATTCCACCGCGGGAAATCAGCTGCATTCGTGAGCAACGTCTTGGTTTCTTGAACAATATCCTCTGCATCCTGCACTAACAGTTATACGCCGGAGAAAGGATTTTAGTTCTGCCTGAAAGCCAGTAAATTGTTCTGGGCGTCAGGTCATCAACGGTCATGGTTTAGCCCCATCAATCGTGCCATTGTTCTATTAAAAACAATTTGTTTAAGGAGATTGTTGAGATTTATTTCTTACCCATTACCGGTAATTGATTTTCGCCTTTATCGCCCCATTCCCGTACAATCTTGCGATGCACCACGCTCAGCGCTCTCACTTGCTCTGCCGCGATACGATACGAAGAGCGCA
>JADJBU010000012.1 GCA_016703605.1 Candidatus Villigracilis adiacens | reverse complement strand
TTTTCTTTCATACAACATGTTCATAACATCCCCTTAATCGATTTCAAAATCTTCGCACTCTCCTCATCCAGCGACTTCATCTCGTCGAGAATAGTTAGAGGCGCTCTCAGCGTAGAGTCCGCTTGTTTGTGCGGATTCTTAACCGAAAGGTCGAAGGAGGCGGGGTCTACATCCGCCATATTCACCGTCCACGAATTCTCTGAATCCGCTTTCGACTTTTGCAGCTTCACAAAATCTGCCAGATCATTTTCATTCAACGGATTGGTCTTGCCGAGATTGCGCTCCAAATTCAATTGATAGAACCAGACCTTCTTGGTCGGCGCGCCTTTCTCAAAAAACAGCACCACCGTCTTCACGCCCGCGCCCGTGAACGTGCCGCCAGGCAGGTCCAACACCGTGTGCAGGTTGCAGGTTTCGAGCAACTGCTTGCGCAAACTCACCGACGCGTTATCGGTATTCGAAAGGAAGGTATTCTTGATCACCACGCCCGCGCGTCCGCCCGCCTTCAAAATCTTGATGAAGTGCTGTAAAAACAAAAACGCCGTCTCGCCCGTTTTGATCGGGAAGTTCTGCTGCACCTCGGCGCGTTCCTTGCCGCCGAAGGGCGGGTTCGCCAGCACCACGTTATAACGATCCTTCTCCTGAATATCAGAAAGATTCTCCGCCAGCGTGTTGGTATGCAAAATGTTCGGCGCTTCAATGCCATGCAGGATCATATTCATAATCCCGATGATATACGCCAGCGACTTCTTTTCCTTGCCGTAGAACGTTTTCTCCTGAAGGAGCTTCGCCTCTTTCGTGCCGATACCTGATCCTGCCCGAAGGAACTCAAACGCCTCGACGAGGAATCCCGCCGACCCAACCGCCCCATCGTAGATCGTCTCCCCGATCTTCGGATTTACCACCTTCACGATTGTCTTGATCAACGCGCGCGGCGTGTAATACTCACCGCCATTGCGCCCCGCGTTGCCCATATTCTTGATCTTATCCTCATACAACGCGCTCATCTCATGCTTTTCTTTCGACGAACGGAAGCGCAGTTCATCCACGAGATTGATCACCTCCCGCAGGTTGTATCCGCTTTGCAGGCGGTTCTTCAACTCGCTGAAAATCTCCCCGATCTTATACTCAATCGTATCCGCATGGTCCGCCGTCGTCCTAAACTTCTTGAGATACGGGAACAATTCATTGTTCACAAAGTCAATCAAATCATCGCCTGTCTTGGCGTTGTGATGGTCAATCTTTCCTTCTTTCGTCTTTCTTGCCGCCCACTGATCCCAACGATATTTCCCTGTAATGATGGGGGAGTAGTCCTTGCCCGTCAACTCCGCCGCATCCTTGCGATCCTTTTCCAGATCGTCCAAATATTTTAAAAACAGAATCCACGAAGTCTGCTCCACATAATCCAACTCACTGGAACAACCCGCATCTTTCCATAATTTATCGTCAATGTTTTTGAAGGTTTGTTCGAACAAGATATTTCTCCTGGTAAAAAGACCTGACAGGTTTCCGTAGAGTCACAATTAACCAACTACGCTCGCGTTCATAGAAGTCCAATTAACATTCGTTATGATGAAACCTGTCAGGTCTCCAACTCTCAACCCAAATTTTGACAATTTTACCAGCACCTTTGCCCCCTCCGCCCTTCGGGCACTACGACAGCTAAGCGCTTTCGGTATTAAGTAAAATTTTTTATGTCGGATTTGGGGGAGGAAGAGCAGGTGAGCGTTATAATCACGCAATGTCCTTCAACCGCATCGCCATGATCGCCCGTTGGAAGCCCGTCCATTTGGGGCAGGCGGCGGTCTTGCACGCGATGAGTAAACAGGCGGGGCGTGTGATCATCGGCGTCGGCTCGGCGAACCGGTATAATGCGCGAAATCCGTTTACGGCGGAAGAGACCGGGGCGATGTTGAGGCTGGTGTTGAATGATCGAGACCCGGCGCAAGAGAGCGCCGAGTACGCAATCATCGCAGTTCCAGACCTGGACGACGGTCCGCGCTGGCGGGCGATGGTGAAGGAGATGTTCGGCGGGTTGGACGCCTTCGTGACGGATAATCCCTACGTGGCGAACCTGATGAAGGACGACTACCGCCTCATGCGACCCGTGGAGTTTCTCTCCCCATCCGAGTTTATCAAGGTGGACGGAACAACCGTCCGCGCGCTGATGGCGAAAGGGGAGGACTGGCAGGCTTGGGTCCCGGAACGAGTCGGGGGGTACATCGAAGAGAATGGGTTGGACGTCCGTTTTCGGAAAGAGTTTGGGTTGGAGACGCTGGCGATGCGGGTGGTGGTGAGTGAGTAGTGAATGGTGGGCGGTGAATGAATGTGAGTAGTGAATAGTGAATAGAAGGCAGTAAGTAGAAGGCGGAAGGCAGTTTAAAAAAAGGAGAACAGAGATATGTATTCATGGGATGAAGATACCAGTTCGTGGTACGGGAAATCGGGGTATGCGTATGCCCCGGCGGCGGCTCCGGCGCGGGCGGATTCTGCCGCGCGGGCGAAGGCGGCGGGTCCGCGCACGTATCAGGGAAAATCGGGACCGAACGAGAAGATCATTGACCCGAAGAAAACCGTCAGCACGCAGTCGAAGAATCCGCTGATCGTGGCGATTGACGTGACCGGCTCGATGGCTTCGTGGCCCGCCGAGATATTCGACCGCCTGCCCCTGTTCTACAACACACTCTCGCAATACCGCCCCGACGTGGAAATCTGTTTTGCCGCCATCGGCGATGCGGGCGTGGACAAGTGGCCCCTGCAAGTGACCACCTTTGCCAGCGGTTTCGACCTCGAACAATTGCTCGGTTCGCTCTTCGGCGAAGGCGGGGGAGGGGATGCGCCTGAGTCGTACGGCCTGTTCGCGCACTGGGTCAATACGCATGTCGAGATTCCCAACGCGGAGGAGACTCCCTTCCTGATCGTCTTCGGCGACATCACCATGCACCCGAATATCTCCGGCAAACAGGTGGAGCATTACCTCGGCGACAAATCCGGCGACCTGGACGCGCTCAAGGAATGGCAGAAACTGACCCAGCGATGGAACACCTGGTTCATGCGCCGTCCCACCGGGAAGCGCGGCGACCAGATAGACGATCAATGGGGCAAAGCCATCGGCGACCAGAAGATCTTCCACATCGAAGACGAACAACGCGCCGTGGATTACGCCATGGGCTTGGTCGCCCGCTCGTGGGGCTACTTCGGCGATTTTCAGGACAATATGCGCGCGCGGCAGGACGAGAACAAGGTAAAACAGGTCAGCAAGCCGATCGAGATGATCTGTCCCCGCTGCGGCGCGCCCATCCCGCTCAATGCCGATGGGATGTTCAAGTGCAAGTATTGCGGGACGACGTTGAAGTTGTAAGGTATACAGGTAGACAGGTAAACAGGTAGACAGGTACACAAAGGAAGTTGAGACGACTTGTCTACTTGTCTACTTATCTACTTATCTACTTGTCTACTTGTCTACTTGCCTACTTGTCTACTTGTCTACGCTCTTATGAACGCCATCGTCACCATCCCTCCCTACGCTTCGTTTATCGAAGAAGTCGCCGCGCATTCCATTGTGAGCGGATTGCGGCTGAATACGGTCATGCCGCTGCGCGAGAGTCCGCGTGAGGTTTTGGAGCGGCTTTCCAAATTCAAACAGCCGTTATGGGTGGACCTGAAAGGGCGTCAACTGCGTGTCGCGGAGCCGGCGATGCCGCCGTTCACCGAAATAAAACTGAGTCACGCCATCCAAGTTCATACGCCGGTGGATGCGTATTTCTCCGACGGGAATGAACGCGTCCGCGTGGCGGCGGTGGATGGGAAACGGCTCATCATGGAGGACGGTCCGCGCCGCATGGTGGGACCGGGCGAGTCGGTCAATATCGTGCATCCATCCCTGCAAATCGAAGGCACACTGACGGACACAGACCGCGCCTATCTCGCCGCGATGAAGGAACTCGGTCTCACGAAGGTGATGCTTTCGTACGTCGAGTCCGCGGCGGATGTGGACGAGGTTAAGAGTCTGCTGCCGAACGCGGAGGTGGTTTCCAAGATCGAGACGCAAAAGGGATTGGACTTTGCGCGAAATGAAAAAGCGAAACACGGTCAACTGATGGCGGCGCGGGGCGATTTATACGTCGAAGTGTTACAGCCGCATAGAATCATCCCCGCGTTGAAGACCATCATCCAAGCCGACCCGCACGCCATCGTCGCCAGCCGCATTTTAGACTCCCTCGCGTGGACTCCCATCCCCGTCAGCGCGGATATTTCGGATGTGGCGTTCCTGATGGAGATCGGCTATCGCACCTTCATGCTCGGCGACCAGGTCTGCATGAAGCGCGACAGCGTGATGGAGGCGTTGAATTTACTCGAAGCGATGGGGAAGAACGAGTGAATAGGGATCAGGGAATAGGGAAAAGGTGAAATTAGCAATTGCTCAGATCAATACGACGGTGGGGGATTTGAACGGGAATATTGCCCGCATCCTCGACGCCGCCGAAAAAGTCCGGGATGCGGATTTGATCGTCTTCCCCGAGATGACCGTGCCGGGATACCCTCCGCGCGATATGTTGTATGACGCATCGTTCGTGGAGGCGGTTCAAGCCGCGACTTTGGATCTGGCGCGACAAGCCAGGCATTTGCCTCCGCTGTTGGTGGGATCGTTCAAACCGTCGGGCGAGAAACATTATCAGCACCCGGCTTTGCATAATGTCGCTTATCTGATGAAGAGCGGGGAGATGACTGTCGCGCAGGTCAAGCAGTTGTTGCCTATTTACGATGTTTTCTATGAACCGCGCTGGTTCGTGCCGGGGAGGAAGACTCTGCCTCCGATCGAGATCGCCGGGAAAAAAGTCGGCGTGATGATCTGCGAGGATATGTGGGACGAGGAATATTCCGTCCATCCCGGCGCGGAGTTGAGGTCCATGGGTGCGGAGATGCTGGTCTGCATTTCCGCTTCGCCGTATCGCAAAGGGGTGGGGGAGGGGAGGGTGCATCACGCAAAAAGACAGGGTTTGCCTCTCGTCTTTGCCAATCTTGTCGGCGCGACGGATGAGTTGATCTTCGACGGCGGGAGTTTTGTGTTGGATGGGGAGGAGTTGAGTAGATTTGAAGAAGATGTGCGGGTAATTGATTTAAACACAAAGGACACGAAGGACACAAAGGGGTCAAGTGGGGAAAAGGAATTGTTCAACGCCTTGGTGTTGGGCGTGCGGGATTTTGCAAATAAAAACGGAATGAAGAAAGCCTATCTCGGTCTCTCGGGCGGAATCGACTCGTCGGTGGCGGCGGTGATTGCGGCGGAGGCGTTGGGCGCGGAGAATGTGACGGGAATCGCGATTCCCTCGCGATATACCGATGTGAGGTCAACGGAGTCGGCGCGGGAACTGGCTGGGAATTTGGGGATTAAGTTTGAACAAGTCTCATTGGAGAAAATGCACGAAGCGAGCGAACAGGTCCTCGGTCCCGAAAGAAGCGGGGGAGTCTCGGGAGAAAACATCCAGGCGCGGCTGAGGATGGTCATCTTGATGAGTTACGTCAACAGCGGCGGCGGGTTCCTCATCAATACCAGCAACAAGACCGAGTTGACGCTGGGATATGCGACCCTGTACGGCGATATGGCGGGGGCGGTCAGTCCGCTGGGGGATGTGACGAAGGGGGAGGTGATGGGGTTGGCGGAGTGGGTGAATGGGGAATGGGAAATGGGAGGGGTGATTCCGGAGTTTGTGATGACGCGCGAGCCGACAGCGGAGTTGCGCGAGGGACAGGTGGACCCGTTTGATTATGAGATCGTGTCGCCGCAAGTGGAAGCGATGGTGCTGGCGGATGAGTCGAATGCGATGATGCGGGCGAGCGAACACAAACGCTGGGGGATGGGCGTGGTGTTGAAGGTCAGCGGGCGGGCGTTTGGGCGCGGGAGGTTGGTGCCGATTACGCGGAGGTGAGGGAGGCGGGGGGGAGATAGTGAATGGGGAATAGTGAATGGGGGAATGGGGAATGGAAAACTGCGCGATTTGCGTTTTGCGTCGTTCGCCTTGCGGTTCATCGTTCGAACTTCATTCTTAATCATTTTCCCGGTGGGGAGGCGGGGGGATTGCTTCACCTGTCGGCTCGCAATGACATGCCCTTATGCTTTCGATAAGTATTATTATCGAAAGCATTGACAGGAGAGCGGAATTTCGTATAATGAAGCCATGCCAGACCCTTCACAGAAGAATTCTCCCGTAATTTCCGACGCAATGGATGCGTATCTGCGCATGGTCGAACGCTCGCGCAGCAGGCACACAAAGTTTTCGTATAAGAATGCCTTGCAGGTTTTCAGCGAGGTCTTGCGAAAACAATCCATGGACCCCGCCTCCACCCCGATCGAAAATTTGACCGAAGACCTTCTGTCGCCCCTTGTAGACCATCTCAATGCGTTTTCGCCCGCCACAGAGCAACTGTATTTGCAGGCGGTCAAAGGCTTCTTTTTGTACGTTGATTCAGAGCGATTAGCCGGCATCAACCAATCCCGCGTGGCTGTGTTGATCAAACAACGATCCAGACGCCCGGGTGTGCGTTATCCGCAATTTCCTGCGAATGATATTGAGACCCTCCTAAACAAGGTCGAAAACGTCGATAATTTGATCGTCACTTTGGATGATGAAGAGAAATTGTCAGACATTAAGTTACGCGCATACCGTGACCGGGCGTTCCTGATCACCCTCGCAGATACCGGTTTCCGCGTCCACGAAGCGTGCAACTTGCGGCGCGGAGATATTGACTGGAATGAACAACGCGCCCTGATCATAGGCAAAGGCGATAAACAAGCCGTTGTCCGTTTTACATCGCGTTCCCTGCAAGCCGTCAAAGATTATCTTGCCCAACGCGCAGCCCTGGACGGAAATTCAGGCAGGCAATTAAGTTCGCTTCCCCTTTTCGCCCGTCACGACAAAGGCGCGGGGAAAAAGGTCAAACCCATGACCCCGACCACAGGTCGCAACATCGTCAAGGAACGCGTGGAACAATTCCTCGGCAAAGAGATGGTCGGCAAGATCACGCCACACTCGTTCCGACATTATTTTGTCACCACAGCGCTGCGCGGCACAGGCAACCTGAAAATAGCCCAGGAACTCGCCCGCCATAAAAACATCCAGGTCACCCAACGGTATACGCACTTATCTGATGATGAATTGGACAAAGCCTATCATGAGGTGTTCGAGAAAAAGAAGTAACCCCCTGCTGATTGCATTATGGAATGATTTTCTCGCTTCTTTCCCCAACATAGGCTTGATACGCTAAAGAGAGAGTTTTTGTCCACGCCCCGGGCTTCCCCTGCCCCACCCGCCTGCCGTCTATTTTTACAATCGGCACCACGCCCCGCGAACTGGATGTGAGAAAGGCTTCGTCGAATTCTTCATCCATGCGCGGCGGGCGATATTCAATGGACATCCCCTCCCCTCTTGCGAGTCTCAGTACGGCGCGGCGCGTGACTCCGGGCAGGATTCCTTTTTGGGCAGTGATGAGAACACCGCAAAATAAATTTTGCGAATCGCAAGGTGAACCTTGCGGTATTAAAACGGCGTAAAAATTCGATGTCATCCCCTCCAGTATTCCCCCGCGCCTCGTCATCAGGATTTCGAAGACATCGCCCTGGACCCGTTTGCGCTGTTCGGCGCTTTTGGCGATGAAGTCTGTGCCTTTGATGCGCGGGTCGTGACGCGCCATTTCCGCTGTTAAGCAGTTCACGCCCTTTTTGTAAATCGAATCCGGCAGGGGCGCGAATGGCTGGATGCCAATGTAAATATCCCCGGTATCCCTGGTGAGAATTACGCGAATCCGCGATTCGGCGGGGAGGTTTTCATGCGCCAGATTTGCAATATGCCTGCGAAGCGCGGTCTCGCTCACGGAGGGATGCAGGCGCAGGTCGCTTGCCGGGGCGTAGAGTCGTTTGAGGTGGGCAGACAAACCGAGGACGCGGGTCCCGCCGGAGAGGGTGGCAAAGGTGGAGTAAAAACCGTCTGAAACGCTGCCCGTCAACCCGTCGAGGGAAGAGGCGGGGAGGTCGAGCGGGATGAGTCTGCTGGGCGAGAGTCGAAATCCATGAACCGACATGCGTCCATTATAAATGGCTGGGTCTCCCCTCCCCTGTTGGTCACACTTCATATATACCAGCGCCTAACAAAAATGAAAGATGCGAAAATCGGCTGGGAACGTGAAATATAATTCCTGTAATGAGCGCGGATAGCCCTTCGGTCAAAAAAGCGTCGGAACTGACTGCCGCCAGCCTGCGGACGGTGGTGAAGAATATTTCCGTTCAACAATTATCGCGGCTGACCCTGCCGGAGATCGAGTCGGTGGTGCAACTGGTCTCGAAGATCATCCCGGCTGGGAATGTCCCCGGCATGATCCTGAGCGGGCTGGCGCGCCTGCCGGGCAGGCGTATTCCTGCGCAAAAATTACAACAGGATGTGACCGCGCTTTTTAGCGGCGTCGAGCAGATTCTCGACCAGGCGGTGTATGCCGCTTTTTTTGCCGGTCCGGCCGCCGTATTGTGGGGATATCAAAACCTTTTGAAGCTGGCAGGCAAGGACCCTGAGTCTGCCTTCCCCGATGGGATGTGGCAGTTCTACGCCGAGTATGCCCTGCGCGAAGATACGGCGCGGCACACCAATGAGACGCACGGCTTCGATACCTCGTTAAAGGATCACAATATTCCGCTCGACAAGGTGGATAGATTGACCGCCTGGTTTATGGCGGCGGTTGCCTGCCTGAAACAGTACCCGGCGCTGCTCGAGAACGAATGGCGCGAGCGGGCGACGGTTTCGCTGTTCGAGAAGACCATGCGCGAAGCCGGGCAGGAAACGGAAAAGGCGAAGCGCATCCTGCGGGAATGGGAAATGAAACGTCCCTACCGCCGCAATGAAGAGGGCGCCCTGTACGACTACCCCGACTACCGCCGGATGAAGTTCGACGAGTTTTTACGCGCCAAAACCCAGACCACGCGGGAGGATGTTCTCAAGAATTGGAAGGAGGCGATCCTGTTTGCCGCCGGGCAGGAACTGGCTGCCTACCAGAAGCAGATGTCCATTCTGGCAACTCTCGATCCGGGTCTTTACGGGGAAATCCGCGAGCCGTACACCCTTGCCGATGCGCGGATCGGGATCATTCACAAGGGAAGTTATTACCTGCTGCCGGTTTGCGATGAGTCTGGCAGCCCCCTGGATGTGAACACAGCCCGTTCGCAGATCGCCTCCCTGCTTTCCTCGCCGGTTGCAACGCCTTCGCAGATTGCTTCGCTGGCAAGAATCAAGCGCTCATCGCTGGCGGAACTGCGCTCCAAACTCAGCCCGGAACTGGTCAGCGACCTGGATAACCTCAAGTTTGCTCCGATCCTGCTCTCGACCGATTTGCGCGAACGCAGCCTGCCGCTTTCAGAACTGCGCCAGACCGAACGCGGAGTCGGCTCGCACGCCATGACGATCTTTGATACCGGCGAGACCTTCGTCTTCGACCAGTCGCATATCTTCTTCGACGGCGCCTGGGGAACGGCTTTGGCGGAGATCATGACAAACGAAGCGCTTTCCTGGGCGCATTATTTGAGCCTGCTGCCCAAGCCCACCCCGGCCTCCTTCCGCCTTTATACCTCGCTCACCCTGCAACTTTCCCCCGCAGACCTGAGCCTGGTGGAGCAGGCGCCACACATCATACCGGAGGTCGGCGCGGAGTCAGACAGGGTGGACATCAAAGCCTGCCTCGCCCTGCGCAACGGATTCAAACAGCGCAGCGAAGGCAAGATCGACCTGACCGTGAACGACCTGCTGGTTCTATACCGCGCCATCCATGCGGCAACCTACGTCCCTTCGAAGCGCCTGTCGGAGGAGATACAGAAACTCTCTGCCTCAGACCCCGCCCTTTCCGCGTCGCTCAGGCAGATCGTCGAGGAGGGCAGCCGCACAAACCCGTCCATCCTCATCCCCATGGACGCCACCCTGAAAACCCCGCGAGACCGCGTCTACCCGATGTCCATCGAAGTGCCGCTTGCCGAATTGAACCTGCTTGCCATGCACGAACAGACGTTACGCATGTTGGGCGCATACGAAAGCGCCTCAGGCAATGACCGCGCCGTGCTCTTCGATAATTTCAACTCCCTGCAAAGGGTTTATCTCGCCGTCCTGCAGGGGTTGGGTACCTACTTCTCGCGTGCCAAGGAGGTGGCAGCCCAGGGCGAAAGCGCCTCCGCCGGGGCGATCAAACTCCTGGCGCACCTGCCGCTTCCCATCCAGCGGCTGCTCGATAAAATACCCGAGCGCTTCGAAGTGCTCAATAACATCATCAAGGGGCGTGAGGTCATCTCGAACGTCGGCGCGGTGGTTTCGTCCAGCACCCTCACCCGCTTCATGACCGCCAAGGACGACAACAACCAGAAACAACTCGCATGGGGTATCATCACCGACGCGAAAAACGTCCTGCGCATCCACCTGCGCGATTTCCGCCCGCATGTCGAAACCCTTTACGGTAGCGGGCGCAAAGACCTTGCCCTGCTGATCGCCCAGGATTATCTCGACGCCTACGCCGAAGGATTCAACCGCTACATCCGCGACCTGTCGCGCATCACGAGCACCAGCCGGAAAACCATGCCCAAACCACAACCTACACAACGCAAAGGAAAGCCCACATCATGAAAGACCCGCTGATCGGAATGTCCCTCGGCAACTTCCGCGTGGACCGCCTGATCGGTCAGGGCGGCATGGCGACGGTCTACTATGGGCAGGATGTCAAACTCTCCCGCCCGGTCGCTATTAAAGTGCTCGACAAACGCTACCGGAACCATCCCGCCTACGCCGGGCGCTTCGTCAAGGAAGCGCGCATGATGGCGCAATGGCGTCATGAGAACATCCTCCAGATCTATTACGCCGACGACGCGCAGGGCTTCCCCTACTACGTCATGGAATACGTGGACGGGCAGGACCTCGGCGCGATCATGGAACTGTATCACCAGGAAAACACGCTCATGCCCCTTGCAGACGCCATGCGTGTGGGCAGGGCGGTCGCCGGCGCCCTCGACTACGCCCACCGCAACGGCGTCATCCATCGCGACGTAAAACCCTCGAACATCCTGCTCTCCAAAGACGGGCGCGTCCTGCTGGGCGACTTCGGCATGGCGCTCGACATCCGCGACGGCTCGATGGGAGACATTTTCGGGACGCCCCACTACATATCGCCCGAGCAAGCCAAACGTTCAGCCGACGCGGTTCCCCAGTCCGACATCTACTCGCTGGGCGTCATCATGTACGAGATTCTGACAGGCGCGGTCCCGTTCAACGACTCATCGCCCGCCAGCATTGCCCTGCAACACATCTCCGAAAAGCCGCCCGCGCCGCGCAGCATCAACCCGATCCTTCCGCTGCCCGTTGAAAAAGTTCTATTGAAAGCCCTTGAAAAAAATATCCGCGAACGGTATCAATCCGGTTCGCAGTTGATGGACGCCCTCGAAGCCGCATTCACCGACAACGGCGCCGAAAAGAAAACGCCCCTGCCCCCGCTGCCCGTCGGCGTGCCAACCGTGCGCCGCAGTGAAAAATCCATCGAGCAGATCTCCAAACGGTCGGTATCCACGCCCTTCGTCGCGCCCGAACTTGTCGTCGAAAAACTGCCAGCCACCGTACATTCAAGCAACAAAAAATCAAAACGAAAACCGTGGCTTTGGGTCGTCATCCCCCTCCTTCTTTTGGGAATCGGAGCCTTTCTCTTCGCCCAAAACGGATTCAAACTCCCGGCCACTCCGCCCGCCGAAATCGAATCCCCCACGCTTCGACCCGCGCCCGAACCTTCCCCGCTCCCCAGCCCCTCCCCCACCTCGACCTCCGCGCCCGAACCGACGGCGACCCTCGTCCCCTTCACGGCCACCGCCGAACCCGCGCCGCAGGGACTGGTCACCCCCACCATCCGCTACCCCGAGGGAAGTCGTTATACGCTTTTCTATAACGAGACAAGCTTCTACATGATGAACCACTCGTATGAAACCCGCAGCATCTCCGGCTTTACCTTCGAACGCGTGGACGAACAGGGTTTGCCCTTCAAGGATCACTTCGAAGCCCATCTGTGGGAGACCCCCGACTTCACCCACCTGCCGCGCAACTTCTGCGTAAACATCACCGTCTACGGCGACCAGGACCCGCCCTACCTCAATCCGCCAGACTGCTGGGCGGGCGTGATCAAAACCGTCCAGGCGCGCTTCGACCGTCCCTTCGACGTGCTGTTCTGGACGCCGAAAGAAGGCTCGACTCATTTCCGCGTAAACTGGCTAAAAGACGAAGTTGCGCTATGCGAGATTGCCGCTGGCGTGTGCGAGGTCTTCATCCCGTAGAACAATTTTCAAATTGTCCCGCGGTTACAGCGCAAATGAACTGGTTCAGGGTTTTTTTATTTCGTACTCCCAGGAAGTCATTTGCAATGAAAATCGCTTGAAACCCGCTATATAATAACTCCATACCTGCAACTGGGAACTCCATTAACGTCTGCCAAAAGGAAGGATAGAGTAATGAGCGATTCCATATCGCAACAACCTGATCCAACCGATGAAAACAGCCAGCAATCGCTTTCTTCCGGGCGGAAATCTTTGACGCTCTTCTGGGTTACCTCGATTATCCTCTTCTTTAATTGTTTTTGTTGTGGATATATGCTTTTGGATTTTATTGATTATGATCCAGACAGGCTTGGCTTTTTGCCGGGCGAACTGTTGCTCCCGGTTATTCTTATCATCGGCATCTGCCTGCCCTTTACTGTCTTGGCGCTGGCAGGCACCGGAGTCTATTACGGATATCTGGCTTCATTTAAAGCGACAAGTAAAGGCTCCCAAACAGGATTGGCGCTAAATATTCTCTTAATCCTTCTCGCGTGTATTCCGTGTTGCATATTTGCTTTTAGCTTATTTTTAACGAGAGTCGCGGGGATGCAACCGTAAACTCGCGCTCCGTCTTGCGCATCTCTCTTCTCACAATCACTCGATTCCCCGATTCCCTACAGTGTTCGATGCCATCCAGTCATTCAGCTACAGTTCCGCGTGACAAACGTCCCGAAGGATTTCTGGAAAGTTAAGAATCATGCCCACCACCCTTCGGGACGATGTTACTTCAACACCGTCATCTCCAAACCCAGCTTGACCAGTTCATCGGTGATGACCCGGCTGCCCGCCTCCGTATAATGTCCGATGAAATCCAGCCATTCAGCCGGAGGCTTTGAGTCCTGAAAATAAGGGTCGGGCAAAGCGCGTACCACTATGATTCCGCGCGCCTGCCCTTCCTCCTCCACAAATTGCTGTAAATCGTGATAATAAATTTTCAAAACCTCAGCCACCTCCGGTTTTACCAGCGGAGTTGGCACATTGGGCAATGAAAACTGATAGTAATGATCGTCAATGATGAACACGCGCAGTAATACAGGAGACCCCGCGCGCAATTCAGCCAGAAGATCCAGGATGGCGGCGACATTTTCTTTTTCCACCGCCAGTGCTTCACGCAGGCAATCCTGGTTATCGTCGCCGCCGTAAAGTTTGCTTGAATATTTCGCTTCCGGGGCGTTGAGGAATTCCAGATGAAAATCAAAGGTGACGACCTCCGCGTTCTTGACCAGTTCGCGCAGGTCGTCGTTCGAGCGCAGGTTCTCCAGGATTTCTTTCGGCTCCCATCGCTCCTGCTCATGGATGACCACGTCCACGCCGAGTTCGTCCTGGATGTGAGCTGCAAATTGCTGGGGGATGAAACTCATGCTGGCGCGCGACATCACGCCCATGACGAGGTAATCCCAGGTCTCGCGCTTGGCGCAGCCGGTTGGGATTAACAGCACAGCGATCAGAACCGTCAGGTGAATCAATATTTTCATTGGGAAGCTCCTCTTTATGGCTTCAACACCAGCGGCACAGCCAATGCACCGACTCCGTCCTGTGCGCAGACGAGATAATTATCCCGGTCGTCACGCAACGCCACTTCGAAGACTTTATCGGCGTTCATGCCAGGCGCATAATGGGGAATGGAGTATCCTTCCATGAAAGGAGGAAGCGCATTCCCCTTGTAATCCAAGATATCCTGAACGCCGTACCCGTCTTTCAGGACAAACGTGAGGAGCGCGCTATCCTTGTCAGTCGGGTTTTCGACGCGGATGGAAATGGGGTTCGGCGCGTCTCCCTCGAAAGGCGTGGCAGCGCATCCCGTATCCGTAAAGGTAATGGTCAGGTCAACGGACGGTTCGCGCGGGGCGGCGGAGACGCCCGCGACCAACGCGGTTAAAACGATGATGCGAATCGCGTTTTTCATAGCCCAACTCCCTGTTGTGCGTTTGCCCGAACCTTCTTCGAGTGTACAAGCAAAACATGTCAGGCACGGAGTCGAAAGCGGCGCAGTCGTGGCGCCAACGACGCCACGACATCTCCTGACTTTCGAGCAAAATCGGGAGACCCTTCGACAGGCTCAGGACCGGTTTTTACATTCCACACTTCGGAGGTATTATGGCGTGAAATTGCCAACGAACGTGTCGCTCACGATCAAGCCGTTTTCGATCACCGTTTCATACTTTTCCCCGGCGAAGACTTCGCCGTCATCCCTATCTGCCAGGGCGCATTGGTACGAGACAGTGTTGCCGCTCACCTTGTAGTTCCCGCAATCCTCGCTGAACTCGTCAATGGCGCTTTCGTAGAGTGAACGGATATTTTCCTTTCCCGCGAATGTGCCAAGCGGGTTGGTTACCACCGCGTCGTCGGCGTACAAGGCAAGGACGGCTTCCAGGTCTTCGGCGTTCCAGGCGGCGATGGAATTTTCGACCACGGCGATCAACGCGGCGTCCTGCTCCGAAGGCTGGGAGCCACAGGCGGAAAGACTCAACAGCAATGCGATCAGCAATGTGAAACGGAACAGTGTATTCATGGCAATCTCCTTATCGTAGGGGCGACCCTCCCTTTGCGCAACAAGATGGTTTTAAGACGTGGACGGGTCGCCCCTACGGAATTACGCATCATGTATCACGGATTACGATCTGCGCCCGTGAAGGTGTCCGATTTGATCTTGCCGTCCTCGATGACGGTCTCGTAGAATTCGAGCGAAGTGTTCGACCCGGTGCGAGCTTGCAGGAAACATTCGTAGGTCAATGTGTTTCCATTTTGTACGTAGTTTCGGCAATCCTGGGTGAAATCGTTTATATACTGCTCAACGACTTTTCGGATTTCCTCTTTACCGTGGAATGTTCCCATTGACCACGAGATTACGGCGTCGTCGGCGTAGTAGGACATCACCGCGTCGAGGTCTTCCGCGTTCCAGGCGTCTTCCATGGCTTCGATAACCGCGACCTCCGGGGAATCCGCCGGTGCGCCGCCTCCCCCGCCGCACGCGGAGAGGCTCAGGGACAGGGCAAACAATATAACGATTCGGAACAGGGCATTCATGGGATTCTCCTTTTGATTCCTTTCATGGTTTCAACGGCGCGTAGCCTGCCGCTCGCAACAAGTCTGCTACGATCAGCACCGCCCGGTCTGTGGCTCCAAGCCGCCCCCAGATGTCCGCACCAGGGGGCTTGTCGAGTCCGTCTGGCTGGTAGTAGGGCGCAACATCAATAACGGTCAGTCCATATTCCGTCGCGGTTTCCCGGACCGCCTCGTTCAATAGACCGGCATGTTTTATAAATACCTGCGCTTCGACATCCGACAATTTCCGGTCGAATGACGCAGCCAGCCATGCATCCATCGTTCCCCACACAAAAGTCCGCACGATGGTATCGGACGGGTTTGCAAGACCCGTCAGTTCATCCAGATAGGCTCTTAATTCTCGAATGGCTCGCTCATGAGCGTCGCGGAAACATTGCTCGTCATCCTCTCCCCCGCACATATCGCTCTGGTAACGCCCTTGAGCGCCTCCCAGGTAAGACTCAGTTGGAACATCGAACGTGATCACCTCCGCATTCTCCACCAGGGAGCGGAATTCACGATCGGCCTGCAATATTCCCAGCATCTCCGCGAGCGTTTTGCGCGAATGGAAGGAAACGTCCGTCAGCGCGACCTCGACGCCAATATCCTCCTCGATGTAGACCGCATACGCCTCGTTCCAGCGCATGGCATAGGTGAAGTCTCCCCCAATGGACACGTATTCCCATTTCTCTTTAGCGCAGGCGTCGAGCAGCATCGCCCCCGCGAGCAACAGCAATGCAACCCTCGAAACGACCCTCATGTCGAACTCCTTTGGCGGAAAAACCTTTGTTATAATATACTATAACAAATAGGGCGATTTCAAGTACCCCTGCCAAATCTGATGGTTTTTCTCCGAAATGCCTGCCTCCCCTCCCCTCTCCCTGCACATTGACCCGCAATCGAACCTGCCCATCTTTGCCCAACTCAGGCAGCAGATCACGTGGCTGATCGCCAGCGGCAAATTCAAGCCCGGCGACCGCCTGCCCACCATCCGCGACCTGGCGGAACAACTCGGCATCCATATGCACACCGCCCGGCAGGCGTATCACGCCCTCGAAGCGGATGGCTTGGTCGAGACCCGTCCGAGCCGGGGGACGCGGGTCAAACCCTACAACGGGAAAAAAACCGACCCGACAGAATCCGCCCTCCCGTCTCACACGATCGGGGTTCTCATCCCAAACATTTTCTCGTTCTACGATCCCTTCCTCAGCGGCGTGGAGGAGGTGGCGCGCCGCATGGGGTACATGATCATCGTCTGCATCACGCGCGACAACGAAGAGTTGACGCTTCAATCCATCCGCCAGTTGACCGCCAAAAAAGTGGACGGCATCGTTTCGGCTTCGACCATGTCCGCGTTTATCGAACCGCCCGCCCTGCTCGCCGGAGGTCCGCCTTTCGTGTTCGCCGATTCGCCCCAGTTCGGGGCAAACTCGATCCTGTTCGATCTCGAAAACGCCGGATACCTCGGGACGCAGCATCTCATCGAACACGGTCACAAGCGGATCGCGTTCATCACCGCGCCGTTGACGTGGCTCAACTTCAACGATACCTACATGGGATATCAGCGCGCCCTCGCCGCTTCAAACCTGACCGTTGAATCTGATTCGGTTATCGAGACGCCTTCCTACTCGCTGGAGGATGGTTACCAGGCTGGGTTGCGCCTGCTTGCGCTGAACAAACCGCCAAAGGCAGTTTTCGTCTCGGGAGATTTGATGGCGGTTGGCGTGATCCGTGCCCTGAGGGATAACGGCAAGCGCATCCCGCAGGATTTCGCCGTAGTCAGCAAGGACAACATAGACATCGCCGGAGCCGTGGACCCGGCGCTCACGACGGTGAATTTACCCTCTTACCAAATGGGCGTGGAGGCGATCAACATGCTCATGCGCCTGATCTCGAAGAAACGACTCGAAAAAAAGCGCGTGACGCTGGCAAGTGAGTTGATCGTAAGAAGAAGCTGCGGGTGCGGTTAAAAATTCCTTGACACGAATCCTTCGGCGGGTGTAAACTCGTGCCTGCATCGCAAAATGAATTTTGCGGTACAAATTTCAAAGAAAGGAGCGCGCTCTTGATGTTCAACGAACTTTTCATCGTCCCCAATGCAGACGGCAAATTGCCTTCTCGGAGTGCGCCTATAGACCGGCTCTAGGTCTCTTTCAGTTCCCTCGTTGTTTTTGGGCTGTGGCGCACTCGCCGCAGCCTTTTTGTTTCTTTACGGTGAAGACCTGACAGGCGTCGCGTGGCGCCGTGGCGACATTTCACCGATACACACCCAATCCCGCACGACTCTTCTGAAACCTGTCAGGTTTATTTTTGGAGAAATCACCATGACCGATAACAACCAATATTTCGACTTCCGTAACGCAATTCATACCAACCGCCTCGCCGGGATTTGGCTCATGATGACGGATTTCCGCGTTCCATACGTCGCGGCGACCGTCGCCCTCGCCGTCTCCGCGCTGGCGAAGACTTCGGTTTACCTGCTCCTGCGCTTCTTTGCCGATGATGTCCTCGAACAGGGCAAAATGATCGGCTCGACCATGACCCAGACCTTCCTGTGGATCGGATTGGGATTCATCGGTCTCGCGCTGATCGAAGGCGGCGGCTCGTTCCTGTCGGGACGTTTAGCCGCCTACACCGCCGAAGGCATCACCCGTCGTTTGAGGGACTTCCTCTTCGACCACATCCAGCGTTTAAGTTTCTCGTATCACAGCGCCACTCCCACCGGCGACCTGATCGAGCGCGTCACCTCGGACGTGGACTCGCTGAGACGCTTCTTCTCGGAACAAGCCATCGGCGTGGGCAGAATCATTTTGCTCTTCTTCATCAACTGGGGCGCGATTTTGTACATCAACGTCAAACTCGGCTGGATTTCCGTCGTCACCATTCCGCTGATTCTGTGGGTTTCGCTCTGGTTCTTCAAGCGCGTGACCAAAGCCTATGAAGACTATCAGGCTCAGGAAGCCGTGCTTTCGACGACCTTGCAGGAAAACCTGACCGGCGTGCGCGTGGTGAAAGCCTTTGCCCGGCAGGACTACGAAATGCAGAAGTTCGAGAAGGACAACTGGCTGAAGTACGTCAAGGGCAAGTTTTTGCTGCTGATGCACTCGCTGTTCTGGCCCCTTTCGGACATCGTCCTCGGCGGGCAGATGCTGTTCGGCTTCATCTTCGCCGCGTTCATGGCGATCAATAAAGAAATTTCCGTTGGCGATTTTGTCGCATACACCGGTCTGCTCATCTGGCTGATCTTCCCCATCCGCAACCTGGGGCGCGTGATTGTGCAGGCTTCGACGGGCATGGTCTCCTACCAGCGTTTGATGGACATCGTCAAACAGGAGCGGGAAGATTTGCTCGGGGGCAAAATCCAGCCGACAGGTCCAGCGAGAGGCGAGATCGAGTTCAAAGGCGTGTCGTTCATCTATTCGGACGGGACAAAGCACGTCATCAAGGATGTCTCGTTCCACATCAAACCGGGACAGTCCATTGCCCTGCTCGGCTCGACCGGCTCCGGCAAGACCTCGCTGGTGAATTTGTTGCCGCGCTTCCACGATTACACCGACGGCGAAATCCTGCTCGACGGCGCGGACTTGAAGGATTACCCGCGCAAGTACCTGCGTGAGCAGATCGGCATCGTGCAGCAGGAGCCGTTCCTGTTCAGCCGCTCGATCCGCGAGAATATTTTGTACGGCGTGGGTCGCACTGTGACGCAGGATGAGATCGAATCCGCTGCGAAAGCCGCCGCAATACACGATGTCATCGTCGCGTTCCCGGACGGCTACAACACCATCGTCGGCGAAAAGGGCGTGACCCTCTCCGGCGGTCAGAAGCAGCGCGTGACCATTGCGCGGACGATCCTCAAGAACCCGAAGATCCTCATCCTTGACGACTCGACCTCGGCAGTGGATACCGAAACCGAAGCGTCCATCCGCAAGGCGCTCGACGACCTGATGGAGAACCGCACGACCTTCATCATCGCGCATCGGATTCAATCCGTGATGAAAGCGGATCAGATTCTGGTGCTGGATAAGGGAAGCGTAATTCAGAATGGAACGCACGAAGAACTACTTACCCAACATGGCGGGATGTACCGCCGGATTTACGACATCCAAACCCGGATTGACGAGGAGTTGGAGATTGAAATCGCAAGAGCGAATTAATGAATTGTCGTAGCAGGGGCGAGGTGACCTCGCCCCTACGGAGAATGAAAAATGTCCGACGAACTCCTCGAACTCGAAGAAGAAGACCACACATCCGAACTGACCGCGCCGGTGTTCTGGCGCATCATGGGAATCATCAAGCCGCACTGGAGATGGGTGCTGGGATTCCTCATCACCATCGGTCTGGTGTCGTCGCTGGACGCCTACTTCACCTACCTGAACAAGCAGATCGTGGATCAGGGTATCCAATTCAGCGACACGGCGCGGATTATTGAGATTGCATGGATTTACGGATCGTTCCTGTTGATGCAGTCCGCGTTTGTGTTCATATTCATTTACCTCGCCGGGGTGCTGGGCGAGCGCGTGCAATACGACCTGCGCAAACTGCTGTTCAATCACTTGCAGGATTTATCGCTCTCGTACTACGCCCAAAACGCAGTGGGACGATTAATTGCCCGCGTCACCTCGGACACGGGGCGGGTCTCTGAACTCGTCACCTGGGGCATCGTGGACAGCGTCTGGGCGGTCATGAACATCATCACCTCATTGACCTTCATGGCGATCATCAACTGGAAATTGGCGCTGATCGTCTCGGTCATCATCCCGATCATGGTCTGGGTGGCGGCGAAATTTCAGGAATACATCCTCTCGGAGTTTCGCGTCACACGGCGGACGAACTCGAAGATCACCGGCGCGTACAACGAGAACATTCAGGGCGTGCGCGTGGTCAAAGCGCTCGGACGCGAAGACGCGAATCTGGTTGAGTTTCAAGGACTGACCACGACCATGTACAAGGCGTCCTACCGCGCGGCGTGGCTTTCGGCGCTCTTCCTCCCCACCGTGCAGATCATCGCCGCCTTCGCGCTGGGAGCCATCGTCTGGTACGGCGGCGTGGAAATCTCGACCGGCTTCATCACCATCGGCGGGATTCAAGCCTTCGTCTCGTACCTGACCTTCATGATGTGGCCCGTCCAGGATTTGGCGCGGGTCTACGCCGAGACCCAACACAGCATCGCTTCGGCGGAGAGAATCTTCAAACTCGTAGACACCCCGCCCGAGGTCCATAACCGAACCGACGCCGTCGAAGCGAAGACATTGCTCGGCGAGATCGAATTCGATCACGTGGACTTCTACTACGAAGACCGCAAACCCGTGCTGACCGACTTCACGTTGAAGGTCAAGCCCGGGGAGACGATCGCTCTTGTCGGACCGACCGGCGGCGGCAAATCCACCATCGTGAATCTACTCTGCCGCTTCTACGAACCGCAGAACGGCGTGATCCGCATCAATGGGCGCGACTATTCCGAATACACGCTCGAGTCGATTCACAACAAGATCGGCATCGTGCTGCAAACGCCGCACCTGTTTTCCGGGACAGTGCGTGAGAATATCCGTTACGGCAAGCTGGACGCAAGCGACGCAGACGTGGAAGATGCCGCGAAGATTGCGGGAGCGCACGATTTCATTACCACGCTCGAAAAGGGTTACGAACAGAACGTGGGTGAAGGCGGCAATTTATTGTCTGTCGGGCAGAAGCAGTTGATCTCGCTGGCGCGCGCCGTGCTTGCCAAGCCCGAACTCTTCATCATGGACGAAGCGACCTCCTCTGTGGACACACTGACCGAGTCGCTGATTCAAAAAGGCATGGAAGCGCTGATGAAGGGACGCACGTCGTTCGTGATCGCGCATCGTCTCAGCACCATCCGCCGCGCGAATCGGATTTTAGTCATCGAAGACGGTCGCATTGCCGAACAAGGCACCCACGCCGAATTACTCCGTATGCGCGGACATTACTACCGCCTGTATACCCAGCAGTTCAGGCATGAGCTTGAAGTGCAGTATGGGGTGGCGGAGGATGAGCAGACCTCCGAGGTTTTGGAAACCTCGGAGGTCTCGGAGGCGGTGGCGGCGGATTAGGGGGAGGATGAAGGGAATGGGAAATAGGGAATAGGAAAGCCCTCCGGGATGAAGGTCTTGGAGGGCTTTGTCTCGGAACTACCCCTCCGCCTCGCTTCGCCAGACATGCACCTGGTTGCGCCCGGAATGTTTCGAGCGGTACATGGCTCTGTCGGCGCGGTCGAGCAGAAGATCGAGAGTTTTGCAGGCTGCGTCGAATTCCGCCACACCGACGCTGACCGTCAGGGGCGGCACGTCTGCCAGCGTTTTCGCAAAATCAGAATCCTGGACGGCTTTACGCAGGCGTTCTGCCACCTCGAGCGCGTCATCGAGGCGCGAATTGGGAAGGGCGGCGGCAAACTCTTCGCCGCCCATGCGCCCAAAAATATCGTCTGACCGCAGGGTCTTTTTGCAGGTCTCCGCAACAAAGACGAGCGCCGCATCTCCGGCTTTATGACCATGCCGGTCGTTGTATTGCTTGAAGTCGTCCACATCGAGCATGATGATGGAGAGGAAAACGCTCGTTTTTTCAGCCCTGGAAAATTCCTCCTCGGCAAGTTCAAAAAAACGCCGCCGGTTGAGAATACCGGTCAACGGGTCGGTATCGGCAAGTTTTTGGATCGAATCGAAAAGGCGGGCGTTCTCGACGGCAATGGCGGCATGAGAAGCGAGCACCTCCAGCAGGTAGAGATCGTCGTGGGTGTAGGCATTCTCCTGGTAGGATTGCGCCGAGACCATGCCATAAATGGCGCCATGCAAAAGCATCGGCGCGGCAATAATGGACCGGGTGGGGTCCTCCTCCGCAGCCGTGCCGTACATTTCAAATTGGATGTTACTCGCGTCCATCTCGGCGGTTGTATTGAACATCAACGGCTTTCCGGCGCGCACGATCTCGCCCGCCATGCCGTGATCTGCCTTGTAACGGTTTGTGAAAATCCGCTGGTGTGGGTACTCAACGGCGTAGATCGGGACAATTTCGTTCGTTTGCGCGTCGTACCCGTCGATCACAAAATCGTCGCAGGGCATCACCTGCCGCACCGTTTCGTAAACCACCTCACAGACGCGCTCCATTTCCAGGCTGGCGTTGATGGCAGTCGCCGCCGAATGCAGGACGTTAAGCCTCCCCGAGAATTCGCTCAAGGCTTCCTGCGCCCAGATGCGCTCCAATGCCCCGGCGCAATGGCTGGAAAGATCCCTCAACAGTTCAAGTTGGGTCTTCTTGTAAAACTGGCGCTTGTAACTTTGGATGGAAAGCACGCCGATCGTGCGATGCCCACTGACAACCGGAACGAATATTTGGGAAAGGGTTCGGTGGGCATGGTCGCCAAACGAAAGGGACGGGGCAACTTCAAAGTATTTTTCGTAACTGGAGATAAACCCGCCCTCGCTGAACGCCTTCAACATATTCTCGCTCGGCTTTGTGGGCGCGGCATCGGTCTGAACGATTCTCTCCCCGTCAATCGTATCAATCGTCAACAGGGGGCGCGGTTTGCCGCCGATCTCTGGGTCGTACAGGATGAGGTAACAGGCGTCCCAACCGATCAAAATATCCGCCGTATGCAGGATGATGCGCGCGGCAGTGCGGGCGTCGGAGGTGCCGGCGAGGTCCCTGCCCAGGCGTGCTAGCGTGGCGATATCCGCGCGCGGGACTTTCCTGGGAATCATGCGGCTCTCTGTCGTTTCGCTTCGTAGAGCATCAGGGCGGCGGCAATCGAGACATTCAGCGAGTTGACCCTTCCTCTCATGGGGATGTTCACGCGCACATCCGCGGCATTCATCCAGAGTTCAGTCAATCCTTCGTCCTCGGTTCCAACGGCAATCGCAAGCGGACCCTTCATATTAACGGAGGTGTATGCTTCGCTCCCGGCTGGGGATGCGGCAACCACGCGCATCTTTCGCGACCGTTCGAGCGGCTCAGGGCGGCGCCTGAGCCACTCCAGCGCTTCGAGCGAATCCACCTCGACGGCGGGTACGGCAAAGACCGCCCCCCTGCTGGCGCGGATCACGTTGGGATTCCACACATCGACGCGCGGGTCGCAGACGAGGACAGCGTCCGCCCCGGCGGCGTCGGCGGTGCGCAGGATGGCTCCGAGGTTGCCAGGTTTCTCGACAGACTCGGCGACGAGAATCAGCGGCTCTTCGGGCAGCGACAATTCTTCCAGGGTGCGCGTGGGCATGGGGAAGATTCCCATCCAGCCGTCGGGGTTGTCGCGGTAGGAGATTTTTTCGAAGACGGCGCGGTTGACGGAAATGTTTTCGGCGTGGGGAACGGTCAGGGTCTGGCTGGCAAGCTCGGGCGCGGAAAGAATCGTCTGCGGAACAAGTCCGCAGCCGAGGGCGAGAGTCAACTCATCGAAGCCTTCGACAAGGATCAATCCGTCTTTCTTGCGCTGGCGTTTGTCCTCGCGGAGTTTGACGATGTGTTTGACGCGTGGGTTTTGCAGGCTGGTGATGTCCATCATGACAAAATGAATTTTGTCCTACTTTATCAGCAGGCAGGCGGCTCGATGCGAGCTGCTGAGATCGAAGAGGGCGGGGTCGTCCACTTTGCATTTTTCGACCGCGACCGGGCAGCGCGGGTGGAAACGGCAGCCGGACGGCAGGTTGATGGGGTTGGGGGTTTCGCCCTGCAAAATGATGCGTTCATGGCGCAGGCGCGGGTTGGGAACGGGGATGACCGATAGCAGCGCCTTTGTGTATGGATGCCGGGGCTGTTCGAGGACTTCGAGCATGGTTCCGATCTCGACGATGCGTCCGAGATACATGACGGCGACCCGGTCTGCGAAGAAGCCGACCGAGCCGAGATCGTGGGTGATGAAGATGACTGCGATCTGGCGGGTGACGCGCAGGTCTGCCAGCAGGTTGATGACTTCGGCGCGGATGGAGACGTCGAGCATCGAGACCGGTTCGTCGGCGACGATGACTTCGGGTTCGAGGACGAGCGCCGAAGCGATTACCACGCGCTGGCGCTGCCCGCCGGAGAGTTCGTGCGGATAGCGTTTGAGATAGACCCCGGCTGGTTTCAAACCGGCGTCTTCCATGGCTTTGCGGACCCGCTCGGCGCGGTCTGCCGCATCTCCCAGCCCGTGAACCTTCAAGGGTTCGGTGACGATCTCTTCGATGGTTTGGGTCGGGTTGAGCGACTCGTATGGGTCCTGGAAGACCATTTGAATTTTGCGGCGCAAGGGTTTGCGCTGGGAGTCGTTCAAGTGGGTGATGTCGCCGTTCTCGAAAAGAATCGTTCCATCCGTTGGGTCTTCGAGCCCCATGAGCAGGAGCGCGAGCGTGGACTTGCCGCATCCGCTCTCGCCAACCAGGGCGATGACTTCGCTGCGGCGCAGGGTCAGGTCCACATCATCCACAGCATGAACGCTTTCCTTTTTCCGGGAGAATAATGAAGGACGCCCCACCTCGAAATATTTTTTTAGTCCGCGAACTTCCAGAATTTTTTCCGCGTTCATTTTACACCTTCAACGAGATGGCAGCTGGCAACATGTTCCGCCCCGCCCGGAATGGCGTGGATGGCGGGCTGTTCGGTACGACAACGCTCGAACACGGCGGGGCAGCGCGGCGCGAAACGGCAGCCGGGGGGCAGGGCGTCCAACCGCGGCGGGTAACCGGGGATCGAGGAGAGTTTCTTCTTCGGTTTGGTCAGGTCGGGGAATGCCTTGAGCAATTCCTGTGTGTACGGGTGGCGCGGGTCGTTGTAGACCGTATCCACGTCGGCATATTCGGCGGTCACGCCGCCGTACATGACCAGCACCCGGTCGCACATCTCCGCGACGACGCCGAGGTCGTGGGTTACGAAGATGACAGCCAGCCCAAGTTTGCGGCGAAGTTCGGCGAGCAGTTCCAAAATCTGCGCCTGCACCATTACATCGAGGGCGGTGGTCGGTTCATCGGCAACGACCACCGAGGGGTTGCACGCCAACGCCATTGCGATCATGGCGCGCTGGCGCATCCCGCCCGAATACTGATGCGGAAAGGAATCCTTGTGCGAGGCGGCGATCCCGACCAGGTCGAGGAGTTCGGTGATGCGCCCTTGAATCTTTTCTTTGGGGTAACCCGGCATGTGTTTGATGATGGCTTCGCCGATCTGGTCGCCCACCGTCCGCACCGGGTTGAGCGCGTTCATGGCTCCCTGAAAAATGATCGAAATACCGCTCCAGCGCACAGCGTTCATTTCCTCTTCGGTCAGCATGGTCAGGTTTTTGCCGCCAAAAAAAACGCTGCCGTTCACGATCTGCCCCGCCTGCGGAAGCAGCCGCAACAGCCCAAGCATGAGCGTGGTCTTCCCGCATCCGCTCTCGCCGACCAGACCGAGCAGTTCGCCTTCCTTCAAAGAAAAACTGACGTTCTCGATGGCATGGGCGGGAGCCTTCCCCTGGCTGACGTAATCAATCGAAAGATTGCGGACTTCCAAAACGGGTTTTGTCGCGCCGGATTGAACTTCCGCTTCTTTTCCGACGTTTGGCCTGCCCGGCATTAAATGGTGCGTATCCAGCCGTGGGTTTAGTACCTGTTCCAATCCCTGCCCGAGCAGGGTCAGCCCAAGCACCACCCAGACGATGCCAAAGCCCGGCGCGACCAACGCCCACCACGCCCCCGTGGACATGGCTCCGCGCCCGAAGGCATAGTTGAGCATCTGTCCCCACGAAACCGTGGTCGGGTCGCTAAGACCGAGAAAGGCAAGCGTGCTTTCATTGAGAACCGCCAGCGAGACGACCAGCACCGCCTGCACGACCAGAATGGGCATCACCAGCGGAAGGACATGCCGCCAGATGATATGTCCGCGCCCGGCGCCGATGGCTCTGGCTCGCAAAACGAATTTGCGCGATTTGACCGCCAAGGTCTGCGAACGGACGACGCGGGCGGTGGTGGTCCAGCCGAGCAGTCCGATGACGAAGATGATGTTGAGCAGGCTGGGTTTCGTCAACGCGACCACCACCACGATCAATGGCAGGTCGGGGATGACCAGCATGATGTCGGTGAAGCGCATGATGAAATTTTCCCAGCGCCCGCCGAAGAATCCGGCGACAATTCCAAGCACGCCGCCGACGACGATCGAAATGAAGGCGGCGAAGAAGCCGACCGTCAGCGAGACGCGCGAGCCGTAGATGAAATTCGTGAAGATATCCGTCCCGGCATCGTCGGTGCCAAAGAGATGCTCCGCGCTGGGAGGCTGGTAAATATCCCCCGCGCCAACATCGGCAGTGGACGAAGGCTCGTATGGCGAAATAACCGGGGCAAAGACGGCAGCCAGGGTGATGGACAGCAACATGCCAAGTCCCACCAGCCCCATGCGGTTCTTTTGTAATTTCCGCCAAAAGTCCAAAAGATAGGAGGAAGCCGGGGGCGCGTTTTTTTTGAGTGCGAGTTCGGTCATCGGGTTACTCCATCTTCACGCGCGGATCGAGATAGGTGTAGGTCAGGTCGGCGATCAGGTTTGCAGCAATGACTGCGACCGCGATGAGGAGGAACGCGCCCTGCAAGACCGGGAAGTCGCGCCGGTTGACCGCTTCGAAGATCGAAAGCCCCAGTCCGGGCCACGAAAAGACCGATTCGATCTGGATCGCGCCGGCAACGGTGAAACCGAGGTTGATGGCGATCACAGTCACAAGCGGAAGCATCGCATTCTTGAGGGCGTGATCGCGCAGGATTTGGAAGGTGCTTAACCCCTTGGCTTTTGCGGTCAGAATGTAATCCTCTGAAAGCACATCCAGCAGGCTGGAGCGCATGATGAGCATGTATTCGCCCATGTAGACCAGCGTATAAGTAATGGTCGGCAGAATCATATGCTCGGCAATATCCCCCCAGCGCACCGACAAGGGCATGGAAGACATTCCCGGGGTCGCCTTGCCGCCGATCGGGAAGCCGTTCGCCGAGCCCCAGAACAGCAGGATGATTCCCAGCCAGAAGGTTGGCAGGCTCCAGACCAGCAAGCTGACGGTCAACGCGCCGTAATCTATATTGGTGCGCGCCTTCCACGCCGCCGCGATCCCAAAAACAACGCCGATGATGACGGAGAGAATCTGCCCCGCGCCGATCAACAGAACCGTATTCCATAACCGTTCCGCCAGAATTTCGGTAACCGGGCGGTTGGTGTGGTAGCTAAATCCCATTTCGCCGATGAACAAATTCCTGACGTAAATAAAGAACTGAGTCTCGAGCGGGTTGACTCCGCAATTGCCAAATTTGACCGGGTTGAGCGAATCGAAACAGTTGATGACCGGCTTATCCAGCCCGAACCGTACCCGAATCGCTTCGACCGCATCCTTCTTAAGCCGCGGGTCGTGGACGCCCGCCCGGGCAGGGTCGCCGGGCAGGATGCGAAATAGAAAAAAATTTAGGACGATCACAAAGGCAATGGTTAAAACTGCCCAGCCGATCCGCCTGATTAGGTTTTGAAATCGGTTCAAGAGTATATCCTCCCGAAAACTCAAAAGGGCGATGCCGGAATCCGGCATCGCCCCAGGGGACGGAACCTGCTATTTGACAGGTTCGATCAAAGTCAGTGAAGACGGATCGGAAAATTCCAGTTTGGCTTCCCCGGTGATCCAGCCGGTAAAGCGGTCGCTGCGATATGCCTGGATGTTCGGATCATAGTACGGGATGATGTACACAACATCGTTGTGGACGATTTCCTGCATCTTCCAGACCAATTCCTGGCGTTTTTCGAAATTGGCTTCCACAGCCTGCTGACCGTACAGTTCATCATACTCAGCATTCGAGTAGCCGGTTTCACTGGAACCGGTCGGGATCTCGGCGGAGGTCATCACGCTCAACAACAGGTTGGGGTCGGGATCGGAACCCCAGCCCCAGAGCATCACGTCGAAATCGAAGGCGGGGCAGCATACGGCGGTCAGGGCATCCGGGTCCATGGATTGCAGTTCGGTCTTGATGCCCAATTCGCCCCACATCTCGCTCAGCAGTTCGGCGAGGCGGGGACCATCCACCGAGTCGCTGGGCCAGTTGACGCGCAGGGTCAGGCTGCGGGAGCCGTCGGGCATGTCGCGAACGCCGTCGCCGTCCGCGTCCACGTATCCGTTATCGTCGAGGATCTGAGCCGCCTTGGCGAGGTCGAATTCATAATCGGCGAGCGAGTCGTTGTACCAGACGCCCAAGCCGTCGGGGATGAGGGTCAGGCCGGGTGAAGCGTTGCCGAGATAGATGATGTCAATGATCTTTTGCTTGTCTGTGGCATGAGCCAGGGCAAGGCGGAAGTTTCGATCCAGCAGGGCGGGGTGCCCTGTGCAGACGCCATCGCCTTCAGGGCAGTTTTCCGGGAGGACCTGGTTGAAGATGATATCGGTCACGGTGGGGGCGAGCGGCGCGCCGACGAAGACCTCAACGGCGTCTTCGGTCTTGAGAGTTTCCACAGCGGTGGCGGGCATTTCGGTGATCATATCCACCTGCCCGGTCTTGATTGCCTGGACAAGCGCATCGTTGTTTTCAAACGTCTGGAAGATGACTTCATCGACCTTGGGGGGCGAGAAGAAATGATCCTTGTTTGCCGCCAGTTGAACGAATTCGTTCTGGGCGTATTCCACCATCTTGAAGGGACCGCTCCCGATCATGGATACATTATCAAACTCGACCGCGTCCTCGCTGCCCCAAACATGTTCGGGGAGTACATATAGAAAGACCAACTGGCTTTCGATATTTGGAATTGCCTCGGAGAGAGTGATCACGACTTCGTTCGCATCGGTGGCTTCGATGCTTTCAAAGTAGCTCGTGTACCCGCCCATCCAGGGATAGTCTTCCGTGGATTGGTAAAGGTTGTAGGAGAAAACCACATCCTTGGCGGTCAGGGGTTGTCCGTCATGGAAGGCGACTCCATCCCGGATCTTGAAGGTCCAGACCAGCCCATCGTCCGACACGGCTGCGCTTTCGGCAAGTGTCAGGGTGAAGGTTCCATCCATGTTCAATTCGTACATCGAGTCGTAGACCAGTTCGAAAATGGTATACGATTCGGAAAGAACAGCCATGCCGGGGTTGAGCGTATCGGGACTTCCCGCCCACCCAACGCGGACGATCGCGGGCGTTTCGCCGGAGCCCTCCTGGCTGGGGTTTTGCCCTCCAGCAGGGGTTCCCCCACCACATGCTGAAAGCGCCAAAGCGACAAGAGCAAAGATATACAAGATTTTCGTTTTCATTCTTCCTGCCTCCATCTGTTTGTTTTGACTCGATTAAAAAAATACGCGCCAAGACAGAGCCACCTGCTTGAACGCGTTACCAACCATCAACGAAGTTTGTCTTCAAATTGGAAAATGGGTAATCCATTACGCTCTGAATTTTACAATAAAACCGGTGATAGGGATAGTAAACATCGATGTTTGTTTGGCGTCTTTGTTTTTATTGGGGAATATTGAATTAGGAAAATGATGATGGATTAATGACTACACGCAATCTTAAAGGTATATAAAAACGCGCTCTCTTCGCCCGTTATTTTTCAATGACGCTGAAAATGTAGTACATCCCGCAGAAATCCCTCCTGCCAACCTTCAGGTGAAAAAACGACTGGTAATCCCCCGCTTTTTTGGGAGCAATAAAAGTTGCATACAACTTCACCTCACCGCCGGATGGCACAGTGGCTTGAAAGTCCTGAACCTTGGTTTCTTCATTTCGAAAACCGCTTTTCCAGATAAAGTCGAGATCGTTATATCCCCAGGCGCTCGTCCCGGCGTTGAATATTGTAAATTCAACGACAAACCTGACCTGCGGGTTTACGACCAACTCGCGCCGAGGAGACGTGCCGACAACAACGCACGACCAGGGTTTTCCGGTAAACTTTCGCGGGTCTTCATCCTTGTTCTCTTCCCCTTCTTCCCCGTCCCCCTCTCCGCCAGAATTAGAGTGGGGTGGCGTAAAAGTTGGTATCGGCGTGGACGTTCGCAATCCCCAAAGGAAGGTGGGGGTAAAGGTCGGGGTAATGGACGGAGTGCGGGTTGGTCCGGGTGTGGCGGTGCTGGTTGGAAGTTTCAGCGCGGTTTGAGTCTGCGCGGCTCCGGCAGTCTGGGCAATGACCGTGCCGGGCGCGTCCGCGTCAAAGGTCGGCTGGGGCGTCAATTCCGCTGCGGGAATACCCGGAATGGAGCACGCCAGGGTCAGGATCAATAAACAAACCGGAAATAAAAATTTACGCACAAGATATCCTTCGGCTTAAAGTATATCGCCAAATTTGGCTCGGATGAACCCCTCCCCCTTTGCAATAAACTCATCATAGTCGTCGGGCGCTTTGGCTGAAGCCATCAGGTCCCGTGTTTTTTCGCGCAGAACCTGGCGGGCGGGCGGCGCGCCGGCGTCCATCCATTTTTCCATGCTGTAGCGCGGGTAGACCCCGCTGACGTAATAGCCGTTCTTATAATTCTTTAAAGTGGAAGGCTGGTTCAGAAAGCTCCTGCCGGGACCAACCTTGAAGATTTCATCCACCGCCGAATTGATGTCATCCAACTGAAAGCCGTTGTGGAGGCGTAATGCCTGGTCGATGATCTCATGGGCGTGGACGAACGTGGTTGGCGCGATGGACTTCGAGCCAAGCGAATCTCCAATGAACGGAGCCAGGTGTCCGTTGGAGAGAAGAAGCGCGAGGGTGTTCATCCAATAGGTATCGGCGGCGATCAAATCCATGCCCCAGCCGGTGCCGCTGCCGGATGTCGAACAATGCGGGATGCCGTAATGCTTCATCATCTCGGAGCAGGCTACGCTGATAAGGACGCTTTGCGGATCGTAGAAGTTGAGCATGGTGCGCATGTCGAAATAGACGGGCAACATGCCAAGCAGAATCGGCGCGCCCTTTTTGATGGTCTGACTGATGACCAGCCCGGCCAGCAGTTCTGCCATGAGCAGGGTAAGCGTGCCCGCCGGTGTCAATGGCGTGGACGCGCCCGCCATGCTGTAGTTGGAAAAAATCAATGGAAGCCCGCGTTCGATGGCAACTTTCATTTTGTCCACGGTTCCGGCATTCATCACCAGCGGGCTGACCGGGTTGAAGTACGGAATCACAAACGGTTTATCGCCGACCTCCCTGCCCTGCAAATGCTCAAACATGTCCAGCACATCGGGGAAACGCTCTTCATCCGAAACCAGCAAAACCAGCGGCTTGGTGGTGTTGGCGATATGTTCGAGCGAGCCGTACATATCGCCGAGCTCCTCCTTCACATCGCGCACAATGCCGACGGTGGAGATGACATCATAGTGTTTGAGCGATGAACCGAGGCGCACCAGGTCTCGGAAGTTTTCGCGCTTGAAAATATCGAGGGTTTCATCCGCGGGGTTTTGATAGAACAACGCCGTGACCCCCACCCCAAAGCGCAGACGGTCTTCACCGAGTTGAAGTATACGCTCGCCGCGGCGGTCATACACGTCAATGGTCTTCGGCGCGGATTTGACCGCCTCTTCCACGACTTCGGGCGGGAACCTGATGACCCGATCCTGCGACTTCAGCCCGAGTTTCCATTCGAGCATTTGCAAAATGGCAGGAGAGTCGACGCGCACCCCGGTTTCGCTCAAGACCTTCAGCACATTGCGATGCGCCTCCTGAATTTGTTCTTCGCTCATTAATGTCAATCGCGGGCGGACGTTATTCATAAAACAATTTCTCCTCGCCCGTTATTTTATCTCATGGGTGATAACAGGAGCGCAAGGTTTCCCGACTTTGCAGATTTTCTCAAAAGAATCTTCTTCAAAGTCGGGAACCTATAGACGCATTAATTGACCGGGGTCTACGAGTATCGTCGGTTCATCGCTTCTCCCATGCTTTGCGGTCTTCGGGGTTTTCAGGGTCGAGGAATTTCGGGTCTACCTGTTTGCCAATGCGATAGCCGTGTTTCGTCCACAGGTCTGCGGCAATCCTGCGCGCATCGCAGCGCAATCCCTGCGCCGAGAAGTAATCGCAGACGCGGACGGCATCGCGCAAAAAGATATTCCAGGCGGCGGGGTTCGACCCGGGTAAAACGATCTGTGGGAAGTCGATCAGCGTGATCGCGCCATTCCAATAGAGGATGTTGTAGGCGGAGAGATCGCCGTGAATGCACTCATTGGCAAGCATGACGTCCATATTGTGTATTACGCGGTCGAGCAATTCCTGCGCCTCCCCGGCGGTGAGACTGACCGAGTTCAGGATCGGCGCGGCGCTGCTTTCATCGCCGATGTAATCCATAACGATGGCATTTTTCTCCATGGCATAAGGCTGCGGAACATCCGCCCCGGCTGCAAAGAGACGCTCCATGGTTTTGAATTCATAGGCGATCCACGAACGATGACGCACCTCCTCGCCGTAGCTGGTGCGCTTGGCAATCGCATTCTTATCGGCTTCCTTCCATAGGGCTGTGCCGTCGGCATCCAGGTCCACGCGCCCGACTCGATATTGGGCGTCGTTCTTGAGATTACGCAGCGAACGCGGACGGTAAATCTTGGCGGCGACGAAGGGGGCGCTCATCTCCGTCCCAGCTTTGCACAGATAAACCGAAGCCTCTTTGCCGCCTTTGACCTTTCGCAGCACATCCGATATCCATTGATGTTCATATATCTCGGTCAGCGAGTCGAGCAGCCAGGCTTCTTCGAAGCGGGCGGCTTTGTAGGTGAACTGAAATTCCCTGGCGATCTCCTGCGCGCGGATGAAGAGCTTCGCCTCCTGTTCGCGCTTCTTTGACTCGCGTTTTTGGGTGACTCGTTTTCTGGGCGATTGTGTTTCCAGGTCGTCGTTGAATTCTTCAAAATAGTCTGAAAGTTGATTCTTGCTCATTGTTGTAGACCTTTTTATTTGGCTTATACATGACCAGGTCGTCTATGGTCAGATGCAGTTTATTCGTACTGCAACGTTTATGTCGCCCGGCAATTGCGAGATAAATCCCGCGGCACTGCGCAAGGCGAGTTAATAAAAAACCACAGGCGCAAACCGCCTGCGGACGCGAAGTTAAACGAAAACCGCAGGCTTGCGAGCCTGCGGTCAAATAAGATGCGGCAAAAACTTATGCCAATCCACCTGCCGGAGGCGCGCTGAACAATTTGAGGGTGTTTGCCAAAATCGCTTGCATGTTTTCGAGCCTCCTTTCGTGGAATGATTTAGTGACTAAATTCTATGACAGGCAATGCGCTGCGTCAAGCCCCAGAATCGCCGTAGGGCGCCCCAGACCTGCGGCGTGGACTTAAGAAACCGTCTCTTAGAACTTTTTTATTGTCCTTTGACATATTTGTCGAAGAACAACTGGGTCTTTGCCATGAACTGAAACCAGGGATCGCCAATGAACGAATGACCTTCGCCGTTGTAGGCAATGATGGACGCCTCGACGCCCGCATCTACAAATGCGCCATACATTTTACGAGACCATTCGGGCGGCGTGCCGCTGGACTCTTTGCCGTCTTCGGTGCCGTAATGGATCTGGACGGGTACGGCGACAAGGTCGAAATGATACAGGGGAGAAACCGCCTCCAGCATAACCGGATCAGTTGTCGCGTCGAAGTAAGAGGCGGTCAGGATGGGAGGTAAACCCAAAGGAAGAATATCCGAGGAGTTGCATCCAAAGGTTGCTTCGCCTTCGTAAACATCCCCAACACAGCCGGGGCCCCAGCGCCCGATGATATCCGCGAAATCTGCGCTGACGGAGGAATATAAAACGGCGGCTTTGATCCGGTCGTCAATGACGGTAAGGATTTTTGCAGTAATGCCGCCGCCCATGCTGTGACCCCACATGCCGACGCGTTCTGTATCCGCTTCTGGAATGGACGGGAGGGCGTTGAGCAGGTTGATTACGTCTATGACCTGCCCGGAATAAAAAAGGCTTTCGCCCATGTCTGAGCCGCCCCAACTGCGATAATCGGATGAGAGGGTGAGGTAGCCCTTGCGGTTCAGAAACCCGGCGGCGCGGTCGGTGCCATCGCCGGGCTGGTAAACGTAACGGGAGAAAAAGCCATGGTTCATGATGATGACCGGGTAAGGCGGCGTGCCGTTCCTGGGAATTTGTAAAATGCCGGTGATGGTAAGACCGTCGCTTGGGTATTCGATCAGGTAACGGGTAAAGTCGTCGGTTTCAAGCAGGGTTTCGCGGATGGTGATCGTCCCGTTTTCATATTCGCGTTCACGCAGCCCTTGAATGGTGAACGGTTCGATGGATTCGGCGGGGGTGGGGGTTGTAGTTGGCGCGGGGGTCTTTGTTGGGACGGGAGTGGATGGGACGAGAGTCACTTGCAGGGTTGGGACTGCCTGAGTCTGCGAACCGGCGGCGCAGGCGGCAATTAAAAAGGCCGCCAGGATGGGCTGGATGTTTTTCATCTCAACCCCTCAAATATATCGGTCTCAACCTTCCTCCCGCCATTTACCGAACTAAACGCACGGAAGAAAGTTCCCTGCATGGCGAGTACAGCGACAGCGGCATCTTCATGCATTTCGGCGAGGGCTCCCAGGGTGGGCAGCTGGCTTTTATGGCATTGGATGGCCCGCCAGGCGGCATGACAATGCTCTGCCATATCAATGCGGGTGGTGATCATCCATTCCTTCCACGGCGATTCGCCGCGGAGTTGGCCGTCAACAGGGAAGGTCATATCGCCCATAAAGGGCGCAATGAGGTTGACGAAGTCTTCGCCATCCACCATGTAATAGAGTTTTGAAACCCGGTGCGGGGGGAGGTTTTCGGGGTCTTTGTAGGCTGCATCCGCGGCGCAGACGATGGCGGCGTTGGTAAATTGGCCGATGGCGATATGGTCGGGGTGACCATAATTACCGTCGTGCGGAAAGGTTACAACCACCTGCGGCTGAATGCGCCGGATATGCGAGACGATTCTGCCGGTTGCCTCCCGGGGGTCTGCCCGGTCTACCTGCCCGTCGGTGTAACCGAGGAATGACAGGCTCGTCATGCGGAGTTCCTCGACGGCGCTGCGAAGTTCCGCCTCGCGGAGTTTGCCGAGTCGCTCCGGACCTGGATACTGCCCCTCGGGACCGAACCAGCCCACCTCGCCGCGTGAAGCGCAGACGAGATGAGTCTCGACTCCTTCGGCGGAGTACTTCGCGAGAGTCCCGCCCATCCCCATCGATTCGTCGTCGGGGTGGGCGAAAAGCGCCAGGAGTTTCAGTTGCGTCATGTTTGACAGTCCCTCCATAAAGGCGGCGGTTTGGTTATCTTTGCGAAACCTTTTGAAGCGTTTCAGCGGTGATGTTGAATGCCTTGGCAAACCCGGCGACATAGCGCCCGCCTCTTGGGGTGATACGCCAGAAACCGAAATCGGCAAGCTTGAAAAGTTGAGTCGACTCGGGGAAACGCGCAAGGTATTGCTGTTTGAGCGGGGTGTAGCCCGGCTCGCCGTTCTGGATCATCTCCGCCTTGCCGCGAATGGAAACGCGCGCCAATGTCTGCGGATCGTCCCGCCCGTCGTCGGTTTCGCAGATCATGAGCGACACGCGGTTGTCCTTTTGCATATCGACGGTATGCTGGGCAAGGCGGCTGACAAAGATATAAAACGCCGAAAAATCCTCGTTGTGGATGAAGGCGGTCATGGAAACCTGCGGGGCTTCGTCGCGCAATGTGCCAAGCGAGGCAACGCGCGCGCCGCGGATGAGTTGGGCTAACACTTTTTCAGATTGGGCATCCATGTTCGTCACTCCCCAATGGGCGGGTTGTCGAGGCGCAAGCCATGTCCGCGCACGGTGTTGATGTATTGATGGGTCGGGTCGAGCACCGCCAGCCGGTCGCGCAGGCGGCGGATGAGCGCGTCCAACGCCTGGTCGGAGACGCCCGCGGTCTGGTCTTCGCCCCATACTTCGGCGACGAGGTTGACGCGGTCCAGCACCTGCCCCTGGTTTTCATAAAGAGTCCAAAGCAGTTTGAATTGCTGGGCGGAGAGCGGCGGCATTAATTGCTGCTGGTTGACCCATACCTGGCGCGATTTTTGATCCATCACCAGGCGCCCTCCGCGCGGGCCTCCCTCGGCAAGCGGCATCGTCGCATCGGAGGTGAGATAGGTGAACTGCTGAGCCAGGGCAATGCCGAAGATGTCTCCATCTTGCAGCATGACGGGACCCGTCAACTCGGTCCCGTTGTGATTCGTGCCGTTCTTGCTTCCCAGGTCTTCGAGGGTCACGCCCTCCTGCGTGAGCGTGATACGCGCATGAAAGCGCGAAACCTGCCGGTCTTGAACCGAAATTTCACAGGTCGGGTCGCGCCCCATCATCAGGGTTTTGTTCAGGGTCCAGCGCTGCCCCCTCAATGGTCCATCCTGCGCAACCAGTATCGGATAATCCTCTTCGCGTTCCATAATCTCCTCGTTGGTTCGCAGAAGCAGGACAAGCCCATGGGCTTGTCCTACTCGCAAAGCCGTTTATAATATAGCAGAAAAGCGGGATTCTGTGCATGGATTATATTGCAAATCTCGATCAGAGACGCAAGGGTGATACACGCCGAAAATATCGCCCCAGCATGGCAGCCGCTTTGAAAAGAAGGAGAAGGATTGTCCCCATCGTTATCGAACGGGGAGACCCTGCGCGAACGCTACATCGTCCGGGAACAGGTCGGGCGGGGCGGCACAGGCAACATCTACCTTGCGGAAGACATGCGTCTGCAGGGGAGATTGTGCGCCCTCAAGGAAGTGGAGCACAACCAGTCTCTCCCAAATGAAGTTTTGGCGCAAGCCCGCGAACAATTCTTTCGCGAGGCGTCTGTGCTTGCGCGTCTCGATCACCCCAACCTACCAAAAGTCTCGGATTTTTTCTCGGTCGAAACCCGCGATTATCTCGTGATGGATTATGTGCCCGGCAAAGACCTGCGCCAACTGATGCAGGATGCGCGGCGGAACGATTCCTTCCTGCCCGAAAAGGACGTCCTCAACTGGGCGGGTCAGATCGCGGACGCTCTCGACTACCTTCATCACCAGGACCCGCCCATCATCCACCGCGACATCAAACCCAGCAACATCAAACTCACCCCCAGCGGGCTGGTCAAACTGGTTGATTTTGGGCTGGTTAAGATCATGGCTCCCGGCGAAGTGACCATCACCGTCATCCAAGGGCAAGGCACCGCGCTTTATACTCCGCTTGAACAATACGGCGGCGACGACACCCACACAGACCCGCGGGCGGATATTTTTTCCTTCGGCGCGACTCTCTACCATCTCCTGACCAACGAACCCCCAGCGGAAGCCAGGAAGCGGTTCCTCAATAGCCGAAACCTGACTCCCCCCATTGACATTAACCCACGCCTCAGCCCTGCCGTCGAAAAAGCCGTCCTATGGGCAATGTCTCTGCATCCCGACGACCGCCCCGCCGACGTGAAAACATTCTGTAACGCCCTGTTCGGCAAACAGGAAACGCCGATCCCAAGCCCCGCAAACCGGTTTGGGTTCGAAACGCCCCGCATAGACGTATTCACCCAGGAACAGATCGCCGGTTATATTGCATTCGGTTTGTTTTTGATCGGCCTGATCGTGACTGTGGCAAGATAATTCCCATTTGAAAAACATATTGGTTTGAGCGGAGTCGAACGTCTCCTGACGTTCGCTTCTCGCTCAAAAGCCTGCCTGAAATTGCGAGATAAATCTCGCAGCGCCGCATAAGGTGATCTCTTAATTTTCCCCGGACGCCAAGCCCGCCTTTTCGAACATCCTGCAAAACGAGCACAACTCCGGCGCGGATGTAAGTTGCCCGCAGCGCGAGCAGGGATGCAAATGCGCCGGAGTATTTTCCTTTTGAATGAACAGTTCACCGCTGCGGCGCGCCTCCAAAAAACTCAGGTAAAAGATAAGTTTTGCCCCGGGGCGGGCATTCTCCAATTGATTCAGGGTTTCTTTGTAGAAAATCTGGGTTGCGCCTTCCGCGAACGGACACTCCTCATAGATGTACTCGATCCCACGCGCAATGGCGTAGGCGGTCATTTCACGCTCATAAAACCGGCACAACGGCTTAACCTTGCGAGCCAGCCCTTCCATCTCAGGCAGGACGGGTCCCTGCCGTAAGAGATAGTCCGCCTCCCAATGCAGGGTATTGCCAAACAGGACCGCCGCCTCATCATCGAGATTGTGACCGGTGGCAAGCACATCGTACCCGAGGTCTCGCGCAATACGGTTCATCTCATGGCGTTTTGTCAACCCGCAGACCGAACACGGTTTTCCATATCCGCGGTGGCTGATCTGAGAAAGGACGGGGATGGAATATCCGTATTCTTTTTCTATATCAACCACATATAATTCGAGCCCGTTCTTTTGCGCGAACTCCGCAGTCAGCCGGTGCGACTCCTCGGAGTAGCCGATTCCACCGTCAATGCCGAGACCGAGATACAACCCATCCGCTTTGTAGCCGAGGCGGACGAGGATATCCCATAACGAAAGCGAATCCTTGCCGCCCGAAACTGCCACAAGAATCTTCTCGTCCCGCGTGAACATGTTGTATTTCTTGATGAAGCGCTCGGTCTGCTCGGGAATCCATTCGACGAAATGGTCCCGGCACAACGCCATGCGATGCTGGCGCATGTTGACCGAGGCTTTCCCGCCGCACTTTTTGCACTTCATGTCAGCCGCCCGAAATGACCGCGATCAATTTAATGACTTCCCCGTCTTTCAATATCTCATCCTCGGTGATCAATTCCCCTTCGCGGGTGGCGATGACCGACTCCGGGATGATATTGCACTTCTTCAACGCATCCAATAAAGCCATCCCGGCTTTCACTTCGTATTCCGTTTTTCTCAAAATCAATTTAACAGGCATCTCTCTCCAAAGGGATTGCATTCTACCACCGTCTATTTGAATGCCCTCGCCCGTTTAATCACATGTGTGCAAGCAAAGGTTGTCAGTTTGGGCTGCGACATCTCCCGATTTTGCTCGAAAGTCAGGAGATGTCGCCATGGCGCCACAGCGCCGCTTTCGACTCCGTGCCTGACATGTTTTGCCTGCACACAATCACATCGTCGAAATGCAATTGGTCGTGGTAGATTCCAATCCGCAGTGTAACGATCAAATTACACCAGCCGAAGAGCGGATCATACAGGTAGAGATTTCCCAGCACATCCTCATCCTTGCCTTCGTAAAAAGCGCGGACGTTCGCGTGCAGGCCGCGCATCTCCTTCTTTAGCGCTTCGAGCGAAACCGGTTTACGGTCGTTGTAACGCGGAGTCCACATGAAGCCCACCCATTGCGGGAATTTTGGGCTGCGATACAGGTCTTCGATCCCGGTCACATAAGGACGGTTCCGCCGTAAACGCCCGTACCAGCCGAACCAGTCCCACATCCGCCGCACAACGGGGTGGAACGAAGCAAACAGCAAATAGTTGTGGTCGAGAATTTCACCAATGCTCCATTCTTTGGGAGAGGGGCGCTGCCACAACTGTTCATCGGTAATGCCATCCAACGCGGTAAAAACCGACTCGCGCTGGGAGTCCAAGAGGGCGAGATAACTTGATACGGCTTTACTGTTCATCATTTATTGTTCCTAAACCCTCAGCCGCGGATTTCGATAATTTTCACGAACTGACCTTAAATCATCCGCGAAATCTGCGCAAACTGCGGCAAAGAATTTCAACTACCCTGCCACCCGTATCTCCCTCGACATATCGGATAAACTCTCCGCGCCGGATTCGCTGATCACCATATTATCTTCGATCCTCACGCCGTTGCGTCCGAGCAGGTAAATGCCCGGCTCGACAGTAAACGCCATGCCCGGTTCCAGCACTTGCATATTATCGCCGCGCATGTAGGGGGCTTCGTGTCCTTCCATGCCGATGCCGTGACCGGTGCGATGGGTGAAAAATTTTCCGTAACCCGCTTTTTCGATAACATCCCTTGCGGCTTTATCCACATCCGCGCAGGGGACGCCGGGTTTGGCGGCGGCGCGTCCGGCGGCATTGGCATCCTGAACGATGCGGTGAATCATTTTATATTCTTCATCCACTTCGCCGACGGCAAAGGTGCGCGTCAGGTCGGAGATATAACCATCGTATGCCGCGCCCCAATCCACGACGAGCAGGTCGCCCGTTTGCAATTTGCGGTCTGTCGGTGAAGCGTGCGGATTCGCAGAATTGGGTCCCGCCGAAACGATGGGCGCAAAAGGCATCTCGGATTCGGAGCCGTGTTTCAACAGTTGCATCACCAACTCAGAGGCAACCTCGCGCTCGGTCATCCCAACCTTAATTTGCGGAATCACCGCCTCCAGCGCATCCTGGGCGATCTTCACTGCGCGGCGCATGGCGTCCACCTCAGCTTTGTCTTTGCGCAAGCGCAACTCAGCCAGGACATCCGTCGCATCGGGGAAGTCCGCTTCGGGTGCGCCCGCCTTGACGTGACGAAATTCCAGCAGCCGTAATTGACGCGGCTCGACGCCGATGCGCTTCGCATCCAGACCGAGAGCCTGGGCGGCTTTTCTGAAAGCGTCATCCCACCCGGAGGGATTCTCGCCGTAGGCAATTCCCTGAACCTTGTAGGGGAACAAATCCACTTTGGGGAGTTCGAGTTCGGGCAAAACCAAAACCGGGTCTTTCCCCGGCGAGACGAATAACACCACCGGGCGTTCCATCAGGTGGAAGTTTATTCCGGTGAGATATTTCAGCGTGGGACCCGGATTCAGAATAACAGCATCCAGGTTCGAGTTTAAGAGAGAGGCGGTCAGGCGGTCAAGTCGGGAACGGGTCACAGGAGTCTCCTAATCCGGTTTATGTTTGATCTTCGAAAATAACATGGTGATCCAGTCCACAATGAAGGGGGCGACCGCTTCAGTGGTTGTGGCAATCCGAAACCACCACGGAATGACCAGGCTGCGGCGCGGACGTTTTGCGACGTCGATCACGCGGCGGGCGACGTATTCGGACGACATGCGAAGGTTGAGCCTTTGCCGCAGGGACTGATAGGCGACGTTCGAGCCGATGTGTTTTCCAAATTCGGTGGAGGCGGGTCCCGGGTAGATGCCGCTGACCTTGATGCCATACACCCCGACCTCGCGGCGCAGCGAGTCGGTGAAGGCTTTTGCCCCGTGCTTGCTGGCGGCGTAACTGGTGAGCAAGGGCGGAGCGATCAAGCCCGCCACCGAGACCATGTTGATGATGTGACCATTGCGGCGCGCGATCATGTGCGGAAGAACCATGCGGGTGACGCGCATTGTGCCAATGAGGTTCACTTTTATAAGCAGGTCGATATCGCGGTCGGGAGTGTGTTCCTCGTACCAGCCGACCCTGCCAATGCCCGCATTATTGAAAAGGATATCGATGCGGCCGTAAAGGTCGATGGCGGTCTGCACCATGTTATCGACATCGTCGGAGTTGACGATGTCCACCGGGATTGCGATTGCCTCTCCGCCATAATCCTGTATCTTTGCGGCCAGGCGTTGCAGGCGGTCGATGCGGCGGGCGGCAAGCGCCACCTTGCAGCCTTCCCGGGCGAATAACCAGGCGGCGTCTTCGCCGAAGCCGGAGGACGCGCCGGTAATGAGAACTACTTTATCTTTGAGCGGCATGGGGGTAGTGTTCATGATGCTGGAATTGTAAAACGGTTTGGGGAAAATGCAAACGTGGTGCAAAAAACGCAAAACACATTTTGCGTTTTGCGTTCATGGGACTATTCTTCGCCGCGCTCGTCCTTCGGTTTTTTTGGCCTGGGCGGTTCGATTATTTTTTGCCTGCCGAGGGCAATATCGAGGACATCATCCATGTGCCTGACCGGGATGATCTTCATTTCAGACTTTGCCGTCTTGGGCAGTTCCACCAGGTCTTTCATATTCTTCTCTGGCAGGATGACCGTCTTCAACCCGGCGCGATGAGCGGCTAGAACCTTCTCGCGCACGCCGCCAATGGGAAGCACCCTGCCGCGCAGGGTGATCTCGCCCGTCATACCGACATGCTTGAGGATGGGGCGACCCGTTAAAGCTGAAATAATGGCTGACGCCATGGTAATCCCTGCCGAGGGTCCATCTTTGGGGATGCCGCCTTCCGGCATGTGGATGTGAATGTCGAAGCGCTCAAAGACTTCCATGTCGATCTTGAGAGTCGCCGCGCGCGATTTGATGTAGGTCATCGCCGCCTGTGCGGATTCCTGCATCACCTCGCCCATCTGCCCCGTCATTTGCAAACCGCCCTTGCCTTCGATGACGGCAACCTCCACCGGCATGATCTCGCCGCCGGTCTCCGTCCATGCCAGGCTGGTGGCGACGCCCACCTCGTCGGTCCGTTCGGCTTCAGAGGGAAAGAATTGCTGGGGACCGAGAAGTTTATCAATGCCGTCCACCGCAATGGTGATGGGAAATTTTTTCCCCTCCGCCTTCATGCGCGCAACCTTTCGGCACACGCGGCTGATCTCGCGTTCCAGTCCGCGCACCCCGGCTTCATAGGTATATTCGCGAATCATGCGCTGAATCGCGCCAGCCTCGAAATTCACGCCGAGGTCTTCGATGCCCGTCTCCTCGATCTGGCGGGGGATCAAATACCGGTTCGCAATTTCGACCTTTTCCTCTTCGATGTACCCGGGGAATTCAATCACCTCCATGCGGTCGAGCAGGGGGGAAGGAATGCTCCCCAAATGGTTCGCCGTGGTGATGAACATGACCTTCGACAGATCGAAGGGCATTTCAAGGTAATGATCGCTGAATGAATGATTCTGCTCCGGGTCCAACACCTCAAGCATCGCCGAAGCCGGATCGCCACGGAAGTCTGAATACAGTTTATCGATCTCGTCCAGCATGAAAAGCGGATTCGACGTTCCAGCCCGCTTCATGGTCTGGATAATGCGCCCCGGCAAAGCGCCAATGTACGTGCGCCTGTGTCCGCGGATTTCGGCTTCGTCGCGCACGCCGCCCAAAGAGACGCGCACGAACTTGCGCCCGAGCGCATCCGCAATCGAACGCCCAAGCGAAGTTTTACCGACCCCAGGCGGACCCGCAAAACATAAAATCGGCTGCCTTTCCTTCTTCGGCTTCAACGAACGGACGGCAATGTACTCAAGGATGCGTTCCTTGGCTTTCTTCAACCCGTAATGGTCGCGCTCCAGGGTCTTCCCCGCATTCTTCACATCGAGGTTATCCGGCGTTGGGTTGTTCCAGGGCAGGTCCAAAATCCAGTCAATATAAGCGCGGATGATGCCAACCTCGGGCGCCATGGGCGGCATCTGGTTCAAGCGCTCCACCTCCTTCAACGCCACCTTGCGGGCTTCATCCGGCAGGGCGGCGGTTTCGAGACGTTTCTTCAAATCCACCGCGTCGCGCGTAAAAATATCGCCTTCGCCCAACTCGGTCTGAATCTGTTTCATCTGCTCGCGCAGGTAGAATTCGCGCTGGCTTTTATCCACCTCATTTTGAACGCGGGAGTGAATTTCATCCTCCAGTTCAAGCACATCCACTTCGGCGGCAAGCAGGTTGTTCAGTTGCCCGAGCCGCGTCTTGGGGTCGAGGATCATCAACAGCCGCAGTTTGGCTTCATAGGTCAGACCCAGCGAAGTGGAGATCATATCCGCCAGCCAGCCTGGTTCCGCGATGTTCAAGGCGAAGACGTGCGCTTCTTCAGGGATGGAACGGTCCAATTGAATGCAACGGTCGAACTGATTCAAAACCGAGCGCATCAACGCCTGCGTCTGCCGGTCGGCTGACGGCGATTCATGAATCACCCGCGCGCGGACCTTGATATACGGCTTCAGACGCACAAACTCCACGATCTCCACGCGGCGGCGTCCCTGCACGAGAGCCGAATGCGAACCGTCGGGCATATCCAGCAGGCGCCCCACTGCCATCTCCACCCCGATCGGCAGGAAATCATTCGGACCCGGGTCTTCCACATCGGGGTCGCGCTGCGTCAGACCAATGATGGTCTGCTCCTTCACATGCGCCTCTTCCAACGCCAGCAACGACGCCTCGCGCCCGATAAAGATCGGCGAAACCATGCGCGGAAAGATCACCATATCCCGCAACGGAAGCACCGCCGCCTCGATCAAACCGTCGGCTTTCGGCTCCATGTTCGGGATGCGGTACAACTCCTCCGTCCGCTGCGAGAGCGTCAGGTCAAATTCTTCTTCATTCCAATTCGGTTGACTCATTCAACGATTTCCATTCTCTCATCACTTCCGCCGTCACAAACATCGAACCGGCGGATAATACAATGCTACCATCTTTCGCGGATAGCTCCAATGCAAGCCGCAATGCCTCTTTGACGGGAGTGGCCGCCTCCCACCCCGCCCCAGCCTGGTCGGCAAAACCCGAAATGTGATCCACACTGAGGGCGCGCGGATGATCCGCCCGCGTGATGATAATTTTCTTAATCTTCAATTTCATCTCCGCAAACATGCCCGGAATGTTCTTATCTTCCGACGCCCCAAAGATGAGAAAAACCTTTTTCCCCGGAAAATACTCCTCCAGCGTTTCGCAGAGTTTCTCGAACGAATCCTGATTGTGGGCGCAATCGAAAATAACAGGCGGCTCAAGACGCATCACCTCGAAGCGGGCGCGCCATTGTACCTGAGAAAAGCCGGCTTGGATTTGCGCATCGGTAATTGGAATGCCACTCGCCTTCAAGGCGGCGTAGGCGGTTGCCGCATTTTCGATCTGATAAACGCCAAGAAGCGGAATCTGGAGTCCAACCGGAGCCCGCCGCCCGGTTCGGTCGGTTACTGTCAGGGACTGCCCCTGCAAAGACGCCGAATTCCTCTCAAACTCCACATCCCGCCCGACAAGAATAAAATCCGAATCAACCTCTTTGGCTACACGCAAAAGAACTTGCAACGCCTCATCCCGCTGCGGAGATGACACAACTGGCACCCCCGGTTTGATGATGCCCGCCTTCTCGCCCGCGATCAACGCAAGGGTATTGCCCAACACCGCCATATGATCATACGACAACGACGTAATCACCGAGACCTTTGGCGTAACCACATTGGTCGCGTCCAACCGTCCGCCAAGCCCAACTTCAAAGACTGCCGCGTTCACCCCGTACCTCTCGAACGCCATGAACGCCAGCGCTGTGGTAATTTCGAACGTGGTGAGTTTGTCAACCCTTGCCACATGCGGCTTTATATCCTCCACCAACTCCACCAGTTGCCCGCGCGAGATCGGCTCGCCGTTGATGCAAATCCGCTCGGTAAATTCCTCCAAATGCGGAGACGTGTACAAGCCGGTCCTGTATCCTGCCGCCTGTAACCCTGCCGCGCACAACGCGGATGTTGAGCCTTTGCCCTTTGTCCCAGCCACATGGACGATCGGATATTTCGCCTGCGGGCTGCCAAGCGACTCCATCAAGGCGAACATACGTTCAAGGTTAAAATCCGCCTTGGCAAGTTCGGACGAATGTTTCAGGCTGTAATCCACAAAGGAATACAGGTAGTCGAGGGCGAGGTTGTAATGGGTTTCAATATCCATGAATGGGATTGTAAGACGTAATGCATAATTCGTAAATTCTGAATCCGCCCGGGAGAAATGGAGTCCAAAGCGGCGGCGTGACGCCGTGCGGCATCTCCAGACTTTGGAGCGGGAAGCGAACGCCAGGAGATTTGGCTGCTGTCTTTTTGAAGTAAAATATTTTCGGCTCTCTTCGGAAGCCATCCTCCACATACCTTCGTCTGTTGAATCACTTGACTTTCACCCACTCCATCCATCCGTTCAAATCCATTTCCCCTGACTTGCTTCCCGGCATCGCAAAGATTCATTTGGAAGATGCGGGGCTGCTCTCCAGGCTGGGCTATCCCTTTGTTCTGCGCTATTTTGAGAATGCGATAAAAGACGGCCAGGCGTTTGGCTTTTACGCCCGGGACGATGAAACCGGCGAGATCATGGGGTTCAGCCTTGCCTCGCCGGAGCCGTCAGCGCTTACCTCCAAACTCACGGAGGATAAAGCGTGGTTCGTAAAGAATATCTTCAAGGTTGTTTTTACCCGCCCGCTGGCTTTTCTTCAAATGCTGGTCTCGAGCGTCACCATCCGCGGGCAGATGTATGAGCCGAACACCATCGAATGCGTCTACTTCACGGTTGACCCGAAATTCCGGGGGCGCGGGCTGGGACGGGCTTTGCAAAAATCCCTCATGGACGAGGGACGCAAACGGGGGTATAAAAAAATCTACGCCAGCGTGGAGACTTGGAACACGCCCAGCCTGAAAGCCACACAGGCGAACGGATTTCGAATCATCAAAACCTTCCGCGAAGGTATTTATCGCCGACACCGACTGGAAAGCGAGTTGTAATCAATGACCACCCACCGCGAACGCATCCAAGCCTGCCTGAAGGGCGAAGAGACTGACCGCGCCCCGGTTGCGCTTTGGCGCCACTTCCCCAATGAAGACCAAAACCCCGAATCGCTTGCCGCCGCAACGGTCAAGTTCCAGCAGACCTACGACTTCGATATCGTAAAAGTCACACCCGCTTCATCCTTTGCCGTCAGGGACTGGGGCGTGGAGGATGAGTGGAGAAATAACCCGGAGGGTTCGCGGGAGTATACGAAGAGGGTCATAACCGACCCGAAAGACTGGGAGACGCTCAAACCGCTGGAGCCTTCCGCGCCGCATCTTGCCGCGCAGTTGGAATGCCTCCGGCTTGTGCGCAAAGAGGTTGGAAACGACACGCCCGTCATTCAAACCGTCTTCAACCCGATGTCGCAGGCGAAAAACCTGGCTGGCAACGACCTCCTGCTCGAACACGTCACTAAATATCCGGACGCCGTGCGCAAGGGGCTGGACACCATTGCCAAAACCACGGTCCGATTCGTCGAAGCCGTACGCGACACAGGCGCGGATGGGGTTTTCTATGCCGTCCAGCACGCGCAGGGGGCGATAATGGAGCTCGATGATTACAAGTCTCTCGCGCTGCCTGCCGACCAAATGGCGCTGCAACCCGCCGAAGCCCTGTGGTGCAACATGCTTCATCTGCACGGGAGGGATGTTTATTTTTCCCTGCTACGTTTGATGAATTTTCAGGTCGCCAACTGGCACGACCGCGAGAGTTACCCGTCGCTCGCGGAGGCGCAGAGTCTCTTTCGCGGCGCGGTGTGCGGAGGCGTCAGACAGGATTCGCTTTACTCGGGAGACCAGGCCCGGGTGCGGGAAGAGGCGCGCGAGGCCTTGGATCAGACCAGGGGAAAGCGATTCATTCTCGGGACGGGATGCGTCGTCTATTATGAATCTTCGCATGAAAACATCATGACGATGCGAAAGAGCGTCGAATGAGCCTGCGCGTTATCGGCGGGGCGGCGAGGGGCAGAAGGTTGAAATCGGTGCCGGGGGATACGACCCGCCCGGTGATGGACCGCGTGAAGGAGGCGTTGTTCAACATCCTTGCCGGGGATGTGATCGATTCGAAGTGGTGGGACATTTTTGCCGGCACAGGCGCGATCGGGATCGAAGCCTTGAGCCGCGGCGCTGCCTTCGTAAAATTTACGGATCTCAACCGCGCCCCGGTCGAGACCATCCGCGACAATGTGGAGCATTGCAGGTTCAGCGGGCAGGCGGAGATCAAACGCGGCGACGCCTTCACCATGCTGGCTGGCAGGGCGGATAAGGTTTTTGAATACATCTACGTCGCGCCGCCGCAATACAAGGGCATGTGGCTCGAGGCGGTAAAGTTGATCGACGACCACATTGATTGGTTGAGTGGCGACGGGACGGTCATCGTCCAGATCGATCCTTCGGAATACGAGGCAGTGGAGTTGGTTAATTTGACGGTGGGGGAAGAGAGAAAGTATGGGAATACTTTATTGGTCTTTTATGACCGGGCGGGTTAATCTGCGCGGCTGACGGGCAGGAATAGGAAGAAGGAACTCCCTGGAAATTTTTCTTCGTCGTGTCCGGGGCTTTCGACCCAGCATTTGCCGCCGTGCGCCCGCGCCACGCCGCGCACAATGGACAAGCCCAGCCCGGCTCCGCCGCCCTTGAAGCTGGTCGTGCCTGATGAGTGAATGATGGCTTTGCCTGCCTGGTAGAATTTTTCGAATACAAGTTCGTGATGCTCGGGGTCCAGGCCGATGCCGGTATCGCGGACAGTGATCAGCGCCCCGCGCATCCCATTCTCCAATTGAGCCTTTTCAGCAGCGACGGTTACTCTGCCGCCGTTGGGGGTGTACTTGATGGCGTTGACCGTCATGTGATAGACGGCTTTGTGGATCATCGTCGGGTCGCCCTGCGCGAGGGGCGTATCGGCTTGGATTGTGTGGATCAACTCAATCGAGCGGTCTGAGGCGGCTTTTTGCAATCCGCTGATGACTTCGAGAATCACCTGCTTTAAAAGAATCGGGGCAAGGCGCAGGGTTAGCTCGTCGTTGTCCATGCGGGTTACGTCGAGCATGGTGTTGACGACGGCATGGATGCGGTCGGCGCCGTTTTGAATGCCCGCGGCAACGCTGACAAGCGCGGGGTGATTTTGAACCTCGGGGGAGGCATTCAGCAAATTGGCATAGCCCTTCAACACGGTGATGGGCGTCCGCAGTTCATGCGCGGCGACATCGATGAATTCGGTCTTGTTGCGGTCCAACTGGCGCAGGACTTTGTTGGCTTTTTGCAGGTCGGCGATCATGCGCCGGTCGTTCTCGCGCATCCGGTCGAGCGTGATGCGGATGATATCCAACGCCATGCGCGGACTTTGCGCGAGCATGGTTTCAAAGTCGCTTTTATCCATTTCGAGCGCGGTGCATTCCGTGATTGTGCGCACGGTTGCCGACCGGGGCGCATTCTGAATCAGCGCCATTTCGCCGATCAAGTCGCCGGCTCCAGCGGTGCGTAGAATTTTTTCGCCTTCCTCCTCCCCCATGGTTTTGCTGATGGATGCGGTTCCCTCTGCGAGAATATAAAAGACTTCTTCATACTCGCCCTCCCGGCACAGGATATGCCCCGGGGGATACGAGCATAGCTCGGTCAATGCCGCCATTTTCTCAAGTTCGGAATCGTCCAAACCGTTGAAGGCCAGCCGAAGCAGGGAAATCTTGTCGAACGCCTTTACAACATGCATGAATATCAGTATACCCACCCCCGCGTTTTGAAAAATTGCTTTTGGGTGATAAATTCCCATTGCCCAGAAGGGAGGGGGAGCGCGAAATTTTCAAGAGGTCTTCCCTTCCCATCAGGTATAATTCGAGCCATGCAAACAGACGTTAAAAACATTATCGGTGTGCGATTCGGCAAAATCGGCAAAATCTATCACTTCGATTCCTCCTCCCTGCCGGAACTGAAAATCGGCGAATTTGTCATTGTAGATACCTCCCGCGGAAGGCATCTCGGCGAGGTCATGCAATTGATGGATGAAAAGCCCCCCAAACCCGAGGGCGGGTGGAAGTCCGTTGAACGCCGCGCCACACCGCGCGACCTGCTGCTCCAGCAATCCTGGCGCAACAAACAGACCGAAGCCATGATCAACTGCCGCGCCCGCGCCTCTGAAATCGGTCTGCTCAATACGATCAAGATCGTCGCCGCCGAATACAACTACGACGGAACCCGCCTCGCCTTCCTCTTCAGCACAGAGCAGGAGGAAAAGGTGGACCTCAAGTCGCTGCGCAAAGATATGTCGGAGAGATACCCCAATACGCATATCGAAATGCGCCAGATCGGTCCGCGCGACGTGGCAAAACTGATCGGCGGCATGGGCGCATGCGGAATCGAAACCCGCTGCTGCTCGAAATTCCTGACCGAGTTCTCCCCCATCTCGATCAAGATGGCAAAGGAACAGGGCATCTCACTCACCCCAGACGAGATCACCGGCATGTGCGGACGGCTGCGCTGCTGTCTCATTTACGAATACGAGCAGTATGTTGAAGCGCGCAAGACCCTGCCCAAGCGCAATAAGCGCGTCGTCACACCCAAGGGCGAAGGCAAGGTCATAGACGTGATGCCAATGAGCGACAAGGTCACCGTGCTGATCGAAGTCGAAGGCGAGCGCCCCCAACACCACACCTTCCTGCGCGAAGAAGTCCAACCCTGGGATGAACTTGAAGCCCTGCGTCGAAAGTCCGAAGCGCCCTGCGACCGTCATCAAGGCGGCGGCTGCAACTGCGGCAAGGCAAAGGCGAAAAAGAATTAACTTTACAAATTGCGGGTTACGCATTACCTAATCCGCAATTTATAATCCGTAGCAACATGAAAGAACCCACCTGGAACGAACCAAGAAAAATCCTTGTCATTCTGGCTCATCCTGATGACCCGGAATTTTTTTGCGGCGGCACGCTTGCCAAATGGGCGCGCGAAGGTCACAGCATTCAATATTTACTGCTCACCTGCGGCGACAAGGGCTTCAACCCCGCCACCCAGCCGGATATGACTCCCGAAAAACTTTGCGGGATTCGACACGGGGAACAAGCCGAAGCCGCCAAAGTCATTGGAGCCGAGCCGCCTCTTTTTCTGGACCTCCCGGACGGGTATCTGATCCCAGACCTTAACCTCCGCCGCGATGTTGTCCGCGAGATCCGCCGCCACAAACCGGATATCCTCGTCACCTGCGATCCGCAAAACCTCTTCGCCCTGTACGGAATCAACCACCCCGACCACCGCGCCTGCGGACAGGTCGTCCTCGACGCCGTCTTCCCTGCCGCCGGTAACCCGGCCTACTTCCCCGACCTGCTTGCGCAAGGCTTCGATCCGCACATGCCAAAGGAAGTCTGGTGCTCGCTCACCAACCAACCCAACACAACCATTGACGTGACCGACACCTGGGAGATCAAACTTCAGGGCATCCTCAGGCACAAATCCCAGGTGCAGGATGCGGATAAACTTATCGAACGGATGAAATCACGAAGGACCGAAGACAGCACGGACGAAAATCCGAGGTATGAAGAAAAGTTTCGCGTGATCAAATACGGTTAACCGCGACGAAGTCACAGGCGACAAGTCGCTTCCCAGCCTTCCCGACCTTTGATCTGTAATCATCCCATTGGAGAGAGATACCATGACCAATCCCTTCCTCAAACAAGCGCAAGAACTCTTTCCCTACACCCAAGCCATGCGGCGCGACTTTCACATGCATCCCGAATTGGGGTATAACGAAATCCGCACAGGCGGCATTGTTGCAAAGGAACTCGAAAGCCTCGGTCTCGAAGTGACCAAGGGAGTCGGCAAGACCGGCGTGGTCGGCTTCCTCGAAGGCTCCAAACCGGGACCGACGATCCTGCTCCGGTTCGACATGGACGCGCTTCCCATCACCGAAGACACCGGCGCGGAATATTCATCCCAAAATTCCGGCATCATGCATGCCTGCGGTCACGACGGTCACACCGCCATCGGCTTGACCGTGGCAAAAATATTGAATGAGCGCAAAAATGATTTGAAGGGCAATATCAAGTTCTGCTTCCAGCCCTCCGAAGAAGGCACAAACGGCGAGGATGTCGGCGGAGCGTTGATGATGATGCGCGACGGCGTGCTGGAAGGACCCAAAGTGGAAAAGACCCTCTCGCTGCATCTTTGGAACGACAAACCCCTCGGCTGGGTCCATGTTGCGGAAGGTCCCGTCATGGCGGGCGCGGATTTATTCATCATCAAATTGACCGGCAGGGGCGGTCACGGCGCCGGACCCGATACCACCATCGACCCCGTCGTTTGCGCCGCGCAGATCGTCACCGCCTTGCAGACCATTGTCTCGCGCAATATCGAGCCGCTCAAACCCGCCGTCGTCAGCGTGACCTCCATTCACGCAGGCACAGCCTTCAACATCATCCCGCAGACCGCCGAATTGAATGGAACCATCCGCACCTTCGAGCCGGATATCCGCGAAAAAGTCCATCGCCGTTTTGAAGAGATCGTCCGCGGCACAGCCCAAGCCATGAACTGCGAAGCCGAGATCGTTATCAAACAGGTCACCGCCCCGGTCATCAACAACGACGGAGTCGCCGGCAGCGTGATGAACTCCGCGCAAATCCTCTTTCCGCAAACAGAAATTGCCAGCAACTCATATCTCACCATGGGCGCGGAAGACATGGGCTATATGCAGGAAAAAGCCGACGGATGTTATTTCTTCATTGGCTCCGCGAACGCCGAACGAAACCTCAACTACAATCATCACCATCCCAAATTCGACTTCGACGAACAGGCGCTCATCAGCGGCGTTGCATTAATGGCATCCGCCGCATCTGATTTGTTGAAATGAAACACCGACGGAACCTGATCATTGGCGCGGTTCTCTCCGCGGCGACGGCTGCCCTTGCCCTCCAGACCGTCTCCGCCCCGCAGCAGGATTCTCCCCCCGCTTCGCCCTGGACGGAATCTCAAACAAGCGGGGAGGGCGTTTCTGCAACAGATACGCCTTTATTTCAGGGTTGCGCCTACTCATGGGCAAATCGGCCCGCGCCAGAGTTGACTGAAACACTGGATGCTCAAATCAAGAAAATAAACCCGGACGCCAGCGCCACCGCCACACAATTCGGCGAAGACTGCCTGAAAGCAGACGGCAGCGTCACATTCGGCGTGATGCAAACCGACTTCAAAGTCCGCCTGCCTGTGGATGACCTTTCGAAGGAGGAGGAATTCGGCAATTGGGTCGCACAGGTCATGCAACTGGTCACAGCGATTCCACGGGAAGAGATTCCCGGTCTGAATTACGGGTTTGTGGAATTCTGGTTCGAGAAGAACGAGAGCGAACGCATCGTCTTCCGCGTGCCGATTCAGGATTACTTGAACGCCGCGCAGGAAAAAACCGGCGCCGTGTTATTCCAGATGTTTTATACGCCGCCATGAACGCGCAAAATTCTTTTTGTTTTTACGCTGGGTTCAAATAGCCCCCACCGAAGGCGGAGCCGATCCCAATGGGCATTGCCTTCGCCAAATCACCGCACGGGGATTACCCCCCCCGCGCTACCCTGCAAATCCCGCTGAAGCGGACTCGCACAAACCGCCTCCGGCGGTTTTTTTGCACTTGACAGCCGGGACACACCGTCATATACTACGTTTAGTAATTACTAAATGTAGTAAAACAGAGGCAGTCATGACACCCAAACTATCCCAGATCAAAAAAGACTTCACTGAGAGCCTGAGTCAGATCAGCCGCTTTTGGGGCTTTCCCAAAGGCATGGGCGCGATCTTTGCCGTGCTGTATCTTTCCCCCGCCCCCATCCCGCTGGATGAGATCGTGGGGTTGACCGGCTTGACGAAGGGCGCCGTCAGCACCGAAGTGCGAACGCTCGCGCGTATGGGGCTGGTACACCGCTCGTCCAAACTTGGCGACCGCAAGGATTATTACGAAGCCGAAACCGATTTTTATACGTCCATCCGCTCGATCTTGAAGGAGCGCCAGAACAGCGAGTTCGACCGGGCGCTGCGCGGGGTGAGGGAAACGCTCGAGAAACTGGACTCAGGCTCGGTTTCAGGGGACGAAGCGGAAATCAAATTCCTGCGAGAGCGGCTGAAAGCCCTGCAGGAATTCTTCAACGCCATAGACAGTTTGACCAATGCGGTCATCAAATTGGACAAGTTGGGAATATCCAATGTCGCCAAAATACTTAATGTTTTGAAATAGGAGAAAACCCATGAACACGATTTTATATTTCACGCTTCAAATCACCCTGACCCTTATCATTGTCGCCATCATCACCGGTTACGTACGCCCGTTTCTAAAGAGGATACTAATCGACCTGTGCGGCACGGAAGACCGCGCTCAATTCTGGACGGCGTTTTCCAATATATTGCTCTTCGGCCTTCCGCTTTTATTCTCGTTGAATTACCACCCGCTGGCGGCAAATAACGAGGAGCTTTTCTTTGAAGTTGCGGGGAGGATCAGCGGCAACCTCGGCGCGATGTTGTTTGCGCTGGTGGGCATCGGGGTCTTTGTTTCCTTCTTTGCGCTGTTTGCGCCGCGAACGCCGAAAGCCGAGGCAAAATGAAGATCGCAGTGACGGGAGCGTTCAGTTATTCGGGCAAGTACATTACGAAGCGGCTTCTCGAAAGAGGCGAAGAGGTTGTTACGCTGACCAATCATCCAAACCGCCCCGATCCGTTCGATGGAAAAGTAAAAGTCTTTCCGTTGAATTTCAACAACGAAGCAGGGTTAATCACAAGCCTGCGCGGCGCGGAGGCGCTGGTCAACACCTATTGGATCCGCTTCGACAAGGACAACAACACCCAGCCAAAGGCGGTGGAGAACACCGGCAAACTGGTACATGCCGCTGTCAAAGCGGGGGTGAAGCGGATAGTCCATATCAGCATCACCAATCCATCCGCCGATTCGCACCTGCCTTATTTCTGGGGCAAAGCCGCAAACGAAAAATTTGTGACCGAGTCCGGCATGAGTTACGCCATCCTGCGCCCAACGGTGTTATTTGGCAAAGAGGATATTCTCATCAATAATATCGCCTGGCTGCTTCGCAGGTTTCCCATTTTCGGTCTGCCCGGGGACGGGTCGTACAAACTCTCCCCCGTCTACGTGGACGATCTCGCCGCGCTCGCAGTGGAGTCTGTGTACGGCAGCGAGGATTACATTTGGGACGCGGTCGGGCCCGACGAATTCACATTCAGGGAAATGGTGGAGTTGATCGGCAAGACCGTGGACAAAACCCCGCCTCTGATTCCCCTTCCGCCTCGCCTTGCGCTTCTGGCTGCCCAATTCCTGAGTCTTTTCGTCAACGACGTGATGTTGACCCCCGAAGAAGTGGATGGCTTGATGGCAAACCTGCTGGTCTCGAAGGAAACGCCGCGCTGTAAGACCAGCCTAAAGGACTGGCTTCGGGAAAACCGCAACACCGTCGGCGGGCATTATGCGTCTGAACTGGCACGGCATTTTTGAAGTGCGTCTCCTGCAGGCTGCCGGGGCGATCCTCCCTTTGTGTGACCCGGCGGCTTGATAAACCCTGACGGATCGTCCCTGCTTTAAAATTGCGTAGCGCCGGTTATTGATCCAACCACCTGGCAAGCAGTTTTTCGATATCAGCCAGGGATGCCGGTTTTTCGATGAAATCATCCATCCCTGCGTTCAGACACGCCTCGCGCATCCCGTTCATGACGTTGGCTGTGACCGCAACGATCAGTGTCTGGCATTTGGTCGCCTTTTCGTTTTCGCGGATGAGGCGCGTCGCGGTAATTCCATCCATATCCGGCATATTTAAATCCATCAAAACTATCGAATAGGCATCCGGTTCCACCGTCAGCAATTCCAGGGCTTCGCGCCCATTCCCGGCATGGCGAGCCGACATGCCAAATTCCCTCAACTGCATCGAGAGCAGGTCGCGGTTAATCAGGTTATCTTCAACGATCAGCGCGGGGCGGCAACTCGAATAATCAACGCGCTTGCGCGGGGCGGCGTCGTCAGTAACCGGCAATGCCAGTCCCAGCGCCAACGGCAGGCTGAACCAAAATGTCGAGCCGGTCCCTTCGACGGAGTCGAAACCGACCTCGCCGTGCATAAGATCAACAAGGCGCTTCGAGATCGCAAGTCCCAGCCCGGTGCCGCCGTGCTTGCGCGTATGGGTGGAATCCGCCTGGGTAAATGGTTCGAACAATTTCGGTCTGACGGCATCGGGTATCCCCAGCCCGCTATCCTGAACGGAAAATGTCACCACCATGGTCTCACGGCTGATCTGCGTGCCGGACAGGTTGACAAAAACAGACCCGCCCTGCTGCGTAAATTTCACCGCATTGCTCAACAGGTTGCTCAAAATCTGGCGAATCCGTCCCGCATCGCCGGTCAGGGTGTTCGGTATCGCAGCAGTGACCAGGAGCGAGATGGCAACGCCCTTCTCCGCCGCGCGCGGCTGAAAAAGGGACACAACTTCCTGCGTCAGCGCGCCGGGGTTGAAGGAAGCCGGGCGGATCGAGACTTTTCCGGCTTCGATCTTGGAATAATCCAGAATGTCGTTCAGGATCGCGAGCAGGCTGCCAGTGGCGGACTGGATGGTCTCTGCAAATTCCCTCTGTTCTTTATCCAGCGGAGTATCGAGCAGCATTTCGTTCATGCCCAGGATCGCATTCATGGGCGTGCGGATTTCATGACTCATGGTGGCGAGAAAGGAACTTTTCAGGTAGGAGGCTTCCAGCGCCCGGTCGCGCGCCTCTGCCAGCTGGACATTCGCCTGGCGAATTTCTTCGGCATATTTCCGAAGCTGGTCCTCCATGGTCAGTCTTTCAGAAAGGTCAGTGATGACCGTTATGGCTCCCTTGTATTGTCCGTTGACGATTCGCGGAACGCCTGTGATCAGGGCGTAAACCACCTTGTCATTCCGCCCGCGCAGGCGCGATTCATATGTGGTCACTTCGCCCTTAGAACGGGTTGCCTGCGCCTTGAGCAATTCCGGGTGATCTTCCGCAAAGGTCACATCGAAAGGGGTCCTGCCTATCAGGTCGGCTGGCTGGAAATCGAGCATCCGCGCATACGATGGGTTGACGAATTCGAACCGTCCCAATTCATCTGTCACAGTCAGCCCCTGCCCCATTTGCTGGGTCAAGGTTTGGGCAAAATCGCGCTGCCGTTCAAGTTCTTCTTCGACAAATTTGATGGATGTGATATCCGAACCGATGCCGATCAGCAGGTCGCGCGGCCCCTTGGTATCGGAGAGCATGAGCCAGCGCCATGACCCGTCCTTGTGCCGGACGCGATGCTCGTATGGATTCCCATCCGGCTGATGGAAGCCAGTCGCCGCCCTGCGGATGTACTCCTTCTCGGCTTCCACGTCGCCGCCGGAGATGCGTTCCATCTCCCACCAGCCGTTTCCAAGAATCTCCTCGCGCTCGTATCCGATGATGTTTTTGACAGACGGGCTGACATAAACGATTTCGGCGTTTTTATCCGCCACCAACACAAGGTTGCCGATGGAGTTGAGGATGTTATCCGACACTTCAAGGCGCGATTTTTCGGCCTCGCGTTCGGTGATATCGAGCGCGTACAAATTGACATATCCCATTTCCGGCACGGGGGCAAAGGCGCAGGAAAAAGCCCTTTCACCATGCGTAATGACGCATATAACCTGCGAGCCTAAATTTAAGGCTTCGCCGATATGTTCCATCCACTCGAAAGGGACGCAGGTGGAGTCTTTGGAGCCGATCTCGCCCAGCATTTTTTTCGCGCTGGCATTGGCAAAAATGATTCCGCCCGCCGGGTCGATGCGAAAAACCGGGTTGGGATTTTCCTGCGGAATCAATGCCAAGGAACGAATGGTTTCTTCGGCGCGCTTCATTTCGGAAATATCGCGCAAAGAGGCGACCGCCACCAACCTGCCGTTCAATTCACCGCTTCCAATCGCAGCTTCAACCGGGACTTCCTCCCCGTTCCTTCGCCGGATATTTATGGAACGATACTTTCCCATCCTGCGGTTTTTTTCGCCGTTCTCGAGGAATTGCCGAAAAAGGTCGTCGTGTCCGGGAATCTTGGAATGCGGCAGCAACTCGCTTATTTTTCCTCCCTGCAATTCAGCCACAGTCCAGCCAAACAATTCCGCCGCCGCTTCATTGGCGCGCAATATCCGACCGGCTTTATCGACGACCACCAGGGCGGTCGAACAAACGGAAAGAAGCAGGTCAAGCATGGCGAAGCGCCACACGAAGGAGCGCAACCGCCCTTTCGCGCAAAAAGTTACGCCACATCAACGCTAGGAACAAGGCAGCCATCACGATCACCTGCACATACACAACCTGCGCGAGTGAAGCATGGAAGGATACGATCCCCAAGACCTGCGCGATCCCTGCTGCAATGGCAAACCCTGTTTCGCGTCCCATGCCCAAAGACAGGCGGTAATTAATGACCACGTTCGCCATGGCATATAACGAAGTGGCAAGCGCGTATAACCAGAGTAGCTCGGCAATTCCCAAATATTTTTCACCGAACAAAACCGTAACCACCCACTGCGGAACAAACAATGCGAGCAGCACGATCGGCAGGGAAACGCCCGCCACAATGCCAAGCGATACCCACAGCAAATGCGCGTGCGGCTCGCCCATCTTTTGTTTTTGCGCCACAATCGGGAACATGGTGGTCACGACAGACCAGGTCGCAAAAAAGACAATCCGCCCGATCAATGCAAGCGCGGCATATTTACCCGCTTCGCTGGTTTCAAAAAAACGTTTTACAAGAATGACGTCGCTATTGTTGATGAGAATCTGCCCCAGTTGTGAAACCAGTACCGGCGCGGCAAATGCCAGCAATTCAAACTGCACTTCTTTGGAGATGTTTTTCTTTGTCTCCAACCCCGTCACTGCCGAACGCGCGACCAGCCATGTAAACACAAAAGAGAGACTGATACCGATCACTGCGCCGTTGACCGAAAGCCCCAGCGCCACCAGCAGGATGCTGACCAACAAGCGGCTCCACATCTCGACCTGGTAACTGATCGCCAAAATCTTGAAACTGGCGCGCCCCTGTAGGATTCCACGCTCCACGGATTGCAGCATGGCAAATGGCAGCGCCGCGCCAAAAATGACAAAGGGAAGGGATGATTGCGTATGAAAAAAGTTTTTCAACGCGGGCGCAAAAAGGGCGAAGAAAACCGTCAGTGTAAGACCAATGCCCAGGGCGGCGAACCAGATAAAACGTCGGAGCGAGGCGAGGGTTTTCCCATCCCCATCTGCGGTGTGGATGGCGGCATATCGTGCGGCGGTCATCTGGATGGGGGCGGTTAAGAACGTCACAATCAGCAGCAGGGTGACGATGAGCGAGAGGTCGGCGAAGAGGGAGGGGCCCAGCCACCTGCCCATGATGAGGTTGTAGATGTAGTTGCCCGCGTTGACGACGGTCATGCTGAGCATGAGCAGGGCGCTGGCGGAGGCAAGCCTGGAGCGCAGGAGTTCTTTGATTTTATTCATGATCGAGCAGGTTGGAGACAGCCTCCAACACCATTTTTGAACTTGCCGGTTTGGTTAGAAAGGCTTGAATGCCAAATTCTTCGGCGCGAATTCGTTCATCATCGTCGCCGCTACCGGTGAGGATGATGATGGGAAGTTTGGCAAATTGAGGTTTGGCGCGAACATGTTGCAGCAGGGTAATACCGTCCATGCCAGGCATGGAGACATCGAGAATGGCGAGGTCGGGGGTGTTGGCTTCGAGCCAGCGCAGGGCGTTTTCGCCATCGGCAATGGCGGCGCTTTCGTACCCGGCTTTGTTGAGGGTGTAGGTGAGAATGCGCTGGTTGTTGGGCTCATCATCCACAACAAGAATTTTGGCTTTGCTCATATTAGAACCCCCTTGGTACGATCTCTGATTTTTCGATGGAGACAAAGACCTGGTCGAACTTGGTGAGTTTGAGGATGCGCGAGGCGGCTTCTTCGCGGGGCCAGACGAGGCGCACATCGCCGTTCTTAAGGCGGGCGCGTTTTAACACGCTGACGAGAACCGCCAGCCCGGCAGAATCCAGCATGGCAACATCGGTGAGATCAAAGACGAAGTGGCTGAATTCGTTGGCGATAAATGCGTCGCAGGTTTTGCGGAGGGCGGGGGCTTCGAAGGCATCGAGCCTGCCTGTGAGGGTAATGGCGGCGATTTTGATTATTTGTTCGGTGGCGTTAATTTGGAGGGACATGTTTACCTCTTTCATTTTTTACGGAGTGCAAAATCTCCCGATTTTGCTCGAAGGCCGGAGCCTTTCGACTCCTTGTGAGAAAATCTTCAACCGGCTGGTGTTATAGATTTTTCACCAGCGTCCAGACATTTTTTTCCTGCGCCGTTTCATAGCGGATATCGTCCATGAGCGAGCGGATGATCGCCATGCCATAGCCGCCTTCAGCAAGGTCTTCGGGGGCGGGCATGTGAACATCTTCCAGTTTTATGTTGGCGGGTGCGCCTGTATCCTCGGTTTGGATGAATATTTGCCCGCGATTTCCTGCCATGCGTACGGCGACCTGCCCATTGGGGTTGCCTTCATAGGCATGATCCACCAGGTTGGTGAGTAGTTCCTGCAAGGCAAGCTCGCACTGACCGGCAATCTCCTCTGAAACACCGGCTTGGCGCAGGTTAAGACGCAGACGTTCGCACGGCTGGCGAATCTCTTCGTAATTTGCTCGAACAGTGAGGCTTTCATTGAACATGATTCTATTCTCGGTTGATTTTTCAAATTTGAGTACAACAATCGTGCGGTCATCGTCTTGCGGATGCGCGCCGCAGAAGGCGTTCACATCCGCAAGCAACACCTCGGCAATCTGCTTTGCGCTTAACGTGCGCGACGATGAGAGAATTGCTCTCATACGCTCATAGCCGTACATTTCTCCCGCCGGGTTGCGCGATTCGGGAAAGCCGTCTGAAGCGGCAATGAAAAGGTCTCCTTGTGAGAGGTTAAGGCTTTGGGTGGTGTACTCCACTGTGTCTAAAATACCCACAGGAATATCCTGCGCTTCCAGCAGCATCGGTTCGCTGTTGAATGGCACATGGTAAATAGGGCTTTGCCCGGCATTGCTGAAATGCAGTTTGCAATCGGCGCAATCGATCATGCCCAGCATGACCGTGGTAAACATGCCCACATTGGCAAAATCGGCTGCCATGTCGTGATTGAGGCGATTAAGAACCTGGTGAGGCTGGGTGAAAGGCATGTTACGCGAAGCCGATTTGATGATGGTGTGCGTCATGCTCATCAGCAGGGCGGCGGGCATTCCCTTGCCGGTCACATCGCCGAGGGCAAAGACCAGCGTATTTTCCGAGCGGTCGATCACGTCGAAGAAATCGCCGCCTACTTCCAAGGCGGGTGTTGAGGTGGCAAAGACATCCACGCCTTTCACTTGTGGAATGCTCTGCGGCAGGATGGCGGTTTGCACCTGGCGGGCAATATCCATTTCGGTTTCGAGGCGGGCGCGCTCCACCGCCTCCTTATGAAGCATGGCATTTTCCATTTGAGCGCCGATGTGCCCCGCGATGGCTTTTGCCAGTTTGATATCGGGCGTGGTGAAGTTCCCGGTTTTATTAAACAGCCCCACCGCCGCTGAAATTTCGTCACGCACGGGCAGGGTCACCATCATCACGTTTTTCAAGTCTGCCGGTAATGTTTCCGAGTCTTTGAACACATGGCGGTTTGGGTCGCGCAAATATAAACTCGCCGCCGCCTCGGCGTGAGCCGGATGCAGCGGCTTTTCAGACACCTGATGGATGATGGTCTGCCTGCCCTTTTCCTTCAGAACCACAAAACCGCCATCCACGTCCATTAGGTGGCGCGATTGTTGAATGAGCAGGTCGAGCAGTTTGGGCATATCCAGCGTGCGGCGCGTGGCTTGGGTCAACTCATACAATGCCACCAGGCGGTCCTGCGTTTCAACCAATGCCCCGGTGAGATTTTCGAGGTCTGCGTCTGCCGAAAGCAGGCTACCAAAAATCTCCAGCATCGATTCGGCTGTTGGAACCCAGCGCGCATCCGCGATCCCGAACACATGCAAAGACAATCCCGAAGCAAGCGATGTGACCGCGATGGATGGCTCGCTGCCGGGCTTCGAATCCGGGCAGCCAACCAGAACCTCCCCCCCTCTTCGCAACTGCACACAGGTTGCGCCAACACGCATCCAGCCGGAAGACAGGGATTTGAAATTTTCGCGGTGCTTGTCAGTGATCGTGGGAAGCACTAGAAACCTTTCACGGCATCTTCCTCGCCGGAAAAAATATCGAACGCCTTATCAAGCCTTGTCAGTTCAAAGATGACGCGCACCGGCTGTTGCAGGGAACAGACATGCAAATCGCCGCCTTTTTCGCGGCAGAGTTTAAGTCCGCGCACAAGCGTGGAAAGCGCCGTCGAGTCGATAAAATTGACGCTTTCCAAATTAACAACGATCTTCGCGCTGCCCGCTTGGGTCTGCCCTGCCAGCCAGGCATTGACCGGCTCCACTTCGTGCGCATCGAAACGCCCCTTAAGCTGTAGAACGGGGATGTTGTTGCGGGATGATTTGATGATTTCCATAAGTCTCCTTAACTGGGCTGCTGCTTCTTCAACAGTTCTTCAAAATGGATCAAGTACCAATCCACCACCTCGGTAATCGGCAGCCCATTGGCGGCGGTGTAATTTCTCAAGCCGATCTCCTGCTGCCGTTCGGGGTGTTCAATCACCTTTGCAATTGACTCAGCCAAACTTGTCGAACTCGTTGGTTCAAAAAATTCCGCGTCGTAGCCTTCTTCCAAAACCAGTTCGGCAAAGTCTCCCAGGTTGGGCAGCACCACCGCCTTGCCGTATCCGCCTGCCTGATGCAGCACGCCCGAACTGCCCGTGGTGGATGTGTACGGAAACGCCACCACCCAAGCCTCGCCAAAAATGCGCGGAACGTCTTCTTCGGCGACATAGCCGGTGTACTCCACATTCGGCACATGCGCGTACCTCTCGCGCACGCCCTGCAAATAGCCAGCCGCGTTCGGGCTGTCGGTTCCGGCGATCACCAATCGCATATCAGGATGTTTCTTCAATAGTACAGCGTGCGCCTCCACCAGCAGGTCAACGGTTTTATACGTGCCAAACTTTCCAAAGGTCATCACCGTGGGTTTGCCGCCCGGCATGGGGTTTGGTTCGGCGTCGGTTGGCTCTTCAAACGAGCCATGCGGCGCAAGCAGCGCATTCTTCGCGCCATATTTGCTTTCCAAAATCTCCACATACTTGGGGATCGTCACCGCCACCCAATCGGCTTTCAAAATAAAGCGCGTGATAATGTTGCCAAACAAACGGATGACCGCCTCCAGCACAGGGTTGTTGCCAAAGCCCGCCGATTTCAAATTCACCGTTTCCATGATGTTGTGCAGCAACACCACCACCTTGCGCCCGTCCAACTTCAACAACCACGGCGTCAGCAAACCCAGCGTGGCGGAGACCTTCCCATCGCCAAACGAAGCGAACTGAATGTTGAACAACACAATATCAGGATTCACTTCCCGCACTGCCCTGCGGATTTGGATGGCATTATCCGGCGCGTTGAACCTCCAGCACGGCACGCTTCGCACCGGAACTTGAGCCTGATTCTGCTCCGAGGGATATTCGCCACCCTGCGGCAGTTCGTCCAATAACAAAATAATTTCTTGAACGTTTTCCACTTTCGTCTTCAAAAAACGGACGAAGTGATAGGCATACTCGTTCAACGAACCTTTGGATGGCGGGTGAGTGGTGACAATGGCAATTCGCATGAGTATCCTCCTACCGATACACGCCTTTTAGATCGTTCATCTTAACCGTCATTAAATCGCGCAAAAAACGCTGCACTTCCTTGCGCGTGTCCACTTTGGAGCCGGGCGCGTCGATCCACGAGACGGGCACTTCGGCGATCTTGTAGCCACACTTCGAGGCGAGGTACAAAATCTCCAGATCGAATGAAAAGCCCATAATGGTCTGTTTGGTGTGCAGTTTTTGCGCGGCTTCGTGGGTGTACATTTTGAATCCGCATTGCGTATCTTTAACTGGAATGAAGAAAATGTATTTCACCATCCAACGCAATCCGCCGCTGAGGATTTTCCGCAGAAGCGACTTCTTGCCCTCTTCCGCGCCTTCTGCCGCCCTAGAGCCAACCGCCACATCGAAACCGTCTTTTTCCAGTTTGTTCAGCAGTTTGCTCACCTCTTCGATCGGCGTGGAATTATCCGCATCTGCAAAGAGGACATACCTGCCGCGCGCTGTCAACATTCCGCGCTGCACAGCGCTGCCCTTGCCGCCGTTCTTCGGCGCTTTCAGCACCCGCATATTGACCAGATGCAGGTCTTCGCACAACGCCACGGTATCATCCTTTGAGCCGTCATCGGCGATCAGCAACTCCCACGCAAAACCCAGATCAGATACGTGCGAGGCAATCGCCCCGATCGTGGCAACGATCCGCTCGCGCTCGTTGTAGGCAGGGATGACGATGGAGAGCTTCGGCTCTTCGGTGACGGCTTCGGTTTTCCATTTGGCATAATTTTCGTAGGGCATACAAACTCCTTTTTATGCAACAAAAATCCAATTGACAAAAATAACTACAAATACGCCCTGCAGGGTGGCAAACGTAAAGTTGAACACCCTGTCCACGCGGTCATCACGTCCCCACCATGCCATCATCATGAAGGCAGGGAACTGCGTCAGCAAATAGCGGATGATGCTGCCAATGGCGCTGGCAGACGGCACGAATAACATGATCAGCACAAAAATGGCGTACCCTTCGCCCAGCCTGTACCAAATGAAGGGAACCAATGCCAGAAAGAAAAGATAGAACGAGACATTCCAAAAGCGCGTCAGCCAGCCTTTGTTCACTTCGCCTTCCAGCAACCCAGCAATGCTCTTTTGCAATACGGCAATGGGACCGATATTCTCGCGCCCCCAAGCCGCCTGCACTTCAATGAACGCCAGCGGACGGTCAAAATTGACCTTGAGAAAATAGATAAAGACCAGCATTCCCAGCGGAATGAGCGAGATGATGACCAGGTCGAACCAGTTCTTTTTGAAGCCGCCCCACAGAGTGAGCCAGGTTTCTTTTTTATGCATGGCGAGAAATGCCCAACCCTGCGAACGAAGCCATTCCCAAATGCAGAGCGCCCACATCAAAATGCCGAGGTTGCGGGTGGCAGCCGTAAGAATGCCGAACACAGCCGCCCATACCCATTGGTGTTTGCGGGCAAAATACATGGTGGCGATGGAAAGAAGCACGAACATGCTCTCGGTGTAGACCGAAGAGAAAAAGAACGAGGTGGGGAAAAATGCCAGGTAGTAGATAGCCCGCTTGGCTGAGTCGGAGCCGAGTTCGAGTTCGGTCAGGAGGTAGAAAAAGATCAACGCGCCAAAAAACGCCAGATTGCTGACGATGAATCCAGTCAGGATCAAATTGCCGCCAAATAATTTTGCCAGCGCCTGCATGGTCATGGGGTACAGCGGGAAGAACGCCACATTGCTTTGCTGCCCCGGTCGGAACCAGTAGCCGTTGGTGGCGATGTCTACATAATATTGGCTGTCCCATTTTGCCCACATCGAAAGGAAGGGACTGCTTTCATCTGCAACCCAGTGACCTTCTTCGGTGGGCAACATGGTATCGCCCAGAATGCCCGCGCCGAAGATCAGCAAACGGCTAAGAATAAACGCCAGCAGTGGAACGGTGAGCCAATCGGGCAGGCGCTTCATTTTTCCACCTCAAGTTTTACATCTTCAAAAATAACTTCGCCGCCATACGCCAGCAAGCCGATCCAACCTTCCTGCGAAGAGATGGCGATCTCTTTGGCAACTTCCACGTCATTCACATAAATACTGAGCGTATCGAGCTTCACAACCAATTTGAGAATAAAGGTTTTCTCTTCACCTGTAATCGGCGCGGAGCCTTGTCCCTTAAATTGACCTTCATCATTGATACTGCCCCACCAAATGCCCTTGCCGCCATCTTTGAGACGCACAATATATGAATTGTTTTTTGTGCCGCGCTCGCTCATGTGGATGATGAAGCCGCCGCCTGCATCCGTGGTATTGGGCAACGTGATCCTTGCGCTAACGGTGTACTCCGAAGCCTGCACGCCGGTGTTCCAAACATAGTCTGAAACATCTGTAACGGTTTGAACCGCTTTGTTATTTTCAATCGTCCACTTGCCGCTCACAATGCGCTGGTCGGTAAAACCGTCCATGCTTTCATAAACGCCTTTGAATACCGCGCCGACCCCGTCCACCGCCACTTCGTCGTAGATCACATGCGCGCGCGAAGTCACCAGCCCAAAATAGCCCGCGCTATATCCTGACTCATAAGGCGCGGCCTGCACGATCAAACGGTCATCGAGATAAATGCTGTACGATTTTTCGGCGCCCACGATCCGCAAGGTGTGACGGTCTGCGCCTGCATTCGGCACATCGGCATAGCCCTGGTTTTTATACACGCCGTTCGCGTCAAAGTAGCCCCACACAATGGCATTATCGCGCCTGTCGGAATAACGCACCATCGAAGCGCCCGCAAGCCGGTCTGTGTTTGGCATGTTGAAGAGAATGCCCGCGCCGCTGCCTTCCACATGGCTGAAACCCGTTTGAATGCTGAAATTTTCAAAGGCGGTTTTGGTGTACACTGCGGCAAAGTCGAAGCCATCCACTTTGGTTTGCTCAAAATTGCCGTTTGCAAACTTCCAATCGCCATTGATGATCCTCCAGCCCGCATCGGATAATTTGCCGTCGAACACACCATAATATGGAGAATCGCCGCCGCTCACCGCATCGATCTTAACGGGAGTGGATTCAACAACCTTGGTCTGTGTCGCTACTGGAGCCTCGGTCTGCGGCACAGATGTGGATGTCGCTTCGGGCTTTGGGGTGGCAGTTGATTCTGCCGCCGCCACAGGCTCCGACGACGCGCCAAACAGCGGAAAAACCTCCACATGCACAAAAGCCGCCGACGAGCGCGAAGTGACCAGCCCCACCGCGCCCTGAATTGACTCAAGCGGCACATCGCGTGCGATCATCTCGTCGTCCAAAAAAATGTCGTAACTGGCATCGCCGGAAAAAACTTGCAGCGTATGCGCATCTTTTTCGGCGGGCGGAACGTCTACAAATCCCTGCCGCGTAAAAATGCCCTTCGAGTCGTAGTAGCCCCAAATGACCGAGTCTGTCTCATCCGAATAGCGCACCAGATGAGCGCCATTCAAGGCATATGGCGACGGCATGTTGAACAACACGCCCGCACCCTGTCCTTCCAAATGATTGAACGTGGTGCGCAAGGTGTAATTCTCGAACGTGCTGCTCTCGTACCCAATGGCGGCATCGGTAAAAGTCGAATCACTTTGCACCATTTGCTGCGAAGCGATCTGCCACGCTCCGCTGATGGGAACCCACCCAGCGCCGCCCGGCTCCTTCTCAAAATCGCTGGTGTAGATCATGTCGCCTGGGTTGGGGTTATCGGCAGCGGTCAGTTTGTAGTTATCATAGACAGATGACCCCAACGCGTAAAAACCGATCATGCCATTCTGATAGAACAGCGGACGGTTTTCGATCATGCGCTGACCGTTGATCTGCACCAGATACGAATTGCTGTACACATACACATCCAGCCGAAATTCAGTGGTGTTAACGGTCAATGGAACACGCGCCTGGGTGACAAACGCGCCGGTCTCATCCATATAGCCTGATACCAGCTCAAGTGTTTCAGGGTTAAGACGCTCAATATAAACGCGGTGTTGTTTTGCGATCAGGTCCGGGTACTGCGCATTAAACGAAAGCCCCGCCTGGCGCGTGTCTTTTTTCAACGTAATAAAGACGCTGGCATGATACGGCGCGTCCTCCGGCACTTTGAGCGGAATGTGCAGCTGCCCCGCCTCTTCACCGCCGACGGTTAGCATCAACGGCCCCCAGCGGATCGTCAACACCACCGACTGCGAAAACCAACGTTTAAGATTCACATCATCAAATGTTTGAGTGTACGGAAGCGTATAGGTCGTCACGGGCTGGTCTGGAGCTACCAATATTTGCAGGGCGGCAAACAACACCCCTGCAACTACCAACAATCCAGCGGTTGATAACAAAACGCGATTCGATGGCAGACCGGGAATCTTCGTTCGCAGCCGATCCAATATGGCATAAAGCCTGCCAATGAAGGGTCTTGTTTTTTCGATGATGGGCTGGATGAATCTTTGCATAATGATTCTTTCACAACTGCCCAGCCTGTCATTTCGATGAGCGTCACTCGAAATGACAGGGCGAGATGTAAATTGCCTGAGCAGTTACATTCCTTCTATATGTGTATTCTATGACTCAAGGACTGAAAGGCGCGTTTCAGTCTCATTCTCAAATAACTGACGAAAATGCAAATTCAATAAAACTAACAATCCCAAACCTCTCACAACTTACACAAACAAAAACTATGGTTCCTCGCCTTGAATGATGACCGAACCACAACACAGTTCTCCCGGCTCAACAACAGTAACATTCCCTGGCAGAGCCAAGGACAGATACACATCTTCTGGGATGACCAGAATCCCCTCCACCAGCATGGGCGCATCATTCAACTTGTTGAAATAGATCGGGTATTTGCCTTTCGCTGCCGTCACCATACCCAGGTCAAAAAATTGGTATTGATAATTAACCACCACCACATCCGAAGGGATGAGCGCCCCCAACTCCCTGCGCGTGTACTGGCTCACATCCAACGGCGTACGGCCGGAGGAAAAAACAAGCCGTTTGTTAAAGAAAGCCAAATTCGACGGGTCTGAAGCGAGCGAGATTCTTTGCGGCTCCGCAAACAGCTTCGACTCCATCTCCACATCCACTGCCGAGATCGCCCCGCGCAACAGCAGGCGGTATTCGCCTTCCTCGGGCAAAGTCACATCAATGCGGAAGGGCGCTTCACGCGGCACACCAATAAAACCACCTTCCAGCGTACCCCACAAGCCCGGTGTGATCATCTCCAAGCGGTTGTATTTGCTATCCGAGAAAAACTGAAACAAGCGGAACATCGGCGAGAGATAATATGAGCTTGAAATCTGTTCAGGATCGAACGGCAGGATCACGCTGCTCGGACGGAAGAACTGCGCCTTGTGTTTTTTCTCATATAAATCCAATGCCGATTCATGTTCGTCATCCGTCACCAACGCCAACGAGTCGAACTCCTCCAAATCGCCCGCCACCATCGTGTAGCGCAGGTCATAATAGCGGGTCAATTCCAAATTTGATGACAAAATACGAATGAACGAATTCCAATCCACGTCCAAATACAACGGCACGCGCCCGGCAGTCGGCAGGTCGGTAAACTCGTACAAGGCATAGCTCTCGTTCTCCATCAACTTCGTCAGGTATCCGCCGCGCGCATCCAACTCAGGGATCAAAATGCGTTCCACCTCGCGCAAATATTCCTGCCCACCCACCGTGTTCGCCACCAACTCTTTATTCACCACAATGTATTTCAAATTCAAGTCGCGCGCAATATTGATCCACCACGGCTGCTGGTAATACAATGCCCGCAGCATCAAAAAGAACTCATGCTTGTTGTCCGAGTCGCCGGTCAGCCCGTAGTAATAGCTGGGCAGGTCAAGATAATAAATATGGAACTTATCAATGAACTTATGCTCCACGCCATTAATATCCACGATCACCTTGGCGGTCTCGGTCGGCGGCAGCACCACCACCTTGCCGGGCGGCAATTGCAGCAGCGCCTCCTTCACTTCCTTCAACGGTCCCACCGGATACGGCGTAAGGAAATGATGAAAGTCGCCCGAAGAAAAAACAATGCGATAGGATTCATTTGAGAAGATGGGAATCATGAAAAGTAAAACCATCATCGCAGGGATGAAGCGTCCCGCCTCGTTTCGACGCGCCTCTCTCTTAGCCGACGCCTGCCTCTGCCTCCGTTGAGTTTTTGCCTCCCCGATTCTTTTTCCCGTCAACACCCAGACGATCTCACCAAATCCTTTTTTCATGAACGTATCATGCAGCCAGACCATGGCGATGGAGATCAAGATCGTTGCCACCATAAAAGTGACCAGTTCAAAGCGATGCGGGAAGCGCAACACCTGCACGATCGTGCCCATTAATCGCACCACCAGATCGCCAATACCAGATTGCATCCCATTCGCCGTGACGCTGATAAATGCCATTGTCCTATGAAAAGTCGGAACCCAACCCGGACCCGAATACCCCATCGTTGCCCACATGGTAAAGAATGCGACCACATACATCACATTTCGAAAGGCTTTCAATTCTTCGGTATGAAAAATCTCATCACGCACGCGCTTGAAGAATAATGGCAAGAACAACAGAAAGCTGTAGACCATGTTCGAGTAACGCGGAACTTTGGCAAGATAATCGCCGGTAAACTCCTTATCCATGATGCCTGCCATATCGAACGCCAGCACATGCCCGATCGAAATGGATGCGTCCTGAATAAAGTAAAAATCACCCGGCACCGTTTCGGAAAGATTCGGCACGCCACGCAAGGCATACAGTTTGACGAACAGATAGTAAGGCAGCAGCGTGCCAACGCCCAACATCACAAACGCCCCCACAGACCGCCAGAAGCGCACCTCCACGAACAGCCTGCGCCAATCACTCCATAATATTTTCACTCCGCTCCACCAGGCACGCGGACGGTACGCGTTGCGCCATGAACCGTCTTTGATCCAGCCAATGCCATCCATAACGATCAGGGTCAGCACGGCGAACGCCATATACAACGCAAACAGAATTAGATAATGCACCGCCGGGTTGAAAAGCGTAATCACACATGCCGCAAGGATCGGCTTGTACGGGTTCTTCTGCGGGAAGATCAAACCGTAAGTCATCAATGCGATGGACACAAGGCACAGCGAAAAACCAAGGATAAGCGTATAAAAATGCGTGATCTTGGCATACGCCATGATGACAAAGATCATCAAGACCGGCGCGGCGGTCAGCTGATAAATGGCTTCGGGTTTGTATTGCGGAAGGATTCGCCTGAGCAGCAACGCAACGAACAAATAGGAAAGATACGTCACCCCTGGAATGACAAGCGGAATGGCGAACGGCAAAACTTTGTAATAGCGCATCCATGTGGTAAGAATGGAATAGCGCACGCGGAATTCGTATCCATTGGTGAGTTGGTTGAACTTCCCGGCTGCCTGGTCGATCAGCTGGCTGTTGGGGTTGAAAAATGGAACCAGTTCATCGCCATTAATCACCGCCTCGCCGCTCAGAACGAGGGGAATGCTGGCAATCACATTTCTAAACGTGAAGAACGAAAGCAAAAAATAAATCACCCCCACCGCAATGACGGTCTTTTCAACGGAGGTCAGCGCCCGCAGCCTCAGTTTGGGCAGGCGCGCCGGGGAGGGTTTATGTACAGGCTGGAGGACGGTTACATCGGGGGATGGGATCGAAATTCCAGTATACAAAGTCTCCAGGCGTTTAGTGGGAGAGCGCCTTTTGTTTGAGTACATCGAAATACAAACCCAGTTTCATCCGCAAATTGGCGCTGCGCTCCAGCAAATGGGCGCTGATGTTGTCATAGTCGGCAAAGACAGAACGAATGCCGTCGGTCAACTCCTGGGCGCAAAATGGCTGGTTGATATCCCGGGAGTGGTTCTCCATGCCCAGATAATCGACCAACTCCCGAACCTTCACATCATAGGTCAACCCGTAGAATGGCTTGCCCAAAATGGAGGAAATGACCAGGGTATGCAGGCGCTCGGCAAGCACCAGGTCGACCCCGGAAATAATCTCCGCCGCCGCCTGCGCTGTCTGCGGGTCGCGCAGGGTGAAGGGAATCTCAGGAACGCGGGCTGCAAAATCCCTCAGCACCGAAAGGTCGTCGTTGGCTTTGAATTTGCTCTGCATGGGCAGCGCGTGAATCTCGAGCGGCGTCTCGGCGTGAATCTGCCTGAGAGACCCCGCCAGGCTTTCAAGAAATGGCTCCCACGCTTCGGGTCTTTCGATATCGTAATTGAGGTTGAGGGCAATGCGGGTTTTCTCTGAGCGAGGCAATGGCTTGGGGTGCGGGACAAAAACGTCGGGCGGGTTGGCAAAAACAGCGTCCGGGGCGAGGTTCACCTTCAAAGGGGAAAGACCAATTTTGAGCGCGGTGCGATGCGATTTTTCATCGCGGACGGAAAGAAAATCCACCTGTCGCAAGATCCAGCGGGCGAGCATTTTTCCGCGGGGAGTCATCAATGGACCGACTCCGATATTGCTCATGACGACCTTTTTGCGGGCGATCTGTTTTGCAAAGGTGACTGTGGCAAGAATCATGAACAGGGTGGAGTATGGGTTGCGCCCCACGCTGGCGTACAGTTCCTTGATGATGCTGCCGCCGCCGAAAAAGATGACCCGGCTGGTGAGCAGGTGTTTGAGAAAGCGCGGCAGTTCGCCGGTGGTATGGAAGGTTTCCACATCGAATTTGGGGCGCAGCATATCCCGGGTAAATGCGGGGTCGTAGGAGTTGACCGCATAGCGATGGTCGGGTCCCAATTGGGCCAGGAATGTTTCGAGCAAAAGCTCGTCGCCGAGATTGAATTGTCCGTGCGTGCCGAGGAAGAGGATTTTCATGAAGCCTGCCTTGTCGGTTTGATATTACCCACTTCGGCAGAAACAAAGCCTGACAGAAAGATTGCAAAGGGAAAAAACTTGCTTTTTTGTAATGAGCCAGCCGCCCCCTTTTTTAACGCCGCTTAATCGATTTCGAGCGAGCCGGGACAATGCGGGTTATCGACGCAGCCGTAATATGTTTTTCCCCTCATGGCGCCGTCGCGGCGCATCCGCAATACCATCATCTTGCCGCAATTCGGGCAATTCGGGACGGAGTCGATACCTTGCGCCGACTTCCCCGCCTTGGCCAATGCCAGCCGGAACAGGGCGACAATATCCGCCGGGTCGTAGGTTTCCCCCGAAGCGATATGCGCCAGCGGAATACCGGCGTCGAAAAAAAGGGTGTCGATGAATTTATCCGCTTCGCGCATCCCCTCCTTGGCAATCGGCTTGACGATCTCCACGCCAAAGGATGGAGCATAGGTTTTCAGGTCGCACAGCAAAAAGTCCACATGCTTGCGAAAAATCTTGTTGAAGAAATGCACGTTCTCGTTCGGGCGGATGATCGTGAACAGGTCGGTTAGCGCCACCTTTGGACAGACGACATACCGCGCGCCCATCAGGTCTGTGAGCGAACGAAAAAGAGCCGCTTCCGTTTTGCTCAGGAAGGGCTCTTTTATACGATAGGGCAGGCGGCTGCTTTTTTCCTCGGTCATGATGCGATTATACGTTAGGATTGACTCAAAGTACAGAATCTTGACTCAACTCCCACGGGTCAATTTCAAAACCTCGGGCTTGAGCGCGGCGTTACAAGCCAGCCCCTCGCCGTGAGTGTGTCCCTCTGTCCCATCCCACGAGCCGAAGTATCCGCCCGCCTCCCGCATGATGACCGGGTAAGGTCCGCAGTCATACACATCCATGCGCGGGTCGAGCGCCGCCCCCGCGCGCCCCGTGGCGACAAGTAAATATCCGTAGGCATCGCCCCAGGTGCGCAGCAATGCGCCCGCACTTTCAAAACGCTGAAGAATGCCGGAACGCTTTCTTTCAAGGTGTTGGAAATCTGAAGTGACCACACAGGTTTCTGAAAGTTTACCCACGCCTGAAACGCGCGCGCGGCGTCCGTTATTCCAGCAGCCCAACCCGTCCGCCGCGGTCAGCATTTCATCCAATGGCGGGAAGTACGCCGCGCCGACTTTCACCACTCCCTCGATCTCCAGCGCGATCAACACACCATACAACGGCACGCCCTGCACAAATGAGATCGTTCCGTCAATCGGGTCAACGATCCAGCGAAACGCATGACCGTTGCCGTTCTCGCCGTATTCCTCCCCCACAATGGCATGACCCGGATAATGCTTTTCCACCTCCGCGCGCACAAAGGCTTCGGCTTCACGGTCGGCAATCGTCACCGGGTCATTATTTTCCTTGCGGTCCGGGACCACGCCCGTATTGAAGTATCTTAAAGTAATCTTCCCCGCGTGATACGCAAGGGAAGTGGCAAATTCGAGGTAAGGTTGAAGGTTCATAAAAGTTTGGCAAGTAGATCCTTTTCTTCAGATTCGTTGTTCACCTCCCCATCCAGCCAGGCAGAACGCAGGCGCAGCAAAATCTCGCCAAAACGCGGACCCGGAATCAGCCCTCTTTTTTTCAGGTCGTCGCCGGTCGTGCGCGCCCGGACATGCCGCCAGACGGAAAGATACCTCAGCAAACCGTTTTCACGCGTAACCAGGTATACCGCATAGATCGAAAGCAGCGGAAGTTTTTCCAGCGCATACGTCCACTCGCTCGGTTTCATATCCGTCAAATGCGGCAGCCCGCGTTTCAACTGCGCCGCCGCCCAGACCGCCAGCATCAACTCGTTCGTGAAATCGAGTCGGTTGGCAAGCAGGATCACTTCATCCTCGGGCAAATCCATGAACCAGAGCATGTAACCCATCGTCCGCCGGTCGGCTTGTACATCGAGCCGCGCATCCATCTCAAGAAAGTCGGCATAATCCCGGTTGAACTCCGGCATCTTCGGATGGATCGCGCCCAATACCCCCAAACTGGCTGCGCGCAACATCATATTTTCAGCCTGGTCTTCGTCGAAAATGAGATCAAGTTCGTGGCGAAGCCGCTCGCCGCTCAATGAATGCAAGACTTTCAATGCCTCGGGGTTGATTTGCTCCAGCGTCGAAGAATCGATCTGGAACGAATAACGCCCCTCATATCGAATCGCGCGGAAGATACGGGTTGGGTCGTCAACAAATGATTTTGGATGAAGAGCGCGGATCATTCCCTGCCCGAGGTCTGTTTGCCCTTTCAGCGGGTCTAGGGTTTCGCCCAAGCCTTCGCCATCCAAACGGAGCGCCATGGCGTTGATGGTGAAGTCTCTTCGGCGCAGGTCGTCTTCGATGGTGGATGGCGTGACGGTTGGTAATGCGCCGGGTTTTTCGTAGGTTTCTTTGCGGGCGGAGATTAAGTCTAAGGTTGAAGGTTGAAGGTTGAAGGTTGAAGGGAGTCGCCAGATGGCGGTGTGGAACGGAAAGTGCGGCGTGAGTTTTCCGCCAAACCGTTCAACAAGTTTTTTGCCAAGTTGAATTGCGTCGCCTTCGACGACGATGTCGAGGTCGTTGACGGGCTTGCCGAGCAAAAGGTCGCGGACGAAGCCGCCCACCGCGTAGCAGGGCATGTTCAGGTCGGCGGCTTGGGCGGCGATGTTCGAGAGTAGAGTCTGCTTTTCGGACGGAATCAGGTCCGGGTCACGAAAGAGGCGAAGCGCTTCATCCTTTTGCATGAATGTAATTTTACCCGTTCCTCATCATTACAACGCAAGGTCCGACGCTAGAGAGCGTCTCTTACGCTGGGAGGTTATTCCAATTCCGCATCCGCTTTTCGGAGCAGGTCTTCCAGTTTCGACGAAATGTCTTCGGGCAGCGGGTCTTGAAGCGGCTGGGCAAGAATCGCATCCACCTTTTTGCGGGCGTTGGAATACATGGAAGGCTTGCCGAGTTGCAGCCACTGGTCGAGGGTGTGACGGTCGAGCAGGTCGGCGTAATGGACTTCGCTTCCGCGCGCAAATTTGCGGGTGGATTTGCGCGTGAGGAAATGCCCGCCGGGACCGACATCCACCACATCGTCGGTGAGAATTTTTTCGGGGGTTGAGTCCACGCCCTGAAAGATGCGCTCGCAAAAATGGGCGATCTCGTTATCCACGATGATCTGTTCGAGGACGAGCAATTGATCGCTTTCGATTTCGCCGAAGCCGACGAGAATATCCGAGCCTGCCAGCACGGGCGGGATGGTGGAGATGACTTTTTCCAGCACCGCTTCGGCGCCGGGTTGGCGCGCATCCGCTGTGCAACCGGCGGAGGTGGCGGGAAGATCGTAGTAGCGTCCCATCTCGACCAGCGCGGCAGACATCAACCCCATTTCGGGCGTGCCTGCCATGTATGCGCCGCTGCGCATGTCGGTTGTGCCGGTGGCGCTGCTGTAGATCATCGGGCGTCCGGGATGCGCCAACTGGTAGACGATGATCGAGGAAAGCGCTTCCGCGTTGGCGAGGCAGATGTTGCCAAACAGACTGGCGGGACCGGTCATGCCGGGGACGGGCATGGGCAGGACCATGATGGGAACGTCCAACGCGCCCATTTCGAAATAGGCATCCATCATGGGGCCGTCGTGAATCAGCGGCGAGACCGGGCAGTAGATCAGCGAGTAGGCGTGGCGCAAACGGACCTCGTCTTCGCTCCCGAACAGCGTGATCAATGCCTCCGCGAGAAAGGGCGCCTGTTCTGCGTCGTGGAGTTCGTGCTGACCATGCTTGGAGCAGTATTTCATCATCGCCGACCATTCGTGAAGCGGGCGCGAGTGGGCGGGTTTGTCTTCGGCGGAGACGGGGGGCCACGCCATCACGCCCATGTCCATGGATTGGAAGATGCGCAGGGCGTTTTCGTTATCCTTGAACGTGCCGTAGCGGCGTTCGCCGGTCTGGAAATCCTGGGCGAAGGCGGCGGTTCCGTCGAGGGCGTAGCGTGAAACCGGGGAAGGAAGCGGGTAATCGTTTTGCGGGTTGCGCGCGCCCAGCACAAACGCGGCGGGCGAGGTCTGCAAGGCGCGATCCACCAGCTCGGGCGGGATGTAGGCGATGTGGGTTTCCCAGTCCACCTCCGCGCCGTTGGATTGGAGTAATTTCAAGGCTTTGTCGCTGTAGTAGCGGACGCCCGCTTCGTTCAAAATCCGCTGGGCTTCGTTGTGGATTTGTTCTTTTTCTGAATCGGTGAGTACCTGGCTTTGGAAACGCATGGGTTGTTCCTTTTTGTAATCTGTGTGGACGTTAGAGAACGTCCACTACGCTCCTTCTCGGGCGCGTTGTTCGATCTTTTCGAGTTCGCGTTCGGTGGCGTCGTCGAAGGGAAGCGGTTCGTGGGTCTGGGTGATCTGCCGCACCTTGTCGCGGAGTTCGTCCACGAAGGTGGGCTTGCCGGGGGCGGACCAGGTTTCGTAGGTGTCGGAGGCGTCGTAGTCGGTCATGTACACTTCCTCGCCGCCGCGCAGGGCGTCCAATGTGGAGCGGCGGCTGAGGAAATTGCCGCCGTGTCCCACCGCGGCAAGGTCAACTTCCAGCCATTCGCGGACGCCGGTGTTGATGCCGGAGGAGAGGCGCGAAGAACGGCGGAAGATTTCCACGTCAATCAATAACTGCTCGAGGCTGAGGAACATGGAGCCGCCCAACTGACCAGGTCCCACCAACAGGTCGGGCCATGAAAGCGTGACCATGGACCAGTTCAAGGCGCGCTCATAACTGGCGCGAATGCCCGGCACATAATGACCGGCGCTCCCGGCGGAGGCTTCGACAGGCAGGTCGTAAAAGCGCGCCATTTCGACCACCGCCGCGCCGAGCAGACCGTGTTCCACTTCGCTGCCGGTGAAGCGCCCGGTGTACGGGTCCATGATGGATGGGCATGGGGCATAGATCACGGGCGTCCCCGGGGAGGCGGCTTGCAAAAGGCACAGGGTTGAGATCGTCTCGCAGTTGGCAAGCAGCAGGGTGGATATCAAACTCGCGGGCGACGTGCCGCCGAACATGGGCATGGGCATGATCGCAGCGGGGATTCCCCATTCGATCATTTCGAGATAGGCATCCGTGTGATCCGCCTCAATGATCATGGGCGAGACGGGCGTGATCAAAAACGAGAACGGCTTTATCTTGCAGACGTTTTCCCTGCCGCCGAACGCCGCGCCCAGAATTTCCAACGCCCAGCGCGATTGTTCGACGTTGTGGGTCGTATCCTGCCAGTGCCTGGTGAAGTTACGGGTCATCATGCGGAAGTAGTGGGCGAAATCGCCGATGGATTCCTGCGCGAAGCCCGGGTCCACCATCGCCCAATACACGCCAACCTCGTCAATCGAATCGATCACGCGTGTGGCATCCAGCCAGTCCTGGTATCCGGCGATGCGGCGTTTGCCGGTCTGGTAATCCACGATGTAGGACGCGCCGCCATCGGCGACCAAAGTGCATTGCTCGGCGTTCAATGGAAATTGCCAGCCGGGTCTGCGTCCGCCCAGTGAAAATTTGCGCGGAGCCTGCTTCAAGCAATCCTCCACGAGGCTGCGCGGAAAACGCACGATGTGCGTCTTCGGGTTGACATCCGCCCCGGCGTTCTTGAGAATTTTCCGCCCCCGCGCCGTGTCCACGCGCACGCCGACCGAAGCCAGAATCGAAAGCGTCCGTTCGTGGACCTGCGTTATTTCGCTGTCTGAAAGAATTCGTAATTTTGTTTCCATATGGGTTCCTGTTGCATCGGAAAAACAAGGCTCCACCGTTCATAACGGGAAAACCATTTTCACCACGAAGGACACAAAGATCACAAAGGAAAAAATAAATTGATGCCTTCCCCCCTTGTGTGCTTTGTGCCCTTTGTGGTTAGGCTCTTTCCGTTTAACTGGGGAGAGCCGATATTAAACGTCGCATAACTCGCTTGCTTAAGGGGAGTTGTTCGTTTGCGGCGGTTGCATTTGTCCGCCAAAAATCTCTTGCGCCAGGAGGTTTACTTATCTTGGGAGATCAAAACCCGCTCCTGAAGGAAGAGTTATCGTCCATTCTCTCCTCCAATCTCCCGGTCTGCCCCTGCCAGGATGCGGGTCAATTCTTTTTGTTGATATTCTTCGAGCGGCTGGGGATGATGATTCTTCAGGATCCAATCCGCTTTATCACGCGCCGCTTCGACGGGGTCGCGCATCCCACCCGACGGGTTGGGCTGGTTCGACAAATCGGAGAAGACTCTCCGCCGGATGTTTTCCCGCGTATGCCGCTGGGCGAGGTAATGACTGCGCGGACCAACCGCCTTGATGACATCCAACGCCATGGCTTCGCGGCTGGTATCCAGACCCGCCGCCTCGATTCGAACCCGATGATATATATCGCTATCGAGAAGCACTTCCTCAGGATACAGCAATTTGCAGGATTCGACCAGTCCCAACCCCGCGCCGGTCTCCGCCCCAGCCAGGGCGCACAACATCAGGGAGGTGGCGGCGTCGCCGGCGGTCTGCCAGCCCGGGAACCTGCCGTCGGTGGCGAAAACGCCCGCAAGGGTGGGGACGCCCCAGTGATGCGCCATCTCCACACCGATGGGATAAAGCAGGGTTCCCTCCCAGGCGGTCGCCATGTACGCGCCCGTTCGCGGATGCATGATGCCGGGCATGAAGGAATGGAAAACCGGTGCGCCCGGATGCGCCATTTGAATCAACACCAGCGCGGAAACGATTTCAGCGTCCCCCGCCACCACCGTCCCAGCCAGGGTTGCGGGACCGGTGGACGAAACATTCGCCATGGACATGAACCCGACGGGCAGTCCCGCCTCCGCAAAGAGCAGGGCAGATTCCATCCCCTCTTTATCCTGCGCGAGCGGCGCGATACAACACACCAGCAGGGATAAAGGCGGGCGTTTGCGCATGGTCTCTTCGTCTTTTGCCACGACCCGCGCCATTTCGACGGCGAATTTGCCCAACACCTCACCCATTACGGTTTCAGATTGAATGTGCTTGACCGTGTTGTTGAACGAAGCGTCCAATTCGTGCAAAGGAGAACTGCTGGGGTGGTCTGAGGCGGTGACGATGGGCCAGTAAAAGCCGATGGAGGATAGATAATCGGAGATGCGCGCCATCTTTGCGATATCCTCCTTGCAGGAGGGGCGGCGCTGGCGGGTGTCGAAGTCTATCGTCTCGACGCCGCAGCCGTCGGTGGAGCAATACAAGCCGGAGCCGTCGAGGTCAATGTCGTGGGAGGGGGAACGCGCGCCCATCCGGTAGTGGCGGGGAGCCGTCGAAAGAGAATCCGCTACCAGGTCCGGGGCGAGGCGGACGATCTGCTTTTCAAAATCCACCTGCGCGCCGTGATCGGCGTAAATCTTCAGGCATTTTTCGGAGGGACAATGCACGCCCGTTTCCGCGAGAATTTCGAGCGTGCCGTCGGCAAGTTGATTGATCTGTCCTTCGTCAATCACATGGAAGTGGCGGGCGGGGCGGATGGGTTGAAGTGGAGGGGTTTGGGTAAACATGGGCGCTATTTTCAGGCATAGACCAGCGCGAGTTCTTTTTCGGCGGCGGCGAGGATTTTGTCGAACTCGGCTTGCTGGGCGGGTTCAAGCGGTTTGGGCTGGTGGTTGTCGAGAATCCACTGCGCTTTTTCGCGCGCCACTTCGACGGGATCGCGGTATTTGTTCTGCGGGTCAAGTTGATGCGTCACGCCGCGCGCGAGGGATGTGCGCATGTGTTCGCGGGTATGTTTCTGCCCGAGGAAGTGACCGCCGGGTCCGACGTTCCTGATCGCATCGAGCGCGAGGGAATGGTCGTCCACTTCCATTTTTTGCAGGTAGGTGCGGGCGCGTTGGTAGATGTCGTCGTCGAGGATGATCTGCTCGGGGAAGAGGCGGGTGTAGGTGCGGGATAAACCCATCCCGGTGACGATCTCCGGGCTGGCGAGTCCGGCAAGGAAGGGGTCGAGAGCCGTCTCTGCGGCTTGCTGCCAGGTTCCGGTGGTTTTGGAATCCGTCCCATAGCAGGCGCCGAGGGAGGGTAATCCCCAATGGTGAGCCATATCCACCACGCCGTAACGTCCGCGGGCGTCTCGCGGATAGCTGACGTAGCCGCCGGTGCGCATGTCTGCCCAGGCTTGCATGATGGAATGACCGACGGGACAGCCGGGAAACATCAGTTGCAGCAAAACCGTCGCGCTGATATTTTCCGCGTCTGCCATGGCAAGCGCGCCCGCCTGCGTTGCGGGAGCCGTCGTGCCGAGCGTGGGCATGGAAAGGAACACGACGGGGATGCCCGCCTCGGCAAAGGTCATGGCGGCTTCGAGCCCGGGCTTGTCCTGCATGAGCGGCGAGACGGTGCAGATCAGCGAGGAGAGCGGCGGACGCTTGCGGAGGTTTTCCCTGCTGCCCGCAATCACGGTCGCCATCTCGACAGCATACTTCGCTTCGGCTCCGCCCATGATGGTCTCGGATTGAAAATGTTTGACGGTGTTGTTCCAGCCGACTTCGAGTTCGTGCAGCGGCGAGGCGCGTCCGCAATCCTGCGCACTGACCATGGGCCAGTAGAAGCCGATGGAAGGCAGGTAATCGGCGATGCGGGCCATCATACCGACGTCCGCCTTGGTGGAGGGGCGTGGTTCGGTCTCGCCGAGCGGGACTACTTCCACGCCGCAGCCGTCGGTGGTGAAGTAGGTGGTATTTTCCTGGAGATGCAGATCGTATTCGGGGATGCGCGCCGCCAGGGTGAAGTAACGCGGCGCGGTCTTCATCGCCTTGAAGACGAGGTCGGGTTTCATTTTGACGACGCCCGTCTTTTTGTCCACATCCGCGCCGTGGCTCGAGAGGACGTCGAGCGCCTTATCGGTGGCGAATTTCACGCCGATATTTTCGAGAATGTCCAATGTGGCTTGTTGGAGTTTGTCCAACTCTTCATCAGTAAAATACTGAATGCGATACGCGGGGCGGAGCGGTTCAAGCGGTGGACGAGCGCCATTTCCAGTCATGGGATGTTCTCCTTTTATAAATGTAATTGCCGTATTTTTTCCGTATATCTTGAAATCATTTTCTCGACAAGTTTTACGCAATAGAAATTATCACTTCGAGCGGCGCTTGACCCTTGTCATTTCGAGCGGCGCTTGACCCCTGTCATTTCGAGCGGCGCTTGACCCCTGTCATTTCGAGCGGCGCTTGACCCCTGTCATTTCGAGCGGCGCTTTTCCTCTGTCATTTCGAGTGACGCGAGGCGTCACGAGAAATCTTCTGTCCGGCATAGTCAGGATTTCTCCTCGCTCCGCTCGTCGAAATGACAGGAAGGGGCGGATTTGTCACTTCGACCAACGCTTGATCCTTGTCATTCGAGCGGCGCTTTACCCCTGTCATTTCGAGTGACGCGAGGCGTCACGAGAAATCCTGGTCGGCGGGCATTAAGATTTCTCCTCGCTGGCGCTCGTCGAAATGACAGAAGGAGTGGGAGAAACCCCGGGCGCCTCCCATTCCAAACTCAAATCTTTCCAAGCAGGGTTCATTGTCATGACCAGGTTGTTTTTCTTTTCCCTGCGCCACTTTTTGATCTCTTTTTCCCTGGCAATCGCGGCATGGACATCGGTTCCGTGTTCGTAATAAACCAGTTTGTTGACGTTGTATTTCTTGGTAAAACCTTCAACGAGTTTATTTTTATGTTCGTAGAGGCGGCGTTCAAGGTTGTTGGTCATGCCGATGTACATGACTGTATCGTTCCAGTTGGTGAGGATGTAGACGTAAAAGTTGTAGTCTTTCATGACTCTCCATACTTTGTCATTCCGAGCGGCGCTTTCTCTCTGTCATTTCGAGCGCCAGCGAGAAATCTTTCGCCTGACGGGGTCAGAATTTCTCCTCGCTCCGCCCGTCGAAATGACAATGGCGGCGGGTCTGTCATTTCGAGCGCCAGCGAGAAATCTTTTGCCTGGCATTATCAGGATTTCTCCTCGCTCCGCTCGTCGAAATGACAGGAAGGGGGCGGCTCCTTCGAAATGCCAATGGAACATCGAAAAAACCATTGCCCCAATTTTACCCCCGCTCACACTTCCCCAACCTTGCTCAAGACCTTGTTCGGGTCGAAGGCGTCACGCAAGCCGTCGCCGATGTAGTTGATCGAGATAATGCTGAGGAAGATCATCAAGCCGGGGAAGATCGCCAGCCAGGGATATTTGACGAAATAATCCTGCGCGTTGCTGAGCAGGTTTCCCCACGAAGGCGTCGGCGGCTGGATGCCGAAGCCGAGAAAACTCAGACCGGATTCTTCTATGATGGCATAGCCAAATTCGAGGGTCGCTTCGACGATGATGGGACCGATGGCATTCGGCAGGATGTGACGGGTCATGATGCGCATGTCCGATCCGCCCAGGGCGCGGGATGCGGCGACAAATTCCGTTTCCCGAATCCCGAGAAACGCGGCTCGCACCAGACGGGCGAAGGTCGTCCACGAGAAGACGCCGATGACGAAGCTGATGGTGAGTACGCTATTGCCCTCCAGGTACGGGATTTTCACTTCGAGCAGAATCGCGCTGAGCAAAATCAAAACAAGAAACGACGGCAGGGAAAGAAACGCATCTGTAATGCGCATGAGGACGCTGTCCACCGTCCCGCCGTAGTAACCAGCCAGCGCGCCGACGGGAACGCCGATAAAAATAGAGAGAACGACCACCAACACTCCCACCGTGAGCGAAACCCGTCCGCCGTACAGGATGCGCGTGAAGAGGTCGCGCCCCAGCGCATCGGTGCCCATGATGTGACTCGCGGAAGGCGCTTCGTACCGCGCGGTCATTTCGGAGGCTTCGGGATCGTAGGGCGAAAGGGGCGCAGCCAGCGCCATAACAAGCAGAATGGAAAGCACGATCATGCCAAAGATCGCGCCGGGATGACGGCGGAACCGCTTCCAAACTCCCATGCTCATGGTGGAGGATTCGGTGAGGGAGTTCGATAACTCGTTGTTTATGGATGTCAATTGATTCATCTCACTCATATCGAATCCGCGGGTCGAGCCAGGCGTAGAGAATATCCGCCAGAAGGTTGGAGAGGATAATGGACGCCGCGCCGATGATCAGCACCGCCATCAGCACAGGATAATCCCGCTCCAGCGCCGCCTGATAATACAAACGCGCCATGCCGGGCCAGGCGAAAAGCGTTTCGACGAAGATTGCGCCGCCGAATAAATACGGCAGGTCGAGCGCGAGCAGCGTCACCAGCGGAATCAACGCGTTGCGCAAGCCGTGTTTGGTCAACACGCTCCAGTTCGACAAACCCTTGGCGCGCGCCGTGCGGATGTAATCCTGGTGAATCACGTCCAACATGCTCGAGCGTAGAAAACGCGAATACCAGGCGATCCAGCCCAAAGCACCGGTGAGAACCGGCAGGATAAGATGGACGATTCGATCCCCGAGGTCGAATCCGGAAACGTCAATCGAAGTCATGCCGCCGGAGGGCAGCAAGGGATCGCCGGTAAACGGATTCTTGAGCCAGGCATAGAAGACGAGAATCAGAATCAACCCCAGCCAGAATTCGGGAATCGCCTGCCCCGCAAATGAAAACGTGGTGACGGAAATATCGAAGGCTGAATACTGGCGGATGGCGGAAATGATCCCAATCGGAATCGCAACCAGGATCGCGACGAGGATGGTGATGACCGTCAGGTAAATCGTGTTCGGCAGTCGCTGCCCGATCTCGGTCAGAACCGGCTGGCGGGTGCGAAACGAAAAACCAAAATCGCCGCGCAGGATTCCGAGGCGGGTTCCGTAGCCGTCCATCACGCCGTCGCCGTCCCTGTCCACCTGCATCCAATCGTTGCCGACCAGCCAGATGAGATATTGCGTCGGCAGGGGTTTATCCAGCCCAAATTGACGCTTCAACAACTCGACTTTATCCGGGTCAATGTGGCGGCTCTGCCCCTGACCTGAGAGCGGTCCGCCCGGCGCGAGGTTGACCAACGCAAACAGCAGGACGCTGAGAAAGAAAAGCAATCCTGCTGTTTGAATCAATCTTCTGAGGATGTAGGTGGTCAACTTATTTCAACGTCCAATCCGCCGCATTCCAGGTGACCAGGTCATTGGCGGACGATTGCACGTTTTGCAGGCGGGCGGAATGCGCGTCAGCGTTGACGGCGGTGAAGAGGGGCAAAATGGGCAGTTCTTCTTCGAGAATGGCCGCCATCTTGCAGAAGTCTTGTTTGCGCTGGGTTTCATCGAGGGTGTAGACGCCGCCCAGTAATTCCTCGAACTCATCGTTCGACCAGCGCATGAAGTTATAGCCAAAATCCGGTTCGGCGGAGGCAACCGCATAATACTGGTAAATGAAGTCGGTGGGGTCCACCCCGGCATAACCGTCATCCCAGATATCAATGTCGAAGTTGCCGGACTGTTCGATGCCGCCATCGGTGGAAGCCGCCCACAGGATACTGCCTTCGACAACTTTCAAATTCAGCTTCATGCCCAGCTTGCCCAACTGCTCGGCGATGTATTGCTGGGTCAGTTCCAACGGCTCGCCAAACTCGGCATACGTATGGAAATCCATTTCCATCACATAGCCTTCCTCAGCGGTCTCACAGCCCCGGCACTCGCGCACACCGTCGCCATCCGTATCCTTCCAACCGGCTTCATCCAAAAGAGCCGCAGCCGCTTCAGGGTCGAACTCAGGGCGCGGAATATCGCAAACATACGGTTCGCGGATGAATTCCGTCCACGCCGGTTTTGCGTAGCCGAGGAAAAATTCCTTAGAAATGGTATCCACATCAATGGCGGCGCGAATCGCCTGCCTGACGCGCAGGTCTGACAAAATCGGATGAGGCGTCGCAACCGGGTCGGTCGTTCCATTCGCCGCGAGGTTGAAGAAGACGCGCACCACCCAGCGGTTCTCCGGGCTTTGGCTGACCTTCACATTTGGCTCGCCTTCGAGCTCGGCGATCATCGGCTCGGTCGCCCACATGTTGAGATCGGCGTCGCCGTTGATCAACATGGTCTTGCGCACCGAAGTGTCGGGGATGATGCGCACGGTGATTTTTTCAATGGAAGGCTTGCCTTCTTCAAAATATTTTTCGTTTTTGGTGAAGGTCATGTGATCGCCGTTGACCCATTCAGTCAACACATAGGGACCGTTGCTCAACGGCTGGCGACCGCAATCCCAGGCGGCAAAGCCCTGCGAGGCGTCGCAGTAATGCGCGGGCCAGATCACGACCTGCTCGCCGCCGAACTGCGTCAGGTATCCGGTATAGATCGAAGCGTAATTGATTGTGAAGGAGTAATCGCCCGTCTTCTCCACGCTGTCAATGTAGTCAATGCCCGGGATCCAGCCGCCCATCTCCGGGTCCACGATGGATTCGTAGGTGAAGATCACATCGTCGGCGGTGACGGGAGTCCCATCCGCCCATTGGACATCCTCGCGCATCTTCCACGTCACAGTCATGCTTCCCGTGTCTTCATCCACCACAACGCCGCCGTTTTCGACTGTGGGTAATTCCGCGGCGAGTTCGGGGAAGACGGTGCCGTTCGCGTCAATGTCGCTCAAACCGAGCATGACCAACTCCATCACGAGAGAGTCATAGCCGGTATCCGCAACGATGGGGTTGAACGACGGCGGGTCTTCAGGGATGACGATGACGATGCCGCTCGATTCTGCGGCGGGAGTGGCGTCCGCGCCGGGCTGGCAGCCCGAGAGTAAAACCGCCGTGAGCAAAACGAGGACAACCAGTGACTTGCCGGAAAAACGTTTCATCTTCTTCCTCCAGTTTTGGTTATGTGCGAAAGAACATCGAAACCCGAACATTGCGAATTATTGCATACTTTTCGGAAAATGTCATGCGATTGCTGTGCCTGTGCCGCAAACCGTAGCGCAAACTTAAGTTTGCGTTACATCCTTACCCGCTCCCCTTTCGGGTCATACAGCGGACGAAGCGACGCCTTCGCCGAATAAAGCGCATTGTTGATTTCGATCTCGAATTTGCCGTTTTTGAGATATTCCTCTGTTATCGGCTCGTCGTCTTCGATAATGGTCAAAGCCACCGCGCCGCCCACCGTGAATCCATACGCCCCCGAGCGGACGTAGCCGACAATCCTGCCGTTTCGATAAATCATCTCGCCGTAATACAAAAGCGGCTCCGGATCATCCAAAAGCAATTGGACAAAACGCTTCTTGAGCGGACCTTCCGCTTTTTGCCGCACCAGCGCGTCTTTGCCGATAAAGTCCGGCTTGGTGAAGTCCACCAGAAAACCCAGCCCGGCTTCGAGCGGCGTATCAGTGCAGTCAATGTCGTGACCGTAATCGCGGTAGCCTTTTTCGATGCGCAGGGTATTGAGCGTTTGCATCCCGGCGAGTTTGATTCCCAAATCCCTGCCCGCTTCGAGTAAAACATCAAAAGTCGTCGGCGCGAATTCGGTTGGGATGTAAAGTTCGTAACCGAGTTCGCCCTGATACGTCACACGGAACGCCAGCGCGCGCGCATAGTGAACGTCAATCTCGCGCATCGTCATGTACGGGAAGTCTTCATTGGACAAATCAGCGTAAGACACTTTCTGCAATAGCTCGCGGGACCTCGGTCCCTGCACGTTGATGAGCGAGTACGCCGAGGTCATATCCACGACGAAGACCTGTTCATCCGTTTCGACATGACGTTTCATCCACGTTTCAACATGGCGATGAGCAAGGTCTGAGCAGACCACCATGAACGATTCTTCGCCAATGCGGGTTACGGTCAGGTCGGCTTCGATCCCGCCGCGCACATTGCACCATTCGGTGTAAACGACCTTGCCGACTGGCACATTGATATTGCTGACGGAAATCCGGTCGAGCAGTTTCAACGCGTCCCGTCCCTGCACGAGAAACTTGGACATCATCGAGGTGTCCATGAGAATTACATTTTCCCGGCAGGCTTTATGTTCGGCGGCATTGTATTCGAACCAGTTCTGCCGATCCCAACTGTATTTTTCGACTTCGGCTTTCTTCCCCTCCGGCGCGAACCAGTCGGCATATTCCCATCCGGCAGATGAGCCGAAAAACGCGCCATGCCCCGCCAGTTTTTCATGCAAAATGGACTTGCGGACATTCCGCGCGGTATTCAATTGCGAATTTGGAAAAGTCTCCTTGTACATCAACCCCAAAATCTCAACCACGCGGTCGTTCAAATAACGCTGATTGTTCTGGTACGGCAGCATCCGGTCAATGTTGATCTCGCCCACATCCAGCGGCGGGACTCCGTCCACGATCCAATGCGCGAGGGTGTGACCGACTCCACCGCCCAACAAAATGCCCAGCGAGTTCATGCCAGCCGCGACGTAGAAATTTTTCAACTCCGGCGCTTCGCCAACGAGCATGGTCATATCGGCGGTGAAACTTTCGGGTCCGCAGAAGAGTTTGCGGATACCGGCTGTCTTCAAGACCGGCACACGCTCCATCGCGGCTTCGATGTAGGGCATCATGCGATCCCAATCCGGCTGGATTTCGCCGAAGGCAAAGTCCGCGGGAATGCCATCCACGCCCCAGGGTTTGGCGACCGGCTCGAACAGACCGAGCATCAGTCCGCCCACTTCTTCACGGAAGTATGAATAAGTATCCACATCTTCCAGAATGGGCAAGTTTGGATGCACGCCTTCGATGGGTTCAGTCAGCAGGTAATAATGTTCCGCCGCCTGCAAAGGCACGTCCACGCCCGCAAGTTTGCCGATTCTTCGTCCCCACATCCCGGCGCAATTGATGACGTACTCGGCTTTGATCGCTTCGCCGGTTGTCGTGGTGACGCCCACAGCGCAGCCATTCCGCTTCTGGATGGAATCAACTTCAACGCCTTCAAAGATGCGGACTCCCAAATCCCGCGCCCCCTTCGCCAGCGACATGGTCACATCAACGGGGTTGGCGCGTCCATCGTCGGGGAAATAAAACCCGGCGCTGACTCCGCCCGGGTCTGCGAGGGGCCATAAGTCTTTGAACTGAGACGGGGATATTTCCTGCACTTCGATTCCCAGCGAACGTCCAAAGGCGGCATTCTTGCGAAGTAAACGCAAACGAGAAGCGGAACTCGCGGCTTGAATATAACCAACGGGTTTGAAGCCGGTGGAGATGCCTGTTTCCTTTTCGAGGTTGCGATATAACTCGCGGGTGTAATGCGCCAGTTCGAGCATGGTCTCGGTGGCAAACCCGCCACAGACGACGAGTCCCGCCGCGTGCCAGGTCGTGCCGGAGGTCAATTGCTTGCGTTCGAGAATGACGACATCCCGCCAGCCAAGTTTCGCCAGATGATAGGCGGTACTGCATCCGATCACCCCGCCGCCGATGATGACCACCCTTGCCTGTGAAGGTAGAGACGAACTGCCGTGGTATGCTTCCATCCTGTCGCTCCTGTCGTAATAGTTTTGTTACCCAACCCCGTGCGGCAATTATTGAATATCATGCTTGTTTTGTCAATTCCAGATTCACCCGCCCGGCACATGGCTATAGCAAAGTTGATTGACAAAATGGAAATGCAAGCAAAAGGCTTAACGCGAATAACGCAAATGGGGCGAATGACGCGAAACGAAGTTCTTTTTTGCGAAATTCGCCTTGATTCGCGCTTTTCGCATTAAGGGTTTATGACTTTGCTACAAACATGCCGCCCGGCACGATTGACCGCCAGAATTTTTAAATTCGCGTGTATAATCTAGCGCATGTTGGTGAACCCGAACCCGTCCCCTAGAATGTGTAACTCCTCCAGGTCTGGCTAGGTTCGCTTAATTGCGCCCAAACGGCTCCCAGACTTGGTGAGCCGTTTTTGTTTTTACACGTCGCGCAGAGGGGCGTTCTCTCACGTCCCGTCGGCGCAAGCCTGTCCTGGACGGACAGTCCAGGGAGAACGCCGACTACACAAAAGGTTTTTTAGAAATGAAAAAAGATTTGACGATTCATGAATTGACAGAAGCCATGCACGCGTTAGTAAAATCGAAAGGCTGGTACGAGACAGATAGCAAACGCCCGCAGACTCCGCGCAATTTGGCAGTGTCGCTTTCAATTGAAGCGGCAGAGATTTTGGAACATTTTCAATTCACCGACGAGATTCAAGACCGCGACGAATTGGGCAGTGAACTAGCCGATGTGATGTTGTATCTTTTGCAGTTGGCATCGGTTTCTGGAATTGACTTGGAAGAAGCAGTACTACGTAAAATTGAAGTGAATAAGGGAAGAAGTTGGGACGAAAAATAAGTCAATAGTCGAAGGTTGAAAGTCGTTGACCTTTGACCTGTGACATTCGACAAGGTGATCTTATGAACATAACCGTATTTGGCGGCGCACAGCCGAAAGAAGGAACATCTGCTTACGAAGAAGCGCGCGAACTTGGCTCGCTCCTCGCCCAGCGCGGACATGCCGTCTTAACCGGCGGTTACATGGGCACGATGGAAGCAGTCTCGCGCGGCGCGCACGAAGCAGGTGGGCATGTCATCGGTGTGACATGCATAGATATTGAAGAATGGCGCAAGACGAAGCCGAATGAATGGGTCAAGGAAGAAAGGCGCAAACAGACCCTGATGGATCGGTTGACAGCGCTCGTCGAAGGCTGCGACGCGGCAATTGCCCCTACCCGGCGGCGCGGGCACGTTGACAGAAGTGTCGCTGATGTGGAATTTGATGATCGTGGAGTCTTTGCCCCGGAGGCCGTTGGTACTGATCGGACGCGGCTGGCAGTCCACCTTCGATCAGTTCTTCGGCGAGTTTGAAAGCTACATGCCCATCCGCCAAAGAGACTTGTTATACTTTGCGGGCGATGTGAAAGAAGCAGTTAAAAAGTTAGAAAGTTGAAAGTTGCAGGTTCAAACCTTCAACCTTCAACATGCAACCTGTAAACCCAAGAGGATAAAATGGCAGAAGAAAAATTACCCACCCGGGCAGAAGACTTTTCCGAATGGTACAACCAGTTGGTTGTGCGTTCCGACATGGCAGATTACGCCCCCGTGCGCGGATGCATGGTGGTCAAACCGTATGGCTGGGCATTGTGGGAGAACATCACTTCCTGGCTCGATGCTGAATTCAAGAAGACCGGTCACGTCAACGCAGCGTTCCCGACCCTGATCCCGATGTCGTTCTTTGAAAAAGAGAAGGAACACGTCGAAGGCTTTGCGCCGGAGTTGGCAGTTGTCACCCACGGCGGCGGACAGGAACTCGAAGAAAAGCTGGCAGTCCGTCCCACGTCTGAGACGATTATTGGTCACATGTACTCGAAGTGGGTCAAATCATGGCGCGACCTGCCGCTGTTGATCGTGCAATGGGGTTCGGTGATGCGCTGGGAATTGCGCACCAAACTCTTCCTGCGCACCGCCGAGTTCTACTGGCACGAAGGTCACACCGCGCACGTCAGCGAAGAAGAAGCCAAAGAGGAAATGTATCGCATCCTCGATATTTATGAACGCTTCTGTCTCGAAGAAGCCGCCATCCCCGTGCTGAAAGGCACCAAAAGCGAAACCGAGCGTTTTGCTGGCGCACAGATCACCACATCCATTGAAGCGATGATGTGGGACAAACGCGCCTTGCAGTCTGGCACGTCCCATTATTTTGGCGATAACTTCGCCAAGGCGTTCGAGATCCAGTTCTTGAACAAGGATAATAAATTAACCTTCGCCCAGACCACCTCGTGGGCGATCTCGTCTCGTATCATCGGCGCGATGATCATGGTGCATGGCGATGACAACGGTCTCGTCCTGCCGCCCCGCCTCGCGCCCATTCAGGCTGTGGTCGTTCCCATTTTCAAGAACGACGCCGAAAAAGAAAAAGTGATGGAAGTCGCCGACCGCCTCTTCTCTGAGCTCAAGGCTGCGGGCGTGCGCGTAAAGTTTGACGACCGCGACAATGTTTCCTCCGGCTTCAAGTTCAACGACTGGGAAATGCGCGGCGTGCCCGTCCGCGTGGAGATCGGTCCCAAGGACGTGGAAAAAGGCACCGTCGCCCTCGCCCGCCGCGATAGACCCGGCAGAGAAGGCAAGACCTTCGTCTCGCAGGAGGGCATCACGGACACGGTCAAGAATCTACTGACCGATGTGCAAGCGTCCCTGCTCAAACGCGCCACCGAATACCGCGACGCGAACATCCACAACGTGGATAATTACGAAGACCTGAAGAAGGTTGTGCAAGATGGCTGGGCGTTCGCCTACTGGTGCGAATCGACCGAATGCGAGAAGAAGGTCAAGGAAGAGGCAAAAGCCACCACACGCAACATCCCCTTCCACCAGCCGGATGGTGAAGGCAAGTGCGTGGTCTGCGGCAAGCCCAGCAAACGCAAGGTGTATTTCGCGAAGGCCTACTAACGACTGTCGTTGCGAGGAGCGTTCTTGTTTGGCGCCTTGCGCCACAATCCCCTTGAAACGAGAAGATTGCTTCCCTTCGACTTCGCTCAGGCGTCGGGCGCCCCTCCTGCAATGACAATTTGAAAGGATGGATTGGAGCAATCACCACCGACCCGGCGTTCAACAGCCTGCACAAGGAACCGCACCCCGCGTGTGCGGATAACCCGCGCGATTACAGACAGACCCCGAGTTATCCGTCGCTAACCCAGCAATAAGCCGCCACGCGCAGTTGTACGCAACCATTCTGCTCCCTCCAACAGCAATTATTTTCAAACCCAATCACTAAGGGAGGTCAGCATGGATGATTTACTCGAACGAAAAATATCAGGTGTCAAATAGGCTTGGAAGTGAGTTTGCCATGACAGATGAAATCCTTTATGGTTTGATGGAAGTTTTCAAACTCGCCAACAATCAATATCTCAAGCTTTCAGAAATAACTCATCGTATGCAAGACATAGGGTTTTATCAAAATGTTGAGTTCGCGAAAGCAAGGATAGATTTATATGTTTATTACTTAAAACCCCCGATATTTCATGAAAGTAAAAAATATAAAAACAAAAATTGGGGGAGGCAATGGAAGGTGGCACATTGGCTACCTCGTAAAGAAAACAAACCCCAAGATAGTACAATTTCTCTTCTGCCGACAGGAAAAGAAACTCAACGCACCACACCGCCTAACAAAAATGGGATAATTCTAGTTCACGAACAAGCCATTACGGTTTCTCTTCTGCAAGTAGGAGAGGAAATTCAACGCACTATATCGCCTAGTGGAACTGAATTAAATAATGGAACAATTCAACTTTACGGGCAAGACTTTGATAGATTTTTTGCGAGCATGGATACACATCAACAAAGGCAGGTAAGCATAGATGTAAATTACTACGCCAGCGAGCACGATACATGCAGAATAGAACAGCGCAATAATGATCGTTGGTTCTTAAGAAGCGAATGGTTAAAAAAATGGTACTTAAAACCAAGTCTCACCAGGGGATAAGATTTGGTTAGTCGTTGAAAACATAAAACCGCTTGCAATTAGAGTATATACTGAGTGGGAAAGAAATCCAGATACCTACCGAAGGCACAGACAACTCCAATCAGGTAAGCCTATACAATCTGTTGACATTCCGATTCGAGACCTTATTTGGGATTTTCTGGAAAAAACTCAGAAACGTGCATACAGACTTGACATAGGAAAATCTATTCTTGAAAAGCGTCTGGAAATTAGTGAACAAAGCATTTACGCTTGTCTCAGCGCAAATCCATATTTATTTGCCAGATTTGGGGACGGCTATTGGGGATTAAAAGAATGGGGACTTGACCAGGTTGTAAGAGCTATACGCCCAGCAGGAAGTACGCTTGAAGAAAATCCCAATCTACCGACCGAAATTGTCCCGCTCGATTACATTCTTGCCAACATCGCTTCTGAAAACTTGGTTTACAGGATTTTAGAAGCAAGCCCCAAAGCGTTAACGGCTGCCGAAATTACAGAAAGGATTTCAAAAATTCTTCACGTCAACAAAGATGTGTTAGCGCGGGTAACTTTTTTTGACCCGTCTGACCCTCGTTTCTATCGCCAAGTTGATGGGGCATTTACGCTTCGCAAAAATCTTGAAGAAGTTATTCATAAACTGTCAGAAGAACGCATAGAAGAACGCAAATTGAGAATCTCTTTAGAAAATAAAGTTCAGAAACTGCAAGAAACTATTGGGTCTTTGGCTTCTCAGCATGAAAAGGAAATGAAGAGGTTTACAGAGGAACAAGATGTTTTGGGAAAGTTAGCAGAAGAATGGATTGAACAAGCTGAGTATTATGAAAAAATCAATACACGACGAGAAAAACGAATTCAGATTCTGTCAAGTTTTTTGATGGAAGCGATGCCTTATATCGGGGAAGATAAACTCAAAGAAATCTTTGAGCATTTACATCGCAAGCCAGAGTTAGGCAGCAGAATTGGCGCCGATGAAATCATTAAATTTTCAAAAATCGCACATAAATTCCTTCCGGGTAAAGGCTAAAACAGCAGGATAACCATCCTGCATCGGAGGCAAATAATGAGCCGAAATAAATTCTATATCCCCTGGAAAATTGGCAAGGGCACCTCCCTAAAAATGACGGAGGAATTTTCAAGTCTTTTTCCAGAGACAAGAAAAGAAGTGTCTTTCATTGTACAAGACCAAAATGGGCAAAAGTTTTCAGTGATATATAATCATGAAAACAACGAAATTCTCATGCAAGGTTTAATTTCATGGGTGAGAAATTATGATCCAACCGCTGGCACGAACTTAATTTTTGAATTACTCGATCCCGAACAGCCCCTTTTTCGCCTTGCTTTGGATAAGGAAATTCTTCCTCCGCCTGATGGCTTGTACTTAGGAAAATCGAAAGATCAATTGGATACTTATCCAACTGATAAAAAGTTCTTCCTGCCAGTTCAAGACCTTGTGACACACGTGTTTATATGCGGCGTCACTGGAACCGGAAAAACAGTAATGGGGAAATCCATCATCGAGGAAGCAATCCTCAAAGGGATACCTTCCATTATCGTTGACCTCAAAGGGGATTTAAGTTCGCTTGGGTTAATTTTTTCATCCCTTGACGAATCTGAATTTGCCCCTTGGGTTGAAGTGCAACCAAGGCAAAATCAACAAGCAATTATCCAATCAGAAGTAGAACTATATAAGGAAAAACTGGCTGCATTTGGATTGTCCACTACTGACATGGAACAATTGCGAAATAAAGCATCTTTTGCCGTGTTTACCCCAAAGGCAGGAAAAGGCATTCCACTAGCAATTGCATCTCCTTTAGCCGCGCCACCTGACATTGCTGAATTGATTGAAACAGACTACGACACTGTCCTGAGTATGATTGGCGCTTTTAGCGCAACTTTCATCAAGACACTTTTCCCTGAGTCGAAAACAAAGAAGTTAAACGAATATAAATCGTTCTTAGAGGCAATAGTACTACATTGCTGGAAACATGGCATAGATTTGCAAGGTCAAAGCGGGCTTTATGCTATTCAAGATATGATTCAAAGCCCTCCCATACAACACATAGGCGGGTTGCGTATCGACAAATTTATCAAGGAAAAAGAACGGACAGAGTTTGCAAAGAGGGTGGCGATGTGCCTGAGCGGCGAACAACAATTATGGTTTAAGGGAATCCCATTAGATATTGATAAATTGCTATCCCGCCCTTCAAATGATACTGTACCTATATCCATAATAAACTTACGTGAACTCGCTACATTTGACGATCAAATGCACGCGCTATCGCACTTGACCTACGCGCTTTACGAGTGGATACGCCGAAAAGGAGAAGTTCGTGAACCGCGCTTACTTTTCTTTATAGATGAAATCGCTGGCGGCGGCGGACGCAACGCCTTCTTTCCCAGTCACCCTTATGACCCACCTTCAAAATCCGGGCTGAATGTGCTTCTTCGCAAAGGACGCGCATTTGGATTAGGTTGCATTTTTGCAACTCAAAATCCAGGGGATGTTGATTACAAAGGCTTAAGCAATTGTCAAACATGGATGATAAGCAGGCTTCAAACAGACCGTGACCGAAAAAAGATACGAGAAGGTTTATCTACTGCTGAGATAAATATTGACTCGGTAGACGACAAACTTCGAGACTTACAACCAAATGAATTTTTAGTAAGATCAAAAAGCGGCGGAACAACTGTCGTTCAAGAACGATGGCTGATGAGTTATCACAAAACTCTTTCAGAATCAGAAGTTGCAAAGATTAACCAACCATCACTTGTAGAATGGTTTAAGGAAAATTACTACTCCAAGCCATCTACGCAACAGGATACATCAATCTCGTAATTACCAATCGTCAATCCAAAATCGTCAATCGAAAATTCCCCATGCCCGCCATAGACCTGACCCGCCTCCGCAAACAAGCCGCCCGCCTCGCAGACTTCTTCTTCCTGCCGGACGAGTTCATGAAGCATTTGCGCGAGATATTGGAGTTCTACGTCAATTACACGCTCCGCACGGTGGAGAACGTCGCGCCGGGCTCGAACCTCAAAACCTACCGCACGCCCCCTGCTGTCTTAACTCAAATTCAAAACGAACTACGCCCCAAGGCGGAAGAGAACCCGCACTTCGCGCTCGAACTCGCGGACGTCCTCTGGGATGAAGGCGCGCTCGAAACGCGCCTGCTCGCTTCGTATCTGCTTGGGCGCATCCCCCCGCAAGAGCAGCGCCTGCTTCCGCGCATCACCGCATGGACTCAGCAGATCCGCGACCCGGAAGTGCGCGTGGCGCTGCTCACCACAAGCCTCACCCGTATGCGCAAGGAAACCCCGAATCAATTTCTCATCCTCGCGCGCGAATACCTGCACCCCGAACGTTCCCGTTCCTGGTCGAACGGCATTCAAGCGCTCATCCCCATGATCGCGGACAGCGACTTTGAAAACCTGCCCGCCATCTTCGACCTCGTTGAACCCATCATCGAAGAAGCGCCGTCCACCCTGCAAGGCGATCTCACCGATCTCATCGTCGCGCTCTATCGCGCCTCTGCCAGCGAAACCATCTTCATGCTAAAACACATTCTCAACACCACCGAGAATCAAATGACAGCGGTCACTCTGCGACGCATCTCGCCGGACTTCCCCCCGCCTTTACAAAAAGAATTACGCGACCTGCTCCGCCCGCAGCCGCTCACCCTCATCAAGCCCGCCGAACCCGACGACTTCATTGACGAGAGCGCGCCGCCCGAAGAAAAAGCCAAACCTGCCCGCAAGCCGGGAAAAAAGAAAATGGATAACACCCGCATCATCTACCTGCACGGCTCAGACAGCAACAGCCAAAGCGGCAAAGCCCGCCAATTCGCCGAGAAATTCCCCGGCATGGTCACCCCCGATTTCACCGGCGACTTCGACCAACGCATGGCGCAACTCAAAAAAATCATCGGTCGCAAAAAAGGCTGGACGATCATCGGCTCATCGCTGGGCGGATTAATGGGAACGGTCTTCACCTGTCAAAAACCGACTCACGTCCGCAAGTTGATTCTGCTTGCCCCGGCTTTGATGAAAGACCCCTTCGGCTCTTATCTCGCGCTTGAGCCTGTCTCTGTTCCAGCAGTCGTCGTCCACGGGACAGCGGATGACGTCGTCCCGCTCGACGAGGCACGCGAATACGCCGAGAGATTCTTCACCGACTTGAAATACATCGTCGTAGACGATGGTCACCGTTTGCAGGAAGCCTTCAAAGAATTAAATTGGGAAGAGATATTAGAGTAGGACAATTTTCAAATTGTCCGCCTTTCAAGTACGCCGCCGGGGACGGCGGCTGGAGCATAAATTGAAACAACACATCTACTGGCACACCACCGTCCAAATGCCCGATGATTCCGATTTGGCTCCCATCCCTTCCAAAGCGGATGTGGCGATCATCGGCGGCGGGTACACGGGCTTGAGCGCCGCGCGGACGCTGGCGAAAAACAACATAAATGTTGTTGTACTGGAGGCGGAGACGATTGGCTGGGGGGCGAGTTCACGCAACGGCGGCATGACGCTCACGGGATTGAAGCCTGCCATGCAGACGGTCATCAAAAATTATGGGCGGGAATTGGCAAAGGAATTATTTCAGTGTTCACTGGATTCAGTGAACATCGTTGAGCAAATCGTTAAGGAAGAAAATATTGACTGCGGCTTTTCGCGCTATGGGCATTTACTCACGGCGAACAAGCCGAAGCATTACGAGTCCCTGCAAGGCGAAGTGGATTTCATGGCGAAGGAGTTCAATCACAGCGTTCATCTCGTCCCACCGAAAGATTTGCGCAGCGAGATCGGCACGGATGTGTATCACGGCGCGTTGGTGGATGAAGTCAGCGGCGGGTTGAACCCGGCTCAATATGTGGCGGGGTTGGCGGGTGCGGCAGCCAGGGCGGGGGCAACGCTTTGCGCGCAAGCGCGTGCCACCAAGATCGAGCGGAGAGAGAACCGGTTCTTCATCCAAACCGAAAGAGGGAATATTGAAGCCGAATCCGTTTTGGTGGCAACATCCGGTTATACGGGCGGAGTCACAAAGAAGCTGCAAAAGAAGATTATTCCAATTGGGTCGTTCATTATCGCAACGGAGCGGCTTTCAGATGAACTTGCGCACGAACTCAGCCCAAAGAACAGGATGATCTTCGATTACAAGCATTTCCTGAATTATTTTCGGTTGTGGGACAATCGCCTGATCTTTGGCGGACGCGCGGCGTTCTTCCCTGAAAATGAAAATACGGTTGCGCGAAGCGGTGAAATTTTGCGAAGTGAGATGATAAATATCTACCCGCAATTGAAGGATGCGAAAGTGGAATATGTGTGGGGCGGCACGCTCGATTTTGCCTTTGACCAGATGACGCATGTTGGCGAAGAGGATGGGATTTTTTACTCGCTGGGTTACGCGGGTCATGGTGTTGCGATGGCGACCTATTTAGGCGCAACCGTTGCAGAAGCCATGCTGAAGGGCAATATCAAAGAACATCCGTTTGCGAAGTTTAATTTCCCCTCCGCGCCGCTGGGACTCTACAATGGCAACCCGTGGTTTCTGCCCTTCGCGGGAATGCATTACAAGATTTTGGATTGGATCGAATAACCAGACCTCGGAGGTTTTGAAAACCTCCGAGGTCTTTTTACACAGGATTTTGGATTGGGTGGAGTGGAAAAATCGTATTAGAATTGCGCCTAATATTTCAACTCAGGAGGCTGGCATGGCGAAGAAAAAGGAAATGGAAGGTGAAGTCTATTATCCGTCTGAGCAGGTTGTCGCGCAGGCGCGAGTCAAGGACTGGGACGCGCTCGCTGAAAAAGCGGACAAGGACCTCGAAGGCTTTTGGGCTGAGGAAGCCTCCGAGTTGGAGTGGTACAAAAAGTGGGACAAAGTGCTGGACGATTCCAAAAAGCCGTTCTTCCAATGGTTTACCGGCGCAAAGGTCAACATCGTCCACAACTGCATTGACCGGCATCTCAAAACGTATCGCAAGAACAAACTCGCGCTCATCTGGGAGAGCGAAGACGGGCACGATCACCGCACATTCTCGTATTTCGCCATGAACCGCGAGGTGACGAGATTTGCCAACATCATCAAAGCGATGGGCGTACGCAAAGGCGACCGCGTCACCATTTACATGGGGCGCATTCCCGAAATTGCGTTTGCCATGCTCGCCTGCGCCAAGATCGGCGCGGTACATTCCGTCGTCTTCGGCGGCTTCTCGGCAGACGCGCTGCAAGGGCGCATCGAAGACAGCCAATCCAAACTGGTCATCACGCAGGACGGCAACTTCGTCAACGGAAAAATTATCGAACTCAAGCGCACGGTGGATGAAGCGCTCAAGAAATGCCCGTCGGTGGAGAACGTGCTCGTCGTCCGCCGCACCGGGCATGATATTTCCATGGACCCGCTGCGCGACCACTGGTATCACGACCTGTCGAAACTGCCCATCGCCAACGGCAAATGTCCCACCGAAGAAATGGACGCGGAAGACCCGCTTTACATCCTCTACACCAGCGGCTCGACCGGCAAGCCCAAAGCCATTTTACATGTACATGGCGGTTACATGGTCGGCACGTACTCCACGCTCAAATATGTTTTCGATTTGCAGGACGAAGACCGCTTCTGGTGCGCCGCCGACCCGGGTTGGGTAACGGGACATTCGTACATCGTGTACGGTCCGATGCTCAACGGCGCGACCTCGTTCATGTTCGAAGGCGGACCCGCGTATCCGTACCCCAACCGCTGGTGGCAGTGCGTGGAACGCTACGGCATCAACATCCTCTACACCGCGCCGACCGCCATCCGCGGATTGATGCGCTTCGGTGAGGCGTGGCCCAACAAGCATGATCTTTCATCGCTGCGTTTGCTCGGCAGCGTCGGCGAGCCGATCAACCCCGAAGCGTGGAAGTGGTATCACCGCGTCATCGGCAAAGAGAAATGTCCCATCATGGATACGTGGTGGCAAACCGAGACCGGCATGTTCATGATCACGCCCACGCCGAGTGTTCCGCTCAAGCCCGGCTCCGGCACGCGCCCGTTCTTCGGTCAACAAGCCGAGATCGTGGACGAGGCGGGCAACCCGGTCAAGGATGGGGACGAGGGCTATCTCATCCTCAAGCGACCGTGGCCCGCGATGTTGCGCACCATCTACGGCGACTCGGATCGTTACGTGAAGCAATACTGGTCCAAGTTCCCGGGCCGCTACCTCGCCGGAGATTCCGCCCGCCGCGACGCGGACGGCTACTACTGGATCATCGGGCGCGTGGACGATGTGATCAACGTCTCGGGGCATCGCCTCGGCACGGCGGAGATCGAGTCCGCGCTGGTGAGTCACCCCGCGGTGGCGGAGGCGGCGGCAATCGGTCTGCCGCACGAAGTCAAGGGGACGGGTATTCACGTCTTCTGTTTGCTGCGCACCGGGTTTACCCCCTCCGACGCGCTTTCCGAAGAATTGCGCCAGCACGTCTCGAAGGTCATCAGCCCTATTGCGCGACCTGAAGATGTGAAGTTTTTGGATAAACTTCCCAAAACGCGCAGCGGCAAGATCATGCGCCGCGTGTTGAAGGCTCGGGCGCAGGGTCTGCCCGAGGGAGATGTCAGCACCTTGGAAGAGTAAACAGGCTCCGGCACGGGAAGAAGCGAAGCATCCGGGTTTCGACCCGGATGCTTTTTCTTAAAATTGATATTAATTTGCAAACTTTCCATCAATCGACTGCCATATAATATTCGTCAACTATTTTTAAAGGAGAAAAGAAATGAAGAAGTTTTTCGCGAATGAAATATTTTTGGGGACCATGATCGCCATTCTTTCTGTGTTCACCGCCTATTCGAGCTATTTGGGCGCCATGTCTGACTCGGAACAGAACAAGTATGAAATTTTGGGGATGCAGCAGTTGAACGACGGCAACGCCGAATACCTGCGCGCCAACCAGGACATCACCCAGGATTACAATTATTTTGACAACTGGTATTTGAATGTGGACGAACGTCCCGAGATCGCGGAATACTACCAGTTCAATTTCTCCGAAGCGTTGACCGCCGCCTTCGAAAGCGAACCGGATGTGGTCTGGACGGACGAGTATTACGACGAGATGTATGCCGATGCAACCGCGCTCTGGGATGAATCGGACATAAATTTCGATACCGCTTCCCAGTGGGACGAACGCGGCGACCAGCTCCAGCTTGTGATGCTAATCATGGCGCTCGGACTCGCTTTCGTCGCCTGGGCGTCCCTGCTCGGCGCGGAAAACAATATGCGTGTGCTGTTTTCCATCTTCGGCACCCTCTCGCTGATCGCTGGGATCACTATCTTCCTCGTCCTGGTTCCCACCGTTGGATAATTTACTTATAACAAAAAATGCGCGTCCTTTGCAGGGCGCGCATTTTTTGTTTAACCATCCAAAACGAAGATCACTTCCGTTAATTTGCCCTCTTCAACAAAAACAAAACGTTCTTTCAACCCAGAAGGATCGTTGAATGCGATCTTATACCTGCCCGGCGGCAGGTTGCCCAAGACAGCGTCTTCAGGGTTGAATTCAAAATCCCTGGCGTAAGCGCTGGTGTAATAGGTGTAGACCGGGTCATCGCTTCCAGTCGCATAACGAGTAATGACCAGGGGGCGTTCATAATTCTGTTCGTAACCGGTCTTCAAGGTAATGGACAAGGCGCCCGTCCCCTGCGGAGGAAAGAGCCACAATTCGGGGTTTTGCGTGGCGAAATAATCCGCATAATCGCTTCCCTGCCGGACCTCGAAGTGGAGGTGCGGACCCGTCGCCGCGCCGCTCATCCCGACCTGACCGATCACATCCCCGGCTTCGACCTCATCCCCTGCCTGAACCAAAACCGCCGATAAATGCGCGTACAGCGTAAACATCCCGTCCGCATGGCGGATGATGACGACGTTCCCATAAAAATTATTCCACGGGCTGAACTTGACGGTCTTATCCGCATCGGCAAACATAACTTCGCCGCCGCCGGCAGCCAGAACGTCTGCGCCAAAGGCGTTTTGGAATTCAACGCCGTGGTGCGCGTCGCGTTTGCCTTTTTGGGTGGAAGCGTAGGGATAGGACGGGTCAATTTCGTCATTACCAGGCGGGTTGATCGGTCGGGAAAACCGAAAGACTCCGGCCGTGATGCAATAGTCCGCGGTAGATGGGTCGCAGGGGGGCACAGTGGCAGTGGCGGCAAGGGTGGGAAGCGCTGTTTCTGTCGAATCAAGCGCTGCGGGAAGCGACGCCGTCTCAGCCGCTTTTGAGGGGGCGGGCAAAGTTTCAACAGCGGCAGGTCGGGCAATTGGTAGGCTGCATGAAACGATCAGGAGGGAAAAAATAACAAACCGGCAAGGTCGCATACGAATTTATTTTACTTCATGGGCGAATCCATATTAAGTCCATGCCAGACGGGGGGAAAAACCGACCGTTCCATATAATCACAGCCAATGAACCAGAGAAAAGGAAGAGCCATGAAATCGACTCGAACGAAGTTCATCGTCTCCATAGCGCTGCTGATCTTCGCAGTCACAACGGTCAACCCGTCCGGAGCCCAGGCGCAAAGCGACCGGATCAGTTTTGCCGTCATCGGCGATTTTGGGCTGGCAGGGCAGCCGCTTCTGGATATATCGAACCTCATCAAAAGCTGGAACCCGGATTTCATTGTAACGGTCGGCGATAACAACTACCCCAACGGAGCAGCCTCGACCATCGACGATAATATCGGGCAGTATTTCCACGAATATATCTATGAGTATTCCGGCAAATACGGGACGGGGTCGCCCACCATGCGGTTCTATCCTTCGCTGGGCAATCACGACTGGAGCGCGAACGGAACCGAGCCGTATCTCAATTACTTCGGACGCCGCAACGTGTGGAACTACTACGACTTCGTAAAAGGACCCGTCCATTTCTTCATGCTCGACAGCGACCGGGACGAGCCGGACGGCGTCACGCCGGATTCGCAGCAGGGAATCTGGCTGCGCAAAGGACTTGCCGCATCCACATCGGTTTACAACGTGGTCGTCCTTCACCATGCGCCGTATTCATCGGGCAGGCATGGCTCAAACGCATACATGCAATGGCCTTTCAAGGAGTGGGGCGCGGATGTTGTGCTTGCCGGTCACGATCATGTTTACGAACGCCTGCTCGCGGACGGATTGCCGTATTTTGTAAACGGCATAGGCGGCGCGGAACTCTATCGCTTCGAAAACGTCCTGCCGCAAAGCCAGGCGCGCTTCAACAGTGATTTCGGCGCAATGCGGGTCGAGGCGTCAGGTCAATACATGCGCTTTCGAATGTTCTCCAGGACGGGCGCGCTTGTCGATGAATACGTCATCGGGGCGAAGGCTGCCACGGCGGTATCGATCACGCGCGTGAACGCAAGCCCGGCAAATTCCGCAGTCGTCGATTACCGGGTCTCATTCAGCGATTCGGTCGGCGGTGTGGATGTTTCGGATTTCATCCTCGACACCAATATCAACGGCGCAGGGGTCGCAAGTGTTAGCGGTTCAGGGAATTCGTACATCGTCTCCGTCAACACAGGGAGCGGGGATGGAACCCTGCGCCTCGACCTCGCCGACAACGACTCCATCACCACCAGCCTCGGACTCCCCCTGGGCTGGGAGGGCGCGGGCAATGGCAACTTCAGCGGCGAGACCTACAGCATGGACAAAACTCCGCCCGTTGTCCTTGCGATCACGCGCAATTCGCCCAACCCGACGAACGCCGCATCGGTCGATTTCGCCGTGACCTTCAACGAGTCTGTTTCAGGAGTAGACCTCGCGGACTTTTCGCTTTCAACCCTTGCCGGGGCGACTCTTGCTGGAATCAACGGCTCCGGGTCAAGTTACACGATCACAGTCGCAACGGGGAATGGGAACGACGAAGTACGGCTCGATTTTATTGATAACGATTCGATCTTCGATCCGGCTGGCAACACAACCCAGACCGGTTTTACGTCCGGCGAATCCTATTCGGTTGACCGGGCCGCGCCGACGGTTGTTTCGATCATTCCGTCGCGGCAGCCAGACGCTCCCAGCGTGGACTTCACCGTCAGTTTTTCAGAACCAGTCACCGGCGTGGATGGAGGCGATTTCTCCTTCTTCACAATGAACGGCGCAACGGTCACAACCGTCACCGGAGGAGGGAGTCAATATATCGTATCGGTTTCGATCCAACCCGGGCGCGACAGCCTGCGCCTCGACCTGGTGGACAACGACAGCATCCTTGACGGGATCGGCAATCCGCTCGGCGGCGCAGGGTTTGGAAACGGCAACGCGCTGGGCGGAATTTTAAACATCGACATTGCAACCCCCATTGCCACCTCGATCATCCGCGCCAGTGCAAACCCGACCAATGCGCCGACGGCGTCTTTTATTGTCACTTTTTCGGAGGCGGTCGAAGGCGTGGATGCGGGAGATTTTTCGCTGACGAATGGTTCGATCAATGACATTCAAAATTTGAGTCCATTCTTTATTGTGAATGTCTCCACCGGCGCGGCCGACGGGGAAATGCGGCTCGACCTGCTGGATGACGACAGCATTCACAACGCGCAGGGAATATCCCTCGGCGGGAACGGCGCGGGCAACGGCAATTTCAGCGGCGAGACCTTCACCATCGACCGCACACCGCCGCGCGTGACCTCGATCATCCGTGCGGGAAGCAATCCGGCGATCAACCCCACTGCCGATTTCATCGTGACCTTCTCCGAGCCGGTGTTGGGAGTGGAAACAACCGACTTTACGATCTCCGGCTCGAACGTCATCCTTTCGTCGATTCTCACCATGCAGAACGCAGACCCGTTCTACTGGCTGACCGCGCAGACCGGCGCGGGGTCTGGCGCGATCCGGCTTGATCTCTTCGATAATGGGAACATCAGCGACCACGCCGGGAATCCGCTTGCCAATAACGGATTCACCTTGGGGGAAAGTTTTTCACTGGCAAAGACCCCGGTGGGTTTTTCCGCGCCGGTCGTTACTGCAATTCCGGGCGGGCTGACCAACAATGCCTATTCGCCCCCATCCTGGTCGGCGGTTCCGAACGCGAGAGCCTACGAAGTCTTCATCGCGCGCGACAGCGCCTTCTCGAAGATCGTCCTGACCCAGACCATCGAAGGCGCGACCCTGGCGGCCCAAACACCATTGGCAGACGGCGGGTATTACATGAAGGTCCGCGCGTATAATGCAGACCTCAGCCCCGGCAAGTTCAGCTCGTCGTATTTCTTCACGCTGGATGCCACGCCTCCCGCCGCCCCGAAGCCGAAGTCGCCAAAAAATAACGCATCCACGCCGAGCAAGCCAAACTTCGAGTGGGCATCGGTCGCAGGCGCGGTAAGATACCAGATCGAGATCGATAACAATGCGGATTTCTCCAGCCCTGAATTCTCGGCAACACCAACCCGGACGTTCGTTCAAACGAAAGCCCTGATCGGGCGCGCCTACTACTGGCGCATTCGGGCGCGTGACGCCGCCGGGAACTGGAGCGCGTGGTCGACAGTTTTCAAGTTCAATGTAAGGTGATTTCAACGTATCCCGCGCCAGACGTTCGAGCAAAGTCGGGAGATGTCGCCATGGCGCCACAGCGCCGCTTTCGACTCCGTGCCTGACATGTTTTGCCTGCACACAATCTCCAATCTCCCAAACCCACGGGAGATTTTTTTATTCCCTTGTATAATCCCCACTCACACCACTCAAACGGAGGAGCCATGAAAGCCGTTCGATTTGTCGGCGTCAACCAGCCGTTGCAAATGCAGGAAATCCCCATGCCGGAGATCGGCGCGCGGGATGTGCTGGTAAAGGTCAAAGCCGCGGGAGTCTGCCATTCCGACGCGCATTACCGCGCGGGGATTTCGCCCGTCGATCCGGCGCCGCTCACGCTGGGGCATGAAGTTGCCGGGGTCGTCGAGCGCATCGGCGCGGATGTCGGCAACTTAAAACCCGGAGACCGGGTCTGCCTGCATTACAACCTCACATGCGGCGATTGTTATCACTGCTCAACAGGCAACGACCAATTTTGTGAAAAAGCGTTGATGATCGGGCATTACACCAACGGCGGTTACGCCGAATACATTGCGGTTCCATCCAGAAACGCAATTCCCCTGCCCGATGAAATCCCATTCGAACAGGGCGCAACCCTGATGTGCGCCAGCGCGACCGCCTTCCACGCGCTTCGGAAGAGCCGCCTGAAAGGCGGAGAAACCGCCGCCATCTTCGGGGCGGGCGGGTTGGGACAGTCTGCCATTCAGCTGGCAAAGGCGTTCGGCGCGGTGGAGGTATTCGCCGTGGACATTAATGTGGATAAATTAAATCTCGCCGCGCAATACGACGCCATCCCCGTCAACGCAAAAGAAACCGACCCGGTCGCCGAGATCAAACGCCTGACGAACGGAAAGGGCGTGGATGTCGCCATCGAGATGATCGGACTGTCGAAGACGATGAAACAGGCGCTGCAAATCGCGGGCGTGATGGGGCGCGTGGTGATCGTGGGGCTTTCCAACCAGCCGCTTGAAATTCAAACGTATACCGAATTGCTTGGCAACGAAATCGAACTCATCGGCTCGAACGACCATCACTTGCAGGAACTGCCCATCCTGCTCGACCTTGCCCGGCGCGGAGTTCTGGACACCTCGCAGGTCGTGACCCGCTCGATCCCACTCCAAGCCGACGCTGTCAATGAAACCCTGGACGAACTGGAACGCTTCGGCGGCGGCATCCGAACCGTGATCGTCCCCGGGTCAGACTCCGCCCGCGCCTGATCCGCAGGAATGGATATAATCTACGCCGCAGGTTAATATGACCAATCAAACTCCCGTTATAAGAATCAACCCAAAACGCGCATTGATCTTCCTGGTCGTCCTCGTAGCCATCCTGGTGGGAATGAGCATCTGGGGGCAGTACCTCCGCTTCATCGGCGGCTGGGACATCCACAGCTACTGGCAGGAGGTGGTCATGGATTTCATGAACACCCCCTTCTACATGGACGCCGAAAGCAACATCCCCACCTTCATCAATTCCCTGATGCTTTTCATCGCCTCGCTCCTGCTTGCCATGATCGCGGCCTGGAAGAATTCGGTCAGGGACAAATTCCGGTTCCAGTGGATCATCCTTGCGCTGATATTTCTCCTTTTATCCATTGACGAGGTATCGACCCTTCACGAACGGTTGATCAAACCAATGCGCGCTGTCTTTGGCGCGGAGGGAATCTTTTACTTCGCATGGATCGTCCCCGGGCTGGTTGCTGTGGGCGCGTTCCTCATCGCCTATCTGACATTCTTCATCCATCTCGAGACAAGGTTCAAGCTGTTATTTTTCCTGTCGCTTGCCATTTATCTCTCCGGCGTGATCGGCGGGGAAATGGTCAGCGGGTACTTCGCCTCGAATCTGGGTCAGAAAAATTTTACCTATGCCATGGTCGCCAGCCTCGAAGAATCAGTGGAAATGCTCGGGTGTTCCTTCCTCATCTACTCGTTATTGGAATACCTGAAGACCTATCTTCCGGGCGGGATTCTGGTTAATCCGGCATGAGCGCTGAGCGAATCGTCCCGCTCTCCGAATTGAAACGCAACACCGGCGAACGCGGCGCGCGGATGTGGATCGCCTTTAAAGGCATGGTCTACGATGTGACGGATTGCCCCAAATGGAGAACGGGGCTGCACGAGTTCCTGCATTTTCCCGGCCAGGACCTGACCGGCGAGATCGGCGATGCCACGCACGGCGTGGAAGTTTTCGACCATGACTGCGTGAAAGTTGTTGGCAGTCTGGAGGAAGATTGAATGACCGGGACAAAACAAAAACCCAAAGCCTTCGCCACCCTATGCGGACGCATCTTCCGCGAGGCCGACCCGCAGTATTTCCCGGCGGCGCAGCACCGTGGAAGGAAGATCATCCTCTGCACGGATGCCTGCCTGGGCGCCTTTCTCGCCGACCCGGATGTGTTCTGCAAAGTTCACCGCAATTCCGACAAAGCCGCCGCGCGAATGAAAAAAGAGATCGAACACCTTATTGGTTTATGGAGTCAGTATGATCCCTCCGCGAAAAGCGATTGAATACGAACGATTTGAATTCCAGAAATGGGAGCGCTTCAGCGCCGAAACCATCGTCGAAACGCCTGTATCGCTGACCGTCAACGGGCGGGTCTGGATATCGTTCATGTGTACGCCCCTCCACCTGGAGGAACTGGCGGTGGGATTCCTTTACAACGAAGGCATTGTTACAAAACGCGAAGAGGTCGTCGATGTGCGTTTGTGCGAGCATGGCGATAATGTGGATGTCTGGCTCAGTTTCGACGCCGAGCAGCCCGCCAATTGGCGCAGGACGTCCGGCTGCACCGGCGGCGTAACGGCTGTAGACCTCCTCGCGAAGCCAAATGTCGATTTAACGGCGAACAGGTTCGAGGTCCAGCCGGAAGCGGTGATGGAACTGGTCGAGCGGCTGTTTGCGTCGCAGGAACTTTATCGCGACACGGGCGGGGTGCATACATCCGCATTAAGCGACGGCGGGAGGATCGTCGTCGCGGTGGACGATATCGGCAGGCACAACACCCTCGACAAGATCGCGGGGATTTGCCTGCTGCAAAACACATGGCCCCGAAACCGCATCCTCATCACCACCGGGCGCATCAGTTCGGAGATGCTGCAAAAGGCGGCTCAGTTGAACGCTCCCATCCTGATCTCGCGCACGTCGCCATCATCGCTTTCCATCGAGATGGCGGAACGGTACGGCATCACCCTGATCGGTTACGCCAGAAAACACCGCTTCAATGTGTATACGCATGGCGGACGAGTAGGGCGGTAAAAAGACAGGGGTTGCCGCGCAGGGATCGGCATATTTTGGGCGGATAGTCATTCTCGATACATGAAGAACGAAACTTTCATTACAGCGCGGGGAGGCGAATAATATAAGCGGCGCTCATGCATGAATTACCGATAACCCAATCGCTGTTGAAGATCGCCCTGGACAACGCCGAAAAGGCGAACGCCAGCCAGGTCACTGCGCTGAACATCGTGATGGGCGAACTCTCGAGCATGGTGGACGACTCGATCCAGTTCTACTGGGAGATCATCGCCAAAGACACCATCGCCGAAAAAGCCGCGCTCAATTTTCGGCGAGTGCCTGCCGAATTGCAGTGCCTGACCTGCCTACACAAATACCGCCCCACCGACAAGGAACTCATCTGCCCGCAATGTAAAAGCGTCGGCGCCAGGATCATCACCGGCGAGGAGTTTGCGCTCGAATCCATCGATGTGGATTAAAGATCAGGCATGCGTTACAGGACGTTTCTTAAGCCTGTGAATGGAGTGAAAAAATGCCTCAGCCGCAGAGAACGCCGGGCTTACAGAGATTTTTAAAAAACTTCCTCAAAATGTAACTGCTCAGCCTGTCATTTCGACGAGCGCCAGCGAGGAGAAATCCAGCGCACTATTGAGGAAGATTTCTCGTGGCGCCTCGCGCCACTCGAAATGACAGGGCGAGACGCAAATTGCCTGAGCAGTTACCTCAAAATTCTCTGTGATCTCTGCGGCAAAAAGAGTTAAGAAACAGTCTCTTAGGCGTAAAACGCAAGGAGAGCCTATGCCTCAAAACATCTCCATCGTTGAAAACATCCTCAACGCCAACGACCGCCTTGCCGAAGAAAATTTTGCGCGCATCGAAGCGGCTGGTGTGTTCTCCATCAATATCATCGCCTCGCCCGGCGCGGGCAAGACCTCGCTTATCGAAAAGACTCTTCCGCTGCTTAAAGGCAAATTACGCGTTGCCGCCGTGGATGGTGACATCGCCACCTCCATCGACACAGACCGCGCCGCCGCTGCCGGAGCCGCTGCCGCAGTGCAGATCAACACGGGCGGCGATTGCCATCTTGATGCCGTCATGTTGCGCGGCGCGCTCGACCAACTCGACCTCACACAATTCGACCTGCTCATTGTTGAGAATGTTGGCAATCTCGTCTGCCCGGCGAACTTCAAACTCGGTACGCACAAGACCGTGCTCGTCGCATCCGTGCCCGAAGGCGACGACAAGCCCTATAAATATCCCGGCACCTATCGCGGCGTGGATGCGCTCGTCGTCAACAAGATCGACCTGCTGCCCTACGTCGATTTCCGCATGGAGTACTTCACACAAGGCGTGCAAGTCCTCAACCCCAACGTCACCACCTTCCCGCTCTCCTGCCGCACGGGCGAAGGTCTTGAAGCGTGGGTCGAATGGCTGATCGAACACTCGAAAAAATAATGAATAACGTAAAGGTTCACATCACGGGGGTTGTGCAAGGGGTTGGTTTTCGTCCATTCGTTTACAACCTTGCCACCAGCCTCAACCTCAAAGGTTGGGTCAAAAATACATCCGCTGGTGTCGTGATTGAAGCTGATGGAGAAAAGGATGCACTCGACTCCTTCCTGCAAAAATTACGGGATGACGCCCCGCCCCTCTCGCGCATAGACGACTTCCACGCCTCATTCGGACCCGGTAACGGGTTCACCCAATTTGACATTATCCACTCTGAAAGTGTAGATGGCGCTTTCCAACCCATCTCACCCGACGTTGCCATCTGCGACGACTGTCTGCGTGAACTCTTTGACCCGAATGATAGACGCTATCGTTATCCCTTCATCAACTGCACCAACTGCGGACCGCGCTTCACGATCATTCAAGATATTCCCTATGACCGTCCATTTACGACGATGGCGGGATTTCCCCTTTGCCCCGATTGCGAGCGCGAATACAAAGACCCGACGAATCGGCGCTTCCATGCCCAGCCGGTGGCGTGTCCGGTTTGTGGACCGAAAGTTTGGCTGGAGACGAAAGATGAAAGAGGAAAGAAGGATGGCGATGAAGCCATTGTTGAGGTTCAACGTCTCTTAACGGAAGGAAAAATCGTTGCAATCAAAGGTCTGGGCGGATTTCATTTTGCGTGTGACGCGACGAATGCAAAAGCCGTAACAGAATTACGCACCCGCAAACTGCGCGTGGACAAACCCTTCGCGTTGATGATGCCTGATATCGAGACTATTGAACAGCATTGCTTCGTCAGTGAAGCAGAGAAAGAATTACTAACCTCATCCGCCCGCCCGATCGTTTTGCTGAAGAAAAAACCAGAATCAACGATTACTGAAGAAGCCTCACCCAGACAAGATTGGCTCGGTGTGATGCTTCCCTATACGCCGCTTCACTATTTACTATTCAACAATTCACTATTCACTGCCCTTGTAATGACCAGCGGAAATCTCTCCGAAGAACCCATCGCCACCGACAACGCCGAAGCCCGCGAACGTCTCGCTACTCTTGCAGATGCGTTCCTAATGCACGACAGAGACATTCATATTCGATGTGAAGATTCAGTTGTGAGAGTATTCGAAGATAATCGGAAATCGTCAATCGAAAATTGTAAATCGATCTATCCTATCCGTCGCTCCCGCGGCTACTCTCCCTTCCCCGTCAAACTGCCGTTTGAAGTTCCGCAACTCCTTGCAACGGGTTCTGAACTGAAAAACACCTTCTGCATCACGAATGGAAATTACGCCTTCCTCAGTCATCACATTGGGGATATGGAAAATTATGAGACGTTGAAATCCTTTGAACAGGGCGTGGAGCATTTCGAGCGGTTATTCCGCGTAAAGCCTGTGGCGATCGCACACGATATGCACCCAAATTACCTGGCGACAAGATATGCATTTTCCCGCGCCGAGCGGGAAAACCTGCCAATGATTGCGGTGCAACATCATCATGCACATATCGCCGCTTGCATTGCAGAGCATGGACTGACCGAGCCAGTCATCGGCGTGTCATTTGATGGCACGGGCTACGGTGACGACGGCGCGATCTGGGGCGGGGAATTTTTGGTGGCAGATGCCAAGTCCTATCAACGCGCGGCGCATTTGGAGTATTTCCCCCTGCCCGGCGGAGATGCTGCCATCAAGAAGCCCGCTCGCACGGCGTTGGCTTTGCTGTGGAGTCTTGGAATTGAATGGGACGACTCTCTGGACTCAGTAAAAGAATTTTGCGCGGAAGATCAGGTGACGTTACGTGTGCAACTTGAAAAGAAAATCAACACTCCGATGACTTCATCGATGGGACGGTTATTCGATGCGGTATCAGCGTTGGCGGGTGTGAGGCAGAAGGTCAACTATGAGGGGCAGGCGGCAATCGAGTTCGAGGCGATGGCAGATTCGGCTGAGGCGGGGCAATATGTCTTTGGGGTTGAGTCAGGTCGAGTACGAGTCGGAAGCGCGGTTGAGGCGTTGATAAAGGATGTGATGGCGGGAATCCCCACCTCCAAAATATCCGCTCGGTTTCATAATGGATTGGCAGAAGCAGCACGCGAGACGGTTCAGAAGATCAGTAGCGAAACATCATTGCGAAGCGTGGTGTTATCGGGTGGGGTTTGGCAAAACATCACACTGTTGCAAAAAACGATTTCGTTGTTGAGCAAAGATGGTTTTGAAATCTATATTCATCGAGAAGTTCCGACCAACGATGGCGGACTCTCATTAGGGCAGGCGTACATCGCCGCGTCCAGATTGCGAGGTTGAAATGTGTTTAGGTGTGCCCGGAAAAATTGTTGAGGTGTATGAAAACAATGGGCTGCAAATGGCGAAGGTCGATTTTGGCGGCATCTTTCGTGAAGCCTGTTTGAGTTATGTTCCTGAAGCGAAGGTCGGCGAGTATTGCATTATTCATGTGGGGTTTGCGATTAGTTTGTTGAGCGAGAAAGACGCAATGGAAACATTGGAGTTGCTGCGTCAGATGGGCTCGCTTGAAGAAGAGTTGGGCAAAGAAACCTCATGAAGTATGTGACCGAATATCGCGACGCGGAGTTGGTGAAGGGCGTGATCGAAGAGATCCGCCGCACCGTGACACGCCCGTGGACGTTGATGGAAATTTGCGGCGGGCAGACCCATTCGATTGTGCGTCATGGCATCGACCAATTGCTGCCGCCTCAGATCGAACTGGTGCATGGTCCGGGCTGCCCGGTCTGTGTGACTCCGCTGGAGTTGATTGACAAGGCATTGTCGATTGCGGCGCGACCGGATGTGATCTTTTGCTCATATGGTGACATGCTGCGCGTGCCCGGCTCGAACCGAGACCTGTTCTCCGTCAAAGCCCAAGGTGGAGATGTGCGCGTGGTCTATTCTCCACTTGATGCGGTGACGCTGGCAGAGAAGAACCCCGACAAGCAGGTTGTGTTCTTTGCAATTGGCTTTGAAACGACTGCTCCGCCGAATGTGATGAGTGTTTTGCAATCGCAACGACTTGGATTGAAGAATTTTTCCATTTTGGTTTCGCATGTCCGTGTGCCGCCTGCCATCAGTGCGATTCTGAGTTCGCCACACAATCGCGTGCAGGGATTTTTGTTGGCAGGGCACGTTAATGCAGTGATGGGGTATCACGAGTATCCGCCCTTGGTGGAGAAGTTTGGCATTCCGATGGTTATCACCGGCTTTGAACCACTTGACCTTGTGCAAGGAATTTTGAAGACCGTGCAACTGCTCGAAGAAGGCAAAGTGGAAGTTGCCAATGCTTATCAACGTGCAGTGACATTCGAAGGTTTGAAGCCTGCTCAAGATGCCATCCACAAAGTATTCATGGAATGTGACCGCAAGTGGCGTGGCATTGGGATGATTCCCATGAGTGGCTGGGGGTTGCGTCCTGAATTTGACGAGTTCAATGCCGAGAAACGCTTTGAGGTGGAATCGTTACATGCGGAAGAATCTCCGCTTTGTATTGCGGGGCAAATTTTGCAGGGCATGAAGAAACCGCATCACTGCCCGGCGTTTGGAAAGCAATGCACGCCTGAAAATCCGCTTGGGGCGACAATGGTTTCGTCTGAGGGGGCGTGTGCGGCGTATTATCGGTACGGAAGAGTGACAAGTGAAGTGATACGTGAATAGGTAATAGTGAATAGTGAATAGTGGGTCGGTTTACTATTCACTATGTTCCATTCCCTATTCCCTTCTAAAGAGGTCTTATGAATAACGAAACAGTAAACATCGAAGGCGCGGTATGTGCTCCGCCGCTGACGCACAACGAGCAGATCGTGATGGGACACGGTGCGGGCGGACGGATGAGTCACCAACTGATCCAGAAGGCGTTCGTGTCTGCGTTTCAGAATACGGCATTGAATGCAGGCGATGATGCGGCATTGGTGGAGCCGGGACTGCGGCAGAAACTATCCATCAGCACGGATGCGCATGTCGTCTCGCCTCTTTTCTTCCCCGGCGGCGACATCGGCAAGTTAGCGGTGTGCGGCACTGTAAATGACGTGGCAATGCTCGGTGCCAAGCCTTTATATCTCACGGCAGGCTTCATCCTTGAAGAAGGCTTGCCCATGGATACGCTCAAGCGTGTGGTTGAGTCTATGAGATTGGCTGCGGAAGAAGCGGGCGTGCAGATCGTGGCTGGTGACACGAAGGTCGTGCAAAAAGGTAAAGCGGACGGAATATATATCACCACCGCAGGAGTTGGCGTAGTGCGCGAAGATGTGAACGTCAGTGGGGCGAATGCAAAGCCGGGTGATGTGGTCGTTCTTTCTGGTACGATCGGTGATCATGGCATTGCTGTCCTCGGCGCACGCGGAGAACTTGGATTCCAGTCCAGTTTGTTGAGCGATGTCGCGCCGTTGAATCATTTGATCGCGGCAATATTGGATGTCTGTCCGAATGTCCATGTATTGCGTGACCCGACTCGCGGAGGGTTGGCAACGACGCTGAACGAGATCGCAGTTCAATCGAATGTAGGGATTCTTTTGAGGGAAGAAACCATCCCTGTCCACTCGGAGGTCAATGCGGCGTGCGAGATGCTTGGGTTCGATCCGCTTTACGTGGCGAATGAAGGGAAGCTAGTGGCAATCGTCCCGAAGGAAGAGGCGGAGAAGGTGTTGGCAGTGATGAAGTCCACGAGATATGGCGAAGGTGCGGTGGTCATCGGTGAAGTGGTCGCAGAACCAAAATCCAGGGTTTTGCTCAAAACCACTTTGGGCAGCACCCGCGTGGTGGACATGCTGGCGGGCGAGATGCTGCCGCGAATCTGCTAAAATTGAGTTCAAATTTTTAATTAACCGACGCTATGCAGGGCCGCGCAAAGCGGGTTTCGAACAAAAGGCAGGCAGGATGAAATTAATGGATTCCCTCATAGGGCGCATGTACGCGTACGAGATTGCGCCCCATCAGGTTACCCCGGAAAAATACAATATCCCGTTTCAGGAGATTTCGATCCCTGCCAATGACGGCGGCGCGCTTTATGGCTGGCATATCCATGCATCGCCGAATGCCCCCACGATCATTCTTCTGCATGGCTGGAGCAGAAATCTCTCGCGCACATTGCCCTATATTCAAACGCTCCACCCGATGGGATATAACCTTCTGGCTTTTGATTCCCGCAATCACGGGAGCAGTTCTCCCATGGAACGCCCCACCGTTGGCACATTCGCGCAGGATGTCGTCTCGGCGGTCAAGTTCCTCAGGCAGCAGGGAAATACCAGGCCCATTGGCGCACTCGGCTTATCCGTCGGCGGAGGCGGTGTGATCAATGCCGCAGGCTGGGACGACCAGGTCCGCAGCGTCATCACCGTTGGAGCCATCTCTCATCCGAAAGCGGTCATGAAATTCGAGTTTCGCAAACGGCATATTCCCGGCTTTTTGGCATCGTTCCTGTTTGGTTACATGCGCAGACAATACGGGTTGGACTTTGAATCCATTGCGCCCGTGAACAATATCCGCAAGTCACAGGCGGAGTTTCTGCTCATTCACGGCGAAGAGGATGAAACGGTTCCGGTCGAACAGGCGCGCGCCCTGTTCGAAGCGGGCAGCCCTGAAAGAACGCGCCTTTGGATCGTTCCAGGAAAGGGTCACAGTAATTGCCATACGCACCCGCAGTTCCTTGAAAAGGTCGGGGAGTTTTTGGAAAAGACTCTTTACGCCGTCGCCGGGTAACATTTCCGCAAGCAGACCCCAAAAAAGGGATGAACGTCACACGAGATGAGGAGGTTTTCCGTATGACGATTTGGAATCCCTATGATAAAAACAATGGTTAAGGAGACGAAAATCATGACCACAGTCCGAAAACTTCTTGAAGCAAAGGAATTTGCGACAAACTATTCCGTCGAATCCAACCAAAGCGCGCTGGATGCAATTAAAGTGATGGCAGATGCCCATATCGGAGCAGTGTTAGTCACCGAAAAAGGCAAGATCGTGGGCATCTACACAGAACGCGATTACCTGTACAAAGGCGAAGCGCTGGGGCGCGTCGCAAAGGACACCGTCATCAAGGATGTAATGACCCCGAAAATGATCAACGTCACCCTCGACACAACCGTTGAACAATGTATGGCGCTGATGAAGCAATACAAGATCCGCCACCTCCCGGTCGTGGAAGGCGAACAGTTTGTGGGGCTGGTTTCGATGCGCGATGTGATGGTTGCCGCCATCGAGATCAAGGAAAGCGAGATCCGCGGGCTGGAGAATTACATTTTGGGGTCCGGTTTTCAATCCTGATTTACAGCCCAACGAAAACAAAAAAGACGCGCCTCCAATGCGTCTTTTTTATTCCACCCGTCATGCAGTTGCGCGAGTTTAACCGCGGGGTTCGCGAAGCCACGGGGATTTTTCTCAGTGATCCCTGGGGGTGCAAGCAAAATATGTCAGGCATGGAGTCGAAAGCGGCGCTGTCGAGCAAAACCGGGAGATTTTGCAGTCCATACTGACAACCTTTGCCTGCACACGATCCCTGCCGCGCAGGCAAAACAGTACCGGCATTTGGTAAAATCACGCCCATGTCGCATTCAAAAATATCGTTAATGGCGCTCCTGGCAGCGCTTTTATTTTCCTGCGCGCCCGCCGCGGAAACACCCGTTGTTTTCCCAACCTACGACCCGTTTGTGCCATCCGGCGGCAATACCACCGACGGACCTGAAAACCAACCGCCCGTCACATCGACCGAAACCCAAACAGCCATCCCCACCTCCACGCCCACCCGTCCGCCCACACCCACGCGGGTCCCGCTGAATATTTCGCCATTGATCGGCGTGCAGGACCAGATCACCTCCGGCTCGCCAACGCCCGATACTGCGCGCATCCTGCCCACCCCGCGCCAGGAACAGGCTCAGCACACCGTCCAGCCTGGCGACACCCTCGGAAGCATCGCCCTGCAATATAACATCAGCCTGCAAGCCCTGATGGACGCCAACAACATCACCGACCCGAACACACTCGAAGTCGGCATGATACTCGTCATCCCCGCCCCCGAAATCGCCGCCGCCCCCCTAAACTCGCTAAAGATCATCCCGGATTCTGAACTGGTCCACAGCCCTGCCGCGGCAAGGTTCAACGCCAGAAAATTCATCGCCAGCCAGGGCGGTTATCTCAATCAATACGCCGAGGAAGTCAGGGGCATCGTCCTGAATGGCGCGGATATCATCGAAGGAGTCTCCTTTAACTACTCGGTCAACCCGCGCATCCTGCTTGCCCTGCTCGAATATCAAAGCGGATGGGTCACAAACCCCAACCCCGTCATCACCGATTACCCAATGGGGTACGCCGACCCGAACAAGGCAGGCTTATACAGGCAGGTCGTCTGGGCGGCAAATATGCTCAATCGCGGATATTACCTGTGGAAAGCCAACGCCATTTCCACGCTCGTACTTACAGACGGGCAGACCATCTCCATCGACCCCACCATCAACGCCGGAACAGTTGGGGTCCAATACTTCTTCTCCGAACTGGACGGATACGACGCCTGGCAATACGATACGGGCGTTGGCGGCGCAGCCGTAACCTACTTCGTATTCTTCGGCAACCCCTTCAATTACGCCATCGAACCGCTCATTCCCCCAACCCTCTCCCAACCCCCCTTTTCACTTCCCTTTGCCGAAGGAGAAAGCTGGTACTTCACCGGCGGACCCCACGCCGCATGGGACTCCGGCTCGGCGTGGGGCGCGCTCGACTTTGCCCCGCAGGGCAACGCCGCCGCATGTGATATCAGCCCCTACTGGGTCACCGCCATGGCAGACGGCCTCATCACCCGCACCGGAACCGGGTCGGTCATTCAAGACCTCGACAACGACGGCTACGAACAGACCGGCTGGGTGCTCATCTACATGCACGTCTCCTCGCAACAACGGGTAACCCCCGGCGAATACATTTACAAAAACGAACGGATCGGGCATCCCTCCTGCGAAGGCGGCATCTCGAACGCAACCCACGTCCACGTTGCGCGAAAATACAACGGCGAATGGATCGCCGCCGACGGCGCGTTACCCTTCAACCTGGGCGGATGGGTCTCCAGCGGAACCGGCAACGAATACGACGGCTACCTGTCCGCCGCAGGCTATTCCATCGAAGCCCTAGACGCCGCCCAGCCCGAGAATCTCATAACCCGTTAAGACTCCGCGCATCCACTGGTTATAATCCCTCCCATCATGAAGCGACTCTTCGCAATTCTCGTCACAAGCGCCTGGATGATATCTGCCTGCGGGGCTTCCCCTTCTCTATGGGGCATTGCCCCCACCCCAACCTCATTCGCCCCCCAAACCGCGGCTCCCACCGACCCGTTTGCCGGATCAGCCGACCCGATCATTTTCCCCACCTCAACCACGCCCCCCTTCATCGAAACCGGGAACGCAGTTACGCCGTCGCCCCAACCCACTCAAAGGGCCGCAACTGAATCCGCAAGCCCGCCCCCAGCCCCCGTCACCGACGATGCGCCGCTCCTCTACTACGCCCAAAGCGGAGACATGCTCACAGCCGTCGCCGCCCGCTTCAACGTCAAAGAATCCGATATCATCTCAGACGGCGACCTGACCAAAACCACCCTGATCGACCCCGGCATCCTGCTGGTGATCCCCGACCGCATCGACGAACCCACCACACCCAACGTCCAACTCCTGCCCGACGCCGAATTCGTATTCTCCTCGACCGCGCTCGACTTCGACACCCAAAAATACGTCATGGAACAGGGCGGCTACCTCAGTTCATTCAACGATTACCTCGGCTCCGCCGGAAGGATTGCCGGATACGACGCCATCAACCGCCTCGCCATCGAAAACTCGATCAACCCGCGCCTCCTGCTTGCCCTGCTCGAATACGAAGCCCGCTGGGTGCGCGGACAACCCATCGACATCCTGCACACCGAATACCCAATGGGCTTCAACGACTATCACTACAAGGGCATGAGCGTCCAAATGACCTGGGCGATCAACACCATGTCCATCGCCTATTACGGCTGGAGAGCCGGAACGCTCACACACCTCGAATTTCCCGAAGGCACAAAACTGCGCATCGACCCGCGCCTCAACGCCGGGACGGTTGCCATCCAATATCTCTTCTCCAAACTTCACAGCCAGTCGCAATGGTCGCAAATCATCAACCCCGACTCCGGATTCCCCGCCTTATACCAGGAAATGTTCGGCGATCCCTGGGGTCGAGCCGCCCTGCTCGGACCCATCTTCCCCCCCGGTCTGATCCAGCCGCCCCTGGTCCTCCCCTTCGAACCCGGCGCCGTCTGGAGTTTCACCGGCGGACCCCACAACGGCTGGGGACAGATCAGCCCGAAAATTTACGGCACAACCCACAGCATCTTTTCCGCAATCGACTTTGCCCCGGCTTCGGCAAAGTCCGGCTGCATCCCGAACAACGCCTGGGTGCTTGCATCCGCTCCAGGGCTGGTTGTACGTTCCGATAATGGGGTCGTGCTGATCGACCTTGACGGCGACGGTTACGAGCAAACCGGCTGGAACCTCCTCTACCTGCACATTGCCACCGAAGACCGCGTCCCCGCCGGGACCTACGTGGAAGTGGACGACCGCATCGGGCACGCATCCTGCGAAGGCGGCGTCTCCACCGGAACCCATCTCCATTTCGCCAGGAAATTCAACGGCGAATGGGTCACCGCCGATGGACCCGTTCCCTTTGTGTTGAGCGGCTGGCGGGTGATCGCCGGCGATGAACCCTACAAGGGGCAATTGGTCAACGGCGAACAGGTGGTCACTGCCGACCTCCTCGGTCAGTCCTGGTCGAATATCATCCGCGAAAGCGACGACAATTAACACCCCGCATTCAACGGCGGCGCGGGATTTCGTCCCATGAAACTGAAAGCCACAAAAATTTCAAACTGCAAACCAGGAATGCCAAGGAATGAATGGGGGCTTCTCCCCGCATTCCTGATTCTCCTGCTGACAGTATCCTGCGCGCCCCGCTCGAGTTCGCAAATACTGCCCGACGCTCCGGCAAGCGAACCCGCCCTGTCCGTTCTGCCATCCACGCCCCTGCCCACACGCCCAGCCTTTGCGCCCGGCGAACTGGTCAATTACACCGCCCAAAGCGGCGATACCCTTCCCGCGCTTGCATTGCGCTTCAACACCAGCGTGGATGAAATCCTTGCGGCGAACGCATTCATACCGCGCGAAGCCACCACGCTCCCACAGGGAATGCCGATGAAGATACCCATCTACTATCGCGCCTTGTGGGGCAGCCCCTTTCAGGTCATCCCGGATCATGCTTTTGTAAACGGTCCCACAGCCAGCGGATTCAACACCGCCGCCTTCGTAGAATCACAGCCGGGGTGGTTGAAAAACTACCGGGCATATGTCGGGGGTGAAACCCGATCCGGCGCCGAACTCGTCGATTACGTGGCAGTCAACTACAGCATCAACCCGAGGCTGCTGCTTGCCATCCTCGAATACCAGGGGGGCGCATTATCGCTCCCTGAACCGCCTGCGCGCCGCAAACTACTCGGTCTCACCCGCCAATTTTGGGACTCTCATTATTTGCAGTTGGTGCTCGCCGCGAATGTTCTCAATAACGGGTATTACGGCTGGCGCGACGGAAGCCTGCTCGAGTTCGAAGATGAAGACCAAATCCTCCTGCGCCCAGACCCGTGGCAAAACGCGGGTTCCACGGCGCTTCAGTATTACTTCTCGCATATGTACAGCGGAGACGAATACAACCGCGCCATCAGCCCCGAAGGGTTGCACAAGACCTATGTTTCATATTTTGGAAATCCCTGGCAGGATAGCGTTGAATTGATTCCCGGCAGCCTGGCGCAGCCCGAATTACTTCTGCCCTTCCCCGCCTCACAGACCTGGAACTTCACAGGCGGACCCCACACCGGCTGGGGCACAGGCGAACCATTCTCCGCATTAGACTTCGCCCCGCCTTCTGAAAAGTCGGGGTGTATTCCGGCAAAGCCTGAGAATTTCGTTATCGCCGCCGCGGATGGTCTGGTCGTCCGTTCACGGGTGGATGGACTGGCGCTCGACCTCGATATGGATGGCGATGAACGCACCGGTTGGGTGGTCTTCTACCTGCACCTGGCGACAAATGAACGCGCAACCGTTGGTACCGAATTGAAAGCCGGAGACAAGATCGGTTATCCCTCCTGCGAAGGCGGAAGATCCACCGGGACGCACGTCCATATTGCAAGGAAATTCAACGGGGAATGGATTTTGGCAGATGGCGCCCTGCCGTTCATGCTAAGCGGCTGGGTTGCCCGCCGGGGTTTGGATGCCTATCAGGGCACGCTCACCAAAGGCGGCTTGACTGTCATCGCCTGCGAATGCGGCGATGCCTACACAGCAATCAGTGGAAATTATCCCTAACTCGGACAAGCCGAAACCAAAAAGGCTTTGAATCACGGCGACGCGCAGAGAAAAGGCTCAAAGACTCCGCGACTCCATGGGTAGAGAAAAATTCTTGCACAAAAAATACCCCCACGACGCAAGAATTTCAGCAATAAGATAAGATATGAAACGAGCGTTGCACAAGTCCTAGCCCAAAAGGCAATTTGCCGCAGAGTATTCATGAAATGAGTTCCACTCCGAAGGCTTACCCTGAGCATGTTGAAGGGATGAAAATACCGCCGAACGTCCTCCCGACCTTCGACCTTCACCCCAAAGTCTGGAGGCTTTGGAGCGCATTTTCGTCCCTTCGTCACAGCCGCGGCAAACTCGACCGCCTGCATAATCGGCGGTTTATGAATGCTATACTTGAGACCAGCACGCATAAATTTCCAAAGGATAACTGTCATGAACATTCGGCAATTTGCAATACCGGCGCTAGCGCTCATCCTTACTGCCTGTAACATCGGAGTATCCGCCCCGCAAGACCAGCCTGGCCTGGCAACCTCAGCCGCGCAAACGGTCGAAGCCGCCCTGACCAGCGCCGTCCCGCTCGCCACCGCCACCCTCGAAGTTCCACCCATCACCGGCGCTGAAACCCCAATCCCCGGCGTCGCCATAGACGGCACGACCGCCGAAGCAACCTTCTGCGAAGACACGGCGCAGATCAACGCCTGGGAACGCGATTTCGTCATCTTCGACAAGGCGGAAGCCGAAAAACCCATCGCCCCCGGCACGACCTTCCTCATCAACCTCCAACTCCAGAACACCAGTCCCTGCCTGTGGACGCATCAGTACATGGTCAAATACGATTCAGGCGAACGCCTCCATACCGGACCCGATACCTTCCCCATCATGCAGTCCGGATTCAGTGTCAAACCTGGCGAAACCTTTCCCCTGAGTTTACAGTTCACGGCTCCCTCCAAACCTGGCAATTACCAATCCGAATACAGCCTGATCAACGCCGACGGCAAAGCCTTCCTCTTCTTTGGCATCCCCACCACCGTCGGCACGCCATCCACCGGAAACATCGCCGCCCCCGGCGACCTGCGCTACGAATATAGCTGCGTGCCCGGCTTGGTCACCATCATCCTCAAATGGAAGGACAAATCGGATAACGAAGATGGATTCCGCATCTACCGCGACGGGACAAAAGTGACCGACCTGGCGCCCGGTTCAACCACGTACGACGACCTGCTTGCCGCGCCCGGGTCTTATACCTACGCTGTAGCCGCGTTCAATGCAAGCGGCGAGTCGCCTGCCAACGTCACCGCCGAAACAACAAACTGTCAGTAACCCCGCCAGTGGCATCTCCAGATTTTGGAGCGCGAGTCTAACCTCCCCACACGGCGCGGACGAGCCCGGGAAGAATCTCGCCAGACTTGCCGTGAAGGGCAAAATCAACTATTGGGGTGAGCGGGGTTGGCTCGGCGTTGATCTCGACCACCACCGAACCGTTATTCCGTGCGGCGTGGGCAAGGGCCGCGGCGGGCTGAACCGCGCCGGATGTGCCAATCGAAAAGAAGACCTGGCACGCGCGGGAGGCTGTAACCGCCGCTTCCAGTTCGCTGCGCGGGAGCGGTTCGCCAAACCAGACAACATCGGGGCGCAGCAATCCGCCGCATCGTTCACAAACCGGAACCGATTCTGAATCGTCGCCCCAGGTTTCGGTAAACGTCCCGCATTCCGAACAGCGGACTTTTTGAATATTGCCATGCAATTCGAGCACATTTTGACTTCCCGCAAAGCGGTGCAGCCCATCCACATTTTGGGTAATGAGCGTAAAGTTTGGAATTCTTTTTTCGATCTCGACCAACGCATAGTGACCGGGGTTGGGGCGCGCGCCCTTGATGGCTTCGCGCCGCCATGCGTACCAGTCCCAGACAAGTTTGGGGTCGCGGGTAAAGGCTTCGGGCGAGGCGAGGTCTTCGGGCTTGTATTGCGCCCAAAGCCCCGTTTGAGCGTCGCGGAAGGTGCGCAGCCCGCTTTCCTGTGAAGCCCCGGCTCCGGTAAGCGCGACAACACGCGATGCAGAGGCAAGGAAGCGGGTCAGTTCTTGTGGAATTTCGGTCATGGTGTTGGTGTTGCTGTAACGGGGGAAGGCGTGGCGTTGGGGTCACATGCCAGCATCGTGAGCCGTTCCTTGAAGATGTCGGTACGTCCGATTTCGCTCCCTGCCTGGGTGGTGGAAACGATCTGGTATTCGATCCAGGCGGCGTCAAAGTAGGCGTCATCTTTTATCTGGTCGGAAGACAGGTCGAAGATATACGTTCCAGCCCCAAGCGGGATCATGTCGAATTTCGTCCACTTGCCGACCCGTTCGGCGGTTTTGCTCTTAAAGCGGGCAAACAGCAGGACATAGGCGGCTGCGGTCGAGTCGACCACCTGGGCTGAAATGCGCGCCACGGAAGGTTCGCAGCCTTTTGCCTTGTAAATGTCGGTCAGGGAAATGGTGATGGAGATGAAGCCTTCGGTCTTGACCGGCGGCGGTGCGGTGTTCGATGCGGTCAACGTGAAGGTTGTGAAGGCGGTGATCGAGGCTTCGGGTGTGAGGGAAAACCGGGGCGTGAAGGTGGGCGTCTTCAAGCCGATCAAGGTTGGGGTGAAGGTAAAGGTCAGGGTTGGGGTGGCAGGCGTGGGCGTGGGAAGAGGCGTGGCGGTGTCCGTTTGGGTGGGCGCGGGGGTGGGAGTCGGAACCGGGACGAGAGGTCCAAAGGCGCAGGCGGCGCTAAGGGTCAGGGCAAGGAGGGCAAAGGCTAGTTTTTTCATCGGTCGTCTGGGGTTTGGGTGGGTATTTTTGTGGCAACAGGGCAGCCTGTCAGGGGGGTCAGGCAGGGGCAGGGGTACATGTCGAAGGCTTTTTCGTAAATGCGCGTGCGTCCGATCTCCTGCCCTTCGATGTTGGTCGCGACAAGCTGGAAGTATACCCATGAACGCAGGTAGTGGTCGTGTCCCTTGATTTTGCTGCCGATCAGGTTGTAGGTAAATTCGCCCTGTCCGCGGTTTAACATTACTGCTCCGCTCGTCCAGGGGGTGTAGTCTTCCTTTTCTATATCCTTGACGCGCATGAATAGAATGACGCTAAATACTTCTTCGGGGTCTTGAACTACTGCGCGGAGGGAGACCTTGTTTGGTTCGCATCCGCCCCAATAGATCTTGAGGGGCGCATATTCGACAAGCAGGAAACCGGGACCGGGAAGCGCCATGGTGGGGGTGGCGACCGGGGTGATGGTGTTGCCGTCCACGAGGATTTGCGGGATGTCGAAGGGGGTGAAGGTTGGCTGGCTGGGGTCCCAGGTGGGGATGCGGACGATGGTTGCGGTTGGGGTTGGGGGCGGGGTATTGGTGCTGGTGGGCGTGTCGAAGGGGGTGAAGGTGGCAGGCGGGGTGACGGTCGGCGGCGGTGTGTTTGTGGGGGGGGGCAGCAACTCCGTCATGGAGCAGGCGTTTAACAGGGTTGCCGCGGCAAGCAAGGCGGGCAAAATCCGAATCGGGAATTTCATCCCGCTATAATACTATGAAATTTCCACCGTCAAAGCCTGGCATTATTGTTCGGAGCAAGTAAAGGTTGTCGGTATGGACTGCAAAATCTCCCGATTTTGCTCGACAGCGCCGCTTTCGACTCCATGCCTGACATATTTTGCTTGCACACTATTGTTTATTGTTCTGTTATTTTCCGGGAACCGGTATAATGCCTTTATGAAACGAAATATCGTCATCCTGACTCTTGGGTTGTTGTTGACGTCCTGCGATATATGGGGGGTCGCGCCGCAGCCGTTTCCCGTTCACACCCCGCCGCCGTCGAGCACGCCGCCCATCTTTACCGCCACCCCGCTAATCATCCCGCCGCCGACTTTGAATATAAGCGTTACGCCGGCAGTGACTTCTTCGGCTCCCGTTCCAGCAGTGAATACAGATACCGCTTCCCCGACCCTTTCACCCACTGTTGGCGCTGCGGTTCCGAGCGATACGCCGTCACCGGTTCAGTCGGTGGAGGTGGAAATTCTCGGCTGCAACACCAGCATTGATATTATGAATGGCATGGGCGAAGTGACCAATGCGTATGTGATCGTCAGAAACACCGGTACGGTGGAGCTTCCGAACGCCTGCGGTTTGCTGCGCGCAAACGACGAGGGACGCGAACACCCGGATAAAAAATCCTGTGTTGCCAGCCTTCCGGCTCAATTTCAGGTCACGCTGAAGTTAACGGTCGATTCGACCTACCAGGAGGATACGATCATTCAGGTGGACGCGCTTTCCAACGAGGTCGTTCTCCTGCGGATCGACAAACAGTCTTGCCGCGATATTCAACTCATCGGCGGCGTCCCGGCGGATGTGGGCGTGGTAAAACCAACCCAACCTTGATGGCAATGCCCGTTAAGGAGGGATATCAGTTCCAATATTGGCTTAATTGGCTTAAAAAGAAGCCGCGGCGGAAAATGCCGCGGCTTCTTTTTGAAGGCTCGCCCGTTTCTGGCGGGAAAACCTTCACTACGAAGGGTCGCAAAGGTTTTTTTAGGGCTTTTTCCTTCGTGACTTTTCGTCCCCATTGTGGTTCAGATAAGGATTCCCGTTAAAACCGGTAGAGCCTTTTTATTCATCCTTCACAAACCGGTTTCGCATGGTGCGGACCTTCGATTGCAAGTCCTGGAAGAATTCAGTCTCGACGATCTCGCTTACCTGCTTGGTCAACTTCGAGCGGTCCACCATGATTTCCAATTGCTGAACCCGGGCGCGCAGGGTCTGTTCGCGCTGGGCAACCTTGTCGACCATGGCTTTGAAGACATCGGTCAGGGTATCGATCTCGTCGCGGAAACCCTCCGTGTTGGCGGTCTGTATTTCCTGCTCGTAATCGCCTTCTCCGATCTTCTTGGCGGCTCCTGCCAGCCCGATGATGGGGCGGGTCAGAAAGCCTGAAAGCCAGAAGACCAGCAGGAAGATGGCAATATAACTTGCAATGAAAGCGAACGCCCCGTTCCGCAGGATATCGCTCTTCACCTGGTTAACATAGGAGGCTTCGATATCCACTCCGATGGCTCCAATCACGACCCCGTTGTCGTCGATGATCGGCTGGTAGGTGGTGATCCAGGTCCCGAAATCGTCGGGATACGGCTCCCAGGCGTCGACCTGTTCGGTCAACCCGCGATAGATGTTCGAAGAAGTCGAAGTATATCTCTGGCAAAACCGGAACCCGCCGCGCGGTTCGCGGAAGTACCCCGTACTGCCGATGGCAATGATCTCGCCTTCATCGGGTCCCTTGATGTAGGTATACATGCGGGTCTGCGGCTCGACCTGCTGGACGGCATACAGCCAGTTTACGTGGGCAAGGTACAGGGAATTCTCCTCCGGGTAATACCCGTTTTCCTCCTTGGGAGTGTCGGCTGTTGGTTTTTCGGGCGGGCACATGGGGTTGTCGGCGCTTTCACCGGCATACAATTCGACAAATCCCTCCTTGTCCATGCCGTCGATTGCCCCATCGATGGTTTCGGTCAGGTCGTCGGTTATGGTTTTGAATACCCGTTCGGTCGTGTACTGATAAAACCAGTAATAACTTGCCACGAACACCGGCGTAAAAACGAGGATAAATCCCAGCCAGATCTTCAAGCGCAGGCTGAAAAACCTCCCGGCGGGTTTGATCGGTTCGGTTGCTTGTTCACTCATAATAATCACCTACGTTCCAATAGAATTAAAGATTTCGACCACAACGGGATGATCTTCCGGCAGCCCATAATGGTCGATCAAAAACGCGGACGTAAAATCCGCGATCATTTCACGGGAATACGATTCGATTTGAATGCCGGGGCTCTTTAGAAAACCGAGATGCATCGGCGAGAATTCAACCAGCTTCAATTCCTCCGCGCGCGATCTCCCCGGCGCTTCGGAAGGGAAGATCGGTTCGCGGTAATTTACCGGCAATTGTATCAGACCATTACGCTGGTAATGTTCCATCAGGCGGGCAGGCTCGACCTCATTGACCATTCCCAGAACAGGCGGGTCGCCCCGCTCCCCGGCGTCGCGGATGATCTGCGCCAGGCATTCATGCACAACAAACATGGAGAGCCGCCTGCCGCCTGCTTCCTCCTCACGAAACTGTGGATCGACAGCCAGGGCGTGCGCCAGCCCGCAGCGGCGTTGACGGATGTAGCGGAACGTCCTGATCGCGGCGGGCTGGCCGTCCACTTCGACCAGCCAGTAATGAACGACATGCCCCTGCCGGTGTTCATTCCCGAACTGAACGCGGCGTCTCATCCGCGGAATGTAATGACCATACTTTGGAAAAAGGCGCTGGTACAAATCCAGCATCGCATCGATGCGCTCCCCGTCACCCGACCCAGGCAATTCGTAGATGACGGTCCGGTCCATGCCGGCAACTACACGCGCCGCCATCCTTACTTGTCGTCCTCGTCGAAATCAAGCTTGCTCAACAAACTGGCTCCGCGGGTGCGGCGCTTGAGCTGCCAACTCAACATGCTCTGTTCATATGTGGCGCGGACCTTCAAGGCGGCAAAAAGCGCCAAAAGAGAAACCGCCACTCCCACCCCGATATACGCCAGGCTGTATTGTTCGCGAGGAATGCCGTAACGCAAGCCCATGCTGATAATGCCAAAGGTGATCAAACTCCCCAGGATCGTCCCGCCGGAGGGCAGGTAACTATCCAAAAAGATGCTGACCCGCCCGCGTTTTTCGTTGGGCACCATTGCCTGAAATGCCTTGCGCGCGGAAAGATCGGTCGTATCATAAGTCACGCGCGAAAACCCCTGTGCAAAACTGCTGCCCAGATACCCCGGGATGAAAAAATTTGCAACAGTCGACAAAAACATCATCACAGGCTGGATCAAAAAACTGCGTTTCAACGTAAATCGTTCGATGATGCGCGTGGAAACGCTCTGCGCCAGGATCGAGACCACCGCGATCAAAAGGTTATAAATGGCATAATAGGACTGAAACCCGCTCCCGAGGTCGGTTTTCGCGTCGGAAAGGGCATCGTAAAGCAGCACCGTCATCACACTGCCAGCCGCCAGCATTCCCAGGGCAAGATATGCGAACGCCGGAACCGTTTTGATAAAGTCCCAGCCCTCGGTCAACGTGGATTTCATCGAATCCGCCTTTACCCCGATCGGCGGGGGAAGTTTGACCGCCCGAAGTTGAAAGCGCGAAACAAGAAAAGCCGCGAAAAAAATCGCCGCGTTCAGCCACAACAACGGCACCGCCCCAAATTGAAACTGCGCGTCGGCGGCGGCAATGCCCAAACCGACAATCGTACCGACAAAGGCAAAGACCCCAATGAACGGCATGACGCGCCGCCCCGTGCCGGGGTCGTAAATATCATTGACCAGGATCCAGAAGACGACGGGGAAAAACCGCCATTGCTGGTCGTTGAGAAGATAAACAAACGTATAGCTGATGGCGGCTGGGAATCCTTTAACCAAAAAAGTAAACGGCAAAACGGCATACAGGAGCATGAAAATCACCAGCACGCCGGAAATCAGCTTCACCCGGTCGAACCGGTCAACGATCAGGGACTGCAACCCGGTCGCAAGGATAAGCAGCACCATGTCCACTGCCCAGACGAGGAGGATGTAATGATCCCTGACCTCTCCCAGAAACCCGCTGACGGAGACAACCTTGGTAATCCCCATGGCGGCATAATTGGAAAACAGGATAAAGCCCAGGGTTAGTGCAAGTTTCGATTCCCCTGCGCGCAATGGAAGCCATCGTTTGGCGAAGTCCAGCATTGTTATTCCTCTTGGGTAATAAAATAGATCGAGCGTCTGCCAGACGCTTGCAGGGCGAGTATAACCCATTCCCCCGCCCGCCCATCGCCCATCGTGTGCAAACAAAACATGTCAGGCATGGAGTCGAAAGTCGGGAGATGTTGCAGTCCAAACTGACAACCTTTGCCTGCACACCGCCCATCAGGCAGTCAACACGCTCCCTGCTCACAAGGTATAATACCCGCATGACCGACGAAAACCTCAAATCGCTTTCCCGCAACAAGATCGCCATGCTCATCGACGGCGACAATGCCCAGGCAGGCTTGCTCAGTCAGATGCTTGTCGAAGCCGGGCGGCATGGGCAAATCACCCTACGGCGCATCTACGGCGACTGGACCACAAACAGCATGAATTCATGGAAGGAAACGCTCAACTTCCACGCCTTTCAGCCCATCCAACAATTTCGATATACCGTTGGAAAGAACGCCACCGACAGCGCCATGATCATCGATGCCATGGACATTCTGCATTCCGGCGTCGTGGACGGTTTTTGCCTGGTCTCAAGCGACAGCGACTACACCAGACTGGCTACGCGCATCCGGGAAACGGGCATCTTCGTCATGGGCATCGGAGAGAAAAAAACCCCGAAGCCCTTCGTCAACGCCTGCGACCTTTTCGTTTATACCGAAAACCTCGTGGCGGCAAAACGAACGCCAGCCCAGAGTTCACAGAACAAAGGCGGCGCCCGAAAAAAAGGCGAACCCGATCCCCTGCCCCTCCTCACCCAGGCTTTCGAAATGGCGGTCCAACAGGACGGCTGGGCATCGCTCGCTTCGATGGGCAACGCCCTCTACCAACTCGACCCCGCCTTCGATCCCCGCACCTACGGGCACAAACAACTCTCCAAAATGATCGGTAAATTCAAGGAGCGCTTCGAAGTGCGCATCAAGGAAATGGACGGCTCCACCTTATTCCACGTCAAATTGAAGGAATAAAGTTCATCGGAAACAGCAGGCAGCCACGCAGCGCCGCTTGCGAGGTCAAAACCCTCAAACCCGATCCGCACTCCCCTCCCGAACCAAATCCTGGTAAAGCCCCAGAACCGAACCGGCGATCTTTTGCCAGTCATACTCCCTGGCGTACAATGCAGCCCGTTCCCCCATCTCCAGCCGCAACGGATGATCGCTCAATAACAGGCTGAGCTTTTTGCAGATCGCCGACGGGTCTCCATCCGGAACGGTATACCCCGTCACCCCATCCTGCACGAGATACCCCAAGCCCCCCACTTCCGAAGCGATCACCGGCGTGCCGCACGCCATCGCCTCCAACGCCACCATCCCAAAAGACTCATACAACGAAGGCATCACCAGCACCTCCGCCGCGGAATAATAATAGGGCAGGGTATCCTGCGCGCGCTTCCCCAAAAACACCACCATCCCGCCCATACACAACTCATCGCACAGCCTTTGCAGTCGCGCCATCTCTTCGGTCATATTCTCCGGGTTTGCATCCGGCTCCCCGCCAATGATTGCCAGATGCACCGGATGCCCCCTGCCAGACAGCCCCCTGCCCAAACGGGCAACCGCCTCGATCAGCGTATCCACCCCTTCAACGGCTCGATGCGCCCCACAAAAAGGATCATGCGATCCTCGGGCTTCAACCCAATAAACTCCTTCGCCTCATCCGCCGGGATGGGGTAGAAATGACCCGTATCCACCCCCGGCGGTATCACCGTCATGCGGTTTGCATCCGCCCGGTAGAGGAATCTCAACTGGGTCATCTCCGCCAGCGTGGCGACGACGATCCGCTTCGCCCGACGGAGGACCCGCCTCTCCCCATCCAGCCGATCCTGCCCCGCGCGTTCATCCTCCGACCTCGCCACCCGGTTCTTCATCTCGCCCAGGGTGTGGAACATATGCGTAATCGGCGTCCCGCCCCAGGCGTCGCTCAAAATCTCAGCCGCCAAACCAGACATCCAATAATGACTGTGGATGACATCGTACTCAATACCCTTCGCCGCCGCAAACTTTAATATCCCATCGGCAAATTCCGGAATATACCTTGCGATATCGCTTTTACTGCGCGGCTCTTCCGGTCCGGCGGGGATGTGAACCACGCGGTTGCCAAACCCCAATTCATGAACGACATGCGGCACGTGTTCATCCTGCGAACGCGTAAAAACGTCCACATGCACCCCCAGCCGTCCCAATTCGCAGGTCAAATCGCGGACGTAAACATTCATCCCGCCGGTATCCTTCCCGCCCAGCGCCGCCAGCGGACAGGTATGGTATGAAATCATCGCAATTCGCATCAATCAGCCTCCGCCATACAGACAACGTGTCGGGGCGAAAACTTGCGTGAATATCGCAATTCCTTTATAATCCCGCCGCTGTAAGACAAGGATTACCTTGTCCGACTGCGCAAAACTCATTTTGCGCCACATCGCCACCGTAGCACAGTTGGCAGTGCAGCCGATTCGTAATCGGCAGGTCATGGGTTCAAATCCCATCGGTGGCTCACAAAGAAACTCCCCCCGCGGGAGTTTCTTTGTTTTAGAGAACCGGGCTTAGCCGGAGCCAAACATCTCCTGACGGTCGCTTCTCACTCCAAAGTTTGGAGACGCCGCGCCGCTTTGAACTCCATTTTCACCCTTCCAGGTATGGGCTCTGCGGCGAAGCGAGCGGTATTGGGTGCTCGCTGTTTTATCAATCCGGCGGGAATCAAGTAGAATAAAAACAGGCAATGAAAACCCTTTTCCAGTCCGCCGCATCAAAAATGGATATGAGGATATTAATCCTCGCGGTTCTTCTGACCGCCCTGACTGTCACTTCAATCCTGGCCGTTGTGGATGTAAACCGCCCCTTCCTGATCGGGCTGTCATTCATCCTGCTCTTCTCCATCGGGCTGACCTGGGCTGGAAAAACCGCCATCGGCAGCTGGGTTGCCCTGACCTCATCGCTACTGGTGCTTTCCATCCTTATTTACCGAAACAACGGCATTCGCGACACAGCCATCCTCGGGCTCATCGTGGTATTGCTCGCCTCGGGCTTGCTTGCAGGCAGACCCGGCACGATCATCATCGGCTGCATCATCATTATCGAGGCAGGCGTCTATGGCGCCTTCGAAATGGCGGGAATCATCAACAACCCGTTTAGCGGGGAAAACGACTTTTCAGACTATCTCGCCGCCATCATGCTAATCGCATTGATCACCGCCCTGCAATGGCTCGTTATCAGCCGCCTGCAAAGCATAATACAGTCCGCCGAAGCAGACCTGATGGAACGAATGAAAATCCAAAACAAATTGCAGGAAACCGAAGCCCGTTACCGCGGACTGGTGGAAAGCATCCCCGCCGCAGTCTACATGGCAGAACCGGGACTGATGGGCGCCTGGCACTTCATCAGTCCGCGCATCCAGAATATGACCGGCTTCCCCCCCGAAGCATGGACAAACGACCCCGGCTTTTGGCAATCGCGCGTCCACCCCGACGACCTCGAACTAACGCTTGCCGTAGAAGACGACGCCCTCAAAAACGGCAGGATGCCCCGCCTCGAATACCGCTTCCAAAAAAAGGACGGCGGCTATATATGGTTTCACGACGAAAGCCTGATCATGGTCGAAGCCAATTCGCAAATCGTCCAGGGAATCATGCTCGATATCACCGACCAGAAGCAAGCCGAAGAACAACTCAACCGGCACATCGCCGAACTCGAAGCCGTGCATGGAATTAGCGAATCCCTCATCCAAAAGACCGACCTGCAAAAATTGATCCAGGACACCGGCGAACAACTCCGGCGCCTGCTCAAAGCCGACAACCTCCTGATCGCCATCCACGACCCCAACACCAACCTGATCCACTTCCCCTACGACTTCGACGCCGGCATCCCGCGCCGGGATATTCCCATCCGCTTTGGCGAAGGCATGACCACCCGCGTCATGGAAGGAAGAAAGCCGGTCATCATCGAAAGCGACTGGATAAAACGGTCTGCCGCAATGAACGCCATCAATACCAACAGCCTCCCGGCAAAATCGTCAGTGGCGGTTCCGATCATGACCAATGAACGGGTGATCGGCATCATCTCGCTGGAAAGCATCGAACGCGAATACGCCTTCAACGAAAACGACGCCCAACTGCTCATGACCATTGCCTCGAACCTGGCAGTCGCCGTCGAAAAGACCCGCCTGCAAGACTCGATCAAACACGAGCTTGAGATACAGGAAAAACTGGTGCGCGAACTCGAACAAAAGAACGAAGAACTCGAACGCTTCACCTACACCGCCTCGCACGATCTCAAATCGCCCCTCATCACCATCCGCGGATTCCTCGGCTACCTCGAACAGGACGCCCGCCAGGGAAACTTCGACAGACTGGGCGCCGACGTTCAACGCATCTCCGAGGCGGCGGATAAAATGCAAAGGCTGCTGAGCGAACTCCTCGAACTCTCAAGGATCGGAAAAGCCGCGAATGAAAAACAGGATGTGCCATTCGAAGAAATCGCCGCAGAAGCCCTCAGGCGGGTGGAAGGTCAAATAAAGAAGAAACAGGTCGAGGTCAGAATCGGAAGCGGGTTTCCCATCGTGCGGGTCGACCGGGAAAGAATCGTCGAACTCATCCAAAACCTGGTGGACAACGCCGTCAAATTCACGGGCAGCCAGCCGCAGCCCATCATCGAGATCGGCTGCGAACTGGAGGATGGCCGTCCCATCTTCCATGTGCGCGACAACGGGATCGGCATAAAAAAGGAATTTCAAAAACGCATCTTCGGCTTGTTCGACAAACTCGACCCCGCCACAGAAGGAACCGGTGTGGGGCTGGCGCTCGTCAAACGCATCGTCGAAGTTCACGGCGGAAGCATTTGGGTGGATTCGGAGGAAGGCAAAGGCGCGACGTTTTACTTTACGCTGGGCAACAACCAAAATTAAGATCGCGCGTATTTATAAAGAAATTCCCATCGCAATGAAGGAAACAACAAAGGATACAATGAACCACACCATTCGCAACGTCTTTATTGTCGCGTTATTTACGGTCTGCGGCGGCTGGCTCGGCATTTGGCTCAACAACGCAACAGACAATACCATGCCGCCCCTGCAAAGTTTGGGCGCGCTCGTCTGGCTTACCACTCCCGCCTTTTCCGGCTTTTTGTTCCGCGCTTTTGGCGGGGATGGCTGGAAGGATTCCGGCTTCGGCTTGAATCTCCCCCCAGGCTGGAAGTGGTACCTGCTGGCTCTTCTCATCTATCCGCTCGCCTCCCTCCTGACCTTCGGCCTGGCTGCCCTCTTCGGCATCGTCTCCGCTGACGGTTTCGCCGCGCAGGGCTTCGACGCATATCTCTCCGCTGTCGGCATGATCTTCATCGGGTCGCTGATGAAAAACTTCTTCGAAGAGTTCGCCTGGCGCAGCTACCTCACTCCGCGCCTCGAGGCGGCGGGCGTACGCCCGCTGGTCAATCACATTATCGTCGGCATCCTCTGGTGGAGTTGGCACCTGCCCTACTACTATTATTATCTTGACCGCGCCACACTTGAAAGCGCGATCACAACTTCCATTCCCGTATTTTTGGGGCTGGCAATCATCGTGCAAATCCCCACTGCCATTCTCTTTGGCGAGTTGCGCCTCCTCAGCAAATCCACATGGACGGTGTTCCTGCTGCATCAAATGATCAACGCGATAAGCCTGCCCCTGCTGATAAACGGCTTTATCGAAGTCAACGGCCCGCTTGCTCCGGTCTTCACGCCCACCAATGAAGGGTTGATCGTTTCGGCATTATTTGGCTTGGCCGGTTGGATGTTGATGAAGTATCGGTTGAAAAACAATAAGATCATGTAAAAAGTGACTGTCACCTTGGAGGTGACAGTCACTTTATTTTTTACTATTCAATCCCGTCAAAGATATGGTCGAGCACATCCTCGCTCACATCGAAGACCGAGCCGTTTTCAGGGATGGCTTCTTCGGTCATCCACCTGGGCAGGCGGTCATCTTCCTTGGTGAAGCCTGCGCGCTTGTTGAATTCGCGTTCGAGTTTGATGGTTTCTTTTCCGAGTGCTTGCAAGATATTATCGGGCAAGTCATCCCAGCCGTAACGGGAGCGCAATAAGCGTTTCACCACGCCATCGG